>CAWAGE010000007.1:0-2500653 GCA_963781695.1 uncultured Actinomycetota bacterium
GCCTGCTCGGTCGGGAAGTGGCCCCGGGCCTTGACCGCTCGCCGGTAGCGGGCGTTCAGCGACTCGATCGCGTTCGTGGAGCAGAGCACGGTGCGGATCTCCACGTCATAGGCCAGGAACGGGTGAACTCCTCCCACGCGTTCTCCCACAGCCGGATGATGGCCCCGTACTTGGTGCCCCACTTGTCGGTGAGCTCGTCCAGCGCGGCTCGGGCGGCGTCCGCGTTGACGGCGGTGTAGATCGGTTTCACGTCGTGCTTGATCGCGTCCCAGTCCCGCTTGGACGCCAGCCGAAACGTGTTGCGGATCAGATGGATGATGCACGTCTGAACCGTGGCCAACGGCCACACGTTCCCGACCACCTCTGGGAGCCCCTTCAGCCCGTCGCAGACCACGAAGAAGGTGTCCTTGACGCCGCGGTTGCGGAGATCGGTGAGCACGCTCATCCAGAACTTCGCGCCCTCGCCGCCAGTGCCGACCCACAATCCCAGGACGTCAGTCTCCCCGCGCAGGGAGACCCCGATCGCTGCATAGGTGGGCCGGTTGGCGACCTGCCCGTCGCGAACCTTCACCATGATGGCGTCGATGAAGATCGCCGCGTAGACCTCATCGAGCGGGCGGGTGGCCCAGGTCTGCATCTCTTCGAGGACCTTGTCGGTGATCCGCGAGACCGTCTCCTTCGAGACCAAGGCGTCGTAGATCTGCTCGAATTGCGCCGAGATCTCCCCGGTCGTCAGCCCGCGGGCATACAGGGAGAGCACGATCTCGTCGACCTCACCGAGCCGGCGTTGTCGCTTCTTGACGATGATCGGCTCGAAGCTGCCGTCCCGGTCGCGGGGGACCTCGAGCTCGACCTTGCCGGTGGTGTGCGTGAGCACCGTCTTCGGGCGGGTCCCGTTCCGGATGTTGCTGGAGTCCTGGCCTTCGGGGGCGCGGTTCTTCTCATGTCCGAGGTGCTCGGTCATCTCCTCGTTCAGCGCGGTCTCCAGCACGTTCTTGGTGAACTGCTTGAGCAGCCCGTCCGGCCCGGTCAGGGACAGCCCCTGCTCCTGGGCCATCCTGACCAGCTCCTTCGCCGCGATCTCCTCAGCTGAGGGGTCGGGCTTCTTCTGCGAGGGCATGTCGTTCAGTGTCGTAGTCATCACGACACCTTCCCCGCCGACTCAGTCGGCACGTCGGGCCGGAAACACCGTTAGATCCACAGTCCCTTCCGTGGGGTGGTGGGCTTTGAGGTGGTCCTCGGTGCCCTATTCGCCGCTTCCGATGGCGGCGTGAGCACCAGTATCTATGGCGTCGGTGAGCATGGCCATGGACTCCTCTGAGAGGTAGCGGCGGTCGCCCGCGATCCACTCGTCGTGCATGTCGATGAGGACTGCACCGACGAGCCGGATGACTGCGGCGGCATTCGGGAAGATGCCCACGACGCGGGAGCGGCGCTTGATCTCCTTATTGACCCGCTCGAGGGGGTTGGTGGACCAGATCTTGCGCCAGTGGGCTTGGGGGAACGCGGTGAACGCGAGCACCTCCGCCCTAGTCTCGTCCATCAGCGGGCCGACCTTGGTGAACGACGTGGCGAGCTGGTCGCGGACCTCGTCCCACGCCTTGGCGACGGCCTCGGGGTCGGGTTGGGCGAAGATCGTGCGGAACACCGCGGCGACCATGTCGGCGTGGGTCTTGGGCACCTGCGCGAGCAGGTTGCGGGCGAAGTGGACCCGGCACCGTTGGTGGGCCGAGCCCTGGAAGGACCGCTTCAACGCCGCCACGAGGCCGGAGTGCTGATCGGAGATGACCAGCCGCACCCCGGCCAGGCCGCGCTGTTTGAGGCTGAGCATGAAGGCACGCCAGAACACCTCGTCCGACGCTGCGGGTCGAGATGCCGTGGACGTAGGCCTCCATCACCACCGCATACAGCGCCTGGTCGATGCGGCGGCGCGGCTCGAGGATGCTCGGGAAGAACGAGCCCTTCCGCAACTTCGGGATCCGCAGCTCGACATCTCCGGCCTTGGTCGCCAGCAGCTTCGGGCGGGTGCCGTTGCGTTCGGTGAGACGGTCCTCGGTGCGCTCGTATCGCTCGGCGCCGATCACGCCCGCGGCCTCGAACTCGACGAGCTTCCTGCAGGACCGTGCGGACCGACTCACGGATCATGTCGACACCGTCGCCGGTGCGGAACGCCTCGAGCAACTCAGACAGGGCAGACTGGGACAAGGCCATCGGTGGTTCTCCTTCAGTGCGTGACTTGGTCGTTTCACACCGAAGATCCCGCCGATGGCCGCCTACTTCACGCAGCCCCGCCGTTGAACCTCAAACCCCACCACCACACGGGACTCTCCTCCCTTGGGGGCTCCACCGCACGTGAGTGACCCTGTCACGGGGACCTCCTCGAAGCTTCCATGGACCACCCGTACATCAGCATCCGACGGCGCAGTTGGAACCGCGCACTGACGCCCGCCTGCCGACGTGGCTGCGGGGCCTCCCGAATCTCCAACAGGTCAACGCGTCCTCGCTGTCCGGCGTCGTGACGGTTCTCCGCGTCCCGCATGCGGGTGCCTGCGTTCACGCAACCGCTTATTCTACTCGGCATTCTCGTTTGTTCCGGCCCCCGGGAGACAACGGGAGCATGCACGAGCAGTTCGTCTCCCGCTCTCGCCGACGTCGCCGGTTGCGGGGACCGGGCATCGCCGTCAACGTCGCCACGGACACCAGCGTGGTGGTCAGCACCGGGCAGGCCACGTCGTACCAGCAGGTGCGGGTGACCCAGTCCGGTGCCGGGTCTGCCGGCGCACACACCGACAACGGCGGGGCTTCCGCCGAGGATGAGGAGGACGCATGAGTGAGGAAGACGTGAAGGGCCTGTCGCCCGAGGAGCTCGAAGCCCAGACGGGCGAGGAGCTGCCGGACCGGGAGCAGATGTCGCTGGTGAACGCCAACATCGCCGTTCCCGTCAACGCGGCCGTGGCCGCCAACGTGCTCTCCGACGGTGCCGTCGCGTACGCCGACGCCGCGCAGACCACCCCGATCGACCAGTCGAACTGACCGCGGCACCACCACCTCACCACTGAAGGAGATCTCATGACCGACGCCGTATCCGAGGGTCTGACCCCCGAGGAGCTGGACGCCCAGACGGGCGAGGAGCTGCCCGAGCGCGAGCAGATGTCACTGGTGAACGCCAACCTCGCCGCCCCGGTGAACGCGGCCGTGGCCGCGAACGTGCTGTCCGACAACTCGGTGGCCTACGCCAACGCCACCCAGGACGTCACGATCGACCAGAGCAACTGACCCAACCGTTCCGGTGTCCAACGGACACCGTCTGCAGGAGGAGCCCATGGCTGTCGAAGAGCCCGGGCTGACCCCGGAGCAGCTGGAAGCAGAGACCGGCGAGGAGCTGCCCGAACGGGAGCAGATGTCGCTGGTGAACACGAACGTCGCCGCGCCCGTCAACGCGGCCGTCGCGCTGAACGCCCTGTCCGACGACTCGGTGGCCGTGGCCAACGCCACCCAGTCCGCGGACATCACGCAGGGCAACTGACACCTTCGCACCATCCCCCGGTGGGACGCAGCCCCGGCCGGCTCCGTCCCATCGGGGTGCGTGGCACGCGCGGGTCCGCCGCCCCAGCTCGACGAACCCTTCACCTCTCCAGAAAGGCCACGCGGTGACCCTGGCCCCGGACCGGGCACCACGCCCTGCTGCACACGGCGCCACGCCGCCCACCGGCACGACCCGCTCCCCGTGGCGCGGCCATGGTCGCGGCGGGGCGACGACGGCGCCCGACCCCGGGTCCCACCCCGAGACGGGGCAGCCCGAGACGGCCGAGCCTGTCTCGGCCGAACCGCGCGAGGGGACGGCCGCCGCAGGCTCGGCCGACCTCACCGACGAGCGGCCGGTGCTGGCCGACGGCGTGGAGCTGGTCGGGGAGTACGAGGGCTCCGGTTACCGGACCCCCCACCACCTGGCCCGCCGCCGCAACGGCACCCTGATCCAGCTCACCGACCTGCTGTACCTCGTCGCGGTCCGCTGCGACGGGGAGTCCGAGCTCACGCAGATCGCGGAGGCAGTCTCGGCCGACTACGACCAGACCGTGTCACCGGACAACGTCCGCCAGCTGGTCGACGAGAAGCTCCGGCCGCTCGGGGTGCTCGCCGACGCGGAGGGTCGCAGCCCGGACATCCCGCCGCCGGACCCGCTGCTGGGACTGAAGTTCCGCAGCACGCTGCTCACCCCCCGTGGCACCCGCCTCGTCACCGGCCTGTTCCGTCCGTTGTTCGTACCGGTGCTGGTGGTGAGCGTGCTCGCCGCGCTCGCTGCCTTCGACGTCTGGCTGTTCTGGGTGCACGGGCTCGCGCAGAGTCTTCGGCAGACCGTGAACCAACCGGTGATCTTCCTGTTCGTGCTCGCCGCCGTGATCGTCTCGGCGGCGCTGCACGAGGTTGGTCATGCGGCCGCCTGTCGGTACGGGGGTGCCGAGCCGGGACGAATGGGTGCCGGGATCTACGTCGCCTGGCCGGCGTTCTACACCGACGTCACCGACGCCTACCGGCTCGACCGGACCGGGCGGCTGCGGACGGACCTGGGTGGCGTGTACTTCAACGCGATGGTGGTGCTGCTCGCGGCTGCGGCGTTCGCGACCACCGGGTACGAGCCGCTGCTGCTCGTCTGCTTCCTGCTGCAGATGCAGATTGTGCAGCAGCTGCTGCCGTTGCTGCGCCTGGACGGCTACTACGTCCTCAGCGACCTGGTCGGCGTGCCCGACCTGTTCCGGCGGATCGGGCCCATCCTGCGGGCGCTGCTGCCGTGGCGGACGCCCGACGCCTCGGTGCGGGAGCTCAAGACCCACGTGCGTGTGGTGGTGACGCTGTGGGTCCTGGCCGTGGTGCCGTTGCTGCTGGCGAACCTGGCGTTCATCGTCCTCAACGCCCCCCGGATCCTGTCCACCGCCTGGGACTCCGCCGCTCGCCAGCTGCACACGATCCGCACCGAGTCCGGTCTTGCCCTCGCGGTCGGGGTGATCCAGCTGATCGTCCTGCTCGTGCCCACCTTCGGCACCACGATCACCGTGGCCAGGGTGGGCCGGCGGAGCGCGGTGGGGGCGTGGCGGTGGTCAGGGGCCTCGGCTCGGCGCCGGGCCGTCGTCGCGACCGGTGCACTGGCCCTGGTGGCGGCGCTCGCGGTGTCCTGGTGGCCCGACGGGCGACTCTCGCCGTACCTAGCCGGCGAGCGTGGGACGGTCCAGCAAGGCGTCGTTGACCTGTCGGGGTTCCGGAACGGGTCCCCGGTGCTGCGCAGCCCCCGGGAGGCGTCACGTCCGCTGCCGCCCGTGGCCGAGGGGCGCAGTGGCGTCCCGGGCAGTGTGATCGCTGGTGACGGGACCGGCCGCGGCACTCGGCAGACCCGCGGCGGCTCCGCGGCCGACCGTGCGGAGACGCCGACCGCGACCGCCGGGACGTCGGGTCCGTCGCCGTCGGCGACCGAGCAACCGTCGCCGACCAGCACTGCGACCGGCACTGCGGCGAGCACCCCGTCACCCACCGGGACCAGTGCCCCGACGGGCACCCCGACGGGCACCGCCACGGGCACCCCGACGGGCACCGCCACGGGCACCGCCACCCCCACCGCTTCGGCGTCCCCGACGACGTCGGGGTCCGCCGGATCCACCACGCCGTCCGTGCCGTCAGGCACCTCCACCCCGTAGGAGTCACCATGCGCATGAGTTGGAGCCGGGTGCGGCCCCACACCCGCCGAGGAGCGCTCACGGTGCTGCTCGCCGCAGCCCTCGTCGTCTCGGCCGGGGTAGTGGCCCGGGCCGCGGTCGGGACTGCCACCGCGCCTGCGGCGGACACGACCGCGTCGGCCCCCGACTCGACGGGAACGGCGGCGCCGCCGGCGGCCGACGCCTCCGGTACGGCCGCTGCGCCCGGGACTGCCGCAGGCGGCAACGGGGACAACAACGCAGCGGTGGCGGTCAACGGACAGGACGGCAAGACCGTCTACGCCGTGAGGCTCAAGGTGGTCATCACCAACAACACCACGGTGGACCCGACCAACGCCGCCGTCGCGGCCGCCTCCTGCACCGACTGCACCACGGTGGCGCTGGCCCTCGAGGGCGTGGTCGTCTACGGGGACACCACCGACACCGTCGTCCCGGTGAACCTCGCGCTCGCGCTGAACACCGACTGCACGAGCTGCCAGACCCTTGCCGCGGCCTACCAGACCGTGATCAGTGCCGACTCCCGGGTCCGGCTCACCGGCGCCGGACGACGGACCATCGCGCACCTTCGCCAGCAGCTCAACGGACTGCGGACGTCCGACCTGGGGATCGAGGCGGTGAAGGCCGAGGCGGACCGCATCGCCGGCGAGTTCGCCCAGGTGCTGCGCACCGAGGTGACGCCGGTCGGGCGCCCCACGTCCAGCAGCACCGCCGACCCGGCGTCCGCCGCCGGAACCGGTACGGCGAGCCCGGCCGGCGACGCCGCGCCGGCCGCGGAAAGCACCGACAGCCCTACCGCAACCGCCACCGCCAGCCCCACTGGTAGTCCCACCGGGAGCCCCGCAGTCACCGGGGCTGCGACGGACCCAGCCACCGACACCTCCACAGCGACCCCGACGACCACAGCCCCGACCCCTTGATGCATCACTCCCCGGCGCTGACCTGGCGCGTGTGGTGGCGTGGTGGGTGGTGACCTGGCGCGAATGGCGCGGAATGGCTCGGTTGGTGTCGCCGGACGCGCCGGGTCAGCGGGTCGGTGGGCGCCGGACGCGCCGGGTGGGCGGGTTGGTGAGCGCCGGACGCGCCGGGTGGGCGGGTTGGTGAGCGCCGGACGCGCCGGGTGGGCGGGTTCGCGGGCGCCGGACGCGCCGGGTCAGCGGGTCTGTGGGCGCCAGACGCGCCGGGTCAGCGTGATGCGGGGGAGTCGGCCGGTCGCGTCAGGCCGGGATCGAGCGCTCCATCGGCAGGGCGAGCAACCTCTGCTCCCCGGCGCGGCAGACCCGGTTCCTGCCCTGTCGCTTGGCGTCGTAGAGCGCCTCGTCGGCCAGGCGTACCAGCTCCGAGGACTGGGTCATGCCGGACCGTCGCGCGGCGACGCCGGCGGACGTGGTCAGCGCGACCTCGGGCGAACCCGGGACCTCGACCTGCGCCACGGCCCGGCGCAACCGGTCCGCGATCGTCCCGGCGTCCTCGATGGTGGTCTCGCGCAGCAGCACGACGAACTCCTCGCCGCCGTAGCGGAAGGCGGTGTCGGTCGCGCGCAGCGACCCGGCGATCCCCGCCGCGGCGGCGCGCAGCGCGTGGTCGCCCACGAGGTGCCCGTGCTCGTCGTTGAGCGCCTTGAAGTGGTCGAGGTCGAGCATGACCATGCTCAACGGGCGGCCGTAGCGGCGGCAGCGCTCCCACTCCACGGCGACGTCGGACTCGAAGCGGCGCCGGTTGGCCAGCCCGGTCAGCGCGTCCTGGTCGGCCTGCTCGCGGGCGGCGCTGTGCAGGTGGGCGGAGTCCAGAGCGGCAGCGGCAGTCGACAGCAGGGCGATCAGCACCTGCTCGGTCTCCACGTCGACGCTGCCGGTGGCGATCTCGAGCACTCCGGTCACGCGCCCGGCCAGGACCAGCGGGTAGGCCCGCTCATGGTCGGTGGCGACGAAGGAGGCCTCCTCGGCCGCCTCCACCACGGTGGTCGGGGGCGACACGACGGTCGCGGTCGTCGGGTCCGTCTCGTCGTCCTCGGTGCGGTGGGCGGCCTGCAGCGCGCCGCCCGGACCCGACACCCACAACGTGGCCCGGGTGCCGACCAGATCGGCGGCCGCCGTCGTGACCGTGGCGGAGACGTACCGGACGTCGAGGCTGCCGGCGATCTCGCGGCCGATCTGGACGAGCATGGCGAAGCGGTGGGCGGTCAGCGCGAGGGCCTCCTCGCGGAACGCAGCCTCGTCCCCGGCGCGGATGAGGTCGTCCGCGAGCCGGCTGAGCTCGGTGCCGATCTCGTCCAGCTCGACGAGGTCGAACTTCGGCGCGCGTGCACCCAGGTCGCCCGATCGCAGCCGTCCGACGGTCGCGTGCAGGTCCTGGATGGGCACGAGCACCGCGTTGCGCAGCCGGCGGCGACGCACCAGGGTCGCCGCGCCGGTGAGCGCGATGCCCGTCAGGTACAGGAGCAGCACGGTGACCAGCGTCCGGGTCTGGTCGTCGATGGCCTGGTCGCGCTGGTGCAGGATCAGGTCGATGCCGCGCTCGAAGGAGGCTCGGTAGTCCCCGAAGAGCCGACCGTCCTCCGCCAGCAGGTCGCGCAGCGTGCCGTCGACCCGCTCACCCGCGGTGAGCCGGGTCGCGATCGCGCGGCTCGCCCATCCCTGCCAGCGCTCGGCCTTGATCAGCAGCCGGGTCACGGGCACCGACAGGTCGTTGCCCTGCCGCCCGACATCGGCGATCAGCCGGTCGGTGATCGCGGCGTCGTGGCGGCGGCCGTCGCGGTAGCGGTCGAGGAACGTGTCGTCGCCGGTGGCCAGCCACGCCCGCAGCCCCGCCTCCTGGTCGAGCATCCCCTCGTGCACGACCCGCGCGCTGCGCGCGATATCGACCAGGTCGGTGATCCGGGGCTGGCTGACCCGCAGCAGGTAGCCCGACGTGAGCAGGCTGAGCACCAGCACCCACAGCAGGACGCCGACGACGAACTGGTGGCTGCGCTGCAGCTCCCGCACCAGGCCGGGCGCACCACGTGCCGCCATCAGCCGCCTCCTCGTCGTCATGGTCTGGGGGTCCTAGCGGCCCCCGAGGCCCGGACCTGAGCGGTTCGCGGGGAACCGGTGGTGTGCACGGCGCACGTAGGCTGCGGGGCGTGGTCCGAGCGCTGCTGAGTCCTCGCATGCTCGTGCTGCACGTGCTCGCGGTCGCAGCGACGACGGCGGCGGTCCTGCTCGGCAGCTGGCAGTACGGCGCCTGGCAGTCGGGCCGCCAGGACCTGGCCGCCGGGCGGGTCGATGCGCCGGCCCGTCCGTTGGACCAGGTGCTCGCAGCCGACCAGCCGTTCCCCGCCGACGGCGTCGGCCAGCCCGTCGCGCTGGGCGGACGGTGGCTCCCGGACGCCACGTTCTACGTCGCCGACCGGGCTCTGCACGGGCGCCGGGGGGTGTGGGCGGTCACCCCGGTCGAGGTGTGCGCGGGTGGGGCGACCTCGTGCGCCGGCTCGCCCGCGGTGCTGGTGGTGCGAGGGTGGGCCGCCACGCCGCCCCGGGCGCCGCGCCCCCCGGTGGGGCCGGTCCGGGTGACCGGGTGGCTGCAGCCGGGCGAGGGGTCGGCCGCCGGCGACCCGGACCCCTCCGACGACGTGCTGCCGCAGCTGAGGCTCGCCGACGCGGTCCAGCGGGTCGACCAAGACCTGTACGGCGGGTACGTGATCGCACGGACGGTGGCGCCGGTGCCGCAGGCCGGAGTCCCGACCGGCTCGACCAGCGGGGGGTCGAGCCGCGGGCTGCTCGAGGCCGGCCTGTCCGCGGTGACCCCGGCGTCCCTGCCGGAGCCGCCGGCGTTCACCTCGGTGCGCAACCTGCTCTACGCGCTCGAGTGGTGGGTCTTCGGCGGCTTCGCGGTGTTCTTGTGGTGGCGATGGTGCCGTGACGAGGTGAGCCGCGTCACCGGAGTAGCGTCGGGCGAGTGAAGGGTGACCTGCTCCGCTACCGCGTGATGGCCAACATCGTCGGCGTGCTCCTCATCGTGCTCGTCCTGGTGGGGGTGCCGCTGAAGTACCTGCTCACCGAGGGCACCTCGCTCCAGCAGAGCGGCGAGTGGATCACCAGCTACCTCGGCGTGGCGCACGGCTGGCTGTACATGATCTTCCTGGTCACGGCGTTCCTGCTCTCGCGCCGGGCCCGCTGGGACCTGCCGTTCACGGTGACCACGCTGCTGTGCGGGACCGTCCCGGTGCTGTCGTTCTGGGCGGAGCGCCGCGCGACGCGACGGGTCCGGGAGCGGCTCGACGCCACTCCCGGACCCGTCGACGTCCGGAGCTGAGGACCGCTACTGCCGGTCGACGTCGATCTGCTCGGCGGGATCGTCGGGCGTCGTCGCCGGGTGCGGCCTGTCGGTCGCGTCGGAGGCGGCCTCCGCGGGATCCGACGCGGCGACGTCGTCGGCCATCGGCTCCTCCTGGGCCAGGTGCGCGCCGCCAGCAGCCGCCGCCTCGGTCGATGGGGACGTGGCCGTCGTCGGGTCAGGCGTCGGGGCAGGCGTCGGGGCCGACTGCCAGGTCGACGACTGCTGGGACCCCAGCTTGCGGGATGCGGCGAAGATCGCGCCGCCCAGACCCAGCAGCAGCAGCAGGTTCCGGAGCCGGTGCGTGCGCCGGGGCGGCTCCACCTCGCCCTTGAGGGCGGCCACGACCGCCTTGCCGCGCCGTCCTGCCTCGTGCCGGACGTCCTCCGTGGACTCGTCCACCGCGGCCAGCGCCGCCGCCACCGCCGGCACCACGTCGCCGGTGAACCGATCCCGCGCATCGGCGAGCACGGGAGCGGTGCGGTCCCGGACGTCGGCGAGCACGGGAGCGGTGCGGTCGCGCACGTCGGCGAGCACGGGAGCGGTGCGGTCGCGCACGTCGGCGAGCACCGGGGCGGCCTTGACGCGGGCGTCGGCCAGGCCGTGCGCCGCACGGTCCCGGGCGTCGGCGAGCGCCGGGGCGGCCTTGACGCGGGCGTCGGCCAGGCCGTGCGCCGCACGGTCCCGGGCGTCGGCGACATAGGGAGCGGCCTTCTCGCGCGCGTCGGCGATCACCGGCCCGGCCTTGCCCCGGGCGCTCTCGACGTGCGGCGACAGCGAGCCGGACAGGTCGCCAGCACGGTCCCGCAGCGACTTCTTCTTACCCATGACGGAGGGTCCTCTCGTGTCAGGTCCGGTACCGGCCTGCGTCGATGCGCCGGCCGGTCCAGGGCATGGCACGTGTCATGCCCCTGATGGACCTCGATCATGCCCGTCCGGTCTGGGAGATGGAACACCGGCCACCCGTCGCGCCGCTGGGGTGCCCGGGTTGTCCCGCGTGGGAGGATCGTCGACGCGTGAGGGAGCCCCCCGACGCGCTCAGCAGCATCGCACGTGACCGCAACCGCAACCTATGGAAGGCAGGCGTGGTGTCCGAGACCTACGCGACCCTGAAGACCAACCACGGCGACATCGAGGTCCACCTCTTCGCCGACCACGCGCCGAAGACGGTGGAGAACTTCGTCGGCCTCGCCGAGGGCACCAGGGACTACTCGGTCCCCGGCAGCGGCAAGAAGTCCCCCGAGAGGTTCTACGACGGTCTCGGCTTCCACCGGATCATCGAGAACTTCATGATCCAGGGCGGCTGCCCGCTCGGCACGGGCACCGGCGGTCCGGGCTACACCTTCAAGGACGAGTTCCACCCCGAGCTCCAGTTCGACCGCAAGTACCTGCTCGCGATGGCCAACGCCGGCCCGGGCACCAACGGCTCGCAGTTCTTCATCACCACCGCGGCCACGCCCTGGCTGAACAACAAGCACACCATCTTCGGCGAGGTCGAGTCCGAGAGCAGCCGCAAGGTCGTCGACCAGATCGGCACCGCTCCCACCGGGCCCGGGGACCGCCCGAGCAAGCCCATCGTCATCGAGACGGTCCAGATCGAGCGGCGCTGAGTGACCTGGCCACGCCCGAACCGCCGGTGACCGGGGCCTCTCCGGAGGCCCCGGTCTGCTACCGGCACCCCTATCGCGAGGCGCACATCCGCTGCCAGCGCTGCGACCGTCCGATCTGCCCGGACTGCATGCAGCCCGCCGCCGTGGGCTTCCAGTGCCCCGGTTGCGTCCGCGAGGGCACTCGCTCGACGCGCTCGGGCCGGACGGCGTACGGCGGCAGGCGGTCGGGAGACGCCGCGCTGACCTCGAAGGTGCTGGTCGGGACCAACGTCGCGGTCTGGCTGCTGATCATGGTCACCGGCTGGCGGAGCAGCCCGCTGGTGGGACTGCTGGGACTTCGGCCGTCAGGGCTCGCCGTCGTCGGCGGCATCAGCTACCGACTGTCCGACGGCGTCGCCCAGGGAGCCCTGTGGCAGCTGTTCACCACCATGTTCACGCACGTCGAGCTCTGGCACCTGGGGTTCAATATGCTCGTGGTGTGGCTGCTGGGGCCACAGCTGGAGCTGGCGCTCGGCCGAGCGCGCTTCCTCACCCTGTACCTGCTCTCCGGGCTCACCGCGAGCGCCACGATCATGTGGCTTGCGCCGCTCGCCACGCTCACCGTCGGGGCGTCCGGTGCCATCTTCGGCCTGCTCGGGGCCCTGCTCGTGGTGACGGTCAAGGTCGGGGGCGACGTCCGTGGCGTGCTCACGTGGATCGGTCTCAATGTGGTCTTCACGTTCCTGATCCCGAACATCTCCTGGCAGGGACACCTCGGCGGCCTGGTCGGGGGTCTCGCCATCGGGGTGGCCCTGGTCTACGCGCCAGCTCACCGGCGACTGGTCTGGCAGAGCGCCGGAGTCGCCGCGGTGGCTCTCGTCGTCGCGGCAGCCACGGTGACCCGGATCGCGATGCTCGCCTGACCCGTCGGTCCCGGGCGGCGGTCCACAGTGGGGATAACTCCTGTGGACGGAATCCCAACGGTGTGATTCACCCGCGTTCCGCGGGCCGGGATCACTCCCAGCGGGTGGCGTAGACGAAGCCGACCGCCATGAAGCCGATGCCCACGACCAGGTTGTACTGCCCCAGGTCGGTCAGCAGCGGGACCGTCGCGGTCGCGCCGAGGATGTAGTACGTCACGATCCAGACCAGCCCGAGCAGGAAGCTGCCGAGCATCCCGACGACGACCCCGCGGCCGCGACCCAGCGGGGTCGAGGGGTGCGCGGCGACGACGAGCCCCAGGAAGACGACGCCGAAGCCGATGAGGTAGTTCCACCGCTTGAGGCCACCCATCCGGGCCAGGCTGTCGCCGCCGGAGTCCGGACCGGCCGCCACGACGTAGACGACGAGCCAGGCGATGCCGACCAGCACGAGCACCAGGGCGAGTGCCGACCGCACCATCGAGGTGTGGGCCAGGGGCCCCGCGTCGAGATGGGTCGAACGGCGTTCGGACACGTGAGCGCTCCTGGCTTCCGGGACATCCACGACCTGTGGAGGACCCGGCTAGCCTAGTCGTCGTCCCCCGACCGCACCCGCCGAACGGCCGCAGCCCCCGAGACGGACCCGAGATCCCGATGACCCAGCACCCGCCCCCGCCGTCCCGGCAGACGTGGCGGACGCGCCTGGGCGCGGCCTCGGCAGCGCGTGCCCGGACCTACCTGTCCCGGTCGGTGGGCTGGCGGCTGCTGGGACCCGCGGTGTTCGTGGTGGCGGGGCTGCTGTTCATCACCAGCATGGTCAGCTCCGGCGGCACCGACCTGCGCGCGGGCCGCTACACCGACCTCCAGGGACTCGCCACCGCGGAGGCACGGGACCTGGCCGCGCTCAACGCCCGGTCGGCCGCGCTCTCCGCGGAGGTCCAGCAGCTCTCGGAGAGCCTGGCGCTGCCCGGCGACGACCGGGCCCGCGCCAGCGTGGAACGGCTCAGCGTGCCGGCCGGCCTGGCTCCGGTCACCGGTCCGGGGGTGACCGTCACGCTGGACGACGCACCCGAGTCGGCTCTCGACGCCGCCGGCAGCAACGTCAGCGACCTGATCGTCCACCAGCAGGACATCCAGGCGGTGGCCAACGCGCTGTGGTCCGGGGGCGCGGAGGCGATGACCCTGCAGGGTCAGCGGGTGATCGCGACGACCGGCATCAAGTGCGTCGGGAACACCGTGGTGCTGCACGGGGTGCCGTACTCCCCGCCGTACCGGATCACCGCGGTGGGGCCGGTGTCCCCGATGATGAGCGCCCTCGCCAGCAGCCCCTACATCGGTCTGTACCTCTCGCTGGTCCCGCAGGGGCTGGGGTGGGACGTGCGCGAGGAGACCTCGGTCAGGCTGCCGGGGTACGACGGGTCGACCGACCTGGACTACGCCCGTCCGGCCTCGGACCCGGCCGCGATCCCCGCCGCCGGCTGAGCCTTCGGCTGGGCGGTCGGCTGGGTATCCCTCGACACGGCCCGCCTCTCACTCGACGGGCGGCTCGCCCGGTTCCACGGGTGGCGTCGAGGTGGCCGGGTCGGTCGGTGTCGGTGTCGGCGTGGGGGTCGGCGTCGGGGTCGGCGTGGGGGTCGGCGTGGGGGTCGGGGTCGGCGTGGGGGTCGGCGTCGGGGTCGGCTTCTCGTAGCTCGACACCGTGATCACCACCGTGCTCCCGCTCCGGGCCGGCGTGTCCCCCTCGGGGCTCTGCTTGAGCACGGTGCCCTTGCGGGACTCGGTCTGGGAGTCGAAGACCGCGTCGACGGTGAAGCCGGCCTGTTCGAGCAGCCCGCGCGCGCGGTTCTCGGCCAGACCCACGACGTCCGGCACCTGCTTCGGCCCGGCCGCGAAGAAGACCGTCACCAGGGTGTTGGAGGTGACGCTCTCGGAGGCGGGAGGGTCGGTCCGGACCACGGTGTCCTTGGCCTCGTCGGAGCCCGTGCGCACCAGCTTGACCCGCAGGCCGACCTCGGCCATCCGCCGCTTGGCTGCGTCCTTGTCCTGCCCGATCACGAAGGGCACCACCACGTCGGGCCGGCCCGTCGAGACCGTCAGGTCGACGTCGGAGCCCTCGGGCACGGTGGTCTGGGGATCGGGGTCCTGGGAGATGACCCGGCCGCGGGCGACGTCGTCGCTCGCCTCCCGGCTGACCGTGCCGAGGCTGAGCTCGGCCTCGGTGATCGCGACCCGGGCCTGCGCGAGGGTCCGGTTCGTCAGCGTCGGCACCGTCCGGTCCACCGGCGACGAGCTGAGCAGGAACCTCCCGAGGACGGCCGCGAGTGCCAGCAGCACCAGCACCGTCACCACGAACAGCAGCACCGGCCACCGCCGCCGTGTCCGGGGCTCCGTCGTCCCGGCCGCCGTCGC
Organism: uncultured Actinomycetota bacterium; assembly: GCA_963781695.1. Taxonomy (GTDB): domain Bacteria; phylum Actinomycetota; class Actinomycetes; order Propionibacteriales; family Nocardioidaceae; genus Nocardioides_B. The sequence continues at coordinate 14,935 of CAWAGE010000007.1, forward strand.
CGGAGCGGCCTCCCGGGGGACAGCCCCGAACAGGGAGGTCGACTCGGTCCCGTGCTCGGGCAGGAAGGCGGCAGCGGCCGCGACCACTGGTGCCGTGACGGGTTTGCCGGCGAGAAAGCGCTCGATGTCGGCCCGCATCGCCGCCGCGCTCTGGTAGCGCTGCTCCAACGGCTTCGCCAGCGCCTTCATCACGATCGCGTCGACCTCGGCGGGCAGCTCGGAGTCGTGCGCGGACGGCGGCGACGCCTGCTCGCGGACGTGCTGGTACGCGACGGACACCGGGCTGTCCCCGACGAACGGGGGCCGACCGGTCAGCAGCTCGTAGAGCATGCACCCGGTCGAGTAGACGTCGCTGCGACTGTCCACGCTCTCGCCGCGGGCCTGCTCGGGGGACAGGTACTGCGCGGTGCCCACCACGGCCGCGGTCTGCGTCATCGTCGACGATGCGTCCGCCATCGCCCGGGCGATCCCGAAGTCCATCACCTTGACGTCGCCGGCAGGGGTGAGCATGACGTTGGCGGGCTTGATGTCTCGGTGCACGATGCCGGCACGGTGGCTGTAGTCGAGGGCTGCCAGCACGTCGGAGGTGATCTCGAGGGCCCGCTCCGGCAGGATCTTGCGGCCCTCCCGCAGGATCTCGCGCAGCGTCCGTCCGGCGACGTACTCCATGACGATGTAGGGCTGCGGCACCCCCGAGCCGTCCTGGGCCTCCTCCTCACCGGTGTCGTAGACCGACACGATGGCCGGATGGTTCAACGCGGCCGACGACTGGGCCTCCCGACGGAACCGGGCCTGGAAGGTCGGGTCGCTGGCCAGGTCCGTCCGCAGCCGCTTGACCGCCACCACCCGGCCGAGCCGCACGTCACGGCCCTTGCGGACCTCGGCCATCCCACCGCGGCCGAGCAGCTCCGCCAGCTCGTAGCGCCCGCCGACGCGGACGCCGCCGCTGGGCTGGTGGATGCTCATCCGGCCGTCCCGCTGCCGCGGCCGTTGGCGTTCCCGCTGCCGTTGCCGTTCCCGTTGCCGTTCTGACCGGGGGTCTCGGTCACGTCCGGGTCGGGCGTCGGCGTCGTCGCGGCCTCGCCGTAGACCGACAGGGTCACGGTCTCGCCGGCCTCGAGAGTCCCGGTCGGGGATACCTCGGCGACCGTGCCGGCGTCTTGGTCCCCGGGGTTGTCGACCGTGCTGCGCCGGACGGTGAGCCCGAGCGACTCCAGGTCGGCCGCGGCCGCGTCGGCGTCGCGTCCGAGGTAGTCCCCGGCGACCACCTGCACGCTCGCCGGGGTCGCCGTGGCCGAGGGCGTCGCACTGGCCGACGGCTGCGTCGGAGTGGGGGTCGGAGTGGGGGTCGGCGAGGGGCTCGGTGTCCGGCTCGCGGCCTGCGACGAGCTCGCGGACGCGGTCGGCGAGGTGGCGGGCGCGGTCGTGGCGGGGTCCGACGGGTCCGCGCCACCGGTGCGACCGGCGAGCCAGGCGACGAGGAGCACCGCCGCCAGCACCGTGGCGGCGGTGACCACCCACGGCAGCCAGGTCGGCCGGCCGCCGGGGCCCCGATCGCGGACCGGCCCCGTGGTGACGACCTGCGTGCCGTCGGCGTCCCGGTCGGTGACCGGCAGCGCGGCGGCGAGCCCGCCGGCGGCCGCGGCGGCGGTGACCGACCCGTGCACCGCGGTCGGCGCCTCCGCGCCGGCAGCAGACCCGGCGGCAGACCCGGCGGCAGCCCCGCCAGCCACCGGAACGTCGGCCCCCCGCAGTGCGGCCGCGAAGTCCGACACCGAGCCGAACCGTGCGGCCGGGTCCTTCGCCAGCGCCGTCTCGACGATCCGGCGCAGCCGCGGCGGCACATCCGCGCCGAGCGGGGGCGGCTGCTCGCGCAGGTGAGCCAGCGCGACCGCGATGGCCGAGTCTCCCGTGAACGGGCGGCGTCCGGCCAGGCACTCGTAGAGCACGACGCCGAGCGAGTAGACGTCGCTGGCAGCGGTGGCGGACTTGCCCTCGGCCTGCTCGGGGGAGAGGTACTGCGGCGTGCCCAGCACCTGGCCGGTGATCGTCAGGGCCGCCGCGTCCGCGGCCCGGGCGATCCCGAAGTCGGTGATCTTGACGGTGCCGTCGGGGGTGATGAGCAGGTTCGCGGGCTTGACGTCGCGATGGACGATGCCGAGCGCGTGGGCGGCGGCCAGGCCGTCCGCCGCCTGGGCGAGCAGGTGGGCGGCGGTGTCGGCAGGCATGGGCTCGCCGCTGCGGAGCAGGTCGGACAGCGGCCGGCCGCGGACCAGCTCCATCACGAGGTAGGGGCGGGGGGCCTCGCCGTCCTCGCCGGGGAGCTCGCCGAAGTCGAAGACCGACGCCACGTGGGCGTGGTGCAGCGCGGCGGCGTTGCGGGCCTCGGTCTCGAACCGGCTGCGGAAGGAGGCGTCGTCGGCGTACTCCGCCTTCAGCAGCTTGAGCGCGACCTGTCGGCCCAGGACCAGGTCCGTGGCCCGCCACACCTCGCCCATGCCCCCGGTGGCGATCCGGCCGTCGAGCCGGTAGCGCCGCTGGCTCCCGCCCTGCTGTGACCCGTGCTCTGACCCCTGCCCGGCGACCTGGCGGCCGTCGTCGTGCCCGTCCCCGGGACGACCGTGGCCGACCCGGTCCCCCGGCCCGGTCACTGCCTGATCACCGCCTGCATGACCCGTTTGGCGATGGGCGCCGCCAGGCCGCTGCCGGAGATCGCGTCGCGGTCGACGCCGGCGTCCTCGACGAGCACCGCCACGGCCACCTTCGGGTCGTTGGCCGGGGCGAACGAGACGAACCAGGCGTACGGCGGGCGTGACGGCTCGCTCTGGGCGGTGCCGGTCTTGCCGGCCACCTTGATGCCCGGGATCTGGGCGGTCCCGCCGGTGCCGTTGTCGACGACCTCGACCATCATCTGGGTCAGGTCGCGCGCCACCGAGGCCGACACCGCGTTGCTGCGGTAGGCCTCCGGGGTGGTGCTGTCCAGGACCGAGAGGTCCGGCGCCCGGACGGTGTCGACCAGGTAGGGCCGCATCACGGTGCCGCCGTCGGCGATGCCGGAGACGATCATCGCCATCTGCAGCGGGGTCGCCGCGACGTCGAACTGGCCGATCGCCGACAGCGCCGTCTGGGGGGCGTCCGGGTCGCTGGGGAACCGGCTGCGCACCTGGCCGTTGATCCCGCGCAGCGAGGTCTGGTCGAAGCCGAACTTCTCTGCCTGCTCCCGCAGCGCGGCGTCACCGAGCTTGAGCCCGATGTCCCCGAACGAGACGTTGCAGGAGACCTCCAGCGCCCGCGTCAGCGTGATCCGGTCGCCGCCGCAGGTGCTGCCGTTCTCGTTGACGAGGTCGGTGGAGGTCAGCGGCAGGTCGAGTCGTGCCCCGCCCTTGACCACCGTGTCGGGGGTGTACTGGCCGCTGGAGAGGGCGGCCGCGGCGGTCACCAGCTTGAACGTGGAGCCGGGCGGGTAGGTCTCCTGGATCGTGCGGTCCAGCAGCGGCTTCCGCTGGTTGGCGTTGAGCCGCTTCCACGCTGCGGTGACGGCGTTGAAGTCGTGGGAGGCGAGCAGGTTCGGGTCGTAGGTCGGCGAGCTCACCATCGCCAGCACCTTGCCGGTGGACGGCTCGAGCGCCACCACGGCGCCCTGGACGTCGCGGCCGAGCGCCCGCAGCCCGTTGAAGGCGGCGTCCTGGGCCGCGGGGTCCAAGGTCAGCGTCACCGACCCACCCGTCGGCTGGTTGTCGCCGACCAGGTCCACCACCCGGTTCACGAACAGTCGGGGGTCGCTGCCCGACAGGATCGGGTTCTGGCTGGCCTCGATGCCGGAGCGGCCGTAGATGTAGGAGAAGTACCCGGTCACGTGGGCGTACTTCAGCGGCTGCTGGTAGGTGCGCTGGTAGGTGTACCGGTCGTCGGTGCGGCGGCTCTCGGCCACGGAGTTGCCGGCGGTCACGATCGCCCCCCGCTTGCGGGAGAACTCGGCGTCGCGCACCCGCCGGTTGTCGGCGCGGGCGTTGAGGTCCTCGGCGTCGACGTACTGCAGGTAGGTGACGTTGAGCAGCAGCGCCGCGAACAGCAGCATGCAGAAGATCGCCATGGCCCGGATCGGCTTGTTCATCGCAGGCTCACCACCTGGGTGGCGTCGTCCTCCGGCGCGACCATCTCCGGCAGCGGCCGGCGGGCCTGGTCGGAGATCCGCAGCAGCAGCGCCACGATCGCCCAGTTGGCGACCAGCGAGGAGCCCCCGGAGGACAGGAACGGCGTGGTGAGACCGGTCAGCGGGATGAGCCGGGTCACCCCGCCGATCACGACGAAGACCTGGAGCGCGAACACGACCGCGAGCCCGACCGCGACCAGCTTGCCGAAGGCGTCGCGGCACACCAGCGCGGTCCGCAGCGCCCGCTCGACGATGAGGCCGTAGAGCAGCAGCACCGCCATCACCCCGGTCAGTCCCAGCTCCTCGCCGATCGAGGCCATGATGAAGTCGGAGAAGCCGAGCGGGGTGATGTTCGGGTCACCCTGGCCGAGGCCCCGCCCGATGAGTCCTCCCCAGGCCATGCCGTACATGCCCTGGACGAGCTGGTAGCCGTTGTTGTCGGGGTCGAACGGGTGCAGCCAGGTGTCGACCCGGTCCGCCACGTGCGGGATCACCAGGTAGGCGGTGGCCGCCCCGGCCAGGAACAGCGAGCCGCCGACCACCAGCCAGCCGGGCCGCTCGGTGGCGACGTAGAGCATCACCAGGAACAGCCCGAAGAACAGCAGCGAGGAGCCGAGGTCCTGCTGGAAGACCAGGACCGCGAGGCTGACCAGCCACATCGCCAGGATCGGGCCCAGGTCGCGGCCGCGGGGGAAGTCGATGCCGGCGAAGCGGCGCCCGGCCAGCGCCAGCGCGTCCCGGTGGAGCACCAGGTAGCCGGCGAAGAACAGCACCAGCAGCACCTTGGCGACCTCGCCCGGCTGGAAGCTGAGCGGACCGACCCGCACCCAGATGCGGGCGCCGTTGATGGTGGTCCCGATCACCGGCAGCAGCGGCAGCACCAGCAGCACCAGCGCGCCGAGCCCGGCGGTGTAGGTGAAGCCCTGCAGCCGGCGGTGGTCGCGCAGCACCACCAGGACGCCGACAAACAGCAGCGCCCCCAGCGTCATCCACTTCAGCTGGTTGGCCGCGAACGGCCCGATGTCGACGCCTGTGGCCTGGTAGCCGAGGTCGATGCGGTGGATGACCGCGAGCCCGAGCCCGTTGAGGGCGCTGACGATCGGCAGCAGCACCGGGTCGGCGTACGGCGCGAAGATGCGGACGACCACGTGGCAGCCGAGGCAGAGCGCGGCCAGCCAGCCGCCGTAGCGGATGATGTCGGCAGGGACGGTGCCCTCGACGCCGAGCCCCACCGCGGCGTAGGCGCCGATCCCCACCACCAGGCTCAGCAGCAGCAGGAACAGCTCCGCGCCGCGTCGGCGCCGGTGGGTGAAGGTGCGCTCGCGCGCCACCGCGCTCACGTCGTGGCCTCGACGCAGTTCGGCGGAGCCAGCGGGGCGGGGGTGGTGCCGGCGTCGCCGGCGGGGGCGCGGCCGCCGCCGACGGCCACCGGGCAGACCCGCGCCATGTCGGCGAGCCGGGCGACGACGGCCCGGGCCTCGGCCAGCGTGTTCGCCGGGATCCCGGCTCCGACGCGGTCGGTCGCGTCCCGGGGGAGCGCCGCGACCGGCAGGTCGCTGTCCTCCTCGACGCTGTTCAGCCGCAGCCCGGGGATGTCGGCCTGCACCCCTCGGAACACCGCGACGCGGCCGGCGTTCTCCGCGACGAAGAACTGGGTCTGCGTCCAGCGGTAGGCGAGCACGGCGGCGGCGCCCAGGCTCACCGCGACGACCAGCAGCACGGCGGTCCGGCGGAGCCATCGGAACCGCTGCGGGGCCCGGGGGGCGTAGCGGAGCTCCTCGGGGTCGGGCGCCTGCCCGGCGGCCCGCTCGTCCGGGACGGGGTCGATCTCGCCGGTGTCGCCGCCGCGGTGCCCTCGGAACGAGGCGGGGCCGCCCTGCCCGGTGCGCCGGGGCAGGTCGGCGGCCGCGCCCACCAACAGCGGACCCTCGATCCCGGCCGCGGCTCCGTCCTGGTCCGGGTCGCCGAGGGCGGCGGCGGGGACCACGTCGGCCACCACGCACGTGACGTTGTCGGAGCTGCCGGCCTCCAGCGAGGCCCGCACCAGCTCGACGGCGGCGAAGTCGACCGAGCCGGTGCCGAGGATGTCGGCGAGCCGGTCCCGGTCGAGGACTCCGGAGGCGCCGTCGGAGCACAGCAGCAGCCGGTCCCCGGCCGCCAGCTCGACGTAGAACAGGTCGGGGTCGGTCTCGTGGACCCCGTCCACCGCCCGCAGGATGAGGTTGCGGTGCGGATGGGTGCGGGACTCCTCCTCGGTGATCCGCCCCTCGTCGACGAGGCCCTGGACGAAGGTGTGGTCGCGGGTCAGCTGCGTCAGCGAGTGGTCGCGCAACAGGTAGCCGCGGCTGTCCCCGACGTGCGCGACCCCGATGCGGTGCCCGTCGAAGAGGGCGGAGGTGAGGGTGGTGCTGGTCCCGTCGAGCTCGGGCCGCTCCTCCACCAGCTCCGCGATCCTGTCGTGGGCGCGGTGGATCGCCCCGGCCAGCGCCTCGAGCGGGTCCCCGCTCGGAGGACCGTCGAGCTTGGCCAGCGTGGCGACCGCGGTGCTGCTGGCGACGTCGCCGCGAGCAGCGCCGCCGACGCCGTCGGCCACCATGAGCAGGTGCGCGCCGGCGAACCCGGCGTCCTGGTTGTCCTTGCGGACCCGGCCGACGTCGGAGAGCGCCGAGTAGTGCAGCGCCAGCAGCGGCCGCTCGGCGGTCGCGTCAGGCACCGGCTCCTCCCCGGGAGCGCCGCTCGGGGCGTGGATGTCCATGGGACGAGAGCCCTACTTCCTCAGCTCGATCGTGGTCTTCCCGATCCGGACCGTGCTGCCGAGCTGGAGGGTGGTGGGCTGGGTGAGCCGGTGTGAGCCGATGTAGGTGCCGTTGGTCGAGCCGAGGTCCTCGATGAACCACTGGTCGCCCGAGGCGGCGATCCGCGCGTGCCGGGTCGAGACGTAGTCGTCGTCGAGCCGGATGGCGGCGTCCGTGCCGCGCCCGATCAGCAGCGGCGCGTCGTCCAGCGAGGCGGTGTCGCCGGCGTTGGCACCGTCGAGCACCGCCACGTGGGTCGGCAGCCCCCGTGGCTTGCGCGCGGTCTTGGACCGCGACGAGGCCCGCTTGGCCTGCCGCTCGCTCTTCCGCTCGGCGCGCGGGGTGGCGTCGATGCGGGCGCCGAACATGTCGGAGCGGACCACCGAGATCGCCGAGAGGACGAAGATCCACAGGATCGCCAGGTAGGCGAAGCGGATCAGCATCAAGGTCAGCTCAGACACCGCTCGCCCCCTCCCGGACCAGCCGGACCGTCATCGTGGTGTTGCCGATCTTGATGGTGCCGCCGTCGGCCAGCGTCGCCTGCTGCACCTTGCTGCCGTTCACCAGCAGGCCGTTGGTCGACCCTAGGTCGACCACGCTGACCCCGGTGTCGCCGGGGCTCGCGGACGGCCGTGCCTCCACCCGGATCTCGGCGTGCCGGCGGGAGACCCCGGGGTCGTCGATGCGCAGGTCGGCCTCGCTGCCGCGCCCCACCACCAGGCCGGGCGGGTCGAGGGGGTGCCGGGTCCCGTTGACCTCCAGGACCGCGCGGGCCCGCCGGACGGCGGTCTCGCTCGCGGCTCGGCCCGCGGCCGGGGTCACCGTCGCCATCGCGGAGGACCGCACCCGGAACCGGCCGGTGGTCAGCTCGTCGTCCTGCTCGAAGTCGATGGTGACCGGACCGGGGAAGACGTAGGCCTGGTCGTGGGCGTGCTCCCGCAGCATCTCGGTGAGCTCCTCGACCAGTGTGCCGGAGTACGGCGCGAGGCGGGCATGGTCGCTCGGCGACAGGTCGACGTGGAACCGGTTCGGCACCAGCCGGCGGTTGCGGGACAGGATCTGGGCGGAGTTGTCGACCTCCCGCTGGAGCGCGGACGCGATCTCGACGGGCTGGACGGCGCTGCGGAACGCCTTCGCGAACGCCCCGGAGACCATCTGCTCGAGCCGGTTCTCGAACCGTTGGAGGAACCCCATCCCGCCTCCTCTCCTTCGCCTCGTGCGCTCGGGCCCGACCGCGGTCGGGCTCCCCTGGCCTGACCCACCACGTCCTGCTGGTGCGCGACCGACATGGGCGCCCGGCACACCCCAGCCGCCGGGCGGTCCCGGCGTACCCGCATCGTAACGGTCCCGACCGGTCCCGACCGACCTGCGCCCGGCGCCCGGTTTGGGAGCGGTGTGGGAGGTGGGATACCCTGAGGCCGCTTCTGGCGCGAGTGGCGGAATAGGCAGACGCGCACGGTTCAGGTCCGTGTGCCCGAAAGGGCGTGGGGGTTCAACTCCCCCCTCGCGCACCAGACCCCGGGACCCCCGGACGACAGACCGGCCGAGCAGCTCCTCGCGGAGCGGCTCGGCCGGTGCCGTGTCGAGCGGGTGCCGAGCGGGTGCCGGGCAGGTGTCGGGCCGGCGCAGGTGTCGGGCTAGGTGTCGCCGGCGCGACGACCCGGCCCGCTCACCAGTGGTGCGCGACGTCCACCACGACCCGGTGCCCGCCGCCGGGACGACCCAGCACGGACACGCGCATCGGCAGCCGTGCCCTGACCCCGACCCCGATGGTGGTCTGTCCCTCGAACGACCCGGCGTAGGCGACCTGTCGGATCGCCCGCAGACCCCGGGCGTCGACCAGCTCGCGCTCGTCGGCGGGATGGAGGGTGCCCCGGCCGCGGTCGTCGTAGGCGGGCGCGGTGACGATCACGCGCAGCGCGGCGCGGCCACGCAGCCGGACGACCGCCCCGGACCCGTCCCGGGTGACCCGGGGGACGTAGTCGACGCGGTAGCCGGGCCGGCCCCGTCCCCGCCCGTTGAGGTCGACCACGACGCGGTCGAAGCAGCGGTGACGGCCGGCGCGGACGGCGACGAGCTGCTTGGTGGTCTGTGCGGGACGCTGCTTGACCAGCGAGCCCCAGGTGACGGCGCAGCTCGGCGCCGTGCTCCTGGCGGGGGTGGCCGCCGCGCCGGGCGCGGCGGCGGAGGCGAGGCCCATCGCCGAGGCGAGAGCGAGCGAGGTGACGAAGGCACGGCTTCGTCGGGGACGGTTCATGGTGTGTCCTCCTTCCGGGACACTCATCAGACGCGACGGACCGGGTCGGGGTTGACGTTCCGGTGCGCTGATCCCTATCCGCCGCGTCCTGTCAGCCGGATCCGGGCCGCCGCCTCGCGCGACCGCGGCACCATCGCGACCGGGAGGGCGCGGGCGAGCTGCGAGCCCGTCCCGGCGACGACCCCGCTGCCGGTCAGCGCGGGGTCTCCGCCTTGATCGTCTCGTGGTTGCGGATCACCTCGGAGACGATCAGCCCCAGCACCTTCTCGGCGAACTGCGGGTTCAGCCCGGAGCTGGCGGCGAGGTCCCGCAGCCGCTGGATCTGGAAGGCCTCTCGGTCCGGGTCGGCGGGGGGCATGCCGGCCTGGGCCTTGAGCCGGCCGACCTGCTCGGTGTACTTGAAGCGCTCCGCGAGCAGGTGGATCAGGGCCGCGTCGAGGTTGTCGATCCCGGACCGCAGGTGCTCCAGCCGGTCGCGTGCGTCGTCGGTCGCCATGGGCCCATCCGACCACGGCCGCGGAGCAACCCGCACCCGGGTGGACGCCCGCGACCGGGCGGCGGGGGCGGGTGTCGCCGTAGGGTCGGTTCGGTCCCCCCTCGACGGCTCCACGTAGACCCCAGGAGGCATCTGATGCGCGTCGGCGTACCCAAGGAAGTCAAGAACCACGAGTACCGCGTGGCGATCACCCCGGTCGGCACCCACGAGCTCACCCAGCACGGCCACGAGGTGTTCGTCGAGAAGGGCGCCGGCGCCGGGTCGCTGATCCCCGACGAGGAGTACGTCGCGGCGGGCGCGACGATGCTCGACGTCGACGACGTGTGGGGCACCGCCGACCTGGTGCTGAAGGTGAAGGAGCCGGTGGAGGTCGAGTACGGGCGGATGCGCGAGGGGCAGACGCTGTTCACCTTCCTTCACCTGGCCGCCGACCGCCCGCTCACCGAGGAGCTGGTGCGGCGCCAGGTCACCGCCGTCGCCTACGAGACGGTGCAGCTGCCGTCCGGGTCGCTGCCGCTGCTGTACCCGATGTCGGAGGTCGCCGGCTGCCTGGCGCCGCAGGTGGGCGCGCACTCGCTGATGCGGGCCCAGGGCGGGCGGGGCGTGCTGCTGGGCGGGGTCGGGGGGGTCGCCAACGCCAAGGTAGTCATCATCGGGGCTGGTGTCTCGGGGCAGAACGCCGCCAACATCGCGCTCGGGATGGGGGCCGACGTGACGCTGCTGGACACCGACCTGGACAAGCTGCGGATGTCGTTCTGGCGCTACAACAACCGGGTGCACGGGCTGGCGTCCTCCAAGCTGGCCATCCAGCAGCTGGTGACCGAGGCCGACCTGGTGATCGGCGCGGTGCTGATCCCCGGCGCGAAGGCTCCCACGCTGGTCAGCAACGAGCTGGTCGCGCAGATGAAGCCCGGGTCGGTGCTGGTCGACATCGCCGTGGACCAGGGCGGCTGCTTCGAGGACACCCACCCCACCACGCACGCGGACCCCACCTACACCGTCCACGAGTCGGTGTTCTACTGCGTGGCCAACATGCCGGGCGCGGTCCCGAACACCTCGACCTACGCGCTGACCAACGCCACGCTGCCGTACACCGTCGCGCTCGCCGACCGGGGCTGGGAGCAGGCGCTGCGGGCGGACGCGTCGCTGGCGCTGGGCCTGAACACCCACGCCGGCCGGGTGACCAACGGTCCGGTCGCCGAGGCGCACGGTCTGGAGCAGGTCACGGTCGCCGACGTGCTCGCCTGAGGGCCGGGCCGGGCCGGGCCGGGCCGGGCCGGGCCGGGCCGGGTCAGCGGTGACCGGCCACGGCGTGCGGCAGGTAGCCGGCACCCAGCTCGGCGACCTCCTCCGCGCTCAGCTCGAGGTCGACCGCGGCCACCGCGTCCTGGAGGTGCTGGGGCTTGGTGACCCCGACGATCGGGGAGGTCACCGCCGGCTGCGCCATCAGCCACGCCAGCGCGACCTGCGCCCGGGGGACCCCGCGTCGCCGCGCCACCTCAGCCACCCGCTCGACGACGCCGCGGTCCTCGTCGCGGTAGAGCGTGCCGCCGAACTCGTCGGTCTCGGTGCGGGCGGTCTCGGTGTCCCAGTCGCGGGTGAGCCGGCCACGGGCCAGCGGGCTCCAGGGCAGCACCCCGACGCCCTGGTCCGCGCACAGGGGCAGCATCTCGCGCTCCTCCTCGCGGTAGAGCAGGTTGTAGTGGTCCTGCATCGAGACGAACCGGGTCCACCCGTTCCGCTCGGCCACGTGCTGGGCCTTCGCGAACTGCCACGCATACATCGAGGAGGCCCCCAGGTAGCGGGCCTTGCCCGCCGTCACCACGTCGTGGAGGGCCGACATCGTCTCCTCGATCGGCGTGTGCGGGTCCCAGCGGTGGATCTGGTAGAGGTCGATGTGGTCGGTGCCGAGCCGCCGCAGGCTGGCGTCCACCTCGGTCATGATCGCCCGCCGCGACAGGCCGGCGCCGTTGGGACCGGGCCGCATCCGGCCGTGAACCTTGGTGGCGATGACCACGTCCTCGCGGGCGGCGAAGTCGCGCAGTGCCCGGCCGGTGAACTCCTCGCTGCTGCCGCCGGAGTAGACGTTCGCGGTGTCGAAGGTGGTGACGCCGGCCTCGAGGGCGGCCTTGATGACCTCCCGGGCGGCGGGCTCGTCGAGGACCCACGGGTGCCCGCCGCGGGCGGGGTCGCCCCAGCTCATGCAGCCGAGGGTGACCGCGGAGACCTCGAGACCGGTGGCGCCGAGCGTGGTGTATCGCATCAGGTGACTCCTGGTTCGTTGGGTGGTCGGTGGGACTGGCGGCAGGCGAGGCCCTGCAGGGCGAGGCCCGCCAGCTCGGCGGCGGCGTCGTCCGCGTCGTCGAGGGGACGGTGCCCGAGAAGCACCCGCAGCACCAGCGGCGCGAGCAGCAGATCGACGGCGGTCTCGACGTCGACGTCGGCGCGGACCTCGCCGCGCTCGACCCAGCGCTGCCACAGCCCGGCCACGTCACGGCGCCGCCCGGCCAGGAACCACGCCCGGAGGTAGGCGGCCCCACCCGGGTCGGTGACACCCGCAGCGAGCAGCTGGGAGAAGACGATGCCCTGGTGGCCGCCGTAGAACCGGCCGGTGAGCCGCAGCTGCTCGGTCAGGTCCCCCAGCGCCGACCCGGTGTCCGGTGGCGGGACCGCCTCGGCGGCCTCGCGGCCGAACGCCTCCGCGGCGATCGCCACCCGGGACGGCCAGTGCCGGTAGAGCGTCGCCTTGCTGACCCCCGACCGCTCCGCGATGGCGTCCGTGGTGGCAGCCGGCAGGCCGCCCTCGTGGAGCAGGGCCCGCGCCGCGGCGACGGCGGCCTCGTGCACCCGGATGCTGCGGGGCGACTGCGGGTGCTCGCGCAGCCCCTCGGTCGGACGGTCGGGCACAGTCCTCAGACCGCCGCTGCCAACGCCTCGAACTCCTCCTCGGTCAGCTCGATGCCGGCGGCGGCGGTGTTGGACTCCAGGTGGTCGACGCTCTTGGTCCCCGGGATCGGCAGCATCACCGGCGACCGCTTGAGCAGCCACGCCAAGGCCAGCTGGGAGGGGGTGGCGTCGTGGCGGCGGGCGGCCTCCGCGAGCGGGCCGTCCTCCTTCGACAGCTCCCCGGTGGCCAGCGGGAACCACGGGATGAAGCCGATGCCGTGCTCGGCGCAGTGGTCGAGCAGCGGCTCCGCGTTGCGGTCGGACAGGTTGAACAGGTTCTGGACCGAGACGATGGTGGCCGTCCGCTGAGCCTCGACGAGCTGGTCGACGCTGACCTCGGAGAGCCCGATGTGGCGGATCTTTCCCTCCGACTGCAGCGCCGCCAGCTCGCCGACCTGGTCGGCCAGTGGCACGTCGGCGTCGATGCGGTGCAGCTGGAACAGGTCGATGCGCTCCAAGCCCAGGCGGCGCAACGACAGCTCGCACTGCTGGCGCAGGTAGGCGGGACGACCGACGGGCGTCCAGACCCCGGGGCCCTGGCGGGTCAGCCCGGCCTTGGTGGCGATGACGACCTCGTCGGCGTACGGGTGGAGCGCGTCGCGGAGCAGGTCCTCGGCGACCTCGGGCCCGTAGGAGTCGGCGGTGTCGAAGAAGGTCACCCCGAGCTCCACGGCACGCCGCAGCACCGCGACGGCGCTCTCGCGGTCCGCGGGCGGGCCCCAGACCCCCTCGCCGGGCAGCTGCATCGTGCCGTAGCCGAGCCTGACGACGGGGAGGTCGCCGCCGAGGTCGAACCGCCCCGACGCGGCGGCGGTCGCGGTGCCCGGGGTGGTGGGGGTGGTCGTCGTGGCGGGGCTCGTGGTCATCGGCGCTCCTCTGGGACGGGGGCAGGTCGGGGCGGCGTCACCGCCGCGCGGAACTGAACTGTCAGTTCACTTTAGCGACCGGTGAGGCCCGCTCAAGCCCGGGCCCTCCCGGGGCGGCCGGAACGGCGGGCGGTCAGGCGGTGCCCTGCTCGATCATCGCCGCCAGCCGCCGGGTCATCAGCTCGAAGACGACGGTGTGCGCGGCGAGCGAGGACAGCCAGTAGCCGTGGCCGGCGAGTCCCCGCGGGTCGAACTCGGTCCGCACCGACAGCTCGCTGCCCGCGCCGGCCGGGCGCAGTGAGATCTCGACGTCGGCGGTGCCGGGCAGCGAGCTGAGCGCCCGCAGCCGCAACCGGGCGGGCGGCTCCGCCGCCACCACCTCCCAGAAGTCCATCCGGTCCCCGACTCGGAGCCTGCGGTCCGGGCCGGTGAGCGTGAACCCGGGCCCGCCGAAGACCAGGTCGGAGAGCAGCCGGACCCGCCACAGTCGTCGCGGCACGTAGAACCGGGGGTCGCCGCCGAGATGACCGACGACCTCCCAGGCGCGCTCGGGGGACACCCGGACCGAGGCCCGGTGCCGGTCGACGTAGGTCACGACAGGCCGACGAGCTCTTTGCCCCGGTCCACGAGGTCGTAGTGCAGCGACGCCCAGACCAGCACGCCGGCGCCGACCAGGCCCCCGACGGTGACGACGGTGGAGCTCACCGGGTGACGCTTCGCGTGCGCCCACGCCTCGGCGCCCTTCTCCCGGCCGCGGGCGAACAGGCGGTGTGCCCACTCGAACTCGGTGGACCAGATCCACAGCCCCAGCACGATGGGCGGGATCGTCAGCGGACCGGGGAGCACGACCAGCGTCAGGCCGGCCGCGATGCACAGGAGCCCGAGCAGGAAGATCCCGACCCGCCAGAGGTGACCGATCCCAGGCTTGCGGCGCACCCGGTCGCGGAACGAGCCGCGTTCGACCGGGCGGCTGCCACCGAGGGACGGTGCCTGCTCTGTCCGGTTGGCGGCCGGTGTGTCGCTCATGCAGCTCCCTCGGCTCGGCGGGACGGGCGCCGCGGTCGGTCGGACCCCCAGGATACGGGCTGGTCGAACAGGGACATACTGGCCGGATGCGCGACCGTGACGACCTCCTGGACCAGTACCGGCTGAAGGGGTGGCGCCGGGAGGTGCTGGCGGCCCGCCTGGAGCGGTGGGTGCCCGACCTCCGAGAGGCACTGGCGCCGCTGTACGCCGACGCCGAGGAGGTGCTGGAGCGGCTGGTCGAGGTCGCGGTGGCGGCGTACTCCGCGCGCGAGGAGGAGCTGCACCGGCTCGACCTGCGCCGCCAGCTGGCGCCGGACTGGTTCCAGCGGCCGGAGGCGGTGGGCTACGCCGCGTACACGGACCGGTTCGCCGGCGACCTGGCGGGGGTGGCCGCCAGGACGCCCTACCTGAAGGACCTGGGGGTCACCTACCTGCACCTGATGCCGCTGCTGACACCCCGGCCGAGCCCGAGTGACGGCGGCTACGCGGTCGCCGACTTCCGCAGCGTGCGACCGGACCTGGGCACGGTGGCGGACCTCGGCTCGCTGACCGGAACGCTGCGAGAGGCCGGGATCAGCCTGTGCCTCGACCTGGTGCTGAACCACGTGGCCCGCGAGCACGAGTGGGCACGCAAGGCGCGCGAGGGGGACCGGCGCTACCGGGACTACTTCCTCGTCTTCCCCGACCGGACCCGGCCGGACGCCTACGAGCGGACCCTGCCCGAGGTGTTCCCGGACATGGCGCCGGGCTCCTTCACCTGGGACGAGGACCTGGACGGCTGGGTCTGGACCACCTTCAACACCTACCAGTGGGACCTGGACTGGTCGAACCCCGACGTGCTGTGCGAGTTCGCGGACATCGTCTGCTTCCTGGCCAACCTGGGGGTCGAGGTGCTCCGACTGGACGCCATCGCCTTCACCTGGAAGCGCGAGGGCACGAACTGCCAGAACCAGCCCGAGGTGCACGACCTGACCCAGGCGCTGCGCACCGTCGCGCGGATCGCGTGCCCCGCCCTGGTGTTCAAGGCCGAGGCGATCGTCGGGCCGCAGGACCTGGTGTCGTACCTCGGGACGGGAGCGCACCACGGGAAGGTCAGCGACCTCGCCTACCACAACGGGCTGATGGTCCAAGTGTGGTCCATGCTGGCCTGCCGCGACGCGCGGCTCGCCACCCGTGCCCTGCAGCAGCTGCCGACGCCGCCGTCGACGACGGCCTGGATCACCTACGCGCGCTGCCACGACGACATCGGCTGGGCGATCTCGGACGAGGACGCCGCCGCGGTGGGGCTGACCGGCTTCGGTCACCGGCGGTTCCTGTCGGACTTCTACAGCGGCGACTTCCCCGGGTCCTGGGCACGCGGACTGGTCTTCGGTGACAACCCGGAGACCGGGGACAGCCGGATCTCCGGGTCGCTGGCGTCGCTGGCCGGGCTGGAGGAGGGCGACCCGTGGGCGGTCGAGCGCATCCTGCTCGCGCACTCGCTGGTGCTGGGCTTCGGTGGGCTGCCGGTGCTCTGGAGCGGTGACGAGCTGGGCCTGCTCAACGACCCCGACTGGGCGCGGGAGCCCAGCCACGCCGAGGACAACCGGTGGACGCACCGGCCGCGGCTGCCGTGGCCACCGCCCCCGGACGAGCACGGTGTCCAGGCCGGGCTGCGTCGGCTGCTCGCCGCCCGGGTCGCGACCCCTCACCTGCACGCCGCGGTCTCGGCGGAGGTGCTCGACGTCCGCGACCCCGGCGTGCTGCTGGTCGCCCGCCGGCACCCGCTGGGGGCCATGCTCGGTGCCTACAACGTCACCCCGGGGCCACGCCACGTCCCGCTCGAGGTGGTCCGCGGGCTCGGCCTGGACCCCGCCCGGCTGGTCGACCGGCTCTCCGGCGAGCCGCCGCAGCTGGCCGACGAGGCCGTCCAGCTGCCGTCGTACGCCGCGGTCTGGCTCACCCAGGGTTGAGGCGGCGGCGCGGCCGGGGTCCGGCTCCGACCCGGGCCGGACGTCGGTCGGCCCCGCCTGCGTGAGGCGGGGCCGACGGCATCGGATGGAGGGGGCACTCAGGCCGAGATCGACGTCTGCTGGTCGCTGCTGCCGACGCTGACCTCGATCTTGCGCGGCTTGGCCTTCTCGGCCACCGGCACGCTCAGCCGGAGCACACCGGCGTCGTAGCCGGCCTCGAGCCGGGACAGGTCGAGGTTGTCGCCCAGCACCAGCTGCCGGCTGAACAACCCGGTGGGCCGCTCGGAGGCGAGCTGCTCCCAGTCGCCGCTGCGCCGGGGCCGCTCGGCGCGGACCGTGAGGACGTTGCGCTCGACATCGATGTCGAGGGTCTCCGGCTGCACGCCAGGCAGGTCGAACTCGATCACGAAGGTGTCGCCCTCGCGCCAGGCGTCCATCGGCATCACGGCGGGACGGCTCGTCGTACCGGAGCCCAGGACCTGCTGGGCCAGCCGGTCGAGCTCACGGAAGGGATCGGTGCGCATCAACATCTCCAGGACCTCCAGACGGTGGTAGTGGGAGCCACATCTGTAGTGGCTGTTACAGGTTTTATATACCCCGTGTAACGTGGACGATGCAAGCCCGTACCAAGAGATTCTCGAGGAGGCTTCGATGCCGCCTGAGGCACCGCCTGACGCACCGCCTGAACGACCGGCTGCCGTGACGGGCACCCGGGCCGTCTACGCCATCTCGGTGGCCGCCGAGCTGACCGGCGCCGGGGTGCAGAACCTGCGGGTCTACGAGCGCCACGGGCTCGTCGAGCCCGGCCGGACCGAGGGCGGCACCCGCCGCTACAGCGAGGCGGACCTGGATCGGGTCCGTCGGGTGCTGCAGCTGCTGGAGGACGGTCTCAACCTCGCCGGGATCGCGCTGGTGCTGAGCCTGGAGCAGGACAACGCCGGGCTGCGGAGACGGCTCGACGAGGCCACCGGGGCCGAGCCCGCGGCGGGTGCGGCGGAGCAGGCGCGGCACCGACGCACAATGGGACGATGATCTCCCGCGAGCTCGCCGAGAGGCTGCGCTGCCACGGGCTGGCCTGGCAGCCCCGCAGCGGCGACCGGTTCCTGGTGCCGGACCGCGACCTCGACGAGGAGGTCTTCGTCGTCGCGGGGATGGCGGTGGAGGTCGCCGACGTCCCCGGCGGCGGGACCGAGATGCGCTTCAACGGGACCGTGGAGTGGGCGCTGGACAGCATCGAGGCGAGCGAGGTGGTCTTCCTGCCCCGGGAGGACCAGCTGCGCGCGGCGCTGGGCGAGCGGTTCGTCGCGCTGGAGGCGGTCACCGCCGGCTTCGTCGTGGTTGTCACCGGGGCGTCCGGGCAGCCCGAGCGCCACGCCGACGTCGACGCCGAGCTCGCCTACGCCCGGGCGTTGCTCTCGGTGCTCCCCGGCCCGTCCGTGGCCCCACCCGGCGTCGCCGAGTCCTGAGCCGCCACCCGCTCGTGCAGCCGCGCGCGCACCTCGTCGGGGGTCAGGCTGGAGCGCTGCCGCTGGTCGCGCGCGATGATGGCGCCGGTGGCCGCGACCCCGGCCAGCCCCGCGACCCCGAGCAGCCTCCAGAGCCTCATCCGTCCGCCTTTCCGAGGAGGGACCACCATGGTCCACCTGGCCCACGGCGCCAGCCTGACCCTGGACGCCGCCGTCGACCTCACCCGGACCGGCGACCTGTGGTTGTTCCGGGGCCGGTCCGCTGCCGACCACGCTATCCGAGCGGTGACCAACAGCCCCGTCAACCACGTCGGGATGGCGGTGGTGCTCGACGACCTGCCTCCGCTGCTCTGGCACGCCGAGCTGGGTCGCGGTCTGCGGGACGTGTGGACGGGCAGCCACCACCGCGGGGTCCAGCTGCACGACCTGCGCGAGGCCGTCGAGCAGTGGTCGCAGCGCTACCAGCAGCGAGCCTGGCTCCGCCAGCTCGAGGCTCGGGTCGACGCGAGCACCGAGGCGGCGGTGCTGACCACGATCGCCAGGCTCGACGGGGTGCCGTTCCCCGCGACCGCCGCCCTGGCCGGCCGCTGGGCGAGGGGGCGGCTGCGTCGCGCCGCGAACGTCGAGACGACCTACTGCGCCGAGGTCGTCGCCTCGACCTACCAGGCGATGGGACTGCTCGCCGGCGACCGGCCGACCAACTGGTACGACCCCGGCAGCTTCTGGTCCGGCGACGCGCTGGACCTGCTCGACGGCGCTCGGCTGGGCGAGGAGATCCGGGTCCGCGGCTGACCTGACCTGACCCGCCCGGCTCAGGCGCGGCCCAGGAGCTCGCCGTGCAGCAGGCTGAACCAGCCGTCCGCCGCGGCCGCCCACCGTCGCCAGCCCTCGGCCAGCCGCGCCAGCTCGGCCTCGTCGGCGTGGTCGCCGGCCACCGCCTGGACCGCGAACTCGGAGGCGACGACCCGCTCCGCCCACGTGCCGCCCCACCACGCTCGGTCCGCCGCGTCGGCGAAGCACCAGGTGCTCGACCCCGTCCACAGGTCCCGCAGCCCCGCCTCCCGGCCCCAGGACAGCAACCGTCGGCCAGCGTCGGCCTCGGCGTCGTTGGCGCGCGTCACCCGGTGGTAGAGGTCCAGCCAGCGCTCCAGCTCGGGCACAGCGGGGAACCAGACGAACCCGGCGTAGTCGGCGTCGCGGGCGGCCACGAGGCCGCCCGGCTTGCACACCCGTCGCATCTCGCGCAGCGCGGACACCGGGTCCGCCAGGTGCTGCAGCACCTGGTGGGCGTGCACCACGTCGTAGCGGTCGTCGGGGAGGTCCAGTGCCGCGGCGTCGCCGACGACGAAGTCGACGGTCGTGACGCCCCGTCGGGCGATCTCCGCCCGGGACAGGTCCAGGGCACGCTCGGTCCGCTCCAGCGCGGTCACGGACCCGTTCGGGCCCACGAGGTCGGCGAGGTCCGCGGTGATCGTGCCCGGCCCCGAGCCGACGTCGAGGACGCGCATGCCGGGCTCGAGCAGCGGGGTCAGGTAGGCGGCGGAGTTCGCCGCCGTACGCCAGCGGTGCGAGCGCACCACCGCGTCGTGGTGCCCGTGGGTGTACCGGTTCGTCATGGTGACCACGGTGGCAGGGCGCCCGTCGCCGGTCCAGGGCGCGCCGCGGGCCGGGCCGAGGCGGCGCTCAGCGGGAGAGGCGCGCGTTCTTGAACGTCGCCGGCTCGTCGAGCAGGTGCGCCCGGCCGAAGGGCCACACGATGGCCCACACCTTGCCGACGACCTCGTCGGTGGAGACCGTCCCGCGGCCGGGGAGGTCCTGGTGGAACCTGGAGTCCTCGCTGTTGCCGCGGTTGTCGCCCATCACCCAGATCCGACCGGCCGGCACGGTGACGTCGAAGGGGCGCTCGGAGGGGGCGGTGCCCGTCGCGAGGTAGGTGCCCTCCGAGAGCGGTACGTCGTTGACGGTCACCCGGCCCTGGCTGTCGCAGCACACCACGTGGTCGCCGCCGATGCCGATCACGCGCTTCACGAGGTGCCCGCCGGTCGGGTAGAGCCCGATCCCGGACAGCACCTTCTGGACCGGGGTGAGCTGCGGGACGCCGGCCGGACCGAGCCACTGCCCGGCCGGGTCGTCGAAGACCACCACGTCCCCGCGCTGGACGTCCCCACTGCCCCAGTAGGAGATCTTCTGCACCAGGATCCGGTCGTCGTCGACGAACAGCGGGCGCATGGACCCCGAGGGCACGAAGAACATCTGGATCACGAACGTCTTGACCAGCGCCGACACGACGAGTGCCAGGACCAGAAGCAGGATCGTCTCCCCCCACACCGGGAGGGACCGGATGCTGCGCGCACGACGAGGGGCGCCGTCGCGGGGGGTCATGGCGAAGACTCTATGCGACGGGTCCTGGGCGCCGCGGGCGATGTCGGACAATGCCCGGGCGGCCGGCGCGTCCGCGGGACCGTCCCGGTCCGGGACCGGGACGTGTGGTCGAACCGGGCCGTCCGGAGGAGCCCGGTCAGCCCGGCTGGCCCATGTCGGGCAGCCCGTCCACGGTCGCCGCGGCGTCGCCGGAGTCCCGGGCGTCCCCGCGGTCGTCCCGGTCGTCGTCGGGGTCGCGGGCCAGTGGGTTGTCGGCCGGTCGCAGGTCCTCCGGCAGCATCTCGTCGGGGATCGGCTGGTCGTCCGCGTCGGGCGAGGCGCTCCCCGCACCCTCGCTGCTGTCGGTGGGCTCGCTGGGGTCGGTGGGCTCGGTGGGCTCGGTGGTCGGCTCGCTCATGGCGGGGTCGTACCCGCGCGGTACCGACGCCAAGCCTGGCCGGGGCCGACGACGTGCACCGGCCCCTGTCGCCGGTCCGGACGTGGCAGTGGCCCCGGCCGAAGCCGGGGCCACTGCGGTGATCCACCCGATCTCGGTCCGGGAGAGAGCGGTCTCCCGGACCGAGTCTGTGGGCGGATGGACCCGGGGCAGGTGGTGGGTGCCACCGGATCCATCCGCGACTGTGGGTGTCGGGGCTCAGCCCAGGGACGGCGGCATGAGCACGCCGTCGACCAGGTAGACCGTCGCGTTCGCGGTCTGGACGCCACCGCAGATCACGTTGGCGCTCTGAGCCTGCAGGGAGTCGCCGGAGCCGGTGACCTTCAGCTTCTCGCCCTCGACGGTCGTCAGCGTCTTGCCGGCCACCTCGTCGGGGGTCATCTGGCCCGCCACGACGTGGTAGGTCAGCACCTTGGTCAAGGTGTCGGCACCGGCGGGGGTGCCCAGCGTCTTGACGGTGGCGGCGGGCAGCTTCGCGAAGGCGGAGTCGACGGGCGCGAACACGGTGAACTCGCCACCGTTGAGGGTGTCGACCAGGTTCACCTTCGGGTTGAGCTTGCCGGAGACCGCGGCGGTCAGGGTCTTGAGCAGCGGGTTGTTGCCGGCGGCGACGGCCACCGGGTCCTGCGCCATGCCGGCCACGGAGCCGGAGCCGTCGGGGACGGCCTTGGCGTAGTCCGCGCAGCCGGGGCCGACGAGGTTGGCGGCCGGGTCGGAGGTGGCGGCGTCGCTGGTCTCCGGGGCGGCCGAGCTGGTCTCGGGAGCCGCCGAGCTGCTCGCGTCGTCGGCGGTGGCGCTGGTGTCGCTGCCACCGCAGGCGGCGGTCAGGGCGAGCGCGGACACGACGGCCGTGGCGGCAGCGATCCTCTTCATGGTGCGCATGGTGTGTTCCTTCGGTTGACGTTCGGCGTGGGTGCGTTGCTCTGCAGGGGGTTCGCCCTGCACCCCGGCCCGGATGGGTCAGGTGGTCGAGGAATTGTCAGGTCGCGGTGACGCTGACGCTGTGCCACCCGGTGGCGCCGTTGGGCGCGATGGGCGCACGGTCGGAGGTCTGGGTGTAGCCGGTCGCGTCGGTGGCACGGACCTCGAGAAGGTGGTTGCCGGGCTCGGGGGTCCAGGTCCAGCGCCACTGCCGCCACGTGTCGAGCGAGTCCTGGTCCGCCAGGACCGCCGACTGCCAGCGGCCGCCGTCGACGCGGACCTCGACGCCGCGGATCCCACGGTCCTGGGACCACGCGACGCCCGCCACCGGCACCGGGGTGCCGGCCTTCACACGGGCGAAGGAGCGGGGGACGTCGATGCGCGAGGCAGTCTTGATGGGGGCCTTGACGGAGTAGCCGCGGGTGGACCAGTAGGCCTTGAAGTCGGCGAACCGGGTCACCTCCAGGTCGACCAGCCACTTGGTGGCCGACACGTAGCCGTAGAGGCCGGGCACCACCATGCGCACCGGGAAGCCGTGCGCCAGCGGCAGTGGCTCGCCGTTCATGCCCACCGCGACGATCGCGTCCCGGTCGGCCTCCAGCAGGGGGCCCAGTGGGGTGCCGATGGTCATGTCGTCGGCGCTGGTCGACTTCACGGCATCGGCACCGTCGCGGACGCCGGCCTCCTCGAGCAGGTCCCGGACCGGCACGCCGAGCCAGGTGGCGTTGCCCACGTAGGGCCCGCCGACCGGGTTGGACACGCAGGTCAGCGTGATGCGCCGCTCGACGAGCCGGCGTCGGAGCAGGTCCTCGTAGGAGAGGTCCAGCTCCCGCTCGACCATGCCGTGGATCCGCAGCCGGTAGCCGTCGATCGGCACGTCGGGGATCTGCAGCGCGGTGTCCACCCGGTAGAAGTCCCGGTTGGGGGTCAGGTACGGCGTGATCCCAGGCACCTGGAGCGCCGCCGGCGCCGCCGGGGCCGGCGAGGCCGGGACGGGCAACGTCAGGTCCGCCCGGGACGCCGCCGCGGCGGAGCCGCCGAAGACCTGCCGGACCGCGCCGCCGGCCGCCGCCAGGGCGCCGACCGCAGCCGCCGCGACCAGGAACGCGCGACGGTCGAACCCGGGGCGGACGTCGTCGCCCTGCACCTCGTGCGGCTGGGGGGCGGTGGACGCTGCGGACCCGTCGGCTCGCGTGGGTGCGGGGTCGGTCCCCCGGGCCGGGTCCGGCCGGGAGTCCTGCCGAGCGCGAAGGGTCCGCAGCAGCCAGAGGAGTGCCGCCGCGCCGACCATGGCCAGGGCCAGGACGGGCAGCAGCCGCAGGACCGGCCCGGCGGTGGCCGCCCGGTCGGTCAGCGCCGCGAGGCCGGCGACCAGGCTCAGCGCCAGGACGGCGCCGACGGCCAGCCGTGGCCGGCGCACCCCCACGATGCCGGCCACGGCGGCGAGAAGGGCGACGGTGGCGATCACGCCGCCGATGAGCACCGGCTTGTCGTTGTCACCGAGGGTCGCGATCGCGAGCTCCTTCAGCGGCCGGGGGGTGAGGTCGATGGCCCGGTTGCCGACCGCCAGCAGCGGCGAGGTGACGCCGCCGACGAGGACGGTGACCGCCTCGGCGACGGCGACGGCGGCGGTCCCCGACAGCAGGCCGGCGAGGCCACCGGCGAGCAGCCGCGTTCCGGCCCTCGGCGTCGAGCGTGCGGTCGGCTGGGTGCGGGGCATACCCTGGGTTCGGGGCCGACCGCCCCACGGATGGGTGTGGGCCCCGTCCGGGCAGGGTCCCGGAGCGGTGGACCCGGTCGTGGCAGCCGACGCCGCAGGGGTGCGGTGGGGGACCACGGGTGCCCCGACCAGCTCCCGGGGGAGGACAGGATGCGGCGACCAGGACGCGCCCGGCCGCGGGCGGGCGCGCTGCTGCTGTCGGCGCTGCTGACCGCTGCCCCGGCCCTGGTCGGCTGCTCGACCGGCGACGAGCCGATCGCCCGAGCCTCCGGCGACAAGACGTCGCAGGGCTCCTCGCCGTCGGTGACACCGGGCGCCCCCGCGAGCACCCTCCCTGGTAGCGGGGGCGACTTCACCGTCCCCGACCCCGGTCCGATGCGGGGCGACCAGCTCACGGCCGACCTGCTCGTCACCAGCCCGCGCCGCATCAGTGACCGTGTCCGGCGCAGCGTCGCGGCGGTGGACGGCGTCGTCGCGGTGCTGCCGCTCTCGGTCGCGGCGCTGTCGGCCAACGGACGGACGCTGACCATCGCCGCTGCCGACCCCGGGCGGTTCCGCCGTTGGACGCAGCCGCAGACCGCCACGGTCGACGCCGTCTGGCAGCGGGTCGCCGGCGGGGAGGTGGCGGTCGACCCGTCGGTGCCGCGTCAGCTGACCGAGGGCGACGGCTATCTGCGACTCGGCTCGACGCAGGACGCTCCGCAGCTGCACATCGGCGCCTTCGCGCCGCTGGTCCGGCAGATCTCGGCGGTGGTGAACCCCCGCCGCGCCGAGCAGCTGGGGATACCCTTCGGCAACGCGCTGCTGGTCTCGACGGGGGTGCAGACCCCGTCGGCGGTCACGTCGGCGATCCGGCCGGTGCTCGGTCCCGGCATGACGATGCAGACCCTCGCGCTGGAGTTCAACGTCGACGTGCCGCAGACGGCGGTGCTGTCCGGGACGTCGGTCAGCGACCGGGTCGGGACGTTCAGCTACACCCCGCACGCCGACGGGACGCTCACCCCTCAGGCCGGCTGGGTGGCGGCGTACATCCGCCGGGAGACGGTGCCGATCCTGGGGCAGGTCACCTGCAACAAGGGCATGTTGCCGCAGCTGCGGGGTGCCCTGTCCGAGGTGGTGCGGCAGGGGCTGGCCGCGTCGATCCACCCCGGCGAGTACGCCGGCTGCTACTACCCCCGGTTCATCGGCCGGGACCCGGCCAAGGGGCTGTCACTGCACTCCTGGGGCATCGCGGTCGACCTGAACGTCCCCGGCAACCAGCGCGGCACCGTCGGCCAGATGGACCGGCGCGTGGTGGCGATCTTCAAGCGATGGGGCTTCGCCTGGGGCGGGGACTGGAACTACACCGATCCGATGCACTTCGAGATGGCCTCGGTGGTCACCGGAGGCTCCTGACCCGGTCGGCGACGGTTCGCGTCGGCGGGCCCGGACGGATCAGACCTGGTTGTGGTGGTCCACGACCTTGCGGGCCACGTCGCGCAGCTTCAGGTTCATGTCCTGGGAGGTGCGCCGCAGCAGGGCGAACGCCGCGTCGTCGGAGATCTTGTGGAAGGCCATCATCAGGCCGATGGCCTTGCCGATCTCCCGGTTCGACTCCAGGCCTGCGCGCAGCGTGGCCGCGGCCCGGCGCTCGTGGGCCGCGGTGAGCGCCAGGTTCACGAACGAAGCCAGCACCATGCCCTGCTCGAGGCCCTCCTCGGTGAGCGCGCCGGGGACGTCGGAGAACAGGTTGAGCGCGCCCACGACGCCGTCGGAGGCCTTCAACCGGAAGCCGGCCATCCCGCGGACGTCGGTCTCAGCCAGCACCCGCTCGGCCAGCCGCGGCCACGGCGACCCGTTGGTGAGGTCGGAGTCGTGGAAGGAGGAGTCGTCCTCGATGGCGTCGACGCACGGCCCTTCGCCGAGCTCGCGCTCGAAGGTGTCGATGGCCGCCGCGACCGCGTCGCTGGAGGCGATGCTCAGGAACTGCTCGCCCTGGCGAACCATCAGGCTGGCGTGGTCGCAGCCGGCGACCACGTCGGGCGCGGCCCGGACCGCGGCGTCGAAGATGGTGTCGAAGTCGTCTGCTGCGTAGATGATGTGCGCCAAGTTGTGGAAGACCTCCCAAGTAGGCGCACCGGGAGCAACATCGGGAGGCA
This sequence comes from uncultured Actinomycetota bacterium, assembly GCA_963781695.1. GTDB lineage: Bacteria > Actinomycetota > Actinomycetes > Propionibacteriales > Nocardioidaceae > Nocardioides_B. Next base: position 40,489 of record CAWAGE010000007.1, read on the forward strand.
GGTCGACCATGTCGCGTCCTTTCGGGCTCAGTGACGCCCCGTCACTCTCCACACGCACTGCGCCATTGTGGCACGCCGCCGGCCCGGTCCGGCCTCGGCGACGGGTGAGGGACCGGTGACCGCGGCCCGACCGCGGCGTCGATCGGCGGCGGCCGGGCACGAGCCAGGAGGGCGTCGGAGGCCGACGGTACGCTGGCGCGCGTGACGATCCTCGACGACGCTCGCGCGGGCATGAACCCTGACATCCGCCCGCAGGACGACCTGTTCCGGCATGTGAACGGCCGGTGGCTGGACACTGCCGAGATCCCCGCGGACCGCTCCGCGTGGGGAGCCTTCGTGGCGCTCGCCGACCAGTCCGAGACTCGGGTGCGGGAGATCATCACCGAGCTGGCGCAGGGCAGCCACGAGCCCGGGTCGAACGCGCAGAAGATCGGCGACCTGTTCGCCAGCTTCATGGACGAGGACCGCATCGAGGAGCTCGGGGCGACGCCGCTGCGCGGGGACCTCGAGGAGGTGGCCGCGATCGGCGACCTGACCGAGCTGGCGCGGTTCGTGGGCGGACTGGAGCGACGTGGTGGTGCGGGCTTCTTCGGCGCCTACGTCAACACCGACGACCGGGACTCGACGCGCTACCTGGTGAACGTGGTGCAGGGGGGCCTCGGCCTGCCCGACGAGTCCTACTACCGGGAGGAGAAGTTCGCCGACATCCGCGAGGCCTACCTCGGCCACATCGAGCGGCTGCTGGCGCTGGCCGACGTCCCCGACGCGGCCAAGGCCGCACGACGGGTGCTGGCCACCGAGACCAGGCTCGCGGAGGGCCACTGGGAGCGCGCGGAGACCCGCGACCGCCAGAAGACCTACAACCTCCTCGGCTACGCCGGGCTGCGCGAGCTCGCCCCCCGGTTCGCCTGGGACGCCTGGCGCACGGCGCTGGGCGCCGACGAGGCCACGCTGGCGGAGTCCGTCGTCCGCGAGCCGTCCTACCTCGAGCACCTGTCCACGACGCTGGCCGAGGTGCCGCTGGAGGACTGGCGGGCCTGGCTGGCCTTCCGGGTGGTGCGGTCCGCCTCGGCGTACCTGTCCTCGGACTTCGTGGCGGAGGGGTTCGAGTTCTCCGGCCGGACCCTGCAGGGCACGCCGGAGCTGCGGGCGCGCTGGAAGCGCGGTGTGTCCTTCGTCGAAGGTGCGGTCGGGGAGGCGGTGGGGCAGGAGTACGTCGCCCGCCACTTCCCGCCGCGGTCCAAGGAGCTGATGCTGGAGCTGGTGGCGAACCTGCTCGAGGCCTACCGGCGCAACATCGCGGCCCTGGACTGGATGACCGAGGAGACCAAGCAGCGCGCGTTCCGCAAGCTCGAGACCTTCCGTCCGAAGATCGGCTACCCCGACACGTTCCGCGACTACGGCGCGCTGGAGGTCAGCCCGACCGACCTGCTCGGCAACGTGCGGGCCGTCGCGGCCTTCGAGACCGACCGCGAGCTGGCGAAGATCGGCTCGCCCGTCGACCGTGACGAGTGGTTCATGCTGCCGCAGCAGGTGAACGCCTACTACAACCCCGGGCTCAACGAGATCTGCTTCCCCGCGGGGATCCTGCAGCCGCCGTTCTTCGACGCCGACGCCGACGGGGCGGAGAACTACGGCGGCATCGGCACGGTGATCGGGCACGAGATCGGGCACGGCTTCGACGACCAGGGCTCGCACTACGACGAGCTCGGCAACATGGAGAACTGGTGGACCGAGGCGGACCGCGCCGCGTTCTCCGAGCGGGCCGAGCGCCTGATCGCCCAGTTCGACGGTCTCGAGCCGCGCGAGCTGCCCGGCGAGCGCGTCAACGGCGCGCTGACGGTGGGCGAGAACATCGGCGACCTCGGCGGGATCACGATCGCGCTGAAGGCGTACCTGATCAGCCAGGGCGGCGAGCCCCCGGTCGTCGACGGTCGCAGCGGCGTGCAGCGGCTGTTCCTCGCCTACGCGAACCTGTGGCGCAGCAAGCGGCGCAAGGAGCAGATGCTCCAGCTGCTCACCGTCGACCCGCACAGCCCCGCGGAGTTCCGGGTCAACATCGTGCGCAACCTGGACGAGTTCCACGACGCCTTCGCCACCGGTCCCGGCGACGGCCTGTGGCTCGACCCGCAGGAGCGCGTCCGGATCTGGTGAGACGGACGGCGTCGCGCTGAGCTGCGCTCAGTGGGTCAGGGCCGCGCTCGGCTCCCGGGTCCGGGCCGGGCGACGCCGCGGCAGCAGCACCGCCGGCGCCAGGCACAGGGCGACCAGCACCGTGGCGACCACGAAGACCCCGCCGAACGCGTCGGCGGCGTCGGCCAGCCCGCGCGCGATGGCCGCCGGTGGGAGCCGGTCAGCGACGCGGGGGTCGGACAGCGAGGCGATGGCCGGTCCGGCCAGGTCGCTGGAGCGGAAGCCGTTGGTCAGCAGCACCGAGAACAGCGCGGTGCCGATCGAGGCGGCGACCTGCTGGGTGATGTTCATCAACGTCGAGCCGCGCGCGATCTCGTGGTCGGAGAGCGTCTGCAGCGCCGAGGTCATGATCGGCATCATCGTGCCGCCCATGCCCAGCCCCATCACGAACAGCGCGGCCAGCAGGAAGGTGTAGGGGGTGTCCACCCCGACCGTGGTGAACATGGCCATGCCGACCACGATCGTCGCGATGCCGGCAAGCACGACCTTGCCCGGTCCGATGCGGTCGGTGAGCACGCCCGCCACCGGCATCGTCAGCATCGCGCCGATGCCCTGAGGTGCGAGCAGCAGCCCGGCCCCCAGCGTGCTCTCGCCGCGGACCTGCAGGAAGTAGGACGGGAACAGCAGGCTCGCGCCGAAGAACGCGGCCGCGAACAGCGACATCGCGACCACCGCCACCGACAGCGCCCGGTTGCGGAAGAGGTGCAGGTCGATGAGGGGATGGTCCGGGGAGCGGTACAGCGTGCGCATCACGAACACCGCGACCAGCGCCAGGCCGACCAGCGCGGTCGTCAGCACCTTGGCCGACCAGATCGTCCCGGCCTCGGGGATGGAGGACACTCCGTACAGGAACAGCGCCAGGCCGGGGGAGAGCAGCAGCATGCCGGTGAAGTCGAAGCTCTCCGAGGGGGTCGGGTTGTCCTGCGGGAGGACGACCATGGCGTAGAGCAGCGCGCCCAGCCCGATCGGCAGGTTGATCAGGAAGATCCAGTGCCAGCTGGCGATGTCGATCAGCCAGCCCCCCAGGATCGGGCCGAAGATCGGCCCCAGCAGCATCGGCACGCCGAGCACCGCCATCACCCGGCCGATCCGCTCCGGCCCCGCGGCGCGCGTCAGGATCGTCATCCCCAGCGGCATCAGCATGCCGCCGCCGAGGCCCTGCAGCACCCGGAACGCCGTCAGCAGCTCGACGCTGTCGGCCGCCGCGCACAGCACCGACCCGGCGGTGAAGAGACCGACCGCGAGCATGTAGAGCCGCTTCGTGCCGAACCGGTCGGCGGCCCAGCCGGTCAGCGGGATCACCGAGGCCAGGGCGAGCGTGTAGCCGGTCATCGTCCAGGCGGTCTGCGCCGGGGACGCCTCGAAGACCCGCTGGAAGGTCGGCTGCGCGACGCTCACCACGGTGATGTCGAGGATCGACATGATGGCGCCGAGCACGACGACGCCGGCGACGAGGAGCGTCTGGCGGTCGAGCCGGTCACCGTGGGCGGGACCGGACGGCAGCTGCGGGGCGGAGGTCTGGGTCACCGAGCCAGCGTAGAAGAGATACGGAACTGGCGTACATGCTAATTCCGGCTCCCGGGGTGTGGTCTCGCCCACGTCGGCAGCCGGTCACGCCCGGTCACCGCGCGTCGGGGATGGCGACGGCAGCCGGGATGGGACAGGCTGGTGCCATGATGCGGGTAGACGGAGTCTCGAAAAGCTATGGCGCGTTCCTGGCCGTCGATGACGTCTCGTTCGTGGCGAGGCCCGGCCGGGTGACCGGATTCCTGGGGCCCAACGGGGCCGGCAAGTCCACGACCATGCGCATCATGGTCGGCCTGACGCCCGCCAGCCGTGGGACGGTGACCATCGGCGGGCACCACTACGCCGACATCCCCAACCCGGGGCGGCACGTGGGGGTGCTGCTCGACGCGTCCGCCCAGCACGCCGGGCGCACCGGCCGGGAGATCCTCACCCTGGGGGCGCGGACCATGGGACTGCCCTCCGCCCGGGTCGAGGAGATGCTCGCGCTGGTCTCGCTGTCCGACAGCGAGGCGAAGCGGCGCGTGCGCAACTACTCCCTCGGGATGCGGCAGCGGCTCGGCATCGCGCACGCCCTGCTCGGCGACCCCAGCCTGCTGATCCTGGACGAGCCCGCCAACGGGCTCGACCCGGCCGGCATCCACTGGATGCGGGGGCTGCTCAAGCAGTACGCCGACCGGGGCGGGACCGTGCTGCTGTCCTCGCACCTGCTCCACGAGGTGGAGCGGATCGCCGACGACATCCTGCTGATCGGGCAGGGTCGGATCGTGGCGCAGGGCACGAAGGAGGAGCTGCTGGCGACCACCGGGGCGTTCGTCCGGGCCCCGGACGCCCAGCGCCTGCGCGCCGCGCTCGCCGAGGCCGGCATCGGCACCACCCCCTCGGGCGACGGGCTCAGCACGGACGCGGAAGCCGTCCAGGTCGGGCAGGTCGCCGCGGCGGCGGGGGTGGCGCTCAGCGAGCTCCGTCCCGCCGACAGCGCCGGTCTCGAGGAGCTGTTCCTGCAGCTGACGGCACAGACGCAGCGTGACGGGCTCGGCGCCCCGCCCACCGGGTCCGGGCCAGCCGGCCCGCCCCCCGGGTCCCGGCCGGACCGGACCCCGACCGCCGACGAAGGAGCCTCTCGATGACCGCGCCCGCCCACGACACCGCTGTGCTGGACCTGTCCACGACGCCCCGGATCCCGTTCCGGGCGCTGGTCGGCGTCGAGCTGCGGAAGCTCGCCGACACCCGGTCGGGAAAGTGGCTGCTGATCGCGATCGGTGCCATCACGGCACTGATCATCGTGATCTTCTTCTTCACCGCGCCGGCCGCCGACCGGACCTTCCTGAGCTTCGTCGGCGTCACCGCCACCCCACAGGGGTTCCTGCTCCCGGTGCTCGGGATCCTGCTGGTGACCAGCGAGTGGAGCCAGCGGACCGCGCTGACCACGTTCACGCTGGTGCCGGCACGCAGCCGGGTCCTCGCCGCGAAGGTGGTCGCGGCACTGCTGGCCGGGCTGGCCGCCATCGTGCTCGCGCTCGCCGTCGCCGCGGTCGCCGCCGCGCTCGGTGGGGCCGAGGACGCCTGGGTCGGCGCGGGGACCGACGACCTCGGCAAGTTCACCCTGCTGCAGGCCACCGGGGTCCTGCAGGGCCTGGCCTTCGGGCTGCTGTTCCTCAACTCCGCGGCTGCGATCGTCACGTTCTTCGTGCTGCCCACCGCGTTCACCATCGTGGCCAGCCTCTGGGGTCCACTGCGGGACGCGGCGCCGTGGGTGGACATCGGCACCGCTCAGCAGCCGCTGTTCGGCGACAACGACCTGACCGGGGAGCAGTGGGTCCAGGTGGCCACCACCGCCGCGATCTGGGTGGTGCTGCCGTTCGTGCTCGGGCTGCTGCGGGTGCGCCGGGCCGAGGTCAAGTAGCCAGCCCAGCCCAGTCAGCGCGCCGGCCGCCCGGGGTGCGGCGGTCAGGTTTCCCAGGGCATCACCCTTTCCCGATGCTCCCCGCGTCACATATCACCCGGGAGGTATCGGGAAGACCGCATACCCTGGGAATCCCAGGGGCAGTGGGCACCATGGTGACCGCGCGGCTCGTGTTCCCCCACCAGCTCTTCGTCGAGCAGCTCGCGGTCGAGCCCGGCACCCTGGTGGTGCTCGTCGAGCCGGACCTGTTCTTCCGCCAGCTGCCGTTCCACACCCACAAGCTGGTGCTCCACCGCGCCACGATGCGGGCCTTCGAGGCGCGGCTCGCGAGCCACGGCCTCAGCACGACGTACGTCGACACCGTGGCCGAGACCAGCAGCGACGACCGGCTGCGCGAGCTGCTCCGTCACCGGAGGATCAGCGCCGTGAGCGTGTTCGACGTTGTCGACGACTGGCTGGACCGGGACCTGCGCGCCGTGTGCCGATCGGTGGGCTGTGAGCTGACGGTGCTGGAGACCCCGGCCTTCCTGACCACCGGGGCGGAGGTCCGGGAGAGCTTCACCGGGACGCGCCGGCCGCGGATGCAGCACTTCTACCAGCGGCAACGGCGACGGCTCGACCTGCTCATGGACGGTGACCGGCCCGCCGGGGGCCGGTGGAGCTTCGACACCGACAACCGGCGTCGGCTGCCGACGGGCGTCGAGGTCCCGGACCCACCGCGCGCCGAGCGGGGCCAGCACGTCCGCGCGGCCGTCGAGTGGGTGCGGCGGGAGTTCCCGGACAACCCCGGCGACCTGGCGGGCTACCAGTGGCCCACCACCCACCGGCAGGCCGAGGGCTGGCTCGAACGCTTCCTCTCGGAGCGGTTCGCAGCGTTCGGCCCGTACGAGGACGCAATGGCGGCCGGCGAGCCGTTCCTGTTCCACTCCGTGATCAGTCCCATGCTCAACATCGGCCTGCTCGACCCGCGGACGGTGGTTCGGCGTGCCCTGGACCATGCCGAGGAGCACGACGTGGACCTGGCCAGCGTCGAGGGCTTCGTGCGGCAGGTGATCGGCTGGCGCGAGTACATGCGGGCGTCGTACGTCGTCCACGGCCGTGCCATGCGCACCCGCAACCTGCTCGGCCTCACCCGCGAGCTGGACGCGTCGTGGTGGGACGGGACGACCGGTCTGACGCCGGTCGACGTGGTGGTGCGACGGGTGCTGCGGCACGGCTACGCCCACCACATCGAGCGGTTGATGGTGCTCGGCAACGCGATGCTGCTGCTGCGCACCGACCCGGACGAGGTCTACGAGTGGTTCATGACCATGTTCGTGGACGCCTACGACTGGGTGATGGTGCCCAACGTCTACGCGATGAGCCAGTTCGCGGCCGGTGAGCTGGTCACGACCAAGCCGTACGTGTCCGGCAGCAACTACCTCCGGACCATGGGCGACTTCGCGCCCGGGGACTGGACCCGCGCCTGGGACGCGCTCTACTGGCAGTTCGTGGCCGACCACCGAGCCGGCTTCGAGGCCAACCCCCGCAGCGGCTTCGCGGTGCGGACCTACGACCGGATGGACACCGCCCGCAAACGTGAGCTCGCCGAGGTGGCGGCGGGCTGGCTGGGCGGCTAGTCGAAAGGTCGGCCGCTCAGGGGAGTCGCAGCGCCCGCTGCGCCATCTGCGACAGCAGCACGCGCATCGCGTCCGCGGGCAGCCGAGAGCTGTGCGGCGTGGAGTTGATCAGCCCGAAGGTCGCGTGCGCCATGGCGCGGGCCTCCTGCCGGCCCAGTCCGTGGTGGACCTGCTGCAGCCGACCGGCCCACACGTCGACGTAGCGGCGCTGCAGGTCACGGACCCGGTCCCGGGCCTGTGCCGGCAGCGACGTCCAGTCACGGTCCTGGACCACGATGAGCGGCTCGTGGCCGAGGGCGAAGTCGACGTGCCAGGCGATCAGCGACCGCAGCGCGGCGGTGGCGTCCGCCGCGTGGGCGGACCGGTCGAGACCGACGCGGAGCAGCTCCTCGCTGATGCCGACCAGCATCTCCGCGAGCATCGCGTCCTTCGACGGGAAGTGCTTGTATAGCGCCGGACCGGAGATGCCGCAGGCGGCGCCGAGGTCCGCGACCGACACCCCGTGGAAGCCGCGCTCGGCGAACAGCCCGGCGGCGACCGCGAGGATCTGCTCCCGGCGAGTGACCACCCACCGAGGTTAGCGGCCGTTCACCTGCCGAGCATGGCCCTGGTCTCGACCGGGGTGGCCAGACGGCCGCGGCGGCGAGATATTCGAGGGGTCGTCGAGCCGGGAGGAAGCGATGCGTACCGACGAGCTGGGCGAGCGGCTGTTCACGTCGGTCCTGGGGATGCTGGACGTGCTGAGCATCCACGTCGGGGACCAGCTGGGTCTCTACCGGCTGCTCCACGACGCCGGCCCGCTCGACGAGGCCGAGGTGGCCCGGCGAGCGGGCCTGCACCCGCGCTACGCGCGGGAGTGGCTCGAGCAGCAGGTCGTTGCGGGGCTGTTGGCCGTCGACGAGCCGACCGCGGCGCCCCAGCACCGGCGGTACTCGCTGCCGGGCGAGCACGCGCCGGTGCTCTGTGACGCGGAGGACCTGGCCTTCCTGGCGCCGTTCGCCCGGATGATGGCGGCCGCGGCGGGCCAGCTGCCCGCGCTCCTGACGGCGTACCGCGACGGCGGCGGGGTGCCGTGGGAGCAGTTCGGACCCTGGATGCGCACCGGTCAGGCCGCCCAGAACCGGCCGCTGTTCCTCCAGGTGCTCGGGCGGGAGTGGCTGCCGTCCCTGCCGGAGGTGCACCGGCGGCTGTTGGACGGCGGCAGGGTCGCCGACATCGGGTGCGGCGAGGGCTGGTCGGCGATCGGGACCGCCATCGCCTACCCGGCGGCGCAGGTGGACGGGTTCGACGTCGACGCCGCCTCCCTCCAGGCCGCGCGGCACCAGGCGGCGGCGTCCGGACTCCAGGACCGGGTGCGCTTCCACCACGTCGACGGTGCCGCGGCCGCCGGGGTGGCCGGCCAGATGGCTGGCGAGGCCGGCGAGGCGGGCGGGCAGCCAGGTCAGGGACGGTACGACCTGGTGACGCTGTTCGAGTGTGTCCACGACCTGCCGGACCCGGTAGCGGTGCTGGCCGGTGCCCGCCGGCTGCTCGCGCCGGGCGGGGTGGTGCTGGTCATGGACGAGCGGGTGCCCGACCGGTTCACCGGCGCCGGCGACCCGGTCGAGCAGCTCATGTACGGATTCTCGCTGTTCGTCTGCCTTCCCGACTCGTTGTCGCACCCCGGATCGGTGGGCACCGGGACGGTGATGCGGCCCGAGGTGCTGCGCGGCTACGCCGAGGCCGCCGGCCTCGGCCGGTTCGAGGTGCTGCCGGTCGAGCACGAGATCTTCCGCCTCTACCTGCTACGGGAGTGATGGACGCCTCGGTTAACGGTTGCTAACCTGGCGGTCGGGCGGGCCCGCGGCGGACCCGGACCGGAACGGACCGGAGGCGCAGTGGCGCAGGAGATGGCAGCGCTCGTCGAGCAGCTGCGGGAACGGCTCGCGGTGACCCGGCGCGGTGGTCCCGAGGCAGCGCGCTCCCGGCACGTGGCGCGCGGCAAGCTGCTGGTCCGCGACCGGGTCGACCGGCTGCTGGACCCGGGCAGCCCGTTCCTCGAGCTCAGCCCGCTGGCGGCCACCGGCATGTACGACGACGCCGTGCCCGCCGCCGGCATCGTCACCGGCATCGGCCAGGTAGCGGGCCGCGAGTGCGTCGTGGTCGCCAACGACGCGACCGTGAAGGGCGGCACCTACTACCCGATGACGGTCAAGAAGCACCTGCGCGCCCAGGAGGTGGCCCGGGTCAACCGGCTTCCGTGCCTCTACCTGGTCGACTCCGGCGGGGCGTACCTGCCGATGCAGGACGAGGTGTTCCCCGACCGTGAGCACTTCGGCCGGATCTTCTTCAACCAGGCGAACCTGTCGGCCCAGGGCGTCCCGCAGGTGGCCGCGGTGCTGGGGTCCTGCACCGCGGGCGGCGCGTACGTCCCGGCGATGTCCGACGAGTCGGTCATCGTGCGTGACCAGGGCACGATCTTCCTGGGCGGCCCGCCGCTGGTGAAGGCCGCGACCGGTGAGGTGGTGACCGCTGAGGAGCTTGGCGGCGGGGACGTCCACGCCCGCCGTTCCGGGGTGGTCGACCACCTCGCCGACGACGACGCCCACGCGCTGGCGATCCTGCGGTCGATCGTCGGCACCTTCGAGCGGGTCTCGACGCGACGGTCCCCGAGCCGGTCGCAGGACTCGACCACTCGCGAACCGGTCGAGAGCGAGGAGCCGCTGGAGGACCCGCACGGTCTCTACGACGTCGTCCCGACCGACCCGCGCACGCCGTACGACGTCCGCGAGGTGGTGCGCCGCATCGTCGACGCGTCGCGCTTCCACGAGTTCAAGGCGCTCTACGGCGAGACGCTGGTCTGCGGCTTCGCGCGGATCTGGGGCTACCCGGTCGGCATCGTCGCCAACAACGGCATCCTGTTCTCGTCCTCCTCGCTGAAGGGGGCGCACTTCATCGAGCTGTGCAACCAGCGCGGCGTGCCGCTGGTGTTCCTGCAGAACATCACCGGGTTCATGGTCGGCAAGGAGTACGAGCACGGGGGGATCGCGCGCGACGGCGCCAAGCTGGTCACGGCGGTCGCGTGCTCGGTGGTGCCGAAGCTCACCGTGGTCATCGGCGGGTCGTTCGGGGCCGGCAACTACGGCATGTGCGGCCGGGCGTACGACCCGCGGTTCCTGTGGACCTGGCCCAACGCCCGGATCTCGGTGATGGGGGGCGAGCAGGCGGCGGCCGTGCTCGCCACGGTCCGCCGGGACGGGCTGGAGGCTCGCGGCGAGACCTGGTCGGCGCAGGACGAGGCCGACTTCACCGCCCCGATCCGCGCCCAGTACGAGCGGCAGGGGTCGCCGTACTACGCGACGGCCCGGCTCTGGGACGACGGCGTCATCGACCCGCTCGACACCCGGCGGGTGCTCGGCATGGGGCTCGCGGTGGCCGCGAACGCGCCTGTGCCGGAGCCCTCCTACGGTGTCTTCCGGATGTGAGCGCGATGCCCGGAGCGAGTGACTCCACGTCGAGCGGGCCCACCGCCCGCCGGGACCTGCGCACCGTGCTGATCGCCAACCGCGGCGAGATCGCGGCCCGGGTGGCGCGCGCCTGCCGGGGGCTGGGGCTGCGCAGCGTCGCGGTCCACACCGACCTCGACGAGACCGCTCCTCACGTGCGTGCCGCCGACGAGGCGGTCCGGGTCGCCGGCTACCTCGACGTCGCCGCCGTCGTGGACGCGGCGCGGGTCTCCGGCGCCGACGCGGTGCATCCCGGCTACGGCTTCCTCTCGGAGCGGGCCGAGCTCGCGGCGGCGGTCGAGGCCGCCGGACTGGTCTTCGTCGGCCCGCCGGCCGCGGTGATGGAGCGCATGGGACGCAAGGACGCCGCCCGCGAGGTGGCCGTCGCCGCCGGGGTCCCCGTCGTTCCGTCCGTGGAGCTGACCGAGGACGGGGTGGCGGCCGGGGTGGGGTACCCGTTGCTGGTGAAGGCGGCCGCGGGCGGCGGGGGGAAGGGCATGCGCGTGGTCCAAGGGCCCGGCGAGCTCGGGTCCGCGGTCGCCGCCGCGCGCCGCGAGGCGATGGCGGCCTTCGGCGACGGCACCCTGCTGGTCGAGCGGTACGTCGCGAACGGCCGGCACATCGAGGTGCAGGTGCTCGCCGACCACCACGGCCGGGTGGTGCACCTCTTCGAGCGTGACTGCTCCACCCAGCGCCGTCACCAGAAGGTGCTCGAGGAGGCGCCGGCCCCCACGCTGCCGGCGACCCTGCGCGAGGCGGTCACCGCCGCCGCCGTCGCGCTGACCAGGGAGGTCGGCTACCGCAACGCCGGCACCGTGGAGTTCCTGCTCGACGTCGAGACCGGCGAGGCGTACTTCCTGGAGATGAACACCCGGCTCCAGGTGGAGCACCCGGTCACCGAGCTGGTCACCGGCCTCGACCTGGTGCAGCTGCAGCTGCGGCTGGCGGCGGGAGAGCCGCTGCCGTTCGCGCAGCAGGACGTGGTGGTGCGCGGACACGCCATCGAGGCCCGGGTCTACGCCGAGGACGCGTTCGCGGGGTTCCTGCCGCAGGCCGGCACGGCGACCCTGGTGCGCTGGCCGCGAGGTGCCCGGGTCGACGCCGCGCTGGAGAGCGGGCAGGTGGTCAGCACCGCCTACGACCCCATGCTGGGGAAGATCATCGTGCACGGCCCGACCCGGGAGGCGGCGCGGCTGGCGCTCGTCGACGCCCTCGACGACACCGCCGTGCTCGGGCTGACCACCAACGTCGGGTTCCTCCGGACGCTGGCGGCCAGCGAGGAGTTCCGCGACGCCGCCGTCGACACAGCCTGGCTCGACCGCACCGAGCTGGCCGCGCCCGACCGTGAGCTGCCGCGCGTCTTCGCCGCCTGGGCACAGGCCGCCGCGGTCGTGGCCGCCGCCGGCCACCCCTTCGCCGGGGACGGTTGGCGTCTCGGCGCGGCCCCGGCGCCGCTCGTGGTCGAGCTCGACCGACCGGTGCTGGTGGACCGGGACGCCGGCCGGGTCGACGGCAGGGCGGTGCGCGAGCTGGCCGCCGAGGGCGCCCTCCTGCAGCTCGGCATCGACGGGCGGCGTCGCCAGGCCGTGGTGGTGGTCGGTGCGCATGCCGTCGAGGTGGTGCACCAGGGCCAGCGGCACGTGTTCGGCCGCGCCGACGTCTTCGCGGACCCGGTCGGGGTGGTCGGGGACGGCACCGTTGCGGCCCCCATGCCCGGCACCCTGCTGGAGGTCCGGGTCCGCACCGGCGACCGGGTCCGTGCCGGACAGGTGCTGGGCGTCCTGGAGGCGATGAAGATGGAGCTGGCACTCTCCGCCCCCTTCGACGGGACGGTCGCCACGACGCCCGCCGCCGCGGGCGAGCAGGTCGCGCTCGCAGCCACGCTGTTCGTGGTGGCGCCGGACGGACCGGTCGAGGCCGGGGGTGGTGACGATGTCGACTGATCCTGACCCGGGACCCGGAGCCAGGGAGCTGGGGCTGCCCCAGGTGGTGCGGGACCGCGGCCTGCCGGCGCGGGTGACGATCTACGAGGTCGGCCCCCGTGACGGGCTGCAGAACGAGTCGGCGCTGGTGCCGACCGCGACCAAGGCGCGCTTCGTCCGACGACTGCTGGACTGCGGGCTGCCGGTCGTGGAGGCCACCAGCTTCGTGCACCCGCGCTGGGTTCCGCAGCTGGCCGACGCCGCCGACCTCATGGACCTGCTGCTCGTCGAGGTCGGCCCGGCGGCACGCGCCCTGCCGGTGCTGGTCCCCAACGAGCGGGGCCTGGACCGGGCCCTGGCGCTGGGGCTGCGGCACGTCGCGGTGTTCGGCAGCGCCACCGAGACCTTCGCCCGGAAGAACCTGAACCGCGGCCTCGAGGAGCAGTTCGCGATGTTCGAGCCGACCGTGCGGCGCGCCCGAGACGCCGGACTCGACGTCCGCGCCTACGTCTCGATGTGCTTCGGGGACCCGTGGGAGGGCCCGGTCCCGGTCGAGCAGGTCGTCGCCGTCGGCCGGCGGCTGGTCGACCTCGGCGCCTCCCAGCTCTCCCTCGGGGACACCATCGGGGTGGGGACAGCCGGTCAGGTGGCCGCGCTGCTGGGTGCCTTCACCGAGGCGGGGCTGGGACCGGAGCTGCTCGCGGTCCACTTCCACGACACCTACGGCCAGGCGCTGGCGAACGCGGCGGCGGCGCTGCGCTGCGGGATCACCACCTTCGACGCCTCGGCCGGAGGGCTCGGCGGCTGTCCCTACGCGCGCAGCGCCACCGGGAACCTCGCCACCGAGGACTTGGTCTGGCTGCTCGACGGGCTCGGCGTCGAGCACGGCGTGGACCTCACCGCGCTGGTCGCCACCTCCGCCTGGATGGCCGGCGAGCTGGGGCGTCCGAGCCCGTCCGCTGTGGTCCGGGCACTGCACGGGGCTTCGGCGGTGGACCCCGGCGGGTAGGGCAGACTGAGCCGCATGAGCCGCGTCGTCTACCTGCACGTCGGGGCGCCGAAGACCGGCACGACCTACCTGCAGGACCGGCTCGCCCTCAACAGGACCGCGCTGGCCCGGCACGACGTGCACTACCCGCTGAACCTGCACGCCAGCCAGTTCCGGCCGGCCCTCGACCTGCTCCAGATGCCGTGGGGCGGGCTGCAGGAGGATGTCGAGGGGGAGTGGGACGCCCTGGCCGCGCGGGTCCGGCGACTCTCGGGCACGGTGCTGCTCAGTCACGAGATCCTCGCCGCCGCGAGGCCGGCCCAGGTCCGGCGCGCGATGGCCGGGTTGGACGGTGCCGAGGTGCATCTCGTCTACTCGGCCCGTGACCTGGCCCGGCAGATCCCGGCTGAGTGGCAGGAGGGCGTCAAGCACCAGCGCAAGATCGGTTTCGGCGGCTTCCTCAAGCAGGTCCAGACGTCTCGGCGTACCCGGCCCACGCTGTGGTTCTGGCGGGTGCAGAGCCTGCCGGACGTGCTCGGCAGGTGGGCGCGGACGCTGCCGCCGGAGCGGGTGCACCTGGTGACGGTTCCGCAGGCCGGGGCTCCTCGCGACCTGCTGTGGCAGCGCTACTGCCGGGCCTTCGGCGTCGACCCGGCCTGGGCCCCCGACGAGAGCGAGCGCGAGAACGTCTCGATCGGTGCTGCCGAGACGTTCCTGCTGCGCCGGCTGAACCGACGGTTGCGCAGCGCGGGTCTGCCGTCACAGGAGTACCGCCGGCTGGTCCGGGAGCTGGTGGTGCACCAGACCCTGGCCAAGCGACCCGCGATGACCAGGGTGACACTGCCGCCCACGGCGTTCGACTGGGCCGAGTCGGTCACCGAGGAGTGGCTGGACTGGGTGCGCGCCTCCGGCGTCGACGTGGTGGGGGACCTCGACGACCTGCGCCCGGTGCGGCCCCGGCCCGACCAGCGCTGGGTCGACCCCGACCGGCCCCGCCGCGTCGAGATGGTCGACGCCGCGGTCGACGCGATGGTCGCGCTCGCGTTGGAGGCCGCCAACCGGCCGGACCCCGACCAACAGCTCCCCGCCCGGATCGGGCGGGCCGTGCGTCGGCTGCGCGGCCGATGAGCCAGGCGACCAGGCCGGCGGCCGGCCCGGCCCGGCCCGTGACGCCGCGGTGAGCCTGGAGCAGGCGGCTTGGTCCTGGACCGAGCACCTCCGCGGTGGTGGCAGCACCCCGTGGGCCGAGTGGGTCGCGGTCGGGGCGCCCGGCACGAGCGCTGTGCCGCCCGGGTGGCGCGCTCCGGGGGCCGCCCAGCTCGAGCTGCTCCGTCGGTTGTCGGCTCGGCGCCCCCGCGACGGCGATCCGCTGGCGTTCGCGGCGTTGGCGGACCAGGTCCTCGGTCGCTCGGCGCCCGGTCGCGGGATGGCCCCGGCACCGCTGGCCTGGCCCGGCACCGGCCGCCGGGGCGCCGTCGTGGGGCCTCCGGCGACGGACCCCGCGGACGTGCCGGACCGCGAGCTGCTCCGGGTGGCCGTCGGCACCCTCGCCGAGCAGCTGGTGCGGCCCGCGCGTGGGCCGGGGGCGCTCGGTGGGCCGGGACGCTCGGGGAGCGGGCCCCAGCGCCGGGCCGTGGCTCGGACCCGGTGGCGCCGGCCGTGGGCCCCGACGTTCGAGCTCGCCGGGCCGCCGGTCACCGTCGGCGCCGTCGCGGCGGCGCTGGCCGCGCACGGCCGGGTCCCGGGCGGCCACCCGCGGCAGGTGCTCCTGCTGGCCGAGCCGCTGGACGGCGCGCTGGCACAGGTGTGGTCCGCCCGCGTGCAGAGCGGTGCCGCCGTCCGCTGGCGCGGCTTCGTGGACCGGTGGGCGGGCCGGTCCGAGCTGCCCCCGGCGCTCGACTACCCGGTCCTCGCGCGGACCTGGGCCGACCGGGTCGGGGCGGAGCGGGTGCACGTCCTCGTCGCCCGGAGCCCGGCTGACGTCCTGGCCGTCCTGGGGGTGACGCCGCGACGCCGGCCCCGCGCCTCGACGGCGCCCGACCCCCGGCCGCTCTCGGCCGACGCGCTCGACGTGGTCCGCCGGGTCAACGCCGTGCTCGCGGTGCGGCTGCGTGAGGACGAGCACCGCGCCGCGGTCCGGTGGCTGTGCGCACGGGCCGCAGAGGTCGACCGCCGCGAGCCCGCCGCGGATCCGGCGTGCCTGGCGGGGCAGCCGCCCCGGCTCTCCGTCCCGGACCGGCACCGCGGCTGGCTGGCCGAGCGGGCGGCCCGGGTCGTGGCCGAGCTCGGGACCGGCGGCTACCAGGTCCACGGCGAGACCGCCCGGCTGCTGCCCGACCCGTCACCAGCACCCGCGGGACCGCGTGTGGGCGACGCGCTGGGGCTCGCGCTCGACCTGTGCGCGAGGATGTCCGGGACGGGCGCGACGGCGGAGAGGCGGGACGGCGGTGGCTGAGCCGGTGGGCCCCTCCGGGCAGGAGCGGGCCCGGCCGCACCGGGTGCTGGTGCACGTGGGTGCGCCCAAGACCGGGACGTCGTTCGTGCAGGACGTGCTCTGGCGCAACCGCGAGCAGCTGGCGCAGCAGGGGGTGCTCTACCCCGCCGACCGGTTCGACGCCCACTTCCTGGCCGCCCTGGACCTGCTCGACCTGCCCTGGGGCGGCCTGGAGAAGCAGGCGGTCGGTGCGTGGGACAGGCTCGCGGAGCAGGTCAGGGCGTGGCCGGGGACGGTGATCGTCTCCCACGAGATCCTCGCCGTCGCCTCCCACGAGCAGGCCCGGCGGGCGCTGGCGTCCTTCGGCGACGCCGAGGTGCACGTGGTGCTCTCCGCCCGTGACCTGGTGCGCCAGCTGCCTGCGGAGTGGCAGGAGAACGTCAAGCACCGCCGGACCGTGGGCTACCGCGAGTTCCTCGACGCGCTGGCCGACCCGGCCCGCACCGGTCGGCTGGCCTCCTGGTTCTGGGGGGTGCAGGAGGTCCCCGACATCCTCGACCGGTGGGGTGCCGACCTGCCCCCCGAGCGGGTCCACCTGGTCACGGTCCCGAAGCCGGGTGCCCCCCGCGACCAGCTGTGGCAGCGGTTCGCCGCCGTGCTCGGGCTCGACGCGGAGGCGCTGGCGCCGGAGACCACGCGCGCCAACCCCTCGCTCGGTGTGCCCGAGACGGCGTTGCTGCGCCGGGTGAACGAGCGGGTGGAGAACGGCGTGCTGCCCGGCGACCACTACCGCCGCTACGTGCGCGAGCTGCTGGCGCACCGGACCCTCTCGCAACGCACCGGCTCGCCACGGCTCGGCGTACCGGCCGACGTGCACGAGTGGGCCGCCGGGCTGTCGCGGGGCTGGGTCGAGGAGCTGGCGGGCCGGGGGTACGACGTCGTCGGCTCGCTGGCGGAGCTGCTGCCGGAGCCGGCCGCAGGTGACCTCGACTTCGTCGACCCGGACCGGCCGGACGAGGCGTCGGTCGCGGACGCGGCCACCGAGGCCCTGGTGCGGGTGCTCGCGGAGGTGGCCCGCCTGCACGACGCCGAGCAGCAGGCCCGTGGGGAGACCGAACGCGCCTGGGCCGAGCTCGAGCGGTCGCGGGGACCGTGGTTCCGGGTCCGTCGTCGGCTGGTGCTCGCCGCGGACCAGCACCGGACGGCAGCGGTGGCGCTGGGGGTCTACCGGCGGCTGCGCGGCAACAGCTCGCGATCGGCGTAGCGGCCGATCTGCCAGGTGGCGTAGCCGTCGGCCCCGGCTCCGACCAGCCCGCCCACCACGGGGACGCGTCGGCCGACCGTGGTCACGATGCGCTTGCCGGCCACCTTGGTGAGCAGCTCGGAGGCCACCTCGGCGGCGACGACCCGGTCGAGATCCGGGTCGTGGGCCGGCGCGGTGGCGATCCCCATCGGCGTGCTCGGCAGCTTCTTCTTCCGCACCAGCGAGCGGACGGCGTCCTCGCCGAGGATGCAGGCGAGCACCGCGTTGCGGACCCGCTGGTCGGCCAGGTCGTAGCCACGCAGATGGGCGATCCCGGCCACCATCCGGCACTGCACCAGCGCCAGGCCGGTGATGTTGGCGGGGATGGTCACCGCCGCCGTGACCAGGCCGCCGATGTTGGTCGCGAACCCCTGGCCGCCGGCGTACCGGACGTGGTTCTCGATCACCTCGTGGACGGCACGGTCCACGTCGCCGTCCTGCTCGGCGAGCTGCTTGTCGGCGGCAGCGGCCGCTGGGGGAAGCGGTCCCACCCCGTCGATGGCACGGCGCAACGCCTCGTGCACGAAGTTGCGGGTCAGCTGCGGGGCCGCCTGGCCCACTCGCGGCGCGAGTCGCTTGCCCAACGTGCCGCCGATGCCCATGCTCGCCCCTCCGTGTCGTGTGCTGGTCCTGGCGACTGTACCCAGCCGAACGACGCGCACGCGCACCCGCGGACCCGGCGGCTCGGGCGGTGCGGCTGGTTGGATGGAACCATGCCCACCGAGCCTGCCGCCTCCGGGTGGGTGTTCCCCGACGTCAGCCTGGCGCCGGTGGAGGGCGGGCCCGGTGACCTGGTCGGCATGGGAGCGGACCTGGAGCCCGGCACGCTGCTGAGCGCCTACCGGGCCGGGCTGTTCCCGATGCCGGGAGACGTCGAGGACCTCGGCTCGCGCGGGTCGATGATGTGGTGGTCGCCGGTGGAGCGCGGCATCCTGCCCCTGGACGGGCTGCGGGTCTCGCGGTCCTTGCGTCAGTCGACGCGACGGCTGCGGACCACGGTCGACACGGCGTTCGCCGAGGTGGTCGAGGCGTGTGCCGACCCGACTCGCGAGGGGGCCTGGATCGACCGGCGGATCAGCGCGGCCTACCTGCGGCTGCACCGGCTCGGCTGGGCGCACTCGGTGGAGTCCTGGCAGGACGGCGAGCTCGTCGGTGGTCTCTACGGCGTCGCGATCGGCGGCCTGTTCGCCGGGGAGTCGATGTTCCACCGCCGCCCGGACGCCTCGAAGGTCGCGCTGGTCGCGCTGGTCGACCTGCTCCGCGACGAGCATGTCCACCGCCGGGTCCTCGACGTGCAGTGGCGCACCGACCATCTCGGCTCGCTCGGCGTGGTCGCGGTCCCGCGGGCGGAGTACCTCGCGCTGCTGCGCCGGGCCCTGGACGTCCCGCCGCCTCGCGCGTTCCGATGACCCCGGAGCCTGTTGAGACGTCACCCGTGGTCCGTCGAGACGTCAGGCGTGGTCCGTCGAGACGTCAGGCGTGGTCCGTCGAGACGTCAGGCGTGGTCCGACGGGGCACCGGGCGTGGCGGGGCAGCGCCGGCCGCGCCCGGGTCGTCGTACGACGACACGGCGGCTGCCGAGCGCCCAGGGAGGATGAGGGGCCCGGGCGTACGGCGGGGGCACGAGGGGTGCCGGCCGAGCCGACCAGACCCGACGTCCCAGCGGACCACGGGTGACCCCTCGACGGTTCTGGTGCGGGGCGGCGGCCCGTCAGTGGACCTCGGGGGTGGACCCGGTGTCGCTGACCATCGGCCGGCCGGCCGCCTGCCACTCGATCATGCCGCCGTCGAGGTTCACCGCGTCGTGGCCGCGCTGCTGCAGGTAGGCGACCGCGCGTGCCGACCGGCCGCCGACCTTGCACACGACCAGGACCTGTCCCTCCGGTACCTCGTCCACGCGGGCCGGGAGCTCGGCCAGCGGGATGTGGTGGGCGCCCTCGACGTGGCCGAGCCGCCACTCCTCGGGCTCGCGAACGTCGAGGACGTGCAGGTCGGCAGGCAGTGGGTCGGGGACACCGCCGACCGCGACGGTGGGAACGCCATAGCTCATGTCGACCACCGTAGGCGACTCGTCCCGCTACTTCAGCAACCGCGACATCCGCCGGTCGGCGAGCGGCTTGCCACCGGTCTGGCACGTGGGGCAGTACTGCAGCGACGAGTCGGCGAACGACACCTCGCGCACGGTGTCACCGCACACCGGGCACGGCAGGCCGGTGCGCCCGTGCACCGCCAGGTTGCTCTTCTTCTCCCCCTTGAGGTCGGCGGCCGCGAGGCCTCGCGAGCGGGCGACCGCGTCGCCCAGGACGCCCCGGATGGCGTCGTAGAGGGTCGCCAGGTCGGCGTCGGTGATCGAGGACGCCGGCTTGAACGGCGACATCCGGGCGGCGTGCAGCAGCTCGTCGGAGTAGGCGTTGCCGATCCCCGCGATCGTGCCCTGATGGCGCAGCACCCCCTTGATCTGCGCCCGCCCCGCCTGCCGCAGGATCTCGGCGAGCACCTCCGCGGTGAAGTCGGGACCGAGCGGGTCAGGCCCCAAGGTGGCGATGCCGGGGACCTCGTGCGGGTCGCGCACGACGTAGAGCGCGAGCCGCTTCTTGGTTCCTGCCTCGGTGATGTCGAGCCCCGAGCCGTCGTCGAGGTGCACCCGGGCGGCCATCGGCGAGCGGTTGCTGGGCTTGGGGGGGAGCGCGGGGACCTCGGCCCGCCATCGCACCCAGCCGCCGCGGGCCAGGTGCATCACCAGGTGCAGTCCGGAGGCGTCGATGTCGATGAACTTGCCGTGCCTGGAGACGTCGTCGACGACGCTGCCGGCGAGGGCGCTGACCGGTGGGTCGAAGGTCTTCAGCGCGCTGAACGCCGCGATGTCGACCCGGGCCACCGCGCGCCCCTGCAGCCGGCCGCGCAGGTCCAGGCTGAGACCTTCGACCTCGGGCAGCTCGGGCACGCGCCCAGGATAGGACCGAGCCGGGCCGTGGGGACGTGCGGCTGCGGACTACGTCCGGTCCGGAGCCAGGCGACGTCGACCGCGTCCGTCGCTGCCGCGATCTGCCCCTGTCTACCGTCTCCGCTAGACAGGGGCAGATCCCTCGATACCACCGGGCCCCGTCGTCCGCGACCTCGGCGTCACGGCACCGGGCACCGCCGGCGGCGGTCACCACACGACGGCACGATGAGGTGTGGCTACGCCTCTCTAATATTTCGGCTAGATTGTGCGATATCGTCGGAGCATGGACCCGGTCAGGAACCCGTACGCGCCCGGAGCCGGGCAGCGGCCGCCGGAGCTGGCCGGTCGGGACCGGCAGCTCTCGCAGTTCGAGGTCACCTTGGAACGGGTGGCTGCCGGTCGGCCGGAGCGCTCGATGGTGCTCTCGGGCCTGCGGGGCGTCGGCAAGACCGTGCTTCTCAACGCTCTGCGCGGGCTGGCCGTGAACCGGGCGTGGGGCACCGGGAAGCTCGAGGCCCGGCCCGACCGCTCGGTGCGGCTGCCGCTGGCCCAGGCCGTGCACGCCGCCGTCCGCGAGGTGGCGCACCGGCACCGGGACCCGGAGCGGGTGGACGCCGTCGCCGGGGTGATCACCTCCTTCGCCCGGCGGACGTCCCTCCCGGACCGCAAGGGGGTGCGCTGGCAGCCGCCCACCGACGTCCCGGCGGTCCGGGGCCGGGCGGACTCCGGTGACCTCGAGCTCGACCTCGTCGAGCTGTTCACCGACGTGGCGGACCTGGCCCGCGACCTCGGCGTGGGCATCGCGATCTTCATCGACGAGATGCAGGACATCTCCACCGACGAGCTGGCCGCCCTGTGCGGGGCGTGCCACGAGATCAGCCAGCAGGGCGCTCCGCTGGTGGCGGTGGGAGCGGGCCTGCCGCACCTGCCCGTGGCGCTGGCTGCCAGCAAGTCCTACGCCGAGCGCCTGTTCCGCTACGTCGTCGTCGACCGGCTGCCGCGCGAGATGGCCGACCGGGCGCTGCTGCTGCCGGCCGGCACGGAGGACGTGGACTACACCGCCGCCGCCCTCGACGAGCTCTACCGGCTCACCGACGGCTACCCGTACTTCGTCCAGGCGTACGGCAAGGTCACCTGGGACGCGGCGGTGATGAGCCCGATCGACGTGCCCGACGTCCGCGAGGCAGCGCCCGAGGCCGAGGCGGAGCTGGCGGTCGGGTTCTTCGGTGCCCGCTACGACCGGGCCACGCCGGCCGAGCGCGACTACATGCGGGCCATGGCCGACCTCGGCGTCCACCACGGCGACGGGGCGGTGGCCACCGCCGACGTGGCACGAACCCTCGACCGGCGGCCGCAGAGCCTCTCCCCGGCCCGGGACGGGCTGATCAAGAAGGGTCTGGTGTTCTCCGGCGAGCGTGGCTCGGTCGCCTTCACGGTGCCGCACTTCGGCCGGTTCCTGCGCACCCAGGGCTGAGCTCCGCAGGCGACCTGCTGGTCCTGCGACCACGAGTGACCTCTCGCCCGACCACGAGTGACGGCTCAACGATGGGGGCGGGCGACACCCCGTCGCAGGTGGAGCGCGGGGCGGGTGCGCCCTGCCACGATGGAGCGATGCAGCGAGTCGAGGGCCGGCCCCAGGTGGTCGCGCACCGCGGCGCCAGCCAGGACAACCCCGAGCACACCCTCGGGGCGTACGTCGACGCGCTCGACGCGGGTGCCGAGGGGCTCGAGTGCGACGTGCGGCTCACCGCCGACGGGCACCTCGTGTGCGTCCACGACCGCCGCGTCGACCGCGTCACCGACGGTCGTGGCGTCGTGTCGATCATGGAGCTCGCGGACCTCGACTCGCTGGACTTCGCCTCCTGGAAACGGCCCTGGGCCGATCTCGACGACGAGGCGCCGGAGCTCGACGAGGAGGCCCGGCGGGTGCTGACGTTGCGCCGGCTGCTGGAGACGGTCCGCGACTACGACCGCCCGGTCGACATCGCCATCGAGACCAAGCACCCGACCCGGTACGCCGGCCTGGTCGAGCGCCGCTTGGTCGAGCTGCTGGCACGCTTCGGCTGGGCGGGCGCCAGGTCGCCGGCCCGGGTGATGAGCTTCTCGCCGGTGGCCCTGACGAGGGTGCAGCGGCTCGCCCCGGACCTCGAGGTGGTGCTGCTGATCGACCGGCAGTACTCCTGGCAGATGGCGATCAGCCTGCTCGGGCCCGGGTGGGTGGCCGGTCCCGGCATCGACCTGCTCCGCAGCAACCCGCGGTTCGCCACCCGGTTGGCCCGGCTGGGCCGGCGGGTCCACGTCTGGGTCGTCAACGACCCTCGCGACCTCGACCTGTGCGCCGACCTCGGCGTCGAGGCGGTCATCACCGACGACCCGAGACGGGCGCTGCGTCACCTCCGTGGCCGGGCCGGCCGGGGGCCTGCCGTGCCGTGAGACGTGCCCACCGTCGCCGGCCCCGCCGGCGCGCCGGTTTGGGCAGCGGGCAAGCGGGAATGCTGGCGGACGCCGCACGGACGACGGGGGTCTCTCGGCAACGCCGGCCCCGCTCCCAGCCGGCTCCCGACCGAGAACCCGTGCAGAGAGGACCACCGTGCCGACCCGACCCCCGCCCGCACCCACGACGATGCGGCTGCCCTTCTCGCCGGCCTCCGTGTCGGTGGCCCGGCAGCGGCTGCGGGGCTGGCTCGTCGACCACGACGTCTCCGAGGAGCACATCGAGGACGCCCGCGTCGTGCTCTCGGAGCTGGTCGCCAACTCCGTGCGGCACGCGACCCCCCTGCCCGACGGCAGCATCCTGGTCACCTGGACGCTCGCCGAGGAGGGCGTCCGGATCTCGGTCACCGACGGCGGCGGCGTCAGCCGGCCGCGCGCGCTCCGTGCCTCGGCCTCGGCAGTGTCAGGCCGTGGCATGGCGATCGTGGACGTGCTGACGGCACGCTGGTGGAGCGAGCAGACCGGTCCTCGCACCACCGTCCACGCGCTGCTGCCGAGCTGACCTGCGACGCGGCCCGTCGCCGCCCCGGCCCACTCCGGTTTGTAGGCTCCGGCCATGGGCAAGAAGTCACGCGTCAAGGCACGGTCCGCGCAAGCCGCCTCCGGCGTCGAGGTGGACCGGGCCGACGCCACCGGCGCGGTGGCGCCCCGGCAGCCCTGCCCGTGCGGCTCCGGTCGCCGCTACCGCTCCTGCCACGGCAGCCCGGCGGGACCGCCCCCGGCCTTCGTGGCCCGGCCGTTCGCCGGGCTGAGCGGCGAGTGCGACCTGGTGGCGATGCGGGAGATCATCCCGGCAGCCACGGCCCCCGTCACGCTGCGCGGTGACGTGGCCGACGGGCGACCGGTCCAGCTGTGCTCGCTGCTCCCGATGGCCGCCCCGGCGCTCTCGCGCGGTGACGGCAGCGTCTGGCTGGGCCTGCAGGTGCAGCACGGCTTTGGGGACCCCAGCCGCGACCTGGCCGCGGTCCTGCTGAAGGCGCTGGCCACCGACCCGGGCACGGGCGTCGTCGGCCTGACCGACGCGCCGGGGGAGGGGCCGCGGCTCCAGGACCTTCTCGAGGACGCGCCGCTGGAGATCACGGTCCACTCCGGCTTCGACTACTGGATCGCCGGGGTCGAGGACCCGTCCGGGCAGGCTGCCGCCTCGCTGGAGGCGGCCAACGCCGCGGCGAGCCCGAGCAGGCGGCTGGCATCGGTGGAGGCGGCGTACTGGACCGACGTGGGCAACCGCGAGCACCTGCGCTGGGTGCTGCCGCACGACGAGGAGCCGCTGCTCGACGCGCTGGCCCGACTGCACGTGGCCGGCCGGGACCGCGTGGCTGACGGGTCGCGCCTGGTCGGGATGTTCCGAGCCCACGGGCTCCTGGTGCCGGTCTGGGACCTCCCCCCGGGCACCGGGGCGGCCGTGCTGGAGGAGCCCGCAGCCCGCTTCCGTCGTGACCTCGAGGAGATGCTCGGCGACCCGCGCGCGCTCTCCGGCGAGGAGCGGGCGGCGCGCAACGGCCTGGCCAACCGGCAGCTGACCATCCGCTGACCAGCCGCTGACCAGCTGTGAGGGCTGGTCGGCAACGACCGGTTCCGACGTGGTGTGCACCAGTCGTCGGCGGCGAGGCCCTCGATTGGTGAAACGCTCAACCACCGCGTACCTTTCGGTTGCTCGGTCGCTGCTGTCTCCCCGTCAGCAGCGACCGGGCAGCCACCCGCCGGTCAGGCGCCCGTCCGGAGCGCCGCGCTCGCTGGCGCGAAGAGGTCGCCGAGGGCTGCCATCGCCGCCGGCCTGGCCTGGTAGTAGACCCAGACGCCGCGCTTCTCGCGATCCAGCAGCCCGGCGTCGTGCAGCACCTTCAGGTGGTGGCTGACCGTCGGCTGCGACAGGTCGAAGGCCGGGGTCAGGTCGCACACGCACGCCTCGCCGCCCGGGTGGGACTGCACGAGCGACAGCAGCCGCAACCGCACCGGGTCGGCGAGCGCCTTCAGCAGCGACGCCACCCGGAGCGCGGTCTCGGGGTCCATCGGCTCCCGGGACAGCGGCGTGCAGCACTGCAGGGCGGCATCGAGGCGGTGCGACGAGGCGTCGGAAGAATTAGACACCCATCTATATTGACAGGGTTGAATGTCCGTGGCAAGGTCGGGACATAGACAGACGTCGATGTCCCACCCGGGGCAGCGACGACCTTCCGAGGAGAGGTACAGCCATGTCCCGAGTCCAGCTCGCCCTTCGCGTCGCCGACCTGGAGGGCTCGATCGAGTTCTACTCCCGGTTGTTCGACACCGCGCCCGCCAAGCGCCGCCCGGGTTACGCCAACTTCGCCGTCGCCGACCCCCCGCTCAAGCTGGTCCTGCTCGAGGGCGCCGCGGACGCTCCCGCGGCGACCCGGCTGGACCACCTCGGCGTCGAGGTCGAGAGCACCGGCCTGGTCGCGGCAGCCGGCGAGCGCCTGGCTGCCGCCGGGCTCAGCACCCGCCGGGAGGACGCCACCTCCTGCTGCTACGCGGTGCAGGACAAGGTCTGGGTGAGCGGCCCGGGTCGCGAGCCGTGGGAGGTCTACACGGTGACCGGTGACGTGCGTGCGGACCTCGAGGGCAGTGCCGACCCGGCGCTGGCGGCGGTCGCCGGTGACGGCACGTGCTGCCGGTCCGACGAGGCTGACGAGCCGGCCCCCAGGCTGTCCGGGCGGGTCGAGTCCGCCGCCTGCTGCTGAGCGACGGGTCGCTCAGACGTGCTCCATGACCATCACCGCCGTCGTGCCGTCGGCCAGCGCCTCGAAGACGTGCGGAGCGTCCCCGGCGTAGGCGACGTAGTCGCCCGGCCCGAGCCGGACCGGGTCGTCGACCGGCCCGACCAGTGCCTGCCCTGCGGCCAGCACGGTGTGCTCGTAGGTGCCGGGCAGGTGCGGTTCGGAGAGCCGGGCCTCGCCGGGCTCGGCGCGCACCAGGTACAGGTCGCGCCGGGCGTGCGGGGGGCAGGTCGCCAGCAGCGTGGCGGCGTACGCCGCGTGCTCGGCGAACATCACCGGGCCCTCGCCCGCCCGGATCACCCGGACCGTGCTCCGGGGCGGCTCCACGAGCCGGCTGAAGGGCACGCCGAGCGCGGAGCCCAGCGCCCAGAGCGTCTCCACGCTCGGGTTCCCGGTCCCGGACTCGAGCTGGGACAGCGTCGACTTGGCGATGCCGGCCCGCTGTGCCAGCGCGGTCAGCGACAGCCCGACCCGAGTGCGCTCCCGTCGGATGGCGGCGGCGATGTGGGCGATCGGGGGGCCGGTCGGTGCGGGGGTGGAGGCGTCCACGCTGGCTCCGTTCACTGAGTCGGACCCTCGTTCGGCTTGACGAACAGGGTGATGGTGTTCATCGTACTGTCCATGCGTTCGACATGGCGAACCCTGCTCTCGCAGGTGGACCCGGGCACCCGGGCCGACATCGCGCTGGTCTGCGCCGCCGACGCGCTGGTGGGAGCCTCGTTCGGCGCGATCTCGGTCTCGGGGGGGCTGCCGGGCTGGGTGCCGGTGTCGCTGTCGCTGCTGGTCTTCGCCGGAGGTGCACAGTTCGCGGCGGTGGCGGTCGTGCTGTCCGGAGGCAGCGCCGTGGCCGGCGTCGTCGCGGGCCTGGTCCTCAACGCCCGGCTGCTGCCGTTCGGGTTCGCGGTCGCCGATGCGCTCGGGAGCCGGCGGGCTGCGCGCTGGGCGGGAGCGCACCTGGTGACCGACGAGTCGGTCGCCTTCACGCTCGGTCAGGTCGATCCTGCGCGGCGACGGGCGGCGTTCTGGGTCTGTGCGCTGGGGCTGTTCGTCAGCTGGAACCTGGCGGTGCTGGCCGGGACCCTGCTGGGTGGGCTGGTGTCCGACACCGACGCCCTGGGGCTCGACGCGGCTTTCCCGGCAGTGCTGCTTGCGCTGGTCGTGCCGGCGCTCCGCGACGGCGGTCCGCGGGCCGCGGCCCTGCTCGGCGCCCTCGTGGCCGTGCTGGCGACGCCGGTGCTGCCCCCCGGCCTGCCGGTGCTGGCCGCGCTGGCGGGACTGCTGGTCACGCTGCGGGGGGCCCGCGTCGGTCGCGGTGCGGCAGCCGACGCCTCGCCCAGTCCCACGCCCAGTCCCACGTCCGGTGCCAGGTCCGGCGGCTCGCCCGACAAGTCACCGGGGACCGGTGGCTCGTGATGCCGCTGTCCGCGGTGCTGGCGCTGGCCGTCGGCACCTACGCCTTCCGGTTGGTCGGCCCGCTGCTGCACGGCCGGCTCCGGCTCCCCGCGCGCCTCGACCGGGCGCTGTCGGAGGCGGCCGTGGTGCTGCTGGTGGCCCTGGTCGCGGTCACCGCCGTGACCGAGGGGCAGGGACCCGCTGGCTGGGCCCGCCCGGCAGGCGTGCTGGTCGCGCTGGCCCTCGTGCTGCGGCGGGCGCCGTTCCCGCTGGTCGTGGTGGCGGCCGCGGCCACCACCGCCGGACTGCGGCTGCTGGGCGTGGCCTGACGGCACCTGGACCCGCCGGCATCCCCACCCGCCGGCAGCCCGGTCCAGGCCAGGCTCGCCCTCAGTGACGAGGGCCCGGCCCCGACCTGGGCAGGCTCAGGCGGGCTCGCGGGAGATCGGGCAGGACATGCACCGCGGCCCGCCGCGCCCCGAGCCGAGCTCGGAGCCCGAGATCGCCACCACCTCGATGCCCGACTCCTGCAGCCGGGCGTTCGTCTCGACGTTGCGCTCGTAGGCGACCGCGACGCCCGGCGCGAGCGCCAGGGTGTTGTTGCCGTCGTCCCACTGCTCACGCTCGGCGGTCACCGGGTCCAGACCGGTGTCGATCTGGTGCAGCGCGTCGATGCCCATGGCCCGGGCGGCGGCGACCAGGAACGGCTCGGCGGCCGCGACCCGCAGCTCGAGGTCGGTGTCGGTGCTCCCGGCGGCGGCCGACCCAGGGGCCGCGGTCACGGCGTATGCGGTGAGGCTGTCGGCGACGTTCGGGTACATCACGATCTTGTCGACGTCGACCATCGTGCACACGGTGTCGAGGTGCATCGTCGCCCGCTCCTGGGCGATCGGGACCGCGAGGACGGTGTGCGCCAGACCGGCGGAGAAGACCTGACGGGCCAGCCGCTCGGCACCGGCCGGGGTGGTCCGCTCCCCGACGCCGACCGCGATCACGCCGGCGGCCAGCAGCAGGACGTCGCCGCCCTCGACGTGCTCGCGCTGCCACCCGTGGATGGTGGGGGTGCCGGCGAAGCGGGGGTGCTGGGTGTAGATCAGCTCGGTCAGCTGCGTCTCCCGCTCCCGGGCCGGCATCGCCAGCGACGTGACGGCGACCCGGTCCCGCACCCACACGCTCGAGTCGCGGGTGAAGAGCAGGTTCGGCAGCGGGTCGATGAGGAAGTCGTCGTGCGCCAGCAGGCTGGTCACCAGCCCGTGCCCGCCGCCGACCTCGTCGTTGCGCACCCCCGCGGTCAGGTGCAGCGAGAGTGACTCCGGCGACTCGTCGCGCAGCGCCTGGTCGAGGTAGCGACGCAGCGTGTCCCCGAGGTGAAGGTTCCCGAGGGCGCCGGCGATCGCGACCTCCCGCGCCTGCTCGCTCGCGAGGGTCTCGGTGAGCAGGTCGGTGAGGTAGAGCACCTCGACGTCCCGCTCGCCCAGCGCCTGCGCGAAGGCGTCGTGCTCCTCCTGGGCACGGCTGATCCAGGGGATGCCGTCGAACAGCAGCCGGTCGTTGTTGCGTGGCGTCAGTCGCTTGAGCTCGGGCCCGGGACGGTGCAGCATCACGGTCCGGAGCCGGCCGACCTCGGTGTCAGCGCCGTGCGGGGCCGTCGGGTTCGTCATGCGCGGCAGCCTAGTGCCCGGCGGAGGTCGAGCTCAGAGCGCGCTGACCACCTCGATCGCGGTGAGCGCCGCGAGCAGCAGGCATACCCCGGCGCCGACGTAGTGCAGCACCGACAGCCGCAGGTGGCGCAGCAGCACCCGGCCGGCCAGCACCGCGAGACCCGAGACCGCGAGCAGCGCGCTCCAGGCGCCCACGAACACGTTGACGTGGTCGTGGTAGCGGGCGACCAGGCTGATCGTGAGCAGCTGGGAGAGATCCCCCCACTCGGCGGCGAAGAGCACCAGGAACGAGGTCCCCGCTGCCCGCAGGAACGTCTTCGGCTCGGTGGCGCGCGCGGCGTACTCCTGCTCCTGCTCCCGCTCGCTGGCCTCGGCGCCGGGAGCGGTGCGGTAGAGCACGAACGCACCGCCGAGGAAGATGACCAGGGCCACGCTGCGCACCAGCACGTCAGGCAGCAGCGTCGCGACCGCCCCGGCGGTCACCGCGACCCCGGTCTGCACGGCGAACGCGGCACCGACGCCGAGCCACACCGCCAGCGGCCGGTACCGGGTCGAGAGCACCAGCGCTGCGATGAAGGTCTTGTCTGGCAGCTCGACGACGAAGATCGCCGCGAAGGTGACGGCGATGACGGTGAGGTCCATGGCTCGGTGGTCCTACTCGTGGTCCGGCAGGCTGCCGGGCGGGTCGGCGGGCGGGTCGGCGGCAGGCGGGTCGTCACTGGGCCCGCTGTGGACCAGCGGCCGGCTGGCGGCGACGGCGTCGGCCAGCACCTCCTTGACGGGGCGTCCGGTGCGTTCGGCGGCGCGCACGACGTCGTCGTACTCGGGCTGGGCGTTCACCACGCGGCCCGCGAGGACGCCGAGCTTGACCTGCACGGGGTGCCCGTCCACCTCGACGGTGCGCGTGCGCCGCTCCAGGGTGTGCTTGGTCACCGGGCTCTCGCGCAGGCCGATGGTCGAGGTCTGCCGGAACAGCTCGGCACGCACCGCCGGGGCGTGCTCGCCGCGGACCAGCACCGCGAGGGTGTGGGCGGGACGGCCCTTCTTCATGACGATCGGGGTCAGCCAGGCGTCGGAGGCGCCCGCCGTCAGCAGCGCGGCGATCACGTTCGGCCACAGCCGCGGGTCGAGGTCGTCGATGTTGGTCTCGACCAGCAGCGAGGCCGGGCCGGGCCCCGGCGCCGCCGAGCCCGCCCCGGCCGGGCCGGCGACGGGCTCGCCCACGAACAGCCGCAGCACGTTCGCGTGGGTGTCCGGGTCCCGGCCGCCCGCGCCGACTCCCACGGTCGCGACCGTCATCGCCGGCTGCGGGCCGTACGCCGAGGCGAGCGAGGTCAGCAGGGCCGCACCGGTCGGCGTGCACAGCTCCCCGGCGGACGCGCCGCCCGGACCCGCGTGGGACGGCGCCCCGCGCAACAGCTCCACGACGGCCGGCGGCGGGACCGGCAGGTCGCCGTGCGCTCCCGTGACCCGGCCGGAGCCGACCGCGACGGGGGAGACCACCAGCCGCTCCAGGCCGAGGTGCACGAGGCCGGCGCAGACACCGACGACGTCCGCGATGGCGTCGAGGGCGCCGACCTCGTGGAAGTGGACGTCCGCGGCGGGCACGCCGTGGACCGTGCCCTCGGCGGCGGCGAGCCGCTCGAATGCGGCCCGGGCCCGGTGCCGGACGGCCTCGTCGAGGTCGGCGGCGTCGAGCAGGGCGGCGACGTCGGCCCAGGTCCGCTGCGTCCGGCTGTCGGCGACCCGGACCCGGCACCGGGTGGCCGCGAAGCCGTGCCGCCGCGCCGGCTCCGCCAGCAGCGTGACCTGCTCGGGGGCGACCGAGGCGGCGGCCCGCTCCATCACCTCGGTCGGGACCCCGGCCCCGGCCAGCGCGCCGAGCAGCATGTCGCCGCTGGCCCCGGATCCGGCGTCGACCCAGCCGATCACGCCTGGGCCCCGCGGGGCGCGGCGGCCCGGGCGACCCGTGCGGCGAAGACCCCGGCACCGAAGCCGTTGTCGATGTTGACCACCGTGACCCCCGGCGCACAGGAGTTGAGCATCCCGAGCAGCGCGGCCAGTCCGCCGAAGGAGGCGCCGTAGCCGACGCTGGTGGGCACCGCGACCAGCGGGACGCCGACCAGCCCGCCCACGACGCTCGGCAGCGCGCCCTCCATGCCGGCCACCACGACCAGGCAGTCGGCCGCCAGCAGCTGGTCGCGGACCGCGAGCAGCCGGTGCAGTCCGGCGACCCCGACGTCGCTCACCACGGTGGTCCCGGCACCGTGCACCCGGGCGGTCAGCGCAGCCTCGGCCGCGACCGGAGCGTCGGAGGTGCCGGCCGCCACGACGGTCACCCGGCCACGCCCGGGCGGCAGCGGGCCGAGGGTCGCGGCTCGGGCGACCGGGTCCACGGCCGCGGCCGGCAGCCCGTCCCGGACGGCCACCATCGCGCCGTCGGCCAGCCGGGTCGCCAGCACGGCCCGGTCCGGGTGCGCGGCGTGCAGCTCCGCCAGCAGCTCCACCACCTGCGCCGGCGACTTGCCGGCTCCGAAGACCACCTCGGGGTCGCCGGTGCGGGACGCGCGACCGGTGTCCAGACGGGCGTAGCCCAGGTCGCGCACCCCCTCGTCGGTCATGGCCCGCAACCTATCTCCGGCGTCCCGCCCTGCCGCCCGTAGGGTGACCCCGTGCCCGGAGTCCCGCCCGCCCGCTACGCCTACCTCGGCCCGGAGGGCACCTTCACCGAGCAGGCGCTGCTGAGCCTGCCCACGGCGTCGAGCGCCCTGCACCAGGCCTGCTCGACGGTGACGGTCGCCCTCGACGCGGTCCGCACGGGGGAGGCGGACGGAGCGGTGGTGCCGATCGAGAACTCCGTCGAGGGGTCGGTGCCGGTGACCCTCGACGAGCTCGCGACGGGCGCCCCGCTGATGATCACCCGGGAGATGACCGTGCCGGTGGCGTTCTCGCTGCTGGCGCGGCCCGGCGTCGCTGCCGCGGACGTGCGCCGGGTGGCCACCCACCCGCACGCGGCCGCGCAGACCCGTCGGTGGGTCGCGGTGAACCTGCCCGACGCCGAGGTGGTGCACACCAGCTCGACGGCGTACGCCGCGGCGGCGCTGGCCGGGTCGGCGGCGGGATGGGACGCCGCGATCTCCGCTCCCGTGGCCGCCGACCACTACCGGCTCGCCACCCTGGCCCGCGGCATCGGCGACAACCCCGACGCGCTGACGCGGTTCGTGCTGGTGTCCCGACCGGGCCCCCCGCCGCCCCCGACCGGGCGGGACAAGACCTCGATCGTGGCGTTCATGCGGGCCGACCACCCGGGAGCGCTGCTCGAGATCCTCGAGCAGCTGACGATGCGGGGGGTCAACATGACCCGCATCGAGTCCCGACCGACCGGCGCCGCGCTCGGCAACTACTGCTTCTCCGTCGACTGCGAGGGTCACGTGGAGGACGCCCGGGTCGGCGAGGCGCTGATGGGGCTGCGGCGGGTGTGCGCGGACGTGCGCTTCCTCGGCTCCTACGAGCGTCACGACGGCATCGCACCGGACATCGTCGCGGGCACCTCCGACGCCGAGTTCAACGACGCCGCCGCCTGGCTGGCCCGGCTGCGCGACGGCCACTAGCCCGGCCCCTCGGCCGACCCTTGGCTGACCCTCGGCCGACCTTTGGCTGACCCTCGGCCGACCTTTGGCTGACCCTCGGTGGTGCGGTCGGTGCGGTCGGTGCGGTCGGTGCGGTCGGGGGGGCGGCTGGTGTGGTCCGTCTGACCGGCGTGGACGGCGGCCGGCTACGGTCGCCGGGCCAGCACCAGCCGGGCCGACCCGGAGTCCACCACGCGGGCCCCGACCAGACCCGCGGCCGCCAGCTCGGCCACCAGCTCCTGGCCGCTGCGGGCCGGGACCCCCCAGGAGCCGTGCAGCAGCCGGTCGAGCGCGGCCTGTCGCGCCTGCGCGGAGGTCGGCTCGTCGACCAGCACCGACGGCTCGTCCTGCAGCGGGGCCAGCAGGTAGCCGCCGGGACGCAGCGAGGTCGTGGCCGTCACCAGGGCGTCGTGCCGGGTCGCGGTGGGGAAGTAGAACTGGCTCCAGAACACGACGTCGAACGGCTCCGGCTCCCGCAACCGGGTGGCGTCGCCGTGGACGAGCCGGACCCGGTCGGCCACCCCCAGCTGCAGCGCCGAGGCCCGGGCGCGGTCCAGCAGCACGCCCGAGAGGTCCACGGCCACGGCCGTCATCCGCGGGAACATCCCCAGCAGCGTGAGCAGGACGCCGCCGACCCCGCAGCCCAGCTCGAGGTAGCGGCCACCCGTCGCGAGCACGGCGGAGACCTCCGGCACGGCGTCGAAGGTGCTGCCGATCAGCGTCCGGGCCAGCACGGTCCCCGGTGGCAGCGTGACCCCGGCGGCGAGCGCGGCCTGCTCCTCGGGGGCGGCGGCCCAGTAGCCACGCGGGGGTCTCGACGGGCTCGCCCGGCCGGGGGACCGGTCCGGGGAGAGCAGCTGGGTGACCAGCCGGTCCCGCGCGGCCCCGGCGCGCAGCAGGTCCTCGACGTAGGCGGGCGCGCCGAGGTCCAGCAGCGGTGCGACCGCGTCGGCGGTCCGGTAGGTCTGCCCGTCGCCGACGAGGATGCCGTGCGTCGTCATCGCCACGCAGAGATCCCTGGTGGTCTGCTCGGCGAGACCGAGCACCGCCGCTAGCGCCGCCGGGGTGACCGGGACCAGGCAGTGACGCAGCATCCCCGACCCGAGGCCGCCGCGCAGCAGTGCGGCGTACCCGCCGGCGGCGATGGCCGCGGACACCGGGGCCAGCGCGGCGAGCACCCGGTCCGCCTCGGTCCCGGCGGCCGGTGGTTCCTGGGACGGCCCCCCGGCGGGCGTCGCCGCGCCCGGGCCCGCGGGCAGGCGGACCTCGACGCCACCGGCACAGGGGCCGTCGGTCCGGACCCCGACCCTGCGTCCGGCCAGGTCCAGCGTCACCGTGGCCAGCGTCCGGTGCCGCAGCCGGGCATCGTCGCCGGGAGCAGGGTGCCGGCACACGCCCCCGTCGAGATGGTGGTGCCGCATGGCCGCCAGCACCTCGGCCTCGTCCTGGGGCGGCCCCGCCGCGAAGGCCGACAGCAGGTGGTCGCGGCGCACCTCGGTGCTGACCCCGACCGTGCTCGCCTGGCAGCCGTCGCGGCCGGCGTCGGAGACGAAGTGGTTGGTGCGCGCGAGCACGCCGCCGACGGGCCGCACCACCCCGGGGCCACCGGGGAACAGCTCCACGGACGCCGCCCCGCCCCGGTCGTCGACCACGGTCAGCGACGAGGACGCCGAGGGCACGGCCGCCGACAGCAGGTCCATCGCCTCGGCAGTGGAGGCGGCGTCGTCGAGGACCTTGCGGGCGAGCAGGTGGACGGGGTACCCGACCTCGTCGCGGTCGGCGCGAGCGTCGTGGCGGTGGCGCAGCAGGGTCAGCAGCACCCCCACCCCGCGGTCGTTGACGCCGATCTTCGCGAGCATCCCGACCTCGGTGAGGGTCGTCAGCGAGCGGCCGTCGGGGTGCGGCACCGTCCAGGTGAGCCAGGCCGCCGCCATCGCGTCGTACCAGTCCCACGTCTGGACCGCGACCGGCGCCCGCCCCGGCGGCAGTGCGACCACCGCCGAGCACTCCGTCACCCCGGTGGCGCGGGCCGCGGCCAGCAGCTCGGTGCGCGCGTTGAGGGCCGCTATCTCGCGCACCGGCCGTCCCGCCCCGGTCGCGATGCCGGCGATCTCGGCAGCCGCCTCCGGGGCCAGCCGCTGGATGGACACCCAGGCCCGCTCGCCCCACAGGTCGACGTCGAAGCCATCGGCGACGGTGGCGAACAACCGGCGGTAGCCGGCCACGGTGGCGGCGATCTCCCCGGCGAGGTGGTCGCCGAGCTCCAGGCCGCGGTCGTGGGGCGGGAGCACGGAGGAGGTGAAGGTGCGGCTCACCCGGTCACGCTACGCGGCCGCCGGCCAGCGGCCGCCGCCGAGCGGCCGCCGCCGAGTGACGGGTCCAGTGACGGCCCGAGTGACGGGCCGAGTGACGGGCCCAGTGACGGGCCCAGTGAGGGCCGAGTGACGGGGCTCAGCGGGGGACGCGGACGAGCAGCCGCCCGTGCACGCACTCGGCGTGCAGCTCTCGACCGGCCCCGACCGGGTCGCCGTCGAGCTGGCGCGGGATGTCCGCGTGGGCCCGGATCGACACGGTGGCGCCGGTCATCCGGTTGACGAGCTCGTCGGTGCGCTTGCCCCGGCTCAGCACCCGCACGACCAGCGGGATCCAGGACAGGAAGAACCGGGGGTGCAGCACCACCACGTCCAGGACGCCGTCGTCGATGGCGGCGTCGGGCAGCAGCGGCATGCCGGCCTGCAGGTAGCCGACGTTGCCTATCAGCACCGTGCGGGCCCGGTGCCGGGTCCACTCGCCGTCGTCGAGACGGATCTCGACGCGCATCGGCGGGAACATCAGGTTGCGCAGCCCCGACACGACGTACGCGAGCCAGCCGACGCGCGCCTTGATCTGGTCGTTGGCACCTTCCATGACCGCGGCGTCGAGGCCCATGCCCGCCATCACCATGAAGTGCTCGTCGGGCCCCAGCCCGTCGCCGGAGACCTTGACCAGGTCGATGGCCCGGTCCTGGCCGTGCAGGGCCACGTCGACCGCCGCCGGCAGGTTCAGCGGGATGCCGAGGTTGCGGGCCAGCAGGTTGCCGGTGCCGGCCGGCACCACCCCGACCGCGACGCCGGTGCCGGCGAGCTCGGCACAGACCGTCCGCACCGTGCCGTCACCCCCGCACGCCAGCACCAGCTCGGCCCCCGCGATGGCGGCGTCCTCGGCCATGGACCGGCCCGGGTCCGCCACCGTCGTCTCGTACCAGGTCGGCGGCCCCCAGCCGGCCTGCGCGGCGCTGCGCGCCACCATCGCGCGGAAGGCGGTCTCGTCCTCGACCTTGATCGGGTTGAGCACCACCGCCAGCTGTCGGCTGGTCGGGACCGGCGTGCGCAGCGCCTCCCGACGTCTCGAGGGGGGTGCCGGGTGGAGCAGGACGGTGCCGAAGGCGACCCAGAACCCGCCGACCGCGAACCCGGCGAGCACGTCGGAGGCGTTGTGCACCCCCAGGAAGATCCGGTCGACCCCCACCAGGAGCGCCACCGCGACCGCGCCCGCCTGGACCAGCCGTCGGACCTGCCGACGGCGGACCAGCACCGCGGCCAGCACGATCGCCACTCCCGCGGCGGCGCCGGCGCCAGTGGCGTGTCCGGAGGGGAAGGAGAAGCTGCTGAGCTGCTGGACCGGCTCGTCCCACACCGGCCGGCGGCGGTGCAGCACGCCCTTGAGGTACCAGGTGGTCAGCGAGGCCGCCAGCATCACCCCGGTGGTCCACACTGCCGCGCGCACGTGCCCGCGCAGCGCCAACCACGCGGCGGCGACCAGCGTGAAGAC
Organism: uncultured Actinomycetota bacterium; assembly: GCA_963781695.1. GTDB lineage: Bacteria > Actinomycetota > Actinomycetes > Propionibacteriales > Nocardioidaceae > Nocardioides_B. Next base: position 76,530 of record CAWAGE010000007.1, read on the forward strand.
CGTCATCGGGATCGTCGCGAAGACCGCCTCGACACCGAGGAGGAACGCCTTGGCCGCCGGGGTCCGGAGCGTCCAGCTCTGAGGGCCGGCGCCGATCCGGTTGTCGACATGGTCCAGCGCGGTCAGGTCGGCCTTGTACAGCACGGTGATGACGACCACCACGACGAGGCACACCGCTGCGGCGCCGAGCATGCGGGAGCGGGTCCAGGGGGGGTGTGGCACGTGCCTCCCGTCGGCGGGCGTCACCCGCCGGGGACAGCCGGGCGGGGCAGGGGGACTGGTTGGGGACTGGCAGGTGGGACTGGCTGGCGGGACTGGCTGGGGCGACTGGTAGGGGGATCGGTCAAAGTATGACGTCGCCGAGGCGGTCGCCGGGACCCGGTGCCCCGGGCCGGGCCGGTCATGTACGGAAGGCCGAAACCGCCCGTCGGACGGGTCGGGCGCCGGCCGTTAGGCTGACGCGGTGATCGATCCGAAGGTGCTGCGAGACCATCCCGACCGCATCCGGGCCGCCCAGGCCAAGCGCGGGCTGTCCGGGGACGTGGTGGACGCGGCCCTGGCCGCCGACGAGCGACGTCGCTCCGCGATCGTGGAGTTCGAGCGGCTGCGTGGGGAGCAGAAGACGCTCGGACGGCAGATCTCGCAGGTCGCCGGCCAGGAGAAGCAGGCGCTGCTCGCGCGCACCAAGGAGCTGTCGGTCGCGGTGAAGTCTGCCGAGGCGGCCCAGACCGCGGCGGAGGCCGGCTACCGGGAGGTCGTGATGGCGATCCCGAACCCGGCCGCCGACGAGGCCCCGGCAGGCGGCGAGGACGACTACACGGTCCTCGAGCACGTCGGGACGCCCCGTGACTTCGCCGCGGAGGGCTTCGAGCCGCGGGACCACGTGGAGCTCGGCCGGCTGCTCGGCGCGATCGACATCGACCGCGGCGCCAAGGTGTCCGGGGCGCGGTTCTACTACCTCACGGGCGTCGGCGCCGACCTGGAGTTCGCGCTGGTCAACATGGCGATGGACCAGGCCCGCGGTGCCGGCTTCGTGCCGATGGTGCCGCCGGCCCTGGTCAAGCCCCGGGCGATGGAGGGCACCGGGTTCCTGGGGCAGGCCGCCGACGACGTCTACCGCATCGAGGGCGAGGAGATGTACCTGGTCGGCACCTCGGAGGTGCCGCTGGCGGCGTACCACTCCGACGAGATCCTCGAGGCGGCCACGCTGCCGCGCCGGTACGCCGCGTTCAGCCCGTGCTTCCGCAAGGAGGCCGGCTCCTACGGCAAGGACACCCGCGGGATCATCCGGGTGCACTGGTTCGACAAGGTCGAGATGTTCTCCTACACCACCGTCGAGGACTCGGCAGACGAGCACCTGCGGCTGCTGGGCTGGGAGAAGGAGTGGCTGGCCAAGCTGGAGCTGGCCTACCGGGTGATCGACACCGCCGCGGGCGACCTCGGGCTCTCGGCGCAGCGCAAGTTCGACTGCGAGGCGTGGGTGCCGACCCAGGGTCGCTACCGCGAGCTGACCTCGACCTCGAACTGCACCGACTTCCAGGCTCGCCGCCTCGACATCCGCGGCCGGTTCGAGGACGGCATCCGGCCGCTGGCCACCCTGAACGGCACCCTCGTCGCGATCCCCCGCACCATCGTGGCGCTGCTGGAGACCCACCAGGCGGCGGACGGGTCCGTGCGAGTGCCGGCGGCACTGCAGCCGTACCTGCAGGGCCGCGAGGTCCTGGAGCCGGTGGGTCGGGCGTGACCTTCACCCCCAGGCTCGTGGCGCTCGACATCGACGGGACGCTGCTGACCAACGTGCCGTCGACGGGTCAGGTGGAGGAGACCGTCCGCCCGGCCGTCGTCGCGGCGGTCCGGCGGGCCCGTGCGGCCGGCGCGCACGTGGTGCTGGCCACCGGCCGCTCGACCCTGGGGATCGCCGAGATCTGGGACCAGCTCGGCCTGCCGGAGGACGGCTCGCGGGTGCTGTCGGTGGCGAGCAACGGGTCGGTGACGTTCTGCTACCCGCCGCTCGAGGTGCTCTCCACGGTCACCTTCGACGCCCGCGAGATCGTCACGATGCTGGTCGAGCACGTGCCGAACGCCGCGGTCGCCGTCGAGGAGGTCGGGGTCGGCTACCGGCTGAACCGGCCGTTCCCGGACGGCGAGATCTCCGGCGAGATGACGCTGCAGACCCTGGAGGAGCTCGTGGCCGCACCGGTCACCCGCGTCATCATCCGCGACCCCCACTCCTCGGAGGAGGAGTTCCTGGAGCTGGCCGAGAAGCTCGGGCTGCACGGCACGAACTACTTCATCGGCTGGACCGCGTGGCTCGACATCTCGCCGGAGGGGGTGTCGAAGGCCTCCGCGCTGGCCGAGGTCGCCGAGCGTCTCGGGGTCCACCGAGACCACGTGCTGGCGATCGGGGACGGCCGCAACGACGTCGAGATGCTGCGCTGGGCAGGCCGCGGGGTGGCGATGGGCCAGGCGCCGCTGCCGGTCCAGGCGGCGGCCGACGACGTGACCGCGACGGCGCTCGACGACGGGGTCGCGGTCGAGCTGGCCCGCTGGTTCTGAGTCGCGGCCTAACCTGGGCGGCGTGCCCGAGCCCGTCCGCCCGACCCCCCGCCCGACCCCCCGCCCGGCGGCCAGCCCCCCGATCCGGCTGGTGGCCACCGACCTCGACGGCACGCTGCTGCACACCGACGGCACGGTCACGGCACGCACCCGGCAGGTGCTGACCGCGGTCGAGGACCTCGGCGTCACCGTCGTGTTCGTCACCGGGCGCCCGCTGCGCTGGATGGAGTCGCTCTGGCACCACGTCGGGGACCACGGTCTCGCGGTCTGCTCCAACGGCGGCATCGTCTACGACGTCGCGGCCCACGCGGTCCGCAGCCTTCGCCCGATCCCGGTCGAGGTGGGCCTGCAGGTGGCCGACGTGCTCCGCGAGCAGCTGCCCGGCACCACCTTCGCCGTCGAGCGGGTGCACGGCTTCGCCAAGGAGCGGGGCTTCATGGAGCGGGCGGACCTGCCGGCCGACGTCCAGGTCGGCGCGCTGAGCGAGGTCTTCGAGGCCGACACCGTCAAGCTGCTCGCCCGGCACGAGGAGCTCGACCCCGAGCAGTTCTGGGCGGAGGCCGAGCGGCTGGTGGGCCACCAGGTCACCACCACGTGGTCGTCGGTGGGGGCGCTGGTCGAGATCAGCGCCGCCGGCGTGACCAAGGCGAGCACCCTGGCCGGGCTGTGCGAGCAGCTCGGGATCAGCCCGCAGGAGGTCGTCGCCTTCGGCGACATGCCGAACGACCTGGCCATGCTCGAGTGGGCCGGCACCTCCTTCGCCATGGCCAACGCCCATCCCCGGGTGCTCGCGCTCGCCGACCGCTCGGCGCCGGCGCACGACCAGGACGGCGTCGCGACCGCGCTCGTCGAGCTGTTCGGGCTGCGGGACCCGGGGCCGCGGTGACCGGTCCGGCGGGGTCCCCGCGTCACCTGCCGATGTGCTCGCGGCGGACCACGCCGAACATCAGCAGCGCGGCGAACCCGGTGAGGCCGACCATGACCGCGCCCATCGGGGCGGCGGTGTCGCTGCCGAAGGCGCCGACCAGCGGCGCGATCAGCGCCCCCACCCCGAACTGCACGCAGCCGAGCACCGCGGCGGCGGTGCCGGCCGCCCCACCGTGCCGCGTGAGCGCGAGCGCCGGGGTGTTCGGCATCGCCAGACCGGCCGAGGACACCACGACCGCGAGCGGGAGCAGCACCGCGAGCAGTCCGCCGCCGCCGGTGAGACCGACCAGGAGCAGGGCGGCGGCACCACTGGCCGCGAGGAGGATCGCGCCGGTGAGCACGTCGCGGACCGAGAGCCACCGCAGCAGCAGCGGGTTCAGCTGGGCGGTCAGCGTCAGCCCGGCGGCGTTCAGGCCGAACACCAGCCCGAAGGTGCGGGTGTCCAGGCCGAACCCGTCCTGCAGCACGAACGAGGCTCCCGAGACGTAGGCGAACACGGCGGCGAGCATGGACCCGCCGATGAAGGCCAGCGCGAGGAAGACCCGGTCCGCCAGCAGCGTGCGGTACGCCGCCAGCGTGGCCCGGACCGTGGCCGGCCGCCGCCGCGAGGGCGGCAGCGTCTCCCGCAGGCCGAGGAAGGCGATCCCGATCAGGAGCAGGGCGGTGACGGCGAGCACCACGAAGATGCCGCGCCACGAGGTGAAGCCCAGCACCAGGCTGCCGATGCTGGGGGCGACGATGGGGGCGAGGCCGATGACGAGCATCAGCCTCGACATGATGCGGGCGACCGCGACCCCGGAGAAGAGGTCGCGCACGATGGCCATCGCCACCACCGACAGCGCCGCTCCCGACAGCCCCTGGGCGACCCGCACGGCGGCCAGCACCCCGATGCTCGGGGCCACGGCGCACAGCACCGACGCCAGGGTGTGGGCGGCCAGCCCGACCAGCAACGGCCGTCGTCGTCCCAGGGCGTCCGAGAGCGGCCCGATGACGAGCTGGCCCAACGAGAGCCCGAGCAGCATCCCGGTCAGCGTCAGCTGGACCGCGGAGTCGCTGGCGCCCAGCTCGTCGCCGATGCGGGGGAACGCGGGCAGGTACATGTCGATGGTCAGGGGGCCGAGCGCGATCAAGGCGCCCAGCACGAGCACCAGCTGCACGTAGCGCCCACCGGTCGGCGCCTCGACGACCTCCGCGGCACCGGCGTCACCGGCAGCACGGGTCGTGGTGCGCGGGCTCATCGTGGGCGGTGTCGAGGCATCGCGGGCATGGTCACCCGGCCCATTGTCCGCGGGCGCGCCCCCTTCCCGAAACCAGCTTTCCGGTCCAGACTCGGACATCAGGCACGGCGTGACCGCGATCACGCCCAGACGGCTCAGGAGGAACCGGATGGCGGCTCAGGACTCGGTCGGATCGGCGCGGGAGGCGCTCACCGGGCTCGCTGCGGCTGTGCTGCGGATCCGCAACGAGTACGGCGACACGCTGGGGGTGCGCCGACTGACCTCGGACGTGGACCGGCTCGCCGAGGCGCTCGACCATCTCGGCGAACCGCAGCCGGGACACCGGCCGGGGGTCGAGCAGGACGACATCGTGATGATCCCGGACGACCCCTACGACGAGGCCATGTGGCAGGACGCGCAGTCCGAGACCCAGCACGCCCAGTGAGGGCGCGGTGACCCCGACCGGCGTCCGTGGCCCGGGCCGGGCCGCGATCGAGGAGCGGACGCTGCGCCAGGACACCTGGTGGCTCTACCCGGCCGTCACCTTCACGGTGTTCGCCGCCTTCGTGGTCTACGCCACGGTGCGGGCGTTCTCCGGAGCCGACTACTACGCCGCGCCCTACCTCTCGCCGTTCTACTCGCCGTGCCTGGCCGGCAGCTGCGTCGAGGGCGCCTCCGACTTCGGGCAGCCGTTCTCCTGGTGGCAGCTGTCGCCGGCGCTGATCATCCTGGTCTTCCCGCTCGGCTTCCGGATGAGCTGCTACTACTACCGCAAGGCCTACTACCGGGCGTTCTGGCTCAGCCCACCGGCCTGCGGGGTCGCGGAGCCCCACGCGGCGTACTCCGGGGAGACCCGGTTGCCGCTGATCCTCAACAACGTGCACCGGTGGTTCTTCTACGCCGCGGTCGTCGTCGCGGGCATCCTCACCCTCGACACCGTGCTCGCCTTCCGGGACGACACCGGCGAGTGGGGCCACATGGGCCTCGGCACGCTGGTGCTGCTGGTCAACGTCGTGCTGATCTGGGCCTACACGCTGGGCTGCCACTCCTGCCGGCACGCGGTCGGAGGCCGGTTGCGGCACTTCTCCCGGCACCCGGTCCGGTACCGAGCGTGGACGCTGGTCTCGCGGCTGAACGCCCGTCACGCCCGCTATGCCTGGCTCTCGCTGTTCTCGGTCGCGCTCGCGGACCTCTACGTCTGGCTGCTGGCGACCGGGACGATCTCGGACGTGAGGTTCTTCTGATGGCTCAGCCGGACTCGCCCGGCTCGACCACCCGTGGGGAGGGCTCGACCTCCCCGGGTGGCGAGCGGCACCCGATGACCGGGAACCGGATGGACCCGGGCGCCACGGAGCAGGGGTACACGGCCGGCTTCGAGCGGCACCAGTACGACGTGGTCGTGGTGGGCGCGGGCGGGGCCGGGCTGCGCGCCGCGATCGCGGCCCACGACGCCGGCGTCCGGGTCGCCGTGGTGTGCAAGTCGCTGCTGGGCAAGGCGCACACGGTGATGGCCGAGGGTGGGATCGCCGCCTCGCTGGGCAACGTCTACCCCGACGACGGCTGGCAGGTGCACTTCCGCGACACCATGCGCGGCGGCAAGATGCTCAACAACTGGCGGATGGCGCAGCTGCACGCCCAGGAGGCCCCCGAGCGGGTGCTGGAGCTCGAGGAGTGGGGCGCGCTGTTCGACCGGACGCCCGACGGGCTGATCTCCCAGCGCGACTTCGGCGGCCACCGCTACGCCCGGCTGGCCCACGTCGGGGACCGCACGGGGCTGGAGATGATCCGCACCCTGCAGCAGCACGTCGTCTCGCTGGGGGTGGACGTGTTCATGGAGTGCACGATCACCGACATCTTCAAGGACCCCGACGGCGGGCGCGGCGGGACGGTCTCCGGCGCGTTCGGCTACTGGCGCGAGACCGGCCGGTTCGTGGTCTTCGAGGCGCCGGCGGTGGTGCTGGCCACCGGCGGCATCGGCAAGTCCTACCAGGTCACCTCGAACTCCTGGGAGTACACCGGCGACGGTCACGCGCTCGCGATGAAGACCGGGGCCTCGCTGATCAACATGGAGTTCGTGCAGTTCCACCCGACCGGGATGGTCTGGCCGCCGTCGGTCAAGGGCATCCTGGTCACCGAGTCGGTGCGCGGGGACGGCGGCGCGCTGAAGAACTCCGAGGGCGAGCGCTTCATGTTCGACTACATCCCGGAGTACTTCAAGGCGGAGACCGCCGACTCGATCGAGGAGGCGGAGGGCTGGTACGCCGACAAGAAGAACAACCGTCGTCCTCCCGAGCTGCTGCCCCGCGACGAGGTCGCGCGCGCGATCAACTCCGAGATCAAGGCCGGCCGGGGGTCACCGCACGGCGGGGTGTTCCTCGACATCGCCTCGCGCCGCGACGCCGAGTTCATCCGCCGGCGGCTGCCGTCGATGTACCACCAGTTCAAGGAGCTCGCCGACGTCGACATCACCGCTGAGCCGATGGAGGTCGGCCCGACCTGCCACTACGTGATGGGTGGCGTGGAGGTGGACGCCGACACCGAGCAGAGCACCGTGACCGGCCTGTACGCCGCCGGGGAGGTCGCCGGCGGCATGCACGGCTCGAACCGGCTCGGTGGGAACTCGCTGTCCGACCTGCTGGTCTTCGGTCGCCGGGCCGGGCACAACGCGGCGTACTACACCCGCCGGCTCAAGGGCGACCGTCCGGTCATCGCCGAGACCGACGTGCGCACGGCGGCAGAGACGGCCCTGGCCCCGTTCGCCCGCGAGGAGGGGGCCTCCGGCGCCTCGCGGGGGGAGAACCCGTACACCATCCAGAAGGACCTCCAGGACGTCATGCAGCGGCTGGTCGGCATCATCCGCAGGGCCGAGGAGCTCGAGGAGTCGCTGGGCGAGATCGAGCGGCTCAAGGAGCGGGCCAAGCACCTGGCCGTGGAGGGACACCGCCAGTACAACCCCGGGTGGCACCTCGCGATCGACCTGACCAACCAGCTCATCGTGTCCGAGTGCATCGCCAAGGCCGCCCTGGAGCGCCAGGAGTCGCGCGGCGGGCACACCCGGGAGGACTTCCCCGGCCCCGACGAGGCCTGGGGACGGCTCAACCTCGTCCTCACCCTGGCCGGCGGCGACTTCGCTGCCCCGGTGCAGCTGCGCCGCCAGCCGCTGCCGGACCTGCCCGACGACCTGAAGGAGCTCTTCGACTGACCCCGGGCCGTCCGATGCACCAGCCGGTCGACCGGCCACCTGGCTGATCGAGCTCGTCGAGATCCACACGGAGGAGAACCACATGGGCTACGACCTCGCGATGCGCGTGTGGCGCGGGGACGCCGACGGCGGTGCCCTCGGCGACTACACCGTCCCCGTGGAGGAGGGCGAGGTCGTCCTGGACGCCATCCACCGGCTCCAGGCGACGCAGGCCGGCGACCTCGCGGTCCGCTGGAACTGCAAGGCCGGCAAGTGCGGCTCCTGCAGCGCGGAGGTCAACGGCCGGCCGCGGCTGATGTGCATGACCCGGCTGTCGGACTTCGAGCCGACCGAGACGATCACCGTCACCCCGGTCCGGGCGTTCCCGGTGATCCGCGACCTGGTCACGGACGTCTCCTTCAACTACGAGAAGGCCAAGCAGGTGCCGGCGGTGCGGCTGCGGCCGCGGGACCGCGACGGCAAGCGCCGCATGATGCAGGTCGACGTCGAACGCGGCCAGGAGTTCCGCAAGTGCATCGAGTGCTTCCTGTGCCAGGACGTCTGCCACGTGGTCCGCGACCACGAGGAGAACAAGCCGGCCTTCGCCGGCCCCCGGTTCTTCCTGCGCTACGCGGAGCTCGACATGCACCCGCTCGACACCAACGACCGCCGCAGGCTCGCCCAGGACGCCGCCGGGCTCGGGATGTGCAACATCACCAAGTGCTGCACCGAGGTGTGCCCCGAGGGCATCCGCATCACCGACAACGCGATCATCCCGATGAAGGAGCGGGTGGTGGACCGCAAGTACGACCCGGTGACCTGGCTGGGGTCGAGGATCCGCCGGCGTGACCCCCGGGACGAGGTCTGAGCCCACCACCGACGGCACGCCGGTCCACGACCCTGGACCAGGACCCCGGACCAGGACCCCGGACCAGGACCCCGGACCAGGACCCCGGACCAGGACCTCGGACCGGGACCCCACCGCAGCGAGACCCGACCGAGACCCGGAGGCAACCGATGACCCTGCTCACCAGTGACGAGATCGACCGGGCGCTGGCCGGGGACCTGTCCGCCTGGCAGCGCGACGCCGGGACCATCACCCGCGAGGTGCGCGTGCGGACCTTCCTCGCCGGGATCACCCTGGTGCAGAGGGTCGCGGAGGTGGCCGAGGGGCTCGACCACCACCCCGACATCGACATCCGCTACACGACGCTCGGCTTCACGCTCTCGACGCACTCCGAGGGCGGGGTCACCGGCAAGGACCTCGAGCTGGCCCGCCGCATCGACGAGCTGGCTTCCCAAGCGACCTGACCCGCCGCCGGATGCGCGGCGACCCGGTCCGGCCTCAGAGGTACATGCCGCCGCGACCGCCGTGCTCGCTGTTCGGGTCCTCCGGGTGTCCGGCATGTCCGGCACCGCCCGGGAAGCCGCCATGGTCACCGGTCGCACCTGCGGGCAGCGCCCGCCGCATCTGCTCCAGCTGGGCCCGGGCCGCCATCTGCTGGGCGTAGATGGCCGTCTGGATGCCGTGGAAGAGACCCTCCAGCCAACCGACCAGCTGGGCCTGGGCGATGCGCAGCTCCGCCTCCGAGGGGGTGTCGGAGGTGAACGGCAGGGACAGCCGCTCGAGCTCCTCGACGAGCTCGGGGGCCAGCCCGGCCTCCAGCTCCTTGATCGAGGAGGAGTAGATGCCCGCCAGGCGGGTCCGGCTCGCCTCGTCCAGCGGAGCGGACTTCACCTCCTCCAGCAGCTGCCGGATCATGCCGCCGATCCGCATCACCTTCGCCGGCTGCTCGACCAGGTCGGTCAGGTTGCGCTCGCCCGTGCGTGAGTCCGCCGTGTCGTCGTCGGCGCGCGGACCGCCGGCGGAGGCCATCCCGCCGGGGCCGATGACGACCACGTGCGGGTCGTCGCCGGGGGTGCTCTCTGGTCGCTGTGTGCTCATCGGGCAAGCCTACGGGGCACGGGGTCAGCCGCGGGACGGGTCCGTGACCAGGACGATCTTGCCGACGTGGTCGCTGGCCGCCATGATCCGGTGGGCCTCGCCCGCCTCCGCGAGGGGCAGCGTGGTGTGCACCAGGGTGCGCACGGTGCCGTCCGCCACGAGCGGCCAGACGTGCTCGACGACGGCGGCGCAGATGGTGGCCTTCTCCGCCACCGGACGCGAGCGCAACGAGGTCGCCATCACCGCGGCACGCTTGACCAGCAGCCGGCCGAGGTCCAGCTCGGCCCGGCTCCCGCCCTGCATCCCGATCACCACCAGCCGACCCTCGGTGGCCAGCACCTCCAGGTTGCGGGCGAGGTAGGACGCGCCCATGTTGTCGAGCACCACGTCGGCGCCGTGACCCCCGGTGGCGGCCCTGACCTCCGCCACGAAGTCCTGCTCGCGGTAGTTCACCGTGATGTCGGCGCCCAGCGAGGCGCACACCTCCAGCTTCGTCCGCGAGCCCGCGGTCGTGGCGACCCTCGCGCCGAGGGCGTGGGCCAGCTGGATCGCGAAGGTGCCGATCCCGCCGCCGCCGCCGTGGACGAGCAGCGTCTCCTCCGGCCGCAGGCCGGCCACCATGAAGACGTTCGACCAGACCGTGCATGCCACCTCGGGCAGGGCGCCGGCGGTCACCAGGTCCAGGCCGGCGGGAACGGGCATCAGCTGGCCCGCGGGGACCGCCACCTGCTCGGCGTAGCCACCGCCGGCGAGCAGCGCGCACGCCTCGTCACCCACCGCCCAGCCCGCCACCCCGGCACCCACGGCGCTGACGACCCCGGAGCACTCCAGCCCGAGCACGTCCGAGACCCCCGGCGGGGGCGGGTAGTGGCCCTCCCGCTGGAGGGTGTCGGCCCGGTTCACCGCGGTGGCGACCACGTCGAGGACCACCTCCCCGGGGCCGGCTGTCGGGTCGGGGTGGTCCGAGACGACGAGGGCCTCGGGACCTCCGGGGTCGGGAGCGGTGACGGCGAGCATGCCCGCAGCCTAGGGCGCGTCGCGCTCCAGGCGCCTCGTCTCCTCCAGCGCCGTGGCCAACCGCTCGAGGAGACGGACGAGGGTCGCGTAGTCCTGCTGCGGGAGAGCGGCACCGACCTGCTCGCGGACCCCGCCGACCAGCGGGACGAGATCGGCATACAGCCGGCGACCGGCCTCGGTGGGCCGCAGCTGTCCGGCGACGTCCTCGATCCACCCCGAGGTGGTGAGGTCGGTCAGGACGGCCTCGACGACCGGAGCCGGGTCGAAGGCCGACAGCTCGGCCACCACCTCCTCGGCAGGGGTGGGCCGCCTCGTCAGCGTGGCGAGAACCTGCCAGCCCCTGCGGTCGACGGGCTGCTCGGCGAGGCTGCGGTCGAAAGCAGCGTCGAGCCGGGAGTCGGCCTCCTTGAGCCACCATCCGACGGGGCGGGAGAGGTGTTCGGGGGGTGTCATCGGCAGCTCCGAGGTGACGATGGGGTCCGCGGGCCCCTCAAGACGAGGCCGTCCGCCCTCCGTCGACGTCGACCGGCGTCTCGTCCAGCTCCTCGACCTCGACGTCCACGCCGGCGACGGGGTCCTGGCCGTTCCACTGCTCGGCGAGCGCGGTGGCCGCGGCCGCCAGCCGCTCCAGCTTGGCCGGTCCGGCCCGATGGTAGGCAGCGGCGTAGCCGAGCAGGAAGGTGGTGATCGGTGCAGCGGGGCGCTCCACGTTGTGCGCGGCGTCGCGGGCGAGGTCGAGGACGAGACCCTCGTCCACCTCGGTCTCGATGTCGAGGGCGTCGCAGAGCTCGTCGATCCAGTCGTGCAGGGTCACGCCCACCAGCGTCGTACGGCGAACCTGCTTCGTGCAACCTCGGCGGGGCAGGTTTCGCTGTGTCAGCCGAGATCCAGCAGTGCGCCGCGGACCAGGTCGACGACCTCCTCGTCGTCCAGCCCGCCGGACCGGGCCGCCTTCGCGAACGCCGTCGCCTGCTCCCGCAGCTCCGGGTCGGCCGGGCTGCTGGGGGTCTGCACGATGGTGCCGACCCGGCGCCGGGTGGTCACCAGCCCGCCCGCCTCCAGCTCGCGGTAGGCGCGGGCGATGGTGTTGGTGGCCACGCCCAGGTCCGCCGCCAGCGCCCGGACCACCGGCAGCTTGTCACCGGGCCGGAGGGCACCGGTGCGGATGTGGCCGGCCAGCTGGGTGCGCACCTGCTCGTAGGGCGGGGTGGCGGCCAGGATGTCCAGCGTCACCGAGACGCTCACGAGACCGGCGTCGAGGTCGCCGGGGCGTCCGGGACGACGTACGCCGGCAGCCGCGGCACGGGCACCAGGAGCGAGACCAGCCCGGCGAGCAGCGTCAGCGGGCCGAGCACGACCATCGCGGTGCCCACGCCGTGCCCCCAGGTGTCGCGGTAGGCGTTGCCGACGGCCAGGCCGCCGATCAGCAGGTCGGCGCCGAGCGTGACCAGGCAGCCTGCGACGACGAGCCGCGAGACCCGCGCCACCGAGGCCCGGCGCAGCAGCTCGTCGGTGGCCACGTCCGCGCTGACGACGGTGGACCGGTGAAGGACGGCGCGAAGTGTGACCGCGGCCAGGGCGGCGACGGCCACCAGGCAGCTGAGCTGGCCGGCGCCGTAGAACCAGCCGGGGAACGGCCCGGCCGAGTTGGCGCCGAGCGGCCACTCGTGGGTGATCGAGGCCCCGGTGTCGTCGGCGACGACCCCGGCGACGACCAGCAGCGCCGCGAGCAGCGCCGCGGCGGCCGCCGCCGCCCGTGGCCAGGCGCCGTCGGCCAGCGACCGGGCCGACCGGTCGTGCAGCAGGGCGGTCCGGGACCGACCGGTGGGCCGGGGCCAGGTCAGCTCACCCAGCAGCAGCACCACCAGCGCGGCCGCGACGGCGAGCAGCGGCCCGGCCGCGAGCAGCTGCTCGGAGAGACCGAGGCCTCGGCGCAGCGCGACCGTCGTGCTGACGATGCCGATCAGCACCACCGGGACGACCAGCAGGACCCCGACCGAGAGCACCGAGGTGATGGTGGAGTGGCGACGGGCCCAGGCGACCTCGGTGCTCAGTGTGGCGTCGGGCCTCGACGACAGCCCGACGACCAGGGCAAGCACGCCGACGAGCAGCAGCACGCCGAGCAGTCCGATCACGACCAACAGCAGCAACCCACCGAGGAACATGGCTCTCTCTTCCGCCGGACGGCGACGGGGTCGCCCTCAGTCAATGAATCAATGGAGTAACACATTAGTTCATTGATTGAGGGCGCGCCAGTCTTCCCAGGTGTCCACGTCGTGGGCCTCGTCGGCGTCCGCCGGCACCTCCCTCAGCTCCAGCCGGCCGACGAGCCGCCGCATCGGCAGGCCGTGCTCACGGCCGCGGTCCGCGGGCCGGGCCGCCTGCAGCGGCTGGTAGCGGTAGAGCGCCGCCAGCGGCTGCCGACGACCGTCCGGGTCGACCAGCAGCGCGCCGTCGCAGCCCGGGTCCGCGGAGATCGCCGACCGCAGCCGCTCCACGGTGGCGCCGCTCACGCGAGGCATGTCCACGGCCAGCACCAGCACTAGGTCGGGCTCCTCGTCGAGCCGGTCCAGCCCGGCCAGCAGCCCCGCGGCCGGACCGCCCGATGGCGGGTCCTCGACGGTCCAGGAGACGTGGTGACGGGTGGGCACGCGGGCCCCCACCACGACGACCTCGTCGGCAGTCGCCGCGGCCCTCAGTGACCGGTCGAGCAGCGACAGCCCGTCCACCTCGAGCGACGCCTTGGCCACCCCGCCCAGCCGCACCGCCGTCCCACCCGACAGCACCACCGCCGCCAGCCGGGGTGCGGCCGGCGGACCGGGGTCGGGTCCGGGGTCGGGTCCGGGGTCGGGTCCGGGGTCGGGGGTCGAGGGCACGCGCCCGAGTCTGGCAGGCTGGCCCCATGAGCGAGCCGGGTGCGGTCGGGGCTGTCGGTGGGGTCGGTGCCGTCGGCGGGGTCGGCGGGGTCGGCGGGGTGCTGCGCGTCGCGCTGGTGCAGCGGGCCGCGTCCCTGGACCCGGCTGAGAACCGTCGCGCGCTCGACGACCTGTCCTCGCGGGTCGAGCCGGGCACCGACCTGGTGGTCCTGCCCGAGGCCTTCATGCGGGACTTCGGGTCGCCCGGGTCCGACATCTCGGCCTTCGCCGAACCGTTGGACGGGCCGTTCGTGCAGCGGCTGACCGCGCTCGCCCGGGAGCGCGGCTGCGTCGTGGTCGCCGGCATGTTCGAGGTCAGCGACGACGCCACCAGGCCGTTCAACACGCTCGCGGTCGTCGACGGGGACGGGTTGCGGGCGTCGTACCGCAAGATCCACCTCTACGACTCCTTCGGGTACCGCGAGTCCGACCGGCTGGTGGCCGGCGACGTGGCACCGGTGACCGTCACCGTGGCGGGCACCACGGTCGGGTTGATGACCTGCTACGACCTGCGCTTCCCCGAGCTGGCCCGCGAGCTGGTCCGGCGCGGCGCCCGGCTGCTGGTGGCCCCCTCGGCCTGGGTGGCCGGACCGGCGAAGGTGGACCACTGGCTGACCCTGGTGCGGGCGCGTGCCATCGAGAACGTGGTGTACGTCGCCGCCGTCGGCCAGCCCGGGCCGCGCTACACAGGCCACACGCTGCTGGTCGGACCCGCCGGCGAGGTCGTCGCCCAGCTGGGCGACGGCGAGCATGTCCTGACCGGTCGGGTCGAGGGCGAGGTGCTCGAGCGGGCCCGTCACGACAACCCGTCGCTGCTCAACACCAGGTTCGGCTGAGCCGGTCGCGCTCGGCGCGACCGGCCGCCCGGAGGCGTGCCCGGCGGTGGGACGAACAGCCACACTGTCGTCGACCGGGTCCCGGTCCGGCTCGTAGACTGCGGGACGGCGACGAGACCCGACGGGTGGCGGCGCACGGAGGGGTGCCGGAGTGGCCGATCGGAACCGCCTTGAAAGCGGTCGCTGGCAGCGATGTCAGCCGCGGGTTCGAATCCCGCCCCCTCTGCCGCCGGTCGGTCAGTCGGAGCCGCCCAGCTCCAGGGTCACCGAGTCGTAGACCAGGTCGTTCACCCGTTGCTGGTGGTGCTCGATGTCGGTGGCCAGCCGCAGCAGCTCGACGCGCACCGGCTCCACGTCCGGCTCCTCCAGGACGGCCGGACCCAGCTGTGCCAGCCGCCTCAGCAGGGCGTCCCGCTCGCGGACCATCGCCCCCTCCCGCGACGTGAGCCAGGCGTCGCCGCCGCGCATCAGCTCGGCCACCAGGGCGTCCTTGACTCCGGCCATCCGGTTGCGCACCAGCCATCGCCACACATGGTGACGGCGAGGCGAGTCGAGTGCCTGGCGGAGTCCGAGTAGTGCGTGTTCGAGACCGGTCATCGCGGCGACCACCTTCACGGCCGGGTCTACGAGTGTGACCCGGCTCACCGTCGCCTGGCAAGGGCCGGCCCCGCATTTGGTCGCCCGGCCGGGGCCTGTGTTGAATCCAGGGGTGTCCTCCGACTACCGCTTCTGTGTCCCGTTCCTCGCCCGCCTGCTCGGCACGGGGCTCATGCTCCTCGGCCTGCTGGTGCTGGCCGTCGTGGTGGCGGTGCTGGCCCTGCCGCTGCCCGGTGCCACCCTCGCCGTGGTGGTGCCGCTCGGTCTGGCCGCCCTGGGGGTGGGGCTGCTCGTCGTCCGGCGGGCGGTCGTGGTCCGGCTGGACGAGGCCGGCTACCGGATCCGGCTGGTCCGCGGGGCCGGAGTGCGAGGCGCGCAGTGGCGGCAGGTCGAGGACGTCGTCGCCACGGTCGTCGCCGACACCCGCTGCGTGGTGCTGCGGCTGCGTGACGGCCGGACCAGCACGGTTCCGGTGGGCATCCTCGACCGCAGCCCGGAGGCGTTCGTTCAGGACCTCCAGCAGCACCTGAACCACGGCCACGGCTACCGGCCGGTGCCACGCGCGGGCTGAGCCGATTGGCCCGCCCGGGCCGGCGCCCGCTACCCTGTCCGGGCTGCTTGGAGGTGTCGCCTAGTGGCCTATGGCGCCCGCCTGCTAAGCGGGTTGAGGGTTACCCCCTCTCGCGGGTTCAAATCCCGCCACCTCCGCCGGTCGGCTGACGGTCCCGACCGCCACCGCCCGTCGGCTCCGAAGAACGTAGCGGCCCCCGCCCCACCGGCGGGGGCCGCTACGTCGTCGTGGCGCCGCCCCGGACGTGCGTTCAGATGCTGCCCACAGGTTCGCGACAGCCTCCGGCTAAGCCGGAGGCGCATGGTTCCCGGTGGAGGCGTCTCACCGGAGGCGCCGGAGAAGGAGACATGATGAGCACGACCAACCGGACCAAGCGGCTCCTCGCCGGCGTCGCTCTGCTGCTGGCCGGCGCTGGTGTCGGGGCGGCCATCGGCGTCACGGGCTCGGCGTCGGCGACCACCGACGCGGTCACCGACGGCGTCACCCGGGCCGCGGACAGGCTGGACCCGACCAACAGCATCCGCTCCGACGAGAAGCTGCTCACCGGGTCCAGCGCGAGCAAGGTCGAGGCGGCTGCGCTCGCGAGGTACCCCGGGGCGACCGTGCAGCGGGTCGAGACCGACTCGGACGGCGTCTACGAGGCCCACATCGTCACCGCGGCCGGGGACGAGGTCACCGTCGCGGTCGACGAGGACTTCGCCGTGACCGGCACCAGCACCGGCGGCCACGGCGGCCACGGCGGCCACGGTCGCCATCACGGGGGCCCCAGCGACGGGGACGACGACGGTCCCGACAGTGGGACGGACAGCGGGACGGACAGCGGGGCGACCACCGGCTCGGGCGCCTGAGCGCGGGCGCCCCGCCGCATGGCGCCGGCGCTCAGGTCAGGGCGTGGCGGACGCCGAGGCGTCGGGTGCCGAGCCGGCCGGGTCCCCCGGGACGCTGTCCGGCGCGCTGTCCGTGGTCCCGAGCGGAGCGGCGGAGCCGGGGTCCAACGGCACGTAGGGCTGGACCCGGAACGTCCCAGCCGTGCCGATGATCACGGGCTGCAGTCCCCGGACCGTGCCCCCGCGAACCGTCACCAGGGTCACCTCCGCGTCGCGCCGCAGCTTGCTGCCGATAGCCACGGCGTACGCCGCCCCACCCGTGGTCCCGTTGGTGTAGGAGTAGCCGGTCCCGGCGGGTCCGGTGACGGCCACCGGCCCGATCTGGGTGTGGACGTGACCGGCGAGCACCACGTCCACGCAGCCTCGACGCAGCGCCTCCCGCCCGCTGTTCGCGTCGTGCACCAGCAGCAGCCCGACCCGGTCCCCGTCGGCGTCGTGCCGGCACGCGAGGTCGGCGAGGCGGTGCTCCTGCTCGCCGAAGGAGATGCCGCGCTGGTCGCGCCACGTGCCCAGCCCGCTGCTGCGCGGGTCGGCCGCCCCCAGGACGCGGAGCCCTCCCGGTCCGTCGACGACCGAGCCGTCCAGCGTCGTGAAGCCGAGCTCGTCGGCCTGCCGGGTCACGAAGTCGCCGTTGTCGTGGTTGCCGGCGACCGCGAACCGGGGGTCGAACTCCTCGAACGCCCGGTCGAGCGACTCCAGGCTGAATGCCTCCCACGGGCTGCCCGTGGAGGTGTCGTCCCCGGCGTCGAGGAGGAACGTCGCCCCGCCCTGGTCGGCGATCGCCCGCGCGACCGGGTCCATGCCGATGTTGTCGTGCCGGTCGGTGACCAGGATGCCGACCACCTCGTCGTCGGCCGGTCGGCGCAGCTGGTCGGCCAGCTGCGGCGCCGCTTCGACGAGGCGGGAGTAGAAGTCCACACTGCGCCGGTAGGTGTCCACCGCGCTTGCGACCAGCTGTCGGGTGCCGGAGGTGAGCAGCCCGGACTGGACCTCCAGCGGCCGCGCCTCGAGCGGGACGCTCACCTCCGGCAGCACCTGGGCGACCGGGTTCCAGTCCTGGATCTCGACCGGGACCGGTCCCTGGTCCCAGGGACGGGTCGCGAGCAGC
Organism: uncultured Actinomycetota bacterium; assembly: GCA_963781695.1. Classification (GTDB taxonomy): domain Bacteria; phylum Actinomycetota; class Actinomycetes; order Propionibacteriales; family Nocardioidaceae; genus Nocardioides_B. Next base: position 94,287 of record CAWAGE010000007.1, read on the forward strand.
GTCGCCACGACCAGCACCACCACGACCTCCGAGGTCCGTCCGGCGTTGATGCCCCGACGCACCTCCGCCCAGCGTCGACGCCCGACCAGCAGCACCAGCATGGGGCCCGCGACACCGGCCAGGGCGCCGTCGAGGGTGCTGGCGACCGCCAGGTCGCGCAGCGCGTCGCGGACCTTCTGAATCTGCGCCTCCGGCTGGCTGGCCAGGAACGCGTAGCGCTCGATCAGGGACGAGTAGGTGCCAGCGGTCGTCTTGCCGAGGTCGATACGGGCCCCCAGTCGGTGCCCGGTGGGGTATCGCAGGTCCGGCAGGTAGGGCCCGAGGTCCAAGGTGGCGTAGCCGTCGAGCCGGGGGCTGACCACCGCGTCGTGGCCGGCCAGCACCAGGCTGCGGGAGCCGGTCAGGAACAGCGCGGCGGCGACCGGTACGGCGACCCCTGCCCACAGCGCGACCAGCAGCAGCAGCCGTCGCCAGCCCGGTCGCCAGCCCGGTCGCCAGCCCGGTCGCCAGCCCGGTCGCGGCCGGGATCCTCGAGCCGCCCGCCGCAGGCCTGGGAGCGAGAGGGACGGCGGGCGCACCCCGCCAGCCTAGGAGGTGGGGGGCGAGAACCGGCAGGTGTCTGTTTTCTGCAGAAACATGCAGTGCAGATACCTGCGCTGTCCTAGGCTGGCCCGGTCCCGGTTCCCCCGCGACACTGGATGCAGGTGGGCACCCCCTGAGCCCCCCCGAGCACGAGGTAGACAGCAATGAACCAGCGTCGCACTACCGTGCGGTGGTTCGTCGGCTTCTTTGCAGCCGGCGGGCTCCTGCTCTCCGGGGTCGCCGTCCCAGTGCAGGCGGCGACCACGACCACCGGTCTCAACCGTCCCGTCACGGCCCACAAGGTCAGCCCGGGCACGCCTCCCAGGACCGGCGGGCACACGCCGGCTGACACCGGCTGGAACGGCACGTAGGAGCGACCCTCCGACCCCCCACACGAGCGGTCGGCCCATCCCCCCGGGCTGACTCGCCACAACGGTCGAGAACGACGAGCAAGTCATCCCCCCGGCCTGTTCGCCAACGCCACGTCCCCCCCGGCGGGTTCCCGACCAGCGCGAGGGCAGTCACTTCGGTGGCTGCCCTCGTCGCCTTCTCCATGGGGACCGGTCCCGCCGCCAGCCTTGCCGGTGGCCGGTGGCCGGTGGCCGGTGGCCAGTGACGGGTGGCGCAGGACAGGAGCTCAGTCGTCCAGTGCGGCCGGGTTGCCGGCCTCGGGACCGGAATGCTCGGCCCGGCGGGTCTCGTTGCCCATGGCGTGGCCGAGCTGGAAGCGGGTCTGCACGCCGTACTCCTCCTTGAGCGCCGCGATGTAGCCTGCGTAGGTCCGCGTGCTCACGCCCAGCCGCTTCGCGCTGGCCGGGTCGCTGTGCCCCTCCACCAGCAGCCTGATGGTCATCGCCCGGACATCGGCGGCGATGCTCCGCTCGGCCTGGTTGCCGGTCAGGTTGAACGGCTGCGCCCGCTCCCAGGACCGCTCGAACATGTCCACCAGGTAGGCGATGACCGACCGGTCGTGGATCGCGATGGCGACGTGGTGGTTGTCCGAGGCCGGGAGCACCGCGACGCGCCGGTCCACCAGGATCAGCCGCCGGAAGAACTCGTCGAGGGTGCGCACCTCCGCCCCGCGGGCCACCACGTCGGCGACGTACTCGCGCGTCGCCGGACTGTGCCTCGCGGAGTGCTGGTAGAGCGTCCGCATCCGGACGCCGCGCTTCAGCGCCTTGAGGTCTCTGTCCTCAGCCACGGCCAGCGTGGTCGCCGGGCGCCGGCCGTGCGGCTGGGCCGTCAGCAGCTCGTCGCGGCAGTCGCTGACGGCGGCCCGGATGAAGCTGTCGATGTTGTCGAGCCCGTGGATCTCGGTGATGGGCGTCAGGGCGGCGGTCGGCGAGGTCCGGAAGATCTGGCCCAGCTCGCTGAACGCCTCGGCCCACCGCGCCGACTCGGCGAGCAGCTCGGCCCCCTGGATCCCCAACGGCACGACCACCTGGGACTGCACGGAGGTCGGGTCCACCGGGAACAGCCGGCCGGCCTCGTCACGGCGCAGCAGCCCCAGGTCGAGCAGCAGCCGGACCGCATCGGTCCGGCTCGCCAGGGCCGGGTCGTCCTCGGCCAGCGGCCCCGTGGACACGGCAGTGCTGTAGACCTCGGTGGCCACCGATGCCAGGACGGAGCGCTCCTGGGCACCGAAACCGCCACGAGGCACCGCTGGTCTGTCCACCGGGCAAGTATGGCGCAGCCATGGATGGGCGACCGGGAGCGACCAACGGCGGCCGCTCCCGCTCGCAGCTCAGCCGCCCAGCCGTGCCTTCAGCCCGTCGAGCTCGGTCCACAGCACCGCCGGGAGGTCCTCGCCGAACTTCTCGAACCACTCCGCGATCTGGGGAAGCTCGGCGCGCCACTCCTCGGTGTCGACCGCCAGGACCGCCGCCAGTGCCTCGTCGGTCAGGTCCAGCCCGGTGGTGTCCAGCGCTGTCGGGGTCGGGACGTGGCCGATGGGGGTCTCGACGGCCTCGGCGCGACCGGCCAGCCGCTCCACCACCCACTTGAGCACCCGGCTGTTCTCGCCGAACCCCGGCCACAGGAACCCGCCCTCGGCGTCGCGGCGGAACCAGTTGACGTAGAAGATCCTGGGTAGCTTCGAGGCGTCGTTCTCCTTGCCCACGGTGACCCAGTGGTCGAGGTAGTCCCCGGCGTTGTAGCCGATGAACGGCAGCATCGCCATCGGGTCGCGGCGCACCACCCCGACCTGGCCCGTCGCGGCCGCGGTCGTCTCCGAGCTCAGTGTCGCCCCCATGAAGGTGCCGTGGGTCCAGTCCCGGGCCTCGGTGACCAGCGGGACCGTGGTCTTGCGTCGGCCGCCGAACAGGATCGCGTCGATCGGGACGCCGTTCGGGTCGTCGTACTCCGGAGCCAGGATGGGGCACTGCTTGATCGGGGTGCAGTAGCGGCTGTTCGGGTGCGAGGAGAGCTCCTCGCTGTCGGGGGTCCAGTCCGTGCCCTTCCATGACGTCGCGTGGGCGGGGACGTTCTCCAGGCCCTCCCACCACACGTCACCGTCGTCGGTCAGGGCGACGTTGGTGAACAACGAGTTGCCCACGTCGATGGTGCGCATCGCGTTGGGGTTGGTCTTCTCGTTCGTCCCGGGGGCGACGCCGAAGAACCCGAACTCCGGGTTGACGGCGTACAGCCGGCCGTCCGCCCCGATCCGCATCCAGGCGATGTCGTCGCCGAGCGTCTCGACGGTCCAGCCCTCGATCGTGGGCGCCAGCATGGCGAGGTTGGTCTTGCCGCAGGCGCTCGGGAACGCGGCCGCGACGTAGCGGACCTCGCCGGCGGGGTCGGTCAGCTTGAGGATGAGCATGTGCTCGGCGAGCCAGCCCTCGTCACGGGCCACCGCGCTGGCGATGCGCAGCGCGTAGCACTTCTTGCCCAGCAGGGCGTTCCCGCCGTAGCCGGACCCGTAGGACCAGATGGCGCGCTCCTCGGGGAACTGCACGATGTACTTGGTGTCGCTGCACGGCCACGGCACGTCCTGCTGACCGGGTTCGAGCGGCATTCCCACGGAGTGCAGCGCGGGCACGAAGGGCGCGTCGAGCTCCTCCAGCCGTCGCAGCACGTGGCTTCCCATGCGGGCCATCACCCGCATCGAGACCACGACGTACGCCGAGTCGGTGATCTCGACCCCGAACATCGGGGCCTCGGACTCCAGGTGCCCCATCACGAACGGCACCACGTACATCGTCCGGCCACGCATGCAGCCCCGGTAGAGGTCGGTCATCACCGCCTTCATCTCGGCGGGGTCCATCCAGTTGTTGGTGGGACCGGCGTCTCGTTCCTCACGGCTGCAGATGAAGGTCCGGTCCTCCACCCGCGCGACGTCGGTCGGGTCCGAGGCGGCGTGGAAGGAGTTGGGCTTCCTGGCCGGGTCGAGGCGGGTGAACGTCCCGGTGGCGACCAGGGACTCGGTCAGGTCGGTCCACTCCCGGTCCGAGCCCGTGCACCAGTGCACGCGGTCGGGCTGGGTGAGCTCGGCGACCTGGGCGACCCAGGCGTGGAGGCCCTCATGGGTCGTCGGCTGTGTCGTCGGCTGTGTCGTCGGCTGGGCGGTCTCGGCGGTCATGGCACCGGTTCCTCTCGAGCTGTCGCGTCCGTGTCCGGGAACGACGGACGGCCCCCGCCGGGTGACGGTGGTGGTGGCAGGTCGTCTGCGTGTTGCCAGCGCCGCACCGTTGCGGGCCCTGCACCGGGGCGGGGGCGCGATGCGCCGCCGGGACCGGTCACGTGAATGTACTGACCAGCGACTGTGCGCACCATTGGATCGGTCAAAGCCAGCGCCTCGGGCGCGGGTCGGGCCTGCCCGATCGGGCTCAGGATCCCGCTCTGCGACGCCCGGTCGGGCCCACCGGCGCCGGCTCAGGCGGGCGTCCGCTCCTCGCTGTCGCTGTCGGCGACCTCCTGCTCGAGGAGCATCGTGCTCATCGCCGCCGACGGCAGCGGCGGGGAGAAGTGGAAGCCCTGTCCGGTCGTGCACCCCTGACGGCGCAGCATCAGCATCTCCTGCGGCCGCTCGATGCCCTCGGCCACCGTCTCGAGCTGCAGGCTCTGCCCGAGCCGCAGGATGGTGCTCACCAGCGAGCTGTCGCCGCCGGTGGCGAGGCGCTCGACGAAGCTCCGGTCGATCTTCAGCACGTCGACCGGGAAGCGGTGCAGGTAGCTCAGCGAGGAGTAGCCGGTCCCGAAGTCGTCGATGGCCAGCCGCACGCCCAGGTCGTGCAGGCGGGTGAGGGTGACCAGCGTCTCCTCCCGGTCGTCGACCAGCACGCTCTCGGTCATCTCCAGGGTGAGCTGCTCGGCGGCCAGTCCGGTCTCGCGCAGCACGCGCTCGACGTCGGTGGCGAAGTCCCCGTCCTGCAGCTGCCGGGCCGAGACGTTGACGCTCATCCGCAGCGGCTCGACGTTGCCGAGCTCCCGTTGCCAGCGACCGACCTGGGCGCAGGACTCGCGCAGCACCCACAGGCCGATGGGGCGGATCAGACCGGTCGCCTCGGCGGCCGGGATGAACACGTCGGGCGGGAGCACCCCGCGCTCCGGGTGGCACCAGCGCACCAGCGCCTCGACGCCGGTGATCCGACCGCTGCGCATCGAGATCATCGGCTGGTAGTGCACGACGAACTGGGACTCCTCGACCGCGCGCCGGAGGTCCGCCTCGAGGCGGACCCGCTCCACGAGCCCGGCGTGCATCTCGGGCCGGAAGACCGCGTGCCCGCCGGCGCCCTCGGCCTTCGCCTGGTACATCGCGAGGTCGGCGTTGCGCAGCACCTGCTCGGAGGTCGCGGCGTTCTCGTCGACGCGCGCGATGCCGACGCTGGCCGCGACGTGCACCCGCTCGCCGGCCACCTCGAACGGCTCGCGGATCGCTGCGTTGATCCGCTCGGCCAGCGCGGTGTCGTAGGGGCCGCTGGGGAAGTCGTCGACGAGCACCGCGAACTCGTCGCCGCCGAACCGTGCGACGGTGTCGCCGGGACGGACCACGGCGCGCAGCCGCTCCGCCACGGCGACGAGCAGCTCGTCGCCGGCACTGTGCCCGAGGGTGTCGTTGACGGACTTGAACCCGTCGAGGTCCAGGAACATCACCGCGACGGTCAGGTCGCCCGGCGTACGCCGGCGCAGCGCGTGCTCGAGGCGGTCGCGGAAGAGCGCGCGGTTGGGCAGGCTCGTCAGCGAGTCGGTGAAGGCCATCCCGGTGAGCTGCTCCTCCAGCAGCATCCGGTCGGTGACGTCGCGGGTGTTGAGCACCAGGCCGCACACGTCGTCGTTGCCGAGCAGGTTGGTGATCGTGACCTCGACCCGGCACAGCCGGCCCTCCGCGTGCCGCCAGGTCGAGGTGACGGTGTGGATGCGCATCTCCTCGGCCGCGGCGTGCTCCAGGGCCCGTTGCAGCAGGGCGGCCTCCTCGGCGTCCATGAGGTCGTAGATCCGCCGTCGCTCGACGTCCTCGACGCGGTGGCCCAGGATCCGCTCGATGGAGCCGCTCTGGTAGCTCACGACCCCGTTCGCGTCGACGACACTCAGCACGTCCGAGCTGTGCTGGACCAGCGCCACGAACCGCTGGCGGCTGGCCTGCAGCTCCGCGGTGCGGACCTCGACGCGTCGCTCCAGGTCGCGGGTCAGCCACTGGTTCTCGCGCAGGGTCAGGACCTGCCGCACGACCAGCAGCAGCATGATGACGGTCCTGATCCACGACACGAAGACGTCGGTCTGGCCGGTGCGCCAGACCTCCAGGGAGGAGGTGAGCAGGGCTGCGCAGACTGCGGCGTACGGCAGCAGGTTGCCCATCGGGCGGAGGTGCACGTCCTGCTGCCGGGTCGGCTCGGGGGCCGCGGCCCGGGGCCGCGCGGCCGCCAGCAGCATCAGCACGAAGCCGAGGAACCAGCCGATGTCGATGGCGCTCCCCGACTCGTAGTTCCCCATCGTGGTCTGGTAGACGAACCCGGAGTCCGCCACCGCGAACGCGAGCAGCCCGGTCCCGACCAGCGGCAGCGGCACCAGCAACCGGCGACGCGCCTGACGTGCCCGCAGCAGGGTCGAGACCACCAGCGACATGACCACGACGTCGCTGATCGGGTAGGCAAGCGAGATGACCTGGCTGACGACGTCCTCGGCTCCGGAGCGGAACACCGGCCCGAGCACGATCACCCAGCTGCACAGCAGCAGGGAGGAGGCCACCATCAGACCGTCGAGGAGGCTGCGCAGCCGCCCGGCCATCGACGGGGCGGCCAGCGGCAGTGACATCAGCGCGGCACCCGCCAGCGGACCGAAGCCGAGGTAGCCGACGTCGGCCGGTGACGGGAACGGCACCTCCTGGGACAGCACGGACTCGTACCAGGTCCAGACCGCCTGGCCGGCCGACCAGGAGAGCAGGGCTGCGCCCAGCAGCAGCCAGAACCGGTCCTCGGCGCGCCGCCGGCCGGCCCGGCGGACCGCCGCGACCCCGGCCGCGAGCGCCGCCACGCACAGTCCGACGTTGGAGAGGGTCTGCCCCGCCTCGGTGCCGCGCAGGGTCAGCAGGCTCGCCGCCCAGACGCCTGCCAGCAGCAGGACGAGTGGTTCCAGGGTCCCTGGTGAGCGGCGGAGACGCTGCGAGGTCATGCCTTCAGTATCAAGGGACAAAACGGACAATAATGGCGAACAACAGAAGTAGTTGAAACACCCACCGGACAGTGCCGAAGAATCTACTATAAAAGGGTCGGGCGCGTCGCCGCCTCTGACGCCAATACATGATAAGTGCGCCGACCGGCGTCCCTGGGGGAGACACGCATGACGATGACAGAGACAGGGCCCGTTCTCGAGGTCCCCTCCCACTGGCCCACCAGCCTCCACCCGCGGGTGCTGGCCGGGCTGGACCTGCCCACGCCCTTCCTGGCCGGGGACCTGTCGCTGTTGGGTGACCGGGTGGACCGGTTCCGTGAGGCGCTGCCGCGGATCAAGCCGTTCTACGCGGTCAAGTGCAACTCCGCACCGGAGGTGCTGCAGACCGCGGCGGCCCACGGTGCCAGCTTCGAGGTCGCCTCCCTCGGTGAGCTGCAGATCCTGCAGCGGCTGGGCGTCGACCCTGCCGAGGTGCTCTACAGCAACACGGTGAAGCCGCCGGCGCACGTCGCCGGCGCCGCGGCGGCCGGGGTCTGGCGCTTCGCCGTCGACTCCGAGGGCGAGCTCGACAAGATCGCCCGCCACGCCCCCGGCAGCTCGGTCTACGTCCGGGTCCGGGTCGACGACAGCGGCAGCGTGTTCCCGCTCTCCCGCAAGTTCGGCGCCGAGTCCCACCACGCGCGGGCGCTGCTCCAGCAGGCCGAGACGCTCGGGCTGCGGCCGTACGGGCTGACCTTCCACGTCGGGTCGCAGTGCGTGGCCACCTCGGCCTGGGTGCAGGCCATCGCCGGCATGGGCCGGCTGATGCGCCAGCTGGCCAGGGACGGGATCGAGCTCGGGATGCTCGACATCGGCGGCGGCTTCCCCGCACGCTACGACGAGCCGGTGGCCACCATCGACCAGGTGGGACGTGTCGTCAACCGCGCGATCGACGAGCTGCTGCCCTACGAGCCGGCACTGCTCGCCGCCGAGCCCGGCCGCCACCTCGTCGCCGAGACGGCGGTGATGGTGGCCACGGTGCTCGGTCGTGAGGTGCGCGCCGGCGAGGACTGGCTCTACCTCGACGTGGGTGCCTACAACGGGCTGATGGAGACCCAGCAGACCGTCGGCCAGTGGCGGTTCCCGCTGTGGTCCTCGCGCGTCGACCACGGCGCGGTCGCCCAGACGCCGTACACGGTGACCGGACCGACCTGCGACAGCGCCGACACGATGTTCTACGGCGCGCCGCTCCCGGTGACGATGGCCGAGGGTGACCGCGTGTTCGTGGCCTCCGCCGGTGCCTACACGCTGAGCTACGCCTCCCATTTCAACGGGTTCCCGCCACCGTCTACCCACTTCGTCGGCTAGCCGACGGATGCGACGCCGACCTGGCCGAGGTGCCGAGGTGCCGACCCGGCTGCTGTCGCTGACGGCGGCCGGCCTCGTCGACTCGCTGTTCTGGTCGATGGCCTGGACGCTGGTGATCCTGCAGGTGACCGCGGAGCACGGGCTGGTCGCCGCCGGGGTCTGCGGCACCGCGATGCTGCTGGGCGTGGCGCTGTCGGCACCGGCGGCGGGAGCACTCTCACGACGGCTGGACGGCCGACGGCTGCTGCGCCGGGCCGTGACGGTCGAGGCGCTGCTGCGCGCGGCGGTGGTCGCCCTGCTGCTCCTCGACGGCCCGCTGTGGCTGCTGGCCGCCGTGGTCGTGGCGATGAACGTGGCCGCCTGGACGGGATACGCCGGGATGCGGGCCGAGGTGTCGGCCGTCGTCGCCGGTGCCGCGGGCCTCACCTGGTACGGCACGGTCGTCGCCGCGGTCGAGGCGACCGGCGTGGCGGTCGCCGCCCTGCTCCCGGTGGTGTCGGGGGTGGTGCCCAGGCCGGTGCTGCTGGCGGTGGGCGCCGCCTACGTGCTCTCGCTGCTGCCTACCGCCGTGGTGGCGGGCGGCTCCCGGGTGCCGAGGGCGGTGGCTCCCGCCGCCCGGAACCGGCTCCGCCGACGCCGGGCGTCCGCGCCGGACCTCGGCGGGGCCGTGCTGATGTTCGCCGCCTCGGCGCCCACCCTGCTGTCGGTCGCGCTGGCGGCGCATCTTCACGGGCGCAGCGCCGTCGGACCGGCCGCGGTGGCCTTCACCCTCGGCTCGCTTGCCGCCCCGCTGCTGGCTTCCCGGATCCAGGCGGGCGGCCGCAACGGCCCGGTGGCCTGGGTCCTCTGCGCGACCGGCATGGTGGCCGGCTGGGCGCTCGCGCCGTACTCGGTGGTGCTGATGTGCGTGGCCCAGGTGCTCTCCGGCGTGTGCCTGACGGCGCTGGAGGGACTGCTGGACGCGGGAGCGGCTCAGCGGCATCCCGGCCAGGTGACGGCCGCGCTCGCCCGCGCGACCGCCGGTCGTGCCCTGGGCTCCGCGGCGGGGACGGCCGTGCTGCCGCTCGCGGTCGCCGGGGTCGGGCTGGGCCACAGCGCGGGCGCGACGGCGCTCGGGCTGCTGGTCGTCGCGACGGTGCTCCGGTTGACCGGTCCCGGGCGGGCTCGGCGCACGACGCCTCTGCGACAGCCGGCACCCGTCGCGGAAGGGCACCGGGTCCCGGCCGAGCCGGCGACGGCGCTGCGTCCGACCGGTTGACCCGGCACTGGCCGATGGCCGATTCGCCGGGGATGGCGGCCCGCCGCGTGCTCGGCCTGCTCGGGGTGCGGTGAGCGGCGCCGCGTAGGGTCCGACCGGAGCCGAACGCGTCGGCGAGGAGAGGCAGCGAACGATGGACGAACGCACCCTGGGCCGGACCGGTCGAACCGTCTCCGTGGTGGGACTCGGCACCTGGCAGCTCGGCGCCGACTGGGGTGAGGTGTCGCGGTCCCAGGCCCGCGACGTCCTGGAGGCTGCCGTCGAGGAGGGTGTCACCTTCCTGGACACCGCCGACGTCTACGGCGACGGCCGCAGCGAGCAGGTCATCGGGTCGTTCCTCGCGGACCATCCGGACGCGGGTCTCACGGTGGCGACCAAGATGGGTCGCCGGGCCGACCAGGTGCCCGCAAGCTACGTGCTGGCGAGCTTCCGGGAGTGGACCGACCGTTCGCGCCGCAACCTGGGCGTCGACACCCTCGACCTCGTCCAGCTGCACTGCCCGCCGACGGCGGTCTACTCCGACGACGCCGTCTTCGACGCGCTCGACACCCTCGTCGAGGAGGGCGTGACCGCGGCCTACGGCGTCAGTGTCGAGCGGGTCGAGGAGGCGTTCACCGCGATCGCGCGGCCCGGGGTCGCCACCGTGCAGATCATCGCGAACGCGTTCCGGCACAAGCCGGTCGAGGAAGTGTTCCCGGCCGCGGCCCGGGCCGGCGTGGGGGTCATCGTGCGCGTCCCGCTGGCCTCGGGCCTGCTGACCGGCAGGTACGACGCGGCCACCACGTTCGCCGCCGACGACCACCGCTCCTACAACCGCGACGGCAGCGCCTTCGACGTCGGTGAGACCTTCTCCGGGGTCGACTTCGAGACCGGCCTGGCGGCCGCCGCGGAGTTCGGGTCCGTCGTCGCCGAGCTCGCCCCGGCAGGCACCACCTCGGCGCAGGCGGCGGTGGCCTGGCTCTGGCAGCACGAGGCCGTCTCGACAGTGATCCCGGGTGCGCGCAACGCCGAGCAGGCACGCGCCAACGCGGCCGCGGGCCGGGTGGCGCCGCTCGGGAACCGGTTCGACGCCGAGGTCCGCAGGATCTACGACGAGCGGCTGCGCGCCGACATCCACCCCCGCTGGTAGCCGTCGCCTGCCCGGCCGCGGCCGAGGGCGCCTTCGCTCCGCCTCAGCCGCCGGTGAGCACCGCGACCAGCGCGCCGGCCAGCGCCACCACCGCGCCCCCGAGCCGGACCCGGTCCCACCGCAGCAGCCGCGCCGCCCGCGAGGCGGTGACCCCGTCCCGCAGGCGGGTGTGGGCGGGCGCGGCGACGGCCGCCGTCACCAGCAGCACCGCCGCGCTCGCGGTCACCGCCAGCCAGACGCCGGGGGAGGGCTCGCGCAGCACGGCACCCGCGCCGGCGACGACGACCGCGCCGTACACGACCGCGACCAGCGGCGCGATCCGTCGGGAGTGCCCGGCGTGGGCCGGCGGCCAGTCCGCGGGCCGGACCCGGAGCAGTGTGGGGTAGGCCACCACCGTGACGGCGGCCTGGAATCCCGCGTGGACCGCGGTCGCGGCCAGCAGCAGGTCCGCCCAGGACGACATCGGGCCTCCTCAGTCGTCGGAGACGGCGAGCGCCCCGAAGGGGAGCCCGGCGACGCGGACCCGCGCGGAGACCACCGGGTGGTCGGTGGTGCGGTCGACGAGTGGGCTGCGGTCCTCGACGTAGCCGAGGAACTGGACGCCCTGGGAGCCGAAGATCCAGTCGATGGCCCGGGGCTTCCCGGCGAGGCAGCGCCCCACGTTGCTGCCGCCGCGAGCGGCCACCATGGGCGCGCCGGCGGTGAACCGGCAGAAGTAGGCCGCCTTCTCGTTCATGTCGCCGGTGACCAGCACCGGCAGGCCGGTCCGGTTGATCAACGTGTTCACGAGCCGGATCTCGATGGCCGTCGCCCGGTCCCGGTGCCGCTGCTGGCGGGGATGGTCCCTGGTGTCGGCAGGGTTGTGGAAGTTGGCGAACCAGGCGTCGATCCCGGTGCCGAGGTTGCGCAGCCGGACCACCGGCATCGCCCTCGGACCACCCTCGAAGTAGGGGATGTCGACGGTGCGGCGCTCGAGCGCGACCCACCGGTCCCGGCGCCAGCCGATCGAGTTCTCCGAGTCCCGGCGGCCGCCGTGTCGTCCGGGCCAGAACTCCAGGTCGGTGGCGCGCTCCAGAGCGACGAGCTGGCTGGCCTGGAGCTCCTGGAAGCCGACCACGTCGGCGTCGTGGCGGCGGAGCAGCTCCACCGCTCCGACGGCCCGGACCGCGCCGGAGGCGTACCGGGGGCGGCTGCCGCCGGGGGTGGTGTGACCGGCGCCCAGGACGTTGAAGGTGCTGATCGTGAAGTCGAGGGTGAGCGGCGGCACGATCGGCGCCGGGCGACGGGTCGTCGGTGGCGGAGCGCCGGGGATCGCCACCGGGCCGCGATGGCCGGGAAGCGACGGCGAGGAGCTCGCCGTCGGCGCGGTGGCGGTGCCGGTCGTCGGTGCCGGAACGGCGGTGCCGGTCGTCGGGGTGGCGGTGCCGGTCGGGCCCGGCGCCGGCTGTGCGGGCAGGCGGTCCGTGCCGCCCAGGCGGCCGAGTCCGACGGCGACCAGGGCGGTCAGCACGGTGACGAGGAGGGCCGTGAGCAGCACCCTGCGTGCCGAGGTCCACCTCACCGGACGACCCTATCTCGCGGTGGGCGCCGGGGTGGCCGGATCAGCGGGCCCGGGACATCGCTCGCGGGAAGGTGGCGGCGTCGATCCGGACCCGACCGACGATCACCGGGTGGTCGGTCGTGACGTCGACGAGGTCGCTGCGGTCCTCGGCGTAGTCGGAGAAGGTCACGCCCGCACTGCCGAAGATCCAGTCGACGGCACGGGGGGCCCTGGCCCGGCAGCCGCCCGGGCCGTTGCTGCCGCCGCGTGCCGCGACCATGGCCGGGGCGGCGGCGGTGAGCCGGCAGAAGTACGCCGAGCGCTCGTTCATGTCGCCGGTCAGCAGCAGGGGTACCCCGCCGCCGTGCAGCCGGTTCGCGAGCCCCGCCTCGAGGTGCGTCGCCTGCGTGCGCCAGCGCTGCTGGTTGCGGTAGCGGCGGGTCTCGGCCGGGTTGTGGACGTTGGCGACCCAGGCGGTCATGCCGGTGGCCCGGTGTCTCAGCAGGACGACGGGCATCTGTCGCTTGCGACCGTTGAAGTAGGGGATCGGCAGGGTCGAGGTGCGGACCAGCTGGAACTCGGAGGTCCGCCAGCCGATGGAGTTGTCGCTGTCGGGTGCGCTCGGTCCGGGGTAGAGCGCCCACGAGCCGCCGGTGGCCCGCAGCAGCTCCCGGGCCTGGTCGTGCTGGAGCTCCTGGAACCCGGCGACGTCGACGTCGTGACGAGCCAGCAGCGCGACGGCGCCCCGCATGCGGACCACGCCGGGACGGCGACCGCGGCCGCCGTTGCGGGTGTGGCTGCTGCCGAGCACGTTGAAGGAGCTGATCCGAAAGTCGGCGACCGTCTCGCCCGCCGGGGAGCCGGCCGGGTCCCGGACGGTGCCGCTAGCGGTGCCGGTAGCGGCGCCGGTGCTGCTGGCGCCGCCGGCTCCGGTGCCGGTGCTGGGAGCAGACCGGGCTCCCGCCGTCACGGCAGGGGCGCCGGCGGCGGTACGCGCCAGCAGCGCGGCGAGCTCGCGGTCCCGCTGGCCTGCCGAGGGCATGGCGGCGGTGGCACCGGCGCCGCCGCTCGTTGCTGCTGAGGTCTGGCCAGCCGTCGGGGCAGCCGTCTGGGCAGCCGTCGGGGTCGGCTGGCTGGTCCGGAGCGGCGGCTGGGGGCGTGCCGTCAGCGTCACGCTCGCCTCCGGGACCCGCAGCGGCAGCCGGGCGGTCGGTGTGGGTGCCGGTGTCGGTGTCGCTGCTGGGGGCGTGCCGACGCTGACGAGGCTGGCCGGCAGTCCGGGGAGCGCGCCACCCAGCAGGGCGTAGCCGGCGGTCGCCGCGACGACCAGCACCGCCGAGCAGGCGGCCGTGACCCGGACCGTGCGGGGCCGGGCGACGGGCTGGTGCTCGTCCACGTCGACCTCCTCGGACCTAGGGACGGGACGCGACGACGAGGTCAGCGCTTCCAGGTGTGGCGGGGCACGACCGCTGCCGGAGTCTCGGTCGCCCAGGCCTGGGGCATGGCGGCGGGGTCGACCTTCGCGGTCGCGACGATCAGCGGGTGGTCGGTCGTCTTGTCGACGAGCTCGCTGCGGTCCTCGACGTAGTTGCTGAACTGGACGCGCAGCGCGCCGAGGATCCAGTCGACGGCCCGCGGGCTGCCGGCGTGGCACACGCCGCCGCGTCGGTAGCTGGTGGGCCGGGCGGCGTGCAGCGGGGCACCGGCGGTGACCCGGCAGAAGAACGAGGCCCGCTCGTTGAAGTCGCCGGTCATGATCCGGGGGATGTTCTGGCCGGCCAGCTGGTTCTGCAGCCGGATCTCGATCTCGGTGGCGATGTCACGCCACTTCTGCTGGTTGCGGTACTTCGAGGTGTCGGCGGGGTTGTGGTAGTTCGCGACGTAGGTCAGCATCCCGGACCGCTTGTCGCGCAGCAGCACCAGCGGCATCGCCCGCGGGGAGCCGTTGAAGTAGGGGATGTCCACCGTGGTCGCGTTCACGAGGTCGAAGCGGTCGGTCCGCCAGCCGATGCTGTTCTCGCTGTCGAGCCGCTTGCGCTGCAGCCCGGGGTAGACCTCCCAGGCGCCGTCGGTCAGCGAGGTGAAGGCGCTCAGCTGGGAGGCCTGCAGCTCCTGGAAGCCGACGACCTCCACGCGGTGCCTCTCGAGCAGCTGGTTGGCCCACACGATGCGGGTGGCGCCCGAGGCGCGACGGCCGCCGACCGGCGTGTGGCTGGCGCCGAGCACGTTGAAGGAGGCGACCCGGAAGACGCCCGCCTGGACGGAGGTCTTGCGCGGCTGGGCGGCAGTGGACGACGGCACCGCCGTGGCGGCGAGCACCCCGCTGATCACCGTTGCCAACAACCCTGCCGCTACTCGCTTCGCTCGACGCACGTCGGACTCCCTGCCTGATCGGTCTGGTGGGCCCCGGAACGCCGTCGCATCGCCGCGGTGCGGACCGCGGGGACGGGCGAGGGGGCGCCAGGAACATCGGCGCCCACCGGGGCAGACTGAACAGTTGGGGTAAAGAAGGTGATAACGCTCTCAGTGCGCGAACGGGACGACTCGACCGTCTAGGGGCGGTCGCGGCAGCGGGTCGGCCCGTTGGGTCGCGGTCCGCCGGAGCGGCCTCAGACGCCGATGGTCAGCGCGGCGACGTACCCAGCGGTCGTCGAGCCCGACATCGACGCCACCTGGTGGATGCCGCCGTCGTCGCCGAAGACCATGTCGCTGCCGAGCGAGACCTGCGCCAGGGTGGCGACGCTCTGCTCGTAGCCGGCGGTGCGGTACACCGTCTCGCAGGTCTCGTTCGGCAGCGCGATCTGGGAGGTCTTCACGATCGGGCCCGCCGAGGTGGCGCCCTCGACGCCGTCGTACACCTCGAAGTGGATGTGCGGCCACCGGCCGGAGTAGCTGGCGGGGAACACCGTGGTGAAGGTGACGGTGCCGTCCGCATCCGCGGCCTGCACCCCGCGCAGGTAGTTCACGGTCTCCAGGCCCGGGCTGCAGAGGGAGTAGCTGCCCTCGCGGTCGCAGGGCCACAGGTAGACGGCCGCGCCGCTGCGGGCGTCACCGGTGGCGGTGTCGCGGACCGTGAGCCGGATCGTGAGCGGCACCCCCTCGGCGGTGGTGGTCGTCGCGTCGCCGAACGAGGAGCGGATGTCGCGCCGGACGATGCCGGAGTCGTCCAGCACGTCGACCCCGTTCGACCCGTCGGCCGGGTAGGGCCCCGCCGGTCTCGTCGGGCACCTCGGTGAGCCCCGTCGTGCTGGTGCCGTCGGTCGACGACGAGCCCGACGAGCCGGCAGTATGTGCCGGTGCCGCGCCGCTGGACGTGCTCGACGCCCCACCGCAGCCGGCGACCAGGGCACCGGCGCCGAGCGCCCCGAGCAGGCCGAGCGCCCGGGTGAATCCTGTGAGCCGGTGGGTCGCCACGGGTGCGGAAGGCCTCACCGGATCCCTCACCGGAATCCCAGGGTATCTACCTTTACCGATGCCTCTCCTGCGACATACGCCCCGGGAACCATGGGGAAAGGGTGATGCCCTGGGAATCCCGATGCCCCGCCGACGGCTCAGCGTGGTACGCCGCGGCCCAGCGCGGCCAGCAGCCGCCGACCCGGCGTGGCGTCGGCGGGCACCGGCAACGGCGCGGCGAACCGGGTGGGCCGGTCCGGCGGCGCGACGAGGACCGGCACCAGGTCGAGCAGGTCCAGGGCCAGCGCGGCCGGCAGCGGTCGGTCCGCCCCGCACGCGCGGGCGACGTCCCAGCCGTGCACGGCCAGCTCCATCGCGCCGGCCGCGGCCAGCAGGTCCGGACGCAGCGGGACGCCCGCGACGTCGACGGCCCGGTCACCGCGGGCGCCGTCGGGCGCCCAGGCGGCCAGCAGCGCGCACGCCCGGCTTCGCAGCCGGTCCACCAGCGGGGCGGCGTCCTCCGGGCCGGGCCAGTCGGGGACCGGGACCGGGTCGACGTACCCGAGGTCGGCGGCGTCGGTGAGCGCCGCCAGCGAGTCGTGAAGGTGCAGCAGCAGGGCCCGCAGGTCCCATGCCGCGCACGGGGTGCCCGCGTCGAGGCGGCTCCCGCCCGCGAGCAGGAGGGCGCCGCGGGTGTACCCGACGGCGCGCTCCAGCAGGGCGGCACCGTCGACAGGGTCGACCGCCCGCGCCGTCGGCGACGACACGGGCTCAGGAGCCGGACGGCCCGGCGGTCGCCGGGGCGGGCTCCTCGGGCAGGGACTCGGGGAGGCCGAAGACCGGGAACAGGCCCGGGTCGAAGAACGCCCCGACGTGCTCGACGCCGCCCGCGCCCAGCGTCAGCACCTGGAGGTGGAACGGGCGGAACACCGTGCCGTCGCGCATGTAGAGGCCGAAGGCCGGCTGCCCGTTCGCGCGGGCCGGGACCAGCCGCATGTCGCGCGGGCCGCCGGGGCACTGCTGCTCGATCAGCCGGCCGATCTCGACGGCACCCTGGTACCAGCCCGTGTGCGGCGGCATCTCCCAGATCGCGTCCCGGGTCAGCATCGACACGATCGCGTCGATGTCCTTGTCCCAGAAGGCCTGCACGTACCGGTCCAGCAGTTGTCGCTGGGCACCGGTCGGCTCGCCCACGGCGTCCTCGTGGAGGTCGGCCTTGGCCAGCGTGGCATGGGCTCGTTGCAGCGCGCTGTTGACCGAGGCCACCGTGGTCTCCATCGCCTCGGCCACCTCGGCCGCCCGCCAGCGGAGCACGTCACGCAGCACGAGCACCGCCCGCTGCCGTGCGGGGAGATGCTGCAGGGCAGCCACGAACGCCAGCCGCACCGTGTCCCGGTCGGCGACCAGGGTCGCCGGGTCTCCCAGGGCCTGGTCCGGGGCCGGCTCGAGCCACGGCACCTCCCCGTTCGCCTCGACCGGGTCACCGGGGTCGCTGGCCGGCGCGCCGAGTCCGGTCGGCATCGGTCGCCGGTCGCGGCCCTCCAGCGCCGTGAGGCAGACGTTGGTGGCGATGCGGTGCAGCCAGGTGCGCACCGAGGACCGGCCCTCGAAGGCGTGGTAGGCGCGCCAGGCCCGGAGGTAGGTCTCCTGGACCAGGTCCTCCGCGTCGTGCACCGAGCCGGTCATGCGGTAGCAGTGCGCGAACAGCTCGCGACGGTACTGGTCGGTTGCCTGCGGGAAGTCCGGGCCCGGACCGGTCGCCGGCGTCGCGTCCCCTGCGGTCCCCGGTGTCGCCGCTGCGGACGTCGTGGGGCGCACCCCGGTCTGCTCGCTCTGGATCGTCATCTGCCACCCTCCGCCGCGGCCCAGCCTAGGCGGGCCGGGTCCTGCTGCCTACCGACCGACGGGCGGCCGGGAACTCATCGGCCCCGGACCGGCTGCCGGCTTTGACCTCGACCGGCGGTCGTGGTCGGATCCAACGATGAGGCGACCTCCCACGGCAGCGTTCCGGCTCACGGTGGCCGCGGTGGCCGCGGCCCTGCTCACGGGCTCGTGCAGCCTGCTCGACCGGGGTCCGAGCGCCGAGGACGCCGCCGAGCGGCTGGCGTCGAGCCTCACCCGTGGCGACCTCACCGGTGTCGCGTTCGCCGACGGCACCGCGCCGCAGGCGCAGGAGCTCCTGCGCAGCGCCACCTCCGGGCTCGGGCAGGCGACCCGTCGGGTCGAGGTCGTCGACGTCGACGAGACCGACACCGCTGCGACGGCCACCCTCGGGTGGTCCTGGACCCTGCCGGGGACCACCCGCCGCTGGACCTACCGCTCCCAGGCCCGGCTGGTCGGGCCCACCGGGGACGACGACACCTGGCGGGTGGGACTGGGGCCGACCCTCGTGCATCCCGACCTGGCTGATGGACAGCGGCTGGTGGCCGAGCGGACCAGGTCCGACCGAGGCGACATCCTGGGGGCCGGAGGCACCCCGCTGGTGACCGAGCGACCGGTGCTGCGGTTCGGGATCGACAAGGCCAGCATCGCGGCCGGACGGCAGCCGACGTCGGCGCGCGCGCTGGCCGGGGTGCTGGACCTCACCCCCGCCGAGTACGCCGACCGGGTGGCCGCGGCCGGTCCGCGGGCCTTCGTCGAGGCGATCGTGCTGCGCACCGCCGACGCCCGGCCGGTGCTCGCGCAGGCACGGGCCGTGCCGGGCTCCGTCGTCGTCGAGGACACCCGCCCCCTCGCCCCCACCCGCGACTTCGCCCGGCCCCTCCTCGGGTCGGTCGGACCCGTGACCGCCGACGTCGTCGCGGACTCCGACGGCTTCTACCGGGCGGGCGACGAGGCCGGGCTGAGCGGCCTGCAGTCCAGGTACGACGAGCAGCTGCGCGGCGACCCCGGGGTCCGGGTGCGGATCGCCGACGAGGCGAGTGGGACCGGCAACGGGACCGGCAACGGGACCGGGCAGGACGAGGAGCTGTTCTCGGTCCCGGCCGTCCCTGGTGCGCCCCTGCGCACCACCCTCGACCTCCGGCTGCAGCAGCTGGCCGAGCGGACCCTCGCCGGCGTCGGCCCGGCCGCCGCGCTCGTCGCGGTGCGCCCGTCCTCGGGGGATCTGGTCGCGGTCGCGAGCGGGCCCGGGGCGGCCGGCTACTCGACCGCGACCGTGGGCCGCTACGCCCCGGGCTCGACGTTCAAGGTGGTCAGCAGCCTGGCCCTGCTGCGCGGCGGGCTGCGCCGGGACTCACCCGTGCCGTGCCCGGCCACCACGCTCGTGGACGGCAAGCGGTTCAAGAACTACGACGACTACCCGGCCTCCGGGCTGGGCTCGATCACGCTGGCCACGGCGGTCGCGAACTCCTGCAACACCGCTTTCGTGTCCCGGCGCGGCCTGGCGCCGCCGCAGCGGCTCGCCGAGGCCGCCGCCGCGCTCGGGCTGGGCGTGGACCACGACCTCGGCTTCCCGGCTTACCTCGGCTCGGTCCCGGGGACCACCACCGAGGCTGGGTCTCAGACCGGTCACGCGGCGGCGATGATCGGCCAGGGCACCGTGCTGGCCTCGCCGCTGGCGATGGCTGCCGTGGCCGCGTCGGTGGGTCGGGGAGCCACGGTGGTGCCGCGGCTGCTGACCGAGGGCGATCCGGTCAGCGCGGAGCCTGCCGTGCCACTCACGGCGGCCGAGGCCGACCGGCTGCGGGGGCTGCTGCGCGGCGTGGTCACCCGCGGCAGCGGCGCGCTGCTCGCCGACGTGCCCGGGCCGCCGGTGCTCGCCAAGACCGGGACGGCCGAGTTCGGCACCCGGACCCCGCTGCGCACCCACGCCTGGATGATCGCGGTGCAGGCAGACCTGGCGGTCGCGGCGTTCGTCGCGGTCGGGGACTCCGGGTCGGGCACGGCCGGTCCGCTGCTGGAGACGTTCCTGCGCGGGGCCCGGCAGGGTCGGTCCTGACGAGGGTCGCGGCCTCGCTACGGTGACCGGGTGAGCGCACCCGTCCTCGGCAGCCTGGTGTCGCGTCCTGCCGTCGAGCACCCGGAGCTGCTGGCCGCCGGTGTCGCCGCCGCGCTCGCCACCTGGCCCCACGCGGCGCGGGTCGGGGTCGTCGAGATCGACCCGGACCTCGCCGACACGGCGGCGATGAGCGAGGCCTACGACCTCCCGCTGACGGTGGGCGCCAACTGCGTCGTCGTCGCCGGGCGCCGGGCCGGGCAGGAGCGGATCGCCGCCTGCGTGGTCCGGGCCGACACCAGGGCGGACGTGAACACCGTGGTCAAGCGGGTCCTCGATGTCCGCAAGGCGTCGTTCCTGCCCACCGACCGGGCGGTCGCCGAGAGCGGCATGGAGTACGGCGGCATCACCCCGATCGGGCTGCCGGGGTGCTGGCGGGTCCTCGTCGACGCCGCCTGCCTCGACCTCGACGTCGCGGTCCTGGGCAGCGGGGTGAGGCGCAGCAAGCTGCTGGTGCCCGGCGCGCTGCTGGCCGAGCTGCCCGGCGCCACCGTGCTCGAGGGACTCGGCCGGTAGCGACGCCTCACGGCAGCTGCCAGACGAGCACTTCCGCCGACGGCTCCGCCAGCAGGCCGGCCGGCACCTCGGCAGCCGGCCTCGCGGCTCCCGCGGCGTCGACGGCCCGCACCCAACGGGAGCCGGCACCGGCGAACCGGACCGCGTCCCCCTCCTCGAGCAGGCCGGCGTCCTCCAGGTCGACCGCCCCGCGGGTGACGAAGACGTGCAGGTGTGGCGCGTCGGGCAGTGCCACCCGCTGTCCGGGGGCCAGCCGGGCCACGTGCAGCGCCGCACCCCGGGTGTGCAGACCGACGGCGGCGTCCAGCCCGGGCACCCCGGAGACCAGCGGCACCAGGGAGCCCGGCACCAGCAGCGAGGCGACGTCGCCTTGGGCATAGGACGGTCGCAGGCCGCTCTCGTCGGGCCGGACCCACATCTGCACGAACCGCGTCGCGACGGCGGTCCCGGGGGCGTCGTTCCGCTCGGAGTGCAGCACCCCGCTCCCGGCGCTGAGCAGCTGGGCCAACCCCGGCACCACCTGACCCGACACGCCGGTCGAGTCGGTGTGGACGAGGCTGCCCTCCAGCACCCAGGTGACGACCTCGACGTCGGCGTGGGGGTGGAGGTCGTAGCCGCTGCCGGGTGCCACCCGGTCCTCGTTGTGCGCCACGAGGGCGGCGTGCCCGACGTTGGCCGGGTCGTAGAACGCCCCGAACGAGAACGAGTGCCGAGACCTCAGCCCGGCCCCACGAGTGGTGAAGCGGTCCGCTGAGCGTCGTACGTCGGCCACGGCACCATTCTCATGGGTGGTCCGTCGAGGCGTCACTCGTGGTCCGTCGAGGCGTCAGGCGTGGCAAGGTCACTCAGCCGCGGTACGCCGGGGCCCGGTCACCGGCGGGTCATCGTCACCGTCAGTGCGCCCGAGTTGTCGTGGTGGTCGAGGTCGAACACCGCGAGGTTGACCGGCCCGTTCTTGGTGGCGGTGAACCGGGCGCGGTAGGCGTGGTCGCGGGCCGAGCACCCGGCGCCGCCCTCGGCCGGTCGCCAGCCCGCCGGGGCGCCGTCCACCCACAGCTCGAGCGGGTCCTGCCCCAGGGCGACGCTGTCGTCGACCCGCCGCCAGGTCCCGGCCACGGCCACGCACGAGGCGTCGGCGGTGACCCGCCCCGAACGCTGCGTGCCGCGCACCAGCAGGTCGACGGACTCACCGGTGCGCAGCCGCATCGTCGACAGGGCCCCGGTCGCGGCGGCGGAGGAGACCCGGACGGTGTCGCGGGCCTGACGCCAGCGGCTGCCGGCCACCGGTCGCTCCGCGCGAGCGGCGGCGGGGACCGCCAGCGGGGTCAGCCGCTGCACCTCCACCGACAGCTCGCCGGTGTCGTCGCTGCGGTCGACCGGGTCGTGGACCGCGAGCTCGAGCCTGCCGGTGCGGGTCGCGACCAGCGTCGCGACGTGCGTGCGGGAGGCGCAGGTGGCACCGCTGGGGGCGCTGCCGTCGAAGGGCAGCCCGTCGAGGTAGAGCCGGCCGTGGTCGGCGGCCGGGTTCCGCCGGTCGAGCGAAGCACGCTGGTACCAGCGCCCGGCCAGCGACACGCAGCGGCCGTCGGTCATCGTGGTGCTGCCCAGTCCGTCGCCGAGCGCCGCGGTGCCGGTGACGGTCACCCGGTAGCCGGCGCCGGCCTCCAGGCTGCCGAGGGTGCGGACCTTGGCCTGGGTCGGCGCGACGGCGACGGTCTCGGCGATCAGCCCGGGGCCGGGCAGCGCCGTCGAGACCGTCGGCGTCGCCCCGGTGGCCGGGTACGTCGGCAGGCCGGCCCGGACGGGGGCGCCGGGCTTGGAGACCAGCAGGGTCAGCGACCCGTTCGCCAGCGCGGGAGAGTTCGCGACCCGCAGCCGGAGCGCGCGGGTGGCCGTCGGCGTGAGCGTGCGTGTGTAGAGGTGGTCGGCACGGCACGTCGAGGCGCTCACGCGGACCCCGTCGACGGTGAGGTTCAGCGAGCCGTGGCTGCGCGCCACGGCTGCCGTCGGCCACGGGGACCAGCGACGCTGGGACGGCGACCACCGGCACGACGCGTCGGCGACCTGGTCCGGACCGCCGTACCCGTACAGCCCGGCGGCGGTCAGCTGGTACCGCACGCCCTTGCGGAGCGTGAACGGGGTGGCGACGGTCCGCCCGTCGGCGGGCACCGTGACCGCGGCGTACGGCTTCGCGGTGGTCAGGCTCACGACGCCGGTCGCCGGGGCGGGCGCGGGCGTGGGCGTCGGGGTGGGCGTGGGCGTCGGGGTGGGCGTCGGCGGCGGCGTGGTGGCCGGCGCGGGCACGGTGGTGTCCCCGGTGTAGAAGCTGGTCGTCCCGTTGCCCCCGGCGCGGCTCAGCGAGATGTGCACGTGGTTGCGGTGCCGCAGCGTCGCCGAGCAGGTGGCCAGCACCGTGCACTGCTTGTAGGGCCGGGGCCGGAAGCCGTAGTACGAGGAGTAGATGGTGTCGTCCCAGATCAGGTACATGACGCCCATCCGGCGGGCCAGCGCGTGGGCGTTGCCGTCCGCGTCAGTGGCGAACAGCCTCGCCATCATGGCCGTGGCGTAGCCGCGGTCGCGGGCCGAGTAGAAGTCGACCGCCCAGTCGAAGGCGCGCCCCTCCTTGTGCTCGGAGACCCCGCCGTCGGCGCAGCTGCGCGAGATGCCCAGGGACCCGCTGCCGGGGTACTGCTTCTGGAGCCACATCGACAGCCCGACCGCCCCCGGCTTCGCGTTGGGGCTGCACGTCGACTGCGGCTCGTAGGAGGCGTACGGCTCCGGGGGCCCGGCGACGGCGGCCACCGGCAGCATCACCGCCAGGGCGACCAGCAGGGCGGCCCAGCGCCCGGACCGGTTGGTGGACGGGCTGCTGGACGGGCGGGCGGAGCGGCTGTGGCGTCGAGGCATACGGCGGTCCCGGTGATCGATGCGGACGGTGCGGGGGGCGCGCACCTTCTGGGAGTGTCGGCAGCGGGGGTCGCCGACCTGAGCCGTCCGGCCGGGTCGTCGGTAGGGTGGCCTGATGCGCCGTGCCGTCGTGATCGTCCTGGGCCTGCTGATGCTGGTGGTCGGGGCGGTGTGGACCTTCCAGGGGCTCGGCTACCTCGAGGGCAGCGCGATGACCGGCGTCGAGGTGTGGGCGATCCTCGGACCGCTGGTCGCGGGCCTGGGCGTCGCCCTGGTCGTCGTCGGCGCGCGCCGCCGCCGCTAGGTCCACCGCCGGCTGGCTGGCTGGCTGGGATCGGCCGGTGCCGCGCTCGGCCGGTGCCGCGCCCGCGTGAGCCGGCCCTCTAGCCTGGTCGCATGGGCGTGGGGCACGGGCACGGGCACGACGGCGGTCATGCGGCCGGCCGCGCAGCCGACCGGTCCCGGCTCCGGCTGGTGCTGGGCCTCACCGGCTCCGTGGTCGTGGTGCAGCTGGTCGGCGCGTGGCTCAGCGGCTCGCTGGCCCTGCTGGCCGACGCCGGGCACATGCTCACCGACGCGGCCGCCATCGGGGTGGCACTCTCGGCCTCGTACGTCGCGGCCCGGCCGCCGGACCCGCGCCGCACCTTCGGCTACCACCGGGCCGAGATCCTGGCGGCCCTGGTCAACGCGGTGGTGCTGCTGGGCGTGTGCGGCTTCCTGGCGGTCGAGGGGGTCCGTCGGCTGGTCGACCCGGTGGAGGTCAGGGCCGGCACGATGCTCGGCTTCGCGCTGGTGGGCCTGGCTGCCAACGCGGTCTCGCTGGGCCTGCTGTTCCGGCGCCAGGGCGCCTCGCTGAACATGCGGGGCGCCTACCTCGAGGTGCTCGGCGACCTCGTCGGGTCGGTGCTGGTGGTGCTGGCGGCAGGGGTGATCGCGACCACCGGCTTCACCCGGGCCGACCCGCTGACGTCGCTGCTGATCGCGGTGCTCATCCTGCCGCGGTCGTTCCGGCTGCTGCGGGAGGCGGTCAGCGTGCTGCTCGAGACAACACCCGCCCACCTCGACCTCGACGACGTGCGGGCACACCTCCTCCGCACCCGCGGCGTCCTCGACGTGCACGACCTGCACGCGTGGACCATCACCAGCGGCATGCCGGTGCTGTCCGCGCACGTGACGGTGAGCGACGCCTGCCTCGCGGAGCGTGGCGTGGGGCAGCTGCTCGACGAGTTCAGCCACTGCGTCGCCGAGCACTTCGACGTCGACCACGTCACCTTCCAGATCGAGCCGGAGAGCCACCGCGACCACGAGCACCTGGGAGAGGCGCACGCCTGAGCGGCACCCGCCGGGTCGGGTGGTGACGCCCTACGATGCGCCCATGGGTCCCCCCCGCGTCCTCGCCCTGACCTGCGTCCCGCTGCTGCTGGGCGTGGTGGCCTGCTCCGGCGGTGGCCCCGGCAGCGGGTCGACCGGGTCCGGCACGGGGTCGAGCACGGGGTCGAGCACGGGGTCGGGCACCGGGTCGGGCACCGGGTCGGGGGGGCCGAGCGGTTCCGCACCGGCCACCGGGACGACCGGGCCGGTCTGTGGCCCGGACCGGGCCGGGCTCACCCGCCCGGGCACGCTCACCGTCGCCACCGGATCGCCGGCGAGGCCCCCGTGGTTCGTGGCTGACGACCCGAGCAACGGCAAGGGGTTCGAGGCGTCGCTCGGCTACGCCGTCGCGGACCGGCTCGGCTTTCCCCGCAGCCGGGTGCGCTGGATCAGGGTGACCGGCCCGCGCGCCCTGGACGACGGCAGCCGCCGCTTCGACGTGGCCATCGACCAGGTGGTCATCACCGAGGAGGGAACCGCGTCGGTGAGCTTCTCGGACCCGTACTACACCGCTGCTCAGGCGGTCGTCGCGCTGACGGGCACCCCGGCCGCCGCGGTCACCACGATCGCCGGGCTCCAGGACCTGCAGCTGGGAGCGATCACCGGCACGACGTCGCTGGCCGCGATCACCGACGTGGTGCAACCCGGCTCACGGCCGTTGATCTACGACGACGCGACCCAGGCTGCCCGGTCGCTGCTGAGCGGGCAGACCGATGCCGTGGTCACCGACCTCGTGACCGCGTTCACGTTGACCACCGGTGCCGTGCCGGCCGGCACCGTCGTCGGCCAGTTCGACCTCGCCGGGGCGACGCGACCCCGGCTCGGCATGGTCCTGCGGCAGGCCAGCTCGTTCGCCGAGTGCGTGGACGGTGCGCTCGCCTCGCTGCGGGAGGACGGCACCATCGACCGGCTCGAGCAGCAGTGGCTCGTCGACGCGGTCGAGGTCCCGGTGCTGGGGTAGCGCCGCCGGCTCCGCCGCCACCTGATCTGAACCGGGGCGTTTCGTCACGAGATGTCACAGGACTCGGGACAATGATGGGATGCCCGATCCCGCCGTCCCGGCTGCCGTCGACGTCGTGGGTCTGCGGGTGCGCTTCGCTGCGATGGACGCCGTCGCCGGGGTCGACCTGCGGGTGGCTGCCGGCACCGCCGTCGGTCTGCTCGGCCGCAACGGCGCCGGCAAGTCCACCACCATGCGGGTGCTGGCCGGGGTGGTGCCGCCCACGGGAGGTCGAGTGCGGATCGCGGGGCTCGACGTCACGACGCGCACCCTGGAGGTCAAGCGTGCCGTGGGCTACTGCCCCGACGTCGGCGGCCTGGTGCCTCGGGCGACACCGTGGGAGCACCTCCAGCTCTCGGCCCGGCTGCGCCGACTGCCCCCGGGCTGGGAGGTCCGGGCCGTCGAGCTGCTGGAGCGCTTCGACCTCGCCGGCTCCGCACACCGCGTGACCACCGGCTTCAGCCACGGCATGGGCCGTCGGCTCTCGGTCGTGCTGGCGGCCTTCCACAGGCCGGCGGTGCTGCTGCTCGACGAGCCCTTCGACGGTGTCGACCCGCTCGGCGTGGAGGCGACCCTGGAGGTGGTCGCGGACGCCAGGGCCGCCGGCGCCGCGGTCCTCGTCTCCACCCACCTGCGCGAGCTGGCGGTCCAGGCGTGCCAGCGAGCGATCGTGCTGCGCGGCGGGCGGGCGGTAGCCGAGCTCTCCGCGGCAGCACTCGCGGGGGAGGCGGGGGCCGGTGCCTACCGCAGCCTGCTCGCCTGAGCCACGCCACGACCTGCGCCGCTCCGACCCGTCGCCGGCCGGTCTGCCGCGCGCCGTCGCCGACACCTGGTCCCTGGTCCGGTTCCGGCTCGCGGCGAGCGGCCGCGGTGCCCGCGTCGGCGTCCCGGTCGCGCTGTGGCTGGGGCTGACGGTCACGCTGGTCGTCGCCATGGGGCCGGCGCTCCTCCCCGAGCAGGCCGTCACGCGCGCCGAGGTGCTCGCGCTGCTGCCGTTCGGCTGCCTGGGGCTGCTGGGGGTGGTCGCGGTCTCCGGCGTCGCGGCCGGAGGCGGCCGCGAGCTGCTCGAGCGGGACCAGGCCGTCGCGTTCCCGTTGGGCCCACTGGTCGACCACCTCGGCGCCCTGCTGCTGGCACCGCTCAGCTCGGCCTGGCTGCTGCAGGCCTGGGGCCTGCTCGGCGCGACGTCGTACGCCGTCGGGGCTCGGCCGGGCCTGGTGGCGGCGCTGGTGCCGGTGCTGACGTGGCTGCTCGCGGCCACGGCGCTCGGGCAGGCCCTGGCGTGGCTGGTCGAGTGGGGGCGCCGCGGTCCTCACGGGGGTAGGCACGGCTGTGCCGTCCTCGCCGCGGTCGTCGTGGCCGGTGCCGCGGCCGTCGGCACGCACCGGCTCCCGGTGGGCACGGTCGCGGTTGTGACCCGGCCCGTGGCAGCGGCCGTGGCGGCCGGCGCCACGTCGAGCTGGGGACGTTGGCTGGCGCTGACGGTCGGCCTGGGCCTGGTGGCCGCCCTCGCGCTGCCGGCCGGGGCATGGCTGGCGGGGCGGGTGGCCAGGCTGCCGAGCCGGGCCCAGGACCGGGCCGAGACAGCGGTGCGGTCGGCGCGGCCGCACCCCGGCTCGGACCTGCTGGCGCTGCTGCGTGTGGACCGGGCGGGGGTGTGGCGCTCGGTGCCGACCCGGCGTGGCATGGCGGTGCTGGCCGCGTTCCCGGCCGTGCTGGCGGTGAGCGGCGGCTTCGGGTGGGACACCCTCGGGGTGCTCCCGGGGCTCGTGGCGTCGGGAGGCGCGTTGCTGTTCGGCGTCAACGCCTGGAGCCTGGACGGGCGGGGCGCCCGCTGGCGCGAGAGCCTGCCGGTCAGCCCCCGCCTCGGCTTCGTCTCGCGGGCGCTGGTGCTGGCCGAGATCCTGCTGCTGACGATCGTCGCGACCGTGCTGGTCGCGTCGCTGCGGGCCGGGCCGCCCTCCTCGTCGCAGCTGTCGGCGGTCGTCGCAGCGGGGGTGGTCGTCACCGTGCAGGTCGTCGCGCGGGCCCTGCGGTGGTCCGTGCGCCGGCCCTGCAGCGTCGATCTGCGCAGCCTCCGGGTCACCCCCGCGCCGCCACTGGTGATGGTCGGCTACTCCGCCCGGCTCGCTCTCACGACTACGGCTACCGGCCTGCTGTTCGGAGCGCTGACCGTCGCCCCGTGGACCTGGTCACCGGTCGCGGCCGCACCCTTCCTGGTCTGGTCGGGCCTGTCGCTGCGGCGCACCGCCCGGGCCTGGGACGACCCTGCGGTCCGGGCCGGCGTGGTGGCGACCGTCGCCGGCTGAGAGACGACGTGGGTCAGCCCTCACCGAGCGGTGCGGCGCAGCGCCGCATGGGCCGCGTTCGCACCGCACGCGCCGTGGACGCCCCCACCGGGGTGCGCCGAGGCGGAGGCGAGGTACAGGCCGCGGACCGGGGTCGTCGGCTGGCCGGTGCCCGGCTTCGGGCGGAGCACCAGCTGCTGCCGCAGCGCGCCGGTCCCGCCGTTCAGGGCGCCGTTGTGCAGGTTCCGGTCGCGCTCCTCCAGCTCCCGGGGGCCGAGCACGCGACGCGCCAGGACACGGGAGGCGAAGTCCGGGGCGTACTCCTCGATCCGTGCCTGCATCCGGTCCCCCATGCGCTCGGCGTCGTCGCGGTCCCAGACCCCGCGGACCCCGCCGTCGCCGGCGTCGGAGGTCGCCCGCTGCGGCACGTGGGTGTAGGCCCACAGTGACTCGGCGCCGGCCGGCGCCCGGGTCGGGTCGGTGGTGGCCATCTGCCCGGCGAGCAGGAACGGCCGGGCCGGCACGGCGCCGGCGGCGACCTGCTGCTGGAACTCGGTGAGCTGCTGCACCGACTCGCCGATGTGGAGGGTGCCCGGCGCGACCGGCGGCGGCTCCCGCCACGGGACCGGGCCGCTCAGCGCCCAGTCCACCTTCACGGTGCCCGGGTCCCACTCGAACCACCGCATCAGGGTGCGGGTCCGGCCGGGCAGGTCGTCCCACGGGACCAGACCGCCGTAGAGCGCGGGCGCCGCGACGTCGGCCAGCACGGCACGACGGGCGGTGAGCGTCTCGCCACCCGCGGTGCGCACCCCCTCGGCGCGGCCGCCGCGGACCAGCACCCGCTCCACGCGGGTGCTGCAGACGACGCGGCCGCCGCGGTCGGTCAGCCGTCGCACCAGGGCGTCGGCGAGGGCCTGGGCGCCACCGACCGCGACCGGGAAGCCGTGCAGCTGGCCGGTCATCGCCAGGATCAGGCCGAAGATCCCCGACCCGGGTGAGCCGACCGGGGTGTCGCCGTGCAGCGCGTTGCCGGCCAGCAGCACCCCCGCCCGGGAGCCGTTGAACTCGCGCCCGACCAGCCCCTCGGCCGACCCCAGCGCGCCGCGCAGCAGCCGGGCGCCGCCGGGCCCCGGGATCCGGGCGAGGGTCCGCAC
Organism: uncultured Actinomycetota bacterium; assembly: GCA_963781695.1. Classification (GTDB taxonomy): domain Bacteria; phylum Actinomycetota; class Actinomycetes; order Propionibacteriales; family Nocardioidaceae; genus Nocardioides_B. The sequence goes on from CAWAGE010000007.1 coordinate 123,375, forward strand.
CGCCCGGCGCACCGGCGGGAAGGGACTCATCAGGGCCTCGACGATGTCGGGCCCCACCCGGTCCCAGGTCTCGCAGAGCCGCAGCCAGGCCGCCCCGTCGCCGGCAGCGTCGGCCTCCAGCCCCCGGGCGGTGGCCTCGCGGTCGCGGTGCAGCAGCGCCCACTCGCCGCCGTGGTACGGCGTCCCGACGACCGCCGGGGCGTGCGTCCAGCGGACGCCGTGGGACTCGAGGTCGAGCGCCTTCATCACCGGTGACACCACGGCCAGCGGGTGGAAGGAGCTGAAGGTGTCGTGGACGAAGTCGGGGTGGAGGTCGCGGTCGCTGGCCACCGCCCCGCCGTACCGGGGCTGCGCCTCGAGGACCAGCACGTCCCAGCCGGCGTCGGCGAGGACGTTGGCGGCGACGAGGCCGTTCGGGCCGCTGCCGATGACGATCGCGTCGGCGTCCACCGGTCGGCCGCGGCTCAGTTGCCGCCGGCGCTCTTGGCGCAGGTCAGCAGCGGCTTGGTGAGCAGTCGCTGCGCCTCGGTCTGCTTGCCCTCGAAGGCGCTGGACAGGGCGGTCCGGATCACCTTGACGTCCAGGGCCCGGCTGATGCACCGCCTGGTCTTGGCGGGCAGGTTGCCGGTCTGGTTGATGCCTTGCTCGATGGTGGTCTTGATGTCGGTGCAGTCCACCGTCACCGCGGCCGCCGCCCTGGCGTCCTGGGCGTTCATCTTCAGCGCATCGACGTTCTTGACGGCATTGAGGTCCGCGTCCAGCAGGCCGTAGGTCTGCAGCTTCTCGACGCCGAGCTCGTCGACGAAGCCCTGCCCGATGCAGTCCGCGTCCTCGCGGTTCACGGCCAGCAGTGCGGTGGCCCCGCCGCCGGCCCGCTGCGAGGTGACCAGGAGGTCGGAGATCGACGCGGCGGCCTTCGCCTCCGGCCCGGCGGCCGAGGGGGTCGTGCTCTCGGTCGTCACCTCGGGGCCGGCGGTGGTCTCGCTGGTGCTGGTGCTGGTGCTGGTGCTGCTCGTCGACTCCGCGGAGGGCTCGGAGTCCGAGCCGCCGGTGCAGGCGCCGAGGCTCAGCGCCAGCACGGCGACGGCGCTCGCGGCCACAATCCTGGTCATCGGTCCCCGTCTCGTGGAGGTGGGTGGTCAGGTGCTCCTGCTTGGAGACTACCTGCCGCACCAGGTGCCACGGATCGGCGCCGGTGCCTAGGGTCGGCACCACGGCCTCCCCTCCGCACGGGGGCCCGTGGCGCAGTGCCGACCGGCGACCTGCGCCCCGCGCCGGACAGGAGCGTGTGACATGGACGGGTCGCGACAGGCTGGGTCGCCCGAGGCCAGGGATCGATCGGCCGGTGCGGAAAGGTCGACCGGTGCGGGAAGACTGTCGGCCGGTGCGGAAAGGTCGACCGGTGCGGGAAGACTGTCGGCCGGGAGCGGTTCGAGTGAGGACGGGGTCGCGGTCCGGGAGGAGGACGGCTTCGACGTCGCAGCCATGGCATCGTGGCTGCGGGCGAACGCGGCGGACCCCCGCGGGCTGGACGTCGAGCCCGAGGTCAGGCAGTTCCCGGGCGGCGCGTCGAACCTGACCTACCTGCTGCGCTACCCGACCCGGGAGCTGATCCTGCGCCGCCCGCCCTCGGGGGCGAAGGCCGGCGGGGCCCACGACATGGGCCGTGAGTTCCGGATCCAGTCGCTGCTGGCCCCGGTGTTCGGCTACGTCCCCGAGATGGTCGCGTTCTGCGAGGACCCCCACGTCGTCGGCTCGGAGTTCTACGTCATGACGCGCCTGGACGGCGCGATCCTGCGCCGGGACCTGCCGGCCGGTCGCGCGCTGGACCGGCGGCAGGCCGGCGACCTCTGCCGGACCTTCCTCGACGTGCTGGTCGAGCTGCACGGCGTCGACGTCGCCGCGGCCGGGCTGGAGGGGCTCGGCAAGGGCGCCGGGTACGTCGCCCGGCAGGTGGCGGGCTGGTCGCACCGCTTCCGGGCGGCCCGCACCGACGACGTCGGCGACTTCGAGCCGGTGATGGCGTGGCTGGCCGAGCACCGGCCGGACGACGTCGCGACCTGCGTGGTGCACAACGACTTCCGGCTCGACAACGTCGTGCTGGACCCGGCGGCCGAGCCGCTGCGGGTGACGGGCGTGCTCGACTGGGAGATGGCCACGGTGGGCGACCCGCTGATGGACCTCGGCGGGGCGCTGGCGTACTGGATCCAGGCGGACGACGACCCCGCCTACCTCGCGCTGCGTCGGCAACCGAGCCACCTGCCCGGCATGCTGACCCGGGCCGAGATGGTCGAGCACTACCTGCAGCGCACCGGGCTGCGGGCCAGCCCCGAGCAGTGGCGGTTCTACGAGGTGTTCGGGCTGTTCCGGCTGGCGGTGATCGGCCAGCAGATCTACTACCGCTACCACCACCGTCAGACCAGCAACGAGACCGCCGCCGGGTTCCGGCCGCTGGTGGACTACCTCGACCGGCGCTGCGCCGCCCTGGTCGCCTCGGGCGGGACGCGAGGGTGAGCGTCCTGCTGCTGGTGCGGCACGGCCAGGCGTCGTGGGGTGCCGACGACTACGACCGGCTGTCCGGGACCGGCGAGCGGCAGGCCCGGCTGCTCGGCGCCGAGCTGCGCCGGCGGGGGGTCGGCCCGTGCCCGGTGCTGACCGGCACGCTGCGGCGACACCGGGAGACCGCGGACGCCGTGGCGGTGGCCGCCGGCTGGTCCGGGCCGATGCACCGCGACGCCGGCTGGGACGAGTTCAACCACGAGCAGGTGCTGGCGCGGCAGCCGCCGGAGACCGGCGGGACCGACGGGGCTGGCGGGCAGTCCCGGGCGGAGTTCCAGCGCTGGTTCGAGGCGGCGACCCGGCGCTGGAGCGAGGGCCGCTTCGACGACGAGTACGACGAGGGCTTCGCTGCCTTCAGCCAGCGGGTCGACGGGGCGTTGCGGCGCGCCGTCGACCGGCTCGCGGCCGGCGGCACCGCCGTGGTCGTCACCTCGGGCGGTCCGGTCGCCTGGGTGGCCGCGTCCCTCCTCGATGGTGGCCGGGACGGCTGGGCCCGGCTGCACCCGGTGGTGGTGAACGCCTCCGTGACCAAGGTGGTGGTGGGCGGACGCGGCACCACCCTCGTGTCGTTCAACGACCACGGCCATCTCGAGACCGACGGCGTCCGGGGGCTCGTGACGTATCGGTGAGCGACCCGCCGGGCCACCCGCGCGTGGGCGGCCTTGACCCCTGACCAGGGTGGGCGTATGGCTGGAGGTCCGGGCCCCGGGCAGGGGCACCCTTCCCCACCGACGGAGGACAGCATGGCCGGACGCGTCGTCCACTTCGAGATCCCGTTCGACGACCGCGCGCGGGCGGGACGCTTCTACCGGGAGGCCTTCGAGTGGACGTTCCAGGACATCGAGGAGCTCGACTACGTCCTGGCGACGACCGGGCCCAGCGACCAGGGCCCGCCCGGTGAGCCCGGGTTCATCAACGGCGGCATGATGGCCCGCGGCGGCCCGCTCCGCAGCCCGGTGGTCACCATCGACGTAGCGGACATCGAGGCCACGCTGAGGACCGTCGAGCGGCTCGGGGGCGCCCGGCTGACCGACCGGCAGGCCGTCGGGGAGATGGGCTTCGCGGCGTACTTCACCGACAGCGAGGGCAACGTGATGGGGCTCTGGCAGAACGCCTGAGGTCCGGCTCACCCCGGAGGCGGCCCGGTGCTGTCGCGGACCACCAGCTCGGTGGGCAGCCGCACCCGCTCGACCGGTACGGCGAGCCCGGCGCGACGCCCGGCCATGGCGTCCTGGAGCAGGCTCGCGGCCAGCCGGCCCTTCTCGACGACGTCCTGGCGGACGGTGGTGAGCCGGGGGCGCAGCCGCCGGGCCAGCGGGCTGTCGTCGAACCCGGTCACGGAGAGGTCGCCGGGGACGTCGAGCCCCAGCTCCTCCGCCGCCCGGACGACGCCGCTGGCGATCACGTCGGAGAAGCACAGCACCCCGGTCGGCCGGTCCCCGGCCGCGAGCAGCACGAGCGCGGCGCGGTAGGCCTCCTGGTCGTCGCTGGTGCGCTGCCGGTGCACCAGCGGCGTGAGCCCGGCCGCGGCCAGCGCGTCCAGGCACCCGGCCACCCGCTCGCGGGAGACGTACTTGGCGGTCCGGGCGTCCGCCAGCGGGTCCGTGACCAGCCCCGGGGCGCCGCCCATCGCCGCGGTCATCACCGCCACCCGCCGGTGGCCGAGGTCGACCAGGTGCTGGGCGGCGGCGCGCGCCCCGCCGCGGTCGTCGACGTTGACGCAGCTGACGTCGTCGGTGGGCTCCTGGTCGACGAACACGACCGGCAGCCGGCGACGCAGCAGCCAGTCGACGGCCGAGCGGTCCGGGTCGCAGGAGTAGACCACCGCACCGTCCATGGCGACGTCACGGGCCGGCACCAGCTCACCGCCGGCCGTGCCGGAGAGCAGGCTCAGCGCCAGCCCGGCGGTGCCGACCTCGCCGGCCACGGCCCCGAGGAACGCGGTGGCGACGTCGTCGTCGAAGGCCGATCGGAGCGAGTCGGTCAGCAGCACGCCGACCGCGCCGGTGGTGCCGCGGGCCAGCGCCCGGGCGGCCGGGTCCGGCCCGACGTACCCGAGCGCGGTGGCCGCCTCGAGGATCCGCTCACGCAGCGCCTGCGAGAGCTGGTCGGGCCGGCTGAAGGCGTTGGAGACGGTCATCCGGCTGACCCCGACCTGGTCGGCGATCGTCTGCAGCGTCACCCGGGCCATGGAGCCAGGGTAGTCAGCCAGGGTAGTCAGCCCGGGTAGTCAGCCCGGGTAGTCAGCCCGGGTAGTCAGCCCGGGTAGTCAGCCCGGGTAGTCAGCCCGGGTAGTCAGCCCGGGTAGTCAGCCCGGGTAGTCAGCCCGGGTAGTCAGCCTGGTGGCACCGACCCGCCGCTGCGCCGCCGTGACCGCGGGCGCTCACCGCTCCGCCGGTGTCGGTGCCGGCCGGCCCGCCGGCAGCCCCAGCAGCGCGACGACGGCGCCGAGGGCGAGCAGCACCGCGCACACCAGCATCGCGGCGCCGTACCCGCGGTCGAAGACGTCGGGCCGCTGGTAGTCCGTGCCGCCGAGCCCCACCACCGCCGGCAGCGCCGAGACCGCCAGCAGCGAGCCGGTGCGCGCGACCGCGTTGTTGACCCCGCTGGCCACGCCCGCGAACCGGTCCGGGGCGGCGGCCAGGACGCTGGCGGTCAGCGGCGCCACCAGCAGCACCAGCCCGGCGGCGAAGACCAGCATCCCGGGCATCACGCCGGTGACGAAGCCCGTGCCGGCGCCCACCGGTCGCAGCAGCAGCGCCCCCACGGCGCACAGCGCCGGCCCGACCGTCAGTGGCAGCCGCGGGCCGATCCGGGCGGCCAGGTCGCCCGACCGGGAGGACAGCGCGAGCATCACCACCGTCAGCGGGACCGTCGAGAGCCCCGCCTGCAACGGGCTCCAGCCGGTGACCACCTGGAGCTGCAGCACCAGGAAGAAGGTCAGCGTTCCCAGCGCGCCGTACACGAGCAGCGTGAGCAGGTTGACGACCGAGAAGGTCCGCGAGCCGAACAGCTGCATCGGCACCAGCGCGTCGCGCTGCCGCCGCTCGACCAGGACGAACAGCACGAGCGCGGCGGCACCCGCCCCGGCGGCGGCCAGCACCACGCCCCGGGGAGCGGCCGACGACTCGATGAGGGCATAGGTCACCCCCGCCAGCCCGAGCGCGCCGAGCACCGCGCCGAGCACGTCGAAGCCGCGTGCCGACTCGGGGTCACGGGACTCGGGGACGTGCCGCGCGGTCACCAGCAGCACGACCAGCGCCACCGGGACGTTGATGCCGAAGATCCAGCGCCAGCTGGCGTTGTCCACGATCCAGCCGCCGAGCAGCGGTCCCAGCGCGGCCGCGATCCCGCCCAGCCCCGCCCACTGGCCGATCACGCGGCCGCGGTCGGTGCGACGGAACGAGCCCGAGATCATCGCCAGGCTGCCGGGCGTCAGCAGCGCCGCACCTACGCCCTGCAGCAGCCGGCCCGCGATGAGCTGGTCGGGCGAGCGGGCCAGCCCGCACAGCGCCGAGGCCACCGCGAACCACGCGACGCCGACCATGAACGTCCGGCGCCGGCCGAGGTGGTCACCGAGGGAGCCGCCGACGAGGATCAGCGAGGCGAGGGAGAGCAGGTAGGCGTTCACCACCCATTGCAGCTGCGCCACGCTGGCCCCCAGGTCGCTGCCGACGGCGCGCAGCGCGATGTTGACCACGGTGCCGTCGAGCATCGCCATCCCCGAGCCGAGGACAGCGGCGGTGAGCACCCAGCGGCCGGCCGGCGTGCCCGCCGCGATCAGGTCGTCGGGCACGAGTAGCGCACCTCCATCGGGTGCGGCGGCCAGGCGGCCTCGCGCCGGGACGGACCAGGGTGGTCCGGCCCTGGGAGCGCCTCCCGCCAACCCAGCCGCTCGTAGAGCCGGAGCGCCCGCCGGTTGTCCGCCAGGCACCACAGCTCCGCGGTCTCACCGCCGCGCCGGGCGATCGCTGCCAGCACCTGACCCACGGCGGCCGTCGCGAGGCCGCAGCCCCAGCGCTCGGGTCGCACCGCGAGGTGGCGCAGGCTGTGGTCGTCGTGGGCAACGAGCAGGTCCAGGCCGGGGCCGTCCCCGCGGTCGAGCACCAGCACGGCGGCGTCGGGCTCGGCGAGCACGAGGGCCCACCGGGCGAGCACGGCCTGCTCGGGAAACGGGTAGCGCTGGGGCGGGTAGACGTGGGCCAGCGCGGCCAGGGTGGCGGCGCGCTCCAGGTCCAGCAGCGCGGTCAGGTCGGCCTCGCCCGCGGCTCGCAGACGCGGTCCGCTCGGCTCGGTCACCGGGTTATCGTCGCACCCGGAACGGGCGCAGGAGGCGACGACGAGATGGACGAGGGACATGCCCCGCTGGTTCACGTGCAGGTCGACGTCGCGGAGCGGGTCGGGACGCTGGTCCTGGACAGCCCGGCCAACCGCAACGCGCTGTCGCGGCGGCTGGTCCACGAGCTCCACGACGGCCTCACCGCGCTGGCGGACGACGACGACGTCCGGGTGGTGGTGCTGCGCGCCGAGGGGCGGACGTTCTGCAGCGGGGCCGACCTCGCCGAGGCCGCCAAGGACGGGATGGAGCAGGCCGCCGGGGTCCTGGTGGCGCTGCAACGGTGGATCGTCGCCTGCGACAAGCCGGTCGTCGCCCGGGTGCACGGTCACGTCAGGGCGGGCGGCATCGGGGTGGTCGCCGCCTGCGACGTGGCGCTGAGCGCCGAGGACGCGACGTACGCGTTCACCGAGGTGCGGCTCGGTCTCGCGCCGGCCGCGATCTCCCTGACCGTGCTGCCCCGGCTGACCGACCGGGCGGCGGCCCTGACCCTCCTGACCGGGGAGACCTTCGACGGTCGTGAGGCCGAGCGCATCGGGCTGGTCACCCGGTCGGTGCCCGAGGCCCGGCTGGACGAGGAGGTCGCGGCGGTGTGTTCCTCGCTGGCCCAGGGCACCCCGCAGGGACTGCGCGAGACCAAGCGGCTGGTCAACCGGCACCTGCTCGCGCGGGTCGACACCGAGGGCCCGGAGCTGGCGGCGCTCTCGGCGAGGCTGTTCGGCTCCGAGCAGGCGAAGGCCGCTATGCGGGCGTTCCTGGAGCGGCGACGCTGACCCGGGCAGCCAGCACCCAGCCGAGGGCTCCGGAGACCACCCCGGCCCCGATGACCACCCCGAAGACCAGGCCGCCCGGGTCCGGTGCTTGCAACGCGACGAGGCTGCCACCCAGCGCGAGCGCCAGCGAGTAGCCGGCCACGCCGCAGGTCTGCGCGGCCGCGTTGGTTCGGCCCTGCTCGGCGTCCGGGGCCAGGTCGAGCTGGAGCACCGACAGGGTCGAGGACGCGATCCCCATCCCCACCCCGGCCAGCGACCACGCCAGCAGGCCGGGCCACGGGGACAGGCCCGGGACCACCAGCAGCAAGGTCCCGGCCAGTCCCACGGTCAGCACGCCGACCCCCACCCGCAGCACCCGCGGCCGCGAGACCCCCAGGTCGCGCCCCTGCAGCCACGAGCCGAGTGCCCAGGCCACGCCGGTGACCGCCAGGCTGGTGCCGGCGAGCGCCGGACGGAACCCGTGCACCAGCGTCAGCAGCAGCGGGAGGAAGGCGCCGACCCCGGAGAACGCCATGAACACCGCTCCCCGGGTGGCCACCACTGCGGGGATCCCGCGTGCCCCTGCCAGGGTGCCCGCCGGCAGCAGTCGGAGCAGGGCGACCACCAACCCGGCGGCCGAGGCGAGGACCACCACCGTGGCCGCGAGCGGGTGACGGCCGAGCTCGGTGCCGGCGAGGTTGAGCGCGAACACGGCCGCCCCGGCGGCGACCGCCCAGCGGGTCCGCGGGCGCCCGACCCCGGCCCCGGACCGCTGCGGGGCCGGGTCGCCCGGCAGCGGCTGTGCGCGGCCCAGAGCAGTACGCAGCAGCAGCCAGGCCGGTGGCAGCAGCGGGAGCACGCCCAGGAACACCCACCGCCAGCCGAGCCGTTCGGTGACCACACCGGTGACGAACGGGCCGAGCACGGACGGCAGCACCCAGGCGGCCGAGAACACCGCGAACATCCGCGGCCGCAGCGTCGCCGGCAGCCGCTGCGCGACGAGCACCAGCAGCGACACGTCCACCCAGGCCTCCCCGACGCCACCGGCCAGCCGGCCGAGCACCACCACCGAGGCGCTCGGCGCGCTGCCGACCAGGGCCTGCGACACGGCGAACGTGGCCGCCCCCGCCCGCAGCACCGGCACCGCGCCGACCCGGTCAGCCCAAGCGCCGCCGAGCGACAGCGCCGCCAGGAAGGTCGCCGCAGGGGCGGCGTTGACCAGGCCGAAGGCCCGGACCGCCCCGAGGTCGCGGAGCATCGCGGGCAGCGCTGTGCCGACCGCTCGGTCCAGGAAGGCGGCGAGCGTCACCAGCACGACGGCCCCGACGGCGAGCGGGAGATGCTCGCGCAGCCGCGGTGCCGCGGCCGATGGGGTGACCATCGGCCCAGCCTGCCTGCCCCCGGGGCCTGCCGACCAGCCGTTGGTCGAGCCCGTCGAGACGCTGTCCGGCTGGTCGAGCCCGTCGAGACCCCGCCGCCACCCCTGGGACGACGGCCCGCCGTGAGGGATGCTGGAGCCGGACGGGCGAACGAGGACCACCCATGAGCACGAGCACGCAGGCGCGCAACGACTTCGAGGCGTTCGTCGCTGCGCGCTCGGACCGGCTGTGGCGCACGGCCTACCTGCTGAGCTGCGACCCCGACCGCGCCGAGCACCTGCTGGAGGAGGCGCTGGCCCGGGTCCGCTTCCGGTGGCGTCGGCTGGACACCCCGCCGGAGGTCGCGGTCAGGCAGCTGCTGGTCACCGCCTCGCTCCGGCGGTGGCGCGCCCTGGGAGCCGGCCCCCGAGCAGGCCCGGCAGCCAGCCCGCCCCGTCGCCGTGCCGACGAGACCGGCGCCGGGGCGGACGTGTGGTCGCGGTGGCGGGGGCTGTCCCCGCGACAGCGCGCCGCGGTGGTGCTGCGGGCCGTGGCGGAGGTCGAGCCGGACGAGGCCGCCGACGCCCTCGACTGCGGCGAGCACAGCGTGGACACGCTGCTGGCCGCAGCACTGACCCGGCTCGGACCGGGAGCGGTTCCCCAGCTGACGGCGCACGTCGAGAGCCTCCCCGGCCCCGGGCTGGCTGCCCGGCTCGACGGGGTGGAGCGGGCAGGGGAGACCCAGGGACGGGGACGCCGCCGCCGTGCCGTCGGCACGGGGGTGGCAGCGGTCGCTGCCCTCCTGGTCGCCGTCGTCGCGGTCCCCGCCCCCGCCCCCGCTCCCCCCGATCCGTCGTTCGTGCCGGACGTCGGCGCCATCCGACCCCTCACCCTGGCCGGGCTCGACCTGCCGCAGACCGTCCGGCGCGGTGGGTTCGAGTACGAGTACGTCCGCAGCGAGGAGACCCGGGTCGGCGGCCCGCTGCTGCGGATGGCGGTGGCACCCGACCCGGCTCCCCAGCTGCTGGCCTGGGTCGCGGTGCCAGCAGGAAGCGGGCAGGTCCGGGTCAGCGTGGACGGGACGACGGTGCGGGACGCTGCGCTGGGGCTGGTGCACTCCGGCCTCGTCCTGTCCCAAGACCGCCCCCACCTGGTGGTCGTGCGCGCCACCACGCCCGTGGCTGCCACCCACGTCGGGGTGGCCCTCTACCAGCGTCGGTCCGACAGCGGCCCGTGACCGGTCGGCGGCGGTGTCCGGCGCCCTGTCAGGTGTCCGGATCCGCCAGCGGAGCCCAGGGGCTGCGCGGTAACGTAGGACTCTTGCCGTCGCGGCCGCCCGGGTCCGGCGGCGCTCCGCGACCGCCACCCAGGAGCTCGAGCCTTGTCCGTTCCCCCGACCGCCGACAGCGGGACCGCCGTCCCCGGTGCGGCTCACGACGCCGTCACGCGTCGTGAGGTCGCCGCCGAGCAGGAGTTCGTGGACCGGGTCTACGAACAGCTCGAGCGCTCGACGCGCAACGCCCAGGAGCTCGCCCGCGAAGGGCACGGTCGGGCCCGGCTCGGCCACGAGGGCGGCCTCGTCGAACGTGACGCGATGGTGTTCCAGGCCGCGAAGCGGATCGCCACGCTCAACGCGGCGCACGAGGGTCTGGTGTTCGGCCGCCTCGACCTCGACCGCGAGCGCTGGCCGCAGGAACGACCCCGCTACATCGGCCGGATCGGGCTGCGCGACGAGCAGCGCGACTCGCTGCTGATCGACTGGCGGGCGCCGGCCGCGGCGGTCTTCTACCAGGCCACCGCCGCCGACCCGCAAGGTGTGACGCGTCGCCGGGTGCTGCGCTGCGTGGGCGCCCGCGTGGTCGCCGTCGAGGACGACCTGCTCGACGCGGAGGGCGGGGACGACCTCGTGGTCGTCGGTGAGGGCGCGCTGATGGCGCAGCTGTCCCGGGCCCGGGACCGCACCATGCACTCGATCGTCGCGACCATCCAGAGCGAGCAGGACAGGGCCATCCGTGCTCCCGGCAAGGGCGTGGTCTCGATCTCCGGAGGCCCCGGCACCGGCAAGACGGTCGTCGCGCTGCACCGAGCGGCGTACCTGCTCTACGCCGACCGCCGACGCTACGAGAGCGGGGGCGTGCTGGTCGTGGGGCCGTCGGGGGTGTTCATGCGCTACATCGAGCGCGTGCTGCCCTCCCTCGGCGAGACCGCCGTCGCGCTGCGCTCCCTGGGCGAGGTGGTCGACGGGATCCGTACCGGTCGCCGCGACGACCCCGCCGTGGCGGACGTCAAGGGCACCGGGCGGATGGCCGAGCTGATGCGTCGTACGGCGCGGCAAGCGGTGCCCGACGCCCCCGACGAGCTGCGGCTGTTCTACCGCGACGACAACCTGGTGCTGTCGGGGCGCGAGCTCGCCCGGGTACGGCGGACGCTGTTGTCGCAGGGCCACCGCAACCGCGTGCTGCCCCGGGTTCCAGGGGCCCTGCTGGACGCGCTGTGGCGCCAGGTCACCGGCGAGCGGGGCCGGGAACGCGGCCGCGAGGAGTTCAACGAGACGGTGCTCGGCACCGCCGCGTTCGTCGACTTCGTGCTCGGCTGGTGGCCGTCGCTGGACGCCGTCGAGGTGCTCGGGTGGCTGCGCGACCCCGACCTGCTCGCGCGGGTGGGCGAGGGCCTGCTCGACACCGACGAGCAGGCGCTTCTCTCCAAGTCCTGGGGCCCGGTCCGCGAGCCGGCGGCCTACCGCGTCACCGGCGACGACTGGACGGTTGAGGATGTGCCGCTGCTCGACGAGCTGCGGTTCTTCCTCGGCGACGTCCCGGAGCGCCCGGCGCACGACCGCGACCGGGACTACGACCCGGTCGCCGAGCTGTTCGACGAGAACGTCCCCGAGCTCAGCACCTCCGCAGACCGGGCCTACGGGCAGACCCACGCCCACGGCGCCCGTCCCCGCCCGTCGTCCCGCACGGAGGACGACTCCTACGCCCATGTGCTGGTCGACGAGGCCCAGGACCTCACCCCGATGCAGTGGCGGATGGTCGGCCGGCGCGGTCGCGGCGCCACCTGGACGGTCGTCGGCGACCCCGCCCAGTCGTCGTGGCCGGTGCCCGAGGAGGCGGCCCGCGCGAGGGAGCAGGCGCTCGGCGACAAGCCCCGCCACGAGTTCCACCTCTCGACGAACTACCGCAACAGCAAGGAGATCTACGACTTCGCGGCGGCCTACGCACGACGGGTGGGTCTCGACGCGGACCTTCCCGATGCGGTCCGAGAGACCGGGACGCCGCCGGCCGAGCGCACCGTCCTCGACCTGCGCGAGGGGGTGCGCGAGGCGGTCGAGGAGCTCCTCGCCGGGGTCGAGGGCACCGTCGGGGTGGTCGTGCCGGCGGCCCGCCGGGCGCAGGTGAACGGCTGGCTCGGGGAGTGGGCCCAGCAGCGCCCCGACCTCGCGGGCGCGCTGGCGGGAGGCGCGCAGGCGCGGCTCGCGGTGCTCACCGGCCTGGAGACGAAGGGTCTGGAGTTCGACGGCATCGTCGTGGTCACCCCCGACGAGATCGAGGCCGAGTCCGCCACCGGCCGGGCGACGCTCTACGTCGTGCTGACCCGGGCCACCCAGCGGATGGTCACCGTCACCACCTGACCCCCTACCCGCTGACCCGGCGCGTGTGGCGGGCTGGAGGGTGCCGACCCGGCGCGTGTGGCGGGCTGGAGGGTGCCGACCTGGCGCGTGTGGCGGGCTGGAGGGTGCCGACCTGGCGCGTGTGGCGGGCTGGAGGGTGCTGACCCGGCGCGTGTGGCGGGCTGGAGGGTGCTGACCTGGCGCGTGTGGCGGGCTGGAGGGTGCTGACCTGGCGCGTGTGGCGGGCTGGAGGGTGCCGACCTGGCGCGTGTGGCGGGGGTGGGTGTCACGTGGCGCGCCAGACGGGCCGGGTGGGCGTTACGTGGAGCGCCAGACGAGCCGGGTCGGCGTTACGTGGAGCGCCAGACGAGCCGGGTCGGCGTTACGCGGAGCGCCAGACGAGCCGGGTGGGCGTCACGTGGAGCGCCAGACGAGCCGGGTCGGCGTACCGTCGCGCGCCAGACGAGTCGGGTCGGCGTGCCCGGGTCCACCGGACGAGCCGGGTCGGCGCGAAGTAGAGTCGCGCGCCATGGACACTCCCGCTCCCGCCGCCCGCGCCACGCTGGAGGCGTTGCTGGAGCAGGAGGCGTGGGCGGTGATCCGGCTCGGCGATGCGCCGACCGTCACGCTGGTGGGCGGTCCGCGCAGCGAGGTCGAGCGGCTGCTGGACGTGCCCCTCGAGGACGGCGCGCCGGAGCCGGGGCGGCGCTTCGACCGGTTGCTGGCGATCCCGTTCCGGCAGGTCGCCGAGCGTGGCTTCGAGGTGCACGACGACGGCACGCCGTTGACGGTGGTCGACATCGAGGTCGAGGTCGAGGTGGGGTTGGCCGAGCTGCTGGCGGCCCTGCCCGACGAGGTCGTGGGGCTCGCGGACCGGGGTGGTTTCGACACCTCCGACGATCAGTACGCAGCGATGGTCGAGGCGATCATCGGCGAGGAGATCGGCAACGGCGAGGGCGCCAACCTCGTGGTCGGGCGCCACTACCGGGCACGGCTCGAGGGCTGGGACGCCCGGAAGGCACTGACCGTGCTGCGCCGGCTGCTGGAACGGGAGCGGGGTGCGTACTGGACCTACCTGTTCTTCACCGGTGAGCGCTATCTGCTCGGGGCCAGCCCGGAGCGACACGTCTCGGTGCACGGTGGCGACGTCGCGATGAACCCGATCAGCGGCACCTTCCGGCTCAAGGGCCTCGACGACCCGGAGCAGCGCAAGCAGCGCCTCCTGGAGTTCCTGGCCGACGAGAAGGAGATCTTCGAGCTCTTCATGGTCGTCGACGAGGAGCTGAAGATGATGTGCGACGTCTGCCACGAGGGTGGTCAGGTGCTCGGGCCGTTCCTCAAGCCGATGACGCACCTGGTGCACACCGAGTACCTGCTCGCCGGGCGCACCGACCGCGACGTCCGGGAGGTGCTGCGGGACACGATGTACGCCGCGACGGTGACCGGGTCACCGGTGCAGAATGCGTGCCGGCTGATCAAGAAGTACGAGACCCAGGGACGCGGCTACTACGGCGCCGCGTTGGCGCTGCTCGGCCGCGACGCGGCGGGTGAGGCCACGGCGGACTCCCCGATCGTGATCCGCACCGCCGACGTCAGCCCCGCCGGCGACCTCACGGTGACGGCCGGGGCGACCCTGGTGCGCGACTCCGACCCCGCCTCCGAGGTCGCCGAGACCCACGCCAAGGCCGGTGGCATCCTGTCCGCGTTCGGACTGGTGGAGCAGGCCTCCGCCAGCGCGGCCGAGGGGCTCGAGGCGCTGGCCCGGGACGAGGACGTCACGGCGGCGCTCGGCGGTCGCAACCGGCGGCTGAGCCGGTTCTGGCTGACCGACCAGGGTGGCTCCGCACCGGAGCCGGCCCTCGCCGGCCGCTCGGCGGTGATCCTCGACGGCGAGGACGACTTCGTCAACATGCTGCGTCACGTCCTGTCGGTGCTCGGGATGACCTCCTCGGTGGTCCGGCACCAGGACCTGACGCCGCAGGCCCTGGTGGGTCACGACCTGGTGATCGTGGGACCCGGTCCGGGTGACCCGCGCGACGACAAACACCCGAAGATCGCGGCGTTCGCCGCCGCAGTGGACTCGTTGCTGGAGCGGCGGCAGCCGTTCCTGGCGGTCTGCCTGGGGCACCAGGTGCTCTCACGGCGGCTCGGGCTCGACCTGGCCTACAAGGACATCGTGTTCCAGGGCACCCAGTCGCCGGTGGACCTCGACGGGCGCCAGGAGAAGGTGGGCTTCTACAACACCTTCGTGGCCCGGGTCGGTGACGGCCTCCCGGAGGGGGTGAGCGTCTCCGCCGACCCGGTGACCGGGGACGTGCACCGGCTGGTCGGTCCGCACTACCGCGGCATCCAGTTCCACGCCGAGTCGATCCTGACCGAGCGTGGCTACGACCTGATCCACGACTTGGTCCTCGACCTGCTCTCCTGAGCCCACGACACCCGCTGAGGGGTCACTTCCTCGTCGAGACCCGATGTGTCCGGGCGACTCGGTGACCCCTCGGCGGGCGGGGTGGGGTTGGCGGTACGGGGGAACGGCCGGCTCAGCTGGAGGCGGCGTCCTCGTCGCTGTCCAGGGTGACCGTCAGCGTGCGGCGCTGGTCGCCGCCGCGGACCACGGTGAGTGACACCTCGTCGCCGGGGCGGTGGCCGCGGATGATCGCGACCAGCGACTCCGAGCCGGTGATGACGTCGTCGTCGACCTTGACGATGACGTCGCCCTTCTTCAGCCCGGCCCGGTCGGCGGCGGAGCCGGACGTGACCGAGGAGACGCCCGCGCCGGTGACCAGCCCGCTGCTGCTCGAGGCGGTGCTGACGTTGACCCCCATCCGGGCGTGCGTCGGGGTGTCGCCGGCGCGCAGCTGCTGCACGATCGGCCACACCTTGTCGATCGGGATCGCGAAGCCCAGGCCGATCGAGCCGCCGCCGGAGGTGTCGCTCGAGGCGGTCCGGATCGAGGAGTTGATGCCGATGACGTTGCCGGCGAGGTCGACGAGGGGACCGCCGGAGTTCCCCGGGTTGATCGCCGCGTCGGTCTGGATCGCCGGGTAGGTGGTGTCCCGGTTGCTCTGCGGCTGCACCCCGAACGGATCGCCCGGTGACGGGCTCTGCTCGGCGCTGGCCACCGAGACCGGACGGTTCAGCGCACTGATGATGCCGCTGGTGACGGTCGCCTCGAGGCCGAACGGGGAGCCGATGGCGACCACGTTCTCGCCGACGGCGGTCTGGGTGTCGGTGCCGATGTTGGCGGGCTGGAGGTCGGTGGCGCCCTGGGCCTTGATGACGGCCAGGTCGGTGACCGGGTCGGTGCCGACGATCGTGGCCGGCTTGGCCGTCCCGTCGTCGAAGCTGACCGAGATGTCCCCGTCGTTGGCGGCGACGGCGACGACGTGGTTGTTGGTGAGGATCTCGCCGTCGGCGCTGATGATGACACCCGAGCCGGAGCCCTGTCCCTGGGAGCCGGAGACGTTGATCTTGACCACCGAGGGCAGGACCGCCCGGGCCACGTCCTCCACGGTGCCACCGGTGACCTTCGGTGCGGTGTTGACGACGTTGGAGCCGCTGGCCGGTGCGGAGGCGGTGGCCGTGCCGCCCCCCGACGAGGAGCCGCCGTCCACGGCGCGGAAGCCGGCCGCGCCCGCCACGCCGGCGGCGCCGCCGGCGACCAGCGCAGCCGCCACGAGGCCGGCGACGACTCCCTTGCCGACCCGGCCGCGACCCGGGTCGGGCTGCCGGTCGGCCTCGGGGGCGAACGCGAAGCCGCCCATCGACGGGTACGACGACCCGCCCGACCCCGCGGGCGGCCCGGCCGACGACCCGGCCGACTGCTCGCGCGACACGTCCGGGTAGCGGTGCTGCGAGGTGTCGCCGGCGTCGTGGCGGGGGAGGCGCTGAGTGTGCTCGACGTCGGGCTCGGAGCCGTCGGCTGGCAGGTCTGGGTGGTCGGGGCGGTCGTCGCTCATGTCTCGAGCATGACCGAGGAGTCTGAACCGGGTCTGAGAGGCGACTGGGACCTTCCCGTGACCCCGGGTGTGAGCGCGGGATCGGGGACGACTAGTCGCGGGCGGGTCCGCCGGACCCGCCTCCCGACACCCCTCCCGACACTCGATGGGACGCCGCGCCGAGGGGACCAGCCGGGTCGTCCCCGGAGCGGTCGTCCGAGACGAAGTCGGCCTCGCCGGTCGCGTCAGGGGTCGCACCGGGGAGCCACAGCTCGAGCTGCGCGCCCCCCTCGGGGGAGCGCGCGACGCGGACGCCGCCGCCGTGGCGCTCGGCGACCTGCCGCACGATCGCGAGGCCGAGCCCGGAGCCCGGCAGGGTGCGGGAGTCCGAGGACCGGTAGAACCGGTCGAACACGTGGGGCAGGTCCTCCTCGGCGATGCCGCGGCCCTGGTCGGCGACCCGGAGCACCCCCCGGTCGAGGCTCACCGTGACCACCCCCAGCGGCGGGCTCCACTTCGCGGCGTTGTCGAGCAGGTTGGTCACCGCCCGCTCCAGCGCGTTCGGCTCGCCCGTCACCGCCCACGGGGCGACCCGCAGGTCGAAGCGCAAGCCGCTGGCGCGGCGGCGTACCCGCTGTACCGCTCGTTCGGTGATCTCGGCGAGGTCGACGGTGTCGAGCAGCAGCGTCGACGGCTGCTCCCGGGCGAGCTCGGTGAGGTCGCCGATGAGCGTGGTGAGCTCCTCGATCTGGAACCTGACGTCGTCGAGCAGCTCGGCCCGGGACTCCTCGGACATCCCACCCTGCCGGTCGGCCTGGGTCAGCAGGTCGAGGTTGGTCCGCAGCGACGTCAACGGCGTGCGCAGCTCGTGACCCGCGTCGGCGACCAGCTGCCGCTGCCGGTCCCGTGAGGCCGACAGCGCGGCCAGCATGGCGTTGAACGAGCGGGCAAGCCGGGCCAGCTCGTCGTTGCCGTCGACCTCGATCGGGTCCAGCTGCTCGGTGCGGGCGATGTCCTCGACCGCCTCGGTGAGCCGGCGCACGGGACGCAGCCCGCTGCGGGCGACCGCCCAGCCGGCGAGCCCGGCAGCCAGCACCCCGGCGCCGCCGAAGAGCACCATCATCAGCCCGAGCTTGTCCAGGGTGGACTCGTTGGACGCCAGCGACTGCGCCACGACGACCGCGACGCCCTGGGTGCGGGTGGGGGCGCTGGCCACCCGGTAGTCGTCGCCGGTGGTGGTGATCGTGCGCCACGAGTAGGCCGACTCCCCGCGGGCCACCGCCAGCTCGGGACGGCCGAGCCCGATCGTGTCGCGGTTCGGCCCGCCGGTGGTCAGGGTGCGGCCGTCGGCGAAGATGTAGCCGACCTTGGTGTCGCTGGCCCCGAGCAGGAAGTTGGGGATGTCGTCGGGGCTGAAGCTGGCCGGGTCGTACTCGGCCGCGATCTCGGCCCGCCGGTGCAGCGAGTCGTCCATGGAGGCCTGCAGCTGGTGCCGGACGGTCAGGTACGCCGCTAGGGCGACCAGCGCCACCGCGAGGCCGACGGCGAGCGTGGTCAGCGCGATCAGCCGACCGGCCAGGGAGCGTCGGCGGCGCAGCCGGTCGGAGATCGCGCTCACGGGGCCGCTCACCCCTCCTTCAGCACGTAGCCGACCCCGCGGACGGTGTGGATGAGCCGTGGCTCGCCCTCGGCCTCGGTCTTGCGGCGCAGGTAGCCGACGTAGACCTCCAGGGAGTTCGCGGTGGTCGGGAAGTCGTAGCCCCAGACCTCCTCGAGGATGAACGACCGGTCCAGGACGCGCCGGGGACGGTGCAGGAACATCTCGAGCAGGGAGTACTCGGTGCGGGTCAGCTCGATGGCCCGGGCACCGCGGTGGACCTCACGGGTGGCGGTGTTCAGGGTGAGGTCGGCGAAGCCGAGCACCTCGTCGTCGACCCCGGGACCGCTGCTCGGTGCCTGGGCCCGGCGCAGCAGCGCCCGCAGCCGGGCGAGCAGCTCCTCGAGGGCGAACGGCTTGGTGAGGTAGTCGTCGGCGCCGGCGTCGAGGCCGTCGACCCGGTCCCCGACGGAGTCCCGCGCGGTGAGCACGAGGATCGGCAGGTCGTTGCCCGCCGTCCGCAGCGCGCGGGTGGTCTCGATGCCGTCGAGGCGCGGCATCATGACGTCGATGACGAGGGCGTCCGGAGCCTGGCCGGCGATGCTGGCGAGGGCCTCGGCGCCGTCGGTGGCGAGGCTGACGGCGTAGCCGTTGAACTCCAGTGACCGGCGCAGCGACTCCCGCACCGCGCGGTCGTCGTCCACGACCAGGACCCGGGACCTCTGCTGCTCCACGACGCCGCTCACCCTGTCACTGTGCCAGCCGTGCCTGAACCCGGCCTGAGAGCGTGGTGTGGGCGTGGGAGGTCACGGTCGCGGCGACGTGGCCTCGGGGGCGTCGCGCAGGTCGAGCGCCTGGAGCATCGAGTCCTCGGCGTCGGCGAGGTGGTGGGTCAGCTCCGCGACCGCGTTCTCGAGCGCCCCGAGGTCCAGCAGGTCGACCAGCCGCTGGTGGCTGTCGACCTGCGCGCCCGCGTTCTGCCGGATCCGGTCCACCTTGGCGAGGGCTAGCCGGATCTCGGCACTCAACGACTCCGCGACGGCCACCAGCCTGGCCGATCCGGTCAGTGCCACGAACGACCGGTGGATCGCGAGGTGGGCGGCGGTGAGCTCGCCGGGGCGGGCGTCGCTGCGCGAGACCTCGCCGAAGGCCCGGACCGCGGCCCGGCAGGCCTCCCGGCGCGCCTCGCCGGCCCGCTCCCAGCAGCGGGCGCCGGCGATCTCCAGCACCGCGCGCGCCTCGCAGACGTCGTGCACCGACTGCGGGTCGAGCTCGGTGACGTGCACCCCCCGGTTGGGCTCGCGGGTGGCCAGCCCCTCGGCGACGAGGACCCCCAGCGCCTCGCGGATGGTGGAGCGGGAGACGCCCATCGCCTCCGCCAGAGCCAGCTCCCGCAGCGGCGTACCAGCCTCGAGCTCGCCGTCGAACAGCGCCCGGCGCAGCTCCTCGGCGACGCGGTCGACGGTGGAGGAGTGCTCGAGCTTGAGCGTCTGGTACGGGGTCACGCGGGGTCTCCGGCGGGCCGTCGGGAGGGGATCGCTATCCGGAGGAGTCTGTCACGCCGAGACGTCATCGGATCCGAACGTCTCGGTGACGGCTCTGTCACATCTTCGGTCAAAAGTTGCACCAGCACCCCTGCGACACCACATACTGTTCCGTGTCTGATTGTCAGACAATCTGACAGTGACCTGGACGAGTCCAGAGCACCCGACCGGAGGAGGCGACCTATGACGAGCACGATGAGCCCGAGGCACGAGAGCATCCCGACCGCCGACACCGAGCCCGACCGGACCCTGTCCTGGGGGCGTCACTACCTCACGGTGGACCCCGAGCACTTCCGGGTCGACTACGCGATCAACCCCTACATGGACCTCCGCGACCAGCCCGACCTGGCGCTGGCTCGCCGACAGTGGGAAGGGCTGCTCGCCGCGCTGCGGGACGCCGGCGCCGTCGTCGACGTCCTCGACCAGCGACCCGACTCCCCCGACATGGTCTACGCCATGAACCTCGGCCTGGCCGTGGAGCAGGCGCCGGACCCGGTGCTGGGCAGCCCCGCCGACCCGGCCGGGCTGCCGGTGACCCGGCGGGTGGTGCTCTCGCACATGCGGTGGCCGCAGCGCCGGTTGGAGGTCCGCACGGCGATGCCGTGGTTCGTGGACCACGGCTTCGTCCCGGCCTACGTCGGTCGCGACGGCGTGGGCGCGCACCTGGAGGCCGGTGACGCCTTCGCGTTCGGCGACGCGCTGGTGGTCGGGCACGGCCCGCGGACCGAGGAGCTGGCGCTCAAGCACCTGGCCGCCGAGCTGGACGTGCGGGTGCGGGGGCTGCGGATCACCCACCCCGGCATGTACCACCTCGACCTGGCCTTCTGCCCGCTCGACGCCACCCGGGCGATGGTGTGCCCGGCCGCGTTCGACGACGCCTCGGCGGCGGCGGCGCTGTCGCTGGTCCCCGAGCCGCTGGTGCTGAGCGAGGAGGAGGCTCTCACGTTCTGCGCGAACTCCGTCGTCGTCGGTCGCACGGTGCTGATGCCGGCGTGCCCGCCGCGGGTGCGGGCGGTGCTCGAGGGCTGGGGCTTCGAGGTGCGCCTGATCGACGTGAGCGAGTTCCACAAGGGCGGCGGGTCGATCCGCTGCCTGACCAACCCGCTCGACGTCCGGGTCGGTCGGGACCTGCCGCGGGTCCTTGGCGGCGAGGTCGTCCTGCCCTGACCCGGGTCGGGCTCCGGCTGTCGAGGCCGAGCCGGGTGCGCCCCGAGGGGCGGGGGGTGGGAGAACCCCCCGTCGGGGTGGCCGCGATCCCCCACGGATCGCGGCCCCCCCGACGTCGGCGGCCACCCCCGCGGCTCGCCGACATCGCCAAGGATGACGGAGTCGTGGGCTCGGCACCTCAGCCGAATGTCCGATATGTCGGAGTTGAACGGCCGACGGGGCCGCCGCTTTCAGCCGAGGTGGGGCGGCTCGACCAGCTCGGGTGACTGACGGGCGCTCTGCGCCAGCACGATGCCGGCGACCACGGCCAGGGCTCCCAGCACGGCGACGACGCCCAGGGACTCCGAGAACCACGCCCACCCCAGCGCGGAGACCCCGATGGGCTCGAGCATGGCGACCATGGTCACGGTGGTCGCCGCCAGGTGCCGCAGCGCCAGCAGCTCGACCCCGAACGGCAGCACCGTCCCGATCACGACGATCCACCCCAGCACCGCCCAGACCGGGGCGTCGTACCCGGCCAGGCGCCCCAGCAGCGAGACCCGCTCGTCGAGCAGTCCGAGCGGGAGCGCGGTCACGGGGTGCATCAGGTTGAGGCCGACGGTGGCGTAGCCGAACGACCACAAGATGACCCGGAGCGGGTCGAGCCGGCTGACCCCGTGCTCGCCGATCAGGAAGTACGCCGCGAAGCAGAAGGCCGCCCCGACGCCCGCGGCGATGCCGAGCGGGTCGAGGGCGAGGCCCTGCCAGATGCCCGTGGCCGCGGCGAGCCCGCCCCAGGCCAACGCAAGGCCGTACCAGAGCCGGCGACGCACCCGCTCGTGCTGGAAGAGCCGCGCCCACAGCGCCACCAGGATCGGCGCCTGGTACTCCAGCAGCAGCGCCATCCCCACCGGCAGTCGGTCGATGGCCACGAAGTAGGTCCACTGCAGGGCCGCCACCCCGACCAGGCCGTGCCCCACGATGAGCAGACCGAGCCGCCCCCCGGGTGGGCGCAGGGCGTCGCGCCGGAACAGCAGGGCCGCCAGCACCAGCACGAGCAGGGTCCCGGTCACCCGCACCGACGTCAGCGTCAACGGGTCGACACCGGCGCGCAGCGCCACCCGCGAGACGCCGGCGTTCTGGATGAACAGCAGTGCGCCGGTGACGACCAGGACCAGTCCGAGAGCGGGGTTGCGCGGCAGCATGGGCCGAGCGTAAGGGGTCAACAGGTGGCTTGCACCTGTCGGGTCGGGCGGTCGGAACGGATAGTGTGCGGCCATGCCGAAGCCAAGCACCGGGCTGCCCGAGGTCCGCGGGGCCGTGCGCGACATCCCGGCCTACGTGCCGGGTCGTCCGCCCGCGCCGCGACCGGGCGTCACGACGTACAAGCTGTCCTCCAACGAGAACCCCTACGACCCGCTTCCCGCGGTGCTCGACGCGGCGGCCTCGGCTGCCGGGTCGATGAACCGCTACCCCGACATGGGGTGCACCCGGCTCTACGAGGTGCTGGGCGAGCGGCTCGGGGTCGACACCGACCACCTGGCGGCCGGGACCGGCTCGGTGGCGGTGCTGTACCACCTGCTCCAGGCCTTCTGTGAGAGCGGCGACGAGGTCGTCTACGCCTGGCGGTCCTTCGAGGCATACCCGATCGCGGTCGCGGTGACCGGCGCGCGGTCCGTGCAGGTGCCGCTGACCACGGACGCCCGTCACGACCTGGACGCGATGGCGGCGGCGGTCACCGACCGCACCAAGGTCGTCATCGTCTGCAGCCCGAACAACCCGACCGGGCCCGCCGTGGGGAGTGCGGAGCTCGAGGCCTTCCTGGACCGGGTGCCCTCACGGGTGCTGGTCGTCCTCGACGAGGCCTACCGCGAGTTCGTCCGCGCCACGGCCGACCGGCCGGACCTGCCCTTCGACGGCGTGTCGCTGCACCGGGACCGCCCCAACGTGGTCGCCATGCGCACCTTCGCCAAGGCCTACGGGCTCGCCGGGTTCCGGGTCGGCTACGCGGTAGCCCAGCCTGCCGTCGCCGCCGCGGTGCGCGCGTGCGCGCTGCCCTTCGGTGTGAGCTCGGTGGCGCAGGCGGCGGCGGTGGCCGCGCTCGGCTGCGAGGCGGAGCTGATGGCCCGTGTCGGGGCCATCGTGGGCGAACGGGACCGGGTGGCACACACGCTGGCGGAGCAGGGCTGGCGGCTGCCCGAGGCGCAGGGCAACTTCGTGTGGCTCCCGGCCGGTCCGCGGACCGCGGAGCTCGCGGCCGCCGCCGAGCAGGCCGGGGTGATGGTGCGGCCGTTCGCGGGCGAGGGGGTCCGGGTCAGCATCGGCGCGCCGGCAGGCAACGACGTGCTGTTGTCGGTGACCGGCGGGTTCGCCCCCTCCTCGCCTCCGCCCCCGCCTTCGCCTCGTTGAGCGGTCACCCGTGGTCCGTTGAGCGGTCACCCGTGGTCCGTTGAGCGGTCACCCGTGGTTTGTTGAGCGGTCACCCGTGGTTTGTTGAGCGGTCACCCGTGGTTTGTTGAGCGGTCACCCGGGGTTCGTCGGTCGCGTCCCGGCCGCAGCCACCGACACGGATCGAGAACCACCGCTGACGCCTCGACGGACCAGACCTGACGTCTCGACGGACCACGAGTGACGTCTCAACGGGTGGGGGGGCGGGGGACCGGGGCACGCGGAACCGCGGCGGGTGAGGCGGCGGGTGAGGCGGCGGGTGAGGCGGCGGTAGGGCTGGGGCTCGGGGCAGGGGCGGGCCGGTCCCCGCCGGCCACCAGGCGGGAGAGGCCGGCGACGGCGCTGGAGTCGGGGGAGGCGGAGGCGCGGTTGGTCTCGGCGACCTCGACCAGCAGCTCCTGGCGGCGGATCTGGATGCTGCGCGGAGCCTCGACCCCGATCCGGACCACGTCACCGCGCTGCTCGAGGACGGTGATGACCACGTCGTCGCCGATGACCAGGCTCTCGCCGACGCGACGGCTCAGCACCAGCATGCGCTCACTCCTGTCCTGGGGTCCGCCCAGCCTAGTGGCGACCCGGGCGCAACATGGGGCACATCCGCGAACCCGCGCCCGGTCCGCCGCTGCGGGGTCAGGACGCGGGGCGCAGCGGGGCGCGGGTCGGCAGGTCGGCGTCGGCGAGCAGGTACTGGCCGGCGCGGCGGGTGCGGTGGTTGACCAGCACCGGGGCGAGCAGGTTCGCGGTGGCGGCCTCCGGGGTGGCGCCCAGCGTGACCACGACCAGCGCGACCAGGTCGTCGGCGGACTCGATCCCGAGCTCGGCGACGACCGCGTCGTCGATCTCGGGGGAGTAGTCGGCGAAGAAGGTGCCGGGCGGGACCACCACGAACCGCAGCGCCGGGTCGTCGAGGGACTGCAGGTCGCACACGATCCCGGTCTCGTCGAGGCGGGCCAGGGCGAAGCGGCGCTGGTCGGGGAAGCCGGCCATCGGCTGCACCATCTCCAGGACCGGTACGTCGACCGGGTGATCGGGTTCCATGCGGACCTCCGTGAGGGTCATCGGAGGAAGTCGACCAGCGACGGCTGGATCACCCGGGCGGTGGCGCCGAGCGAAGCCTGGTAGGCGACCTCCTGCATCTGCAGGTCCACAATGGCAGATGCCATGTCGACGTTCTCGACCTCCGACAGCGCGGCGCGCGTGCTCAACGTCGTGCTGGCCAGCGCGTCGTTGGCGATCTCGACGCGGTTGTAGCGGGTGCCGACGTCGGCCAGCGCCGAGGTCATCTGCCGGCGGACGGCGTCCAGGGAGTCCAGGGTGCCGGTCACCTGGGTCGGGTCGGTCCGCAGGGCGGTGACCGCGGCGTCGATCACCGCGAACAGGTCGGTGCCGGCGGCGGAGAACGCGGCCGGTCCGGTGACGTTGACCGGGACGCTGACGCCTTCGCCGACCGTCCGGCTGACCGGGTTGCCGTCGCCGACGTAGGTGCCGTCGGTGGCGTAGGCCACCGACCCGGCGGTGGTGCCACCGAACAGCGGCCGGCCCAGGTGCTGGGTGTTCGCCTCGGACAGCAGGCTCTGCCGGATCTGCACCAGCTCGGTCGCCAGGGCGTCGCGGGCCTCGGCGCCGTTGTTGCCGGTGGACGCGCCGGCCAGGATCAGCTCCCGGGCCCGGCCGACCTGGTCGAGCATCGAGGTCATGGTGCTGTCGGCGTGGTCCAGCCAGCTCTTGCCGTCGCTGGCGTTGCGCGTGTACTGGGTCTTGGCGGCGAGCGCCGCGCGAAGTCTCATGGCGTCGTTGGTGCCCGTGGGCGAGTCCGAGGGTCGGTTGATGGTGCGGCCGCTGGACAGCTGCTCCTGGAGGTTGCTGAGCCGGCCGAGGCCGCTCTGCAACGACGTCAGCGAGTGCGCGGCGATCATCCGGGAGGTGATCCGGGGGGCGGTCATCGGCCGACCATCCCGGTGCTGTGGATGAGCGTGTCGAGCATCGAGTCCAGGGCGGTCAGCACCCGGGCGCAGGCTTCGTAGCCTCGTTGCGCGGTCAGCAGGTTCACCATCTCCTCGTCGGTGCTCACCCCGGACAGCGACTCCCGGCTGGCGTCGATCTGGGCGACCAGGGCCGCCTGGTTCCCGGCGCCCTGTCGGGCCGAGGTGACCGTCACCGCGAAGGCCGTGACCAGGTTGCGGTAGGAGCCGGCGCCGCTGTCGAGGTTCGCCAGCAGGTCGGCGTTGCTGCTGTCCAGCCCGCCCCGCGACGCCGCGGCCGCGGCGACCTTGCGCGGGTCGGTGATGGCGACCTGCAGCGTGGCGGCGGTGGTGCCGGTCCACAGGTCACCGCCGGCGGCGCCGTCGAGGTCGAGCCCCGCGGCGTGCTGGGCGTTGGTGGTCGAGGTCAGCGCGGCGACCACGTCGTCGAGGGCGGACAGGTAGGTCGGGAGGTCGGTGGCCAGCAGCTGCTGGCCCGCGCCGACGCTGCCGGCGGCGAGGGTGACCGGTGCACCCCCGACCGAGACCACCACCGGGTCGCTCGCGGCGGCGGCGATGTCGGTGGCTCCGGTGACCGTCATCGCGGTCGCGGTGTAGCCGCTGACCAGGCTCTGGCCACCCACGCTCACCTCGACGGTGGTGTCGGCGTTGACGGTGACGGCCGCACCGGTGAGCTCGGCCAGCCGGGCGGTCAGCACGTCACGCTGGTCGAGCAGGGTGCCGGCGTCGGTGCCGGCGACGGAGGAGGCGCGCAGCCCCCGGTTGAGGTCGGCGAGCTGGGAGGCGACCTGGTTGACCTCGGCCACTCCGGCGTCCAGCCGGTTGCGCTGCCCGGCCCACTCGTTGCCGACCGCGGTGCCCTGGGTGGCGATGGTGTCGCGCAGGGTCTGCGCCCGGGCCAGCAGCTGGGAGCGGGCCGCCAGGTCGGCAGGGTTGTTCGCCACGTCGTGCCAGGCGGCCTGGTAGCCCGACAGTGCCGCCGCGACACCGCTGTCGCCGGGCTCGGCGAGCGAGGTCTCCAGGGTCGAGAGCGAGGTGGACCGCAGGTCGAGGAACGATGCGGCGGCGTGCTCGGCGCGGGACCGGGAGTCCAGCAGTGGGTCGACCAGCCGGGTGATCCGGCCGGCCTCGACGCCGTCGCCGGCGCCCTGCCACCGCGACCAGATGGCCGGCGTGGCAGGTGCTCCGGTCGCCTGCGCCACCACCTGGCGACGGGCGTAGCCGGTGCTCGAGGCGTTGGCGATGTTGCTGCTCGCCACGTCCATCGCGGTGCGGTTGTACTGCAGCCCCGACAGTGCCGCCGAGAACGAGGAGAAGGTGCCGGCCATCAGAGGTTCCAGTCGATCATGCTGACCGGTCGGTCGGCCGCCACGGCACCGTCGGAGCCGTAGGTGACGCTGCTCTCGCTCAGCGACAGCAGTGTCGCCTGGGCGGCCTGGTAGCCGGCGGTCAGCAGCACCCGGTTGCCCTGGGCCATGTCGCGGATCGCAGTGGTGACGGTCGTGAAGGCCTCGCGGTGGTCCAGCCAGATGCCTCGCCACGGCTCGGCGCAGGATCGGGCGATCTCGGCCAGGCTGGGCGCCGACGGCAGTCCGAGCTCGTCGGCGACGGACTCGACGCAGATGGCACGGAGCAGCTCGACGTCGCGGACCTCCTCCAGCAGCGCCTCGATCTCGCGAGCGGCCAGGGCCAGCCACTGCGACCTGCCGCCGGTCAGCACCAGCTGCTCGACCTCGAGCTTGTAGAGCAGCTGCTCGAGGAGCTCGCGCTCACGCCACAGCAGGGACGAGAGGTTCTCCATCGACGGGTTCGTCATGGTCAGGTCTCCCGGGGCGAGGTTCATGGGCACCGCACCAGATCGGCACCCACGGGAGGGACCTGAGAGAAAACCGAGAACCTGCCCGCGGGACGCTGTGGCTCGGCCTGGTGACCGCGTCCAGGGCGGTCGGGCCGACCTGCAGCTTCAGTCTCGCCGTAGTCACAACGGACTACCGTCGGGGGGTCAACTTTGACCCCTCCGGATCATCAAGCCTCGTAAAACGGACAGACGCCAACAAAGGCGCGTCATTCTTCTCAGCCAGCGCCTTCTCTTCTCATGTGCGCCCCCTCATCGACACCCCCGCCGCCGGCTCCGCCCGGCCCATGCCGACCAGCCTCGGCACGACCAGCCTCGGCGACCCCCGCCCGGTCGCCGCCCTGGCCGCCCCGGTGGCGTCGGAGCGCACCGAGTCCCTGGTCCGCGAGCACCTGCCGCTGGTCGGTCACCTGGTGCGGGAGATGCTGACCCGGGTGCCCGGCCACGTGAACCGCGACGACCTCACCTCCGCCGGCATGCTGGCGCTGGTCCAGGCTGCCGAGGGGTACGACGAGACCCGCGGCGCCAGCTTCTCGACGTACGCCTCCACGCGGGTGCGCGGTGCGCTGGTCGACGAGCTGCGGAGCCTGGACTGGGCGAGCCGCTCGGTCCGGCGGCGGGCGCGGCAGGTCGACGAGACCCGCAGCGCGATGTCGACCAGGCTCGGCCGCCCGGTCGCCGACCACGAGGTCGCCACCGAGCTGGGCATGGCCGGCGCCGAGATGGCGGCGCACCGTGACGACCTGGCCCGCGCGTCGGTGGTGTCGCTGCAGGGCTTCGAGGACAGCAGCGTCGACGACCTGCTGCCGTCCCACGGACCCACCCCGGCGGACCTGGTCGAGCAGCGGGAACAGGTGGCCTACCTGCACGACGCCGTGGCCCACCTGCCGGCGCGGCTGCGGGCCGTCGTCGAGGGCTACTTCTTCGCTGACCGGCCGATGGCCGAGATCGCCGCCGAGCTCGGCGTCTCGGAGAGCCGGGTGTCCCAGCTGCGCGCCGAGGCCGTCTCGCTGCTGCGCGGGGCGCTCACGGCGGCGCTGGAGCCGGACCTGGCGGAGCGGCACGAGCGGCCCCAAGGCTGCGCCGCCCGTCGCAAGGAGACCTACTACGCCAGCGTCGCGGCGCATCGCAGCTTCGCGGCGCGGCTCTCGCAGCCGGCGTACGAGAGCTTCTCCGCCTGAGTCGAGGCGGAGCGGGGGAGTCGGAGGGCAAAACCCGCCGAACTTCCTCCCGGAAACCCTCAGGTCGCCACCGGGACGGCCGATGAACCAGGCATCAAGGGCCCATGGAGGGGCCCTCGACCCAACTCAGGGAGGAAACCATCATGGGTCTTCGCATCAACAACAACACCGCGGCTTTCAACTCGTACCGCAACCTGTCCATCACGGACACGCAGATGGGCAAGTCGCTGGAGAAGCTGTCCAGCGGCTTCCGGATCAACCGCGCCGCCGACGACGCGGCCGGGCTGT
This sequence comes from uncultured Actinomycetota bacterium, assembly GCA_963781695.1. Classification (GTDB taxonomy): domain Bacteria; phylum Actinomycetota; class Actinomycetes; order Propionibacteriales; family Nocardioidaceae; genus Nocardioides_B. Next base: position 151,972 of record CAWAGE010000007.1, read on the forward strand.
CGATCTCGGAGGGCCTGCGCTCGCAGGTCGGTGGCCTCAAGGTCGCCGTCCGCAACGCCCAGGACGGCGTCAGCGTCGCGCAGACCGCTGAAGGCGCGCTGACCGAGGTCACCTCCATGCTGCAGCGCATGCGTGACCTGACCGTGCAGGCCGGCAACACCGGCTCCAACGGCGGCCAGACCGGAGAGGCCGTGTCCTCGATCCAGGACGAGATCACCTCGCTCTCGACCGCGATCAACGACATCGCCAGCCGCACGCAGTTCAACGGCGCGAAGCTGCTGGACGGCTCCTCGGCGTCGCTGACCTTCCAGGTCGGCGCCAACGGCGGCGAGACCCAGACCGTCAACCTGGCGGACATGACCGCGGCGACCCTCGGGGTCGACGGGGTGGACGTGACGGCGAACGGAACCGCGGCCGACCTGACCACGATCGACGCGGCCCTCAAGTCCGTGACGACCTTCCGCGGCCAGCTCGGTGCGGCGCAGAACACCTTCGAGCACACCATCAACAACCTCAACGTCGCGGTGGAGAACCTGTCCGCGTCGGAGAGCCGGATCCGTGACACCGACATGGCCTCGGAGATGGTGGAGTTCACCCGCACGCAGATCCTCTCGCAGGCGGGCACCGCGATGCTGGCGCAGGCGAACCAGGCGCCGCAGAACGTGCTCCGACTGCTGCAGTGATCACACCGGGTCGGGAGGGTGCTGTGGCGGGGAGGCCGCAGCACCCACCCGGCCCCGGTGGGGCGCACCGTCCCCACCGACCCAGGCCGGGCCCGCCACGGCATCGCCGTGGCGGGCCCGTTCACTCTTCCCGGCAGGCGTCGGGGAGCCGAGCTGAGGAAGGAGCGGAACAGCCATGGCAAGCTCGAGCAGCAGCGTGAGCGGGCTGGTCAGCGGCCTGGACACCACCTCCCTCATCAGCTCGCTGATGCAGCTCGAGGCCAAGCCGCAGACCATCCTCAAGACCAAGGTCTCGACCGAGAACACCAACATCGGCTCGCTCCAGTCGCTGAACGCCAAGCTCGCCGCGCTGGCCACCAAGGCCGGCGACCTGGCCAAGACCGGCCGGTGGTCCCCGGTCAGCACCACCAGCTCCGCGACCGGCGTGACCGCCAGCGCCGGCGCCGGCGCCGTTCCCGGGACGATCTCCTTCACCGTCGGTGAGACCGCCGGCGCCCACCAGCTCACCTTCGCCGCGACAGCCGCCGGGTCCGACGTGGTCACCACCGGGTCCACCGACGTGCTGCTCACCCGGGCCGACGGCAGCAGCGTGACCCTCGACACCGGCGACGGCAGCCTCGACGGCCTGGTCAACGCCGTCAACAGCGCCGGCGCCGGCGTCAGCGCGAGCGCGGTCAGGCTCGACGACGGCAGCTACCGGCTGCGGGTCGTCTCGAGCAGCACCGGCGCCGCCTCGGCGTTCACGCTGACCAACACCGACGGCAGCGACCTGCTCTCGGGGGCGAGCGTCACCGCGGGCCGGGACGCGGCCATCACGGTCGGCACCGACACGATCCACTCCGCGACCAACACCTTCACGGGGCTGACCTCCGGGGTCTCCGTCACCATCGCCGAGGGCACCCCGGTCGGGACGGCCGCCACCGTGACCGTCAGCCGCGACGCTGCGGCCGCCAGCGCCGCAGCCAAGGGCCTGGTCGACGACGCGAACGCGATCCTGACCCAGATCGGCTCGCTGACCGCCTACAACGCCGGCTCCAAGACCTCCGGGCCGCTGGCCAGCGACCCGACCGTGCGCGCGCTGCGCACAGCCGTGCTCGAGACGGTCACTCGCGCCGCCGACGGCACCACCATGGCCGCGGTCGGCATCCAGACCGACCGGTACGGCGCCATCGTCTTCGACGCGACCACCTTCGCCTCCGCCTACGCCGCCGACCCCGGCGCCGTGGCCGCCAAGCTGGGCGCGGCCAGCGACGCCGCCGTGCCAGGCTTCGCGGCGCGGCTGAAGGCGGTCGCCACCGCCGCCAGCGACGCGACCTCGGGCAGCCTGACCACCAGCATCACCTCCCGCCAGTCACGCGTCACCACGATGCAGGACCGGATCGCCGACTGGGACGTGCGGCTCGCCACCAAGCAGTCGGCGCTGAACCGGCAGTACGCCGCGCTCGAGGTCTCCCTCGGCAAGCTCAACAACCAGTCCTCCTGGCTCAGCGGTCAGATCAACGCGCTGTCCTCGAGCTCGTAGCGGGAACGGCAAGGAGCCCAGATGAACACCGCACGCAACGCCTACGTCGGCAGCATGGTGCAGACCGCCAGCCCCGCGCGGCTGCTGGTGCTGCTCTACGACCGGCTGGTCGTCGACCTGCAGCGCGCCGCCGAGGCACAGGAGGCGGGCGACCACCAGGCCGCCGGCCCGCTGCTGATGCACGCCCAGGACATCGTCCTGGAGCTCCAGTCCTCGCTGCGGGTGGACGCCTGGGACGGCGCCGCCCAGCTCTCCTCGATCTACACCTGGCTGCACGGCGAGCTGGTCCGCTGCAACGTGCGACGGGACCCGGCCGGGACCCACGCCTGCCACACGCTGGCGCTGAGCCTCGCGGACGCGTGGGGCGCCGCTGCCCTCGCCGCGGTCGAGGGCTGAGACACCTGTGTCCGCCGACCAGCAAGCGGCGTGGGACGCCGCCTGGGTGGCGGCGCTCGACGAGCTCGAGCTCACCCTGGCGGAGACCGAGCAGCTGCTGTCCACCACACCGCCCGACGCGCCGGCGAGCGAGCTCGTGGTGCGCCCGGACGGCACCGCGGTGCTCGGCTGGGCGCCGCCCCAGCTCAACACCCCGCTGCCTCCTGAGCTGCTCGACCGCGCCCAGGTGCTGCTCGCCCGGCAGGCCGAGCTGATCGGCCAGACCATGGCGGCGATGTCCGCCACCCGCGTCAACCTCGACCTGGTCGGCCGGATGGGTGGCGCGCCGCGGGCGGGCCGCTCGGTGGGCGCGGTCTACCTCGACGTCCGCGCCTGACCTCCCGTCGGCCGGCGACACGCCGAGCCGGCTCAGAAAAGTCGGGCATTTCTCGCTGAAGCCCTCAGTTCGCCCTCGCGGATGCCGACATCTCCTGCAGAGCATGGATCGCTCGCACCATCGCCGACGGATCGGCGACCTCGCACCGAACCTCCACGGAGCCTGCGTCCATGCTGATCTCTGCGTCCGATCCGGTCGGGGCCGCGCTGCACAGCGCCCTCGACTCCCTCAGCTACCGGCAACGGGTCACCGCTGACAACATCGCGAACGCGGACACGCCCGACTTCACCGCCAAGGTCGTCGACTTCGAGGGCAGCCTCGCCGGAGCCCTCTCCGAGTCCTACCAGCGCGGCGACTCCGCCCCGAGCGTGTCGCTGTCGACCGCCCAGCGCGGCGCCAACGGCAACAACGTCGACGTGGCGAACGAGACCCTCACCGCGATGCAGGCGACGTTCTCCTACCAGCTGCTCAGCCGTGCCGTCGGCGACCGCTTCGGCCTGGTCAGCACCGCCATCGGCGGCATGTGATGGGTGCCTTCGACCTGATGCACATCGCCGGCAGCGGCCTGGCGATGCACCAGACCTGGCTGGACACGCTGTCCTACAACATCTCGAACGTGAACACCGCGCGCTCGACCGACGAGTCCGCGTTCCAGGCCCAGTACGTCGTCGCCCAGAGCGTCGAGGGCCGCGAGGGCGGCGAGGGCGTCCACACCGCCCGCATCGTCAGGGGCGACCCCGTCGGCCGCCTCGTGTACAGCCCCGACCACCCGCTGGCCAACACCGACGGCTACGTCCGGATGCCTGACATCGACCTGGGCAGCCAGATGAGCCAGCTCATCATGGCCCAGCGCGGCTTCCAGGCCCAGGCCTCGGTCCTTCGCAACGCGCAGGACGTCTACTCCAGCGCCCTCTCGATCGGCAAGCAGTCATGAGCATCCCCGCCATCGGCGCGACCGGCTTCACGCCGTACATCCCACAGACCCTGCCGACCTCGTCGGCGACGCCGGCCTCCGTCGGCGGCCTCGACGCGACCGGGCTAACCGGTGCCGCCGCCCAGCAGGCCCAGGGTGCGGACTTCGCCTCGCTGCTGTCCCAGGGCCTGGGCAACCTCCAGGGCCTGCACAGCACCGCCGACAACCTCTCGGTGCGGGCCGCGACCGGTGACCTGAACGCGATCCACGACTACACGATCGCGGCCACCGAGGCCTCCGTCGCGACCCAGCTCACCACCGCGGTGCGCAACAAGGCCCTGGAGTCCTTCCAGGAGATCATGAGGATGTCGGTCTGATGCGCGACCAGATCACCGGCCGGCTGCAGTCGCTGCAGCGCTCGTTCGGCTCCTTCACCGCCGGCCAGAAGACCATCGCCGTGATCGGCGGCCTGGCCCTGGTGCTCGGCGCCGTGATGGTGTTCCGGTGGGCCTCTGCGCCCTCCTACGCGCCGCTCTTCACCAACATGGCGCCCGCCGACGCCTCGGCGGTCGTCGACAAGCTGAACGCCGCGGGCACGCCCTACCAGCTCGCCGACAGCGGCTCGACCGTGCTGGTCCCCCAGAACCAGGTCTACGACTCGCGCATCAAGCTGAGCGGCGAGGGCCTGCCCAGCCAGAGCTCGGACGGCTACGGGCTGCTCGACAAGCAGAGCCTGTCGACCTCCAAGTTCCAGGAGGACGTCGCGTTCAAGCGGGCCACCGAGGGCGAGCTGCAGAAGACGATCGCGGCCCTGGACTCCGTGGACTCGGCCGTCGTGCACGTGGCGATGCCGAAGGAGGAGCTGTTCGCGACCGACAGCAAGCCGACGACGGCCTCCGTCCTGGTCAAGACGCGTCCGGGCATGACGCTGGACAGCAGCCAGGTCCAGTCGATCGTGCACCTGACCGCCTCCAGCGTGACCGGTCTGGACCCGAAGAACGTCACCGTCACCGACTCCGCCGGCAACGTGCTGAACACCTCCGGGGGTGACGCCGGCTCGCTGGCCGGGACCCGTGCCGAGCAGGTGAGCGCCTACGAGGAGCGCGTGCAGGGCAACGTCTCGACGATGCTGGACAAGATCGTCGGTCCCGGCAACTCCGCGGTCAAGGTCACCGCCGACCTGGACTTCGACAAGACGCTGACCAAGACCACGCGGTACTTCGACAACAAGAACTCGCGGCCCATCAGCGAGTCGGGCACCAGCGAGACCTACAGCGGCAACGGCACCGGCGCGGGCGGGTCCGTCAACGGCGTCGTGGGACCCGACGGCGAGCTCGACCCGACCACGACGTCGTCCGGCACGAACGCCAACGGCACCGGTGACTACGTGAACCGCAACTACACCCGTGACAACCCGGTGGGCAGCGTCGTCGAGGAGCGGGAGGCCGCACCGGGGGTGACCAAGAAGCTGAGCGTCGGGGTCGTCGTCGACACCCAGTCGCTGGGCGCCAACAGCCCCAACCAGGTGCAGGCGCTGGTCGCCTCGTCGCTGGGGGTGCCGGTCAAGAGCGTCAACGTCACCACGATGCCCTTCGACCAGACCTCGGCCAAGGCGGCCGCTGCCGACCTCGCGGCGGCCCAGCAGGCCGAGAGCCGAGGCACGATGATCGGCTACGCCCGCACCGGGGGGATGGTGCTGGTCGGGCTGCTCGCCCTCCTGGTGGCCTGGCTGCGCGGCCGCAAGCGACGCAAGGCCCGCGAGGAGGCGACCAGCTACGTGGTCGAGCAGCTGCGTCGCAAGAACGAGCCCGCCCCGGCGCTGCCGGCCGGCCCGACGGCGGCTGAGCTCGAGGCCGGGAACCCGGCCGAGCTGCGCACCGCTGCCCGCGACGAGATCGCCGCCATGGTCGAGCGCCAGCCCGAGGAGGTCGCGCAGCTGCTGCGCGGCTGGCTCGTCGAGACGGACGCGTGAGGAGACCGGCATGACCATCACCATGAACGCTCCGGGGGTCCGCAAGGCGGCCGTGCTGCTGGTGCAGCTCGGCCAGGAGCGGGCCTCCCAGGTGCTCGCGCACCTGCCCGAGTCCGAGGTCGAGGCGATCTCGGCCGAGATCCTGCAGCTGGAGTCGCTCGGCCTCGACGAGTCCGAGACGGTGCTCTCGGAGTTCCAGCAGATGGCCACCGCGCGCGTGAACGTGCTGCGGGGCGGCCCCCAGTTCGCCCGGGCGATGCTCGAGGAGTCGCTGGGCTACGAGAAGGCCGCGTCGGTGATGGCCCGGCTCGCCGCCAGCGCCATGAAGCTGCCGTTCCAGTTCCTGCACCGGGCCGACCCGCGCCAGGTGCTGACCTTCATCTCCGGCGAGCACCCGCAGGTGATCGCCGTCGTGCTCGCGCACCTGGCCAGCGACAAGGCCACCCTGGTGCTGTCCGGTCTCGAGCCGGAGCGCCAGGCCGAGGTCGCCCACCGGCTCGCGGTCATGGACCGCACGTCGCCGGACGCGCTCAAGCAGCTGGAGAACGCGCTGGAGCGGAAGATGGGCTCGATCCTGCAGCCGCTGGACGTCTCGAAGGTCGGCGGGCTCGACCCGCTGATCCAGATCATCAACCGCTCCGACCGCGCCACCGAGCGGCTCATCGTCGAGGGCCTGCAGGCCCGCGACCCCGAGCTGGCCGAGGAGGTCAAGAGCCGGATGTTCATGTTCGAGGACATCCTGATGCTGGAGAACCGCGACCTGCAGCAGGTGCTCCGCCAGGTCGAGGGCGCCGACCTCGCGCCGGCGATGAAGGGCGTCCGCGACGAGGTGCGGGTCAAGATCACCTCGAACATGTCCGAACGCGCCGGCGAGAGCCTGCTGGAGGAGATCGACCTGCTCGGGCCGGTGCTGCTGCGCCAGGTCGAGGAGGCCCAGCAGAAGATCATCCTGGTCATCCGCCGCCTCGAGGACGCCGGCGAGATCGTGCTGAGGAGGGGCACCGATGACGAGTACGTCGTCTGAGCGCGGGCAGCGCACCGTGCTGCGTGACCTGCCGGCGGGCTCGGTGGCCAGCGCCCACACCGACCTCGACCTGCGCGACGGGCTGTGGACCCGGATCGGAGCCGGCTCCGTGCTGGGCGACGCCGCGACCGAGGGCACCCTGCTGGGCCTGGCCGAGAGCTCGCGGGCCGCGGGCCGGGCGCAGGGTTTCGCCGCGGGCTGGGCAGAGGGCCTGCGGGCGAGCGTCGCCCGGACCGCCGCGACCCAGCAGGCCCAGGAGCGGGTGCTGGAGCAGCACGCCGCCACCTTCCTGACCGCCCAGCGGTCCGCCCTGGCCGCGGTCGAGACCGCGGCCCGACGCTGCGGCGAGGTCGCCGAGGACGTGCGGCGGGACGTGGCCGCGGCCACCGTCGAGCTCGCCCTGCAGCTCGCCGAGGCCGTGATCGGCCGGGAGCTCGCGGTCGCGAGCGACCCCGGCGCCGACGCCCTGCGTCGCGCCCTCGTGGCCACCCCGGTGGAGGTCCCGGTCGTGGTGCGCCTGCACCCCGGCGACCTCGCCGACCTGGACCGCACGAGCGTCGGCGACCGAGCCGTCAGCTTCGTCGCCGACCCGACCGTCGCGCGCGGCGACGCCGTCGCCGAGACCGACAGCTCCGTCGTCGACGCCACCGTCGCGGCCTCGCTCGCCCGGGTCCGGGAGGTGCTCGGAGCATGAGCGCCTCCTTCGCCCAGGCAGTGTCCCCCGGCACCGGCACCGGCACCGGCACCGGCACCGGCACCGGCACCGGCACCGGCACCGGCACCGGGCTCGCGACCCGACCCGGCGCGGCCCTGCTCGACGACGCGCTGCTGGGGCGTGCGCTGTCCGCTGCCCGCCCGGTCGGCTACGGCCGGCTGAGTGAGCTGCGGGGGCTGCACCTGGTGGTGCGAGGCGTCGACGTCGCCGTGGGTGACCTGCTGGAGGTGCACGGCGCCGACGGCGTCGTGCCGGTCGAGGCGGTCGCCGCGCTGCCCTCGGGCATCGTCGCCCTGCCGCTGGGCTCGACCCACGGGCTGCGCGTCGGGGCCAGGGTCGGCACGACCGGAGGCCCGCTGCGGATCCCCGTCGGTGAGGAGCTCACCGGGCGGGTCCTCGACGGGCTCGGCCGACCCATCGACGGCGGACCGTCGCTGGCCCAGCTGCCGACCGTGCCGGTGCAGAACCCCGCACCGCACCCGCTGCAGCGCGGTCGCGTGGACCGCCAGGTGGGGCTCGGTGTGCGTGCCCTGGATGCCCTGGTCACGGCCGGACGCGGTCAGCGCGTCGGCATCTTCGCCGGCTCCGGGGTCGGCAAGTCGACCCTGCTCTCGATGATCGCCCGCGGCACCGAGGCCACGGTCTCGGTCATCGCGCTGGTGGGGGAGCGGGGCCGGGAGGTCCGGGAGTTCCTGGAGAACGACCTCGGTCCGGAAGGGCTCGCCCGGTCCGTCGTCGTCGTGGCGACCTCGGACGCTCCCCCCGTCGAGCGGTTGCGGGCCGCGTTCGTGGCGACCCGCATCGCGGAGTGGTTCCGCGACACCGGACGCGACGTGGTGCTGATGATGGACAGCCTCACCCGGGTGGCCATGGCCCAGCGCGAGATCGGGCTCTCCGCCGGTGAGCCGCCCGCCACCCGTGGCTACCCGCCGAGCGTGTTCGGCGTGCTGCCCGCCCTGCTCGAGCGGGCCGGACCCGGCCGGGTCGGCTCGATCACGGGTCTCTACACCGTGCTCGTGGAGGGCGACGACATGCAGGACCCGATCGGCGACACCGCCCGCTCCATCCTCGACGGCCACGTCGTGCTGTCGCGCAGGCTGGCCACCAGCGGCCACTACCCCAGCATCGACGTCCTGGAGTCGCTCTCGCGCGTGGCGAGCGCGGTGACGACCCGGGAGCAGCGCAGCGACGCGACCACGGTTCGTCGGCTGCTCGCCGCTCACCGCGACGTCCGCGAGCTGGTCGAGATCGGCGCCTACGCGGCCGGCAGCTCGCCGGACGCCGACCGGGCGCTGGCACTGCTCCCGCAGCTCAACGCGTTCCTCACCCAGGAGGTGGACGAGCCGACCCCGGCCGTCGAGACCTGGCAGCGGCTGAGCGCCCTGCTCGGCGGGACCGCCACCCCCCACACCGACGGAGGTGCCCGATGACGACGTCCGAGGAGGACCGCGGCCTGCGCGCGGTGCGGCGGGTCAGGGACGTGCGTGAGAACGACAGCCGCTACGGGCTCTCGGTGGCGCTGCGCTCGGTCCACGACCGCGACGCCGAGGTCGATGCGGTCGGCGCCCGGCTGGCGACGACCGAGGACTTCGCGGACGGCTCGGTCGCCGACTTCCGCGGTCACCTCGACCGGCTGAGCACTCTGGTGCGGCTCGAGCGGCAGGCCGTGGAGCGGGCTGAGGCCAGCCGAGCGGTCGCCGCCGAGGCGCAGCGTCGCTGGCAGCACGAGCGGCAGCGGGTGCGGGTGGTCGACCTGCTGCTGGAGCGGCGTGCCGCGACCCGTGCGACCGAGCGCGCCCGTCGCGAGCAGGCAGCCCTCGACGACGTGGCCACCCAGGGCTGGCTGCGCCGGCAGGCCCCGGCGGAGCCGGGCCAGCGACCCCCCTCGCAACCCGCGCAGCAGCACTCCCGCGGTGCCGCGTCCTGGGCCCCCCAGCCCGGCCGCGTCCCCGTCACCACACCCGAGGGGACCGACTGATGAGCGTCCTGGACGTGGCGAGCCGGATCCAGCAGATCCAGACCCAGCTCGCGGCCCTGTCCGGTGCCACCGCCCCCAGCAGCGCCGACAGCGCCGCCTTCGCCGACGCACTGTCCGCAGCCGACGGCAGCGCGGCCACGACGGCGGCCGGGGAGGTCTCCGACGCTGCCGGTGCCACCTCGACCCCGGCCGGCGAGGCCGTGGTGGACGCGGCCAAGAAGTACATCGGGGTCCCCTACGTGTGGGGTGGGACCGACCCCACGAAGGGTCTGGACTGCTCCGGCCTGGTCCAGCTGGTCTACGAGAAGTTCGGCGTGGACCTGCCCCGGGTCTCCTACCAGCAGGCCCGCAGCGGCGTCGCCGTCGAGAGCCTGGCGCAGGCACGACCCGGCGACCTGGTGGCCTTCGGCAGCCCGGTGCACCACATCGGCATCTACGCCGGGGACAACAAGATGATCGAGGCGCCGCGCCCGGGCAAGGACGTCCGGCTCGCCGAGATCACCGAGACACCCACCCACATCCGCCGGGTGCTGCCCGAGACGGCCACGTCGGCCACCGCGGTCACGGCGGCTGCCGGGTCCACGGTGTCCGGGACGCCGTACTCGTCGCTGTTCGCGCGCGCCTCGCAGAAGTACGGCGTGCCCGCGACCCTGCTGGCGGCGGTGGCCCACCAGGAGTCGGGCTTCAACGCGTCGGCGGTCAGCCCGGCCGGTGCCCGCGGTCTGATGCAGCTGATGCCGGCCACGGCCCGAGGCCTCGGGGTCGACCCGATGAAGCCCGCGGAGGCGGTCGACGGCGCCGCGAAGCTGCTCAAGAGCCTGATCACCGAGTTCGGTCGCGTCGACCACGCGCTGGCGGCCTACAACGCCGGCCCCGGTGCCGTGCACCGGTACCACGGCATCCCGCCGTACGGCGAGACCCAGCGCTACGTCCCCGCGGTGCTGGCCTACCAGAAGAAGCTGGCGAGCTGATGACCCCCATGCAGGTCCCCACCCGACCGGTCCCCACCCGACCGGTCGTCGCGCCGCCCGGAGCGAGCGCCCCGCGGTCGGCTGACCGCCGCCGCGCGACGCCCGGCGACACCCCGTTCCAGGCGATCCTGGCGCGAAGCATCGGCGCCGCCCCGCAGCGTGGCGCCGCCACGGCCGCGTCGTCGTCCGCCTCGTCCGCCACCCGGTCCGGGTCGTCGCCGTCTCGTGCCGGTGATCGCCGCTCCGCCCTGCCGTCCGAGCCCGCCGCCCGTCCGGGGAGCCGCCCGGCCACGTCCCCGGTCGAGGACCTCGCGCTCGAGACGCCTGCTCCGACCCCGGACGGCACCGGCCGGGTGCCAGTGCCCGGCGGGCCAGGCCCGGAGGCGATCCGGTCCGCCGCGGGGACGCCCGTTCCTGCCGATGCGCCCGGCGAGCCGGCCGGTGCCGGTCTTGCGTTCGGTGCCGCCCACGCCGGCAGCCACGCTGCCGTCGACGCCGGCGTCGACGCTGCCGCCGACCACCGCGTCGACCACCCCGGCAGTGACCAGGACGCCGACCGGGTCGCGGCGCCCGCCGTCGACGCCTCGACCACCCCGGGGCTGGCCGCGTTCCTGGCTCGGGCGCTGCCGGCTCCGGCACAGACCGCGCCCGCACCCGGCCACGCCCCGGTCGGCGGGACCGATGGCACGGGCACCGGCTCGGCGTCGCCCGATGTGGAGCGGCTCGCCGCGGCGACCGACGACAGCACGAGGACCCGAGAGACGGGGGACGCCTTGCAGCCGGTCGGCCGCACCGCACTGACGCCGCGCGACCCGGCGGCCCCCCAGGGCGCCCCCCATGACGTGCCCGTGCTCCCGGCCGGCCTCAGCCCGGTCACCGGCACCCCCTCCGTCAGCGGCGGGTCACCGGCCGGCGACGGGTCGCAGCGGGTCACGGGCACGCTCCGCGACCCGGCCGCCGCGGCGGACGCAGCCACAAGCAGCGGTCCCGGCGGGACGCCCGACGCCGCCACGGCCGGTCTCGGCCCGGCCGGGGTCGTGCCAGGGACGGTCGAGCCGAGCGCCACCGGGACCACCGGCTCCGTGACCGCTACCGGGAACCCGGTGCTCGACCAGGTCCTGGAAGGCGTCCCACGGCTCGTCCAGCGCGGCGACGGCACGTCGCGGCTCACCCTCAAGCTGCATCCAGCCGACCTCGGCGAGGTGCACGTCACCGTCAGCGTGAAGGCCGGCGTCGTCGACGTCACCCTCGCCGCCGGCGCCCAGGCGCGGGAGGCGCTCGGGTCCGGCAGCGAGCACCTGCGCGTGCTGCTGGAGCGCCTGGGCCACACGTCGGGACACGTGACACTGCGCGACCTGGCTTCCGGCGGCAGCGTCCAGCCCGGAGCCGCGCCCCAGTCCGGCCAGTCCTGGGGGCAGGGCACGCAGCCCGACGCTCACGGCCACCCGCAGCACGACCTCCGGCAGGACGTGCAGGGGTCCGACGCCTGGACCGGTGACCGCGGCTCCGACAACCCTCCCACCGGGAGCGGTCGAGACCACGGTGGTGGGAGCGGCCGCGGGGCCGGCGACCGGCCCGGCTCGGACCCGGGCTCGATGGGAGCGGCCGCCCGGCTCGGGAGCCGTGGGTCGGCTCCGACCGACCGGCCCTGGGCCGCCCACGCGGGGCTCGACGTCACCGTCTGAGCGCCGCACCACCCACCACCCCCCGGCTCTTCGCGACCGACCGGCACCACCACCACCGACCGGCACCACCAGCCAGCAGCACCTGCACAGCAGGAAGAAGGAGAACCGATGACCATCTCAGCCACCGACGGCGTCGGGTCGTCGTACTTCGGCGGCACGGCCACCAGCTCGACCAGCAGTAGTGACGCGACGTCGTCGCAGGTCGACAAGGACATGTTCTTGAAGCTGATGGTCGCCCAGCTGAAGAACCAGGACCCGATGAACCCGCAGGACTCCTCGCAGTTCCTCGCGCAGACCGCCCAGTTCACCTCGCTGGAGAAGCTGGAGGCGGTCGCGGCCCAGTCCGCCCAGGCGCTGAGCGCGCAGCTCGCCTTCGGAGCCACCGCACTGGTCGGCAAGAACGTCACCTACACCGACGCCGACGGGATCCAGCAGACAGGGGCGGTCTCCACCGTGCGCTTCACGGCCGCCGGGCCCGTGCTCGGCGTGGCCGGCACCGACGTCGCGCTGGGCAGCGTGTCCAGCGTCGTCACGGGCTGAACGTCCCGCTGCTCGGCTCCTCCCGACCCACCTCCATCCGCACCGCACCACCACACCGACAGGAAGACCGCCATGCTCCGCTCTCTGTTCTCCGCCATCAGCGGACTCCGCGCCAACCAGTTCATGCTCGACGTGACCGGCAACAACATCGCGAACGCCAACACGGCCGGGTACAAGGCCAGCACCACGGTCTTCCAGGACACCCTCAGCCAGATGCTGACCGCCGGGGCGGCTCCGACGGGCGCGCAGGGCGGCACCAACCCGATCCAGGTCGGACTCGGCGTCCAGGTGGGCGGCGTCTCGACGAACTTCGTCCAGGGCTCGGCGCAGACCACCAACAAGGCGACGAACCTGATGATCAGCGGTGACGGCTTCTTCGTCGTCAGCCGCGGCGGCGAGGACCTGTTCACCCGCGCCGGCGCCTTCGACTTCGACTCGGTGGGCAACCTGGTCAGCCCCGACGGAGACATCGTCCAGGGGTACCCGGCCGTCGGCGGCGCCATCGACACCACCGGGGGGCCGACCAACGTCTTCATCCCGGGCGTCGCGGAGCAGGACCCCGTCAACCCGTTGAAGTCCTACAACATCGGCCCCGACGGCGTGATCACCGGCGTCTTCGCCGACGGCACCAAGGAGCCGCTGTTCCAGATCGCGCTGGCGAACTTCGCCAACCCCAGCGGCCTCGACAAGATCGGCGACACCGCCTTCCGAGCCAGCACCAACTCGGGTGCGGTCCAGCTCGGAGCCCCCAGCACCGGTCGGCTCGGCGCGATCCAGACCGGGATGATCGAGATGTCGAACGTCGACCTCGCGGCGGAGTTCACCAACCTGATCATCGCCCAGCGCGGCTTCCAGGCCACCTCCCGCGTGATCACCACCTCGGACCAGGTGCTGGAGGAGCTGGTGAACATCAAGCGCTGACCCCGGCTCGCCGGCGGACCCCGCCGGCCCACCCCCTGTCCGACGCCTCGGTCTCGGCGCACCCCCCGGCGCCCAGGCCGTCGCGACGCCCCGCCCCCCCCGGGACGTCACCTCGACCCCTGCCCCGCCCGAGACGGCCGCGTTCCATCCCCCCGAGGGACCTGGCCGTCTCCCCCCTCGCCCCGGGTCCGACACGTGTCGGACCCGGGGCGAAGGTGCGAAAGCCTCAGATCGGACATGGAAATGCCGAACTAACCAGCGACGGCCACGGATGGCCGCCCCGCTCGACGCCAAGGATGGTGCTTCACCATGATCACGCTCACCCGGCTCACCGGCGCCCCGTTCGCGCTCAACCCGGACCTCATCGAGCGCGTGGACTGCACCCCCGACACCGTCATCACGCTCGTGGACGGGACCAAGTACCTCGTCTGCGAGTCCCTGCAGGACGTCGTCGACCTCGCGCTGGAGTACCGCGCCCGGGTCGTCGCCGGCGCCAGCAGCTACGAGCACCAGGACACCTCGGCGTCCCGCCGGACCCGGCTGACCGCGGTCCCCGGTGTCGCGGCCACCGCTGCCGACCGCGCTGCCGACCGCGCTGCCGACCCCGCCGAGGAGGACCCGCTTCCCGAGGACGACCTCGACGACGTGGACGACGATCTCGACGACGACGACGTGGACGACCTCGCCGACCGGGCCTCCGGCGCCTGGCGTGCACGCCAGTCCCCCCGACCCGGCCGGGACCGCTCGGTCATCTCGCTCGAGCCGAGGACGATCTGATGGACAAGGCAACCCTGGTCGGCATCGTCGGCGCGATGGGCACGATCGTCGTGGCCAACGTGCTCGAGGGCGGCAACCCCATGTCGCTGCTGCTGATCCCGCCCATGATCCTGGTCTTCGGCGGCACCATCGGCGCCGCGGTCGCAGGCGGCACGATGGCCGACACCAAGGCCGCGATGCAGGGCATGATCCGCGCCTTCACCTGGAAGGGGCAGCCCGCCGCGGACCTGGTCCCCGTGGTCGTCGAGCTGGCCAGCAAGGCACGGCGCGAGGGTCTGCTGACCCTCGAGGACGCCGTGAGCGACGTGGACGACGACTTCCTCAAGCGCGGGGTCAGCCTGGCCGTCGACGGCACCGACCCCGAGGAGCTCCGCGAGATCATGGAGTGCGAGCTGATGGCCAAGAAGGCCGGAGACAAGCAGGTCGCGAAGTTCTACGGCGACATGGGCGGCTACGCCCCCACGATCGGCATCATCGGCACCGTGATGGGCCTCGTGCACGTCCTGGAGAACCTCTCCGAGCCCGACAAGCTCGGTCACCTGATCGCGGGCGCGTTCGTCGCGACGCTGTGGGGCGTGCTCTCCGCCAACGTGATCTTCCTGCCCATCGGCAACCGGCTCGCCCGCATCAGCCAGATCGAGAACTCGCGGATGGAGATGGTCATCGAGGGAGTGCTCGCGGTCCAGGCCGGGGCCAACCCCCGCGCGGTCCAGCAGCGGCTGGTGTCCCTGCTGCCTGCCGGCGAGCGGGACGTCGAGGCGAAGGCGGCCTGAGATGTCGAAGTCCAAGCGACGGCACGAGGAGCACGAGGAGCACGTCAACCACGAGCGCTGGCTGGTCAGCTACGCCGACATGATGACCCTGCTGATGGTGCTGTTCATCGTGATGTTCGCCATCAGCCAGGTGGACCAGCGTCGGTTCGACCAGCTCAAGGACGGCATGGCCGCCGGTTTCGGCGCCACTGCGTCGCCGTTCTCGGGCAGCCTGGCGCCGATGGACGGCGACGGGACCAAGGTCCTCACCCAGCTGGCGCCGGACACCGCGGAGGCGATGCGGCAGGACATCGGGGTGCAGTCCTCGGCGCAGCGGGAGGTCGCCGCCGCCGAGCAGCAGGCCAAGGACGAGGCCGCGGCCCGCACCGAGGTCGACCGGCTCTCGGCGCTCAAGGTCCGGATCGAGAAGGTGCTCACCCGCCAGGGGCACCGGCAGGACGTCTCGCTCAAGATCGACGAGCGGGGACTGGCGATCAGCCTGGTCTCGCGGCACATCGTCTTCCGGGCCAACGAGGCCGGCCTGTCGCCGCGGGGCTCGGAGGTGCTCGACGTCCTCGCGCCGGTGCTGCGCGGGCTGCCCAACCGGGTCGAGGTGGACGGCCACACCAACCAGGTCAAGGTGAAGCCGAAGTACTACCCGACGGACTGGGAGCTCTCGGCCGCCCGGGCGGTGAACGTGCTGCGATACCTCGACGAGCGGGGCGGTGTCCCGGCCTCGCGGATGACCGCGGTGGCCTACGGCCACGAGCGGCCACTGCGCGACCCGGCGCGGCCGGGGGCCGCGGCCCTCAACAAGCGGGTCGACCTCGTGGTCGTGTCCACTGCGCCCGAGGTCAGCCGCAAGCTGTTCGGCACGGTGCTGCGCGAGCAGCGCTCCGGACGGGCGGCCGACGCCACCGAGCACGCCGCGACCAGCAAGCCGACCACGACCAGCAAGCCCACCACGACCACCAAGCACACCAGTGACGCCGGCGCAGCCGGTGGCGCGCACGAAGGGGGATCCCACTGATGGCCACGAAGAAGAAGGCGACCGCGTCCGAGGAGGACGAGCAGGAGTCCGGCGGCGGCAAGATGAAGCTCATCATCGCCGCGGTCGTGGTCCTCGCCCTGGCCGGCGGCGGCTACTGGTTCTTCCTCAAGCCGTCGGGCACCGCCGAGGCCAAGGAGCCGGAGCCCGGCGTGGTCGCGCCGCTGGAGGCGATCCAGATCAACCTCGCCGACGACCACTACCTGAAGCTCGGCCTGGCGCTCCAGGTGAGCAAGGAGGCCGGCGAGCACGAGCTTGACGGCAGCAAGGCGCTCGACGCCGCCATCGACCTGTTCAGCGGCCGTGACATGAACGACCTGGCGAAGAGCAAGTACCGCCACGAGATCAAGAAGGAGCTCACCCACAAGCTCGAGAAGCTCTACCACCACGAGGTGATCGACGTGTACTTCACCGACTTCGTCACGCAGTGACGCCGTCCGGGCCCGCCCCTCGGCGGGCCCGGAAGACACCGCCGGGCCCGGACCCCGGGACCGGCCGGGGGGCCGGACGGCCCCCCGCCGACACGCCAGGGTAAAAACTTCGTCGGGCGATTCGCTCAGTTCGGGCGCTTGACGACCGATACCTCTAGGCGTGACCGACATCAGCGCCCCGCCCCGGCTCATCGGCGGCCACGGGAGCGGCACGTCGTCCCCGTCGGCACGCCGCCGGCGGCAGGGCACATCCGCCCAGGTGTCGGCCTACGACTTCCGTCGTCCCATCAACCTGTCGCGGGAGAAGGCGCGGATCCTGGAGCTCTGCTTCGAGTCCTTCGCCCGGCAGGGCTCCACGGTGCTGACCTCCGCCCTGCGCTCGGTGTGCCAGGTCGAGCTCCGCACGGTCGGCCAGGTCTCCTACGCGGAGTACGTCGAGACGCTCGGCGACCTCACGTACATGGCGGTCTGCTCGGTCGACCCGCTGCCGGAGCCCGCGATCGTCGAGACCCCGCTGGACGTCACGATGACCTGCATCGACAGCCTGCTGGGCGGCCCCGGCACCGTCGACCAGCCCCAGCGGCCGTTGACCGACCTCGAGCGCGCCGTGGTCACGGGGCTCTACGACCGGCTCGTGGCCGAGCTCCGCCACGCCTTCGAGACCCTGGTCCCGCTGGAGCCGGCGATCGTCGCGGTCGAGTACAACCCGCAGCTCGCGCAGGTCGCCGGTGCCTCCGACCCGATGGTGGTCGCTCGGTTCTCGCTGCGGATGCGGGAGCGGGAGTACCCGCTGTCGGTCGCCATGGCCTTCCCGGGGCTGCTGCCGTTCCTGAACGCGGCCGAGTCCTCCGACGTCGTCTCCGACCGCGACCGTGCCCGACGCCAGGAGGCGTCCGTCCGGCTCGCCAGCGGCCTGCAGGAGATCCCGGTCGACGTCTCGGTGCGCTTCCGCAGCACCCCCGTGGAGCCGATGGAGCTCGTCGGGCTCCAGCTCGGGGACGTCGTCCGGCTCCGCCACCCGTCCCAGGCCCCGCTCGACGTCACCGCCGCCGACGTCGTCTTCGCCCACGCCACCCCCGGCAGCCAGGGCCAGCGGCTCGCTGCCCTCGTCGTCGCCCCCGCCACCCAGGAGAACTCATGACCAGCACCGAGGTGCGTTCCGCCGACTCGTGGCTGCACGGTCTCGAGGACGTCGTCGTCCCTGCGGCCACCGCCGTCGCGGGCGCGCTGCCCGCGGCTCAGGCGCTGACGCCCGGCATCCCGCAGACCGCGGCTGACATGGACCTCTCGGGCTGGCCGGCGGCCGCCGTCGCCACGCTGTCCTCGGGGACCGGCGCGGCCGTGGGTGTGCTGGTGCGCCGCGAGCTGGTCGACGCCCTCGCCGGCGCGCCCGCGGGAGCGCTGGAGGTGGGGGCCGCGCTGCAGCCCGCCCTCGACGCCGCCGCGGCGGCCCTCGGCGCGACCGCAGGCGCCGGTCGGTCGGTCAGCGGTGCCGAGCTGGCGGCGACCGTGGCGGCCGCGACCGTCGCGGTCCCACTGCGCGCCGGAGACGAGACGGCGGCCGTGCTGCTGCTCACCGTCGCCGCCGACGCGGCGACCGTCCTTGCTTCGTCGCGAGGCCAGGCTCGTGCCTCCTCCGGGTCCGCACGCGGGGTCGAGCTGCTGCACGGCGTGGCCATGGAGGTCACCGTCGAGCTCGGCCGGACCCGCCTGTCGGTCCGCGAGCTGCTGGCGCTGTGCCCCGGCGACGTGCTCGAGCTCGACCGTGCCGCCGGCAGCCCGGCCGACCTGCTCGTCAACGGCCGGCTGATCGCGCGGGGCGAGGTGGTCGTGGTCGACGAGGACTTCGCCCTCCGAGTGACCGAGATCCTCGCCCCGAGCCACGCGGGCTGACATGGTCGAGCTCGCGGTCCGCGTCGTCCTCAGTCTCGGGGTGGTCCTGGGGCTGTTCTGGATGGTCGCGCGCACCGGGTCCCGCAAGCTGGGCGGCAGTGACCGCGGCCTGGTCCGCGTCCGCAGCCGGCAGTCGCTCAGCCGCGGCTCGAGCCTGGCCGTCGTCGAGGTCGGCAGCCGGGTGCTGGTGGTCGGGGTCAGCGACGGTGGCGTCCGACTGCTGACCGAGCTGGACCCCGGCGACCTCGGCGGTCGCGCGATGCGTGCCGTCGGCGGCTCCCCGGCCGGTGAGGTCGTGCCGGCGCTGTCGGTCCCCGGGCCCATCGACGTGGCCGATCCGGACGCGTTCGCCGCGGCGTACGACGCGGCGTACCACGCCGGCTACGCGGTCGCGCACGGCTCCGTGGTCGGCTCCGACGGCGCGCCCGACGTGCCGATCGACGACCCGGCCGATGCTCTCGGCGGCTTTTCGGGCGGCTTCTCGGGCGGCTTCCTGGTCGACTCCCCGGTCTTCTCCTCGGTGAGCTCCGCGCCCGGGTCGGACGGGCCGCAGCAGACCCAGCTCGACGACGCGGCGCTGCCGGCCGACCTCGGCCGGTCCCGGCGCCGCAGCGGCGGCGACTCCGCACTGTCCGGCTCGCTGCTGTCCGGGTCCACCTGGCGGCAGGCCTGGGACACGGCGCTGGGCAGGTCGTCCTCGGCGCGGGACGGCGACGCGGCGTGAGGCCGGTGGTCCTCGGCCACCGGGTCCGCCGGTGGCTGCTCGCGGCTGCCGTCACCGTGACCGTGGTGGTGCTGTCGGGAGCCTTCGCCGGGGCGGCCGCCGCCGACGTGCCGGTGGCGGCCGGCCCGGTGGCGACGCGTGCGGTGCCTGTCGCCGGTGCGGCGGGCTCGGCCCTCACCGGCCCCGAAGCGAGCGACACCGTCCTCGCGACCGGGACCGTGACCCGGGCGGTCACGCTGCCGACCGGACCGACCGGGCCGACCGGGCCGACGAACGGCACCGGCGACGTCACCGTCAAGTTCGACGACCTGACCAAGAAGCCCAGCACGCCGATCCTGGTGCTGCTGGGCCTGACCGTGCTCTCGTTGGTGCCGGCGATCCTGCTCACCTGCACGAGCTTCACCAAGATCCTGGTGGTGCTCAGCCTGACCCGCAACGCGCTCGGTCTTCAGCAGGTGCCGCCCAACCAGGTGCTGGCCGGGCTGGCGCTGTTCCTCAGCCTGTTCATCATGAGCCCGGTGCTCAGCGACATGAACGACGTCGGACTTCAGCCCTACCTCGACGGCACCAAGTCGCAGACGGTCGCCTTCGAGGACGGGGTGGAGCCGCTGCGGGGCTTCATGCTCAAGCAGACCGGCGACAAGGAGATCGCCCTGCTGACCGAGGTCGCAAAGCGGCCCAAGCCCGTCTCCAGCGACGACGTCGCGCTCAGCACGCTGGTGCCGGCGTTCATCCTCAGCGAGCTCAAGCAGGCCTTCATCATCGGCTTCATGATCTTCATCCCGTTCCTGGTGATCGACATCGTGGTCAGTGCCGCGCTGATGAGCCTGGGCATGATGATGATGCCGCCGGTGATGGTGTCGCTGCCGTTCAAGATCCTGCTGTTCGTCCTGGTGGACGGGTGGGCCCTGATCATCAAGGCGCTCGTGCAGAGCTACGGCGGCTGACCCGTGACCGACAGTGACGTCCTCGACATCGCGCTGCAGACCATGCTGGTCGCGCTGAAGCTGTCCGCGCCGATCCTGGTGCCGGCGCTCGTGATCGGCTTCATCATCTCCCTGTTCCAGTCGATGACCCAGATCCAGGAGGTCACCCTCGCGTTCGTGCCGAAGGTGATCGGCGTCGGGTTGGCGCTGCTGTTCTCCGGCAACTGGATGCTGCACACGCTCGTCGACTACACGCACAACCTGTTCGAGCGCATCCCCGGGCTGCTGGGGTAGCGGTGACCCTGACGCTGTCCGGTGCCCCGCTGGTCGCCTACCTGCTGGCCTCGGTCCGGCTGGTGGCCTGGCTGCTGGTCGCGCCGCCGTTCTCGTCCCGAGCGGTCCCGGTGCTCGCCAAGTCGCTGCTGGCCCTGGCGCTCGCGATGGCGGTGGTGCCGGCGATGCCAGCCACCACCGTGCCCGAGGACACCGTGGCGCTGGCGTCGGCCGCGCTGCAGGAGGCGCTGGTCGGGGCCTCGCTCGGCTTCGTGACCTATCTCGTGTTCGCGGCGGTCGAGGCCGCCGGGAACCTCATCGACACCTTCGGCGGGTTCAGCCTGGCCGCGGCCTTCGACCCGCTGAACCAGAACATGAACTCCGTGCACGGCAAGCTCTTCTCCATGCTCGGCACCATGCTGCTGTTCGCCAGCGGGGCGCACCTGCTGGTCATCGGCGGGCTGCTCGGCACCTTCACCCGGATGCCGGTCGGGACCGCCTGGCAGCCGGCCGGCGTCGCCGAGGTGGTGGGCACCACCGTCGGGATGTTCTTCGCCGCCGCCGTCCAGATCGCGCTGCCGCTGATCGGGGTGCTGTTCCTGGCCGACCTGGGCCTGGCGCTGCTGACGCGCGTCGCGCCGCAGCTCAACGCCATCGGCATCATGTTCCCGGCCAAGATCGGGCTGACGCTGCTGGTGGTCGGGATGTCGTTCGCGGTGCTGCCGGACGCCCTCATGCGGTTGCTGGAGGATCTCTCCGACGCCATGACCGCGATGGTGACGCCCCGGTGAGCAGCGGCGAGGAGAAGAGCGAGAAGGCGACTCCGAAGAAGCTCAAGGAGAGTCGCAAGGAGGGTCAGGTCGCCCGCACCCAGGACCTCGGGGCCTGGGCCTCGGTGCTGTTCGTGTCGCTGAGCCTGCCGTGGCTCGCCGGCGCCGGGATGGACCGGGTCCGGGCGCTGCTGGTCGACACCGTCCGCCACACCGCCACCGCCGGCACCCAGGACATGTTCGCGGTGCTGCGGTCCGGGGCGGGCCTCGCGATGCTGATGGCGCTGGTCCTGGGCAGCTGCATCCTGGTCGTCGGCGTCGCGTCGGCGGTCGCGCAGGGTGGCCTGTTCTTCGCGACCAAGGCGATGAAGCCGAAGTGGTCGAGGCTCAACCTGCTGCAGGGCGCGAAGCGGCTGTTCGGTCCCCACGCGGCGTGGGAGGGCCTGAAGATGCTGCTCAAGAGCATGCTGGTGGGGTTCTTCGTGTGGCGGGCGGTGCGGGGGCTGCTGCCGCTGGTCGGCGGCCTGGTGCCGCTGACCACCGGGCTGGAGATCGCCGCCGACGCGGCCACCGGACTGATGCGGGACGTGGCACTGGCCGGCCTGGTCGCCGCGGCAGCCGACTACGGGATGCAGCGCCGCAAGACCGGCAAGCAGGTCCGGATGACCAAGAAGGAGGTCCGCGACGAGCACAAGCAGGCCGAGGGTGACCCGCACGTCAAGGGCCAGATCCGCTCCCGCCGGATGGCCGCGGCCCGCAACCGGATGATGGCCGACGTGCCGCAGGCCGACGTGCTGCTGGTCAACCCCACCCACGTCGCGGTCGCGCTGCGCTACGACCCGGCGAAGGGCACCCCGCGGGTGGTCGCCAAGGGCGCCGGGCTGGTCGCCACCAAGATCCGCGCGATCGCCGAGGAGCACCGGGTCACCCTGGTCGAGGACGTCCCGCTGGCGCGGGCGCTGTACGGCGGCTGCGAGGTGGGTCAGGCGATCCCGCCGCAGCTCTACCAGGCGGTGGCGCAGGTGCTGGCGTTCGTGCTGAGCATGAAGGCCGCCGGTGTGCCCGCCGGCCGGCACCGCACCCCTCGCGGCGGCCAGCCGCTGCCGGAGGTGCCGCGGTCGGGACGTCGGACGCCGCGGCGCGGCGGGCCGGACCTCTCAAGTCCGCCCGTTCCCAGCCGATAACACCAGTGGGCCAGGACGGCCCGGCGCAGCACGCACCACGGACGGTGTCTTCCACAGGCGGTGACCCCGCCGAGCGAGAGGCGATTCCCGTGGCGCAGCAGCAGCCCTCCCCCTCCGAGAGGGCCGGTGGTCTGGCGGGCGCGAAGCTCGCGCAGATCGGCGTGCCGGTCGCCGTGGTCGGCGTCGTGGTCATGCTGGTCGTGCCGCTGCCCCCGTTCCTGCTCGACGTGCTGATCGCCAGCAACATCTCGCTGGCGCTGCTGGTGCTGCTCACCTCGATGTTCGTGCACCGCCCGCTGGACTTCTCCTCCTTCCCCGCGCTGATCCTGGTCGCCACCCTGTTCCGGCTGTCGCTGAACGTGAGCGCGACCCGGCTGGTGCTCATCGACGGCTACGCCGGCAACGTCATCGACACCTTCGGGCACTTCGTCATCGGCGGCTCGCTGGTCGTCGGGATCATCGTCTTCTCGATCCTGGTCGTGATCCAGTTCGTCGTGGTCACCAACGGTGCCGGCCGGGTCGCCGAGGTGGGCGCCCGCTTCACCCTGGACGCGATGCCCGGCAAGCAGATGGCGATCGACGCCGACCTGAACTCGGGCCTCATCGACGACGACGAGGCTCGCCGGCGGCGCGCCGAGGTGGCCGGGGAGGCCGACTTCTACGGCGCGATGGACGGCGCCTCGAAGTTCGTCAAGGGCGACGCCATCGCCGCGATCATCATCACCATCGTCAACCTGCTCGGCGGGTTCACCGTCGGCGTGGTCCAGAAGGGCATGTCCCTCTCCGACGCGGTGCACACCTACAGCCTGCTCACCATCGGCGACGGGCTGGTCTCGCAGATCCCGGCGCTGCTGCTCTCGGTGGCCACCGGCCTGATCGTCACCCGGGCGACGGGGACCTCCGACATGGGCACCGACCTGGTGGGCCAGCTCACCCGGCAGCGCGGGCCGATGCGGATCGCCGGGTTCGGCGCGTTGGGGCTGTGCCTGATCCCGGGCATCCCGAAGCTCCCCTTCCTGCTCGCCGGCGGCAGCATGCTGCTGCTCTCGACCCGCGTGGCCGCCGACGAGACCAGCCCCCAGGCGAAGGCCGCGGACGCGGCGCCGGCGCTGCCCTCTCCGGACTCGGTGGAGGCCATCGTCGAGGACCTGCGAGTGGACCCCCTCGAGATCGAGCTGGCCGCCGACCTCATCGACCTCGTCGACCCCGGCGTCGGCGGCGACCTGCTCGACCGGGTGAAGTCGCTGCGTCGCAAGGTCGCCTCCGACCTCGGCCTGGTCGTTCCGCCGGTACGTACCCGCGACAACCTCGACCTGCCACTGCACAGCTACGCGATCCGGCTCTTCGGGGTCGAGGTCGCCCGGGGCGAGGCTCCGCCCGGCACGGTGCTGGCCATCGGCGACCGCCTCGACGCGCTGCCGGGACGACGTACCCAGGAGCCGGTGTTCGGGCTCACCGCCGTGTGGGTGCCCTTCGAGCTGCGCAGCCAGGCGGAGGTGCTGGGTGCGACGGTCGTGGACCGCTCCTCGGTGCTCACCACCCACCTCGCCGAGGTCGTGCGCAGCTACGCCTCCCAGCTGCTCGGCCGCGAGGAGGTCAAGATGCTCACCGACTCGATCCGCCGCACGCACCCGGCCGTCGTCGAGGAGCTCACCCCCGCCCAGCTCAGCCTCGGCGAGATCCAGCAGGTCCTCCAGGCGCTGCTGGCCGAGGGGGTCTCGATCCGCGACCTGGCCCGGATCTACGAGTCGCTGTCCCTGCGCGCCCGGGTCTCGAAGGACATCGACGGGCTGGTCACCGCCGCGCGGGACACGCTCGGGCCGGCCATCGTCGCGCCGTACCTCCAGGACGGGTCGATCCCCGTCATCAGCTTCGAGCCGTCCCTGGAGCAGCGGCTGCTCGAGGGGCTGCGGGTCAACGAGCACGGCGGCTTCCTGGCCCTCGACATCGACCTCTCCCAGGCTCTGGTCAACGACCTGGTCACGATCAACGCCCAGGCCGAGCAGCAGAACCTCAGCCCGGTGCTGGTCTGCGCTCCGCAGATCCGTCCCGCGGTCCGCCGCCTCATCGCCACCACCCTGGTCCGGCTGCCGGTGCTGTCCTACAGCGAGCTGAGCGGCCCGATCCAGATCCGCTCGGTCGGGGTGGTGGCGGCGCGCAGCGCGCTGCTCGCCCCCTGAGCGACCCGCGCCGCCTGACGTCCCCGCCGTCCGACCCAGCAGCAACCGACCCAGCAGCAAGGAGAACGCCCGTGAGCCCGCTGTCCGCACCGGTCCTTTCAGGAGCGGTCCTCGTGAGCGCTCCGGCCCTGTGGGGAGCCTTCGTTGCCGGCTCCACGACCGCGGAGACGGCGATGACCCGGTTCTTCGTCTCCGCCCTGCTGTGCTGGGCCGGGCTCGCGGTCGTCTCGCTGCTGGTCGGTCCGGCACCGCGCTCCCGCACCGCCGCCGAGGCCGTGGCTGCGACGGACGACAGCACCGCCACCACCGACGCCGACCCGGCGCAAGTGGCGGCCTGAGACCGGCCGACCCGGCGCGTCTGGCGTCCTGGGGTACGCCGACCCGGCGCAAGTGGCGGCCTGAGACCGGCCGACCCGGCGCGTCTGGCGTCCTGGAGTACGCCGACCCGGCGCGTCTGGCGGGCTTCGTGCTCAGGCGACGCGGGTCTGGTCGGCCTCCGCGGCCGTCTTGAGCCGGGCCAGCGTCTCGGTGATGCCGCGACGGTTCCGCTCCGGGAAGCCTGCCAGCCGCAGCAGCGTCGCCGACGCCCGGTCGTAGCGGCTGAAGTCGAAGGTCTCGGTGACCTCGGTGCCGCCGTCGGCGGTGGGCGCCAGCTCGTAGCGCCACCGGTGTGCCCCGAAGTGACGCCAGGCGACGCGGCGGTCCGGCTCGAACTCGACCACCCGGTTCTGGATCGTGTAGGGCAGCCCGAACAGCTTCATGGACACGCCGAAGACCGCTCCGTCGCTGAGCCGCTCCGGGCCGGTGATCACGGCCTGGACCGAGCCGGAGCCGTCGATGCGAGGGTGCTGGCGAGGGTCGGCGACGATCGCGAAGACCACCTCCGGCGTGGCGGCGATGGTGGTCCGTGCGGAGACGAGTCGGTCGGTCATGGTGCGAGGCTAGCCGCCGGAACCACGGTGGGCCCGGGCTGATGCCCGGGCGCCGGATCGAACCGGGCTCACCGCTGGGCCGGGCCCGGCCCGAACCGCGCGAGCACGAACCCCCCCAGGACCTGCGCCGCGGCGGAGATCGGCGACGTGGCCTGGACCTGTGCCTGCTCGACCTCCTTCTCCAGGTCCAGCTTCAGGTCCTTGCCGTAGTCGTCGACCGCCAGGCTGGCCCGGCCTTCGGGTCGGCGACCGCGACCTGCCAGCCGAGGATCTCCGCCTTCAGGAACGCCTTCACCTTCGCGGGGTGCCCGGCGATCGTCTCCCCGGTGATCACGACGCTCGCGACGACGAACCGCAGGCCGTTGTCTGCGAACAGCAGGTTCGGCACCTCCCGCCCCCGGGACCGGACCTGGATCGACTCGTGGTGACGGAGGCCGAGAAGGCGTCCACGTCGCCGTCGACCAGCGGCGTCGGGTCCTGCCGGACCGGGGTCTTGGTGACGTCGCCCTTGTCGGCCAGGGACAGGATCGTCAAGGGGTCCTTCCGGTAGCTCGTCTCGCCGATCGTCCGCGGCGCGTCCTCCTCGGCGACGACCTGGCCGACGGTGACCGCGTTGCTCAGCTCGAAGTCAGCCTTCCTGGACAGCACGAGGGACTCGGTCGGCTGGGCCGGCGCTCAGTGCGCAGGGGTCCGAAGCCGGCGTCCTGGTGGCACGGGGGTTCCTCAGCCTCAGGTACGGCGCCGAGCGAGCCTCACAGCAGGCAGTCCTCATCTGCGCCGTCCTCCCGCTCCATGTCGCCGGCATCGACGGCAGCCGCCGGACATGCCCCGTCGGGTCGACCCGGGACGACCCGCGTCGGGACCGCGTCTCAGCGGACCTCGATCCCGCGGAACATCCCCATGAACGCGTGCGGCGTCATGTTCATGTCGGCGTCCGGCCAGAAGCAGACGAGGACGTAGTCACCGGCCGGAAGGTCGTAGCGCAGCGCAATTTTCCGCCCGGGTCCGACCACTCCGGTGTCCAGGCCTCCGGTCTCCTCGACGGGCGGGTCCAGGGACTCGTCCTGCTGCACCTGCTCGATCCAGTCGGCGAAGTCCTCGACCGTCTTGCCGTCCTCTAGCCTGGCCAGGATGACGAAGTGGTTCTCGCTGCTGCGGTTGCGGAACGACAGCACCCCCGATCCGGGGATGGACCGGGGTCGGGCGGCCCAGGTCGTGGCCCCGACGGCCCGCAGCGTCACGTCCCGACGGCGCGCCCGTCCCGGCGCAAGGTGTCCGGTCACGACGAAGGTCCGCACCTTGGACGCCTCCAGACCGTCGCCCTCAGTGTCCACCGCCCAGTACCGGCCACGGCGCAGCCTCAGCCAGAACTCGCCCTTCTCCTCGGCGCTGGAGCTCACGCCCCCCAGCAGGGTGACGTGGTGCTCGAACCGCTCGAAGGCCGCCGCGTTCCCGCCGAAGCCGGCGTTCAGGTCGGCGGCCAGCTCAGCCTTGGTGTAGCCGCGGTGCGGGCGGATCAGCTGGAGGCCGGCGTCCCCGGCGCTGTGCACCACGAAGCGCTTCACCCCGGGACGCACGTGCTTGCGCAGGTGCACGGCGTGGTCCGCCGACACGCGGACCTGCACGGTCTGGGCCCGGTGGGAGTCCGGGTGGGCGGTGGCGTCCGGCGGGCCGACCAGCGTCAGTCCAGCGGCGACGAGCGCGCCGCCCGCGAGGCCGGCGGTGAGGCGAAAGCGCAGCACGGACATCGGTTCTCCTTTAGGGGCCCGGCGGCCACCCGTGGAAGCCGCCGGAGTCCACTGTTCCGCCGCCGACTGCCGATGGGGAAGATACCGCGACGAGAACCGTCCGATGGGACCACCCCGGAAGGCTCGGCCGGGTGACCCGGTGCCCGTGCCAGCACGGTCCCCGCCAGGACAGAACGGGCAGGACCCGGAGCCGGGGTGCGGCAGGGTACGTTGGCCTCGGACGACCGGTGTGGTGCCGGTCACAGCACGACCCGACCGGACCCGCCGCACCACCCCAGCGCGCGGGTGGTGCGAGTCGTCGGATCGGCGGCGGCGACCCCGCCTGCCCGACGTGACGAAGGAGTGCAGGTGAGCCGACAGACCTCCGGTCCCGAACCCCACGCGGTGGACGCCGCTGCGACCCGCGCGCCCACGGATGCCGCCGCCCCCGGCCTGGGCCCCAGCCAGCTCGTCCAGCTGCTCACCCCGGAGGGGGAGCGGGTGGAGAACCCCGAGTTCGCCTTCGACCTCGACGACGAGGCGATCCGAGGCTTCTACCGCGACATGACGCTGACCCGTCGCATCGACACCGAGGCCACCGCGCTGCAGCGTCACGGCGAGCTCGGCATCTGGGCGCAGCTGCTGGGACAGGAGGCCGCGCAGGTCGGGTCCGGGCGGGCGCTGCGGCCACAGGACTTCGCCTTCCCCACCTACCGCGAGCATGGGGTCGCGTGGTGCCGCGGCGTCGACCCGCTGCGGCTGCTCGGGCTGTTCCGGGGGGTGGACCAGGGCGGCTGGGACCCTCACGAAGGGAACTTCGGGCTGTACACGATCGTGATCGGCGCCCAGACGCTGCACGCCACCGGCTACGCGATGGGCATGCAGCGCGACGGTGTCGTCGGCACCGGGGACCCCGACCGCGACGCGGCCGTGGTGGCCTACTTCGGCGACGGCGCGAGCAGCCAGGGCGATGTCAACGAGGCCTTCATCTTCGCTGCCTCCTACAACGCCCCGGTGGTGTTCTTCTGCCAGAACAACCAGTGGGCGATCTCGGAGCCGATCGAGCGGCAGAGCCGGATCCCGCTGTACCAGCGGGCGCTCGGGTTCGGCTTCCCCGGTGTGCGGGTGGACGGCAACGACGTGCTCGCGACGTACGCCGTGGCGAAGGCGGCGCTGCAGCGAGCCCGCGACGGCCAGGGGCCGACCCTCGTGGAGGCTTTCACCTACCGGATGGGCGCCCACACCACCACCGACGACCCGACCCGCTACCGGCTGTCGGAGGACCTCGAGACCTGGAAGCTGAAGGACCCGATCGCCCGGGTCAAGGCCTACCTGGTCCGCAACGGTCTGGCGGACCAGGACTTCTTCGACGACATCGAGGCGGAGGCCGAACGGTTGGGCGAGCACCTGCGTGAGGGCTGCCGGGCGCTCCCAGAGCCCGACCCGACCAGCGTCTTCGACCTCGTCTACGCCGAGCAGACCCCGGAGCTGGCCGAGCAGAAGGCGGCCTACGTGGCCTACCTGGACTCCTTCGAGCCGGCTGCCGGCGGCGGCGACCGGGACGGGGTGCGCTGATGGCCGCGGTGACACTCGCCAAGGCGCTGAACGCCGGGCTGCGCAAGGCGTTGGAGGACGACCCCAAGGTGCTGCTGATGGGTGAGGACGTCGGCAAGCTCGGGGGCGTGTTCCGGGTCACCGACGGGCTCCAGAAGGACTTCGGGGAGGGCCGGGTGATCGACTCGCCGCTCGCCGAGTCCGGCATCCTGGGCACGGCGATCGGCATGGCGATGCGCGGCTACCGGCCGGTGTGCGAGATCCAGTTCGACGGGTTCGTCTACCCGGCCTACGACCAGATCGTCAGCCAGCTCGCCAAGCTCCACTTCCGGAGCCTGGGCAAGGTGCGGATGCCGGTGGTGGTCAGGATCCCGTTCGGCGGCGGGATCGGCGCGGTGGAGCACCACAGCGAGAGCCCCGAGGCACAGTTCGCGCACACCCCGGGACTCAAGGTGGTCGCCTGCTCGAACCCGGTCGACGGCTACTGGATGATCCAGCAGGCGATCGCCTGCGAGGACCCGGTGATCTTCCTGGAGCCGAAGCGGCAGTACCACGCTGACAAGGCGGAGCTGGACGAGTCCGCCGACCCGCCGCCGCTGTTCACCTCCCGCCTCGTCCGGCCCGGCTCGGACCTCACGCTGCTGGCCTACGGTCCGATGGTGAAGACCTGCCTGGCCAGTGCCGAGGCCGCCGCCGCGGAGGGGACCAGCATCGAGGTCGTCGACCTGCGGTCGCTCTCACCGCTGGACCTGGGGGCCGTCTACGCCTCGGTCCGCCGCACCGGGCGCGCTGTGGTCGCCCACGAGGCGCACGTCAACCTCGGTCTCGGGTCGGAGCTCGCGGCCCGGATCACCGAGACCTGCTTCTACTCCCTGGAGGCGCCGGTGCTGCGAGTGGGCGGGTTCGACACCCCCTACCCACCGAGCCGCATGGAGGAGGACTGGCTGCCCGGTCTCGACCGGGTGCTCGACGCCGTCGACCGTTCCCTGGCCTTCTGAGCCGTGGCGACCGGACGGACGGTGGGACCGCAGCGACCGCTAGTGAAGAGGAGAGCCACCGTGCCTGACTACCGGCTGCCCGACGTCGGCGAGGGCCTCACCGAGGCCGAGATCGTCACCTGGAAGGTGAAGGTGGGCGACGTCGTCAAGGTCAACGACGTCGTGGTGGAGATCGAGACCGCGAAGTCGCTGGTCGAGCTGCCCTCGCCGTACGCCGGCACCGTGCAGGCGCTGCACGTGCCCGAGGGGCAGACCGTCGCGGTCGGCACCGCGATCATCACCATCGGCGACGCGTCGGCGGCCCCGGGCGTGGGCTCGGGGGACGCTCCCGCGTCGCGCGCGCAGGACGCGGCCGCCATCGACCCGTCGAACCCTGCGGCCAGCGGAGGGGAGAACCAGACCCTGGTGGGCTACGGCCCGCGGGCGACGGCGGCTCAGCGCCGGCCACGGCGTGGCGGCGCCACCCCGGGCACCGAGGCCGGCGTGGTTGCCCAGCAGCAGCTGCAGGGAGCCTTCGAGCCCGGCGCCGCTGCTGATGCCCCGGCCGACGCCCCGGCCGACGCCCCGGCGGAGCCCCCGGTCGACGGCGAGACGACGGGGACCGGCCCCCGCGTGCGGGCCGCGACCTCGGTGCTGGCCAAGCCGCCGGTGCGCAAGCTCGCCAAGGACCTGGGCGTGGACCTCGCCTCCCTCATCGGCTCCGGCCCGGGAGGGGTGGTGACGCGCGCGGACGTCGCTGCGGCGGCCCCCTCTGCGGCCCCGTCTGCGTCCCCCGCCGTCATCGCGACGACGAGCGCGGGCGAGCGGGAGACGCGGCAGCCGGTGCGTGGCGTGCGGAAGGCGATGGCCCAGGCCATGGTCGCCTCGGCGTTCACCGCCCCGCACGTCACCGAGTGGCTGACCGTCGACGTCACCCGGACCATGAAGCTGCTGGCGCGGCTCCGGGAGCTTCGCGACTTCCGTGACGTCACCGTCTCCCCGCTGCTGGTCGTGGCCAAGGCGGTGTGCCTGGCGGTGCGGCGGACGCCGCAGGTGAACGCCCACTGGGACGAGGAGGCCGGCGAGGTGGTGCTCAAGCACTACGTGCACCTGGGCATCGCGGCCGCCACCCCGCGTGGGCTGATGGTGCCGCACGTCAAGGACGCCGACGCGATGCCGCTCGCCGGGCTGGCGAGCGCGATCACGGGGCTGACGCGTACCGCCCGGGAGGGTCGTACCCAGCCGGAGGACATGACGGGCGGCACCTTCACGATCACGAACGTCGGCGTGTTCGGGGTCGACGCCGGCACCCCGATCATCAATCCGGGGGAGTCGGCGATCCTGTGCCTGGGCGCGGTTCGCCGGCAGCCGTGGGTCCACCGCGGCCGGGTGCGGGCTCGTGACGTCACGACGTTGGCGCTGTCGTTCGACCACCGGATCGTCGACGGCGAGCAGGGGTCCCGCTTCCTGGCCGACGTCGGCTCGGTGCTCGAGGACCCGAGCAGCGCCCTGCTGCTGTAGCCCGGCAGACCACGGCTGGGACGGGCGACGTCCACCGCCGCGCTCGGTCTACGCTGAACCCGATGACCACCCCGTCGGCCTCGCAGCCTCTCAGCGCTAGTGAGCGTGCCTACGAGTTCGCGAAGTGGGCCATCCTCAGCGGTGTCTACGCCGGTGGCAGCGTGGTGACCGAGCGCTCCCTGGCGCGCGAGACGGGGCTCAGCCGCTCCCCGATCCATCGTGCCCTGGTACGGCTGGAGGCGGAGGGTCTGGTGCGCATCGAGGCCGGTCTCGGAGCGGTGGTCCGCACCTTCTCCATGACCGACGTGGAGAACGTGCTCGAGGCCCGGGTCCTGGTGGAGAACCACACCGCCGTGCGCTCCTTCGACAATCGCGCGACGCTGCTGCCGCTCGTGGAGCAGGCCCACGTCACGATGCAGCGGACCCGCCGGGAGCGCGACACCGCCGGCTTCACCTCTGCTGACCGGGTCTTCCACGAGCTGATCGTCGACGCCGCGGGCAACGCGGTGCTGTCCTCGCTCTACCGGACGCTGCGGGAGTGGCAGACGCTGTTCACCTCCGAGCTGGTGCGGGGCCGCGTCGACCGGATGGAGGCGGCCATCGACGAGCACGAGCGGATCCTCGTGACGCTGCGCGGCGAGGACCGCGACGCCTTCTGCGCGGCCGTCAACGACCACCTGGCGTGGTCGATCGAGCTCGCCCGGGAGTCTCGGTGACGGACCCGGCCGACGGGTCCCGTGAGCACGCCCCCGTGGCGCCGGCGTACCGGCTGGGAGGTCGTCGCGCCGTCGCGGTCTGGGGGACGGCCGTCGCGGTGTACTTCCTGGCCATCTTCCATAGGTCCTCGCTGGGGGTCGCTGGGCTGGTGGCTGCCGACCGGTTCCACATCACCGCCTCGCAGCTCTCGACGTTCACCGTGCTCCAGCTGCTGGTGTACGCCGGGATGCAGATCCCCGTCGGGGTGCTGCTGGACCGGTTCGGCCCGCAGCGGCTGCTGGTCGTCGGCACGCTGCTGATGACCCTGGCGCAGCTCGGGTTCGCGGTCACCGGCACCTACACCGGGGCGCTGCTGGCCCGGATCTTCGTCGGCATGGGCGACGCGATGGTCTTCATCAGCGTGCTGCGCGTCATCGCCTCCTGGTTCCCGCCGGTCCGGAGCCCGATGATGACGGCTCTGACCGCCGGCATCGGCCAGAGCGGTGCCCTGCTCGCCGCCATCCCGCTGTCGCGCGCGCTGGCGGCGTACGGCTGGACGCCGAGCTTCGTGGCCAGTGCCTCGGTCGGTCTCGTCCTGGGGCTGATGGTGGTCCTCGTCGTGCGCGACGTCCCGCCGGGGGCGCCCGTGGCGCGGACCGCCAAGGACGCGAGGACCGTCGGCCGTGACCTACGGCTCGCCTTCGCCGACCCCGGCACTCGGCTGGGGCTGTGGTCCCACTTCACGACACAGTTCGCCTCGAACGTGATGGGCCTGCTCTGGGGCTTCCCGTTCTTCGTCCACGCGCAGCACCGCTCGGCCACCGAGGCCGGAGCGCTGCTGACGCTGCTGGTCGTCGTGTTCATCCTGGGCGGGCCGGTGGTCGGCGGCTACATCGGGCGCCACCCTTGGCAGCGCTCGACGGTCGTGCTCGCGATCGTGGCGGCGATGGCCCTCACCTGGACGGTGGTGCTGCTGCTGCCGGGCGACTCCCCGACCTGGCTGCTGTGTGTGCTGGTGGTCACGACCGGCCTTGGCGGACCAGGCTCCATGATCGGATTCGACCTGGCTCGGACCTTCGCACCCGCAGCCCGGCTGGGCCAGGCCAGCGGCATCGTCAACGTCGGCGGCTTCCTGGCCTCGCTGCTGACGATCTTCGGGATCGGGCTGGTGCTCGACGTCGTCACCCCCGGCGCCTCGACCGACTACAGCGCCGGTGCCTACCGGTGGGCCATGTGCGTGCAGTACGTATTCTGGATCGTCGGCTCGATCCAGGTGTACAGGTACCGCTACCGGGCCCGCGTGCACCTCGCGGACACCCAGCCGGAGACGTTCCGCGACATGAGCGGCCTGCAGCAGATGCCTCCCCGCCGCTCCCGCCCGGGTGGTCGCCCGCGCCACCGTCCTGGTTCGCGTCCCCGCTAGCCCGTCGACCCGGCGCGTGTGGTGCCGGCAGGGGGTCGACCCGGCGCGTCCGGTGAGGGTGGCCCGCCGTACTCGTCGCCAGACGCGCCGGGTCGACGGGGTGGGGGCCGCCAGACGCGCCGGGTCAGCGGGGTGGGGGCCGCCAGACGCGCCGGGTCAGCGGGGGGTGGTGGGGTCGGCGGCGAGACCGCCGTTCTCGATGCGGACCGGGACCGGGTCGATGATGTCGAAGGACCAGATGCCCTCGGGCTCCTGGTTGCGGAAGCCCACCAGCACCCAGCTCCCGTCGCGCCGCTGCACGAGCGGGGCGGCGAACAGCGTCGGCTCGGCGGTGAACGGCACGGCGCGATGCAGGTCCCAGGGGCCCAGCAACGAGCCGCCGGGCTCGCCCACCACCGACCACGTGCAGAAGTGCCCGTGCTCGGCCCGGCGCGCCTCGCTCTGCTCCTGGGGATGGCAGGTGAACACCAGCACCGGGCGGTCCCCGACCATCCGGACCTGCGGCACCTCCAGCTGGCCGAAGCCGGCCGGGTCCCCGGTCACCGGGGGCTGCAGCTCCCAGGACTCCAGGTCGGCGCTGCGGGCGTGGGCCACGGTGCCGTCGTCGAGCCGGCCGGCACCGGTGAGCCGCGCGGTGACCAGCATGTGCCAGCCGTCGCCGCCGGCGTCGCGGAACACGAACGGGTCCCGCCAGGTCTCGCTGGCCGACGGGTCCTCCGGCAGCGTCTGATAGGTCCCGCCCCCGGCGGGCAGCAGGGCGTCGGGGCGGGCACGGTGCCAGGTGAACAGGTCGTCGGACTCCGCGACGCCGACCTGCTGGTCACGGACCTCGTGGCCGCGCGCGGTGGTGAGGGCGGTGTAGAACATCCGCCACCGTCCGTCGTCGCCGCGGACCACCGAACCGGTCCACAGCGAGAGGTCGTCCCAGCCGACCTCCGCCGGGACCAGCGCGTCGTCGTGGACCTCCCAGTCGACCAGGTCGCGCGAGGTGGCGTGGCCGATGGTCGCCCGGGTGTGCCGCAGGGCGGGGTCGTCGAGGGCGCGCGGCGCCTGGAGGTAGAACAGGTGGTAGGTCTCGCCGTCGTCGGCGACCCAGCTGTCCCACACCCAGCGGTCGCGAAGCGTCAGCACGTGCTCTCCTCGGCGGGTCGGGGGCGGGGCGGGGGGGCCTGAGGGGCGCGCCACTCGCGAGGGCGGCTCGGTGGAGCGTCCGGAGTCTAGGGGCTCGGGGGTGACGCCCGTCACACTGGTTCGGCGGCCGGCCTGGCCAGCAGGTGGCCCGGCACCGGGGACGGTGCCTCGGTGTCCACCCGCCACCGGCTGCCGACCCCCGGATAGGCCCGGGTGGTCAGCGTCGTCGGCGTTCCTGGGAAGACCTCGACCATCGAGCCGTCGACCAGCAGCCGTGGCTGGGACAGCGGGGTGCCGGGCACGGTCCAGTCCGCGACCCGCTCCCGGCTGCCGTCCGCGTGCTCCAGGTGCAGCGATGCGGCGCCGGCAGGAAGCTCCAGCTCGAAGGCGGACGCGACGAACGCCGCGCCAGGCTCCACCTGGCGCGCCGACCGGCGCAGCGCGGCCAGCTCGGGCGCGGGCGTCGAGACCAGCAGGTCGCCGGCCAGCGAGAGCACCCGCGGGAAGGTCAGGCAGCCGGCCCACCCGGCGGCGTCGACGACGTCCTGGTCCCGGTCCCGCTCCCAGGACCAGGCCCACATGAGCACCCGGCCCTCGTCGGCGAGCAGCTGCGGCGCGTAGAAGCAGGGCCCGGTGTCCACCCAGCCGCCGGCCGCGGGGACGAAGCGCGGCGCCGCTCCCTCCAGCACCAGGTCGCCGACGAGATAGCGGACGCCGGCCAGCTCGTGGCGTCCGGCCACGCTGCGCCACAGCGACAGCACCAGCAGCCAACGGTCGTCGACCTGCACCAGGTTGGGGCACTCCCAGATGTTCGCCGGGGCCACCTCCGCGGCGATCGGGTCGTCCGCGCTCAGCAGGCTGCCCAGCTCCTGCCAGTCGGTGAGGTCGTCGGCGGCGTAGACGAGCAACCCCGGCGCCCCACCGGGCGAGCCGGCGCCCTGGACGGCGTACCGGCGTCCGAACGCGTGGAACAGGAACGGGTCGCGGACGTCGGTGACGGCGGGGTCGCCCGGCAT
Organism: uncultured Actinomycetota bacterium; assembly: GCA_963781695.1. GTDB lineage: Bacteria > Actinomycetota > Actinomycetes > Propionibacteriales > Nocardioidaceae > Nocardioides_B. The sequence continues at coordinate 187,603 of CAWAGE010000007.1, forward strand.
CCCCACCGCCGGCCGGTCCTCGTGGGTCCAGGAGCGCAGGTCGCGACCGGACCGGGCGAGCAGCACCCGTGAGGCGCCGCTGTGGTCCTCGACGCCGCTGTAGACGGCGGTGGGCACGCCCTCGTCGAGGGTGACGCACCCGGTCCAGCAGCCGGCCTGGTCAGGCTGCCCGGGCCGCGGTCGCAGCGCGACCGGCTCCTGGGTCCAGGTCACCAGGTCCGCGGAGCTGGCGTGACCCCAGCTCACTGCCTCGTGGCGCGGCACGTCCGGGTTGTGCTGGAAGAACACGTGGTAGCGGCCGCCGACGCGGGCCAGCCCGTTGGGGTCGTTCACCCAGCCTCGGGCGGGTCGGCCGTGCAGGCTCGGGAAGGTCGGGTCGCTGGTGCGGTCGTCGGTCACCAGCCGGCCTCTCGCGGGTCGGAGGTCCGCCTGGCCTGGCCCAGCAAGGGCTCGAGGGCGTGCGGCGCGAGCACCTGGACCGCGACGGTGGTGCCGCCCCGCTCCTCGACGCGGCGGGCAGCGCGTCGTGGGTCACGATCACGACGCAGGGGTCGAGGACGAGGATCAGCTGCACCTGTCGGGGGGGCATGCCGCCCGAGACCGGGAGCACGGTGCAGCCCAGCCGCGCCGCGCCGTAGTGCGCCCCGGCCCGCCGGTGAACAGGCCGTAGCCGTGGGCGACGGGTACGACGTCGCCGGGCTCACAGCTGCTTCTCCATCATGGCGACCAGATGCGCGCTGTCGCCGGTGCGCCCGACCTCGACGTAGCCGCGTCCCGCGTGGAAGGCCAGCGAGGCGTCGTTGCGCGGCACCAGGTTCACCTCCAGGCAGAGCCGTTCGTAGGGAGCCGCGACCCGCTCGATCTCGTGGTAGACCAGCCGACCCAGACCCTGCCGCCGGAACTTCTCGTGCAGCACGATCCGGTCCAGGTAGTAGAACGAGCCGTGCCGCTGGTGCCGCCGGGCGAACCAGCGGTAGTTCGGCGAGTCGTAGTCGGTGCCGGGGGCGAAGGTCATCACGAACCCGGCGAAGGCACCGTCCACGTCGACCACGTCGAACCGGTCGGCGAGGCCGCGCAACAGGTGGAGCCGGGCCTCGTCCATCGGGGCGAGCTTCTCGACATTGGCCTCGTTGAGGGTCAGCACCTCGGCGACGTCGGTGTCGCGGAGCTCTCGCAAATCGGGCACCACGCCACTCTAGACACCGTCGGGAACCGGTCCGACCGACCCCAGGAGCCGGCCCGGACCGGTCCGACCCGGGGTCAGTGCAGCTTCGACTCGGCCTCGGCGATCTGGGCGAACTCCTCCTCCGGGGCGGTACCGACGAGGTGGTGGCGGCTGTAGAACCAGAAGTAGGCCAGGGCAGCGGCGAAGACCAGCGCGGTGATCCCGGCGGCCAGCACGTCGACGAAGAAGGTGGCCACCACCGCGACCACGCTGAGGGTCAGCGCGACCCCGGTCGTCACCACGCCGCCGGGCGTCCGGTAGCTGCGCTCCAGGTTCGGCTCGCGGCGACGGAGCATGATGTGGCTGAGGTTCAGCAGGACGTAGGAGACCGTGGCCCCGAAGACCGCGATGTTGATCAGCAGTGCGCCGTTCTTGGTGAGGCCGGCCAGCAGGAAGCCGATCGTGCCCGGCACGATCAGCGCGACCCACGGGGTGTTCCGGCCGCTGGTCAGCGACAGCGACTTCGGCAGGTAGCCGGCCCTCGACAGCGCGAAGAGCTGCCGGGAGTAGGCGTAGATGATGGAGAAGAAGCTTGCCACCAGCCCGGCCAGCCCCGCGTAGTTCACGAAGTCGGCGAGCAGCGAGTTGCTGCCGTACACCTCGCGGATCGCCTCAGGGAGCGGGTTGTCGGAGGTGCGGATGGTCTGCGAGCCGGCGGAGCCGGGCACCAGGAACAGCATCAGCGCGGCGAACACCAGCAGCATCAGCATCGCCACGATGATGCCGCGCGGCATGTCGCGCTTCGGGTCGTTGGTCTCCTCGGCGGCCAGCGGCACCCCCTCGACGGCCAGGAAGAACCAGATGCCGTAGACCAGCGCCGCCACGGCCCCGCCCAGGCCGTAGGGCAGGAAGCTGCTCGACAGCATCGAGCCGTCCGGGTCGATGTCGAACAGGTTGCTGGTGGAGAACTTGGGCGCGAGGCCGATGACCGCCGCGATCAGCGCCACCACCGCGATGGCGGTGATGCCGAACATCAGCTTCAGCGCCTCGCCGACGCCGTAGAGGTGCACCCCGACGAAGACGACGTAGGCGATGAGGTAGATCAGCCAGCCGTTGGTGAGCCCGAACAGGCCGAGCGCCTCCACGTAGCCGCCGATGAAGACCGCGATCGCCGCCGGCGCGACGGCGTACTCGATCAGCACGGCCATACCGGTGGCGAAGCCGCCGACCGGTCCCAGCGCGCGACGGGCGAAGCCGTAGCCGGCCCCCGCCACGGGAAGCGCCGACGACATCTCCGCCAGGCCGAACACCATGCAGGTGTACATGATCCCCATCAGCAGGGTGGCGATCATCAGACCGCCCCAGCCGCCCTGGTCGAGGCCGAAGTTCCAGCCGGCGAAGTCGCCTGAGATGACGTAGCTGACGCCGAGACCAGCCAGCAGCACCCAGCCGGCCGCGCCCTTCTTCAGCATCCGGTGCTGGTGGTAGTTCTCCGCGACGTCCTGGTAGTCGACCTTGGACCTGGCCATCGGTACCGTCCTTCGCTGCCGTCAAGGAGCCCCGAGTCTGGTCCGGCCCATCCCCAGCGTCAAGGTGCAGAAACCTGTCCCGGGCGCTGACGGGGTATCGGTCTGAGGTCGAACCATAACCGGTTGGAGAGCGCCATTGACGCGGTCGGCGGTTGTCACGAGACTGACCCGGTGGCGGCGGACCCGGGCATCGAGCTCAGCGAGACGCTGCTCGGCCCGGTCCGTGGGCACCACGCCTTCGAGGGCTGCGTCGAGCAGCTGGCCACGGCGATCCGCCTGGGGGTGTACCCGCGCGGCGCCACGCTTCCGCCCGAGCGTGACCTCGCGGGGCGACTAGGGGTGTCGCGGGCGACGCTGCGCGAGGCCATCGCGGCGCTCCGCTCGGCCGACCTGGTCAGCACGAGGCCGGGCCGCGGCGGCGGTACGGTGGTCCGGCACCGGCCGCAGCGCCCCTCCGCCCGAGGTGCGCGGGCCCTCGCCGCCCGCAGCGACGAGCTGCGCGACATGCTGGTGTTCCGACGCGTGGTCGAGCCGGGGGCCGCTCACATCGCCGCCGAACGGTCGCTGAGCGCTGCGGAGCGAGACCTCCTGCACGCCGCCCACGAGGAGGTGGCCGCCGCGACCGACCCGGCCAGGCACCGGCAGGCCGACTCCAGGTTCCACCTCGCTGTCGCAGCGGTGACCGGGTCGCCGCTGACGCTGCGCGCGGTGACGGCGGTGCAGGCGGACCTGCACGACATGCTCGTCGCCATCCCGGTCCTCGAGGTCAACATCGAGCACTCGGCCCGGCAGCACCGCGCCATCCTCACCGCGGTCCTGCGCGGGGAGGCGACCCGCGCCCGTCGGACGATGGAGGGCCACTGCGACGACACGGCCGCGCTGCTGCGCGGGCTGCTGGCCTGAGCCGCACGCTGTCCCGTCACCGGTCCACCCGTCCACCTGCCTGACCGTCCGACCCCACCACCGAATCGAACCCAGCATTGGAGACCCAGATGTCGCTCCCCACCCGCAACCCGCGGCTGCTCGACCTGAACCGGCTGCGTGAGCTGATCGGCGACGGCGAGGTGGACACGGTCGTGATCGCCTTCACCGACATGCAGGGCCGGCTGCAGGGCAAGCGGCTGCACGCGGCGTTCTTCCTCGACGTCGTGGTCGAGAACGGGGCGGAGGGCTGCAACTACCTGCTCGGGGTCGACGTGGACATGAACACCGTCGACGGGTACGCGATGACCTCGTGGGAGAAGGGCTACGGCGACATGGAGTTCGTCCTGGACTACGACACCATCCGGCTGCTGCCGCACCTGCCCGGGACGGTCCTCGTCCAGTGCGACCTGGTGCTCACCGACCACGCTCCGGTGGAGCCGTCGCCGCGCACCATCTTGAAGAAGCAGCTCGCCCGCGCCAAGGACGGTGGCTGGGTGGCGCTGGCGGGCACCGAGCTGGAGTTCATCATGTTCGAGGACACCTACGAGGGAGCCTGGAACGCCGGCTACCGTGGGCTGACCCCGAGCAACCAGTACAACGTCGACTACTCCATCATCGGCACGACCCGCGTCGAGCCGGTGCTGCGCGACATCCGGAACACCATGCACGCAGCCGGCATGAACGTCGAGGGCGCCAAGGGGGAGTGCAACCTCGGCCAGCACGAGATCGGGTTCCTGTTCGACGAGGCCCTGGTCACCGCCGACAACCACGCCGTCTACAAGACCGCCGCGAAGGAGATCGCCTCGGCGCACGGCAGGTCGCTGACCTTCATGGCCAAGTACGACGCCCGCGAGGGGAACTCCTGCCACATCCACCTGTCGTTGCGCGGGGAGGACGGCTCGACGGTGTTCTGGCAGGACGGTGAGCGCACGGCGCTCTACGACCGGTTCGTGGCCGGGGTGCTGGCGACGATGCGCGACTTCACGCTCTTCTACGCTCCGAACATCAACTCCTACAAGCGGTTCGCCGACGGGTCCTTCGCGCCGACGGCCGTCGCCTGGGGCCTGGACAACCGCACCTGCGCGGTCCGCCTGGTCGGACACGGTCCCGGGGCACGGATGGAGAACCGCGTGCCCGGGGGCGACGTCAACCCCTACCTGGCCCTGGCGGCGATGCTGGCGGGCGGGCTGCACGGCATCGAGAACGAGCTGGAGCTCGAGCCGGAGACGGAGGGCAACGCCTACGCCTCGGACCGTCCCAAGGTCCCGCGCACCCTGCGGGAGGCCCGGGACGCCTTCACCACCTCCGACGTGGCACGCTCGGTGTTCGGCGACGAGGTCGTCGACCACTACACGAACATGGCCGACGTCGAGCTCGCCGCCTTCGACGCGGCGGTCACCGACTGGGAGCTGCGTCGCAGCTTCGAAAGGATGTGAGCACTCCGGTGAGCACTGTCACCGTCCTCAACCCTGCCACCGAGCAGCAGGTCGCCGAGGTGGAGCTGGCCACGGTGGCCGAGACCGACGCGGCGGTGGAGCGCGCACACGCCGCGTTCCCCGCCTGGCGCGACGTCGCGCCGGGCGAGCGCGCCGCGACGCTGCGCCGGTTCGCCGCCGTGGTGGACGCACACCTCGAGGAGCTCGCGCAGATCGAGGTGCGCAACGCCGGCCACACCTGGAGCAACGCGCTGTGGGAGGCGGGCAACGTCCGGGACTGCCTGAACTACTACTCCGCAGCCCCGGAGCGGCTCTTCGGCCGACAGATCCCCGTTCCTGGCGGCATCGACGTCACCTTCCACGAGCCGCTGGGCGTGGTCGCGGTCATCGTCCCCTGGAACTTCCCGATGCCGATCATGGCCTGGGGCATGGCTCCGGCGCTGGCGGCGGGCAACACCGTGGTCCTCAAGCCCGCCGAGCTCACGCCGCTGACGGCGGTCCGCATCGGCGAGCTCGCCCTCGAGGCGGGGATCCCCGAGGGTGTGCTGACGGTCGTCCCCGGGGCGGGGTCGGTCGTCGGCGAGCGGTTCGTGACGCACCCGCTGGTCCGCAAGGTCTGCTTCACCGGCTCCACCGCGGTCGGCAAGCGGGTGCTCGCCGGCTGCGCCGACCAGGTCAAGCGGTGCACCCTGGAGCTCGGCGGCAAGAGCGCCAACGTGGTGTTCGCCGACGCGGACCTGGCGGCTGCCGCGGCCGCCGCCCCCTACGCCGTCTTCGACAACGCCGGGCAGGACTGCTGCGCCCGCTCGCGGATCCTGGTCGAGCAGTCGGCGTACGAGGAGTTCCTCGACCGGTTCGAGCGGGCCGTCTCGGGGATGGCCGTCCTCGACCCGGCCGACCGGAGCAGCGAGATGGGGCCGTTGATCTCGGCACGGCAGCGCTCGGTGGTCCAGGGCTACCTCGAGGGCGTCGAGGTCGCGTTCACCGGACCCGCGCCGGACGGACCCGGCTTCTGGGTGCCGCCGACGGTGGTGCTCGCCGGGTCCACCCGGGAGCCGATCTGGCGGGAGGAGGTGTTCGGCCCGGTGGTGGCGGTGCTGCCCTTCGACGACGAGGCCGACGCGGTGGCCAAGGCGAACGACACCGAGTACGGCCTGTCTGGGTCGATCTACACCGCCGACGTCGGGAAGGCGCTGCGGGTGGCACGGGGTATCGAGGCCGGCAACCTGTCGGTGAACTCCCACTCCGCAGTCCGCTACTGGACGCCCTTCGGCGGCTACAAGCAGTCCGGGCTCGGCCGCGAGCTCGGACCGGACGCGCCGCAGGCCTTCACCGAGGAGAAGAACGTCTTCATCGCCCACTGACCCCGGCCGGTCGAGCGCCCCGACGGGTCGAGCCGGTCGAGCGTGTCGAGACCCCGAGCGCCTTCGACAGGCTCGGGAGACCCCCGGGCCCCGCCATCGAACCACCCTCGTTGACCCCATCGAAGGAGAGAGAACATGCCAGGACGTCTCGACGGCAAGGTCGCCGTCGTCACCGGAGGCTGCTCGGGCATCGGGCTCGCCGCGGTCCGCCGGTTCGCCGAGGAGGGTGCGCAGGTCGTCATCGGCGACCTCGACGCCACCCGCGGCGAGGAGGTGGCATCGACCGTCGCGGGGATCTTCGTGCGCTGCGACGTCACCGTGAAGGCCGACGTCGACGCGCTGTTCGCGCGGGCCAAGGACGTCTACGGCTCGGTCGACGTCGCCTTCAACAACGCCGGCATCGCCCCGCCCGAGGACGACTCGATCCTGGACACCGACCTGGAGGCGTGGCGCCGGGTCCAGGAGGTCAACCTGACGAGCGTGTACCTGTGCTGCAAGGCGGCGCTGCCCTACATGATCGAGCAGGGCCGCGGCTCGATCATCAACACCGCCTCGTTCGTGGCGGTGATGGGCGCGGCGACCTCGCAGATCTCCTACTCGGCCTCCAAGGGCGGCGTGCTGTCGATGTCGCGCGAGCTGGGTGTGCAGTTCGCCCGCGACGGGGTCCGGGTCAACGCGCTGTGCCCGGGGCCGGTGAACACGCCGCTGCTGCGCGAGCTGTTCGCCAGCGACGCCGAGCGGGCCCAGCGCCGGCTGGTCCACGTGCCGATGGGGCGGTTCGCGGAGCCGGAGGAGATCGCGAACGCGGTGCTGTTCCTGGCCTCCGACGAGTCCAGCTTCATCACCGCCAACACCTTCCTGGTCGACGGCGGCATCTCGGCCGCCTACGTCACGCCACTGTGAGCGGCTCCACGCAGCCGCAGCCGCAGCCGCAGCCGCAGCCGGTGGGCCGGTCGTGAGCGAGGTGCTGCCGCTGGTCGGGCTGACGACCTACCGCGAGCAGGCGGGGTGGGGGGTCTGGGACGAGCCCGCCGACCTGCTGCCGGTCTCCTACGCGCTGGCGGTGGAACGGGCCGGCGGGGTGCCGGTGCTGCTGCCACCGCAGGACCCCCGCGGCGCGGCCCCCGTGGTGGCCCGGCTCGACGCGCTCGTGGTGACCGGTGGTGCCGACGTCGACCCGGGCCGCTACGGCGCCGCACCGCACCCGCGGACCCTCGCCTGGCGCTCGGACCGGGACGCCTGGGAGCTCGCCCTGCTCGACGCAGCCGCGGCCCGGGTGCTGCCGCTGCTGGGCATCTGCCGAGGCATGCAGATGATGGCCGTGCACGGCGGCGGGGCCCTCGACCAGCACGTGCCGGAGTCCGTCGGCGACGACACGCACTCGCCCGGCGGCGACGCGTTCGGGGACGTGCCGGTGGCGACCACCCCCGGCTCCCGGATCCGGATGCTCCTCGGCGACCGGCTCCGGGTCGGCTGCCACCACCACCAGTCAGTGCGCGAGCACCCGGGCTACCTCGCGGCGGCGTACGCCGAGGACGGCACCCTCGAGGCGATGGAGGGTCCCGGCGACCGGTTCGCCGTCGCGGTGCAGTGGCACCCCGAGACCCGGGCCGACGCCGGCCTGTTCGCCGGTCTGGTCGCTGCCGCGGCCGGCCGCTCCACCCCGCCTGATCGTTGAGGAGTCACCCGTGGTCCGTTGAGGAGTCACCCGTGGTCCGTCGAGGCGTCACTGGTGGTCCGGCCGGACGGGCGCGGTGACGTTCAGGACCCCTTCAGCGCGCCACGCCGAGACTGTCGGTCGCACGGTGGCCGCCGGTCGCCGTGGTCGACCGGACAGGAGACCTTCATGCGCACCATCTCACCCATCGCCGCGGTAGCAGCGGCCGTGCTTCTCACCGGGCTCGCCGGCGCCGCGACCGCAGGCACCTCGGCGGCCACCCCGTCGGGCCGGGTCGCGGTCACGAGTGGCACCGCCGGGGCCGGTCGCGCCGTGCCGGCGGCGTTCCGCAACCCGCGGCAGAACCCGTACTTCCCGCTGCGGCCGGGCACCGTCTCCCGCTACCGCGGCAGCGCGGATGGTGAGCGGTACGTCGAGACCGTCACCGTGACGCGCCGCCACCGTGTCATCTCGGGTGTGCCCACCACCGTCGTGCGCGACGTCGTCCGGCGGACCGACGGCACCCTCGCCGAGCGGACGACCGACTGGTACGCCCCGGACCGGCACGGCACCGTGTGGTACTTCGGCGAACGGACGGCGACCTTCGACGAGCGCGGTCGGCTGGAGAGCCGGGAGGGGTCCTGGCGGGACGGCGTCGCGGGGGCACGTCGCGGCGTGGTGATGCCGGCGCACCCCCGACCGACCGACGCCTACCGGCAGGAGCTACGGGTCGGGCACGCCGAGGACCAGGCCTGGATCGTCCAGCGCGGCCTGCGGGTGCGGGTGCCCTACGGCCGGGTCCGGCAGGCGATCCGCAGCCTCGAGTGGACGCGGCTCGAGCCCGGTGTCGTGTCGGCCAAGATCTATGCCCCGGGGCTGGGCATCGTGCGCGAGCGCGACCTGGCCGGTGGGGACGAGCGGTTCGAGCTGGTCTCGGTCTCCCGTCCCCGCTGAGCGCGCCCCGCGAGGCCGGCGCCGTCCGCCGGCGCCGTCCGCCGGCGCGGTCCGCCGGCGCGGTCAGGAAGGGTGCCGGCCGGACCGGCTCGGCAGCCGGGCGGCAGCCACCGCCGCCAGCGGCCACAGCGCCTGCGCGCCGGCGACGACCCGTTCGCTGAGGCCGAGCAGGTCACCACCGCGGACCTCCAGCGCGAGCCATGCCAGCAGCCCGGTCAGCGTCACGGCCGCCGCGACCGCCCGGCGGCGTCCCGGCACCGAGGTCAGCGCCGGCCAGGCGGCCAGCGCCACGAACGCCGCGGTGGCGGCGGGCACGTGTCCAGGAGAGGGCTGCGGGAACACCGCGACCAGCACCGTGGCGATGCCGCCGGCCGCCAGCACCAGGCGCCCGGCCCGTTCCGCCTCGGTGAGACCGGCTGCGGTGACCAGGTGGCAGCCGCCGAGGACCAGCAGGCCGGCCGTCATCACCCCCGGCACGGCGGCGTCGCGAGCCGCCAGCGCGCTGATGGTGTCGCGGACCGGGTCGTAGGAGTCCGGTTGCAGCCGGCCGGCCACGGTCCAGCCGCCGACGAGCGCGACCGGGGCGAGGGCGGCCGACACCGGGGCCCACCGGTGGAAGCGGCCGGCGGGGACGCCCGACCGCATGGGAGGGGTGGTCACCGGGCCACCCTAATGGGGGTGCATCGCTTGGGTTTTGGCCCAGAGTGGTGTCGTCCGCCGGTGGGTGAGCACTCGTGTCACCCGGTCCCTTGAGGGCTACGCCTAGATCGTGTCCCTGCCGGTGAACGAGGAGGCGTTGATGGCTGCTGGGATGACGCGCCCCGCCGTGTGCGGTGAGCACTGAACCATTAGGTCGCCTGCGAGCCTCTTCCGGACGCCAGTTCAAGCGATCGAGGAGGACGGGTGCTGTTCCTGGGTGATGACTGGGCCGAGGCCCACCACGACATCGAGCTCCAAGACGAGCAGGGCCGGGTGTTGAAGCGGCGGCGGCTGCCCGAGGGGGTGACCGGGCTGACCCAGCTCCACGAGCTGATCGCCGACCACCTCCCCGACGACGAGGAGCCGGAGTCGGTGCTGGTCGGGATCGAAAGCGACCGGGGTGGCTGGGTCCACGCCTTGGTCGCTGCCGGCTACACCGTCTACGCGATCAACCCCAAGCAGGCCGCTCGCTACCGCGAACGGCTTGGCACCTCCGGCGCCAAGAGCGACTCCGGTGATGCACACGTGCTGGCCGAGATCGTCCGCAAGGACCGTGAGCACCACCGCGTCGTAGCTGGGGACAGCGAGCAGGCCGAGGTGGTCAAGGCCGTGGCCCGCACACACCAGACGATGATCTGGACCCGGCAACGACAGGCCAACCAGCTGCGCTCGATGCTGCGGGAGTTCTACCCCGCGGCGCTGGAGGCCTTCGGTGATGACCTGGCCGGCCGGGACGCGCTCGCGGTGCTCGCCATCGCGCCCACGCCAGCCGCCGGACGTGCCCTGTCGGTGTCGCGGATCGTCAGCGTGCTGCGCAAGGCCGGCCGGCAGCGGAATCTGCAGACCCGCGCCGCGGAGATCTCGACCGTGCTGCGCAGCGAGCACCTCGAGCTCTCCGACGGGCTCACCGAGGCCTACGGCGTCAGCGTCCGGTCCCTGGTCGCGGTGCTGACCACGATGGTCGCGCAGGCCGCAGCGCTCGAAGGCGAGGTGAAGCGGTGTTTTGGCCAGCACCCGGACGCTGAGATCATCACCAGCCAGCCCGGCCTCGGTGTGGTGCTCGGAGCTCGGGTGCTCGCTGAGTTCGGTGACGACAAGGACCGCTACGCCGACGCCAAGTCACGACGCAACTACGCCGGGACCAGCCCGATCACCAAGACCTCCGGCAAGAGCAAGGTCGTGCTGGCTCGCTACGCCCGGAACAAGCGGCTGGCCGACGCCCTGCATCAGCAGGCTTTCGCCGCCCTCACAGCATCACCAGGCGCCCGAGCGTTCTACGACCACCACCGAGCCCGCGGTACCACTCATCATCAAGCACTCCGGACGCTGTCGAACCGACTGGTCGGGATCCTCGACGGCTGCCTACGCCACCGCACCACCTACGACGAGACCATCGCCTGGGCACACCGCCAACCAGCAGCCGCTTGACGCCCTACGCCCCTGGGATATCTAGGCGCGGCGGCCCGACCAGCCGCGGTCCTCACGGGCTCGACCGGGAGGGGGTTGGACCGGGAGGGGGGCTCGGCCGGCCGGCGTCAGAGCCGCTCGAGGGTGGCGGGGTCGGGCTCGCCGCCGAAGTAGTGGTCCAGCACCTGGGTGAAGAGCGGCTGCTCGGGGGCCACGTGGGCGAACAGCGTCATCGAGGAGCGCAGCTTCGCCGCGTCGGTCGGCCCCAGGACCCGGACCGGGTCCGACTCCGTCAACGCCGTCAGCGCTCGGGCGCACTCCAGCAGCCGGGCCCCGAGCACCGGGTGGTCCAGGTAGGCCCGCGCTTCCGTGGTCCCCGACAGCGCGTAGTGGCGGGAGGTCGGGCTGTGACCGAGCCCGGCGACCTGCGGGAACACGTACCACATCCAATGGGACTGCTTGCGCCCCCGACGCAGCTCCTCGAGGGCAGGATCATAGGTGTCGGCCTGGGCGGACAGGAACCGCTCGAGGTCGTAGCTGTCCTCGCTGGGCACCCGCTCAGCCCTTCGCGACCCGGACGAGCTGCTTGTTGACGAACTCGTCCATCCCCCAGGGGCCCAGCTCCCGGCCGAAGCCCGAGCGCTTGACCCCGCCGAACGGCAGCCCCGGCAGCGAGGTGCCGTGCTCGTTGACGAACGCCATGCCGACCTCCAGCCGCTCGGCGACGGCTCGGGCGCGGTCCAGGTCGCCGCTCCAGACCGACCCGCTGAGACCGAAGGAGGAGGAGTTGGCCAGCTCGACCGCCTCGTCCTCGGAGGCGACCCGGTAGACCACGCCCACCGGCCCGAACAGCTCCTCGGAGTAGACGCGCATCGCAGGCGTCACGTCTGCCAGCAGCGTCGGCTGCACGAACGCCCCCTCACCGGCGACCCGGCCGCCGCCGGTCAGCACGCTGGCTCCCTCGGCGACCGCGGTCTCCACCTGCTGGGTCAGCGTGTCGGCGGCGGCCCGCGACGACAGTGGCCCGATCGCTGTGCCGGGGTCGAGCGGGTCGCCCGGCACCAGGGCCGCGAAGGAGGCGGTGAGCTTCTCGACGAACTCGTCGTAGTGCTCGTCCAGGACGACGAACCGCTTGGCGGCGTTGCAGGCCTGGCCGGTGTTCGACATCCGGGCCCGGGTGGCCGCCTTGACGGTCGCGTCCATGTCGGGGCTGTCGAGCACGATGAACGGGTCGGAGCCGCCCAGCTCGAGGACCACCTTCTTCAGGTGCCGACCGGCGACCTCGGCGACGGCGGAGCCGGCCCGCTCGCTGCCGGTGAGCGAGACCCCGTGCACCCGCCGGTCGGCGATGATGTCGGCGACCTGGTCGTTGGTCGCGAAGACGTTGATATAGGCGTCCGGCGGCAGCCCCGCCTCGACGAGGAGCTCCTCGATCAGCAGCGCCGAGCGGGGGCAGCTAGGGGCGTGCTTGAGCAGCACCGTGTTGCCGAGCATCAGGTTCGGCGCCGCGAACCGAGCCACCTGGTAGTAGGGGAAGTTCCACGGCATGATCCCGAGCAGCGGCCCCACCGGCGATCGCCGGACGACGGTCTCCTCGGCGCCCGGCACCTGCAGCACCTCGTCCTCGAGCAGCGCCGGCCCGTGCTCGGCGTACCACCGGTAGATCATCGAGGACAGCTTCACCTCACCCATGCCCTGCCGGACCGGCTTGCCCATCTCGACGGCGATCAGCCGCGCCAGCTCCTCGGCCCGCTCGGCGTACGCGTCGGCCACGTTGGCCAGCACCGCGGCCCGGTCGGTGGCCGGGGTGTCCCGCCAGGCTGTGAAGCCGGCCGAGACCCGGCTCAGTGCGGTCTCCACGCCGGCGGCGTCCAGGGTCGGGAACGCCGCCATGGTCTCTCCGGTGGCCGGGTTCACGCTCGCGTAGTCGCTCATGGCCCGACCGTACCCGCGAGGCGGGACGCCTCAGTCGATGATGCGCAGCCGGACCGTCTCAGGGACGGCTCGCAGGTCGGCGAGGACCGCACCGGACAGCGCGGAGCCGGTGTCGGTGACGACGTAGCCGGTCTGGCCGCGGGTGGCCAGCACCTGGCCGCCGATGTTGACCGCGTGCGCGGCCAGCACCTGGTTGACGTGCGCCAGCACCCCCGGGGTGTTCTGGTGGATGTGGGCGATCCGCTGGGCGTGCAGCGACCGCCCGGGCGTCAGCGGCGGCAGGTTGACCGAGAGCGCGGTGCTCCCGGTGAGGACGTAGTCACGCAGCTTGGTGCCGACGAACCGGCCGATGTCCTCCTGCGCCTCCTCGGTCGAGCCCCCGACGTGCGGGGTGAGGATCACGTTCGGCAGCCCGCGCAACGGCGAGTCGAAGTGGTCGCCGCGCTTGCGGGGCTCGACGGGGAACACATCGACCGCGGCGCCCGCGACCTGACCGCTGACCACGGCCTCACGCAGGGCGTCGTAGTCCACGACGAAGCCACGGGACAGGTTCAGGAACAGCGACCGGTGCCGCATCCGCGCGAACTGGGCCGCCCCGAAGATCCCGGCGTTGCCCGCCCGGCCGTCCACGTGCAGGGTCACGGTCTCGACGGTGTCGAGCAGCTCCTCCAGCGACGAGCAGCGGCGGGCGTTGCCCAGCGCGAGCTTCTCCTCGGTGTCGTAGAAGTAGACCTGCATCCCGAGCATCTCCGCGACCACCGACAGCTGTGAGCCGATGTTGCCGTAGCCGACGATGCCGAGCGTGCGGCCCCGCACCTCGTGGCTGCCCTCCGCGGACTTGTCCCAGACGCCGGCGTGGAGCGCCTTGTCGCGCTCGGTGAGCCGACGAGCCATCGCGATGATGTTCGCGATCGCCAGCTCCACCACGGAACGGGTGTTGGAGTAGGGGGCGTTGAAGGCGGCGATCCCTCGCCGGGTGGCTCCGTCGAGGTCGATCTGGTTGGTGCCGATGCAGAACGCGCCGACGGCCACCAGCTCGGGGCGGGCGGCCAGCACCCGGGAGGTCACCTCCGTCTTGGACCGGATCCCGAGCAGGTCCACCCCCTCGAGCGCCGCGACGAGGTCGTCCTCGGACAGTGCCCCGGGGCGGCTGTCGACCTCGATGCCGGCCTGGGAGAGGATCGTCGAGGCGAGCGGGTGCAGGTTCTCCAGCAGCAGGGCTCTCACCCCCGTAGCCTCTCAACCGGCGGCGAGGACACCCGGGTGAGGGTCCGCGGGCTGATACCGCCCCCGGGCGGGGCCGGGCCATGACAAGGATCGGGCCGGGAGCGGGTGGCCGTCGTGGACCACGTGGACGACGCGACGCGACGTGGTCGCCGTCATCGCGGGTGCCGCCGGCTCCGGACCGGCCTGCTGCCGCGGCCGGCACGCCCACGGGATGATGAGCGCCGCCGCCGGCGTTGGTCACCGTCGTGACCCTCTCCTCCACCGGCCGCCGTCCCCGCGTCCGCGCGCCCGAGCTCCGCGGCCGCGGCTGGCTCAACACCGGGGGCGTCGACCTCGCGCTGGCGGACCTGCGCGGTCGCTTCGTGCTGCTGGACTTCTGGGCGTTCTGCTGCGTGAACTGCCTGCACGTCCTCGACGAGCTGCGGCCGCTCGAGGCGGCGCACGACGGTGAGCTGGTCGTGGTCGGCGTGCACTCGCCCAAGTTCGTGCACGAGGCTGATCCCGACGCGCTGGCGGCCGCCGTCGAGCGCTACCAGGTCGAGCACCCGGTGCTGGACGACCCCGACCTGGTCACCTGGCAGGCCTACACCGCCCGGGCGTGGCCGACGCTGGTGCTGGTGGACCCGGAGGGCTACGTGGTCGCCCAGTACGCCGGCGAGGGCCACGCGCACGCCATCGACGCGCTGCTGGTCGAGCTGAGCGAGGAGCACCGGGCCGCCGGCACCCTCCAGCCCGGCGGGTCGCCCTACGTGCCGCCCCCGGCACGACCCGGCGACCTGCGGTTCCCGGCCGCCACGGTCCCGCTGCCGAGTGGTGGCCAGCTGGTCGCCGACGCCGGCCACCACTCGCTGCTCGAGCTGGCCGACGACGCACAGACCCCGGTGCGCCGCATCGGCTCCGGTCGGCGAGGCCTGGCCGACGGGGAGGCGGGCGAGGCGCGGTTCAGCGAGCCGAACGGGCTGTGCCTGCTGCCGCCCGAGGTCGCCACGGAGGTCGGCTACGACGTGGTCGTGGCCGACACGGTCAACCACGCGCTGCGCGGCATCCGGCTCGTCGACGGCCGGGTGAGCACGCTCGCGGGCAGCGGTCGGCAGTGGCTGCCCGGCGACGGCACCACGGCGCTGTCGAGCCCGTGGGACGTGGTGTGGTGGCAGGACCGGGTCTGGGTCGCGATGGCCGGCATCCACCAGCTGTGGACCCTGGACCCGCGCACCGGCACGGTGGCGGTGGCCGCCGGCACGACCAACGAGGGGCTGCTCGACGGCGAGCTGTCGCAGGCGTGGCTCGCCCAGCCCTCGGGCCTCGCGGCCGCCGGGGGCCGGCTCTGGATCGCCGACAGCGAGACGTCCAGCCTGCGCTACGTCGAGGGCGGCGCCGTGCACACCGCGGTCGGGACGGGACTGTTCGACTTCGGGCTGCGCGACGGTCCGGCGGACCGCGCCCTGCTCCAGCACCCGCTGGGCGTCACTGTGCTGCCCGACGGTTCGGTGGCGGTCTGCGACACCTACAACGGCGCCGTACGCCGGTGGGCCGACGGCGTCCTCACGACGCTGGCGACGGGCCTGGCCGAGCCGAGCGGGGCCGTCGTGGTCGGGGACCACCTCCTCGTGGTGGAGTCGGCGGCGCACCGGGTCACCCGGGTCCCGCTGGCGGGCGCGGTGGCGGTGTCCGGCTTCGAGCACACCACCCGGCGGCCGGTCACCGACCTGGCCCCCGGCCCGGTGGAGCTGGTCGTGGAGTTCGCGGCGCCGCCGGGGCAGCAGGTCGACGACCGGTTCGGGCCGGCCTCGTCGCTGCTGGTGACCGCGACCCCGGCGGCGCTGGTCAGGGCTGGAGACGGGCGGGGGACGGAGCTGACCCGGTCGCTCGACCTGGACGCCTCGGTCGGCCACGGGGTCCTCCACGTCGCGGCCCGTGCGGCCTCGTGCGACAGCCACGGCGGTCAGGGGGCCGCCTGCCATCTCCACCAGCAGGACTGGGGCGTCCCGGTGCGGGTGGTCGAGGGCGGCGCCACCCGGCTGGTGCTGCCGCTGTCGGGCGGCGCCCACCCGTAGCCCTCACCGGTCCGCGAAGCGCGCGAAGACCAGGCCCCGGAACGACGCCGGCCGCTCGGCCTGCTCGGTGAGACCGGGCAGCGGCCGCCACAAGACCACCAGCAGCCGTAGCCGTCCGGCCGAGCCCCTCTACGAGCAGCCGTTCCGGCTCTCGGCGCTGCCGGCGGGCCTGGAGCACTCGTGGTCTCGGCGAGGTGCACCGCAAGGACCTCTGGCGGACGCTGGGGCGCCCGCGGTGCGGTCCTGGTGGGGCACGAGTGCTGGGAACCTGACGTCAGGTCTGCCAGCTGCCCGGCGAGCGTGTCCAGCGCCTCGAGGACCGGTGCACCCCTCAGCGTCCAGGCGGTCACCGTGGGGTCCGAGCCGCCCGCACCCATGGCCACGCCGGGGCCGGTCCCCCCAGCGCCAGGACCCACGGTGCCCCCTCGCGGCCGGTGTCCTGGACGCCCAGGTCGAGCACCGCCGCGTCGGGGTGCTCCCCGGAGCTGTCGACCTGCTGGGCGTCGACGCGGTAGCCGAGGACGTCGGCGCGGCTCGCCTGCACGACCCCAGGTGTACCAGGGCCATCCGTAAAATCCGACGTCGCGCTTCGACCGGATGCGGCTCGGTGGCGTACCGTGCTGCCAGGTCGCGTCCGTGGGCGGCCCGGGCGGGGATCCCGGGGCCGGCGGCAACGTCGGGCGGCGACTCCTGGGTAGGCGCACGAGGGGGGCTCCATGACTGACGGCACCGGCGGACGCGTCCAGCACGGATCACCGGCGGTGGTGCACGTCCTGCTGCCGGCCTACAACGAGGGCGGCTCGCTGCCGCCCCTGCTGGACCGGCTCGCCGGGCTGGCGGCCGGACTCGGGCAGCCGCTGGTCGTCTGGGTGGTCGACGACGGTTCCACCGACGACACCGCCGCGCTCGCGCGCAAGGGCGTGGCCGGACTGGACGTGCGGCTCGTCTCGCACCAGGTCAACCTCGGCCTGGGTCAGGCCGTGCACTCCGGCCTCCGCGCCGTACTGGCAGCCAGCGCTGAGCAGGACGTCGCGGTCATCATGGACGCCGACGACACCCACGACGTCGGCCTGGTACCCGCGATGGTGGCCGCGCTCGACGGCGGGGCGGACCTGGTGATCGCCTCGCGCTTCGTGCCCGGCGGCGACGACCGGACCGCGCCCGTCTTCCGGCGAGGACTCTCCCGCGGCGCCGCCGGCCTGTTCCGGCTGGCGCTGCCGCTGCCCGGCGTCCACGACTTCACCAGTGGCTACCGCGCCTACCGCGTCAGCCTGCTCCGTCGGGCCGCCAGTCACTACGGCGAGCGCCTGGTGGAGGAGCAGGGATTCGCCTGCATGGTCGAGCTGCTGCTCAAGCTGCGGCACTGTCGACCCGTGGTGGCCGAGGTGCCGATGGTGCTGCGCTACGACCGCAAGCAGGGCGCCAGCAAGCTGCGGCTCAAGCGCACGATCCTGCAGTACCTCAAGCTGCTCGCCCGTGACCGGCTGGCGCCGCCGCCCTTCCGAGGCCTGTGATGGCTGGGCAGGCGAGGCCCGGCGCCACCCCCCGCGTGCTCGTGCTCGGCGGCGGGATCGCCGGGATGGCGGCGGCCCACCGGCTGGCCGGCGCGGGGGTCGACGTGGAGCTCCTCGAGGCGAGCGACCAGCTCGGTGGCCTGGGCACGTTCTTC
Source organism: uncultured Actinomycetota bacterium (assembly GCA_963781695.1). GTDB lineage: Bacteria > Actinomycetota > Actinomycetes > Propionibacteriales > Nocardioidaceae > Nocardioides_B. Next base: position 205,623 of record CAWAGE010000007.1, read on the forward strand.
CGCAGCGGCACGGACGACGTGGAGCGGTTCTACCACTGCATCATGCCGACCGACGACTCACTGCTGCGGCTGCTCGAGGAGATCGGCGTCGCCTCGCAGGTGCAGTGGCGCCGGACCACGATGGGCATCGTGGTGGACCGGCGACGGTACGCGTTCAACACGGCGCTGGACCTGCTCCGCTTCTCCCCGCTGAGCCCGGTCCTGCGGGTCCGGCTCGGCGTGGTCTCGCTGCTGCTGCGACGGCTCGGCCGGGGCAAGGACCTCGACCACGTGCGCACCGAGGACTGGCTGCGCGGGCTCTTCGGGGACCGGATCTGGGAGCGTGTCTGGGAGCCGCTGTTCCGTTCGAAGTTCGGGTCGACCGTCGGCGACGTGCCGGCGCTCTACCTCTGGCAGCGGCTCGGTCGGGAGAAGAACGTCGCCGTGCGCGGCTACCCGCGAGGTGGCTACCGGGCGGTCATCGACGCGCTGCGCGCGGCGGTGGAGGCGCGGGGCGGGAGCGTCCGGACCGGGGCGGCCGTCAGTCGTCTGGAGGTGGACCAGGACGGAGCCCGGGTGCGTCTGGGCACCGGCGAGGAGCTGACGGCGGACTACTGCATCTCGACGCTGCCACTGCCGCTGCTGCGCCGGGTGGCCGCCGGGGACGCCGCGCTGTCGGCGCGTCTGCCCACCCAGGACCTCGCCTACCAGGGCGTCGTGAACGCGCTGTTCTTCCTCCGCCGGCCGCTCGACGACCGCTACTGGACCCCGGTGCTCGCCTCCGGGACCGAGTTCGACGGCGTGGTCGAGATGTCGAGCCTCACCGGGACCGAGCGCTACTCCGGCCGGCACCTGGTCTACGTCATGAAGTACACCGACCGGGCCTCGGAGCTGTTCGCCGACGACGCGGACCGGATCGCGCAGCGATGGACCGAGCAGCTGCTCGCCCTGTACGCCGACCTGCCGCTGCGCCGCGAGGACGTGCTCGACGTCGAGGTCTTCAAGGCGCCCTTCGTGGAGCCGTCCTACCCGCTCGGCTACGCCGACTCCAAGCCGGGCATCGAGGTGGACGGGACCCGGCTGCTGCTCAGCACCACCGCCCAGATCTACCCCCGCGTGACGGCCTGGAACTCCAGCGTCTGGCTGTCCGACACGGTCGTCGACCAGCTGCTCGACCGCATCGCCGCGCAGGCCCGGGCCGACGGAGTGGGATCCGCGCGGTGAGCCGACCCGCCCCCGTGGGGGTCCGGCCCACCGCGACCCTGTCCCTGGACCTCGACGACACCTGGGCCTACCTGCGCACCCGGGGTGAGCCTGACTGGGCTGACGCTCCGAGCATGCTGCCGGCGGCGGTGGACCGGCTGCTGCCGTTGCTGGCCGAACGGCGGCTGCGGATCACCGTGTTCGTGGTGGGACGCGACACCGGCCGCTCCGAGGGAGCGGAGGCGGTACGCGCCCTGAGCGAGGCCGGCCACGAGGTCGCCAGCCACAGCTGGCTCCACCGCGGCGACCTGTCGTCGCTGCCGTTCGCTGACATCGCCGAGGATCTCGCGCGCACCGCCGAGGCGGTCACCGGGCTGACCGGACGTCGACCGCGAGGGTTCCGCTGCCCGTCGTTCGGGTCGAGTCCGGCGCTGGTGCAGGCGCTCGCCGACGGCGGGTACGACTACGACGCCTCGGTGCTGCCCACCACGCTGGCGCCGCTGCTGAAGCTGTACTACCGCACCCGGATGCGCTCCCGCGACGCGGGCAGCGCGGGTCTCGCGGCCTCGCAGGACCTGTTCGGGCCGGTCTCGGGCGCCGTCCGGCCGCTGGGACCGTTCCGGTGGGACGGCGGGGAGCGCGCCGTGCTCGAGCTGCCGGTGAGCACGGTGCCCGTGGTCCGCACCCCGATGCACATGAGCTACCTGCAGGCGCTGGCCGAGCGCAGCGAGGCTGCGGCCTCGGGCTACCTCCGGGGAGCGCTGTGGGCGCTGCGGGCCCGCAGGGTCCCGCCCTCCTTCCTGCTGCACCCGACCGACCTCGTCGACCGGGACGACGCTCCGGGGCTCGCCTTCTTCCCCGGGATGCGTCGACCAGCCGCTCGCAAGCTGGACACCGTGCGCGAGGCGCTCGACGCGCTGGTGGCGTCGTTCGAGGTGGTCCCGCTGGGGGACGCCGCGCTCGCGCTGGCGGGGACGGACCTGCCGGTCCGGGTCCCGGGCGCACTGCTGCCACCGCGGCACCGGAACGCGGCCGTTGCGACGCGACCGACGGGCGACCCGGCGTGAGCGGCCCCGCCCGACCCGACCTCCTGGACCGCTCGGACGACTCGACGCCGCGCGGCCGGGTCGCCGCGGTGCTCGGCGACGGGACGCCGGTGATGCTGGTCGGCACCCTGGTCTCCCTGGTCGGGGCCTACGCCTTCCAGCTCGTCGGCGGGCGGATCCTCGGCCCGGCCGGCTTCGCACCGATCTCGGTGCTGTGGACGGTGCAGTTCCTCGTGATGACCGTCGTGATGGTGCCGATCGAGCAGCTGGTCATCCGGCGGCTGGCGCTGACCCACGGCGACTCTGCCGGTCTGCGCCGCAGCGTGCTCCCGCTCGCCGGGCTGCTGCTCGGCTCGGCGGTCGTCGTGGCGGCCGTCGCGGCGGCGCTGCTCGGCCGGTCGTCGGCCGGTGGGCCCTGGTACGTCGTCCTGGCGGCCTGCCTGGTCGCGACGTACACCGTGTTCGCCGTGGCGCGGGGGTACCTCGCCGGCCGCCGGCAGTACCGCCGCTACGGCGTCGCGACGGCGGCCGAGGCCCTGGCCCGGCTGCTGCTGGCGGCGGCGGTGCTGCTGGTGACCTCGCAGGCGGCCGTGCTGGGCCTGGTCCTGGTGCTGGCGCCGTTGGCCGTGCTGGTGGTCCGGCCCTTTGCGACGGCCCCAGCCCACCCGCCGGCCGGCCCCGCCTCCGGGGACGAGCTCACCTCGCCGCTGGAGCGGCGGCTGGAGTCGGGACCGGAGCCCGGTCTGGAGGCCGGTGCGGACCTGGTCGGGGTGGGCACCGGGCGCTTCCTGGTCCCGCTGGTGGTGGCGAACGGCGCCTCCCAGACGGTGCTGGGAGCGGGACCGATGGTGGTCGTCGCCCTCGGGGCGTCCCCGGCGACGGTCAGCATCGTCTTCCTCACCTTCACGCTGTTCCGGGCGCCGTCGTGGGTCATCCAGAGCGCGCTGTCGCGGGTGCTGCCGCCCTTCACCGCCCTCGCCGGCCGCCCGGTGGTGCTGCGCCGGTGGGCCGTGCGGCTCGCCGCGGCCGGACTGGTTCTCGCGGCCGCCGGCGGCCCCGTGGGCTGGTGGCTGGGCCCGGACCTCGTCGCCCTGCTGGTCGGCGCCGACTTCGCGCCGACGCGCCCCCTGGCCGCGCTGGTCGCCGCCGGGACGGCGCTGGCGGCGGCGACCCTGTTCTCCGCCCAGATCCTGGTCGCCGTCGGGCGCACGGAGCGGGTCGCGGCCGCGTGGCTGCTGGCGCTCGCCGTCGCGTCCGTGACGCTGCTGGTGCCCGGTCCGCCGGAGCTGCGGGTGGGGGTGGCGTTCCTCGCCGGGGAGCTGGTCGCCCTGGCGGCGGTCAGCGCCTTCGCGATCGTGGGAGGCGCCCGACCGACCCGTCGGTCCGCGGCGCATGACGATGGGACGGTGCACCCATGAGCCAGGCACGGCTGCCCGACGGCAGCGTGGCGGTGGTGCTGGGGACGCGGCCCGAGATCATCAAGCTCGGGGAGCTGGTCCGACTGCTCGGCCCGGCGGCCCGGGTGGTCTACACCGGGCAGCACTACGACGACCGCCTCGGCCCTCGGTTCTTCACCGAGCTCGGGCTGCCCGCGCCCGACGTGGTGCTCTCGGTCGGCGGCACCCCCCGGGCGCAGCAGATCGGGGGCGCTGTGGTCAGCCTGGACCGGCACTTCGCCGAGCACCCGCCCCGAGCCGTGGTCGTGCAGGGCGACACGAACGCGACCGTCGCCGGGGCGCTCGCCGCCAACGCCCGCGACGTGCCGCTGGTGCACGTCGAGGCCGGGCTGCGCAGCCGCGACCGGGCGATGCCCGAGGAGCACAACCGGGTCGTGGTGGACCACCTGGCCGACCTGTGCTGCGCCCCCACCGAGACCGCACGTGAGAACCTGGCCCGCGAGGGCATCGTCGGTGACCGGGTGGTGGTCACCGGCAACACGGTGGTGGAGGCCCTGCACCGGATCGTGCCCGACCTCGCCCACCGGCGGGCGCTGGTCGCGGACGCCGGCCTCACCCCGGGCCGGTTCGTGCTGGCCACCTTCCACCGGCCGGAGAACGTCGACGACCCCGAGCGGCTGGCGACGGTGCTCCGCGAGCTCGGCGGTCTCGACCTCCCGGTGCTGCTGCCGCTCCACCCCCGGGCGGCCGCCCGGGTGGCCGGGTTCGGGCTGTCGGCGCTGCTCGACCGGCTCCAGGTGGCGATGCCGATGTCCTACGGCGACTTCCTGGGGCTGGCTGCCGAGAGCGCGTTCCTGGTCTCCGACTCCGGCGGCGTCCAGGAGGAGTGCAGCGTCCTCAAGCGGCCGGTCGCCGTGGTGCGCAACTCCACCGAGCGGCCTGAGGTGCTGGGCACCTTCGCCCGGTTGGTGCCGCTGGGGCCTGCCGTGGGCCAGGTCGCCGCGGAGTGGACCGCCGATCTCGCCGCGACCCACGAGCGGCTGCGTGACCTGGCCAGCCCGTACGGCGACGGGACCGCCTCCCGGCGCTGCCTGGACGCCCTGACGGACCTGCTGGAGCGCCGGTGACCGCGGGGTCCCGGACGCCGGCACGGACCGCTCCTGCCACCGACGCGGACCGCCGGCTCCCGGTCCTGCTGTGGGCACTGGCGGTGGTGCTGGCCGTCACCGGCCTGTTCTACGCGGTCGTGCAGCCGCTCTCGCCGGTCCGGATGTCGCGCGCCGGGGCCGGTCTCATCGAGCTCTCGCCCTGGTGGAGCGCGCTGGCGTCGCTGCCGTGGCCCCGGCTCTCCGGTGGGTCCCTCGCGACCGCCCTGCTGGGGGTCGGCGCACTGGCCTTCGCGGCGTACGGGCTGGCGCTGCTGGCGGCGTGGCGCCGACCGGCCACCCGGGCGGCGCTGGCGGCGGTGGTGGTGCCCGCGGTGCTGTTCAGCGCCCTGGGGGCGTCGGCCCTGCCCACCCAGAGCGGCGACATCGTCGACTACCTGCTGTCCGGGCGGATCGCCGCGGTGCACGGCGCGAGTCCGTACCAGGTCGCCCCCGAGGCGTTCCCTGACGACCCGCTGCTGCCGTTCGCGAGCGGCGACTACACCGCGGACGCCGAGCAGAAGCCGCCGATCTGGATCGGGGCGGCGGTCGGCGTCTCGGCCGTGGCGGGCGACCAGCCCGCGACCGCGGTGCACGTGTTCCGACTGGTGCTGGCCGGGTTCAGCATGGCGAACCTGCTGCTGCTGTGGGTGGTGCTGCGGCGCCGGCGTCCCGAGCACCTGCTGGCGGGGCTGTTGCTCTACGGCTGGAACCCGGTCGTCACCACCCACGGCCAGGCGAAGCTCGACGTGGTGATGGCCACCTTCGCGCTGCTCGGAGCCTGGGCCCTGCTGTCGGGGCGCCGGCAGGGAGCGGTGGCCGCGCTGTGGTGCTCGGTGATGGTCAAGCTGCTGACCCTGCCGCTGCTGGCGGTGCTGGTGCTCGGCGAGCTGCGGGCCCGCCGGTGGCGCAGCGTCGCGACGAGCGCGGTGGTGGTCGTGGGGCTCACGCTGCTGCTCTATGCCCCGTTCGACGGCGGCGCCCGGCACGTCGTCGAGCACCTGCTGCTCACCGAGCGCGGTGGCCAGCAGCTGCCCGCCGCCGTGTCGCTGCTGTTCGTCGCGACGGCGTGCGTCGTCGTCGTGTGGGCTGGGCTCAGCAGCCGTGGGGACCCCGAGCGGGTGCTGCAGGGCTGGGCCCTGGCGGCGCTGGCGGTGGTGCTGCTGATCCCGCCCGGGTGGTCGTGGTACCTGATCACCCCGGTCGCCGTGGTGGCGCTCAGCGGCGAGCGGTGGCGGACGCTCGGGTTGTTCGGCCTCTCCGGCCTGGTGTTCGCGCTGGACACCTGGACCCGGAGCAAGAGCGACCAGTTCCCGCTGCCCGAGCCGGCGGCGGTGTCCCGGTCTGTCCTCTACGCCGCGGTCGTGGTGGCCGCCGTCCTCGCGCTCGCCGTCGGCGCGCTGCTGCGCTCACGAGGCCGCGCCCGAGGCTGATGGCGTTCGGGCGCGGGCTCGAGGGCGCCGGGCGGGACCTGACGGCTGCCGGGCGCGGGCTCAGCGCTCCTCGAAGCGGCGCTCCTCCACGTGCGTGGTGCGGGAGCGCTGCTGGTTCATCACCAGGGCCAGGACGACCGCGAGGACCCCGACCACCACGAAGATCCAGCCGAGCGACACGTCGGCCACCTCGGGGACGTCGGGGATGACGCCCAGCAGCAGGACCAGCCCGACGACGAGCAGCAGGAGACCGATGCCGATTCCCATGACGACTCCTTCTAGGAACGGGCCGGGAGCGATCCCGGCCTGGTGAACCGGGACAAAGGCGACAGACCCCGGCTCGGTCCTGATACCCAGGCGCCTCCGCGGCCAACCTCGGACCTCGGTAAAACGTCCGGATCGAGCACTCGATGCCGCGACGCGCCCGGCTCAGAACGAGGCGTCGTCGAGCTCCATCAGGGAGAGGTCGGTCGCCTCGGCGATCGCGCGCTCCGCGGTGACCTTCGGCAGCACGGTGCGGGCGAAGAACTGCGCGGCGGCGACCTTGCCCTCGTAGAACGCCTTGTCCTTGGCCGTGACCTCGCCGGACAGCCGGCCGAGGGCGACCTCCGCCTGCCGCAGCATCAGCCAGGCGCAGACGACGTCCCCGAGCACCATCAGCAGCCGGGAGGTGTTGAGCCCGACCTTGTAGATGTTCGCCGGGTCGCCGTCCTTCGCGGCCGGGTCGGCCGACATCAGGTCGCCGACCAGGTGCCCGACGATGGCCTGCGCGTCCTCGAGAGCTCGGGCGAGCAGACCGCGCTCGTTCTTGAGCCGACCGTTGCCCGCCTCCCCGCGGAGGAACTCCTCGATCTCGCCGGCCAGGTGCCCGAGCGCGGTGGCCTGGTCCCGGACGATCTTGCGGAAGAAGAGGTCCTGGCCCTGGATGGCGGTGGTGCCCTCGTAGAGGGTGTCGATCTTGGCGTCGCGCACGTACTGCTCGAGCGGGTAGTCGGCCAGGAAGCCGGAGCCGCCGAAGGTCTGCAGCGACTCGGTGCCCAGCAGCACCCAGGAGCGCTCCGAGCCGTAGCCCTTCACGATCGGGAGGAGCAGGTCGTTGACCCGTTCCGCCAGGTCGTCCCGGGTCCCCTGGTGCTCGGCCACCATCACCCGGTCCTGCCAGGTCGCGGTGTAGAGCACCAGCGCCCGCATCGCCTCGGCGTACGACTTCTGGGTCATCAGCGAGCGGCGGACGTCGGGGTGGTGGGTGATCGGGACCCGTGGTGCGGTCTTGTCCGACGCCCGGGTCAGGTCGGGGCCCTGGACCCGGGCGCGCGCGTACTCGAGGGCGTTGAGGTAGCCGGTCGACAGCGTCGCTATCGCCTTGGTCCCCACCATCATCCGGGCGTTCTCGATGACCTGGAACATCTGGGCGATGCCGTCGTGCACCTCGCCCAGCAGCCACCCCCGCGCCGGCTCGCCGCCGCCGACGGTGGGGTCGCCGAAGGTCACCTCGCAGGTGTTGGAGACCTTGATCCCCATCTTCTTCTCGACCCCGGTGACGTAGGCGCCGTTGCGCTCACCGGTGAGCTCGCCGGTGGCGAGGTCGAAGTGGTGCTTGGGTACGACGAACATCGAGAGCCCCTTGGTGCCGGGGCCTCCCTTGCCCTCGACACCGACCGGCCGGGCCAGCACCAGGTGGACGATGTTCTCGCTCATCTGGTGCTCGGCCGAGGTGATGAAGCGCTTGACCCCCTCCAGGTGCCAGGTGCCGTCCGGCTGCCGGGAGGCCTTGGTGCGGCCCGCGCCGACGTCGGACCCGGCGTCCGGCTCGGTCAGCACCATGGTGGCGCCCCAGCGGCGCTCGACGATGTGCTCGGCGATGCGCCGGTCGCGGTCGTTGCCGTTGCGGTGCACGATCGAGGCGAAGCTGGGACCGCAGGCGTACATCCACACCGGGGCGTTCGCACCGAGCACCAGCTCGCCGATCGCCCAGATCAGGCTCGAGGGCGCGGGCTGGCCTCCCAGCGCCGCGGGCAGCGCCAGCCGCCAGAACTCGGCGTCCATCCACGCCCGGTAGCTGGCCACGAAGGACTCCGGCAGGTCGGCGGTGCCGGTGGCCGGGTCGAAGACCGGGCTGTGCCGGTCGCTCTCGACGTAGGACGCGGCCAGCTCCTCGGTGGCCAGCCGGTCGACCTCCGCCAGGATCGTGCGGGCGGTCTCGGTGTCCACGTCCTCGAAGGGCCCCCGGCCGAGGACCCGCTCGCGCCCGAGCACCTCGAAGAGGTTGAACTCGATGTCGCGGAGGTTGCTCTTGTAGTGGCTCACGGCTGCACCTTCGGGCTCGGGGTCGGGATCCGGGGCCGGTGGAAGGTCCCGAGGCGACTCTCTACTGATCGGTAACTTACATTATGCTACCCACCAGTAGTCCGCACAAGCGAACCGCCGATCCTGGCGTCGAGGTCGACCTGGCCGCCTCCGTCGGTGGCTAGGTCCGGTCGCCGCCGGCGTACACCTCGCAGACCAGCCGCAGCAGTGCCTCCGCGTGCGCCGACGGGTCGTCGCGCCACCACGCCAGCCACACCGGCACCGGCGGCGCGTCGCGGACGCGCCGGTAGACGATGCCGGGGCGGGGGTACTGGTGGGCGGTCGCCTCAGCGGTGACCCCCACCGCCTGCCCCGCTGCGATCACGGTCAGCCACTCGTCGACCCCGTCGACCCCTCGCTCCGCCGTGGGGGCCGCGCTGCGCGGCCACAGGTCGAGGGTGGTGGTGCCGGTGCGGCGGTCCACCGCGATGGTCCGACCGGCCACGTCGGCCAGCGTCAGCGTGCGGCGACGGCGCAGCGGGTCCGTGTCCGGCAGGGCGGCCACCCGCTGCTCGACCCCCACCATGGCGGTCGCGAAGCGCCGGCCGGTCAGTGGGCGGCGAAGCACGGCCACCTCGACGGCCCCCTCCTGGAGCCCGGCGGTGCGGGTGCCGGACTGCACGAACACCAGCGGCGAGCCCGGATGGTCGGTGCCCCATCGCTGCTGGACGGCCGTGGTGTGCGTCCCGAGCGCCGCCCAGGAGAAGCCGACCCGCAGCTCGCCCACGGTGCCGGTGGCGGCGTGCTCGACCGCGGCAGCCTCTCCGAGGGCGCGGCGGGCGTGCCCCAGCACCCGCGTCCCCACCGCGGTGAGCGTGCTGCTCCGGGTGGTGCGCACCAGCACCCGCGCCCCGACCGCAGCCTCCAGGCCGGCGACCGAGCGGGACACCGAGGCCTGGGACACCCCGAGCGCGATGGCGGCGTCGGTGAAGCTGCCCTCGTCGACCACCGCGACGAGGGCGGCCAGCTGGTGCAGCGAGACACTCATGCGCCCAGCGTATGTGAAAGGCGTTTCTGTCATTTTCCGAATCAATGGGCGTCCGGCACGGTGGTGCCCATGACCTCGGCCGGCGCCACCGCCGACACCGCTGCCGGCACCACCGGCACCACCGGCACCACGGCCCGGCCCACGAGCGTCGGCGGTCGGCCCCTGGTGACGGGGCTGCTCGCCCTGCTGGGCAGCGGCTCCAGCAACCAGGTCGGCGCGGCGCTCGGTGCCCGGGCCTTCGCCGACATCGGGCCGGCGGGCGTGGTCGCCCTGCGACAGCTGGTGGCCGCGGCGGTGCTGCTGCCGGTGGCGCGACCGCGGGTGCGGCACTTCACCTGGTCGCAGTGGTGGCCGACGCTCTTGCTGGCGCTGGTCTTCGCGGTGATGAACCTCGCGCTGTACACCGCCGTCGACCGGCTCGGCCTCGGGCTGGCGGTGACCCTGGAGTTCCTGGGCCCGCTGGCCGTGGCGGTGGCGGGCTCACGCTCCGTGGTCGACCTCGGCTGCGCGCTCGCGGCCGGGGTGGGCGTCTACGTGCTGGTGCTGCCGGGCCCGTCGAGCGACTACGTGGGCATCGGGCTCGGGCTGCTGGCTGCGGCCTGCTGGACGTCCTACATCCTGCTCAACCGGCTGCTGGGCGCCCGGCTGCCCGGCGTCCAGGCGCCGGCCGTCGCCACCTCCGTCTCCGCGCTGGCCTACCTCCCGGTGCTGGTGGCCCTGGCCGGCTCGGGGCGGTGGACCACCGCGTCGCTGGCGTACGCCGTGGCGGCGGGGGTGATGTCCTCGGTCGTGCCCTACGCGGTCGACCTGCTCGCGCTGCGGCACGTCCCGGCCCGCTTCTTCGGGGTCTTCATGAGCGTGAACCCGGTGCTCGCCGCGGTCTCCGGGCTGCTGCTGCTGGGTCAGGTGCTGGCGGCGCGCGAGTGGGCGGGGATCGCCGTGGTGGTGGTCGCGAACGCCGTGGCGGTGACCACCGTCCGCCGCCCGGCCCCCCGCAGCGTGGCGCCGCCGGGCACCGCCCCGTCTGGGACACTCGGGACATGCGCGTCTCCGCCAAGTCCGACTACGCCCTGCGCGCCCTGATCGAGCTGGCGGGGCGCTCGGACGGCTCCCCGGTGAGCGCCGAGGAGCTCGGACGGCTCCAGGACATCCCGCACGGGTTCCTGCAGGCCATCCTGGCCGACCTGCGGCGGGCAGGGGTGGTCCTCAGCCAGCGCGGACAGTCCGGCGGGTGGCGGATGGACCGCCCGGCTGCCCAGGTCACGGTGGCCGACGTCATCCGGGCCGTCGACGGACCGCTGGTCAGCGTCTACGGGCTGCGCCCGGAGGCGGTCACCTACAACGAGTCCGCCCAGGTGCTGCAGCACGTGTGGATCGCCGCGCGCAGCTCGCTTCGGGAGGTCTTCGAGGAGGTGAGCATCCAGGCACTCGCCGACGGCGACCTGCCGCCCTCGGTCGCCTCCCGCACCCGGTCCGAGGACGCCTGGCAACCGCACTAGATCCGGGTCGCTCCAGGGTCGAAACTGTGCCCCGCGACGTGGTCTACGATGCTTGCCGGTTGAGCCATCAGCCACGTCAGCCGAGTCACGTCGAGGCGGTCCGTGTCGACGCAGAACCTTGTGCACTCCGGTGCCTTCCACTACGACGGCGCGTCCGGGACGTGGGTCTGGTCGGACCAGGTCAGCCGGCTGCTGGGCTTCGAGCCCGGTGACGTGGTGATGACCCTCGGCCTGCTGCTGTCGCACGTCCCGGCGACCGAACGACCCCAGCTGGAGTCGTTCTGGTCCGACCTGTTGGAGACGGGGCACAGCTTCCCGGTCTGGCACCACGTCGTGGACGCCGCCGGCCGCACCCGCGAGGTCGTCACCGCCGCCTCGGCCGAGCTCGACGCGACGGGCGGGGTCCGCGCCGCGCACGGGCACCTGCTCGACGTGAGCGAGGCGCTGCGGCGTACGTCGTCGGAGGTCGTCGACGAGGCGCTCTCGCAGATCGGACGGACCCGGGCGCCGATCGAGCAGGCCAAGGGTGCCCTGATGCTCACCTACGGGCTTGACCCCGACGCCGCCTTCCAGCTGCTGCGGGTCTACTCCCAGCTCGCCAACGTCAAGGTCCGCGACGTGGCCCGGACGGTGGTGGACTCCATCTCCGAGAGGGGCGAGCTGCCGGCCGCCGAGCGGGCGGACTGGGACCGGCTCGCGCTGGCGACCCCGCCCCTGCCGCAGCAGCACCCCGGCGCCTAGGGGGGCGGTCCGGGGCGAGTGGTCGCGGCGGCCTCAGGAGGTGTGGTTGCCCACCCACTCCACGAACGGCCGCGCCGCCCGCCAGTCCGCACGGACCCGGTCGAGCAGCTCGGCGGTGTGCACCACCGGCTCGAAGCCGTAGGACCGACGCAGCGTCAGGGTCTTGTGGCGCAGCAGGTCGATGCGAGGGTGGTCCGCGGGGAACCCGCGCGGGGTGGTCCGCAGTGACTCACCGCCCAGCTCCCAGCCCTGGTTCTGCAGCCGGGTCACCAGCGCCCGCAGCGGCCGGCCGGTGCGGTCCTGCGCGATCGCCGACCGGATCGCGGCGAGCGGGGCGGGATCGGGGTGGTAGAACCCGACGCCCACGCTGACCCCCGGGGCGGCGACCTCGACGTACCAGCCGGTGGCCGGACCCTGCTGCACGAAGCCGCCCTGATGGGTCTTGTAAGGGGTCTTGTCCTTGGCGAACCGGACATCGCGGTAGGGACGGAACACCTTCGCCGGGCCGAACTCGGGCTCGAGGGCGGCCACCAGCGCCACCATCGGCGCGCGGACCGAGTGCTCGTAGACCTCGCGGTGCGCTGCCCAGAACGACTTGGTGTTGTCCAGCTCGAGGTCGTCGTAGAAGTCCAGCGCCGCCACCGGGAAGCCGTCGAAGGCAGCAGGCTCGGCCATGTCGCGAAGGATAGTGGGCGCCGGGTCGGGGCTCAGCGGGCGAACCGGGTGACCGGCTCGTCGGCGAACACGCAGGCGATCCGGTCCAGGAAGGTCTGCCGCATCCTCGGCAGGTCGCCTGCCGGGCACCAGGCGGCGGCGAGCGACTCGTCGTCGGCGGCGTACGGCTCTCCTGCCACGTAGCTGCACGCGAACGTGTGGTCGAGGTAGGTGGCCAGGTCCCCGTTGGTGTGGGTGGTGCGGGGGAGGGCCTGCACCCAGGCCAGCCGGTCGACCGTGACGCTGACGCCGGTCTCCTCCAGCACCTCGCGGCGGGCCGCCGGCCCGGGGTCCTCGCCGGGGTCGACGATGCCGGTCACGGGCGCCCACTCGCTGGTGTCGGCGCGCTGGACCAGCAGCACGTCGTCGCCGCGACGGACGACGGCGGTGACGCCGGGCAGCCACAGCTCGGCGGTGCCGACGTGGCGGCGCAGCTCGAGGACGAAGTCGGGGACGGGCACGAGCCCGAGCCTAGGCCGTCGAGCGGAGCCCGGACGCAGGACAGCCCCGGCGACGTGGTCGCCGGGGCTGTCTCGGAGCGGATGACGAGACTCGAACTCGCGACATCGACCTTGGGAAGGTCGCGCTCTACCAACTGAGCTACATCCGCAGGTCCCCTCGAGCGGGGACGACGCAGATAGTACCGAACCGGTGGCCCCGCCGGACACCTGGCCACGAGACGGTCCGGCCCGGCAGCGGGTCGGACCGTCTCGGCGGTGGCTACTTCGGGGCGGCGGCGAGCCAGTCGGCCGGGTCGACGGTGCGCCCGCGCTGGTGGCTGCCCAGGTCGCCGTACGGGTAGTCCGCGGCATCCGGGTCGCTGGCGGCGTCGAGCGCCGCGGTCTCCTCGGCGTCCAGGTGCAGGTCGGCAGCCCCGAGGTTGTCGGTGAGCTGCTCGGTGGTGCGGGCGCCCAGGATCACCGAGGTGACCGCCGGACGGTCCGCGAGCCAGGCCAGGGCGACCTGAGCCATGGTGACCCCACGTCCCTCGGCGACCGTGCGGACCGCCTCGACGACGTCCCAGGTGCGCTGCCGGGACGAGCGGCGGTCGTAGGCCTCGACGCCCCGGCTCGGGTCGTCACCGAGCCGGGTGTCGCCGCTGGGCCGCTCCTGCTTGGTGTACTTGCCGGTCAGCCAGCCACCGCCCAGCGGGGACCACGGCAGCAGCCCCAGCCCCGCGTCCAGGCAGGACGGCACGATCTCCCACTCGAGCTCGCGGGTGAGCAGGTTGTACTGCGGCTGCAGCGTGACCGGCGACGCCCAGCCCCGGCGCTCGGCCAGCGCGACCGTCTTCTGGACCTGCCAGCCGGTGAAGTTGGAGAGGCCGACGTAGCGGACCTTGCCGGAGCGGACCATGTCGTCGAGGGTGCCGAGGGTCTCCTCCAGCGGCGTGACCGGGTCCCAGGAGTGCACCTGGTAGAGGTCGATGCAGTCCACGCCGAGCCGGCGCAACGACGCGTCGAGCGCCCGCTGCAGGTGCCGTCGGGACGAGCCGAGGTCGTTGGCGTCCGTCCCCATGGGGAAGCGGCCCTTGGTGGCCAGCACCACCCGGTCGGCGACGTCTGCCGACCGGTCGGCGAGCCAGCGACCGATCATCTCCTCCGAGACGCCGGCGTTGTAGACGTCGGCGGTGTCGACGAGAGTGCCGCCGGCGGCGACGAAGGCGTCGAGCTGGTCGTGGGCAGCTGCCTCGTCGGTCTCCTTGCCGAAGGTCATGGTGCCGAGGGTGAGGTTCGAGACGGCGCATCCCGTGCGCCCGAGGGTTCGCAGTTGCATGTGGTCATCCTTACCGCTCAAGCGAGTGGAGGAAACGAGGTTGTGACCCAGATGTCCGGATAGAGGTGTGACGTCCGTCACTCCGAGAGGTGCCCCGTGCGACTGTCCGACGTCCTGAATTGTGCCGTTGCCGCGCTCGTCAGTCTCCCGCCGGCGGTCGCCCCCGCGGCGGGCCACCGGCTTCCACGTCCGGGGTGAGATGGGCGGCTTCTGGACGCCGCCGGTCAAGCTGCTCGACGGCCTGTGGTTCCGGCTGGGGGACCGTTGGCTGACCGCCCGCAGCTACACGGCCGGGTGGGGCTACCAGCGCATGTCGCTGGGGAACCACGACGGAGTCAGGGTGACCCGCACCGACCTCGCCCCCGACGGGGTCCGTGCCGGTCTCGTCGGCCTGCGGCTCGCCGCCTCCCGGGCCACCCGGGTCACGCTCTCGGTGGACGCGCACTCGGAGCTGATGAAGGTATACCCCTGGGGGGAGACCACGCCGAGCCAGACCGTCTACAACCTGCCCGACCGGGGCGCGGTCCGCGACGGCAGCCTGGTCTTCACCGAGGACGGCACGCCCCCGGTGCCGAACGCCGAGGCCCACCACTATGCGGCCGTCGTGGGCTCCGCACTGAAGCCGCGCTCGTCGTCCCTCGGACCCGACCACCGCGGGCCGCAGCGACGCGTGCGCTGCCCCGTCTCGGGGCCCGGCACCCCGACGCAGCCGACGCGGTGCGACGACTCCGGCTACGGCCGCGGCACGGGCGGTCGGTTGACCTACGACGTCGCCGTCCCGGCGGGGGCCGCACCGTGTGGTTCGCGGTGGCCGGCTCCGACCGGGGCCTCGCCGCCGCGCGCCGGGCGCAGGCCGCCGCCCTGCGCCATCCCGAGCGGTCGCTCCGCGTCAAGCGGGCCCATCGTCGAGTGCTCGCGGCGCGGACGCGCGTCTCGCTGCCGGGCGACCGGCTGCTCGAGCGCAGCGTCGAGTGGAGCAAGCAGAACCTCGCCGACTCGGTGCAGGAGGCCAGGGGGCTCCGGGTCCGGGTGACCCACGCCGGTACCGAGTACCCGCGGTCGGCAGGCACCGTCGCCAGGGCCCGCTGGATCGGGGCCGGCTTCCCCGACTACCCGTGGTTGTTCGCCACCGACGGCGAGTACACCGGGTTCGCCTCGGTCGCGAGCGGGCAGTTCGCCGCGATCAAGGACCACCTGCGGGCGCTGCGTGAGGTGAGCCTGGTCGCGAACGGGTACAGCGGCAAGGTCGTGCACGAGGTGACCTCCGACGGGCAGGTCTACTTCGGCGCCAACGGCGACGACGGCAACACCGACGAGACCGCGAAGTTCCCGAGCCTGGTGGCGCTGGTGTGGCGCTGGACCGGCGATGACGCGTTCCGTGACGAGCTGTACCCGTTCGCGGTCCGCAACCTGCGCTACGTCCTCGGGCGGCTCGACGCCGACGGCGACGGCTGGCCCGAGGGGCTCGGCAACGTGGAACGGCCCGGCATGGGCGAGGAGAAGCTGGACAACGCCGTCTACACGATCCGGGGCCTCTACGACCTGGCCGACCTCGCTGCCGCCAAGGGCGACGATGTCACCCGCCGGTGGGCGGGGGCGCGGGCTCGGAGCCTGGCGGGTCGCTTCGACCGGACCTGGTGGGCAGGACGAGCTGCCCGGCAGTACGCCGACTCGCTCGACGACCCGGGGGACCGGAGGGTGCTGCAGCGGCACTGGATCGGCCTGACGCCGGTCGAGGCCGAGATCCGCCGGCCCGGCCGGCCGGCTGGCCCGCTGGCGGCAACCGGTCACGCGCGGGCAGTCGTCGCGACTCGGGAGCGGCCCTGCTACTCGGGCCGGTACGGCCTGTTCCACACCGGCACCGGAGCCACCACCGCCGAGGCGGGCAACCCGGTCCCAGCTGCGACGCCGTCACCTCCACGGTGCCCTCCGAGCGGACCGTGTTCACCCTCAACACCGCCGTCATGGCCGCCGCCGAGGCGGCGCTGGGCCGGATGGGCCGCGGACAGCTGCAGCGCTACACCAGTGCCAACGCCCGCCTCCAGCTCGACCCGTCGGCGTGGGAGGTACCCGGGATGATGCCCGAGATCGCTCCCTCACCCGACTTCGACGCCAACATCGACCGGCTCTTCACCGAGCGCTCGATGGCCCTCCAGGCCTGGGGCACCTACGGCGTCCTGTGGCCGGTCGTGCACTTCCAGCTCGGGATCTCCCCGGACCTGGGCCGGCGGCGGGTCACCGGGGTGCCGCAGGTGCCGTCGGGGCAGCACCGGGTCGCTGGGCGCAACGTGCGCCTCGGGAAGGGGTCGGTGTCAGTCGCTGCGGTCCGCGGCCGCGGCGCGCTTCGCACCACGGTCTCCCAGACCCGGCGGTGGGCGCTGGTCATCGGCGTGGTCCTGCCTCCCCGGGCCCGGGTCCGGTCCGTCCTCGTGGACGGTCGGCGGAGTCCCTACCGCGTCGTCGCCACTGCACGGGGTCGCGAGGTGCGCGCCGCCGGCGGCGGCGCGGCGGGTCGCACCTCGCTGGTGGTCCGGGTGCGGTGACGTCCCCGCGGAGCACGACTGACGTCTCGACGAACCACGCCTGACGCCTCAACGGGTCAGCAGTGACGTCTCGACGAGGGCGAGGTCCGGCCAGCGAGCCGTCATCGCGTCCCCCGAGGAGGTGCCCCGCAGCCGTCGCTGCACCCAGGGGGCCGCGTGCGCGCGGGCCCACGCGAGGTCGGCGGCGCGCCGCTGCCGAGCGTCCATCTCCGGCAGCGGGGCCAGGTCGTGCGGCACGAGGTCGTGGCCGACGCCGAGGGTGTCGAGCACGGCGATGGCCATCCGCTGGTGGCCGGCGGCCGACATGTGCAGCCGGTCGACGTCCCAGAGCCGGGCGTCGCGGTACTCCCGCAGCCGCCAGTAGTCCACCAGCGTCGCGCCGCGGAGGTCGGCGACCTCGCGGACCAGCTCGTTGTAGGTCGCGACCCGGCCCCGCAGGTGCCGGAACACCGGGGCGAAGCCCAGGTCGAAGCCGGTGAAGACCAGCACCCGGGCCCCGGTCGCGACCAGCCGCGCGACGCCGCGGTCGTAGCGCTCGACGAGGGCGTCGATGTCGACCTTGGGCCGCAGGATGTCGTTGCCGCCCGCGTAGACCGACACCAGGTCGGGCCGCATCGCCACCGCCGGACCCACCTGCTGGTCGACGATGCCCTCCAGCTTGCGTCCCCGCACGGCGAGGTTGGCGTACCGGACCTGCGGGCTGTGGGCCGCGAGCGCCTCGGCGACCCGGTCGGCCCAGCCGCGGACGCCGTTGGGCCGGGTCGGGTCGTGGTCGCCCACGCCCTCGGTGAAGGAGTCGCCGAGGGCGACGTACCGGTGGAAGGCGCTGGTCATCACTGTATTGTCCGAGCCCGCCGGGCGGCTCCCGGCGGCGGGGCATCGGTAGGTTGTGCGGGTGCTGCTCTCCGACCGCGACATCCTCGCCGAGATCGACGCCGGACGCGTCGCCCTCGACCCCTTCGACGACGGCATGGTCCAGCCCTCCAGCGTCGACGTCCGGCTGGACCGGTTCTTCCGGGTCTTCGAGAACCACCGCTACCCGCACATCGACCCGGCAGCCGACCAGCCCGACCTGACCCGTGAGGTGGAGCCGGAGGGCGACGAGCCGTTCATCCTGCACCCCGGGGAGTTCGTGCTGGGCTCCACCTACGAGGTGGTGACGCTGCCCGACGACGTCGCCGCGCGGCTGGAGGGGAAGTCCTCGCTGGGCCGCCTCGGCCTGCTGACACACTCCACGGCCGGCTTCATCGACCCGGGCTTCTCAGGCCACGTGACCCTGGAGCTCTCCAACGTCGCGACGCTGCCGATCAAGCTGTGGCCGGGGATGAAGATCGGCCAGCTGTGCTTCTTCCGGCTGTCCTCACCCTCGCAGCACCCTTACGGCTCGGCGAAGTACGGCTCCCGCTACCAGGGTCAGCGTGGCCCGACCCCCTCCCGGTCCCACCTGGGCTTCCACCGCACCGAGGTCTGAGCCCGGCGCCGGTCACCGGGCGAACGGAGCCGTCATCGCGCTGAGCGGCTTGCCGGGTGGTGCGGCGTACTCGCCGACCCGGCTGGTCGACAGCCCCCGCCGGACCCGCCCCTCGACGGTCGCGTCGGCGGCGGCCACCCCGGCCACGACCGGTGCGCCCAGCTCGGCCGACGGCGCGGCCCAACGTGGTGACCACGCTGAGGCCGCGGCCCAGGGGGCAGGCGGTGTGCATCGCCGCCCGGGCGATCCCGGGGACCGGGCCCGGCCGACTCCCGGACGGCCCACAGCACGCCGGTGATGCTGAGCGCCCCGTCAACGGTCGCCGCGGCGGTGACGACCGTCAGCAGAGAGAGCAGCACGAAAGATGACCGGCAGACCCCAGAAGTTCCCCCTCCGCGCGGCCTCGACGCTGCGGCCGTAGCGTGAGAGGTCGCCGACGTTCGGCATCGGGCCGGAGAGGTAGGACACCACCAGCCTGTCGCCGACAGCATGGTGCCGATGACGGCCCAGCCGCTGAGCCGGTGCTCGGACAGGTTGAAATCGATACCGCCGTCGGCCGGCAGCAGCAGATAGCCGCAGAGCGCGAACGTCACCACGTAGGCGGTCGGCCCGGCGACGTCGATGACCTCCGGATCGACGCCATGCCCCGCCAGAACACCACGGCCTGCGGCGCCCACAGCATCGTCCAGGTGACCGCGATCGAGCCGCGGACGACGGCCGGGATGTTGGCGCCGAGCACGCCGGAGGAGGCCCGGCAGACGACCGGTTAGGGCACCGCGGCCACCTGGTGGGCTTGGTCACCAGGTGGCAGAAGAACTGGATGACGATGCCGACGGTCAGGCAGACGAGGACCTGCCTGCTGGTGAGCCCGAGCGCCAACAGGCTGCCCGCGGTGACGTAGCCGCCGACGCTGTGCAGTCGGTCATCCGGACCGGCGGGAGCCGGGCGGGGCGTGCAGCAGCGCCCAGAGCCGGTCCGGTGCCATCGGGATGGTGTGCGGCCGCACCCCGGTCGCGCGGCGCACCGCGTTGGCCAGCGCTGCCGCCACCGGGTTGTACGGCGCCTCGCTCATCGACTTCGCCCCCAGCGGGCCGAGGTCGTCGAACGTGTCGGCGAACAGCACGTGGGTGCGAGGCACGTCCGCGATCTGGGGGAGGTGGTAGTCGCGAAGGCAGGTCGTCAGCACCGTGCCAGCCCCGTCGGTGCGCACCTGCTCGAACAGCGCCCCGCCGATCGCCTGGGCCACGCCGCCCTCGACCTGCCCTCGCAGCTGCTCGGGGTTGATCACCACCCCGGCGTCGACGGCGTGCACCGAGCGCAGGATGCGCAGCTCACCGGTGCCGGTGTGCACCGCGACCCGGAACGCCTGCACGTTGAAGGCCACCGAGCGTGGCGTGCCGTCGTGGACGGCCTCGGCGGCCGCGAGGCCTCGGCTCCGCGCCGCTGCGGCGAGCTCGGGCAGCCCGACCTGGCGGCCCGCGCAGTCGGCGCCCTCGGGCCCGAGCCGAACGTCGGCGGGGGCGGTGCCGGTGAGCTCGGCGGCGACCTTGACCAGCTGGTCGCGCAGGGTCTCCGCGGCGGCGAGCACCGCGCGACCGGCGACCACGGTCCCCGCCGACCCGAAGGCTCCCGTGTCGTAGCCGGAGGTGTCGGTGTCGGACTGGGCCAGCCGCACCCGTTCCGGGGTGCTGCCCAGCGCGGCCGCCGCGAGCTGGGTGTGCACGGTGCTGGTGCCGTTCCCGAACTCGGTGGTGCCCACCGAGACCAGCCAGTCGGCCCGGGCGGTCTCGCCACCGGCCGGGTCGTCGGCGGGGTCGTCGGCGGGATCGCCGGACAGGTCGCTGGTGAGCGCGACCCGGGCGTGGGTGAAGTGACCTCGCGGTGGGAGCGTGGCGATCATCGACAGGGCCATCCCCTCACCGGTGCGCCACTCGGGTCCCTCGGGTCGCGGCACGTCGTCCTCGCCGGCCAGCGCTGCCTGGGCGAGGTCCAGGCACTGGTCGAGGCCGTAGCTGCCGTAGGTGAGGTCGTCGTGGTTGACCTGACCGGTGACGAACGGGTCGCCGGGCACGACGACGTTGCGTCGCCGAAGCTCGAACGGGTCGAGGTCCAGGCGCAGGGCGAGCTCGTCGAGCGCGGACTCGATGGCGAACACGACCTGCCCCAGGCCGTACCCGCGGAACGCCCCCGACGGCAGGTTGTGGGTGTAGACCGCCCGGGCGTCGACGGCCTTGTTGGGCACCCGGTAGACCGCCATCGACTCGTGGCAGCCGTGGAACATCACCCCCGGGCTGTGGTTCCCGTAGGCCCCGGCGTCGGTGGTGACGTCGATCGCCAGCGCGGTGAGCGTGCCGCCCCGGTCGGCACCGACCTGGACGTCGACCCGCATCGGGTGCCGGCAGGGCACCATCGTGAACTCCTGCTCGCGGGTGAGCTCCCACGCGACCGGTCGGCCGGTGCGCAGGACCGCGAGCGCCACCAGGTCCTCGGTCAGCATCTCCTGCTTCCCGCCGAAGCCGCCTCCGACCCGCCCGGTCAGCACCCTCACCCGGTCGCGGTCCAGGCCGAGCACGTGGCACAGCTCGTCGCGGACCAGGAACGGCACCTGGCTGCTGGTGCGGACGACCAGCCGGCCGGTCTCGTCGAGCCAGCCGAGCGAGCCGTGGGTCTCCAGCTGGCCGTGGGCCGTGCGCGGGGACGACCAGGTCCCGGCCACGGTGGCGTGGGCGGACGCCAGCGCCGCGGACACGTCCCCGTGCTCCTCGCAGGTCGCCGCGACGACGTTGCGCTCGGGGTCCGCGATCCGGCTGGCCGTCGGGTCCTTGTCGCCGTGCACGAGCGGGGCACCTGCCCGCAGAGCCCGGCCGGGGGTGAAGACGGCCGGCAGCTCGTCGTAGTCCACCTCGACCAGCCGGGCCCCCTGTCGGGCCGCGGCCGGGGTCGCGGCGACCACCGCGGCCACCCGCTGGCCGCGGAAGCGGACCACGTCGTCGAGCAGCCGGGTGTCGTCGGGGTCGTCCAGCCTGCTCTCGTGGCGGGCCGAGGAGTAGAGGACGTCCGGGCTGTCGGCGGCGGTGAGCACCGTGACCACCCCCGGCAGGGCGAGCGCCGCCTCGGCGTCGACGTGCAGCACCCGGGCGTGGGCGTGGGGGCTCTGCACCACCGCGAGGTGCAGCAGGCCCGGCACCGTGACGTCGAAGGTGAACGGCTCGGTGCCGGTGACGACGCGGCCCGCGGCCGGGGCGGGCGCGTTCTCGACGCGGGAGCCGGGCGTGGCCCCGTCGCCCGGACCGCCGACCGCCTCCCGGACGGATCGGTAGCCGGTGCAGCGGCAGAGGTTCCCCTTCAGCGACCGGTCCAGGTCGCCCGCCCGGGCCTCGGGCGACAGGGACGCAGCGGTCACCACCAGCCCGGGCGTGCAGAACCCGCACTGGAACCCCCGGGCCGCCACGAAGCCGGCCTGAACCTCGTGCAGCCGTTCCGGAGTGCCGAGCCCGGCGACCGTGGTGACCTGGTGCCCCACCGCCCGCACCGCGGGGAACAGGCACGACTGCACCGCGGTCTGGTCGACCAGCACCGAGCAGGCGCCGCAGTCCCCGGTGTCGCAGCCCTTCTTCACCTCGGTGGCGCCGTTCTCCCGCAGCCAGGTGCGCAGGCACTGGCCGGCGCGCGGCACCGCGGCGACCGGCCGGCCGTTCACCTCGATCACGGCGTCCCGCCCTCGGGGCCGCCCTGGGTCCCGCCCTCGCCGGCGGCCAGCCCCCCGACCACCTCGGCGGTCAGGCGTCGCGCCATCGCCTCGCGCCAGGCAGCGCTGCCGTGGTGGTCGTCGTACCAGCAGTCCACGCCGTCGACGGCCGCGCTCAGCGCGGCCCGGGTGGGTGGGGCGGCGAACCCCAGCCGGACCGGGCGCGCGGTACCGGCGGTGACCGTCAGGGCCACGGCGCCGTCGGGGTCCGACCGGCCGACCACGACGACGCCGGAGCGGCCCTCTCTGGTCAGTGCCAGCCGCCGGTAGGCCGTCCGGGCGGCGAGGGTGCGCGCCGGAACGTGGAAGCTGCGCACCACCTCCCCCGCGGCGAGGTCGTTGCGGGACGGCCCGGTGACCAGGTCCTCGACCCGCACCCGGCGGTCGCGCCCGTCGACAGCCCACAGCAGCGCCGTCGCGTCGAGCGCGGTCAGCAGGGAGATCATCGGCCCGGCCGGCAGCGCGAGGCACACGTTGCCGCCCACGGTGGCCAGCTGCCACACCTTCGGCGACGAGGCGAACGCGCGCACGCAGGCCGCGACCAGCCCGGCGGTCGGCCAGGCGCTCGCGGCGAAGTGCTCGTCGAGGCAGGTCACGGTGCAGGTGGCCGCCACCTCGAGGCCGGTGTCGTCCTCGACCAGCGCGGGCCAGCCCATCCCGGTCAGGTCGACGAGGCGGCGAAGCCCCGGCTGCGGCTCCCCGAACAGCCAGGTCCCGCCGGCGAGCGCGGCAGCGCCGGGGCCGAGCCGCGACAGGTCGGCGCGGGTGCGGGCGGTGGTCCAGTCGGTGACGGTGTCGAGGTCCATGGGTGGCTCCCGGGTCAGTACGCGACCCGGTCGGGGTGGGCCAGCCACGCGTCGAACGGCTCCGAGCGCGTGGGCGAGGCCTCGACCGACATCGGCCAGCTGCTGCGGTCCCGTGAGAACAGCTCGTAGAACTCGAGGTCGTCGAAGCCGCCGCGCGCCGCGTCGTGGCGGTCCGCCGCGTAGACGACGCGGGCGACGCGCGCCCACAGCGCGGCGGACATGCACAGTGGGCAGGGCTCGCAGGAGCTGTAGAGCGTGGCCCCCGCCAGGCTGAAGTCACCGACGCCGGTGCAGGCCCGGCGGATCGCGACCACCTCCGCGTGCGCGGTCGGATCGAGGTCGCGGGTGACCCGGTTCTCGCCCTCGCCGAGGACCGCGCCGGCCCGAACCACGACCGCCCCGAACGGGCCGCCGCCCTCGGCGACGTTGGCGACGGCGCGGGCCACGGCCAGGTCGAGCCACTGCAGGTCGGTCAAGGAGCACCTCCGGGGAGCTGCCGTGGTCGCGCCGTGGTGGCCTGGATGGCTCGGGTGGCGGCGAGTGTAGGCCGAAGAACGGCAGCTCGCCCAGGCCGAGACCGACCAGGACGGTCGGGTGTCGGCGCTCGGGCCCGTTGAGAGGTCACCCGTGGTCCGTCGAGGCGTCACTCGTGGTCGCGTGAGAGGTCAGGCGTGGTGCCCGGTCGTCAGTCCGGGGTCTGGGTGGACTCGCTGCGGGTCCCCTGCGGGTCCGCGGTCCGCTCGTCGGACTCCTCCAGGATGGCCTCTGCCTGGGCGTGCGGGTCGTCGCTGCCGGCGACCCTCTCCTCCGGCAGCAGGTCGGCCCGGTGGTCGATGCGGGACTCGTCCGGCGATTCGCTCATGGCGGCGACGCTACCCGCTCGCGGCGCTCGCTCCGCGCCGGTCGCGGACCCGGTGCGGCGTACGGATGCCGCCCGGGGCGCCACGGGTGACCTCTCAACGAACCACGGGTGACCTCTCAACGAACCACGGGTGACCCCTCAACGAACCACGGGTGACCTCTCAACGGTCGGGGGCGGGGCGGCGGACGGAGGCGAGCAGCAGCTGGGCCACGTCGAGGACCTCGACCTCCTCGCGGGCGGTGCCCTGGGCCTGCAGCGAGGTGAGGCCGTCGGAGAGCATGACCCGGCAGAACGGGCAGCCGACGGCGATCTGGTCGGCGCCGGTCTCCACGGCCTCGGTGGAGCGGTTCATGTTGATCCGCTCCCCGATCCTCTCCTCCATCCACATCCGCGCCCCGCCGGCGCCGCAGCAGAACGACCGCTCGCTGTTGCGCGGCATCTCGACCACCTCGGCGTCCGGGATCACGGCGAGCAGCTCCCGCGGTGGGGAGTAGACCTGGTTGTGCCGGCCCAGGTAGCAGGGGTCGTGGTAGGTGATCGAGCGCTTCGGCCCCCCGGACCCGCTCGACCCGTCCGCCACCGGGGTCAACCGGCCCTCGCGGACGAGCCGGTTCAGCAGCTGGGTGTGGTGCACCACCTCGAGCTCGACGCCCAGCTGGGCGTACTCGTTCTTCAAGGTGTTGAAGCAGTGCGCGCAGGTGGAGACCACCTTCTTGACCTTGGTCTCGGTGAAGACCTCGGCGTTCTGCATCGCCAGCTGCTGGAAGACGAACTCGTTGCCGGCGCGGCGGGCCGGGTCACCGGTGCAGGTCTCGCCGTTGCCGAGCACGGCGAACGAGACCCCGGCCAGGTGCAGCAGCTCGGCGACCGCCCGGGTGGTCTTCTTCGCCCGGTCCTCGTAGGCGCCGGCGCAGCCGACCCAGAACAGCCACTCCACCTCGTCGAGGTCCGCCGGGTCGGCCTCGGCCGGACCGCCGACCACCAACACGTCGAAGTCGAGGCCCTTGGCCCAGTCCATCCGCGCGGAGGGGGACATGTTCCACGGGTTGCCCTTGTTCTCCAGGCCCTTGAACAGGCCGTTGAGCTCGGCGGGGAAGCTCGACTCGACCAGCACCTGGTAGCGGCGCATGTCGATGATGTGGTCGACGTGCTCGATGTCGACCGGGCACTGCTGCACACACGCCCCGCACGAGGTGCAGCTCCACAGCACGTCGGGGTCGATGACCGCACCGCCGGTGGGCTGCCAGGCGGGTCCCTCGGTGGCGCCCACGAGCTCCCGCTCGGCCTCCGCCTGCACGTGCGCCGGCAGTGCCTCGCGCCCGGCGGCGTCGTCGGGGTCGGTGAGCAGGTACGGCGCCTTGGCGTAGGCGTGGTCGCGCAAGTTGGTGATCAGCAGCTTCGGGGACAGCGGCTTCTCGGTGTTCCAGGCCGGGCACTGGCTCTGGCAGCGGCCGCACTCGGTGCAGGTGCTGAAGTCCAGGATCCCCTTCCAGGCGAAGTCCTCGACCTTCCCGACCCCCAGCGGCGCGTCCTCGTCGAGGTCCTCGATGGTCTCGAAGTCGATCGGCGCGCCGCCGGCCATCATCGGCTGCACCGCCCCCAGCGAGACCGCGCCGCTGCTGTGCCGCTTGAACCAGATGTTGAAGAACACCGAGAACCGGTGCCACGCCACCCCCATGGTCAGGGTGCGGGAGATGACGATCATCCAGGTGAAGGAGATGACGATCTTCAGCATCGCCACCAGGTAGATGAGGGTGGCCAGGGTGCTCTCCGAGAGCCCCGAGAGCGCCTCACCGAGCGGGAACGACAGCGGGTGGTGCAGCACCCCGGCCGGCTCGTCGCCGTACCGGGAGATGGCGTACTCCGCACCGCGCAGGACCGCGATGCACAGCCCGACGCCGAGGATGACCGACTCCACGAAGTAGCCCTGCCACATCGTCGACCCGAAGAACCGGCCCTTGGCGCCGCGGGCCCGCTCCGAGGGGCGCGTCGCCCGGTAGCCGATGAACGCGACGATCGCGGCCAGCATCGCGAGCGTGAACAGCTCGGTGGCCCACTCGAACAGCACGAAGTGGCCGATCAGCGGCAGCGCGAAATGGGCGTCGAACAGCTGCCCGAACGCCGTCACCAGGGTCAGGAACAGCAGCCCGAACCCGACGAAGACGAACCAGTGCCCGATGCCCACCGCGGTCCACTGCAGCATCCGCGTGTGGCCGAGGGTCTCCCGCAGCATCGTGACGGTCCGGGCTGCCGGGTGGTCGGTGCGGCCGACGGCCGGCTGGCCCACCCGGATCGTGGCCACGATGGTGCGGATCGCCTGGACGAACAGCGTGACACCCACGGCCGCGATGGCCAGCGAGACCACGATGGCAAGGATCTGCATGAAGGCTCCTGCGGTTCGACGGAGGGGCTGCGGCAGGCCGAGCATAGGCTGGGCCACCGCCACGACGCCGGGACCGCGCCCCGGCAACTAGGCTACCCGTGGGTAACCCCGGGTCCGCCCGCACCCCTGAGTCGCGTCGTGAGCCCCTCGGCGGTCCGCCGGGTGGCGGCGACCAGCCGCAGTCGCAGTGCCGGGTCATCGAGCGCGCTGCTGGGGTAGGTCACCGCCACCCCGGCCACCGGATGGCCGTTGTGGTCGAGCACCGGCGCGGCGACCGAGGCGAAGCCGGGTGTCACCTCGCCCTCCTCCTCGGCGTACCCGCGCCGCCTGGTGTCGGAGAGCACCGCTCGCAGCGCGGTGGGGCTGGTCGGGCCGAACCCGTGCCGGTCCACGAACGCGGCCCGGTCGGGGTACAGCGCCCGGACCTGGGCCGCGGGCAGCGCGGCCAGGATCGCCCGGCCGCTGGCCGTCAGGTGGCCGGGCAGCCGCACCCCGACGTCGGTGACCAGCGGCGGACGCCCCGGAGCCCGCTCCTCGAGCACGTAGAGGACGTCGCGACCGTGCAGCACCGCGAGGTGGGCGCTGTGCCCGGTGGCGTCCACCAGCCCGGCCAGCGGCCGGCGCGCGATCCGCTGCAGCGGCGCCTGTCGGGCGTAGCCCGAGCCGACCTCGAAGGCGGCCACGCCGAGCCCGTAGCGGTGCTCGTCGGCAAGGTGGACGACGAAGCCCTCCTCGATCATGGCTGCCAGCAGGTGGTACGCCGTGGACCGGGGCAGCCCCACATCGGCCGCGAGCCGTTCCAGGCTCACCGGGTCCGGCTGCGCGGCGAGGTGGCGCAGCACGCGCAGTGCCCGGGTGGCTGCGGGGACCTGTCCCATGCGGGCAACCTAGGTCATCGTGCCGTCCGCCCGGCCAGCGTCACCGGCGGTGCGACCCACCGGGCGACGCCTCGTGCCGCCGTCGTGCCGCCGCCTTGCCGCCGGCGTGACATCGGTGTGACCTGGGGGTTTCTCCTCGTTCCGCCACAGGTCGGCTCGTCCCTGACCGACACTTCAAGGACCGTGCCGTCCCGGTGCACCGTCCCGTCACCCCCCGTGAAAGCCCTGTGAAAGGTCCACCATGCCGAGAGTGTCCAGAGTGTCCAGAGTGCTCCGCCGGCTGCTGCTCACCACCGTCTGCGGCGCCCTGCTGCTCCCCGCGCTCGGCGCCGGGCCCGCCCAGGCGGCGATGCCCAGCCAGCAGGAGTGGCTCGCGGACGTCACCGCGGCGATGCGCGGCTCCCAGCGGTTCGTCGACGCCCGTGCGACCGTGCGCGCTCGACCCGAGGACGGCCGGCTGGCGGTCAACCTCGACATCGACAACACCTCGCTGTCCAGCCACTACGACTACGGCAAGGCGATCGGCGTGACGCTGCGGTTCGCCCGCAACGCGCGCGAGAACGACGTCGCGGTGCTGTTCAACACCGGCCGGGTGGTCGGCGACGGCCGGCTCGCGCGGGCCAGGCGGCTGCTCGTGGCGGCCGGGTTCCCGGTCACCGCGATCTGCGGGCGCTCCAGCTCGACCGAGAGCCTCGCCGCCAGCAAGCAGCGCTGTCGCCAGCAGTACGTCGACCGGGGGTACACCATCATCGCCAATGTGGGGAACCGGGCGACCGACTTCGTCGGGGACAACTACGAGCGTGCCTACCGGCTGCCGAACTACGGCAACCAGCTGGCCTGACCACGGCTAGTGGAACAGCCGGCGCCACCACGACACCCGCCTGCTCGCCGCCGGGGCCCCGGCGGCTGCGGCCCGCTGCTGGGCCAGTCGGCGGCGGGTCTCGCGGCGCTGCTGCCAGCGGGTCACCTCGGCGTCCGGGTCGCGGGTCGCGGTGATGACCGGGGGACCCCCCTGAAGCTGGCGGCGGGCGTCCACGACCCGGGAGTTGAAGTCCGCGACGACCCGGCGTACGCCGTCGCCGGTCGCCTCCCGGTCCAGGACCGCGTCCAGCTCGGCGTCCTCGCGTCGTAGGCCGATCGCGGGTGGGGCGACTCCGGTGAGTCGCTCTCGCTCCACGAGCCGCTTCACCCACCAGTCGGGGTCGTGCTGGTCCGGCAGCCGCAGTGGCTTGCCGGCCCCCGGCAGGTCGTCGAAGTCGCCGCGGGCCATCGCCCGCCGAACCTGCAGGTCCACCCAGAGCGTCTGCTGCTCCTGCCGCTGTGCGGCAGCGTCGTCGTTGGGGTCCCGATCCGGGTCCCGGTCCGAGTCCTGGTCCGGGGCCGGCCGCGACCGCCCGGGCTCGTCGGCCGGGTCGCCGACGCCGCTCAGCCGGGTCACGGCCGCCCGGCGCAGCCGCCGCTCCTCGAGGTCTCGTTCCCTCACGTGCCTCACCTCGCGGCCAGTCTAGGAAGGCTGCGGCTGCCGCTCGACGTGCTCTGGCCGGACCCGCGCCAACGGAGCGCCAGGGCCCGAGCCCGGACCGCTCGTCCGGCACCGGCTCGGTCACCAGCGGCCGCGGTGCACCACCTCGGCGACCGGCCTGCGGGTTCGCCGGGACGGGGAGCCGGCGGCGCCGGTGCCGCCGTCGTCGGGCAGGTGGCCGACGGTGACCGCTCCGACCGGGGTGTAGCCGCCCGGGACTCCGAAGGCGGCGCGCAGCGCGTCCACCCGGTCGCCGGGCACGCCGAAGAAGCAGGCGCCGAGGCCCTCGTCGACCGCGGTCAGCAGCACGAGCAGCGACGCCATCCCGGCGTCGACGTGCCAGTAGGGCACCGGCCATTGGGCCTCGGCGCGGTCGGTCCAGCCCTTGTCCGGCTCGGCGTAGCGGTCGAGGTAGGCGTCGCGGTGGGACAGCGGGACGATCACCACGGGGGCGGTGCGCATCCCGGTGAGCCACCGGCTGGCGGCGCCGGGCTCGCTCGTCACCTCCCAGAAGCGGTCCACGTCGGCCGCCGTGTCGAGCACCAGGAACGCCCAGCCCTGGCTGAACCCGGCGCTGGGGGCGCGGACCGCGTTGCGCAGCAGCCGGTCCACCGCTGCGGGGTCCACCGGGCGGTCCGCGTAGCGGCGGACCATCCGGCGGCGAGCCACCACGTCCTGGAAGTCCACGACCGCATCCTCCCCCCGCGGTGGTCCGCCGGGGTGCGGTGCCTCATCCTTTACTCATGGCGCGCTTCGACGACGACACCCCCTGGATGCAGCAGCTGCTGCTGTCCGCGGCGGTCCTGGTCGCGGTCGCAGTGGTGATCGGCGCGGTCGTCGGCCTCGTCACGCTGGGCGCGGTGCGGGTGGCCGGGCTCGGCGAGTCGACCGGCGGGTCCAGCGCGGCGCCGAGCCTGGTGATGCCGACCGGTCGGCCGACCACCGGGCTCGACGGCGGCCGCGGGCCGGCCGGGCAGCCGAGCCCGGGGGCCACCGCGAGTGCGACGACCCCGCCGACGAAGCCCGCGAAGCCCCGGGCGATCACCCTGACAGCCGGCGCCCGCCAGGTGGGCCCCGGCGGCCGCATCGACCTGAGCGGCCGCTACCGCGGTGGCAACGGGGCTCGGCTCCAGGTCCAGCGCTTCGACCAGGGCTGGGTCGACTTCCCGGTGCAGGTCTCAGTGACCGGCGGGAGGTTCGCGACCTATGTCACCACCGGCCGCACCGGCCTCAACCGGTTCCGGGTGGTCGACCCGGACGCCGAGCGGACCTCGAACGCGGTCCGGGTCCGCGTGGGCTGACCCGGCCCGGCCACGGCCCGGTCACGGCCCCGCCCGGCCACGGCCCGGTCACGGCCGCCCCGCCCGGCCACGGCCCGGGCACGGACCGGACTGTCCCTGCGTCACCGGGAACATGCGGCGGCAGTGCTGCGTTCAGACCTGTGACAAGAGTTGAGTTGATCCGGCTCAGGTTGTCTGCCACACTGACTCCCGTCACCCCGGGACGCGAAGGGACCCAGCGGTCCCCGGTCCCCGGTGGCACCCGGACCAACCCTGTTCCACCACCCCCCGGCCCCGGCCGGCAGCAACTGGAGGTACATCACCATGGCTCGTGCGGTCGGTATCGACCTCGGTACGACGAACTCCGTCGTCGCCGTCCTCGAAGGTGGAGAGCCCACCGTCATCGCGAACGCCGAGGGTGCTCGCACCACTCCCTCGGTGGTCGCCTTCGCCAAGAACGGCGAGGTCCTCGTCGGTGAGGTCGCCAAGCGGCAGGCCGTCACCAACGTCGACCGGACCATCCGGTCGGTCAAGCGTCACGTCGGGACCGACTGGTCGACCAAGATCGACGACAAGTCGTTCAACTCCCAGCAGATCTCCGCGTTCGTGCTGCAGAAGCTCAAGCGCGACGCCGAGGCCTACCTCGGCGAGACCGTCACCGACGCCGTGATCACGGTGCCGGCGTACTTCTCCGATGCCCAGCGCCAGGCCACCAAGGAGGCCGGCGAGATCGCGGGCCTGACGGTCAGCCGGATCGTGAACGAGCCGACCGCGGCCGCCCTGGCCTACGGACTGGACAAGGAGTCCGACCAGACCATCCTGGTCTTCGACCTCGGTGGTGGCACCTTCGACGTGTCGCTGCTGGAGATCGGTGAGGGCGTGGTCGAGGTCAAGGCCACCTCCGGGGACAACCACCTCGGCGGCGACGACTGGGACAGCCGGCTCGTCGAGTGGATGGTCAAGAAGTTCAAGGACAACAACGGGGTCGACCTGGGCAGCGACAAGATCGCGCGGCAGCGCCTCCAGGAGGCCGCCGAGAAGGCCAAGATCGAGCTGTCCTCCTCCAGCGAGACCACCATCCACCTGCCCTACATCACCCACTCGGAGTCCGGCCCGCTGCACTTCGAGGAGAAGATCAGCCGCGCCGAGTTCCAGCGGATGACCGCCGACCTCCTCGACCGGACCAAGTCCCCGTTCAAGCAGGTCATCAAGGACGCCGGCGTCGCCGTCTCCGCGATCGACCACGTGATCCTGGTCGGTGGCTCCACCCGGATGCCGGCCGTGGCCGAGGTCGTCAAGGAGCTGACCGGCGGCAAGGAGCCCAACAAGGGTGTGAACCCCGACGAGGTCGTCGCGGTCGGCGCCGCCCTGCAGGCCGGGGTGCTCAAGGGCGAGGTCAAGGACGTGCTGCTGCTCGACGTGACGCCGCTGTCGCTGGGCATCGAGACCAAGGGCGGCGTGATGACCCGGCTGATCGAGCGGAACACCACCATCCCGACCAAGCGCTCGGAGGTCTTCACCACCGCCGACGACAACCAGCCCTCGGTGCAGATCCAGGTCTTCCAGGGCGAGCGGCAGATGGCGGCGCAGAACCAGCCGCTCGGCAACTTCGAGCTGACCGGGCTGCCGCCGGCACCGAGGGGCGTGCCGCAGATCGAGGTCACCTTCGACATCGACGCCAACGGGATCGTGCACGTGTCCGCCAAGGACCGCGGCACCGGTCGCGAGCAGCGCATGACCATCACCGGCGGGTCGGCGCTGTCGAAGGAGGACATCGACAAGATGGTCAAGGACGCCGAGCAGTACGCCGAGGAGGACCGCCGTCGCAAGGAGGCGGTCGAGACCCGCAACCAGGCCGAGGGCGTCGCCTACAGCACCGAGAAGTTCCTCTCCGAGAACGGCGAGAAGGTCGGCGAGGAGGTCCGCACCGAGGTGCAGGCCGACCTCGACGAGCTGAAGCAGGCGCTGGAGTCCGACGGCGACGTCGACGACGCCGACCAGGCCGCGCGGATCTCCGCGGCGATGGCCAAGCTCAACGAGTCCAGCCAGAAGATGGGCGCCGCGATGTACGCCGCCGGTGAGGCGGACGCCGCGGCCGCGGGCGGCACGACCGGCACCGGGGACGGCGACGAGGACGTCGTCGACGCCGAGATCGTCGACGAGGACGACACCACCGGGGGTGAGGCCAAGTGACCGACTCCTACGAGCCCAGCGCCAGCCGCACCGGGCCCGGCACCGACGGTCCCCGGGGGGCGCAGGACACCGCGCCCTCCGGGGCCCCCGGGTCGCCCGAGGCCGCCAAGCCGACGGGCTTCCCCGGCGTCAGTGGCGAGCCGGCCTCCCAGGCCACCGTCGGCGAGCCGGCGGACCCGGCGGCCGAGCCCACCGAGAGGCCGGAGCAGGCCGGCGACCCCGCCGAGGAGGCCCGCGACCTGGAGACCGAGCTGGCCACCACGCAGTCGGCCGTCGGGGCTCTGACCGACGACCTGAAGCGGCTCCAGGCCGAGTACGTCAACTACAAGCGCAGGGTCGACCGGGACCGCGAGCTGGTCAAGGAGAACGCGACCTTCGCGGTGCTTGCCGGCCTGCTGCCGGTCCTCGACGACCTCGACCGCGCCCGCGAGCACGGCGAGCTAGAGGGTGGCTTCAAAGCGGTGGCCGACGCCTTGGAGCGGACCGTCGCCGGCCAGGGGCTGGTCAAGTTCGGCAGGCGCGGGGACGAGTTCGACCCGCGCTTCCACGAGGCGCTGATGCACTCGCACTCCGCGGAGGCCACCAGCACCACGGTGCAGGACATCATCGCGGCCGGCTACCAGATCGGCGAGCGCGTCGTCCGGCCCGCCCGGGTGACCGTCGTCGGCCCCCAGTCCGACGAGTAGCCACCAGCACCGCCAGTACCACCAGCACGTCAGACCGCACCAAGGAAGGGGGTGAGCCCGTGACCAGCTCCGACTGGGCGGCCAAGGACTTCTACCGGGTCCTCGGGGTGTCCAAGGACGCGTCCGCGGCCGACATCAAGAAGGCCTACCGCACGCTGGCGCGGGCCCACCACCCCGACTCGCACCCGGGTGACCAGGCCGCCGAGGACCGCTTCAAGCAGGTCGCCGAGGCCTACGACGTGGTCGGCGACCCGGCCAAGCGCAAGCAGTACGACGACCTGCGCTCGGGTCTCGGCGCGTACGGGCCGTTCGCCGGCGGCCGTCCCGGCGGCCCGGCCGGCGCCGGCAGCAGCACGTTCGACCTCAACGACCTGTTCGGCCAGGGCGGTGCCCGGACCACCACCACGGCCGGCGGGGGCGGGTTCTCCGACCTGTTCGGCGGCATGTTCGGCGGCGGTGGCGGAGGCGGCCGCACCCGGACCTCGTCGGCGTCGGCCCGCCGCGGCGCCGACATCGAGACCGAGGCCACCATCGGGTTCGCCGAGTCGATCGAGGGCGTGACCGTCTCGCTTCGGCTCACCTCCGACGCGCCCTGCCCGGACTGCTCGGGCACCGGCGCGCGGGCGGGCACGATGCCGCGGGTCTGCCCGGAGTGCGAGGGGGCAGGCATGCGGGCCGCCTCCGTGGGCGGCGCCTTCACGATGAACGAGACCTGCCCCCACTGCGGCGGCCGCGGCCTGGTGGTGGAGGACCCGTGCCCGACCTGCCACGGGTCCGGCCGGGGGCTCTCCAACCGGACCATCTCCGCCCGCATCCCCGCCGGGGTCAAGGACGGTCAGCGGATCCGGCTGCGCGGCCGCGGTGCCACCGGTGAGCGTGGCGGTCCCGCGGGCGACCTGTTCGTCACCGTCCACGTCGCCGACCACCCGCTGTTCGGCCGGCGCGGGGACAACCTGACCCTGACGGTGCCGGTCAGCTTCGACGAGGCCGCGCTCGGCGCCGAGATCAAGGTGCCCACCCTCGGGGGAGCCCCGGTGACGCTGAAGGTGCCGCCCGGCACTCCCAACTCCCGGGTGTTCCGGGTGCGCGGCCGCGGCGTCCGCCGCGGCAGCGGGAGCGCTGCCGGCACGGCCGGCGACCTGCTGGTCACCGTCGAGGTGCAGGTGCCGGCCCGGCTCGACGCCAAGGCGCGCGAGGCGGTGCTCGCCTACCGAGCCGCGACCTCCGGCGCCGACCTGCGCAGCAACCTGTTCGACGCCGGCCACCGCACCGGGAGCGGGTCGTGAGCGGCCCCCGGCACCCGGTCGGGGGCGCCGGCGTCCCCAACCCGGACATGCCGGTCTTCGTGATCAGCGTCGCCGCCGAGCTGACCGGCCTGCACCCGCAGACGCTGCGCTCCTACGACCGGCTGGGCATCGTCAGCCCCGGCCGCACCGGAGGCGGTGGCCGCCGGTACTCCTGGCGCGACATCGAGCTGCTCCGCGAGGTCGCCGAGCTCACCGCGACCGGGATCGGGCTGGAGGGCGTCCGCCGGATCCTCGGCCTGGAGCTGCAGGTCGAGGCGCTGTCGCGGCGGGTCGCCGAGCTCGAGCACGATCTTGCCGCCGCCGACTTCGCGCTGGGGCAGACCATCGCCGCCGCGCAGCGCCGCCCGGTCCCCGAGAACCTGCCCGCCGTCCGCGCGGCCACCGACACCCGCTCGGTGACCGTCTGGCGACGCGGCCGGCCCTGACCACTCGCCCTTCGCGACCCCTTCGTACCCGTCGCTCGACCCCATCGGAGGACACCGTGGACGCCTCGAAGTTCACCACCCGCAGCCAGCAGGCCATCAACTCCGCCATCGAGACCGCCGCCGCCGCCGGACACGCCCAGGTCGAGGCGCTGCACCTGCTCGACGCCCTGCTGCACCAGGACGAGGGCATCATCGGGCCGCTGCTGCAGGCAGCGGGCGCCGACCCGGCCGCCGTCGAGGCCGCGACCCGCGCCGAGCTCGGCCGGATGCCGCGGGCGTCCGGCTCGTCGGTGGCGGCGCCGTCGTACTCCCGGGCGGCGCTGTCGGTGCTGGCGCGCGCCAACCACCTCGCCGCGGAGATGAAGGACGAGTTCACCTCGACCGAGCACCTGCTGATCGGGGCCGCAACCGTGGAGTCGCCGGCCCGCACCGTGCTCACCGAGGCCGGCGCCACCGCGGAGGCGCTGCGCGACGCGCTCGGCACGGTACGCGGCAGCAGCCGGGTCACCAGCCAGGACCCGGAGTCGACGTTCCAGGCGCTGGAGAAGTACGCCGTCGACCTGACCGCCACCGCCGCGGAGGGCAAGCTCGACCCGGTGATCGGCCGCGACGCCGAGATC
Organism: uncultured Actinomycetota bacterium; assembly: GCA_963781695.1. GTDB lineage: Bacteria > Actinomycetota > Actinomycetes > Propionibacteriales > Nocardioidaceae > Nocardioides_B. The sequence continues at coordinate 240,614 of CAWAGE010000007.1, forward strand.
CGCCGCGTCATCCAGGTGCTCTCACGGCGCACCAAGAACAACCCGGTCCTGATCGGGGAGCCGGGCGTCGGCAAGACCGCGGTCGTCGAGGGGCTCGCCCAGCGCGTCGTGGCCGGTGACGTCCCCGACTCGCTGAAGAACCGCAAGGTGCTCTCGCTCGACCTGTCCGCGATGGTGGCCGGCGCCAAGTACCGCGGCGAGTTCGAGGAGCGGCTGAAGGCGGTGCTCGCCGAGATCAAGTCCTCCGCCGGCCGGGTGATCACCTTCATCGACGAGCTCCACACCGTCGTCGGGGCGGGTGCCGGCGGCGACTCCGCGATGGACGCCGGCAACATGCTGAAGCCGATGCTCGCCAGGGGCGAGCTGCGGATGATCGGCGCCACCACCCTCGACGAGTACCGCGAGCGGATCGAGAAGGACCCGGCGCTGGAGCGCCGCTTCCAGCAGGTGTTCGTGGGTGAGCCCTCGGTCGAGGACACCGTGGCGATCCTGCGGGGCCTGAAGGAGAAGTACGAGGCGCACCACGGGGTCACCATCGAGGACTCCGCGCTGGTCGCGGCGGCGATGCTCTCCGACCGCTACATCAGCGGGCGGCAGCTGCCCGACAAGGCCATCGACCTCGTCGACGAGGCCGCGTCCCGGCTGCGCATGGAGATCGAGTCCTCCCCGGTCGAGATCGACGAGCTGCGCCGGGCCGTGGACCGGATGAAGATGGAGGAGCTCGCGCTCGCCCGCGAGGACGACCCGGCCTCGCGGGACCGGTTGGAGCGGCTGCGCGCCGACCTCGCCGACCGTGAGGAGGAGCTGCGGGGCCTGGAGAGCAGGTGGGCGCGGGAGAAGGCGGCGCTCGAGGGGGTCGGCGAGCTGCGCAAGCAGGTCGACGAGCTGCGCATCCAGGCCGAGCGGCTGCAGCGCGAGGGCGACCTGGGCCGGGCCAGCGAGATCCTCTACGGCCGGATCCCCGAGCTGGAGGCCCGGCTCGAGCAGGCCGCGCAGGACGAGCAGTCCGTGACCGACCCGATGGTCCGCGAGGAGGTCGGCCCCGGGGAGATCGCGGACGTCGTCGAGGCCTGGACCGGCATCCCCACCGGCCGGCTGCTGGAGGGGGAGACGGCGAAGCTGCTCCGCATGGAGGACGTCATCGGGGAGCGGCTGATCGGTCAGCGGAACGCGGTCGCCGCGGTCTCCGACGCCGTGCGCCGCTCCCGGGCCGGGATCGCCGACCCGAACCGGCCGACCGGCTCGTTCCTGTTCCTCGGCCCGACCGGCGTCGGGAAGACCGAGCTGGCCAAGTCGCTCGCGGACTTCCTCTTCGACGACGAGCGCGCGATCGTGCGGGTCGACATGAGCGAGTACAGCGAGAAGCACTCGGTCTCGCGCCTGGTCGGGGCGCCGCCCGGCTACGTCGGGTACGACGAGGGCGGTCAGCTGACCGAGGCGGTGCGCCGGCGGCCGTACTCCGTGGTGCTCCTCGACGAGGTCGAGAAGGCCCACCCCGAGGTCTTCGACGTCCTGCTCCAGGTGCTCGACGACGGTCGGCTCACCGACGGCCAGGGCCGGACCGTGGACTTCCGCAACGTGGTGCTGATCCTGACCTCGAACCTCGGCTCGACCTACCTCGTCGACCCCACGCTGGAGGAGGAGAAGAAGCGCGACTCGGTGATGAGCGTGGTGCGGCAGGCCTTCAAGCCGGAGTTCCTGAACCGGCTCGACGAGGTCGTGATGTTCGACGCGCTGTCCCGCGACGAGCTCTCGCACATCGTCGACCTGCAGATCGCCGAGCTCGGCCGGCGGCTGGCGGTCCGCAGGATCGCCGTCGAGGTCAGCCCGGCCGCGCACGGCTGGCTGTCGCTGACCGGCTACGACCCGGCCTACGGCGCCCGGCCGCTGCGCCGGCTGGTGCAGACCGCGATCGGCGACCCGCTGGCTCGGATGCTGCTGGGCGGAGAGGTCCTCGACGGTGCGACGGTGACCGTCGACGTCGCTGCGTCCGGCGACGGGCTCGTGCTGACCGCCGGCTGATCGCGCGCCCACGGTCGGTCGAGACCACGGTCGGTCGAGACCGCGAGACCCGGGCCGCGTTGGGACCCGCTAGGCCCGCCCGGCCTGCAGCAGCCGCCACACCGGCGTGGTCATGACCCCGGTCCCGCCACGGCCGTGGTCGCGCTGGTAGCGACGCACCGCCGCGGCGGTGGCGGTGTCGAAGACCCCGCTGACCCGCAGGCCGGTGCCGTCGGCGGCGTTCAGCGACCGCTGCACGCGGCGGACGGCCTCGCCGGCCGAGCCGGTCTTGAGCAGCGGCGCGCTTCCCTGGGACAGCAGCGCCACCCAGGTCGCGCGGGTGGTGCTGGTGCCGGCTGGCAGCCCCCGGTCGAGGCGGTAGCGGCGGACCGCGGCGCCCAGCCGGGCGTCGTAGCGACCGTTCACCGCGCCGGCGTAGGCCCGGCGGCCCCGCAGCAGGCACTGCACCGTGCGCACCTGTGCCCCGGTGTCGCGGACCGAGCGCGTGGCGTACCGCGGGTGGTTGAACGACGCCGAGCCGCCGCAGTGCGCCCGCTCCGGCGCGGCCCTCGAGCCGCGGCCGAGGTCCAGCCAGTTGCTGTCGACGTTGATGGTGACGCCGCCGTGGGTCTCCAGGTGCCCGCCCCGGTACTGGTGCACCCGCCGGTGCGGCAGCCAGCCGGAGCCGCGGACGTAGCCGGAGGCCACCGTGGCCCGGTTGTTCCAGTCGGCGATCCAGATCTGGTCCGGCATCCGGTACCGGCCGGGGCGCCTCACCCGGGCGTCGTCGAGCATCGCGATCCCGGAGGCGGCGCTGGAGTAGACCCCGGAGACGTAGCCGAGCCGGTGCAGCTGCAGCGTCCACGCCGACAGGAAGCTCAACGCCGACTCACGGCAGTTCCTCGGGGAGGTGTCGAACGCCTCCAGGTCGTACCACAGCGTGCTGCGGGGGCTGATCCCGAGCCGCCGCGACACTGCGACCGTCCTGGCCGCCTCCGCCCGCCCCTGGCGCCGGGCCGCGGCGTAGCCGCCGGCGGGGGAGGGGCGGATGCGGACCTGGCGCAGGTAGCGCTCGCGAGTGGTGCACGAGGCCTGCGGCCCGAGCGTGATCGGCAGCAGCCGCCACCCCTTGCGGAGCTGGCTGGCGACCCAGGTGGGGGTCAGGTTCGGCTGCCGGGGACAGCCGCGGGAGGCTCCGGAGACATAGATGCCGACCGCGAGGTACGGCGAGCTCCGCAGCCAGGCGTCCATGGCGCGCTGCGAGGGGGCGAGGCACTGGTCGAAGCCGTAGCCGGTGAAGCTGCCGGGGGTTGCCACCGCGGCCTGCGCAGGAGCGGCGGACAGCCCGGACGCGAGGAGGCCGAGCGCCGCGATCACCGCCGCCAGGACTCGGGGGAGAGGTCGCATCGGGGGTCTCCTGCTGCTCGGGGGACGAACAGCGACTCACCCTAGTCACCGCCGGGACCATCTGTACGGCGGTTGGCCGAACCGCCCAGGAGTCACTGCTTCGGTGGTTCCCGCGCGTGTCGCACGAGCGAGTGACCCTTCGGCGGCATCGACGACTTCGCCTCAGGTCCGCCGACCACCGGCCGAAGGACAGGCACTCCCCTTCTCGGGGCCCGGTCCGTGGCATCGGGCCTGCCACACCGGTGCCGGACGCCGCTGCGCACTCCTGGGACGACGATGACCCTTCCCCCACGCGGGACCCCGCGTCCGCTGTCGCTGGCGGCGCCGCCGCCGGCGTTCGACCCGTCGGCGCGGGGCTCGGGGCACGGGTCCGCGACCGGCACCGGGGCCGGGCCGGTCATGCAGCCGTGGGCCGGTGCCGGTCGGGCCGGCTTCCTGGCGGACGGGGTGCGGCTCGCCCCCTGGGTGACCAGCCTCGGCCCACCGGAGCCGGAGCCGGCCGGCGCGCGACGGCGAGCCCGCGCCGGTGGCGTGGCGGCCGTGGTGGTGCTGCTCGGCTACCTGCTGTGGCGGGTGCTGGTCACGCTGCCCGCCCCCGGCCCCGCCCGGGTGGCGGCGTGGCTGCTGGTCGGGTTCGAGACCCTCCCGCTGCTGGTGACGCTGCGCGCCCTGGCGACCTCCTGGGACCTGGACGCCGAGACCCCGCCGTCGTCGGGCGGCCACGCGCCTCGGGTGGTCGTCCTGGTCTCCGCCGACGACGCCACGCCAGAGGTCCTCGGCCCGACGGTGTCGGCCGCGCAGCGGCTGGAGCCGGCCCACGAGACGTGGGTGCTCGACGACGCCGACCGGCCGTGGCTCGCGCGGCTGTGCGACGAGCTGGGCGTCCGCCACGTGACCGCCGCGACGGCCCCGGCCGGTCGCGGCGGCGCCGCCGACCATGCTCTGTCCCTGCTGACCGCCGCGACGCCGCCCGGCGCCACCGGTGACGACCTCGTCGCCGTGCTCGAGTGCGACCAGGTGCCGCTTCCGGGCTTCCTGACCTCGACGCTGGCGTGGTTCGAGGATCCCGAGGTCGGCCTCGTCCGGGTCCCGACCGGGCTGGTCAACCACGGCGCCTTCGCCGACCACGGCGCCGCCCGGGCGCCGGACCCGGTCCGGGACCGGCGCCCACCGGCCCGTCGACGCCGCGCCACGGACCTGCTCTGGGACGGCTCCGCCTCCGTGCTGCGGGTCTCCGCGCTGCGGGCCCTCGACGGCCTCGGGTCGCACCCACGGCTGCCCGACGGCCAGGCCGCGCTCCGCCTGGAACGGCTGGGCTGGCGGACCGGCGTCCACCACCAGACCCTGGTGCTCGGCACCGCGCCGGTCACGCCCGAGCACTACCTCGCGCAGCGTCGGCGGTCGGCGGTCGGCGCTCTGCGGCTCCTCGTCCGGGGGCGGCTGTGGCGGGCAGCCCCCGGGCTGCCGCTGCGACGCCGGCTCTCCCACGTGGCCGCCTGCCTGGCGGGACTGACCGGCCTCGCCGTGGTCGCCTGCCTCGCGCTCCCGGCGGCGCTGCTGCTGACCGGCGCCGCCACGTCGACGGCGTCGCCGCGCGTCTCCCTGCCGGTGCTCGCGCTGACCGTCGCGGCGGCCGGCTGGGGTCGGCTGCTGCTGGCCCGCCGTCGGGTGCGCTGGCGCACCGCGGTGGCGCTGAGCGTGCTCCGACTGCCCATCGGGGCCTCGTGCCTGTGGTGGCTGCTGACCCGGCGGGACGGGCCACCGACCCTGGCTCGGCTGGAACCGGAGCAGCCCCGGCGTCGCGGTCGTGCCCCGGCCCTGGTGCTGGCGCTGCTCGCGCTGACGACGGGTGTGCTGGGGTACGCCGTGGCCGGCCTGTCGGGCCTGGTCCCGGCTCGAGGCGACGCCGCGTCGGTCGCCGTCTCCGGCGGGTGGCTGGCGCTGGCGCTGGTCGTCCTGGCCGCCGGGGTCCGGCGCAGCCGAGCCGAGCGGTTCGCCTCCTCGCGACGCACCGCCCACCGGTACGCCGTCCGCACGCCGGCCCGCGTCGACGGCGCCGAGGCCGAGCTCGTCGACGTCTCCGTCGGCGGTGCCGCGGTCAGGTTCGCCCGCCTCGGCCCGGTGGCGACCGGCGAGGTGCTGGTCGAGCTGCCGGGCGCCGAGCCGATGGTGATGCTGCTGCTCCAGGTGCGGCGTCGCGAGGACGGCACCTGCGTCGGCACGCTGATGGTGCCGCCCGGGGACTGGCAGACGCTGTGCCAGCTGTCGCTGTGGATGTTCCACACCCCGCCCGGCGCCGTGCCGGGCCTGCCGGACGGGGTGCCGGCGGTCGCCCTGGTCGGCGGCTGAGCGTGCCGGCCGGCGGGGAGCCGCTGCCGCGCGCTGACCGGGTTGCAAGGATGACCCGGTGCCCGTCCGACTCCGTCCCGCCGATCCCGCCGAGGTGATGCCGGCCCTGAGCCGGTTCCGGGCGGGCGGCGCCACACCGGCCGACCTGCGGCTGCTCACCAAGCACCTGCTGGCGCTGCTGGTGGCCAAGGCCCCCGGCGGCGCGGTGGAGGTCCGGGTGCCGCCGTACGCCGTCGCCCAGTGCCTGGCCGGCACCAGGCACACCCGTGGCACGCCGCCGGCGGTGGTGGAGATGGACGCCGGGACCTGGGTGGGTCTGGCGACCGGCGCGCTGGGGTGGGCCGAGGCGGTGCGGGAGGGGCGGCTGCGGGCCTCGGGGGAGCGCTCGGACCTGGGACCGCTGCTGCCGCTGGTGCCCAGCGGGCCGGGGCCGGAGAGTCCCGGCGAGGACGCCTAGATATCCCAGGGGCGTAGGGCGTCAAGCGGCTGCTGGTTGGCGGTGTGCCCAGGCGATGGTCTCGTCGTAGGTGGTGCGGTGGCGTAGGCAGCCGTCGAGGATCCCGACCAGTCGGTTCGACAGCGTCCGGAGTGCTTGATGATGAGTGGTACCGCGGGCTCGGTGGTGGTCGTAGAACGCTCGGGCGCCTGGTGATGCTGTGAGGGCGGCGAAAGCCTGCTGATGCAGGGCGTCGGCCAGCCGCTTGTTCCGGGCGTAGCGAGCCAGCACGACCTTGCTCTTGCCGGAGGTCTTGGTGATCGGGCTGGTCCCGGCGTAGTTGCGTCGTGACTTGGCGTCGGCGTAGCGGTCCTTGTCGTCACCGAACTCAGCGAGCACCCGAGCTCCGAGCACCACACCGAGGCCGGGCTGGCTGGTGATGATCTCAGCGTCCGGGTGCTGGCCAAAACACCGCTTCACCTCGCCTTCGAGCGCTGCGGCCTGCGCGACCATCGTGGTCAGCACCGCGACCAGGGACCGGACGCTGACGCCGTAGGCCTCGGTGAGCCCGTCGGAGAGCTCGAGGTGCTCGCTGCGCAGCACGGTCGAGATCTCCGCGGCGCGGGTCTGCAGATTCCGCTGCCGGCCGGCCTTGCGCAGCACGCTGACGATCCGCGACACCGACAGGGCACGTCCGGCGGCTGGCGTGGGCGCGATGGCGAGCACCGCGAGCGCGTCCCGGCCGGCCAGGTCATCACCGAAGGCCTCCAGCGCCGCGGGGTAGAACTCCCGCAGCATCGAGCGCAGCTGGTTGGCCTGTCGTTGCCGGGTCCAGATCATCGTCTGGTGTGTGCGGGCCACGGCCTTGACCACCTCGGCCTGCTCGCTGTCCCCAGCTACGACGCGGTGGTGCTCACGGTCCTTGCGGACGATCTCGGCCAGCACGTGTGCATCACCGGAGTCGCTCTTGGCGCCGGAGGTGCCAAGCCGTTCGCGGTAGCGAGCGGCCTGCTTGGGGTTGATCGCGTAGACGGTGTAGCCGGCAGCGACCAAGGCGTGGACCCAGCCACCCCGGTCGCTTTCGATCCCGACCAGCACCGACTCCGGCTCCTCGTCGTCGGGGAGGTGGTCGGCGATCAGCTCGTGGAGCTGGGTCAGCCCGGTCACCCCCTCGGGCAGCCGCCGCCGCTTCAACACCCGGCCCTGCTCGTCTTGGAGCTCGATGTCGTGGTGGGCCTCGGCCCAGTCATCACCCAGGAACAGCACCCGTCCTCCTCGATCGCTTGAACTGGCGTCCGGAAGAGGCTCGCAGGCGACCTAATGGTTCAGTGCTCACCGCACACGGCGGGGCGCGTCATCCCAGCAGCCATCAACGCCTCCTCGTTCACCGGCAGGGACACGATCTAGGCGTAGCCCTCAAGGGACCGGGTGACACGAGTGCTCACCCACCGGCGGACGACACCACTCTGGGCCAAAACCCAAGCGATGCACCCCCATTAGGGTGACGCCATGACGACCACAGCGGAGCTGCGGGCAGCGGTCCGAGCCGTGCTGCCCTCGGTCCGCGCCGACCTGGAGGCGCTCGTCGCGATCCCCTCCGTCAGCGCAGACCCGGCGCGTCGCGATGACGTCCGCCGCTGCGCGGAGGCCACCGCCGGGCTCTTCGCGGCCGCGGGCTTCGAGGACGTGCGGGTGGTCGGCGTCGAGGGCGGCGCGCCCGCGGTGCTGGCCCGGCGTCCCGCGCCCGCAGGCGCCCCCACGGTGCTGCTGTACGCCCACCACGACGTGCAGCCGGTGGGCGACCCCGGCCTGTGGCACAGCGACCCGTTCGTCCCCACCGAGCGAGGGGACCGGCTCTACGGTCGGGGCGCGGCCGACGACAAGGCGGGCATCGCCGCCCATCTGGCCGCGGTCCGGGCCTTCGGCGGCGAGCCGCCGGTGGGGGTCACCGTCCTGGTCGAGGGCGAGGAGGAGATCGGGTCGCCCACCCTGGCGGCCTTCCTGGCCGAGCACCGCGACCTGCTGGCAGCGGAGGTCATCGTGATCGCCGACTCCAGCAACTGGGCCGTCGGGGAGCCCGCCCTGACCACCAGTCTGCGCGGGCTGGTCGACGCCACCGTCGAGGTGCGCACCCTGGACCACGCCGTCCACTCCGGCCTGTGGGGAGGCGTGGTGCCCGACGCGCTGACCGTGCTGGTCCGGCTGCTGGCCAGCCTCCACGACGACGACGGCAACGTCGCGGTGGCCGGGCTGCACGCCGGTCCGGCCGCCGACGTCGACTATCCCCTCGACCGGGTCCGCACCGAGTCCGGTGTCGTGGACGGCGTCGAGCTGATCGGGTCCGGTCCGGTCGTGGAGCGGCTGTGGACCAAGCCCGCGGTCACCGTCGTCGGGCTGGACGCCACCGCGACCGCCGACGCCAGCAACACCCTGGCCCCGACGGCCACCGCGAAGGTCTCCGTCCGGATCGCCCCGGGCGACCACGCCCCCGACGCGATGGAGCGGCTGCGCGAGCACCTGCAGCGACACGTCCCGTGGGGGGCGCAGCTGACCTTCACCCCCGGTGAGACCGGTGAGCCCACCACGATCGACGCCACCGGCCCGGCCTACGACGCCGCGCGCGCCGCCTTCCGCGAGGCGTGGGACGGCGTGGTGCCTGTCGACATGGGGATCGGCGGGTCCATCCCCTTCATCGCCGCCTTCCGGGAGGCGTTCCCCGCCGCCGCGGTGCTGGTGACGGGGGTCGAGGATCCCGACACCCGCGCCCACGGTGCCAACGAGGGGCTCCACCTCGCCGAGTTCGAGCGGGTCTGCCTCGCCGAGACGCTGCTGCTGGCTCGTCTCGGCGGGCTCCGGGCGGGCGGCGTCGCGAATTCGGCGTGACCGCGCGGCGGCCGTAGACTCGGGGCCGTGCCCGCTCCGGAGAACCCTGCCAGCCCGCACGGTCGACGACGGGGCGGCGACGGCAAGCTGACCCACGCGCTCGACCCCCACGACCTGGGACCGCAGGACGCCTGCGGGGTGTTCGGCGTGTGGGCGCCCGGCGAGGACGTCGCCAAGCTCGCCTACTACGGCCTGTACGCCCTGCAGCACCGCGGCCAGGAGTCCGCCGGCATCGCGGTCAGCAACGGTCGCCAGATCCTGGTCTACAAGGACATGGGGCTGGTCTCGCAGGTCTTCGACGAGTCGACGCTGGAGTCGCTCAAGGGGCACCTCGCGGTGGGGCACTCGCGCTACTCCACCACCGGTGCCAGCACCTGGCACAACGCGCAGCCGACGTTCCGGCCCACCGAGACCGGGTCGATCGCGCTCGCCCACAACGGCAACCTGACCAACACCCACGAGCTGATCGAGAAGGTCGCCGGGCTCACCGGCGTCGCCGGGGAGCTGGACCTGCCGTCCCGGTCGGCGCCTGCCTCGACCAACGACACCAGCCTGGTCACGGCGCTGCTCGCGCACCACCCCGACATGAGCCTGGAGGAGAACGCCGCCGCCATCCTGCCGGGGCTGCGCGGCGCCTTCTCGTTCGTCTGGATGGACGAGAACACCCTCTACGCCGCCCGCGACCCCCAGGGCGTGCGCCCGCTGGTGCTGGGCCGGCTCGAGCGCGGCTGGGTGGTCGCCTCGGAGACCGCCGCCCTCGACATCGTCGGCGCCTCGTTCATCCGCGAGGTGGAGCCCGGGGAGCTGGTCACCATCGACGAGGACGGGCTGCGCAGCCGCCGGTTCGCCGAGCCCGCCCCCAAGCACTGCCTGTTCGAGTTCGTCTACCTGGCCCGCCCCGACACCTTGATGAACGAGCGCCGGGTGCACAGCGTGCGGGTCGAGATCGGTCGGCGGCTGGCCCGGGAGTTCCCCGCCGACGCCGACCTGGTGATGCCGGTGCCGGAGTCGGGGACCCCGGCCGCGATCGGGTACGCCGAGGCGAGCGGCATCCCCTACGGCACCGGCCTGGTGAAGAACTCCTACGTCGGGCGCACCTTCATCCAGCCCTCGCAGACGATCCGCCAGCTCGGCATCCGGCTCAAGCTCAACCCGCTGCGAGACGTCATCGAGGGCAAGCGCCTCGTCGTCGTCGACGACTCGATCGTGCGTGGCAACACCCAGCGGGCGCTGGTCCGGATGCTGCGCGAGGCGGGGGCCCGCGAGGTGCACGTCCGGATCTCCTCACCGCCGGTGAAGTGGCCCTGCTTCTACGGCATCGACTTCGCGACCCGGGCCGAGCTGATCGCCAACGGTCTCAACACCGAGGAGATCTGCCGCTCGATCGACGCGGACTCGCTGGCCTACATCTCCCTCGAGCAGCTGGTCGAGGCGACCGAGGTGCCGATGCCGAACCTGTGCCGCGCCTGCTTCGACGGGGTCTACCCGATCGCGCTGCCCGCCCCCGAGCACCTCGGCAAGCACCTGCTGGAGTTCGTCCCGCCGGCCACCGACGTCGACGGGCTGTCGGCCTCGCTGGCCGGCGGCGGCGCCGGCGACGCCCTCGACCGGCCCTGACCGCCCGGACTCCCAGGCGAGTCCGCCAGCTACGTGACCGAGCCTGCCAGCGACCACCGAGGAGCCCGATGACCGAGCAGCAGCCGAGCCGCGGCGCCACCTACGAGGCCGCCGGGGTCTCCATCGACGCCGGCGACAAGGCCGTCGAGCTGATGAAGGTGTGGGTCGACAAGGCCCGCCGCCCGGAGGTGCTCGGCTCCATCGGCGGGTTCGCCGGGCTGTTCGACGCGACGGCGCTGAAGGGCTTCGACCGGCCGCTGCTGGCGACCTCCGCGGACGGGGTGGGCACCAAGGTGGCGATCGCGCAGGCGATGGACGTGCACCACACGATCGGGTTCGACCTGGTCGGCATGCTCGTCGACGACCTGGTGGTCTGCGGGGCCGAGCCGTTGTTCCTGACCGACTACATCGCGACCGGCCGGGTGGTCCCCGAGCGGGTCGCCGCCATCGTGCAGGGGATCGCCGAGGCCTGCGTCCAGGCCGGCTGCGCGCTGGTCGGCGGTGAGACGGCCGAGCACCCGGGACTGCTCGGCCCCGACGAGTACGACGTGGCGGGTTCGACCACCGGGGTCGTGGAGGCCGCCGACCTGCTCGGCCCGGGCCGGGTCGAGCCGGGTGACGTCGTCGTGGCGATGGCCTCCAGCGGGCTGCACTCCAACGGCTACTCGCTCGTCCGGCACGTGCTGCTCTCCGGCGGCGCCGGCTGGGGCCTGGACCGTCACGTCGAGGAGCTGGGGCGCACCCTCGGCGAGGAGCTGCTGGAGCCGACCACGATCTATGCCAAGGCGTGCCTGGACCTGGCTCGCAGCACCGGCGTCCACGCCATGTCGCACGTCACCGGGGGCGGGCTGACGGCGAACCTGGAGCGGGTGCTGCCGGCCGGTGTGGTCGCGACCCTGGACCGCGGGTCGTGGACCCCGCAGCCGGTCTTCGACCTGGTCCGCCGGGTGGGGAAGGTGGAGCAGGACGCCCTGGAGCGGACCCTGAACCTCGGTGTCGGCATGGTCGCGGTGCTCCCGGCCGGCGACGCCGACCGGGCCATCACCCTGCTCGACGGCCACGGCGTGCGGGCGTGGGTGTGCGGTCAGGTCACCGGACCGGGGGACCGCGACGACCCGGACGCCGCGCCAGGTCGCGCCCGGCTCGTCGGCGACCACCCCGGCTGGTAGCCGCTTCGGGACGGCGTACCGGGGACTCGCAGGCGTGAGCAGCGTGACAATTCCCGGTCTGGCGTGCGTGACCAACCACGGGCCAGGTACGGTTGGCACCACGAGAATCTACTGGTGAGACCGGACGCGCAGATGGCTCGGTCGCGGCACCGTCAGACGGCGGCCGGGACTGTGGGCAGACGTGACTCCGGCCAAGTGTGCGAGGGGGTCGACCCGATGGGGCGCGGCCGTGCGAAGGCGAAGCAGACCAAAGTTGCCCGTGACCTGAAGTACCGCTCCCACGAGACGGACTTCGGCGCGCTGGCCAAGGAGCTGCATGGCGACGACACCAGAACGACCCCGGCCGCGGACGACGCGGTCGACGACCACGACGACTGGCCCGGCTACTCCGACGCCCGGCGGGACTGACCCGCAGCCAGCCGGATGCCCCGCAGCCGGCCGACGTCGGTGATGCGCTGCTCGGCCAGCCGGTCCGCGGCCACCGCCGGTGGCACGTCGTCGGTGCGGGCCCGGTCGAGCACGGCCCGGGTGGTCTCGAAGATGCCCCCGACACGCTGCTGGGCTCGCTCGAAGGAGAACCCGTCGAGCTCGTCGGCGACCTGGACCAGCCCACCGGCGTTGGCCAGGTAGTCAGGCACGTAGAGCACGCCTCGGTCCGCCAGCAGCTTCTCCACGCCCGGCCGGGCCAGCTGGTTGTTGGCCCCGCCGCACACGACCGCAGCCCGGAGTCGGCGCGCCACCTCGTCGTCGAGCGCGCCACCGAGTGCGCAGGGCGCGTAGACGTCGAGATCGCCCGCCACCAGCGTCGCCGTGTCGGCGACCGTGGTCACGGAGGGATGCGCCGAGCGCACCGCCGCCAGGGCGGCCGGAGCGATGTCGGTGACCACGACCCGGGCACCGTCGGTGACCAGGTGGTCCACGAGGTGGCGCCCCACCTTGCCGACCCCCGCGACCCCGACCGTGCGACCTCGTAGCGTGGCGGTCCCCCAGGTGTCCTCGGCGGCGGCCCGCATCGCGGTGAAGACGCCGTAGGCGGTGAGCACCGAGGAGTCACCGGCGCCGCCGTGGGCGACGGTGCGGCCGGTCACGAAGCGGCACTCGCGCGCCACCTGGTCCATGTCGTCGCTGTCGGTGCCGACGTCGCAGGCGGTGTAGTAGCGGCCACCCAGACCGGCCACGAACCGGCCGTAGGCGCGCAGCAGAGCCTCGGTGCGCCCGGTGGCGGGGTTGCCGATGATGACGGCCTTGCCACCGCCGAGGTCGAGCCCGGCGAGCGCGGCCTTGTAGGTCATCCCCGCGGAGAGCCGGAGCACGTCGTCGAGGGCGTCCTGCTCACGGGCGTAGGGGTAGAAGCGCGTGCCGCCGAGCGCGGGCCCGAGCACGGTCGAGTGGATGGCGATGATCGCCTGGAGCCCGGTCGGCTCGTCGTGGCAGAAGACGACCTGCTCGTGGCGGTCGAGCCGGCCGAAGACGCCCGGTTCGGGTGCTGGGCCCCCCGGGTCGGGCTGGGTGCTGGGCTGGGTGCTGGGCTGGCCGGTGGGGTGCCCGTCCATGGCGTTCCTTCCGTCTCGGCCCGCCGGTGGGCGGGCGGCTGGAGGAGGTACCCGTCGCGGGGGTGGTGCGACGGTCCGTGCCAGCCTACGAATTCGAGACGGGGCTGGCGACCCACCACGCGGTCCGGGACGCTGGGCCACGGGGTGACGCCGAGTAGGCCGGTCGGCCATCGCGCCTAGCCCGAAATGACTAGTCCGCGCGCCTTGGTGACTCATGTGAGCCATTGTCATACTTTACTCCGCGGCTCTACGATGGTCGGAGCCAGATGCACGACGGGTGCCCGGGACGCGGGAACCTGGCCAGGCAACACCAAGTGAGGGAGGCCCGCCATGAACACGCGGCCACCTGAGTCCGAACCGCTGCTCACGCCTGCTGAGGTCGCGGCCATGTTTCGGGTCGACCCTAAAACGGTCACTCGATGGGCCAAAGCCGGCAAGCTGAGCTCGATCCGGACTCTCGGCGGACATCGCCGTTACCGCGAGTCCGAAGTGCGTGACCTGTTGACGGGTTTGCTCCCGGAACAGCGTCGCGGCGACGAGGACTGACCTCCCAGGTCGGTTCTCGACGTACCACCCAGCTGTTGGCCGACTCGTTGGCGCTACGGCGTCGGCACGGGGAACGGGCAGGAGCCAAGGCAGGCCTCCGTATCCGATCCAGGGAGCGGGGGCCTGTCCATGCCCGGCCCGGCACCCTCCCGGCATCGCTCAGCGCAGCGTGCGCACGTAGGAGCGCAGCTGTCGAGCCTCCTGCAGGCGCCGCTCCCAGGTGGCCCCGGTGCCCAGCAGCACCGCGCCGGCCAGCCCGAGCAGCACCCAGCGGGGCACGGTCGCGCCGACGTAGGGCAGCGCCAGCCACCCGATCAGCAGGGTGCCGACGACCGCACCGGCCGCGATCGGCGCCGTCCAGCCGAGCCGGGAGCCGCCCAGCACCAGGACCAGGCAGGCGAGCCCGAGCAGCAGTGCCCGCAGCCCGGCCGGCTCCTCCAGTGCCCACAGCAGGCTCGGGACCAGCGCCAGGCCGAGCCCCGGAGCGAGCGTGACCGACGTCGCAGCGTCCTGGTCGTGCCGCAGCCGCAGCAGCCCGACGCCCAGCAGGGCCAGGGCGGAGGGCAGCGTGTAGGCCTCCGGGGCGCGGACACCCTCCTCCCACAGCCGCACCCAGGTCGCCGCGGCCAGCAGCAGTCCGCCCACCCAGCCGAGCTGGCGGCGCTCGCGGTCCAGCAGCGCCGTCGCACTGGCCGACGCACCGGCGACGGTCAGGTAGACCGCCGCCCAGGACGCCGACCAGCCGGCGCCCTGACCGGCGGCCGCGGCCAGGCCCGACTCGGCGAGCAGGACGGCCGTGAGGGCGGCCGCGATGTCCACGCCGGCCCGGCCCGGTGCCGGCGCGACGACCAGGCCGGCCGGGAGCCGGCGTGCACCCGGCACGAGCACGCCCAGCACCAGCAGCCCGGTCAACGCCGTCCAGGGCGGGTCGGCAGCGCGCAGCTCGCCGACGGTCCACATCAGGGCGGCCAGCGCGGCCGCGACCGCCACCCCGGCCGTCGCCACCGCGACCGGCTCCCGCTCACGCAGGAGCACCGTCACCGCGGGGACCAGCGCGACGACCAGGGCGGCGGCGGTGAGCCAGGGAGCATGCAGCGAGACCGCGACCGCTGCACCGAGCAGCAGCCCGGCCGGCGCCAGCGGCACCGGTGAGCCGGCCACCAGCCACCACAGGGTGAAGCCGACCCCGGCGACCAGCGGGACCACCACCACCAGCCAGACCGGAACGCCGTAGAGCGCGAGCGTGGCCACCGCCGCGACCGCCACCAGACCGGCCGTGCCCACCGCGATGGTGCCGCGGGACCCGGCGCGGAGCGCCTCGACCCGCCGGGCGCCTCCGCGCACGCCGGCCGCCACGGGACGACCCGTCGCCTGCCCGGTGGCCTGCCCGGTCGCCCTCCGGCTGGGCCGGGCGGCCCGGGCCAGGCACCACGCGGTGCCGGCGAGCGCGACCAGGCACCACGGCAGCAGCCACCCGGCCACTACGTCGGGGCCGGCGGCGGCCGGGAGCGAGTCCCCGGTGCCCCCGGACCACGCCGGGTCGACCAGGCTCACCAGCCGGGACCCCGAGCGGGCGGTGAGGTCCACCACGGCGACCAGCACGACCGCCCCCGCACCGGCCAGGTTGAGCGCCCCGGAGTGGCCCCACGGTCGCGGGAGCAGCAGCAGCACAGCGTTCGCGCCGACCAGCACGACCAGCGCCACCAGGACCTGCGTCGTCTCCTGGAGGTGGCGGACCGGGGAGAGCGCGGTCGAGACCACGAGCACCTGCCCGACCGCCAGTGCTGCGACGCGCGCGGTCGTGGGCAGGCCAGGCAGGCCGGGCAGCCCAGGCAGCCCGGGCTGCCGCAGCAGCGCCAGTCCGGCCGCCGACGCCGCGGCCAGCAGGATCGGCCACCCTCCTCCCGACTGCCACGGCTGCGTCCAGCCCGGCCCGGTGTCGAGCACCCGGCCCAGGCCCAGCATGGTCAGCCACACCCAGACCAGTCCCGTGGCGACGCCCGACATCAGCCCGGCGACCGGGAGCCGCAGCGTCAGCAGCGCGAGCAGTGCAGCCGCCGCCAGCAGCAGCGCGAAGGCGGCGGCCGAGGCCTCGCCGAGGCCCGGCGTGGTGGCGACTCCCACCACCGAGAGCAGCACCCCGATGCCGGCGACCGCCTCGGCGGCAGCGCAGCCGGTCACGGCGGTACGCCGTGCCGCCAGCGCGCCCGCGACCCCGGTCACCGCGAGCGTGGCGCCGAGGGTCCTGACCAGGGCGGACGGCGACAGCCCGCCGAGCCAGCCGGCGTGGTCGGCGCCGAGCACGTCGAGGGTCGCCAACCCGTAGCCGACCAGGGCCAGTGACTCCGTGGCCGCGCGCAGCCCGCGACGGGCGGCGCCGGCCCCGAGGCCCGCCGCCAGCCCGGTCAGCGCCAGCAGTGCCGCGGTGCGGCCACCCACGCCGAGCACCGACCAGGTGACGACCAGGAACACCAGGGCCGCCACCAGCAGGCAGGCCGCTCCCAGCGAGAGCAGCACCGCGGGCACCGACGTCACCCGCGGCCGCCACGACGTCCGGGCGGACACCCGGTCCGAGGGCGACGCCGCTGTCCGTACCGGTGCCGGTGCCACTGCCGATGCCGGTGCCGCACCGGAGCCCGCACCCGAGGCCGGCGGGACCGCGGCCCGCAGCGAGGTCAGCAGCTCGTCGGCCAGGGTGAGGGTGGTGAACAGCCGCCGCGCGGTCGGGCCGGTCAGCGACAGCCCGCACCGAGCGCAGTGCAGCCGGTCGGCTGGGAGGGTGGCACCGCAGTCGGGGCAGCGCTGCGGGTCGGCGAAACGGGTCATGGGTCCATCAGGCCAGGCTGGGGACCCGGTCACCAGAGGCGTTGCGCCCGTCTCGAGTGAGTAGCGCTACTCACCCCTGGGGTCACCTGGGGTCACTCTGGGGTCGCCGCTCACACACGACGAGGCCGCCCCACCCGGGTCGGGTGGGGCGGCCTCGGTCGGTCGCGGTTGGTCCGAGCTCAGGCGGCGGCGCGCTCGCGCCCGCTCTCGCGGCCGCCGATCGCGGGCCGGGCGATGTCGAGCACGCGCGCCTGCGCCTTCGCGCCGAAGTCGTTCGGCAGCGACAGCCGGATGACCTTCTTCCACGCCGAGGCCACCTGGCGCGGCAGCGACCCGGTCACGTAGGGCAGGTCGTAGCGGTCGAACAGGTCACGCACCTGTGGGGCGATCTCGGCGTACCGGTTGCTCGGCAGGTCGGGGAACAGGTGGTGCTCGACCTGGTGGGAGAGGTTGCCGGTCATGAAGTGCATGGCCTGGCTGCCGCTGATGTTGGCCGAGCCGAGCATCTGGCGCAGGTACCACTCGCCGCGGGTCTCCCCGTTGATCGAGCGGCGCTCGAAGGTCTGCACGCCGTCCGGGAAGTGCCCGCACATGATCACCGAGTGGGTCCACAGGTTGCGGACCAGGTTCGCGGTGGCGTTGGCGGTCAGCGTGTGCAGGACCGAGGGGCCGGACAGCAGCGGGTGCAGCACGTAGTCCTTCGTCATCTGGCCGCGGATCTTCTTCAGCGTCTGCTTGGCGCGGGCCTTGAAGTCCGGGCTGCTGCGACGCTTCTTCGAGGTGAGGTTCTTGCCCAGCTCGAGGTCGTAGGCGGCGATGCCGTACTCGAAGAAGCAGGCGTTGATGAAGTTCCACAGCGGCTGCGCCAGGTAGAACGGCACCCAGCGCTGGTCCTCGTCGACCCGCATGATGCCGTAGCCGAGGTCGTTGTCCTTGCCGATGACGTTGGTGTAGGTGTGGTGCACCTCGTTGTGGGAGTGCTTCCACTGGTCGGAGGGGGAGGCGTTGTCCCACTCCCAGGTGGTGGAGTGGATCTTCGGGTCGCGCATCCAGTCCCACTGGCCGTGCATGACGTTGTGCCCGATCTCCATGTTCTCGATGATCTTGGCCACCGACAGTGCGGCGGTGCCGACCACCCAGGCCGGCGGGAACAGCGAGAACAGCAGGATCCCGCGGCTGCTGAGCTCCAGCTTGCGCTGGGTGTCGATCACCTTGCGGATGTAGGCGGCGTCACGCTCGCCGCGCGAGTCCACGATCGACTGTCGGATGGCGTCGAGCTCGACGCCGATCTGCTCGATGTCCTCGGCGCTCAGGTGCGCGGCCGGGTTCTGCTCGACGGTCTTCTTCTGCAGTGCGGTCATCGGGGTCTCCTTGGTGCTGAGAGGTGCTGAGAGGTGCTGGTGATCGGGGGCGGGCGGCGTCAGTGGTCGAGGTGACAGGCACCGGCGGCGGCCGAGATGCAGGTCTGGATCTTCACGCCGTCGCCGGGGGCGGCGATGGTGACCTCGCCGTTGCGCAGGTCGCGGACGGCGCCTTCACGCATCGGCAGGACGCAGCCCATGCAGATGCCCATGCGGCACCCGGAGGGCATCAGGACGCCGGCGCTCTCGGCGGCGTCGAGGATCGGGGTGGCGCCGTCGGCGTCGAGCGTCGTGCCGTCGGCGAAGCTGACGGTGCCGCCCTCGCCGGCGGCGACGGTGGCGACCCGGAACTGCTCGGTGAGCAGGGTCAGACCGTGGTGGTCGTGGTGGGTCGCGAGCGCGTCGAGCAGGCCGGCCGGCCCGCAGGCGAGCGTGGTGCGGTCCATCAGGTCGGGCACCAGCACGGCCAGGTCGTCGACGTCGAGCACGCCGTGCTCGTCGTCGTAGCGGGCCACGAGGCGGATCAGGCCGGCCGCGTCGAGCTCGCGGAGGTTGTCGCTGAAGATCGAGTCCGGCGCGGTCGGCGCGACATGGACGACGGTGATGTCGTACCTCTCGCTGCGGGGCAGCCGGATGACGCCGCTGTCGCTGACCGGGAACAGGTTGCGCAGCATGCCGATCACGGGGGTGATGCCGGAGCCGGCGGTCACGAACAGGAAGCGGCCGCCCTCGGTCGGCAGCACGAACTCGCCGGCCGCCTGCTCGAGCTGGACCAGGGTGCCGGGGCGCCCCTGACGGACCAGGTGGTTGCTGACGAGTCCACCGGGGACCGCCTTGACGGTCACCGAGATGAGCCCGTCGGGACGCGGACCGTGGGTCAGCGAGTAGGCCCGCCACTGCCGGACGCCATCGACGTCGATGCCGATGCGGACGTACTGGCCCGGCACGTGACCGGCCCAGTCGGCACCCGGACGGATGAGGATGGTAGCGGCGTCGCGGGTCTCGGGCGCCACCGCCACGATGCGACCGCGCAGGTCGGCTCCGGACCGCAGCGGGTCGAACAGGTCCAGGTAGTCGGCGGGCAGCAGCGGGGTGGTGACCCGCTCCGCGAGGCGGACGGCGCGGTTGCGCAGCGAGCCCGGGCCGGGGCCCGAGGTGCGGAGGAACGAGGCGCTGATGCTCATGCCCCCAGCATGTCTGGTTCCGAGGCTAAACTCATGACCGCAGAACGTGAATCTTGGCTGGTTAGTTGTTCGGAGAGGGTGAACAATGGCTGCAGAAGGCAACGGTCCTGCGGCGCAGCGGGTCGCGGCGCTGCAGCTGGACGACGCCGTGGTCGGGGTGCTGCGAGAACGGCTGGCGGAGGTGGCCGCCAGCACCCTCGACGCGATCACCCGCGAGGTGCCCGGCTACACCGGTGCCCTGAGCGGGTCGATGGGGCAGAACATCGAGGCAGCGGTCCAGATGGCGCTCGGCGGCTTCCTCAAGCTGGCCTCCCACAGCCGCAAGGCGGATCCGAGCACGCCGCTGGAGGCGACCCTCCAGGGCGCCTACGCGCTCGGTCGCGGCGAGGCGCGGGCCGGTCGCTCGATGGACGCGTTGCTGTCGGCCTACCGCGTGGGGGCCCGGGTCGCCTGGCGGGAGATGGCGGAGGCGGCGGCCGCCGCCGGACTGAGCGCGCTCACCATGGCACGGTTCGCCGAGCTGGTCTTCGCCTACATCGACGAGCTCTCGGCCGCCAGTGTCGCCGGGCACTCCGACGAGCTCTCGGTCAGCGGTCGGGTCCGGGCCCGGTTCCTGGAGCGGCTCGGCCAGCAGCTGCTCTCCGGTGCCGCGCCGGAGGCACTGGCCGCCTCGGCCGAGAGCGCCGGGTGGCCCGTGCCGCGGACCCTGACCGCGGTGCTGCTGCCGGCCTCGGAGGTGCGCCGCACCGTCTCCGACCTGGGGGCCGACGTGCTCTCCGCGGGCGAGGACCTGCCCGGGCTGCCGGCCGCTGGCACGCCGGGCCAGCTCTCACTGCTCTGGGTGCCCGACGCCGACGGCCGCGACCGGCGACGGCTGCTGCGGACGCTGCGGGACCGCTCGGCGGTCGTCGGGCCGGCCCGGGTCTGGACCGCTGCCCGGTCGTCGTACCAGCGGGCCGTGCGGACCTTGTCCGTGGCCGGCCCCGCCCCCCGCGGCACGACCCCGGTGGACAGTGAGCGGCACCTGGCCGAGCTCGTGGTGGGCGCCGATCCCGAGGCGCTCGCCGACCTGCGGGAGCAGGTGCTGGCCCCGCTCGCCGACCTGCGCGAGAGCACGGCGCAGCGCCTCGCGGAGACGCTGCGGTCCTGGCTGCTGCATCAGGGTCGTCGCGACGCCGTCGCGGCGGACCTGCACGTGCACGCCCAGACGGTGCGCTACCGGATGGGCCAGCTGCGCGAGCTGTACGGGGACCGGCTCGACGACCCACGCACGGTGCTGGAGCTGGTGCTGGCCCTGCACGGCCCGGCGTCCGACCTCCCGCCGGTGACCCCGCAGCAGACCCCGCAGCAGACCCCGCCCTAGGGCTGTCCGTCGGGGCCACCGTCGAGGCGACCGCGGCACGCCCTGGGACCACCTAGACTCTCGGGGCCGGCACCCACGCGCCGGATCAGTGCGCCGCGGACGGCCAGAGGGGGAGGTACGTCGGTGTCGGACATGTTCGAGCGCAGCGGCCAGCTCGGTCGTGACCTGCTCGCCGTCGACTGGGCCTCGACCCCGCTCGGCCCGTTGGGCACCTGGCCGCAGAGCCTGGAGTCGGTGGTCCGGCTCGTGCTCACCTCCCGGTTCTCGATGTGGATGGCCTGGGGGCCCGAGCTGACCTTCTTCTGCAACGACGCCTACCGCCGCGACACCCTCGGCGGGAAGTACCCCTGGGCGCTGGGCCGCCCCAGCGCCGAGGTCTGGTCCGAGATCTGGCCCGACATCGCCCCCCGGATCCGCAGCGTGATGGAGGACGGGGAGAGCACCTGGGACGAGCGGCTGATGCTGTTCCTGGAGCGCAGTGGATACCCGGAGGAGACCTACCACACCTTCTCCTACAGCCCGTTGTTCGACGACGACGGCGTGATCGCGGGCCTGCTCTGCGTGGTCAGCGAGGACACCGACGAGGTGGTCGCCGACCGGCGGATGCGCACCCTGCGGGACCTCGGCTCACGCCGCAGCTCGAACCTCACCGAGTCCGAGACGATCGCCACGGCCTGTGCCGAGCTCGCCACCAGCGACCGGGACCTGCCGTTCTCCCTGGTCTACCTCTTCGACGAGAGCGGCCGGACGGCCTCCCTGGCCTGCGGGACCGGCTTCGTGCCCGACCAGGGCCACGCGGCGGCGCCGCGGTGCATCGACCTCGACGACCCGGCGGCGACCTGGCCCGCCGGCCGGGCCCGGGCCGGGGAGGTGGCTACCGTCCACGGGCTACGGTCCCGCTTCGAGGGCCTGCCCACCGGGGCCTGGGACGTTCCCCCCGACAGCGCGGTGGTGCGGCCGCTGGCCGCGAGCACGGCCGCGCCGCCGTACGGCTTCCAGGTGTTCGGGCTCAACCCGCTGCGTCCTTTCGACGAGGGCTACAGCGACTTCCTCGACCTGGTGGCGGGTCAGCTGGCGGCGGCGGTCACGGACGCCCGGGCCTACGAGTTCGAGAAGGCGCGCGCCGAGACGCTCGCTGAGCTGGACCAGGCCAAGACGGACTTCTTCACCAACGTCAGCCACGAGTTCCGCACCCCGCTGACGCTGCTGCTCGGTCCGGCCGAGGACGCGTTGGCCGACGGGAGCGATCCGCTGGTGGGCCTCCAGCGGGAGCGCGTGGAGGTCATCTCCCGCAACGGCCAGCGGCTGCTGAAGCTGGTCAACACGCTGCTGGACTTCTCCCGGCTGGAGTCGGGCCGGGTGGAGGCGCGCTTCGAGCCCGTCGACCTCGCCCAGTACACCCGCGAGCTGGCCAGCATGTTCGAGACCGCGTCAGCGCGGCTGGGTCTCACGCTGGCCGTGGAGTGCCCGCCGCTGCCCAGACCGGTCCACGTCGACCGCGACCTGTGGGGCAAGGTCGTGCTCAACCTGATGTCCAACGCGCTGAAGTTCACCTTCTCCGGCGGCGTCACCGTGCGGGTCGTCGACGAGGGCGCGACGGCCGCCGTCACCGTCGTCGACACCGGCACCGGCGTGCCACCGGCCGAGGTCCCGCACCTGTTCGAGCGCTTCCACCGTGTCGGCGGGGCGCGGTCGCGCACCCACGAGGGGTCCGGGATCGGGCTGGCCCTGGTCGCGGAGCTGGCCGAGCTGCACGGCGGGACCGCTGAGGTGGCCAGCACCCTGGGCGAGGGCAGTGCCTTCACGGTGAGGCTGCGCTACGGGACGGCCCACCTGCCGCCGGAGCAGGTCGCCCCGGACGGCAGCGACCCGCGGGCGGCGGGGCTCGAGGCGGTCGCCACCGGGTTCCTGGCCGAGACCGCGGCCTGGGCCGCCGGCGCCCCGACGCCGATGCTGCCCACCACGCCTCCCCGCGACGAGCCGCTGGCCCGGATCCTCGTCGTCGACGACAACGCCGACATCCGCGAGTACGTCGCCGGGCTGCTCGCCCACGACTACGCCGTGCGGACCGCGGTCGACGGGCTCGACGGGCTCGCGCAGGCCCGCGAGGTGACGCCGGACCTGGTGCTGACCGACGTGATGATGCCCCGCATGGACGGCTTCGAGCTGCTCGCAGCCCTCCAGGCCGACCCGCTGACGGTCGGGGTGCCGGTCGTCCTGCTGTCCGCTCGGGCCGGCGAGGAGGGCACGCTGGCGGGGCTGGACGCCGGGGCCGACGACTACCTCATCAAGCCGTTCACCTCCCGCGAGCTGCTGGCCAGGGTCCGGGCGAACCTGGAGCTCGACCGGGCCCGCCGCACCCGCCGGCAGCTCGAGCGCGGCCGCACCCTGCTCGACCAGGCGCAGCGGCTGGCGCGGGTGGGCAGCTGGGAGATCAACCTGGTCACCGGCCACATCGAGATCTCCGAGGAGTTCCTCCGGATCACCGGTCACCAGCAGGAGGAGCTCGCCTCGCTCGGCTACGACGAGCTCGTGCAGCTGGTCCACCCCGACGACCAGGCACGCGTGCAGGGGATCATCGAGGGTGCGAACGGCGGCGGCTTCGCCTACGAGACCCGGGTGGTCCGTCCCGACGGCGAGGCGGTGCTGGTCTCGGTGCACGGCGAGGTGCTGCTTGATGAGCACGGCGGGCGGGAGCTGCTGCGCGGTTCGGTGCAGGACATCACCGAGCGCCGGGCCGCGGAGGAGGCACTGGCGATGGCCGCGGCCAACGCGGAGGCCGCGGCGCGCGAGCACTCGATCGCCGACCAGCTGCAGCGCAGCCTGCTGCCGCAGGTGGGCTTCGACCTGCAGCACCTCGACGTCGCCACCTACTACCGCGCCGGGGTGGAGGGCACCCAGGTGGGCGGCGACTGGTACGACGTGATCCCGCTCGGCGGGGGGCGCACCGCCCTGGTGGTCGGCGACGTGATGGGCCGCGGGGTCCGTGCAGCCTCGGTGATGGGCCAGCTGCGGTCCGCGGTCCGGGCCTACGCCCGGCTGGACCTGCCGCCGGCCGACCTGCTGGAGTCGTTGGACGGCTTGGTCCGCGACCTCGGCGAGGACCAGATCGTGACCTGCATCTACGCCGTCATCGACCCCGCCGACCAGATGCTGAGGTTCGCCAACGCCGGGCACCTGCCGCCGATCGTGGTCACGCCTGGCGGGGCGAGCGTGGTCGTGGACGGTCAGGAGAACCCCCCGTTGGGGGTCGGCCCGTTCAACATGGTCCAGCACGAGGTGGAGCTTGCCTCCGACAGCCGCATCGTGCTCTACACCGACGGTCTCGTCGAGCGCCGAGGCCAGGACATCGACCTCGGGGTCAAGACGCTGGCCGAGCATGTCGCCGACCTGGTCGGGCCGGTGCAGGGGGTTCCTGAGGAGCTCGTGGCAGCGATGCTGCCGGAGGGCCCGGACGACGACGTGGCGATCCTGGTGGCCCGGGTCGACCCGCCCTCGGAGTCGGGGGCCGCGCTGTCGCAGCGTCTGGTCGCCGACGACATCTCGGTGGCGGCGGCTCGACGGCTGGTCGCCGACCACCTTCGCGGGCGCGGGCTACCGGCCGCGGTGGTGGACGACGCGGTGCTGGCGACCAGTGAGCTGGTGACCAACGCGGTCCGGTATGGCCGGCCGCCGTTGGACCTGCGGCTGCGCATCGAGGGCGCCGAGGTGCTGATCGAGGTGCGTGACCGCGCCACCTACCAGCCCCGCAAGCTGCGACCGAGCGACCTCGACGAGCACGGCCGCGGTCTGCAGATCATCAGCGCCATCGCCGCCCGTTGGGGCACCCGTCCGACCGAGCACGGCAAGGCGGTCTGGTGCGTGCTGTCGTGAGCGGTCGCTGACAGGGGCAGGGGCCCGCCCACCGGCACCGGGGCCGGCACGGGGCCGACAAGGCGGCCGGCACAGGGGCTGGCACCGGGACTGGTACGGGGGCTGACGCGGCGGATGACCAGCACCCGCCCGCCGAGATCGGCGGGCGGGTGCGGCGGACCGGCCCGGGGGGCAAGGGCCGGCCCGATCGGGGGTCCGGTGCAGCAGGGCCGCGGCCGGACGGGCCGGAGCGGTGGCTACAGGGTGTCGATGTCGATCACGAAGCGGTAGCGGACGTCGCTGGCGACGACCCGCTCGTAGGCGCCGTCGACGTCGTCGGCGGCGATCGTCTCGATCTCTGCCCCCAGTCCATGCTCGGCACAGAAGTCGAGCATCTCCTGGGTCTCGCGGATGCCGCCGATCTTGGAGCCGGCCAGGCTGCGTCGCATCCCCGCCAACGACATCGCGTGGTACTCGTCCGGGCCGTCGGGGATGCCGACGTTGACCATGGTGCCGTCCAGCCCCAGCAGCGACAGGTACCTGTCGACGGGCAGGTTGGCGGCGACGGTGTTGACGATCAGGTCGAAGCGACCGGCCAGCGACTCGAAGGTCGCCTCGTCCTGCGTCGCGTAGTAGTGGTCGGCCCCGAGCCGCAGGCCGTCCTCCTGCTTCGACAGCGTCTGGGAGAGCACGGTGACCTCGGCGCCGAGCGCGTGGGCGATCTTGACGCCCATGTGTCCGAGCCCGCCCATGCCGACGATGGCGACCCTGGTACCCGGACCCGCGCCCCAGCGCCGCAGCGGGGAGTAGAGGGTGATGCCTGCGCACAGCAGCGGCGCGGCGACGTCCAGTGCGACGCCCTCGGGGATGCCGAGCACGTAGTTCTCGTCGACCACGACGGAGCGGCTGTAGCCGCCGAAGGTGGGCTCGCCGTCGTACTGCTGCCCGTTGTAGGTGGGCACCTCGCCCTTGAGGCAGTACTGCTCCTCGCCGGCCCGGCAGCTGTCGCACTCGCGGCAGGAGTCGACGAAGCACCCGACCCCGACCCGGTCCCCGACGGTGTAGCGGGTGACCGCGTCGCCGACCGCGCGCACGGTCCCGGCGATCTCGTGCCCCGGGACCATCGGGAAGCTCGCGGTGCCCCACTCCTCCCGGGCCTGGTGGATGTCGGAGTGGCAGATACCCGCGTAGGCGATGTCGATGACGACGTCGTGGGGGCGGGGATCACGGCGCTCGATGGTGCCGCGCTCGAACGGCTTGCTGGCACCGCTGGTGATCAGTGCGTCGACGGTGGTCGGCATTGGGGGCTCCTGTCTGGGACGATCGGGCGCGGTCCCGGGGTGGGCACAGGACCAGCGCGTACAGGAAGATCGTGCCCGGTCGACCTGATCTCACACGTGACCCGCCCCACATCTCCGGCCGGTCGACCCGGTCGACAACCATCAGCCCCCCGGGTCCTGACCCGTCACCCCTCGTCGGCCACGTCGATCAGCACCTTGCCGACGGCGCCGTCCTCGACGGCCTGGTGCGCGTCGGCGGTCCGGTCCAGCGGGAAGTGGTGCAACGGGACCCCGCGCTCCTCGCCGATGCCGAACCCCCCGTCGCGGACTGCCGCCGTGACGTCCTCGGCGGCAGCGCGGAGCGCGCGGTCGCCGACGGAGTAGAGGAACACGAACTGGAGGCGCACGTTGAGGGAGAAGGTCTCGCGGACGTTGAGGGTGACCTGGTCGCCGCCGTTGTTGGCGTAGATCGCGATCGAGGCCCGCGGCCGCACCACGGCCAGGTCGAGCGGCAGGTTCGTCGCCGGAGCCACCTCCACGACGAGGTCCACACCGTCGGGGGCGAGCTCCCGGATCCGCGCGGCCGGGTCCGTGTCGGTGTAGTCGACCGTGTCGTGGGCGCCCGCCGCCGTGGCGAGCGCAGCCTTCTCCGGGCTGCTGATGGTGGTGAGCACCCTCGCCCCCGCCCACCCGGCCAGCTGGATGGCGGCGTTGCCGACCGCTCCGGCACCGCCGGCCACCAACACCGTCGTACCGGTCAGCGACCCGGGGGAGAGCCGGTCGGGGCCGTCCTCGGAGGTGGTCAGGGCGCGGTGCGCGGTGACCGCTGGCACGCCGAGAGCCGCGCCCAGGTCGAAGCCCGCCGCCTCCGGCAGGGCGACGACCCGCTCCTGCGGCAGCACGGTCAGCTCCTGCGCCGTACCGGTCGGACGCTGGTGGGCGGCCAGCATCACCCAGACCCTGTCACCGACCGCGAACCGCTCGACGCCCGCGCCGACGGCGTCGACGACCCCGGCGCCGTCCTGGTTCGGCACCATCTCGGGGAAGGCGGGCACGCCGCCGCCCGTGGCGCCCTGGCGCACCTTCCAGTCGGTGGGGTTGACCCCCGAGCGGACGACGCGCACGCGCACCTGCCCGGGGCCGGGCTCGGGGACCTGGCGCTCGACCAGCCGCAGGACGGAGGGCGGGCCGGTCTCGCTGTAGACGACTGCACGCATGCGGGCTCCTTCTGACGGTGACGGGCACTTGCAGGTCTACCCAGGGTCCGGCCGCGTCATGTCGCCATCCCGGTGCCGCCGTTGCGCGGTGGACCCCCACTAGGCTCGAGGTCATGTCGTCCTCGATCCGCGTGTGGGTGTCGGCCTACCTCGTAGCGACGATCGTCCTGGTCGCGGTGGACCTGGTGTGGCTGACCGTGGTGGCCAGGGACCTCTACGCGCGCGAGCTGGGCTCGCTGCTGGCCGACCCCGTGCACCCGCTGCCGGCGGTGGCGTTCTACGCCCTGTTCGTGGCAGGCGTCGTGCACTTCGTGGTGCTGCCGTCCCTGCACCGTGACAGTGTGGTCTGGGCGCTGGGGTCGGGTGCGTTCTTCGGACTCGTCACCTACGCCACCTGGGACCTGACCAACCTGTCGGTGGTCGAGGGGTTCCCGGCCTCGCTGGTTCCCGTCGACCTCGCGTGGGGCGCCGCCCTGACCGCCGTGGTCGCCGGGGTGGCCACCCAGGTGCTGCGTCGAACGGCTCGTGACCGCGCCGGCTCCTCGTGAGCCGCGGCACCGACCTGGTCCCGCCCGGCCGGGTGGTCGGCGTGGACGTCGCCCGCTGCGTGGCGCTGGTCGGGATGGTGGCGATCCACGTCATCGTCGTCCGCGACGCCGACGGGCTGACGCTGGCGCACCGCCTGGCCGCCGGCCGCGCGTCCGCGCTGTTCGCGCTGCTGGCCGGAGTGAGCCTGGCGCTGATGTCAGGACGTCGGACGCCGCTGCGCGGGCCGCAGCGACGGGCGGTCTCGGCGGGGCTCGCGGGCCGGGCGGTGATCGTCGCCGGCGTGGGCCTGGTCCTCGGCGAGCTCGGCACCTCGATCGCGGTGATCCTGACCTACTACGGGGTGCTGTTCCTGCTGGCCCTCCCGTTCCTCGGGCTCGGTGCCCGGGCACTGGCCTTGCTGGCGAGCGCGTGGATCGTGGTCGTGCCGGTGCTGTCCCACCTGGTCCGGCCGGCGCTGCCGGGCCTGCGGGGGCCGAGCCCCTACCTCGGCGACCTCGACCACCCGCTGAGCATGCTCTCCGAGCTGCTGCTCACCGGCTACTACCCTGCGCTGCCCTGGCTGGGCTACCTCCTGGCCGGGATGGCGGTGGGTCGGCTGGACCTGTCCTCGCGCCGGGCCGCCGCCCTCCTGGTCGCCGTGGGTGGCCTGCTGGCGGGGGCCGCCGCGACGGTCTCGAACGCGGTGCTCTCGCGCCCCGACGTGCTGCGCGTCCTGGCCGACTCCAGCCTGACGACGACGGTCCAGCTGCGCTGGGAGCTGGCAGAGGGCCTGCACGGGACCACGCCGGCCGGCGGCTCGTGGTGGTGGCTCCTGGTCGGGTCGCCGCACTCGGGCACCCCCGTCGACCTGGCGCACACGATCGGGACCGCGCTGCTGACGCTCGGACTGGCGCTGCTGGTCGGCCGCGCCATGCCGCGGGCCGCGGCCGTGCTGGCGGGGGCGGGTGCCATGACGCTGACGCTGTACTCGCTGCACGTGGTGCTGCGGTCCCCTGGGCTGCTGGACGCCGACACCGGCGCGACCTTCGTCTGGCACCTGGTGATCCTGCTGTCGATCGGTGCGGCCTACCGGCTGCGCGGGGCGCAGGGCCCGCTCGAGGCGCTGGTGGCCCGCTCCCACCGGGTGCTGGCCGGACTCGCCCGCGGGGCGGACGCTCGGGTCCGGTGAGAGGCGGTCGGCGCGGACGGCGCCCCCGTCCACGGCGTCGTCGACCAGGAGGGTGACGATCGGCGACGCTCGTGGACGGAGGGTCCGTCTGTGGACGGCGCTGGACCGGGCCCGGGGGGCGGTGCCACTGGTCCTGCCGACCTGTTCGTCAGCGACTGGCGGCCGCTGGGCGTGTCGCAAGACTGCCGTCCCGACCCTGTAGAAATCTTGGACTGAATGATTGAATCTGGTCCGAAATTGCTTGCGTCGGCGCGAGCATCCGCAGCGGTCCACCTGGGTCGACCGACGGGTCGGTGGCGTGTCGGCCCGCCGGGTCTCAGCGCGGTGGCAGGGTCGAGGCGTAGCCGACCCCGCGGTCCACCCAGCTCCCCAGCTCCTCGTCGGTGGCCACGGCCTCCGGCTCGACCCGGAGCCAGCCGTCCATCTCGCGGCCGTGCATCTCGAAGCGGCGCACCTGCGGCTCGCGCACCAGCGAGTCGGCGTCGGCGGGGTCGATGCGGACCATCAGCCCGCCCTGGCCGCTGGCGGCGACCGCCATGCGCCCGTGCACCAGGAAGGCCAGCCCGCCGAACATCCGTTTCTCGCTCACCCCGGCCTCGGTGGCCATGGCGTCACGGATGCGGTCGGCGAGCTCCTGGTCGTAGGCCATGACCCCAGTATCGCCTCGGGGGGCGACCGTGGGCTGGCGATGGCGGACCGTCGCCGGCCCGGCGGGCGGCGTAGCCGGGGAACCGTCGGTGTCAGTCTCTCGGCACCGAGACATCCCCCACACGGTGCTCAAGTCCTCCTGCAGGTCGTCGAGCATGGTTCGAGAGTCGTCGACTCGGCCGCCCATCCAGAGGAACCCGTGGATCGACCCCTCGTACTCGTGCTGCGAGACTGGGACGCCGTCGCGCCGTAGCCGGTCCGCGTAGGCGATGCCCTCGTCACGCAGGACGTCGAACTGGGCGGTGACGACCACGGCGGGCGGTAGTCCTGCCAGTGAGGGCGCTCGCTGCGGACAGGCCCAGGGGTTGTCCCAGTCCTCGGGGCGCTGGAGGTACTGGTGCCAGGACCAGCGCATCTCCGCGGTGGTCAGGCCGAAGCCCTCCGCGTAGTGCACGGCTGAGGCGCTGTCGAGGTCCGGGTCAACCGCCGGGTAGATGAGCACCTGCACTGCGGGAGGCGGACCACCGACGTCGCGGGCTCGGAGCGAGACCGCGGCCGCCAGGTTCCCTCCGGCACTGTCGCCACAGACGCCGACGAGAGAGGCGTCCACTCCGAGCTCGCCGGCGTGCAGACACGTCCAGAGGTAGGCCGCGTAGCAGTCGTCGAGCGGCACGGGGAAGGGATGCTCGGGAGCCTTCTGGTAGTTGACCGCCACGACCACGCAGCCGGTGGCCTCGGCGAGCGCGCGGTGCGGACGGTCGCTGAGCTCGATGTTCCCGACGATCCAGCAGCCGCCGTGGAACATCACCAGAGCCGGGAACGGCCCTTCCCCGGTGGGTGTGTAGACGGTGACCGGGATATCGGCGGTCGGCGCGGGGACGAACCGGGTCCGGACCTCGGCCATCGGCGCGGGCTCACCCATGTAGGGCAGCCACTCCCACTGCGCGGCCCTCGACTCCGCGATCGGGGCCTGGTGCATCGGCCGCCCGTCGGCGCGGGCGCGTTCGGCCAGGACGGCACGTGCCTGCCCGTGTGGGCCCCCGCCAGGCGCGGCGTCTGTCGTGTTCACTGGTAGAAGTTCCGGGGCCAGCCGTGGGCGGGCAGCTGGTCCTTGAGCTCGGCGGGGAACGGCTCGCCGTCGGAGTAGGCGACGTTCATGTCGATCTCGCCCGCGGTGAGCATGCCGGGGATGACTGTGGAGACGTGCGGGTCGCTGAGTGCGTAGCGCAGCGCGGCCTCGGCGAGCGTGGGGTAGTACGGCGCGCACAGCTTCTTCAGTGCGTCGACGCGCTCGAGCGTCTGGTTGAACCGTTCGCCGCGGAAGAGCCAGGCCGGCACCGAGTCGTGCGGCCAGCTGCGGTAGGTGTCCGGGGTCCAGTGCCCGATGAGCGATCCCGAGTCGAAGGGGACGCGGGCGATGAACGCGGCACCGCTTTGCGCCCCGGCCGGGAAGAGCTGGTCGGCTGGCCGCTGCTCGAACATGTTGAACACCACTTGGAGCGAGTCGACCAGTCCGAAGCGAGCGAGGTCGACGCCCTCGTTGGGACGGTAGTCGCGGATGGATACGCCGATCTTGTCGATCTTGCCTTCCTGGCGCAGGGCGTTGAGCGTCTCCAGCCAGTCGAGGGTGCGGACCCCGTCGGGCAGCCAGCCGTGCAGCTGGAAGCAGGTCGAGGCGCTCGACACCCAGTCGCTGCAGGGCGAGGTCGACGCCGTGCCGGAGGTGCCACGCCGGGTAGCGGCCGCGCATCGGCGGATCGTCCTGCTCGGGAGCCGGCCAGACCACGGGCTGAATCTTGGTCGCGACGTAGACCTTGTCCCCGGTCCACTGCCGCAGCGCCTCGCCGACGACCTCTTCGCTGTGGCCCGCGCCGTACAGCTCTGCCGTGTCGACGAGGTTGACCCCCTGCTCGAAGGCATAGAAGCAGGCTTCGCACGGACGCCGCGTCGTCGACGTCACCCCACTGCCCGCCGAGCTGCCAGCCACCGAAGGAGATCTCGCTGACCTCCCAGCCGGTGTTGCCGAAACGTGCGGTACCTCACCGTGTGCGTCCCTTCGTGGGTGCCGGAGGTCGTGCCGTGGTCACAGCTCGAGGACGAGACGGGAGCTGCACGAGCGAGACACGCAGATCATCATGCAGTCGCCCGCAGCGCGAGCCTCCTCGTCGAGGACGGAGTCACGGTGGTCCGGGCACGCCGTCGAGGACGGGTGTCTCGCAGGTGCCGCAGGTGCCCTCGGCGCAGGAGGAGAGGACCTCGACGCCCGCCTCCTCGACCACCTCCAGGACGGAACGGTGCGGGGGGACGGTGAGGGTCAGGTCGCTCGTCGCCAGGTGGACCTCGAAGTCCGTGGACAGCACGGGCTCCCCGAGCGGCTTGGCGACGAAGCGCTCCACGTGCAGGGACTTCGCCGGCCAGTCGTGGCAGCGCTGCTCGACGGCGTTCAGCAGTGGCTCGGGTCCGCAGCAGTAGACCTTGGTGTCCGGCTCGGGGCTGACCCAGCAGCGGCGTCCAGGTCGAGGAAGCCGGTCTCGTCCTGGGGCCGCACCGAGACCCGGTCGCCGTAGGCGGCGAGCTCGTCCAGGAACGCCATGGAGGACCGCTGCCGGCCGCCGTAGACGCAGCTGCCAGTCGGCCCCGGCGGCCTCGGCGCGCGCGGATCATCGGCAGGATCGGGGTGATGCCGATCCCGCCCGCGATGAACAGGTAGCGCGGCGAGGGCGCCAGCGGGAAGTTGTTGCGCGGACCGCGCACCGTCACGCTGTCGCCCTCGCCGCAGCCGGTCGTGGACGAACAGCGAGCTGCCGCGGCCCGTCCGGGTCGCGGAGGACGCCGAGCCGCATCGACGTGGGGTTCGACGGGGTCGCCGCACAGCGAGTACTGGCGGGCCGGTGCTCCGTCGAGCTCCAGGTCGACGTGGGCGCCGGGCTGCCAGGAAGGGAACGGCTCGTCGGCGACCGGGCGCAGGGTCAGCGCGACGACGCCCGCTCGGCGACGAGCTCCTTGCGCTGCACGACGGCCCGCGTCTCGAGCTCCCGGGTGGTCGGAGAGCAGGGTGAGCTTGGTGGTGTTGTGGTGATGCGACGGCTCCGATCAGGTGCTCGACCGGCTGCGAAGGGACCGACGAGACTGATAGGCAGCCGGGAGAAGCCGCGCACCATCTGCTTGACCCACCGCTCCGGCATGCCGACGACGCGGACCTCGGGGCCTCGCACGAGAGTCTCGAGCAGCACCCGCGCGGTCAGGCGCGCCAGGGGCGCGCCCATGCAGGAGTGGATGCCCTCACCGAACGTGAGGATCTTGTTGTCGGGGGTGAAGACCCGGTCGACGTCGAAGACGTCGGGGTCGTCGAACACGCGCTCGTCGCGGTTGCCGGAGGCCATCAGGACCATGACCCGGGAGTCGGCCGGGATGGTGACGCCGGCGACGGTGACGTCGCTGACGGTCTGGCGGGAGAGGTTCTGCGCCGGGCTGTCGTAGCGCAGCACCTCCTCGATGAAGTTCGGGATCTTCTCCGGGTGCGCGGCCAGGTGCGTCTGGAGCCCCGGGTACTTGTCCAGCGCCGCGACGCAGTTGGACAGCAATGCGGCCGGCGCGTCGGTGGCCGCGGACAGCACGAGGTGGGCCAGTCCGACGACCTCCGCGTCGAGGACCTTGCCCTTCTCGACGGCGAGCAGGATCTGGCTGATCGCGTCCGGGGTGTTCGGGTCGGCTCCCGCGGCGATGGCCACCCGACGAGCCTGCACGATCTCGGCGATGTGCTCCTCGGACTCGCCGTTGGCGGCCGCGGCGTCGTCGGGCACCCCGAGCTTGCCGACGGTGCGGACCATCGCCCGCCACAGGTGCTCGATGAAGTACGGCGCGTCCTCCTCGGGCGCCCCGACCAGTCTCAGCGCGACGTCGAAGGCCAGCGGAAGGGCGACGTCCTCGGTGAAGTCCCCACCCCCCTTGGCCGCCAGGTCGGTCAGCAGCCGCTGCGAGACCTCACGGATCCGCTCCTCCATGGCGAGGATCTCCCGGGCCCCGAAGGAGCGCCGGACCGCGTCCCGCAGGACCGTGTGCCGCGGCGGGTCCTGGCAGACCAGCATGCCGACGCCGTACGAGTCATGCGTGCCGTCGATGTCGTTGCCGAACGCGTTGACCAACTGCTCGTGGTTCGCCAGGCAGGCCCGCACGTCGGCGTACCGGGAGACCACCCACAGGTTGCGACGCTCGTTGAAGTAGACCGGCGCGTGGTCCCGCAGTCCCCGGTACACGTCGTAGGGGTGGTCGTAGACGGCGTAGGACAGCGGGTCGTAGTAGACCGCGTGGGCAACGGCACGGCCCGCGTCGACAGCGGTGGCAACGTCACTGACGGACATGGGAGGGCTCGCTTCCGGTGGGCTGACATGGACCCGGTGGCCGATGGTCGTGATCGGCACCGAGGAGGGGGGCTTCGTCCAGCCTCGACTAGCACGTGCTAGTTGTCAAGGTCGACGGACGACGACGCGCGCGCTGGGGTGTCAGCGTCCGGGCGGGGCGGTGCTGCTGCGGACCACCAGGCTCGTGCCGACGACGGCCTCACCGGGGCGTTTGGCGGGGTCGCCGATGCGACGGAGGGCGGCCGCGATCGCGCTGCGACCCATCTCGTGCGGATCCTGGCGGACTGTGGACAGGTCCAGGGCGGAGAAGCGCGCGAACCGGCTGTCGTCGAAGCCGGTCACGGACACGTCACCGGGCACCGAGACGCCGGCTCGAGCCAAGGTGAGGATCAGTCCCAGGGCGGCGTGGTCGTTGCTCATCATCACGGCGGTGGGCAGGTCCGCACCGCCGAGAAGCTGCCGACCCGCCTCGGCCCCGCACTCCTCGGTGTAGTCGCCGGGCAGCTCCAGCACCACCGGGTCGATGGAGTGCTCCTCGACCGCGCGCAGGTAGCCCGCCAGCCGCAGCGGTCCTGCCGGCATCGAGGAGCCGTGCACGTAGGTGATCGTGCGGTGCCCGAGTCCGGCGAGGTAGCGGGCGCACTCGGCGACACCGTCGTCGCCGGCCGAGCGGACCACGTCGTAGAACCGGTTGCGGCGACCGGCACCGACCGCCACCAGCGGCACGTTCGCCCGTCGGGTCAGGGCTCGGAGCTCGTCGGGGCCCAGGTCGGCGCCGATCACGACCAGTGCCGCACACCGGTATCCGAGCAGCTCCTCGACCGCCTGCATGCCACTGCGGGTGTCGGTCATGGCACTCAGCACCACCTGGTAGCCGCGCTCGGACGCGTGCGCGTAGATGGCCTGGACGATCTCCTGCCCGGGCGCATGCCTGGGCGCGAACACCACGCCCAGCTGACGGCTCGTGGCCTGCCGGAGCAACCGAGCGCCGGCGTGCGGGCTGTACCCGAGACGGCGGGCGGCCTCGGCGACCCGGTCACGCGTCTCGGCGCTCGCACCGGGCTGGTTACGCAGCACCAGCGAGACCAGCTGACGGGACACCCCCAGGTCGGCGGCGATGTCCGCCATCGTCGTCTCTGTGCCGGACCCGTTCCCCATGGTCAACCCCCACCCGCCCGGCAGCCAGAGTCGGCCACTCGGGACTAGGACGCTAGCACGTGCCACTGGTGAGCACGCGGCCGCTGTGCTCGGCCGGTCCGATCGCTCGTCCGTGGCACACGCGGCGGACCAGGCCGGCCGCACGAGGCGGCCGGCCTGGTCTGTGCGTGCGGGCGCAGGTCCGGCGGTGAGCCTGAAAGGTAGGCTCCCGGTGCAGCGGTGCCGTCCTTCGTTGTCCGGACGGCGGCCGGCGGGTGGCCGGGCCCCGGACGGACGTTGACGCCCTCGGCAGGTCCTCGGATCGGGCCCGGGTCAGCGGTCGCCGACCTTGGCGTACTTCTCCACCGGACCGACGTTGGACTTGTTGAGCACCACCGGTCCGGTCGCGATGGACTGGTTCGCGCCCAGCACGGTGCCGTTCTTGAGGTAGAACCACAGCGAGTCCACGGCCATGTAGCCCTGCAGCCAGGGCTGCTGGTCGATGGTGAAGATGAGGTCGCCGGAGTTCAGGAGCGGGTAGACGTCGTCGTTCATCGCGTAGGTGGCGACGGCCACGTCGAGGTTGTCGTCCTGGACCGCGTTGGCCATCGCGACCCCGAGCGAGGGGCCGAGGGTGACGACGGCGTCGATGGAGTCGTCACTGCGGAGCTTGGCGCGAATGGTGGACACGTAGTTGGAGGGGTCCGTCCCGTCGGCGAAGAGCTGGTCGACCTGGCCCGAGAAGTTCTGCCTCATGCCGTCGCACCGGTCCTCGAGCTGAACCTGCCCCTGGGCCTGCACCACGCACAGCGCGTGCTTGTAGCCGCCCTTGTTCAGCTCGTCACCGGCCGCCTGACCGGAGAGCACCTCGGGCTCGCCGTAGAACGACAGCGCGCCGGTGGACTGCCAGTCGCGGTCCCCGGCGTTGTAGGCGACGACCGGGATGCCCGCCTTGGTGGCCTTCTGGATCACGCCGCGCAGGGCGTCTGGGGCCGGAATGCTGACCGCGATCCCGTCGACCTTGCTGTCGATGGCCGTCTGAACCAGCGTCGCCTGCTCCGCGGCGTCCCCGTCACCGGAGTAGGTGAAGTCGACGTTGTCCTTGGCGGCAGCGGCTTTCGCCCCCTTGATGATGGTGTCGAAGAACGCGTCGCCCACGGGCGCGTGGCTGATCATCGCGATCTTGACACGCGGGGTGCCGGCGACCTGACCGCCGCCGCTGCTGTCGGTGCTGGAGTCGGGCGTCTTGCCGCCTCCGCTGCACGCCGACGCGGTCATCACCAACGCGAGCGCGGGCACCGCGACCAGAGCGCGTCTGGGCAATCTGAACATGGCTGTCCTTCCGTAGAACCGGCTGCCTGTTCGCGCCGGACTGGCCTGAGCGGTGACCGTGGCAGCGAGGCCGTCGATCACCTAGCACGTGCTAGTGCCTAGGTGGGGAGTCAACCACGAGAGGTCGGGACAGGCAAGAGTCTTGTTCGAACAAACTGATGTCGTGCAACGGCGACCCGATGGCAGGGAGACTGGTGCCGCGGGCCGGCGGTATGAGTTTCCGGTCGACCGGGAGGTTGCAGCCGCGCTTCTCGCTGGCGCGCTGGACCCGTGCTCAAGTGGCCACCCTCCGTGCGCGGAGGGGCCGGGCCCCTGGCGGCCTACCCGGTGGCGGTCGACGCGGCGCTGCACGGAGGGCGACCAGGGAGCCCGCCGCTGCTACGGACGCTGGAACACGCTGACGTGCGAGGTCTCCCCGACCGCGATCGAGTACTCGCTGTAGTAGCTCGCGACCCCGTTGCGCTGAGCGATCCGGTGCCGCGGGTGGTCGCGCCACACCTGGTGGCTGCCGGCGTCCGCGAAGGTCACGATCGTGGCCCGCTCACCGTCCTCGGCCACGAACACCTTCGTCTCCACGAACCCGGGGATGGCACGCGCGACCTCGACGACCTCGGCAAGCTCCGCGGCGTATGCCTCGAGGGCCTCCGGGCGCAGCCGGTTGCGGAAGATGGTGACGACCTGGCCGATGCGGGGGCGGGCGGGCTCCATGCGCGGCAGGGTGCCACGTGAGGGTGGTGAAGGGAAGCCCGACCCGGGGCCGCCGCCGGGGCGGGGGCACGACCTGAGCCACAGGATGCTTGTCGAGGTGGCATCGGGTCGTCCTTCGTCGCGTGGTGCCGGCCGTGACGGGGTACCGGCGCGGCATGAGCGCTCGTGATGCCGCGGTCCGCGCGGCCTCGTCAGCCGGCGGGCAGGTCCTGCGCGTCGCGACCGGGATGCTCGCCGCCCGGCCCACGGCCAAGCCTCTGCACCCGCGGGGCTCCGTCGTGCGAGGCACCCTTCACCGGGTCGGTGCCCGGGACGGGACCGGGTCGGCGTGGCTCGACCACGTGGGCGACGATCCGGTGCTGGTGCGGCAGTCCCGAGCGGTCGGGCTGCCCTCACCCCTGCCGGACATCTTCGGCCTCGCGGTCCGGGTGCCGGCCGAGGGCGGAACGCACGGCGACCTGTTGTTCGCCTCGACGGGTCTCGGGCGGCTGACCCGGTTCGTGCTGACCCCTGCCCGGTCGCCGTACGGTCGACCGATGACGACGTTGCTGCCGTGTCGTACGCCGGCCGGTGCGGTGCTGCTGTCGGCGGTGTTCCACGACGAGACCAGGGTCGCGCTGGCGTGGGCCGTCCGCTCGGGCGCCTGGCACCGGTTCGCCGACCTGCTGCTCCACGACGACCCGGTCGACGAGCCCGACCTGCCCCTGTCGTTCGACCCGGTCAGGAACGTCCTGCCGGGGCTGGAGCCCTACGACTGGGTACGGCGGCTCCGGGCGCCCGCATACGCGACCGCCCGGCGGTCCCGGTCCTGACGCGCCGTCTCGGTGCGGTGGCCGGCACGCCGGCCGGCTGCGCAGGACGTCACTGGTGAGATGACCCGCTCGTTGCTCCGGCAGTGACCCTGGGCCCAGCTCGTCGACGGCTTGACATCTTACGTCTGTCAGCACATGCTGACAGACGTGAGGACATCCGTGGGAGCAGACGACGACGGTGTGGTGGGTGAGCTCGCGGCGGTCGCCGAGGCCAAGCGCGAGCTGTCTCGCCGCGAGGACGTTGCCGTTCGGAGGGCTCGCCACCGTGGCCTGACCTGGGCC
This sequence comes from uncultured Actinomycetota bacterium, assembly GCA_963781695.1. GTDB lineage: Bacteria > Actinomycetota > Actinomycetes > Propionibacteriales > Nocardioidaceae > Nocardioides_B. The sequence goes on from CAWAGE010000007.1 coordinate 278,655, forward strand.
GAGATCGGCACACTGCTCGGCGTGACGCGGCAGACGATCCACCGCAAGTACCGGAAGGCCGGCTGACCAGGCCAGCCGGTACGAGCCTGAGTCATCGCGCAGGCGAAGCCGCAGGCCAGAGGAGCCCTCTGACCTGCGGCGCTGCTCGTGGGCAGGGGCGGGGTCGAACCGCCGACCTTCCACTTTTCAGGCGGACGCTCGTACCAACTGAGCTACCTGCCCGAGCGCGGGAGACTCTACAACACCTCGAGGCCCGCGGCGGAAACGCCTCAGGCGTGGGGGCGGACGTCCCCGTCGGCAGCCGGGGCGGCCAAGCGCCGGTCCGGCCCCTCGGCAGCCTCTGCGCCGGCGGGCGTCGGCGCGTCGTCGGCCGCGCCGGGGTCGTCCTCTCCTTCCAGCGGGACTCCCGCCTCGGCCAGCTGCTCCGGGGTCCCCTCGACGGTCGCCGCGACGGGTCCGTCGAGGGTCTCGCCGGTGCCGGCCTCCTCCACGGCCTTGGCGGCGACCACCTCGTTGAGGTAGCGCAGCACCACCGCCGCGACCGCCAGCACGGGCACCGCCAGGAACGCGCCGATGATCCCGAACAGCGTCGAGCCGAGCGCGATCCCGAGCAGCACGACCGCAGCGTGCAGGTTCGTGGTCCGCGACTGCAGCAGCGGGGTCAGCACGTTCCCCTCGAGCTGCTGCACGGCCAGGATCAGCACGAAGATGATGACCGCGCCGGTGACCCCGTTGGAGACCAGGGCGACCAGCACCGAGATCGCCCCGACCGAGATCGCGCCGACGATGGGGATGAACCCGCCGAAGAAGGTGAGGATCGCCAGCGGCAGCGCCAGCGGCACCCCCACGATCAGCAGCCCGGCGCCGATCAGCACCGCGTCGATGAGGCTGACCAGCGCCTGGGTCCGGATGAAGCCGCCGAGCGCGGCCCAGGCCCGGGAGGAGACCCCCACGAGGTGAGGGCCGACCCGGGTGCCGCTGAGCGAGCCGACCCACGGCAGGAACCGGCGGCCGTCCTTGAGGAAGAAGAACGTCAGCACCAGCGTGATCAGCAGCGTGATCACCGCCGAGGTGACGGCGCTGACGCCCACCAGCACGCCGGAGGCGATGGTGCTCGCGCTGGAGGTGAGCCGGCCCTGGACAGCGGTGACCACGGTGTCGATCTGCTGGTTGGTGATCAGGCTGCTGTTGTTCAGCCACCCCTGGACCCTGGTCAGCCCTGTCGACGCGTCGCGGGCGATGTCGCCGACCTGGCTCCCGACGGTGGGGGCGATCAGCACACCCGTCAGCACCAGCAGCCCGAAGGCGGACAGCAGCACGGCCGCCGCCGACAGCCCGGCGGGCAGGTGGACCCGGCGCTCGAGGAAGCGGGCGGGCGGCTGCAGCACGGTGGTGACCACGAGGGCGAAGACCACCGGCAGCAGGATCGACCAGAACTGGCTCACGACCCAGCCGAGCAGCCCGGCGCCGAGGGCGATCAGCAGCCAGCGCAGGCTCCAGCGGGCGGTCCAGGCGATGCCGTCGCCGATCACCTGCTCACGCAGCCGGGGGACGGGGGGTTCGGAGGAGGGGGGCGTACTCACCCCGGCATCCTCTCAGCACCGCTGGTCGCGCCCGACCTGCCGGGGCGTGCCACAGTGTCGGCGTGCATCGCGACCTCTACGACCCGGTCCTGCGTGTCGAGCGGACGCTGGAGCGGCTGCGCGCCGCCTCGTCCTCGGGCGCGTGCCCGGTGGCAGTGTCGGTCCAGCACCTCCCCGGCGAGCCGGAGCCGTTCGCCGACGTCGTACGCCGCGGCTTCGAGCCGTGCGCGGTCGGCCTGGCCTGGGGTCCGGCGTGGTCGACCAGCTGGTTCCGCCTGTACGGCGCGGTGCCGGCGGAGCTGCGGAACCGCCGGGTCGAGCTGCGGGTCGACCTCGGCTTCACCGCGGCCCAGCCCGGCTTCCAGGCCGAGGGGCTGGCCTACGACGCCGCCGGGAGGGTCGTGAAGGGGGTCGAGCCCCGCAGCGCGTACGTGCCGGTCCCGGCGGGGGCCGACCACGTCGACGTGTACGTCGAGGCGGCCGCGAACCCCACCGTGCTGGGTGACGGCTTCGCCCCGACTCCGTACGGGGACCTGGCCGGTGCTCCCCGCGACCCGCTCTACCGGCTGGCGCGTGCCGAGCTGGTGGCGGTCGAGACCGACGTGGTCGCGCTGGTCCACGACGTCGAGGTGCTGCTAGGCACGGTGCTGGCGGCGCCGTCCGGCGACCCGCGCCGCGCCCGGGTGCTCGCCGCGTTGCAGCAGCTGGCGGACCACCTCGACGTCGGCGACGTGGCCGGTTCCGCCGCCGCTGCCCGGGACCGGCTGGCCGACGTGCTCGGCTCCCCGGCGACCGCCAGCGCGCACCGGGTCTCGGCGGCTGGCCACGCCCACATCGACTCCGCCTGGCTGTGGCCGGTCCGAGAGACGGTCCGCAAGTGCGCCCGCACCTTCGCCAACGTCGTCGCCCTGGCCGAGGAGCACCCCGACCTGCGGTTCGCGTGCTCCTCGGCCCAGCAGTACGCCTGGGTCGCCGAGGCGCACCCCGAGCTGTTCGACCGGATCCGTGCGGCCGTGACGGCCGGCACCTTCGTGCCGGTCGGTGGGATGTGGGTGGAGTCCGACACCAACCTGCCCGGCGGGGAGTCGATGGTGCGCCAGCTCGTGCACGGCACCCGGTTCTTCGCCGAGCGGCTCGGAGTGGAGACCGAGGAGGTCTGGCTGCCCGACTCCTTCGGGTACGCCGGGTCGCTGCCGCAGATCGCCCGGCTCGCGGGCAAGCGCTGGTTCCTGAGCCAGAAGATGTCGTGGAACCAGACCGACCAGTTCCCCCACCACACCTTCTGGTGGGAGGGCATCGACGGCACCCGGGTGTTCACCCACTTCCCGCCGACCGACACCTACAACGCCGAGGTGACCGCCGAGGAGCTGGCCCGTGGCACCGCGCGGTTCCGCGAGGCAGGGGCCGCGACGCGGTCGCTGCTGCTGTTCGGGCACGGCGACGGCGGCGGTGGTCCGACCCGCGAGATGCTCGAGCGGGCCCACCGGTTCGCCGACCTCGAGGGCATGCCGCGGGTCCACCCCGAGTCGCCGGCGCGGTTCTTCGCCGGCGCCGAGCAGGAGTACCCCGACGCGCCGGTGTGGTCCGGCGAGATGTACCTGGAGTACCACCGCGGCGTCTACACCTCGCAGATCGCGATGAAGCAGGGCAACCGGCGCACCGAGCACCTGCTCCGCGAGGCCGAGCTGTGGTCGACCCTGGCGAGCCTGCGCACCGGCGCCGCCTACCCCTACGACGAGCTGGAGCAGCTCTGGCAGCAGACGCTGCTGCTGCAGTTCCACGACATCCTCCCCGGCAGCTCGATCGCCTGGGTGCACCGGGAGGCGCGGGCACGCTACGACGAGCTCGCGGCGCGGCTCGAGCGGCTGGTGGCGGCGGCGCTGGCCGCGCTGACCGCCACCCCGGGGTCTCGACAGGCTCGACCGGATGGGGCCGTGGCGGCCGCCCCACCGCCGGCTCGACCGGCCGGCCTGGCCTTCAACGCCTCCCCGTTCGAGGTCGACGGGGTGCCGCCGCTCGGGGCCGCCCCGGTCGCCACGACGGGCCGCGCGGTCGCCCTGCACCACGGCGAGGGCGCCACCATCGCCACCAACGAGCGCGTGCGGGTCGAGGTCGACGACCACGGCCGGCTGGTGTCGGTGCGTGACCTCGCCGCGGGGCGCGAGGTGCTCGCCGGCCCGGCGAACCTGCTGCAGCTGCACCCCGACACACCCAGCCGCTTCGACGCCTGGGACGTGGAGTCCTTCGCGGGCCACCGGGTCCGTGACCTGGCGGTCGCGGTCGCGGTGACGGCCCGGGTGTGCGAGGACGGCGCCGCGGAGGTGCACGTCGTCCGCAGCGACGGCCCGTCGCGGTTCGAGCAGCGACTGCGGCTGGTGCCGGGCGCGGCCCGCGTCGACTTCGAGACGGTCGTCGACTGGCAGCACGACGAGACGCTGCTCAAGGTGGCGTTCCCGCTCGCGGTGCACGCCGACCGGTCGACCGCCGAGATCGGCTACGGGCACGTGCACCGCGCGACACACACCAACACCGGGTGGGACGCCGCGCGGTTCGAGACCTGTGGGCATCGCTGGCTGCACGTCGGCGAGCCGGGCTACGGCGTCGCGGTGGTGACCCCGACGACGTACGGGCACGACGTCAGCCGACCCGCCGGCGGCGACCGCCGCGGGGCGGGAGCGACCACGGTGCGGCTCACGCTGGCACGCAGCCCCCGGTTCCCCGACCCCGGCACCGACCGGGGCCGGCACACCTTCCGCTACGCGCTGGCGCCGGGCGCAGACGTCCCCGCCGCGGTGCGGGAGGGCTACCGCGCCCAGCTGCCTCTGCGGCCGGCCGCCGGCGGCCACGCCGTCGAGCCGGTGCTGCGGGTGTTGTCGGGGCCCGCGGTCGTGGAGGTGGTCAAGCTGGCCGAGGACCGCAGCGGCGACGTCGTGGTCCGGCTCTACGAGCCGTTCGGCGGTCGCGGCCAGGTAGTGCTGACGAGCGGCTTCCCGCTCGCGGAGGCGTCGGTGACCGACCTGCACGAGCACGACGACGAGGTCGTCGCCGCGTTGTCGCCGGTCCGTGTCGTCGGGGACCGGCTGTCGCTGCGGCTCGGCCCGTTCCAGATCGTCACGCTCCGGCTCCGCCCCGCTGCTGGCTGACGCCGCGCCTGTGGGGTGGGGAGGGGTGGCTCAGGCCTCCAGCACGACCTCGTCCTGCTCCAGGCGGGGGAGCCGGTCGAACCAGGCGTTCTCGGCCGGCCGGCCGAGGTTGACCACGAGCAGCGACCGCAGCGTCCCGCCGCCGAAGAACTCCTCGTCGAGGCCGTCCGCGTCGAAGCCGCCCATCGGGCCGGCAGCCAGGCCGACAGCGCGCACGCCGAGCAGGAAGTAGCCGATCTGCAGGGTGGCGTTGAAGCGGGCCGTCTGCTCGCGGGCGGCGTCGTCGGCGAACAGGTCGCGGGCGCCGGGGAAGTGCGGGAAGGTGCGCGGCAGGTGGTCGTGGAAGGCGGTGTCCGCAGCCAGGACGGCGACCAGCGGCGCGTTGGCGGTCTTGTCGCGGTTGCCGTCGGCCATGTGCTTGAGCAGCCGGTCGCGGGTGTCGCCGCGACGCACCAGCAGGATCCGGAGCGGCTGGATGTTCATGGCGGTGGGGGCGTACTTGACCAGGTCGTAGACGGCCGCGACCTGCTCGTCGCTCACCGGCTCGTCGGTGAAGGCGTTCGCGGTGCGGGCCTCGCGGAACAGCAGGTCCTGGGCCTCGGGGGACAGCGTCAAGGAAGTCATGACGGGACAACGGTGGTTGATGGTTCAACATTCCCCGGGGTCGAGGTGATCCGGGTCACTGCGGACCCAAACCGCGGGCGGTCGAGACTGCTGCGACCTGCGGGCACACAGCGAAGGCCCGCCCGGGCGAACCTGGGCGGGCCTTCGGTGGGTGGTGCTGGTGGCGACCCCGACGGGACTCGAACCCGCGGCCTCCGCCGTGACAGGGCGGCGCGCTAACCAACTGCGCTACGGGGCCTGGCTTGTTGCCCGGGCGAACCAGGGCGGGGAAAGGCTAACCCATCACCGCCCGCGGCTCCCAATCGAGCCGCACCCCCAACGGGATTCGAACCCGTGCTACCGCCGTGAAAGGGCGGGGTCCTAGGCCGCTAGACGATGGGGGCAACTCCCTCGCAGAGGCCGTCGGGCACCACTGCCGTTCGGGAACCGGACCAGCATAGGGCCGGCCCCACAGGGCGACAAATCACACCGGGACCTGCCGGAGGATGCCCCGTCGGAGGCCGGTGGCGGCCGGCCGATGGGCCAGGATGGGGGCGTGATCGAGATGGCGCGCGAGGAGTTCGAGGCCCTCGTGGCGACCGCGCTCGACGGCGTGCCGTCGGAGCTGTCCGCACTCATCGACAACTGCGTCGTGCTGGTCGAGGACGAGCCGCCCGCCGAGGACCCGGACCTGCTCGGCATCTACGTCGGGGTGCCGCTGACCGAGCGGGACCACACCTACACGTGGGCCCTGCCGGACCGGATCACGATCTTCCGGGGGCCGCTGCTCGCGATGTGCCAGAGCGCGGCCGAGGTGGTCGAGGAGGTCCGCGTGACCGTCGTGCACGAGATCGCGCACCACTTCGGCATCGACGACGACCGGCTGCACGACCTCGGCTACGCCTGAGGGTCGGACTCCGCCGCCGCGGCTCAGGCTCCGAGCAGGAATCCCAGCCAGCACAGCGCCAGGGCCGGCACCACGGTGAGCACGGCCGTGGCCGTGCCCTGCCGCGGCCCGCCGTGGACGACCTGGAACGCGAAGCCGGAGTAGGTGGTCAGCGCCCCGCAGAAGCCGATCCCCAGCAGCGCGAGCACGTGGCCGCTCAGCCCCAGGCCCGAGAACAGGCCCATCAGGAAGGATCCGGCCCAGTTGGCGAGCATGGTGCCTCGCGGCAGGCCGCCGTCGAGCAGCCGACCGGCGAGGTAGCGCAACGGCGCGCCCACCGCCGCACCGGCGGCGACCAGCAGCCAGGTCACAGGGCCGCCCCGCCACCGACGGGCGCGGGCGCCACGACGGCTGCGGTCAGCCGGCGCCCGAGCCCGACGGCGAGCAGGCAGGCGGCCAGCGTGCCGACGACGTACGCCGCGGCGACCCCCGGCCGGCCGGCCGCAGCCAGCGACCGGGCCTGCTCGGCGTAGGTCGACAGGGTCGTGTAGCCACCGAGGGCGCCGGTGCCGAGCAGGGCCGCCAGCAGCGGTCGGCGGCCCTCGGCGGACAGCCCCGCCAGCAGCGCCAGCAGCAGGCAGCCGCTGACGTTGACGGCGAACGTCGGCCACGGGAACGCCGCGCCCCCACCGGGCAGGACCCCGGCGAGCAGGTGGCGGACCGTCGCGCCGGCGGCGCCGCCCAGCGCCACTGCGACCAGCACCGCGACCAGGCCTGGGTCGTCGCCTCGCCGGTGATCGGACCCAGCGGGCACGGGCTCGCTCAACGCCGGTCCTCCTCCACCTCGTAGCTCCCGCTCCAGGGGCGGGGTGCCTCGCCGCGTCCCTGACGCTCGAACTCGCCGTGGAACCAGCTCCGCAGCGAGATCAGCTGCGGTCCGGGAGGGAGGCTCAGCAGCCGCACTCGGCGCGCGAAGGCATCGGCCTCCTCGAGCAGCCCCAGCAGTCGCCCCATCATCGCACCGGTGGCAGCGGGCACCCGCAGCTCCACGTCGGCACGCGGATGCCCGGTGCGGAGCGCGGCGTCGAGGCGGGCGCTGGCTCCGGTGGCGCGCAGCAGGCCGGCGACCTGTCCGGTGAGGTCGGCGAACTCGGCGGTCAGCGGCGACTCCTGGCCCCGGTGGAGGGCGAGCAGCCGCAGCTCGCGACGCGACTCCTCGTACCAGATGCGGTAGCGGGCATAGACGTGGAGCGGGAGGCCGACCAGGCAGACGTGGACGATTGGCTGCTGCGCGGTGTCGGGTGGCTCCGCGCGCTCGGCCTGGCGGTTGAGGTCGACGATGTGGCCCGCCCGCGCCAGCGGCGGTGCGTCGGCGGCGACCGGGACCGGCTCGAACCAGACCACCTTCCCGCGGGGCGTCACATCGGCTCCCCAGGCGGTGGAGTGCACGGCGACGATGGCCAGCCCCCGACCGATGGTGGCCAGCAGCCGAGCGTCCTCGTCGTCGAGCCGGGGCGCGGGGGGTGCCTGCGAGCCGTCGCTGACCTCGATGCGGGGATGGACCGGCGTGCCTGCCAGCCGCAGCCCGACGGGGGGCTCGCCGTGCAGGAGGGCGTTCGTGACCAGCTCGGAGACGCCCAGCTCGGCCGAGGGACCCAGGTCCGTGCGGTCGATGGCCGCCAGCTCGGCCCGAACCCAGAGCCGGGCGGTCTGGACGGAGCGGGGGTCCGGGTCGAGTTCCACCGACGGCCTCACCGGGTCCGGTGCCCATCGGCCGACCCGCGGCCCGGCAGGGCAGCGACGGCCACGGGGGACCTACCCGGACGGTCACCCACCGCTACCGGTCCAGGTGTCGGGCCCAGGCGAAGCAGAAGGCTCCGTAGCACGCCAGCCCGAGACCCACCACCACCAGCAGCACCGCGCCGAACGGCTGCTGCAGGAGCTCACGCAGCGCCTGGTCGAGGCCGCCGGACTTCTGCGGGTCGTGGGTGACCGCGGCCCACACGAAGAGGAGTCCCACGATCGTGAACGCCACCGCCTTCGCGAGGTAGCCGACCTTGCCGACCAGCACGTAGGTGCGGCCCTCCCGGCCGCTCTGGCCCTCCGACTGCAGCTTGGAGCGGAACTTCTCGGTCCAGCCGCGGTAGCCAAGGAAGCCTGCCACCACCACGATCCCGAGGCCGACCGCACCGACGATGAGCGTGCCGCCCGGCATCTGCATCACCGTTGCGGTGTAGCCGTCGGTGCCGCCGCCGCCCGAGGAGGAGCCGCTGGCCGTGGAGAACGCCGAGAACGCGAGGCTGGCGTAGATGACGACCTTGGCGCCGGAGACCAGCCGCTTGCGGAGTCGTTTGCCGTCCTCCTCCTCGCGGTGCCCCCAGCCGGCCTCGATCGCCTGCCAGACGACGAGCGCGACGAAGCCCAGGGCGACGACGTAGAGGGTGATCATGCCGGCGGTGTGCTCACGCAGCTGCTGGAACGCGCCGGTGCTGGAGGCCTGCCCGCCGGAGTCGCCGAGCGCCAGCCGGACGGCGAGGTAGGCGATGATCAGGTGCACGACCCCGTAGGACACCAGCCCCACCCGGACGGCGTGGTCCATCCACTCGCTGTCGTCGGCCTCGCGACCTGCCTGCCCGGCTCGTGCCGTGACGTTCATCGGTTCCTCCGCCTACCCGTGCCGCACCTTGGCGGTTACCTACCCGTCGCCGAGGGTGCGTAACCGGGTGCCCTCCGGTACAACGGTCCCGTGACCACGGAGCCGCTCGTCCTCGGACCGCTCGTCAGGCACGTCGACGCGACCTCCGCCTCGGTGTGGGTCGAGACCCGGGACCGGGCCCGGGTCACGGTCCGGGCCGGGAACGGCCAGTGGCACGCCGCGACCTTCGCGGTGCGCGGCCACCACTACGCCCTCGTCGAGGCCCACGGGCTGCCGTCGGGCACCGCCACGCCGTACACCGTCGAGCTGGACGGCCGCCCGGCCTGGCCGCCGACCAACGGCGAGGGAGCGGACTTCCCGCCGAGCGTGCTGGCGACCCTCCAGCCGGGCAAGCCGCTGCGGCTGGCGTTCGGGTCGTGCCGCACCAGCGTCGGGCACGACCGGGCGGGCAACAGCTCACACGGGGTCGACGCGCTGCGGACGCTGGCACTGCAGCTGGCCGGCGACGACTCCGCGAGGTGGCCGGACCTGGTGCTGTTCCTCGGGGACCAGGTCTACGCCGACGAGACGACCGCGGCGATGCGCGAGTTCATCGCGTCCCGCCGCGACATCGACGAGCCGCCCGGCCCGGAGCTGAAGGACTACGAGGAGTACGCCCACCTCTACTCGCTCGCCTGGAGGGACCCGCTCAACCGCTGGCTGCTCTCCACCCTGCCGAGCTCGATGATCTTCGACGACCACGATGTGCGCGACGACTGGAACACCTCCTACGCCTGGCAGTGCGACATCCGCAGCACGGGCTGGTGGCACGAGCGGATCGTGTCCGGGCTGGCGTCGTACTGGGTGTACCAGCACCTGGGCAACCTGTCCCCGGCCGAGCGGGACCAGGACGTCATGTGGCAGCGCGTGGTCCGCCACCACGGGGACGACGAGCTGGACCTGACCGAGCCGCTGGAGGCGCTGGCCGCCCGGGTGGACGAGCACCCGGAGGCCTACCGCTGGAGCTTCGCCCGGGACTTCGGCGACGTGCGGCTGGTGGTCGTCGACTCGCGGGCGGCCCGGGTGCTGACCCCACAGCGGCGCGAGCTGCTCGACGACCGGGAGGCGGACTGGCTCGACGAGCGGATGCGCGGCGACGTCCGTCACCTGCTGATCGGCACCTCGCTGCCGTTCCTGCTTCCGCCGGGGCTGCACCACCTCGAGGCGTGGAGCGAGGCGGTCGGCAACGGCGCCTGGGGGGAGCGGGCGGCGGCGTGGGGCGAGAAGCTGCGACGGGCGGTGGACCTCGAGCACTGGGCGGCGTTCCAGGGCGCGTTCCAGCATGTCGCGGCGATGGCGGTCGAGGTTGCCGACGGCCGGCGCGGGGTCGCCCCGCAGACCGTCACGTTCCTGTCCGGCGACGTGCACCACTCCTACCTCGCCGAGGTCGACCGCGACGGCCGGCCCGGTGGCCGCATCGTCCAGGCCGTGTGCTCGCCGATCCGCAACCCCCTGCCGGTGCGGATGCGCTTCGCGACCGCCGCCCTCGCCTACGCGGTGGCGGGTCCGTTCGGGGCGCTGGTGTCCCGCTCGGCCAAGGTTCGCAAGCCGCCGTTCCGGTGGCGCAACCTGGCCGGTCCGTGGTTCGACAACAGCATCGCGGTCCTGGAGGACCGGCCCGAGGGACTCGCGGTCCGGTGGCACACCGGGACCGTGGAGCACGGCGACGACCGGCACCCGCGGCTCGACACGATCGCCGACGTGCTGGTCCGACCCCGCTGACGGGGCCCGCGGGCCTGGGTGGGCGGTGGTGTGCGGGGCTGCGTTTTCCCAGGGTATCGACAGTTCCCGATGCCTCCCGTGTGACATGTCGCAGGGGAGCCGTCGGGAAAGGGTGATGCCCTGGGAAACCAGGGCGACCCCGGCGCGCAGGTCAGCCCGACGCCCGAGCGGTCTCCACCGCCAGCGCCAGGTTCTCCACGACCTCCGAGAGCGCCGGGTGGATCCAGTACTGCCCCCGCGCCAGCTCCTGCGCTGTCTGGCCGAACGACATCGCCTGCACCACCAGCTGGACCAGGTTGGAGGCCTGGGCACCCACGATCGCAGCTCCCAGGATGCGGCCGGTGGCCCGGTCGACGACCATCTTCGCCAGCCCGTCGGTGTCCTCCATCGCCCAGCCGTAGGCGACTCCGGCGTAGTCCTGGGTGGCGGTCACGACGTCGCAGCCCCGCTCGCGCGCCTCCCGCTCGGTCAGCCCGACCGCACCGATCTGCGGGTCGGAGAACACCGCGTGCGGCACCGGCCTCGCCCCGACGGTGATCAGCCGGGCAGGGTCGGTGTGGTGCAGCAGGTTGTGTGCGACGACCCGGGCCTCGTGGTTGGCGACGTGCTTGAGCTGGTGGGGCCCCGCCACGTCACCGAGGGCCCACACCCCCTCCGCGGTGGTGCGCTGGTAGGCGTCGACCACCACGGTCCCGTCCTCGTCGGTCTTCACCCCGGCCCGGTCCAGGTCGAGCCCGTCGGCGTTGGAGCGGCGCCCGACGGCGACCAGCAGCTCGTCGGCCTCGACGCTGTCGCCGTCGTCGAGGTGGACGCGGACGCCGCTGGGGCCACGCTCGACCCTGATGGGGGTCCGGCCGAGCCGCAGGTCCCAGCGACGGCCGGCGACAGCGGTGAAGCGCGCCGCGACGTCCTCGTCGTGGCCGCGCAGCAGGGTGGCGGAGCGATTCACGACCGTCACGCGGGTTCCGAAGGAGGCGAACACGTGGGCCAGCTCGGCTCCGACGTACCCGCCGCCCACCACCACCAGCCGCGCCGGCAGCCGGTCCAGCCGCATGATCGTGTCGCTGGTGTGGAAGCCCGCCTCGAGCAGGCCCGGCACGCCGGGCACGACGGGTCGGGAGCCTGCGGCGATCACGACCTGGTCCGCGGTGATGGTCCGGCCGGTGCCGGTGTCGAGGGTGCGGTCGCCGACGAAGCGGGCGTGTCCCTCGAACAGGGTCACGTTGGGTGAGCCGGGGCCGTGCCGCCAGGCCCGGCCCTGCACCGAGATCGGGTCGATGCGACCGAACACCCGGTCCCGGACCTGCGGCCAGTCGACCGCCTCGAACCGAGTCTCGACCCCCAGCCGCGGGCCGTCCTGGGCGGTGTGGGCCACGTCGGCGGGGTAGACGAGCATCTTGGTCGGGATGCAGCCGACGTTGAGGCAGGTGCCGCCGAAGACGCCTCTCTCCAGGATCGCGACCCGACGGTCCGCGAACCGGCCGTCGATCATCGAGTTGCCGGACCCGGAGCCGATCACGGCGACGTCGAACGTGTCGTCGGCGGCAGCCGCTGCGGGATCGCTCACCGTGGCCATGTTCCCAGGTGGGGCCGGTTCAACCGCCGTGGCGGGGTCGCCCGGTGCCCCAGCCGCCGCATCGGCGTTCCCACCGGGCGGCGTCTGGGCCTACCCTGCCGGGGTGCGGCGTGACGACCCGGGGTGCGCTGCGAGACTGGGTTGGGAAGAATGGGTAGTGAGACAGGGTCGAAGCCTGTCGTCCTAGGAGAGGTCACCATGTCACAGGCCATGTCATCGGCGTCATCGGCGGACCACGTGCCGGCAGCGTCCGGAGCCGCCCCCCGCCATCGCGTGGTGGTCATCGGATCCGGGTTCGGCGGGCTGTTCGCCACCAAGGAGCTGAGCAAGGCCGACGTCGAGATCACGATGGTCGCGAAGACGACCCACCACCTGTTCCAGCCGCTGCTCTACCAAGTGGCGACCGGCATCCTGTCCGAGGGCGAGATCGCGCCGCCGACCCGTGAGGTGCTCTCCGGGCAGCGGAACGCCCGGGTGATCCTCGGCGAGGTCGTCGACATCGACCTCGAGGCCCGCACCGTCACCTCCCACGTGCTGAACCGGGTCACAGTGACGCCGTACGACTCCTTGATCGTGGCGGCGGGCGCCGGGCAGTCCTACTTCGGCAACGACCAGTTCGCCGAGTTCGCGCCGGGCATGAAGAGCATCGACGACGCGCTGGAGCTGCGCGGCCGGATCTTCGGGGCCTTCGAGCTGGCCGAGATCGCCACCGACGAGGCCGAGATCCAGCGGCTGCTCACCTTCGTCGTGGTCGGCGCCGGACCCACCGGGGTGGAGATGGCCGGCCAGATCGCAGAGCTCGCGCACCGCACCCTGGCGAAGGACTTCCGTCGCATCAACACCCGCGAGGCGACGATCATCCTGCTCGACGCCGCCCCCCAGGTGCTGCCGCCGTTCGGCGAGAAGCTGGGCGCCAAGGCGCAGGCGTCGCTGGAGGACCTCGGTGTCTCGGTGCAGCTCGGCGCGATGGTCGTCGACGTGGACGAGTGGGGAATCGAGGTCAAGGACAAGGACGGCGCGCGCCGTCGCATCGAGTCGAGCACCAAGGTGTGGGCGGCCGGGGTCCAGGCCAGCCCGCTCGGGAAGCTGCTCGGCGAGCAGTCCGGCGCCCCGGTCGACCGGGCCGGCCGGGTGGGGGTCAACCCGGACCTGACGCTGCCGGGCCACCCCGAGGTGTTCGTGGTCGGGGACATGATCAGCCTGGACCACCTTCCCGGCGTCGCCCAGGTCGCGATCCAGGGCGGGAAGTACGCCGCCAAGGAGATCAAGCACCGGCTCAGCGACCATCGCGGTCCGCAGGAGCCGTTCAAGTACTTCGACAAGGGCAGCATGGCCACGATCTCCCGGTTCCGGGCGGTCGCCCTGATCGGCCGGGTCAAGCTCACCGGCTTCCTCGCCTGGGTGATGTGGCTGGTGGTCCACCTGCTCTACCTGACGGGCTTCAAGAACCGGATCGGGGCGCTGGGGCACTGGTCGGTGAGCTTCATGGGACGCGGCCGATCCCAGCGGACCGCCACGGAGCAGCAGATCTACGGGCGAGCGGCGCTGCAACGGCTGAAGGGCGGAGCCTCGGACCTGGTCAGCAGCCCGGGTGACTACGAGGCCACCAAGGAGCTGCTCGAGGCGAGCCAGCGGGCGGAGCTGGAGGCCAGGGCGGCCGAGGAGGCCCGGCTCACCGACTCCGGGGAGCGTGGCCACCACGAGGACGCGCACGTCTGAGGCCCCGCCGACCCCGGGCTCCCGCAGCCGGGGCCGGTCTGCGCTCAGTCCTCGAGGGTCTCGAGGTTCTCGAGGTTCTCGAACTCCTGGAGGCTCTCGAGATCCTCGAGGTCGGCCGGGTCCTCGACGTCGGCCGGGTCGTCCGCGATGACGTGGACGGCGGCCTCCTCGGCCCCGGCGCCGGCACCGTCGATGCCGACGTCGTCCCCGACCAGCGTCGCCTCCTCGTCGGGACCCATCCCCTGGTCCGGGTCGACCAGCCGGCCGGCCCGGGTCGAACCGACCTCGCCGCCGACGTCCTCGGTGTCCCGGGCGGCCTCCAGGTACGGGTCAGGCTCCGGCTCCTCCTGGGCGAGCCGCTGGTCGAGGCTCTCCCCGAGCTCCTCCTCCAGCGGCGTGTTGCCGTAGCCCTCAGCGACCGACCACTTCTCCGGCGGCGAGTACCCCTCGTCCAGCGGTTCGCGCAGGCCCCGGTCGTCGACCAGGCTGTCCCCGTCGCCCTGAGGCTGGTCCTCGTCGTCGACGCTGTAGGTGTGGTAGGACTCGTTCGGCTCGGTGCTGTCGAAGTTCTCGCTCATGAGGTCCGCGTACCCGGGCAGCCGCAGCCTCAAGCGCCCGGGCCCGTGTCGCCCGCGCGCTCAGCCCAGCTCCAGCTCGGCGACCACCGCGTCGACGACGGCGACCAGGTCGCCCCCGGTCCGCGCGGCGACCGTGCGCTGCCGCTGGTAGGAGGCCCCGGTGCGGACGATGCCCTCGACGTCGCGCAGCTCTCGCACGCAGTCGAGCCGCTGCGCCACCGGCTCCAGCCGGGTGAGCAGGTCGGCGAGGTCGTCGGTGACGAGGCGCTCGGTGGCTTCGGCGTCCAGGATGACCTCCGCGTCCAGCCCGTACCGGGCCGCACGCCACTTGTTCTCCTGGACGTGCCACGGCGGCATGGTGGGCAGCCGCTCGCCCGCGGTGAGCCGCTCGGAGAGGTCGACGACCAGACAGTGGGTCAACGCGGTCAGCGCGCCCAGCTCGCGCAGGTTCGACACGCCGTCGCAGATCCGCACCTCGACGGTCCCGAGCGCGGGGGAGGGGCGCACGTCCCAGCGGATGTCGGAGAGGTACTCGATGACCCCGGTCTTGAGGTTCGCCGCCACGAACCCCTCGTACTCCTGCCAGGTCTCGAACTGGAAGGGCAGCCCCGCGGTCGGCAGCTGCTGGAACATCATCGCCCGGTTGCTGGCGTAGCCGGTGTCCGTTCCCGCCCACATCGGCGACGAGGCCGACAGCGCCTGCAGGTGCGGGTAGTGGTTGAGCAGCGAGGAGACGATCGGGATCACCTGGTCGCGGTGCGGCAGCCCGACGTGGACGTGCACTCCCCAGATCAGCATCTGTCGGCCCCACCACTGGGTGCGCTCGATCAGCTCCTCGTAGCGGTGCCCGGGGGTCAGCAGCTGGGTGGACCACTGCGCGAAGGGGTGGGTGCCGGCCGAGTAGAGGTCGACACCCAGCTCGTGGGCGACCGGCAGGACCAGCTTCAGCGTGCGGGACAGGTCCGCGAGCGCCTCGTCGGTGCTCTCGCAGACGCCGGTCACCACCTCGACGGTGTTGCGCAGCAGCTCCTGGTGCAGCTCCGGCTGGTCGCCCAGGGACTCGCGGACCCGGTCGAAGAGGGCGCTCGCGGTGTTGGAGAGGTCGCGGGTCACCCGGTCGACCAGTGCGAACTCCCACTCGACCCCCAGGGTCGGGCGGGCCGAGGGCGTGAACTCGATGGCCACGACCCATCGAAACACACGGGGCGCGGCCCGGCGAGCGGCGGGCTGGTCCCGTGGTGCGCGATGATGGCCGGCGTGATCGACCTGGACCCCACCGCCGACTACGTGGTGCACGGGGACAACGCGGTGGTGCTCCCGCAGCTGCCCTCGGGATCGGTCCAGCTGGTCTACATCGACCCGCCGTTCAACACCGGTGGACGCCGCGACCGTCGCACGCTGCAGACCCGCCGCGACCCCGAGGTCGTTGCGGACCGGACCGGGTTCGCGGGGCGCCGCTACTCCACGGTCGAGACCGCCCGGCGCTCCTACCCCGACAGCTTCTCCGACTACGCCGGCTTCCTGGCGCCGCGGCTGGAGGAGGCCCGCCGGTTGTTGACGGAGTCCGGCACCCTCTACGTCCACCTGGACTGGCGGGAGGCGCACTACTGCAAGGTGCTGCTCGACGACATCTTCGGTCGCGAGTGCTTCCTCAACGAGGTGATCTGGGCCTACGACTACGGGGGCCGGTCCAAGGACCGGTGGCCGGCCAAGCACGACACCCTGCTGGTCTACGTCCGCACCCGAGGGGCGCACCTGTTCGACCAGGACCAGATCGAGCGGATCCCCTACCTGGCCCCGACGTTGGTCGGCCCCGAGAAGGCGGCTCGCGGGAAGCTTCCGACCGACGTGTGGTGGCACACCATCGTCGCCACGGGGGGTCGGGAGAAGACCGGCTACCCGACCCAGAAGCCGGAGGGCGTGCTGCGCCGGGTGCTGGCCCCCTCGACGCGTCCCGGTGACCGCGTCCTGGACTTCTTCGCGGGCAGTGGCACGACGGGCGCGGTTGCCGCCGCCACCGGCCGGCGCTACGTCCTCGTCGACGACAACCCGGACGCCGTCCAGGTGATGAGGGCCCGGCTGGGGGACGGGCCGGTCTACGTCGACGCCACCGGGCGCGTCCTCGCGGCCGAGGGCTGAGCGCCGCCGACCGTCGGTCGGTTCGCGCGAAACCCGGCCGCTCGGTCGCGAGGCCTTTACGATCGGTCCCATGAGCAGGGTTGCGGTCACGGGAGGCGCCGTGCCCGCGTTCCGACCGCCCGAGAGCCCGGCCAGCGCCGAGCTGCTCGGTCGCGTCCTGGACTGCCTGGCACCGCACCTGTCGCGGGTGGTCGAGGACTTCTACGACCGGCTGGCCCGCGACCACCGGGTCCGAGCGGTGGTGGAGCGGCTGACCGAGGCCCAGTTCGAGCATCTGAAGGGCCAGCAGGTCGAGCACCTGCGGCTGCTGCTGGGCCCGGGTCTCGACCCGCGCGTCCAGCTCGAGCGCAGCCGCGAGGTCGGCACGGTCCACGCCATGGTCGGGGTCGACCTCGACGTCTACACCGCCGCCGTCGCCGAGCACCGCCGGGGCGTGCTGGCCGCCATCGAGGCGTACGCCGGCCACCTCGACGTCCCCACGGCGCAGGCACTGGTCACCGAGCGCTTCATCGACGACCTGCACGGCGCGCTGCTCGGGTTCCGCGACATCGACGCCGAGCAGCACCGCGTGATGATGCGGGTGCTGCACGCCGTCACCACCGCCCACACCGTCAGCGACCTGGCCCAGGGTCTGGTGGACGCGCTCGGCACGCTCTCGGGGGTCGTGGTCGTGCTGTTCATGCGGACCGACGACGGGGGCCGGATCCAGTACGAGGTGGGCGGCGGCCCGGGCTTCGACCGGGCCCGCCGGGAGACGCCGTGGGGCGAGGTCAGCCCCGTCGACGCCCTCGCCGCGAGCGCGACCGGGCAGGGACCGATCGGGGTCGCCTGGCGCAGCGGCGACATCGACACCTGCGACTCGTGGCAGAACGACCGCCGGATGCACCCGTGGCAGGAGGCCGCGGTGCAGCTCGGGTGGCGTTCGAGCGCGGCCGTCCCGCTGCGGGCCGGCACCGGCCGCACCGCCGCCCTGCTGAGCCTGCAGGCCGAGCGCACCGGCTTCTTCGCCTTCTCGCTGCGGCAGGCCTTTCTCGAGCAGGTCAAGCAGGTCGCCGAGCAGGCCCTGGGCGACCTGGAGCGGCAGCCGAGCGTCGCCTCGGCGGTGACCAACCACCACGACCGCGAGATCCACCTGCGAGGGCTCGCCTCCGGTCAGGTGGAGATGTACTTCCAGCCCGTGATCGCGCTGCCCAGCGGGCGGTTGAACAGGCTGGAGGCGCTGGCGCGGATGCACGTGGGTGACCGGGTGGTCGGCCCGGGCGAGTTCCTGCCCACCTTCGGCGACGACCAGCTCTTCGACCTGTTCGAGACCGGGCTGCACCAGGCGCTCTCGGCGATGCGTGGCTGGGAGGCCGAGGGGCTGCGGACCGACGTGTCGGTCAACCTGCCGGTGGTGGCCGTCGACGACGCCCGGTACGTGCGGCTGGTGCACGACGTGCTGGCCGGCTACGCGGTCGACCCCGGTCGGCTGACGCTGGAGCTGCTGGAGACCGGCTACGTCGACGCCGAGCTGCGGCGCCGCCGGCACTTCCTCGACGACCTCAAGGACCTCGGGGTCCGGCTCGCCCAGGACGACCTCGGCTCGGGCTACAGCTCGCTGCTCCGGCTGCGGCACTTCGCCTTCGACGACGTGAAGATCGACCAGAGCCTGGTCCGCGGCACCGAGCTGGCGCCGGGCGCGGCCCTGCACTTCATCCAGCCGATCCGCGACATCGCCCACAGCCAGGGGCTGTCGGTGGTGATCGAGGGGCTCGAGGACGACGGCCTGATCGAGGCGGCCGTCGCGCTCGGGGTCGACGAGGGGCAGGGCTACGGGATCGCGCGACCCATGCCGGGCGGCGACGTGGTGGCCTGGGAGCGGGGCTGGCGGCTCGAGGTGGACCCGGCCCGGCCGCGGACCGCGCTCGGTGCGCTGGCCGGGCACATCGCCTGGGAGCGCCGCGTCGGTGCGTTGGCCGGTCACCCCGGGAGCGAGAGCCTGCTCGGGCTGGAGTCCTGCACGCTGACGTCGTACCTGCGCGGGTGCGGGGACGGGGAGGCCGCCGCGGCGCACGCCGAGACCCACGCTCGCCAGGGCGCGGACCCCCACGGCCGCCGGGCCCGCTGGGAGCACCTGGCCGCTGTCGTGTCCCGCCGCACCTGACTCCTCGGGGGCACCCACACGCCGGGTTGCGCTCGGTTGCCATGCTGGGCAGGTGCGCATCCTGGTCGCCGGCGCCACCGGCTACATCGGCAGCCGCCTGGTCCCCGAGCTGCTGCGTCGCGGCCACGAGGTGGTGGCCGCGGCCTCCAGCCCCCCGGACCCCGACCGGTTCTGCTGGTCGGACCGCGCCGAGCTGCGACAGATGGACGCGGCCGACCCCGACCAGGTGAGGGCCGCGCTCACCGGGGTCGACGCCCTGTGCTACCTGGTGCACGGCCTGTCCTCGCCGCGCTTCCCGTCCCGCGACCGGCTGGCGGCCACGGTGGTCCGTGACGCCGTCAGCGACCTGGGGATCGGGCGGGTGGTCTACTTGTCCGGTCTGGTTCCCGACGTGCCGCCGGAGCAGCTGTCCCCCCACGTGGCCTCGCGCCTGGAGGTGGAGCGGCTGCTGCTCTCGAGCGCGGCGGCCACACTGTCCATGCGCGCCGGGGTCGTCGTGGGGGCGGGGTCCACGTCCTTCGAGATGGTCCGGCAGACCGCCTCCACGCTGCTCGTCCAGCCGGTCCCGGTGTGGATGCGCTCCCGGGTCCAGCCGATCGGGGTCGGCGACTGTGTCAGGGTGCTCGCCGATGCCCTGGCCGGTGACGCCGTCGGCGACGTGGACATCGCCGGCCCGGACGTCGTCACCTACCCCGAGCTGCTGGAGCTGTACGCCGAACTGACCGGGCTGCCCCGGCTGCAGGTGCCCGTCGTGGGGGCGCCGGTGACGGCTGTCGCGCTGGGGGCCGGGCTGGTCTCGGCCGCTCCCTACTGGACGGCCGCTGCCCTGGTGCGCAGCCTGCGCCACGACATGGTGGCCCGTCCCGGGCAGCCGGACCCGACCAAGGTCGACCTCACCGACGCCCTGCCGCTGCGGGAGGCGATGGCGCAGGCGGTGCTCGCGGACGGGCCCGGCGGCCGGGTGGCGGGACGGGAGGCGAGCGACCCGGCGTGGGTCCGGTCCTCGTGGGTCGAGCGCGGCATCACCGCCACCCGGCTGCCCGGCAGCACCCTGCTCAGCTCCGCGCTGCACGTCGCCGAGCACCGGGTCCGCGGGCTGCTCGGGCTGGTCCGCTGACCCGCAGCCGGTCCGCGGCTGGGAGGATCGAGGCCTGACAGGAGCGGGGGCGGCCGTGGCCGGGGTGCTCGAGGGGTTCGTGACGATCGGGGCGGTCATCGCGCTCGGCGCGCTGCTCGCCTCGCTCGGGGTCCTCGACGACGCCGGGCGGGTGCTGCTGTCACGGCTGTCGTTCTTCGTCGCCAGCCCCGCCCTGATGGTCACCGTGCTCGGCGATGCCGACGTCACGGCGGTGCTCTCGGCCAACCTGGCGGCCTCCGCCGCGGGAGTGGTCGCCGCCGGGGGGCTGTACCTGCTGAGCGCTCGGCTGCTGTGGCGCCGGGACCTCGCGCACACGGTGGTCGGCACCCTCTGTGCCGGCTACGTCAACGCCGGCAACCTGGGTCTGCCCATCGCGGCGTACGTCCTGGGGGACGCGGCGCTGGTGGCGCCCACGATCCTGATGCAGCTGCTGGTGCTGCAGCCGGTGGCGCTGGCGCTGCTGGACCACGCCACCTCCGACCACCGGTTCTCCCTGGTCCGGACGGCGGCCCGCCCGCTGACCAACCCGCTCACGCTGGGATCGCTGCTGGGGCTGCTGCTGGCGGTGACCGGTCTGACGCTGCCGGCCGCGGTGCGCGACCCGCTGGAGCTGGTCGCCGGGATGGCGGTGCCGGCGATGCTGATGGCCTACGGCGTCTCGCTGCGCCTCGGTCCCCGGCCGGGGCACGGCACGTCCCTGGCCGAGATCGCCTGGATCACCGCGCTGAAGCTGGTCGTGCAACCGGCGACGACCTACGTCGTGGGCCGGTTCGTCCTCGGGCTCGGGGACACCGCGCTGCTCGCCGTCACCGTCATCGCGGCGCTGCCCACCGCTCAGAACATCTTCGTCCACGCCACGCGCTACGGCCGGGGCGAGGTGGTTGCCCGCGATGCCATCTTCGTCACCACGCTGCTCTCGGTCCCGGCGGTGCTCCTGGTCGCGGCGCTGCTCGGCTGACCGCTGGTCGAGCCCCGGGGGGTCGGTCGAGCCTGTCGGGACCCGCGCACCCGGCCGGGGGGTCACCGGTCGGCGAGGGTGAACAGGTCGCCGGGCCCGCACCCGAGCGCCTCGCAGATCGCCGTCAGCGTGGAGAACCGGACCGCTTTGGCGCGCTGGTTCTTCAGCACGCTGAGGTTCACGATGCTGACCCCGATCTGGTCCGCGAGCGCGGTCAGCGTCATCCCCCGAGCGTCGAGCAGGTGGTCGAGCCGGCACACGATCCGGTGCGGTTCCTCCACCGGCATCAGACCAGCCCCGCGACGTCGTCGGCGAGGCGGCGGCCCTGGGCGAAGGCGTCCGCGACCACCGCGACCACCAGTCCGGTCACCACGAGGACGACCTGACCGCTGGAGAGCAAGAGGAAGGAGTGGGGACCCTCGACGAGGGCGCGATCGAGGATCCGGGCGTTCGCGACCCCCGCGACGCCGGCGATCACCGGGGTGCCGACGACCAGGGTGAGCGCCACCACCTGGAGCGAGCGGACGCTGCCGGCGTCGAAGGCGGCGCCCCGCCGGACTCGGCCGGTGAGTCGGAGCAGCTGGGTGACGACCAGGGCGACGGCCACCGTCAGCAGCAGGCCCGGCAGCAGGCTCAGCAGCCACAGCCCGGTCCCGGCCCGGTCGATGCTCACGCCGAGGTCGCCGGCCCAGGTGAGCCGGACACCGGGTCGAGGCCGCAGCAGGCTCGCTGGGAGCGGCTCTCCCGACCCGACGTCGGTCTGCCATCGCAGAGGTCCACCGGTGAGCCACTGCGCGACCGGCACGACGAGCGCGACGGTGGCCGCGCCGAGGAGGGTCCCGAGCAGCAGGACCCGGGCGAGGACGAGATCCGCGGGACCGACGAAGGACGTTTTCCGCATGGTCTGGCGCACGGCATCTCCATATCGATAGTCGTTATTAACGAGTAACGATAAGTCACCACGCGACGGTGTCAAGTGCCGAGGATGGGGGGACACTCGGACCTCCCGGCCGATGCGACCCGACCCAGGATGGTCGCGCAGCGAGGCCGACCCCGAGCCACGACGGGGGAGGCGTGGATCGGGGCCGACAATCTCGACACTACCCAATGACTGATAGTCCGAAAAGATTGTGCTCACCATGCTTCCAGCGGATCGTCGGCCGCGCCGTACTCCACGTCATTGCCGGGGCGACGGGCGGGGCACGGTGGCTGAGATGACGTGGCTGCTGACGGTCCTTGGATCCCTGACCGTGCTGCTGTCGCTGCGCGACATCTTCCACACCCTGTGGCATCCCAGCGGCTTCGGCACGATCTGCCGACGGACGTTCGCCGTCACCTGGCTCGCGACGCGGCTGGTGAACCGTGCCGGACGGTCCACCGAGCTCGCCGGTCCGCTGGGAATCCTGCTCACCGTGGTGGTGTGGACGGCGATGATCGTCGTGGGCTGGGCCTTGGTCTACCTGCCGCACATGCCGGGCGGGTTCTACTTCGGCAGCGCGCTGCGGCCGGCCGAGTCCTCCGACCTGGTGGCGTCGTTCTACCTGTCGCTGGTGGCGGTGGCCACCCTCGGCTTCGGGGACGTGGTGCCCGCCACCGGCTGGCTGCGGCTGCTGGTCCCGATCCAGGCCCTGGTCGGGTTCGTGCTGCTCACGGCGGCCATCTCCTGGATCCTCCAGGTCCTACCCGGCGCTGACCCGGCGGCGGGCGCTCGCCCGCCGGCTCCACGTGCTTGCGGCGACCGACGCCACCGACGTCGTGGCCCAAGGGGACGCCGCCGTGGCCGCCGGCCTGCTCGACGCCGTCACGGACCAGCTCACGGTCGTCGACGTGGACCTCACCCAGTACGCCGAGACCTACTACTTCCGCGAGTCCGACCCAGCCCTCTCACTGGCAGCCAACCTCGGGTACGTCGCCGAGCTGACAGCCGCCGGTGGCCGGTCGAGCGCCGACGAGGTCCGGCACGCCGCGCGTCGTCTCGAGCTCTCCTTGCGGCACCTGCTCGGCCACCTCGGGGAGGGTTACCTGGACCGGCCCGGTGCGGACGGGGGCGTGCTGGAGGCTTTCGCCCGCGACCACCAGCACCCGCCGCCCGGCTCGGCGGGCGACTCCCCACACCTGGACTAGACGGGCAACCACACGAGGCGGCCGCCTGCGGCTAGGCCGGTGCGGCCGCGGAGCCGGGCTGGGGGGTGGTCTCGACCTCCCGGTGCGGTCGGGACTGCCACAGCGCCCATTCGGCGCTCACGTCTCCGGCCGAGCGCAGCAGGAGCGGCAGGTGCTCGTTCAGCAGCCGGTCGGTCGTGGTCTCGGCCGCGTGGACCGTGACGTTCATCGCGGCGCGCACCGCTCCGGTGCCGTCGCGGACCGGGACGGCCACCGAACGGACGCCAGGGGCCAGCTCCTCGTCGGCCAGCGCCCAGCCGCGGGCCCTGACCTGGGTCAGCTCGTCGCGCACCTGGTCCGGCGACCGCCCGATGTAGCGGGGCAGCCCCGCCCGGCTCGGTGAGGTCAGGGCGGTGGTCAGCGCCTCGGGGGACAGCGCCGCCAGCAGCACCTTCCCCTGCGAGGTCTGCACTGCGGGGAAGCGGGTGCCCACCTCGACCCGGAGCGCGATGATCTTCGGGACCGAGACCCGGGCGACGTAGACGATGTCGGACCCGTCGAGCTGGGCCATCGACGACGACTCCCCGGTCCGTCGCACCAGCGACTCCAGGTGCGGCCGGGCGATGTCCCACAGCCCCAGCGCGCCGACGTAGGCCATGCCCAGGGTCAGCACCTTCGGGGTCAGCCGGAAGCTGCCGCCGTCCGCGGCGACGAAGCCCAGCTCCTCGAGGGTGAGCAGCAGCCGGCGGGCGGTCGGCCTCGCCAGCCCGGCAGCGGTCGCCACCTCGGTGAGCGTCATCGAGGGGTGGTGCGCGTCGAAGCAGGCGAGCACGTCGAGACCGCGGGCCAGTGACTCCACGAAGTCGGGCCCCGAGCCGCGTCCGGCCATGTCGCTGCCTCCCTCGCTGGTCGCCTGCGCGTGCCCGACCCGTCGGACACCGCGGCCGAGACTACGACTGGTGTCCCGGTCAGCGTCCCGAGCCCGGCTCCCCGAACACCGAGCCGCGGGCACCGCGGGTCCGCTCGGACTTGTAGTCGGTGTACTGGTACGGGTTGTCCAGCACCTCGTCGTCGGCCGGGAGGTCGGGGTTCATCCCCCGGAACCACGCCTGCTCGCCGAGCTCGGAGCGCAGGTGCTCGACGGTGTCCTCCACCGTGCGGCGCACGGCCGGCAGGTCGACGCCCACCAGCCGGTGCTCGTGCTTGACCACGCGCCCGTCCACGATGACGGTGTGGACGTCGCCGCGCTGGGCCTGGAACGCGACGTGTCCGTAGGGGTTCAGCAGCGGGAAGGACACCGGGGAGCTGTCGTTCTTGATGAGCACGACGTCGGCCTTGGCGCCCGCCTGCACGCGTCCGAGGTCGTCTCGGCCCAGCGCCCGGGCCCCGCCTCGGGTGGCCCAGTCGACGACCTGCTCGGCGCGGAGATGGACGTGGGTGACCGTCTCGCCCTTGGCGTGGGCCTCGAGGTGCTCGCGTGACCGGTCGGCCCCGAGCGTCGTGCGCATCGCGGAGAACAGGTCCCCGCTCCACCACACGCTGGTGTCCATCGACAGGGACACCCCGATGTCGTAGCGACGGACCTGCCAGGTGGGCGGGTAGCCCTGACCGGCGCTCTGCTCGGACTCGGTGGAGACCGACACCGAGCCGCCGGAGGCAGCGATCCGCTGGTAGGAGTCGGTGGTGAGCGTGGCCGCGTGCACGAAGACGGTCTCCGGCGTCATGAAGCCGTGCTCGTGCATCAGCCGGATGCCGTCGTCGTTGGTCGCGCCCCAGACGCCGGCATGGGTGGTGACGGGCAGGCCGAGCTCGCGGGCGGTCTCGAAGGCGGCTCGCTCGGGGAAGGCCGGGTCGCCGGTCACGTCGAACGCGAGCTGCAGGCCGAGCCGGTCGCTGCCCCGGTGCCGCTCGAGGAACGCGCGCACCGCGGGGTCGGCCGTCCACTCCCAGGGGGCGGCCTGGATGTTGCCGTACGCGAGGACGAACCGTCCCGGGACGCTGGTGAGCGCCTCGACCGCCGCCTCGGCGTGGTCCGGCGTCTGCAGCCCGTGCGACCAGTCGACGGTGGTGGTGACCCCGGCCTCGAGCGCGTCCCAGGCTGAGGCGAGGTTCCCGGCGTGGACGTCCTGCGGGCGGAACGCCTTGCCGTGCTCGAGGTAGTACCAGACGAAGTACTGGGTGAGCGTCCAGTCCGCACCGTAGCCGCGCATCGCGGTCTGCCACATGTGCCGGTGCGTGTCGATCATCCCCGGCATCACGATCCCGCCGGCGGCGTCGATCTCCTGCGTGCCCTCGGGTACGTCGAGCCCGGGACCGACCGCGGCGACCCGGTCGGCCACCACCAGGACGTCAGCGCCGGTCAGGACCGTGTGCCGGTCGTCCATCGTGAGCACCGTGCCGCCGCGCAGCACCACCGGACGGTCCGGGAGGGGCGGGTCGGTCGGGGGGTGGGTCATCGTCGCTCCACGTGCTCGAAAGGTGCCCGGACAGATGTCCACCTGCCGGTCAGTACGCTCCAAAGTTACTGTCGGTGTGACTGGGCGCACGTGTCAAGAGGGGAGTGAGGTCAACGACCGCCGTCACCTGGTTGACGGTTGACACCGGTAGGGGAGCGGCCCAGACTCGGCACGACCAGGCGGACGATCGTCCGTTTGACGCCGGACGTCGGTGTTCCCGTCGTTCGTCCACCGTCGCTCGGAGGACCGTTGCCCGACTCGTCACCTCGCACCGGCCCGCTGGCGGGCGTGCTGGTCGCCGACTTCTCCCGGATCCTCGCCGGGCCCTACGCGACGATGCTGCTGGCCGACCTGGGGGCCGAGGTGGTCAAGGTCGAGGCACCCGGTGGGGACGACACCCGGAGCTGGCAGCCCCCGGTGCGTGCCGGTGTCTCGACGTACTTCCTGGGCGTGAACCGCAACAAGCGCTCGGTCGCCCTCGACCTCCTGCAGGCCGACGACCTGGCCGCGGCGCAGGAGCTGGGGCGGCGCTGCGACGTGCTGGTGGAGAACTTCAAGCCCGGGGGCCTGGCCCGGTTCGGGCTGGACTACGAGACGGTCGCGGCCGACAACCCCCGGGTGGTGTACGCCTCCATCAGCGGCTTCGGCAGCGGGCCGCGCGGTCGGGTGCTGCCCGGCTACGACCTGATCGTCCAGGCGATGTCGGGGCTGATGAGCCTCACTGGCGACCCGGAGGGCGACCCCTACCGCGCCGGCATCTCGGTCTTCGACGTGATGGCCGGGCTGCACGCCACGATCGGGGTGCTGGCCGCGCTGAACGCCCGCCATGGCACCGGCCGGGGCCAGCACGTCGAGGTCAACCTGCTCTCCTCGGCGCTGTCGGGCATGGTGAACCAGACCAGTGCCTATGTCGCGGGTGGGGTCGTGCCGTTCCGGATGGGCAACAGCCACCCCAGCCTGTTCCCCTACGAGCCGTTGCCGTGCTCCGACGGCGAGCTCATCATCACCGCGGGCAACAGTGGGCAGTTCCGCCGCCTGGTCGAGGCGCTGGGGGTCCCCGAGCTCGCCGACGACGTCCGGTTCGCCCGCAACGAGGACCGGACCGCGAACCGCGGCGAGCTCCGACCGCTGCTGGTCGAGCGGCTGCGGCGACGCACCACGATGGAGTGGTTCGCCGACATCACCGCCGCCGGGGTGCCGTGCGGGCCGATCAACACCGTCGACGGCGGGGTCGCGTTCGCCGAGCAGGTCGGTCTCGAGCCGGTCGTGACGGTCGGGGCAGGGTCGGCCGCGGTGCCGTCGGTGCGCCACCCGATCCGGTTCTCCGAGACCCCACCGGACTACCTGCTGCCGCCGCCGGCCCTCGACGAGCACGGGTCCCAGATCCGACGGTGGCTCGCCCAGCCCACCGACCAGCCGACCGACCAGCCGACCGACGACGAGGAGCCCCTCGTATGACGAGTCCCCGACCGTCCCGGGACCCACAGGCCTCCGCCCGTCCGGACGGGGCCGAGAGCGACCTCGCCTTCCCGACCTCCCTGGGCACCTCCACCGCAGACGAGATCCGGCTGCTGGGCCAGGACCTGACCGCGGACCTGATGGGCAAGGTCGGCTTCGGCGAGCTGGCGTTCTGGCTGGTGGCGCTGCGACGGCCGACCCCGTCGGAGACCCGGGTCTTCGAGGCCGTGCTGGTCGCGCTGGCCGACCACGGCTTCACCCCCACCGCCATCGCGGCCCGGCTGACCTACCTGTCGGCGCCGGACTCCCTGCAGGGTGCGCTGGCCGCCGGGCTGCTCGGCGGCGGCTCCAGGTTCCTCGGGGTGACCGAGGACTGCGGCGCCTACCTCCACGACGCGCTGGGCCGGCACGACGGCGCGCTCCCGACCGACGACGCCGGCTGGGACGCGCTGGCGCTCGACGCGGTGACCCGCACCCGGGACGACGGCCGGCTCGTGCCAGGTCTGGGCCACCCCGTGCACAAGGTGCAGGACCCGCGGACCCCGGTGCTGGTGCGGATCGCCGAGGAGGAGGGGCTGCGCGGCCCCCACCTGGCGCTGTTCGAGGCCATCGGGCGCGTGCACGAGCAGGTGCTGGGGAGGCGGCTGCCGCTCAACGGCGCGGGCGTGTGCGGGGCCGCGCTGGCCGACCTCGGGCTGCCGGTGGAGCTGCTGCGCGGCTTCGCGCTGCTGGCCCGGGCCGCGGGACTGCTCGGGCAGATCGCGGAGGAACGACGCCGACCGGTGGGCATGACGGCCTACCTGGCCGTCGACCGCAACGCCGTCTACGTCGACCCCACCGTCGACCCCCTCCCCTGACCGACCTTCCTCACAGGAGCCCGCCATGGCCACCGTCGCCGCGGTCATCGCCTCGACGCACCACCCCTTCTACTACCGCGCCAGCACCAGCACCGGGGCGCAGCGGCCGCCGTTCGCCGACGAGTGGGTCGCCAAGATCGAGACGTTCCGCGAGACGCTGACCCGCGCCGAGCCCGACGTGCTGGTGATGGTCGGCAGCGACCACTTCCACCAGCTGTGGCTGGACAACATGCCTGCGTTCCTGGTCGGCAAGGCCCCGTTCTTCGACGCGAACTTCCACAACGAGGAGCGGGAGTTCGGCCTGCCGCGGATGACGCTGCGGGGACAGGAGGACCTGGCCGCGCACATCCTGCGCAGCGGGCTCGACGCCGACTTCGACCTGGCCTTCAGCAACGAGCTGCGCATCGACCACAGCATCACCTGCCCGATCATCACGCTCCGGCCACAGGCCGACCTTCCCATCGTCCCGATCTACACCAACATCTTCGCGCCGCCGCTGCCCCGGCCGAGGCGGTTCGTCGAGCTCGGCCGTGCCATCCGGCGGATGGTCGAGTCGTGGCCCGAGGACCAGCGTGTCGCCGTCATCGGGACCGGGCACCTCTCGCTCGAGCTGGGTGGGCCCCGCCAGTTCGGCGAGCACGGGCCGGATCCTGAGTTCGACCGCAGGGCCGTGGACTGGATCGCCTCCGGCGACATCGACGGGGCGCTGGCCGAGGTGACCTTGGAGTCGCTGCACACGCCCGGCAACGCCACCCACGGCTTCATGGACTTCCTGCTGATGATGGGGGTGGCCGGAGACGGCGCCAAGGCCGACCACGTCGACTCACTCGACCTGTTCCACACCATGGAGGCCTACTTCACCTGGTACCCGGACGGGGTGCCGTCGTGACCCGCCCCGGCACCGGCCCGGCGGACCGCTGCACCGCGCCCTCCACCTCGCTCGCCCGGTCCGGGAGGACACGATGAGCAAGTACCTGCTCGACAAGTTCCTGTTCACCGTCGACCGCGACCCCGAGCTGGTCGAGCGCTACCGCGAGGACCCGGTCGACACCGTCTCGTGGTGGGAGGCGGAGATGGCCAACACGATCCTGAACTGCACCGTCCAGGAGCGCTCCACGTGGCTGCGGTTCAGCGACGCCGAGCGCCGGGCCCTGGCCGAGCACGACCACGTCGCGCTGTTCGAGATGGGGGCGCATCCGTTCCTCACCCTGACGCTGTTCATCGCGATGTTCGAGCGCGACCACGGACCGCTGGAGTACCAGAAGGCGTACGGCGCCGCGCTGGCCCACCAACGGCTGCCCTACCCCGACATCGCGACCTGACCGTCGCGACCGTCCGCTGTCGAGCCGTCGAGGAGGAGCCCGTGCGCGCAGCCTTGGTGCACACCCCCGGTGAGCCGCCGGTCCTCGGCGACTCGCCGGTCCCCGTCGCCGGGCCGGGCCGCACGCTGGTGCGGGTCAGCGCGGCCCCGGTGGTGCCGCTCGACCTGCTCTGCGCCTCGGGCACGTCGTACTTCGGGCGGCCGGGAGTGCCCTACGTGCCCGGTGTGCAGGGAGTCGGTGTGGCGACCGAGTCCGGCGCCGTGGCCGCCGGCAGCCGGGTCTGGTTCGCGACGTCGGCGGGGATGGCGCCCGGAGACGGCAGCCTGGCGGAGTGGTGCGTGGCCGACGACGACGACCTGGTGCCGGTGGATGCCGACGTGTCCGACCCGCTGGTGGCGGCGCTCGGGCTGTCGGCGGTGGCGGCCTGGATGGCGTTGTCGTGGCGTGCGGCGCTCCGGCCGGGTGAGCGGGTGCTGGTCCTCGGCGGCGGTGGTGCGGTCGGACAGGCCGGCATCGGGTCGGCGCGCGCCCTCGGCGCAGGGTCGGTGGTGGCCGTCGCCCGCTCGGAGCAGGCTCGGCGACGTGCCCTGGACGCCGGCGCCGACGACGTGGTCGCTGGCACGGGCAGTGTCGAGGAGCTTGCCGCTCGGTTGGCGCGGGCGAGCGGGGGTGAGGTCGACGTCGTGCTCGACCCCGTGTTCGGGTCGGTCGCGACCGCGGCCAGCCGGGTGCTGGCGCCCGGCGGTCGGCTGGTGAACCTCGGCGGCGCCGCGGGTGACGAGGCCGTGCTCTCCTCGGCGGTGCTGCGGAGCAGGTCCGCGAGCGTGCTCGGCTACACCAACAGCTCGCTGACCCCCGTGCAGCGTCGCGACGCGCTCACCGCCGTGCTCCGCCACGCCGCCGCCGGCACCGTCTCGCTGGCCCACGTCAGCCGCCCGCTCGCGTCGGTCCGGGAGGTCTGGCTCGCGCTCGCCGGCGGCTCGTCCGCGCCGCGGGTCGTGCTCGTGCCCTGACCGGTCGGGGGCGGCGACCGCCTCGACCGGGGCAGCGGGCGGGAGGAGACTGGCGCGATGGACATCGACGACGCCCGAGAGTTCGTCCGCCGGCACCACCGTGCGGTGCTGGCCACCCGCACCCCCGAGGACGGGCTGCAGCAGAGCCCGATCCTGGCCTCGGTCGACGCTGAGGGCAGGTTCGTCGTCAGCACCCCCCGGGCCTCGGTCAAGGCCAGGAACCTGCGCCGCGACCCGCGTGCCCAGCTGTGCGTGTTCACCGACGCGTTCTTCGGCCCGTGGGTCTATGTCACGGGGCGCGCGGAGGTGGTCGCGCTGCCCGAGGCGATGGAGCTGCTCGTCGACTACTACCGCAGTGTGTCGGGAGAGCACGACGACTGGGACGACTACCGGGCGAGCATGCGTGCCGAGGACCGGGTGCTGGTCCGGATCGACGCGGACCACGTCGGTCCGGGCTGAGCCCCCGGCCCTGCCGGTTGAGCCTGTCGAGCCCGCGACGGTGGTGGCTAGACGGGCCGCCGGGGTCGCTACGGGGGTGACCCGCTCGCCGGATCAGCAGACGTCGTTCGCCTCAGGTCTCCGTATGTGCGCCGAAGTAGCCCGTATGCAGCTGATGGTCCGAGGGACGTACGCCGTCGTGATGGCGAGCCTCGCCGTCACCTACGTCGTGGTTCCCGACCCGCCGCGCTACCTGTGGACGGTGATCGGCGTGTCCAGCGTGCTGGCGGTCGTCACCGGGCTGCTGCTCCATCGGCCGCGGCGTCCGCTGGCGTGGTGGCTGGTCGCCGCCGGGCTCGGGACGTTCATCGCCGGGGACATCGTCTACGACCTGCTGGCGGGCCCGACCGCCGCTGCTGTGCCGTACCCCTCCGTCGCTGACGTCCTGTACCTGTGCACCTACCCGCTGTTCGCGGCCGGCTTGGTGCTGCTGGTCCGGGCCCGGTCCCGGGAGCGGGACCACCGGGCGCTGACCGACGCCCTCGTCGTCACCATCGGGCTGGGGCTGCTGGCGTGGGTCTTCCTCGCCGCGCCCTACCTCCGCGACCGCTCCCTGAGCCCGGTCGAGCACGCGTTCTCGATCGCCTACCCGCTCGGCGACGTGCTGCTGCTCGCGGTGCTGGCCCGGCTGCTGCTCGGCGGTGGCCGGCGGTCCACGGCCCTGCTGCTGCTGACGACCGGGACGATCGGGCTGCTGTCGGCAGACGTGGCCTACGGGCTGGTCCAGCTCAACGGCAGCTGGCAGACCGGCGGGCCGGTCGACGTCGGCTGGATCGTGTTCTACATCGCGTGGGGAGCGGCGGCCCTGCACCCCGACATGCGACGTCTGACCGAGCCGGTGCGGCTGCCGCCGCCGGTGCTGTCACGACCGAGGCTGCTGCTGCTCGGGTCGATCTCGCTGCTCCCGCCAGGGTTGCTGCTGGGGGAGGCGCTGACCGACGACCTCCGCGACGTGGTCGTCATCGCCCTCGCGTCCGCCGCGATGTTCGCCCTGGTCATCGTCCGGCTCAGCGGCCTGGTCCAGGTGGCGGGCCGCGCGACACGGCGGGAGGCGCTGCTGCGGAGTACCGGCGAGTCGCTGGTGGCGGCGTCGAGCCGCGCGGAGATCCACGCCGCCGGGGCACGGGCGATCTCGTCGATCACAGAGGCCGGGACCGACGGCCGGCCCCTGGTGGTGATGAGCGTCCACGGAGCGTGGCGGGTGGTGCACGACCCCGCCTGGCTGCTCGACGAGCCGACGCCACCGGCCGCGGACCACCTGGACGACGTCGTGGCACGTCACGAGGGCGACCTGTGCCGGGAGCGCTTCGTGCTCCTCGACTCCGGGCAGGCCGGCTCAGTGCTGGCGGGCCGGCTGGGACCGGGTGTCCCGGTGCTGCTGGCCGCGCTCCTCCGCTCCGGTGGGCTCATCGGGACGGTGGTCGTCGCAGGCAGGTCGCTGCGGCGTCCCGACGTCGTCGACGCCGTGTGCGCGATGGCCGCCCAGATGTCGCTGGCCCTGGAGAGCGCGGGCCTGACCGAGGAGGTGCTCCAGCGCCAGAGCGAAGCCCAGTTCCGCTCGTTGGTCCAGAACTCCTCCGACATCATCCTCGTGGTCGACGCCGACCTGCGGGTCCGCTTCCAGACCCCCTCGGTGCGAGCCGTCCTCGGCCACGAGCCCGACGCGGTGGCCGGACGACCCGTGCTCGACCTGGCCAGTCCGGGCGACGTGCCCCGTGCCTCCCTGCTGCTGCGGCGGGTCCGGTCGTCCCCGGTGCACGACCACCGGGCCGGCGCCGAGCCGGACGACGAGTGGCGGCTGAGGGACGCGGCCGGCGCCGAGCGCGTCTTCGAGGTCACCTGCAGCAACCTGCTGGGGGACCCGTACGTCCGGGGTCTGGTGCTGACCCTGCACGAGACCACCGAGCGGCGGGCGCTCGAGCAGCGGCTCACCCACCTGGCGTTCCACGACCCGCTGACCTCCCTGCCGAACCGGACGCAGTTCGTGGACCGGGTCGCCGAAGCCCTGGCGACCTCGGCCGCATCCGCCGACCCGGACGAGGGGCCGGACGCGGGCCCGGACGAGGGCCCGGACGAGGGCCCGACGGTCCTGCTCATCGACCTCGACGACTTCAAGGTGGTCAACGACACCCTCGGCCACGGCGCCGGCGACGCCCTGCTCGTCGCGGTGGCCGAGCGGCTGCGGTCCGCGGTCGGCCCCAGCGACGTCTGCGCGCGGCTCGGCGGCGACGAGTTCGCGGTCCTGTCGCCCGGGACGCGCGGATCCGACGACGCCACCCGACTCGCCGATGTGGTCCTGGCCAGCCTGCGCAGGCCCTACCGGGTCGGTGCCGACGAGCTCACGGTGCGAGCCAGCATGGGCGTGTCCACCGGCGCGCCCGGGGTGGACGCCGCGGAGCTGCTGGTGCGGGCGGACCTCGCCATGTACGCCGCGAAGGACGCCGGGAAGGCGAGGCACGAGCGCTACCGGCCGTCCCTGCAGGACGTCATGCACGGCAAGCTGACGCAGCTGGGGGACCTCCACCGGGGACTCGACGAGGACCAGTTCGTGCTGCACTACCAGCCGATCGTGGAGCTGGCCTCCGGCCGGGTCGTCGGGGCGGAGGCACTGGTGCGCTGGCAGCATCCCGACCGGGGCCTGGTGTTCCCGGGAGAGTTCATCGACGTGGTCGAGCAGGGAGACCTGGCGGTGCCGTTCGGGCTGTGGGTGATCGAGACCGCGGTGGCCCAGGCTGTCGCCTGGCAGCGGTTCGCGCCGGTCCGTGGCATGTTCAAGATGAGCGTGAACGTGGCGCCGCGCCAGCTCGCGGACCCGCTGTTCTTCGGGCAGGTGGTCGACACGCTCGACCGCTACGGCCTGGAGCCACGGGCGCTGACGCTGGAGATCACCGAGCGGATGCTGACCACGCAGGACGACCAGGTGGTCGCCTCCATGCGCCAGCTCAAGCACAAGGGCGTCGGGCTCGCGGTGGACGACTTCGGCACCGGCTACGCCGCGCTCGGCTACCTCCGGCGGTTCCCGGTGAGCACCCTGAAGATCGACCGGTCCTTCGTCAACGGCGTGGACGTCTCCGACGACGACCGCGCCCTGGTCAACGCCGTCCTCAGGCTCGGGGAGACCCTCGACCTCGACCTGGTGGCCGAGGGCATCGAGACCCCCGCCCAGCGCGACGCGCTCGTCGCACTGGGGTGCGAGCGCGGGCAGGGGTTCCTGTTCTCGCGCGGCCTCCCGGCGGAGGAGGCCACGGCGCTGCTGGGCGCCCAGGCCCCGGCGCGGGTGGCCTGAGCGGGCTACGACGACGGCTGCGGCACGGCGCAGTCCTCGATCTTGGGGTTGACGCCGACGTAGTTCAGCGGTCCCGCGAGGACCGTCACGGCGATCGTCCCGGCCTTGGCGCAGTCCGCGCCGCTGCCCGCGAAGTACCCCCGTTGGAGCGCCGCCAGTGCACCGATGACCAGCCAGACCACCACGAGGACGGTTGCGATTCTCATGTCTGCCTCCTGGGGACGCCGTTCCCCGTCGCGAGCCGGCTAATCCAGGCTCGGCCTGGCGCGGCTCCCGACGGGCTCGACCATCCGCAGGCCGCGCTCGGCCGGCGGGTCAGCCGACGACGTCGGCGAGCCCCCGGAGTCGGACCAGCGCGCGCGAGGTCAGCAGCTCCCGGCGCACCTCGGGCGAGACGGCGAGGCTGTCCTTCCACAGCGCCCGGCCGGCCATCGCCCCGCTGGCACCGTTGGCCATGGCGATCCGCACCTGCTCGACGAAGGTCTCGTGGTCGACCCCGGCCGACAGCACCGCCCAGGGGACTCCCGCTGCCGCAGCCGTCACGGCGGCGCTCGTCTCGGCCGAGCCCGGGTAGGGAAGCTTCAGCACCTTGGCGCCGCAGCCCACCGCGAGCGCAGCCGCGTCCGCGACGAGCCCGGGGAAGGCGGCCCGGTAGTCCTCCTCCGTCTCGTCGTCGAGGCGGTAGGTCAGCAGCTCGACGATGAGCAGCAGGCCCTCGTGCTCGCACGACTTCACCAGGCTCCGCATCTCCTCGGCGACCCGGGAGTCGGGCCCCTGCCGGTCCGGCCTGACGTACCACAGCATCTTGGCGACGTCGCCACCGAGCTCGCGGACCGCGCGCGCGTCCACTCCCTCGACGAAGGTCGTGTAGCGCAGCCCGTCGACCGTCTCGAACCCCGACGCGTCCATGCCGACGACCAGGGCCGTGTCCCGCGACAGCGTGGCGTCGTCCACCACCTGAGGTAGCGCAACCTCAGGGTCCAGCAGGATCGCCGGGGCGTGGTTGCCCAGGTAGGTCACGAGGTCGGCCTTCGCCGCCCTGAGCTGGTCGGTGGTGACCGAGCCGGGACCGTCCGGGGCGTCGGTCATCACCGCCTTCATGCTGTTGCGCTGGTCGGCGGCGACGATCAGCATGCTTCCGCCGGGTGTCGAGATGGCCGCCATCGCGCGGCGCTCGAGGGTCGTGAGCTCGTTCATCGGGGTTCTCCTTGGTGAGGGGTCGAGATCGGTCGGTCGGGCGGGTGGTCGAGCGGCGTGGGTCGAGGTCGAGGGACGGCCACCGGTGGGCAGCAGCCGCGTCGCGAACAGGGCCGCCCCGTAGGCGGTGTCCTGGTCCCGGGCGGACACCCGGACGTCGGGGAGCACGCGGGCTCGGGCGCGCTGCACGCTGCGCATGTCGGCCCAGCCGCCGGTCAGCAGCGTGGTCCGGGCCGGAGAGGTGACCGAGTCGACGACCTCGACCAGCAGGCTGATCTCGTCGTTGCTGTGCCGCAGCACCGCATTGAGCATCTCGGCCGGGGTCACGCCGTCGGAGCGCACGGTCAGGGACAGCACGCCGTCGTCGTTGCGGGCGCCGCGCACCTCGACGGCACCGTCGGCCAGGGCACCCTCCAGCGGGAGAGCGGTCGCCGCCTCGTCGAGCCGGTCCCGCCCCGACCGGTCGGAGATCCCCGCCAGCTGGAGGGCGCGGCGCATCAGCAGCCCGGTCTTGACCCCCGCGATCACGACGTGCTTGCCGGGTACGACGTGACGCACCGAGTTGACCAGCGAGCCGGCGAGCAGCTCCCGGTCCTGGAACGGGACTGGCTCGTCGAGGACCCGGAGCAGCACCTCCGCCGTCCCGATCGAGACGTGGTAGCGGTCTGAGGTGATGAGTCCGCCGGAGACCGCGGAGACGAGGTGGTCATGGCCGGCCACGGTCACCTGCGCTCCGGCGAACGCCGGTGGCAGCCAGGGTGCGGCGGCCGCGCCCAGCGGGCTGCCGGCGTCGACGAGGGGCGGGATGAACCCCTCGCCCACACCGAGGTGCTCCAGCATCTCGGTCCAGGGCCTGCCGGTGTCCTGGTCGAGCAGCCCGGTCCGGGAGGCCAGCGAGTACTCGCTGACCAAGGGGACGCCCATCGAGGCTGCGACCTGCTCGGGCAGGTTCGCCCAGCGCAGCCCCCGCAGGTCCCGGCCCTGCCGCCGCAGGTGCAGGAGCTTGGCGACCGGCACCTGGGCGCCCAGCGGGAGCCCGGTCCGTCCCGCGAACGCGGCGCACAGGTCGGACGGCAGGCTGTCGATCTCCTGCCGTCCGCGCGGGTCGAACCACGCGAAGCCCGGGGCCACGGCACGTCCGTCGCGGTCGAGGAGGAAGCCGGTCTCGCCCATGCCGGAGATCGCGACGGCCTCGACGGCGGCTCCCGGCCGCAGGGCGCGGAGCCGGTCGGCGGCGGTGTGGAGCAGGTGCTCCAGGGTCCGGGCGAGGTCGCCGGCGTCCAGGTCGGTGGTGCCGCCCGGCCCGTCGCGCCAGGGTGTCGGACGCTGCAGGACGAGCAGCTGACCCCCCTCCTCGTCGGCGAGCAGGATCTTCAGGCCGGTGCTGCCCAGGTCGAGTCCCGCGACGACTCGGCCACCCACCGTCACGGCGCCTTGACCGCGAGGACCGCGCAGGGGGCTGCGAGCAGCACCTCCTGCGCGATGCTCCCGGTGATGACCTTGCCGACCGGGGAGCGCCGGCGCAGACCGATCACGATCAGGTCGGCCGCGCGGTCGGTGACCGCGGCCACGATCGCGTCGGCCGGATCGTCGTCCAGCGCGAGCTGACGGATCTCGTACCGGAGGCCGCGGTCGCTCAGGCGCCGGGCCAGCGCGTCGACGCCGTGCTCGGCCGAGACCGCCGGGCCGGACCCGGCCGGCTGCTCGGCGCTGTTGATCACGAGCAGGGGAGCCTCGTCCCGCCGGGCCTCGTCGATGGCCCGGTCGAGGGCCGCCGCACCCTCAGGTGTCGGACGGTAGCCGACGATGATGGTCATGGGGTTCCTTTCCTGCCGCTGGTCCGGGCGCGTTCAGAGCCCGGTGCGCGCCCGGTGGTGGGGCGGCCGGTGGTGGGGCGGCCGGTGGTGGGGCGGCCGGTGGTGGGGGGAGGGACGAGTGGTGGGGGCAGGGACGAGTGGTGGTACGGGTGTGGGGCCGGTCCACGACCGGCCCCACACCGCTCAGCAGGTGGACTTGTAGACGGCGTCGGCTCCGGCGCCGTCGAGGTTGTCCTTGGTGATGACCGTGAAGCCCGTCTGGACCAGCGCCGGGACGTCGTCCCCGTTCAGCGACGCCACGGCTGCGTCCACGCCGTACTGGCCGATGGTGGCCGGCTGCTGGGCCACCAGCGCCTGGACGGTCCCCGCGCGCAGCGCCTTGATCTGGTTGGGACCGGCGTCGAACCCCACGATGTCGACGCTGCCCTGCTTGCCGGCCTGGCGCAGTCCGGTGGCGCTGCCCTCGGCGGCGAACAGGTTGGTGGCGAAGATGCCCACCAGGTCCGGGTCCTTCTGGAGCGCGGCGCTGGTGAGCTGGGCGGCGGTGGCCGGGTCGTTGTGGGAGTACTGCACGCCCACGGACTCGAACGAGGGATCGGCCTCCAGTGCCTTCTCGAACCCCTCGACCCGGGCGTCGACGGTGGAGATGCCGGGGTCGGTGGACATGACCAGCACCTTCCCGCCCTCGGGGTGGAGCTTCTTGATGGCGTCGAAGGCGGCCTTCCCGCCGCCGCTGTTGTCCGAGGCGATGCCCGTCACGGCGATGGAGGGGTCCTTCAGGGTGGTGTCGACGAGCACGATCTTGATGCCCGCCGCCTTGGCCGCGGCCAGCGGTGTCTGCATCGCGGTCACGTCCGTGGGAGCGATCAGGATGGCGTCCGGCTTCGAGGCGACGACGGAGTCCACGATCGGCTTCTGCAGCGTGGGGTCGAACTTCTGCGGCCCCTGGGTGTTGACCTTCACACCGAGCTTGGCCGCCTCGTCCTCGACGCCGCACTCCATCGAGATGTAGAACTCGTCCCCGGCGACGCCTTGGATGAAGGAGAGGTTGTACTCGCTGTCGGCCTTCGCCGGCGCGTCGAGGCTGTTGACGGTCTCCACGGCCGCGGCCGTGTCGGCCGCGCTGCTGGTCGTCTGGGGCTTGCTGTTGGAGCAGCCGGTGGCCGCGAGGGTCACGACGGCCAGGACCCCGACGGACTTGATGAGGCTGGAGCGGTTCACTGCAGTTGGTCCCTTCACTTGGTGCCGCGCAGGAGTGCGCGAAGCGGGTTGGTGTGGTTGGCCCCGCGGAGCGCGGCCGCGCGGCGAGACTGGTCGACGTACACGGCCGCGATGAGGACCGCTCCGACGGCGACGCCCTGCCAGAAGGGCTGGACGCCGATGATGACGAAGCCGGCCTGCAGGACGGCGGGGATGAACAGGCCGACGACGGTGCCGAAGATGGAGCCCTCGCCGCCGAAGATCGAGGTGCCGCCGATCACGACGGCGGCGATCACGTTCAGGTTCGTCAGTGACTGGCCGGCGATGGTGGTCGTGCCGAACTGCGCCAGCGACATGGTCGCGGCGAACCCCGCCAGCACCCCGGAGAGGGCGTACACCCGGATCAGGTGCCGGTCGACCCTGACGCCCACCCGGCGGGCCGCCTCCTCGTTGGAGCCGACGGCGTAGGTGTAGCGCCCGAACCTGGTGCGGTGCAGCGCGATGCCACCGATGACGAGGACCACCAGGGCGACGAACGGCAGGAACGGGATGCCGAGGATCTTGACGTAGGTGTTGGTGTCGGTCATGACCGCCGGCACCGACCGTACGTCGACCCCGCCGGTCACGACCTGGGCGAGACCCAGGGCCACCGACAGCGTGCCGAGGGTGACGATCAGGGCGGGGATCTTCGCCTTGGCCACCAGGAAGCCGTTGAGGCACCCCCACAGCAGCCCGCTGACGAGGGCGGCGGCGATCCCGATGGCGGCGGTGCCCCACCCGTCACCGCCGACGGCAGCCATCACCTTGGCGGCCACGACGCTGGAGAACACCAGCACCGAGCCGATGGACAGGTCGATCCCCGAGGTGATGATGACGAACGTCATCCCGACCCCGAGGACCGCCCACACGGCGACGTTCTGCGAGATCAGCGAGAAGTTGGAGGTCGACAGGAACTTGCTGCCGGCGGTGAGGGAGAAGAACGCGATGATGACCAGCAGCACGCCCAGGATCCACACCGACTGGGTGTTGCCGAGCCGGCTCGCGATCGAGGCGCTCTTCTGCGGCGGGTCGGCGACCGTGCCGCCCTGGTCCGGTGGGGTGATGACGCTCATGCCGCTTCTCCGTTCGTGTCCAGGGCGCCGGTCATGGCGCCCACGAGCTGCTCGACCGACGTGTCGGCGCAGTTGTAGGTGGCGACCGTCCGGCCGAGCCGGAGCACGTGGACCCGGTCGGCGACCTCGAGCACGTGCGGCATCGAGTGGGAGATCAAGATGACCGCGATCCCCTTCTCCTTGACCCGCTTGATGCTGTCCAGGACGTTGCGGGTCTGCACCACGCCCAGCGCCGCGGTCGGCTCGTCGAGGATCACGACCTTGTCGGCCCAGCTGATGGCTCGGGCGATCGCGACCTGCTGCCGTTGACCGCCGGACATCGAGCCGACGGGGGCGGCCATCGCCCGGACGGTGCCGCCGAGCTCGTGGAAGCCCTGCTCGGCCCGGGCGGACATGGCCTTCTCGTCCATGAACCCGAGACGGCCCAGCACCCCCTTGCGCGGGATCTCCCTGCCCAGGAACATGTTCTGGACCGGATTGAGGTGCGGAGCCAGGGCGAGGTCCTGGTACACGACCTCCATGCCGAGCGCTGAGGCGTGCTGCGGCGAGGTGATCGTCACCCGCTCCCCCTGGAACCGCAGCTCACCCTCGTCGAGCGCGAGGTTGCCGGTCAGGGCCTTGACCAGAGTGGACTTGCCCGCTCCGTTGTCCCCGATGAGTGCGACGACCTCGCCCGCGTAGATGTCGAAGTCCGCGCCGTTCAGCGCCCGGACGTGCCCGAAGCTTCGCGAGAGACCTTTCGCCTCGAGTATCGGTTGAGCCATGTGATCTACCACCTTGTGTGGGCAGGAGCCCGGTTCGAGTGTTCTGATGTGCGCCCAGGAATGTGACGGGTCGGTTCCGGACCGCCGGCGCGGACGGGTTCAGACCGGCACCCGGTGTGCCGTGGTGACGGCGGTGCGTGACCGCAGGAGGCCGACCGTCTCCCGGTAGCGGACGCGCCGCTCGTCGTGGACCAGCAGGGCCTCGGGTCTCGGTCGGACCACCGCGGTGACCTCCGGCGTCCCGAGCCGGATCAGGTCGGGCTCGTCGAGGTGGCCGGACGCGCGGGCCCCCAGGAAGGCGGCCCCGCGGCCCGAAGCGCCCGGCACGGCGATGGCGTGGAGCTCGATGCCCAGGACGTCGGCGATCAGCTGTCGCCAGGCGGGGGCGGTGGTGCCGCCCCCCGCCAGACGTAGGTGGGTCACGCTGCGGCCGTGCGGGAAGAGGGCGGCCAACGCCTCCGCGGCCGCGAACGCGACCCCCTCGAGGGCCGAGCGGAGCAGGTCCGCACGCTCGTGGCGCGCGGCCAGGCCGGTCCAGGCCCCACGCAGGTCGGGGTCGAGGTAGGGCGTCCGCTCACCGTTCAGGTGGGGCAGGAAGATCGGGTCGTCGTGACGGGCCGGTCGCGAGGCGGCCGCGTAGAGCTCGTCCCACGACGCGTTGAGCAGCTCGCGCACCCAGGTGAGGGCGAGCCCTCCGTTGAGTCCGGCAGCCATCCGGTAGTGGCCGGCGTCGGTGGCGGCTCGGTAGTAGTGCGTCACCGGCTCGGCGGTGTCCGCGACCGACCGGGGTGGCCGGTGTGAGGGGGTGACGGCCTGGACGCCGCTGCCGATGGTCAGCTGCGCGGTGCCGGCCTCCACCAGCCCGGACCCCAGGGCGGCGGCGGCGGTGTCGGCCGCCCCGGCGGCCACCGGCAGCCCCGGGGGGAGCCCGAGAGCCTCGGCAGCCGGAGCGGTCAGCCGGCCGGCGGCGGACCCCGACGACGCCAGCAAGGGCGGCAGGATCCGGGGGTCGATCCCCAGGGCCTCGACGACGTCGCTCGCCCAGTCGTCGGTCGTCACGTCGTACATCAGCGTCGCGGAGGCGTCGCTGGGCTCGGTGGCGGCGGTCCCGGTGAGCTGGTGCCGCAGCCAGTCCTTCGGCTGCAGTGCCCAGCGGGTCGCTGCGACGACGTCGGGCTCGTGCCGGACGAGCCAGCCCAGGATCGGCCCGGCCATGCCAGGGCTGAGCGGGTTGGCCAGTCGGCGTCGGCTGTCCGTGGCCAGCTGGAGGTACCGGACCAGCTCGGCCGCGGCGCGCGTGTCCGCCCACAGCACGGCCGGACGGATGGCGGTGCCGTCCTCGCGCGTGGACACCACGCCGTGCATCTGCCCTGACAGCCCGATGCCGAGCGGGCGCGCCTCGGGCGCGTCGGCCAGCGCCCGCCGTACGGCGGTCCGGGTGGCCTGCCACCAGTCGCCCGGATCGCTCTCGGCCCAACCGGGACGGGGACGATGCACGGGGTAGCCCGCCTCGGCGGCCGCCAGCGGCTGGCCGCCGACTCCGACGAGGACGGCCTTGACCGAGCTCGTTCCGAGGTCGATGCCCAGGTGGGCGGTGGCGCTGGTGGGGCCGGTCATGTGCTCACCTCCGTCGGTTCGGGTTCGCGCGTGGTCGGGGGAAGGGGCGGGTGATGGTCGGGCGATGCCCGCGTGGCTGTGGTCTCGAGGCAGCCGGCTAGGGGACGATGACGACCTTGTGCACGCTGCGGTCGTTCGCGACGGCGTCGATGGCCTTGTCGTAGTCGTCGAGGGAGAACCGGTGGGTGACGATGCCGTCGGTCCGGACCCGCCCCGCCCGCAGTGCGCGGATGGCGGCACCGAAGGACGTCATCTCGGCGAACGAGCCGCGGATCGTGATCTCGCGCCGGAACACGTCGAACGGGTGGAACGTCACCGTCTCGCCGGCGCCCGCGACGCCGTAGATGAGCACGGTGCCACCGTTGCGGGTCAGCGGCACGCAGATGTCACCGACGGCGGGGGACCCGGTCGCCTCGACGACGTAGTCGAACCCCTGGCCGCCGGAGGCCGCCAGCAGCGCGAGACGGTTTGCCGCCATGTCGGAGCGGTCGATGAGGACGGTCTGGTCGACGCCGAGCGCCGCGGCCGTGTCGAGCTTGAACTGCGTGGGTGCCGCCACGGTGACGGAGGCGGCGCCGCTGCTCTTGATCAGCTGCGCCAGGAGCAGCCCGGTCGGACCGGCCCCGAACACGAGCGCCGTGCCACCCGGGCGCATCTGGAGCGACTCCACCCCGTGCATCGCGCATCCGGCCGGCTCGGTGAAGACGGCGGTCCCCGGGTCGATGCCGTGGACGGAGAAGACCAGGTCCTGCCTCACGGTGGCGTACTCCGCGAAGAACCCGGGGAAGTTCGTGCCCATACCCTTCAGGTCCGAGCAGTGGATGAGGCGGCCGGCGAGGCAGTAGTCGCAGGTGCCGCAGTAGACGTTCGGGTTCACGGTCACCTGCTCGCCGACGCTGAACCGATCGACCCCCTCGCCCAGCGCGTCGACGGTGCCCACGACCTCGTGCCCCGGGATCAGCGGGAAGACGGCTCCGAAGGCGCCGTGGTGGATGTGCACGTCGGTGCCGCAGACGCCGACCTGGTCCACCTTGATGCGGACCTGGCCGGGTGCCGGCTCGGGAGTCGGGATCTCGGTGACGGCGTACTTCCGGGGGGCGTCGTAGACGACTGCCTTCATGGTGACTCCCTGTGGTGACGGGCCTTCGAACAAGAGCAACCTACGTCACACGGCCGGTGTATGTCACCGGTGTCATAGAAGAATTTTTCAGCTTTCTGACACCGGTGACATCCAGACGCGTCCCGAGGTTCTGGAGACGGGTGAGAACTCCGGGACGTCAGCGAGGTCGCGGATGCCCGGGTCGTCCTGGGAGCGCCCGAGTTGTCCCGCAGGCCGGACGGCGACGGCCTACCCCGAGGTCGCAGCGGCCCCGGTCGGGCCGGTCCGGACGGGAAGCCGGCAGGAGTCCCGCTCGGTCAGCGAGACCGGCAGCACGGTGCGCCGGCGCAGCCGTTTGGTGGGCTCGTCGATCCTTCGGAACAGCCGCCGCGCGGCGAACGTGCCGACCGCGGCCGGGTTCTGGTCGATCACGGTCACCGCGGGGTCGAGCGAGGCCGCCATCGGGAAGTCGCCGAAGCTGACCAGGCACAGGCCGTCCCCGGCCAGGCGCCGCAGGGCGGGAAAGACCGACAGGGTGCAGCGGGCGTTGGAGGAGAACACCGCCGAGGGTGGGTCACTCATCTGGGTGAGCCGTTCCAGGACCCGGTCGATCGTGGGGGGAGCGGTCGTCCCGAGGTGGACGAGCTCCTCGTCCACCGTGGCCCCGGCCTCGGCCAGCGCGTCCGCGTACCCGTGGAGCCGCTCCCGGGTGGTCGCGGCGTTCAGGTCGTCACCGATGAAGACGATGCGGCGATGTCCGTGCTCCAGCAGGTGCCGGGTGGCGAGGTGCGCCCCGCCGCGGTCGTCCTCGATGACGCAGTCGGCGGTCAGCCCGACGGGAGCGCGGTCCACGAAGACCACGGGGGTCCGCCTCACCCACCCGGCGAGGTAGGACTGGTCGGCCGAGACGGGGCAGGAGATCAGTCCTACGACCCGACGCTGCAGCAGCGTCTCCACGGCCGCCTGCTCGTAGGCCGGGTCGTACCCCAGGCTGGTGACGATGACGGCGGTGCTGCGAGCCCGGGCCTCCTGCTCGACCGCTTGGACGACCTGGGCGAAGAACGGGTCGGCGACGTCCGGGACGGCGATCCCGATGGCTGCGTCCCGTCCGCTGCGGAACGTGACCGCGAGCATGTTGGGGACGTACTGCAGCTCCGCGACGGCGGCGTTGACCCGCGCCCGGACGTCGTCGGAGACGTACCGGTCGTTGCGCAGCACGCGGGAGACGGTCTTGGCGCTGACACCGGCCCGCTCCGCGACCTCGCGCATCGTGACCATGGGTGCCTCCTGCTGCCGGACGGGTCGTGCCTGTGGGGGAAGGAGCCGACCGGGTCCCGCTCCCGGTGCGGGCCCAGAGTGGCACGGCGTGGGCGGACGCCTTGAGTCGGAGGTGGACGGCCCCCGCTACCGGTCGCGGGGACGCAGCGACGCCAGGATCCGCTCGGCCACCACGGGCGGCGCCAGGTGGGCGTCGACGACCAGGTGCGGCACCAACGGGGGGCTCAGGTCCAGGCCGGCCAGCCAGTCGCCACGCCGCTTCCCGGCGTCGCGGGCGGCGCCTCGTTGCCCGACCCGCCGGAGCACCTCGGCCGGGGAGATGCGCAGCCAGACCAGGCTGGCCGCTGCGCCTGCCCCGACGAGGCGGCTCTCCAGCGTCGCCCAGCTGGCCGGGTCCCGTCGCTCGGCGGAGAACGGCGCGACCAGGACGACGCCGGTCCCGGCGGCGAGGTTGTCCTCGGCCAGCGCGGTGACCGCCTCGTAGCGGGCGGCCCGGGTCAGCCGGACCACTTCGGGATCGTCGAGGTCGTCGGTGCCGTGCAGCCGGCCGATGACAGCCGTCAGGCTGGCGGTGGCCGTGTCGAGATCCAGCAGCGCCGCCCCCAGACGGCCCGCGACCAGCCGCCCGACCGTGGACTTGCCCGAGCCCGGCGGGCCGCTGACCAGCACCGCACGCGGTCGCGTCGGACCGTCCGGCGCCGCTGCCGCTGCCGGCGCGTCGGTCGGCACGGGGTTCGTCGAGTCGTGGTCCGTCGTCACAGTGGCCTCACCTGAGTGGGGGGAGGAGCCGGGTGCCGGGAAGTATATGTCACCGATGACATAGCCGCTTGCCGGCGCCCGGGGGTCGTCCTG
Organism: uncultured Actinomycetota bacterium; assembly: GCA_963781695.1. Classification (GTDB taxonomy): domain Bacteria; phylum Actinomycetota; class Actinomycetes; order Propionibacteriales; family Nocardioidaceae; genus Nocardioides_B. The sequence goes on from CAWAGE010000007.1 coordinate 323,467, forward strand.
GTGGGGCCGTCCCCGGTGCGGAACCGGGTACGTTCGCGACGTGGCCTCTCCAACGGGCAGTCATCGGCTCGCGTCATCGTGCTGTAACGAGGCCGAGGTTGGATGACGTCGTGGGAGCCGAGCTGACTCTGGGGGCCGAGGAAGAGCTGCACATCGTCGATGTGAGCACCTGGCAGCTCTCGACCTCGGCGCCTCGACTGCTGACCCAGCTGGGGAACGGCAGCTACTCCTCGGAGATGCAGCGCAGCACCGTGGAGACCCGCACCAAGGTGACGACCTCGCTGAGCGACCTGCGCGCCGAGATCACCCGCCTGCGCCGGGGCCTGATGCAGGTGGCGGAGCCGGTCGGGCTCGGGATCGCGGCCGTCGGGACGGCGCCCCACTCCTCCTCGGAGGACTTCCAGATCACCACCACGGGACGCTACGGCCAGATGCACGAGCAGTACCGCCTGCTCGTCGACGAGCAGCTGATCTGCGGGCTGCAGATCCACGTCGGGGTCTCCGACCGGGACATGGCCGTCGAGCTGTCCCAGCGGGTCTCGTGGATCCTGCCCGTCCTGCTGGCTCTCTCGGCAAGCTCGCCGTACTGGAACGGCAAGGACACCGGCTACGCGAGCATCCGGTCGATCATCTGGCAGCGCTGGCCCAGCGCCGGTCCGACCGGCCCCCTGGCCTCCGCCGCGGAGTACGAGGCGCTCGTGGACGACCTGGTGAACACCGGCGTCCTCTCCGACGCCAAGATGGCGTACTTCGACGTCCGCCCGTCCAGCCACGTGCCGACGCTCGAGCTCCGGGTGTGCGACGCGTGCCCGATCGTCGATGACGCGGTGCTGATCGCGGGGCTGTACCGGGGAGCGGTCCGCGAGGCCGAGATGCAGATCGAGCAGGGCCGGTCCCACCGTCCGCTGCCGATACCGCTGCACCGGGCCGCCATGTGGCAGGCGGCGCGGGGCGGTCTGTCCGGCCACCTCCTCAACGACGCCGAGCGTCCGCGACCGGTGCCCGCGGAGCACGCCGTGCGGGCGGCGCTGGCCCGTCTTCGCGGTGGGCTCGAGGAGCTGGGCGACTACGCGGAGGTCGCGACCCTGCTCGACGCCACGCTCGCCCACGGCAACTCCGCCGACCGCCAGCGCGCCGCGTTCGCCGACCGCGGCCGCCTCGAGGACGCGATGGCCGTCGCGGTCCGCGAGTCGACCGGGCCCGCTGCCGGTCCACCACCGGTCGCGGAGGCGCTGCGCACCTACCGGGCCCGTGCCGGCGACGAGGCCGTCACCGCGGGGGCGGCCCCCCGGGAGCCGTACGCCGGCGTCCTCGCCCACCTGCGCGACCTGGGACCCGACGAGCTGGAACGACGCGTCGAGTCCGGTCGGCGGTGGGCGCACGAGCAGGGTCTGGCGTTCGTCGTCGAGGGCGAGCAGCAACCCTTCCGTGTCGACCTCGTGCCGAGGATCATCAACGAGCACGAGTGGACCCTGCTGGTGCCAGGGCTGGTCCAGCGTGCCCGGGCCATCGAGGCGTTCGTGCAGGACGTCTACGGCACGGGCCGGATCATGGCGGACGGGATCGTGCCGCGCGCACGCGTCCTCGGCTCCCCGGGGTGGCGGGAGGAGGCACGGCGTCTGCCGCCTGGCACGCTGCGGGCACCCGTGCAGGGGTTCGACCTCGTGCGCAACGAGTTCGGTGGCTGGCGCGTCCTGGAGGACAACGTCCGCTCACCCAGCGGGCTGGCCTACGCCGTCGCCGTCCGAGCACTGCTCGACCACGCCATGCCGGACCTGCCGAGACCCGCTGGCCTGCTGGACCCGGCTGATGCCCTCCCGGTGTTGCGGGACGGCATCCTGGGCCCGATGGGCCCTGACGGCACCGCGGCGGTGCTGACCAGCGGTCCCGCAAGCGCGGCCTGGTTCGAGCACCGACGGCTGGCCGAGGCCGCCGGCTTCCTGCTCGTCGAGGCGAGCGATCTCGACGTGGCGCGCGGACGGGTCGTGCAGCGGCGAACCGGCCGCACGATCGACGCCCTCTACCTGCGCATGGACGGCGAGCTCGTCGACCTGGTCCACGCCGACGGCCGCAGGATCGGCGCCGAGGTCCTCGAGGTGGCCGCTCGCGGCGACGTCTTCCTGGCCAACGCACCGGGGAACGGCGTCGCCGACGACAAGTCGATGTACTGCTACGTGCCCGACCTCATCGGGTTCTACCTCGACCAGCGGCCGCTGCTGATGTCCGTGCCCACCTACCGCACCAGCGACGAGGAGGAGCGTGCCGCCGTCCTCGACCGGGTGGGGGAGCTGGTCACCAAGCCCGTGGACGGTGAGGGGGGCAAGGGGGTGCTCATCGGCCCGGACGCCTCGGCGCGACAGGTGGCCGAGCGGCGCGAGCAGATCGCCCGCGACCCTGAGCGCTGGATCGCCCAGGAGGTCGTGCCGCTGTCGTGGCATCCCACCCTGGTCGCGGGAGAGCTCCAGCCTCGCCACGTCGACCTGCGTGTCTTCGTCGTCGCCGCGGGTCCCGGGGAGCAGGACTGCCGGGTGGCGCCGGTGGCCCTGACCCGGACCGCCGCCGACGGCAGCCGGATCGTGAACTCCTCCCGCGGCGGCGGGGCGAAGGACACCTGGATCATCGGTGGCGAGGACGACCACCCGGCAACGGAGGCGTGACGTGTGCGGACTGGCGGGCGAGCTGCGACTCGACGGGGCGACGGCCGACGTGGCCGCGGTCGAGCGGATGACCGCGTGCCAGTCCCACCGGGGGCCCGACGGGCAGGGTGTCTGGGCCCGTGGCTCGGTCGCCCTGGGCCACCGGCGGCTGGCGATCATCGACCTCAGCGTCCACGGGTCGCAGCCGCTGGTCGACCCCGAGCTGGGGCTCTCGGTGGTGATGAACGGCTGCATCTACAACTACCAGGACCTGCGTGAGGAGCTCGGCGGCCTGGGCTACCGCTTCTTCTCGACCTCCGACACCGAGGTCATCGCGAAGGCGTACGCCGCCTGGGGCACGGACTGCGTCGACCACTTCTTCGGCATGTTCGCGTTCGTGGTCAGCGAGCACGTGAGCGGCCGGCTCGTGCTGGGCCGGGACCGGCTGGGCATCAAGCCGCTCTACCTCGACGAGCGGCGCGACCGGCTGCGGTTCGCCTCGACCCTGCCGGCGCTGCTCGCCGGGGGCGGCACCGACACCTCGGTGGACCGGACCGCCCTGGCGCACTACCTGACGTTCCACTCCGTCGTCCCCGCTCCGCTGACGATCCTCGCCGGGGTCCGCAAGCTGCCGCCCGCCACCGTCCGGGTCGTCGAGCCGGACGGGACCAGCCACGAGCACGAGTACTGGACGGCTCCCTTCGACCGCGACCCCGCTCGCTCCGACTGGGACGAGCACGACTGGCAGGAGGCTCTCGTCGGCAGCCTGCGCGCGGCCGTGGACCGGCGCATGGTCGCCGACGTACCCGTCGGGGTGCTGCTGTCCGGAGGCATCGACTCCAGCCTGGTGGTGGCGCTGCTGGCCGAGTCCGGCCAGCGCGGCGTGCACACGTTCAGCATCGGCTTCGAGTCCGCCGGTGGGGAGTCGGGTGACGAGTTCGAGTACTCCACGCTCGTGGCGGAGCGGTTCGGCACCGAGCACCACCGGATCCCGATCCCCAGCGAGCGGCTGCTGCCGGGCATCGACGGCGCGGTGGGCGCCATGAGCGAGCCGATGGTGAGCCACGACTGCGTCGCCTTCTACCTGCTCAGCCAGGAGGTCTCCCAGACCGTGAAGGTCGTCCAGTCCGGGCAGGGCGCCGACGAGGTCCTCGGTGGCTACGACTGGTACCCGCCGCTTCTCGACGTCCCGCGCCGCGACGCGGTCGAGGCGTACGCCGAGGTGTTCTTCGACCGGCGGTGGACGGACCTGGGAAGCCTGCTGAACCCCGAGTGGCTGGCCGGGTCGGATGCGCCGACGGCCTTCGTCACCGAGCGGTTCGGGCGCCCCGGGGCCGAGACGTCGGTCGACGCGGCGTTACGGCACGACACCCTGGTGAACCTGGTCGAGGACCCGGTCAAACGCGTCGACAACATGACGATGGCGTGGGGGCTGGAGGCTCGGGTGCCGTTCCTCGACCACGAGGTCGTCGAGCTCGCCGGCCGGATCCCGCCCGACCTCAAGCTCGCCGACGGCGGCAAGGGCGTCCTGAAGCGGGCCAGCCGGGGCATCGTCCCCGACGAGGTGATCGACCGGACCAAGGGCTACTTCCCGGTGCCGGCGATCCGTCAGCTGGAGGGTCCGTACCTGCAGCGCGTGCGGGACGCCTTGCTCGACCCGGTGGCCAGGCGCCGTGGCATCTTCGACGTCGATACGGTGGAGAAGCTGCTCGCCTCGCCCAACGACACCCGGACGCCTCTGGGGTCCAACGCGCTGTGGCAGCTGGCCCTGCTGGAGATGTGGCTGCAGGCGCACGTCGCCGGGTAGAACAGGAGGTGGAACCGTTGACCAGCCAGACGCTCGACGCGGTGGACGCGCTCATCGACGACCTCACCGGTGCGTGGGGCAGCTGGGGTCCGAACATGACCCCCGACGCCCGACGTGTCGCGTTCATCAGTGACCGCCGCGGCGTCCCCGAGCTCTGGGTGCAGGACGTCGTGCTCGACGGCCCAACCCCGGAGCCGACCCCGATCACCCTCTCCCCCGACCCCGTGGTCGCGGTGCGCTGGTCGGCGGACGCGTCGTGGCTCGCCTGCTCGGTGGCCCTGCACGGCGGTGTGCGCACCCAGGTGTGGGTGGTGCGACCGGACGGCACGGACGCCCGGCTGGTCGGCGGCACGGACGGCGAGCACGCCGTCCTCGGTCCCTGGACGCGCAGCGGCGGCCGTCTCGTCGTGACGGTGCCCTCGGACACGCCGGGAGACCCCTCCTGCGCCTACATGATCGAGCCCGCCACCGGCACCCGGGAGCTGCTGGCCGTCGGCGAGCTGATCAGCGTCCTGGACCTGTCGGTCGAGGAGCGGCTGGCGGTCCTGCGGGACGGCCAGCGTGGCGAGGAGTTCTGTGTCGTCCTGGACCGGGTGGGCGACCGTGACCACCCGCTGATGCCGCACTCCGGCACCGGCGCCACGGACGTCGCGCTCCTACGTCGGGCTCCGGTAGAGGACATCGCGCCGATGGCCGCCTACCTGGTCACCGAGGTGGGCCTGCCGCGCCGGCAGCTGGTGCGGATGCCGCTCGGCCCCGACGGCTGGCGGGGCAGGCCCGAGGTGCTGGCCGCGCGGGACGACGCCGAGCTCGAGGAGCTCGACGCCGACGACCCGGGCCACCTGCTGCTCCTGCTCTGGAACATCGGCGGCCGGAGCGAGCTCGAGCTGATGGACACTCGGACCGGGGAGCGCTCGGTGATCGCCGGGATGCCGGGGCTCGTCGCCTCCAGTGCCGTGCTCAGCAGGCACGGTGACAGCGTCCTGGTCAGCGTCGAGGGACCCGAGCGCCCGCGCGAGCTCTGGCACGTCGACACCGCGAGCCACCACTGGACGCGCGTCACCCAGACACCCGCCCGGATCGCCCAGCGCCTGCTGACTCCGAGCCACGAGACGTTCACCGCCCACGACGGCCTCCAGCTGAGCGGGTGGCTCTACCGCGCCGACGGTGCCTCCCCCGGTGCGGCTGTGCTGTACCTCCACGGCGGTCCCGAGGACCAGGAGCGGCCCCGGTTCGGGCCGCAGCACCAGGCCCTCGCCGCCGCCGGCATCACCGTCTTCGCGCCGAACATCCGCGGGTCCTCGGGCTACGGCCGAGCCTTCGTCCACGCCGACAACCGCGAGCGGCGCTTCGCCGCGTTCGCGGACGTCGAGGCCTCAGCCCGCTTCCTGGTGGACGCCGGGATCGCCGACCCGGCACGGATCGCGGTCAGCGGGCGCTCCTACGGCGGCTACCTGACACTCGCGGCGCTGGCGTTCTCCGACGGTGTGTTCGCCGCGGGGGTCGACGTCTGCGGCATGTCCGACCTGATGACCTTCTACCGAGACACGGAGCCTTGGATCGCCGCCGCCGCGGTGAGCAAGTACGGCGACCCGGTCGGCGACCGCGAGCTGCTCGAGCGGATCTCCCCGATGAGCCGGGTCGACGCCATCGCCGCCCCGTTGCTGGTGGCCCACGGCGAGCTCGACACGAACGTGCCGATCGGCGAGGCGCACCAGGTGGTGACGGCCCTGCGGGAGCGGGGCCGGGACGTGGAGTACCTCGAGCTGCCCGGCGAGGGGCACGTGTACCGGCGGCGTGAGAACGTGCGGCTGCTGACCTCGCGCATCGTCAGGTTCCTCGCCGAGCGCCTCGGCTGAGCCCGGGGCCAGTTAGCCCGGCTGGTCGATCATCGCCGGACCGGGTGCCGGGCTCCGCCGCTACTGCAGGTTGGCATGCCTGCGCTGCATGGCTCCGCGGGTCTGCGGATCCTCGGCATCGAGGGCCAGGGTCGCGGCGTCCATGACCAGCAGGGCGGCCTGCTCGAACAGGCTGCCGCCGAACTGGGTCGAGTCGCGGGCCGGCAGGTGGAGCGCGGTGTCGGCGAGGTCCCGCAGTGGGCTCTGCGGGGTCGCGGTGACGAGCACGACGGCGGCGGACGCCCCGCGAGCGGTCTCGGCGAAATGGAGGCCGAGCGGGGTGGTCCCCGAGGATGACAGCACGAGCAGGGCGTCCCCGGCGGTGATCGCCGGTGCGGTGGCCTCACCGACCACGTGCGCGCGGTGCCCGAGGTGCATCAGCCTCATGGCGGCCATCTGCGCGACGAGACCGGAACGACCCTGCCCCGTGCAGAACCAGGCACGTCGCGGGATCCGCAGCTCGGCGACGAACCGGTCGAAGCCGAGGGGGTCGACCTGGGCCACGGCCCGGCTGACCTCGCCCGCCACCAAGGCGATGTGCACGGGTGGTCCGGTCGTGCTCACCGGGCTGCGCTCGGCGAGGTCATGGCCCGGCCGACCACCGCGTACCGGGCGCCGGCCGCGCGGATCTGGTCGAGGTCGGCGTCCGTCACCCCGCCGTCGGCGCCCGCGGGAAGCCCGTGGGCGCAGGTCGCCGCTACGAGCGGGAGCCGCCCGAGGTCGGCCCGGTGCCCTGGTTGGCCCGGGGGAGTGAGCAGGACCAGGACACCGTCGGCGCCGGACTGCTCGAGCCGCGAGGCGTCGACGGGGCCGTGGTGGACGGCGAGCCAGACCTCGTCGGCGTAGGTCCGGCTGCGACGCACCAGTGGTGCGAGGTCGTGCAGGTCCTCGCACTGCAGCGTGATCCGGCTGAGGCCTCGGCGGGGCAGACCGGTGAGCTCCGCCGCGGGGTCGTCGACCATCAGGTGCACGTCGAGCCGGATGCCGGGGACGGCCGCGAGGTCGTGCACCTCGTGGAAACTGACTCCGGCCTGGCCTCGGTAGGAGCCTTCGATGCGGTCCGCATGCACCCAGTGCCCGGTGGCGGTGAGGGACCGGGCCAGGTCGATCCGATCAGCCGGAGGTCGCGCGATGACGCTGCCGGCGAGGGTGAGGCCGAGCGCCGCGGCGTGGGCGTCGAGAGTGCGGGTCACGGGCGGTCCCCTCCTCGCCACGCAGCGGCCGTGAGGTAGCGGTGGTACGCCTCGGCCGCGGCAGGGTCGGCTCGTGGTCTGGCGTCCGGGATGAGGGGCGCCGCCAGCGCGTCACGGACCTCGCGGACGTCGTCGCCGCCCAGGCAGGCGGCGGCCTGCAGCGCCGCGCCGTCGGCCACCGCCTCACTGGAGGTGGAGAGGTGGACGGTGGCGCCGGTGCCGTCGGCGAGCAGCTGACGGTAGGCCGGGGACCGCGCGCCGCCGCCAGTCACGATGACGCGTCCCGTGGTGTTCGCGCCGGCGCCGGCGAGAGCGCTCGCGCCGCGCAGGAGCCCGAACAGGACGCCGTCGACGGCGGCGCGAGCGACCTGCTCGCGCGTGGTCGCGGTGGTGATCCCGGTCAGGGTGCCGGTCGCGGCCGGCAGGTCGGGCTTGCGCTCTCCGTCGAGGAAGGCCACGAGGACGGGGGTCCCGTCGGGCTCTGCGGCCAACGCGAGCCGGGCGAGCTCGTCGTGGTCCACGGCGAGCAGACGGGCGAAGGTGTCCGTCACCTTCGCTGCGTTCAGCGTCGACACCAGCGGCAGGTATCCACCGGCCGCGTCCGCGACCCCGTCCACGGTGCCGGTCGGGTCGTGCGTCGCGGTGGCGCTGGTGGCGAAGACGACACCAGAGGTGCCGAGGACGTAGACGACGTCTCCTGGTCGGGTCCCGAGACCGAGGGCGCTGGCGTGCTGGTCCCCGGCTCCGGGACCGACGACCGTGTCACGGCGCAGTCCGAGTGCGTCGGCCGCCACGCCCGACACGGTGCCGGCCGCGGTCGACGGGCCGAGCACGCTCGGCAGCATGGGTGCCCAGTCCACGTCCGGGGCGACCAGGTGCAGCAGCTCGTGGTCGTAGGTGTTCCGGGTCGCGTCGAAGTAGCCGGTGCCGCTGGCCTCGGACCGGTCGGTCACGGTCTCGCCGGTCAGCCGGAACGTCAGCCAGTCGTGCGGGAGCAGCACCGTGGCGGTGCGGGCGAAGTTCTCCGGCTCCCGCTCCTGCAGCCAGGCCAGCTTGGAGACCGTGAACGCCGCCGTGGGCACCGACCCGGTCCGTCGCGCCCACTCGGCGGCAGGCATCCGCTCCAGGAGGCGGCGCATCTGTGGTGAGGACGTGGTGTCGTTCCACAGCTTGGCGGGGCGGACCACGGCGCCACGACGGTCGAGGGCGACCAGCCCGTGGCACTGTGCGGCGACACTGATGGAACGAACGTCGCGGGCTGCCGCGCCCGCGTCGGTGAGTGCGGTCGCGAGCGCCGTTCCCATGGCGGTCCACCAGCGCTCGGGGTCCTGCTCGCTCACCGGTGGGAAGGTGGACGGGTGGGGGGCGGCACCCCGCCCGACGACGGTGAAGTCGTCCGCGTCGTGCAGCACGACCTTGGTCGACTGCGTGGAGGAGTCCACTCCCGCGACCAGACCCATCACGTGCTCCCGCCCGCGAACACGGCGACGGTCGCTAGCGCGCCTGCCTCGACCAGGGACGCGCGGGCTTCGAGGAACGCGGAACGGAAGCGCGCGGACTCCGCGAGGTCGCCGAACAGGCTGCGGTTCGCAAGGAACGCTGTGGGGTCGTCGGGCTGCGCCTCCGCCAGGACGGACAGCTCCGCGGCGGCCCGGTCCAGGATCGCCAAGGGGCGCCCGTCGTCGTCGCGTCCCTCGCAGGCGTGTGCCCACGCCGCGCACGCCAGCGCCGACGCGCGCACGGGGCCGCCGGTCGCCAGGTTGTCGACCACGACGGGCAGCAGCCACGCCGGCAGCCGGTCGCTGGAGTCGGTGCGGATCCGGTCGAGCGTGTCGGCGATGGCAGGATTGCGCCACCGGCCGAGCAGCGCCCCCTTGAACGCGTCCAGCCCGAGGTCGGGCACCACCTCCAGCGTCGGCGCGGCCTCGGTGTCCAGGTACGCCGTCAGGTAGGCCGCGATCCCCGGGTCGGCGGCGGCCTCGTGCGCGTACCGGAAGCCGGCCAGGACTCCCACGTGACACAGCGCCTGATGGCCCCCGTTGGCCAGCCGCAGCTTCATCCGCTCCCATGGCCCGACGTCGGCGACCACCTGCACTCCGGCCTGCTCGAACGGCGGCCGCCCTGCCGCGAAGTCGTCCTCCAGCACCCACTGGAAGTACGGCTCGGCGACCACCGGCCAGGCGTCCTCGACGCCGATCCGCTGGCGGGTCTCGATCCGGTCGTCCTCGCTGGTGACCGGGGTGATCCGGTCCACCATCGAGCTGGGGAACCGCACGTGCTCCGCCACCCAGGAGCCGAGGTCGGCGTCGAGGAGACGAGCGAAGGTGGTGAAGCTGTCGCGGGCGATGCGTCCATTGTCCGCGAGGTTGTCGCACGACATCACCGTGAAGGCACCGAGACCGCGCTCCCGTCGCCGACGCAGACCGGCCGCGACCAGCCCGAACACGCCACGAGGCGAGTCCGGGTGCGCCAGGTCGTGCCGGACGCTGGGATCGGAGACGAGGAACTCGCCCGTCACCGGGTCGCGGTGGTAGCCGCCCTCGGAGACGGTGAGGGAGACGATCCTCGTCTGCGGTGAGGCCAGTCGCTCCACCACCGCGTCCGGGTCGTCGGGTGCGAAGAGGTAGTCCACGATGCTGCCGATCACCCGGGCCTCGCGAGATCCGTCGGCGTGCTTGAGGACGAGCGTGTACAGCCCGTCCTGCTCGGCCATCACGGTCGCCATCCGACGGTCCTGCTCGAGCACTCCGACTCCGCAGATGGCGAACTCGCGGGCCTGCCCCACGGCCAGCAACCGGTCCACCACCATCGCCTGGTGCGAGCGGTGAAAACCGCCGACCCCGAGGTGCACGATGCCGGTGACGAGTCCCGTCCGGTCATACCCGGGTACCGGGACCCCGCCCTCCTCGATCGCTGCCAGCGTCTGCGTGCCCAGCCGGGCGGGTGTCTGCTCTGCCGAGCCGCTCATCCGAAGGCACCGGGCGCGACTGCGCTCCGCACGGGGCCGAGCCCGGGTCCGGTGCCGCTCCTCGTCGGTGTCACGACGTCTCCTCGACGGTTGCTGCTGGGTTCCAGCGGGCGGGGTCGGCTCTCGGCACCCGATGCCTCGCGAGCGTAGGACCCGGTGCATCGCTGCGCAACGATGCTGACCTGAGCAGCCGGGTCATGGCGGGGACGGCGCCGCCGGCGCGGCCTCGACCGTGTCCGTGCGCAAGCAGCCGCTGCACCGCGTCGGCGTGCACCTGACAGGCGGCGACGGGCTCCTCCGGCGACGGCCCGCGGTCGGGGTCTGTGATCGCAGACCCCTCCCGTCCATTGATTGGTCGACGCAACCGTATGCCCATGCTTCTCGGCACTTCAACCGATGGGTCGACGACGAGTCGGGCCGTCGGAGTCCCTCACTTCGATGGCGCCTCCAGAGCAGTAGGAAATCGCCTACGCGGCCAGGCGTCGCCCAGGGCAACCCTTGCGGCTGGTCCTCACGGGTCCAGAGGTTGCCACTCGCCTGCCTTCTGACGCGGGTGCAGCCAGGGACTTTGGCGAACGTTGTGCGTAGAACACGATGAGGCGATGCTGGTCACCTCGGGACGCCGTGAGCTTCACCCGGGCTCGACCGTCGCTCGATGACAGGCCGGCGGTCAGAGGATGCCGCGGTTGGCGAAGGCCGTGGTGACCGCCCTGGCGGCTGCGTTGCCGTAGAGGCCCCGGGCGGCTGCGACGGTGCGGTTCGCGAGGTCGGTCATCGATGTGCCCGGGAAGTCGAAGGACCCCTGCAGGATGATCGTATCGGCTTTGACGTTGCCGAGGGACTGTCGGATATCCCACAGGGCGCGTGACCAGATCTGGCCGTCGTGATGGACCTCGCCGCTCAGGTTGGTCGGGTAGTGCAGGTCGGTGTCGACGCGGCGCAGGCAGTGGGGAACCGTGCGCGTGTAGGAGGTCGAGTCCCAGTCGGCCACGCACGCCAGCGGCTCGCGCGCCGGGACGCCGAGACTCTGGGCGACGACGTCGGCGACGGTCACTGCCCAGTAGTCGCCGAATCCCTCGCTGATCGCGCCGGCCTCCTCGGAGGCGAAGCTGAAGTTCTGCGCGAAGTGCATGGCGTGGCCGTACTCGTGCAGGATCACCTCGGCGTCTTCGGCGTCGTCCACCCCGCCCTTACCGAAGCGAAGCTCGCTCCTAGGGTGGTCGGTGGCGAATGAGTTGTCCGCCCCGAGCTGGTTGATCCGCACTCGCTGGGGCGCGTTGCCGACGGCGCGACGGGTACTGCCGAACCCCAGGCTCTGAATGTACTTCTGCGCCTCCGTGACCCAGTAGTAGGCCATAACCTGCTCGAACTCGTCCTGATGCCTCGTGTAGCGGAAGGTGTTCGTGGGCGAGACCCCGGGGTTGCCTGTCTCGCTGACGACCGTCGCGAAGTCGCCGCTGAGGCGGCCCGTGCCGTCGAGATGCGTGAGCGTGACGTTGTAGTAGGCAGCCGCGGGCACGGCAGCGTCTGCGTCCTTCTGGTCCGTCAGGGACTCGTCACCCAGTGATTGAACTGGATTCGACACGAACACGGATCCAGTCCCCGTGCTGCTGCCCCCGATGGCGGCCGCCGTAGCGCTCGTCCCGGCCGCAGCCGTCCCGACCGCAGCAACAAGCCCGGCCATGGCTACGGTCACCAGCGGCTTCCACTCCATCATCGGACCTCCTGGGGAGAACTGGCGCAGAACTCCGATGGTAGCCATGACGGGGTCCTCCGTCGCCCTCCAGGTGTCGGCGAACAGGGGCGGGTCACCGGCAGGCTCGCGACGCGAGGCGGGTCCGGGGGGACCTCACTCCGCTTGCGGGCGGCGGTCGTGCGAGTGGTCAGGGGTAGCCGATGGGCTCGGCTTGCCCGCTGGTGAGGGAATGGGTTGCGGCTTCGGCGATCGCTTGTGCCTTGAGTCCGTCTTCGAGGGTGGGGCTGAGCGGCTGGTCGCGTTCGAGGGCGGTGACGAAGTGGTCGAGGGCCGTGGCGTAGGTGGGCTTGACGCGTTCGAACCATCCGGCGTGTAGGCCGTCGCTGACGATCGCGTTGGCGTGGTACCGCGAGACGCCTCCGGCTCGTTGACGGTGGGCCTGGACGAGTCCTGTTGATCCGAGGACCTCGATGCGCTCGTCGTAGCCGTATCCGGTGCGTCGGGTGCTGTCGATCTGCACGAGCGCGCCGGTGGGGAGCCGCAGTGTGACCGCGGAGGTGTCGACGTCGCCGTAGTCGACGAGCCGGGGCTCGGCGAGCGTGGATCCGGTGGCGTACACCTCGACCGGGTCCATGCCGGAGATCCAGCGGGCCAAGTCGAAGAAGTGAACGGTCTGGTCCCGCATCTGACCACCGGACTTGGCGATGTAGTCCAGCGGTGGCATGGCGGGGCCGCGCGTGCTGAGCTGGATGAGCTCGACGTCGCCGATCTCCCCCTCGGTCACGACGCGTCGAAGCTCGGCGTAGTCACGGTCGAAGCGGCGGTTGAAGTTGACCATGGCGCGGGTGGATCGGGCGGTGGCGTGGGCGACTGTCTCGACCGCCCGTTGCAGGTCGAGGTCGATGGGCTTCTCGCACAGCACTGCGATGTCGGCCTCGACGCCGCGGAGGAGATGCTCGGCGTGGGTGTCGGTGGAGGACGCGATGAAGACGGCATCGATCTCGCTCGGGTCGAAGACCCGCTGGAGGTCGTCGGTCGACGTGGCGTCGTGTCGGGCGGCAAGTGCGCCGGCGCGGCTGCGATCGATGTCGTAGACGAGGGCGAACTCGACGTCGGGGTGGGCGGCCAGGTTGGCGGCGTGCACCGAGCCGATGAAGCCGGCGCCGAGGAGGGCGAAGCGTTGCATGTTCAGTGTCCTCTCTGAGACGTGGTGCCCACCGGGGTCCAAGCGCTGTCCGCATGGTGTGAGGCGGCCACGGCCTCCACGAACCGCACGCCGACCAGACCGTCGCGGCCGGTGGGGAAGGAGAGGTCGCCGACGGTCGTCGGTAGGCCGTCGCGGCGGGCTCGGAGCTCGTCGGCGACGTCGCGGTAGAAGTTGGCGAAGGCCTCGAGGAACCCCTCGGGGTGTCCCAGTCCCACGCGTGTCAACCTGGTGGCGTCTTCACTGAGTGCGGCGAGGCCCTGGGTGAGGACGGTCTTGGTACCGTCGACGTACTGGACCTGCAGGTGGTGCGGGTCCTCGTGACACCACTCCAGGCTGGCGTCGTCACCGAACACCCGGATGCGTAGGCCGTGGTTGTGGCCCGTCGCCGCCATGCTGGCCCATAGACGCCCGGGCACGTCACTCGGGAAGCGCAGGGCGACCGTCGCGTTGTCGAAGACCCGCCGGCCCGGGACGAGGGTGTGCAGCTGGGCCGAGACCTGCTCGGCGTCCAGGCCGGTGATGTAGCGCGCGAGGTGATAGGCGTGCGTGCCGAGGTCGCCGACCACGGAGGGGAAGCCAGCGACGTCCGGGTCCGTACGCCAGGAAGCCTGCTTGTGACCGGTCTGCTCGAGGCGGGTCGCTGCCCATCCCGAGGCGTGTTCGACGTCAACGTAGGTGACGCGGCCGATGCCACCGTCGCGGACCATCCGCGCGGCGTGACGCACCATGGCGTATGCGGAGTAGCAGTGAGGCACCGCAAGCAGCACCCCGCGTTCCTCAGCCAGCCGAACCAGGTCAGCGGAGCTGTCCGCGTCGCGAGTGAGAGGCTTTTCGCACACCACCGCGATCCCGGCCTCGATGAACGCCTTCGCGATGTCGTAGTGGCTGTCGTTGGGTGTGGCGACGACGACGACATCGATGCCGTCGTCGCGAGCGGCCTCGGCCTCGGCCATCTCACGGTGACCGAGGTACGTGCGATCGGGTGCAACGCCCAGCTCGGCGCCGGTGGCCAGGGAGTCGGCCGGGTCCCGGCCGAACACGCCAGCATCGAGGCTGTAGCGGTCATCGAGGCGCATGGCGTAGCGATGGGTCTTGCCGATATCAGCGCCTCGGCCGCCGCCCACCATGCCCGCACTCAGCCTCCGGGCTCCGGTGTGGCTCATCAGTACCTCGTCGTATGTTGGACAAACTTGGACCGGTCCAGCGTAGGGTGGTGCGGAAGGATGCGCAAGCCGTCCGTGCACAGAATCCGCAACCGAAGTGAGAGAGGCCGAGCCAGATGACTGAACCAGCGTCGAGCCCGGCCCGCGCCGTGACGATCCGAGAGGTCGCCGAACGGGCGGGCGTCTCGAAGTCGCTCGTGTCGCTGGTGCTGCGAGGCGACGCCCACGTCAGCACGGCCCGCCGGTCCGCGGTGCTCGAGGCCATGAACGCGTTGGGCTACAAGCCCAACCGGATCGCACAGAGCTTGTCCCGCGCCCGCACTGACACCGTCGGCGTCCTGCTCAACGATCTGCGCAACCCGTGGTTCGTGGAACTGCTCGAGGGACTCAGCGCCACCCTCCACGCGGCCGGGCTGGCGCCGCTGATCGCCGACAGCTACACCGACCAACGTGTGGGGCGTCCTTCCGTGGAGACGCTCGTCGCCCAGGGCGTCGACGGGCTGATCATCGTCGGCACCACTGCTGAGTCAGCGGCGATCGCCTCCGCTGCCGCCACGATCCCGGTCGTGCTCGCCGGCACCAGGGAGCCCCACCTGCCTTATGTCGACATCGCCGTCGACGATGACCGCGCCGGCGCTCGGCTGGCCACCGATCACTTGATCTCGCTCGGGCACCAGCGGATCGCGCATCTCCGAGGACCGGGCGAAGTCGGGACGTTGCGTCACGCCGGCTACCAGGACGCCATGTCCGCCGCCGGACTGGATCAAGCTCGCTACTCCGAGACCGGCGGTATGAGTGAAGAGAGCGGGTACGCAGCCGGGCGCCGATTGCTGCGCCGCCGGGACCGACCCAGCGCCATCTTCGCGTACAACGACATTGCCGCCGTCGGCGTCCTCTCGGCAGCGGTGGACAGCGGCATCGACGTGCCCGAGCAACTGTCCGTGGTCGGCTACGACAACACCTACCTCGCCAAGATTCGGCACCTATCGCTGACCTCCGTGGACAACGGCAACTTCGCCGTCGGAATCCAGGCCGGCAAGTTCCTGATCGAACGGCTGAAGGCACCGAGGCTCCCCGCACGTCTGCACGCCATCGCCACCGAGCTCCACGTCCGGGGATCCACCCGGCCCGTGCCAGGGTCCGATCGTTCGTCCGAGAAGCAGTGACCTCCGACAGAGTGGTGTACCGGAGGTAGCGAGCGTGTCGGTGTACGAACCGCCTACGGCCTCATAGGGCTGTACCCGGGGGATGAGGGCGCGCTGACCCCCGACTGCACGTCAGGTGGCGGCGATATCGACCAGAACGGGTCGGTGGTCCGAGGCCGTGGCGTTGCGGCGTGACTGCGGGAAATCCGGAGCGTCGGTCCAGCACATAGACCGCACTCGCCAGCTACGTCCCCACAGGCGGATGGTGGTGCGGCACCGCCTGCGCGGGAGGGAACGCGCAGCGCGTCACGATCTCACGCCCCCGGCTGCACCCCGCTGTCGTAGATTGACCCCATGCTCAGCCTGCAACAGACATTGGCCTTCGCGGCTGCTGCCGCGATCATCATCGCCATCCCCGGGCCCAGTGTCGTGTTCGCCATCAGCCGGGCACTGGCGCACGGCCGTCGGACGGCTATGGCGAGCGTCGTCGGCAACGCCGTCGGTCTGCTGTTGCTCGTCGTCCTGGTCGCCGTCGGCCTGGGCGCCCTGGTGGCCCGATCCGAGATGCTGTTCTGGGTCATCAAGGCCCTGGGCGCCGGGTACCTGGTGTACCTCGGCATCAAGGCCATCCGTCACCGGCACGACTTCGGCGCCGACTCGCAGGGACCCGAGCCCGCAACGATCTCTTGGAGCAAGTCTCTGCGCCAGGGGTTCGTCGTGGGTGTCTCGAACCCGAAGTCGTTCATCCTCGTCGCCGCTGTACTGCCCCAGTTCGTCGACCGGGGCGCGGGGCAGTTCGGGCTGCAGGTGTTTCTGCTCGGCGTCATCCTCGTGTCGATCGCCCTCGCGTCCGACACCGTGTGGGCACTGCTCGCCGCCCGCCTGCGCACCTGGCTCAGCCGCTCCCTGCGACGCGGCAGGCTGCTCGGGACGGTCGGCGGTGTCTCGATGATCGGGCTCGGCGTCTCGGTCGCCTTCACCGGGAACCACTCCAAGTAGCCGTCCCACCTCTCCCCGGTCACGTCAGCTCATCCCAGTCGGCTCGCGGCTCGAGCTGGCGTCTGCGGGTGTCCGTGATGGAACGGCGTGCGGTGACTACGCCGCCAACCGACGCCGTCGCGGCGGCTGGCGTGCAGCAGCCGCAGCCGGGTGTCGTTGCCCAGCACCTTGAACAGGTCGGCCGGTCCCTCCAGCCTGACCTGCATCGATCCTCGGGCGGTCCGCGAGGGGCCGGGGGTGCCTGCAGCGACAGGCACCAGGGGCAGGCAGGGGTCGGAGCGGACAGGACCGGTCCGCGCTCCGGCGCTCTCACATGGGGAGCGAGCCACCCGTACGCCGGCGGTCCGGCACGGGCAGGAGGAACAGGGCTGCCACCGCCGGGAGCAGCAACCCCACGGCGATCAGCGCCAGGGCCGGATGCTGGGCCCCGGCGCCGGTCAGGACTCCCCCGGCGAGCGGCGCCACGAGTCCCGCGCAACCCCAGCCGGTGAAGACCCGACCGTAGGCCCGGGGAAAGGCGCGCACCCCGACCCAGTCCGCCGTGACCGCCGGGACCAGCGCGGAGACTGCGCCGTAGGCCAGCCCCGTGCCGGCGAAGGCGCCGAGAACGAGCCAGGGTGCCGTCGGTCCGCCGAGACCCGCCGCGGAGACGGCGGCGACGCCCAGCGCCGTCGCCAGCGCAGGCGGCCGGCCGATCCGGTCGGACCACCAGCCCGAGACCAGCCGCCCGACCAGGTTGCCGGCGGCCAGCAGCGAGACCGCCGCACCGGCCGCGCTGAAGCCCAGGCCGCGGTCGGCGGCCACCGGGGCAGCCACGGCGAACACCATGAGCCCGGGACTGGCCCCACCGGCGAAGAGCACCCAGAGCAGCACGAGGGTCCGCCGCGGCAGCGGCCCGGCCGCCGGCGTGCCCCGGCGCTCGAGGCGGTCGGCGGGGGCGAGCAGTGCCGCCCACGCCAGCAGGCCGCCGACCATCACCGCCAGCGCGCCCAGGCAGGCCTGCCAGCCGACGGCGGCGAGCGCCGCTGGAGCAGCCAGGCCGAGGAGCACCGGACCGGCGGCGTAGGCGGCGACGACCAGGCCGGTCGCCGTGCCGCGGCGGGAGGTGGGGGACCGGGCGGCGAGCCCGACCGCGACGCCGTAGGCGAGTCCGCTCGCGGTGCCGAAAAGCACCCCGACCCCGCCCCACAGCGCCAGCGGATGCGGGACGGCCGCCGCTCCACCGAGGCCGGTGGCCGCCAGCCCGGCGGCTCCGCCGAGCAGCCGCCGGGGGCCCACGGCGGGCATCGCCCGGCCCACGGCCAACACCGCGGCCGTGAAGACGGCGATCGAGACCGCGAAGACGGTGGCGCCCGCGGAGCCCGGTGCGCCGACGTCCGCGGTCGCCTGCCCCGCGACCAGGCTCCACGCGAACAGCGTCCCGCCGCCGAGGTTCGCCAGCACTCCAGACAGCACGGGCCGTTCCACCCTCGACTCCCTTCCGGGTCCGGCAGCGGTGGCCGCGGCCCACCGTTGCGGGCCCGGGCCCACCGTCAAATCAGCCGTCCCGACTCGGGCTCGGCGCGACGGAACACCCCAGGCATTCCTTCACATCGAGCCAACATGCTGCACGAAGCCCCTCGGTGCGTCACGGCACGCTGGAAATCCCCGGTGGGACTCCGCACAGGCGGCTGGTCGGGAATTGCCAGACCTGTTTCCTCACGTCAGGATGCGCCGAACGCGAGCCCTTGCCGGGCACTGTGATCAGGATTACAGTGCGATGGATCCAGAGGGCCGCAAGGCCCACCGCCGGTGCATCCGGAGGTTCGAGATCCCCATCTACCTGTACCGCTGCCCCGACCACGCCACGACCGAGACTCGCTGCGCGATGGATGAGATCCCCGCTGCGGTTTCGTGCCCGGCCTGCGGCTCGGCCGCCGCCCGGGTGTTCACCGCCCCCCGCCTCTCGTTCGGGTCCCCGGTGCGCCGGGACCTCATCGAGCGCACCGAGCGCAGCCGCGACCAACCTGACGTCGTCTCCGCTCCGCCTCCGGGGTCAGGTCCCGGTCGGCGGGCCGACGTGGTGCGCAACCCGGCCTTGAGCCGGCTGCCTCGCCCCTGAAGGCGAGGCCCTCCGCAGATCCCGGCAGGGACCCCGATCGGCTGCACAGAGAGGAGTCATCGACATGGCAAGCGTCGGTCTGCTGTACGTCGGAGCGGTCCTGATCGTCAACGGGCTGATGTTGCTGGGCCGGGTGGACGCCCGGGCAGCGGCGCCGTTGAACTTCTTCGTCGGCGCGCTCCAGGTGTTCACGCCGACCTACCTGATCATCACCTCCGGGGGTGACCCGGACGTCCTCCTTGGCGCCTCCGGGCTCTACCTGTTCGGCTTCACCTACCTGTACGTGGGCCTGAACCTGACCCTCGGCCTGGACGGCACCGGGCTCGGCTGGTTCTCCGCGTTCGTGGCGGCCTGCGCCGTGGTGTACGCGGGGCTCAACTTCGGCCGGTTGGACGACCCCGCCTTCGGTGTCATCTGGCTGTACTGGGCGGTGCTGTGGGCGCTGTTCTTCCTGGTGCTCGGGTTGGGCCGGGAGGAGCTCACCCGGTTCACCGGACTCGTCGCTGTCGTCGCCGGGGTGGTCACCTGCACCATCCCCGCGTTCCTGCTGCTGACCGGCGTGTGGGCAGAGAACGTGACGACGGCGGCGATCGTGCTCGCCGTCGTCCTGCTGCTTTCCCTGGCGCTGTTCCCCGCGTTCCGGGACCGGCGAACCACCCACCCGCACGGCGAGATCGTGGCGGACCAGCCCGTGCCGGCCGCCGCGGACGCACCCGCCGACCGGCGGGGGTGAGGTCCTGCCCTGAGTCGTAGGCCGACCGTCCCAGCCAGACCCCGAGCCAAGGAGCCAGTCCATGCCCGAGAGCGTCTTCCCTCTCGATTCCAGCAAGCCGTTCACCGAGCAGCGGTACACCGGTCACAACCGCTGGCACCCCGACATCCCGGCGCAGGTGACGGTGCGCCCCGGGGACACCTTCCGGGTCGACTGCCGCGAGTGGTTCGACGGGGCCATCCACAACGACGACTCCGCCGACGACATCCGCGATGCGCCGCTTTCCCGGGTGCACGTGCTGAGCGGCCCCTTCGCCGTGGAGGGCGCCGAGCCGGGTGACCTGCTGATCGTCGACATCCTCGACGTGGGGCCGATCCCGCAGGAGGACTCCGGCCCGCTCGCCGGGCAGGGGTGGGGCTACACCGGGATCTTCGCGACGCAGAACGGCGGCGGCTTCCTGACCGACCAGTTCCCTGATGCCTACAAGGTGATCTGGGACTTCGCCGGGCAGACGGCGACCTCCCGGCACGTCCCGCACGTCTCGTTCACCGGCATCGTGCACCCCGGCCTGATGGGCACCGCGCCCTCCGCGGAACTGCTGACCCGCTGGAACCGTCGCGAGGGCGCCCTGATCGCCACCGACCCCGACCGGGTGCCTCCACTGGCCCTGCCACCGCTTCCGCAGGACGCCATCCTCTCCGGGTTGGAGGGCGCGGAGTACGACCGGGTCGCCGGCGAGGCCGCCCGCACCGCGCCACCCCGGGAGAACGGCGGCAACCAGGACATCAAGAACCTGACCAAGGGCAGCCGGGTCTTCTACCCCGTCTTCGTGCCCGGCGCGAAGTTGTCACTCGGTGACCTGCACTTCTCCCAGGGTGACGGCGAGATCACCTTCTGCGGCGCCATCGAGATGGGCGGCTTCATCGACCTGCACGTCGACCTGATCAAGGGCGGCATGGACACCTACGGGGTCAGTGAGAACGCCATCTTCATGCCGGGCAACGTGGATCCCCGGTACGACCGGTGGCTGGCCTTCTCCGGCACGTCGGTGACTCTGGACGACGAGCAGCGCTACCTGGACTCGCACCTGTCCTACCAGCGGGCCTGCCTGCACGCGATCGACTACCTGACGAAGTTCGGCTACTCCCCGGAGCAGGCGTACATGATCCTCGGCGCCGCACCCATCGAGGGGCGGCTGTCCGGGGTCGTCGATATCCCCAACTCGTGCTCCACCGTCTACCTCCCGACCGGCATCTTCGATTTCGACGTCGCGCCGTCGGCGTCCGGACCGACCCGGATCGATCCCGGCATGGGTGTTCCCAAGTCGAGCTTCTGAGCACCGTCATCCAGCCACCCGTCAGCACCCACCAGAGGAGTTCCCGTGCCTGAAGTCATCTTCGAGATCAACCGTGACCTGAGCGTGTCGATGCGCGACCAGACGGTGCCCGGCCACAACCGCTGGCACCCCGACATCCCGCCGGCCAACACGGTCGCCCCCGGCGGCACCTACCGGATCGAGTGCAAGGACTGGACCGACGACCAGGTCCGCAACACCGACGACGCCGACGACATCCGCGACATGAACATCGACCCGTGCCACATGCTCAGCGGGCCGATCGCCATCGAGGGCGCCGAACCCGGTGACCTGCTGGTCGTCGACATCGTCGACATCGGCCCCTTCCAAGAGCAGGAGTGGGGCTACACCGGGATCTTCGCCAAGGAGAACGGCGGTGGGTTCCTCACCGACTACTCGCCGCAGGCGTCCAAGGCGATCTGGGACCTCGACGGGATCTGGACCAGCAGCCGGCACGTCCCCGGCGTGCGGTTCATCGGCAACTCTCACCCGGGCCTCTTCGGTTGCGCCCCGTCGCCGGACCTGCTGACGGAGTGGAACCGCCGGGAGCAGGCGCTCATCGACCAGAACCCGGACCGGGTCACCGGCGACATTCCAGCGCACAAGGGCGACGTCCCCGGCGCCCCACAGGTCCCGGCCCTGGCCCTACCTCCGCTTCCCAAGGACGCGCTGCTGGGGACACTCAGCGGCGCGGACCTGGACCGGGCGGCCGCCGAGGCCTGCCGCACCATCCCGCCGCGGGAACACGGTGGCAACGTCGACATCAAGGACCTGGGCGTGGGGAGCCGCGTCTACATGCCGGTGTACGTGGCCGGGGCGAAGTTCTCCATCGGTGACCTGCACTTCGCCCAGGGCGACGGGGAGATCACCTTCTGCGGTGCCATCGAGATGCCCGGGTTCATCGATCTGCACTTCGACCTGATCAAGGGCGGGATGGACCGCTACAAGCAGACCATGCCGTTCTTCAAGCCCGGCCGGGTCGGTCCGAACTACTCGGAGTTCATCACCTTCGAGGGGATCAGCGTCGAAGACGGCCGGAACTACTACATGAACGCCACCGTCGCCTACCGTCAGGCCTGCCTCAACGCCATCAACTTCCTCATGCCGGCCATGGACTGGACGTTCGAGCAGGCCTACCTGTTCCTCGGGGCGGCACCGATCGACGGGCGGATCGGCGGGGTGGTCGACATCCCCAACAGCGCCGTGTCGATCAGCATCCCACTGTCGATCTTCGACCGGAACATCCTGCCGGGTGGTGCCGGCGGCGGCCGGGACCTGTCGGCCGACTGACCTGCAGACCTTCCACCTGGTGGCGCGGGGCGGGCCCCGGCCCGCGCCGCACCACCTCCTGCCGTCCTCCCGAGAGAAGTACCGCATGCCACTGTACGAGTTCCGTTGCCCCGAGTGCGGCCCGTTCGACCTGCACCGCGAGATGCGCGAGGCACCCGCGGAGGCGCCGTGCCCGGCGTGCGACCAGCCGGCCCAGCGCCGTTACGGCGTGGGGGTCGGGCGCCCTCCGACTGGCGTGCTGCGCGACGCGGACCGTGCGGACCGTGCACGGGTCGACCGGGCGCGCAGCGGGGAGCCGGTGCTCACCGGTTCGCCCGCGGGACGGCGGCTGCCCGGCGGCCGGCACCAGCACTGATGCCGGAGCTGGACCGTCCGACCCCGGCTTCGGTCGAGAGCAGCACCAACGCCCAGTCCGCGCCGAGGGCCAAGCCGCTCGTCTCCCGACTCTCGACCACCCCGGCCAAGAGCACCGCTTTGCACCTTCCGCGGACCCTGACCGTCACCGAGAACGGAGTGCCGAGGATCCGGCGCCTCCGCCTCGTGGACGCGCGAGGGCGGCTGTTCAACGGCAGGCACCACGCCCGCTCGCGGTCGACCGGCCCCGGGACGCGGTCGACGTGCCCCCGGTCCCGCTGATCTCCACCGCGAGCGGGGAGGTCGACTTCGGCACGCTGAAGGCGATCGTGCCCCACCGCGGCGAGCTCGCGACCGACCTCAGCACGCCGGTGGCGCACCTGCCCGACGACGGGCGGTCATCCTCGGCATGTACGCCACCATGGAGCAGTCGGTTGAGATCTCCCTCGGCGACCAGGTCGAACTGCTCGACGAGGCCGCCGTCCAGCCTGCCTGACCCGTCCTGTCCCTTCCTGTCCCGAGACTCAGGAGCACCGATGCCACGACCCACCGACCATGAGCTCTTCGACCTGGGGGACGTCGTCCTGCAGGGCGGCGCGACCCTGCGCGGAGCCCAACTCGCCTACAAGACGTACGGCACTCTGAACGCCGATCGGTCCAACGTGATCGTCCACCCCACCTGGTACAGCGCCTGGCACGACGCCAATGACTGGACGACGGGGCCGGGGAAGGCGCTGGACCCGGAGAGGTACTTCATCGTCGTCCCCAACCAGCTGAACAACGGCCTATCGACATCGCCGAGCAACACCCCGTCGCCCTACGACGGGCCGAACTTCCCGCACGTGACCTTCTACGACCAGGTGGAGGTGCAGCACCGGCTGCTCACGCACAAGTGGGGCATCGAGTCCGTGGAACTGGTCCTCGGGTCCTCGATGGGTGCCGGCCAGACCTACCAGTGGGCGGTCAGCCACCCCGAGATGGTGAAGCGGGCCGCGCCCATCGTCGGGTCGTCGGTCACCAGTGAGCACAACCAGGTCTTCCTGAAGAGCCTGCGCGCGGCGCTCACGGCCGACCCGGTGTTCAACGGCGGTCGCTACTCCCCCGACGCGCTGCCGACCGTGGGACTGCGGGCCTTCGCCCGGATCTACGCCGGCTGGGGGCTTTCCCAAGCCTTCTACTGGCAGCGGGAGTACCGCAACCTCGGCTTCTCCTCCCTGGATGACTTCCTCGTCGGTTTCTGGGAGGGCTTCTGGCTCGACGAACGCGACCCCAACGACCTGCTGGGCATGCTCTGGACCTGGGAGCACGGTGACGTCGGGAAGACCCCGGGCTTTGACGGCGACACCGAGGCGGCGCTGCGCTCCATCCGCTGCCCGCTGCTGGCCATGCCGGCGAAGACCGACCTGTACTTCCCGCCGGAGGACGAGGAGTGGGCGTCGCAGTTCATCCCCAACGGTGAGGTCCGGGTCATCCCGACCATCTACGGGCACTTCGCCGGCCTCGGGCAGAACCCGGCGGACAACGAGTTCATCGACCGGGCGCTGACGGAGTTGCTGGCCCGCCCGGCCTGACCACGTCGACCGGGCGGTGTCCAGGCCGCAGCCGCCGGACATCGTCGCGGAACCACGAGAACGACCCCGTTCAACCGACCCGCTCCGCGATCACCGTGGCCGGCATGTCCGGTGTCGTGACCCAGCTGGCGCACCTACGGCTCGAACGCCGTGAACACCGTCGACACCGCCGCGCACGCTCCCACCTCGGCGACCGATCTGAGGCCAACGCCCGCGCTACTGTCGACCTACGGATCCCCAGACCTCGCGCGACCTGACGCCGCGGAACACCGTCCGCGACCGGCCGCCGGACCAAAGCCAGTCCTCCATTGAGATCCACCATCCATCTGTCTGGGTGGCCTCGTTCTCAGCCGTCGCCATGGCCTCGTTCTCCAGCGCTCGGTTCAAGCTCTCCAGGAGTTGACCTGCCCCGGGGACCTCCACGATCCCGTCCAGCTGCGTCAGCTCCCGCGCCTCCCGCTCCCGGGTGATGTCGGCCATGTCATGGCCGGCGGGCGGGAACTGCCGAATGGTCTCCGGGCTGCGCCGTCGGTGAATGTAGGCGAACAGCTCATCGACGTCGATCCCGAACCTGTCGGCGAACTGTCCCAGATCGTCTCGACGACCGCTGCGGAGTCGACGATCGTCCCGTCGATGTCGAAGGGCACTGCGGCAGCCCATAGCTGTCGCGGCGTGGGCCACTCGCTCACCGTAGCGAAGGGCATGGGCCGCCCGCGCGGGACATCGGCCGGGGTCCAGCGATCACGAACTGTGACTAGGGCCGCACCACGGGCCTGTGGGGTTGGCTCTCGGTTAGCTCCATTCCTCGATGTGTTCCGAGTCCGGGTGGTCCAGGTGCTCGACCGATTCGAAAGCGTCCAGCAGGCGCTCGGTGTCATCCATCTGCTCAAGCCAGGTGTCGCGGACGATGTCGATACGCAGCTCGGCCTCCTGAAGCTTTTCGAACTGTTCGGCCACCGGGCCGAGGACACCACGCGCGTGCAGCGCGAGCATCCGGACCACCAGCGCGGACTGCAGGCCGTAGACCGGGATCTGGGGACCCCGAGGAGCGATCAGTCCGATGAAGTAGAGCTGTTCGACACCCTCGGGAAGGATTCCGCCCGCGCGTCGAATGGGGACGCCGCTCTCCCACCGGATGAGGTCTTCGGCCAGGAAGGGCAACCTTGCGTTGAAGCCCGTCGCCCACAGGATGTTGTCGTAGTCTGCCGATGTGCCGTCAAGGAAGTGCACGGTCGAACCCTCGAAGCGTTCGATGACCGGCCGAACACCCACTCGTCCATGCTGGATCCAGTACATGAGCAGGCTGTTCACCGTCACCGGTCCGTCGGCGAGTGACCTGGCTTCGGGCACCGGCATGCCGTAGTCGGCCGGGGCGCCGAGGACGATCCGGGACATCAGCCGGTTGATGAAGTCCTGCTCGGCGGATGTGTACTGCCGGAGGAAGTCCAGCTGTTGCCGAGGCAGCCCCAGGTAGGTCTTCGGCTGGAACTGGATGCCCTTGCTCATCACCACGTCGGTCTCGAGACGGTGCTGGGCGACGTCGACCGCGAGGTCACAGCCCGAGTTTCCTGCGCCGACGACCAGCACCCGCGAACCCTTGAGGTCGGAGACGTTCTGATACTGGCTCGAATGGAGTTGTACGCCGTCGAAGTCGCCGGGCACGTCGGGGATCTTCGGGTCCCACAGGTGCCCGTTCGCGACTAGGACGCCGTCGAAGTGTTCCTGGTTGCCTCGACTCGTGTGGACCACCCAGCCGGCGGTCCCCGGACGACCGTCGGTCGGCACGGGAGAGACGGACTCAACGCAAGTTCCGAACTGGATGACCCGCTCGAGGCCGCGAGCGTCAGCGTAGGACTTGATGTAGTCGCGGACCTCGTCGCGACGCGGGAAGTGCGGGTAATGGTCCGGCATGGGGAAGTCGTCGAACGTCGTGGTGTCTCGGGACGTGATGAGGTGGAGGGCGTCGTAGTCGGTGTTCCAGTGGCCGCCGACCCGGTCGGTCTTCTCGTAGCAGACGACGTCGTGGCCTGCGCCGCGCAGGGTGGCGGCTGCCGATAGGCCGGCGGCGCCGGCCCCGATGACGCAATAGCGAGTCATGGGAGGTGTCCTTCGGTGTTGGGTTGATTGCGGGTGGTGGCTCGCGGGTCAGCGGATGACGTCGCCGCCGGAGAGAACCACGACCTCGCCGGTCATGAACCCGGCGTCAGGGCTGGCGAGGAGCTGGACCCATCGGGCGATCTCGTGGGGCTGCGCGACCCGGCCCAGCGGGATCGAGGCGGCGGCGGCCGCCATCCGGCCGGTCGCCTTGTTGCCGGGCGTGTCGACCCATCCGGGTGCGATCCCGTTGACGCGGATGCCTTGTGGTGCCAGCTCGAGTGCTAGCGCCTTGGTGAGCATGACGACTGCTGCTTTGGAGGCGCCGTACAGCAACTGGCCGCGGGAGACGGTGAAGGCGTCCACGGATGCGAAGTTGACGATCGCGCCGCCCGGTCCCATGTAGGCGGCCGCCTCCGCAACGACGTTGAGGAGGCCGAGCACATTGACGTCGAAGGTACGGCGGTACAACTCCTCGGTGAACGTCTCGAGCGTGCTGGGCGGGTAGACGCCCGCCACATTCGCGACCAGATCGACCTTGGTGCCGGCGCCAGGTCCGCTCTCGACGCCCTTCTCGATGGCAGCCCGAACCTGGCCGCGGTCGGTTACGTCGACCTGAGACTGACGGACGTCGCCCGAGCCGGTGAACTCACCGGGGTCGCGGTCGAGGGCGATCACGACCCAGCCCTCGTCGAGGAGGAGTTGGGCCGTGGTCTGGCCCATGCCGCTGCTGGCGCCGGTGACGATGGCAGTGCGTGTCATTGAATGTCGCTCGTTCCTCAGCTCGGGTGCAGTGGATGAAGGTGGGCGTTCAGCGCGCGGCGGGTGACTCGCAGCGAGGTCAGAGCAGGCGCGGGTCGCCCGGGTCGGCAGCCGAGGGGTCCATGCCGTTCTCCCTGAGGATGTCGGCGAGCTCGCCGTTCTCGCGCAGAGTCGCGATGTCCTCGTTGACGGCCTTGACGAGTGCGGTGTTGCCCTTCTTCATCGGGAAGTTCGACTGTCCGGGCTGCTGCGTGACGGGCACGGCCGCGTTGGGCTCCGTGACCTTGACCTGGTAGCCCTTCGCGTTGTAATTGCCCGCGCCGACACTGTCGACGACCACGTCGATCCGCCCCGCCTTGAGGTCGCCGTACAGGTTGGTCGTGTTGGCGTAGGTCTTGAGTCCGCCGCCCAGGTATTCGCGGAGTGCGTCGACCCACAGGTAGCCGTCGACGGTGCCGACCTTGAGACCCTTGAGGTCCTCGACCTTGCTCGTGCCCTTCTTGGAGATCAGGCCCATCTGGTCGGCGTAGATCGGATCGCTGAGTGCGACGATCTTGGCTCGGGCGGAGGTTCGGTACCAGTCCGCCGCGGTGAGGTCGGCGCGACCCGACTGCACCAACGGGATGGATGCTGCGGCGGTTGAGCTGACTGTGTTGAGCTGCAGGCACTCCAGCTTGGCGATCGCGTTGACGATGTCGCCGTCGGCACCGGTGAGGTTCTTGCCCTCGACCTTGGTGTAGGGGAGCAGGTCGAAGCTGGCGACGGTGAGTTGGCCCTTCTTCACGGTTGAGAACTCGTGGGCAGGCTTGCAGCCCTTGGCCACCGTGCTCGTGTCGGACGTGCCGATCCCGCAGGCGGTCAAGGACATCACAGCCGCAGCAGCGGCGAAGGTTGCGAGGGCAGGGCGAACGCGCTTCATATCGACTCCAGTGGTTGTTTGTGCGGATGGTGGGGACGGTCGAACGACGTCACAGATGTCGAGAGAGTCGGCGTTCCATCCGCCCCACCAGGACGCTGGCGGGGACGGTGATGGCGACGTACATGAGGCCGGCAAGGGTGAGCACACTCAGGTTCTGGAATGTCTCACTGCCGATGGAATAGGCCCGTCCGAGCAGCTCGGGCAGTGCGATCGTGTAGGCCAGTGATGTGGCCTGGAAGATGGTGATGCAGAAACCCAGAAGCGCGGGGATCGCAATGCGCAGGCCTTGGGGGATGATCACGAAGCGCAGGCTGTCGTGTCGGCTCATGCCGAGTGCCTCCCCTGCCTCGACCTCGCCGGTGGGGACGGCTTGCAGGCCGCCGCGGATGATCTCGCTCGTGTAGGCGCCCGTCGTGAGTGCCAGCGAGAGGCCCGCAGAGAGGATCGCCGCGAGGGTGAGCCCGCTGCTCGGGAGGCCGAAGTAGAGGACCTGCAACATGACGAGCGCGGGAGTGCCGCGGCCGATCTCGACGAGGAGGATGACGACGGTCTTGAGCGCCCGGTTGGGAGAGGCCGATCCCAGGGCCAGCGCGAGGCCCAGGGGAAGGCCCAACCCGAGGCTCAGGGCGGTGAGCTTGAGACTCACCAGGAGCCCGTTCAGGAGGCTGGGGAGCCAGCCTCCCCAGTCGCTGAGGAAACTCATCGGACCGCCACCACCTTCCGGCGGAGCTTGGCGTCCAGTGCTCGGGTGCCCCACGCGCAGGGGACCGTCAGTACGACGTAGGCAGCAGCGGCCACCAGGTAGGGGCCGAGCGCGTCGTTGGTGTCGGCGGCCTGTGCCCTGGCGAAGTAGAGGATGTCGGTGACGCCGATGGTGAATGCCACCGACGTGTCCTTGATCAGGCCGATGACATACGTGGCCGCAGCGGGAATGGACACCCGGCCGACCTGAGGTCCGATGATCCGCGTCCACGTGGCGGCCTGTGACATGCCGAGCGAGGTCGCGGCCTCCCACTGTCCCTGTGAGATGGACGCTAGGCCGCCCCGGTAGATCTCCGCCATGTACGCGGCCGTGATGACGCCGAGGCCGAGAACGGACGCTGTCATCGGGTCGAGGAGAACGTAGTCCTGGAAGCCGAAGTAGATGATGAACAGCCACACGATCGGCGGGATGCCGCGGAACAGCTCGATGACCGCTCTGGCGGGTAGCTGCAAAAGCCGGTTGTTGGAGCGGCGCGCCACCGCCAGCGGGATCGCGGCGACGGCGCCGAGCGCGAAGCTCGCTGCGGTCAAGAACAGGGTGATGGGCACGCCGCGCATGATCGCCAGAAGGGTCTCGAGACTCATCGGTGCAGCACCGCCCTCAAGAACTGGCGGGTCCGCGGTTGGGCTGGATCGGTGAAGATCTGCGCTGGGGCGCCCTCTTCCAGGACCGCGCCCTCGGCCATGACGACCAGGTGGTCGGAGACATCGCTGGCGAACTGCATCTCGTGGGTGACGACGACCATGGTCATGCCCTCCTCGGCGAGCTCACGCATCACGGCCAGCACCTCGAGGCCGAGCTCGGGATCGAGCGCCGAGGTCGGCTCGTCGAACAGCATGATCTCCGGGCCCAGCGCCAGTGCGCGGGCGATCGCGATGCGCTGTTGCTGACCGCCGGAGCACCGCCCTGGGTACTGCGTCGCCTTGCCCTCGAGGCCGACCCGCTGAAGCAGCTCCATCGCGCGCTGCTCGGCCTCGTCCCCGCTCCGGCCGAGGACGCGTTCCTGGGGCAGCGTGATGTTGCGCAACACGTTCAGATGGGGGAAGAGGTTGAAGCCCTGGAAGACCATGCCCACGTGTCGACGCAACCGGGCCAGGTCCTTCGGGCTGATCTTCGTGGCCGCATCCACGCGGGTGCCGGCGACGTTCAGAACGCCGCTGTCGGGCCGCTCGAGTAGGTTGATGCAGCGCAACAGCGTGCTCTTGCCGGCGCCGCTGGGACCTATGATCGCCACCACCGACCCGGCCGACACGTCCATCGAGACGTCGTCGATCACGCGGTGGTCACCGAAGCTCTTCACCAGCGAGTCGAGCTGGATGGCACCGTGCACGGTCGCAGGTGTGGGCGTCTCGCTAGGCCTCTTGGGGCTCGTCGACGACACGGGGACCTCCGTCAGGTGGCTGGGAACTCATCGAGTGGTGGCCCGAGTGTTCCCATCGCCGCCTGCTATCGTCCACACCGAGATCTGGGGATCAGGTCAAGGTTTTCCCTTGATCGCTCGAGGTGACGTGCGGCTCTCGGGATGGTTTGAGATCAGAGCTGTACGGAGTTCGCGGACGCCTGGAGGGCCGAGATGTGGCGATGAGCCATCTCCATGAAGGCGCGCGTCGCCGGCGACAGGCTTCCGTGTGTGCGGGTCACCATCGCGAACCGCTCCTCGAGGACGGGCTCCAGCGGTGCCCAGGAGATGAGATTCGCGAACCGGGGCAGTCGAGTGACGAGGTAGGAGACCAGCGTGTCGCCGACCCCGTTGGCCGCGAGCTCGAGGGCGGCAGTCTGGAACTCCACCTCGACGAAAGGCTTGATGTCCAGGCCGGCCTCGTGCGCCCGGCGGGCGATCGTGAAACGGAGGGGGTCCGCCTCGCCCCAACGGGCCTCGGAGAGGATGAGTCGGGACTCCGCCAGGCGATCGATGGTCATCGGGCTCGTCGTGCGTCGCGGGTCGGCGCTCGCGAAGACCACGGTGTCCACGAGTGCGACGGGACCCACGTCGAGACCGCGCTCGTCCACCGGCAACTGTACGAGCCCGGCCTCTAGCTCGCCCTCGCGCACCATGCTCGCCACGTCGGATGAGTTGAGGCCGACCACGCGGATCTGGACCTCGGGGTGTCGCAGATTGAACTCACTGGTCACCGGCACCAGCAAGTACATGTGTGCGCTGCTGAAGGTGCCGAAGGAGACGGAGCCGCCCTCGAGAGTCCGCATGTCCCGTACGCGGTCCACCAGTACGTCGGCACTGCGCAGCGTGGTCTGCGCGAGCGGGATGAGCTGCCGCCCCATGTCGGTGAGTTGGAGGTTCCGGTTCGTCCGAACGAACAGCCGGCCGCCAACGATGCGTTCGAGCCGCTTGATCTGCTCAGACAAGCTGGGCTGGGCAACCAGCAGCTCGTTGGCTGCGGCAGCGAACGATCCGTGCTCTACCGCGGCGAGAAAGTACTCAAGCTGACGCAGGCTCGGCCGACCTGACATCTTGGCGACCTCCTCCACGCCTAACCCGGGGCTCGCGTTGATGGCCCGGCACCCTGGAGCGGGGCCATCACGTGCCACGTCGCGATTATCCATGCCCGAGGCTCCTAGGCGTGGGAATGTGGCCGAGCTCAGCGAACACCCGTGGGAGTT
Source organism: uncultured Actinomycetota bacterium (assembly GCA_963781695.1). GTDB lineage: Bacteria > Actinomycetota > Actinomycetes > Propionibacteriales > Nocardioidaceae > Nocardioides_B. The sequence goes on from CAWAGE010000007.1 coordinate 354,718, forward strand.
GAGCAGCTCCTTCATCAACACCATCGTGGGGACGATCTACGCGTGGCACAGTGCTGGGACGGGTCCCGTCCGGACGACGGCTGAGCAAGCTCTCCGCTTCCGACCGCAGGACGTCCGCGATCGGGTGTCGTCGCTGTCGACGGAGATCGTTCCGTGAAGACCCTCGGGCTCGGTGAGCACGGCGGGATCACGTTCACCCGTGAGCACGGGTCCTGCGTCGCCTACGTGCGCTACCGCGACTACGCCGGCCGGGGCTGTCGCATGAAGCGGAGCGGCAGGTCGAAGGCGGAGGCGTCGCGGCAGGTGACGAAGGCTGTGCGGACGGCGCTCGGGACGGACAACGACGGTGAGTGCACCTCTGGCAGCACGTTCGAGGATGCGGCCCAGGGCTGGTTGGTGATGTTCGAGGGCTCGTAACTCGTGGCTCTCGGTCGCCGTCGACGCTGGACGAGTTCCGCTATCAGGTGGCGCGCGTGATCGTGCCGGGTGTCGGGTCGGCGAGGCTGGGGGAAGTCTCGACTCCTCGCCTGGATCGCTTTCGTGCAGACGGTGTCGGTGACCCGGTCCATCGTCCAGATCAAAGCAAGGGCCTGGTGGCCAACCGGGTCAAGTCGAAGGCGTCCGAGCGTGGCCCACGGCTGCCGCCCTGGTGCGTCGAGCTGCTGCGTGCGCGTCCGGTGCGGCTGGGCGGCTTCGACGGCGCGGTGGCGTCGTCGACACCTTGCTGCGCTCGAGGCGTACAACCCGGACCTGTCAGCGGCCTCGCACGACGATGGCGAGCAGGTCTGAAAAGGTGAGCCTTCGTCCCCGCATTCGTCCCCTCGGTGACCATCCGAGTGCCCTGGGAGGGATGGTCATGCTCGTGACCTGCGTGTTGGTGGGCCCCGTGGGGATCGAACCCACAACCCGCGGATTAAAAGTCCGCTGCTCTGCCAGTTGAGCTAGAGGCCCGGGGCAAGGGGATGTGGTCGAGACGATCGTCGGGACTAACGAAGGAGAACCTCCCCCGTGCCTGGGCTACATCGTGACAGATGCCCCGGTGCGCCGTACGACCGCGACCCCCGGTGCGCGATACGCCTGGCGGCCGACCCGCGTACGCACCTGACCACGGTCCGGGGTGGAGACCGTCGCGATGCCGACCAGCCACTCGGAGCGCGAGGGTGGGTGACAGCAGCGCCCCGACGGTCCATGCTCGGCAGTGGCTGAGCGGTCTCGACAAGGGGGTCCGATGCGTGCGGTGGTGCGAGGAGCGGGGGCGGTGCTGGCGGCGGGTCTGCTGGCTGTCCCGCTGGCGGTGGTCCCGATCGAGGGGGCGTCGCCGGCAGCGGCCCTGCCGACGTGTGCGGGCCGCCCGGTGACCAGCGCCGTCGACGGCAACGACGTAGGCGACCTGGTGGTGGGCGTGCCGAGGCCGGGTGGCGACGTGCGGTCGGCGGGCGCCGTCGACGTGGCCTACGACACCGGCGAGCGGCAGCGGGTCACTCCCGAGTCGCTGGGACGCACCCCGGTTCCCGGCGCGCGGTTCGGTGCGGCGGTGGCTGCTGGACCGGTCGACGCCGACCGGTGCGCGGACCTGGCGGTCGGAGCTCCGGGCGAGGGCGCGGTCTACCTGCTCAAGGGCAGTGCGACCGGCATCAGCGGGTCGGGCGTGGTGCGCATCGGCTCGCCCGGCGCCGCCGGCGACGGGTTCGGCTCGCAGGTCACGATGACGCTGCGGCGGAGTGACGGCCTCACCGACCTGTGGGTCGGCGCTCCGCTCACCACGGTCTCGGGCCGTCGTGAGGCCGGGATGATCTACCACTACCGCCTGACCGTCGGCTTCAGGCCGACCCTCGTCTCGCGGGTGACGTTCGCCCAGATCGGCGGCGGCGTGGCTGCCGGCGACCGGCTCGGCTCGGTGCTGGCGCCCTGGGAGATCGGGACGGTCGCGGGGGTTCCTCGCCGCGACGTGTCCGGCAAGGCCGACGCGGGGGCCGTGGTGGTGCTGCGACAGGCCGACGGGCCGCTGGCTCGGCAGGTGCTCACTCAGGCCAGCCCGGGCGTGGCTGGGGTTCCCGAGCCCGGTGACTCCTTCGGCTGGGCGGTCTCGAGGGCCGCTCAGCTGATCGTGGGCGTGCCGGGGGAGGACGTGGGTCCGGTCCAGGACGCGGGGATGGCCCACCTGTTCGGCTCCCGCTCCGGCCTCACTTTCACGCACACCCGGACGGTTCGGCCGGGTCGCGCTCGCATCCTCGGCAGACCGACTCCTGGGGACCGGTTCGGCGCGGCCGTCGTGGCGGGGTTCGGCACCTGCGGCCTCGAGGGGGAGACCTACCTGGTCGGCGCTCCTCGTCAGGACGTGGGCGCGGCTCGGGACGCCGGCACGGTCACCCGGTTCTCGCGGTTCCCCGGCATCCGCTGTCCGGTCGTGCTGCTCCGCCAGGGTGTCAACCTGCCCGGCACCGCCGAGTCCGGCGACCGGCTCGGCACGAGCGTGAGCCTGGCGCGGGCTGACCAAAACCTCGAGGAGGCGGCGATCGACGGCGTCTACGTCGGCGTCCCGGGCGAGGACGGCGCCGGGATCGTGCAGCGGCTGAACGCAGACCAGCACGGTCCGGTCAGCGACCCGGTGGGGAGCGCGTTCGGCACGGTGCTGAGCCGGGACGCCGCCGGCTCCTACGGCGGGTAGGTGCGATGGTGGAGTCGCCGGGCCGCCGTCGGCCTCACATCGCCATCGCCACCGCTGACATGGCGACGAAGAGCAGGGCGAGCAGCACGACGGCGAACCCGCTGGCGCCGAGCACGACCGCCGCGGTCGCCGCCCGACGGCGCAGCGAGAGCGACGCCGCCGACAGCAGCAGGGCGAGCAGCGCGGGCGCCGCGACGATCGCGGCGACGACGTAGCCGACCCCGACCATGGAGCCGTCGCTCGTGTCGGACGCCGTCGCCAGCGTGAGCCAGCCGGCCAGCAGGAGCAGCCCCAACGCCGGCAGCGCGCTGAGGGCCGCCAAGATCATCGGCGCGGGAGAAGGCGCGGTCGCACTCGGGGGCAGGCCGTGCGTGTCGTCGATGGTGGGTCCGGAGGTCATGGCGGTCCTTGTCGGCAGCGGGCACCGGTCGTGCCCGGTCGGTTCCCAGGGTGGGCCGCGACGAGGCGTCGGCGCATGAGCGCTGCTACTCAGCCGGCCCAGGCGGTGGGCTGTCCTCGAGCCCGTCGAAGAGCCCGACCAGCGGGCTACCGGCGTTGGTCGGGCTCGATGAGGGTGGTCTCGGCCCCGGCCTCGTCGTCGGACGACCTCGGTGCGCGGCGGAACGCGGCACCCCGCCGCTCGGCGTGCTCGTCGCCGGAGAACACCCCGCCGTGGTCGCCGTGGTCAGCCTCGCCGGTGGTCGTCCTCGCGGTCGGCACCGGCTCGACGAGCTCGACCCGCTGCCGGGTGATGGTCTCCGGGTGGTGTCCCTGCACCCAGCCGACGAGCTGCTCGCGCACGTGGCAGCGAAGGTCGAACAGGGTGCCCGCGTCGACCGCGGTGACGAGGGCCCGGACCCGGACCACGCCGCCCACCGCATCGGTCACCTGGAGCACCTTGGTGCGGCCGTCCCACAGGTCGGTCCCGTCGAGGATGTGGCCGAGCCGGTCGCGCATGGCGCCGACGTCGACGTGCCAGTCGACATCCAGCTCGACCGCCCCGAGCAGCTCGGAGTTGCGTCGCGTCCAGTTCTGGAACGGCGTGCTCGTGAAGTACGTCGAGGGCAGCACCAGCCGCCGGTCGTCCCACAGCCGGACCACGACGTAGCTCAGCGTGATCTCCTCGATCCAGCCCCACTCGTCCTCGGCGATGACGACGTCGTCGAGCCTGATCGCGTCGCTGAAGGCGAGCTGGATGCCGGCGAAGACGTTGGCCAGCGTGGACTGGGCTGCCAGCGCCGCCACCACGCTGACGAGCCCGGCCGAGGCGAGCAGGCTGGCCCCGACTGCGCGGACGCCGGGGAAGCTGAGCAGTGCGGCGCCGATCGCGATGACCACCACGATGCTGACCGTCAACCGCCGCAGGATGAGGACCTGGGTGCGCAGCCGTCGAGCGGTCCGGTTGTCGGCCATGTCGGTCCGGTAGCGCCTGAGGCCCAGGTCCTCCAGGAACAGCAGGACAGCGGCGAGCAGCCACGCCCCGGCGCCGATCGAGGACAGTCGCAGCACCAGCCGGACACCGTCCCACCACGACACGACCAACCCCTCCGGCCGCACCGAGCCGGCGACGCTGCCCAGCGCGAGCACGACCAGCAGCAGCCGGAACGGCGTGCGTGCGTGGTGGGCCAGGTCCGTCGCGGCGTCCCAGCGCCTGGCCAGCGCGAGGACGACGACGTGCACCACCACGACGGTCACCAGCACGGCCGCCAGGGCGGAGACGAGCGTGATCAGGAACTGGGTCCACGAAACGGCCATGCCCCATGCTGGCCGATCGACGGGTCAGCCGGCGGTGCGGGTGGTGCCGGTCGCGGTCTCGGCGACGGCGACCACCTGCTCGCAGACCTCGTGGGTCGCGAGCGCGTCCCGCGCCGAGAGCACCCGACCGGCGCGGACCGCAGCCAGGAACCACTCGCACATCGCGGTGAAGCCCCGCACGGTCGGGACCGTCGCCCAGCCGTCGTGCGGCGCCCGGCGCACCCCGGCGGGCCCGTCGGCCTCCGCGTGCCAGCTCGCCGCGAGGTCGACCACGCGGTGCTGGTAGCCGTGGCCGAGCACCTCGAGCACCTCCTCCTCCGCGCCACTGTCGCGGTGCATCACCCCGAGCGCCGTGGTGCCCTCGCCGCGCATCGCCAGGGTGACCGTCCGCAGCAGCCCGCCGCCGCCCTCGCACCAGACGCTGAGCTCCACCGTCGGCGAGGGGAGGAAAGAGCGGAGCGTGTCCACGACGTGGATGAGGTCGTCGAACACGAACCGTCTCGGCTGCTCCGGGAGGGCCACCCGGTGCTTCGACATCAGCACGACGCTCGGTCGCAGGCCGCTCAGGCTCGCGTAGGCCGGGGCGAACCGCCGGTTGAAGCCCACCGCCAGCGACACCGAACGTCGCTCGGCCTCCTCCACCAGCCGCGTCGCCTCCGCCACGGTGGGGGCCAGCGGCTTGTCCACCAGCACCGGGACCCCGGCCACCAGCAGGCGCTCGACGATGCCCGCGTGCGCCTGCGTGGCGGCGTGCACGAAGGCGGCGTCGATGCCGGCGTCCAACAGGTCCTCGAGCCGGGTGGTCCGGCGGGCGACGCCGTACTGGGCGCCGACCCTCGCCAGGGTGTCCACACTCCGGGTGACCAACGCGAGCTCGACGCCGGGCAGGGCGGACAGGACCGGCAGGTAGGCCTTCTCGGCGATGTCACCGATCCCGACGACACCGACCCTCAGCACGGCGGACACCGACCACCTGCCTTCCTGCGAAGCCGACCTCGGACTATAGCCCCGGGCGCGACGACCGGACCCGACGCAGCGTGGTCACCAGGACGGCGAGCGCCAGCACCTGGACAGCCGCGGTCACTGCCACCAGCAGCGGCACGGACACCTCGTAGAGCCCTCCCGACAGCACGCCGCCCGCGGCGGCGGCCACGCCCAGGACGGCGCCGAACGCGCCGTACGCCGTGGCGCGTCGCCCCGGCCCGACCAGGTCCGCGACCGTGGCGCGCAGCGTCGACTCCTGCACACCGAGGGCCAGCCCCCAGGCGAGCGCGCCGACGACCGCGACCGCGACCGTGCCCGAGAACGCCAGCACCGGGACGGTCGCCGCGACCACCGGCAGCAGCACCAGCACGCCGGTCCCGTAGCGGTCGTAGGCCAAGCCGGTGGCGACCGCGGCGAGGGCGTCGACGACCATCGCCGCGGCGTACAGGACCGGCACCGCTGCCGCCGGCAGCAAGCCGGCGGTCACCAGGTGGAACGAGAGCACCCCGAACGTCGAGAACCCGACCATCGTCAGGCCGGCGAAGCCGGCGTACGCCCAGAACACGCGGGGGAGCCGAGCCGTCCCGCCGGTCGAGTGCCCGGCCACCGGGCGGCCCGCCACCGGCCCGGTGCCCGGGTCGGTCGCGGTCCCGCTCGGCGCCGCCCGGGCGGGCTCGTAGTCCGCCGGGCGGGGCACCCGCAGCCGCAGCCAGACCGCGAGCCCGAAGGCGATGGCACCGGGCACCGCGAGCACGAGCAGGGCGGGCCGGTAGTCGTCCCCGGTGGCGGCGAGCACCCCCGCCACCAGCAGCGGCCCCGTCAGCGCCCCGACCTGGTCCAGCGCCTCGTGCACCGCGAACCCGCGGCCGCGGCCGGTCACGGCGGTGGCGTGGGACAGCAGCGTGTCCTTGGCCGGCGAGCGGACCGCCTTGCCGACCCGCTCCGCGACGACCAGCCCGGCGGCGACCCACAGCGCGGAGGCGAGCCCGAGCAGCGGCACGCTGACGACGGTGAGGCCGTAGCCGGCCAGCGTCCACGACCAGAACCGGCCGCTGCGGTCGGTCAGCGGGCCTGAGACCAGACGCAGCAGCAGCGCGGCCGACTCCCCGACGCCGGTGACGACGCCGACCACGAGGGCGCTGGCGCCCAGGGAGGCGAGCAGCGGCCCGGTGATCGAGCGGGCACCCTCGTAGACGACGTCGGCGAACATCGCCACGACCCCGAACCAGACGACGAACCGCCAGGCGGACAGCGACGTCCGGCTGCCGTCCGGAATCGCTGTCGCGTCGTGCCGACTCCGCTGACGGGTCATGACGACGAGTGTGCCCGCCCCCACGGCAGCCGCGGCGACGCGACCGGAACCAACCATGCGCCGATGGACCGTGTTCAGGCTCTGGTCAGGTCTGATCCGTAGCGTCGTCGATGATGAGCCCTCGTCGCGACACCCTCGTCGCCGGCGCCTCCGGTCAGCCCGGTCCGGTCCTGGTGGGCTCGGTGACGCCGGAGGCCCGGCCCATCGGTCCGGCCGGCCCGCGGCGGGCCCCTCGGGAGTCGCCGGGTCGGCTGCGACGGCACAGCGTCGCGCTCGCCTTGCTGGCGACGCTGGGCGTGCACCTGCTCTTCCTCACCCGGCAGCTGGGAGCCGACGAGGGAGGGTTCGCCATGGTGGCCCGGTGGTGGGGCGCCGGCGGCCCGTTCCTCTACGGACCGCAGTGGGTCGACCGTCCCCCGGGGCTGATCGCGCTCTTCGCCGGGGCCGGGCACCTCGGGCCGTACGGCGTCCGGCTGACCACCGCCCTCGTCGCCGTCGGGATGGTCGCGGCGCTGGCCTGGGCAGCTGAGGCGGTCGGCGGGAGGCCGGCGGCGCGGTGGACGGCCTGGACGGCGTTCGCGTTCGCCTCCTCGGTGCTGCTCCAGGCGCAGCGTCTCAACGGCGAGCTCGCGGCGGCCGCCTTCGTCGCGGTGTCGATGGGGTGCCTGCTGCGGGCGCTGCGGGCCAGCGGCCGGAGCACCGGCGCCGTGCTGCTCGGTGCCGCGGCCGGTGCCGCCGCCGCCGCGGCGGTGCTGATGAAGCAGAACGTCGTCGACGCCTTCGTCTTCGCCGTGGTCCTGGTGACGGTGGGGCTCGCGACCTCCCGCAACCGCGCCACCTACCGGCCGCAACGGGTCATGGTCACCGTCGCCGGCTTCGCCCTCGGCGTGGTGCTCCCCGGTGCGGCGACGGTGCTGTGGGCAGGCCGGCACGGCGGCATGGGCCACCTGCTCTACGCCGTCGTCGGCTTCCGCGCGGACGCGGCCGCGGTGCTGGCCCGGTGGTCGTGGGAGGCGCCGCTGCACCGGCTCGGCGGCCTGGCGACCGTCGCCCTGCTGTCCGGGCTGCTGCTGCTGGTCGCCCACCTCGGTCTGCGCCACCGGCGGCGGCTGCGGCGGCTGGACCCGCTGCCGTGGGCGCTGACGGTCACGGTCGCCGTCGAGGTGATCGGCGTCCTGGGCGGGGGCAGCTTCTGGGTCCACTACCTGATCGTCTTCGTCCCGACCGTCGCCCTCGCCGCCGGGCTCAGCGTGAACGCCCGGGCCCCCGGCGCGGCGTGGACCCGGCGGCTCGTGCTGCTTGCCGTGGCCACCACGGCCGTGGTGTCGCCGGTCGCTGCCGTGGAGGCCGCGCACGCCTCGAGCGCGGCGTACACGACCGGACGCTGGGTCGGCGACGCCGCGGCGCCGACCGACACCATCACGGTCCCCTTCACCCACGCCAACGTCATCAGCGCCTCCGGGCTCCGGCCCGGCTACCCCTACGCCTGGAGCCTCCCCGTGCGCACCCTCGACCCCCAGCTGTCGCTGCTGACCCGGACGCTGGCCGCCCCCGGCGGACCCACCTGGGTGGTGCGGTGGGACCAGCCGCAGGCGTGGGGGCTGGACCCCGCCGCCCGGGTCGGTGCCGCGCTGCGCACGCACTACCGAGCCGTCGGGGACGTGTGCGGACACACCGTGTGGCTGCGCGACGGCCTGCGCCGGTCGCTCGACGCGACGCCGGGCCGGTCGGCGTGCGGACCGGGGGCGGACCGATGATCGCCGCGGTCGCCGCCCACATCCTGGCGCTGCCCCCGTGGCTGGCCCTGCTGGTGGTGTTCGCCCTGCCGGCGCTGGAGTCGTCGGCGTTCGTCGGCTTCGTGTTCCCGGGCGAGGTCGCGCTCGTCCTGGGGGGTGTCATGGCCTACCAGGGCAGGGTCCCGCTCGTCGCGGTCCTGGCGGCCGCGATCGCCGGGTGCGTCGCCGGCGACAGCGTGGGGTACGCCGTGGGCAGGCGGTACGGCCGCCGGCTCCTGGACGGCACCGTCGGGAGGTTCGTGCGGCGTCGTCACCTCGACCGGGCCGAGACGTACCTGGCCGAGCGTGGCGGGCCGGCGGTGTTCTTCGGCCGGTTCACCGCGACGCTGCGGGTCCTCGTCCCGGGGCTGGCCGGTATGTCGGGGATGCGCTACCGAACCTTCCTGACCTACAACGTCGCCAGTGCGCTCGGCTGGGGCACGCTGTCGGTGATGCTCGGCTACCTCGGCGGCAGCAGCTGGCGCCACGTCGAGCACGTCGCCTCGCGCGTCGGGCTGGGAGCCCTCGCCGCGGTGGTGGTCCTGGTCGGCGGCGGGCTGCTGCTGCGTCGCGGCGTCCGACGCCGTCGCGACGGCCGTGCGGGCGAGCCCGTCCACCAGCACGGGCGCCACCAGGTCGAGACCACGCCCGAAGGCCGGGCCCCCCGCGCGGCACAGGCAACGCCTCACCCTGAGGCTCGGGTCGCTCCGTCCGGCCCGGCGACCCCTGTCGGCGACCCGCCCCGGGTCCCACGCGTGCTGGTGGTCGTCCCGACGTACAACGAGTCCGGGACCGTCGTGACCCTGCTCGACCGGGTGCTGGACGCCGTCCCGTCGGCCGACGTGCTGGTGGTCGACGACGGCAGCCCGGACGGGACCGCGGACCTGGTCACCGCGCACCGGGCGTACCACCGAGACGGCACGGGCGGTGGTGCTGGTCGGGTGCTGCTGCTGTCCCGGACCGCCAAGGACGGGCTCGGTGCCGCCTACCGCGCCGGCTTCGCGTGGGCAGCGGCGAACGGCTACGAGCACGTCGTCCAGATGGACGCGGACCTCTCACACCCCGCCGACCGCATCCCCGTGCTGCTCGCGGCGCTGGCGACGGCCGACGTCGCGGTCGGCTCCCGCTACGTGCCCGGCGGCTCGGTCGGCAACTGGCCGGTGCGCCGCCGGCTGGTCTCGTCGGCCGGGAACCGGTACGTCCGCTTGGTCCTGTCCCTGCCGGTCCATGACACCACCAGCGGCTTCAAGGCGTTCCGGCGCGACGCGCTGACCCGGATCGGCGCGGTCTCGACGACCTCGAACGGCTACTGCTTCCAGGTCGAGAACACCTGGCGGGCAGCCCGGCTGGGACTGCGGGTCACCGAGGTGCCCATCACCTTCACCGACCGCACCCTGGGGGCCTCGAAGATGTCGGCGGCCATCGTGGTCGAGGCCGTGGTCCGGGTGCTGGGCTGGCGCTGGCGCGAGCTGACGCACCGCACCGGCGGCCGGCTCCCGGCGGCCAACCGCCATGCCGCTGCCTGACCGCGCGGCTCCCGCGTCCCGAGCCCGACCCCCGCGGCGCGGGTCGGTGCGGCGGTTGCTGACCCGCGAGGTGGCGACGTTCCTCGGTGTCGGCGGGGCCGGGTACGTCGTCGACGTCGCGGTCTTCAACGTGCTGCGGGCGGCCCCACCGTTCGCGGGGTTCCACCCGGTGGTCGCCCGCACGCTGGCCGTCGCGGTCGCCATGGCCGTGACCTACCTCGGCAACGCGACGCTGACGTGGGGTGACCGGGCTCCGCGCGACCGGCGCCGGGAGGTCGGCCTGTTCGTGGTGCTCAACGTCGTGGGGCTGGGCTTCTCGGTGGTCGCCTTGGTGGTCTCCCACGACCTGCTGGGCCTGACCGGGCGGCTCGCCGACAACGTCTCCGCCAACGGAGTGGGGCTGGCGCTCGGGACGGTCTTCCGCTACCTCACCTACCGACGGTTCGTGTTCGTCCCGGCGCCACCGTCACCGCCGTCCCCACCGCCGTCCCCACCGCCGGGGGGCGCGGTGCGGCCGAGGGTGCCGGTCGGGGGCTGAGGGCACATCACCGCCGTCGTCGCGGGGTAGGAGAGGGGGACAGCGTCCGAGCCAAGGGTCGGTGGGCCGCCGGGGGCAGACCAGGAGGTGCCGCATGTGGGACAAGCGCGACGACATGGTGGTCCACGAGTCCGAGCCCTACAACGCCGAGCCGTGCCGGCACGCGTTGGCGGTCGGACAGCTGACCCCGGTCGACACCTTCTACGCCCGCAACCACGGCCCGGTGCCGCAGGTCGAGGCGGCGGCCTGGCGGCTACAGGTCGACGGGCTCGTGGACCGTCCGCTGCAGCTGACGATCGCCGACCTGCGCAGCCGCTTCGTGGAGCGGTCGCTGGTCGCGACACTGCAGTGCGCCGGCAACCGGCGCGCCGCTCTCAGCGAGTTCCGGGAGGTGGTCGGTGAGGACCAGTGGGGGCCGTGCGCCATCTCCACCGCGTCGTGGACCGGGGTCCGACTCGCCGACGTGCTCGAGGAGGCCGGCGTCGACCCCGAGGCGGCTCACGTCGCGTTCGAGGCGCCCGACGTCTCCGAGCTCGCCGACCCGCCCGCGCCGTACGCCGGCTCGGTCCCGCTGGCGAAGGTGGCGAGCGGGGAGGTGCTGCTGGCATGGGCGATGAACGGCCAGGAGCTGCCACCGGTGCACGGCGGTCCGCTGCGGGTGGTGGTCCCCGGCTATATCGGCGCCCGCAGCGTGAAATGGGTGCGACGGGTCGACGTCCGCCGCGACCCCTCGGACGGCTTCTTCCAGGCCACGGCGTACCGGATGCTGCCGGTCGGCGGGCAGCCGGCCCCGGGAGCCGGCTTCTGTCTCGGCCCGGTCGCGCTGAACAGCGACGTGCTGGAGCCGGCGGACGGCTCGAGCGTGCCGGCGGGGCGGTTGACCGCGCGCGGGTACGCCCATGTCGGTGACGGTCGGGGGGTCGCCCGGGTCGACGTCTCGATCGACAACGGGGCGACCTGGGTCGAGGCCGACCTCGACGACCGGGTCGACCCGTGGGCGTGGCGGTTGTGGTCCTGCGAGCTCGACCTGCCCCCCGGGGCGGTGACGGTGACCGTGCGGGCGTGGGACACCACCGGCGCCACCCAGCCGGCGCTGCCCGCCCACGTGTGGAACCCGAAGGGCTACGCCAACACCTCGTGGGGCCGGGCCTCGCTGCTGGTCGGGGGCTGAGCCCCGACCAGCAGCGAGGCGACGGGCACCCGGCCGGCACCCGTCGGCGGGAGCCAGCCGAGCCGTCAGGCCAGCGACAGGAAGAGCTTCTCCATCTTCTTGGTGTCGACCCCGTCCACCCCGTCGCCGTTGGTGAGGCACTGCTGCAGCCCGGAGGCGACGATGGCGAACCCTGCCCGGTCCAGGGCGCGTGAGACGGCGGCGAGCTGGGTCACCACCGCCTCGCAGTCGCGGCCCTCCTCCAGCATCCGGAGCACTCCGGCGAGCTGGCCCTGCGCCCGCTTGATCCGGTTCACGACCGGCGTCATGTCGTCGGGGTTCAGGTCGACCACGGGTCAGCGCTCCTGGGTGGGGGAGGCGGGGCCGGACGGCAGCGCGGCCAGCACCGCGACGAGGCGCTGCTTGGCGTCCTCGGCGACGGTGCGGACCGCGTCGCTGCCGGAGAACGACGTCATCGCATCGGGGTCGAACGCCTCGACGACACAGCTGTCGTCGTCGACCGCGCGCACCACGACGTTGCACGGCAGCATGGCCGCGACGGACGGGTCGGCCTGGATCGCCTGGTAGGCCAACGGCGGACGGCAGGCACCCAGGATCACCTGCGGCGCGACGTCGACGTCGAGCTTGGCCTGCAGGGTCGCGGCGAGGTCGATCTCGGTGAGCACGCCGAAGCCCTGCTCGGACAGCGCCGACCGGACGGCGTCCACGGTCTCGGGGTAGGGCCGGGCGACGATGGTGCTCAGCGTGTAGGTCATGACCTCAGCCTCTCGTTTCGGACTTCGTGGTCTCAGTTTGCCCTATACCGGTGCGGGTAGGCGACGACGGCGAGACTGTCGGGCCCGGCGTGGGCAGGAATACCCCTAGGGGTGTTATGGTTGCCCAGCGTACATACCCCATAGGGTATTACTCAAGAGATCGACTCGACCAGGAAGGACCACCATGAGCGACACCACCCCCGAGGTCTCCGTCGACCAGCTCCACGACGCGCTCGGCTCCGGCGCCACCCTCGTCGACGTCCGTGAGCCCGACGAGTACGCCGACGGCCACGTGCCTGGAGCGAAGCTGGTGCCGATGGGTCAGCTCCCCGGCCGCCTGGCCGACCTCGACCGGAGCGCGCCGGTCTACGTCATCTGCGCGTCGGGCAACCGCAGCTCCGCGATGACGGACCTCCTGACCGGCAACGGCTTCGACGCCTACACGGTCGCCGGCGGCACCGCGGGCTGGGCGCGCTCCGGTCGCGAGCTGGCGACCGGCGGGCCGGCGTCCTGACCGGCCGGCACGGCCAGCCCACCCCACGAGCGCAGGAGGCAGACATGACCGAGACAGCCGAGAGCACCGTCACCGCCGGGATCACGGTGGTCCCGCTGGAGACGCCGACACTGGGTGACCGCACCTACCTGGTGCACGACGGCGAGGTCGGCTTCGTCGTCGACCCGCAGCGCGACATCGACCGGGTCCTGGCCCTGCTGGAGGAGCAGGACATCCGGCTCACCCACGTCTTCGAGTCGCACGTGCACAACGACTACGTCACGGGTGGGCTGGCCCTGGCCCAGCGCACCGGAGCGGCCTACCTCCTCAACGCCGACGACGAGGTCTCCTTCAAGCGCACCCCGGTGCGCGACGGCGACACCCTCGAGGTCGGCAGCCGGATGCGGGTCACCGCGCTGGCGACGCCCGGCCACACCTTCACCCACCTGTCCTACGTCCTCAGCGACGCCCAGCGCGACGAGCAGGTCGCGGTGTTCTCCGGCGGGTCGCTGCTGTTCGGCGCCACCGGCCGCCCCGACCTGCTGGGCGAGGACCACACCGAGCAGCTGGCGCGGCTGCAGCACGCGTCCGCCCGTCGACTGGCCGAGACGCTCCCGGACGACGCGGAGGTCTACCCGACCCACGGCTTCGGGTCGTTCTGCGCCGCGACGCAGTCCGACGCCACCGAGTCGACGATCGGCCAGGAGAAGGGTGCGAACCCGGTCCTCACCGAGGACGAGGAGACCTACGTCCGGGACCTGCTGGCCGGTCTCGGCGCCTACCCTGCCTACTACGCGCACATGATGCCGGCCAACGCCGCCGGGCCGTCGGAGCCGGACCTGTCCGAGCCCGACCGCGCGGAGCCCAGCGAGCTGCGCCGCCGCATCGAGGCCGGTGAGTGGGTCGTCGACCTGCGCAACCGGACGGTGTTCGCCGCCGGCCACCTCCCGGGCAGCCTCAACTTCGGCATCGACGGCATGTTCGCGACCTACCTCGGCTGGCTGATCGACTGGGGAACGCCGGTGACGCTGCTCGGTGACACCCCCGAGGACGTCGCCCGGGCCCAGCGCGAGCTGGTGCGGATCGGGATCGACCGCCCGGCCGCCGCCGCGACCGGCGGCCCCGAGCAGTGGTCCGACCGGGAGCCGGGCTCGTTCCGCACCGGGACCTTCGCCGACCTCGCCCAGGTCCGCCACCACCGAGACGTCGTCGTCCTCGACGTACGCCGCGCCGAGGAGTTCGCGTCCGCACGCATCGAGGGTGCGGTCAACATCCCGATCCACGAGCTGCCCCGCCGGCTGGCCGAGGTCCCCGACGGCGAGGTGTGGGTGCACTGCGCCAGCGGCTACCGCGCCTCCATCGCCGCGTCCTTCATCGACGCCGCCGGTCACCGGCTCGTGGCGATCGACGACAGCTTCGCCAACGCGGAGGAGGTCGGGCTCCACCTCGTCGGTCCGGAGAGTCCGGGCTCGTCGTGACCCTCCTCGTCGCCGTCGTCGCCGTCGCTGCCGGACTCCTGCTCGGGCTCAGCCTGGGAGCGCTCGGCGGTGGCGGCTCGATCCTGGCGGTCCCGGTGCTGGTCTACGCGCTGGGACAGTCCGCCGGGCAGGCCACCACCGGCTCCCTGGTCGTGGTCGGGCTGACCTCGCTGGTCGCCGCGGCCACGGCCCGTCGGGCGGGCAACGTCCTGCTCGGGCGTGGGCTGGCCTTCGGCGCCGTGGCGATCGGGGGTGCCGCCGCGGGCGCCACGGCGTCTCGGGCCGTGTCCCAACCGGTGCTGCTGGCAGCGTTCGCCGGGCTCCTGCTCGTCGTCGCGACGGTCATGGTGGTCCGGCAGGTGCGGCACCGCAACGACACTCCGGCCGACCCCGGCTCCGGCGCCAGCGAGTCGTCGGGGCGTCAGGCTCGACGCCGCGCGTCCCTGGACGACCCGATCATCACCTTCAGCCCGACCTTCGCCTGCCAGTGCCCCAAGGCGCTCAAGGTCCTGGTCACCGCCACCGTCGTCGGCCTGCTCACCGGGTTCTTCGGCGTGGGCGGCGGGTTCCTCGTCGTGCCGGCGCTCGTCCTCGCCCTGGGCCTGCCCATGGAGTTCGCGGCCGGCACCTCGCTGGTGGTCATCACCGTCACCTCGGCGGCAGCGCTCGTGGTCCGCGCGGGGGCCGGCGTGCACCCGGACTGGGGCGTGGTCGCGCTGCTGGCAGGCGCCGCCGTCGTCGGCGGCGTCCTCGGCGCGCGCGCCGCCGACCGGGTCGACACCGACAAGCTCCAGATCGCCTTCACCGTGCTGGTGGTCGCGGTGGCCGGCTACACCGCGTGGCAGGCCGTCCCGGCCCTGGTCTGAGCCGGTCGCCGCCCGACCTCGACAGCCCGGTCACCGGGGACGGCTGCGGCCACCCCATCAGCACCCCAGCAGCACCCAGCAGCACCCCAGCAGCACCCCGGCAGCAACGAGAGAAGGAGCCGAACCATGTGTCGAGCCGTCACCTGCAAGACCTGTGGCCGGACGACCTGGGCGGGCTGCGGTCAGCACGTCGCGCAGGTGAAGGCCTCGGTCCCCGCGGGGCAGTGGTGTCCCGGTCACCCGAAGCAGGAGCGGTCCGGCGGCTGGCTGAGCCGGCTGCTCGGTCGCGGCTGAGGGCCCGTCGGTCCACCGCCCCCGACCTAGGATGGCGGGGTGCCCAGCGCCGAGAGCCGCCACACCGGCGTCACCGTGAGCAGACGGGTGCTGGTGGCCACCGTCCTGGCCGTGCTCGCCGGGTTGCTCGGCATGCACGTTCTGTCCAGCCACGGGTCCGGCAGGGCCGGCCACGGGTCCGGCCACGGGTCCGGCCACCACCCGGTTGGCATGGCGGGCGTGAGCGTCGTCGGTGCCGCGTCGACCCAGCCGCAGCAGCTGGGTGCCCTCACCGGATCGGGGGGCCAAGGGTCGGGCACTCGCTCCTTGGCCGGCCTGTGCCTGTGGGTGCTCTCGGCTCTGCTGCTGGCCCTGCTGTGGCGGCGGACCGGGGCGCGCGACCCCGTCCTGTGGTCGGTCGACCGCCCGGTCGCCGCCCGGGTGCCGGCCCGCCGGCGGTCGCGGCCTCCTCCGTCATTGGTCGATCTGTCGATCTGTCGGTGCTGATGAGCGGACGCGCCCCCCGCCTCGGCGGCCGGGCGCACTCGCACGTCACCACCCGACCGAGCGCCCAGCATCAGGAGAGACCGTGAAGAAGACCCTTGCCACCATCGCGCTGCCGCTGGCAGCGCTGACCCTCGCCGCCTGCGGCGGCACAGCGGCACCAGCGGCACCAGCGGCACGAGCGCCGCCGAGAGTGCGACGGCGGGTGCCGACAGCCCAGCCAACAGCCCAGCCGGCAGCCCAGCCGGCAGCACAGCGGACATGGAGTTGAACGACGCGGACGTCGCCTTCGTCCAGGGCATGATCCCGCACCACCAGCAGGCACTGGAGATGGCGACGCTGGCGCGGAGCAGGGCCGAGGCCGCGCCGGTTCGCGCGCTCGCCGGTCGTATCGAGCAGGCCCAGGGGCCGGAGATCGAGACCATGACCGGCTGGCTGGAGGAATGGGACCGGCCGCTCCCGTCCATGGCCGGGGACGGCGCGATGGCCGGCATGGACCACGGCCAGTCGTCCGGGATGATGGACCAGGGCGACCTGGACAGGTTGCGCTCGGCCACCGGCGCCCGGTTCGACGAGCTGTTCCTGACCATGATGGTCGAGCACCACCGGGGCGCGATCGAGACGGCGCGGGCAGAGCAGGCCGACGGCCAGGCGCCCGAGGTGGTCGCCCTGGCCGCGTCGATCGCGGATGCCCAGACCAAGGAGATCGCCGAGATGAGGCGACTGCTGGCCTCCTGAGGTCGCCCCGGTCCCGACCCAGCTCGACCGTCGGCCGGACTGGGGGATTTGTCTTTCATATCCTTTAGCCCGGCCGACCCCGGGCCGACCTTGACTGAGACACCCCCGCCCGGTGGGTGCTCGGAAGGGGAGGCACCGGTGGGCTCCGACCTGGCGGCACGCGTGGTGGCAGGCACGACATACCGGCCGCGGGCGTTCCCGGGGACCGCGGTCCCCACCCCGTTCGAGAGGCACGTGCTGAACCGGCTCGGCTGCGGCTACGCGCGCGACACCTGGGCGCAGCTGCGGGAGCAGGGTGGTGCGCGGGCCTGGCTGGCGAGCCAGCTCGACCCCGCCTCGGTGCCGGAGACCCCCGTGGCCGACGAGCTGGTGGGCTGGTTCCCCCGCCTCGACGACAGCCCGGTGAGACGGTGGTCCAACGGGCAGCCGGGCGTCCGGGTCTACGAGAGCTGGCAGTACGCCCGCGACCTCGGCAACTGGACCGCGCTGCGACGCATGTACTCGAACCGGCAGGTCCTGGAGACCATGGCGGACTTCTGGAACAACCACCTTCACGTCCCGCTCAACGTCAACCGGTCGTGGGTGCTGCGCTGGGAGTACGACCGCACCGTGCGCGAGCACGCGTTGGGCAGGTTCGAGGACCTGCTCGTCGCGACCACGCTGCACCCGGCGATGCTGGTCTACCTCGACAACGCCAAGTCGGTGCGCAACGCCCCCAACGAGAACCAGGGCCGTGAGCTGCTCGAGCTGCACACGGTGGGCCGGACCTCGGGCTACACCGAGGCGATGGTCAAGGACTCCGCCCGCATCCTGTCGGGGTGGACCGTCGACACGGGCACCTGGGAGGCCTACTACGACCCGGCTCGGCACACCACCGGCCCGGTGCAGGTGCTCGGCTTCACCGATCCCAACGCGCGCACCGACGACGCGCAGCTCGCGGTCCGCTACGTGCGCTACCTCGCCAACCACCCGGCGACCGCCCGGATGGTCGCCCGCCGGCTGGCGGTCCGCTTCGTGTCCGACACGCCCTCCGCGGACCTCGTCGACCACCTGGCCGGTGTCTTCACCGACAGCGGCACCGACATCGCCGCCACGATGCGGGCACTGGTCGAGACCGACGAGTTCGCCGCCTCCGCCGGCGGGAAGGTGCGGACCCCGGTCGACGACCTGGTCGCCACGGTGCGCGTGCTGGGGGTGACCGCCACGCGGCCGGTCGGTGCGAAGTCCTTCGCGCACGCCATCGCCTACCTGCACCGCAGCATGCTGCTCTACCACTGGCCGCGCCCCGACGGCGCGCCCGAGACCAACGCCGAGTGGGCCTCCGCTGCCCGGATGCTGGCCTCCTACCGGATGCACTGGCTGCTGGCCGGCGGCTACTACCCCGACACCGGGGTCCGCTACCGGCGTCCCGCCTCCTGGCTGCCGCAGGCCTCGCTGACGCTGGACGCCTACGTCGACCACGTCTGCCGGCTGCTGCTGGGGCGAGGGTCCACCGCCCGCGACCTCAAGGCCGTCTGCCAGGCCACCGGTCGGCGTCCCGCGGAGAAGGTGACCCGGACCCATCCGCTGGCCACCTGGCAGTTCGTGCGGCTGGCCGTCGTGCTGCTCGACTCCCCGGACCACTTCGTCCGCTGACCGGGTCCGCACCCCGGCCTCGGTCCGAGCCCGCCCCACCGTCTGGCCCGCCTCGACCGGGCGCCACTGCCCGATCCGACCCGACCGACCCGACTCGACCGACCCGACCGACCGACCCCCCGAATGGAGCCCCCCGTGGACCCGATGCCGCAGTCGCAGGCGTGCTGCCCGGACTACGAGCGCGTGGCCGGGCTGTCCCGGCGCCGCTTCGTCGCGGGCCTCGCCGCGACCAGCGGCGCGGTCGTGGCGACCTCGATGTTCGGCGACGCCCTGCGCCAGACCTCGTTCGCGGCCACCCCCGGGGGCAACGTGCTCGTCGTGCTCAGCCTGCGTGGCGGCATCGACGGGCTCGGCCTGGTCGTCCCCCACGGCGACCCCGCCTACTACCGGGCGCGGCCCACCATCGCACTGCCGAAGGGGTCGCTGGTCGCGCCGGACGCGATGTTCGGGCTGCACCCCAAGATGAAGCCGCTGGAGTGGCTCTGGCGGGGCGGTGAGATGGCGGCGGTGCACGCGGTGGGGCTGGAGGTCCCCAACCGGTCGCACTTCCTGGCCATGGAGGAGGTCGAGGACGCGGACCCGACCTCGAGCGTCCGCCGGGGCTGGGTCAACCGGATGGTCGGGATGGACCAGGACACCCGACCCTACGACGCGGTGAACCTGGGGAACCCGATCACCCCGACGGCGCTGGTGGGATCCGCCCCCGCCCTGGCCACCGGCGCGCTGGACGCGTTGACCCTCGCCGGCGGCACCGGGAGCTTCGCCGGCCGCCGCCGCGCCCAGCTCGCCACCATGTGGAGCGGATCGACCGGACCGCTGGCCGGCGCGGCCCGCTCGGCGCTCGAGACGGTCGACGCGATGGCGCCGGTGGTCGGGTCGACCTACCGACCCAGCGTCGCCTACCCCTCGACGTTCCCGGCCGCCGGGCTCTCGGCGGCCCTCCAGGACACCGCCCGGCTCATCAAGTCCGACCTCGGCACCGAGGTGGTCACCATCGACTACGGCTCCTGGGACATGCACAGCGACTACGGCACCACCGAGTGGGGGAGCATGCAGTCGATGGTGGGAGGCTTCGCCGCCGTGCTCGACGCGTTCCTGCGCGACCTCGGTCCGTTGCGCAGCCGGGTCACCGTGGTGACGATCAGCGAGTTCGGGCGGCGGGTGACCGAGAACGGCAACCGCGGCCTCGACCACGGCTGGGGCAACATGATGCTGCTGGCGGGGGCGGGCGTCCGCGGCGGGTACCACGCCCGCTGGCCGGGGCTCGGCGCCGGCAGCCTCGCGGACGGCGACCTGACGGTCACCACCGACTACCGCAACGTCTTGGGTGAGGTCGTCGAGGCCCGGTTCCGCGACCGTCCGGCGACGTCGGTCTTCCCGGGGCTGACCTACCGTCCGCTGGGTGTGATGACGAATCAGACCTAGGACTCGCCCATCGGCGGGCCTGGTTGGTAGGGTTGCGACAGCAGCAGATGCAAGTTCCAGCAGGTACGCCCGCGGAGTTTGTGATCCGACGGCGTTTTCTCTTGAGTTGAGCAACAGCTTTTCGAGGGGGGCTCGGCGTTTCACCGCATCTGTCGCGGGGCCGCCGAGGTGGCGGTTCCTCGCCCCGTAAGAGGAGTAAGTCAGCATGGCTCAGGGCACCGTCAAGTGGTTCAACGCCGAGAAGGGTTTCGGCTTCATTGCGCAGGAGGACGGCGGCGACGACGTCTTCGTGCACTACTCGGCCATTCAGAGCCAGGGCTACAAGTCCCTGGACGAGAACCAGAAGGTCGAGTTCGACGTCACGCAGGGTCCCAAGGGCCCGCAGGCGGAGAACGTTCGCCCGCTCTGATCGGTCTCGCACCGATCAGGGCATCCGGTTCGTCCGGGTGAACGCAGCGATCGCCTGATCCCATCAGGCACCCCCGAGGGCCCCGGTTGACCATGCCGGGGCCCTCGGTGTTTGTGCGAAATGACTATGGGTAGGCGTGCTCATGTCAGCGACAATGGAGATCGGTGTCTAGACCAACTGTCTGGACAGGGCGGCCGACAGGAGACCACGGTGGCGCAGCATGGGCCGAGCACGGCGGGTGACCAGTTGAACGTCCCCCTCGAGGACGTCGAGCTGCTGGCGGAGGTGGAGCTCACCACCAACCTGATCATCGCGGCGACGGAGGCCGACCAGGCCCTGCCGCAGCCCGAGGTCGACCGGCTGCTCGGCGTCGACCAAGGCGGTCGCGCCATGATCCCGGCCCAGACCGCGCGCTACTCCGCCTGAGCCAACCCCGGCGGGACCGGCCGAGGGGTCAGGGCTCGAGGGTCGCCTCCTCGCCTGGGGTGAAGCCGCGCAGCCGCAGCGAGTTGGCGACCACGCACACGCTCGAGGCCGCCATGGCCGCGCCCGCGATCATCGGGTTCAGCAGCCCGAGGGCGGCGACCGGGATGCCGACCACGTTGTAGCCGAACGCCCAGAACAGGTTCTGCCGGATCGTCGCCAGGGTCGCTCGAGACAGCTCGACCGCGTCGGCGGCCGCTCCGAGGTCGCCGTGGGTGAGCGTGATGTCGCTCGCCTCGACGGCTGTCGCGGCACCGGCGCCCATCGCCACGCCGAGGTCCGCCGCCACCAGCGCGGCGGCGTCGTTGACCCCGTCGCCGACCATGGCCACGACGTGTCCCTGCTGCTGCAGGTCGTTGACCGTCCGCACCTTGCCGTCCGGCAGCACCCCGGCGACCACGTCGTCGATGCCCACCTCGCGCGCCACCGCCTGGGCGGTGGCCTCGTGGTCCCCGGTCAGCAGCACCGGGTGCAGTCCCAGCGCCCGCAGCCGGCGTACGGCGTCGACGCTGCCCGGCTTCAGGCTGTCGCCGACGTCGAAGACCGCGACCGGGCGGCCGTTCAGCTCGACCAGGACCGCGGTGCGGCCCGCCTCGCGGGCCGCGGTGACGGCCTGGTCCAGCGCGAACGGCAGCACACCCTGCTCGGGGGCGCGTCCGACCCGCACCCGGCGGCCGTCGACCACGCCGGAGACACCCAGCCCGGCGTGGCTGTCGAACTCCTCCACGCGTGCCGCGGCGCCCTGCCACGGCTGCGGTCCGACCCGGGCGCCGTACTCGGCGATGGCGCGCCCGATCGGGTGCTCGGAGGCGCCTTCCAGCGCGGTGGCGAGCCGGACCGCCTCGGCGTGGTGGGTGACCACCTCGTGGACGCTCATCCGGCCGGTGGTGACCGTCCCGGTCTTGTCGAGCACGACGGTGTCGACGGTCCGGGTGGACTCCAGCACCGCCGCATCCCTGATCACCACCCCGAGCTGGGCGGCGCGTCCGGTCCCGACCAGCAGCGCGGTCGGAGTGGCCAGACCCAGCGCGCAGGGACAGGCGATGACGAGCACGGCGACGGCGGCGGAGAAGCCGTCGCTGGGGTTGCCGGCCAGCGCCCAGACGGCGAAGGTCAGCGCGGCAACGCCCAGGACGACCGGCACGAACACCGCCGAGACCCGGTCGGCCAGCCGCTGCACCGGCGCCTTGGTGGCCTGTGCCCGCCGGACCAGGTCGGCGACCCGGGCCATGACGGTGTCAGCGCCGACCCGGGTGACCTCGACGACCAGTCGTCCGCTGGTGTTGAGCGCCGCGCCCACGACCTCGTCACCGGTCGTCCGCTCGACCGGGACGCTCTCCCCGGTCAGGTGGGACAGGTCCAGGGCGGAGCGGCCGGCCAGCACCACGCCGTCGGTGGCCACACGCTCGCCGGGGCGCACCAGGAAGCGCATGCCGGGGCGGAGTGCCTCGATGTCGACGAGCCGCTCGGCATCGCCTGCGTGGCCGTCGTCCTCCAGCAGGGTCGCCTGCGAGACGCCCAGCTCCAGCAGCTCGCGGAGCGCGGACCCGGCCTGGTGCTTGGCCCGGGACTCCGCCCAGCGACCCAGCAGCAGGAACGTGGTCACCGTCGCGGCCACCTCGACGTAGGTGTGTCGGCCGCCACGCAGCAGCTCGACGAGGGACCAGCCGTAGGCGACCAGGGTGCCGAGTGAGACCAGGGTGTCCATCGTGCTGGCGCCGTGCCGCGCGTGGGCTGCCGCGGCCCGGTGGAACGGCCAGCCGGCCCAGAACACCACCGGGGTGGCCAGCAGCAGGGCCGCCCACCGCAGCGCCGCGCCCACCGTCCCGGCCTCCGGCAGACCGGGCAGCATGGTGAGCGCGAGCACGGCCACCGACAGCGGGGCGGCCACCAGCAGCCGCCGTCGTCGGTCGGCCGCCAGCGCCAGCTCGGCGTCGGCGGCCGCGGCGCCCGAGGACGGGTCCGCAGCGGGCGCGGCGGTGTAGCCGGTGCGCTCGACGGTCGCCACCAGCGTCGCGACGTCGGCCCGCTCCTCGTCGTAGTCGACGGAGGCGGAGGCGGTCGCCAGGTTGACGCTCGCGCTGACGCCGTCGAGACGGTTCAGCCTGCGCTCGACCCGGTTCACGCAGGATGCGCAGGTCATGCCGCCCACCAGGAGGTCGATGTGCGCCATGGGGTCGCCGGAGCCGGGAGGTCCCGGCGGCGTGGGGCGTGCGGTGGCGGAGGCCACTACTCAGACCACCGTGCGCGGGTCGCGGTCCCGGCGGCGTCCCGTCCCGGGGTGGACACCCTGGTCGGCTCGCTCATCGCTGTCCTCCGGCTGTCGTGGTTTCGGGTTGGCAGGTCGGGTCCGGTCTGCCGGGTCGGGCTGGTCGATGCGGGCACCGGCTCAGGTGCGCAGCAGCCGGGCGATCGCGGCGGACGCCTCGGCGACGGTGTCCTCGGCGGACCCGTCGCCCGCGGCCACCGCGTCCCGGACGCAGTGGCCGAGGTGGTCCTCCACGAGGCCGAGTGCGACCCCCTGCAAGGCCTTGTTCACCGCCGAGACCTGGGTGAGGATGTCGATGCAGTAGGTGTCCTCGTCGACCAGTCGCTGCAACCCGCGCACCTGCCCCTCGATGCGACGCAGCCGAGCGAGGTAGCCGGCCTTGTGCTCGTGGTAGCCGTGCGTCTCCGCCATGGCGCACACCTTATACCCCCACCGGGTACCGTGCGCCCGCGTCGGTTGGGCGGCGGAGGTCGCCAGCGCCTAGCATGGCCTGCGGCCGTCACCGGCCCGGCGCGCCTGCCATCCACCCAGGGGCCTGGCCGTCCGTGACGGCGACCTCAGACCGAACCAGGAGTTCGCCGTGGCACTGCGCTTCCGCCCAGCCGACACCAGCTTCTACGACCACTTCACGGAGATGGCGGGTCACCTCGTCCACGGCGCCGGCCTGCTCGCCGAGATGCTGGGGGAGGGGAACGACCGGGTCGCCATCGCGCAGCGGATGCGTGACGCGGAGCACGCCGCCGACGAGACGACCCACGGCATCGTCCGGCGGGTCAACACCACCTTCGTCACGCCGTTCGACCGCGAGGACATCTACGCCCTCGCCTCCGGTCTCGACGACGTCATGGACCACATGGAGGAGGCGGTCGACCTGACGCTGCTCTACGAGCTGGTGGAGCTGCCCACGGAGCTCGCGGACCAGGTCCAAGTGATCCAGCGATGCGCCGAGCTGACCGCGGAGTCCATGCCCCGGCTCCGGACCATGCGCGACCTCGAGGAGTACTGGATCGAGGTCAACCGGCTGGAGAACCTGGGCGACAAGTCGTACCGCCGGATCCTCGCCAAGCTGTTCAGCGGGAAGTACGAGGCGCTCGAGGTGCTCAAGCTCAAGGACGTGGTCGACTCCCTCGAGGCTGCCATCGACGCGTTCGAGACGGTGGCCAACATCGTCGAGCAGATCGCCGTCAAGGAGTCCTGAGGGTGGAGCTCGCGATCGTCGTCGCGGTCGTGGTCGTCGCCTTGGCCTTCGACTACACCAACGGCTTCCACGACGCGGCGAACGCCATCGCCACCTCGGTCTCGACCCGGGCGCTCACCCCTCGGATCGCGCTGGTGATGGCCGCCGTCATGAACTTCGTCGGCGCCTTCTTGGGCCAGAAGGTCGCCAGCACGGTCAGTGACGTCATCGTGCCGGGGGGGACCGCCACGCACGGCCTGGTGATCGTCATGGCCGGCCTGCTCGGGGCGATCTCGTGGAACCTGATCACCTGGTACTTCGGCCTGCCCTCGTCGTCCTCGCACGCCTTGATCGGCGGGCTGGTCGGCGCCGCACTCGCCTCCTCCAGCGTCGTCCGCTGGTCGGTGATCATCGACAAGGTCGTCATCCCGATGATCGTCTCGCCGCTGGTGGGCTTCGGGGTGGCGTTCGGCGTGATGCTCGCGATCATGTGGGTGTTCCGGCGCCGCAACCCGCACCGCACGCAGCGCGGCTTCCGGCTGGCGCAGACCGCGTCGGCGGCCGCCATGGCGCTGGGGCACGGCCTCCAGGACGCCCAGAAGACGATGGGCGTGATCTTCCTGGCACTGCTCACCGGCGGCTACGTCTCCTCCGGTGACGGTCTGCCGGTGTGGGTGATCGTGGCGGCCGCGACCGCGATCTCGCTCGGCACCTACTCCGGTGGCTGGCGCATCATGCGCACGCTGGGACGTCGCATCATCCACCTGGACCCGGCTCGGGGCTTCGCCTCGGAGTCGGTGGCGGCGTCGGTGCTCTACACCACGGCCTTCGTGTTCGAGGCGCCGATCTCCACCACGCACATCATCACGTCCTCGGTGATGGGTGCCGGCGCCACCAAGCGGCTCTCGGCGGTGCGCTGGGGCATGGCGAGGACGATCCTGGTCGCGTGGGTGCTGACCTTCCCGGCCGCGGGAGCGGTGGCCGCGCTGGCGTACCTGGTGTGCCGGACCGTGTTCCAGCTGCCCTGACGCCGGTCGGCCGGTCGGCCGGTCGGTGGGGAGGTCGGTGGGCCAGGTCGGCGGGCTGCCGACGAGTCGTGTGCGCACCCCCGTACGCACCCGACCCGCCGGCCCTGCCCCGACCTGTTGCCATCCCCCGGCACACACAGGAGACGCTCAGGGTCGGCGGGCATGACGCGGAACGGCAGGAGAGATTCCGGCCCCCTTGCTGGGCGGTCCCGGCTCAGCCGAAGCGACCGGAGATGTAGGCCTCGGTGGCCGGCTCGTCGGGGTTGCTGAAGATCTTGCGGGTGGGGTTCATCTCCACCAGCTGGCCGGGCTTGCCCGCTCCGGAGAGGTTGAAGAAGGCGGTGTCCTCGGAGACCCGGGCCGCCTGCTGCATGTTGTGGGTGACGATGACGATCGTGTAGTCCGTGCGCAGCTCGTGGATGAGGTCCTCGATCGCCGAGGTGGAGATCGGGTCCAGCGCCGAGCAGGGCTCGTCCATCAGCAGCACCTGCGGCTCGACCGCGATGGCCCGCGCGATGCACAGCCGCTGCTGCTGTCCGCCGGACAGCCCGCTGCCGGGCTTGGCGAGCCGGTCCTTGACCTCGGTCCACAGGTTCGCGCCGCGCAGCGACCGCTCGACGGTCTCGTCGGCCTCGGCCTTCGGGATCCGCTTGGCGTTCAGCCGGGAACCGGCCAGCACGTTCTCGTAGATCGACATCGTGGGGAACGGGTTGGGTCGCTGGAAGACCATGCCGATCTGCCGGCGCACCTCGACCGGGTCGATGTCAGGGCCGTAGAGGTCCTGCCCGTCGATGACGATCTTGCCCTCGACCCGGGCGTGCGGGACCACCTCGTGCATGCGGTTCAGCGATCGCAGGAACGTGGACTTGCCGCACCCGGACGGGCCGATCAGCGCGGTCACCGAGCGGGCGGCGATGGTCATCGTGACACCCTCGACGGCGAGGAAGTCGCCGTAGTAGATGTTCAGGTCCGAGACGTCGATGCTCTTGGCCATGGCTTCTTCCTTGGTCGGGACCCGGACGCGCCGGGCGGTGCAGGGCGGGGAGGCGGAGCCTCAGTGGGCGGACTTCGGCGAGAACAGCCGGCCGAGCAGCCGGGCCACCAGGTTCAGCGACATCACGATGGCGATGAGCACCAGCGCGGCCGCCCAGGCCCGGTCCTGGCCGAACTGCGCGGGGACCCCCGGTTGGGTGTAGGAGTAGTAGATGTAGACCGGCAGGGTCATCATCCGCTCGCTGAACAGGTTGGTGTTCACCGAGTCGGTGGAGCCGGCGATGATCAGCAGCGGTGCGGTCTCGCCGATCACCCGCGCGATCGCCAGCGTGACACCGGTGATGATGCCCGCCATCGCGGTCGGCAGCACCACCTTGACGATGGTGCGCCACTTCGGCACGCCGAGGGCGTACGCCGCCTCCCGCAGCTCGCTCGGCACCAGCTTGAGCATCTCCTCGCAGGAGCGGACCACGATCGGGATCATCAGCAGCGAGAGCGCGACCGACCCCCCGATCCCGAGCCTGACGCCGGGGCCGAAGACGAGCCGGAACACCGCGTAGGCGAACAGTCCGGCGACGATGGAGGGGATGCCCGTCATCACGTCGACGAGGAAGGTGACCGCTCGCGCGGTACGCGACTTGTCGCCGTACTCGACGAGGTAGATGGCCGCGAGCAGGCCGACCGGGACCGAGATCACGGTGGCGGCGAGGGTGATCAGCAGCGTGCCGATGATGGCGTGGTAGATCCCGCCGCCCTCGCCGACGACGTTGCGCATGGAGTAGGTCAGGAACTGCGCGTCGATGACGCCCGCGCCCTTGCCGACGACGGTGGCGCCGAGGGAGAACAGCGGGGCGAGCGCGAGCAGGAACGCCACCCAGACGAACGTGGTGACGGCCCGGTCCTTGGCGGCGCGCGAGCTCTCCACCAGGGCGGACCACAGCGGCAGCACGACCGCGTAGGCGAGCACGGCGACCACGGCCCAGCCGGCGACGGTCCAGTCCAGCGCCAGCGTCACCAGGGTGGCGAGGGCGGCCGCGACGGCGGCGACCAGCCACGGAGCCCAGCGCGGCAGCCGGGGCCGGCTCAGGGACAGGTGACCGGGGCGGTCCTCGGTCCTCGCCGGGCGGGTCGATACCGACACGAAGGGCTCCTGGGTCTCGTCGGGCGGGGCGGGGTGGGGGCTGACCACCCGGTGGGTGGCCGGGATCTTGACCTTGGGCATCAGGTCTGCCCCCGGTCCCCTCGAGCCACGATCGCACGAGCACCGAAGTTGACGGCGAAGGTGATGACGAACAGCACCAGTCCGCTGGCGATCAGCGCATTGACCCGCAGGCCCGTGGACTCGGGGAACTGCAGGGCGATGTTCGCCGCGATCGTGGAGGGGTTGCTGCTGCCGACCAGGTTGAAGGTGACCACCCCGGTCGCCGAGAGCACCATCGCGACGGCCATGGTCTCGCCGAGCGCTCGGCCCATGCCGAGCATGACGGCGCTGACGATCCCGGACTTGGCGTAGGGGAAGACCGCCATCCGGATCATCTCCCAGCGGGTGGCGCCGAGCGCCAGCGCCGCCTCTTCATGGAGCTTGGGGGTCTGCAGGAAGACCTCGCGGGTGATGGCGGTGATGATCGGGATGGCCATGATCGCGAGCACGATGCCCGCGGTGAGGATCGTCTTGCCGGTCGCGGAGGCGGGGCCGGCGAAGAACGGCAGGAAGCCGAGATGCGCCACAAGCCAGTCGTAGACCGGGGTCAGCCTGCCCCCGAGGTAGCCCAGGCCCCACAGGCCGTAGACGACCGAGGGGACGGCCGCGAGCAGGTCGACGAGGTACCCGACGCCCCGGGCCAGCCGCCGCGGCGCGTAGTGCGAGATGACCAGGGCGACCCCGACCGAGAGCGGGGTCGCGATCAGCAGCGCCAGGGTCGCGGCGAGCAGGGTTCCGAACAGCAGCGGGCCGACGAACGCCGCGAAGTTCGAGGCGCCGAACAGCGCCTCACGCGGGGCGGTGAAGGCGGGCAGCCCCTCGACGGTCAGGAAGCCGGCCACTCCGGCGAGCGCGACGAGGATCAGCAGACCCGCGGTCCGGGTGGCACCGGCGAAGATGCGGTCCCCGGGTCGCTGGGGGGTGCGTCGCCGTGACGGCGGGGCGGTGGGTGCGGACACCTGGCTCGGGTCTCCTCTGGTCTGCGGGCGGTCTGGCTGACGGGAACGGATGGTGCGGCCGTGACGTGAGGGGCGAGCCGCCCGAGAACGGGGCAAGCCGACGGGGGTGCGTGACCCCCGTCGGCTCACCTACGACCCGATCAGCGTAGGCCTCAGGACGCGGCGGTGATCTTCTCGGCCGCGGCGACGGCGTCCTTGCTGAACTCCGAGCCCAGCGGCGCCGACCCGGCGGCCTTCGCAGCGGCCTGCTGGCCGTCGCTGCCGAGCACGTAGGTCAGGTAGCCCTTGACGAGGTCGGCCTTGGCCTGGTCGGCGTAGGTCGGGCAGGCGATGACGTAGGAGACCAGCACCAGTGGGTAGGCGCCCGGCTCGGTGGTGGTGCGGTCCACGTCGATGGCCATGTCGTTGTCGCTACGACCCTCCACGCGAGGGGAGACGTCGACCACCTTGGACGCGGCCTCGGCCGAGGGGGCGACGTACTCCTCGCCCACCTTGATCGTGGCGACCGACAGGTCGCCGGCCTGGCTCTCGTCGGCGTAGCCGATGGTGCCCTTGCCGTTGGTCACCGCGTCGATGACCCCGGAGGTGCCCTGGGCGCCCTCGCCGGACTTGACCGGCCACAGCCCGTCGGCCTCGTGGCCCCACGCGCCGTCACCGGCCGCCGCGAGGTACTCGGTGAAGTTCTCGGTGGTGCCCGAGTCGTCGGAGCGGTGGACCGGCACGATGCGCTCGGCCGGCAGGCTCGCGTCGGGGTTGTCGGCCTCGATGGCCGCGTCGTCCCAGCTGGTGATCTTGCCGTCGAAGATCTTCGCGGCGGTGGCGGCCGACAGCTGCAGGTCGGTGACGCCCTCGAGGTTGTAGACCAGGGCGATGGGGCTGACGTAGTCCGGCACCTCGATCGCGGTCTCGCCGTTGCAGGTCTTCTTCGACGCCGCGAGCTCCTCGTCGTCGAGGTAGGCGTCGGAACCGGCGAAGTCGACACCTCCGGCGAGGAACTGCTCGCGGCCGCCGCCGGAGCCGACGGGGTCGTAGTTCACGGTCACGTCGGGGTTGGCCTGCTGGAACCCGGAGGCCCAGGCGCCCTGCGCCGCCTCCTGGGCGCTCGAACCGGCGCCGTTGAGCGTGCCGGTGAGCTTCGAGCCGTCGCCGGACGTCGCGCTGGCCCCGCTCTCGTTCGCGGCCCCGCAGGCGGTGAGGCCGAGGCCGAGGGCCAGGGCAGCGACCGTCGGGGCGGCGACGGTGCGGAAGGAAGTGCGCATCACTGCGTGTCTCCTGAGGGAAGAGTGGTGGTCGCACCCGTGTGGTGCGCTCGGGACGAAACTAGGCAGCACAGGTGAAGTGCCCCTCGGCAACCGGTGAACGGAGGGTTAACGGTCGCCGCCTCCGGGGGTGACGCCAACCACACGGGCGGTGGACGATCCGGGAACCATGATGGCTTGTCACGGATCGTGGCGGTTTCAACCGGCGGGCGTGACCTCCGTCGCCGGCAGCTCGTGGTGCTCGACCGCGACCACGCGGCCGCCGCGGTGGTGGACCACCGCCATCGCCCCCGGGGCGAGGGTGAGCGGTCGGACCCCGAGCGCGGCGTACACCTCGGGTAGCACCGGACGGTGGGTGCAGAGCACCGTCGGCTCGGGCTTCTCCAGCAGCCGCTGCACCCGGTGCTCGACCCGGCGGGGGGACGCCTTCTCCTCGGAGAGGTCACGGGTCACCTCCAGGTCGAGGCCGGCCATCTCGGCGTACGGCGCCACGGTGCTCCAGCAGCGCCGGCTCGTGGAGGACAGCACGCGGTGCACCCCGTAGGCGCCGAGGATCGCGACCAGCTGCTCGGCCTGGAACAGGCCCTCCTCGGCGAGCGGGCGCTCCGGGTCGGCACCCTGCCACTTCTTGCGGCTGACGGCCTTGCCGTGCCGGACCACCACCAGCGGGCTGCTCCGCCGGCGGACCCGCTCCAGCTCGGTGAGCATCTCCCGGTCCCGGTCGTAGGTGAGCAGGTCGGTCGCCTTGTCCAGCGGGACCCACTCGACCGCGTCGACCTCGGCGTTGGGACGGAAGCCGCCGATGTCGTCGCCGAGCACCGCCCGCCCGGTCCACCAGTGCACCACCTTGTCGCGGGCCCCGCCGTTGCGGACCGTGTAGTGCTGCCGGCTCAGCGGCGGCCCGAGCCGGATGTCGAGCCCCGTCTCCTCGGCCACCTCACGGACCGCGCAGGTGGTGACGTGCTCGCCAGGGTCCAGCTTGCCCTTCGGGAAGGACCAGTCGTCGTACTTCGGGCGGTGGACGAGCAGGACCTGAGGGCCCTTGCGGAGGACGACGGCGCCTGCCGCCACGATCGGGGGTGCCTCGGCCATGGGTCAAGTGTCACACCGGCTCCTGCCGGAGGTGTCAAGGGCCGCCGGGCCGCGTCGGCGCCGGGATCACGGGCCGGCCGTCGCCAGCGGGCGGTCCCGCCTGTCGCTGGGAGCGCCGCCGACGCTTGCCGGCGATGAGCACCTCCTGGAGGTCGCGCAGCGGCCGCCCGGCGTCGTCGAGGTGGTGCCGCTCCCACTCGCCGGAGGGGGTGAGCCACCACGACGACGTCCGGTCGTCGAAGGCCAGGTCGAGCAGCCGTCCGATCTCGTCGACCTGGGCCTGGCCGGGCAGCCGGACCAGGGCCTCGACGCGGCGGTCGAGGTTGCGGTGCATCAGGTCGGCTGAGCCGATCCAGGCCGACGGCTCGCCGCCGTTCTCGAACCAGAACACCCGGCTGTGCTCGAGGAACCGGCCGAGTACGGACCGCACGCGCATCGTCTCGGACAGCCCCGGCACGCCCGGGCGGGCCGCGCAGATGCCACGCGTGAGCAGGTCGACGGGCACCCCCGCGACACAGGCCCGGTAGAGCTCGTCGATGACGGCCTCGTCGACGATCGAGTTCGCCTTGATCCGGATCCTCGCCGGCCGGCCGCTCTCGTGGTGGGCCACCTCGCGGCGGATCCGCTCCAGGAGACCGTCGCGCACCGAGTCCGGAGCCACCATGAGGTGCTCGTAGGAGGCGTTGCGGGAGAACCCGGAGAGGTTGTTGAACAGGTGTGCGACGTCCTCGCCGATGCCGTCGTGCGCGGTCAGCAGGCCGTAGTCCTCGTACATCCGGGCGGTCTTGGGGTTGTAGTTCCCGGTGCCGATGTGGACGTAGCGCCGGATCCCCTCCGGCTCGTCACGCACCACCATCGCGAGCTTGCAGTGCGTCTTGAGACCCACCAGGCCGTAGACGACGTGGCAGCCGGCGTGCTCGAGCTTGCGGGCCCACTTGATGTTGGCCTGCTCGTCGAAGCGGGCCTTGATCTCCACCAGCACCAGGACCTGCTTGCCGGCGTCGGCCGCGTCGACGAGCGCCTCCACGATGGGGGAGTCGCCGGAGGTGCGGTAGAGCGTCTGCTTGATGGCCAGCACGTGCGGGTCGTCGGCCGCCTGCTCGATGAACCGCTGCACCGAGGTCGAGAACGAGTCGTAGGGGTGGTGGAGCAGCACGTCGTTGCGCTGCAGCGACTTGAACACGTCGACGGGCGAGGCCGACTCCACCTCCGCGAGCTGGGTGTGGGTGGACGGCACGAAGGCGGGGAACTTCAGCTCCGCGCGGTCGAGGTCGGCGATGTCGTTGAGCCCTCGCAGGTCGAGCGGTCCCGGCAGCCGCACCACCTCGTCGGCGTGGACGCCGAGCTCGGAGACCAGCAGCTCGAGGATGTGGTCGTCGACGGTGTCCTCGATCTCCAGTCGCACCGGCGGACCGAAGCGCCGGCGCAGCAGCTCCTTCTCCAGGGCGGCCAGCAGGTTCTCCGCGTCGTCCTCCTCCACCTCCAGGTCCTCGTTGCGGGTCACCCGGAAGGTGTGGACGCCGAGCACCTCCATGCCGGGGAAGAGGCGCTTGAGGTGCTCGGCGATGACGTCCTCCAGCGGCACGAAGCGCTGGTTCCCGACCGGCACGAAGCGCGAGAAGATCGGCGGCACCTTGACCCGCGCGAAGTGCTCCTTGCCCGACTTCGGGTTCCGGACCAGCACCGCGATGTTCAGCGACAGCCCGGAGATGTAGGGGAACGGGTGGGCCGGGTCCACCGCCAGCGGGGTCAGGACCGGGAACACCCGCTCCTTGAACAGCTTCTTGCAGTGGCGCTGCTCCTCGCGGGTGAGGTCGTCCCAGCGGGCGAGCTCGATGTCGTGCTTGGTCAGCGCCGGGATGATCTCGTCGCGGAACAGCGCCGCATGCCGCTCCATCAGCGCCGAGGTGGTGGACCAGATCCGCTCCAGCACCTCCCGCGGCATGAGCCCGGACGCCGCCGGCACGGCCACTCCCGCCGCCATCCGACGCTTCAGACCGGCCACCCGGACCATGAAGAACTCGTCGAGGTTGGAGGCGAAGATGGCGAGGAACCGGACCCGTTCGAGCAGCGGCAGCGAGGGGTCCTCGGCCAGCTCCAGGACCCGGGTGTTGAAGTGCAGCCAGGACAGCTCGCGATCCAGGAACCGGTCGCCCTCGAGGTCCGAGTCCGTCGCGTCGTAGGGCGGCTCGATGTCGAACGGCTCGGCGGCCACCGCCCGCAGGTCGCTCGGACCGTCCTCGGCGGAGCCGCCCACGTGGGTGGCCAGGGTGCTGCTCGACGTGGGATCAGCGCTCATGGGGCACATCGTCCCACCCGCAGGTGAACGGCGGGTACCGCTGCGGCGGGCCGGACGACGCCGGCAGGTGCCGCGCCGGCCGGGGGGTCAGCGCCGCCGCGGGCCGCGGGCGTACTGGACGTGCGTGTCGGCGGCCGCGTGCTGGAAGCCGAGCCGCCGGTAGACGGCGACCGCGGCGGCGTTGTCGGCCTCGACGTAGAGCAGCGCCTCGGCCAGGCCCCGGTCGGCGAGGTGGTGCAGCCCGGCCAGGGTGAGCCGTCGGCCGAGACCACCGCCCTGGGCGCTCGGCGACACACCGACGACGTACACCTCCCCGCTTGGGGGCGTGTCGTCGTGCACCTTGGTCCAGTGGAAACCGACCACCTCGTCGTGCGGCCCGCGGGTCGCGACGAAGAACCCGGCCGGGTCGAACCATGGCTCGGCCATCCGCTCCGCGAGCCCCTCGCGGGTCAGGTCTCCCTGCTCGGGATGGTCGGCGAACGCCTCGGCGTTGACGCGCAGGAACCCCTCCTCGTCGCGACCCACCTCGAAGGCGCGGATCTCGATCCCGTCCGCCGGTGCCGCGCCGGCGCCCGCGACCGGGTCCGCTGTGGGAAGGTCGGTCAGCGACCGGCGCATCACCCACAGGTCACGCACCGCGTCGAAGCCGAGTCGCCGCGCGAGGGCCGCGGCGCCGGGATGGTGACCGTGCGACCAGGCGGTCAGCGCGGTGTCGGTGTCGGTGGCCCGGAGCGCGAGCGCGCCGCCGGTGCCGCGACCTCGGGCCCCGGGCGCGACCGCCAGGTCGAGCGCACCGGCGTGCCGCCAGGCGAAGCCGTCGCGGTCGGCGAGCCACAGCTGCGAGCCGCCGAGGCCGTGCCGCAGGCCCAGCAGGGCCGCCTCGTCGAGCGGAGCGGCGCCGTCGGCCGCGCGGCACGCCGCGACCACCTCGCGCACCACCGCCGCCGGCCCGGTCGCGGCCGTCCACTCGAAGTCGGAGGTCGGCACACGGGTCACGCGGACGGGGTCGGGCACGAGGGCCAGCCTAGGAGCCCGCTGGCCGGAGGGGGAGCCCGGTGAGCGAGTGGCTGCTGATGACCGGTGGGCTGCTGTGCCCGGTGGCGGCGTTCGCGCTGCTGCTGTGGCTGACCCACCTCGAGGACACCCTGCCCCGCGACGTCCGGTCCCGGACCCGCACCCCCGACCCGCCGCCGATCCTGGCGGTCAGGGTCCGGCCCGCCACCGAGTGGCCTGCCGCGCCCCCCACCGTCGACGTACCCCGGCAGCGCTCCTCGCCGAGCGTCGAGGGGTCGCCGGTCGGCGCCCGCTGACCCGGTCGGTGCGCGCGTGGGGCCCCAGGTTTCCCAGGGCATCGACCTTTCCCCTCGCCTCCCGGGTCAAATGTCGCCCGGGAGGCGTGGGGATCTGGTGACACCCTGGGAAACCGAGAGCCGGCCCCGAGCCAAGGCACCAGCCCCGACCCAGCGCCCAGCCCCCAGGGGGGAACCCCCCCGGACGTCGTGCGTCAGGCGTTCTCGCGCTCGACCACCGACTCCTTGGGCGGCAGCACGAACCGGTAGCCGACGTTGCGGACCGTCCCGATCAGCGTCTCGTTCTCCGGGCCCAGCTTGGCTCGCAGCCGCCGCACGTGCACGTCGACGGTGCGGGTGCCGCCGAAGTAGTCGTAGCCCCACACCTCCTGGAGCAGCTGCTCGCGGGTGAAGACCCGCCCGGGGTGCTGCACGAGGTACTTCAAGAGCTCGAACTCCTTGAAGGTGAGGTCCAGCGGTCGTCCCCCCAGCTTCGCGGTGTACGTCGACTCGTCGACCGTGACCTCGCCGGAGCGGATCACGTGCGACTCCGGGTCGTCGGCGTCGCGCTGGGCGGCCAGCCGGCCGACGCCCAGCCGCAGCCGGGCCTCCAGCTCCGCGGGGCCACAGGTGACCAGCACGACGTCGTCCATGCCCCAGTCGGCGGCGACCACGGACAGTCCGCCCTCGGTCACGATCAGCAGCACCGGCGCGTCGCTGCCGGTGGTGCGGATGAGCCGGCACAGGTCCCGCGCCTGGGCCAGGTCCTTGCGCCCGTCGACGAGCACCAGGTCCACGTCGGGAGCCTCGAGCAGCGCGCTCCCCTCGGCGGGAAGGATCTTGACCTGGTGGGGCAGGAGGGCGAGAGCCGGCAGCACGTCGGCCGAGGACTGGGTGGTGCTGGTCAGCAGCAGCAGGGTGCTCATGGCATCTTCCCCATAGATCTTGCCTGCCGACTCGCCGTTGAGTCGTTCGGAGCTCCGGGCCGCACGCGGCCTGGGGCCGCGTTCGGACGGTGCGATACGGCAGGATACCGAACATGTCTGCGAACACGCCCGGCGACGAGCCCGCCGTGGGCGGCGTCACGTCGGACGGCGCGGTGCGGGTGCGCTACTGGGCCGCGGCCCGCGCGGCGGCCGGGACCGACGGCGACGTGGTGCCGGTGGGGGCGGGTGCCACGCTGGGGGAGGTGCTGGACGCCGTGCTGCGGATGCACCCGGACCGGCCCCGGCTGGCGACGGTGCTGCCGGTCTGCTCCGTCCTGGTGGGCGACAGGCCGGTCACCGCGCGGGACCCGGACACCGTCAGGGTCAGCGCCGGGGACACCGTCGAGCTGCTCCCGCCGTTCGCCGGCGGGTAGCCCGGGCCGGCGTCCACTTCCGGTGGTCGCCCAAGGTTTTCCCCAGCAGCGAATGGGCATACTGCGACGTGCACGGCCACGAGGTCGACACAGTTTCGGGGCGGTCCGCTTCCTCCCAGGTGGATCGCCCCGAAACTATCTCCCCGGGCTCCGGTCTCGACGCTGGTTGCCGAGACCGGTCGCCGAGACAGATCGGTGGGAGGGAGCGGCGGGAATGGTCGGCGGTGCGAAGGCGTTGGGCAGCCCATGAGCCAAGGGATCTGGGTGCTGCTGGTCGTGCTGGCTTCCGCCACCGCGTTCGGGCTGTGGCGGGCCGCGCGGGACGGCAGGTTCCGAGGCACCCATCCGCTGGCCGACCACGGTCGGGCCGCCGCGGCGCGCGCCGCGGGCGAGCCGTCGCCGGCGGACCCGGGCCGGTCCCAGGCCGGACCCGGCCTCGACCTCGGTCCCGAGCTGACGTCGTCGCTGGGTGAGCGGGCCACGCTGCTGCAGTTCTCCTCCGCCTTCTGTGCGCCCTGCCGGGTCACCCGACGCGTGCTGGGCGAGGTCGCCGGTCTGGTGCCGGGGGTCGCGCACCTCGAGGTCGACGCCGAGGCCCACCTCGACCTGGTGCGTCGCCTGGGCATCACGCGCACGCCGACGACCCTGCTGCTCGACGCGGCCGGGCGCGAGGTGTCGCGCGCCAGCGGTGCGCCGACGAAGGAGACCGTCCTGGCCACCCTCGGGCGCGCCCTCCCGGTCTGATCCGGTGTCCGCATCGTGGACGGGCTGTCCATTTGGCGAGATGGCCGATTCCGGCCGTCCCGTCGGCCTGCGTAACCTGAGCGTGATGTCGACGACCATGCTCACCAAGCGACGCGCAGTGGACCACTGCCGCGTGCGCTCGGCGCTGTGTCGAATGTCCTGACGGGACGTCGCAGACCCTCTGTCTCGAGTGCAGCTCCGATCGGAGTCTCGCCTCGGCGTGCCGTGCCTCCGTGTCCAGGCCGTCGCATCTCGCAGGAGAACCCCATGTCCACCACCACCCGCCCGGCGGTCGCGCCGGTCCTCCCCCGCCCCCGGGTCGACCCCCGCGGGGCCCGGTTCGCCGCCTCGGTGACCGCCGGGGTGCTCGCCGTCGCGCTCGCCACCGCGCCGTCGACCGCCACCACCGTCCTGGTGGCGCTGCAGGCCGTCGTCTTCGGCGTGGGCGCGACGCGCGGCGTCCAGCACACGCCGTACGCCTGGCTGTTCCGGACCCTGGTCCGGCCCCGCCTCGGCCCCCCCACCGAGCTCGAGGACGCCGCCCCGCCCCGGTTCGCGCAGGCCGTCGGCCTCGGGTTCGCGCTGCTCGCGCTCGCCGGCTACCTGGGCGGGGTCGCCCTCATCGGCAGCATCGCGCTCGGGTTCGCGCTTGCCGCAGCCTTCCTCAACGCCGCGTTCGGGTTCTGCCTGGGCTGCGAGCTGTTCCTGCTGTTCCGTCGCGCCACCCGCCGCTGAGCCCCTGACCTGCTGCCGCCTGACGGCAGCCGGCCGACGGCTCGCCCGGCAAGCCGTCGTACCCGCACTCACCTGAACCACCCAGCCAACCGCCCGGAGCACCGGGCACAGGAAAGGAACCCCATGAGCCGCGAATCCGCACTCGTGACCGCCGAGTGGGCCGAGGAGCACCTCGACGACCCGACGGTGGTGCTCGTCGAGGTCGACGAGGACACCACCTCCTACGACAAGGGCCACATCCGGGGGGCCGTGAAGCTCGACTGGACCACGGACCTCCAGGACCAGGTCCGTCGCGACTTCGTCAACAAGACGCAGTTCGAGGCGCTGCTGTCCGGCAAGGGCATCGGCAACGACCACACGGTCGTGCTGTACGGCGGCAACAACAACTGGTTCGCGGCCTACGCCTACTGGTACTTCAAGCTCTACGGCCACCAGGACGTCAAGCTCCTCGACGGCGGCCGCAAGAAGTGGGAGCTCGACAGCCGCGAGCTGACCGACGAGACCACCTCGCGGGAGGCCACCAGCTACACCGCCCAGGAGCAGGACGCCAGCATCCGGGCGTTCCGCGACGAGGTCGTCGCCGCCATCGGCGTCCAGAACCTGGTCGACGTCCGCAGCCCCGACGAGTACGCCGGCCGGCTGCTCGCCCCCGCCCACCTGCCGCAGGAGCAGGCCCAGCGTGCCGGGCACATCCCGACGGCCGCGAGCGTGCCGTGGAGCAAGGCGGCCAACGACGACGGCACCTTCAAGTCCGACGACGAGCTGAACACCATCTACACCGAGGCCGGCGTCGACTGGGACAAGGACACCATCGCCTACTGCCGCATCGGCGAGCGCTCGAGCCACACCTGGTTCGTGCTCCGCGAGCTGCTGGGCCAGCAGAACGTCAAGAACTACGACGGCTCGTGGACCGAGTACGGCTCCCTCGTCGGCGTCCCGGTGGCTCTCGGCGACGAGAAGGGTGAGGCCTGATGTGCGGCGCAACGACCGGCGGCCTGTCCCTCGACGGGGTCGACGTGGAGAAGGAGTCGGTGATCCAGGGCATCGTCACCCATGACGAGCAGCCGGTCGGCAACGCCTACGTGCGCCTGCTCGACCGGACCGGGGAGTTCACCGCCGAGGTCCCCACCTCGGCGACCGGGCACTTCCGGTTCTTCGCCGCCCCCGGCGAGTGGACGCTGCGGACGCTGGCCCCCAAGGCCGAGACGAAGGACGTGAAGGTGGTCGCCCAGCGCGGCTCCGTCGCTGAGGTCGCCGTCGTCCTCTGACCGCCGTCGGCTGGTCGAGCCTGTCGAGCCCCGGGCGGCCCCGCCGCCCGGGGCTCCGGCGTTTCCGGACGGCCCGGACGGTACATATCCCGTTTCGTTCTTTACCCTGGGGGAGTGCCGTCGTTGAACCCGTTCCGCCGGGCCCCCGCCGAGTCGCCCGACGTGCCCGCTGAGTACGCCGAGGCCTACTACGAGGCGTACCAGCGTGCGTACGACGAGGGCCTCGCGGCGCTCGCCGTCGACGACGTCCCGCCCGCGCCGAGGAGCCACCCCCTCAGCGGTGACGGCCACCGCACCGGCCACCGCACCGGCCACCGCACCGACCGGCAGCCGACCACCGCGGACCGGGCGTCCGAGGGCGCTGCCACGCGGGTGCCGAGACAGACCCAGCCGACCGGCACCGCCTCGCCACCGGCCGCCGCCTCCCCGGCGACCAGCGTCGGCCCCGCCGAGCCACCGGCCTCCCCGACGTCCCAGACCGGGCCCCCGCTGGGGCTCTGGGAGATCGCGCGCTACGCGGACGACGCCGACGAGCACGACTTCGTGCCCTGGAGCTTCGAGCCACCGCAGCAGGCCGCCCCGGTGGTGGCTCGCGCCGGCGGGTGGCAGTTCGAGCCGCCGGAGCCTCGCGTGGACGCCGCCGCGAGTGCCGACACGGCGAGCACCCGCGCGGCGCCTCCCGTGTCGCGTGACCAGGAGTGGGACGAGTCCGCCGACTCGCCCCGCGTCGAGGACCTGCTCCAAGCCTGGCGGCAGCACGACGGCGAGCAGGCCGGCCCTGCGGAGCACCAACGCGAGCAGCCCGGCCCCGACGTGCCGGTGGCCGACACCGCCCAGCCCGCCGCGTCGGCGGCTCGGGACCGCGGCCGGCCCGCGCCCGTGGGGCGCACCGGCCGCGCGGTCGTCCC
Organism: uncultured Actinomycetota bacterium; assembly: GCA_963781695.1. GTDB lineage: Bacteria > Actinomycetota > Actinomycetes > Propionibacteriales > Nocardioidaceae > Nocardioides_B. The sequence goes on from CAWAGE010000007.1 coordinate 394,087, forward strand.
CGGCTTCGAGCGGGGAGGCGACTCGCGCTCCGGCCGCCCGGCGCGCCGGCGACCGTCGCCCTGGCTCGCGGTGCTCGTGCTGATCGCGTTGTCCGCACTCCTCGGCTTCCTGCTCGTGCGGCTGCTGTACCCGTCCTGAGCCACTCGTGAGGGCCGGCTCAGGACGAGGGGGCCTCCAGCACCATGGTCAGCGGCCCGTCGTTGACCAGCGCCACGGCCATGTCCGCGCCGAACACGCCGCGGGCCACGGGGGCGCCCAGCCGGGCGAGCTCGGCGCAGACCTGCTCGTAGAGCGGCTCCGAGACCGCGCCCGGGGCCGCGGCGTTCCAGGTGGGGCGCCGGCCCTTGCGGGCGTCGCCGTAGACGGTGAACTGGCTCACCACCAGCACCGGCGCGCCGAGCTCGGAGGCCGACCGCTCGTCACGCATGATCCGCAGGTCCCAGATCTTGCGCGCCGTCCAGGCCACCTGGGCGGGGCCGTCGTCATGGGTGACTCCGAGCAGCACCAGTAGGCCAGGGCCGTCGATCGTGGCGACGATCGTCCCGTCGACGTCTACGGATGCCTGAAGAACGCGCTGCACAACGGCTCTCAACGGAAGGTCCTCCTGTCCAGGGATCGACGCGGCGTCGGGCAGTCTGGCACGATGCCGGGCATGCCCCGCGACCTCCCCGCCGCTGCCGGGCCGCTGCTGGTCACGGTGGCGCCCACCGGCGCCGAGACCGCCAAAGCGGACTGCCCCCGGCTCCCCACCACGCTGGCGGAGCTGGTCGAGACGGCCCGGCGCTGCCAGGCCGCCGGTGCCGCGATGGTGCACGTGCACGTCCGTGACCACGACCACCGCCCCACCCTCGACCCCGGCCGGCTCCGCGACACCGTCCTGGCGCTGCGGGAGGCCACCGACCTCGTCGTGCAGCTGTCCACCGGCGGGTCGGTGCACGACGCGCTGCGGGACCGGCTCCGGGTGCTCGACGCGGAGCCGGACGCCTGCAGCCTCACGATGGGAACCACGAACTTCGGCGACGACGTGTTCAGCAACCCGTGGCCCTTCGTCACCGAGCTCTACCGGCTCACCCAGGAGCGCGAGGTCGTTCCCGAGTTCGAGCTGTTCGACCTCGGCCACGTCGCCTCGCTGCAGCGGCTGCTCGACCGGTTCGGGGCGCCGTACGGCGGCCGCGTGCATGTGGACCTGGTGATGGGGGTGCCCGGTGGCATGCCCGGAACCGCGGACGCGCTGGTCGCCGCCGTCGCCGCGCTCCCGCCGGAGGTCACGTCGTGGTCCGCGACCGGCGTCGGGCGCGCGACACTGCCGGTGGCGCTGGCCGCGCTGTCCAAGGGCGGGCACCTGCGGGTCGGCATGGAGGACGTGCTCACGCTGGCGCGCGGGGTCCTCGTCGAGAACAACGACCAGCTGGTCGAGCGGGCGGTGCGGCTGGGGGACATCGCCCAGCGCCGGCCGATGACCACCGTGGAGGCTCGGGAGCTGCTGCGCGTGCGCCGCCGCCGGTGACCCGGCTGCAGGGGCCTTGATGGTGGCCGGGGCTCTAGTCCGACGAGATGTCGCCGTCGCGAATCGTTGGGGCTCGCCCATGGACCGGCGTAGACTTGTGACGATCACTGACCTGAGGGGGACACGTGGTACTCGAGTCCGAGCTGCGACCGTGGGGGTCGTGGCACGTCATCGACGTCGCCAACGGCTACAAGATCAAGCGGATCCACGTCTCGCCGGGAGCCCGGCTGTCCTACCAGACCCACGTGCACCGCTCGGAGCACTGGGTGGTGATCTTCGGTATCGCTACCTGCACTATCGACGGCGACGTCGTCACGGCCGGTGCCCGGGGAGTCGGTCGACGTGCCGCACGGCGCCAAGCACCGGCTCGCCAACGAGGGGCAGCAGGAGCTGGTGATCGTGGAGGTCCAGCACGGCGCCTACACCGGCGAGGACGACATCGTCCGCATCGAGGACGACTTCGGTCGCGTCGGCAGAACGACGACCTCAGCCGCGTCGCGCCTCAGTAGACGAGCGCCTGCGCGCCGTCCGCGAGCGACTCCTCCACGAAGACGGCCGCACCGGCGATCCGGACCCCGGGCAGCACGTCGTTCGTCGTGAGACCGCGTCGCGCCGCGCACTGGGTGCACAGCGTGACGGTCCCGCGTGCCAGCACGATGCCGAGCAGGTCCGCGAGCGGCGCGGCATGCGGCAGGCTGAACGACTCGGCCCGGCCCGGGACGGCGAACCAGGCCGCCTCCCCGGTCAGCCACAGGCTCACCGGCGCCCCGGCCGCGACCGCGGCGGCAGCCACCGTGAACGCCTGGTTGCAGCGCTCGGCGTCCTGCTCGGCCGTGGTGACCTTGACCACGAGAGATCTGCTCATGGGCCACAGCCTACGGAGGCCCGGGGACAGCCCGTCGGGTCCGGCCGGGACTCATCCTCGGCCCCGGCTAGACTCCCGGGCATGGAAGCCGTCTTCATCTCCCTCATGGTGCTGGTCGTGCTGATGACCGGCTGGGTCTCGCTGACAGTGCTCTACCGGCTGTACAAGTCCCAGAACTGATGCCGTTCGAGCTGCCCGCCGACCTCCACCCCGACTGCGCACCGCTCGCCTGGCTGCTGGGCACCTGGCAGGGCAACGGTCACGGGGACTACCCGAGCATCGAGCCGTTCCAGTTCGGGCAGGAGTGCATCTTCACCCACGACGGCCGGCCGTTCCTCCACTACATGAGCCGAGCCTGGATCGTCGACGAGCGGGGCGAGAAGGTCCGCGACGGCGCGATCGAGACCGGCTTCCTGCGGCCCAAGGCCGACGGGTCGCTGGAGTGGCTGCTCACCCACCACACCGGCTTCGCCGAGGTCTGGTACGGCACCGTCGAGGGCGCCAAGATCGAGGTCACCACCGACGCGGTGCTGCGCACCGGCACCGCCAAGGAGTACGCCGGTGGTCACCGGATGTACGGCCTCGTCGAGGGGGACCTGCTCTGGGCCTTCGACATGAGCGCCGTCGACCAGGCCCTCCAGCCGCACCTGTGGGGGCGACTCGTCCGGCAGTGACCGGCCCCTCGGGCCGATGGAGCCCTCGGGCAGCGACGGACAGGCGGAGCCACCCGCGGGCTGGTGGGGTCAACCGGCGTCGCGCTCGATCTCGAACCAGACCGTCGTCCCGTCGGCGCCCTGCTCGGCGGCCCACGACGAGGTCAGCAGCTCGATCAGCTGCAGTCCCCGGCCCGAGACCCTCAGCGGGTCGTCGGCCTGCACCGGCGGACGCTCGACCGAGCCGGTGCTGCCCCCGTCGCGGACCAGGACGGTCAGGAAGTCCTGGTCGACCTGGGTGGTGACCTCCGGCGACGTGCCGGTGTGGATCACCGCGTTGGTGACCAGCTCGGACAGGCAGAGCTCCGCGGCGTCGCGGGTGTCCTCCTCCACGTCCCAGTCCTCGAGCGTCGCCCGCAGGAAGCGCCGGGCCTCCCGGGGGGCCAGCTCGTCACCGGCCAGCCGGACCGAGGCGCGCCGGACCGACCCGGCCGGGGCGACCGCCACCGCGAGCAGGGTCACGTCGTCGTCGGTGCCGTCGTCGGTCATCAGCTCGGCCAGCCGGGCGCACAGCTCACGGGGGGTTCGGCGACGCGCCGGGATGCTCTCGACGTGCGCGAGCAGCTCGCCGATGCCGCTGGCCAACGACCGGACCCGGGTCTCGACGAGGCCGTCGCTGTAGAGCAGCAGCGACCGGTCGGGCGCCAGCCTGACGGTCGTCTCCGGCCAGGGGCCCACACCGACTCCGAGCGCTGACCCGGGGCCCTCGGGGAGGACCGTGGTCGCCTCGTTCGGGCTCAGCAGCAGCGGTGGCGGATGGCCGGCCAGGCCGAGCCGGACGGTCGACCGGTCGGCGGCCACCAGCCCGTAGGCCAACGTCACCAGCTGCTCGGCGACGGGGAGACCCGCCACGAAGGCATCCAGCCGGGACAGCACCACGCCCGGGGCCGGGTCGAGCATCGCGTAGGCGCGCAGGGCGGCCCGCATCTCACCCATGGCGACCGCAGCGCCGGCGCCCTTGCCCATCACGTCCCCGACGGCGACGACGGTGGACCCGTCCGCCAGGTCCACGACGTCGTACCAGTCGCCGCCGACCTCCGTGTTGAGGCCCCCCGAGCGGTAGTGGGAGCCGAGGTCGAGCCCGTCGAGGTCGGGCAGCGAGCGGGGCATCAGGCTGCGCTGGAGCTGCTCGGCGGTGGTGTGCTGGACCTGGTAGGCGATGCCCTTGCGCACCGCCTGGGTGAGCTGGGCGGCGAGTGCGCCGAACAGCCAGCGTTGAGCGTCGTCGAAGGGCTGCTCGGCTCCGAAGCACACCAGCAGCCCGCCGATCTGCTCGGCGTCGGTGGACAGCGAGAGCGCCGCGAGCCCCCGGACCCCCAGCTCGGCCTGTCGGACGGCGAACCCCGGGTACGTCGCCGCCAGCTGCTCGGGGCCGGTCACGTAGACGTCCTTGTCGTGGCGCACCGCCTCGTTGAGGGGGACGTCGGCGTAGGCGTCGATCAGGCACCAGCGGACCCGGGTCGGCGTCAGCGAGTCCTCGTCGGTGCTGGCGAACTGGAGCTGGCGGCCGCCCGCGGTGCGCAGCGCCAGCCCGGCACGGACCACGCCGGGCAGCGTCAGCACGGCGGTGAGTGCGGCGCGGGCCACCTGGTCGGCGGTGAAGGCGTCGGCGACGACGTCGGACAGGCGGCGCAGCAGACTCAGGCCCTGCTCGACCTCGCCCGTGCGCCTCCCCGCCACGTGGTCAGGGTAGTGCCGAACCGGGTCCGAGTCGCCCCCTGTCCCGTGCTCGTCGCGCCGGCGGCCGCCTAGACTCGACGGCGTGGGCGAACCGGCGACGAACGAGGGCTGGCAGTCCACGCTGCGGGCCAAGGGCTACCGGCTCACCCCGCAGCGTGAGCTGGTGCTTCGCGCGGTAGAGCGGCTCGGCCACGCGACCCCGGACGACGTGCTCTCGGCCGTCCGCGCGGAGTCGCAGGCGGTCAACATCTCGACCGTCTACCGCTCGCTGGAGCTGCTGGAGGAGCTGGGCCTGGTCCGGCACGCACACCTGACGGACCGCGCGCCGACCTACCACTCGAGCGCGACGCCCGAGCACGTCCACCTCGTCTGCCGCGACTGCCGGCGGCTGATCGAGGTGCACCCCGACGTGGTCGACCCGCTCACCAGCACGCTGCGGGAGCGCTACGGGTTCCGCACCGACGTGGGCCACCTCACGATCTTCGGCGTCTGCCCCGACTGTGACGGACAATGAGACCGTGACCTCCCACCCCAGCCCGCTCCTCGACCTGCCTGGCGCCGTCGCCGGTGACGGCCTCGACGGGCCGGTCGCCGCCCACTACGGCTCGTTCCTCACCGAGCAGCGCACGCTGACCGCCGGTGACGGGTTCGTGGACCTCTCCCACCGAGGCGTGGTGCGGGTCAGCGGCCCGGACCGGCTGACGTGGCTCCACTCGCTGACCACCCAGCACCTGACGGCGCTCCCCGCCGGGGTGCCGACGGCGACGCTGGTGCTCAGCCCGCAGGGCCACGTCGAGCACGCGCTGTACGGCGTGGACGACGGCGAGGCGTTCACCGCCCATGTCGAGCCGGGGCAGGCCGCCGGGCTGGTCGAGTGGCTCGACCGGATGCGCTTCATGATGCGGGTCGAGGTCGCGGAGGTGACCGACGAGCTGGCGGTGGCGTGGCGACCGAGCGCGCGCAGCGACGGCGCGCCGTACTCCGGCTACGAGCTCATCGCCCGCGCCGAGCTCCCGGCGTACGCGGCGGCCGCCGGCCCCGCCTGCGGGATGCTGGCCTTCGAGGCGCTGCGGATCGCTCGCGGCGAGCCACGGCTCGGTCTGGACACCGACCACCGGACCATCCCCAACGAAGCCGGCTGGATCGGCAGCGCCGTGCACCTCGACAAGGGCTGCTACCGCGGCCAGGAGACCGTGGCGCGGGTGCACACGCTGGGCCGCCCCCCCAGGCGGCTCACCATGCTGCACCTCGACGGCTCCGACAACCGGCTTCCGGCTCAGGGCAGCGACCTGCTGCTGGGGGAGCGCAGCGTCGGCTTCGTCGGCACCAGCGCCCACCACTTCGAGCTGGGGCCGGTCGCCCTCGCGATGGTCAAGCGCAATGTCGCGCTCGACGCCCAGCTGGTCACCGCCGACCTGGCGGCGAGCCAGGAGGTCGTGGTCGACCCCGAGGTCGGTCTGCACGTCCGACCGTCGTTGCGGTGACCTGGCCGCGGCGCATCGCGTTCGCGCTGCTGGTCGCCTACTCGCTGGCGCTGGCGGTCGCGCTGTTCTCGCCGACGTCGGGGGAGCAGAACCAGATGGTGCTGTGGCTGGGCCGGGTGCTCGACTCGACCGGGGTGCCGGCCCGCTTCACCACGTTCGACCGACTCGAGGTGCTCACGAACGTCGCCATCATCGCGCCGGTCAGCCTGCTCGGGTCGCTGGCGTGGCCGAGGCTCTCGTGGCGGGACTGGACCGCCTGGGGGTTCGCCGTGTCGCTGACCGTCGAGCTGTTGCAGGGGCTGCTGCTGCCGGGTCGGCACGCCGCCGCCAGCGACGTGGTCGCCAACACCGGGGGTGCGCTGGCCGGCGCGGTCGCCGTCGCGGGCCTGCGGATGCGGCGTCGGAGCCGCCGATGAGGCGCGAGGGGTCCTGCACGCCGGCTCAGGACCCCGAGTTGATCATCCCCGCGCCCACGGTCACCCCGGTCGCCTCGTCGATGAGGATGAACGAGCCGGTGGTCCGGTTCTTGGAGTAGGGGTCGCACAGCAGCGGGACGGTCGTGCGCAGCTGCACCCGGCCGATCTCGTTGATGCCGAGCTCCTTGGTCTCCTGGTCCCGGTGCAGGGTGTTGACGTCCAGGCGGTACTGGATGTCCTTGACCAGCGCCCGACCCATCCGGGTGGTGTGCTTGATCGCGAGCTTCTGGCGCGGCTTGAGCGGCTCCGTCGTCATCCAGCAGATCATCGCGTCGATGTCCTGGCTGGGCTTGGGGGCGTTCTGCGGCCGGCAGATCATGTCGCCCCGGGAGACGTCGACGTCGTCGTCGAGCCGGACCGTGACCGACATCGGCGGGAAGGCCTCGGCGACCTCCTGGTCGAACATGTCGATCGCGGTGATCTTGCTGGTCATGCCCGAGGGGAGCACCAGCACCTCGTCGCCGGGCTTGAGGATGCCCCCGGCGACCCGGCCCGCGTAGCCGCGGTAGTCGTGGAAGTCGTCGGACTTCGGCCGTACGACGTACTGCACCGGGAAGCGCGCGTCGACCAGGTCGCGGTCGGAGGCCACGTGCACGTGCTCCAAGTGGTGCATCAGCGACGGGCCCTGGTACCAGTCCATGTGCTCGGACCGGGTGACCACGTTGTCGCCCTTGAGCGCCGAGATCGGGATGACCTGCAGGTCGGGGATGTTGAGCTTGCTCGCGAACGAGGTGAACTCGGCGTGGATCGTGTCGTAGACCGCCTCGTCGTAGTCGACCAGGTCCATCTTGTTCACGGCCAGCACCAGGTGGGGGACCCGCAGCAGCGACAGGATCACCGCGTGCCGGCGGGACTGCTCGGTCAGGCCCTGCCGGGCGTCGACCAGCACCAGGCCCAGGTCGGCGGTGGAGGCCCCGGTGACCATGTTGCGGGTGTACTGCACGTGCCCGGGCGTGTCGGCGATGATGAACTTGCGCTCGGGGGTCGCGAAGTAACGGTACGCGACGTCGATCGTGATGCCTTGCTCGCGCTCGGAGCGCAGGCCGTCGGTGAGCAGGGCGAGGTCGGTGTAGTCGTACCCGCGCGACTGCGAGGTGGACTCCACGGCCTCGAGCTGGTCCTCGAAGATCGCCTTGGCGTCGAGCAGGAGGCGGCCGATCAGGGTCGACTTGCCGTCGTCGACGGACCCGGCGGTGGCGAAACGGAGCAGGTCCATCAGAAGTAGCCTTCCTTCTTGCGGTCTTCCATGGCCGCCTCGGAGAACCGGTCGTCGCCACGGGTCGCACCGCGCTCGGTGACCCGGGCGACGGCGATCTCCTCGATGATCTCGGCGGTGGTGGAGGCGGTGCTCTCCACGCAGCCGGTCTGGGTCATGTCGCCGACGGTGCGGAACCGGACGGTCCGCTCCTCTACGGTCTCCTTGCCCTTGGGCTGCACCGACGCGGACTCCGAGAGCAGCATGCCGTCCCGCAGGATCACCCGGCGCTGGTGGGAGAAGTAGATCGACGGGATCTCGATCTGCTCGCGGTGGATGTAGTCCCAGACGTCGAGCTCGGTCCAGTTCGACAGCGGGAAGATCCGCATGTGCTCGCCGCCGTGGATCTTCCCGTTGTACAGCGACCACAGCTCGGGGCGCTGCATCTTGGGGTCCCACTGGCCGAACTCGTCGCGGTGGGAGTAGACCCGCTCCTTGGCGCGCGCCTTCTCCTCGTCCCGCCGGCCGCCACCGAAGGCAGCGGTGAAGCCCTCCTCCTCGATGACGTTGAGCAGGGTCCCGATCTGGAGCCGGTTGCGGGAGGTCTTCCCGTCGTCGACCACCACGCCGTCGGCGATCGCCTCGTCCACGGAGGCGACCACCATGCGGACGCCGAGCCGGTTGACCCAGTTGTCCCGGGTGGCGAGCACCTCGGGGAAGTCGAAGCCGGTGTCGACCTGCAGCACCGGGAACGGGATCTTGGCCGGGTAGAACGCCTTCTCGGCGAGCCGCAGCATGACGATCGAGTCCTTGCCGCCGGAGAACATCAGCACCGGCTTCTCGAACTCGGCGGCGACCTCACGGAAGATGTGGATCGACTCGGCCTCGAGCTCGTCGAGCTGGCTGAGGCGGTAGTCGGCGTGGGTGGTGGTCATCGGCGCGGGGAGACCTCTCGTCGGGAGCAGCCGTCATGGTACCGACTTCGGCGGCTGACCCGCGGATCGGCACCTACGGGCGGTCGCGACGAACGCGCCCGGAGCGGGGGTGGTGGTCGACCGCACACCCGGTTCGGCAACAGAGGACGGTAAAGCCGATTACCCTGAGGTAGTGCGTATCTCTGTCTTCGGTTGTGGCTACCTCGGCGCCGTCCACGCGGCCTGCATGGCTCGGTTGGGTCACGAGGTGGTCGGCATCGACGTGCTCGAGCCTCACGTCGCCGCGCTGAGCCGGGGCGAGGCGCCCTTCTACGAGCCGGGTCTGCCCGAGCTGCTCCGCGAGGGCGTGGAGTCGGGGCGGCTGTCCTTCTCGACCGATCCCGCCACGGCCGCCGGCTCCGAGGTCCACTTCATCTGCGTGGGCACGCCGCAGAAGCGCGGTGAGAACGCCGCCGACCTGCGGTTCGTCGACGCCGCCCTCGACGACCTGCTGCCGCAGCTGTCCGACGGTGACGTCGTGGTGGGCAAGTCGACCGTCCCGATCGGCACCGCCGAGCTGCTCACCGAGCGCCTCGCCGCCGCCGAGGTGGGCGCCACCTTGATCTGGAACCCGGAGTTCCTGCGCGAGGGCAAGGCCGTCGAGGACACGCTGCACCCGGACCGGTTCGTCTACGGCCTGCCGGACGGCGAGTCCGGCACCAAGGCCGCCGAGCGTCTCGACGAGGTCTACGCGACGGCGCTGGCGGCGAACACGCCCAAGATCGTCACCGACCTGGCGACCGCACAGATGGTCAAGGTCGCCGCCAACTCGTTCCTCGCGACCAAGATCTCCTTCATCAACGCGATGGCCGAGCTGTGCGAGGTCGCCGGCGCCGACGTCACGCTGCTGGCCGACGCGATCGGTCTCGACGACCGGATCGGGCGCAAGTTCCTCAACGCCGGGCTCGGCTTCGGCGGCGGCTGCCTGCCGAAGGACATCCGCGCGTTCATGGCCCGCGCAGGAGAGCTCGGCGCCGACCAGACGCTGACCTTCCTCCGCGAGGTCGACGCCATCAACATGCGCCGCCGCGTGCGCATGGTGGACCTCGCCCGCGAGGAGTGCGGCGGCTCCATCGTCGGCCGCAAGGTCGCCCTGCTGGGCGCCGCCTTCAAGCCCGAGAGCGACGACGTCCGGGACTCGCCGGCGCTGAGCGTCGCGGCCCAGATGCAGCTCCAGGGCGCCGATGTCACGGTCACCGACCCCAAGGCCATCGACAACGCCCAGAAGAAGTGGCCGGACCTGCGCTTCGAGCCCACCGTCGAGAGGGCGGTGGCCGGGGCGGAGCTGGTGGTCGTGCTCACCGAGTGGCAGCAGTACCGCGAGCTGGACCCGGCGGTCCTCGGTCGGCTCGTCAGCGCCCGTCGCGTCATCGACGGTCGGAACTGCCTCGACCGGGAGGCGTGGCGCGCCGCCGGGTGGACCTACCGCGCGCTCGGCCGCCGGTCCTGACCCTGCCTGTCTCGGCGCCGCCGGCCGGCCTCAGCGGGTGAGCTCGGCGCGCCGGCGCAGCGGCTCCCACCAGTCGCGGTGGGAGCGGTACCACTCGACGGTGTCGGCGAGGCCCTGGTCGAAGGGCACCTGCGGCCGGTAGCCGAGCTCGTCGCGGATCTTGCCGATGTCCACCGAGTAGCGCAGGTCGTGGCCCAGCCGGTCCGTCACCCGTTCGACGCGGTCCCAGCCGGTCCCGGTGGCCGCCAGCAGCAGCCCGGTCAGCTCCTTGTTCGTCAGCTCGGTGCCCCCGCCGATGTTGTAGACCTCGCCCGCTCGGCCTGCGGTGAGCACCAGGTGGATGGCGCGGCAGTGGTCGTCCACGTGCAGCCAGTCGCGGATGTTGCTGCCCTCGCCGTACAGCGGCACCGAGCGGCCGTCGATCAGGTTGGTCACGAACAGCGGGATGACCTTCTCGGGGAACTGGTACGGCCCGTAGTTGTTCGAGCACCGGGTCACGCACACCGGCAGGCCGTGGGTGCGGTGGTAGGCGCGCGCCAGCAGGTCGGAGGACGCCTTGGAGGCGGAGTACGGCGAGTTGGGCTCCAACGGCCGCGCCTCGTCCCAGGAGCCGGTCTCGATCGAGCCGTAGACCTCGTCGGTCGACACGTGGACGAACCGATCGACCCCGGTGCGCAGCGCGGCCTCCAGCAGCGTCTGGGTGCCCACGACGTTGGTCATGACGAAGTCGGCGGCACCCAGGATGGAGCGGTCCACGTGGGACTCCGCGGCGAAGTGCACCACCGCGTCGGTCTCGGAGACCAGCTTCTCCACGAGCGGGCGGTCCAGGATGTCGCCCTCGACGAAGCGCAGCCGGTCGTCGTCGCTGACCGGGTCCAGGTTGGTCAGGCTGCCGGCGTAGGTGAGCTTGTCCAGCACCACCACCGACGCGGGCTCGGCCAGGCCCCACGCCCCGGTGAGCAGCTGCCGCACGTAGTGCGACCCGATGAAACCGGCGCCACCGGTCACCAAGAGCCTCATGGTCCGGCAGACTAACCGACATGCGCGGAATCATTCTCGCCGGCGGGAGCGGCACGCGGCTGCACCCGATCACGCTGGGCGTCAGCAAGCAGCTCGTGCCCGTCTACGACAAGCCGATGGTCTACTACCCGCTCACCACGCTGATGCTGGCCGGCATCCAGGACATCCTGATCATCACCACCCCGCACGACGCGGGGCAGTTCGAGCGGCTGCTCGGCGACGGGTCCCACCTCGGCCTGAACCTGCGCTACGCCCAGCAGCCGTCGCCCGACGGGCTGGCCCAGGCGTTCACGATCGGCGCCGACTTCATCGGGGACCAGCCGAGCGCCTTGGTCCTCGGCGACAACCTCTTCTACGGCCCGGGGTTCGGTCGCCAGCTCCAGCGGTTCTCGCACCTGGACGGTGCGGCGGTGTTCGCCTACTGGGTCTCCGACCCGTCGGCGTACGGCGTGGTGGAGTTCGACGACTCCGGTCGCGCGCTGTCGCTGGAGGAGAAGCCGGAGCGGCCACGCAGCAGCTACGCCATCCCGGGGCTCTACTTCTACGACAACGACGTGCTGGCGATCGCGCGGGACCTGAAGCCGTCCGCGCGGGGGGAGTACGAGATCACCGACGTCAACCGGGCCTACCTCGAGCAGGGCCGGCTGAGCGTGCAGGTGCTCGAGCGGGGCTTCGCGTGGCTGGACACCGGCACCTTCGACTCCCTCAACGACGCCAGCAACTTCATCGCGACCGTCGAGCACCGGCAAGGGCTGAAGATCGGCTGTCCAGAGGAGGTGGCGTGGCGGCAGGGCTTCCTCACCGACGACGAGCTGCGGGAGCGCGGCGAGGCGCAGCTGAAGTCCGGCTACGGCGAGTACCTCCTTCAGCTGCTGGCCACCAGCTGAGCAGAGACTCGAACCTCCGTTCGAAAACAGTCTCGCCAGCCTGCGGCTGGCGACGATGGCCGAGGCCGACCGCCGGCGGCTCGCCCAGCGACTCGGTGCCACGGGCACTGATGCCCGGGCGGCACGGCTGACCGGCTCGAGCCGCGGGGTGACGGCCCGCCGGCCTCTGGCTCGGCCGCCTCCATCGGGAGCGGTACGACGCGACGCGCGACGCATTCTCCGACGGCGGGATCAACGACACCAGACCCGCGTGGTCGTGACGGCCGTCCCCGGGGGCCGCTCCGGACCCCTCCACCTCGGGCACGGGTCCCGGCTGCACACGACGGCGATGCGCCGCGCGCTCGCCCTCCGACACGACACCTGCGCCGCCGAGGGCTGCGAGCGGCCGTTCGCCTGGTGCGACATCCACCACCCGCATGCCTGGAGCCGCGGCGGGCGCACCAGCATCGAGCACGGCGTGCCGCTGTGCGGCTTCCACCACCGTCGCGCCCACGACGGCTGCTTCGACCCGGTCCGGCTGCCCACCCGCGAGATCCGATTCCGTCGCCGACGGCCCTGATTCCTTCGGCCGGTCGAGCGCCGTCGAGCTCCGGGCTCAGCCCTAGCGCTGCTCGGGCCCGTCGAGACCCAGCACGCCCGCCGCTGCCCGCTCCCACCGCTCTCGCCAGTCCCCGATCGGCGCGACGCCGACCCGGCGCAGCGCCTCGTGGCCGAGCACCGAGTACGCCGGCCTCGGCGCGGGCCGGACGAACGCGGCGCTCGTCGTGGGCCGGACGACGGAGGCGTCCATACCGGCCGCGGCCACCACCTCCCGGGCGAACTCGAACCAGCTGCACTGCCCGGAGGACGTCGCGTGGTAGGTCCCTGCCGGAGCGTGCGCCAGGACCACCCGCAGCACCAGGTCGGCGACGTCGCGGGTCCACGTGGGCTGGCCGTGCTGGTCCTCGACCACGTCGAGCCCACCACGCTCCCGGGCCACCCGGGCGATCGTCCTCGGGAAGCAGCCGCCGTGCGCGCCGTACAACCACGCGGTGCGAAGCACCAGGTGCCCGTCGGGCAGCTCCTGGCGCACGGCTGCCTCCCCCTCCGCCTTCGTGCGCCCGTAGGCCGAGACCGGCGACGTGGCGGCGTCCTCGGCGTAGGGGGAGCCGGCGGTGCCATCGAACACGTAGTCGGTGCTGATCTGGACCAGCCGGGCGCCGCTCGCCCTGGCGGCCCGGGCCAGCAGCCGCGGCGCCCTTCCGTTGACCGTGGCCGCGGCCTCCTCCTGCTCCTCCGCGTCGTCCACGGCGGTCCACGCCGCCGTGTTGACGACCACGTCGTGGCCGTCGACGGCAGCCGCGGTCGAGGCGGCGTCGGTGACGTCGAGGTCGGCGTGCGTGGCCGCCGTGACGACCTCCCCCGCGCCTCGCAGCAGCGAGACCAGATCGGTGCCCAGCATCCCGGTCGCACCCGTCACCAGCCACTTCATCGCCTGCTCCTCTCCGAGCGCGGGCCGAGACGGCCCGGACCGGATCCGTACCCTACTCAGATGCAGATTCGAGAGCTGTCCATCGCCGGTGCGTTCGAGGTCCTCCCGCGGGTACACGGGGACGACCGGGGGGCCTTCCTGGAGTGGTTCCGTGCCGACCGGTTCACGGAGGCGACCGGCCACCCGTTCACGCTCGCGCAGGCGAACGCCTCGGTGTCCGCCGCGGGGACGGTCCGTGGGATCCACTTCGCGCAGCTTCCGCCCAGCCAGGCCAAGTGGGTGACCTGCCTGCGGGGGGCTGTCGTCGACGTCGTCGTCGACATCCGGGTCGGGTCACCCACCTACGGGACCTGGGAGGCGGTGACGCTGGACGACGTCGAGCGGCGCGGGGTCTACCTTGCCGAGGGGCTGGGGCACGGCTTCATGGCCCTGGAGGACGACACCGTGGTGTCCTACCTCTGCTCGGCCCCCTACGCGCCGGGTCGGGAGCACGGCATCCACCCGCTCGATCCCGCGCTGGGGATCGCCTGGCCGGACACCGGCCGCGACGGCTCGCCGTTGAGCCCGCTGCTCTCCCCGAAGGACGCTCAGGCGCCGACCCTGGCGCAGGCCGCCGACCGAGGGCTGCTGCCCTCCCACGCTGAGGCGCTGGCCTTCACGGCGTCGCTGGCCAGGCACTGACGCGGGCGGGGCTGGATCGGCTCAGCGGGCACGTACCGGGACGGCCACGAGGACGGGGCGGCTGGACGAACAGCCCGTGCCCGGGGCTGGAGCGCGTCCCGGGAGGGTCGGCGGCACGGTCCGGTCACGCATCCGGGCAGCACCGCCGACCGCGAGACCGACGGCGAGGGCCGATGTCGTCCATGCAGCGACACCCAGGATGGTCCAACCGACGATCTCCACGACTGGAGTGTGTCCCGCGGGCGGCGACTCTACTCATCCACGCGCTGGTGAACCTGTCCCGGAGCGCGCTCCTGGGTGTCGGGGTGCCCGGCCCGCTCGTCCCGCTCGGGGATCCGCCACGCCGCGGCGTTGTTGTCGAAGGCGGGCAGACCCCGCGTCTGCCGGATGAAACCCCACGCCAGCGGGCCCAGCAGCAGGAACGCGGCACCGGTGATGCCGACGACCTCTGGCGGCACGCCGAGCATCGTGAGGCCCGTGAGGCTGAGCACGATCACGATGCCGCGACGGATCACCGACTGCGACACCCAGTTCGCGAGCCGGGCACCGAGGAAGGTGCCGGGGGAGCCGCCGATGATGAGCGGGATCAGCACCGACCAGTCCACGCCGCTGACCAGCACGTGGCTGATGGCCGCCGACAGCACCAGCGGGACGGCCTGGACCAGGTCGGTGCCCACCAGCCGCACGGCGGACAGCGTCGGGTACAGCAGCAGCAGCGCCACCATGATCAGGGAGCCGGACCCCACGGACGTGATCCCGACGAGCAGCCCGCCGAGTGCGCCCACCATCAGCGTCGGGACCGGCTTCAGCGCCGGGTCGTCCTGAGGCAGGTCGTTGCCGCCGGTCACGTACCGAAGCTGCAGGTACATCCGCAGCGCATAGGTGCCGGCGGTGAAGAGCAGGGCACCGCCCAGCGCCTGCTTGAGGAAGACCTCCTGGTCGGCGACGCCGCCCACCGCCTGGACGATGAAGGCGCCGGCGAAGGCGGTCGGCACGGACGCGCACATCAGCAGCCCGGCGAGCCGCAGGTTCGGCTTCCCCACCCGCCAGTGCACCGAGGCGCCGACCGACTTGTTGACCGAGGCGGCGACCAGGTCGTTGGCGACCGCGACGCTGGGGTTCACGCCCAGGAAGATCAGCGCCGGGGTCATCAGCGCCCCGCCGCCCATGCCGGTGAGGCCGACGACGATGCCGACGCCGAAGCTGACGACCAGCACGGCGAGCGCGCTGCCGGTGAGGAGCTCGTTCACAAGATGCCTTCCATCGGGGGCAGGTAGCCCTGGGTCCGCAGCGCCTCGAGGACGTCGCCGAGCGCGTCCTCGATGGTGCGGCCGGTCGTGTCGACACGGACTGCCGCGTCGAACGGCTCCTCGTACGGCGAGGAGATACCGGTGAACTCGGGGATCTCGCCCCGCCGGGCCTTGAGGTAGAGACCCTTGCGGTCGCGGCGCTCGCACTCCTCCAAGGGGGTCGCGACGTGCACCAGGACGAACGCACCGCCGGCGTCCTCGACCATCTGCCGGACCTGCCGGCGCGTGCTGTCGAACGGCGCGATCGGGCTGCAGATGGCGACGCCGCGGTGGCGGGCGATCTCCGCCGCCACCCAGCCGATCCGGCGGATGTTGGTCTCCCGGTCCTGCTTGGAGAACGTCAGGCCCGCCGACAGGTGCCGGCGCACCACGTCACCGTCCAGGCTGGTCACCGTCCGGTCGCCGCGCTCGAGCAGGGTGTCGTGCAGCGCCCGGGCCAAGGTCGACTTGCCGCTGCCGGACAGCCCGGTGAAGAACAGCACCAGCCCCTGCGCTGCGGGTCCCGGCCGGTCGCGGCCCACGATGGTGGCGATCTCGTCGGGAAGGTCCCCGGCGCCGGGGACGGTCAGCACGTCGTGCGGCGCGTAGGCCGTCACGACCTGCTCTCGCAGCGTCCGGTCGACGTCGGCGTCCGCACGCGAGGCCAGCGCGACAGCCACCACGGTGGCTGCGGGCAGCCGCGCCGCCGCGGCCAGCGTGGCGCGCAGCAGTGCGGGTGCCGACACCCCCTGCGGCGTGCCGTCTCCGACGAGCGCCAGCAGCAGCACAGGGCGGTCCTCGGCCCGGCGACGAACCAGGTCGAGGTCCTGCTCGGTGAGCGGTGCGGTCACGGGGACGGTGAGGGCGCGGTCGTCGAGCTGCGCCCGGGCCGTCGCCGGCGGCAGGTACAGGCGCCGGAACGCGCCGAACTCGTGGTGCGCCAGCAGCCTCACCGTGCCCGCGATCCCCACCTCGGTGCCGGCCGGGTAGCGCTCCTCCACGTCGACCTGCGCCAGGGGCACGCCCTCTGGGTCCACGAGCTCGAGCGCGCCTGCGAGTCCCGCCGCGTCCGCCACGTCGGGCGGCACGTGCAGCGTCACCGGACCGTCGGCGCCGTCGAAGCGGCGCTCGCCGATGACGCCGTACCCGAGCAGCTCGAGGTCGTCGAGCTCGCGGGGGGAGGGGCAGTGCTGGGGGGCCGCAGCGGGCGGGGGCGGCACAGGGATCGGGTCGGGCACCCGCACATCGTGCCGCACCGAGCGGCTCCTCGAGCGCAACTGACCAGACCCGCTGCTGCTCTAGGGTCAGCGCATGCCTGCACCCGTCGTCGCCGAGATCGTCCGCTCCGGGTTCGTGGAGGGTCACCACTACGGGTCGGTGGTGGCGCTCGCGTGCGACGGCTCGGTGGACTGGGCGGTCGGTGACGTCGCGGCGCCGGTGCTGCCGCGCTCGTGCAACAAGCCGCTCCAGGCGGTGGGCATGCTGCGGGCGGGGCTCGACCTCGACGGTGAGCTGCTGGCGCTGGCGTCCGCGTCGCACTCGGGCGAGCCGTTCCACCTCGACGGTGTACGCCGGATCCTGCGCTCGGCCGGGCTGGACGAGACCGCCCTGAAGACCCCGCCTGACTACCCCCTCGACGACGCGGCCCGCGAGGAGCTGATCCGGGCCGGTGGCCACCGGTCGTCCACGGCGATGAACTGCTCCGGCAAGCACGCCGCGATGCTGGCCACCTGCGTGGCCAACGGCTGGGACACCGCGACCTACCTCGACCCGACCCACCCGCTGCAGGTGGCCCTGGGCGGCACGTTCGCTTCGCTGACCGGGGAGCCGGTGGACACGGTGGCTGTCGACGGCTGCGGCGCGCCCCTGCTCTCGACCTCGCTGACGGGGCTCGCGCGGGCATTCCGCACCCTGGCGACCGCCACCGGCGGCGCCGAGCAGCGGGTCGCTGACGCGATCCGGGCCCACCCCGAGTTCACCTCCGGCAGCACCCGCGACGAGGCCACGCTGCTGCGCGCCGTGCCCGGATCGGTGGGGAAGGCGGGCGCCGAGTCCTGCTACGTGCTCGGGCTGGCCGACGGGCGGGCGGTAGCCCTCAAGACCGACGACGGCGCCCCGCGAGTGCGTCCGGTGCTGATGGCGGCAGCGCTCGAACGCCTGGGCGTCCCCGACGAGCCGGGCGTGGACGCCGCCGCCCTGCGCGGCACGGGTCGCCTCGACCTGCTCGGCGGCGGCCGCCCGGTGGGCGTGATCCGCGCGGTCTTCTGACCCCCTGCGCTCGTCGAGCTCGTCGAGGGCTGCTCTGCCCCCGCCTTGCTTGCAGGTAGACGCAGTGTTGCGCGCTGCTGGACAGCGTTGTGTGGGACGTGTCACGCCCTCGTTGCTTGCATCTGCTAGCAGGAGTTCGCATCATGGGAACGTGGCCAAGTTCGGTGTGGGGAAGACCGTCGAGACTCTCGGCGACTACCTACGCGAGCAGCGCGTGGCCGCGAAGCTCTCCCTGCGGCAGCTCGCTGAGCAGACCGGCGTGTCCAACCCGTACCTGAGCCAGATCGAGCGCGGGCTGCGGCGCCCCTCGGCCGAGGTGCTCCAACAGCTCGCCAAGGGACTGCGCATCTCCGCCGAGACGCTCTACGTCCGCGCGGGGATCTTGAACCTCGATGACAGCGAGGTCCGCTCGGTCGAGCTTGCCGTCCTGGCCGACAGCGGGCTCACCGAGCGCCAGAAGCAGTCGCTGCTGGACGTCTACCAGTCCTTCCGGGCTGCGAACACGGCCGACAGCCCTCGAACCACCACCACCACCCAGGAGGACCACGATGGCTAGGACCAACAGCACCGCCCAGAACAAGATCGACCCCACCCGTCCGTTCTACGCCGCCGTCGGGGGGGTCGACGTCGCCGTCGCCGCCGCCCGCACCGGCTGGACCGGCGCCACGAGCCGCCTCGAGAAGACCCAGACCCGGCTCACCCAGATCGACCTCGAGCCCAAGGTCTTCGCCGACACCCTCCAGAAGGAGGCGAAGGCGCTGCCGGGCAAGGTCGAGGCGAGGGTCAACTCCTACGTCAACGACCTCACCGGCACCGTGGCCGGGACCGTCGACGAGCTCAACCAGCAGTACGTCGACCTGGCCGCCCGCGGTCGGACCCTGGTGAACCGGATCCGTCGCCAGGAGTCGACCCAGGAGGTCAAGACCCAGGCCAAGAGCACCGTGACCCGGGCCAAGACCGCCAAGACCCAGACCACGAGGGCCGCCTCCGCAGCCAAGAGCTCGGCCAAGGCGACCGGCACGACGGCCAAGAAGACCGCGACCGCTGCGAAGAAGGCCGCCGAGGACGCCGCCGCCAAGACCGGCGACTGATCGGACGTCGTGTCCGCGGCTCCCGCTGCCGTCCGGCTGCCGGCTGGCTGCCGGTTGGGAGCCGCGGACCGCATCTGGTTGAACCGACCGATAGGCTGACCAGGTGCTCCGAGGCCCAGGACTGGAAGTTGTCGTGCTCAACGCCGTCGGCCTCGTCCTGCTCGCGGCCCAGATGTGGGCGTTCGTCGACGCGCTGATGCGGCGCAGGGACGCCTTCGTCGCGGCCGACAAGATGACCAAGCCGGCCTGGCTGCTGATCCTCGGGATCGCCGTCGTGGCCCACCTGCTGTTCCCCAACCCGATCGGCTTCCTGAACCTGATCGGCGCTGTGGCGAGCATCGTCTACCTCGTGGACGCGCGCCCCGCGATGAAGGCGCTGGCCGGCCCTCGCTGACGGGCCGCACCGGCCCGACGATGAGTTTGCGGCGCACCTGCGCGGGTTACTGCCAGCGCATGGCCCGGCTCCGCACCGTCTCGCCCAGCATGCCGGGGTGGACCCGGCGCCGGGCCGGCCGCGGGTTCAGCTACCGCGACGAGCGCGGCGACCCGCTCGAGCCGGCCCAGGTGGCACGGGTCAAGGCGCTGGTGATCCCACCGGCCTGGCGGGACGTCTGGATCTGTCCCCTTGCCCACGGCCACCTGCAGGCGGTGGGCACCGACGCAGCGGGCCGGCGGCAGTACCTCTACCACCCGGACTGGCGGACCAAGCGCGACCAGCTGAAGTTCGAGCGGGTCAGCCGGGTCGCCCGAGAGCTGGCCCGCACCCGCGCCGCGGTCCTGGAGCACCTGGCGCTCGACGGGATGCCGCTCGAGCGGGCCGCCGCGACCGCCGTCCGGCTGCTCGACCTCGGCTACTTCCGGATCGGCTCGGACGCCTATGTCGACGAGGGCGGCGGGTTCGGCCTCACCACCCTCGAGCGTCGGCACGTCCGCCGGCGCAAGGACCGGCTGGTGTTCTGCTTCGTCGGCAAGTCGGGCGTCGAGCACTGCATCGAGATCGACGACCCGCTCTCGATCGCGGCCGTCGAGGCCATGCGCCGTCGCCGCAGCACCGACCTGCGGCTGCTGGCCTTCCAGGAGCAGCGCCGGTGGTCGGCACTCGACGCCGCCCGGGTCAACGAGTACCTGCGGGAGTCCACCGGGGGTGACATGACCGCCAAGGACTTCCGCACCTGGCACGCCACCGTGCTGGCCGCCGCGGCGCTCGCGGCCAGCACGGAGCCGGGGGACACCAAGGCCTCGCGCAAGCGGGCCGTCCGGCAGGCCATGGTCGAGGTCTCGTCCTACCTCGGGAACACCCCGACCATCGCCCGGTCGTCGTACGTCGACCCGCGGGTCATCGACCAGTACGAGGGCGGGACCACGATCAAGGCGGCCGTGGCGGCGGACTACGCCTCGCCCGACGAGCGGCAGGCCGGTCTGGAGCGGGCCGTCCTCGAGCTGCTCGCCGACGCCTGAGGCGATGAGTCGGCGACGCGGGGACGGTCTGCCCTCGCATGGAAAAGGACTCGCCGTTGTCGGTGCCTTGTGATGTGGTGAACAGATGAGCGAGGAAGCGGCCGTCGAGGCCATCGAGCTGGTCAAGCGCTTCGGCTCGACCGTGGCCGTGGACGGGGTGAGCTTCCGCGTCCCGAGAGGGACGGTGCTGGGGCTGCTCGGACCCAACGGTGCCGGGAAGACCACCACGGTCCGGATGCTGACCACGCTCAGCCGCCCCACCAGCGGGACCGGCCGCGTCGCCGGGCACGACATCCGGACCGAGGGCGACGCGGTGCGTCGGTCGATGGGGCTCACCGGCCAGGCTGCCACCGTCGACGAGCTGCTCACCGCCCGGGAGAACCTCTACCTGATCGGTCGGCTCGCCGGCGTGAGCCGTCGGGCGCTGCGGCCCCTGGGCGACGACCTGCTCGAGCGGTTCACGCTCGCCGAGGCGGCGGACCGGGTCGTCAAGACCTACTCCGGCGGCATGCGCCGGCGGCTCGACCTGGCGGTGAGCCTCATCACCACTCCGCCGGTGCTCTTCCTCGACGAGCCGACGACCGGGCTCGACCCCCGCTCCCGCAACGACCTGTGGGAGGTCCTGCGCGGGCTGGTCCGCGAGGGCACGACCCTGGTGCTGACCACCCAGTACCTCGAGGAGGCCGACCAGCTCTGCGACGACATCGTGGTCATCGACCACGGCCGGGTGCTCGCCACCGGGACACCGACCCAGCTCAAGGACCAGTCCGGCCGAGCCAGCGTGGTGGTGACCGTGACCGACCCCGGGCGGCTCGACGAGGCAGAGCGCGTGATGCGAGAGTGCTTCGCCGAGGTCTACCTCGAGCGTGGGGCCCGGCGCCTCACCGCTCCCTCCGACGGCCTCGCCGACCTGTCGCGGATCGGTCAGCGGCTGCTGGCCCACGACCTGGCTGTCGACGAGCTGGGCCTGGCCCGGCCCAGCCTCGACGACGTGTTCCTGAGCCTCACCGGCCACCGGGCGGAGACCGGAGCGGCCGACGAGCAGGCGCCATCGGGCGAGACCGACCGCGACGAGGACCTCGACCGTCCAGACGACGTCGACCACCAGTTCGAAGGAGCCGCACGATGACCGCGCTCGACGCGACCTCGCCATCGGCGGTCCCGGGCGCCCGGGCCGCTGCCCCGGCGGTGCGGCCGCCGTCGCTGCTGATGGCCTCCCTGATCGTGGTGCGCCGCAACCTGATCCACATCAAGCGGATGCCGGAGCTGCTGCTCGACGTCACCATCCAGCCGGTGATGTTCGTGCTGCTGTTCGCCTACGTCTTCGGCGGCTCCATCGCGGTGGCCGGGTCGAGCTACCGCGAGTTCCTGGTCCCCGGGATCATGGCGCAGACGATCGTGTTCTCCTCCTTCATCGTCGCCCTGGGTCTCACCAACGACCTGGAGAAGGGCATCGTCGACCGGTTCCGGACGCTGCCGATCTCGCGGGCGGCCGTGCTGGTGGGCCGTTCGCTCTCCAGCCTGATCCACTCCAGCATCGGGATCACGGTGATGGCCCTGACCGGTCTGCTCATCGGGTGGCGGGTCCGCGGCGGCGTGCTGCCCGCCGTCGGCGCCTTCGCGCTGGTGCTCCTCTTCGGTTTCGCGATGATCTGGATCGGCATCTTCGTCGGGTCGCTGATGCGCTCGGTGGAGGCGGTGAACGGGCTCATGTTCACCGTGATGTTCCCGCTCACCTTCATCGCCAACACCTTCGCGCCCACCCAGAACATGCCGTCCTGGTTGGCGACGGTCGCGGAGTGGAACCCGGTCTCCTCGCTGACCCAGGCGATGCGACAGCTGTGGGGCAACACCGGGCCGGCGGCCGCCGACGCCGCCTGGCCACTGCACCACCCGGTCGCGGTCACCATCGTCTCGGCGCTGGTGATCACCGCGGTCTTCGCGCCCCTGGCCCTGTCGGCCTACGGCCGGCGGGCGCGGGACTGAGGCGCCTCGGCCGGTCGAGCCTGTCGAGACTGTCGAGACTCAGGTCTCGACAGGTGGCGGGCTACTCCGGGCGCGTGAGGATCGTGGCGGGGGTGCCCCGGGCCAGGGCGCGACTGATGACCAGCCGCTGGATCTGGTTCGTGCCCTCGAAGATCTGCATCACCTTGGCCTCCCGCATGTAGCGCTCGACCGGGAAGTCCTTGGTGTAGCCGTAGCCGCCGAGCACCTGCACCGCATCGGTGGTGACCTTCATCGCGAGGTCGGTGCTGACCAGCTTGGCGATCGAGGCCTGGGTGCCGTACGGGAGGCCCTGGTCCTTCAGCCGCGCAGCGGACAGGTACGTCGCTCGGGCGGTCTCGACGGCGGCGGCCATGTCGGCCAGCACGAAGGCGAGGCCCTGGTGGTCGATGATGGCGCGTCCGAAGGTCTCCCGCTCCTGGGCGTAGGCGACGGCGTCGTCGAGGGCGCCCTGGGCCAGTCCGGTGGCGACGGCGGCGATGCCGAGCCGGCCCGCGTCCAGACCGGCGAGCGCGATCGCGAGGCCGTCCCCTTCCTCCCCGAGCCTGCGCTCGGCCGGCACCCGGACGGCGTCGAAGCGCATCGTCGCGGTGGTGCTGCCGGTCAGGCCCATCTTGCGCTCCGGCGGGTCCGCGGCCAGACCGGTCGCGTCGGCGGGGACCAGGAAGCAGGAGATGCCGCTGTGCCCGGGAGAGCGCTCCGAGGTACGGGCCATCACCTTGTAGAAGTCGGCGCGACCGCCGTGGGTCACCCACGCCTTGGCGCCGACGAGCACGTAGTCGCCGCCGTCGCGGCGGGCGCTGGTGCGCATCGCGGCCGGGTCCGAGCCGGCGTGCGCCTCCGAGAGACAGTAGGCCCCCAGCAGGTCACCGCCCAGCATGTCGGGCAGCCACCGCTCGCGTTGCTCCTCGGTGCCGCGGGTGGCGAGCCCGAAGCAGCTGAGGGCGTGCACCGAGACCCCGACGCCGACGCTGGCCCACACCCGGGCGATCTCTTCGACCACCTGCAGGTAGACCTCGTAGGGCTGGCCCCCGCCGCCGTGCTCGTCGGAGTAGGGCAGCCCTAGGACACCGAGCCGGCCCAGCGTGGTGAAGACCTCCCGGGGGAAGGTCTCCTGCGACTCGGCCGCGGCAGCCTGCGGGGCGAGCACGTCGTCGGCCACCTCGCGGACCAGGCCGAGGAGGTCGGTGGCCTCCTGCGTCGGCATCACACGACTCGCTGGCACGGCGCTCCTCACGTTCGTCCGGGGCTCGGGGAGGGCGCCGGGAGGTCGGGTCGCTCTCCGCCTCCGAGGGTAGCCCGGCGAGCAGGTCCGGCATGAAACCGAGCCCGGCCGGGTACGTCCCTGCTGCGCCGAAGCAGCCCGGCCGCACCCCCTTGTCGACGGAGGAGCAGCAGCCTGTGCGCGTCCGTGTCCTGTCGGTCCCTGCCGGCCATGTCTACGTGCGGCACCTCGCACCGCCCGACGGAGACGACTCCGTGGTCCGGCTGGCCGACCCGCCCGTGGCCGGCGACGTGCCGGCGGCACAGTGGTGGCCTCCGCCCGCCCTCGACGCGACCTGGGTGCGCGAGCACGCGGACGACTTCGACCTGGCCCACCTCCACTTCGGGTTCGACGCCCGGTCCCCGCAGCAGCTGCGGGATTGGGTGACCGAGCTGCAGGCCCGGGGCAAGCCGCTGGTCTACACCGTGCACGACCTCCGCAACCCCCACCACGAGGATCCCGGCGCTCACGACGAGCAGCTCGACGTGCTCGTTCCTGCGGCCGACGCCCTGGTCACGCTCACCCCGGGTGCCGCGTCGGTGATCGAGCGGCGCTGGGGTCGCCTCGCCCGGGTGCTCCCCCACCCTCACGTCGTCGAGGAGCCGGACCTGTGCCGGCCCCGCCCGGAGAGGGGCGCCTTCGTGGCCGGCGTCCACCTCAAGAGCCTGCGGGCAAGCATCGACCCCCTGCCGGTCGTCGAGACGCTGGCGAAGGCGGTCGCCGACCTGCCCGGCGCCCGGCTGCGCGTCGACGTCCACGCCGACGTCGTCACCGAGGGCTACCCGCGTCACGACCGCGAGGTCGCCTGGCGGCTGCGCGCGCTGGCCGACGCCGGCCCGGTCGACCTGCACGTCCACGACTTCTTCTCCGACGCCGAGCTGTGGGACTACCTGATCTCGCTCGACGTCTCGGTGCTGCCCTACCGGTTCGGCACCCACTCCGGGTGGCTGGAGGCCTGCCACGACCTCGGGACCACCGTGCTGGTCGGCGACGTCGGCTTCTACGCCGAGCAACGGCCGTGCCTCACCTACCCGGTGGGACCCGGTGGCCCTGACCACGCGGCGTTGGAGGCCGGGCTCCGGCGGGCCTACGACGAGCGCCCGCGCTGGCGGGCCGACCCCGAGGAGCGGCGCGCCGAGCGAGTGGCGCTGGCGACGGCTCACCGCGACCTCTACGCCGGTCTGCTGGGCCGGTGACCGGCGTGGTCCCGCTGACGGGCCCGGCGCTCGCCCGCACCCGCAGGCCGCTGCGAGTCGTGGAGATCGCCGACTCCCGGTTCCCGATCGCCGAGCCCTTCGCAGGCGGCATGCAGTCGCTGACCTGGCACCTGATCCGAGGGCTGGCCGACCGCGGGGTCGAGCTGAGCGTGTACGCGGGTCCCGGCTCGGACCCCCGGCTGCGGGCGACCACGCTGGCCACGGCGCCGCTCGAGCTCAGCGACACCGCCCGGCAGGACGTCGCGATGCAACCGGAGTCCTGGCTGCGCGAGCACCACGCCTACCTCCAGATGATGCTCGACCTGGCCCGACGGTCCGACGTCGACGTCGTGCACAACAACAGCCTCCACCACCTGCCGGTGGCGATGGCCGAGTCGCTGCCGGCGCCGGTGGTGACCACCCTGCACACCCCGCCGACCCCCTGGCTGGAGCCGGCGGTCCGGCTGTCGTCGCCGGCTCACAGCCGCTACGTCGCCGTCAGCCACCACACCGCCCGGCAGTGGGCCCACGTCGCGCAGGCGAGCGTGATCCCGAACGGCGTCGACGCCGCTCGCTGGCCCGCCGGCGACGGGGGTCCCGACCTGGTGTGGGTCGGTCGCATCGCGCCCGAGAAGGCACCGCACCTCGCTGTCGACATCGCCCGCGTCGCCGGGCGCCGGCTGCGGCTGGCGGGTCCGGTCAGCGACCCGACGTACTGGCGGGAGCAGCTGAGGCCGCGGTTGGGGGAGGACGTGACCTACGTCGGGCACCTGGGCCAGCGCGACCTGGCGGCGCTGGTGGGCTCGAGCGCGCTGTGCCTGGTCACCCCACTCTGGGACGAGCCGTACGGGCTGGTGGCCGCCGAGGCGCTGTCCTGCGGCACCCCGGTGCTGGCGCTGGCCCGCGGCGGCGTGCCCGAGGTCGTCGCGGACAGCTGTGCCCGGCTGGTAGCACCCGGCCCGGCCGGCACCGTCGTGGCGCAGGCGGCCGCGCTGGTCCCGGAGGCCGCGGCCCTGGACCGCCGGGCGGCTCGCGCGCACGCCCTCGAGCACTGCTCGCTGGATCGGATGGTCGAGTCCTACCTCGAGCTGTTCGACCTGGCACGGGGGTCGTTGGCTGCGTGATCGGCTACTACGTCCACCACCAGGGGCTCGGCCACCTGCACCGGCTGGCGTCGGTCCGGGCCCACCTGCGCGAGCCGGTGACGGTGCTCAGCTCGCTGCCGCGGCCGCTGGACTGGTCCGGTCCCTGGGTGCGGCTCGCCGCGGACGACACCGGCGTCGACGACCCGGGGACGGCCGACGTCACGGCCGGCGGTCGGCTGCACTGGGTCCCGCGGCACCATCTCGGCCTGGCGGCCCGGTCCCACCAGATCCTGGACTGGGTGGTCACCGAACGGCCGACGCTGGTCGTCGTGGACGTCTCGGTGGAGGTGTCGCTGCTGGTCCGCCTCGCCGGTGTGCCGGTCGTGGTCGCGGCGATGCCGGGCAACCGGTCCGACCACGCCCATCGCACCGCCTACGACCTGGCGGACACCCTGCTCGCTCCGTGGCCGGCAGCGGTCCCGTCGAGCTGGCCGCAGCGATGGCTGGCCAAGACCGTCCACTGCGGGTCCATCGGCGGGTTCGACGGCCTCCCGCGGCCGCCCCGGGCCGAGTCCGGTCGGCGCGGGCTGCTGCTGTGGGGCAGCGGCGGTACCGGCCTGGACGAGCGACGGGTCGGCGAGCTGCGAGCTGCCATGCCGGGCTGGACCTGGCAGGCGGCCGTCGGCAGCACCCGGCTCGGTCGTGAGGAGCTGTGGCGGGCACTGTGCGCGGCCGACGTGGTCGTCACCCACGGCGGGCAGAACGCCGTCGCCGAGGTGGCCGCGGCCCGCGCACCGGCCGTCGTCGTCGCCGACCGGAGACCGTTCGACGAGCAGGTCCGGACCGCGGCTGCCGTCGACGGTCTCGGGCTCGCGGTCGGGGTCGCCGAGTGGCCGAGCCGGGACCGGTGGCCCGAGCTGGTGCGGCGAGCCGTGCTCGTGGGCGGTGAGGGCTGGTCGCGGTGGTCCTTCGGCGACGGCGCCCTGCGAGCCGCTCGTGCCATCGACGGCGCCGCGCGGCGGCTGCGCCCTCCGGAGCCTGCTGGCCTCGGTGTCCCGGTCGGTGGCCCGGTCGTGGCACAGGTGGCGAGCGAGGGCGCTGGGTGAGGCCCGGCGACCCCGCCACCGTCGCCGTCACCGTCGTGCGGGGGCGCCACGACCACCTGCGCCGCCAGCACCAGTTCTGGGCCCGGTCCGAGCGCGTCCCAGACCGGCTGGTCGTGGTCTCGATGGGAGACCCGGCGGTCGCGCGGGTCGTCGCGGCTGGGCCGCTCGCGGAGCGCACCCAGGTCGTCGAGCTCGGGGCGGGGGCCCGGCTGCCCCTGGCCCGGGCCCGCAACCTCGGGGTCGCGGCCGCCGTCGAGGCCGGGGCGGGGCTGGTGGTGCTCCTCGACGTGGACTGCCTACCCTCCTCGCAGCTGCTCACCCGCTACCAGGCTGCCCACCGCGGGCGTCCGGACGCCCTGCTGTGCGGCCCGGTCTGCTACCTGGACCCACCCTCGGGCCCGGACGGCTGGACCGCCGACGAGCTCGCTGCAGCCCCGCCGCACCCGGCCCGGCCGTCGCCGCCGGCCGGCACCGTGCTCGTGGCGAGGGACACCCGGCTGTTCTGGTCGCTGTCGTTCGCCGTCTCCCCGGGCACCTGGTCGCGGGTGGGCGGGTTCGACGAGGCCTACGAGGGCTACGGCGGCGAGGACACCGACTTCGGCCAGCGGGCGGACGCGGCGGGCGTGCCGATGTGCTGGGTCGGCGGCGCGGTGGCCCACCACCAGTGGCACCCGGTCTCGCGGCCCCCCGTCGAGCACCTCGAGGACATCGTCCGCAACGCGAACCTGTTCCATCTGCGGTGGGGCTGGTTCCCGATGGAGGGCTGGCTGACCGCCTTCGCCGACCGTGGCCTGGCCCGGCTGGTCGCGGGGGAGTGGCGGGTCCGGTAGCAGCGCCGACTGGTCGAACCCGCGGGCCACCGTGTGTCGAGACCCCTGCAACCGGTGCTGTGCCACAGTGAGCGGCATGCGAGTCGCGCTGATGGTGACGTGTGTCAACGACGCGATGTTCCCCGACACGGGCAAGGCCGTGGTGCGGCTGCTCCGACGGCTGGGGGTCGACGTCGAGTTCCCGATGGCGCAGACGTGCTGCGCGCAGCCGATGGTGAACACCGGCTACCTCGACGAGGCGGTCCCGGTGCTGCGTGCCTTCGTGGAGGCGTTCGCCGGGTACGACGCGGTGGTGACCCCCTCGGGGTCGTGCGCCGGGTCCGCCCGGCACCAGCACTCCATCGTGGCGCGCCGCTCCGGGGACCCGGGGCTGGTGCGATCCGTGGGTGAGCTGTCACCGAAGGTCTACGAGCTCTCCGAGTTTCTCGTGGACGTGCTCGGCGTGGAGGACGTCGGCGCGTTCTTCCCGCACACGGTGACCTACCACCCGACCTGCCACAGCCTGCGGATGCTGGGAGTGGGTGACCGGCCCGTGCGGCTGCTGCGCGCGGTGCGTGGGCTGCGACTGCTGGAGCTGCCCGGAGCCGACCAGTGCTGCGGCTTCGGCGGGACGTTCGCGGTCAAGAACGCCGACACCTCGGTGGCGATGGGCGCCGACAAGGCGCGTCACGTGCGGGAGAGCGGGGCGGAGGTGCTGGTCGCAGGTGACAACTCCTGCCTGATGCACATCGGCGGCCTGCTGAGCCGGCAGCGGTCGGGGACGAGAGTCATGCACCTCGCCGAGATCCTCGCCGCCACCGACACGGTGCCCGACGCCACGGCGGCCCGTCGATGAGCGCCACGTTCGTCGGGATGCCGGCCTTCCCGACCGCCGCCCGCGAGGCGCTGGGCGACTCCCAGCTGCGCAGCAACCTGGCCCACGCGACGTCGACCATCCGCGCGAAGCGCCTGGCGGTGGTCGCGGAGGTCGCCGAGTGGGAGGAGCTGCGGCTGGCCGGCGCGGCCATCAAGGACAACACGCTGCTGCACCTCGACGAGCACCTGCTCCGGCTGGAGGAGTCCCTGACCTCACGGGGTGCGACGGTGCACTGGGCGCGCGACGCGGCCGAGGCGTGCGCCGTCGTCGCGCAGGTGGCTCGGCGCCACGGGGTGGACGAGGTCGTCAAGATCAAGTCGATGGCGACCGCCGAGATCGAGCTCAACGAGGCCCTCGCCGCCGAGGGCATCGCGGCCTGGGAGACCGATCTGGCCGAGCTGATCGTGCAGCTGGGAGATGACCTGCCGAGCCATATCCTGGTGCCGGCGATCCACCGCAACCGCGCCGAGATCAAGGAGATCTTCCGCACCCGGATGGGGGCGGCCGGCCGCCCGGCACCCGACGACCTGACCGACGAACCGGCCCGGCTCGCCGAGGCGGCCCGGCTGCACCTACGAGAGAAGTTCCTTCGGGCGAAGGTCGGTGTCTCCGGCGCCAACTTCGCCGTCGCCGACTCCGGCACGCTCGTCGTCGTGGAGTCCGAGGGCAACGGCCGGATGTGCCTGACCCTCCCGGAGGTCCTGGTCTCCGTGGTCGGCATCGAGAAGGTGGTCCCGACCTGGGCCGACCTGGACGTCTTCCTGCAGCTGCTGCCGCGCTCGTCGACCGGGGAGCGGATGAACCCCTACACCTCCACCTGGTCCGGCCTCACCCCCGGCGACGGTCCGCGGGAGGTGCACGTCGTCCTGCTCGACAACGGCCGCACCCGGGCGCTCGCCGACGAGGTCGGGCGGCAGGCGCTGCGGTGCATCCGCTGCTCGGCCTGCCTGAACGTCTGCCCGGTCTACGAGCGCACCGGAGGCCACGCCTACGGCTCGGTCTACCCGGGCCCGATCGGGGCCATCTTGAACCCGCTCCTGAAGGGGGTGGGCGTCGACGAGCAGACCGACTCGCTGCCCTACGCCTCCTCGTTGTGCGGGGCCTGCTTCGAGGCCTGTCCGGTGCGCATCGACATCCCCTCGGTGCTCGTGGACCTGCGCGCCCAGGTCGTCGACGCCCACCGCGGGGACCGGGTCCCCAAGGCTGAGGCGCTGGCGATGAGGGCGACCTCGCTCGCCTTCGGCTCCGCGCGCAGGCTCGGGCTCGCCGAGCGGGCCGCCGGCCTCGTCGGCGGCCTGGCCGGTCGTCGTTCCCGCCGGGCCGCCGGGGGCCGACGGCTGCTCGGCCGGCTACCCGGCCCAGGGGCGGCCTGGACCGACGCCCGGGACCTGCCGGTGCCGCCGGCCGAGTCGTTCCGGGCGTGGTGGCGGCGCACCGGCGGGAAGGACGCGCGATGACCGACGGTGGGGACGCTCGTGAGGAGATCCTCGGCCGGGTCCGCCGTGCGCTCGGCTCGGCGGACCGGTCGCCGGTGACCGTGCCCCGCTCCTACCGCACGACCCAGCGCGGGTCCGCCGGGGACCCGGTGGCGATGGTGGAGCTGTTCGCCCAGCGGGTCGCGGACTACCGTGCCGTGGTGGTGCGCTGCGCCGTCGACGAGGTCCCCTCGCGCGTCGCGGAGGCGCTCGCGGACTGCGGTCGGGTGCTGGTGCCGGCGGGGCTGCCGTGGCACCTCCCGGGGGCGGTGGAGGACGACGCGCTGTCCAACGCCGACCTCGACGCCGTCGACGCGGTCGTCACCACCGCCACCGTCGGCATCGCCGCGACCGGCACGATCGTGCTCTCCCACGGCGCCGGGCAGGGGAGGCGGGCGCTCACCTTGGTGCCGGACGTCCATGTCTGCGTCGTACGCGCGGACCAGGTCGTCCCCGACGTCCCCGACGCCGTCGTGCTGCTCGACCCGGACCGGCCCACGACCTGGATCAGCGGACCGTCCGCCACCTCCGACATCGAGCTCGACCGGGTCGAGGGTGTCCACGGCCCCCGGACCCTGCACGTCATCCTCGCCGGCTGACCACCACCGCTGCCCGTGCGTTGACGGGCGTCCGGACCGCGGCTTTACTGGGGCGACGAACGACCGGGGGTTCGGATGCGTGTGGCGCTCACCAGGTTGCTTGCGGCAGTCGTCGTGATCGCGACCGTCGCGGTCGTCGCCCTGCTCGCGGGCGTGCGGCCGCCCTGGTCCACGGCTGGCCCGCCGCCCCCTGCCGCCGCCGCTGCACCGGGCGCCACAGCCCGCGTGCTGCCGTTGGTCGAGACCGACAGCTTCGCAGGCACCGGGGACGTAGCGGACGATGCCGCGATCTGGGTCGACCCCGACGACCCCGCCCGCAGCGTCGTGGTGGCCGACGACAAGTCCGAGCGCGGCGGAGGCATCGGCGTCTTCGGCATGGACGGTCGGCTCCTGCAGTTCCGGGCCGATGGCATGATCGGCAACGTCGACCTGCGGTCGGGGTTCCCGACGCCGACGGGGCCGGTGGTGCTGGTCGGGGCCAACAACCGCACGAACGACACGTTGGCGCTGTGGGTGCTCGACACCTCGACGAGAAGGCTGTCGCCGGTGGCCTCCGGCCGGATCGCGACGCTCTCGCCGAGCTACGGGTTCTGCATGTACCACAGCCCGAGGAGCGGCAGGTTCTACGCGTTCGTCACCCCCAAGGGGTCGGGTTCGATCCAGCAGTTCGAGCTCTCCGACGACGGCGCCGGCAAGGTCGCGGCGTCGCTGGTCCGGACGCTTCGCATCGGCAGCACCGCGGAGAGCTGCGTCGCCGATGACGAGACCGGACGGCTCTACGTCGGGGAGGAGGACGTCGCGGTCTGGAGGTTCGGCGCGGAGCCGACCGCAGGCGCCGACGCGGTGTCCGTCGACACCGTCGGTGCCGGGCACCTGGAGGCGGACATCGAGGGTATGACCATCGCCTACGGCAGCGGCGGCTCGGGCTACCTGGTCGTGTCCAGCCAAGGTGACTCGACGATCGCGCTCTACGACCGGGCCGGCCACGAGTTCGTCCGGACGGTCCGGCTGGTGGCGAACGGTGGTATCGACGCCGTGACCGAGAGTGACGGTCTCGACGTGACAACGCTGAACGCCGGCCCCGGTTTCGAAGGCGGCCTGTTGGTGGTGCACGACGGGTCGAACGCCGATGGCACCACGTCGAACCTCAAGTACGTGCCGTGGAGCGCGGTGGCTCCTTGACCCGAGGCCGCCCCGCCAGTCACGCTGCCGGCCGGTCAGCCGTGCGTGACCCCCCAGCCGGCCGGGAACGCCGCATCGAAGGCCTCGGTGCCGTGGCGCCCTGGGTCGCGGCCGACGAGCACGCACCGAGCAGTCCCAGGCCGGCGGCGGCCGTCAGCACGACGGACCCCCGCCGGCCTGGCGAGGCCCCCCGGCCTGTCCAGACCCCCCGGTCGGTAGAGCGTGCCGAGACCCCCCGACGCCGCCCCGGTCACCGCGGTGTACCGGAGTCACTCAGGTGGGCGAAGACCACGGCGTTGCCGATGTGGTGCCGCGTCGCCGGGTCGAAGTTGCTGCAGGTGATCAGGCGGAGCTGCGGGGTGTGCAGGTCGTTGCCGCCGTAGACGACCTGCGTCGGGAACGCGCTCTTGCGGTAGTTCCGGACCGCGTCGACGGTGAAGACCACCCGGCGACCGTCCTGACGACGCACGATGACAGTGTCACTCGGGCGCAGCTCGCCGAGCCGGAAGAACACCGACGGCCCGCTCTCCGTGTCGACGTGCCCCTCGATGATCGACGGTCCCGGCTGCCCCGGGGTCGGCGAGCTCTCGAACCAGGCCGCCTTGTCCAACCGGGGCCCCGGCTGCGGTACCGCCAGGGTCCCGTCGTCGTTCAGGCCGATCGGGAAGACCTCGGACCGCACGCCGATAGCCGGGATGGAGATGCTCACGGGGCGCGAGGCGGGCAGTGGTGGACGGGCGTCCGGTCGTGCCTGGTCCGACGTCCCCCGGGAGGCCACGTCGCTGCGTGACCCCCCGGTGGGCGCCGAGGTCACCGGCGCGGAGTCGATCCGGCCGACCGAGAACGGCGAAGGCGCACTGCGCTGTGCCGTCAGGGCGACCGCCACCAGCACGAGGCCGGCGATCGTGGCTACCAGGGCAAGGAGCGTGAGACCACCCCGGCGGCCGATCCGCGTCAGGTGATGAGGCATCGTGCCTCGTCAGCGTCCCGCGACGGCGCGACGGCGCGCGATCAGCGCCGTACCGCCGAGGGCGAGCAGCCCACCCCCGAGGGCGAGGGTACCGAGGTCCTCGACACCCGCCGTGGTGCCGGTGCCGGTGGCGACACCGCCGGACGGCATCGAGCTGAGGACGCCGCACAGCGCCGGTGAGGTGGCGGCCAGCGGCAGGCTGGGCACCAGGTCGCTCTTGGCGTTCTGCGCCTTCTTGCTCAGCGTCGACGGGTCGAGACCGTGCACCACGATGACGCCGGTGCCGGCCTGCAGCGCGTCGACGGTGTCGCTGCTGAGCTTGATCGAGCGCGAGTAGTCGAGGCTGCCGCCGCTCGGCGCGATCTTGATGTTGGTGCCGGCCGCCGGGCTGGTGTCGCCCTTGGTCGAGAGCGTGGTGCCGATGCCGCCGTAGGCCGGGGCGCCCTCGGTGGTGCTGACGACGCCGTCGCCGTCCTTGTCGTCGGCAGCGGTCGGGCACTGGCCGTTCCCGGCGATGTGGATGTGCTGCACGTGCGGGTAGGCCCCGCCCCCGAAGGTCTCGGCGAGCCCGCTCCAGCTCACCTTCACCTGGGCCTGGTCCCCGGAGACGGTCACCGTCGCCATGCCGGAGCCGTTGGAGTTGTTCAGCGGGTTCAGCGTGGTCTGGTACGAGCTGTCGTCGGCTGCCTGCGCAGGGGTGGCGAGGACGGCGAACGGCAGAGCGGCCGCGGCGAGTGGGACGAGTGCTCGAAGAGTGGTGCGCATGGGGTGTGCCTTTCTTGCGGATCGCGGAGCCGACGGTGTCGCCGCCTGGTGGCGGGTCCTGTCTCGTCCCCTGTCACGGGATGTTCGTCGCTGACCCGGCGCCGGTTGGGTCTCGACGACGGTTTTCTGTGGCCGCGGTCACGCCCAAGGGCAGTCCGCGGGGCCGAGGGCCGCGAACCACCCACTGACCGAACAGGACGGAGACCTGATGACCACGCACTGGTTGCCCACTGGCCTGACGCTGCTGGCGCTGACCGTGGCCGGCTGCACGCCAGGGGGCAGCCCCCAGGAGCCGGTGGCGACGGCAGCGGCATCGAGCCGAGTCGCACCCTCGGCGGGGTCGGCGGGGTCGGCCCCCACCCACCACCACAGCGACCACGACCACGCGAAGATGACGCCGGCGGAGAAGGCGGCGATGGGCGGCTCCGAGGACGCGGGTCCGTCGGCGGCCGCCGCGATGGTGTGCGGACGGGAGGTGCGGGGCGCGGTGACCCGGACGCTCGCGCTCGCGGAGCCGGTGGCTGAGCCGACGCCCTCGTGGGATGGCGACGGGCGGCTCTTCGGCTGCGTCTACCGGGTACGCGGCGGGCTGCTGCTGCTCTCGGTGCAGGACGCCACGGATCCTGCGGCGGGCGAGGCCGTGTTCACCGCTACCCGGTCCTCGCTCAGGGGCGCCCGGCGGCTCACCGGCGTGGCCGCGTTCGGCCTCGTCGGCTACGAGAGCCCGGACGGCACCGTGATCTTCCTCAAGGACGGCAAGACGCTGCGGGTGGACGCGAGCGGGCTGCGCGGATCCTCCCTGCCTGCCGGCTTCGACCGGGCTGAAGTGGCCTACGGGGTCGCGGCGGCGGTGGTCGCCTGCTGGACCGAGTGAGTCTGCGGCATGGCGCGTGCCGCGACGGGTGACGAGCGGTCATGCCCCATGAGAAGCGCTGAGCACCGGCGACCGCGTGGAGTGGGACGGTCACGGAGGCACGGCGGTAGGTCGGTTGAAGCAGAAGATCACCGAGGAAACCGGGGCCGGTGGGGTGCCGGTCAGCGGCTGTGCCGGTCGTCCTTGCGCTCGCGCACGATCTCCTGGACCACGCGGGAGGCCTCGTCGGGGTCGTCGGACTCTTCGCGCCGAGTCACCGTCCGCTCCTCCTGGAACCCGCGACGGGCGTTGACGATGATGACCGCACCGGCGGCCATCAGGATCAAACCGACCAGGCCCAGGTTGACGTTGCGCAGGTTGTCGGTGACGGCGAAGGCGAGGATCGCTCCGACCACCATCAGGCTCAGTCCCGCTCCCATAAGACAAATGTACCCCCGCGGGGCGGTGTGCGCGCCACCGAAGCCGCGGCCGCGGCCGAGCAGCGCAGTGACGGCCTCTGCCGGCGGGAATGTCGTGCCAGCGACACCGGTTGGACGACACAATGTCTGCCACCCAGCCGTCCGACGCCCGCCGCGTCTCCACCCTCGTCGGGCTGCTGTTCGGGCTCGCCGGGATGGGCTCCTCCTCGGCCGCCATCGCGCTGCCCAGCGTCGCCGCCGACCTGGGCGTCAGCACCGGCGTCAGCGCCTGGGCGATCAGCCTCTACGCGCTGATGCTCGCCGTGACGACGGCCGTCTACGGCCGGGTCTCCGACCTGCTCGGCATCCGGGCGCCGCTGCTGGTCGGGGTGGGGCTGATGACCGGCGGTGCCCTGGCCGGCGCGCTCGCGCCCAGCTTCGGTGTCCTGCTGGCCGCCAGGATCTTCCAGGGGGCCGGTGCCGCGGCCGTCCCCACGCTGGGGGTGGCCATCGTCGCTGCCCGGTACGCCGGCGGGGTGCGGGCCGTCGCCCTCGGTCGGGTGGCTGGGGTC
Organism: uncultured Actinomycetota bacterium; assembly: GCA_963781695.1. GTDB lineage: Bacteria > Actinomycetota > Actinomycetes > Propionibacteriales > Nocardioidaceae > Nocardioides_B. Next base: position 429,773 of record CAWAGE010000007.1, read on the forward strand.
GCCGCCGCGGTCAGCTGCCTCGGCCCGCTCATCGGTGGCAGCGTCGAGGGCCTGCTGGGCTGGCGGGCGGTGATCGCGCTGCCGATGCTGGGGACGGTGCTGGTCCCGTGGCTGTGGCGGTCGCTGCCGACCGAGGGCAGCGGCGCCCGGCTCGACCTGCTCGGCGCGGTGCTGGTGGCCGGTACGGCCGCCGGGGTGGTGCTGCTGGTCCAGTCGCCATCCACCGGCCCTGTCGTGGCCGGGGTCGGCGGAGCGCTGCTGCTGCTCGGTCTGCCCTCGGTCGCGCTGCGCGTGCGTCGTCGGCCGCATGGCTTCCTGCCCCGCTCGGTGATCCGCAACGCCGTGGTGGTCCGCAGCGCCGCCGCGGCCGCCGCCGTACCCGCCGCCTGGTTCGCGCTGCTGATCGCGGTCCCCGCGGTGCTCGTCGGTCGCGGCTGGGAGCCGTGGCTGGTCGGGGTGGCGCTGCTGCCCAGCGCCGTGACCGGACTGGCCGCCCCTCGCTTCGCCGGGCCGCTGCTCGCCCGGATCGGCCCGGCGCGGGCGCTGGCCACCGCGGCGCTCATCGCGGCCGTCGCCCTGCTCGTCGCCGGCGCCGGCGCCGCGCTCGGCTCCGCCGTGCTGCTCGTCGCGGCGGTCGTGGCCGTGACGGTGGCGTTCGGTCTCGGTCAGCCGGCGCTGATGGCGGCGGTCGGCGGAGCGGTCGAGGAGGAGGTCCGCGGCGTCGCCCTCGGCATCGCGACCCTGTTCTTCCTTGTCGGGGGCGGCGTCGGGTCCGCGGTCATCGGTGGGCTCGCGCACCCGCTGTCGATGCCGGGCGCCCTGCTCCTGCTCGCCGGGCTGCCGGTGCTGGGGCTCGCGGTCCTCGCGCCGCACCTGCGTCGCGCGGTCGACCCCCGGCCCGAGCCCGACCTCGACACCGAGCCCGACCTCGACACCGAGCCCGACCCCGACGTCGGGGCCGTCGAGCCCGCGCCCGCGGAGTGACGGCCGGGGATCCCCGGCGGCCCCCGGTGAGCCCTGCCGGCGACCCTCAGCCCCGGCGCGCGCGGGACGCGGTACGGCCGCGCTCGCCGGCGTCGAGCACGACCTTGCGGATCCGCACCGTCTCGGGGGTGACCTCGACGCACTCGTCCTCGCGGCAGAACTCCAGGCACTGCTCGAGGCTGAGCTTGCGCGGCGGGATCAGCTTCTCGAAGTTGTCCGAGGTGGAGGAGCGGACGTTGGTCTGCTTCTTCTCCTTGGTGATGTTGACGTCCATGTCGTCGTCGCGGGAGTTCTCACCGACGATCATGCCCTCGTAGACCTCGGTCGTCGGGTCGACGAACATCACCCCCCGCTCCTGCAGGTTCGTCATGGCGTACGCCGTGGCAGCGCCGGCGCGGTCGGCGACCAGGGACCCGTTGTTGCGCGTCCGCAGCTCCCCGGCCCAGGGCTCGTACCCCTCGAAGACGTGGTGGGCGATGCCGGTGCCGCGGGTGTCGGTGAGGAACTCGGTGCGGAACCCGATCAGCCCTCGCGCGGGGACCAGGAACTCCATCCGCACCCAGCCGGTGCCGTGGTTGGTCATCTGCTCCATCCGGCCCTTGCGGACCGCCAGCAGCTGCGTGATCGTGCCGAGGTACTCCTCGGGCGCGTCGATGGTGAGCCGCTCGACCGGCTCGTGGAGCTTGCCGTTGACCTCGCGGGTGACCACCTGCGGCTTGCCGACGGTGAGCTCGTAGCCCTCGCGCCGCATCTGCTCGACGAGGATCGCCAGCGCCAGCTCACCGCGGCCCTGCACCTCCCAGGCGTCGGGGCGCTCGGTGGGCAGCACCCGGATGGAGACGTTGCCGACCAGCTCGGCGTCGAGACGGTCCTTGACCAGGCGGGCCGTCACCTTCGAGCCCTTGACCCGACCGGCCAGCGGCGAGGTGTTGGTGCCGATCGTCATCGAGATGGCCGGCTCGTCCACGGTGATCAGCGGCAGCGCCTGCGGGTTCTCCGGGTCGGCGAGGGTCTCGCCGATCATGATCTCCGGGATGCCCGCGATCGCGACGATGTCCCCTGGTCCGGCCTCCAGGCCGGGCTTGCGCTCGAGCGCCTCGGTGACCAGCAGCTCGGTGATCTTGACCGTCGAGCTGGAGCCGTCGCGCTTCATCCACGCGACCTGCTGGCCCTTCTTGAGCTGGCCCTCCTTGACCCGGACCAGCGCCAGCCTGCCGAGGAACGGCGAGGAGTCGAGGTTCGTCACGTGCGCCTGCAGCGGTGCGTCGGGGGTGAACACCGGCGCGGGGATGGTGTCGATGATGGTCTGGAACAGCGGCTCCAGGTTGTCGGAGTCCGGCATGCCGCCGTTGGCGGGCAGCGTCGTGCTCGCTCGCCCGGCCTTGGCGCTGGCGTAGACGACGGGGAAGTCCAGGGCGTCCTGGCTGTGGCTCTCGTCGAGCAGGTCCATGAACAGCTCGTAGGTCTCGTCCACGACCTCCTCGATGCGGGCGTCGGCGCGGTCCACCTTGTTGACGACGAGCACCACCGGCAGGTCGGCGTTGAGCGCCTTGCGCAGCACGAAGCGGGTCTGCGGCAGCGGGCCCTCGGAGGCGTCAACGAGCAGCACGATGCCGTCGACCATCGACAGCCCCCGCTCGACCTCGCCGCCGAAGTCGGCGTGGCCGGGTGTGTCGATGATGTTGATGGTCATCGCCCCGCCGGCGACCGACCGGGCCGCCGCGCCCGTGTACCGGATCGCGGTGTTCTTGGCGAGGATCGTGATGCCCTTCTCACGCTCCAGGTCGCCGGAGTCCATCGCACGCTCGTCGACGTGCTGGTGCTCGCCGAAGGCGCCGCCCTGCCACAGCATGGCGTCGACCAGGGTGGTCTTGCCGTGGTCGACGTGCGCCACGATGGCGACGTTCCTCAGGTCGAGGCGTTCCGAGCGGGAGGTGGAGGGCATGGCGTAGCCGCGTCGCTTTCGGGTCGGGGTGCGCCGCAGTGTCCAGGATGATCCGGGGGCGCCGACCGCCCATGCTACCGCCTCGCCGGAGCCGTCCCCGGTGTCGCGCGGACGGCGCTAGGCTCCTGCGGGTGTCCGGACGGCTGCGTGACCTGCTCTCTGCCGCCTCGCGTGTGGTGGCCTTCACCGGCGCCGGCATCTCCACCGAGTCGGGCATCCCGGACTTCCGCTCGCCCGGCGGTCTGTGGTCGCGCTACGACCCGACCCAGCTCACCTTCGAGCGCTACGTGGCGTCCGCGGAGGTCCGCGCCACCTCGTGGCGGATGCGGCGCGAGCTGCTGGCGCAGGCCCACGCCCCCAACGCCGGGCACCACGCACTGGCCCGTCTGGAGCGGTCCGGCCGGATGCTGGGCGTGGTCACCCAGAACATCGACGGCCTGCACCAGGCGGCCGGGTCCCGGCGGGTGGTCGAGATCCACGGCACGGCCCGTGAGGTGATGTGCATCGGCACCCGTCCCCGCCACGGCACGCCCGATGGCTGCGGCTGGCGTGCCCCGGCGGCCTGGGCGTTCGACCGGCTCGACGCCGGCGAGCCCGACCCGCGGTGCCCGGAGTGCGCCGGCCTGGTCAAGTCCGCGACGGTGTCCTTCGAGCAGGTGCTCTTCCCCGAGGTGGTCGAGGAGGCGTTCACGCTGGCGGGCGAGACCGACCTGATGGTCGCGGTCGGGTCGTCGCTGGTGGTCTACCCCGCCGCGGAGCTGCCTCGGGTCGCGCTGCGACACGGCGCCCGGCTGGTGGTCGTCAACGACGAGCCGACGCCGTACGACGACACGGCCGACCTCGTCGTCCGCGGCCGCGCCGGGGACGTGCTCGACGCTGCGGTCGACGCCGGGTAGCCGCCCCCCGGTCGAGACCCCGGCCGGGCGGACCGGTCGAGACCCCCGGGTCAGCCCAGCGCCCGGTCCAGCGCGGCAGCCACGTGCAGCGTCGTGCAGGGGAAGACCGGGATCTCGCAGTCGGCCTGCTTGACGAGCAGCTCCAGCTCGGTGCAGCCGAGGATCACGCCCTCGGCTCCCGCGTCCCACAGCTCGTCGACGACCGAGACCACGCGGCGCCGGGACCCGTCGACGATGCGCCCGTGCACCAGCTCGTCGTAGATCACCTGGTCGAGCATCTGGTGGTGGCGGGCATCGGGGACGACGACCCGCAGCCCGTGGGACCCGAGCCGGTCGGTGAAGAACGTCTCCCGCACCGAGAACGAGGTGCCGAGCAGCCCCACCGTCGTCAGCCGCCGCTCCAGGCAGGCCTGGGCGACCACGTCGGCCAGGTGGAGGAACGGGATCGACACGGCGGCCTCGACCTCGTCGGCGACCCGGTGGAAGGCGGTGGTGCACATCAGCAGCAGGTCGGCACCGCCGGCCTCGACCCCGCGGGCCGCGGTCGCCAGCAGGTCGCCGACCTGGTCCCAGCGCCCGGCCCGCTGCAGCTCGGTCAGCTCCGCGAACTCGACGCTGGAGAGCACCGTGCGCGCCGAGTGGAGCCCGCCGAGCCGCTCCTCGACGCCGCGGTTGAGCAGCTCGTAGTACGCGATGCTGCTCTCCCAGCTCATCCCACCCAGCAGCCCGATGCTCAGCATGCAGGCGAGTCTGGCACAGCGTGGCCGACCCGATGCCGGTTGTGCTGGGGGTGGGCTCGGGTAGACCTGAGGGTATGACCCGATGCCAGATCATCCCTCCCTACCTGCTGGAGAAGGTGGCCCACCACCACCCGGACGACTCGGTCTGCGACTGCTCGCGCGCGACGCTGCACATCGACGCCCGGCTGCGGGGGCGGCGCGGGGGCGGGCCGGGCGCGATCCGGCTGCGACTCGTCACCGCGCCGGGGGTCGCGACGCCGGCGTTCGCGGTGTACACGGCCGGCAACGGCACCGCGCTGCCGGGGAGGCTGGTGCGCGCTGCGGGGGACGCCGCGTCCGGTGACGCGGCCGTCGACGAGGCGTACGCCGGGGTGGAGGCGTCCCTGGCGCTGTTCCGGGAGGTCTGGGGTCGCGACTCCTTCGACGGGGAGGGTGCGCCGGTCGTCGCTACCGTCCACTACGAGCGGGACTACGACAACGCGTTCTGGGACGGCGCCCAGCTGGTCTTCGGGGACGGCGACGGCACCGTCTTCGAGCGCTTCACCAAGTCGGTCGACGTGCTCGCCCACGAGTTCGGCCACGCGGTCACCCAGTACTCCGCCAACCTCACCTACCAGGGCCAGTCCGGAGCCCTCAACGAGTCCGTCTCCGACGTCGTCGGCTCCTGCGTGAAACAGCGGCTGGCGGGGGAGTCGGCGGCCGAGGGGGACTGGCTGATCGGCGAGGGCATCTTCGCCCGCACCGTGCGCGGGACGGCGCTGCGCTCCATGAAGGCCCCGGGGACCGGGTACGACGACCCGCACCTGGGCCGGGACCCGCAGGTCGCGACGATGGCCGACTACGTCGAGACCACGGAGGACAACGGTGGCGTGCACATCAACTCGGGCATCCCGAACCGCGCCTTCTACCTGGCGGCCACCGCCCTGGGCGGGAACACCTGGGACGGGGCCGGGGCGATCTGGTACTCCGCGCTGACCTCGGGGATGGCCGCGGACACCGACTTCGCGGGGTTCGCCGCCGCCACCGTCGCCGCCGCCGAGGCGGTCTCGGGAGCGGCCCGCGACGCGGTCGGAGACGCCTGGGACGAGGTGGGGGTCGTCCCGGTCGCCGGGGGGACGTCCCGGACCCCGGGACCGCCGGACTCGAGCCGGGGCCGGGTGGTCGCGGTGACGCGCACCGGCGGCGTCACCGGTGCCCGCCGGTCCGGCCAGGTCACCCTCGGGGTGGACCCGCGCACCCCGGAGGTCGAGACCCTGCTGGACCGGATCGACCTCCGCTCGGTCATGCCGCACGAGCCGCGCCCCGACCGGTTCGTCTACTCCTTCGACGTGGTGGGCGAGCGCCTCGTCCTCGGCGAGCAGGACCTCACCCCCGACCTGCAGCGGCTGGTCATGGTCGTCCTCGACCCTCCTCGCTGAGACCCCCCACCTGTTGAGGCGTCACTCGTGGTCCGGCGAGAGGTCACTCGTGGTCGGTGCGGAGACTGTCCCTCACCTGGCGTGTCCAGACGTCCACGCGGTCGGCGGTGAAGTCGTCCTTGGTGACCACCACGACCGTCCAGCCGCGGTCGGCGAGCCACCGGCGCCGCCGCCGGTCGTGCTCGCGGCGGAGCGCGTCCTCGTGGAACTCGCGTCCGTCGTACTCGACCGCCACGCGGTGCCGCGGGTAGGCCAGATCGAGCCGGAACGTCTCGTGGTCGCCGTCGAGCACCCAGTGCTGGAGCCGGGGCGGTGGAAGTCCCCGGTCGATCATCGCCATCCTGGTCCAGGACTCGCCAGGTGACTCGGCCAGCGGCGAGCCGAGGGGGACCAGCTGCCGGGCCTGCACGACGCCGCGGCGCCGGTACCACCGGGTCAGCTCGCGACGCAGCTGATCGTGACTGAGGTCGTGGTCCCGCATGAACGCGTCCAGCGCGGCCAGCGCGTCACCGCGCCGCAGCCGGCAGGCGAGGTCGAGGGCGGTGCGCAGGGGTGTCGTCACCAGCACCCCGCCGATCGTCTGTACGTCGTCGACAGCGAGGTCACGCACCCCGCCGGCACAGCCAGCCCGACGGGTCCGGGTGTGGTGCCGCAGCGAGAACGTCTCCAGAGGAGGCAGGATCTCGAGCTCGCGGACGTCGAAGGTGTCGACCCCGAGCAACCACGCCGCCGTCCGGTCGCACAGCACGGCGAACGGTGGCAGGACGAGGGCGGCCGCCGCTGCCCGCAGCTCGAGGCTGTCGGGCCGATCGTTGCGCACGTACACGCCGAGCAGGACGCGGCGCACGGACCGGTCGTGCAGCAGGACCCGGAGCCGACCGGGAGACACCCCGGCCGCAACCGCGGTGGCACGGGTGAACGGGGCGTCGGGGAGGACGAGGTCGCAGCGCATGTCCGGCACCCTGGTCGAGAGTTCGCAGTCAGCGGCTGACGGCCGCCTGGGCTGGGGACGGCGTACCGGAAACCTGGGCTGGGGACGGCCGGCGGCCAACCATCAACCACGAGTGACGCCTCAACGGACCACGAGTGACGCCTCAACAGGGGGGGGCGGAACAGCCGCTCAGTCGGGGACGCGGTGCACCTTGTGCTGCGCTGCCTGGGCGCGGGGGCGGATGACGAGCTCGTCGATGTTGACGTGGCTGGGTCGGGTCACCATCCAGGTGATCGCCTCGGCGACGTCGTCGGCGGTGAGCGGCTCGGCGACCCCGGCGTACACCGCGTCGGCCTTGGCACGGTCGCCGTCGAAACGGACCAGCGCGAACTCGTCGGTGCGGACCATGCCGGGGGCGATCTCGCACACCCGCACCGGCTGGTCGTAGAGCTCCAGCCGCAGCGTCTCGGACACCACCCGGGTGCCGTGCTTGGCGGCGGTGTAGCCGCCGCCGCCCTCGTAGGCCACCCGGCCGGCGGTGGAGCCGACGTTGAGGATCACCCCCGCGCCGGAGCGGACCAGGGCCGGTACGAGGGCGCGGGTCACCAGCATCAGGCCGATGACGTTCACCTCGTACATCGCTCGCCAGTCCTCGGGGTCGGCGGCGCTCACGGGCGCGGCGCCGAATGCGCCGCCGGCGTTGTTGACCAGGACGTCGAGCCGGTCGCCGACCTGCTCGGCGAGCGCGGCGACGTCGTCCTCGTCGGTCACGTCGCAGCGAACCGCGGTTCCGCCGACCTCGGCCGCGACCGCCCGGACCCGCTCCTCGCGGCGCGCGGCGCACAGGACGTGGAACCCGGCGCGGGCGAGGTGCCTGGCCGACGCGGCGCCGATGCCGCTGCTCGCCCCGGTGACGAGGGCAGTGGGTGTGCTCATGGCCCGATTGTGTCCCGCCCGCCGCCTCGGCGGCGGACCGGTCCGGCCCCGGCCGACGCGGACCGGTCCGGCCCCGGCCGACGCGGACCGGTCCGGCTCCGGCCGCCGCGGGCCGGGTGGACCGCGGTCGGCTGGGTAGGAATACAGGGCTGACGGGCCCGGTTGGCTCCCTGGAGGTGGCGTCGTGGTGGACGAACGAAGCGAGCACGGCCGGTACCGGCACGGCCGGGTGGCGATGATCAGCGTCCACACCTCCCCGCTGGACCAGCCCGGCACCGGGGACGCCGGCGGCATGAACGTCTACGTCGTCGAGCTGGCCCGCCGGCTGGCGGCGCGCAACCTGGCGGTGGAGATCTACACCCGGGCCACCTCCTCCGCCCTGCCGCCGACGGTCGAGGCCTTCCCGGGCGTGCTGGTGCACCACGTCCACGCCGGGCCGTTCGAGGGCCTGACGAAGGCTGAGCTGCCCGGTCAGCTGTGCGCGTTCGCCCGGGAGGTGCTGCGCGCCGAGGCCCGGCACGACCAGGGCTGGTACGACGTCGTGCACTCGCACTACTGGCTCTCCGGGCAGGTGGGCGCGCTGGTCCGGGACCGGTGGGGCGTCCCGCTGGTCCACACCATGCACACCATGGCCAAGGTCAAGAACGCCTCGCTCGCCGACGGCGACACCCCGGAGCCGACGGCCCGGGTGATCGGCGAGGAGCAGGTGGTCGATGCCGCCGACATGCTCATCGCTAACACCGACATCGAGGCCAAGCAGCTGCTCGAGCTGTACGACGCGGACCCGGGCCGCGTCGAGGTGGTGCACCCGGGCGTCGACCTGGACGTGTTCACCCCGAGCGCCGCGGCGCGTTCTCGGCTGGGGCTTGCCCGGGACGCCGTGGTGCTGATGTTCGCCGGTCGCATCCAGCCGTTGAAGGCCCCCGACGTGCTGCTGCACGCCGTCGCCGCGCTGCTCGGCCGGGAGGCCGGGCTGCGCCCACGACTGGTGGTGCCGGTCGTGGGCGGTCCGTCGGGCAGCGGCCTGGAGCACCCCGAGTCGCTGGTGCAGCTGGCCGCCGCCCTCGGCATCGCCGACGTGGTGCGCTTCGTGCCGCCCGTGGCGCAGTCGGTCCTGGCGGACTGGTACGCCGCAGCCACCCTGGTCTGTGTGCCGTCCTACAACGAGTCGTTCGGCCTGGTTGCCGTCGAGGCGCAGGCCTGCGGCACCCCGGTGGTGGCCGCGGCGGTGGGCGGCCTGACCACCGTGGTCCGCGACGGCGTCTCCGGACTGCTGGTCGCCGGGCACGATCCGGAGGACTATGCCCGGGCGATGCAGCGCATCGTCGCCGCCCCCGAGCTGCGAGCCGACCTGTCCCGTGGCGCGCTGGCGCAGGCCGCGAGCTTCGCCTGGGAACGGACCGCGGACCGCACCGCCGAGGTGTACCGCGCCGCAGGCCGGTCGATGCGCGACGACCTCGAGGTGCTGGTCGGGCACGCCGAGGCGACCGGGTGAGCGACCGCGAGACCGCGCTGGCGACGCTGCGCGAGGCGCTCGCCGGCTCGGGGCTGAACCACGAGGAGATCACCGAGGGCGTGTTCACCGTCGACCTGCCCGGTGAGCGCAAGCTGTCCACCCCGTGCCGCCTCGACGTCGGCGAGCACGCGCTGGGCGTGCACGCCTTCGTGGCCCGCGGACCGGACGAGAACCACGAGCGGGTCTACCGCTGGCTCCTGGAGCGGAACCTGCGGCTGTTCGGGGTGGCCTTCGCGCTGGACCGCGCCGGGGACATCTACCTCGACGGCCGGCTGCCGCTGGCCTCGGTCACCGCCGAGGAGGTCGACCGGCTGCTGGGGTCGGTGCTGACCTACGCTGACGAGTCCTTCAACACCATCCTCGAGCTCGGCTTCGCCACCTCGATCCGGCGGGAGTGGGAGTGGCGCCGCCGCCGCGGTGAGTCCACCCGCAACCTGGACGCCTTCAGAGGCCGGCTGGAGCGGAAGGACTGACCCGGGCTCGCGGCCGGCGTCGGGCGAGGGCCACCCCGACCAGGCACAGCGCGCCGCCGACGTAGGCCATCGCCGGTGGCACCTCCGCGAGCAGCAGCCAGCTCAGGGCCACCGTGAGCGGCGGCACCAGGTAGGTGGTGACCGCGAGGCTCCCGGCGTTCATGTGCGAGAGCGCGAACGCGTAGGTCGAGAACGCGATGGCCGTGGGGAAGACCCCCAGGTAGAACACCCAGGCCAGGTCGTCCGCGCTCGCGGCCGCCGCGTCGCGCAGCAGCGACCCTGCGAACGGCAGGCAGACCACGGCCCCCACCGTGCAGGCGATCCAGGTGACCTCGATCGCCGGGAGCCGGGAGACCAGCGGCTTCTGCAGGATCAGGCTGACGGCGTACGCCGCGGCGGAGACCAGACACAGCAGCACGCCGACGGGGTCGCGGTCGCCGTGGCCGGAGGTGGACGTCGCGATCAGGGCGACGCCGGCCAGCGCCACCAGCAGACCGGCCCCGAGTGCGCGGGTGGCGCGCTCGCCCAGGAAGACGGCCGCGAGCACCGCGACCAGCACCGGCGAGAGCTGGATCAGCATCGCCGCCGTGCCTGCGTCCACGCGGCGCTCCCCGGCGTTGAGGGCGACGTTGTACAGCCCGAACCACAGCACGCCGATCACGACCAGGCCCGGCCAGTCGCGCCGGGCGGGGGTGCGCCAGCCCCGGTGCGCGAGCACCACACCCAGCGCCGCCGAACCCACCAGCAGCCGCCCCAGGGACAGTGCGCCGGGGGAGAACGAGTCCCCCAGGTGCCGGATGGCGACGAACGCCGAGGCCCACAGCACCAGGGTGACGCCGACCGCCAGCAGCGGCAGCCGTCCCACGCCCGCCCCGTGCGCCGTCACGGCGACCAGCCCAGCGACAGCACCGCGACCGCCGTCGGCGGGTGCGGCCGTGGACGGGATCGGCTCACGCCTGGAGCTTGTAGCCGAGACCGCGCACGGTGACCAGGAAGCCGGGGACCGCCGGGTCCGGCTCGATCTTGGCCCGCAGCCGCTTGACATGGACGTCGAGGGTCTTGGTGTCCCCGACGTAGTCCGCGCCCCAGACGCGGTCGATCAGCTGGCCGCGGGTGAGCACCCGGCCGGGGTTGCGCAGGAACATCTCCAGCAGCTCGAACTCCTTCAGCGGGAGCTTGGTGTCCTCGCCGTCGACGGTGACGACGTGCCGCTCGACGTCCATCCGCACGGTGCCGGCCTCCAGCGTGACCGGGGCCAGGTCGACGTCGGCTCCGCGTCGCAGGACCGCACGGATCCGGGCGACCAGCTCGCGCGGTGAGTAGGGCTTGGTCACGTAGTCGTCGGCCCCCAGCTCGAGCCCCACGACCTTGTCGACCTCCGCGTCCTTGGCGCTGACCATGATCACCGGGACGTTGGAGGTGGCACGGATCTGGCGGCAGACCTCCGTGCCGGGCAGGCCCGGGAGCATCAGGTCGAGCAGGACGATGTCGGCCCCGGACTTGTCGAACTCGGCGAGTGCTTCCGGGCCGGTGCCTGCCAGCGACACGTCGAACCCCTCCTTGCGGAGCATGTAGGCGAGCGCGTCGCTGTAGCTCTCCTCGTCCTCGACGACCAGCACTCGGGTCACGGCATTGCCTCCTGGGGGGTGGGCGCGGTGGGTTGGGCGGACGTCGTGTCCGAGACCCGGCGGGGTAGGGAGAGGGTGAAGGTGGAGCCGTGGCCCTCGACGGACCACACTCGCACCTCACCGCCGTGGGAGGCGGCGACGTGCTTGACGATGGACAGCCCGAGGCCGGTCCCGCCCGTGGAGCGGTGCCGGGCCGGGTCGACCCGGTAGAACCGCTCGAAGATCCGGTCGATCTCGCGCGCCGGGATGCCGATGCCCTGGTCGGTGACGGTGAGGTCGACCATCCGGTCGTTGGCCCGCGCGGCCACCACCACCCGACGTCCCTCGGGGGAGTAGGCGACCGCGTTGGCCACCAGGTTCCCCAGCGCCAGGGCGACCTCGTCCCCGTTGCCGAGCAGCTGGAGCCCTCGGTCGCCGTCGTGGACGACGCTGATGTGACGGGACTGGGCGTCGATGGCGGACTGGTCGATGCAGCGCTCGACCACGGGATCCACGGCCACCGCCTGAGGGTCGTCGAGGGGGTCGTCGCCCTGCAGCCGGGACAGCTCGATGATCTGCTGCACCAGCCGTGTCAGCCGCGCGCTCTCGGTCTGCATCCGGCCGGCGAAGCGGGTGACGGCCTCGGGGTCGTCCGCGGCCTCCTGCACCGCCTCGGCGAGCAGGTTGAGCGCGCCGACCGGGGTCTTCAGCTCGTGGGAGACGTTGGCCACGAAGTCGCGCCGGATGGCCTCCACCCGGCGCTCCCGGGTGCGGTCCTCGACCAGCGCCAGCACCAGCCGGCTGCTCAGCGGTGCCACCCGGGCGGTGACGTGGAGCGGAGCGACCGCTTGGCCACGGTTCACCACCAGCTCGGTCTCCCGGATCTGGCCGTCGCGACGGACCTGCCGGACCAGCCGGGCCAGCTCCTCGACCGCCACCTCGTGGTCGCGGACCAGTCCGAAGGCGTAGGCGGGGGCGGAGGCCTTGAGCACCTCGTCCCGCTCGTCGACGACCAGGGCGCTCGAGCGCAGCACGCCCAGCACCGTGCCGATCCCGGCCGGCAGCACCGGCTCCTCGACCGGCGTGGGGCGGTGCAGCTGTCGTTCGCTGACGTGCCACCCGAGCACCACGCCGCCGCCGAGCACCGCGCCGAGCAGCGCGAACAACAGCGCCTGAGTCGTCGGGTCCACCCTGCGATCGTACGCGCGGTCCGGCCGCGGGCCGGCCCGCGCGACCCGGGCTGACCTGCGCTTTCGTCGACTGTTTACTTTTCGTTCACGGCTCGTCCCCCTCGAGTCGTCTCGCCTTCACCTGGGTCGCCTAACGTTCACCCCATGCGCGATGCCTACTTCGACGAGCTCGACTCCATCATCGACGACCTCGTGGAGATGACCCACGAGGTGCAGCAGGCGGTCGGACGTGCCACGCAGGCGCTGCTGACGGCCGACGCGGAGATCGCTGAGAAGGTGATCTCCGACGACGCCGACATCGACATCGCGCGGGAGCGGATCGAGGCCAAGTCCTTCGAGCTGCTGGCCCTGCAGCAGCCGGTCGCGAGCGACCTGCGCATGCTGATCGCGGCGCTGCGGATGGTCGCCGACCTGGAGCGGATGGGGGACCTGTCGGTCCACGTCGCCAAGGTCGCCCGGCTGCGGGTGCCGCAGGTGGCGGTGCCGCCGGTGATCGTGCCGACGATCGAGCGGATGGCCGTGGTGGCCGAGCGGATGGTGGGCGAGGTCGCCGGGATCATCGCCGAGCGTGACGTCGAGGGTGCCCGCGCCCTCGAGGAGGACGACGAGGAGATGGACCAGCTCCGCCGCTCCTCCTTCCGGCTGATGCTGGACGACTCCTGGCCGCACGGCGTCGAGCCGGCGGTCGACATCGCGCTGCTCGGCCGGTACTACGAGCGCATCGCCGACCACGCGGTGTCGTTGGCTCGTCGGGTGGTCTACCTGGTGACCGGCGAGACGATCGGCTCGGCCGCCGACCTCTGACGCGAACCGGGACGGGGACGCCGGCCACAGGTCCGGCGTCCGTAGCGGAAACTGTCCTTTTTGCTGGAAACCGTTCTGGGCGCCCGGTCCCGGTGCCATGATGTCGCCGTGAACGCGGTGGCGCGGCAGCCGACGGCGGTCGGCCTGGAGGCGAAGTACGCCGACGCTGCCGACCGTTTCGCCGTGGCGGTGGGATGGTCGGACCCCCGCAGCCCCGTCCCCGGCTGTCCGGGTTGGTCGGTGCGTGAGCTGGTCCTGCACCTGGGCAACATGCACGCCTGGGCGGCGACGATCGTCGAGACCGGCCGGTGCGCCGCCGAGCAGAACGACGCCCCTCGCAGCCCCCGGTCGTCCCGTGGGGCGCGGGCGAACCGCGCGGCGCAGTGGTACCGCGGCAAGGCGGAGGACCTGTACGAGGTGCTGCGCCACGCCCCGCCCGCCCAACCGTGCTGGACCGTCGTCGACCCGGACGGCGTGGCCGGGTTCTGGGCGCGCCGGCAGCTGCACGAGACCACCGTGCACCTCGTGGACCTGGACTCCGCCTGCGGTCGAGCGACCGTGCTGGACCCCGTCGTCTGCGCCGACGGGGTGGACGAGGTGCTCGCGGTGCTGCTGCCCGGCCGGTCGCGGCAGGGTCGGCCCGTGCTGCTGGACCGGCCGCTGGCGCTGGTGGCCACCGACACCCCCGACCGGTGGCTGCTGACGCCGGGCGCCGCCGGCGCGCCACCGGCGGTCCGGACGCGCCCGGGCCACGACGACGGGACGCGGAACCGGGTCACCGCGCCCGTCGAGGTGCTCTACCGCATGCTGTGGCGACGGCCCGTGACGCCGGGCCTGGCCCGGGTCGAGGGTGACCGGGCGCGGGTGCGCGCCTTCCTGGGGTCGGGCCTGACCCCCTGAGCGGTCGGGTGGCTCATCGGCCCTGGTTGGCCACCGCCGCGATCGCATCGGCCGCGGCGTCGGGGTCGAGGTACTCCCCGCCCCGGGTGAGCGGCCGCAAGTGCTCGTCGAGGCGGTAGACCAGCGGGATCCCGGTCGGGATGTTCAGCCCCACCACGGCCTCCTCCGAGATCTGGTCGAGGTGCTTGACCAGCGCGCGCAGCGAGTTGCCGTGGGCGGCCACGCAGACCGTCTGCCCGTTGCGCAGGTCCGGGACGATCGCGTCGTACCAGTAGGGCAGCATGCGGGCGACGACGTCGGCGAGGCACTCGGTGCGGGGGCGGATCTCCTCGGCCAGAGCGGCGTAGCGGGCGTCGCCGGTCTGGGCCCAGCGGTCGTCGTCGTCGATCGGCGGCGGCGGGGTGTCGTAGGAGCGGCGCCAGAGCATGAACTGCTCCTCCCCGTACTCCTCGAGCGTCTCCTTCTTGTCCTTGCCCTGCAGGGCGCCGTAGTGCCGCTCGTTGAGGCGCCAGGAGCGGCGGACCGGGATCCAGTGCCGGTCGCAGGCGTCCAGCGCGAGCTGAGCGGTGGTGATCGCACGCCGCAGCACCGACGTGTGCAGCACGTCGGGCAGCACGCCGGCGGCCGAGATGAGCTCGCCGCCTCGTGCCGCTTCGGCCCGCCCCTTGTCGGTCAGGGCCACGTCGACCCAGCCGGTGAAGAGGTTCTTGGCGTTCCACTCGCTCTCGCCGTGGCGGAGCAGGACCAGGGTGTACGGCGCACTCATGGCCGTCACCCTAGTGGAGGCCGGCTGCGCCGTGGCATGGGCCGGTCGGCCACTGCCGGGAGGGTCGAGCGACCGGTCAGGAGCCGGGCACCGTGATGGTGTCGTAGGGCGGCAGGTCGGCGGAGACCACCGGCACGTTGAGCGTGACGGCCCCCGCGCGGTCGAAGGTGAAGGTCACCCGGACGTAGAAGCCGGGAACCACCTTGGGGCTGCGCACCGTGATCTGGGAGGGCGTCTCGGCAAGGTTCACCAGGCCGCCGGCCGGGATCGCGGTGGTTCCGGGGACGGTCACCTGCACGCCGCTGTCCTCGCGGGCGCCGGCGACCGAACGCAGCGCGTCCGGCTGGGTCCCGTCGCCGTTGACCAAGGTGGCGACCAGCGTGCCGCTGCCGCTGCTGCCCGACACCACCAGCGCGTTCAGGACGTCCACCACGCCGGACTGGTCGTTGACGCCGACAGCGGGGTTGTAGACCTGCTCGGTCTGCGCGTCGAAGTTCACTCCGCAGGAGGACAGGGCCGGAACCGCCAGCAGCAGGACGGCGGTCGCGAGGCTGCGTCGAACGTTCACGGACCGGAGTCTAGGGCACCGGCCCGTGCGCCAGCAGGGACCCGGACTCACCGCCGCAGCCCCGCGGTGGCGGCGGTGAGGACCAGCGCGGTCGCGGTGGTCAAGGTCAGGGTGAGCCCGAGGGCCCGCAGTGCCGGCGTGCCGACGCGCTCGGCCACCAGCAGCGGCAGGTGCCGCACGCCGTTGGCCCGGTCCTCGGGGAGGTCGGGCAGCGTGTTGAGGACGTGGATGCCGATCCCGAGGAGGGCGGCGAGGACGCTCATCGCGACGGTGGGCGGACCGCCCTGGCGACCGAAGCCGACCCCGCCGTAGGACAGGAACGCGGGCAGCAGCCCGAAGCTGACCGCGTAGGGGAGCCAGGACAGCACGGTGCGCTTGAGCAGCAGGTTGTAGGACCAGGCGCTGAGCACCGCCGCGAGGTGCGCGAGGCCGGAGGCCGTGCCGTTGGCGAGCGACAGGGGGACCACGAGCACCGCCATCACCGCGGTCGCGGCACGCACGGTGCCCGGGGCGACCCGGCCGGCCGCCACCGGCTTGTCCCGCCGACCGGCCAGGCGGTCGCGGTCGGCATCGTGAAGGTCGTTGATCCAGCCCACGGTGAGCTGCCCCGTCGACACCGTGGCGGCCACCAGGAGGGTGCCGCCGGCGCCGCGGCCGCTGAGGGCCGCCCCGGCGCTCAGGCCCACCGTCATCGCCAGCGCGGGGGCAGGGTGGCAGGACAGCACCAGCGCGACGCCGGCCTCGCGCCACCCTCGAAGCGTCATGGCTGGCAGTCTTCCGCACGCCGGCCGTGCCCCGGCGTGGGCACCACGAAACTCCTGAAGGCACAACGATCAAGTGTCTGTCAAGCCCCAATCTGGCCTCTGACCTGCGAAAACACCGAAATTGCCGGGGTTCGGCCCGTGTTAGACTGGTCACCGAGGAAGGGGTACCTGGCACATGACATTTACCGTCGGCGAAACGGTTGTTTACCCAAATCACGGCGCAGCGGTCATCGAGGACATCGAGACCCGACAGATCAAGGGCGAGGACCGGCTCTATCTGGTCCTGCGCATCGTCGCTCAGCAGGACCTGGTCGTTCGCGTCCCGGCCTGCAACCTGGACCTGGTCGGGGTCCGCGACGTGGTCGACAAGGAGGGTCTGGACCGGGTCTTCGAGGTGCTGCGCGCGGCGCACACCGAGGAGCCGACGAACTGGTCCCGCCGCTACAAGGCGAACCTGGAGAAGCTGCACTCCGGCGACGTCATGAAGGTGGCCGAGGTCGTCCGCGACCTGTGGCGCCGCGAGCGCGACCGCGGGCTGTCCGCCGGTGAGAAGCGGATGCTGGCCAAGGCGCGCCAGATCCTGGTCTCCGAGCTGGCGCTGGCTGAGCACACGAACGAGGACAAGGCGGAGTCGTTGCTCGACGACGTCCTCGCGTCCTGACCTCTCGCGCACCAGCAGTGCAGCAGACCCCCGGCCCGATGCCGGGGGTCTGCTGCGTGCGGGGGCCCGGCGGCCGGTCACGGTCCGGCCGCCACCCCGGCACCCCCGAGACGAGGAGCAGCACGTGACGTGGCCAGATCACGAGGAGTTCCTCGAGCCGTTGACCGGGTCCGCGGTCGGGATGGTGCCGGTGGAGTCGCGCGGCTCGCTGCCGTTCGCGCTGCTGCACGGCGAGTCCCTGGTGGCGGTGGCCTCCTGGGCGCTCGGCGAGGCCGGGGTGGAGCTGTTGAACTTCAACGAGAGCTGGCGCGACGTCCTGGCCCGCGGCGCCGCGTTGGTGCTGCACGACCCGCTCTGCCCCGGCACTCCCGTCGACTTCCTGGCCCGGGCGACCCGGACCGCCGTCGAGCGCTCCGTGGTGGTGGTCGGCGTCCGTCCGGTCACCGACACGGTGCGCCGCGGTGACGATGCCGCTCCCGCGCCGGGCGTCGGCGTGATCGGGCTCGGCGAGGTCGAGGACCGTGACGGCCTGGTGACGGTGTGCTCGCCGGTAGTGCTGCCCCACGAGGTGCTGGCCAGGATGGCCACCAGACCCCTCACCGACGACCTGCCGCTGCTCGTCTCGCAGCTGCGCCGTCGCTACGACGTCCTGCTGCTCGAGGCGCCGCCCACCGCGATGCGCGTCGCCGACGAGTCGGACGTCCGGCTGCTGGAGTCCGGCGCCGGCGACTGACCCGCCGCGGCCCTACTCGTTGCCGTCCTGCCTGCTGCTGGGCACGCTCGCGCGCCCGGCCAGCAGGTGCTCGGCCAGCGACACGTCGGGCGCGTAGGTGATCTTGAGATTGGTCGCCGGGGCCGGGACGCCGACCACGGTCAGGTCCGCGAACCGCCCCGCCGTGGTCGCCGTGTCGCTGCCCTCGAAGCCCTCGGCCTCGGCGCGGTCGTAGGCCGCGAGCAGCGGACCCGCCCGGACGGCCTGCGGCGTCTGCGCCGCCACCAGGTCCGGCAGCGGTTCCCCGCCCGACTGCGGCAGCACCCCCGGCCGGGGACGCACCGGCAGCGCCGCACCGTGCCGTCGCGCGGCGCGGACGACGGCCTCGAACAGCGCTGCGTCAGCCAGCGGTCGGGCCGCGTCGTGAACGGCCACCACCTCGAGCTCGCCGGCCGCGACGGGGCCACGCAGCGGTTCGAGCCCACGCTGCTCGGAGGCGTGCCGGGTCGCCCCGCCGATGACGAGGACCGCCTCCTGCTCCTCGCCCAGCTCGGCGCGCACCAGCTCCGCCACCTGCTCGGCGTCCTCGCGCCGGACCACGACGACCAGTCGGTCGACGTACGGGAGCGAGGCGACGGTGCGCACCGACCAGGTCAGCACGGTCTCGCCCAGCAGGGGGAGCAGCACCTTGTTCGTGTCGGCCCCGACCCGGGCTCCGGACCCGGCCGCCACGATCACCACCCCCGTGCGGGGAGCAGGGCCGTCGTCGGGGTCGAGACGGTGGTCCTCGACGGTCGGGAGGTCGGCGGGCAGCATGCCAGCAGCCTGACAGACCGCACGCTGCTGTTGACACCGTCGTAACACCGAGCACACGTGGCGACAACACGCGCTTCGTAGGTTCGCCGCAGGGAGGCGGTCAGATGACGGCGCGGACGGGCGACGAGACATGGACGCCCGTCTGCGCCCTCGACCAGCTGCCGGTCGAGCGCGGCGTAACCGCTCTGGTCCGCGGTCACGCGGTGGCCGTCTTCCTGGTCCCGGACGGATCGGTGTACGTCTTGGGCAACCACGACCCGTTCAGCCGCTCCACCGTGCTGGGGCGCGGCATCGTGGGCAGTCGCGACGACATCCCGTTCGTGGCCTCGCCCTCGTCGCGTCGCGCCTTCGACCTGCGGTCGGGCGTCTGCCTGGACGAGCCGGGGATGAGCGTGCCGGCGTACGCCGTCAAGGTGGTCGACGGCGTCGTCCACGTGGGAGGGAGGAACCACCCATGACACTCGTGCTGCTCGCCCAGGGCACCCGGAACCCGACGGGCGTCCGCACCGTCGAGGCGGTCGCGGCCAGGGTCGGCTACCGGCTCCCCGGCGTCGACGTCCGGGTCGCCTACACCGGCAACGCGGACGGCCCGACGCTGTCGGAGACGCTGGCGGACCGTCCGCCGGCGCCGGTGGTCGTGCCGCTGCTGTGCGGGCGGGAGCGGGCGCTGACCGAGACCGTCGCCCTCGAGGCCGGGGCCGCCCTCGCCGACCCGCTGGGTGGGCAACGGCTGTTGTCGGGGGTCCTGGCCCAGCGGCTGCGGGAGGCCGGGGCACGGACCGGTCAGCCGGTGGTGCTGGTGGCCGCCGGCTGCGTGGAGCCGTCGGGCCAGGGGGAGACCACCCGGGCGGCACAGCTGCTCGAGGAGGTCTGGGGTGGGCCGGTCCGGCCCGCCCACCTGATCGGCCGCGGCCTACGGCTCTCCCAGGTCGTCACCGACTTCAGGGACCGCTCGGCCCCCACCCCGGCGGTGGTCCCGCTGCTGGTCTCGCACGGCCAGTTCCACGACCGGATGCGCGTCGACGTCCGGAGCCAGGGGCTGGAGGTGTGCGCAGGCGTGCTCGGCGACCACCCGCAGCTGGCCGAGGCAGCGGCCCGGAGCTACCGGGCGACCGTCGCCCGACGGTTCGCGCTCTCCCTGGTCTGATCCCCCTCCGCTCGGGACTCTCGTCGGCGGCCGGCGGCCGGCGGACAGGTCAGCGAGGCACCACGAGCGCGCTCGCGATCGCGGCGACCCCCTCGCCGCGGCCGGTGAGACCGAGCCCGTCGGTGGTGGTGGCGGACACGCTGACCGGCGCCCCGACCGCCGCACCGAGCGCGGCCTGCGCCTCGTCGCGGCGCCCGCCGATCCGGGGGCGGTTGCCGATGACCTGGACGGTCACGTTCCCGATGTCGTAGCCGGCCGCGCGGACACGGGCGGCTGCCTCCGTGAGCAGGGTGGTACCGGCGGCACCCTCCCAGCGTGGGTCGGCGGTGCCGAAGGCGCTGCCGAGGTCGCCGAGCCCGGCCGCCGACAGCAGCGCGTCGCAGCAGGCGTGCGCGGCGACGTCACCGTCGGAGTGGCCGGCGAGCCCTCGGTCCTCCTCCGGAAAGTGCAGTCCGGCCAGGTGCATCGGGACTCCGGCGGCCAGCGTGTGCACGTCGACGCCGAGGCCGGTGCGGGGGAGGGGCGCTCTCACCCAGATGATCATGCCGCACGCGCCGCGCCGAGCCGCCGGTCCGTGGCGCCACCCGTCCGGTTGGGGTCGGTGGGCGAACATGGAGGTGTGAGCTCTCCCCGCCCCCGGCTGGCGCTGGCCGGCGCCGTGACCGGACTGGCCGGGGTGGTGGTCGCCCAGCTGGTCGCCGACGTGCTGCGGGTCCGCGCCGGCCCGGTGACGGTGGTCGCCGAGATGGTCGTCCAGCTGACCCCGGGCGCGCTCGTCGAGGCCGCGATCGGCCTGGTGGGACGCTACGACAAGCCGATCCTGGGTGCCGGTGTGCTGCTGGCGGTCCTGCTGCTGGCAGCGACCGCCGGTCTGCTCAGCGCCCGACGCCTCCTGCTCGGCCAGCTGGTCTTCGCCGGCATGGGCCTGGTCTCGGCGCTCGCCTCGCTCGCGCGCCCGGGTTTCAGCGCCGTCTCACTGCTGCCGCCGGTCCTGGGGGTGCTGGTGTGGACCGTGCTGCTGGAGCACCTGGTCGCGGCGGCGAAGCCCCGACCGTCGCTGGCGGCGTCCCGCCGCCGGTTCCTGACCCACGTCGGCGCCGTGGCCGTCGCCTCGGCCGCGCTGGCCGTCGGTGACCGCTTCGTCGGCAGGGCCCGCCGCGCGGTCGAGGCGGCGCGGCTGGCGCTGCGGCTGCCCGCGACCCGGGGGACGGTCCCGGACGGCGCCTCGCTCGGGCTCGCCGGGACCACGCCGTGGCGCGTGGGGAACACCGACTTCTACCGCATCGACACCGCGCTGGTGCTCCCCGCGGTCATGCCGTCCGCGTGGCGGCTGCGCATCCATGGGCTGGTGGAGCGAGAGCTCGTGATCGACTACCAGGGCCTGCTCGACCGGGAGCAGCGGCAGGCCTGGGTGACCCTGTGCTGCGTGTCGAACGAGGTGGGCGGCGACCTGGTCGGCAACGCCTGGTGGAGCGGGGTCCGGGTGGCGGACCTGCTCCGAGAGGTGGGGGTCGACCCGGCGGCTGACGCGGTGCTGCAGACCTCGCACGACGACTGGACCTGTGGCACCCCCCTGGCGGCACTCACCGACGGCCGGGACGCGCTGCTGGCGGTCGCGATGAACGGGGAGCCGCTGCCGCTCGAGCACGGCTTCCCGGTGCGGATGGTGGTGCCGGGCCTCTACGGCTTCGTGTCCGCGACCAAGTGGGTCACCGACCTCGAGGTCACCCGGTTCGCTGACTTCTCCGCCTACTGGACCGAGCGGGGCTGGTCGGAGCGGGGGCCGGTCAAGACCCAGTCGCGGATCGAGGTGCCCGCCGACGGCAGGCATGTGCGGGCCGGCACGCTCCGGGTCGGTGGCCACGCCTGGGCGCAGCGCAGGGGGGTCGAGCGGGTCGAGTTCAGCCTCGACGGCGGGCCGTGGCAGCGTGCCGCGCTCGGCAGGGTGCCCTCGGCCGACACCTGGGTCCAGTGGGCCGGCACTGTCGCGGTCGATGCGGGCCCCCACACCCTGACGGTCCGGGCCACCGACCGCACCGGGGCTACGCAGACCGCGGTGCGCACCCGCGTCGTGCCCGACGGCGCGACGGGCTGGCACCGGGTCGACTTCACCGCGGGCTGAGCCGCCGCCAGACGCGCCGGGTCGGCAGGGGCGGAGTCGCCAGACGCGCCGGGTCGGCAGGGGCGGCGTCGCCAGACGCGCCGGGTCGGCAGGGGCGGCGTCGCCGATACGATGGGCCGGTGACGCTCAGGCTCTTCGACACCGCGACCCGCGAGATCCGCGACTTCGTCCCGCTGCGGCCGGGGCACGTCGGGATGTACGTCTGCGGCCTCACGGTGCAGTCCGAGCCCCACGTCGGGCACGTCCGCTCCGCGGTGAACTTCGACGTGCTGCGCCGCTGGCTGGTGCACCGCGGGTACCAGGTCACGCTGATCCGCAACATCACCGACATCGACGACAAGATCCTCGGCAAGGCGCGGGAGCAGGGTCGGCCCTGGTACAACCTCGCCTACGCGATGAAGCGGGAGCTGGACGCCGCCTACGCCTCGCTCAACGTCGAGCCGCCCACCTACGAGCCGGCGGCGACCGGCCACGTCCCGGAGATGGTGGAGCTCGTCGAGCGGCTGGTGGCGTCCGGGCACGCCTACCCCGCCGGTGACGGGTCCGGTGACGTCTACTTCGACGTGCGCGCCTGGCCCGGCTACGGCGAGCTCACCCACCAGCGCCTCGACGACATGGAGGCGGCGTCGGACGCCGACCCGCGCGGCAAGCGCGACCCCCGCGACTTCGCTCTCTGGAAGGGCTGGAAGCGCGAGACCGAGCCGCGCACGGCGTCCTGGCCCTCCCCCTGGGGGCGGGGACGGCCCGGCTGGCACATCGAGTGCTCCGCCATGGCGCTGAAGTACCTCGGCGGCGAGTTCGACATCCACGGTGGCGGTGTCGACCTGCGCTTCCCCCACCACGAGAACGAGCAGGCCCAGTCGCGGGCGGCGGGGTTCGGCTTCGCGTCGTACTGGATGCACAACGCCTGGATCACCACGTCCGGGGAGAAGATGAGCAAGTCGCTCGGCAACTCACTGGTGGTTCCGGCGGTGCTGGAGCGCGTCCGGGCGATCGACCTCCGCTACTACATGGTGGCCGCGCACTACCGCTCGCACGTGGAGTTCTCCTTCGAGGCGCTGGCGGAGGCCGCGGCCGGCTTCGCCCGCGTCGAGCACTTCCTGACCCGGGCCGCCGACGTCCTGGGCGAGGTCGGCCTCGGCACCGCGTGCGCCGACTTCGAGGCGGCGATGGACGACGACCTGTCGACGCCGGCTGCCGTGGCCGCGATCCACGAGGTGGTCCGCGAGGGCAACAAGCTGCTGGCCGCGGGCGCGTCGCCGGCGCTGCGCGGGTCCGCCGCCTCGGTGCGGGGGATGCTCGCGGTGCTCGGGCTGGACCCGTTCGACGAGCAGTGGTCTGCGGGCCGCTCCTCCGACCGTGAGCAGCGGCTCACCGACGCCGTCGACGCCTTGGTGGCGACGCTGCTCGAGCAGCGGGCGAGCGCCCGGGCCGCCAGGGACTTCGCGGCCGCCGACGCGATCAGGGACCGGCTCAAGGCGGCCGGCGTCGAGCTCGAGGACACCCCCCAGGGCCCGCGGTGGTCGCTGTGACACCGCCGGCCGTCGAGCCCTCCGACGGGCTCGAGAAGCCCCCGTCGAGACCTGTACCCCACCCATGACCACCGAAGGACACTGATGGCAGGCAACTCCTCGCGACGCGGGGCGATCAAGAAGACCGGCAAGGGGAACCCCACCGCCGGCTCTGGCGGCCGGGTGAAGCGGGCTCTGGAGGGGCGCGGTCCGACGCCGAAGGCCAAGGACCGAGAAGGGCACGTGGCGTACAAGAGCCGCAAGCGTGCGGAGAAGAAGGCGGCGCCGCGGCGTCGGACCGCCACCCGCGCCGGCGGTGACTCCGAGTGGGTGGCCGGGCGCAACTCCGTCGTGGAGGTGCTGCGTGCCCAGATGCCGGTCTCGGCGGTGTACGTCGCGGAGGGCGCCGAGCGCGACGGCCGGCTGCGTGAGGTGTTCCGCGTCGCGGCGGACCGTGGCATCTCCCTGCTCGAGGTGGGCCGCGGCGAGCTGGACCGGCTCACCGACGGCGCCGTGCACCAGGGCCTGGCCGCCCGGGTCCCGGCCTACGAGTACGCCTCCCCGTCGGACCTGCTGGACCGGGCCGCCGAGCTCGGCGAGCCCGCGCTGGTGGTGGCCCTGGACTCGGTGACGGACCCGCGCAACCTCGGTGCGGTGGTGCGCTCCGCGGCCGGGTTCGGCGCTCACGGCGTCGTGGTCCCGGAGCGGCGTTCGGCCGGGATGACCGCCTCGGCCTGGAAGACCTCCGCCGGGGCCGCCGCCCGGCTGCCGGTCGCGCAGGCCACGAACCTGACCCGGGCGCTGAAGGGCTACCAGGCTGCCGGCTGCATGGTGGTCGGCCTGGCCGCCGACGGGGACGTGGCGCTGCCGGACCTCGACCTCGCCGACGGGCCGCTGGTGGTCGTGGTGGGCTCGGAGGGCGCCGGGCTGTCCCGGCTGGTCGCGGAGACCTGCGACCAGCTCGTCAGCGTCCCGATGGTCAACGACGTCGAGTCGCTGAACGCCGGGGTGGCCGCCGGCGTGGCGCTCTACGCGATCGCGCAGGCCCGGCGCTCCTGAGCCTCCGGTCGCGGGGTCAGCGTCCGCCCGGCTCCAGTGCCTCGATCGCCTCGAGGTCCTCCTCGTCGCCGAGCTCTCCCAGCTCGCCGAAGGCCGGCAGCTCCTCGACCTCGGGGGCGGCGATGACCTCGTCGGGCCGGGCGGCGAGCACCGAGTCGATGTAGGACTGCGCGGCCTCGACCGTGCGCACCGGGTGGCCGGACTCCTCGGACAGGAACCAGCGGTGCTCCAGGATCTCGTGGAACACCTCGGCGGGCTCCAGCCGTCCGCGGAGCTGCTCGGGGACCATCACCGTGATCGGCTCGTAGACCGTCGTGAGCCACCGGTGAGCCACGATGGACCGAGACTCGCCGCCGAGGTCGTGGTGGGCGGTGAACGCGGCCAGGTCGTTGAGCAGGCGACGGGCCTGGTTGTCCTCGACGTCGAGGCCGGTCAGCCGCTGCAGCTCCCGGGCGTGGTGGTTGGCCTCGACCACCTTGGGCTGCACGTGGATGCTGGCACCGTCCCAGTCCGTGACGATGTCCAGCTCGTCGACGTCGAAGCCGAGGTCGTTGAGCCGCTCGATGCGCTGCTCGATGCGCCAGATCTCCTCGGTGGTGAACTGCTCGATCCCGGTGAGCTCGCGCCACAGGCTCCGGTAGCGGCCCTCCAGCGTCTCCACGACGTCGTCGGCCTCGAAGGACTCGCTGAGCAGCCCGCCGGCCTGCAGGTCGAGCAGCTCGCCGTAGATGTTGGTCAGCGCCACGTCGAGGTCGTGCATCCGCTGCCCGTCGGACAGCGACTCGTGCAGCTCGCCGGTCTCCGCGTCCACGAGGTACGCCGCGAACTCGCCGGCACTGCGTCGGAACAGCACGTTGGACAGCGACACGTCGCCCCAGAAGAAGCCGGCCAGGTGCAGCCGGACCAGCAGCACGACCAGTGCGTCGACGATCTTCGGCAGGCTGCCCTGTGGCAGCCCGTGGCTGAACAGCGACCGGTAGGGCAGGGAGTACTGCAGGTGGCGGGTGACCAGGGCCGGCTCGATCTCCTCGTCCGCCTCGGACTCGCGGCCGCTGACGACGCCGACCGGCTCGACGGTCGGCAGGCCGAGCCGCCGCAGGTCGCGCAGCAGCCGGTACTCGCGGTTGGCCCACTCCAGCCTCGTCTGCTTGACGGCGTACACGTCCTGACCCAGCCGCACGATGCGGACGATGTGCCGGGAGATGCCGCGAGGCAGCGGCACGACGACGTCGTCGCCCCACTCCTCCAGCGACAGCTGCCACGGAAGGGTGACCAGGGCCGGGTTCGGCTTCGTCGCGATGATGCGCAGCGCCATGGGTGGCAGCCTAGGCCCTGGTCCGTGATGGTGCCGGTGAGCGGGCGGGCGCCGGTCCGGTGGAGGCCCGGACCACGAGCTGGGTGGGCAGCACCAGCCTGGCCGGCTGGTCGTCGCGGCGCCGCAGCGCCATGGTGAGGCTCTCGACGGCCCGTCGACCCACGTCGAGCACCCGCTCGGCCAGCGTCGTGAGCGGGGGCGCGCAGAGCTCCGAGCCGAAGCCGACGACGCTGACCTCGCCCGGCACCGGTGCCCGAGCGAGGCCAGGTGGTCGACGATCTGCTGGGTGCCGCCCCGGTAGTCGCTGACCACGCTGTCCATGCCTGCGCCCTGACGGCTCACCAGGGTCAGGCTCTCGTGCTCGGCGACGGCCAGCAGGTCCGCGTCAGCCAGTCGGACCGAGCAGACCACGAAGCCGTCGACGACCGGCCCCAGCGCGGCCAGGATCCGGGCCTCGGCGGCCGCGTTCTCCTCGGTGTCGGCGACGACCGGGGTCGGTCCGGCCGCGGCGGCGGCACGCTCGGCTCCCCTGATGGGGCCGCAGAAGAAACGGGTCGGTGATGTCGGGCAGCACCAGCGCGAGGGTGCTGGTCCGCCCCGACTCCAAGGGCCCGCGCCGCGGGGTTGGGGCGTAGCCGAGCCGGCTCGCGACCCCGAGCACATGCTCGCGGGTGACGGCGTCGACACGGCCGGGGTCGGTGAAGGCCTCGAGACCGTGGACGGCGCCACGCCGGCCTCCCGCGCGACGCCGACGATGGTGACGCGGGGCGCTTGGGGGCACCGCCCCACCATGACGGGCACTGCAGCCCGGCAGCTGACGGTCGGCCCGGATGAGCGGGCCAGACGCTCCGGCGGACCAGCCTGCCGGCCTTGGCCCGGCCGGGCGGGACCACAGGACGAAGGGCCGGTGGCACGAGGCGCGCTGCGTGAGTCGCGCCCCGTGTCGAACCGGCCCTGCGTCGGTCGTTGCCGGCCGGCGACCCGATGACGCGGTCACGGCCGGTGGTGGTCGGTCCTGCGAACGGCTGCCGAGAGCATCGACCTCCGCTGTGGCTGCCTGGCTGAACTCAGCCCTTGAAGGCGTCCTTGACCTTCTCGCCGGCCTGCTTCAGGTCGGCCTTGGACTGGTCTGCCTGGCCCTCGGCCTGCAGGTCCTTGTCGTTGGTGGCGTCGCCGAGCTTCTCCTTGGCCGAGCCCAGCAAGCCTTCGCCCTTGTTGGCGATCTTGTCGTCGTTGCCCATGGTGGACCTCCTCGTCGGTTGAGGTGTCACTACCCGTTCGCACGGCCATGATGCGCACAGAGTGCAGGTCCCTGCAAGAGGCCGCCCGCCCACCGGGACCGCCGGACGGCACTCGATAGCATGGCGGCTCGCCGCTTTAGCTCAGCTGGTAGAGCACTCGCCTTGTAAGCGAAAGGTCGTCAGTTCGAACCTGACAAGCGGCTCTCAGCGCAGCCGCTGCGGGGTGAACTCCAGGCGCGGCTCGGCGATCCGGTCCTGGGCGGCGACCAGGCTGAGCTCCCGCCCGCCGTCGGCGGCCGTCGCCTCGATGACGGCGTACACCGCCGAGGTGGTGTGCGCCAGCGCGTCGTCGAGGCTGCGGCCGTCGAGCAGGTGCGCCAGCAGGACGGCCGCCGTCACGTCACCGGCGCCGTTGGGGCTGATCGGCAGCCGCGGTGTCCGGGTGCGCCACGCCCCCGCGTCGGAGACGGCGACGAGGTCGAGGGCATCGTCGGGCGTGTCATCGAGCCGCACGCTGGTCACCAGCACGACGGCGGGGCCGCTCGCCCGGACCGTGTCCACCGCCGCGAGCAGCCCCGCCGTCGTGCGGGAGGTGCTTCCCGCGAGGAAGTCCAGCTCGAAGTGGTTGGGGGTGACGATGTCGGCGGCCGGCACCACCCGGTCGCGCATGAACTCGGGGATCCCCGGCCGCACGAACATGCCGCGACCGACGTCGCCCATCACCGGGTCGCAGCAGTAGAGCGCCGGCGGCCGCTGCCGCTTCACCGCCGCCACGGCGTCGAGGATCACCGCACCGACGTCCTCGGCGCCCTGGTAGCCCGAGAGCACCGCGTCGCAGCGAGCGAACGCTCCGCGCTCGCCGACCCCCCGGATCACCTCCGCGACGTCGGCGGCCGGGATCAGCGGGCCGCGCCACTGTCCGTAGCCGGTGTGGTTGGAGAAGGTCACGGTCAGCACCGGCCACACCTCGCGGCCGAGCCGCTGCAGCGGGAAGACGGCCGCGCTGTTGCCGGCGTGGCCGTAGGCCACGTGGGACTGGATCGACAGGATGCTCACGCGGCCATCCTGCCCATCCGGCCGGAGGCCGGGTCAGGCGACCTGCAGCGACCGCTTCGAGAGGCCCATCCAGTAGCCGTCGACGACCTGGTCACCGGGGACCTCGGGGTCGCTGGCCGCACCCAGTGTCACGAACAGCGGCGTGAAGTGCTCGACCGTGGGGTGCGCGTAGGGCATCCCGGGAGCCTGCGACCGGTACGCGGCCAGCGTCTCCACGTCGCCGCGAGCCAGCGCCTCGGCAGCCCAGGCGTCGAACTCGGTGGACCAGCCCGGGGCCGGCGCCTCGATGCGGAACTCGCGCAGGAACGGCAGCCCGTGGGTGAGGAAGCCGGAGCCGATCACGAGCACGCCCTCGTCGCGCAACGGTCGGAGCCGCCGGCCCAGGGCCAGCAGCCGAGTCGGGTCCTCGGTGGGCAGCGACATCTGCAGCACCGGGATGTCGCCGGCCGGGTACATGATCCGCAACGGCACCCAGGCGCCGTGGTCCAGGCCTCGGCTGGGGTGCTGGTGGACCGGCTCGGTGTCGGGCATCATCGCGGCCACCCGGGCCGCCAGCGCGCTCGCGTCGGGGGTCCGGTAGGTCATCTCGTAGTAGCGCTGCGCGAAGCCGCCGAAGTCGTAGACCAGCGGCGTGCCGGGCGTCGGCGAGGACAGCATCACCGGCGCGGACTCCCAGTGCGCGGAGACGATCAGGATGGCGCGCGGTCGGGGCAGCGCCGCGGCCCAGGCGCGCAGCTGCCCGCTCCACACCGGGTCGTCGAGCAGCGGCGGTGCGCCGTGGCCGATGTAGAGCGCCGGCATCCGGCCGGTCGGCTCCGTGGGCGGCAGCGCGCTCGGCTTCGTGGTCCCGTCCGCTCGCAAGATCTCGTCCATGCTCCTACTGTAGCGGAGACAGTTGAAGAATCAAGTGTTGAGGGTCAGAGTGGAGCGCCTACGCTGACCGCATGACACGGTGGCTGGACGAGGACGAGCAGCGGGCCTGGCTGCGGCTGGCCGGGGTGATGCTCAAGCTGTCCCCGGCCCTGGACTCCCAGCTCCAGCGCGACGACGACCTGACCCACTTCGACTACCTGTGCCTGGCGATGCTCTCGGAGTCCGACGACCGCACCCTGGCGATGAGCGAGCTCGCGAGCCGGACCAACGCCAGCCTGTCGCGGCTCTCGCACGTC
Organism: uncultured Actinomycetota bacterium; assembly: GCA_963781695.1. Lineage (GTDB taxonomy): Bacteria > Actinomycetota > Actinomycetes > Propionibacteriales > Nocardioidaceae > Nocardioides_B. Next base: position 459,020 of record CAWAGE010000007.1, read on the forward strand.
GTCAGCAAGCTGGAGCGGCGTGGCTGGGTGGTCCGCACCCCGTCCCCGCGCAGCCGACGGGTGACCCTGGTCCGGCTGGCCGAGGACGGCTGGCAGGTGCTGGTCGCCGCCGCCCCCGGTCACGTCGAGACGGTGCGGTCGCTGGTCTTCGACGGACTCTCGGCCCAGGACGTGGCCGCCCTCGAGCGCATCGCCGGTCACATCGTCGACCGCATCGAGGCCTCGCAGCTGCGAGCGCCGGTGGCGCCGGCCGTCGCAGGCGCGGGTGAGGAGCCCCCGGGCTAGCGGAGCCGGGACGAGCCCGTCTCGCCCTCGACCCACCTGCCGGTCGGCTCCTCCCAGTCAGCCAACCGGTCCAACAGCACTCCGGGCCGGTCGGCCGCGAGGAGCAGTCGCCGGTGCTCCTCGGCCAGGAACCCCTGGGTGACGGTGTGGTCGAGGAACGCCAGCAGCGGGTCGAAGAACGACTCGACGTCGAGCAGGCCGGCGGGCTTGCGCTGGATCCCGAGCTGCGACCAGGTCAGGACCTCGGCGAGCTCCTCGAGGGTGCCGAGGCCGCCGGGCAGCGCGACGAAGCCGTCGGCCAGGTCGGCCATCCGCGCCTTGCGGTCGTGCATCGTCGCGGTCACCACCAGCTCGCTCAGGCCGCGGTGGGCGAGCTCGCGCTCGACCAGCGTCCGGGGGATCACCCCGACCACCTCCCCGCCGGCGGCGAGCGCGGCTTCCGCGAGCGTCCCCATCAGGCCGAGGCTGCCGCCACCGTAGACCAGTCGCAACCCGCGGGCGGCGACCTCGGCGCCCAGGGCGGCCGCCGCGGCCACGTAGGCAGGGCGACGGCCGGCGCTGGCGCCGGCGAACACGCAGACTGTCTGCAGCCTGCTCACGGCAGCCGCCAGTCGAGGCCGGTGCCGCCCTGCTGCTCGAGCAGCGTGTTCACCCGTGAGAAGGGCCGAGAGCCGAAGAAGCCCCGGGCCGCGGACAACGGGCTGGGATGGGCGGAGGCGACCCAGGGCACCGGCCCGAGCAGCGACTTGAGCTGCTGAGCGTCACGTCCCCACAGGATCGCGGCCAGCGGGCCGCCGCGGTCGGCAAGCACCCGGATGGCCCGCTCGGTGACGGCCTCCCAGCCGCGGCCGCGGTGCGAGGCCGGGGCGCCCGGGCTGACGGTGAGGCAGCGGTTGAGCAGCATCACGCCCTGCTCGGACCAGGGCGTCAGGTCACCGGTCGTGGGCGTCGGGCAGCCGAGGTCCTCGCGGAGCTCGGTGTAGATGTTGGCCAGGCTGCGCGGCAGTGGGCGGACGTCGCGGGCCACCGAGAACGACAACCCGACCGGGTGCCCCGGGGTGGGGTACGGGTCCTGGCCCACCAAGAGCACCCGGACCTCGGCGAGCGGGCGGGCGAAGGCGCGCAGGATGCGGTCGCCGTGGGGAAGGTAGCCACGGCCTGCCTCGACCTCGGCGCGCAGGAAGGCGCCCATCGTCTCGATCCGGTCCTCGACGGGGGCCAGCGCCTCGGCCCAGTCGGCGGCGACGAGGCCACGCTCCACCAGGGCGGGCAGTGCGCTCATGCGCGACACCCTAGGCAGCCCCGGACGGGGACCGTGAGCCGACCTGCGCCTCGGCCGAGGCCACCAGTGGTGGGGTCGGTCAGCTCCCGGCCAGCACCCGTCGTACCTCGCGGGCGTCTGCGGCCATCCCCTCGGCGAACGGGTGGTAGGCGAGCGCCCTGGTGCGGTCGGTGGTCGCGCCGTTGACCCACGGGTCGTCCGCGCAGATGTCGTGACCGCGAGAGGCCGCGCGCATGTCGACGAAGTCCACCCCGGTCCGAGCGGCCGCGCTGCGCAGCGCCCGGTCGAGGGTCCGGCTGAGGCGGCGCCCCACGGCGTAGTCGCCCGCAGCCAGCGGCAGCGCGGGGCAGGTGCCCTGTTCGGGCACCAGCCGGAGGTAGCTCACCAGCAGCACCCGGGCGGTCGGGGCCTTGGCCCGGACCCGGCGCAGCGAGGCGGTGACCCGGTTGCTGATCGTCCGCGCGGCGCCGTCGAGGTCGGGACCGGTGCGGGCGAGCCGCGCGGTGCACGGCGAGCCGGTCGGGTCCTGCGCGCGCAGCCGGGTGCAGGTTCGCACGATCGTGCTGAACAGGCCCAGGTCGTTGCCGCCGATGCCCAGGGTCACCAGGTCGGTGTCGGCCGTGACCGCGTCGAGCTGCGGCGGGACCCGGGCGTCGGGGAAGGTCTGCTGGCTCCGGGTCAGGTCGGCCGTGGTGGCACCGCTGCAGGTGACGTCGACGAGCCGGCCGACCCGCAGCTGTCCGGCGAGCAGCGACGGGTAGTTGTGGTCCGAGCGCAGGCAGCCGCCGGCGAGGTCGCTGGTCGGGACCAGGGGGCCGGCGCTGTAGGAGTCGCCGAGGGCGGCGTAGCGCTGGTAGGTCGGCGGCGCCGGGGCCGGCTTCGCGACCGGTCCCGGGGGCGGGGCCACCGCCGGGGTGCAGCCGGCGACGAGGAGGGCGCCCGCAACCGACCCAGCCACCGATCGGGCCACCGACCGGGCCACCGACCGGCTCATGCCCCGGCCAAGGTCCGGCTCGCTGCCGAGGCGTAGCGGCGGCGGGGGTTGGACCCGATCGCCGGGGCCGATGCGGCGCGTCCCGGTGGCGCCACCGCGTCGCCGGTCGCGGCACACCCGGCGTCGAGCCACCGCTCCACCAGCGGCCAGGTGGTCCCCCGGGCCCGGCGACCGGTCAGCATCCCGAGATGGCCACCCTCGACCACCTCGAACCGCGCGTCCGCTCCTGCCGGCAGCAGCGCGAGGAGGCGGCGGACGCTCGCGGCCGGCGCGATCGTGTCCCCGGCTCCGGCTACGACCAGCAGCGGCACCCGCAGGCCGTCCAGCCGGATCTCCCGGCCGCCGTCGATCGTGACGCTGCCCTCGACCGCGGAGGTCGCGGCGAGCACCCGGTGGTAGAGCCGGCCGAAGCGGCGCCCCCGGTGGTCGGGGGCGGTCCTGGCGCGGAGCCGGTCCACCGCCTCTACCTGCGCCAGGAAGTCGGCGTCGTCCAGCGTCCAGGCGAGGGTCAGCGGCTTCGTCAGCAGCGAGTCGACCGCCGGCAGCCGGCCCACGCGGCCCAGCAGCGGGACCCGGGCGCCCCCCAGCAGGCGGTGGGCGTGGCTCATCAGGCCCGCGCGCCCGCCGGCGACCCTCGGGAACGGGCGCAACGGCGCCACGTCCGACACCTGGTCGACGTCGAACGGGGCGGCGAGGCTCGTCAGCGAGACGAGCGGCAGGTCCGGCCGCGACGCGGCTGCCAGGACAGCAGCCAGCCCCCCGGGGCCCCAGCCGACCAGGTGGACCCCATGCCCGGCCGTGTCCCGGGCGACCTCGGTCACCGCGGTCGGGAGCACGTCGTCGACGAGCCGCTCCAGTGCGGTGCCGTCGGGGCGGCCGTCGAGCTCGACGAGGTAGGTCGGACGGCCGCCCTCCAGCAGGTGCTCGACCAGCGAGCAACCCCGGCGCAGGTCGTAGCAGAGGGCGGGCGCCCCGAGCGGGCCGACGAGCAGGACGGGGTCGCCGTGCGAGGCGACGCCGGGCAGCGGCCGGTAGCGGTGGACCGTGCCCGGACCGCGGTCGGTGAGCACGGTGCGGCGCATCGGCGCCACGTCGGCCAGGCGACCCCGCCGCAGCAGGGTGGCGAGGTTGACCGCCGCGGCGACGACCTGGTCCGGGCCGGGGATCAGATCCATGAGCGAGAAGTTAGCAGCGGACCGGAGCTAGAGTGCTGCGCGGAGGCGGTAGCCACGGTGCTTCGGATCACGGTGCTGGGGGAGCAGGTCATCACCGGCGAGCCCACCGGCGAGGTCCGGTCCCGGTCGTCGCGGTCGCTCGCGCTCGTCGCCCGCCTGGCGCTGCACGCCGGCACGCCGCAGGACCGGCACCTGGTGGCCGGGAGCTTCTGGCCCAGGTCCGGCGAGGCCCAGGCGCTGACCAACCTCCGTCGCGAGCTGCACCACCTGCGGCGCCTGCTCGACGGGAGCGACGCGCTCGAGGTCACCGGCACCGGGCTGTGCTGGCGCGACACCGCGGACTGCCAGGTCGACCTCCGGGTGTTCCGGGCCCGGCACGCCGAGCTGGCCTCGGCCCCCCCGGGCCGGGCGCCGACGATCGCCGGTGAGGCCCTCGCCGCCTACGGTGGCGACCTGCTTCCGGCGGTCTACGACGACTGGGTGGTCGAGGCGCGCGAGCGGCTGCGGCGGGAGGCCGTCGACCTGTGCGACCTGGTGATGGCGCACGGCCCCGGGTGGGGGGACCTCGCGGCCGCCGTCGCCGCGGGACGCCGTCGGATCACCCTGGCGCCGCTGGAGGAGGCCGGCTACCGCTCCCTGATGGCCCTCCAGGCGCAGACCGGCGACCGGGGTGGGGCGATCAGCACCTACCACCACTGCGCCGCCGTGCTGGAGCGTGAGCTGGGGGTGGCCCCGGACGCGAGCACCACCCACGCCCTGGAAGGGCTCCTCGACGGGCCGCCCGGCCGTCGGCGACCCGGTGCGTCCGGTGGGGGAGCCGCGGGACGCGCCGGCGCGCACCGCGTCCCGCTGGTGGGCCGCGGCGAGCCTCTGCAGCTCCTCGCCCGGACGTGGCAGGAGGTGGTGGAGGGTCAGCAGCCCGGCGTGGTCGTGGTCCGCGGCGTCGCCGGCGTCGGCAAGACCCGGCTGGTCGCGGAGCTGGCCGACCTGGTCCGCCGCGGGCACGGCACGGTCGCCGCCACGCGCTGCTTCGACCTGTCCGGGCAGCTGGTCCTCGCCCCCGTGGCGGACTGGCTGCGGACCCCGCGGCTGCGCAGCGCCGCCCGGGGCCTGGACCCGGTGTGGCGCCGGGAGGTGGACCGGCTCGCGCCGGACATCGCGAGCCCCGTCGCGACCGGCCAGGCCGTCGCTCCGGGGGCCCACGACGGTCCCGGCCGCGTCGGCGGCGACCGTGCCAGGGTCGACGCCTGGCAGCGGCTGCGATTCCTCCAGGGCCTGGCGCAGCCGTTCCTCGCCGTCCGCGGCCCGCTGCTGCTCGTGCTTGACAACCTGCAGTGGTGCGACCGGGAGACGCTCTCCTGGCTCTCGGCCCTGCTGGGGCTCGCCACGGACCGTCCGCTGCTGGTGGTGACGACGCTGCGCTCGGAGGTCCGTGGCCGGCCGTCGCCGACGTCGGGCTGGATCGCGGGCCTGCGCGCCACCGGGGTCGCGTCGGCGAGCGTCGACCTGGAGCCGCTGGACCGTGCCGAGGTGGCCACGCTGTCCGCCTCGATCACCGGGCGGGAGCTCTCGCCGCAGCAGGCGCGGCTCCTGCACGAGACCACCGGCGGGTTCCCGCTCTACGTCATCGAGGCCGCCCGCGCCGCCGGCGTCGACCGGGTCACGGTGGCGGCCGACGACCGGCTCGGCAGCGTGCTGCGGCTGCGGATCGAGCAGACCTCCGCCGAGGCGCAGGAGACCGCGGGCCTCGCCGCTGCTCTCGGTCGCGACGTCACCCTGGACCTGTTGACGGAGGCCAGCGACCTCGACCACCGGGCGGTGGCCCGCGCGGTCGACGAGCTGTGGCGCTGCCGGATCCTGCACGAGCTGGGGACGGGCTACGACTTCGGTCACGACCTGCTGCGCGACGCTGCGTACGACCTGGTGAGCCCCCCGCGGCGCTGGCTGCTGCACCGGCGGCTGGCCCAGGCCCTGGAGCTGTCCTCGGCCGGCCGGGAGGAGGAGGTCGCGGTGCTGCTGGCCGAGCAGTACGACCGGGCCGGCCGGCCGGACAAGGCCCTCGCGCACTACCGCACCGCCGCGGAGGTCGCAGCGGGCCGCTACGCCGCCGGCGAAGCGGTCCGGCTGCACCGCCGGGCGCTCGACATCGTGGTGGCGCAGCCACCCGGGCGCCTGCGCGACGAGCGGGAGCTGGACTGCCTGCTGGCCGTGGCCGCGCCTCTGAACGCCTCGGAGGGCTACGGGTCGCCCGAGCTCCGCACCCTCCTGGAGCGTGCCGTCGAGCTCGCCGACCACCTCGGCACCCGGCGCCGGCTGCTGTCCGCCCTGCTCGGGCTGTGGACCTCTCGCTTCGTGCGAGGCGACGTGCCCGACTCGCTGCAGGTGGCCTCGCGGGCGCTGTCGATGGCAGAGGACGACGAGAGCATGCTCGGGGAGGCCCACTTCGCCTACGCCGGGTCCGCGATGTCGCTGGGCCGGCCGGCCGAGGCGGTGGTCCACTTCGACCTCGCCCACGACCGCTGTCGCGGCGCGGAGTCGCTGGTCGTGGGCAGCATGCCCGAGGTGCACGCGCTCGCCTGGTCCGCGCACGCGCACTGGCTGCTCGGAGAGCACGACCTGGCGGGGCGCCGAGCCGAGGAGGCCGTCGACCGGGCCCGGGGCTACGCCCATCCGTACAGCCTGGCGGTGGCGTTGGCCTACGCCGCGATCACCGGTCAGCTGCAGGGGGACCGGGAGGGGATGGCGGCCGCCGTGGCCGAGCTGAACCTGCTCAGCGAGGAGTACTCCTTCGCCTACTACGGGGAGTGGGGGCTGGTCCTCGACGGCTGGCTGCGGGGCGGGGAGGAGGGGATCGTGCGGGTCCGGCGCGGCATCGCGAACCTGAAGGAGCAGCAGTGCCTGGCCCGGATGCCGTACTGGCTCTCGCTGCTCGCCGACCTGCAGGCGAGGATCGGCCGCCCTCGCGACGCCATGGCGACGCTGGACGCGGCCCACACCGCGGCCAGCGTCAACGGCGACCTGTGGTGGCAGCCCGAGATCCTCCGGATGCGGGCCGGGCACGCCGGGGGGTCCCGCCGGCTGGGCCTGGCCCACGCCGGGGTGGAGCTGGCCCGGAGCCAGGGCAGCGTCGCGCTGCTCCAGCGCGGCCTCGCCGGCCTGGCAGCGGCCGGGGCGCCGGCGTTCGGGTCCTCCTCGTGGCCGAACGCTGAGGGAACGCCGGCCTCCTAGGGTCCAGACGTGGCCCGGTGCGGGGCCACCCCGACCCAGGAGGACCAGATGACAGCCACCACCGACCGGCCCGGCAGCGTTGTCGAGGAGTCGCTCGACGAGCTCCGACCGCTGCTGCGAGGACGGCTGCTCACCCCCGGCGACGAGGGGTACGACGAGGCGCGAGCGGTCTACAACGCCATGATCGACCGCCGGCCCGCGGTGATCGTGCAGTGCCGTGACGCCGCCGACGTCGTGGCCTGCGTCCGCTTCGGCGTGTCCCACGGCGTCGACCTCGCGATCCGCGGCGGCGGGCACAACGCGGGCGGTCTCGGGGTGGCCGACGGCGCGCTGGTGGTCGACCTGCGCGAGATGCACAGCGTCACCGTCGACCCGGCGCGTGGCCTGGTCCGCGTCGACGGCGGCTGCGTCTGGGCGGACGTGGACCACGCGACGGTCGGGTTCGGCATGGCCACCCCGTCCGGCTTCATCGCCTCGACCGGCGTCGGTGGCCTGACCCTGGGCGGTGGCATCGGCTACCTGACCCGCCGCTTCGGGCTGACGATCGACAACCTGGTCTCGGCCGACGTGGTGCTGGCGGACGGCAGCCTCGTCGTCGCCGACGAGTCCGAGCACGCCGACCTGTTCTGGGCACTGCGCGGTGGCGGAGGGAACTTCGGCGTGGTGACGTCCTTCACCTTCCGCTGCCACCCGATCGGCCAGGGCGGCGTGATCATCGGCGGTCCCGTGCTCTACGACATCGAGGACACCGGCGGGGTGATGCGGTGGTACCGCGAGCTGCTGCCGAGCCTGCCCGAGGAGCTCAGCGGGTGGATCGGGCTGCTCACCATCCCTCCCGCCCCGCCGTTCCCCGAGGCGCTGTGGGGTCGCAAGGCCTGCGGCATCGTGTGGTGCTACACCGGACCGCACGAGCGCGCCGAGGAAGTGCTTGCCCCGGTCAAGGAGTTCGGGTCGCCGCTGGTCGTGGGGATGCACGCGATGCCGTTCACGGCGCTCCAGAGCGCCTTCGACGCGCTCTACCCCGCCGGTCTGCAGTGGTACTGGCGAGCGGACTTCTTCCACGAGATCACCGACGCCGCCATCGAGGTGCACCGCGACTACGGGGCGCGGTTGCCCACGGGTCACTCCACCATGCACCTCTACCCCATCGACGGGGCGGCCAGCCGGGTGGACAGCGACGCCACCTCGTTCGCCTACCGCGACGGCGGTTGGGCCGGAACGATCGTCGGGGTCGACCCCGACCCGGCCAACGCGGAGGCGATCACGGCATGGACCCGGGACTACTACGACGACCTGCACCCGCACTCGGCGGGCGGGGCGTACGTCAACTTCCTGATGGACGAGGGGCAGGACCGGGTGCGGGCCTCGTACCGTGGCAACTACGACCGGCTGGCCCAGGTGAAGACGACCTATGACCCGGACAACGTGTTCCACGTCAACCAGAACATCGTGCCCGGCTGAGGGGGGCGGTGGACCCGCCGGGGGGCGGGTCCACCGAGCCGGTGCCTGCGATTATCCCAAATCCGGACATTCATCTCTTTTCCGGAGGTAACCTCTAACTCTTGGCAGGTCCTGGGGGGACCCGCCGCCCGGATGGTTCCGGGTCGTGAGAGAGGTGGGGACCGGCGTGACGCTTCGTCGACGCATCGCAGTGCTGGGGGTGGCCGGCGTGGCCGCGGTGGTGGCCGCCGTGCCGACCGGGCCCGCGCAGGCGGGTCTGCTCGACCCGCTGGCCCCGGTGGCCGGCTCGGTGCTGGACCCGGTGCTGGACCCGGTGCTGAGCACCGTGGACACGATCACCGGGGGCCTCGCGCCGACCAGCTGGCTCTACGACGGGACCCCGACCACCCTGAAGGAGGTGCGGGACTCGATCGGCGCCGACGCGCTGTGGTCGCGCGGCTACCGGGGAGGCGGCGTCGGTGTGGCGCTGGTGGACACCGGGGTGGTCCCGGTGGCCGGACTCAGAGCCGGGAACGTGGTGAACGGACCGGACCTGTCCTTCGAGAGCCAGTCGCCCGACCTCCGCTACCTCGACACCTTCGGGCACGGCACCCACATGGCGGGCATCATCGCGGGCAACGACCAGGGCTCGGTGCTCGACCTCGACAGGTTCCAGGGGGTGGCACCGCTCGCGCAGCTGACCAGCCTGAAGCTCGCGGCCAGCGACGGCGCCGTGGACGTCTCGCAGGCCGTGGCGGCCGTCGACTGGGTCGTGGCGCACCGCGACGACGACCCGCGCAACCCGATCCGGGTGCTCAACCTGTCCTTCGGGACCGACGGCACCCAGGACTACCGGGTCGACCCGCTGACCCACGCCGTCGAGAACGCCTGGCGAGCGGGCATCGTCGTCGTGGTTGCCGGTGGAAACGAGGGGACGAGCGCGCCGCGGCTGAACAACCCCGCCTACGACCCCTACGTGATCGCCGTCGGCGCCGCCGACACCCGCGGCACCCGCATCACCTCCGACGACGTCGTGCCCGAGTTCTCGAGCCGCGGTGACGCCGCCCGCCGGGTGGACGTGACCGCTCCGGGCCGCTCGATCGTCTCGCTGCGCAACCCGGGCTCGTTCGTGGACTCCGCGTTCCCCGAGGCCCGCTACGGCGACCGGTTCCTCCGCGGTGGCGGCACCTCCCAGGCGGCCGCGGTCGTCTCCGGCGCGGTGGCCCTGCTCCTCGACCAGCGGCCCGGGCTGACCCCGGACCAGGTGAAGGCGCTGCTGCGAGGCACGGCCTCGCCGATGCCGTTGGCGGACGCCGCCGGACGCGGGGCGGGGGAGATCAACCTGGCCGCGGCCTCGATGACCGCCGCGCCACTGGCCACCCAGAGCTTCCCCCGATCGTCGGGCACCGGCTCCCTCGAGCAGTCCCGAGGCAGCGCCCACGTCGCCGACGGCGACGTCGAGCTGACCGGTGAGCGGGACGTGCTCGGGCCGTGGCACGCCGCGCGGTGGGCCAGGGCCAGCAGTGCCGGCACCTCGTGGGACGGCGGCCGCTGGAACGACCGCGACTGGACGGGCGGCTGCTGGTGCGCCACCACCTGGGCGGGGCCGTCGTGGCAGGGCCGCTCCTGGACCGGGAGCTCGTGGAGCGGGCGGTCGTGGACCGGTCGCTCCTGGACCGGTCGCTCCTGGACCGGTCGCTCCTGGACCGGGGACGCCTGGGCGGGTCGCAGCTGGACCGGTCGCAGCTGGACGGGTCGCAGCTGGACCTAGGCCGATCCGGTGAAGGACCGGCGGGGCCGGCCGGCCCCGCCGGGCCACTACGGGCACGAGTACGAGTACGAGCATGACGAGAACGGGACGGAGAACTCCGATGACCAGGACGCGCAGGGTCGCGATCTGGCTGCTGTGCGCGCTGATGCTGCTGCTCGCCGGAACGCTCTACCTGCTCGTGGTGCTGCCCCTGGTCGACCACCAGCGCAGCTGGCCGTGGGGGTGGCCGGTGGCGCTCGTGGTCGGCTTCCTCGTCGCAGAGCTCCTCATCGTCCACCTGCACCTCGGCCGAGAGGCCTACGCCTTCTCCGTGATGGAGATCCCGCTGGTGCTCGGCCTGTTCTTCGTGCGTCCCGACCTGCTCGTGCTGTGCCGGGTCGCGGGCGCGCTGATCGCCTTCGTCCACGAGCGCCGGCCGCTCCAGAAGACCGCTTTCAACTGTGCCCTGTTCGCGCTGGAGGCGGAGGCCGCGGTCAGCATCTGGCACCTCGTGCTCGGCGCCGGCGACCCGCTGGGGCCGCGTGGCTGGCTGGCGGCCGCGGCGGTCGCGGTGGTGACCGGCGCCTTGAGCTCGGTGCTGGTGGGCATCGCCATCACCGTCGCCTCCGGCCGTTGGCCGGGCTCCATGCTCAGGCTGTTCCGGGCCGGGCTGGTCGGCGACCTCGGCAACGCCTGCTTCGCGATCGTCGCGGTCTACATCCTCACCGTCGACTGGCGGGCCGCATGGCTGCTCGTCGTCATCGCGGCGGTACTGGTCTTCGCCTACCGCTCCTTCGAAGGCGCCCGACAGCGCTCGGAGAGCCTGGAGCAGGTGAACCGGTTCACCGCCCTGGTCGGCCGCGAGGTCGAGCTGGAGTCGGTGGTGCGCACGGTGCTCACCGAGGTGCGCGAGGCGTTCGGGGTCGCCACCGTGGTGATCCGGCTGGCGCTGCCCGGGGGTGGCTCGCAGGACTGGGTGCTGCGCGACGGCCCGGTCGCCGTGGGCCGCGCCGCCCTGGTGGACGCCCTCGCAGCCGTCGCGGCGGGCCAGCCCCTGCTGGTGCCTCGCCGCACCCGCGACGCGGCGCTGGGCGAGGCGATCGAGCGGGAGGGGGTCCACGACAGCATGCTGGTGCCGCTGCACGGCGAGGGCACCGTCATCGGCTGGCTGGTCGCCGCCGACACGCTCGGGGACATCGAGACCTTCGGCCGTGCCGACCTCACCCAGCTGGTCGCGCTCGCCAACCATGCCGCCGTCGCGATCGGCAACGCGACCCGCGCGAGCCTGATCATCGCCCAGGCCGAGGAGCGCGAGCGTCAGGCCCTGCACGACGAGCTGACCGGTCTCGCCAACCGTCGGCTGCTCGGGGTCCACCTGGGCGAGACACTGCGGGACCGCCCGGCGGCGGTGCTGGCGCTGGGGCTCGACCGGTTCAAGGACGTCAACGAGACGCTCGGCCACGAGCTGGGCGACGAGCTGCTGCGGCTGGTGGCGGCCCGGCTTGAGCAGGCGGTGCCGGCCGGTGCGCTGGTCGCGCGGACCGGCGGCGACCAGTTCGCGGTGCTGCTGCCGGGCGAGGACGAGCCGGGCGTGCGAGGCTGCGCGGCGCTGGTCCAGGCGGCCCTGGGCGAGGCGTTCGCCCTGGCCGGAGTGTCGGTGGCGACCGAGGCCAGCTTCGGCGCGGCGGTGGCGGTGCCGGGGACGGCAGCCGCGACCGTGCTGCGGTGGGCGGACCTGTCGCTGGCCGCGGCGAAGTCGCGGCGTACGGCGCTCGAGGTCTACCGGCCCGAGCTCGACCGCACCGACCGGGTCCGGCTCGGCCTGCTGACCGACCTGCGCGCAGCGGTGGCCGGCGGCGAGCTGTCGGTCCACTACCAGCCGAAGGTCGACCTGAGCACGGGTCGGGCGGTCGGGGTGGAGGCGCTGGCACGATGGGATCACCCGGTCCACGGTCGGGTGGCACCCGACCAGTTCATCCCGCTTGCGGAGCAGAGCACCCTGATCACGCCGCTGACCATGCTGATCCTGCGGACCGCGCTCGGTGACTGCCGGCGGTGGCAGCAGCTGACGCCCGGCTTCTCGGTAGCGGTCAACATCTCCGCCCGGAGCCTGCTCGAGCCGAGCTTCGTCGACCAGGTCGCCGCGGTGCTGGCCGGGTTCGAGATGGCACCGTCCTCGCTGACGCTGGAGCTCACGGAGACCAGCCTGATGACCGACCCCGAGCGGGCGATCGCGGCACTGGAGCGGCTGCGTGCGGTCGGGGTCCGGCTCTCGGTCGACGACCTGGGGACCGGCTACTCCTCGCTCGCCTACCTGCAGCGGCTCCCGGTCGACGAGATCAAGATCGACCGGTCGTTCGTGAGCGTCCTGCCCGAGCCGTCCTCGGTGGCCATCATCGGGGCGATCGTCGACCTCGGTCACCGCCTCGGCCACAGTGTCGTGGCCGAGGGGATCGAGGACGCGGTGGCCTTCGGCGTCCTGCGTGACGTCGGCTGCGACCTCGCGCAGGGCTACTGGATGAGCCGCCCCTTGCCCGCCGCCGAGCTGGACGGGTTCCTGGTGGGCTACCAGGCCCCGCTGCCGGTCCTGCTCCGCGAAGCCGGCTGAGGAGGCCCTCTCGCGGTCGTCGGGCTCCCCGCGACGTCGGCGGGACGGGCTCAGGGCGTGCGTGTCGACTTCAGCTGCCGGTGGTGCTCTGGCCTGGCCGCCGCCAGCACCTCGAGGAACTGCCGCGCCCACTCCTTCACGTCGTGCTCGGCGACGGTCCGTCGCATCGCCTTCATCCGGCGGGCACGCTCCCGTGGTGGCGCGTGCATCGCGGTGAGGATGGCCTGCTTCATGCCGTTGATGTCGTAGGGGTTGACCAGGTAGGCCTGCCGCAGCTCGTCGGCGGCCCCGGCGAACTCGGACAGCACCAGGGCGCCGCCGTCGTCGTAGCGGCAGGCGACGTACTCCTTGGCGACGAGGTTCATGCCGTCCCGCAGCGGCGTCACGACCATCACGTCGGCCGCCCTGAACAGCGCGGCCATCTCATCCCTGGGATACGAGGTGTGCATGTAGTGGATGGCCGGGCTGCCGATACTGCCGAGATCTCCATTGAGCCGCCCGACCAGGCGGTCGATCTCGTCGCGCAGCCGGCGGTACTGGTCGACCCGCTCCCGCGACGGGGTGGCCACCTGGACGAAGACGGTGTCCTCGACCGAGACCTGCTCGTCTGCCACCAGCTCGCCGAACGCCCGGATGCGGTCGTAGATGCCCTTGGTGTAGTCCAACCGGTCGACGCCCAGCAGCAGCGTCGTGGGGTTGCCCAGCTGCTCGCGGATCTCCACCGCGCGCGCGGCCACCGACTCCGAGCGGGCGAGCTTCTCCAGGCCGGCGGTGTCGATGGAGATCGGGAAGGCCGCGGCCTGCACCTCTCGCCCGTCCGGGAGGTAGATCAGGCCGCGGTGGGTCTTGTGCCCGACCCGCTGGCGGACCAGCCGGACGAAGTTCTGGGCCGCCCCGGGCCGTTGGAAGCCCACCACGTCGGCCCCGAGCAGCCCCTCGAGCAGCTGTCGTCGCCAGGGCAGCTGCTGGAAGAGCTCGGCCGGGGGGAACGGGATGTGGAGGAAGAAGCCGATGCGCAGGTCCGGACGGCGCTCGCGCAGCATGGCGGGCACCAGCTGCATCTGGTAGTCGTGGACCCAGACGGTCGCCCCGTCCGCGGCGACCTCGGCGGCCCGGTCGGCGAAGCGCCGGTTGACCCGGACGTAGCTGTCCCACCACTCCCGGTGGAACTCCGGCTTCGCGACGACGTCGTGGTAGAGCGGCCACAGCGTCGCGTTGGAGAAGCCCTCATAGAACTCCTCCACCTCGGCGGCGCTCAGCGGCACCGGCACCAGCAACATGCCGTCCTCGACGAACGGCTGCAGGTCCTGGGCCTCGGCGCCGGTGCTGCCCGGCCAGCCGAGCCAGGCGCCGTCGTTCTCGCGCATCACGGGCTCGATCGCGGTGACCAGGCCGCCCGGGGACGGTCGCCAGCTCACCGAGCCGTCGGCGTTCTCGACCTGGTCCACCGGGAGGCGGTTGGCGACGATGACGAGGTCGGCCTTGGCCACCGTCGGGGTCGACCGGGAGCGGCCGGGCTTCTCGGCGCTGCGGGGAGGGGTCACGCCTCCAACCTACCCAGGCCGGGCCGTCGCATGAGCCGGTCGCGGCCGTGCCGGCTAGCCGTCGGCGGCGTAGCGCACCCCGATCTGCTCGCGGACCGCGTCCATCTGACGCAGCAGCGCCACCGTGTCGGCCAGCGGCACCAGCGGGCTCTCGGTCTCACCGCGACGAAGGCAGCGCACGACCTCGGCTGCCTCGTGCGTGTAGCCCCGGCCCCCGGTCGGTTCGGTGAGCCGCTGCGAGGTCGTGGGGAGCCCCAGGTCGGGGTCGCCGTCCGCGGCGGTCCACCGTGCGTGCTCCGGGTGGTGGAACGGCGCCGGCAGATCCAACCGGCCCAGGTCGGTCGCGACCGAGGCGGTGCGCGGCGACCACGAGGTCATCGACGCGGTCAGCGAGGCCAGGGCGCCGCTGTCGTAGCGCAGCGCCATCGCGACGTCCAGGTCGACCCCGGCCGGCGACAGTGCGGCGGTGGCCGCGACGTGGGCCGGCTCGCCGAGGAACAGCGAGGCGAACGTGAGCGGATAGATGCCCATGTCGAGCAGGGCACCGCCGCCGAGCGCCGGGTCGAGCAGCCTGTCGGTCGCGGGGCGGTCGACCACGAAGCCGAGGTCGGCACGGACCTGGCGGACCTCGCCGAGCGCGCCGGTGCCGACCAGCTGCCGCAGCCGACGGACCAGCGGGTGGCAGCGCATCCACATCGCCTCCATCAAGAACAGCCCCCGTTCCCGGGCGAGCCCGGCGAGGTGCCGGGCGTCGGCGGCGGTGAGCGTCAGCGGCTTCTCGCACAGCACCGCCTTGCCCGCCTCCAGCGCGCGCTCGACGTGCTCCCGGTGCAGGGCATGGGGGCTCGCGACGTACACGACGTCGACGGCGGGGTCCTCGACCAGCCAGCGGTAGTCGGCGTACGCGGCTGCGACGGCGTGCTCGGCGGCGAACGCGTCGGCGGTCTCCTGGCGACGCGACGCCACGGCCACCACCTCGCAGTCGGGAAGCAGCGCCAGGTCCCCGACGAAGGCGTGGGCGATCTTCCCGGTCGCGACCACGCCCCACCGCACCGGCCGGCCCGGGGGCAGCGGCCTCGCTCGCACCGGGCCGACGGGCGTCTCGAGCGGGGGAAACCGGTCTGGCAGGCTGGTCACCGATCCAGTCTGGCCTTCGCGACACGGCCGCCGACGGCGGGCCCTGGAACTACACGGCTGTGGTTCGTCGCCTATGATCGCAGCACACCAGCCATCGACAGATCAGCGCAGCTGCGCACAGGGAGTCGCCCGTATGAACGGCACGGAGCGCGCGAAGACCGTCGAGGACGACAGGGGACCGGACGATGGCGGGCTGTCCGACCGCGACCGCGACCTGCTGGCCTTCGAGCGGCAGTGGTGGAAGTACGCCGGCGCGAAGGAGCAGGCGGTCCGGGAGAAGTTCGACATGTCCTCCACCCGCTACTACCAGGTGCTGAACGCGCTCATCGACCGGCCGGAGTCGCTGGCCTTCGACCCGCTGCTGGTACGACGGCTGCGTCGGCTGCGAGCCGCTCGGCAGCGCGCCCGCTCGGCGCGCCGGCTCGGGTTCGAGGTCTGAGCGTGCCGTGCGCCCAGCGGGGCCCCGCCGGTCGCTCCGAGCGCGGCCTGGCCCTCTCCTCGCCGCTGGCAGTGGCGTCGGTGGCCGCGGTGGTGCTGGCCGGGATCGCGTTCGTGGCGACCGACGGGTCGCGGCCCGAGCGTGAGCCGACCCGGCCGGCGGCGGTCTCGACTCCGGCCTCGTCCCCGCCCGTCGCGTCGGCGACCCCGCGGGCGCGGACCAGCCGACCGGCCGCGAAGCCGGCCGTACGCCGTGGCGAGACCTATGTCGAGGTCTACAACAACTCCGGGATCTCCGGCCTCGCGGGCAGTGTCGCGGCTCGGGCCCAGGGCGCCGGGTGGCAGGTCGTGGGCTCCGACAACTGGTACGGCACCATCGACGCCAGCACGGTGTACTTCCCGGCCCGGCTGCGCCGGGAGGCGAGGCTGCTCGGCAAGGACCTCGGCATCGCCAGGGTCAAGCCGGCCATCGACCCGATGCGGGGCGACCGGCTGACGGTGATCCTCACCGCCGACTACGCCTGAGCCGCAGCCCGCCCACCGCTGGCGGCCGCGGTCAGCCGCCGGCGTCCCGGGCGAAGCCGCTCAGCAGCTCCACGACCCCGGCGGGGCCGTCGACGACGACGTCGGCGAGCGCGGCCAGCGCGTCCTGCTCCTCCGAGCCCGAGCAGACCAGCAGGGCGGGCAGGCCGTCGACCCGCAGCTCGCGCAGCGCCTCGAACGCCTCGAGGTCCCCGAGGTCGTCCCCCACGAACAGCATCCCGGCGCCACGGTGCTCGTCGAGCACCCGCCGCACCGCCAGGCCCTTGTGCATCCCCGGCGCCCGCACCTCGAGCACCATCCGGCCGGGCTCCAGCTGCAGCGCGTGGCGCTCGGCAGCCGCGCGCAGCACGCCCTCGAGCCGGGTCAGCGCCGCTCCGGCGTCCGGCAGCCGGCGGGTGTGGACGGCGAGCGCGAGCCCCTTGTCCTCGACCTCGGCGCCGACCGCCCGCTGCTGCGCCAAGATCTCCGGCAGCTCCTGGCGCAGCTCCCGCAAGGCCTCCGGCGGCTCGGGGGAGGAGAACGTCCGGTCCGCGGAGTCCCACCGCTCGTGCCCGTACTGGCCCATGACCTCGAGCCGCGCGCCCTCGGGCAGCGCGTCGGCGATCTCCTCGAGCCCACCGAGCTCGACCACCTGCCGCGCCGGCCGGCCGGTCACGACCACCACCGCGGCCACCACGGCCGCGAGCCTGGTCAGCACGTCGGGAGCCACCGGATGGATCCACGCCGCCCCGGGGTCGTCCACGATGGGTGCGAGCGTGCCGTCGAAGTCGACGCCCACGACGACGTCCCGGGCCAGCGAGACCAGCGCCTGGTAGCGCTCCCGGCCCTGGTCGCTGACGAACTCCATGGGGCAAGCCAACCACGCCGCCGGTGACCCAGCCCGGGTGGTCGATCCGCACCCGGTGGCCGAGGCTGTCGAGACCCGGCGGGTGGTCCACCACGGGCTCGATCGGCGAGGCCCGGTCGTGCGGCACGGCGGTCTCGGATCGTGGGCATGGTGTGCACATGCTGAGACGCCCTCGTAGAGTGAGCCTTGCTCATCGAGAGGGGCAGAGGGACACGGCCCGCTGAAGCCCCGGCAACCTGCCGCCGCCATCGTGACGCGGTGCCAACGGTGCTAATTCCGTCCCGCGCCGAGAGTCGGACCCGGGGAAGATGAGAAGGAGGCCCCTTCATGAGCGCAGCGACCACCCTGTCCGCCCCGACCGGCTCGCCGACGGGTTCACCGACGGGGGCCGGCCCCACCGCGGCCCCGCGCCCCGGCGCCTTCGGCAACGCCGTGAGCCTGGTCTGTCGCGAGTGTCGCGCCACCCAGGAGCTGGGTCCGTTCTACGCCTGCCAGGAGTGCTTCGGGCCGCTGGAGATCGGCTACGACTTCCCACGGCTGACCCGCGCGCAGATCGAGGCCGGCCCCAAGAACATCTGGCGCTACCAGGCGTTGCTCCCCGTGCCAATCGACATCGTCGACAGCCCCAACATGGAGCCCGGCTTCACCCGGCTCATCAAGGCCCACAACCTCGGCCGGGAGCTGGGGATGCGCAACCTCTGGGTCAAGGATGACTCCGGCAACCCCACCCACTCCTTCAAGGACCGGGTGGTCGCGGTCGCCCTGTCCGCGGCCCGTGAGTTCGGCAGCAAGGTGTTCGCCTGCCCCTCGACCGGGAACCTCGCCAACGCCGTCGCCGCGGCCGGGGCCCGCGCCGGGATCCGGACCGTGGTGTTCATCCCCGAGGATCTCGAGCGCCCCAAGGTGATCACCACCGCCGTGTATGGCGGCACCCTGGTCGCGGTCAAGGGCAACTACGACGACGTCAACCGCCTCGCCTCCGAGATCGCGGGCGAGGAGGACGGCTGGGCGTTCGTCAACGTGAACGTGCGGCCCTACTACGCCGAGGGCTCGAAGACCCTGGGCTACGAGATCGCCGAGCAGCTGGGCTGGCGGCTGCCCGAGCAGGTCGTGGTCCCGGTCGCGTCCGGCTCGCAGCTGACGAAGATCGACAAGGGGTTCGCCGAGCTGGTGGCGCTGGGGCTGGTCGAGGACTCGTCGTACCGGATGTTCGGGGCGCAGGCCACGGGCTGCTCGCCGGTCGCGTCGGCGTTCAAGAACGGCCACGACGTGGTCCGCCCGGTGAAGCCCGACACCATCGCGAAGTCGCTGGCCATCGGCAACCCCGCGGACGGGCCCTACGTGCTCGACGTCACCCGGCGCACCGGTGGGGCGGTCGAGGACGTCACCGACGAGGAGGTCCGCGAGGGCATCCAGCTGCTCGCCCGGACCGAGGGCGTCTTCGCCGAGACCGCCGGCGGGGTCACCGTCGCCACGTTGCGCAAGCTGTTGGCTGCCGGGCGGCTCGACCCGGACGCCGAGACCGTGGTGCTCAACACCGGGGACGGGCTGAAGACCCTCGACGCGGTCGCCGACCGGGTCGGGCCGGCGGCCACCATCGACCCCTCCTACTCCGCCTTCACCGCCGCCGGGCTGGTCTGAGATCCCTGTCCCGCGAGTAGCGTGGTCGCCGGCACCGGCGACCACCCGCCGTCACCGCAGCCAGTCCGCACTCGAAGCAGCCTCGCACCAAGGAGACACATGAGCGTCAGCGTCCGGATCCCGACCATCCTGCGCACCTACACCCACGGGGAGTCCGAGGTGCAGGCCGACGGCGGCACGCTCGCGGAGGTGCTGGAGTCGCTGGAGTCGGCCTACCCCGGCATCAAGGGCCGCATCCTGGACGACCAGGGCGCGATCCGCCGGTTCGTGAACGTCTACGTCGGCAACGACGACGTCCGCTTCCTGGAGTCCCTGGAGACCAGCACGCCGGCCGGGGCCCAGGTGTCGGTGATCCCCGCCGTCGCCGGCGGCTGACGTGGCGCGCACCCTCGCGACCGCGCAGCGGGTGGGGCTCGCCGAGCTCCTGGACTTCGTCCGGCCGCGGCACCACGCCACGCTCGTGACCAGGCGCCAGGACGGCAGCCTGCAGATGTCGCCGGTGACCTGTGGTGTCGACGACCGGGGCCGGGTCGTGGTCTCCACCTACCCGCGGCGCGCCAAGGCCGTCAACGCCCGGCGTGACCCGCGGGTGTCGATGGTCGTCCACTCGCAGGAGTGGGACGGCCCCTACGTGCAGGTCGACGGGATCGCGGAGGTCCTCGACATGCCCGAGGCCGTGGAGCCGTTGGTGGACTACTTCCGCTGCATCAGCGGCGAGCACCCCGACTGGGACGAGTACCGCGACGCGATGCGTCAGCAGGACAAGTCGCTGATCCGGGTCACGATCGAGCGGTGGGGGCCGGTCGCGACCGGCGGCTTCCCGCCCGAGCGGGCCTGAGCCCCGTCGGCCGCCTCTCGGATCGCGGCGCTCAGAACCGGCGCAGCAGGTCCTCGGCCCGGCCGAGGTCGGCCAGCACCTCGGCGGCGGGCCGCTCCCGGTCCAGCAGGCCGACGCCCTGGCCGGCGTAGAGACAGGCCACGTCGAAGTCGTCCACGCGCATCGCCCGGACCAGCTCGGCGGACGCCTCCTGGTCGCCGGCCAGCTCCGCCAGCCGGCCCCGCCACCGGTCGAGGTAGTCGTTGCGAAGCGTGCGGCCACCGAACTCCGCCGGCCAGCCGAGCGCCAGCGCCACGTCGAAGACCCGGTCGTAGGCGGTGTCGGCCTCGCCGGCGGCCAGCAGCCGCCGCCGTGCCGCGGCGCCGTGGCCGGCCTCCCGGGCGGCGAGGAACGCCGTGCCGACCCACGCTCCGACCGCACCGGCGGCCAGCACCGCGGCGAGCCCCCGTGCGGTGCCGATGCCGCCGGCGGCGACCACGGGGACGTCGACCCGGTCGAGGACCCCCTGCAGCAGCGGCAGCGTCGCCACCGCGTCGCGACCGTGGCCGCCGGCCTCGGACCCGCGCGCCACCACGAAGTCGACGCCGGCACGCTCGGCCCGCACCGCCTCGGCCACCGTGCCCGCCTGGACGGTCACCCGCAGCCCCGCCTCGCGCAGCCGTGCGACGTGGGGCTCGAAGCGACCGAAGCTGACTGACACCAGCGCCGGCCGCACGTCGAGGACCGCCTGCAGCTGGGCATCGCCACGCTCCAACCCCCAGGCCATCAGCCCGACGCCGTAGCTGGCACCGGCCGCGGCGGCGAGCCGAGCCTGGTCGGTGACCCACGACGCCGGCCGGTCGGCGCCGACGCCGACCATCCCGAGCCCCCCGCCCGCCGACACCGCCGCCGCGAGCCCGCCGTGCGCCACCCCCGCCATCGGCGCCGAGACCACGGGCACCGCGAGGTCGAACGTGCTGGTGAGCCAGGTCGTGATCACCGGTCCATCCTGCCGCGAGGCCCTAGCGTGGGCGTCATGACCACCGCCCCGGCAGCGACCCCGGCAGCGACCCCGGCAGCGACCCCTGCAGCGACCCCGGCAGCGACCCCGGCAGCGACCCCGGCAGCGACCCCGGCAGCGACCCCGGCAGCGACCCCGGCAGCGACCCCGGCAGCGACCCCGGCAGCGACCCCGGCAGCGACCCCGGCGACCGCCGCGACCGCCACGGTGGCGCGGCCCGCGGTGCTGCTGGTGACGTGCGCCGACTGGCCGGAGGGGGAGCCGGGCGGCCACCTGCTGGTCGACGACCTCGCGGCCCGCGGGGTGGTGGCCCGCTGGCTGCGGTGGGACGACCCGCACGTCGACTGGAGGGCCGCCGCGGTGGTGGCGGTGCGCAGCACCTGGGACTACGAGCGCCGCTGCGAGGAGTTCCTGCAGTGGGCTCGTGCGGTGGGCCCGGGCCTGCTGAACGGCGCCGAGACGATGGCCTGGAACGTGGACAAGGCCTACCTCCTCGACCTGGCGGGTGCCGGCCTGGCGGTGGTGCCCACGGTCACCGCCGACGACCCGGGGTCGGTGGCCGCCGCCGTGACGCGCTTCGGGCGGGCCGTCGCCAAACCGCGGGTGGGTGCCGGCGGCCGGGGCGTCCGCTGCTTCGAGGGCACGGTCGCCGAGGGGGTGCTGGACGCGGCGACCGGCCCGTGGGTGGTGCAGCCGCTCGTCGAGTCCGTCCGCACCGAGGGGGAGACCTCGGTGTTCGTCGTCGGCGGACGGGCCGCGGCGCAGGTGTCGAAGCGCCCGGCGGACGGGGAGATCCGGGTGCACGAGCAGTACGGCGGTATCACGAGCCCGGTCTCGCTGCAGCCGGCCGCGGCCGGGCTCGCAGAGCAGACCGTCCGGGTCGTCGAGCGGCTGCGCGGCACCGCGGTCGAGTACGCCCGTGTGGACATGCTCCGGCTCGCCGACGGGAGCCTCGCGGTCAGCGAGCTCGAGGCGGTCGAGCCGGGCCTCTACCTCGAGGTGCTCCCCACGCTGGCCGCCACGTTCGGCGCGATGGTGGAGCGGGTGCTGGCGGCCGGCCGCCGACCGTGAGCCCACCCGGAGCGGGTCCGGACGGCAGGAGGCCGGGGAGCGCTTGCGCGTTCCCCGGCCGAAACCCCGTCGCACCCACGAGGTTCGTTCAGGTTAGGCCCGGGCCAGGGGGCGGTCAACGGTCCCGTGGCGGGGCCGGGGTCGGTCTAGACCTCGACGTCTGGACGGGGCCGACGAGGGACACCGGGGCGGCGCCGAGCCGCCTTGCACTCGGCAGGGGCGAGTGCTAAACATGGGGTTGGCACTCTCGCCATGAGAGTGACAACAGGGCCGGGAATCGATGAGGCTCCGATGCGCCGACGGGAAGGGTCCGCCGGGTCAGCAGGGGTCGTCCGTCGCGGGCATCCTCCGGGCCCATCCACCATCTCAGCGTGAGGAACCGCGGAGAATGCCGAAGCTGATTGCGTTCAACGAGGAGGCACGGCGCGGCCTGGAGCGTGGCATGAACACGCTCGCCGACGCCGTCAAGGTGACGCTCGGCCCCAAGGGCCGCAACGTCGTCCTGGAGAAGAAGTGGGGTGCTCCCACGATCACCAACGATGGCGTGTCCATCGCGAAGGAGATCGAGCTGGAGGACCCGTACGAGAAGATCGGTGCCGAGCTCGTCAAGGAGGTCGCCAAGAAGACCGACGACGTCGCCGGCGACGGCACCACCACCGCCACCGTGCTGGCCCAGGCGATGGTCCGCGAGGGTCTGCGCAACGTGGCCGCGGGGGCGAACCCGATGGCCCTCAAGCGCGGCATCGAGCGTGCGGTCGAGGGTGTCTCGGAGCAGCTGCTCTCGATGGCCAAGGATGTCGAGACCAAGGAGCAGATCGCCTCCACGGCCTCCATCTCCGCCGCTGACACCTCGGTCGGCGAGATCATCGCCGAGGCGATGGACAAGGTCGGCAAGGAAGGCGTCATCACCGTCGAGGAGTCCAACACCTTCGGGCTCGACCTCGAGCTGACCGAGGGTATGCGCTTCGACAAGGGCTACATCTCGGCCTACTTCGTCACCGACACCGAGCGCATGGAGACGGTGCTCGACGAGCCCTACATCCTGATCGCCAACCAGAAGGTCTCCAGCGTTAAGGACCTGCTGCCGCTGCTCGAGAAGGTCATGCAGAGTGGCAAGCCGCTGCTGATCCTGTCCGAGGACGTCGACGGCGAGGCGCTGTCCACGCTCGTGGTCAACAAGATCCGTGGCACCTTCAAGTCCGTCGCCGTCAAGGCTCCGGGCTTCGGCGACCGTCGCAAGGCCATGCTGCAGGACATCGCGATCCTGACCGGTGGACAGGTGATCTCCGAGGAGGTCGGCCTGAAGCTGGAGTCGACCGGCCTCGAGCTGCTCGGCCAGGCCCGCAAGGTGGTCGTGACCAAGGACGAGACGACCATCGTCGAGGGTGCCGGTGACGAGGACCAGATCAAGGGTCGCGTCAACCAGATCCGCGCCGAGATCGACAAGTCCGACTCCGACTACGACCGCGAGAAGCTGCAGGAGCGGCTGGCCAAGCTGGCCGGCGGTGTGGCGGTCATCAAGGTCGGCGCGGCCACCGAGGTCGAGCTCAAGGAGCGCAAGCACCGCATCGAGGACGCCGTCCGCAACGCGAAGGCGGCCGTCGAGGAGGGCATCGTCGCCGGCGGCGGCGTCGCGCTGGTGCAGGCCACCGACGCGGCCTTCGAGAAGATCGACCTCGAGGGTGACGAGGCCACCGGCGCGAACATCGTCCGCGTCGCGGCCGAGGCTCCGCTCAAGCAGATCGCCGTCAACGCCGGTCTCGAGGGTGGCGTCGTCGCGGAGAAGGTCCGCAACCTCAAGCCGGGCCACGGCCTGAACGCGGCCACCGGCGACTACGTCGACATGATCGCCGAGGGCATCATCGACCCCGCCAAGGTGACCCGCTCGGCGCTGCAGAACGCCGCATCGATCGCTGCGCTGTTCCTCACCACGGAGGCGGTCGTCGCCGACAAGCCCGAGAAGGCCCCGGCCGGCATGCCGGACCCGTCGGGCGGCATGGGCGGCATGGACTTCTGAGTCCAGCCCCCGGCTGGTCGAGCCGCTCGAGCGGCCTCGGACCCACGGGTCGCGACCACCGCAGCACGTGGAGCAGCACCCAGCAGCACCCAGCAGCACCCAGCAGCACCCAGCAGCAACGCAGAAGGGCCCCGGCGCCACGCCGGGGCCCTTCTCGCGTCGTCGACCGGCCCAGCCTTGGCTCAGCGGACGTCGTGCGGCCGGAACTGGACGCTGATGCGGGGCCCCACCGGACGAGTGGTCTTGAGGACGGCGTGCTCCCAGGTCCGCTGGCAGGAGCCTCCCATCACCAGCAGGTCCCCGTGACCCAGCGGGAACGACAGCGAGGCGCCGCCGGCGCGTGGCCGCAACGAGAGCCGGCGAGCCTCGCCCAGGGAGACGATGGCGACCATCGTGTCCTGGGTGCTGCTGCGGCCGAGCGTGTCGCCGTGCCAGGCGACGCTGTCGCGGCCGTCACGGTAGAGGCACAGCCCCGCGCTCGTGAACGGCTCGCCCAGCTCGCCGCGGTAGTGCTCGCTGAGCGTTTCCCGCGCCCGTCCCAGCAGCGGGTCCGGCAGCGGCCGCTCGGCCGCGTAGAAGGCCAGCAGCCTCGGGACGTCGACCACCGTGTCCCACATCTGCCGTCGCTCGGCCTGCCACGGCACCCGGCGCACCAGCCGCTCGAAGAGCGCGTCGGAGCCGGTCACCCACCCGGGACGCACGTCCACCCAGGCGCCGCGGGTGAGGTGGTGCCGACGGACCTGCCCGGGCAGCTCGGCCAAGCCCTCGGCCGTGGGCTCGTCGAGGAGGGACGCCTGGAACTCGATGCTCACCCGCCCAGCGTAGCGCTGGTTCGAACGTACGTTCTAGTCCCGGTCCCGACCGCGCCGGTCGCCAGGGGTGTCGTCGGGGAGCCGCAGGGCGGCGGCGTACCGGCGCACCATCAGCCGCTGCCCCCACCGGCCGGCCGGGCCCGCCAGCCGGGTGGCGAGCCCACCGGGACGGCTGTACGCCGTGACCCGCAGCTGCACGCGGTCGTCGCTGCAGGTCACCACGAAGGCCTCCTCGCCCGCCTCCGGGTGCCCGGGAAGGGTGCCGTAGCCGAACCCGGCGGCGCCCGGCCCCGCAACCACCCACACGACCCGGCACGGGATCCGCAGCGGTCCGAGCCGGCAGCGCACCACCTCCGCGGGACCGGCCCGGTCGGCCGACGCGGAGACCCGCAGCCCGGCCCCGGTGTGCATCCGCCAGGTCATCAGGGTCTCGACCGCGTGCTCGTACGCCCGGCGACCGGCGCCCAGGTCGAGCACCTCCTCGAGGTGGTGGAACCCGGTCGGCAGGACGCCGCCGGTCCGGGTGGCCCCGACGGGCTCGTAGCTGAACGGCTGCTCGCGCAGCACGTCGGCCTCGTCGGGGCGCAGCCGGTGGACGGTCCGGGCCACCCCTCAGCCCGCCGACCGGATCCGGACCGGCCCACGCACGTCGTCGGGGTCCACGACGCGACCGCCCTGGGTGAGCACGACGTCGCCGGCCACCACCAGCCGGCGGGCCGCCTCGCGGACCGGCGCCATGAGCGCGCGCCAACCGGTCGGGTCCATCGCGCGGGCGGCCTCGGAGGGACAGATCGTCGCGCCGGGGTCCCGGGCCGCGAGCAGCCGCCTGATGGCGGCCTCGGCGCGGTCGACCGCCGGAGCCCCATCTGACACCCGCTCGACCGACACGACCACCGGGTGCCCCCTGGTGTGGGCACCATTCCCCTTCGGTCGGGTCGGGCCCGGTGCCGCTCGCGGGCACCCCGTAGGTTGGGGACGGCGGCCGCCCGGACGTCGTGTCGCCCGGACCGGAGGACCCGATCGTGAGCGAGCAGGTGGACGAGCAGCCCCGTGCGGCGAGCACGGCGCGGCGGGCCGCGGTCCGCACGGTCGCCCTGACCAAGCGGTACGGCGAGGGCGACGCGGCCGTGACGGCACTCGACGACGTCGACGTGGAGCTGCTGGCCGGTGAGTTCACCGCGGTGATGGGGCCCTCGGGCTCCGGGAAGTCCACGCTGATGCACTGCTGCGCGGCACTGGACGCGCCGACCCGGGGCCAGGTCTACGTCGGGGACACCGAGCTCACCGGGCTGCGCGACCGGGAGCTGACCCGGCTCCGACGCGACGAGATCGGCTTCGTGTTCCAGTCGTTCAACCTGGTGCCGACACTGACCGCCGAGGAGAACATCCTGCTGCCGCTGTCGATCGCGGGGCGGCGACCCGATCCCGACTGGTACCGCAGCGTGGTGGACACGGTGAGCCTGGGGGACCGGCTCGCTCACCGGCCCAACCAGCTCTCCGGCGGCCAGCAGCAGCGGGTGGCCGTGGCCCGGGCCCTGGTCGCGCGACCGTCGGTGGTGTTCGCCGACGAGCCCACCGGCAACCTCGACTCGCACTCCGGCGCCGAGGTGCTGACGCTGCTTCGTCGCTCGGTCGACGAGTTCGGCCAGACCGTGGTGATGGTGACCCACGACCCGGTCGCGGCGGCGTACACCGACCGGGTGCTGTTCCTGGCCGACGGCGCGGTCGTCGACGAGCTGCGGTCGCCCGACCGAGAGGCGGTGCTGGGACGGATGGCCCGGATGGACGGGCACCACGCCGGCCCGGACGTCCCCACCCGGTGAGTCGGCCGCGTTCGACGCGGCCAAGCCCCGGAACGGCCCGGAATCGCTATCGACGTGGCCCCACGGTCTGCCGCTAAGGTGAGACGTGGGGTCGTAAGAGGGGTCGATGGACGACGTGATCATGCCTGGCCGGACGCGGACGGTGCACAAGCACGTGCAGGTGCGGGAGTACGTCCGGGCGCTCGTCGGGGACGCCGACCCGGGCAGCCCGGCGCCCTCGGAGCGGGAGCTGGTCCAGCACTTCGGTGTCGCCCGGATGACGGTCCGGCAGGCGCTGGACGCCCTCGTGGTCGAGGGGCTGCTGGAGCGCGTGCCCGGTCGCGGCACCTTCGTGGCCCGGGCGAAGGCGGACATCGACCTGCGGCTCTCCAGCTACACCGAGGAGATGGCCAGACGCAGCCTGCAGCCCGACGCCCGGACCCTGCTCGCCCGGATGGAGTCGGCGGGGCCCGGAGTGGCCCGCGCCCTCGAGATCGCGGAGGGCGACCGGGTCGTGCACTGGCAGCGGCTCCGGCTCGCCGACGGGGCCCCGATGTGCGTGGAGGACGCCTACCTCGCCGACAGCATCGTGCCGGGCTTCCTCGAGCAGCAGCTCCCGCGCAGCCTCTACGCCGAGCTGCAGCGACGCGACCTGATGCCGACGTGGGGCGAGG
Source organism: uncultured Actinomycetota bacterium (assembly GCA_963781695.1). Classification (GTDB taxonomy): domain Bacteria; phylum Actinomycetota; class Actinomycetes; order Propionibacteriales; family Nocardioidaceae; genus Nocardioides_B. The sequence continues at coordinate 486,146 of CAWAGE010000007.1, forward strand.
ACTCGGTGGACGCCTCGGTGGCCGGACCCGAGGAGGCCGAGCTGCTGGACGTCCGCGCAGGGGACCCGGTGCTGCGCATCGCCCGACGCGCGTTCGCCGGCCAGATCGCCGTGGAGGTGTCGCGCTCGACGTACCGAGCGGACCGCTACACGCTGTGGGTGCCGCTGTCCCGGCCCCAGGCCGTCGGGGCCGGCTGAGACGCTGACCGGGTGCACCGCCCTCCCGCCTCCGCCGAGAAGGTCGCCGGCCTGCTGCTCGCCGCGGGCGCCGGCCGGCGGATGGGCGGCCCGAAGGCGCTGCTGTCCTCCCCCCGGGGCGGCCGGCTCCTCGACCGAGCGCTGCAAGCGCTGCGCGAGGGGGGCTGCGGGGACCTGACGGTGGTGCTCGGAGCGGGAGCCGGCCCGGCCCGGGAGCTGCTGGCCGAGACCGGATGGACGCAGGACCCGGCGCTGCGGGTGGTCGAGGCCACCGGCTGGAGGGAGGGGATGGGGGCGTCGCTGCGGGCCGGGCTGACGGGGTTGACGCCGGGATCGGCCGAGGCCGTGCTGGTCACGCTGGTGGACCTTCCCGACGTCGGAGGACCCGTCGTCCGCCGCGTCCTGGCCACGGGCTCGGGAGCCGCCGCCCTGGTGCGCGCCGAGTACGACGGCCGGCCGGGGCACCCCGTGCTCATCGGCCGCGACCACTGGCCCGGCGTCGTGGCCGCCGCGCGGGGTGACCACGGCGCCCGTGACTACCTGCGCGCGCACCCGCCGACCGGCTGCGAGTGCGGCGACCTCGCGACCGGGCGGGACGTGGACCGACCCGAGGACCTGGCCGGGCCCACCGCGGTCCCGCCCGGTCCCCCCCGTGACGGACTCCCCCCGTGACGGACTCCCCCGTGACGGACGTGGCGAGGGTGGCGCGGTGGGGGATGCTGGCCCCATGCACCCCCCGCTGCCCGCCTCCCCCGACGAGCTCGCAGGCCGACTGGCCGCGACCGGCTACCTCTGCGACGACTCGCTGGCCACGATCGGCTACCTCGCGCTGACGATGCAGCGTCCGCTGCTGCTGGAGGGGGAGCCCGGCACCGGCAAGACCGCGCTCGCCGAGGCGATCGCGGCGGCGCTGGAGGTCCCGCTGATCCGGCTGCAGTGCTACGAGGGCATCGACGCCGGCCAGGCGCTCTACGACTGGGACTTCCCCCGGCAGATCCTGCACCTGCGGGCGCTGGAGGCCGCGGGGGGCGGAGCCGTCGCGGACGCCGCGACGGCCGAGGAGTCGCTCTTCGACGAGCGGTTCCTGCTCTCCCGGCCGGTCCTGCGAGCGCTGCGGGAGAGCCCCGCGGTGCTGCTCGTCGACGAGATCGACCGCTCCGACGACGAGTTCGAGGCGTTCCTGCTGGAGGTCCTCTCGACCTACCAGGTCACTATCCCCGAGCTCGGGACCATCAGCGCCGCCACCCCGCCGGTCGTGGTGCTGACCTCCAACCGCACCCGCGAGCTGCACGACGCCCTCAAACGGCGCTGCCTCTACCACTGGGTCGATCACCCGGGGCTGGAGCGTGAGGTGGAGATCGTGCGGAGCCGGGCGCCGGAGGTCTCGGCGGCGCTGGCACGTCAGGTGGTCACCCTCGTGCAGCGGCTGCGCACCGCCGAGGGGATGCTCAAGCCCCCGGGCGTCGCCGAGACGCTCGACTGGGCGCGGGCGCTGGAGGCACTCGGCGCCGCCGAGCTCGACGTCGACAACGCCGCCCGGACGCTGGGCGCGCTGGTGAAGTACCGCGAGGACGGGCAGCGGGTCCGGCAGGCCCTGGACCGGATGCTGGCGGGCTGAGCGATGACCCGCGCTGCCGTCCCGCCCGTCGACCCACTGGCCGCACCGGGGACCCCACCGCCGACCGCCCCGGACCGGCTGCTGGTCGGGTTCGCCCGGGCACTGCGTGCCTCGGGGGTCCCGGTGACCCACGACCGCACCCGCGCGTTCCTCGAGGCCGTGGCCATCGTCGGCCTGGGCGACCAACGGGCGACCTACTGGTCGGGGCAGGCGACGCTGTGCGCGTCACCGGAGGACCTGGCCCGCTACGACCAGGTCTTCACCGCCTGGTTCCGGCCCGCCGACCATCCGCACCGCCGCCCCCGGGAGCAGCGACCGTCCGCGCGAGCCGCCCTGGACGTCGACGACGGCGAGGGGACGGGCGGGCCCGACGAGGACACCCTCGACGCGATGGCCAGCGAGGCGGAGGTGCTGCGGCACCGCGACATCGCGGACCTCCCGGCGCACGAGAAGGCTCGGCTCGCGGCAATGTTCGCCGGGCTGGCGCCGCGGGCGCCCCGGCGGTCCGCCTCTCGGCGTACGCCGTGGCGACGCGGGCAGGTCGATGCCCAGCGCACGCTGCGGGCGATGCTGGCGCGGATGGGCGAGCCCGGCGAGATCGCGCGGCGGCGCCGCGCCACCCGACCCCGCCGGCTCGTGCTGCTGCTCGACGTGTCCGGGTCCATGAGCGGCTACGCCGACGCCCTGCTCCGGCTCGCTCACCGGTTCACCGTCGGTGGCCGCTCTGCCGGGGGGGCCGGTGGGGGGCCCGCTCGGCGGGGACCGGGTGCGGTCGAGGTGTTCACGGTGGGCACCCGGCTGACGCGGGTCACCCGGGCGATGCGGCTGCGCGACCCCGAGCGGGCGATCGTGGCAGCCGGGGAGACTGTGCCGGACTGGTCGGGTGGCACCCGGCTCGGGGAGACGCTGCGGATGTTCATGGACCGTTGGGGGCAGCGCGGCCTGGCCCGGGGGGCGGTGGTGGTGGTGTTCAGCGACGGCTGGGAGCGAGGCGACGCGGCGCTGCTGGGCGAGCAGATGGAGCGGCTGCACCGTGTCGCCCACCGCGTGGTGTGGGTGAACCCGCACGTGGGCAAGGACGGCTACCTGCCGGTGCAGCAGGGCATCGTCGCGGCCCTGCCCCACGTCGACGACCTGGTGGCGGGCCACTCGCTCGCGACGTTCGCGGAGCTGATGGAGGTGGTGGCACGTGCGTGAGGTGCTGGTGGACCTGGTGCGCTGGTGGCGCGAGGGACGCAGCGTCGGGGTGGCGACCGTGGTGGCGACGTTCCGCTCGGCCCCCCGGCCGCCGGGCGCCTCGATGCTGGTGGGGCCCGGCGGGGAGGCCGTGGGGTCTGTCTCCGGCGGCTGCGTCGAGGGCGCGGTCTACGAGCTCGGGCAGGAGGTGCTCGCCGGCGGGCCGCCGCGGCTGCACCGCTACGGCGTCAGCGACGACGACGCCTTCGCGGTCGGGCTGACCTGCGGCGGCATCCTCGACGTGTTCGTCGAGAAGGTCGACCGGGCCGCCTTCCCCGAGCTGGGGTCGATCGCCGAGGACGTCGAGGCCGGCCGGCCGGTGGCGGTCGCCACCGTGGTGGAGCACCCGGACCCGAGCCGGGTCGGCCGCCGCGTCGTGGTGCGCCCCGAGGACGCCGAGGCCGGCGAGCTGTTCAGCGGCTCGCTGGGGTCGGCGCGGGCCGACGCCGCCGTGGCCGACGACGCCCGCGGGCTGCTGGCCGCGGGTCACGACCAGACGCTGAGCTACGGCCCGGACGGCGAGCGGCGGGGCGAGGGGATGCGGGTGTTCGTGTGGTCGTTCGCGCCCCCGGCGCGGATGCTGGTCTTCGGAGCCATCGACTTCGCCGCCGCCGTGGCCCGGATGGGCGGCTTCCTGGGCTACCGGGTCACCGTCTGCGACGCCCGCCCGGTCTTCGCCACCGCCTCCCGCTTCCCCTCCGCCGACGAGGTGGTGGTCACCTGGCCGCACCGCTACCTGCGCCAGGAGATCGACGCCGGGCGGGTCGACCGGCGCACGGTGGTGTGCGTGCTGACCCACGACCCGAAGTTCGACGTGCCGCTGCTGGCGGTCGCGCTGCGGCACGAGGACCTCGGCTACGTCGGGGCCATGGGCTCCCGGCGCACCCACGAGGACCGGGCCCAGCGGCTGCGCGACGCCGGGCTCTCCAGCGCCGAGCTGGCCCGGCTGTCGTCCCCGGTGGGTCTGGACCTCGGCGCCCGCACACCGGAGGAGACGGCGGTCAGCATCGCCGCGGAGATCATCGCGCTGCGCTGGGGCGGCGGCGGTGCGCGGCTCGCCGAGCGCGGCGGCCGGATCCACCACGAGAGCGCGACCGTCCGGGAGGCGCCCACCGCGCCGCCGCGCTGACCCGGCCTGTCGAGAGCGGTGAGCCCGACGAGCCCGAACCACCGACCCGGCTCCGGTCGGTGACGAGCCACGTGGCGGCAGGGTGAGATTCGCGAGGTGTGACCCTTGTCCTACGGCCGACGACCAGCGACGATCAGCCGTGTCCGCACCCATGACCGCACGCGAGCCTCAGGAGAGATGCCGATGACCCGGATCAGTCTCAACGTCGACGGAGCGTCGTACGCCGACGACGTCGAACCGCGCCTGCTGCTTGTCCACTACCTCCGGGAGCGGCTCGGCAAGACCGGGACCGTGGTCGGGTGCGACACCAGCAACTGCGGGGCGTGCACGGTGCACCTCGACGGCCGCAGCGTGAAGTCCTGCAACGTGCTGGCCGTGCAGGCCGACGGCGCGCAGGTGACCACCATCGAGGGGCTGGCCCGCGACGGCGAGCTGCACCCGATGCAGCGGGCCTTCCACGAGTGTCACGCGCTGCAGTGCGGCTACTGCACGCCGGGGATGATCATGCAGGCCATCGACGTGCTCAACGACAACCCGGCGCCCTCGGAGACCGAGATCCGCGAGGGGCTCGAGGGCAACCTGTGCCGGTGCACCGGCTACCACAACATCGTCAAGGCCGTGCAGCAGGCGGCCGGCACGACCGGCGCCACGAGCGGAGGGGCCGCATGACCGTCACCGAGGACCGTCCGGCCGGCAGCCCCGAGATCGGGAACGCGCGCCGGCGCAAGGAGGACCAGCGGCTCATCACCGGCCGGACCCGCTGGACCGACAACATCGCGCTCCCCGGGATGCTGCACATCGCGATGGTGCGGAGCCCGTTCGCACACGCCCGGATCACCTCGGTCGAGACCAGCGAGGCCAAGGCCGCGGTCAACGTCGTGGCAGTGCTGACCGGGGCGGACGTCAAGGACGAGCAGGGCGGCCTGCCCAACGCCTGGCCGATCACCCCGGACCAGGTGACCCCGAACCATCCCTCGATCGCGGTCGACCGGGTCGCCTTCGCCGGCGAGATCGTGGCGGTGGTCATCGCCCGCAGCGCTGCCGAGGCGCGCGACGCCGCCGAGCTCGTCGACGTCGACTACGAGGAGCTGCCGGCGGCGATCGACCTCAAGGAGGCCGCCGAGGACAAGGTCCTGGCCCACCCGGAGCTGGGCACCAACAAGTCCGCCTTCTGGAGGTTCGACTCCGCCGAGGCCGGCACCGGCTCGTCGGTGGACGAGGCCATCGCCGAGGCTCGCGCCAACGGGGTCGTCGTCGAGCGGGAGTTCCGCCAGCAGCGGCTGATCCCGGCGTTCATGGAGCCCCGGTCGGTGGTGGTGGACCCGACCGGCGAGCAGATGACGGTCTGGTCGGCCACTCAGATCCCGCACATCCTCCGGTTCCTGTTCGCCGCCGTCCTCGGGATCAACGAGGCCAAGATCCGCGTCATCGCCCCCGACGTCGGAGGAGGCTTCGGCGGCAAGCTGCAGATCACGCCGGAGGAGTTCATCACGATCATGGCGGCCCGGCGCCTGGGCAAGCCGGTGAAGTACACCGAGACCCGCTCGGAGTCGCTGATGGCCGGCCACCACGGCCGCGACCAGTGGCAGAAGATCACCGTGTCGGCGACCAAGGAGGGCAAGGTCACCGGCCTCAAGGTCGACCTGCTCGCCGACCTGGGCTCCTACGTCGCGATCATGGGCGGCGGGGTGCCGGTGCTGGGGGCCTTCATCGCCAACGCCATCTACAAGTTCCCCGCCTACCAGTTCAGCGTCCAGACGGTGCTGACCAACAAGACCTGGGTCGACGCCTACCGCGGCGCCGGCCGCCCGGAGGTCACCTTCGCGATCGAGCGGATCATGGACGAGCTGGCCGACGTGCTGGGCGTCGACCCGCTCGCGGTCCGCGAGCAGAACTGGATCACCCACGAGGAGTTCCCGTTCACGACGGTCACCGGGCTGACCTACGACTCCGGCAACTACGAGGAGGCCACCGCCAAGGCCAAGCAGATGTTCGGCTACGACGAGCTCCGGGCCGAGCAGCGGCAACGGCGGGAGGCCGGCGACCCGGTCCAGCTGGGCATCGGCATCTCGACCTTCACCGAGATGTGCGGGCTGGCGCCGTCACGCATCCTCGGGACGCTCGACTACGGTGCCGGCGGCTGGGAGAGCGCCTCGGTGCGGATGCTGCCGACCGGCAAGGTCGAGGTCCTGACCGGGTCGTCGGCGCACGGGCAGGGTCACGAGACCGCCTGGTCGCAGATCGTCGCCGACCGGCTCGGCGTGGCCTTCGAGGACGTCGAGGTGCTGCACGGCGACACCCAGATCGCCCACAAGGGCATGGACACCTACGGCTCCCGGTCCCTGGTGGTCGGTGGTGAGGCGCTGGTCAAGGCCGCGGACAAGGTGATCGAGAAGGCACGCCCCATCGCGGCGCACCTGCTGGAGGCCTCGGTGGACGACCTCGAGTTCACCGGCGGCCGGTTCGGCGTCAAGGGCACCGACAAGGGGATCGCCATCGGCGAGATCGCGCTGGCCACCTTCGCGGCGCACAACCTCCCCGACGGGGTCGAGCCGTCGCTCGACTCGGACGCGACCTACGACCCGGTGGACTTCTCCTACCCGCACGGCACCCACCTGTGCGCCGTGGAGATCGACACCGAGACCGGCGGCCTGACGATGCGCAAGTACGTCTGCGTCGACGACATCGGCACCATCGTCAACCCGATGATCGTGGAGGGCCAGGTGCACGGCGGACTGGTCCAGGGCATCGCCCAGGCGCTGTGGGAGGAGGCGGTGCACGACGTCGCCGGGACGCTGGTGTCAGCGTCGTTCGTGGACTACCTGGTGCCCACGGCAGCCGACACGATCAGCTTCGAGACAGCCAACACCTTCTCGCCGTCGACCACGAACACGCTCGGCACGAAGGGGGTCGGCGAGGCGGGCTGCATCGCCTCCACGCCGGCCGTGGTCAACGCCGTCGTCGACGCGCTGCGACCGTTCGGCGTCAACGACGTGAGGATGCCGTGCACGCCGGAGCGCATCTACAAGGCGATCCACGCCCGGGACGGCGCCGAGACCGGCGGCGCGCCCACCGAGGGGGCCGCGACCCCGCACTTCGACGAGGCCGACACCGCCGACCGCAGCGCCGGCAGCAACGATGGGAGCGCCCAGTGATCCCCGCCCAGTTCGACTACGTCGCGCCGGCCACGGTCGAGGAGGCGCTGCAGGCGCTCGCCGACGGCGGTGACGAGGCGAAGATCATCGCCGGTGGCCAGAGCCTGCTGCCGGTGCTCCGGATGCGGCTCAACGCTCCCGAGCTGGTGGTGGACCTGCGCCGCATCGAGTGGCTGCGCGGGGTCCGCGACGACGGCGACGCGATCGTGGTCGGGGCGATGACGACCCACGCCGACGTGGTCGCCGACCCGCTGGTCCGCGACAACGCGTTCGTCATCACCAAGGCGGTCGAGCTGCTCGCCGACCCCCAGGTCCGGCACCGTGGCACCTTCGGCGGGGCGCTGGCCCACGCCGACCCCGCCGGGGACCTCGGTGCCCCCGCGCTGGCGCTCGACGCCGAGTTCGTCATCGCCGGCGCCGGCGGGGAGCGGACCGTGGCGGCGGTCGACTTCTTCGTCGGCCTGTTCGAGACCGCCATCGAGGAGGGCGAGATCCTCACCGAGGTGCGGCTGCCCAAGCGGGCCGGCTGGGGGGCGCACTACGAGAAGTTCGTGCGGGTCGCTCACCAGTGGCCCATCGTGGCGGTGGCCGCGGCGGTGAACGTGGACGGTGGCACGATCACCGAGGCGCGGGTCGGGCTCACCAACATGGGCTCCACCCCGCTGCGCGCCCGCTCGGTGGAGGCGGCGCTGATCGGGCAGCCGGCCACCGACGAGGCGGTGCGCGCGGCCGCGGCGACGGCGGCCGAGGGCACCGACCCGCCCTCGGACCTCAACGGGGACGCCGACTACCGCCGGCACCTGGCGACGGTGCTGACCCGACGCGCGGTGCTCGCGGCCGCGGGGGCGTGACCGGGCCGTGGACCTGGCGCACTCCTTCACCGTTCCCGCCTCGGTCGCCGAGACCTGGGCGACGTTCGAGGACATCGAGTCGGTGGCCGGCTGCTTCCCGGGCGCGGTCGTCACCGAGGTGGACGACACCGTCTTCAAGGGCACCTGCAAGGTGAAGCTCGGGCCGATCGCGATGGTGTACACCGGGACCGGCACGTTCGTGGAGAAGGACGAGGCCGCCGGTCGCTTCGTCATCGACGCGTTGGGCAAGGACAAGCGCGGCAACGGCACGGCCGGCGCGCGGGTCACCGCGGTGCTCACCGACGAGGGCGGTTCCACCCGGGTGGACGTGGCCACCGACCTCTCGATCACCGGCAAGCCGGCACAGTTCGGGCGCGGTGTCATCCAGGACGTCTCGGACAAGCTGCTCCAGCAGTTCGTCACCTGCCTGCAGGACCGCGTCGGTGCCCACGCACCGGCTGCCGAGGTGCCGGCCGTGGTCGCCACCGAACCGGCGACCACGCCGACCACCCCGGAGCCGCCGGCCTCCTCGGCTGCCCCGACCTCGGCTGCCCCCTCCTCGGCTGCCCCCTCCGAGGCGCCGTCGCCCCGGGCGCCCGCGTCCGACGACGCCCTCGACCTGGGAGCCACGGTGCTGCCGGTCCTGCTGCGGTCCTACGGCAGGCAGGCCGGGATCGCCGCCCTGCTGCTGCTGGTCGGCTGGCTGGTCGGCCGCCGCTCCCGCTGATGCTGAAGGGGCACTGCCTCGCGCGACACGCCCGCGTCCGCACGAGGAGGTGACCCCTCAGCGCAGCAGGCTGCCCAGCGGGGCCACCGCGATGCCGGAGTGCTCGCACACCCAGGTGGGGTCCGGCCCGCCGAGCTCGGGGTGGATGTAGAGCGCGTGCGGGTCCAGCCGGTCGCAGGCGTGGCAGAGCGGCCAGCGTCCGGACTCCTGCAGCAGGGCGTCCTGGACGTCCTGGGCGACCAGCCCGGCGACGTACCGCTTGCCCTCCTCCCACTGGGAGGCCCACCATCGGCGGGTCGTGACCGCCGCCTCCAGGGCGGACACGGAGGCCGGGTTCGCCGCCGAGGTGGCCTCGAGGTCGCGCAACACGAGGGCGCGTGCGGTGAGCAGAGCGTCAGTCTGGTGGTCGTCGGGTGTCACGATGTCCATTGTGAGCACGGACCAAGCCGCGGGGCACACCGGCGACCCGCTCCTGGAGGTCGTCGTGCTGCACCCACGCGACGTCGTGGGGGCCCACGAGGGCGGGGCCGACCGGTTGCTCGTCCTCACCGACGTCGAGTCTGCGGGCCGGTCCCCGGAGCCGGAGCTCGTCTCCGCGGTGTGCCGGGAGACCGACCTGCCGGTGCGGGCGATGCTGCGCCTCAACGACTCCTACACCACCACCGGCGGCGAGCTGGCCCGGCTGACCGGGCTCGGGGAGGACTACCTGACGGTCGGTGCCGCGGGCGTCGCGTTCGGCTTCCTCGACGCCGACCTCAACGTCGACGTCGAGGTCTGCGAGCGGCTGGCGACCTCGCTTGTCGGGGTTCCGTGGACGTTCCACCGTGCCGTCGACGCCAGCCTCGAGACCGCCCGCGCCTGGCGGGACCTGCGTCGGCTCCCGGGCCTGGACGCCGTGCTCTCCGCCGGGTCCTCGCGTGACCTGGAGGCCGGTCACGACGAGCTGACCGACCGCGCCGCGGCCGACCCGGAGGTCGCGCGGCTGCTGATGGCCGGCGGCGGGCTCCGGCCGGAGCACGTCCCGTGGCTGGTGCGGGCGGGAGTCCGCCAGTTCCAGGTGGCCACCGCGGTCCGGCCGGGCGGGACCTGGCGGACCCACGTCGACCCCGGCCACGTCCGGGCGTGGCGGATGCTGCTCGACGACGCCAACGACCGGGCGGAGGGTCGGCCCACCGGGTGACCCTGATCATCGACCCGCCCAACTCCGCCGGCCACGGCAGGCTGTGGTCGCACCTGGCGAGCGACGCCTCCTTCGAGGAGCTGCACCGGTTCGCCCGGTCGCTGGGCGTTCCCGCACAGGGCTTCGACCGCGACCACTACGACATCCCGGCCGAGCGCTACGCGTCGGTCGTGGCCGCCGGTGCGGTGCCGGTGCCGAGCCGCGAGCTGATCAGGCGACTGCAGCAGGCGGGGCTGCGACGTCGCAAGACCCAGACCCTGGCGCCGCGCCGCCCGGGTCGTGCGCTGCTGCGTCCGCCGCGGCTGCACCGAGGTGACACGGTCGCGGTGGTGGCTCCCTCGGGCCCGGTGAGGGCCGACCGGCTCGAGGCGGGTCTGGCGGTGCTCCGGTCGTGGGGCCTCCAGGTCGTCGTGGGCGACCACGTGACCGCCGGCCGCCCGCACCTCGGCTATCTCGCGGCCGACGACCGGGCACGGGCCACCGACCTGGAGCGCGCCTGGTGCGACCCGCGCGTGGCCGCGGTGTTCTGCGCCCGCGGCGGGTACGGCGTGCAGCGGATCCTCGACCTGCTCGACTGGGAGGCGCTGGCCGCCGCCGGCCCCAGCGTCCTGGTGGGCTTCTCCGACGTGACCGCGCTGCACCAGGGCTTCGCCTCGCGGCTCGGCGTGGTGACCGTGCACGGACCGGTCGTCACCAGCCTCGGCAGCGGCGACCAGGCGTCGCGCGACCACCTGCGAGCGCTGCTGCTGGAGCCCCGCCCGGGCCTGTCGCTGACCCCGGACCCGGTCAGGACGGTGGTCGGCGGGTCGGCCGAGGGGGTCCTGCTGGGTGGCAACCTGTCGCTGCTGGCCGCTGGGGTCGGCACCTCGGCGGACCGCCACGCCGCCGGCGCGGTGGTGGTCCTCGAGGACGTCGGGGAGGAGGCCTACCGCCTCGACCGGCTGCTCACCCAGCTGCTGCGCAGCGGCTGGCTCGACGGGGTCCGCGGGGTCGCGGTCGGTGAGCTGGCCGGGGGGGCGTCGACGGCGGCCGGACAGGCCGTCGTCCACGACCGGCTGGCGCCGCTGGGGGTGCCCGTCGTGCACGGCCTCGCCGTCGGCCACGGCACCCGGAACCTGGCCTTCCCGCTGGGGGTGCAGGCGCGGCTCGACGCCGACGCCGGCAGCCTCGTCGTCCGGGACCGGCCGCTCCTGTGAGCCCGGCGCTCCTGTGAGCCCGGCCGGACAGGTTGGGGCGGTTTAGGGAGAAACGCCTGCGCGGGGCCGCGAGCCTCCCTAGGCTGTGCCCGGAGGTGTGGCCGGGACGTGCCGATATGGACCAAGTGCGCTGTTGTGGCGCTCGCGCTGACGTCGTGTCTGCTGTTCTGGGTGGACACCGACGTGGGCCTCGACCTGGTGCAGACCGGGGTCCAGGTCGGGTGCCTGGCGCTCGCGTGGACCTTCGTGCTGCGACGTCGCCAGATCCTCCGGTTGGGGTGGGGACTGCTGGTGCTCGCGGTCACGATCCTCGCGCTCGGCAACGCGACCGCGGTCCTCGAGAACCACCGCTGGCACCTCCAAGGCACCTACCTGGTTCCCTCGACGCTGCTCTCGCTGGCCGGCTACGCGCTGCTCGGGGTCGCGGTGCTGCAGCTGGAACGGCACCGTGGCCGTGGCCGACGGCTCCCCGGCAGCATCGAGGCCGCGATCTTCGCCACCGGTGCGCTGACCCCGGTGCTGGTCCTGCTGGTGGTCCCGGTCTTCGGCGACGCAGACCCGGTGCGGCGCGTCGTGGTCGTGCTCTACGCCTTGGCCGACCTCGTGGTGGTCACGGTGATCGCGCGGCTGCTGCTGACCGACGTACGCCGGTCCCGCTCGGTGCTGTTCCTGTCCGCCGCCCTGTTCACCTCGCTGGCCGGTGACCTCGTGGCCTGGACGACCACCGGCGGGATCTCGGCCCACCAGGGCCCCATGGTCAAGGTGCTGTGGCTGATCGGCTTCGTGCTGTTCGCGGCGGGCGTGGTGCATCCCTCGATGGTCACCTTCACCGCCGGCGGCGCCTGGGCGCAGGAGGCCCCTCGGCGCCGCCGGATCTGGCTGATGGGCATCGGTCAGGTGCTGCCCGCACTGACGCTGCTGATGGTGTGGGGGAAGGCCGAGGTCGCCGGCGGCTCGCTCGTGCTGGAGGACCTCGCAATCGTCGGGCTCGGCGGGCTGGTGGTCTCGGTGCTGGTCTCGCTGCGCATGCACGGTCTGCTCGACCGGATCAGCGAGCAGTCCTCCCGGCTGGCCGGGCTGGCCCGCTCCGACGAGCTCACCGGGCTGCACAACCGGCGTTCGTGGAACTTCGAGCTCGACCGGGCCTGTCGCAGCGCTGCGGCCGAGGGCCGCGCCCTCGGCGTCGCACTGATCGACCTGGACCACTTCAAGCGCTACAACGACTCCTTCGGCCACCCCGCCGGGGACCGGCTGCTGCGGGCGGCGGCGGACGCGTGGCGGGACGCCCTCGAGCCCGGCGAGGTGCTGGCCCGGTACGGCGGCGAGGAGTTCGCCATGCTCGTGCCCGGTGGGGACCTCGACCGCGCGGTGCGGCGCCTCGACCGGCTGCGCGCGCTGACCCCCGGTGGCCAGACTTTCTCCGCCGGGGTCGCGGCCTGGGTGGTCGGTGTCGACCCGGAGCAGGCGGTCGCCGACGCCGACGCCGCGCTCTACCAGGCGAAGCGGGCCGGCCGGAACCGCGTGGTGGCGTTCCGGGACGGGGCCGAGCCCGCGCCGCACCTGCCGTACTCCCTGCGTACCGTCGTGCAGCCGATCGTGCGGGCCCGCGACCTCACCGTGACCGCCTACGAGGCGCTGAGCCGCTTCGACCCTGCCACCGACGTGGAGGCTGTCTTCGAGCAGGCCCACCAGGAGGGGTACGGCGACGTGCTGGAGAGCTCCGCGATCCTGTCGGGGCTGCGGCTGCCCTCGCGGCCGGAGGGCGTGGAGCTGTTCGTCAACGTCAGCGAGCGGGCGATGGTGTCGGCACTGTTCTGGCAGACGCTGCCGCCTCGTCTGGACGGCATCGTCGTCGAGCTGCACGAGGTGCGCCACGGCCTCGACGACGGGTCGCTGTCGCGGCTGCTGGACCGGTTCCGCGACCGAGGGGCGCGGATCTGCCTCGACGACCTGGTGTGCACTCCGGAGGACCTGGACCGGCTGGTCTCGCTGCGCCCCGACATGGTCAAGATCGACCGCAGCCTGGTGACCGACTGCGACACCCGACCGGACCTGGTCGGTCAGCTGGAGCGGCTGGCCCGGCAGGCCGACCGGCACGGCGTGGCCGTCTGCGCCGAAGGGGTGGAGACGGTGGCCGAGCTGCGGCTGCTGCGGCAGCTCGGCATCGGCTATGTGCAGGGCTTCCTGCTGGGTCGCCCGGAGGGCCATTGGATCGAGCCGCTGCAGCCCTCGAGCCTGGTCGGGCCGCTGCTGGAGCCCCGGCCCGCCCGAGCCGCGGTCACCGGGAGGAGCGCCGGCTGACCTCGACCGCCAGGTTGTGCCGGGCGCGTGCCTCCCAGCGCTGCCGGGCGGCCGGGGTGTGGAACAGCCTGGGCCGGTCCAGCAGGTCGCGCAGCACCGCGAGCCGGCCGGCTCGGAACGCGTCGTCGTCGACGTGGGCGTGCTCCTCGCGCACCCCGCGGAGGTAGTCGGCGTAGCGGTCGTCCTCGGCGGCCAGGATCGCCAGGTCGGCGTCGCACAGCACCTGCCCGGCCCGGTCGCCGGGCTCCGGCCGGTGCCCGGCGGTCAGCCGGACCAGCCGGGCCACCTCGGCGACCAGTGGCGCGGCGACCCCGGTGTGGGTCAGCGTGGTCTCCGCGAGCCGGGCGGAGCGCTCCTCGTCGTCGGGGCGCCCGTCGTAGACGGCGTCGTGGAACCACGCGGCCAGCAGCACGGCCTCGCGGGCCGGGTCGTCGCCGGGCAGCAGGTCGTCGAGGTGCGCCAGCACCTCGGCCAGGTGCCGCAGGTCGTGGTAGCCGCGCCCCGGGTCCGCGTACGCCGCCGCCAGCCGCCGGCGCACCGCTGCGTCGAGACGGTCCGGCCACCAGCGCGTCAGGTCGTCCACGGAGCCATCCTCGCAGCGGTGCGGCTCGCGTCGTGGGCGGGCGTACGGTGACGTGTGGGCAGCGACGGCGCGAGACGGGAGCCCCTGTTCACACCGGCGTTCATCGCGCTGGGTCTGGCCGACCTCGGCTACTTCACGGCGCTGGGCGTCGCGATCTACGTCCTGCCGCTGTACGTGACCGGTCCGGTCGGGTCGGACCGCGCGGGGGCCGGCCTCGCCTTCGGTGCGTTCGCCGTCGCCGCGCTGGTCGGCCGCCCCGTCGCGGGACGTCTCGCCGACAGCCGAGGCCGGCGACCGCTGCTGCTCGGCGGGGCCGCGCTGCTCGGGCTGGGGATGGTGGCGATGCCGGTCACCGGGTCGCTGTGGGCCGTGGTCGTCGTCCGGCTGGTCCAGGGACTCGCGGAGGCGGCCTTCTTCGTCGCCGGGCTGGCCATGCTGATCGACATCGCTCCGGCCTCACGGGTCGGAGAGGCCACCAGCTACAGCTCGTTGGGGCTCTACCTCGGTCTGGCGTTCGGGCCGCCCGCGGGGGAGTGGCTGGTGGGGACCGCCGGGTTCCCCGCCGCGTGGTACGGGGCCGGCGCGCTGTGCGTGGTGGCCGCCTTGTTCGCGCTGCTGCTCCCGGAGTCGCGGCGGGAGGACGCCGGCGGCCCGGCCGGCGAGCGGGCGCGACTGCTTCACCGGCCGGCGTTGCCGTTCGCGGCCGGCTTCGGCTGCTCGCTGGTCGCAGCCGGAGGGTTCCTGGCGTTCGCCTCCCTGCACGCCCGTGACATCGCGATGACGCCGACCAGCCTGGCGCTGTTCGTCTACGGCGGCGTCGTGGTCGCCAGCCGGGTCGCGTTCGCCCGGGTCCCGGACCGACTCCCGACGGTGCCACTGGCGGCGGCGTCCCTGGTGGTGATCGGGGTCGGTCTGGTGGTGATGGCGAGCTGGGCGACCGCGGCCGGGCTGCTGGTCGGGGTGGTGCTCACCGCGGTCGGCGTCTCGTTCAGCACGCCGGCGTTCTTCACCGCCATCTTCGCCACCGCCGGCCCCGGGCAACGAGGGGCAGCGGCCGGCACCGCCGGCGTCGTGCTCGACCTCGGGCTCGGGGTGGGGCCGATCCTGCTCGGTCTGGTCGCCCGCGAGCAGGGCATCACCGGTGCGTTCGCCGTCGGCGGCGGCGTGGCGCTGGCCGGCGCGGCGGGTACGGCGCTGCTCGCGCTGCGTGCCGGTCGGGTGGCCAGGCCGGCGGACTGACCCGGTCCCCCTGCTGGTCGCGCCCGACGCTCAGGCGGCGGCGATGTCGTCGGCGTCGACGATGCGGTACGCGTAGCCCTGCTCGGCGAGGAACCGCTGCCGGTGCTGTGCGAAGTCGGCGTCGACGGTGTCGCGGGAGACGATCGCGTAGAACCGCGCGCTGCGACCGTCCTGCTTGGGGCGCAGCAGCCGCCCGAGCCGCTGCGCCTCCTCCTGGCGGGACCCGAACGACCCCGACACCTGGATGGCGACGGCGGCCGAGGGCAGGTCGACCGAGAAGTTCGCGACCTTGGAGACGACCAGCAGGTCGATCTCGCCGGACCGGAACGCGTTGAACAGCCGCTCTCGCTCCTTGACCCGGGTCTCGCCCTTGATGACCGGCGCACCGAGCCGCTCCCCGATCTCGTCGAGCTGGTCGAGGTACTGACCGATGACCAGGGTCGGCTCGCCGGCGTGCTTGGCGACCAGCTCCTCGACCAGCCGGGTCTTGGCGCCGGTGCACGCCGCCAGCCGGTAGCGCTCGTCGGGCTCCGCCGTCGCGTAGACGAAGCGCTCACCCTCGGGCAGCGTCACCCGCACCTCCACGCAGTCGGCCGGGGCGATGTAGCCCTGCGCCTCGATGTCCTTCCACGGCGCGTCGTACCGCTTCGGGCCGATCAGCGAGAACACGTCGCCCTCCCGGCCGTCCTCGCGGATCAGCGTGGCCGTCAGCCCGATCCGTCGCCGGGTCTGCAGGTCAGCGGTCATCCGGAAGATCGGCGCGGGCAGCAGGTGCACCTCGTCGTAGACGATCAGGCCCCAGTCCCGAGCGTCGAAGAGCTCGAGGTGCGCGTAGACGCCCTTCCGCCGCGTGGTCATCACCTGGTAGGTCGCGATGGTGACCGGCCGGACCTCCTTGCGCGTGCCGGAGTACTCGCCGATCTCGTCCTCGGTCAGCGAGGTACGACGGACCAGCTCGTCCTTCCACTGCCGTGCCGAGACGGTGTTGGTGACAAGGATCAGCGTCGTGGCGCTCGCGTGGGCCATCGCCGCGGCACCCACGATGGTCTTGCCGGCGCCGCACGGCAGCACCACCACTCCGGACCCGCCGTGCCAGAACGACTCCGCAGCCTCCTGCTGGTAGGCCCGCAGCGTCCAGCCCTCCTGAGCCAGCTCGATCGGGTGCGCCTCCCCGTCGACGTACCCGGCGTAGTCCTCGGCCGGCCAGCCCAGCTTCAGCAGGACCTGCTTGAGGTTGCCACGCTCGGAGGGGTGCACCGCGACGGTCGACTCGTCGATGCGGACGCCGAGCATCGGCGCGACCTTGCGGGCCCGCAGCACCTCCTCCAGCACCGGCCGGTCGTTGCTGGACAGGACCAGGCCGTGGCTGGGGTGCTTGTCGAGCCGCAACCGGCCGTAGCGCGCCATCGTCTCGGCGATGTCGACCAGCAACGCGTGCGGGACGGCGTAGCGGCTGAACGTGAGCAGGGTGTCGACGACCTGCTCGGCGTCGTGGCCGGCGGCCCGGGCGTTCCACAGCCCGAGCGGGGTGAGCCGGTAGGTGTGGACGTGCTCGGGGGAGCGCTCCAGCTCGGCGAACGGGGCGATCGCCTTGCGGCACGCCTGGGCCCGGTCGTGGTCGATCTCGAGAAGCAGCGTCTTGTCGGACTGCACGATCAGCGGGCCGTCGGTCATCCCGCCAGGCTACGGGGCCCACCCCCGCCGGCGTCGGTCGAGGAGGCCGGGACCCCGCGCGGGGTCAGCCCGACAGGCCCTGCACGTAGGGCATCGCCCACGCGAACGCGGCCGAGGCGGCAAGGTCGAGGTCCGTGGCCCGGGCCACGTCACGGGGGACGTGCAGCCGCTCCTGGTAGGCCGCCACCTCACCGACGAGGCAGCCGGTCTCACCCACACGCTCGAACGCGGCGCGCTTGAGGTCGACCGAGATCCCCAGCGAGTCGGTCAGGTCGCAGAGCGGCACCCCCATCAGCAGGTCCAGCGCGGACAGCAGCCCGGCGGTGAAGGCGAAGTCCGGGTCGGCGTAGCCGCGCGAGCGGGACAGCTCCTCGGCCATCCGGGCCCGGGTCAGGGCGATGACCAGCCCGTCCGGGCTGCTGCTCGGCTGCTGGTCGAGGATCGTCAGGGCGACCCACTGCCGGATCCGCACGCTGCCCAGCAGCATCAGCGCCTCGCGGATCGTGTGCACCTGCCGCCGCATCCCGTTGCGGGCTCCGACCGAGGCCAGCTGCAGCACCTGCACCACCAGGCCGGGCTCACGCCGCAGGATGTCCTCGATCTCGTCGAGGTCCAGCTCTGCGGTGAGCATCGTCAGCGCCAGCTGCGCCTGGGTGAGGCCCGACGTGCCGACACCGCGACCGTGGACCAGGGCCGGTCGCTCGATCGCGTACCCCTGGAACAGGTCGAAGCCGTTCTCCCGGGCCCAGACGACGTCATCCTCGGTCTCGACCTTCTCGGCCAGCAGCGAGACGCCGTAGGGGCGGCATCGTTCCGCGAGGGCCAGCACCTCGGCCCGGCTCCCGGCCAGCACGTCGATCTTGACCACGGTGGCCAGCTCCAGCAGTCGCTCGACGCCCTCGCTCCAGACGAAGTCGTCGAGCGCCAGCCGGAAGCCGGCCTCGACCAGTCGACGGCACGCCTCCACCACCTCGTCGTCGACCTCGACGGTCTCGAGGATCTCGATCACGGTCCGGTCGGCAGGCAGGCTGAGCGACGTGCCGCTGAGCAGGAAGTCACGGTCGGCGTTGCAGTACATGGTCTTGGCGCCCACCAGCTGGTCGACGCCGATGGTCATGGCGCTCAGCAGCACGTCGGCGGTCATCTGCTCCCCGGTGACCGCGCTGCGGTCCAGCCGGCGTGACCGGTAGAGGAGCTCGAAGGCCACCACGGTGGCATCGCGGTCGACGATCGGCTGCCGCCCGACGATGACGGCGCTGTCGCCCGGCACGTGCGGTGCCATCAGAGCGCGACTGCTCATCGTCGGGGTCTCCTGGGGCGTGCGGAACAAGTGAGGGTGGTCCTGAGATTGTCAGGTCTGCAGCGCCCACGCGGAGGGGTTTCGGCCAAAGCACTGCCCGGGCGGCTAGTCGGCCGGGACGGCACGCACCGCGGTGATGCGATGGACCGCGAAGGACCGGACGTCCTCGCTGCGGTGGTCGTACGCCGAGAGCCAGCCGGCCTCCACCGAGACCGGGTCGACGACCCGCTCCACCGTCGAGCCGTGGGAGTCGACGTAGCCGATCCACACGCTGGTCGCGCCCTCGACGGCCTCCCGCAGCACAGCAAGGGTGGCAGCGGGGGTGGTGGGCTCGGCGGCGTGCAGGGACGGCTCGGGGCGCAGCGCCGCCGCCCGGTCGCCGGCCCGGACGGCGGTGACCGTGGCCGCGACCCGGGCGGCCAGGCGGACCGAG
This sequence comes from uncultured Actinomycetota bacterium, assembly GCA_963781695.1. Lineage (GTDB taxonomy): Bacteria > Actinomycetota > Actinomycetes > Propionibacteriales > Nocardioidaceae > Nocardioides_B. The sequence continues at coordinate 504,965 of CAWAGE010000007.1, forward strand.
GCCCGGGCGTCGCCCGCGACGCCGTCGTGGCCGGGGGGCCGCGGGGTCCGCGCCCGCAGCGTCTCGCGGCGAGCGGTCCGCACGGTGCCGTCCGGCGCCTCGACCACCGGCGCGGCGCCCAGCTCGCGGAGCCGGGGCAGCAGCACGTCGAGCGGCACGTCGCTGACCACGACGGTCGGCGCGATCCGGCGCAGCCGGAGCCCGGCGGCGCGAGGGTCGAGGACCAGCTCGGAGAGGGCCGCCTCGTCGTCGCTGCGCAGGAACGACTCGACCGCCCCGACCCGCACCGTCCCGAAGCGCCGGGCGACGTCGTCGACGAGGTAGGTCAGCGCCTGTGGGACCGGGGTGCGTGACGAGGAGGCCACGAAGTCGTGCACCTCGCCGGCCGACCAGCCCGAGTCGAGGGCACGGCGGACCGAGCTCTCGCTGAACCGGTAGACCGTGGCGCCACCGCGGGACTCCACGTCGGCGACCGTCGCGAGCCGTCGCGCCAGGTCCCGCTCGAGGGGGCCGGGGGCCACGGCAGTGAGGTCGGCCTGGAGCAGCACCCGGTCCACCGCCGGCGGCAGCAACGGCTCCAGCACGGCCGGGACGTCGCGGTCGGGGTCCTCGCCGAGCAGCGCCCGGCCGGGGGCCGCCAGCCCGCCGAGTGCGGTCACGCCGAGCACCGCCGACTCCTCGACGACCCAGGCCACCGCGCTGCCGTGACCGGCGGGGCGCCGAGGTCGCTGCCAGGACAGCCGGTCCACCAGCGAGGCCACCCCGGTCCCCGGTGCCAGCACCGACCCGGCCGGGAGCTCGGCCAGCCCGGTGAGCACCGACCGTCTGGCGGCCACGAGCCAGCCGCGCTCGAGGTCGGGGGACAGGGCGTTGACCGGCTTGTTGTTCTCGCGACCGCCGATCAGGCCGGTCAGCCGCGGGGAGTCCAGCCAGGCCGTCGCCAGGGTCCCCCAGCGTTGCCCGGTGGGGGCGAGGGCCCAGGTGTCGACGGCGTCCGTGGGCAGCCAGGACGGCTCCCCGGCCAACCCCGGGCCGACCGCGACCAGGCCGGCGGCCCGAGCCACCTCCACGAGCAGGGCGGCCACCGACTGGTCCAGGTGCAGCAGCTCCGCGGCCGCGCGCAGGTCGCGGACCCCCAGACCACCGGTCCGCAGCGCCGGGGGCGGTGCCGTCCCCCAGTGCTCGAGCAGCAGCTCGACGTGCCGGACGGCCTCGAGGGCCGCCCCCGCAGCGGTGCGGTCCACCAGCTGCTGGTCACGCGGCGAGGTCGCCACCTCCGGCAGGAGGTCGACCCGGTCGCGGGTGGTGCGCCCCTCCCGCAGGCAGAGGGCGACCTCCCGGGGTACCGCGACGTGCCGGCGGTCGCGGGCGACGAGCAGCCCCCGCACCAGCAGCTGCGCCACCGGCCCGTCGTCGGGGCCGCGGCGGGCGGACGGGTCGGTGGACTCCACCGACCCGTCCCGTCCCTCCCGCTCCAGATGGCGCAGGATCGCCCTGGCCTGGTCGTCGAGCTCGGTCAGCAGCCGCGTGACGGTGGCGGGGTCGGCGAGGGCGGTGCTGACGGCGGCGACGTCGTCGTGCCGGTTCCCACTGGGCGTGACCCCCAGCTGGTGCGCCAGGGCGGTGACCCGGGCCGGGCCGTAGCCGGTGAGCAGGGCGGCGGCCGGGGAGCCGAGCCGGCTCAGCCGGGTGCCGACCACCTCGCTGGCCACGCTGGGCGGGCGCAGCGCGTCCTCGGGGCCCCACAGCAGCGCCAGGTCCCTGAGCCGGTCGACCGCCTCGCCGACGCGCCCCGGATCGGCGTTCACCACCGCCCGCAGCCGATCGACCCCGGCCGTGCCGCCGAGGGCGACCACGGCGTCGAGCACGGCCAGCTCGAGCAGCGAGAGGTGGTCCACGACGCGGATCACGGAGGCGCGGGTCCCGGCCCGCGAGGCCAGCTGGGAGCTGTCCTGCGGAGCCGGGCTGGCCAGGTCGGGCCGCTCGCGCAGCAGCCACGCCAGCCGCTCGTCGGACCAGCCGCGCAGCTGGTCGGCGAGGGTGCGTGGGGCGGCGGCAGACATCCGCCCCACGATACCGACCGGCCCCACCGGGGCCGGGCGGCGGCACGAGGGCGCGGGGGTGTGCGCGGGCGCGGGCCGGGGCAGGATGGTCCGGTGGCAGGGACTTCGGCGAGACGGCTGCTCGGCCGGTGTGGCGGTGCCGGGTGAGCGGCGAGGACTTCTTGGACCTGCTGTACGCCGATGCACCGCGGGAGGCCTTCGACGACCTGGTCGCCCGCGCGCAGCGCGCCGGCCTGGCCGAGCCCGAGCTTCAGCGGCTGCAGGCCCGGCACACGCTCGCACTGCGGCTGCATGAGCGCATCGAGCGACAGCGCCACCGGGAGGCGGAGATGTCGGCCCTCTACGACACCGCCAGCGACCTCACGGCCATCCGTGACGTCGATGCGATCCTGAGCGCGATCGTGCGGCGGGCCCGGTCGCTGCTGCACGCGGACATGACCTACCTGTCCCTCAACGACGAGGCCGAGGGCGCCTCCTACATGCGGGTGACCGACGGTGCCCTGACCGCGGCGTTCCGCCGGCTGCGGCTGCCGCTCGGGACGGGGCTGCTCGGGCTGGTCGCGCAGACCGGGGAGCCGTACTACACCGAGGACTACCAGCACGACCCGCGGTTCGTGCACCGTGAGTTCATCGACACCGCCGTGTCCGGTGAGCAGATCCGGGCGATCCTCGGGGTGCCGTTGCTGGTGGAGGGGAAGGTGATCGGCGCGCTGCTCGCGGTGCACCGCACGGTCCGGCCGTTCCCGGCCCGAGAGGTCACCTTGCTGACCTCCTTCGCGGCGCACGCGGCGGTGGCGCTGGAGAACGCCCGACTGTTCGAGCGGCTCGACCAGGCGCACCGTCAGGTCCGCGCCCAGGCGGAGGCGGTCTCCGTGGCCGCCGACGCGCACGACCGGCTCACCGACGTGGTGCTGCGGGGAGGGGGTGTGCCGGACGTCGCCGGTGTGCTCGCCGACGTGCTGCACGCGACGGTGAGCGTCCTGGACAGCTCGGGGCACCCGCTGGTGGGCGAGGCGAGGGGTCGCACCGACGGGCTCGCCGCGGCCGTCGCCGAGGCGGAGGCCACCGGGCGCAGCGTGGAGACGGGCCCGGCGGAGTCGCCGGTCTACCTCACGCTGGCCCGGGCCGGGACCGAGCACCTGGGCACCCTGGTCGTCAGCGACCTGCCGGGACCACTGGACCTGGCGGCCCGCCGCACCCTGGAGCGTGGCGGCCTGGTGACCGCCCTCGTGCTGCTGTTCAGCCGCTCCGTCCTGGAGGCCGAGGCCAGGGTCCGTGGCGAGCTGCTCACCGACCTGCTGGAGGGGCGCTACGTCGACGAGGGGCTGCTGCGGGAGCGGGCGCGACGCCAGCACGCCGAGCTGGAGGGCGCCGCCGTGCTCGCCGTCGCGGTGGTCGACGACCTGGAACGGCACCGCGCGGTCCAGGTCGCCGGCCGGCTCGGCTCGGAGCTGCACGGCCTGGCCGGTGAGCACCAGGGGCGGGTGGTCCTGGTCGCTCCCGGCGCCGACCCGTTGGAGGTCGGTCGCCGGCTGGCGGAGCGACTGCGGTCCGCGGGCGCGACCTGCACCGTCGGGGTCGTCGGATCGGGCGGCGGGCCGGGTGCGCTGACGACGGCCTATCCCGAGGCGAACGCCTGCCTGGACGCGCTGCTGACCCTCGGCCGCGCGGGGGAGGTCAGCGACCCGGCCGGCCTCGGCCTGGCCCGGCTGGTGCTCGGCCGCAACGGCCCCGCCGAGCTCGACGCGTTCGTGCAGTCGATGCTCGGGCCGGTGCTGGCCTACGACGCCAGCCACGGCACCGAGCTGCTGGCGACCGTGGAGGCGTGGTTCGCCGCCGGTGGGCGGCCCTCGGCCACCGCGCAGCGGCTGCACGTGCACCCGAACACCGTGGCGCAACGGCTCGACCGGGTCCGGACCCTGCTCGGGGACGGCTGGCGCGACCCGGCCCGCACCCTGGACCTGCAGATGGCGCTGCACCTGCTCCGGCTGCGACTATCCTGAGTGCGGGCACATCAGATGGCTACGAATGTATGCGGCAAGCACATGTCAACGATCGTCAGCCGTCCGTAGGGTCGTCGGCATGAGTGAGACGACCGTCACCCGACGCCCCCTGGCCGGGCGGACCGCCCTGGTCACCGGCGGCGCCAGCGGCATCGGCCGTGCCGTCGCCACCGGCCTGGCCGAGCGGGGCGCCCACGTCCTGGTGCTCGACCGCGACGAGTCCGGCGCCAAGCAGGTCGCCGCCGACGTCGGCGGCGACTGGCTGGTCGCCGACCTCGCTGACGCCGCCTCGATCGACGCGCTCGGCCTCGGCGCCGAGGTCCACGCGGACATCCTGGTCAACAACGCCGGCATCCAGCACGTCGCGGCCGTGCCCGACTTCGATCCGGAGCGGTTCTCGGTGATGCTGCGGCTGATGCTGGAGGCGCCCTTCCGGCTCGCCAGCGGCCTGCTGCCGGGCATGTACGAACGCGGCTGGGGACGGCTGGTGCACATCTCCTCCGTCCACGGTCACCGTGCCTCGCCGTACAAGGCGGCCTACGTCTCGGCCAAGCACGGTCTCGAAGGGCTGTCCAAGGTGATCGCCCTCGAGGCCGCCGGCACCGGTGTCACCAGCAACACGGTGTGCCCCGGCTACGTCCGCACCCCCCTGGTCGAGGGACAGATCGCGGACCAGGCCGCCACCCACGGGATCGACGAGGCCGAGGTCCTCGACGACGTCCTGCTCGCCCGAACCCCGGTCAAGCGCCTGGTCGAGCCCGCGGAGGTGGCCGAGATCGTGGCCTTCCTCTGCGGACCCGGCACGGACTCGATGACCGGCAGCTCATTTCTCATGGACGGCGGCTGGACCGCCGCGTGAAAGGAACACATCCCATGACCACCCCTCTCCAGACGACCGGTGACGCCGGGAGTCCGAGCGTGCCGCAGAACTCGATCGTCAAGGTGGTGTTCGCCAGCCTGGTCGGCACCGCCGTCGAGTGGTACGACTTCTTCCTCTACGGCTCCGCCGCGGCCCTCGTCTTCGGCACGCTGTTCTTCCCCTCCTCCGACCCGGTCACCGGCACGCTGCTCGCCTTCGGGACCTACGCACTGGGCTTCGTGGCCCGGCCGCTCGGCGGCGTCGTGTTCGGCCACTTCGGCGACCGGGTCGGGCGCAAGAAGATGCTGGTCGTCGCCCTGCTCATGATGGGCGTGGCCACCTTCGCGATCGGACTGCTCCCGACCTACGCGAGCATCGGGATCGCTGCCCCGATCCTGCTGCTGGTCTGCCGGCTGGTGCAGGGCTTCGCGGTCGGCGGTGAGTGGGGCGGCGCGGTGCTGATGGCCTCCGAGCACGGCAGCGACGCCCGTCGCGGGTTCTGGTCCTCGTGGCCGCAGGCCGGCGTGCCGCTGGGCAACCTGCTGGCCACCGGCGTGCTGTTCCTGCTCGCGTTGCTGCAGAGCGACGAGACCTTCCAGGCCTGGGGCTGGCGCATCCCGTTCCTGCTGTCCGCGGTGCTCGTGATCATCGGGCTGTGGGTCCGCCTGCAGCTCGAGGAGTCCCCGGTCTTCGCCGAGGCGCGGGCCGAGATCGCCGAGAAGCAGCAGGAGTCGTCCCACCTGCCGATCCTCGAGGTGATCAGGACCTACCCCAAGGAGGTCCTCATCGCGATGGGCATGCGGATGTCGGAGAACATCTCCTACTACGTGTTCACGATCGTGGTGCTCGCCTACGCCAAGGACTTCGCCGGGGTCGGCACCGACCTGATCCTGCAGATGCTGCTGATCGGCGCCGCGGTCCAGTTCTTCATGATCCCGGCCTTCGGCGCGCTCTCGGACAAGGTCGGCCGGCGACCGCTGTACCTGGCCGGGGCCGTGGGGGTGGCGGTGTGGTCCTACTTCTTCCTCGGGCTGGCCAGCTCCGAGAGCAGCGGCAAGGTGCTGCTCGCGGTCGTGGTGGGGCTGTTCTTCCACTCGATGATGTACGCCCCGCAGGCGGCGTTCTTCTCCGAGCTGTTCGGCACCTCGGTCCGCTACACCGGTGCCTCGGTGGGCTACCAGCTGGCCTCGATCTTCGCCGGTGCCCTGGCGCCGATCATCGCCGGCCTGCTGCTGAAGACCGGCGACGGTGACAACACCATGGCGGTCGCGATGTACGTCTCGGTCGCCTCCGTGATCACGATCATCGCCGTCATCGCAGCCAAGGAGACCCGGAGCAGCTCGCTGCGTCACGACCGGGTGGTGCGCGCCGAGCGCTGAGCCTCGACCGCCTCCTCGTGGGCCCCGCTGCGCCGCAGCGGGGCCCACGACGTCCCGGGAACCGGCCGCCGGCGGGACTGTGCCGGAGGTGGTCGGCTCACTAGGGTGCGGCCATGGAGTCCTACGCCCGGGGAGAGACGACCCCGCCGCTGCTGGAGGAGACGATCGGGGCGAACCTCGAGCGGGTGGTCGCCGCCCACGGCGAGCGTGAGGCGCTCGTCGAGGTCGTCACCGGGCGCCGGTGGACCTACGCGGAGCTGGACGCCGACGTCGACCGGGTCGCCCGGGGACTGATCGCGGCCGGCGTCGCCACGGGCGACCGGGTGGGCATCTGGGCGCCCAACTGCGCGGAGTGGACGCTGGTCCAGTACGCGACCGCCAAGGCCGGGGCGATCCTGGTCAACGTCAACCCCGCCTACCGCGCCCATGAGCTGGGCTACGCGCTGAGGCAGTCCGGGATGCGGCTGCTGGTCGCCGCGGAGGGATTCCGGGGCAGCGACTACCGCGCCATGCTGGCAGAGGTGGCGACCACGCCGGGCTCGGCCGCCCCGGCGCTGGAGCGCACGGTCTTCCTCGGCACCGCCGACTGGGAGGACCTGCTGGCCGGCGGCGGGTCCGTCGCGGCCGACGCGCTGGCGGACCGGATGAGCACGCTGCGGCCGGGCGACCCGATCAACATCCAGTACACCTCGGGGACGACGGGCTACCCGAAGGGCGCCACGCTCTCGCACCGCAACATCCTCAACAACGGCTACCTCACCACCGAGACGATCGGCTTCACCGAGCGCGACCGGCTGGCGATCCCGGTGCCGTTCTACCACTGCTTCGGCATGGTGATGGGCAACCTGGGCTGCACCAGCCACGGTGCGGCCATGGTCATCCCCGGCCCGGGGTTCGACCCGGTGGCCACGCTGCGCGCGGTCCAGGACGAGCGCTGCACCGCCCTGTACGGCGTCCCGACGATGTTCATCGCGATGCAGAGCGACCCCCGCTTCGCCGAGTTCGACCTGTCCACCCTGCGCACCGGGATCATGGCCGGGTCGACCTGCCCGGTGGAGGTGATGAAGCGGTGTGTCGCCGAGATGCACATGGCCGGCGCGTCGATCGCCTACGGGATGACCGAGACCTCTCCGGTCTCCTGCCAGACCCGCGGCGACGACGACCTGGCGCGGCGTACCGAGACCATCGGCCGGGTGCACCCGCACGTGGAGGTGAAGGTGGTCGACCCCGGCTCGGGCGAGACCCTGGAGCGCGGCGAGACCGGCGAGCTGTGCACCCGCGGCTACTCGGTGATGATCGGCTACTGGGACGACCCGCAGAAGACGGGCGAGGCGGTCGACGCCGAGGGCTGGATGCACACCGGGGACCTGGCGGTGATGCGGGAGGACGGCTACTGCACCGTGGTGGGGCGCATCAAGGACATGGTCATCCGAGGCGGGGAGAACATCTACCCCCGAGAGGTCGAGGAGTTCCTGCACACCCACCCCGACATCGAGGACGTGCAGGTCGTCGGGGTCCCCGACGAACGGTTCGGCGAGGAGCTCTGCGCGTGGGTGCGGGTGCGCGCTGGGGCCGAGCCGCTGGACGCCGCCGCGGTCCGGTCGTTCGCGTCCGGGAGGCTGGCGCACTACAAGATCCCTCGCTACGTGCTCGTGGTCGAGGAGTTCCCGATGACCGTGACCGGCAAGGTCCGCAAGGTCGTGATGCGCGAGGAGTCGGCGAGCCGGCTGGGACTGTCCTGAGGGCGCGGGCTTCAGAAGCGCCCGCGCGATGCCGATAAGGTATATAACGCCCAAATAGGGCGGGTATGCCCGCGGACGGCTCGGCCGTCCGGTACCTCTCGAGGGAGTCCCATGAGCTTCGCCCTGCGCCACCTGCTCGTCGCCGGTGCCGTCTCCGCGCTGGTGGCGGCCGGTGCCGGCCCGGCCGCCGCCGACGTCGCGCCGACCACGACCGACTGTGACACCGCCACGGCCGCGGTCGCTACGGCGACCTCGGACCTCGAGTCGGCGCGCGCGGCGTTCAAGGCCGCCAACCGGCCGCTCGGCAAGGTGATGGCGGACGAGCGCCGGGAGGCACGCACCGAGGTGCGGACCTCGACCGAGGCGTTGCGGGAGCTGCGGCGCCAGGCCCGGGCGACGCGAGACCGGTCGGCCCGCCGCGAGCTGGAGGACCAGATCAAGGCCGAGCGTCGCGACGTCGCGAGGAGCGTGAGGCTGCTCGGCTCCAAGCGCGCGCTGCTGGCGAAGATCAAGGCGGACCGGGCGGTCGCGAAGGCGGCCTTCGTCGCCGCGAAGGTCTCGCTCGCGAGCGCCAAGCACGACGCCGACGACGTCTGCGCGGACCCCGAGTCGAGCGAGCCGACCACGGACTCGCCCGAGCCCGCGCCCGAGGTCGAGCCGGGGAGCTGAGCGTCCGGCCCGGGGCGGGCGGCGTCGAGGCTGGCTTCGGCGCCCCCGCCTAGATATCCCAGGGGCGTAGGGCGTCAAGCGGCTGCTGGTTGGCGGTGTGCCCAGGCGATGGTCTCGTCGTAGGTGGTGCGGTGGCGTAGGCAGCCGTCGAGGATCCCGACCAGTCGGTTCGACAGCGTCCGGAGTGCTTGATGATGAGTGGTACCGCGGGCTCGGTGGTGGTCGTAGAACGCTCGGGCGCCTGGTGATGCTGTGAGGGCGGCGAAAGCCTGCTGATGCAGGGCGTCGGCCAGCCGCTTGTTCCGGGCGTAGCGAGCCAGCACGACCTTGCTCTTGCCGGAGGTCTTGGTGATCGGGCTGGTCCCGGCGTAGTTGCGTCGTGACTTGGCGTCGGCGTAGCGGTCCTTGTCGTCACCGAACTCAGCGAGCACCCGAGCTCCGAGCACCACACCGAGGCCGGGCTGGCTGGTGATGATCTCAGCGTCCGGGTGCTGGCCAAAACACCGCTTCACCTCGCCTTCGAGCGCTGCGGCCTGCGCGACCATCGTGGTCAGCACCGCGACCAGGGACCGGACGCTGACGCCGTAGGCCTCGGTGAGCCCGTCGGAGAGCTCGAGGTGCTCGCTGCGCAGCACGGTCGAGATCTCCGCGGCGCGGGTCTGCAGATTCCGCTGCCGGCCGGCCTTGCGCAGCACGCTGACGATCCGCGACACCGACAGGGCACGTCCGGCGGCTGGCGTGGGCGCGATGGCGAGCACCGCGAGCGCGTCCCGGCCGGCCAGGTCATCACCGAAGGCCTCCAGCGCCGCGGGGTAGAACTCCCGCAGCATCGAGCGCAGCTGGTTGGCCTGTCGTTGCCGGGTCCAGATCATCGTCTGGTGTGTGCGGGCCACGGCCTTGACCACCTCGGCCTGCTCGCTGTCCCCAGCTACGACGCGGTGGTGCTCACGGTCCTTGCGGACGATCTCGGCCAGCACGTGTGCATCACCGGAGTCGCTCTTGGCGCCGGAGGTGCCAAGCCGTTCGCGGTAGCGAGCGGCCTGCTTGGGGTTGATCGCGTAGACGGTGTAGCCGGCAGCGACCAAGGCGTGGACCCAGCCACCCCGGTCGCTTTCGATCCCGACCAGCACCGACTCCGGCTCCTCGTCGTCGGGGAGGTGGTCGGCGATCAGCTCGTGGAGCTGGGTCAGCCCGGTCACCCCCTCGGGCAGCCGCCGCCGCTTCAACACCCGGCCCTGCTCGTCTTGGAGCTCGATGTCGTGGTGGGCCTCGGCCCAGTCATCACCCAGGAACAGCACCCGTCCTCCTCGATCGCTTGAACTGGCGTCCGGAAGAGGCTCGCAGGCGACCTAATGGTTCAGTGCTCACCGCACACGGCGGGGCGCGTCATCCCAGCAGCCATCAACGCCTCCTCGTTCACCGGCAGGGACACGATCTAGGCGTAGCCCTCAAGGGACCGGGTGACACGAGTGCTCACCCACCGGCGGACGACACCACTCTGGGCCAAAACCCAAGCGATGCACCCCCATTAGGGTGGCCGCATGTCACCCGCTGCACCACTCGTCGTGGGATTCGACCTCGACATGACCCTCATCGACAGCCGGGCCGGGTTCGCCGCCACGCTGGACGTGCTCGTCCGCGAGACCGGCCTGGCCCTCGACGTCGAGCAGATCAGCGGCCGGAGCGGCCCCCCGCTGGACCAGCTGCTGGCCCCCTACGTCCCGGCGGAGCAGATCCCGGCGCTGGTCGCCACCTTCCGCGCGCACTACCCGGCGCACGCGGTCGCCGGGACCCCGGCGCTGGCCGGTGCCCACGAGGCGCTGGCGGCCGTCCGGCGGCACGGCGGTCGCACGCTGGTTGTCACCGGCAAGCACACGCCCAACGCGCGGTTGCACGTCGGCCTGCTCGGCCTGGACGTCGACGACCTGGTCGGGGAGGTGTGGGGTGCCGGGAAGGCGACGGCGCTGCGGGCTCACGGCGCCGAGGTCTACGTCGGCGACCACGTGCACGACGTCGCCGGCGCCCGGGCCGCGGGGGCGCTCAGCGTCTCGGTGCTGACCGGAGGGTGCACCGCCGAGGAGCTGCGCGAGGCGGGGACCGACGTGGTGCTCGCCGATCTCGCCGAGCTGCCCGCCTGGCTGGACGGCCACGTCCTCGAGCGGCGCCTCGCCCGGCTCGAGCAGGACCTGCGGGCCCGGGGCTCGGTGCTGGTCGCGTTCAGCGGAGGAGCCGACAGCGCGCTGCTGCTGGCGGCGGCGGTCCGGGCCCTCGGGGCGGAGCGGGTGGGGGCGGCCACGGCGTACTCCGACTCGCTGCCGGAGGCCGAGCGCGGCCCGGCCCACGCCTTCGCGGCGGCGCTGGGGGTCCGGGTGCTGACGCCGCGCACCCACGAGATGGAGCGGGAGGGCTACCGCGCCAACGCAGGCGACCGGTGCTACTTCTGCAAGGCCGAGCTGCTCGACGTCCTCGCGCCGCTGGCAGCCGAGCACGGCTTCGCCCACGTCGCGACGGGCACCAACGCCGACGACGCCGTGGCCGGGTTCCGGCCGGGCATCCGCGCCGCCGCGGAGCGGGGCGCGGTCACCCCGCTGCGAGACGCCGGGCTCACCAAGGACCAGGTGCGTGCCGCCTCGCGGGCGTGGGGGCTGCCGACGTGGGACAAGCCGGCCGCCGCGTGCCTGTCCAGCCGGGTCGCCTACGGCATCGAGGTCAGCCCGTTCCGGCTGGCTCGGGTCGAGCGGGCCGAGACGGGGGTGCGGGCAGCGCTGGCCGAGGCCGGGGTCCCGGTCCGGGACCTGCGGGTCCGCGACCTCGGGGACCACGCGTCGGTCGAGCTGGACGCGGAGCTCGTCGCGACCGTCGCCGGGTCGCTGGCGCTGACCGCGGCGCTGCGCGACGTCGTCACCGAGGCCGGGTTCGACCGCGTCGAGGTCGATGCGCGCGGCTTCCGGTCGGGCTCGCTGAACGAGCGTCTCGCCGACGCCGAGCGGCACCGCTGACCGCTGCTCGAGGCCGGGTCGTCGCGGGAACAACCTCGTCGCCGTCGGCTGGGTCGCCCCCGTAGTGTTGCGCGCGCAGCACCCACCGACGAGAAGGGGAACCGGCCGTGCCGACTGGCAAGGTGAAGTGGTACGACGGCGAGAAGGGCTTCGGCTTCCTCGCCAAGGACGACGGCGGCGACGTCTACGTGCGCGCGGACGCGCTGCCGGCCGGCACCCCCACCCTGAAGGCCGGCACCCGCGTCGAGTTCGGCCTGGTCCAGGGCCGCAAGGGCGACCAGGCCCTGCAGGTCCGGCTCCTGGAGCCGGTGGCGTCGGTCGCCAAGGCGGTCTCCAAGTCGCAGCGCAAGAAGCCGGGCGACATGGTGAACATCATCGAGGACCTCTATCGGCTGCTGGAGAACGTCGAGGAGGCCTATCGCGCCGGCCGGCACCCCGACCCCCGGACGGCGAAGCCCACCGCCAAGGTGCTGCGGGCGCTGGCCGACGAGCTCGAGCTCTGAGCCTCAACGGGTCGGGGCGGGGCGGCGGGGAGGATGGGTCTTCGCCCACCGGGCCAGCCACGCCACCCACGCCACCAGGATCGCGGCGGCGACGCCGAGGCCCAGCTGCGGCACCAGCGGCATCACGATCCCGATGAAGCCACCGACCACCCAGGACAGCTGCAGCAGCGTCTCGGAGCGGGCGAAGGTGCCCGCGCGGCGCCGTTCGGGGATGTCGCGCTGGATCAGCGCGTCGAGAGAGAGCTTGCCCAGGGACTGTGCCAGCCCGGCCGTCAGCCCCAGCAGCAGCACCGTCGGCAGCCCGTACAGCACCGCGACGACCACCGCGACGACGGCGTCGGCGACCAGGGTGGCGACCACCGTCAGCTCGGGCCGTGAGCGTCGGAGCACCGAGCCGAGCGCGATGCCCACGGTGCTGCCGATGCCGGCGGAGCCGATGACGAGCCCGAGCAGCAGCTCGGGACGGTCGGCCCAGCCGGCGAAGGGCTCGTCGCGCAGCAGGAACGCCATGAACATGGTCAGGAACCCCGAGAGCACCCGCATCCCCGCGTTGCACCGCAGCCCGACCCAGACCGCGCGCGGCAGCCGCGGGCGGCGGCTGCGCTGCACGCCCAGGGGGGACAGCGACGACTGGTCCTCGCCGGCGGCGCTGTCGACCCGCGGCGGCAGCAGGATGGCCAGCACCGTGGCCGCCACGAACACCACGAAGGCGTACCGCAGCGACCACTGCGGATCGATCGCCGAGGCGGCGACCGCCAGCGGGGCCGAGACGGCGGCGCCGACGACCGAGGCCAGCGAGATCCGTGAGTTGGCCTTGACCAGGCTGAGCCGGCGCGGCAGCACCCGAGGCACCGCGGCGGCCCGGGTCACACCGTAGGCCTTCGAGGCGACCAGGCAGCCGAGCGCGGCCGGGAACAGTGCCACCGAGTCGCCGCTGCGGACGGCGTCGGCCAGCACCCAGCACAGGAACGCCCGGAGCGCGAGCGTCGCCCCGATGGCCCACCGCCGGCCGTGGCTGAAGCGGTCGAGGAACGGCCCGATCAGCGGCGCGACGATGGCGAACGGCAGCATCGTGAGCCCCAGGAACAGTGCCACCTGGCCACGCGCCTGGTCGGTGGGGACCTGGAAGAACAGCGTCCCGGCCAGCGAGATCGCCACCGCGGCGTCACCGGCGCCGTTGAACGCGTGCAGCTCGATCAACCGGGCCAGTCCGGTCTCGCCCGCGCCCTCGGCGTGGGTGGCGCGACGGGCCTGGCGGACCGTGTACCCGGCCGCCCGGCTGGTGGCGCCACCAGCCCGCAGGGCTCCCCGCGACGCGGCGCCGGCGGTCCGGCGGACGCGTCCCGACCGGCCGTCGCCGGCCGGGCCGTGGCCCCCCTGGCCGTCGTCGTCGACGGACCTACGCTCCTCGGGCCGCATGAGCCCATCTTGCCCGCCGCGCCCGACGGCATGACGCGGGCGCGCGGTCCGCGGCCCCCGGGGCGACAGGAACCCGCCCGATAGGGAAGAATCCGCCGGTGTGATGACCGCCGCCCGCTCCGTCAAGCCGGACTCCGTCGGGGTCCGTGCGGTCGACGCCGCGCGGGCCGCCCTGCTCGAGGAGGTGCCGGCAGCCGAGATCGGTGACCACCTGGGCTACCTGGCGGAGGAGGAGCGGGTCGTCACCCACTACTTCGCCGCGAACCGGCACGGCTACCGAGGCTGGCGCTGGGCGGTCACCGTGGCCCGGGCGCCCCGGCTCAAGTCGGTGACGGTCGACGAGATCGTGCTGCTTCCCGGCGACGGTGCGATCACCGCGCCCGAGTGGGTGCCCTACCGCGACCGGATCCAGCCGGGTGACCTCAGCCCTGGCGACCTGCTCCCGACCGAGGAGGACGACCCGCGGCTGGTGCCGGGCTACCTCACCGGCGACCCGGCCGACGACCTGCCCGACGTCGACGACGAGCTGCTGCGCTCGGTCGTCCACGAGCTCGGGCTCGGGCGGGCGCGCGTGCTCTCGCTCGAGGGCCGCGACCTGGCGGCGCAACGCTGGTACGACGGGTCGCACGGCCCGGAGGCGCTGCTGGCGAAGTCGGCGCCGGCCGGGTGCGGCTCGTGCGGCTTCCTGGTCCGGCTCGCCGGGCCGCTGTCACGGCTGTTCGGGGTGTGCGCGAATGCGCAGGCCAACGACGACGGCCGGGTGGTCTCGATCGACCACGGCTGTGGTGCCCACTCCGAGGCGCGGTTGTCGGCGAAGAGCCAGCCGCAGCCGCTGCCCGAGCCGGTGCTCGACACCCTCTCGTGGGACGAGCTGGAGCGGTTCTGACCCGGCTCAGCCCAGCAGGTCGGCGGCTCTAGCCGCGAAGAACACCAGGATCGCGAGCACCACCAGCAGCGCCAGCCCGATACCCACCATGGGGGCGGCGACCGACCGCTTGCCGGAGCCGACCGGCTGGTGCTCGCCGCCCGCGACGGAGCCGGAGTCCGGCGGGGTCTCGCCCGGAGGCACACCGCCCCCCGGCTCCAGCCCGGTGCTCTCGGTGGGGTCCGGGTCGGGGTTGCTGCTGCTCACGGCTCGTCCTTCGATCGGAGGTCGGTCCCGTGGACTGTCACCGATGCGGCCCCGATCATGCGTGGGGCCGCAGGCCGCGTGCCCGCCGGCGGCGGCGCATCCGCGCGCGGCGACGGCAGTAGCCCCAGCCGACGAGCCCCAGCACGAACCCCGCCAGGCAGGTCCACACCCACCAGTCCTTGTCCGCCTCGGCCAGCGGCCCGTGGAACGGCAGCAGCGCGAGGAACGCCAGACCGAACAGCGCGGTCCCGACCGCCACCGTCCGGGTCCCGTCGACGTCGAGGGGGTCGACGTCGGCCACGACGTACGTGCGGTTGCCGATCTCGTGGGTCTGCACGCCGTCGACGGGCTGCTGGGGGTAGCCGGAGTCACGCACGCCTCGAATCTAGCCGAGCCCGCGGGGCCGTCCGGACCACCGGTCTGCCACGATTCGCCCCGTGGACACCTTCTTCAAGATCACCGAGCGAGGCTCGACGCTCGGACGCGAGATCCGGGGCGGGGTCGTCACCTTCGTGACGATGGCCTACATCATCGTGCTCAACCCGCTCATCATCGGGCGGGTCCAGGACGCCGACGGTGCCTACCTCGGCGGCGGCGCGCCGGACCTGCCGATGATCGCGGCGGCGACGGCGCTGGTCGCCGGCGTGATGACGATCGCGATGGGCCTGGTGGCGAACTACCCGCTGGCGCTGGCCACGGGTCTCGGGTTGAACGCCTTCGTGGCGTTCTCCATCGCCTCGGGCATGTCCTGGCAGGATGCGATGGGCCTGGTGGTGCTGGAGGGCCTGGTGATCCTGGTGCTGGTGCTGACCGGGTTCCGCAGCGCCGTGTTCCACGCCGTGCCCCCTCCTCTGAAGACCGCGATCAGCGTCGGCATCGGCCTGTTCATCGCGCTGATCGGGTTGGTCGACGCAGGGTTCGTCCGCCGCATCCCCGACGCCGCGAACACCACCGTCCCGGTGCAGCTGGGGGCGACCGGCTTCCTCGACGGCTGGCCGGTGCTGGTCTTCGCCGTCGGGCTGGTGCTGATGGTCGCGCTCTACGTGCGCAAGGTCCGCGGCGCCATCCTCATCGCCATCGTCGCCACCACCGTGCTGGCCGTCGTGGTCGAGGCCGCGGCGAAGGTGGGACCGACGTTCACCACCGCCGGGGTGAACCCCAAGGGCTGGAGCCTGACCGTCCCGAGCCTGCCCGAGACGCTGGTCGCGGTGCCCGACTTCGGGCTGCTGGGCCGGGTCTCGCTGTTCGGGTCCTTCGAACGGGTCGGTGTCGTCACCACGGTCCTGTTCATCTTCACGCTGCTGCTGGCGGACTTCTTCGACACCATGGGCACCATGACAGCGATCGGTGCGGAGGCCGGCCTGCTCGACGAGGAGGGCACGCCGCCGAACAGCCGGCGGATCCTGGTCGTGGACTCCGTCGCCGCGGCCGCAGGCGGGTTCGCGTCCGTGTCCAGCAACACCTCCTACATCGAGTCCGCCTCAGGGGTCGGCGAGGGCGCCCGCACCGGGCTCGCCAGTGTGGTCACCGGCGTGCTGTTCCTGCTCGCGACGGTGTTCTCGCCGCTGGTGGCCGTCATCCCCAACGAGGCCGCCACCCCCGCGCTCGTGCTGGTGGGCTTCCTGATGATGCAGCAGGTCGCGAACATCGCCTGGGACGACGTGGAGGTGGCCATCCCCGCGTTCCTGACGATCGTGCTGATGCCGTTCACCTACTCGATCTCAGTGGGCATCGGGGCGGGGTTCCTGGCCTACGTCCTGATCAAGGTGGTGCGGGGCAAGGCGGGGATGGTGCACCCGCTGCTCTGGGTCGTCTCGGGGCTGTTCGCGGTCTACTTCCTCATCCAGCCGATCAAGCAGCTGCTCGGAGTGTGAGCATGGCCCCCGGGGCACCGGGTACGTCCGGACCAGCGGCACCGAGGCCGCACCAGGAAGGGAGCACGACATGACCGAGACCCCCGACCAGCCGCTGCGCGACGAGGACATGGAGTCCACGAGCTCATCGCACGGGCCTGCCGACGCAGCGGACGCCGACGGTGCGGACGGCACCGACGCGCCGGCCGGAGGCCACGGGCCCGCCGACGCGGCCGACGCCGACGGTGCGGACGGCACGGATGCACCCGCTGCCGACGGCACGGACGCCGACGGCACGGACGCGGACGGCACGGACGCCGACGGCACCGACGCCTGAGCTGTTGCCCGACCAGACGGCCGGCGGCTCGACCGCACCGCTGGGTGCCCTGACGCTGCTGAGCGGGGACGCTCAGGCCTTCCTGACCAAGGTCTGGGCGACCACGGTCCACGTGCACCGCGGGGACCCGCTGCCGCTGACCGGGCTCCTGACCTTCGACGACGTCGACGAGCTGCTCACGGGGACAGCGATCCGCACCCCGGCCGTGAGGGTCGCCCGCGACGGCCAGGTCCTGGCCCCCTCAACGTACACCCGCCACGCCACGCTGGCCGGGCAGCCGCTCAGCGGACTGGTCGATCCCGCGCGGATCTTCACCCTCGTCGAGGAGGGGGCCTCGGTCGTCCTGCAGGGGCTGCACCGCTACTGGCGGCCCCTCGGTGCGCTGGTGGCAGACCTCGAGCTGGCGCTCGGGCACCCCTGCCAGGCGAACGCCTACCTGACCCCGCCGGGTTCACAAGGGTTCGCGGTGCACGAGGACAGCCACGACGTCTTCGTCTTCCAGACCCACGGGAGCAAGCTGTGGGAGGTGCATCCACCTCGCGGCCAGGACGGCGAGCCCAGCACCGTGCTGCTCGAGCCCGGCGTCAGCATGTACCTGCCCACAGGGACCCCGCACGCCGCCCGGGCGCAGCAGGACGTGTCGCTGCACGTGACGATCGGCATCAACCAGCTGACCTGGCGTCCGGTCGTCGAGCGGGCGCTGACGGCGGCGCTGGGAGGGGGCGGGGACGAGCACCTGCCTGCCGGCTGGCTCGAGGAGCCCGCTCTGCTCGCCGATGGCCTGGCCGACCGGCTGGAAGCCCTCGCCGCGGCGGTGCGGTCCCTCGAGCCTGCGGCGGTGGCCGATATGGAGCTGCGCCGCTTCCTCACCGGCCGGACGCTGTGGCAGCGCGGCGGGCTGCGCGACCGGGTCGGGCTGGACAGCCTGGCCGACGACACCCTGCTGGTCCGTCGCCCGGGGCACCCGTGCGTGCTGAGACCTGAGGGGGAGCGGCTGCGCGTGCTGCTCGGTGACCGCGACCTCGTGGTCCCCGCCCGGCTGGCCGGGGCGCTGGAGCGCGTCCGCGCGGCCGGGGCACTGCGGCCCGGGGACCTGGCCGACCTCCTCGACGGCCAGAGCCGGCTGGTGCTGTGCCGGCGGCTGGTCCGGGAGGGCCTGCTCACCCTCGCCACCGGGGACGACGGACCCTGATGCGGGAGCGCTGCGCGGTCGCCGGCCGTCACCGCGGCGACCAGCTGGCCGGGACCGCCTCGACGGTGCGCGCCTTCCTGCTCGTCGAGAACCCAGGGCCCTGGGGGGTCGACGCCGTGGCCGACGCGAGGATGCCGGACGTGGTGCGCGGCAGGCTCCGGCGGGCGGCCGGTCACGGAGTCCGGGTGCTGCTTGCCCGGCGGCACGGCACGCCGGCGCGTGGCGGGGCGACCCGGGTGCTGGCCGCCTACGCCGACCCGCACCGGCCCTGGCTGGAGACGGCCACCCTCGAGGACCAGGCACAGCTGGTCGACCTGGACCTGGCGGCCCTCGGCGCGGGACGCTCGCTGGGGCTGACGGTCGACACCGGCCCCGTCTTCGGGGTGTGCACCCATGGACGTCACGACGCCTGCTGCGCCGAGCTGGGTCGACCGACCGCCGCCGCGCTGGCCGCGGCCCACCCCGACCGGACCTGGGAGGTCTCCCACGTCGGCGGCGACCGGTTCGCGGCGAACGTGCTGGTGCTGCCCGCCGGGCTGTACTACGGCCGGGTGCCGCCCGGCCGCGCCGCAGCGCTGGCCGACGGCCATCTCGACGGTCACCTCGACCTGGACCTGCTGCGAGGCCGCTCCGGGTTCGCCTTCCCGGTGCAGGCGGCCGAGGTCGCACTCCGTCGCGAGCTGGGTGACACCCGGGTGACCGGCTGCCGGCTGGTGGCGGTCACCACCTCAGGGTCCGACAGCACCGTCGTGCTGGACCTGGCCGGGACGTCGTACACCGTGCGACTCCGGCGTACTGAGTCCGAGCGCCCGGCGCGGTTGACCTGCCGCGCAGGCCGGGAGAGCCCGGTGCCGTCGTTCGAGGTGGCCGCTCTCGACGTGTCGGCGAGGTGACCGCCTGAGCCCGGTGCCTCGCAGCCGGAGAACGGCGAGCCAGGAATAGTGAGCAAGCGCAAGGAGTTGAGCCTGCGTGCCCGCCCATCCGCAGCTCATCCTGGCCCGGCTCCGCCCGGCCGCGGACCGGGTCGGGCACGGGTGCGCGGAGCCGACGGCTGCTGCCCCTCGGTCGGAGCGGGTGGCGCCTGCGTGAGCCCGACGTTCCGCTCGCTGTCGAACCGCAACTACCGGCTCTACGCCTCCGGTGCCGTCGTCTCCAACGTCGGCACCTGGATGCAGCGGGTCGCCCAGGACTGGCTGGTGCTCCAGCTGACCGGGAACAACGGCACCGCCCTCGGGGTGACGACCGGGCTGCAGTTCCTGCCGATCCTGCTGCTCTCGCCGTACGCCGGACTGGTGGCCGACCGGTTCCCGAAGCGGCGGCTGCTCCAGGTGACGCAGCTGATGCTCGCTGTGCCCGCGCTGGTGCTCGGCCTGCTGGCCGTCACCGGTGTCGCGCAGACCTGGCACGTCTACCTGCTGGCCTTCGTGTTCGGCATCGGGTCGGCCTTCGACGCGCCGGCCCGGCAGTCCTTCGTGGCCGAGATCGTCGGCACCGACGACCTCACCAATGCCGTGGGACTGAACTCGGCCTCCTTCAACCTCGCCCGCATGGTCGGCCCGGCCGTGGCGGGGCTGCTCATCGCCGCGCTCGGCTCGGGCGTCCCGGCCACCGGCGCCGTGATCGTGCTCAACGCGCTCAGCTACGGGGCGGTCGTGCTGTCGCTGCAGCGGATGCGCCCCGCGGACCTTCGCCCGGCGACGCCCGCGACCCGGACCAAGGGCATGATCGGTGACGGCGTGCGGTACACGATGGCCCGACCCGACCTGGTGCTGATCCTCACCATCGTGTTCTTCACCGGCACCTTCGGGCTCAACTTCCAGCTGACCTCGGCGCTGATGGCCACCGAGGTCTTCCACCAGGGCGCCGGCGAGTACGGCCTGCTGGGCACCACCCTGGCGGTCGGCTCGCTGTCCGGGGCGCTGCTCGCGGCCCGGCGGGTTCGGGTGCGGCACCGGACGGTGGTGCTCGCCGCCCTGGGGTTCGGAGCGGCGGAGGTCGTCGCCGGCCTCCTCCCCACCTACCTCGCGTTCGCGGTGTGGACCCCGGTTCTCGGCATCGCCTCGCTGACCATGATCACCGCCGCGAACGCGACGTTCCAGCTGTCGGTGGCCCCGCACATGCGAGGTCGGGTGATGGCGCTCTACATGATGGTGTTCATGGGCGGCACGCCGCTCGGGGCGCCGATCGTCGGCTGGGTCGGAGAGACCTTCGGTGCACGCTGGACGCTGGTCGGCGGCGGACTGGCCACGATCCTGGGCACCATGCTGGCCGTGCTGGTGTTCCTTCGGGCGACAGCGGCAGGACGGCGCCAGGTGCCGGAGCCCGTTGCGGTCACGCCGGACGGGGACGCGCGAGGCGACCGGACTCCCGCGCCGGTCGTCCGGTCGGGCTAGGCCTTGCCCGGCGAGGCCATCCAGAGGTCCTGCAGGTCCAGGTAGCGGACGTCGCTGACGGCCTCCTCCAGGGTCTTCCGGACGTCCTCTGGCATGTCCTTCTGCTCACCCTTGCGGGCCGAGGCCTCGTCGGTGAAGGCGACGGTCTCGGTGAAGGTGCCGTCCGCCTCGATCGCCAGCGTCCCGCCGATGATCTCGGGGCGGGCCTCGTGCAACCGGTCGACGGCGTCGGCCACCATCGCCCGCAGCCGCGCCGGGTCCTCGACCCGGCCGCGGATGACCTGGACGAAGCCGGCGTCGTCTGAGCCGCCGCCCATCAGCAGGGTCACGTCGGTGCAGTCGTGGAACTCGAGTGGCCCGTCGACGAGGGCAAGCAGCTCCTGCGCCCAGGCGCCCTGCTCGGGCCGGGCGGCGTTGGCGCGGGCCGCATCCTGCGACTCGAAGCGCACCACGTCCACGAACTGGTCGTCCTCGGTGAACCCGAGCGTGGCACCCAGCCACCCGTCCGCACCCGGAGCGAGGTTCTGGCGCCACCTCTCGTGGAGGCGGCGGAGATCGTCGCGCCGGATGCACCGTCCCTGGATGATCTGGATGAACATGGCTGGTCCTTCCTGGTCGGTGGCGTCGCGGGCTGCTGCGTTCTCGACGCTACGACCGCACGCCGGCGGCGTCCATGGCCCGATCGGGGTGACCCGTCGGGCAGCACCTACGATCGGGGGCATGAACCCCCGGTACCGGCGCCTGGTGATCCCGGTCGCGCTGGCGGGTCTGATCCTCCTGGTCGTCGTCACCGCCCTGCTCCGGGGCTGACGGTGGCCGAGCCGCTGCTGCGCGCGCTGTCCCGGGTGCGCGGGCTGCTGCTCGACGAGGTCGGGCTGGTGCGGGCGGTCGCGTCGGGGCGGCAGCGGGCGGCCCGGCCGGCCTGGCGCCGGGTCGAGCTGCGATACGTCGACCTCAAGGCCGGGCGCCGGCTCCAGGTCACGACCTACGACGAGACCCAGGCCCACACCGCCAACCATGCACCGGGCGAACCCGCCCGGCAGGCGGTGGACGAGCTGCTCGACGAGCCGTTCGGCAACTGGCACGTCGAGACGACCACGCACACCCACCAGCTGCGGGTCACCAAGAAGCTCGAGGCGATGACGCACACCGCCGACCGGGCCTTGGCCGCGGCCGGTGCCGCTGCTGCCACCGGTACCGGCGACCCGACGCCGCAGCGGGCCACCACCCACGACCGGGCCAAGCCCCGGCTGCTGCCGCCGGATGACCCGGTGCTGGCGGCGATGGGGTTCCTCGACGACCGTGGCCGTCTCAAGCCCAGCCGGCAGGCGAAGTACCGCCAGGTCGAGGAGTTCCTCCGGGACCTCGTGCCCGTCGTCGACGACGCGATCGTGGCCGGGCGGCTGGTGGAGCCCACGCCGGAGCGGCCGCTGCGCGTCGTGGACCTCGGCTGCGGCAACGCCTACCTGACGTTCGCGGCGCACCGCTACCTCGGCCACGTCCGCGGCCTGCCGGTGCACACCACCGGGATCGACGTGAAGGAGCAGTCCAGGCTGCACAACAGCGAGATGGCGCGCTCCCTCGGGCTGGCGGCGGAGATGACCTTCCTCGAGGGCGACATCGGCACCACCGAGACCGACGACCCGCCCGACGTGGTGCTGGCCCTGCACGCCTGCGACACCGCCACCGACGACGCGCTCGCCCGCGCGGTGGCGTGGCAGGCGCCGGTCGTGCTGGCCGCGCCGTGCTGTCACCACGACGTCGCCGCCCAGCTGCGCCGCGCCACGGCCCCGGCGCCGTACGCCCTGCTCACGCGCAGCGGGATCCTCCGTGAGCGGTTCGCGGACACGCTGACCGACGCGATGAGGGCGGCGGTGCTGCGGACCGCGGGCTACCGCGTCGAGGTCATCGACTTCGTGGACAGCCGGCACACGCCGCGCAACACGCTGCTGCGGGCGGTCCGGACGGGCGGGCCGACGGCCGAGGGGGTGGGGGAGGAGCTGGCCGAGCTCACCGCTGCCTGGGGCGTCCGGCCGCGGCTCATGGAGCTGCTGCGTGAGCGCGGCTGAGGCCCGAGCCGGCCGGATGGCTGCCGGCGTCGCCGCGCGCCGAGTGCTGGCCGGGGTGGTGCTGACCGGGGTGGTGCTGGCCGGGGTGGTGCTGGCCGCCGGGGGCGGGCCGGTCGCGGCAGCGGGTACGGCCTCGGGGGCGGTGTCACGGACGCGCCCGGTGTCGAGCCCCGTGTCGAGTTCGGTGCTGTTCACGTTCCAAGAGGACGACGTCTACGAGTCCAGCGGCCTGGTCGACCGGGGCGGCGTGGTGTACACGGTCAACGACTCCGGCGACGACGCTGTCCTGTACGGCATCGACCCGGGGAGCGGCCGGACCGTCAGCCGCACGACGTACGCCGACGGCGTCGACGACGTCGAGGCCCTGGCGCCCGGCGCGGCAGGAACGGTGTGGGTCGGCGACATCGGCGACAACAGTCGGGGTCGGGAGACGGTCTCGGTCTACCGCGTCGTGCCGCGTGACGGTGTGCACGCCGGTGCCCGCTTCGACCTGACCTACCCCGACGGCGCGCACGACGCCGAGACCCTGCTGGTGCGCCCGAGCACGGGCCGGCTGATGGTGGTGACCAAGTCGGTCTTCGGCGGGCGGGTCTACCTGGCGCCGCGGGAGCTTCGGCCACCGCCGGCGCGGAACCGGCTGCGTCCGGTCGCGCAGGTGCCAGGGCTGGTGACCGACGGGGCGTTCCTGCCGGACGGCGACCACGTCGTGCTCCGCGGCTACGGCACGGCGACCGGCTTCGCCTTCCCGTCGTTCTCGGCCCTGGGCACCGTCGACCTGCCCGAGCAGCGGCAGGGTGAGGCGATCTCGGTCTCCCCGGCAGGGCGGGTCCTGGTCTCCACCGAGGGCGTGGCCACGCAGGTGCTACGGGTCCGGCTGCCGCGGGCACTCGTCGCCACGCCGGGCACCAGCGGGCCGGGCACGACCGGGCCGGACACCGCCGGGCCGGGACCGGCGTCGGGTCGGGCGGGAGGTCCGGGGCCGGCGCGGGAGCCCGAGGAGGCCGGCGGCTCGGTGCGGCCACGAGGTGCCGGCGACTGGGCCGGCATCACGCTGGTGGCGCTCGCCGTGGCCGGACTCGGCCGGCTCACGCTGCGAGGGGCGTCCGGACCGGGCAGCCGCAGGTCGTGACTGACCGGGTCAGGCGGGTCGACGTGCGAAGCGGGCGGGCAGTGGTTCCCGCGTGTTCCCGACGCCTTCCGGGCGATGTGTGACACGGGAGCCGTCGGGAACCGTCGATACCCTGGGAATCCGACCGGTCGGGGCGGCAGGGGTCAGAGCCGCTCGACGACGTGGTCGATGCAGGCGGTCAGCGCCTCGACGTCGGCCGGGTCGATGGCAGGGAACATCGCGACCCGGAGCTGGTTGCGGCCCAGCTTGCGGTAGGGCTCGGTGTCCACGATCCCGTTCGCACGCAGCGTCGCGGCGACCGCGGCGGCGTCGACGCTGTCGTCGAAGTCGATGGTCCCGATCACCAGCGAGCGGTCCTCGGGGTCCGCGACGTACGGCGAGGTGTAGGCGGTCTTCTCCGCCCACGTGTAGAGCCGGGTCGCGGAGTCCGTGGTCCGGGAGACCGCGAAGTCCAGCCCGCCCTGGGAGTTCAGCCAGTCCAGCTGCTCGGCCATCAGGAACAGCGTGGCCACCGACGGGGTGTTGTAGGTCTGGTTCTTCAGCGAGTTCTCGATCGCGGTCGGCAGGTCCAGGAACGCCGGCACCCAGCGGTCGGTGGCGGCGATCTCGGCCGCCCGGTCGAGCGCGGCGGGGGACAGCACCGCCACGTACAGGCCGCCGTCGGAGGCGAGGCTCTTCTGCGGCGCGAAGTAGTAGGCGTCGACCTCCCGGACGTCGACCGGCAGACCGCCGGCCCCCGACGTCGCGTCGACCAGCATCAGGGCGCCCTCGTCGGCGCCCTGGACCCGTCGGACCGGGGCCATCACCCCGGTCGAGGTCTCGTTGTGCGCCCAGGCGTAGGCGTCGACGCCCTCCTCGGGCCGCGGCTCCGGGCGGGTACCGGTCGGGGACGTCACCACGGTCGGGTCGGCCAGGAACGGCGCCGCCTGGGCGGCGGAGGCGAACTTGGCGGAGAACTCCCCGAACGAGAGGTGCTGGCTGCGCCGGCGGATCAGCCCGAAGGTGGCCACGTCCCAGAAGGCCGTCGCGCCGCCGTTGCCGAGGACCACCTCGTAGCCCTCGGGGAGGTCGAACAGCGAGCCGACGCCGTCGCGCACCCTGCCCACCAGGCGCTTGACCGGCGCCTGCCGGTGCGACGTCCCGAGCAGCGACCGGCCGGTGGCGGCCAGCGCGTCCAGCGACTCGGGACGGACCTTGGACGGGCCCGCGCCGAAGCGACCGTCGGTGGGCTTGAGGGAGTCGGGGATCGTGATCGCGTCGGTCACGGGAGCCTCTCGGGGACGGGGACCGGCCGTGGGGGGCGACCGGGAGGCGACGACGGACCCTGCTCGGTCGTCGGCCGTCCTAGTCTGTCACCCGGCCGGAGCGGACAGCGGGAGGGGACACATGCTGGGAGGCAGTGGGCTGGCGGTCGTGGCGACGCCGTTCGAGGACCCCGCGACGCAGGCCATGGTGAGCCACGTGCAGGCCGAGTACGTACGCCGCTATGGCGGGCCGGACGAGACCCCGCTGCCGGACGGCGTCTTCGAGCCACCCGCCGGGGCGTTCTTCCTGGGGCTGGAGGACGGCGCCCCGGTGGCCATGGGGGGCTGGCGGCTCCGCACCGACGTCCAGCCCTGGGGGCTGTCCCCGGTGGCGGAGATCAAGCGCATGTACGTGGCGGCGGCCAGCCGTCGGCGCGGCCACGCCCGACGGGTGCTGGCACACCTGGAGCAGACGGCCCGGGCGGCCGGCGCCCGGGCGATGGTGCTGGAGACGGGGGTGGCGCAACCAGAGGCGATCGGGCTGTACACCGCCGCGGGCTATGCCCCGGTGCCGGCCTTCGGGCACTACGCCTGGTCACCCAGCGCCCGGCACCTCGGCAAGCGGCTCTGAACCCACGGGCGCCGGCCGGGTCAGCGCGGCGAGACCGTCCCGGTGGCCGACTCGACGCTGTCGTGGATCGCGAAGACGGTGTCCAGGCCGGTGACCCGGAAGATCTCGAGCAGCTGCTTCCCGGTGCACACCAGCGCGAAGCTGCCGTGCAGCGCCAGCGCCCGGCGCCGGCCGCCGATGAGCGCGCCGAGACCGGTGGACTCGAGGAACTCGACGCCGAGGAGGTTCACCACCAGGTGCAGGTCGCCGGCGAGCAGCGCGTCGGTGATGGCCTCCTTCAGGCGCGGGGCGGTGGCGAAGTCGATCTCGCCCCTGGGGCTGAGCACGGTGTGGCCGGCGAGCCGGTCGACGTCGATGTCCAGGAGCATGGCGGAATCCTCGCAGACCGCGGTGACCGCGCTGCTCGACGGTCGCGGCCGCCGGCACCGCTCAGGCCCAGGCGGGGTCCCAGCCCTGGACCTCCTCGGCGCCTCGGGGGCGCGGCCCGGTGTACCGCGCCGAGGGCCGGATCAGCCGTCCGGTGCGCTTCTGCTCGAGGATGTGCGCCGCCCAGCCGGCCGAGCGGGCGCAGGTGAACATGGCCGTGAACAGCGGCGGCGGCACCTCGGCGAAGTCCAGCACGATGGCCGCCCAGAACTCGACGTTGGTCTCCAGCACCCGGTCCGGGCGGCGATCGCGCAGCTCGGCGAGCGCGGCCTGCTCCAGAGCCTGCGCGACCTCGTAGCGCGGTGCCCCGAGCTCCTGGGCGGTGCGGCGCAGCACCCGGGCCCGGGGGTCCTCGGCCCGGTAGACCCGGTGACCGAACCCCATCAGGCGCTCCCCCCGGTCAAGCAGGCCCTTGACGTAGGGCGCGGCGTCGCCGAGCCGCTCCACCTCCTCGATCATGCCGAGCACCCGGGAGGGAGCACCGCCGTGCAACGGCCCGCTCATCGCGCCGATCGCGCCGGAGAACGCCGCCGCCACGTCGGCCCCCGTCGAGGTGATGACCCGGGCGGTGAACGTGGAGGCGTTCATGCCGTGCTCGGCGGCCGAGCCCCAGTAGGCGTCGATCGCCCGGACGTGGCGCGGGTCGGCTGCACCCTTCCACCGGATCAGGAACCGCTCCGCCAGCGTCCGCCCGTGGTCCACCTCCCGCTGCGAGACCACCGGCAGGTGCAGGCCGCGGGCTGCCTGTGCGGCATAGGACAGCACCATCACCGCGACCCGGCTGAGGTCCTCGCGGGCCTGCTCGTCGGTGATGTCGTAGGTCTGCCGCATCCCGAACGCGGGCGCCAGCATGGCGATCGCGGCCTGCACGTCGACGCGGACGTCCCCGGTGTGCACCGGGATCGTGAACGCCTCGGCGGGCGGCAGCCCCGGCTCGTAGCAGCCGTCGACCAGCAGCCCCCAGACCTTCTCGAACGGCAGCCGACCGACGATGTCCTCGATGTCGACGCCGCGGTAGCGCAGTGCCGACCCCTCCTTGTCGGGCTCGGCGATCTCGGTGGCGAAGGCGATGACGCCCTCGAGCCCGTGCTGGACCTCGCTCATGTGGCGCTCCTTCGTCGAGCCGCTGCCGGACCCGAGTGGACTCCGCTCATCATGCCGACTGCGTCCGGTCGCGTCACCCGCGGGCCGGTCCGCGGGCGGGGCGGCGTACTAGGTTCGCCGCATGAGCGAGCACCCCGACCTGGCCCGGCTGCGCCGTGAGTACGGCGAGGTCGGGCTCGACGTCCCGGACCTGGAGGCAGACCCGGTCGCGATGGTTGCCCGCTGGCTGGGCGAGGCCGTCGACGCCGGCCTGCACGAGCCGAACGCGATGGTGCTGGCCACGGTGTCCGCCGAGGGTCGTCCCTCCAGCCGGCTGGTGCTGCTCAAAGGGCTCGACGAGCGCGGCTTCGTGTTCTACACCAACCTGGCGTCTCGCAAGGTGCGCGAGCTCGAGGCCAACCCCGCGGTGTCGCTGCTGTTCCCGTGGCACGACCTGCAGCGTCAGGTGCGGGTCGAGGGCGTCGCGTCGCGGGTCTCGCAGCCGGAGAGCGAGCGCTACTTCGCGGCCCGCCCCCGGGGCTCCCAGCTGGGTGCCTGGGCCTCGCCGCAGTCCGCGGTGGTCGCCACGCGCGCCGAGCTCGACGAGCGGTACGCCGCGGTCCGGGCCCGGTTCGCCGAGCATGACGAGGTCCCGCTGCCGCCCTTCTGGGGCGGTGTCCGGGTGGCGCCCGACCGGGTCGAGCTCTGGCAGGGGCGCGCCAGCCGGCTGCACGACCGACTGGTCTACCGCCGGGCCGGGGCCGGCGGCGGCGTCGCCGACCGGTGGCTGGTCGAGCGGCTGGCGCCCTGACCGGCGGCCCTGGGCCTCCGCGCCGGCCCTGGGTGGGGGGGCTCGCTCGTCTAGGGTGACGAGGTGGCACGAGGACACGGGGGCGGCGTTCCGCCCGCCGGGCGGGACCCGAGGTGCTGGTAGGCCTGCTCTTCGACCGGCTGCGCCCCTACCGTCGGGACCTGGGACTGGTCGTCGCCCTCCAGCTGCTCGGCACGGTGGCGGCGCTGTTCCTCCCGAGCCTCAACGCCGACCTCATCGACCGGGGGGTGGCCGCCGGCGACACCGGCTTCATCCTGCGGGTCGGGGCGGTGATGCTGGCGGTGGCGCTGGTGCAGATCGCGTGCACCGCCAGCGCGGTCTACGTGGGTGCCCGGCTCGCGATGGGCTTCGGCCGGGACCTGCGGGCCGGGGTCTTCCACCAGGTCGGCACGTTCTCGGCCCGGGAGGTGCAGCGGTTCGGTGCGCCGTCGCTGATCACCCGCACCACCAACGACGTGCAGCAGGTGCAGATGCTGGTGCTGACGAGCTGCACCATGATGGTCACCGCGCCGATCATGATGGTCGGGGGCGTGGTCATGGCGATGCGCGAGGACCTCGGGCTCTCCTGGCTGCTGGCGGTCTGCGTCCCGACGCTGTTCCTGGCCGTCGGGTTCGTGATCTCGCGCATGGTCCCCGGCTTCCGGCTGATGCAGCAGCGCATCGACGCGGTGAACCGGATCCTGCGCGAGCAGATCACCGGCATCCGGGTGGTGCGCGCCTTCGTCCGGGAGCCCGTCGAGGTCCGCCGGTTCGCGGCCGCGAACGCCGAGCTCACCGACGTCGCGGTCACGACCGGCCGCTGGATGGCGCTGATGTTCCCGACCGTCATGCTGATCCTCAACGTCTCCAGCGTCGCGGTGCTGTGGTTCGGTGGTCACCGCGTGGACGCCGGTGCGATGGGGATCGGCTCGCTGACGGCGTTCCTCGCCTACCTCGTGCAGATCCTGATGTCGGTGATGATGGCCACCTTCATGCTCGTCATGGTGCCGCGGGCCGCTGTGTGCGCCGACCGGATCGTCGAGGTGCTCGCCACCTCCTCCTCCGTGGTGCCGCCCGCCGACCCGGTCACGGCCGGCCACGGCGACGGCGGGCTGGAGCTGCGCGGTGTCCGGTTCAGCTACCCCGGCGCGGAGGTGCCGGTGCTGCGGGGGCTGTCCTTCACCGCCCGGGCGGGGGAGACGACCGCGATCGTCGGCTCGACCGGAGCCGGCAAGACCACCGTGGTCAACCTCGTCGCGCGGCTGCTGGACGCGACCGCGGGGGACGTGCGCATCGACGGGGTCGACGTACGCCGGATGGCGCCGGAGCTGCTGTGGGGCCGGATCGGCCTGGTGCCGCAGAAGGCGTTCCTGTTCACCGGCACGGTCGCGAGCAACCTGCGCTACGGCCGGCCGGAGGCCACCGAGGCCGAGCTGTGGGGGGCGCTGGCCACGGCCCAGGCGGACGACTTCGTGGCGGCGATGCCCGGTGGCCTGGAGGCTCCGGTGACCCAGGGCGGCGGCAACCTGTCGGGCGGTCAGCGGCAGCGGCTGGCGATCGCGCGGGCGCTGGTCCGGCGGCCCGCCCTCTACCTGTTCGACGACTCCTTCTCCGCTCTCGACGTGGCCACCGACGCCCGGTTGCGGGCGGCGCTGCGGCCGGTGACCCGGGACGCCGTCGTCGTCGTCGTCGCGCAGCGGGTCTCCACGATCCTCGACGCCGACCAGATCCTGGTCCTGGAGGACGGCGAGCTGGTCGGCCGCGGCAGCCACGACGAGCTGCTCGCCGGCTGTGCGACGTACCAGGAGATCGTCCGGTCGCAGGCGGCGGCGGAGGCGGTGGCATGAGCGACGCGCGGCCCGGTGGCACGCTGAAGCCGACCGAGCGCATCCAGGCCGGCGGCGGCCCGGGTCGCGGCGGGCCGATGGGCGGGGGGATGGTCGGTCAGCGCTCGCTCACCTTCGGGCCGTCGGCTCGCCGGCTGGCGGCGCGGATGCGACCCGAGCGGGCCCGCGTCGCGGCCGTGCTGGTGCTGGCGGTGCTCAGCGTCGGGCTGACCGTGGTGGGTCCGCGGCTGCTGGGTCGCGCCACCGACCTCGTCTTCGCCGGCGTCCTCGGCCGCCGGCTGGGCGACGGCAGCCAGGCGGAGGCGGTCGCGGGCCTACGGGCCCAGGGCGAGACCCGGCTGGCCGACCTGCTCTCGGGGATGGAGGTGACGCCAGGGCAGGGCGTGGACTTCGCCGCCGTGGGCCGGGTGCTGCTGCTCGTGCTCGCGGTCTACGTCGCGGCGGCGGTGCTGTCCTGGCTGCAGGGCTACCTCCTCAACGACGTCGTCCAGTCGACCGTGCAGGCGATGCGCACCCAGGTCGAGGACACCGTCAACCGGCTGCCGCTGGGCTACCTGGACCGGCAGCCGCGTGGTGAGCTGCTCTCCCGCGCCACCAACGACATCGACAACGTCGCTCAGACGTTGCAGCAGACCATGAGCCAGCTGCTGGTCTCGCTGCTCACCGTCGTCGGGGTGCTGGCCATGATGGTCGCCATCTCCCCGCTGCTCGCGGTCGTCGCGCTGGTCACGGTGCCGCTGTCGATGCTGCTGGCCCGGCAGATCATGCGCCGCTCGCAGGGGCTGTTCATCACGCAGTGGCGCCAGACGGGGCGGCTCAACGCCCACATCGAGGAGACGTTCACCGGCCATGCCGTGGTCCGGGTGTTCGGGCGGCAGGCCGAGGCGGAGGAGGTCTTCGCCCGGGAGAACGACGAGCTGTTCGAGGCGAGCTTCGGCGCGCAGTTCGTCTCCGGGCTGATCATGCCGGTGATGATGTTCATCGGGAACCTCAACTACGTCCTGATCGCCGTCCTCGGTGGGCTGCGCGTGGCGAGTGGCGCGATGACGCTCGGGGAGGTCCAGGCGTTCATCCAGTACTCCCGGCTGTTCACGCAGCCGCTGACCCAGGTGGCCTCGATGGTCAACCTGCTGCAGTCGGGGGTGGCATCGGCGGAGCGGGTCTTCGAGCTGCTCGACGCCGAGCAGGAGCCCGCCGAGCAGTCGACGCCGCTGCGCCCCGGCGGGCGGGGCGAGGTGGTCTTCGAGCACGTCGCGTTCCGCTACCAGCGCGACCAGCCGCTGATCGAGGACCTCTCGCTGGTCGCCCGGCCGGGGCAGACCGTGGCGATCGTGGGCCCGACCGGGGCCGGGAAGACCACCCTGGTGAATCTGGTGATGCGGTTCTACGACGTCGACGCCGGCCGGATCACACTGGACGGGGTGGACATCGCGGCGATGCGGCGCAGCGACCTGCGGGGCCGGACCGGGATGGTGCTCCAGGACACCTGGCTGTTCGAGGGGACCATCCGCGACAACATCGCCTACGGCCGCCCTGAGGCCACCTCGGCCGAGATCCTCGCCGCGGCACGAGCCACGTTCGTGGACCGGTTCGTGCACAACCTGCCCGAGGGCTACGACACGGTGGTCGACGAGGAGGGTGGCAGCCTGAGCGCGGGGGAGCGGCAGCTCGTCACGATCGCGCGCGCGTTCCTCGCCGACCCGGCGCTACTGATCCTCGACGAGGCCACCAGCTCGGTCGACACCCGCACCGAGCTGCTGGTGCAGCAGGCGATGGCGGCGCTGCGCAGCGACCGCACCAGCTTCGTGATCGCGCACCGGCTCTCGACGATCCGGGACGCCGACCTGATCCTGGTGATGGAGCACGGCGCGATCGTCGAGCAGGGCAGCCACCAGGCGCTGCTGGCCGCCGACGGCGCCTACGCGGCGCTGTACCGCTCCCAGTTCGCTGCCGCCCTGGAGTGAGCATCCCGCCATCGGACGCGCGGAGATGCAGACGGCCCGCGGGCGGTGCGGTGCGAGACCGCCCTCCGGTCGGATGACTCCGGAGCGCCCACGGGCCGGGTGACTGCTTGGTACTACCAGCGCGCACTGCTCGACAGCGTGGCTGGCGGGGTGCGCTGCTAGCGAGCAGCCACCTCACGAATCCGCGAAGACTGCACTTCCGGACCACCTCCTTTCCCGTGTGCGGACACGGTACGTCCGGCTCTGGGGCCGGACAAGGGCTTTCGGCCGACGCCCACGCCGGTTGCTCGTGCCGGCTGGACGTGGGAGAGGTCACGCGCGGTAGACGGTTGTAGAACACAATGAGTTGCTACCGTGGAACGCGACCTCGAGCCCGACCGACGTACGGAGGACGCAGCCGATGACCTTGACCGCCCAGCGCAGCCGCGGGGGCAAGCACCTGGCCCGACCCGGCCACCGTCCGCTGGCGGTGCCGCCGACCCCCTCCGAGCCCGGGCCGATGTCCCACCGGCAGGTGCTCGAGGCGCTCTCCGGTCTGCTGCTGGCGCTCTTCGTCGCGATGCTGTCCTCCACGGTCGTGTCCAACGCGCTGCCGCGGATCGTGGCCGACCTCGAAGGCACCGAGTCCGGCTACACCTGGGTCGTCGTGGCGACGCTGCTGACCATGACCGCATCGACCCCGGTGTGGGGCAAGCTGGCGGACCTGTTCAACAAGAAGCTGCTCGTCCAGACGGCCTTGGTCATGTACTCCCTGGGGTCGCTGGCGGCCGGTCTCGCTCCGAGCATGGGGTCGCTCATCGCGGCTCGCGCGTTCCAGGGGCTCGGCGTCGGTGGGCTGACGGCGCTGGTCCAGGTCGTGATCGCCTCCATCGTCAGTCCGCGCGAGCGCGGCCGCTACTCCGGCTACATCGGCGCCGTGTTCGCGCTGGCCACCGTCAGCGGGCCGCTGGCCGGCGGCCTGATCGTCGACACTCCCGGACTGGGCTGGCGCTGGTGCTTCTTCGTGGGTCTGCCGGTCGCTGCACTGGCCTTCGTGGTGCTCCAGAAGACGCTGCACCTGCCGACCGTGACCCGCGAGGTCAGCATCGACTACCTGGGTGCGGTGCTGATCGCGGGCGGCGTGTCGACGCTGCTCGTCTGGGTGTCGCTCGCCGGGCACAGCTTCGACTGGGCATCGGGGACGACGGCCGCACTGGTGGCGCTGGGTCTGCTGCTGCTGGCGGCGGCGACGGTGACCGAGCTGCGGGTCTCGGAGCCGATCATCCCACTGCGGCTGTTCCGGGACCGCACCACCTCGCTGGCGACCTTCGCCTCCGTCATGGTCGGGCTCTCGATGTTCGGCGCGACCGTCTACCTCTCGGAGTACTTCCAGATCGGCCGGGGGATGTCCCCCACCCACGCGGGACTGATGTCGGTGGCCCTGGTGGGTGGGCTGCTGGTCTCGAGCATCGGCACCGGCCGGGTGATCAGCCGGACCGGGCGCTGGAAGAAGTTCCTCGTCGCAGGGATGGTGCTCGTCATCGCGGGCCTGGTGCTTCTCGGCACGATCGACGAGACCACCAGCCTGCTGCGGGTGGGCGCGTCCATGACCGTGCTGGGGCTGGGACTGGGGGCGACGATGCAGAACCTCGTCCTGGCGGTCCAGAACAACACCGCGCAGCGGGACATGGGGGTGGCCAGCTCAGTCGTGGCGTTCTTCCGGTCGTTGGGTGGCTCGATCGGCGTGGCGGCGCTGGGCGCGGTGCTCGCTCACCGGGTCAGTGACAACGTGCAGACCGGGCTGACCCGGCTCGGCGTCGACCCGGCTGCCACCGGAGCCGGCGGCGGCATCCCCGACCTGGCCGCGCTGCCGGAGCCGGTCCGGGCGGTGTTCCAGGCTGCCTTCGGGGACGCCACCGGCCGGATCTTCGTGGTCGCAGCTCCGTTCGCGGTGCTGGCCCTCGTCGCGGTGCTGTTCATCCGCGAGGTGCCGCTGCGCACCACCATCGAGCGGGAGGACGAGCTCGCCGGCGCGGCGGCCGCGTCGGGGACGGCTCGCGACGCGCGGGTGCTTGAGCCGCGCTGAGGCCCACCCGTCGGACGCGCCGGGTGGGCGGGTGCGTGGGCGCCGGACGCGCTGGGTGGGCGGTCAGCTGCGAAGCCGCTCGTAGCGGGCCAGCGCCTCGACCCGCTCCTGCCCGTGGTCGACGATCGGCTGGGGGTAGCCCTCGGGCGGCCCGTCCGGACAGGTCCAGGGCTCGTGCACGTGCGGCGCCTCGAGGCCCCGCAGCTCCGGCACCCAGCGGCGGACGTAGTCACCGGACGGGTCGAACTTCCGGCCCTGCGAGACCGGGTTGAAGACCCGGAAGTACGGCGCCGCGTCGGTGCCGCACCCGGCGACCCACTGCCAGCCGTGCATGTTCGAGGCGAGGTCGCCGTCGACCAGCCAGTGCAGGAAGTGCCGGCCGCCGTGCTGCCACTCCAGGTGCAGGTCCTTGACCAGGAAGCTGGCCACGATCATCCGGACCCGGTTGTGCATCCAGCCGATCGCCCGCAGCTGGCGCATGCCGGCGTCGACGACGGGGAAGCCGGTGCGACCCTCCTGCCAGGCCACCAGCTGCTCGGCGGGCTCGTCGTACTCCATGCTCGCGAACTCGGGCCGGAGGTAGTCGCGGGCGGTGTGCGGCTGGTGGAACAGGGTGTCGGCGTAGAACTCCCGGAAGGCGAGCTCTCGCCTGTAGGCCGCCGCGCCCTTGCTGCGGCGGCTGCGCAGGTCGGCCAGCATCGTGCGCGGGTGGATCTCGCCCCACTTCAGGTGCACCGACATGCGGCTGGTGCTGTCGAGGTCGGGCCGGTCACGCACCGCGTCGTACTCGGTCAACCCGTCCTCCAGGTAGGCCTCCCAGCGACGGCGGGCGGCCTCCTCGCCGGCCTCGGGAAGCTCCAGGCCCTCGGGGAGCTCCGGGTCGGGCAGCTCGACGCCGTCCTCCAGGGACAGCCAGGACGGCCGGTGCGGCGCTGCGACCGGATCGCGCCAGCCGTGCTCGGCCCAGGCGCGCGCGAACGGCGTGTAGACCCGGTACGGCTGCCCCGAGCCGTTGCGGACCCGGTCCGGCGCCACGGCGTACGGCGACCCGGTGCGCACCAGCTCGATGTCGTGGTCCGCCAGCGTGCGCTCCACGGCCTCGTCGCGCTGCCGGCCGTAGGGCCCGTAGTCCGCGGCGACGTGCACCCGTGTCGCGGCGACGGCGCGGGCGGCCCGGACGACCTCGGTGACCGGGTCGCCCTGCAGCACCGACAGCCCGTTCCCGCCGGGTCGCAGCGCGGCGTCGAGCGCGGTCAGGGACCGGGTGAGGTACCACCGGCGGGACACCCCGGCCGGGTCCCACAGCGCCGGGTCGAGCACGAACAGCGGCAGGACGCCGTCCGGGCCGCTCTCGACGGCGTCGAGCAGGGCCGGGTTGTCGCCCAGCCGCAGGTCCCGCCGGAACCACATCACCGCTGTCCCACTCACCCGCGCAACTGTGCCACCCGACCCCAGCCCTCGGGGCGCGGACCCCGGGGCCGGTGGTGGACAATGGGCCGGGTGAGCGACCTGATCGACACCACCGAGATGTACCTGCGGACCATCTACGAGCTGGTCGAGGAGGGGGTCGTGCCGCTGCGCGCCCGGATCGCGGAGCGGCTGCACCAGAGCGGGCCGACGG
This sequence comes from uncultured Actinomycetota bacterium, assembly GCA_963781695.1. GTDB lineage: Bacteria > Actinomycetota > Actinomycetes > Propionibacteriales > Nocardioidaceae > Nocardioides_B. Next base: position 540,398 of record CAWAGE010000007.1, read on the forward strand.
TGAGCCAGACGGTGGCCCGGATGGAGCGCGACGGGCTGCTCACCGTCGAGGGTGACCGCCACCTGGAGCTGACCGACGAGGGCAGCCGGCTGGCGGTGCGGGTGATGCGCAAGCACCGGCTTGCCGAGCGGCTGCTCGTCGATGTCATCGGGCTGGAGTGGGAGCACGTCCACGCCGAGGCCTGCCGGTGGGAGCACGTGATGTCGGAGACGGTGGAGCGCCGGCTGCTCGACCTCCTCGACCACCCGACGCAGTCGCCCTACGGCAACCCGATCCCGGGGTTGGCCGAGCTCGGCGAGCTCGACCAGGACCTCGGGGCCCAGGCCGGGGTGGAGTCGCTGGACTCGGTCGCCGTCGGCAGCGGGGGCACCCGGGTGATGGTGCGGCGCATCGGCGAGGAGATGCAGAAGAACGAGGACGTCATGACGGCCCTGCGCCGGGTGGGCGCCCTTCCCGACAAGGTGGTCACCGTCGAGGCGGGTGCCGAAGGGGTGCTGATCGGCAGCGGTGGCGAGACCGCCGAGATCGACATCGACATCGCCGCCCACCTGTTCGTGAACCGGCTCTGACCCTACCGGTCGGTCGACCCCACCGGCGGGTCGACCCGTCGCGACCCGGCTCAGACGCCGAGCGCGCCCGCCAGCTCGAGCAGGAACTCGCTGGTGCCGTGCTCGACCTTCAGCACGGGCAGGTCGTCGGCACGGGTGCCGCCGCGGTTGACGATGACGACGGGGACGCCGAGCTTCACCGCGCGTCGGACGAACCGCAGCCCCGACATCACCGTCAGCGACGAGCCCAGCACCAGGAGCGTCCCCGTCGCCGGGTCGAGCCCCTCGACCGCGGCGTAGCACCGCTCCACCCGCGCGCGGGGCACGTTCTCCCCGAAGAACACGACGTCAGGCTTGAGCACCCCACCGCAGTGCTCGCAGCCGGGCACCTGGAATCCCGCGGTGTCCTCCAGCGCCACGTCGCCGTCCGGACGCACCTCCACGGCAGCGTGCCGCTCGCCCCAACCGGGGTTGGCCTCGCCGAGCCGTCCGTGCAGCGCCGCCCGGCTGGTGCGGTGCCGACAGCCCAGGCACACCACGTCGGCGATGCGCCCGTGCAGCGCACAGATCGCGCGGGACCCGGCCGCCTCGTGGAGCCCGTCGACGTTCTGGGTGATCAGCAGTCGCACCGGTCCGGCGCGCTCGACCCGGGCGAGCGCACGGTGGCCCTCGTTGGGGACCGCCCGCTTCATCCGGGACCAGCCGATGTGGGAGCGGGCCCAGTAGCGCTGCTGCGCCGCCGGGCCGGACACGAACTCGGTGTAGGTCATGGGCCGCCGGGCAGGTGCCTGCGGGCCGCGGTAGTCCGGGATGCCGGAGTCGGTGCTGACCCCGGCCCCGGTCAGCACCACGAGCCTGCGCGTGGTGAGCAGGTCAAGGGCGGGTCGCGCCAGCGAGGTGCGCAGACCGGGCAGCGTGGTCATCGCAGCCAGGGTACGTCGGGGTGCCGACCGCGCCGCTCGCCGCCGCCGAGGACGACCTGGCGTGGCAGCATGGCCGCATGACTGCTCCCAAGCGGGCCGTGCGCGCCTGGCTCTCGGACATGGACGGCGTGCTGGTGCACGAGGAGGAGCCGATTCCCGGCGCGGCGGAGTTCATCGCGCGGCTCACCGAGCTCGGACGGCCGTTCCTGCTGCTGACGAACAACTCGATCTTCACCCCACGAGACCTCAAGGCCCGACTGCGGCGCTCCGGGATCAACGTCCCCGAGGCCGCGATCTGGACCAGCGCGCTGGCTACGGCGCAGTTCCTCGACGACCAGCGGCCCGGCGGGTCGGCGTACGTCATCGGTGAGGCGGGGCTGACGACGGCGCTGCACGAGATCGGCTACGTGATGACCGAGCGGGACCCGGAGTACGTCGTGCTGGGGGAGACGCGGACCTACTCCTTCGAGGCGATCACCACCGCGATCCGGCTGATCGAGAAGGGCGCCAGGTTCATCGCCACCAACCCGGACGTCTCCGGTCCGAGCCTCCACGGACCGATCCCCGCGACCGGCTCGGTGGCGGCGCTGATCACCAAGGCCACCGGCCGGGAGCCGTACTTCGTGGGCAAGCCCAACCCGCTGATGATGCGCTCGGCGCTGAACCGGATCGACGCGCACTCCGAGACCACCGTCATGGTCGGGGACCGCATGGACACCGACGTGGTCTCCGGGCTCGAGGCGGGCCTGCGGACGGTCCTGGTGCTGACCGGCTCGACCAGCCGCGAGCAGGTCGATCGGTTCCCCTACCGACCCACCCAGGTGGTCGACTCGGTGGCCGACATCATCGACCTGGTCGAGGAGTGGAACGACCGGGAGCAGGAGGTCGTGGACTTCACCGGCTGACCCGGTCGCCGCAACGGTCCGCTCGGGCCCCGCTCCCAGGGGTCGCAGCAGTCCCACCGCCCTGGCCGAACCGTCGCCTGCCGGGGGTTGTGTCCAGAGGGAGGCGTCGGGATCCGTCGATACCCTGGGAATCCCCCAGGACAGCACGCGGCCGCGTGCCGTGCCCATGGCCCGTGCGTGTCATCCGAAAGCGCCGCCGGGCTGGTTGACTCCGGCGAAGGCACACTCGGCGCCGCGGTGCGGCGACTCTCGGACGGGGACCCAGACGTGACCGGTTTGAAGCTCCTGGTGGCAGCGGCCCTGATGGCCACGTTGGCTCTCTCCCCGCTGACGGGCACCGCCTCGGCGCTCACGCCTTCCGCCGCCGGCGGCGGGGCGGTCCGGGCGCCGGCGGTACCGTCCGCCGGTGCCCAGGCGGGCACGCCGGAGGGCGCCGAGAGCCCGGGGCAGGCTCGCCCGCGGGCCCGGCTGCAGACCCGCAAGCTGCTCCGCGCGCGGGGGGCGCTGCCAGCGCCGCGGGTCCGGGTCGGCGGGCGGTGGTACCGGGCGGTCGACCCGTACCGCTCGCTGCTGCCGGGGACGAGCGTGGACTGGGACTACTGGCGGCAGCGCCAGCGCAGCGCAGGCTCGGCGCGTCGCGCCGCCGCCCGGGCGGGGAGCGTGCCGGTCCCGGTGACCAGGCCGGAGCAGGAGCCCGCCGACGCCTCCGGCAGGAACGACCGGCCGGCCGACGCCGAGCGGATCGACGGGTTCGCCGCGTCGACGGACGGCGCCGCCGTGGCCGTGCGGGGGCGGCTGGCCCGCGCGCCGGCGGTCGTGGTGCGAACCCGCGAGGACCAGGGCTCGATCAGGCTCGCCACCCCGACCGGGGTCGGCCCCCGCCGCCCGCACGTCACGGTGTCCAGCCGGATCGGGGACGGTCCCCACGGTCGCCGCCGCAGCGGGCGCGGCGACTTCGACTTCTTCCGGGTGAACGGGGTCCGCGGCCAACGGCTGATCGTCGACACCCGCGGCAGCCGGTTCGACACGGTGCTCGCGGTGTACAACCGCCGTGGCCGGGTCGTGGCGTTCAACGACGACGACGACAGGGGCAGCCTGCAGAGCGAGGTGCGCTACCGGGTTCCCCAGACCGGTCGCTACTGGGTGATGGTCGGAGGGTTCGGCAGCCGCCGGCCCACGCCCGTCGACCCGTTCCGCAGCGGCACCGGACGGGGGGCGGGCGCCGAGGGACGCTACCTGCTCCGGATCTTCGTCGGCACGCCGGACCAGGACGCCTTCGCGGTGCGGCTCGACGGCGGCGACGTGCTCGGCGGCAGCCTGACGATCGGGGCCACCTCGCTGCGCCTGCAGCGGCCGGACGGGGTGGAGGTGGTCGGCTCGACGCTCGACGCCTCCTCGGTCTACCCCGCAGCGAGCCCGCTGCCCGGGGGCGGCGCCACGGTCGGCTACGTCGCCGAGGAACCCGGCTGGTACACCGCGACGGTGCGCGGCGGCACCGGCGCGTACCGGCTGCTGCTGGAGGCCTACCGGCCGGGGGCGGAGCGGTCGGCGGCCGGTGCCGTCCAGACCGTCTTCCTGGACTTCGACGGCGAGCGGCTCAACACCGGACGGTTCTTCCCGGGAGCCGGCGGCGTCTCGACCCTGTCCCCGCTGCGCCGTTTCCTGGGCCGGTGGGGGCTGACCGCGGCCGACGAGGACGCCGTCATCGACGCGGTGACCGCCGCGGTGACCGAGAACCTCAGGGACTCGCTGCTGGCCGACGGGCCCAACGACCGGCTGCAGGTGCGGGTGCTGACAAGTCGCGACGACCCGGACCCGTTCGGCCGACCCGACGTGTCCCGGGTCGTCATCGGCGGCACGATCGCGCAGTCCGGCCTGCCGACGATCGGGATCGCGGAGTCCATCGACCCGGGCAACTTCGCCCACGAGGAGTCGGCGCTGGTGCTGCTCGACGAGGTGAGCTCGGGGCCGGCCCAGCCCTACTCCTTCAACCGGTACCTCACCCCCGACAGCGACCGGGTGGCGTTCGTCGGCCGCACCCTCGGCGTCCTCGTCTCCCACGAGCTGGGTCACGTGCTGGGCAGCTTCCACACCGACAACGCCAACGCTCGCGCCAACCTGATGGACGCCGGGGGCGTCGGCTGGGCCCGGTTGTACGGCGTGGGCCCGGACCGGGTCGGCGGCACCGCGGACGACGCCGACGTCGACTTCGGCGAGGACGCCTACGCTCCCTTCGAGCTGTTCACCGGCCAGGAGGACACCACCAACAACAGCGCCTGGGCGCTGCTGCCCGGCGCCGCGTCGTGACGCCCGGCCGCAGGGCCGACCACCTCAGGCGTAGCGGGCGGCCGACCGGGCGCGAGCCTTCTCGGCCTCGACCTCGCGGTCCTTCGGCGGTGCCGACGTGGTCAGCCCGGCCAGCAGTCGCCTGGTGACCGATGCCACCTCGGTCACGGCCTCGTCGAAGGCGGCCTGGTTGGCCAGGGACGGCCTGGTCGCGCCACTGACCTTACGGACGTACTGGAGGGCGGCGGCGTGCACCTCGTCCTGGGTGGCCGGCGGCTCGAAGTTGTGCAGGGTCCGGATGTTGCGGCACATGAGGTCAGGATAGGTCGCTGCCACCCGCCAGGGCAGGGCGGCCGCGTCGGCGCATGCTCGCCGCCTCCTCCCGGACCGGTGCCGGACGACCCGGGAGGATGGGACGCAGCGGCACGCCACCTGGCTCCCTGTCACAGTGGCGGAGCCCGGCCGCTGTCCCGGCGGCCCGCCCGAGAGCAGGAAGCCGTGTCCCGACCGTCGAGTCCTGACCGAAGCAGCCGTGAGCTCGACGTGGTGGTGTTCGGCGCGACCGGGTTCACCGGTGGCCTGACGGCGGACTACCTCGCGCGGACGGCGCCACCGGGGCTGCGCTGGGCGCTGGCCGGCCGCAGCCCGGACCGGCTGGCCGCGGTACGCGCCCGGCTCGCCGAGGTCGACCCCGCGCTCGCGGTCCTGCCGCTGCTGACCGCCCACGCCGACGACCCGGTCTCGCTCGCGGCCGTGGCACGACGCACCCGCGTGGTGGCCACCACCGTTGGTCCCTACCTCCAGCACGGCGAGCCGCTGGTGGCTGCCTGCGCCGCGGCGGGGACCGACTACGCCGACCTGACGGGCGAGCCGGAGTTCGTCGACCGGATGTACCTCGCCCACCACGACACGGCGTCGCGCTCCGGGGCACGGCTGGTGCACGCCTGCGGCTTCGACTCCGTGCCACACGACCTCGGCGTCCAGCTCACCGTCGAGCACCTGCCCGAGGGCGTACCCCTCCGGGTCCGCGGACTGGTCCGGAGCAGCGCCGCCTTCTCCGGTGGCACCGCCGCGTCGGCGCTGGGAGCGGTCTCGCGGCCACGACAGGCCCGCGCGGCCCGGGCGGCCCGGCGGGCCTCCGAGCCGCTGCCGGCGAGGCGCGTCAGCCTCCGGACCGGCGGCCTGCACCACGACAGGCAGCGCGGGCTCTGGCTGGTCCCGCTGCCAACCATCGACCCGCTCGTCGTCGCCCGGTCGGCGCGAGCACTGGAGCGCTATGGACCCGACTTCGGCTACGCCCACTACGCCGCCGTCCGGCGGCTGCCCGTGCTCCTCCTCGGCGGCGGGACGGTGGCGGGGCTCGGCCTGGCTGCCCAGGTCCCACCGCTGCGCCGCCTGCTCGCGGCCGGCCTCCGGCCCGGGCAGGGGCCGTCCGAGCAGCGCCGTGCCCGGTCGTGGTTCTCGGTGACGTTCGTCGGCCGAGGCGGGGGGCGGCTGGTCGTCGTCGAGGTCAGCGGAGGCGACCCCGGCTACACCGAGACGGCCACGATGCTCGGTGAGTCGGCGCTCAGCCTGGCTCTCGATGACAATCCCCGCACGGCGGGGCAGGTCACCACCGCCGAGGCGATGGGCGCCCGACTGCGTCACCGGATCGAGCGGGCCGGTCTGCGCTTCGAGGTCCACAGTGAGGTCGACGACCCGGACGGGCCTCCGGTCGCCGACTGAGACCTACGTCTCCTCGGGCATCGCAATCGGTCATAACCGCACAGAGAGGCAGGAACCTCCCTAGCCTGGAACCGCAGGGGCGTCGGACACGTGGGGGATGGACAGATGATGGTGCGGTCGCGCTTGGGTGCGCGCCTTTCGGCGGCGGTCCTCGTCATGGCAGTGCCGGTCTCGCTGGCGCTGGTGACCCAGACCGCCCCGGTGCTGCCCACCAGTGCACCGCCCGCGGAGCGCGCCAGCGTCCCGGCACCGCAGCGGGTGGCCGACCAGACCACGATCACCGGGACCCTGCGGCTCGCCACCCGCGCGGAGCGCCGCCGGACGATCGCCGTCGCCAGCAGCAAGGGCAAGCGGGAGTGGACGGCCAGCTCGCTGGCCGAGCACGACCTGCCCTCGGCGGCGATGCGTGCCTACAAGCGGGCGGCCCGCACCGTCGAGGCGGAGGCCCCCGGGTGTCACCTGCCGTGGACGCTGCTCGCCGGGATCGGCCGCGTGGAGTCCGACCACGGCCGGTACGGCGGGTCCGTGCTGGGCGCCGACGGCGTGCCGCGACCCGCCATCGTTGGCATCGCCCTGAACGGCGTGGGTCCGGTGGCGGCGATCCACGACACCGACGACGGCGCGTTCGACGGCGACCGGGTCTGGGACCGGGCGGTCGGACCGATGCAGTTCATCCCCACCACCTGGCGCACCGCCGGACGCGACGGTGACCGCGACGGACGCCGATCGCCCAACGACATCGACGATGCCGCCCTGGCGGCCGCGGCGTACCTCTGCCACGGCGGCCGGGACCTGGCGCAGACCGGCGACGTCAAGCGGGCGGTCTTCAGCTACAACGCATCCGACTACTACGTCAGCCTCGTGCGGGCGTTCGCCCGCGGCTACGCCACGGGCACCTTCACCATCCCCTCGCCCGCCGTGGCTGCCGACGCCGGCGACGGTGTGGTGCCGGTCTCCGACAGCGGCGACGAGGCCAAGACGACGGCCAAGGCCAAGGCCAAGGCGAAGGCGAAGGCGGCGGCGAAGGCCAAGGCGGCGGCGAAGGCCAAGGCGGCGGCGAAGGCCAAGGCGGCGGCGAAGGCGAAGGCGAAGGCAGACCGACGCCGGAAGCACGCATCGACGCCCGTCAGGCCCACGAAGCCGGTTCAACCCATCAAGCCCTCGAAGCCCTCGAAGCCCGCCAAGCCCTCGAAGCCCTCGAAGCCCGCCAAGCCCTCGAAGCCCGCCAAGCCGGTGGCGCCGAGTCCGAGCCCCACCCCGACGCCGACCGGGCCGACGCTGGCGACGGTGAGCGGGCCGGTCGACAAGGTCACCGACGGCTGGCGCGTGGCCGGCGTGGGCTTCGGGCCGGGCGCGCTCGCCGCGATCACCCGGCAGGACTGGGACAAGGACGGGACGACGGAGGACACCGCCGCCGAGCTCGACGGGCTGGCCGGGTCGCGTCGGGTCGTGCGACTGACCTATGTCGTCGGGTCGAACCTCGACATCCGAGGCTTCACGGTCGACTGAGCCGCACCGGTCGGTCCCCACCCCGGCCGACGCGGGTCACGCCAGCAGGGGCTCGCCCACGAAGCCGCCCGGCTCGAAGCCGGGGGAACCGCGAACAGTCCCGAGCCGGTGTGGGTGAGGTACTCCCGCAGGCCGTCCCCGGCGGCGAGCCCGGCTGCCCCGGGACGAACTGACGCCTCGGGTCGCGAACGAACGCGATGAAGAACAGACCGGCGTCGAGACGGCCCAGGTCGGTGCTGCCGTCGACGACGTTGTGGCCGCGATGCACCACCCGGGCGCCGCCGTCGCTGCTCGGGTGCGCCAGCCGGACGTGCGAGTCGAGCGGCACCGGCGGCGAGCCCTCGGAGCCGGTGGCGGTCAGGTCCGGAGCGGTGTGCTCATGGCCGCCCGACAGCAGGGCGCCCTGCTGCCGGTCCCGTCCGACCAGTCGCTCCTGCTGCCGCAGGGGGACCAGGTCCCAGGTCTCGACCGCCAGGTCGATGCGACGGGCGACGAGGTAGGAGCCGCCTGCCAGCCAGCTCGCGGACGGGTCGTCGCCGGGCTGGACCCAGACGTGCTCGGCCAGGCCGGAGGGGTCCTCGGCGGCCAGGTTGGCCGTGCCCTCCTGGAAGCCGAACAGGATGCGAGGCGTCTGCTGCGAGTGTCACCGTGTCGGCGATCAGCCGGCGACCCGAAGCGACGCGTTCGGCCCGGGTGAGCGTCGGGTCGTCGCTCGCGGGCGGCCACGGGTTCTTCCCGATCCGGGGCGCCCAACCTCACTGAGGCCACCCTAACGTGGAGTGGCCGGGGTCTCCTGGTGACCGAGGTGCGTGGCCGCCATGTCGGCGGCGCCGTGACCTGCCCGGCTCGCACGGACCAGGTAGTCGCGGGCCACCTCGACGAGCTCGGCGCGGGTGCCCGCCCCGGTGGCGGCCTCGAGGATGAGGTCGGCGTCCTTGATGGCGCCGTCGAGGGTGAATGCCGGCTCGAACCGGCTCTCCAGCATCGACGCGCCCTTGAGCTGCACGTACGGCGCGTCCATGGCGCCCCCCGAGACGGCCTCGAGGAACAGGTGGGGGTCCAGCCCCAGCGCGTCGGCCAGCCGCAGTGACTGCGCGATGCCCTCGAGCACCGCGAGGACCCACGCGTTCGCGACCATCTTCAGCCGGCTGCCGGCGCCGGCCGCTCCGAGCCACATCGTGCGCGACCCGACCGCGTCGAGCACCGGCGTCACCAGGTCGCGCACGTCGTCGGGTCCTGAGGCCAGCACGACCAGCGCCCCGTCCTCGGCGGGCTTCCGCGTCCCGAGCACCGGGGCATCGACGTAGACCAGGTTCGCCTCAGCCGCCACCTCGGCCAGCCGGTCGGCGCCGTCGACTCCCACCGTGGACTGCTGCAGCAGCACCGTGCCGCTGGCCAGCCCGCCGCGGGCCTCGGTCAGCGCGGCTTCCACCGAGGCGGTGTCGTAGAGCATGGTGAGCACCACGTCCGCGCCCCGGACGGCGTCCGCGGCGGACCCGGCCACCTGGGCGCCGGCCCCGGCCAGCGGCTCGGCCCGCTCGCGGGTGCGGTTCCACACCCGCAGCGGCAGCCCAGCGGCGGCGATGTTGCGGGCCATCCCGGTCCCCATCGTGCCGGTCCCCAGCAGCGCCACGGTCGGTCGTTCGGTCATGGTCGGGTCGTCCTCACGTCAGGGGGCAGGGTCGGCCGGTCGGGTGAGGGGTACCCGCCGGGGTGCGGGTCCAGTCCTCGGCGCCCACCGCCGCCCCGGCCGACGCCGCCCGGGTCCGTCCGCGACCTGGCCCCGCATCGTCGGCGCCATCGGCTTGGATGGGGTCATGCCGCGCCTGCGTCCCGGTGAGACCCTCCATGCCGACGACGGCACGCGGTACGTCGTGACCGCCCCCCTCGGCGAGGGCGGCTTCGGCCAGGCCTACGTCGGGCAGCGGCTGTCCACGCGGGGGCGGCCCACCCGTGAGGTCGCCGTGAAGGTGTGTGCGAGCCTCGACGACTGGCACGGCGAGGCCTACTTCGGCCGGCTGCTGCAGGGCGACCCGCGGGTGGTGGAGCTGCTCGACGCCTTCGTGACGGTGGCCGGGAACGGCGGCCGGCAGCGCCGGCGGCACGTGCTGGTCTTCGAGCACATGGCGGAGGGCACCGTCTGGGACGCCGTCGAGGCGGGACGGCTGTGCTGGCCCGAGGCCAAGGTGCGGGCCGAGATCCGGGCGCTGCTGGAGGTGCTGCGACGCATGCACGCGGTCTGGGTGATCCACCGAGACATCAAGCCCGACAACGTCTACCTCCGGGACGGACACCTGGTGCTCGGGGACTTCGGGATCACCAAGCTCGCACTCGACCACAAACGGGCCGAGGCGTCGCGGTTCCAGCCGGACTTCGCGCCCCGCGACCTCGCCGCCGGCGCGCTGTGGGGTCCCGCCGAGGACATCTTCCAGGTCGGGCTGCTGGCCGCGACGCTGCTGTCGGGGAGGCTGTGGTGGAACGACGTCGTCTCAGCGCGGGCGATCGCCGGGCTCGACGCCTCCGACGCCTTCAAGTGCTGGGTCTGGCACGCCACCGGTGCCCGGTCGAGGCGCTACTGGCACGCCGAGGACGCGCTGACCGCGCTGTCCTCGCTGCGGCGGGTCGACGTGCGGCCGGGGCGGGCGCCCCGCACCCTTCGTGGCGCGTCGGTGGTGTTCACCGGGCGGCTGGACCGGCTGCCCCGGGCCAGTGCCGTGGCCCGGGTCCGCGCGGCGGGGGCCCACCCCCAGGCAAGGCTGACCGACGCCACGACCGTCGTCGTGGTGGGCCGGGTGGGGGTGGCCGAGGGGGTCACCCTGTTCGGCGTCCGCGAGCGGCTGCGGACCGGCCAGCCGATCCGGGTCATCGACCAGGCACAGTTCGAGCGGCTCAGCTGAGCGGCGTCTCGTCTCGGACGACGCGCCCGGCCGAGTCCAGCCGGGCCAGGTGCTCGGCCAGGCCACCGCGGGCTCGGCCCTGGAGCCGGCCGCTGGTGACGACCGTGACCGCGCGGGTCCGCAGCAGCCGGTGCCCCGCCAGCGCGAGCGCGTCGACCAGGGCCTGGTCCTCACCGTGGTCGGTGGCCCGGAACCCGCCCACGTCGAGGTAGGCGTCGGCGCGCACGGCGAGGTTGGCGCCGTAGACGTGGTCGTGCTGGTGCAGCCCACCCCCACCCAGCTTCGCTGCCACCACGCGCTCGTAGGCCTCGGCCCCCTCCGGGCCACCGTGCCAGCCGTCCAACGGCGCCAGCCCGACGACCGCGACCGCACCGGTGCGGTCGGACTCCTGCAGGATGTCGAGGACCCAGCCGGGTCCGACGTCGGTGTCGGCGTCGGTCGAGAGCACCCAGGTGCGGTCCGGGGGCCCGGGCAGCCGGGCCAGCGCCCGGCGCACCGCAGCGGCGCGGACCTCACCGACCGAGGTCGAGGTCTCGTCCCGGTGGACGGCCGCACCGGGCCGACCCCTCAGCACCGCGCGGGCGCGCTCCGCGGTGGCGTCGCGGCACCGGTGCGCGGCCACCTCCACGGCGCAGGCGTCCACCATGCCGTGCCGCTGCGCCCGGTCCAGGGCGGCGCAGACCCCGCGCAGCGCGCGGGCCACAGTCGCCGCCTCGTCGCGGGCCGGCACCGCGACGACCACCCGGCGGGGGGCGTCCCTCACCCGAGCACCTGCCGGTCGCGGAGCGCGGCGGCTCCCAGTGCCTCCAGGGTGCCGTCGAGGTGGTGCTGGCGGATGTAGATGGACAGGTCGGCCAGCGTCCGCGCCAACCGCTCGTCGCCGGTGAGCCCACCCGGCCCGACGACACGGCCGGCCTCCTCGACGACCTGCTCGGCAGCGGTGACGGCCGCGGTCCGTGCTGCGGTGACCTCGGCGGCCCGGTGCTCCGCGGCCAGCAGCGGGAGGGACCGTGCCGTGCCGTCGACGGCTCCTCGGGCGGCCCATGCCGCCTGCTGCATCACCCCGAGCCGGCGCAGCTGGTGCGCGCTGGGACGGAAGCGGCGCAGCCCGGTCGCGACCAGGTCCAGGACCGAGGCCACGCCCCCCGCCCACACCGCGGCGACCGCGAGACCGCCGAGCACGAACCCGGGACGGTCGAGGTAGAACCCCGGGCCGCCGACCACGTCCTCGTCCCCGACCGCCAGGTCGACCCGCACGGTGAAGGACCGGGAGCCGTCCATCGCCGGGGTGCGCCAGGAGGACCGGTCGGGGTGCACACCGTCCAGGGCGATGTCGAAGAGCAGATGGGTTCCGTCATCCAGCCAGCCCGGCAGCAGCGCGCGGTCGACCAGGTCGATCCCGGAGGCGAACCGGCACTCGCCCACCAGCCGCCAGCGGCCGTCCTGGCGCACCGCACGCACCCCGGTCCCCGCCGAGCGCGACGCCCAGACCCCGTAGACCCCGTCGCGCGGGGTGCCGTCCGCCTGGTCGAGGATGCGCAGGCCGTCGGCGTGCCCCTCGACGAGGCGGGCCAGACACAGGTCGACTCGCGCGAGCTCGGCCAGCGCGGTGACCAGCTCGCTGAACGGGCCGGTCCAGGTGTCGTGACCGAGCCCGACCGCCCGGCGAACGCCCTCGCGCATGGCCTGCGGGGACGCCCGGAGGTCGTCGGCGCGGAGGCCGCCGGCGCCGAGCTCGTCGACGAGGCGGTGCTGTGTGGCTCGGGTCATCACGTCACCTCGTAGATGTCGAGCAGGAAGTCCCGGTCCACATGGCTCACCAGGAGGGTGGCACCGCGCTGCATGGCGTCGAGGCCGATGCGGGCGTGCATCTCGGGGCCGCTTCGGTAGGCGTCATGGGGACGGTGCGCCCAGTGCAGGTAGGCGACGTGGCCGCCTGGAGCGGCGGCCGACCAGACCGCTGCCAGCGCCTCGTCGAGGTCGGGCAGGTAGTAGAGGAACTCCGCCACCACCACGAGGTCGACCGCTCCGGGCAGCGGCACCTGCGGCAGCTCCGAGACCTCGAAGCGCACGTGTGCGGGCATGGCGGGTCTCGCCCGGGCCAGCCCTACCGCCGTGGCGGAGATGTCGCTGGCGACCAGGTCGTCGACGTGGGCGGCGAGGGCCTGTGAGACCACACCCGGACCGCAGCCGGGCTCCCACGCGGACGGGTAGCGCTCCCGGGGCAGCGCCGCCAGCAGCACCGCGAGCTTGCGCCGCTCGTACCACGAGGTCTCGACCTGCCACGGATCGTGGTCGTCGGCGTAGAGGGCGTCGAAGTCGGGACTCGGGGCTCCCGGGTCCCGGGGTGCGGTGGGCCCGGTCATGGTCGCAGGACGTACTCGTGGGGCCACTCCAGCACCGCCGGCGGCAGCACGGCGGCGAGGCCGGGTGCCAGCGGCTCGGTCTGGGACCGGTAGCAGCCGAGTGCCACCGCACGGGCCCGCTGCGAGGCGTCGTCGGCGCCGACCACGAGCGTCTGCTCGGTGACGGCGAGGGGGTCGGTCCAGTGGGTCGACCACAGCCCGAGCTCGGCGACGGGGATGCCGGCATCCTCACCGGCGGCCAGGGCGGCGCCGGCGGCTGCCCGGTGGTCCGGGTGCGGGTCCGCCCGCCACAGCGTCGCGATCGCGGCGACGGACAGCTCGTGGAGGGCGCCAAAGACCGCGGTGCGCAGGTCGTCGGCCCGGCTTCCCAGCCCGCCGTCGGGGAGGCCGACCACCCGGACCTCGGTCACACCGAGCGCGGTCGCGGCGGCCCGGAGCTCGGTCTCGCGACGGCTGCCCAGGCCGGGCACCGGCACCCCGAGGTGGTCGAGGGCCGCCTCACCGCGCGTGCCGACCAGCACCCGCACGTCGACCCCGTCGGCAGCGAGCCGGGCCAGCGTCGCTCCCATCGCCAGCGTCTCGTCGTCGGGATGGGCCACCACGGCCAGCACGGTGTCGCCCCGGGACAGCCCGAGGGCGTCGGCGGGCTCGACGGTGGGCGAGGTCCCCAGCCGGTGCGTCCAGGCGTCGACGAAGATCGAGGCGGGGGTGACCGGCCGGTTCGCCCGGTCCGGCAGGCTGGGGCGGTCCGGAGGGGTCGGGCCGGGCGCTGGGTGCGGCAGTCGGGTGCGTGGAGTCGGGGGCACGCGCATCCTCGGGTCGGCAGAGCGCCGGCTGACGACTCAACCGGCGCCGCCTGGTACCCCGCAGGGCCGTCGGGGAATCGGGGTCCTCGCCGCTAGCGTCGCTCCGGTCGGCCGGTGGCGGCGCCGAGCACGGTCTCGGCCTGCTCGAGGACGCGGACCACCTCGGTGCCGAACCGCACGTCGCAGCGGTGCTCGACGCGGCCGTGGCGGATGCAGTCGACCAGCTCGGAGACGGCCCGACGGTGGTGCGTGACGACGTCGCCGGACGTCTCGGTCGAGGGGTCTGGCCGCTGCCACCAGCCCTGGTCGTCGTAGAGGTCCACGCCGGTGCGGACCGCGGCGGGAGGCATCGTCAGGCTCAGCGACACCGTGCTGGTCGCTCCCGAGGCATGGCCGAGCACGAGGTGGGCCAGGTCGTCGGCGCCCCGGGCGCCGGTGACCGCGGTGACCGGCCCGAGCGCCGGCAGCAGGACCGACAGCGCGTGCGGGCCCACGTCCCACAGCGCGCCGTGCTGCTGCCGCCAGGCGGAGCCGGCGAACGGGTTCCCCGGCGTGCGCAGCGACGCCAGGAACGTCGCCTGGCCGCCGCGGCACCCGCCGGCCACCCGGTCGGCGAGCCAGGCCTCCCGCTCCGGGACGAACCGCTCGGTGAAGAACACCACCGAGGCCACCCCGGCCCGGGCGACGGCCCGCTCCACGCGCCGGGCTTCGGTCAGCCCCAGCGCGACCGGCTTCTCGAGGAGCAGGTGCCTGCCGGCGTCGGCAGCCCGGACCGCGAGGTCGGCCTGCACGTCGGGGGGCACCGAGAAGACGACCGCGTCGACGTCCTGGAGCAGGTCGTCGAGGTCCTCGTGGCTCACGGTCCCGTAGCGGGCGGCGAGCGACGCGGCCTTGCCGGCGTCCCGGCCCCAGACGCCCGCGAGGACGGCGTCCGGGTGCGTCGCGACGCCGGCCGCGTGCACCTCGGCCGCCCAGTGGCCGGTCCCGACCAGTCCGAACCGCACCGGCGCGCGGGTGGCCGCTCCGTCGGTGGCGGTGGCGGTGTCGGTGTGGTCCTGCCCAGTCATGGCGCCGACCCTAGCGCCCGTCGGACAGCACGACCTGAGCCCACGAACGGATGAGGCTTTACCTCCAAACGTTCAAGAACGCCCCCGGTCGTGTCGATAGGTCAGGTGTCGAAAGCTACTGGGAGGCAACCGATGAGCATTCTCGAGGCGACCGCGAGTCCGGTCCCGCTGCACGCCGCAGGTCAGCCGCGCGCGCCGTACCGGCGCGGGGACCGCATCTGCGCGACCAGCCCGGAGGGCACGCGCTACCAGGTCCGCGTCGAGGCGGTGACGCCGACCGAGTCCGGTGACTTCGCGATCATGGGTGCCGTGGTGGCCCCGCGTCGCTTCCGTAGCCACGTGCTGAGCACGGTGGTCGGAGCGGACGGCTTCGGTCCCGCGGTCCATCCGTCCGCCTGAGCAGCTCGACCAGCCAGCTCCAGTCCTCCCGCAGCGCGGGGTGCAGCGGCTGTCGCTGGACCGCCGCCAGGTCGACCCAGGTGGCTCCCTGCGACTCCCAGCTGCCTGAGTCCGGCAGGCGTGCCACCGCGGGACGGGTGGTCTCGGCCAGCACGTAGCTGTAGCGCCACTCTGGATGGTCGGTGCCGACGACCACCTCGCGCACCTGCACCGAGCCCGGGTCGAGGTGCTCCTCCTCCGCGGCCTCGCGCAGCGCCGCCTCGGCCGGCCCCTCACCGGTCTCGATCGCCCCGCCCATCAGTGCCCAGGTCCCGCCGTGGTGCGTCATCAGCGAGCGGTGCTGGAGCACCACCCCGCTGCGGTCCGCGTCGGTCAGCAGCAGCCCCGCGGCGCCGTGTCGGCCCCAGTGCCGCTGCCCGCAGGAGCAGGCGACGTACATGCCGCCCATTCTGCTTGGTCGCCGGTGACGGTCCAGCACCCAGCCGCCAGCCGGGCTCAGCCGCGTCGGGCCACCGCGAGCCGACCGGTCCGGGTCACCACCAGCCGGGCGACGTGCAACCGACGCTGGTTGCAGCCCCGGGCCGCGGCCCGGCACGCGGCCGACCGGGGGTAGCCGACGCGGCCCCGGTCCCAGGCCGCGTAGGCCATCCGCAGCCGGCCGCGACCGTCGCGGAACAGGTCAGGTCCACCCGGGCCGGCCACCGAGCCGCCGGTGGCCAGCAGCGGACGACGCGAGGGTCGCCGGCACGGCCCCACCGCAGACCGGCAGACCGCGTACCCGATGGCGTACGCCGCGGTGGTGTAGCGGTTCGCGGAGTACACCAGGTAGGTGCGGCCTGCGGCGCGCGCCATCGACGGGTTCTCTACGACGTTCCCCTCCCAGCCGAGCGCGGTGGTCAGCAGGTTGACCGGGCGTGAGCCCGCGGCCGGCGCGGTGGCCGTCCGGTTCAGCCGACGGGTCCAGATCCTGGTGGGCTCCCGCCGCGGGACGCCCTCGTTCTTCCACAGCAGGTAGGGGACTCCGCTCGCGTCCCGGTAGATCTCGGGGTCGATGGAGCCTTGGTTGCGGGCGCACACGAACGGGCGGCGCGACCGGTCCACGAAGGGGCCCATCGGTGCCTTGGCGTAGGCCAAGGAGATGCACATCCGTCGGGGGGAGGTCGAGACCGGGGCGGCGTAGGCCGCGATGTAGCGGCCGCCGACCTTGGCCACCGAGGGGGCCCACGTCGAGACCCGCCACTTGCCACGGGCGTAGTGCCGACGGGCCCAGCGCGGGGCACCCGCCAGGGCGTCGTTGCGCCACCACCGGCCGCTGCGAGACGGCCGGGCCCGCCAGGTCCTCAGGTCGCGTGAGGACATCGCCGGCAGCAGCTTGCCCCCGGTGTTGGTCGCGTAGGCGTAGTAGGTCGATCCCAACCGCATCACCGACGGGTCCGGGAAGTCACCGCGGTAGACCCGGCCGGCACGGAAGTCGTCGCTGCCGACGGCGGCGCCGGCCGGGGGCGGGCTCGGGGTGAGCAGTGCCGCGAGGACGACGAGAGCGACGGCGGCGGCCGTCCGAGCCTGCCGGGGGGCTGAGAGCATGCGGGGAAGTATGAGCCCGGGCCTGCGTCGCGACACCACCGCCTCGGCCACCGGGCCTTGGTCGTCCTCGGCCGGCGAGGGTCAAGGCCGGCTGCCCGCCGGGCACGATCGTGGACGCGAGTGCCGCCCCGGCATCCGGCCGCTCAGACCAGGTCGAGGGAGAGCCGCCCCGCGGCGTGCTGCAGCAGCGGCACCGCACGCTCGACGAGTGCCTCGCTCATCCGGCCGGCCGGGCCCGAGACGGAGATGGCCAGCCGGAGCGAGGGGTGCGCGACGGGCACCGCCACGCAGCGGACGCCGACCTCCTGCTCCTCCTCGTCGAGGGCGTAGCCGTCGTGGGCGCACCGGACGAGCTGGCGCAGGAAAGCCTCGGGCTCGGTCAGGGTGTGCTCGGTGTGGCTCGGCATCCCGGTGCGTCCCAGGATGCCCAGCACCTCGTCCTCGGGCAGCTGCGCCAGCATCGCCTTGCCCACCGCGGTGCAGTGCGGCAGCACCCGGCGTCCGACCTCGGTGAACATCCGCATCGAGTGCCGCGACGGCGCCTGGGCGACGTAGACCACCCGGTCGCCGTCGAGCATGGCGATGTTCGCGGACTCGCCGAGGTCGTCGACGAGCCCCGCCAGGTGGGGGAGCGCCCAGCCGCCGACCAGCCGTGACGAGCTCTCGCCGAGCCGCACCAGCTTGGGTCCGAGGGTGTAGCGCCTCGCAGCGTCCTGTCGCAGGTAGCCGAGGTCGACGAGGGTGCGCACCAGCCGGTGGATGGTGGGCAGTGGCAGCCCTGACTCCACCGAGAGCTCCGAGAGGCCCATGGTCCCGCCCCGGTCCGCCATCAGCTCGAGGAGCGTGAATACCCGCTCGATGGACTGGACGCCACCTGAGCGTGACTTCGCATCGTTCGCCGCTGCCGTCATCGGCTCCCTGTTCTCTCGACGTCAGTGCCAGTGCTTTCCGGATGACGGAAGTCTAGGCGACGAGAGCGGGGCTGGCCGGACGACTTCAACAAACTGTTGCTTTTCCGCTAGGTAGACACTAGCGTCCGCTGGACGGAAAACCGCCATCAGCCATCGAGGTCACCATGCCGAACACCAGTCCCGGGTACGCCGTCACCGTCCGTGTCGAGGTGCCCTCGTCGGTCGGTGCCACCGGCGGTCTCGTCGCTGCCGTCAGCGGCGCCGGCGGCGCCCTCACCGCGCTGGACGTGGCGGAGTCGCACCCCGACCGGATCGTCGTCGACGTCACCTGCGACGCCGCCGACGCCTCACACGCCGAGGCGATCACCGAGGCGCTGGCGGCGGTCGACGGGGTGGTCGTGCGCAAGGTCAGCGACCGGACCTTCCTCATGCACCTCGGCGGCAAGCTCGAGGTGGTGCCCAAGGTGCCGCTCAAGCACCGCGACGACCTGTCGCGCGCCTACACCCCCGGGGTGGCGCGGGTCTGCCTGGCCATCGCCGAGAACCCGGAGGACGTCCGGCGCCTGACCATCAAGCGGAACACGGTGGCCGTCGTCACCGACGGGTCCGCGGTCCTGGGCCTGGGCAACATCGGCCCGTCCGCGGCGCTGCCGGTGATGGAGGGCAAGGCCGCGCTGTTCAAGCAGTTCGCCGGCGTCGACGCCTGGCCGGTGTGCCTGGACACCCAGGACGTGGACGAGATCGTGGCCGTGGTCCGAGCCATCGCCCCGGTCTACGGCGGCATCAACCTGGAGGACATCGCCGCGCCGCGGTGCTTCGAGATCGAGCGCCGGCTGCGCGAGCAGCTCGACATCCCGGTGTTC
The DNA here is from genome assembly GCA_963781695.1 of uncultured Actinomycetota bacterium. Lineage (GTDB taxonomy): Bacteria > Actinomycetota > Actinomycetes > Propionibacteriales > Nocardioidaceae > Nocardioides_B. Next base: position 559,187 of record CAWAGE010000007.1, read on the forward strand.
CACGACGACCAGCACGGCACCGCCATCGTGGTGCTCGCCGCGCTGCGCAACGCGCTGCGCGTGGTGGACAAGGAGCTGGCCGGCATCCGGGTCGTGGTCAGCGGCGTCGGTGCCGCGGGCAACGCGATCATCACGCTGCTGCTGGCCCAGGGGGTCACCGACATCGTCGCCTGCGACCGGCGGGGTGCGGTCCACCGCGAGCGCGACGGCATGGACCCGGCCCGGCAGTGGGTCGCGGACCACACGAACCCGGCCGGCCGCCGGGGCAGTCTCGGTGAGGTGCTGGCCGGGGCCGACGCCTTCATCGGGGTGTCCGCGCCCGACCTGCTCACCGAGGCCGACGTCGCCAGCATGGCGGCCGACGCGATCGTGTTCGCGCTGGCGAACCCCGACCCCGAGATCGACCCGGTCCTCGCGCGCCCGCACGCCGCGGTGGTGGCGACCGGGCGGTCGGACCACCCGAACCAGATCAACAACGTGCTGGCCTTCCCCGGCTTCTTCCGAGGCATGCTCGACGCCGGGGCGCACGAGATCACCGAGGCGGTGATGCTGGCCGCCGCCGAGGCGATCGCCGACTCGGTCGCCGCCTCCGAGCTCAACGCCAGCTACATCGTCCCCTCCGTCTTCGACCCGGACGTGGCCCCGGCGGTGGCGGCCGCCGTCCGGCTGGCGGCGACCGGCACGCAGGCCGGGTCGTGACCGACACGGGGACGGCCCACACCGCGCCGGCGGCGGACCGGCTGGCGGCGGACCTCGACCGGCGGCTGGCCGACGCCGACGCCGACCTGCTGGCCCGCTACCCCGGCGAACGGACGGTCCGGCAGCCGGTGCACACCGTCTACGTCCCCGCCGACCGGTACGACGCCAGCACCACCTCCTCGTGGGGCAGCCGGGCGCGCGACCTGCTCGCCGAGCACGGCGGGTCACCGGACCGGCTGGCCGCGGCGACCGGGGTCGCGGCGGACCTGGTCGCCGACGTCTACGAGCGTGTGCTCGCCAAGCTCGAGCGGGAGCCCGTCGAGGACCTGCGGGTCGACTTCGAGGACGGCTACGGGCGCCGGTCGGACGAGGAGGAGGACGCCGCCGCTCTCGCGACGGCCCGGGTGCTCGCCTCGGCGGTGCGCGCCGGCGCCGCGCCGCCGTACGCCGGCATCCGGTTCAAGAGCCTCGAGGCACCGACCCGGCGCCGGGGGCTGCGGACCCTGGACCTGTTCGTCGGCGCACTGGCCGGCGCCGGCGGACTGGGGGAGGGGCTGGTGCTGACGCTGCCCAAGGTCACCTCGGTCGAGCAGGTGGCGGCGATGGTCCACGCCTGCGGGGTCCTCGAGCAGGCCCACGACCTACCGGCGGGGGCCCTGCGCTTCGAGGTGCAGGTCGAGACGCCTCAGGCCATCCTCGGCGCCGACGGCACCGTGCTGGTGGCCCGGATGATCCACGCCGCGGCCGGGCGCTGCACCGGCCTGCACTACGGGACCTACGACTACTCCGCCTCCTGCGGGATCAGCGCCGAGTACCAGAGCATGGAGCACCCGGCGGCCGACCACGCCAAGGCGGTGATGCAGGTGGCCGCCGCGGGCACCGGGGTGTTCGTCTGCGACGGCTCGACGAACGTGGTGCCGGCGGGAGGCCACGACGCCGTGCACCGGGCGTGGCGCCTGCACCAGCGGCTGGTGCGACGCTCCCTGGAGCGCGGCCTCTACCAAGGCTGGGACATGCATCCCGGTCAGCTGCCCACCAGGTTCCTGGCCACCTTCGCCTTCTACCGTGAGGGGCTGCCCGCGGCGGCAGGGAGGCTGCGCGCCTACCTCGGCGGTGACGACGCCGGCTACCTCGACGAGCCGGCCACCGCCCGGGCGCTGGCCTCGTACGTGCTGCGCGGCCTGGACTGCGGCGCCGTCGACCAGGCCGAGGCCGACCGGCTCACCGGTGTCGACGAGGACGCCCTGCTCGAGCTGGCCCAGCGTGGTCGGCGCTAGCCTGCCGGGCATGCGGCTGGTCGCGGAGTTCACCACCGAGCCCTTCGTCGGCGAGGGGGAGCCGCCCGCCCACGTGCGGGAGGCGTACGCCGCGGCTCAGGCCGCCGGGCTCACCGGCGAGGTCGGCCCGTTCGGGACGTCGGTGACCGGCGGGCGGGACGAGCTGCTCGGCGCGCTGACGACGATCGTGACCGCCGCGTTCGACCACGGCGCCAGCTGCGTGACGCTGCGGGTCGAACGGGCCGATGGCTGAGCCGAACGCGGACCCGCCCGCGAACCCCGGCCCGGCCCACCCGCTGCTGGTGTCGCTGCAGCCGCTGCTGGCCCGCGTGCGCGGCGAGGTCGTGCCTCCCGGCGAGATGACCCGCACCGACGTCCCCCTGGTCTGGGAGGGCGAGGTCGTGGCCGCCGTGCGGCTGCCCCCGGGGCCGGCCGGCGAGCCGTCGGCCGATGGGACGGTCGCGGACCTCGATCTGCTGCTGGCCGAGGTGGCCCGCGAGCTGGGCGGCCCGCTCGCCGAGCTGGGCCGCAGCGACAAGCAGCACGCCGTCCGGCTGCTGGAGGAGCGCGGCGCGTTCCGCTACCGCAAGTCCGCCGAGTCGGTCGCCGAGGCGCTGGGCGTCACCCGCTTCACGGTCTACAACTACCTGAACCGCAACCGCGGCTGAGCCGTGACCCCGGCTGGATATATTTCAACAGTCTGTTGACTTGATCCAGGTCACACTGGCAGTCTCTCGCTTATCGGAAAGCAGTTTCCGACATACGAGAGAGGACCAGCCCGTGCTGCTGACGGAGCTCAACACCTCGCCCGCCGAGGAGCTCGACTCGATCCTGCTCACCTGCTGCGACGTCCCCGGCTGGGCGGCGGCGGTGCGTGCCGGCCGGCCCTTCGCCGACGTCGACGCCGTGCTGGCCACCGCGGACGCCGCCGCCCGGCGGCTGAGCGCCGACGAGGTCGACCGCGCGCTGGCCGCGCACCCCCGGATCGGGGAGCGGGCCGCCGGCGACGGGGTCGAGGCCGAGTGGTCGCGCCGGGAGCAGGCGGCCGCCGACCCCGACGAGCGGACCCGTCAGCAGCTCGCCGCGGGCAACCGGGCCTACGAGGACCGCTTCGGCCGGGTGTTCCTGGTCTGCGCCACCGGGCTGTCCGCCGAGCAGATCCTGGCCCGCCTGTGGGAGCGACTCGGTCACGACCCGGCCACCGAGGCCGCCGTGGTCGCCGAGGAGCTGCGCAAGATCGCCGTGCTGCGGCTGCGGCGGGTCCTCGACGAGGGAGCGACCCGATGAGCACCGTCACCACCCACGTGCTCGACACCGCGCTGGGACGACCCGCCGTCGGGGTCCCGGTCCGGCTCGAGAGCCTGGTCCCGGCCGGCGGCAGGCAGCGGGACAGCGGGGCGCGGGTCGTCGCCGAGGCGACCACGGACGTCGACGGCCGGGTGGTCGAGCTCGGCCCCGACCGCCTCGAGCCCGGCGGCTACCGACTGGTGCTCGACACGCAGCGCTACTTCGCCGCCGACCGCCGCAGCACGTTCTTCCCGGAGGTCGTCGTCAGCTTCACGGTCGCCGACCCGACGCAGCACTACCACGTCCCGGTGCTGCTGAGCCCGTTCGCCTACTCCACCTACCGAGGGAGCTGACCCGCATGGCCATCGTCCTGGGCCCCAACCAGTACGGCAAGGCAGAGACCCACGTCGTCCGCGTGTACCGCGACACCGACCGCCACGAGATCCGGGACCTGACGGTCTCCAGCGCCCTGCGCGGCGACTTCGCCGCCGCACACACCGAGGGCGACCAGGCAGACGTGCTGCCCACCGACACCCAGAAGAACACCGTCTTCTCCTTCGCGAAGGAGAAGGGCGTCGGAGCGATCGAGGACTTCGCGCTGACGCTCGCCGACCACTTCATCGGCCAGACCCCCGCCGCCGACGGGGCCCGCGTCGAGGTCGACGAGGTGCCCTGGCAGCGCATCTCGGTCGACGGAGGAGAGCACGACCACGCGTTCGTGCGCTCCGGCACCGGCACCCGCACCACCGTGGTGAACGTCGACGGCCGGGGTCCGGACCGTCGGGCGTACGTCGTCTCCGGCCTGAAGGACCTGACGCTGCTGAAGACCACCGGGTCGGAGTTCCATGGCTTCCTGAAGGACCGCTACACCACCCTGGCAGAGACCGACGACCGGATCCTGGCCACGTCGCTGGTGACCCGGTGGCGCTACGACCACACCGACGTCGACTGGGACGCCTCCCATCGGTCGATCAAGGCCCTGCTGCTGGGGCAGTTCGCACAGATCCACAGCTACGCCCTCCAACAGACGTTGTACGGCATGGGGCAGGCGGTCCTGGACCAGCACCCCGAGGTCGCCGAGATCAGGTTCTCGGCCCCCAACAAGCACCACTTCCTGGTGGACCTGACCTCCTTCGGAGTGGAGAACCCCAACGAGGTCTTCCACGCCGCCGACCGCCCCTACGGCCTCATCGAGGCCACCGTCCTGCGCGACGACGCCACCGAGCCTGGCTCGGCCTGGCACGCCGTTCCCGGCTGGGTCTGAGCCCGCCCCTCCCGAGAGGAACCACCGAGATGAAGCTCCTACCCAAGCGCGTGGCGGAGACCGGTCGTCCGGAGGACGAGCGACTGCCGTTCTCGCAGCAGCTGGTCTACGGGTCCCAGCACATCCTCACCATGTACGGCGGGGTGATCGCACCGCCCCTCATCGTCGGCGGCGCCGCCGGCCTGTCGGGGACCGACATGGGACTGCTGGTCACCGCCGGCCTGTTCCTGTCGGGCCTGGCGACCATGCTGCAGACGCTCGGCCTCGGCCCGCTGGGCGCCCGGCTGCCCATCGTCCAGGGCATCTCCTTCGCCAGTGTCTCGACCATGGTCGCCATCGCGAGCGAGGACGGCCTGCGGCCGGTGTTCGGCTCGATCCTGGTCGCCGGTGTGATCGGGCTGGTGGCCTCGTCGTTCTTCGCGCAGCTGGTCCGGATCTTCCCGCCAGTGGTGACGGGCACCATCATCTCGGTCATCGGGCTGTCGCTGCTGCCGGTCTCGTTCACCTGGGCGATGGGCGGCGCCGGGTCGCCCGACCTCGGGTCGGCGAGCAACATCGGCCTGGCCGGCTTGACGCTGCTGATCATCCTGATGATCAGCAGACTCTTCCAGGGTGCGGTCTCGCGACTCTCGATCCTGATAGGCATCGTGCTCGGCACCGGGATCGCCGCACTCCTGGGGAAGGCCGACTTCTCCGGGGTCGGCGAGGGCAGCATCGTCTCGCTGCCGCCGTTCCTGCACTTCGGTGGACCCACCTTCCAGGTCGGCGCGATCGTGTCGATGACGATCGTGATCCTGGTGATCATGACCGAGACGACCGCGGACATCCTCGCGATCGGGGAGATCGTCGGGACCGACGTCGACGCCCGCCGCGTCGCGAACGGGCTGCGAGCCGACATGCTCTCGACCAGCGTGGCCCCCTTCGTCGGCACCTTCCCGTGCAGCGCCTTCGCGCAGAACGTCGGGCTGGTGGCGATCACCGGGATCAAGAGCCGCTACGTCGTCGCGACCGGCGGCGGGATCCTGGTGCTGCTCGGTCTGCTGCCGGTCGTCGGACGCGTGGTCGCCGCGGTGCCGTACCCGGTCCTCGGCGGAGCCGGCATCGTGCTGTTCGGCAGCGTCACCGCCAGTGGCATCCGGACCCTGTCCCGAGTCGACTTCCACGACAACCTGAATCTGGTCATCGTCGCAACGGCTATCGGCCTGGGCCTGGTCCCGGTCGCAGCCCCGACGTTCTGGGACGAGTTCCCGAGCTCCGTGGCGGTGGTCCTGGACTCCGGCATCAGCACGGCCGCCATCGCCGCGGTGCTGCTCAACCTGTTCTTCAACGAGTGGGCCTGGGGCAACCGATCCGGAGCCTCGGTCTTCGCGGCCGGCACCGACGAGTACGGCCACGTCAGCGCCACCGCGGTCGAACCCGACACCGCTCGCACGATCACGAGGGAGACCCCCCGATGACGCACTCGCTGCGCTACGAGGTCAACTGCTCACTGCTGTTCACCGAGCTGCCGCTGCTCGAGCGACCGGCGGCCGCGGCCGCGGCCGGGTTCGCCGGGATCGAGCTCTGGTGGCCGTTCGCCGAGGCGGTGCCCGCCGACGCGGACGTCGACCGGCTGGTCGCGGCCGTCGAGGACGCCGGTGTGGCTCTCGTCGGGCTGAACTTCGCCGCCGGCGACATGCCGGGCGGCGACCGTGGGCTGGTGTCATGGCCGGCACGAAGCGCCGAGCTCCGCGACAACGTCGACGTCGTCGTCGGCATCGGCGAACGACTGGGCTGCCGGGCCTTCAACGCCCTGTACGGCAACCGCCTCGACTCGGTGTCGCCCGAGGAGCAGGACCTGGTGGCCGCGGAGAGCCTGGCTCACGCCGCCCGGGCCGTGGACCGGATCGGGGGCACCGTGCTGCTGGAACCCGTCAGTGGCGCCGAGCGGTACCCGCTGCTGACGGCGGCCGACGTGCTCGCCGTCCTCGACCGGGTCGCGGCCGACCACGGCGCCACGAACCTGGGGCTGCTGGCCGACCTGTACCACCTGGCGGTCAACGGCGACGACGTGGCAGGCGTCATCGCCGCGCATGCCGACCGGATCGCCCACGTGCAGATCGCCGACGCCCCCGGGCGCCACGAGCCGGGGACCGGCGGGCTCCCGCTCGACGCGCAGCTGGCGGCCCTGCAGGCCGCCGGCTACGACGGCTGGGTGGGCCTGGAGTACCAGCCCTCAGCAGCCTCCGTCGACAGCTTCGGGTGGGTCGAGCGGGTCCGTCGCTCGGCCATCGCCTGAGACACCCCTCCCCGACCACCCAGCACAGGACCGAGGACCACACATGAGCAGCATCGCCTTCATCGGACTCGGGATCATGGGTCTCCCGATGTCGATCCACCTGGCCGAGGCCGGGCACACCGTCACCGGCTACAACCGCAGCGCGGACAGGACGACGCTGCTCGTCGAGGCCGGCGGTCGAGCGGCCCCGTCGGTCGCGGAGGCCGTCGCGGACGCCGACGTCGTCTGCGTGATGGTCCCTGACAGCCCTGACGTCGAGCAGGTCCTCGCCGGCGAGGGGGGCGTGTTCGAGCACGCCGCCGCCGGCACGCTCGTCGTCGACTTCTCCAGCATCCGGCCCGACGTGACCAGGCAGCTGGCTGCGCAGGCCCGGGAGCGGAGTCTCCGGCTGGTCGACGCCCCCGTCTCCGGCGGCGAGGCCGGAGCCAGGAACGCGGCGCTCTCGATCATGGTCGGTGGCGATACCGTCGACGTCGACGCCGCGCGCCCCTACCTCGACGTGGTGGGCGGGACGGTCGTCCACGTCGGGCCGTGCGGTTCGGGACAGACCGTGAAGGCGGCCAACCAGCTGATCGTGGCGGCCACCATCGAGGCGCTCGCCGAGGCGGTCGTCTTCCTGGAGGCCCACGGCGTCGACACGCCCGCGGCGCTCGACGTCCTGGCCGGCGGTCTGGCCGGCTCGAAGGTGCTCGACCAGAAGCGGGCGAACATGCTCGGTCGGTCGTTCGACCCGGGGTTCCGGATCGAACTGCACCACAAGGACCTCGGCATCGTCACCGCCGCCGCACGGGAGGCCGGCGTGGTCCTCCCGATCGGCGGCCTGGTCGCCCAGCTGATGGCCTCCGCCAGGGCCGTCGGCGACGGCGGCCTCGACCACTCCGCCCTGCTGCGCGGGGTCGAGCGGCTCAGCGGCCGCTGAGGTCGCCCCTCCTCCGCCTCCCCGGCCACCCACCCGGCCACCCACCCGACCCCGAAGGAAGAAGCCCATGTCACGCATGCGCGCGGTCGACGCCGCGGTCCTGATCCTCGAGAAGGAGGGCGCCACCCAGGCCTTCGGCCTGCCGGGCGCCGCCATCAACCCGCTCTACAGCGCCATCCGTGCGCACGGCGGCATCCGTCATGTCCTGGCCCGTCACGTGGAGGCCGCCTCCCACATGGCGGAGGGGTACACCCGAGCGAGGGCCGGCAACATCGGCCTGTGCCTGGGCACCTCCGGTCCGGCCGGCACCGACATGATCACCGGCCTCTACTCCGCCTCGGCCGACTCCGTGCCGATCCTGGCCATCACCGGACAGGCCCCGGTCGCGAAGCTGCACAAGGAGGACTTCCAGGCCGTCGACATCGCCACCATCGCCGCTCCGGTGTGCAAGTGGGCGGTCACGGTGCTCGAGCCGGCGCTGGTGCCCGGCGTCTTCGCGAAGGCCTTCCGTCTGATGCGTGAGGGACGCCCCGGACCCGTCCTCATCGACCTGCCGATCGACGTGCAGCTGGCCGAGATCGAGTTCGACGTCGACACCTACGAGCCGCTGCCGTTCGGGAGGCCGGTCGCCACCCGCGCCCAGGCCGAGAAGGCCGTCCGGATGATGTGCGCCGCGAAGCGCCCGCTGCTGGTCGCCGGTGGCGGCATCGTCAACGCCGACGCCGCCGAGGAGCTGGTGGAGCTCGCCGAGATCACCGGCGTCCCGGTCGTGCCGACGCTGATGGGCTGGGGCACGGTGCCCGACTCCCACCCGCTCAACGCCGGCATGGTGGGCCTGCAGACCTCGCACCGCTACGGCAACGCCACCATGCTCGAGGCCGACTTCGTGCTCGGCATCGGCAACCGCTGGGCCAACCGGCACACCGGCGGCCTGGACACCTACACGAGGGGTCGCACCTTCGTGCACGTCGACATCGAGCCCACCCAGATCGGACGGGTGTTCGCCCCCGACTACGGGATCGTCTCGGACGCCAGGGCGGCCCTGGAGATGTTCGTGACCGTCGCCCGGGAGCTGCGCGACGCCGGCACGCTACCCGACCGGACCGCCTGGGCCGACTCCTGCCGGCACCGGAAGGCGACCCTGCAGCGGCGTACCCACTTCGACCAGGTGCCGGTCAAGCCGCAGCGGGTCTACGAGGAGATGAACAAGGCCTTCGGCCCCGACACCCGCTACGTCTCGACGATCGGCCTCTCCCAGATCCAGGCCGCCCAGCTGCTGCACGTGGAGCAGGCCCGGAACTGGATCAACGCCGGGCAGGCCGGCCCCCTGGGATGGACCCTGCCGGCCGCCCTCGGGGTGGCCACCGCCGACCCGGAGGCCACCGTCGTGGCGCTGTCGGGCGACTACGACTTCCAGTTCCTCGTCGAGGAGCTGGCGGTCGGCGCCCAGTTCGCCATCCCCTACATCCACGTGGTCGTCAACAACTCCTACCTGGGGCTGATCCGACAGTCCCAGCGGGGGTTCGACATGGACTACTGCGTCCAGCTCGGGTTCGAGAACATCAACAGCCCGGAGCTCGACGGGTACGGCGTGGACCACGTCAAGGTCGCCGAGGGCCTGGGCTGCAAGGCGATCCGGGTCTTCGAGCCCGACGAGATCCTGCCGGCGCTCGAGCGCGCCAAGAAGATGCTGGTAGAGCACCGGGTGCCCGTCGTCGTCGAGGTCATCCTCGAGCGCGTGACGAACGTGTCGATGGGCACGGAGATCGACGACGTGGTGGAGTTCGAGGAGCTCGCCGCGCGTGGCGAGGACGCCCCGACCGCCATCGCCCTGCTCGACTGAGGCCAGCCCGGCCAGAGACGACCCGCCGAACGGAGACCGCCGTGCCCACCGTCCTGATCGCGCCCGACAAGTTCAAGGGGTCGCTGACCGCCGCCGAGGTGGCCGAGGCGGTGGCGACCGGCCTGCGACGGGCCCGTCCCGACCTCGAGGTGTCGACCCTGCCGGTGGCCGACGGCGGGGACGGCACTCTCGCGGCGGCGCTGGCGGCCGGGTTCACCGAGGTGCCGGTGACCGCGGCCGGGCCCACCGGCGAGCCGGTGCGCTCCCGCTACGCCCGGCGCGGCGACCTCGCGGTGGTGGAGATGGCCGACGTCTCCGGCCTGGTCCGGCTCCCCGGCAGCCGGCCGGCGCCGATGACCGCGTCCAGCCGCGGCGCCGGTGAGGTGGTCGCGGCCGCGGTGTCGGCCGGCTGCCGCCGGGTGGTGCTGGGCATCGGGGGCAGCGCCAGCACCGACGGGGGAGCCGGCCTGGTCCGGGCCCTCGGGGCGCGGCTGCTCGACGAGCACGGCGCTGAGATCGACGACGGCGGGGTGGGCCTGCCCCGGCTGGCCCGGCTGGAGCTGGGAACGCTGCGCGACCTGATGGCCGGCGTCTCGGTCACGGTTGCCTGCGACGTCGACAACCCGTTGACGGGGCCCACCGGCGCGGCCGCCGTCTACGGGCCGCAGAAGGGCGCCGACCCGGCCCAGGTCCGCGAGCTCGACGTGGCGCTCGCGCGCTGGGCCGACCAGGTCGCCGTTGTCGTCGGCCGCGACCAGCGCGACGAGCCGGGAGCGGGCGCGGCCGGCGGTGTCGGCTTCGCCGCGCTCGCGCTGCTGGGCGCCGACCTCCAACCGGGCATCGAGCTGGTCCTCGACCTGGTCGGGTTCGCCCACCGGGTCGAGGGCGCCGACCTCGTCGTCACCGGCGAGGGCGCGCTGGACGAGCAGACCCTGCGCGGCAAGGCGCCCGCCGGGGTCGCGGCCGCCGCGCGCCGGCACGGTGTCCCCGTCGTCGCGGTGTGCGGCAGCAACAGCCTCGACCCGGAGCGGCTGCACGCCGCCGGGATCACGGCGGCCTATGCGCTGCTCGACCGGGAGCCCGACCTGCAACGGTGCCTGACGCAGGCGCCAGCCCTGCTCGCCGCGCTGGGCGAGATCATCGCTGTGGGCCACCTCGCCGAGCGCCCCGCCCGGTCAGCCGAAGGGACGACGCCATGACCTCGACGACCTCGACGACCTCGACGACCTCGACGACCTCGACGACCTCGACGACCTCGACGACCCCGGCCGGCAGCGGCGAGGCCGCCCGCCTGGACCTCGTGGTCCGCGCACGGCGAGCCGTCCTCGGCGCGGTGGAGTCCGGCTGCGCCGTCGGCGTGCGCGAGGGCAGGATCGTCGCGGTCGAGCCGCTCACCGCACGGCTGGCGGCCGACGTCGTGGTCGAGCTGGCCGACGACGAGGTGCTGCTGCCCGGTGTCGTCGACTCGCACGTGCACGTCAACGAGCCCGGCCGCACCGAGTGGGAAGGCTTCGCCAGCGCCACCCGCGCCGCGGCGGCCGGGGGGGTCACCACGCTGGTGGACATGCCGCTGAACAGCATCCCGCCCACCGTCGACGTCCTCGCCCTGGCGGAGAAGCGGGCCAGGGCCGACGGCCAGTGCCTCGTCGACGTGGGCTTCTGGGGAGGTGCCGTCCCCGGCAACCTCGCCGAGCTGCGCCCGCTGCACGAGGCCGGGGTGTTCGGCTTCAAGTGCTTCCTGCTGCACTCGGGGGTCGAGGAGTTCCCACCGCTCGACGATCCCGGTCTGGCCGCCGCGATGGCGGAGATCGCCTCGTTCGACGGTCTGCTGATCGTGCACGCCGAGGATGCCCACGAGATCGACCACGCCCCACCGCCGCAGGGCGGGGACTACGGCGCCTTCCTGCGGTCGCGCCCGCGGGACGCCGAGAACCGCGCGATCGCCCGGCTGGTCGACCTGGCCCGCGAGACCGGTTGCCGCGTGCACGTGCTCCACGTCTCCAGCGCGGACGCGCTGCCGGTCATCGCCGCGGCCCGTCGCGACGGCGTCCGGGTCTCCGCCGAGACCTGCCCTCACTACCTGACCTTCACCGCGGAGGAGGTCCCGCAGGGAGCCACTCAGTACAAGTGCTGCCCGCCGATCCGGGAGCTCGGCAACCGTGAGGAGCTGTGGCGCGGGCTGCGAGACGGCGTGATCGACCAGGTCGTCACCGACCACTCACCCTCCACCATCGACCTGAAGTGCCTCGAGTCCGGCGACTTCGGCCAGGCCTGGGGTGGCATCTCCTCCCTGCAGATCGGACTGCCGGCGGTGTGGACCCAGGCCCGGGAGCGTGGCTTCGGCCTTGTCGACGTGGTCGGTTGGATGTGCGAGGCACCCGCCGCCCAGACCGGCCTGACCACCAAGGGTCGCATCGAGGTGGGACGGGACGCCGACTTCTGCGTGCTCGCGCCCGACGAGCAGTTCGTGGTCGACGCGCACCGGCTCCAGCACCGCAACCCCATCACGCCGTACGCCGGCCTCGCCCTGTCCGGCGTGGTCCGCAGCACCTGGCTGCGCGGCCGGCAGCTCCACGTCGACGACGAGCCGCAGGGCCGGCTCCTGAGCAGAGGAGAAGCATGAGCACGGTCCATCGACACCCGAACCCACGCAGGAGCCACCGATGAGTGCGACGTACTACGCCCCGACCGGCGGGCTGCCGGCCCAGACCGAGCTCACCACCGACCGCGCCGTGTTCACCGAGGCCTACGCGGTGCTGCCGCGCGGGACGATGCGCGACATCGTCACCAGCGCGCTGCCGTTCTGGGAGGGCACCCGGCTGTGGATCATCGCGCGACCGCTGTCCGGGTTCGCCGAGACGTTCTCGCAGTACATCGTCGAGGTGGCCGCCGGCGGCGGCAGCGACCGTCCCGAGCTCGACCCCGGCGCGGAAGGGGTCGTGTTCGTCGTGGACGGCGAGCTGAGGCTCCGGATCGGGGAGCAGGACCACCGGCTGACCCCGGGTGGGTACGCGTTCCTGCCCCCGGGCTGCGCCTGGCGGCTGCGCAACGACTCCGGCGAGCCGGCCCGGTTCCACTGGATCCGCAAGGCCTACCAGGAGGTCGAGGGGATCGCGGTGCCGGAGCCGTTCGTGACCAACGAGACCGAGGTGCCGGGCGGCGAGATGCCCGGGACGCAGGGGCGGTGGAGCACCCAGCGCTTCGTGGACCCGGGCGACGTCCGCCACGACATGCACGTCAACATCGTCAACTTCGAGCCCGGTGGCGTGATCCCGTTCCCGGAGACGCACGTGATGGAGCACGGGCTCTACGTGCTGGAAGGCAAGGCGGTGTACCTGCTGAACAACGACTGGGTCGAGGTGCAGGCCGGCGACTTCATGTGGCTGCGGGCCTTCTGCCCCCAGGCCTGCTACGCCGGAGGCCCGGGCCGGTTCCGCTACCTGCTCTACAAGGACGTCAACCGGCACGCCACCCTCAGCCGGCAGTTCGTCTAGGCATGAGGTCGTCGGACATGCACCGGGTGGCCGTGGTGACCGGCGCGGGGTCCGGCCTCGGCCGGGTGGTGGCGCAGGCACTGGCCGCGGAAGGGCTGCGGGTGGCGTTGCTCGGTCGCACCGCTGGGTTGCTCGAGGAGACCGTGGCCGCCTGCCCGGACCCGGACGCGACCCTGGTGCTGCCGACGGACGTCACTCGCGCCGACGAGGTCGAGGACGCGTTCGCAGCCGTGCGGGGCGCCTGGGGCCGGGTCGACCTGCTGGTCAACAACGCCGGGACGTTCGGGCCGAGCGGCGACCCGGACCAGGTCGACGTCGAGGAGTGGCGCCGCACGGTGGAGGTGAACCTGACCGGGACCTTCCTCTGCGCGCGTGCGGCGTTCGCGGTGATGAAGGCACAACGACCCTCGGGCGGCCGGATCATCAACAACGGCTCGGTCTCCGCGCACGTCCCCCGTCCGGGCAGCGCCGCCTACACCGCGAGCAAGCACGCCGTCACCGGTCTGACCAAGGCGCTGTCGCTGGACGGACGGCCGCACGGCATCGCGTGCGGGCAGATCGACATCGGCAACGCGGCGACCGAGATGACCTCGGCGATGGCGACCGGTGTCCTGCAGGCCGACGGGACGACCCGCCCGGAGCCGACGTTCGACCCCGAGCACGTGGCCGCCGCGGTGGTGCAGATGGCGATGCTGCCGCTGGAGGTCAACGTGCAGTCGATGACGATTCTGGCCACCACGATGCCGTTCGTCGGCCGGGGCTGACCCGTGGCCAGGGCCGGGCGTCCGGCGCCCCCACCGGCTCGGGCGCACCCTGGGGGCGGCCACGCGCCGTCAGCCCGACCGCCGAACCGTCCCAGGGAGACCTGATGCCCCGACCGCCGCAGCCCTCGAGACTGGTGGAGCGGCTGGTCCCGCCCGAGCCCGGCCGACCCTCCAGCCAGCAGGACATCCTCTCCGAGCTGCGCCGGGTGATCCTGGCCGGTGGCGCCCCGCCCGGCACACCGATCCCGCTCGAGGCCGTGGCCAGGCTGTTCGTGGTCAGCGCGATCCCGGTGCGCGAGTCCCTCAAGACGTTGATCGGCGAGGGTCTGGTGGACCACGAGCCACGCGGCGGATACCGGGTGGCCGAGCTGACCCGCGACGAGCTGCGTGAGTTCTACGTCATCCGTGAGGTGCTGGAGGCCGCCGCGCTGCGCTCGGCCGTGCGCCGGGCGACCGCCGAGGACGACGCCGCGGCGCTGGCCGTGCACGAGGCGCTGGGGGCGACCATCGAGGCGCAGGACCACCGGGCCTACCACCGGGAGAGCCGACGCTTCCACCTGGCGCTGCTCGCGCCCTCGCGGATGCAGCGGCTGCAGCACGTGTACGAGCTGGCCTGGAACGTCACCGAGCCGGCGCAGCCGATGTCCTCGGTCGAGGAGGGCGTGATGCTCCGCATGCACGCCGACCACGCCGCCATGCTCGCGGCGTTCACCGCCCGCGACACCCACGAGCTGCTGCGCTGGTCCCGCAAGCACTACCGGCGTCTCGAGCGGGCCGTCGAGGGCGGCTGACCCAGCGGGACCCGGGCGCGCCAGGCCGCAATGCGGACCGCCACCCACCTGGGTCGCTCGTCCAGCGTGGGACCACGCTCGGCCGCACCTGCGGGCAGGCGTGGGACCTGGCCGAGACCGACGCAGTGACCCGAGCCTGTCGCGGGGTGCACGCCTGCGAGATCCCGGTCTGCCTCGACGCGCAGGAGCCCCCGCCGCCACTGGCGACCGGGGCTCCCCGACGTCGCAGGGTCGGGTGCTCAGACCCCGACCAGGGTGTCGTCGGACTGCCGCACGTAGACCACGTAGGTGACCAGTGCGCAGACCGCGTAGAACACGATGAAGCCGATGTATGCCGCGGTGCCGGTGCCCAGCGACAGGAACGACTGCCGGAAGGCCAGCTGCACCAGCACACCACCGAAGGCGCCGACCGCTCCGGCCACGCCGACCAGGGCACTGGCGAGACGCCGGGCCTGCCGCCTCTCGTGGGCCAGATCCGCGCCATAGGCCAGCCGGGTCGTGGACTCGGCGTGGAAGATCGCCGGGATCATCTTGTAGACCGAGCCGTTGCCGACGCCGGTGAGCACGAACAGCAGGGTGAAGACGACCACGAACACCGGGATCGAGTCGGCGCGGGAGGCCACCAGCACCACGACGCCGGCCACGGTCATCGCGACGAAGTTCCAGAAGCTCACCACCGAGCCCTGGTAGCGGTCGGCCAGCATCCCGCCCACCGGCCGGATCAGTGATCCGACGAACGCGCCGAGCCACACGTAGTAGATCGGCTGCTCGGCGCCGGCGGCGGCGAGCACCTGGCCGAAGGCGAAGCCGAAGCCGATGAAGGAGCCGAAGGTGCCGATGTAGAGGAAGGAGATGATCCAGGTGTGCTTGTGCCGCGCGACCTCGCGCATGGCGCCGGAGTCGTTGGTGGCCTCGGTCAGGTTGTCCATCTGGGTCCATGCCAGCGCCGTGACCAGGACGACCAGCGGGATGTAGATGTAGAGCATCACCCGCGGGTCGACGTTGGCGCCGGCCGTGGCCAGCACCAGGGCGCCCACGATCTGCACCGCGGCGACGCCGATGTTCCCGCCGCCGGCGTTCAGACCCAGGGCCCTTCCCTTGAGGCGCTGCGGGTAGAGGTTGTTGATGTTGGCCATCGAGGAGGCGAAGTTCCCGCCGCCGACGCCGGCCAGGGCGGTGACGACCAGCAGCGTGCCCAGCGAGACGCCGGGCTCGAGCAGCGCGATCGCGAGCACGGAGGGCACCAGCAGCAGTGCCGCGGAGATCACCGTCCAGTTCCGGCCGCCGAACTTGGCGATCGCGAACGTGTACGGCAGCCGGACGAACGAGCCGAGCAGCGCCGGGGTGGTGGTCAGCAGGAACTTGTCGGTGACCGAGAACCCGTAGACCGACTCGGGCATGAACAGCACCATCACCGACCAGACGACCCACACCGAGAAGCCGATGTGCTCGGAGAGGATCGAGAAGACGAGGTTGCGACGGGCGGTGCGAGCACCGACGGCCTCCCAGAACTCGTCGTCCTCGGGGTCCCAGTGGTCGATCCAGCGGTTCTCGCGACGTTGCAGCAGCGCGTCGTCGGTGACGCGTCGGGAGGCCTGGGGGGTGGTCTCGGTCGTGGTGTTCGCCATGGTGGTCCTCCGACGGCAGGGCCGTCTGGGTCGCTCGGGGGGATGGGGCCGGTCGCCCCGGTGGCGATGCTAGGAAGCCGGCGTTTCCCCGGGCGGCGCCTCGTGTGCCGGTCCTGTCACGAAGTTCTCACCCGCGCGACGGCCGCACCGTGAGGGGTCGGTCGACGGTGTGGCCGGTCGACGGTGTGGGCCGGCGGAGGGTCCGCGTGGGTCACCGTCGCGACGCTCCAGTCCCCCCGGGGTGAAGAGCGCCACCTTCCATAGGCAGGTCATCCAACGTAGAGTTGTGCCCAATCGAAGAAGACGTCGCGCGCCGCGTGGACGTCCCGCGAGGGCGGTGGTGCGTCATAGGTCGACGACGGTCCACCCCGCACGAGCAAGCACGGCGGGTGATGCCCGCTCGGGAGCGTCATGGCAGGCCAGAGCAGCCACGCCGTCACCTGCTGGCACGACGGCGGCGGGTGGGCGGTCGAAGTTCCCTGCCTGGGGCTCAAGGCGCGCGCGCCGCGGTACTCCGAGGTGGAGACGGTGGCGCGCGACCTGGTGGTCTCGTTCACGCAGGAGGACCCGGAGTCGTGCCGCGTGGCGGTGGAGCTGGTCACCCGGCACTCGGTCACCGAGCTGGTCGCGGCGGCGGCGGCGCTCCGGGTCGACCCCGACGAGGTGTCGGTGGAGGCGGTCACGCTTCGGCGGGGGCTGGCCCAGCAGCTGGCGGCCGAGGGCTTCGAGGGGGCCGACGTGGCCGCGCTGCTGGGGCTCTCGCACGTGCGTGCGGTGCAGCTCATCGGCGATCGGGGCCACCCTGCCCACCGTCGGCTCGCCTCCGAGCGGCTCGCTCCACCGGGCCTCCCCGGTCCGGTGCCCACCCAGCGCAGTCCCGAGAACGACCTTCCCCACCCGCTCGAGGAGACCGACGTGACCACCAGCCAGCGGCCGCACACCACCTACCGCCACGAGGCCTTCCTCTACAGCGGTGACGTGGAGTTCCTGGCCGGCACGCTGTCGTTCGTCCGGGAGGGGGTCGAGCTGGGGCAGCCGGTCATGGTGGCGGTCGTGCCGGAGCGGCTCGAGCCGCTACGGACGGCTCTCGGCGACCGGGCGGACGGGGTGTGCTGGGTCGACATGGCCGAGCTGGGCGGCAACCCGGCGCGCATCATCCCGGCCTGGCGGACCTTCGTGGACGAGCACGGTGGCCACGGCCGACCGGTGCGTGGCGTCGGCGAGCCGGTATGGGCGAGCCGCCGGGCTCCCGAGCTGCTCGAGTGCCAGCTGCACGAGGCACTGCTCAACATGGCCCTCGAGCCCGACACCGCGCTGTGGCTGCGCTGCCCGTACGACGTCGACGCGCTGCCCGCCGACGTCATCGAGGAGGCCTCACGCAGCCATCCGGCGCTGGTGGACGGCGCCCACTACCAGGGAAGCCGCCTCTACGGCGGTGCGAGCCACGCCCGCAGCATGTTCACCAGCGAGCTGCCGCCGCCCTCGGCCGAGGTCGAGCGGTGGGAGTTCGACCACGGCGGCCTGCGCCCCGGCCCGCACGGCTCGACCGACGTCTCCGTGGTGCGGCGGGCGGTCCAGGAGCGTGCCGCAGCCGCCGGTCTCGGCCCGGCCGGCCGGGCCGACCTCGCGGTCGCGGTGACGGAGGCCGCGACCAACAGCATCCAGCACGGCGGCGGTCGCGGGACGCTGCGGGTCTGGCGGGACGAGGACGCGCTGACCTGCGAGATCCGCGACACCGGACGCATCTCCGACCCGTTGGTGGGCCGTCGGATGCCGCCGCTGGGCGGGCAGAGCGGACGCGGGCTCTGGCTGGTCCACCAGCTCAGCGACCTCGCCCAGATCCGCTCGACCGAGGCCGGCTCGACCGTCCGGATCACCAGCTGGCTCTAGGAGCCGCGGCCGCCGCGGTCTCGACGGGTGGTTTCCGAGCCTGTCGAGTGGCTGCACCGGCCGGCGTCTCCACCGACCGGGGCCTGATCGTTGGTCAGGCCGCGTGGACGTAGCGCATGGTGCCGCAGCGCGGACAGCACCGGCGCCGGCGGCCGAGGTCGAGGTCCTGCCCGCACCGGCAGACCGCCGAGGTGGGCTGCGCGTCGGTGTGGGCGGCGGCGGGCGCCTGCAGCGGCAGGATCCTCGTCGTCCCCGTCTGGTCGGTCCAGCTCATCGTGCCCACCCTCTCCCTGTCGGTCTCCTGGGGGACCGAGTGCTGCGGGGGCGGTCTGATACGGCTCAGCGCGAGGGGACGTCGCGAGCGACCCCAGCCGGGCGCGGCCGGGGAGACCCCTGGACCCGGCGGCGGAGGGCCAGGGTCCGCTCCTGCGGCCTGACGCCGAGCTCGGCGAGCATGTCCAGGCAGCGTCGCAGCGCGCGGCGGGCGTCGGCGCGGTTGCCGCCCGCGAGGTGCGAGGCGGCGAGCAGCTCATAGCTGGGCTCCGACCAGGCGTCGGCCTGCAGGGCACGCTCGGCGAGCCCCCGGGCCAGGTCGTGATCGCCTCGCGCCAGGCAGAGGTTCCCGGTCCGCACGGCAGCGGTCACGAACCTGGAGCGCAGGCGGTCCCGCTCCCAGACCAGCCACGCCGCGTCGCCGCCGACGTCTCCGAGGTAGTCACCACGCCACTGGCCAAGAGCGGACAGGTAGGCCTCCAGCGCCTGTGACGGGACCCCCTGACGCTCGAGCAGCGCTGCCGCGTCCAAGGACCGCTCGAAGAGACGGACGTCGACCCGGACGATCTCGTTGTCGACGAGGAACAGCGCCGAGCCGGCGCTGCGCACGACGTAGGGCGGGTCCCGCTCGCCCCGGTCGGGCTCGAGGGCCTGGTGCAGGTAGGCGAGCGTCACGCGCAGGTTGCTGCTCGCCGCGGTCTCGTCGAGGTCCGGCCACAGGTCGGCGGTGATCGCGGCGCGGGTGGGCCGGTCATGGCTGACCAGGTACCCGAGGAGCTGCCGGACCCGTTCCCGCCGGAGCTCCGGGACCTCCACCCGTTCCCCGTCGCGTCGCAGCTCCAACGGTCCGAGCAGCCGGAGCTCGACGGGGCAGGAGGGCACCGGCGGGAGCTCGCGGAGCAGTCGTCGAGCCGTGGTCGCCACCGACGGGTGTGGCGAGTCCACCTGTCGCCGCAGGCTGTCTCTGGCCGCCGAGCCCAGCGACTCCAGCAGGGCGCGGCCCTCGTCGAGCCCGGCGGCGACCATGCCGACGGCGACCTCCGTGGCCCACGGGAGGGGCAGGGCGGCCCGGACCAGTCGTAGGGCGGGCGCCGGCAACGCCGCGATCTGGGTCGTGACGCCTCGCTCGCGCAGCGAGGTCAGGGCGGAGACGACGGCGACCAGGTCCGCGACGTACCCGGGCGGCGGGTCGACCCAGGCGACCCGGGTGTGGGGGAGCAGGACGTAGAGGATCGGCAGTGCGGTCGCCGACACCTGCAGCACCGCCTGGTTGCTGACCAGGGGCAGGTCCGCGACTGGGACGAGCGCGGCCGCCGCGCCCTCGTCGTCCCCGAGGCAGGCCAGGTGGAACGCCTGCGCGAGGCTGCTGGCCAGCGGCGCCCAGGACACCGGCGAGCCGGCCAGCGTGGGCCGGAACGTGCGGAGCAGGTCGGCACCCTGCTCGAAGCGGCCGAGCAGGTCGCACATGGTCACCGCGTGCGTCACCAGCTCCGGCGAGGTCAGCACCTTCGAGGGCCTCAGGTCCGCCAGCAGGTCGGGGAGCAGCGCGGCGGCGCCGTCGAGGTCGCCCTGCATGCGCAGGGACTGCAGCAGGGCCGCTCGCGAGACCGCCGCCATGGTGGTCACCTCGTGCGCCAGGGACCGGCGGGCCAGCGCCTCGCCCGCGACGGCGTCGCCGAGCCGGCACAGCACGATGTGGGCGTGCAGCCAGTCCTGGACCGGGTTGAGCGGTAGGCCGGAGACCAGAGCGGGACTGCCGAGCGCCGCTCGGACGCTCTCGAGGCTGGGCTCCAGCACCGCTGTCAGCAGCGCGATCCAGGCCTGGGCCTCAGGGTGCCCGCGCTCGCCGAGGTCGGCGAGACGGAGCGCCAGCTGCTTCATCTGCCCCCGGTCGCCGCGCCAGAACGCCAGCTGGACCAGCGCGTTGAGGCAGGCGTAGGCGACCGCCGGTGCGTCCCGCGTGAGCTCCAGCGCCTCGACGAGCATCTGCTCGGCCACCCGGGGGCGGCTCGGCTCGGCCACCATGGCGGCCAGCAGCAGCCCCTCGGGGGTGTCCTGCACCTCGTGGGGGAGCCGGCGCAGCCAGATCTCCAGGACGTCGGGGGGAACCAGGGGGGTGCACACCTCGCACACCTCGCAGATCAGCGTGCGGGCGTCGTCCCAGGCCTCGGCGTCGAGCAACAGGTCCATCGCGTCGTGGTACTGCCGACGCTCGGCCAGCATCAGACCCGCGGTCCGCCGGGCGTCGGCCACCTGCGCGGCGTCCATCCGATGCTGCAGGGCCGCGGCCCACATGCCGTGCAACGAGCACCACCCGGACGGGCTGCGCACCACGAGCGGCAGGCCTTCGAGCAGCTCCTCGAGGTTGGTGCGTCGGCCCAGCAGCTCGGCGGCGATGCTGTCGTCGGCGCCGCCCACCGCGACCAGGACCCCCAGTGCGTGGCGGCGCTGCGGCGAGAGCTGGCTGAGCAGCTCCTCCCACACGAAGCCGGTCACGGCGTGCGGCCCGACCGTCGCCATCAGCTCTGCCAGCGCCGGCCAGCCGCTGACGTCCGCCAGCACTCCGGGGGGCACCCCCCGGGACTCGGCGAAGGCGCGCAGCTCCTCGGGACGGAACTCCAGGTCGGGCTCCTGGAGGACCACCGCCGCGCCGGTGGCGACCAGCCGCGAGGTGGCCAGCAGCAGCGGGGGACGAGAGGCCAGGACCACGTGACCGTTGCGCGGTAGCTCCTCGATGAGGCCACGGAGGAACGCGGCGCCGGGGGTGTCGGCGCTGACCCACTGGGCGTCGTCCAGGATCAGGGCGACGTGGGTGGGGGCGGCGCTCCAGATCGCCTCGGCGACCATGACCGCCGCCCGCCGGGGGTCCTCGGGCACCGGCGCGGTGACGCCGACGGCGTCGAGGGCGCCGGCTGCGAGGAACGAGAGCGTGGTGTCCTCCCGCTGGCAGGTGAGCCAACGGTCCTCCCCGAGCGGGGAGAGCAGGTTCTCGGCCACCGCCTGTGTGAGCAGGGTCGTCTTGCCGAAGCCGGCTGCCGCCACGACCGCGGTCAGCGGGCGCTCGAACCGACCACGCAGCTGCTCCAGCAACCGCGGGCGGAGCACCATCCCTCGGTTCTCCAGCGGCGGGGCGTACCGCAGGGCCCGGCTCATCCTCCGACTGTAAACACGTGCGAGGGACAGCAACAGGCGGCGCAGCCGTTCCGGTGGGCCCGCAGATCTGCGATAGTCGCCAGAGTGGTACCGCTTTCGGTGACTCCGTTGTCGCGGCTCGGTGGGGCCGTTGCCGCGCTGAGCCGGGACGGGATCGGGCTCGGTGAGCGGCTCGCGATCGAGCGGACCCAGCGGGTGCTGGACCGCTCGCGGGTCAGCGCGCTCGGCCCGCTGCGTCGGCACCGGCCCGTCCTGCGGGTGGGTCGTTCGCTCGTGGTGGTCTCCCGCCGCGAGGACGTGCTGGCCATCCTCGCCGACCACGAGGGGTTCGACACCCCGTACGCGCGGCGCCTGCCCGGCGAGTTCGTGCTCGGCCTCGACGGTGACGAGTACGAGCGGCACCTGGGGGCGCTGCGCCGGGCTGTTCGGGAGGACGACCTGCCACGGCTGAGAGAGCGGGTCACCTCGCTGGTCACCGCCGGCCGGACCGGGGCGCGGGAGCCCGGCCGACTGGACGTGGGGGCCGACCTGGTGCACCCGGCCCATACCGGCGTGGTCAGCGACTACCTGGGCCTGGCGATCGGCGGCACCGGCCCGGACGCGCGGACACTGGCCGCTTGGGCCCGGGACATGTTCGCCGCCATCTTCCTCAACGAGCCCGGGTTCGCCTCGGTGGAGCGTCGAGGCGACGCCGCGGCACGTCGCTTCGAGACGTACGTCGACAGCCTGGTCGCCGCACGCCGCCGCGAGCCGGCCCGCGACGACGTGCTCGGACGGTTGACGGCACAGCGGACGCTCAGCCCGGCCGAGGGCCCGGTCGCAGGCCTGGACGACGTCGAGGTCAGGAACAACCTGATCGGGCTGGCGATCGGCTGGCTGTGGCACGGCACCCGAGCCGCCTTGGTGGCGGTCGACGAGCTGCTGGACCGGCCCGACGCGCTCGCCCTGGCCCGGGAGGCGGCGCGAACGGGCGACGCGCCGGGGCTGCAGCGGGTGCTGTGGGAGGCGCTGCGGTGCCGACCGGTCCAGGTGGGGGTGGTGCGGGTGTGCCGGCGGGAGACGACCCTGGCGGCCGGCACCCCGCACCAGGCCCATCTGGTCCCGGGCGACCGGGTGCTGGTGGGCACGCACTCGGCCATGTGGGACGAGGACGCGGTGCCTGACCCCGGCAGCTTCGACCCGCTGCGCGCCGATGGGCAGTACCTGATCTTCGGGCACGGCCGGCACCGGTGCCTGGGCGAGCACCTGATGAAGGACCAGCTGCCCGCGATGCTGGGGCCGCTGCTGGCGCGGGACGGGCTCGCCCGGGCCCCGGGGCGCGCCGGCCGGTTGCGGTGGGCGGGGGGCTGCCCGGACGGCTTGCGGGTCCAGGTGGGCAAGCAGCCGACGGTCGGCGGCTGAGGTGTACCGGGTCCTGGCTGTCGACGGTGGCGGGGTTCGCGGCGTCGTCCCCGCCGTGGTGCTGGCCGAGCTGGAGGCACGGTCCGGCCGCCCCGTGGCCGACCTCTTCGACCTGGTCGCCGCCACCTCCACCGGTGCGATCCTCGGGCTCGGTCTGACCTGCCCGGGACCCGACGGGCGTCCGGCCGTCACCGCGCAGCAGCTGGTGGACCGCTACCGGGACGACAGCCGCACCATCTTCTCCCGCTCGCCCTGGTGGCGGCTGCGCACGGCGAACGGGTTCCTCGGACCCAAGTACGACGTGAGCCGCCTCGAGTCACGGCTGCAGCAGGCGCTGGGAACGGTCCCCCTGAGCCAGGCGCTGTGCGAGGTGCTGGTCACCGCGTACGACCTCCACGCCCGCAGCCCCTACTTCTTCACGCGCAGCAGCGTCCGGGACGGGACAGCGCCGGACGTGCCGATGTGGCTGGTGGCCCGGTGCAGCTCGGCCGCGCCCACCTACTTCGCCGCCGGCCGCGCGCCGTCGCGTGACGGCACGCGGTTCCTGGTGGACGGCGGCGTGATGGCCAACAACCCGGCGCTGTGCGCCTACGCCGAGGTGATCGGTGCGATGGACGCGCGGGTGATGGTCCGCGACGACCTGGTGCTGGTGTCGCTGGGCACCGGGTCGGCGACGGCGAGCCTGGCCGCTGCCCGGATCCGGGCAGGCGGGACGGCCGTGTGGGCGAGGCCGCTGTTCGAGGTCGTGCTGGACGGCCAGGAGGACGTCGTGGACCACCAGCTCCGCGACCTGATGCCCCCGCGGCGCTACTACCGGTTCCAGGCGGACCTCCCGGACCCCAGCGAGGCCATCGACGTCGCGACGCCGGAGGTGCTGCACGCGCTGTCGGACACCGCCCGCCGGCTCGTCGAGGCCCGGTCCGGTGAGCTGTCCCAGCTGGCGACGCTGCTGGCGACGGGGAGGGGGTGAGTGCCGTGGCCGGGCGAGCGCGCACGCTCACGGTGGTCACCGAGCTGCGGCCGTTCGGGACGACCGTCCTGCGGATCTCCTTCGCGGTCACCCGTCGGCTCCCCGCCATCCTGGGGATCGCTCCGCTGCGCTCCATCTACTCCACCCGGTGGACGCTGGTCCCGACGCTGCCGTCCGGCGGCACGGGCCGCCGGGTCCGGCCGTCACGTCCCTACCTGTTGTGGGAGAGCGACTACAGCGCGGCGATGGAGCCCTACATCGAGTCCTTCATCAGCGCCATCGGCAAGCGGATCGCGTTCACGTGGGCCAGCTCGTACGGGTTTCCAGGCACCAGGTCGGTGACCCGGCTGCGGGAGTACATCGAGTCGACGTCGCTGCCGCCGGGCTGCACCTACAGCGCCTACCCGGACCAGTCCGCGGCCATGGTGCTCTCGTCGCTGGCGGTGAGCCGGGAGCACCCGTTCCTCCTCGACGCAGCCCGGGACGGCACGGACGAGGAGTTCGCGGTCCTCTACCGGGGCTTCCTGCGCCGACGGCAGGGAGACCTATGACCGGGACCTGGCCGACGAGCGCGCTCATCGTGCTCACGCCGCTGCGCGAGGGGGTGACGACGGCCCTCGGCGAGGATCTCGAGGCGCTCTCCGCAGAGCCCAGCCCGTTCGCCCGGCTCGCCAGCACGCACTTCGTCCGCTGGGTGGTGGTGGACGGCGGCCGCGGCCGGGCCGGGGCCGAGCGGGAAGCCCGATGGGCACGGCCGCCGGGCTACCTGCTCTTCTCGGCGCTGACGAACAGCCCGGAGGCGGAGCTCGTCGCCGAGCTGCGCAGCGCGGTCGGACCGGACGTCGACCGTGCCTGGGGCCACTGCGTCGGCTACCCGGGGCACCACCGTGCCGCCGCGTTCGACCACTACCTCCGTCGTCACCGGCTCCGCCCGTCGCAGGTGTTCACCGCCTACGACGCGACGGTGCCCGAGATCCACCGTGCGGTCGGTCTCCGGCGTCGGCACACCGACCTGGCGCTGCGGTGCCAGGCACTGGACGACGGAGAGCTGCGACGCGCGTTCCTCGACGAGTTCGGGTCCGGACGGTGAGCCCGGCGCCGGACCTCGCCGAGCTGCAGGGCAACATCCTGCGCGGCTACGGGTTCGAGCACGTCGTCCACCTGCTGCTGCACGCCGAGTCCGGCGCGGCCGCCCGCGGCCTGCTCCGGGACCTCGCCCCCGACGTCACCAGCGCCGAGGAGTGGCCGGGGCGGGCCCGGCCGTCCCGCACCCTGAACCTCGCCGTGACCTACACCGGGCTGGAGCGGCTGGGCGTGCCGGCGCGCTGGCTCGAGGCCCTGCCGCGGGCGTTCCGGGAGGGCCCGCGACGTCGCGCCGCCGCCCTGGGGGACGTCGGCCCCAGCGCCCCGGCGTACTGGGAGTCGGGGCTGGGCACGGGCGAGGTCCACCTGATGGCCTCGGTCGGCTGCCGGTCCCTGGACGGGCTCGACTCCGAGGAGGACCGACTCCGGCAGCTGGTCGACCGGCGAGGCGGCCTCCGCGTCGTGGCGGCGCCCCGGGGCGAGGCACTGCGGCACCAACGGGAGCACTTCGGCTTCGCGGACGGGTTCGCCCAGCCCGACGTGGCCGGAGCGCCGGCGCGGCGGCGCACCGCCGGCGGCGGCGTCCCGCTGCCGGGGGGTGGCTGGCGCCCGCTCCGGCTCGGCGAGTTCGTGCTCGGCTTCCCCGACGAGGACGGGCAGACCAACGAGGGTCCCGACCCGCGGCTGATGCGCCACGGCACCTTCGTCGTCTACCGGCGGCTGCAGCAGCGGGTCGGTGAGTTCCGGCGGATGCTCGGCGAGGCGTCCGACCTGACCGGCCTCCCCCCGGAGCTGGTCGCGGCGAAGCTCGTCGGCCGCTGGCGGGACGGGACGCCGCTGGAGCTGGCCCCCGACCGGGTGCCGACGGACCTCACCGACCGCCAGGCGCCCGACCTGTCCAACGACTTCCGCTACCTCCCGCACGACCGCGTCGGCGAGATGTGCCCGCGCGGCGCTCACGTCCGGCGGACGAACCCGCGAGACTCCCTGGACTTCGGCGGCGTGGTCGCCTCCGGCGGCGTGCTGAGCGCCCGGCACCGCATCATCCGTCGTGGCATGCCCTACGGCTCGCCGCTGGCCCCGGACGCCGAGGAGGACGACCTCGACCGGGGTCTGCTGTTCGTGTGCTTCAACGCCGACATCGAGCGCCAGTTCGAGACGGTCCAGGGCGACTGGTGCAGCGACGGCGACGCGATGGGCCTGGGCGAGGACTGCGACCCACTGGCCGGCACCGGGCCCCTCCGGAAGCTGACCGTTCCCGTGGCCGGGGGTGCCCCGGCCTTCATCCCGGTCGGCAGGGCGGTGGTGGTCACCCGAGGAGCGGAGTACCTCCTCGCGCCGTCCAGATCCGCCCTGCACGGGCTGGCCCACAGGTCCTTCGCGTAGCTCCGACAACGGCGAACAACGGCGGAGTCGACCGGATCCGGCCTCGCTACGCCGCGCTCACGTCTCGCTAACAGTGTCCCGCCACGGTGTCGGCACGTCGACTTTCGACGGTCGGACACAAGGAGCGAGGGGCACATCATGGACCCGGAACAGGTGGCAGAGCTGGTCGAGTCGGCACGGTCGGGCGACGCTGAGGCGTGGGACCTGATCATCGAGGAGTTCAGCCCGCTGGTGTGCTCGGTGGTGCGTGGCTACCGGCTGGGGGACGCCGCCGCCGCCGACGCGGTCCAGTCGACCTGGCTGAGGCTGCTGGAGCACCTTGACTCGGTCCGGCAGCCGGCGCGGCTGGCCGGCTGGCTCCGCACCACCTCCCAGCGCGCATGTCTGGAGACGCTGCGGGGGTCCGGCCGTGAGCGGCTCGTCGACCACCAGGGTGCCGAGCGGCTGTTCTCCAGCGCGAGCTCGCGGCTGGCGCGCGAGCAGGGTCCCGAGTGCGACGTCGTGCGACGCGAGCAGGTCGCACTCCTCAGGGTGGCCGTCGCGGCCCTGCCGCCGCGGCAGCGTGCGCTGGTCGACCTGTTGACCGCGACACCGGCGCTGGGCTACCGGGAGATCAGCGAGCGGCTCGACATCCCGGTCGGCAGCATCGGGCCGACCCGGGCACGGATCCTGGACCGGCTCCGGGAGGGGCTGGCGGCCTCGGGACTCTACGACGCCGTCCCGGCCTGACGTCATGTTCCCCCTGGTCAACGGGGCGTCGGCCGGACCCGCCGGCAACCCCGGTCGTCCCCGGGGCGACCGCGTGGCGCACGTCGTCCGCCAGGCCGCGTCGACCGCTACGGCGCTGTGGGGGCTGCCGGGCCTCCTGGGCGATCGCGGCCCGCAGCTGCACCCGTTGGGCCCGGCGCGGGACCCCTCTCCGGACCTGGCCGGCTCGGCCCACGCCCCGGTCGTGCTGGTGCACGGTCTCGGGGCGTCGACGGCATGCTGGGACGGCCTCGCCAGGCGGCTGTCCGCGGCGTCCTTCGAGATGGTCCTCGTCCTCGCCTACAACGGCGTCAGCTCCGCGCCGCCCGAGGTCGCCCGGGCGCTCACCGGGTCGGTCCGCGAGCTGCTGGTGCGGACCGGCGGCGACGAGGTCCACCTTGTCGGGCACAGTCTCGGCGGGCTGGTGGTCCGCCTCGCCGCGGAGTCCTACGGCCTCGGCGACCTGGCGGCGTCGGTGGTCACCGTCGCGACCCCGCACCGGGGGAGCGCCCTCGCGTGGCTTGCGCCCGGGCGCTCTGCCCGGTGGATGCTGCCCGGACGGGCCATCCCCACCGGCACGGCGCGCGGTACCGGAGCCGGACGACCCCGGTACCTCAACTACTACTGCGCCCGCGACGCCGTGCTGTCGCGGGCCTCGGCCCGGCTCGAGCTGCCGCAGGTCGAGAACATCGAGCTCCGCGACGCGGGTCATGTCGGCGCCATGCACGCCGCGGCGCTGCTCAGCGGGCTTCCGCACCGGCTCGCCGCTGCCGAGGTGGCCCGCCGGCCGGTCCCGTGGCCCGCGCCGGGAACGGTGCCGTCCCTGGCCGCCTGAAGACGCGGTCGCCCGGTCGCAGGTATCAGCGCCGGGACCCGGCGCTCGGTACCAGGCCGTCGCAGGAGGAAGGAAGCCGTGGTGGAGCCCGAGAACACCGACTCACGCACGCAGGCCGCCGACCCGATCGTCGGCCTGCCGGCGCGTGACGTCCACGCGTCGACGCTGTCGGTCGAGGAGGTCGCTCTCATCGGCCGGGCCGTGTTCCGGCGGCACCGGGGGGACCGGCCCGTGCCGGCTGCCGAGAGCGGCCCGGGCGCCTGCCCACCGCTCGCTCGCCCGGGAGGCCGGCCGACCAGACGCCTGCACGGAACCGACGGGACACCGCGAGGGTGCCGGGTGGCACGTCGGCTCCAGGTATCAGCCGCCCCCTCGGCGACTCAGGTGGGGGCCACTGTCCGACTGCGAAGGAAGCCATATGACGAGCACGTCGGAGTCCATGACCTGCACCGCACCGAGGTGCGGCGGGTCGCTGGACCTGCGCTGCCGGAGCCTGGCTGAGGCACGCAGCGGTCGGCTGAAGGAGGACCACCGCTCCTGCGACGGAGCCGGCGTCACCCGAGGGATGCCTCCGACGCCGAGGGTGAGCGCGGCAACCACGCCGGTGGGGCGGGTATTGCTGCCGCGGGCCGCGTGGTGGTGCCGCCGAGGGGACGGCGCCACCACCCGGTCGCGACCTCGCACCTTGATCCGTCGTCGCGAGCGGCAGGCAGTCGCACACATCGAACGGCGCGCCCGTGGACCGCCATCGACACGCCGGTCGCATCGACGACCAGCGGACCAGTCCCACCTCACGCAACGCACGTGCCGACTCCAGTACCGGAGAAGGCAACTGCGTGCGTGACAGGTCGACCACACCTGAGCCGGACCAGCCGGCTTACCTGAAGCGAAGGAACATCGAGATGACTCTCACCAACGCACGCAGGTCCCGCCGAGTTGCAGCCGGCGCCCTCATCCCCTTCGTGGCGGCGCTCGTCGCCACGACATCCAGTCCGGCCCAGGCCTCCACCAGGAGCAATGGGTGCACCGTCACGCCGCTGACGCCCGTCTACGCGGGATACGAGACCAGCGGCGGCGACAAGATGATCCGCTACCGGATCTCGGTGGCCTGCGAGGCGAACCGCTCCGCGGTCGTCAACTGGCAGGGCGTGGAGGAGGACTGGTCGACCTTCTACCACTACAACCCCGACGACACGGACTTCTCACGGACGGTGACGGTCTCCTTCGGCCCGGCGAGCACCAGGACCCTGAGCTACGACGATGCCCTGCCCAACACTGAGAGAGGTAAGGAGGAGATGTACCACAAGATCCGGTTCCGAGTGATCTCGAACGGTGTCGTGTCGCCGCGAACGGCGTGGGAGCGGACGCGTTACGTCTCGTTCTTCAACTGACCGTGAACGAGCCCGCGCCCACCGGCATGGTGGGTGGGTGCGGGGCGCGGGACAGCCCTGGACCACGGAAGATCCGTGGCTCGGGGCTGTTCCACATCTATAGCGGGCCGCGTCATACATCATGGTGATGAATCCCACTATCACCGATATGGGGGAGCCTCGGGAGCCCACTCGGGCGATAGCCGCTGACTGTCCGGGCCCATATGTTCATGCCCACCCGCGATACCGCGACGGCGGCGCTAGTCGTCACGTCGAAGACTCTCCCTGGAGCGAGCCGATGTCCTTCTTGAGCCTGAACCGACGAGCACGGAGGTCGGCCACCGCTGCCGCAGCGGTCGCTTCACTGGCAGTCGTGCCCATCGCGATCGCTCCGGCCGCCCAGGCGGGGATCTACTGCGATCCGGGATGGACGTACGCCGTCACCAGCAACACCACCAACACCATGCACGTGGTCGACCGGACGTCGGTCACGAACAGCACGGGGTCGACGAAAGTCAACGCTACGTTCAAGGCTGACCAGGCAGGGACCTTCTCGGCCACGGCCAGCATCTCGCTGACGGCGGAGGCCAGTGCCGCTGTCTTCGCCAAGGTCTCCGCGACGGTCAACTCCGCCATCACGCATTCGATGACGACGACCATCGGCACGTCGACGACCGCTGACGTCAAGCCTTACAGCACGCTCAAGGCGGACTACGGAATCGTCCGAGAGAACGTGAGCATGAAGAAGTACTACATGTACTCCAACTGTCAGACCTCGTCGCCGACGTACTTCACGTACGCAGCGCCCTATCGGAAGAACTGGAAGCTGTACTACTGAGCTGCCAGGTCAGCTCGTTCGGGGGGGCCCAGCAGGGGCGGAGCCGGAACCGCTCCAGGTCCTCGGAGTCGAGCGTGGTTGACGCCCGAGGTCGGATCGGCGGCACCCGCCGGTCCGACCCTGCTCGACGCGGACGGCCAGCAGAGTTGGGTGCCGTCTGACCTGTGGTTTCGTGCGGTGCCCCCGGCAGGATTCGAACCTGCGACGCACGGTTTAGGAAACCGACGCTCTATCCCCTGAGCTACGAGGGCGGGGCGGCAACGCGCGGCGGCGTCGCCGCGACCGTGGTGCCGGGGCAAGGCTACCGGCCCACGGCGGGTGCTGTCGTCGGGGAGGCGCTCTCACCGGCCGGCGCAGCGTCCGCCGCGTTCAGCCGGCGTGGCGCAGCATGAACTCACGGTCGGGGTTGCGCCCGACGTCGGGGTCGGGAGCCGACCCCGACTCCTGGCCGACGACGGTGTCCTCGCGCCGGATCGGGTCCGGCAGGCGCCGCCAGCGACCGCTCGCGTCGTCGGGACGGGCCGTGGCCGAACCGGTCATCGATCCTCACCTCCTGGGCGTGGATCGAGTCTGCGCCGGTGACGGTGGGTGGGCAACCGTCCGCGCGCTCCGCGCCGGTCAGCCACGGAGCGAGCCGCCGTTTGGCGCCCGCGGCAGCATGGAAGGGTGACGCCATGACCTCTGAGCTACGCGCGCCGAACTGGTGGAAGTCGGCCGTCGTCTACCAGATCTACCCGCGTTCCTTCGCCGACAGCAACGGTGACGGCGTCGGTGACATCCCGGGCATCACCTCGCGGCTGGACTACCTGTCCGAGCTGGGCATCGACGTGCTGTGGCTGTCCCCGATCTACGCCTCGCCGATGGACGACAACGGCTACGACATCAGCGACTACTGCGACGTCGACCCGCTCTTCGGGACGCTGGCCGACCTCGACGAGCTCATCGCCGAGGCCCACAGCCGCGGCATCCGGCTGGTGATGGACCTGGTCGTGAACCACACCTCCGACGAGCACCCATGGTTCGTGGAGTCGCGTGACCCGGACTCGCCGAAGCGTGACTGGTACTGGTGGCGCCCGCCGCGGCAAGGCTGCCGGGGAGGCGAGCCCGGTGCCGAGCCGAACAACTGGGCCTCGGTGTTCTCCGGACCCGCATGGGAGTACGACGAGCGCAGCGGCGAGTACTTCCTGCACGTGTTCAGCCGCAAGCAGCCGGACCTGAACTGGGAGAACCCGGAGGTCCGCGAGGCGGTCTACGAGATGATGAGGTGGTGGGTCGACCGCGGCGTCGACGGCTTCCGGATGGACGTCATCAACCTGATCTCCAAGGACGTGGCACTGCCCGACGGGGTGGTGCCCGAGGGTCGGACGCTGGGGTCGGCGGAGGCGTCGGTGGCCAACGGGCCGCGACTGCACGAGTTCCTGCGGGAGATGAACCGTGAGGTCGGGCTCGGCAAGCAGCACCTGATGACCGTCGGGGAGATGCCCGGAAGCACCGTCGAGCTCGCTCTCGACGTCACCGACCCCAGCCGGGGCGAGCTGGACATGGTCTTCACCTTCGAGCACGTCGGCCTCGACGCCGAGCCGGGCCTTGGCAAGTGGTCGCTGGCCGACCTGCCGCTGCCGGTGCTGAAGCAGAACCTCGACACCTGGCAGCGGGGCCTTGGCGAGACCGGGTGGAACTCGCTGTACTGGAACAACCACGACCAGCCGCGCGCAGTCTCCCGGTTCGGCGACGACAGTCCGGAGCACCGGGTGGCCTCCGCCAAGACCCTCGGCACGGTGCTCCACCTGCACCGCGGGACGCCGTACGTCTACCAGGGGGAGGAGCTCGGGATGACCAACGCGGGCTTCACCGAGATCGGCCAGTACCGCGACATCGAGTCGGTCAACCACCATGCGGAGGCCATCGGGCTCGGTGCGGTCGCCGACGACCTGATGCTCGCCCTCGCCACCAAGAGCCGCGACAACGCCCGCACACCGATGCTGTGGGACGACTCCGAGCACGCCGGCTTCACCACCGGTGAGCCGTGGCTGCCGGCCAACTACAACAAGGGCGAGATCAACGCCGCCTCGGCCGTGGCGGACCCCGGCTCCGTGTTCCACCACTACCGCCGCCTCGTCGAGCTGCGGCACGCCGAGCCGGTCGTGGCCGAGGGTCACTTCGAGCTGCTGCTGCCCGAGCACGAGCAGGTGTGGGCGTTCACGCGCAGCCTCGGCGAGGAGCGGCTGCTGGTGCTCGCCAACTGCTCCTCGCAGCCCGCGGTGGTCGAGGCGGACTCGCTTCCCGAGGTCACCGGCGCGAAGCTCCTGCTCGGCACGCACCCGGGCGGGACCGGGCTCGAGCTGGCTCCCTGGGAGTCACGCGTGCTGCGGCTGTGAGTCCCGGTGCGGCCCGGGTGCCATGGCGGGGATGAGGCTGCCATCACATCGCCCCCACGGCGTGGCGGACTCACGTAGGCTGGGACAGTTCGCCGCGAAGCGGACTTGCCCCGTCCCCTGTCGAGCTGGATCTGTCCGTGACTGAGTCCCCGTCCGCCGAGGCCCCGCCGCCTCACCGTCACAAGGTGCTGAAGGCTGTCGCCGTGTGCCTCGCGGCGGTGCTCGTCGTGGTCGCGACCGGGGTGTTCCTCGCCTACCGGCACCTCGACCAGAACATCACCGCGATCCCGGTCGACGAGGGGGCGCTCGGCACGGACCGGCCCACCGAGGTAGTGCCGAGTGACGCCCCGAACAAGCCGTTGAACATCCTGCTGCTGGGCTCCGACACCCGGAAGGGGCAGAGCGGCCACATCGGCGGCGACACCCCCGGCCTGTCCGACACCACGATCCTGCTGCACGTCTCCGCCGACCGGCAGCTGGCCTACGGTGTGAGCCTGCCCCGAGACTCGATGGTCGAGCGCCCGGCGTGCAAGCGCAAGGGCGGCGGCGGCACGGACCCGGGTGGTCTCAGCATGTTCAACACCGCGTACGCCGTGGGCGGTGCCGCCTGCACCGTCAAGACGGTGGAGACGCTCACCGGTGTCAGGGTCAACCACTTCGTGGTGATCGACTTCAACGGCTTCAAGAAGATGGTCGACGCCCTGGGCGGGGTGGAGGTGTGCGTCCCTCGGGAGGTCAACGACACCACGGGGAACATCTACCTGCCCGCCGGCACCTACAACGTCAAGGGGCAGCGCGCCCTGGACTACGTGCGGGTCCGCCACGACATCGGGACCGCGGAGAACGGCGACATCGGCCGGATGAAGCGGCAGCAGGCCTTCCTGGCCTCGATGGCGAGCAAGGCGGTCTCTGCGGGCACCCTGGTGAACCCGGTGCGGCTGTACTCCTTCCTCGATGCCGCCACCTCCTCGCTGTCCACCGACCCCGAGCTGGCGAGCCTCAAGAAGCTGGCCGATCTGGCGACCTCGCTCGACGGCATCGGGCTGGACCACATCCAGTTCCTCACCGTCCCGTTCCAGGCTTATGCGCCCGACCCCAACCGGCTGGAGTGGGCCCCCGCCGCGGACGCGCTGTGGCGCCGGATCCGCAACGACCAGCCGATCGGCTCCAAGCTCGCGGCAGAGGTGACGACGGCGGCGAACCGGGTCAACCCGTCCGCCCAGCCGTCTGCCCGGCCGTCTGCCCGGCCGTCTGCCCGGCCGTCGACAGAGCCGTCCGCTGGGGCCGCGCAGGGCACGGCCGGGACGGCGGCGCCGGTGACCACCACCCAGTCCAGCGAGAAGCTGGCCGAGAACGGCCTCTGCACCTGAGCCCGCCCGGGCGGGTCGCCCTGGTCAGGTCGTGGGGCCGTCCGGCCCGCCTTCGGTGGAGTGCGTCTCGAGGTAGGCGGTGACCATGGTGATCGCCTCCTCGATGATCTGCTCATCGCCCCCCGAAGCTCGGTCGAACGCGATCTGGAACAGCCGGTCGCAGATCTCGATCGCCAGCTCGGCATGCAGCCCGGTGGCGTCCTCGAGGGTCATCCCGACCCCACGCGCCCGCTCGAAGAGCTGTTGGGCCAGCGCGAGGTTGTAGTCGCGGGTGAAGTCGCGGATCGCCGGCACGGCGCGGCCGCGCAGGAAGATCATGACCAGCGCCGGGTGCATCCGGTAGGTGTCCACCATGGCGTGCATGGTGGCTCGGACCAGCGTGCGGACGGTGAGCTCCTCGACCGCGGCGAAGTTGGCTGCCAGCAGACGGTCCCGGTCGGCCAGGTAGCGGTTCACCAGCGCGACCAGCACCTGGTCCTTGTCGGTGAAGTACTGGTAGAACGAGGCCACCGGGATGCCTGCCGCCGCGGCGATCGAGCGGGTGGTGATGGTCTCGACTCCCTCGGCCAGAACCAGCTCGTTGGTCACCTCCAGGATGCGTTCGACGCGGTCCCGGCTGCGGCTCTGCTGCGGAACCCGCCGATAGCCGGCGGCCTCACCGCCGCTCTCATCCGCCCATGCGCCCCCGTGCTCGCAGCCCTCGTCCGAGTCGGCGTGGATCATCGGTCTATCCCTGACTGGCGGCCGCGGCCGCCGGGGCGGCGCTGACCAGCTCGACGAGCCTGGCCGTGAAGGCGGGCAGGTCCCCTGGGCTGCGGCTGGTCATCAGGTTGCCGTCGACGACCACCTCCTGGTCCACCCACGTCGCCCCGGCGTTGCGCAGGTCGGTCTGCAGGCTGGGCCACGACGTCAGCGTCCGCCCCCGCAGGACGTCCGCCTCGACCAGGGTCCACGGCGCGTGGCAGATGGCAGCGACCGGCTTGCCGGACGCCACGAACTCACGCACGAACCGGACCGCGTCCGGGTCGGTGCGCAGCGCGTCGGGGTTCACCACCCCGCCGGGCAGCACCAGGGCGTCATAGGCTGCCGGGTCCGCCCCGGCGACGGTCTCGTCGACGGGGAACGTGTCAGCCGGGTCCAGGTGGTCGAAGGCCTGGACCGTGCCCGCCTCCGGCGAGAGCAGCCGTGACGTCCCTCCGGCGTCCACCACGGCCCGCCACGGCTCGGTCAGCTCGACCTGCTCGATGCCCTCCGCTGCGACCAGGAACGCGACCGTCCGGCCCGCGAGCTTCGCCTCACTCATCTGGTGTCTCCCCGTCCTCGAAGGTGGCGGGGTCTCGTGACGACCAAGACGGACACACCCGTCCGGAGCACCCCGTCCCGGGTGGTAACCCGGGACGGGGACTAACAAACGTTGACGTATGTCAGGTCGGTCCGACGGTGTGTCGCGGTGCTCAGGGAACGACGATCTGCCCCTTGGCCAGCGCGACGACACCGGTCTCGCTGACCGTGAAGCCGCGGCGCCGATCCTCCTCGAGGTCGACCCCGATGGTCACCCCGTCCGGGACGACCACGTTCTTGTCGAGGATGGCGTTGCGCACGATCGCGCCCCGGCCGATCGTGACGTTGTCGAAGATCACGCTCCGCTCCACCTTCGCGCCGGCCCCGACGTACACGCTGGACCCGATCACCGAGCTGTCGATGTTGGCGCCCGACACGATCGAGCCGCCGCACACGATGGTGTCGCGGGCGAACGCGTTCTCGACGAACTTCGCCCCCGGCAGCTGCGGGTGCGAGGTGAAGATCGGCCAGTCGGTGTTGTAGAGGTTGAAGATCGGCTCCACCGAGACCAGGTCGAGGTGAGCATCGTGGTAGGACTCCAGCGTCCCGACGTCGCGCCAGTAGTCGCGGTCGCGGGGTGTGGCACCCGGGACGACGTTCCGCTTGAAGTCGTAGACCGCGGCCTGTCCCGCCTCGACCATCATCGGGATGATGTCGCCGCCCATGTCGTGCCGGGACTCGGGGTTCGCCGCGTCGCGCTCCAGCGCGTCGACCAGGACGTCGGCGCTGAAGACGTAGTTGCCCATCGAGGCGAACGACTCCTCGGGGGAGTCGACCAGACCGGGCGGGTCCGAGGGCTTCTCGAGGAACTCCTCGATGGCGACACCGTCTGCCCCGGTCTTGATGACCCCGAACTGCCAGGCCTCCTTGCGCGGCACCCGGATGCCGGCGACGGTGACCCCGGCGCCGCTCTCGACGTGCGCGGCCACCATCTGCGAGGCGTCCATGCGGTAGACGTGGTCGGCGCCGAACACCACGATGATGTCCGGGCGGGCGTCGTTGATGAGGTTCATCGACTGGTAGATCGCGTCGGCGCTGCCGAGGTACCACTGCGGTCCGCGGCGCTGCTGGGCCGGCACCGGGGTGATGTAGTTGCCGAGCAGCGTCGAGAGCCGCCAGGTCACCGAGATGTGACGGTCCAGCGAGTGCGACTTGTACTGGGTCAGCACGGCGCACTGGAGGTAGCCGGCGTTGACCAGGTTCGACAACGCGAAGTCGATCAGGCGGTAGCTGCCCCCGAAGGGCACCGCCGGTTTGGCACGGTCGAGCGTCAGCGGCATCAGCCGCTTCCCCTCGCCGCCCGCGAGCACGATCCCCAGCACCTTCGGCATGCGTCACTCCGTTTCACTGCGTTTGCGCTCGTCGTTGTCGACACGACCCTAGGGCAGTGGCGCGGGACACACTAGATTCGTCCGCATGTCCTCTCAGGTGCCACCCCAGACGGACGGTCAGCCGTCCCCCTCCACCGTCCCGGCCCGGTCCTCGATGCGGGCCTCCATCCTGACGCGCGAGTTCCCGCCGGACGTGTACGGCGGCGCCGGCGTGCACGTCGACTTCCTGGTCCGCGAGCTGCGCCGGCTCATCGAGGTCGACGTGCAGTGCATG
This sequence comes from uncultured Actinomycetota bacterium, assembly GCA_963781695.1. Classification (GTDB taxonomy): domain Bacteria; phylum Actinomycetota; class Actinomycetes; order Propionibacteriales; family Nocardioidaceae; genus Nocardioides_B. Next base: position 596,071 of record CAWAGE010000007.1, read on the forward strand.
GGGGAGCCGCGTGACGGCGCGACCGCCCACTCCGAGAAGGAGCCGCGGCTGGCCGGTGCCAACGCCGCCCTGCAGGTGCTCTCGACCGACGTCGCGATGGCGGCCGCCGTCGGTGCCGACGCCGACGTCGTCCACTCCCACACCTGGTACGCCAACATGGCCGGCCATTGGGCCAAGCTCCTGCACGACGTGCCCCACGTGGTGTCCGCGCACAGCCTGGAGCCGCAGCGGCCGTGGAAGGCCGAGCAGCTCGGCGGCGGCTACCGGATCAGCTCGTGGGCGGAGCGGACCGCCTACGAGGCCGCCGACGCCGTGATCGCGGTCTCCAACGGCATGCGCGCCGACATCCTCGCCTCGTACCCCTCGCTCGACGAGTCGCGGCTGCACGTGATCTACAACGGCATCGACACCGACTTCTACCGTCCCGACCCCGCGACCGACGTGCTGGAGCGCATCGGCGTCGACCCGACCCGGCCGTACGTCGCGTTCGTCGGACGCATCACCCGGCAGAAGGGGGTCCCCCACCTCCTGCGCTCGGGGCTCGCCTTCGACCGTGACCTCCAGGTCGTGCTGCTCGCGGGCGCGGCCGACACCCCCGAGCTCAAGGCCGAGACCGACGCGCTCATCGCGGAGCTGCGCGCGGAGCGGGACGGGGTCTTCGTGGTCTCCGAGATGCTGCCGCGCGAGGAGGTCCGCCAGGTGCTCACCGGCGCGCTCGCCTTCTTGTGCCCCTCCGTGTACGAGCCGCTGGGCATCGTCAACCTCGAGGCGATGGCCTGCGAGACCGCGGTGGTCTCCAGCGACGTCGGGGGGATCCCCGAGGTCGTCCTCGACGGTGAGACCGGGATCGTCGTTCACTACGACGCCGCCGACCCGGCCGGTTTCGAGCGCGGCATCGCCGACGGGGTGAACGCGCTCGCGGCCGACCCGTCGTTGGCCACCCGCTACGGGCGGGCGGGCCGGGAGCGCGCGGTCGGCTCCTTCGCCTGGGACGCGATCGCCGCGGAGACGGTGGCGCTGTACGCCTCGTTGCGCTGACGGCGCCGTTCCCGTCACCTTCACGACGAGTTCCCGCTCGAGCACCGGTTGGACGCTGATCGTGCGTCCAACCGCGGCGCGGTCGGCACATCCGTCGGCGGAGGCCGATTCTTGACTTGTCGTGACCTCATCGTTATCGGACACTGGAGTCAGGGCCGGAGTCCGGGGGGACCGGGAGGGCCGCTCGGGGACGTCGGGAAGGGGAGCGTGTGAGGGTCGCGGTCGTCGGTGCCGGCGGGGTCGTGGGGCGAGCCGCGGTGACGGCGCTGGTGGACTTCGGCTACGACGTGGTCGGCCTGGCGCGCAGCCAGGAGGCGGCGCGTGCACTGCACGACGCGGGCGCCGAGTCGGCGATCACGGACCTGCGTGACATCGACGGGCTGGCCGCCATGTTCGCGGGCGCGGACGCGGTCTGCCACTTCGTGACCCACGTGCCGGCCGGACCCGTCGCGCTGCACCTGCGGGCGTGGCGCCGCCACGACCGGCTGCGCACCGAGGGAGCCCGGTGCCTGACCGTGGCGGCCCGGGAGGCGCGGGTTCGCCGGATCGTGGCGGAGTCATCCTCCTTGCTGTACGCCGACCAGGGGGAGGTCTGGTTGAGCGAGTCCTCGCCCCTGGAGATCACCAGCACCACCGAACCCCTCTGCGTGGCCGAGTCGCACGTGCAGGAGTTCGCCGCTCCGGCAGCGGGCGGCGGTCGGGTCGGCGTGGTGCTACGCCTGGGCTCCATCGTGGGGGACAACGAGGCGACCCGTGCCCGGGTGCGCGCAGCGCGGCACGGCCACCCCGTGGCGATGGGGTCGCCCGACGGCTACAGCCACGTCATCCACACCGACGACTTGGGCTCCGCCGTCGTCGCCGCCCTCGCGGTGCCGAGCGGGGTCTACAACGTGGGGGCCGAGCCCGTGCGCCGCCGCGAGCTCGTGGACGCGTTCGCGGTCGCGGGCGGGCGCACGTCCGGCGGGTTCGCCGGCTCGCTCGCGCGCCGCGTCGGCGGCGCCCGACTGGAGCCGCTGAGCCGTTCGCTGCGCGTCAGCTCCGACACCTTCGTGACCCAGAGCGGCTGGCGTCCTCGCCGGGCCAGGTTCGACGTCTCCTGGGTGGTCCAGGGGCGGCGACCTCGGGAGGTGGCGAGGTGAGCCGTGACACCGGCCCGGTGCCCGAGCGCTCGCCGGACCCGGCCGATCCCGACGACGCGGTCGAACGCCGTCGTAGGCGGGCCCGGGTGTTCGGCGAGGTGCTGCCCGAGTCGAGTCGCGACGAGCGCGGCGAACAGTGGGGGGAGCGGGACCGGCCCGGTCGTGACGACGACTGGTTCACCCACCAGGTGCCCCCGCACCACGGTTGACCGGACCGCCGCCCGGCCCCGTCGTGGCGGTCCCGGCCGTCGACGGCGACGGGACGCCGGTGGCGTCAGCTCAGGCCACCGCCGCCCTTCACGTTGCCGGTGCCGGCGCTGCCGGCGAGCAGGTCGCGGATCTCGGTGAGCAGGGCGATGTCGGGCGACGGCGGCGTCGGAGTCTCCCCTTGGGCCATGCGCTCCTGGAGCCGGTTGTAGGGAGTCACCACCAGGAAGTAGACGACCGCGGCGACGACCAGGAACGACACCACGGCGTTGAGGAACAGCCCGACGTTCACCTCCGCCAACGTCACCTTCCCGAAGTCGGGCTGTCCACCCGCCTTGCCGATGAACCCCATCAGCATGGCCGTGAACTCCTTCACGACCGTCGCGAACGCGCCGCCGACGATGAAGGCGACCGCGAGCTCGACGAGGTTGCCGCGCATGATGAAGTTCTTGAAGCCTGTCAGCACGGGTGTCTCCTCAGCGTGGGTCGGCGCCTCGCGCCACGTCGCCACCCGTCCGACGACGGGGCGGCCTGCGCGCGGCACGCTATCCGGTGAGGGCGACCGAGAGGAACGCGGAGACCGAGGCCCGGGCCAGCCGGGCCACGCTCCCGTCGGGAACGGCGACCACGACCAGCGCCCCGGTGGTCAGCCCCGGGGCCTCCTGGTCGACCCGCGGGATCGCCAGCACCGGCACGTCGCGGCCCAGGAAGGTCGCGACGGAGCCGGACTGCGGGTCGGTGGCGAGCAGGTCGACCCGGTCACCGACCCGCAGCAGCGACACCGCGCCGGGGTCACCGATCCGGATCGGGACCGCGACCAGGCCCGGGTGGGTGGCCAGCAGCGAGGAGGTCACGAGCCGGACGTCGGTCAGCGGCTCACCCGCCCGCAGCGGGCCGGCGGTGGTCCGGCCGACGGCCGCCGCGGGCCCGGTCAGGGCGCCGTCGGGGACCAGAGCCCGGTCGTAGGGCGTCCGGCGGACGTCCTGCGCCCTGACCACGACGCCGCCCCTCAGGTCGCGGGTCGCGGTTAGGACGGGCGTGCGCGGTGACGGCGGCGCGGCGTTGGCCCGTAGCACGGCCACCGTCGCGACGGCCGCGAGCAGGGCCGCCAGCACGCGGCGGTGGACCAGCACCGCGCCGCGCACGCGTCGCAGGGAGGGGCCTCGGGTCATGCCCCCGAGCGTAGGAAGGATCCGCTCGGGACGTCGGCCGTCGTCCACAGGGTCCGCGGTCTCGACGACGGTTCCTGAGCCCGGCGAGGGGCTCGACGGGCCGTCCCCGGTCAGGCGGCGCTGGAGCCCTTCTGGCCGCCGCTGCCGCCGGTCGAGGCCGGGGTGGACGTGGTCGACGGGGAGGTCGACCCGTTGCCGGACCCGCTGCCGGCGTCGGGCTTCGTGCTCGCCGCGCCGTCCTTGGTCGCCGCCGAGGTCTCCGCCGACGCCCCGGCGGGGGTCTTGGTCCTGCCGTCGGTGCGGCTGTCGTTGCGGTAGAAGCCGGACCCCTTGAAGACCACGCCGACGGCGTTGAAGACCTTGCGCAACCGGCCCTCGCACTGCGGGCAGACCGTCAGCGCGTCCTCGTGGAAGCCCTGGAACTGCTCGAAGGCGTGGTTGCACTCGGTGCAGGCGTACTGGTAGGTCGGCACAGGTCCTCCACGTCGGTGGCGACTGCCCGGTGGCGAGGTTGGCACTCGGGGGCGTCGACTGCCAATTATCTACGATGGGGCCGCATTCGCCAACTCTGGGAGCGCCCCGCGCCGGTCGCCGCCGCCGGAGCGGGCAGAATGAGCCCCGTGCCCGACCCCTCCGCTGCCCCCGACCACGAGGCCGCGCAGGCAGCAGACGCCGAGGTCGCCCCGCCGCCCCGCCGACGGCGTGGGCTGAAGCGCTGGCCGCGGTGGGCCCGCTGGACGACGTACGCCGCGACCGGGCTGGCGCTGCTGCTGGTGGTCGTGCTGGTGGCCGGAGTGCTGGTGGTGCGCCAGTCGTTCCCGCAGGCTGCGGGCGAGATAGAGGTGCCGGGGCTCGACGGCGCGGTCACCGTGCTCCGCGACGCGAACGGCATCCCGCAGGTCTACGCCGACACCGGCCACGACCTGTTCTACGCCCAGGGGTTCGTCCAGGCGCAGGACCGCTTCTACCAGATGGACGTGCGTCGCCACACGTCGGCCGGCCGGCTCTCGGAGATGTTCGGGAAGCGCACCCTCGACGTCGACCGGACCGTCCGCACGCTGGGCTGGCGGCGCGTGGCGGAGCAGGAGGTCTCCCGGCTCGCTCCGCAGACGCAGGCCTACCTGCAGGCCTACAGCGACGGCGTCAACGCCTACATCGGCTCCCACACCCCGGCCGAGATGTCCCTGGAGTACTCGGTGCTGGCCAGGGCGGGGCTGTCGGGCTACCGCGTCGAGGACTGGACCCCCGCGGACTCGCTGGCCTGGCTCAAGGCGATGGCGTGGGACCTGCGCGGCAACATGGAGGACGAGCTCGACCGGGGGCTGTTGTCGGCCACCCGCAGCCGTGCCGACGTCGAGCAGCTGTTCCCGCCCTACCCCTACCGACGGCACCCCCCGATCGTCGACGCCCGGGACGCTGCGCCGCCCACCGGGGCCACGGCCGGTGGCCGCCTGGCTCGCGGGGCGGACCGGTCATCTCCCGACGGCGACGCGCAGGCCGCCGCCGCCATGGCGCAGGCGCTGGCCGGCGTCCGAACGGCCCTCGACAGGCTGCCGGCTCTGCTGGGGGACCGCGACGCGACCGGGATCGGGTCGAACGGCTGGGTGGTCGACGGTGCCCACTCCACGACGGGCAAGCCGCTCCTCGCGAACGACCCGCACCTGGGGGTTTCGCTGCCAGGGGTCTGGTACCCGGTCGGCCTGCACTGCCGACGCCTCGACGCGGACTGCGACATCGACGTCAGCGGCTTCACGTTCGCCGGCGTGCCCGGGGTGCTCATCGGTCACAACCAGGAGATCGCCTGGGGCCTGACCAACCTCGAGGCGGACGTCACCGACCTGTACCTGGAGCAGGTCAGCGGCGACTCCTACCGCTACGACGGCCGGCAGCGGCCGCTGCGCACCAGGGAGGAGACGATCCGGGTGCGGGGTGCCGACCCGGTGCGGCTCACCGTGCGGTCCACCCGGCACGGGCCGCTGCTCTCCGACGTCGACGACCGGCTGGGCGACCTCGCCGCCGGCGGCACGGCCGGCACCGGGACGGGCAGCGGGACGGGCGCCGGGACGGCCGGGGACGACCCGGCCGGCGCGGAGTACGCGGTGGCGCTGAGCTGGACGGCCATGACTCCCGGCCGCACCGCAGACGCGATCTTCGCCATCGACCGGGCCCGCACCTGGGCGCAGTTCCGGGAGGCGGCGGCCTCGTTGGAGGTGCCGGCCCAGAACCTCGTCTACGCCGACCGCAGCGGCAACATCGGCTACCAGGCTGCCGGCCGGATCCCGATCCGGAAGAACGACCGCCGCGGGGACTACCCCGCGCGGGGATGGCTCCCGGCCGACGACTGGAGCGGCCGCTACGTACCGGCCGCCGCGATGCCCAGCGTCCGCAACCCCGGTGACGGCTTCGTGGTGACCGCCAACCAGGCGGTGACCGGGCCCGACTACCCCTACCTGCTCGGCGACTCCTACGCCTACGGCTACCGCAGCCAGCGCATCGGCGCGCTGATCCAGCGTCAGGAGCGGCTCGGCGTCGCCGACATGACGCAGCTGCAGCTCGACACCCGCAACGGCTTCGCCCCGACCTTCGTCCCGTACCTGCTGCGGATCCTGATGCCCTCGCAGTACCTCGCCGGCGGCCAGCGGCTGCTGCAGGGCTGGAACTACCGGCAGCCGCCCGAGTCCGCGGCGGCGGCGTACTACAACGCGGTCTGGCGCAACACCCTGGCGCTGACCTTCCACGACGAGCTCGACGAGTCGGTGTGGCCCGACGGCAGCAGCCGATGGTTCGAGGTGATGCGACGGCTGCTGGCACGGCCGAACAGCTCGTGGTGGGACGACAAGACCACCGACGGGGTGATCGAGGGGCGCGACGAGATCCTCAGGGAGGCCATGACCGAGGCGCGTCACGAGCTGACCCGGCGACAGGCGCGGCGCGCCGTCGACTGGACCTGGGGCCACCAGCACCGGCTCGACCTGCGCAGCACCACGCTGGGCGGCGACGGCGTGCCGGCCCCGGTCCGCTGGCTCTTCGACCGCGGTGGCTATGAGGTCGGCGGCGGCGGCGCGATCGTGGACGCCACCGACTGGGACCCCCGTTCGGACGGCTACGAGGTGACCTCGGCACCCACGATGCGGATGGTCGTCTCACTGGCCGACCTCGACCGGTCGCGCTGGGTCGGACTGACGGGTGTCTCGGGGCACGCCTTCCACCCCCACCTCGTCGACCAGACCGAGCTGTGGCTCGAGGGCCGCACGCTGCCGTGGGCCTTCAGCAGCGCCGCCGTACGGCGTGCCACGGCCGACACGCTCACGTTGCGGCCGGCCGGAGACGGGTGAGGCCGGCCGGCGTCACAACCGCTGTGACCGGCCGGTCGTGCTCTGCGGACGGGACCCGCTCGACCAGCTCCTCGTCGTAGAGCAGGGTGCAGACGAAGGTCCCGACGGGGACCCGGGCCAGGGCGCGGTCGTAGCAGCCGCCGCCCTTCCCCAGCCGCATCCCGCGGCTGTCCACGGCCAGGCCGGGGGTCAGCACCGCGTCGGCGGTGGCGACCGCGTCCGGCCCGAGCCGGGGTCCCCTCGGCTCGAGCAGGCCGGCTCGGGCGGGCGCCAGGGACCGGGCGCCCTCGTAGACCGCCCAGTCCAGGTCCCAGTCCGGCAGCAGCACCGGCAGCAGCACCCGGCGGCCCGACTCCCGCAGCCGGTCCAGCAGCACGCCGGTGCCCGGCTCGGTGCCGATCGAGACGTAGGCCGCGACGGTGGCGGCGCGTCGCAGCTCCGGGGTGGCCAGCAGCAGGTCGGCGATCGCGTCCGCGGCCCTCGCGACCTCCAGGAGCGGCCGGCGGCCCCGGCTGGTGACGAGCTGGTCCCGCAGGGCGAGCTTGCGGGCGCGCGTCGGGTCGCTGGACGGGGTCACATCGGGGACGCTACCTCGCCGGCCGGGCGGGGTCGCTAGCCTTCGGCCATGAGCGAGCAGGGACTGGCGCAGGCACGCGCGAAGATGACCGAGGCCGGCGTGGACCCGGTGGCGATCGACGTCTTCGCCCACTACTACCGGATGGTCGAGAGCGGCGAGACCGGGATGATCGCGGAGTCGGAGATCGAGCCGGTCGACATGCCGGCCCTGGCGGACGCGGACCTGTCCGGCGCCGACGGGCGGGTCCCCACCGACGGTCTGGCCGGGACCGTGGTGATCAAACTGAACGGTGGGCTGGGCACCTCGATGGGCCTCGAGGCCGCCAAGTCGCTGCTGGAGGTCCGCGACGGGCTCAGCTTCCTCGACATCATCGCCCGTCAGGTGCTGTGGGCCCGGCAGGAGTACGGCGTGCAGCTGCCGCTGGTGCTCATGGACAGCTTCCGCACCTCGCAGGACACCCTGGCCGCGCTCGACGGCTACGACCTGTCCGTGCCGGGGCTGCCGCTGGACTTCCTGCAGAACAAGGAGCCGAAGCTGCTCGCCGACGACCTCACGCCGGTCACCTGGGACCCGGACCCGGCGCTGGAGTGGTGCCCGCCCGGCCACGGCGACCTCTACACCGCGCTGCGCGGCAGCGGTCTGCTCGACCGGCTGATCGAGGCCGGCTTCCGACGGGCGTTCGTGTCGAACTCCGACAACCTGGGCGCCACCCCGGACCCGGCCGTGGCGGAGTGGTTCGCGCGGTCCGGGGCGCCGTTCGCGATCGAGGCGGTCCGGCGGACCCCGTCGGACCGCAAGGGCGGCCACTTCGCGCGTCGTACGTCGGACGGTCGGCTGGTGCTCCGGGAGACGGCGCAGACCCTCGAGGAGGACCTGGCGGCGTTGGCCGACCTGTCCCGGCACCGGTTCTGCTCCACCAACAACCTGTGGTTCGACCTGGTGGCGATGCGGGACGAGCTGGAGCGGCGGGAGGGGATCCTCGGTCTCGCGCTGATCAAGAACACCAAGACCGTCGACCCGGGCCGCAAGGACACCCCCACGGTCATCCAGATCGAGACGGCGATGGGTGCCGCGATCGAGGTCTTCGACGGCGCCCAGCTGGTCGAGGTCGGCCGCGACCGGTTCGTGCCGGTCAAGACGACCAACGACCTGCTGGTGCTCCGGTCGGACTGCTACCGCCTCGAGGACAGCTTCGCGCTGGCGCTGGCCGACGGCGTCGCGACAGTCCCGTTCGTGGACCTCGACCCCGACCACTACAAGCTGGTGCCGGAGTTCGACCGCCGCTTCCCCGACGGGGTGCCGTCGATGCGGAAGGCCGAGCGGCTGGAGGTGCGCGGCGACTGGACCTTCGCGGCGGGGGTGCGCGTGGTCGGCAGCGCCGTCCTCGCCGAGCCCGGTGGCCGGGTCGCCTCGGACGAGGTGCTCGGCGACTAGGCTCGGGTCATGCCTGACCCCCTCATGCCGGCCGACCGGCTGAGCACCGTGGCCGAGCACGTGGACCGCATCGTCAGCGCCCTCGAGCCGCTGGCGCCCTACGACCAGCCGCTGCTGGAGACCCTCGGTCTGCCGGTGTGCGAGGACGTCGTGGCCCCGATGGACCTGCCGTCCTTCGACAACTCGGCGATGGACGGCTATGCCGTCTACCGCAGCGACGTGGCCACGGCCTCACCGGACCAGCCGGTCCACCTACCGGTCGTCGGCGAGCTGGCCGCCGGGCAGACCCGTCACGTGGCGCTCAGCCCGGGCACGACCCTGCGCATCATGACCGGGGCCCCGCTGCCACAGGGCGCCGACGCGGTCGTGCCGGTGGAGTGGACCGACGGCGGCGTCGCGACGGTGCGCATCACGCAGGCTCCGGCCCCGGACCAGCACGTCCGCCACCGCGGCGAGGACGTGCGCACCGGTGACCTGCTGCTGCGCGACGGGCAGCCCCTGGGCCCGCGCCAGCTGGGCCTGCTCGCGTCGGTGGGGCAGGCTCAGGTCCGCTCCCGGCCCCGGCCCCGGGTGGTGATCATCTCCACCGGGGCGGAGCTGCGCGAGCCGGGCACGTCGCTCGGCCACGACTCGATCTTCGACGCCAACTCGTTCATGATCGCGGCCTCGGTGCGGGCCGCGGGCGCCATCGCCTACCGCGTCGGCATCGTCTCCGACGACCCGCGGGAGTTCGGCGACACGCTCAGCGACCAGCTCGTGCGCGCCGATCTCGTGGTCACCAGCGGCGGGGTCAGCAAGGGTGCCTACGACGTGGTCAAGGAGGTGCTGGCCGGGCTCGGCACGGTGTCCTTCGGCGAGGTGGCGATGCAGCCGGGCAAGCCGCAGGGCTTCGGCTTCGTCGGGGAGGACCGCACCCCGATCATCACGCTGCCCGGCAACCCGGTATCCTCCTACGTCTCCTTCGAGGTGTTCGTGCTGCCCGCGATCCGGCGGCTGATGGGTCGCACCCCCTACCGCCGGCCGACGGTAGGTGCTCGGTGTCGGCAGGGGATCACCTCGGCGCCCGGGCGCCAGCAGTACGTGCGGGCCCGCTACGAGGTCGACGGCAAGCGGGACCCCACCGTCACGCCGGTGGGTGGCCACGGCTCGCACCTGCTCGGCGGTCTCTCGGAGGCCAACGCGCTGGTCGTGGTGCCGGCCGAGGTGACCTCGGTGCCGGCGGGCACCCGCGTCCGCACGCTGCTGCTGGACCGGGACTTCTGAGATGACCACCGACCCGACCGCCGGCTCGAGCGCCGGCCCGACCACCGGTTCGACCACTCATCCGACCACTGGGCAGAGGCTGACCCACGTCGACGAGGCCGGGGCGGCCCGGATGGTCGATGTCTCGGAGAAGCAGGAGACCCGTCGCGAGGCCACCGCCACCGGCAGGGTGCTGGTCTCCGCGAGCGTGGTCGCACTGCTGCGCGGTGATGGCGTGCCCAAGGGCGACGCGCTGGGGGTCGCTCGCGTCGCGGGCATCATGGCCGCCAAGCGCACCCCGGACCTGGTGCCGCTGTGCCATCCGCTGGCGATCTCGGGGGTGACCGTGGACCTGTCGGTCGCCGACGACGCCGTGGAGGTGGCCGCCACCGTGCGGACCACCGACCGCACCGGGGTGGAGATGGAGGCCCTGACCGCGGTCACCGTGGCGGCCCTCACGGTCGTCGACATGGTCAAGGCCGTCGACAAGGCCGCCGTGATCACCGACGTTCGCGTCGAGTCCAAGACCGGCGGCAAGAGCGGCTCTTGGAGCAGGCGGTGAGGGCGACCGTCGTCTGCGCGTCGAACCGTGCCGCGGCCGGCGTCTACGAGGACACCACCGGGCCGCTGATCGTCGAGTCGCTGGTCGGGCTCGGCTTCGAGGTCACCGGGCCGGTCGTGGTCCCCGACGGAGAGCCGGTCGGTCTGGCCATCCGTGACGCGGTCGCGGCCGGCGCCCACGTGGTGCTGACCACCGGCGGGACCGGACTGACCCCCACCGACCTCACCCCCGAGGTGACCCGGCCGCTGCTCGACCGCGACGTGCCGGGGATCGCCGAGGCGATCCGGGCGCACGGGGTCGCTCACGGCGTCCCCACCGCGGTGCTCTCACGAGGGCTCGCCGGGGTCGCCGGCCGGACCCTGGTGGTGAACCTGCCCGGCTCGCGGGGCGGAGTGCGCGACGGGCTGGCGGTGGTGGCGCCCCTGCTCGTCCACGCCGTCGAGCAGATCGCCGGGAGCGACCACTGAGGTCCTCACGAGCCACCGGGGCTGCGGGCCGCTCCCGCCGGCTGGGGACCCAGCCGTGGCAGGTCGAGCTGCGCTCGGGTCGGGTGGCCCTGCGCCCGATCGCGGTGTCGGACTCCCGAGACTGGTACGAGGTGCGTCGTCGCAACGTCGACTGGCTGCGTCCGTGGGAGGCCACCGTCCCGCCCGGTGACGGACCGGCGCCACGCACCTTCCGCGTGCTGGTCCGCGACCTCCGCCGGCAGGCCCGCGACGGTCGGGCGCTCCCGTTCGCGGTCACCGTCGACGGGGCCTTCGCGGGGCAGCTCACGGTGACCAACATCGTCGGCGGCTCGGCCCGTTGGGCCCAGGTCGGCTACTGGGTGGACCAGCGACACGCCGGCCGCAACGTCATCCCCACCGCCGTGGCCCTGGCCGTGGACTACTGCCTGCTCGAGCTCGGGCTGCACCGCATCGAGGTCGCGATCCGCCCCGAGAACACCGCGAGCCTGCGTGTCGCCCAGAAGCTCGGGTTCACCGAGATCGGGTACGCCCCGGGGTACCTGCACATCGACGGCGACTGGCGCGACCATCGCCTGTTCGCCCTGACCACCGAGGAGATCGGCACCGGGCTGCTGCGGCGGTTCGAGGGCGCTTGAGCGGCGCCGCGGACCCGAGGCACGGCGCCGTCACACCAGTCACAGGAGTTCTCAGGCGACACACCGGGGGACGTCCGGACGGGCGCGACGTAGCGCTCATATCGTCTGCCTCGTGGACCTGTCTGGAGTCATCTTCGTGCTGCTCGCCCTCGCCTGGGCGGGATATCTGATCCCCAAGGCGCTCCGGCACTCCGACGAGGCGGCACGGACGCGGTCGATCGACCGGTTCTCGCCCTCGACCCGGGTCCTGGCTCGTCGCGAGCCGGTCAGCGGGACCGAGACCGAGCTGGTCGTCGGGCCGTCCGCCGGTGGCGGCGCGCCCGTCGCCTCGTCCCTGGCTGCCGAGGCCGTCGCTGCCCTCGACGCCGCCGACCCCGTGGTGGTCGCGGCACCCGCCCCCCCGGCTGCACCCGTGGCTGGACGCGGGGCTGGGAAGGGCCCGACTGCGGCGCGGGCCGCGCTCGCCGCCAGGCGCCGGGCAGCCAGGTCCGCCGCCCGACGACGCCGGTGGATCCTCGGTCTGCTGCTGCTGGCCTCGGCGGCCGTCGGGACCGCCGCGGGGCTCCGCTACGCGCCGGTCTGGGCGCCGGCCGTCCCCGGCGCGCTGACGCTGGCCTATCTGGTGCTGTGCCGGACCCAGGTCCGCCGCAGCGACCTCTCCGACCTGGTGGCCGCCGCTCAGCAGCCGGCGGCCGGGGTCGCCGTCACGATCCCGGTGCAGAGCCAGGTCACGGTGCCGGCTCAGGCCACGGGTCCGACGCAGGTGACCTGGTCGGCGTCGGTGACCGGGGCCGGGGTGGCGATCCCGGCGCAGCGCACCGGCTCGGTCGAGCCGCTGCTGACGGGCTCGGCCAGCACCGAGGACACCGGCGGCCTGTCGGTGGCCGCACTGCGCGAGGCGCTGTCGATGCCCGTGACGGGTGACGAGCCCGGTAGCACGCTGTGGGACCCGCTGCCGGTGACGCTTCCGACGTACGTGACCAAGCCGCGGGCGCGACGTACCGTCCGCACCATCGACCTCGGTGAGCCTGGCACCTGGACCTCCGGGCGGATCGCGGAGGACGCGGAGCTCGCGGCCCGCGCCACCGACCCGGCGGTCGCCGGCGCCCCCGCGGGGCAGGAAGGGCGCCGCGCCGTCGGGTCCTGACGGGTGGTATCTTTTCTGCTCGCGCCGGTCGGACCGGCGTCCCGGGGCTGTGGCGCAGTTGGTAGCGCGTCTCGTTCGCAATGAGAAGGTCAGGGGTTCGAATCCCCTCAGCTCCACCACGACACCAGGTCACTGGGCGAGCCCGGAACCCCTCACGGAGGAGACCGGCAGGGACACCCGCCAGTTCGTCCCGGTGATGGCAGCGGTGGCGTGCTGAGCCTGTCCAGCCCGTTCGGTGATCTGGTGGCGCTCGTCAAGACGGCGAACCATCGGGGCCGCCGACGATCCGGACTCTCGAGGCCGAGGCCCCACCGCGGTGGTGCGACCAGTACGGGCGCCAACTCGACGCGACCGCGCGACCCTGAGGCCCGATCGGTGGTCGCCGCACCGGCGCGCGTCCCGCACCCATCTGCCTGGAGGCGGTGTAGGGAGTCAGCGAGCTGCGGGTGCCGCTCGGGATCGCGTCGTCTGCCGATCTTCGCTCGCGGCGCGCTCACGCCGCGTGGAACGCTGAGCACTGTGACCAGTAGCGAGTGGTGGGACGACGAGACCGCCACGACCTACGACGCCGACGCCGCGGCCCACTTCGCCCCTGAGGTGCTGGGGCCTACGGTCGTGCCTGGGGCTGGGACTTCTCGCTCGTCTTCATGGTCTGCAACAGCATCTCCAACCTTCGGACGCAGGCCGAGCAGGTCGAGTGCTTCCGAAACGCAGCGCACCACCTGCTCTTCGACACCTACGACCTCCTCACCCAGCAAAGCGCGTCCCACCACTACCGCCGAGACGCGGACGGGAGAATTCGCTACGGGGCTGGTCACTTCCGCTACATCTGGCCGGCCGAATGCGATCTCATGGCACAGCTGGCCGGCTCGAACGTGAGTCACGTTGGGCCGACTGGAACGGCCGTCCCTTCCTCGCCACCAGCGAGAACCACGTGTCCGTATGGCGCAAGACCTGCGGGTCGGCAGTGCCCACGGACCCGACCACGGCGCTCGTCAGACGTCCCATCGGGGACGTGGTGACCAGCCCACCGTGACCCGGACGGCAGTCCGCGCTCACGACGACGCACACACCCGCGGTGCAGCCTCAGGACTGGACGTCTTCGCCCGGCTGGTGGTCGATGCGCGCGAGCAACTGCTCGCTGAGCACGACATCGTGTGGCAGTCGCGCCAGCTCCAGGGCGTCGCTGTCGACGCCCCGGTCTCGGAGGACCGCAGCAAGACAGGCCCAGTGGTCTGCCTCCATGTCCAGCTGCGAGCGCCTGCCGAATGGCTCGTCCGGGCCGACGACCATGCGCGCCGTGTGTGCGATCTCCTCGACCGATGTCACCGCCCAGATGTTGGGCGGGCCCGAGACGCTCCAGCCCCGGTCAGCCAACAGCAGGACATGGCCGCCGTCCATGAGGACGGCCTCGTGGCGCGCTGATACCGACATCTGCCGCGGGTCAGCGACAGGGTCATCGATGTCGACGTAGGTCACCAGACGAGTCACGTAGGCCACGTGCCCATCCTGCCGCTCGTGTCCATGGCGCCCGAGGGCTCCGCAGGCGGATCCGCTTCCGGCCAGCTGCCGTCGTGGCGAGGTGATCGGCGGTCACGCGCTCAGCGGGTTGCGGTTGCGCTCGAGTGCCGTGGAGTTCCCTGGCGTCGCGCCTACGCGCCGTTTCCCGATCCCGCCTCAGCACCAGTCCTGCGTGCCCACTGTCTGGCACCAGGCTTGACTCCTTATTGATTGTCGATATTATCGCCAGTCGATAAGGAGTTGGTCATGCGTAGGAGCGCCACGTCCTCGAGCCTCACGGCGGTTCAGCTCATACTCGCGGCGATGCTGGCTAGCACCAGCATGCTCGCGGTGGCATGGATCGGTGGCTACAACGGGGTCGGAGTCATCCCCCCGCTACCCCAGGGCCTGGGCCTCGACCTCCACGAGACCAACGGCGTCCCGAGCGAGGCTGTTCTCGTTGATGGCGAGCCCGGCCTGGCCACCGTCATGGCTGCCAATGCCATCACCGGGGGGATCAACGGCACGCTCTCCGAACAGGACGCCTCCGACAATCCGAACGGGATCCTGGCCGGCGATGGGACATCGGAGTTCTACGGCAACCGGGCATTCCTGTCGTTCTGGGCGTTGACGCCCTCGCAGCACGCTGCGTGGGTCGCGGTCCGGGTGGTGCCGCTCGTGGGTGGCGCCATCATCTGGGGGACGCTCCTTCTCGTGGTCCGTGACATCCGGCGCGGTCACGGCTTCACGACGAGAACGGCACGGCGGATCGCGGGCATCGGGCTGCTGCTCGCGCTGGGGGTTCCCCTGGTCCAAGTCGTGCGCTGGATGGTCGCCCGATGGCTCGTGGAGTCCTCCACTGCGGCAACGATCGCCGACCCCGTGTCAGCGAGCGTTCCACTGTGGCCGATCGTGGTGGGCCTGGTGCTCATGGTCGTGGCGCTCGCCTGGCGCGAAGCCGCGGGGATGCGGCGCGATCTCCAGGGGTTGGTGTGAGCCCCTCAGAGCCCGATGACACGCACCGAGTCGTCTGCACCCTTGACGAGGTCCTCCGAGACCGCAGCATGACCCTCACCGAACTCGCCGCTCGAGTCGGGGTGACCATCGCCAACCTGTCGATCCTGAAGAACAACCGAGCGAGAGCCATCCGGTTCTCTACGCTCACAGCGATCTGCGAAGCGCTTGACTGCGACGTCGCTGACGTCCTCCGAATGCGCCGGTAGTCGACGCAGACTGGATTCCGCGGCGGGCCCTGGTGGCTCGTCCCCGAGGATGAGGCGGTCAAGGGCTGCTGGGCTACGCGCGGCTCGGTCTGGCCGCTGAGGTGCTCTCCGACGCCACGGGAGCCATCCATCTGGCCAATGAGGTGGGCAAGGTCCCGGCCGAGGTCCTCCACGAGGTTCTCCTGGTGCTGCTTCACTTGAACTTCGCCGCCGTCGCCACCACCCAGGCCTGGGCGACCGCTGTCGAGGCTGGCCAGCCTCTGCCGAAGAGCGACCTCGGCACCTCCACCACGCTAGGGCGCGCTGCCTTCGCGGGCTGACGGCACGGGCGACGCCGGTCCAACGAGGGATTCACGACCGGCGTCGCGTGGCACGCGGTCTGCGATGCCGGCGTTCATCAGCGCGTGTGTCGTTCCCCCGTGCGCGACGCTCTCGCATCACTCACCGTCCCCGGGCCTCGTCCTGGTCCGGATCACTCTCAACGTCAGTGACACTGCGGCCATCAGCCCGGCTCCCAGGCCCCAGACGCCGCCCCAGCGCAGTGCGAGCCGGGCCGATCCGTCCGGTAGGCCGTCCGCCGACGGATCGAGATGGGTGACCAGCCGGTCCAGGGCAGGCGTCGACACATCGCTGGAGGCGACCAGTGCGTGGAAGTCCTCGGCCAGGACCTTCATCTCGGCGCGCGCGTCGGCTGCGTGACCGGCCATGAAGCGTGCCTCCCGGCTGACCAGCCTGCGTCGGATGAGCGCCAGCAGAACCGGCTCGGGAATCCACGTGACGATGCGGTGGCTGCCGGGAGTGACGGGAACGCCGAGCGCCGCGAGGGCCCGGTAGCCCTCGCGGATCGCTCTCAGCATCATCACCTGGGCGTCGCGTGTGCGGGCGAGTCGCGCGCTGTCTGTGCCAGCCGCGTACAGCGCGCACGCGGTAGGGCTGATCTCGGCCACGTGGGTCTTGAGCCAGGCGTCCATGTCCGCGCAGATGGCGGTGGGGAATCCGGCGGCCTCCACGGCCTGTGCGAGAGCCCTGATCCTGGGGGACGTGGAACCGTCGAGCTCGCCGATGGTGGTGGGCTGCTCCCGAGCCGAGGTGATCAGGTAGCCGAGACGGCCCTCATGACGCACGGCGGCGGCACCCGGGAACCCGAGCAGCACGCGGTCACGCCCCAACGCCTCGACCATGGCCGCCGGGCCGGCTGCGTTGTTGCCGAAGAACATCACGCTGGGTGTTCGACGGCTTGCTCCCAGGATCCCCAGCACGTTCGTCACCTCGTCGCGCGGCAGTGCAACCAGCACCAGGTCGTACGCGTCGTCGCCACCCAGCCTGGCAACGACATCGACCACCACGTCAGTCGGAGCGCCGCCGAGTGCCGGTTCGAGTCGAAGCCCGTGCTCACGGATGTCGGCGAGTCGACGACCTCGGGCCAGGATGGTGACGTCCTGCCCGGACCGCCCCAACAACGCCGCGTACAGACTGCCCATGTTGCCCGCACCGTAGACGAGAATCCTCATCTCCCAACCTCCGCCAGCCGCCGCGTCATCGTGCCGCTACCGTCCCGCTGGCGCGGCCAGCGTCGATCCGACGCGATAGGGCGCCCACAACGATGAGCTGGTCCTCGCAGACTCGGGCAGTCCCGGTCAGCGCCGTCCGGGCCGACCTGGCACGCGGCGGTCGTGCTCCTCTGTCACCGGGCGGTTCGGCTCCTCTCCTGGAGCTGATCCATCATCCGCTGGACCCGCGCCTCGTCGGGTTCGCTACCGAAGTACGTGTCCCACCCGTGGAGGACCACGCCGATGCCCCACCCGACGATCGAGAAGAGCGGCCAGAAGAACACCCCCGAGCTGCTGATCGCCCAGATCCCCACGAGCAAGCCGTTCACCAGGACGTACACCAAGAGGTGAGTCTGGAAGTCGCGCTGCTTCTTGAGCTGCTTGATCGCCCGCTCTCGCAGGACGCTGTCGCCGGACATCTGTCCCTGAATCATGACGACCTCCCTCTACCAAGGACGCTATGGCGCAATCCCCGCGCCAGACAGGGACCTTCGGTCTGTGGTCGCGCGACCTTCGTCCGCCAGGCGGGTCCACGTGCAGGGCCCGGAAGGACCAGGTCCGCCTCTCGACGTGTGATGCGGCGGCGATGCTGACCTACTCCAAGAGCGTGTACGGCCTCAACGCTGATCGCGACGGGGCCTTCGGTTGGTCGGTCCCTGCGCGGCTCAGCGCTCGCGGCTGGTGTCGGGCTGGACGCGGCCGCCGCGCACGACCAGCCAGACGGCCAGTACGAGCTCGCCGACGAAGGTGACGGTGGAGACGACGACCGGCGTCTGGGAGAGCACGGAGCTGAACGTGTCGAACGCGTAGCCCGCGCCGGCCACCACGAGCAGGACGCCGATCACGCCGGTCAGCTGGGCGACCGCGACCAGGAAGACGGCGGCGAAGGCCACCCGGAGCCAGGCCGTCAGCCGGGAGACCCAGCAGCTCACCGGCGCGAAGAACCGGAACAGTGCCCAAGCGGTCACGAGGTCGAGCACGATGACGGCTTACAGGCTCGCCACCCCGAGCCGGCAGGTGCCCTCCGACGCCCGCACGTCGTCGGCAGTCCTCGCCGTGTCCCCGGGCGTGGTGAGCCCGTCCACGGCGACGAGGGCGCCGAAGGCGGCCAGGCCGGCCATCAGGAGGAGCGCGACTCCCGCGACCAGGCCGGCTCGGCGCACCCCCCGCATCGTGCTTACCCCGGCCGGGTCGGGAAGGGAGGTGCGGCGTGGGGCCGGCGGCGTTGCGGCAGGATCGAGGTGGCGTGTCATGGGTGGTCTCCCCTGAGAGAGTCGCGCGGTTCGTACGATGTACGTACGTACACTGTACGAAAAAGGAGCCCCCATCACACGAGCAGAAGGAGGGCGGATGGCACAGTCGTCGCGTGACGGGGCCGCGCCGCGAGCGCGGCTGAGCCGGGAGCGCGTGCTCCGCGGCGCTCTCGCGGTGGCCGACTCCGGCGGCCTCGAGTCGCTCACCATCCGCTCCCTGGCCTCCGAGCTGGGCAGCAAGCCGATGTCGGTCTACTACCACGTGGCCGGCAAGGAGGAGATCCTCGACGGGCTGGTCGACCTGGTCTTCGACGAGATCGACCTGCCCACCCCCGGAGAAAACTGGCGGAGCGAGATGACGAGGCGGGCCGAGTCGGCGCGCGCAGCTCTGCGTCGGCACCGGTGGGCGATCGGGCTGCTGGAGTCGCGCACCAGTCCCGGGCCGGCGACGCTGCGGCATCACGATGCCATCCTGGCGACCTTCCGCGCCGCGGACTTCCCGCCGGCGTTGACCGCCCACGCGTACGCGCTCCTCGACAGCTACGTCTATGGCTTCGCCCTCCAGGAGGCGTCGCTGCCGTTCGAGGGGCCCGAGAGTGTCGGCGAGGTTGCCGGGCCGATGATGGCGCTGATGGCCACCGGCGACTACCCGCACCTGGTGGAGATGGCCACCACCTACTACCTGCAGCCAGGCTACGACTTCGCCGACGAGTTCCGTTTCGGGCTCGACCTCATCCTGGACGGGTTGGAGCGGTCGCTCGCGGCGCGATGAACGGCCACACCCACCGTGGCCATCGGCTCGACCGACCGATTCGAGGGGTCGATGGCTGAGTCCCATCCAAGGGGTGGCTAGTCGAGTGAGGCCGCCTCGAACACCGCCCCGCCCCGACGCCTCACGGCCTCCTTGCGCAGCGGGGAGACCGTCCGCCGCTGTCCGGCGGCGGCGGACACCCCCCGTTCGGGTCTCGGCCCACGGGTCGGTCAGCCACCTGACGCCCGGCCTGCTCACCCGCTGGGGACAGGCCCCGCAGGCACCGTCCTCGGCTGCTGAGTCGTCGGGCAGGATGAGGCCGACCCGGGAGGAGGATCCCAGTTGATGACGACCGCTGTGCTGGTGGTCGGAGTCTGCTGCGCCGTTGTCGGGGGTGACCTGTTCGTGCGGGGGGTGGTCAGCCTTGCCGCTTGGTGGCGCGTCCCGGCCGGGATCATCGGCGCCACGGTCGCGGCGTTCGCAACCTCCAGCCCAGAGCTGTCGGTCGCGGTGGCCTCGGCGTTGCGGGGACGGCCCGAGATCGCCTTGGGCGACGCCTTGGGAAGCAACATCGTCAACATCGCCGTCGTCCTCGGGCTGGCGCTGGCATCCGGGGCCATCGTGGTCGAGGGAGGTGCCCTCGGTCGAGACATCCCGATGGCAGTGGCGGCCCCAGCGGTCCTTGGCCTGCTCGGCCTCGACGGCACCATCGGTCGGCTCGACGCGACGATCCTCCTCCTCATCTTCCTCGGCTGGCTCACCCGGAGCGTTCTGGCAGCCCGCACCGCGCGAGAGTCGGTGGTCGCGGTCCTCCAGGAGCGCACCCATCGGACGATCCTCGTCAGCGTCGTGGTGGGTCTGGGTCTGCTGATCGTGTCCGGCCGACTCATCGTGACGGGTGCAGTCGGGGTCAGTCAGGCCCTGGGCTGGGATGGCTTCGTCGTCGGGGCCGTGTTCGTCGCCCTGGGGACGTCGACCCCTGAGATCGCCACCATGGTGGCAGCCCGTGTGCGAGGGCACGAGGAGGTCGGGGTAGGCACCGTGCTGGGCAGCAACATCTTCAACACGCTGCTCGTCGTCGCCGTGGCGACGCTGATCTCCCCGATCGAGATCGACCGGGCCGAGTTCGCTGTGGGCATCATGGTCAGCATCGTCGTCGTCGTCCTGGCGATCCCCGGAGGGTCGGGGCGCCTCGGCAGGTGGCGGAGCCTCCCGCTGCTCGCCACCTACGCCGCAATGGTCGTCTTGCTAGTCGATGCCGCGCACCCCTGAGCCTCGGGGTGTCGCGGCGGCCATCATCGTCATCACGCTCCGAGAGCGAGGGCACCGACAGGCAGCGTGGTGAAGGACGGCGCTAGCCGTGGACCCGAGGACCGCTCGCCGGGCTCTTCGAGCTCCCAGCAAGACCAGCTTGCGCGTCCTCGCGCGCGTCGAGTCCCAGCTCAGCTCGGCGGCCGCCGTCAGCGACCGGTGGACCCAGCAGCACGGCTCCAGTGGCCCGCTTCACGACCTGACTCGCCACGCTCCCTAGCAGACGGTGTGAGGGGCCCTTGCCGCGTCGTCCCAGGAACAGCAGGTCGACATCGTTGGCCGCCGCGCTCTCCAAGATCGTCTGCGCGGGGTCCCCGACGGCGACCACGCACTCCACGGGCGCGGAGAACTCCGCTAGCCACGAGGCGCGCTCGTTCAGCAGGTCCTGTGCTGCCACCTGTTGATCGGAACCGGCCCGATCTGGGTCCAGCACGGTAAGCAGCACGACGTGGGTCTCCGGCCGTGGCAGCATCCGCCCGATCTCGCGAAGTGCACGGTCGGACTCGGACGACCCGTCGACTGCCCCCAGCACCGTCAGCGTGGTCAGTGGGTCCGGGCGGGACGAGCCGTCAACGTCCCAGCGGAGCAATCGGTCGCTGCGACGTTCCATCTCGGCGGCGATCGGGATCAACATGGGGCCGAGGGCCAGCCCGATGAGGTACCAGAGCGGACTTCGCCTCCCGTGACGAGCGAAGAAGAAGATGACCGTCGACACCCCGAGGCTGGCCCAGATCACCAGCACCAACACCGCATACACGCCACCGCCCACCGCCAGCACCTCCTGCAGTCGTCTTCGTGTCCGCCGTGAGTCACGAGGATCCTCCACCTCGGCGGCAGCCGGTAGTGGCCAACGTCGATGGTCGTGGGACGTTCGACCTGTCCAGCTCGGCGGGACGGTCTGCCGTACGGACCATCCGAGACCCCGACGTCTCGTCACCGTGGGCCGAGGCCGCGCCGGATGCCTCGAGCCGCCACGTGCAGCGCCGAGGCCAGGCGGGGCTGGTCGCGCCTGAGGTCGGGCGTGCAGGGACGGCGACGCCACCTCGCAAAGGTCGGTCTGCACCGGCGCGAGCAGACCGATGTCCCACAGCCGACGACCGACCACGTAGCCACCGTCGGCGGCGCGCGACATCGCCCCCAGCGTGGTCAGCTCGCGGACCAGCCGGTGCGCGGCCGGCACGGGAGGCCGGGCGAGCATCCCCGCCACGTGGGCGAGCAGGGGGGCGAGCTGGACCGGTCCCGGCGCCACGAACCACAGTGCCACCGGCCAGGCGGCGACGAGGACGCCGAGGACCCATATCGCCGCGACGGCGACCTCGCTGCCGGTCTGCTACGACGTCGCCCGGTCGCGGCCACGGTGGACCCGCCGGTCCCGAACGGGCAAGCGGTCACGTAAGACCAGATCAGTCCGAGGCCCCCCGGGGCGTCGCCGCCACGGAGTCCGTGGCGCGAGCCCTCGACGACGCCGACCTGGTCCGGAACGGTCGCCGCGTTGGCGAGCGTGAAGCCGCCCGCACCGGCCGCTAGCACCAGTCCGAGGACAGCCACCGCGAGCACCGCCCGGCCACGGGGGCGGTGCGCCGGTCTCTCCGCGACCCGCTGCCCGGCGGACGTCGTACGCGCCGCGGCTGGTGGTGTCGGCGCCGCGTGGTCGGCGAACCCGTAGTGCTCGGTCGACCAGCCGTTCCCGGCCGGCGTGTCGTCGGTCATCGCAGTCTCCCCCGTACGTGGAGGTTCAGCCTCGCCCGCGCGGCTGGGCGTGAGGTTCCCCCGGACCTGTCAGCGGGTGTCCATCGAGCCGAGGTGACCCGGCGGGTGGCGACACGCGCCCCTGGGGGTGAGCGGGACCTACCGAGTGCGCGCAGCGGTGCGCAGTGGGAGGCTGAGCCACATGGCCCAGGTCCTGCGGTACGCCGCCTTCGCCTCCGACCCCGCGGGGGGCAACCCGGCCGGGGTGGTGCTCGACGCGGACGACCTCGACGACGCCGCGATGCAGCAGATCGCCGCTGACGTCGGCTACTCGGAGACCGCGTTCGTCGGTCGCGCCGGCTGGCGGGCGCCCGACCTCGGGCTGCGGTTCTTCAGCCCGCTGGCCGAGGTCGCCTTCTGCGGGCACGCGACCATCGCGACCGGAGTCGCTCTGGTCGACTCCGGAGGTCATGGCCCCTTCACGTTCCACACCCCGGCGGGCGTGGTCGAGGTCGCCGTCGAGCAGGCCGGCGGCCTGACCCGCGCCAGCCTCCGCAGCGTGCCGGGTCACAGCCGGCCGGTCGCCGGCGAGGTGCTGCGCGAGACCCTGGCGGCGCTGCGTTGGGCCGAGGACGACCTCGACGCGAGCTACCCACCCCACGTCGCGTTCGCCGGCAACAACCACCTCGTGCTCGCTGCCCGCAGCAGGCAACGGCTCGCGGACCTCGACTACGACGTGGATCTGCTCAAGGAGATCAGCGAGCGCGAAGGGTGGACGACGCTCCAGCTGGTGTGGCCGGACCGCGGTCCGGTGTTCCACTCGCGCAACCCGTTCCCGGTGGGCGGTGTCGTCGAGGACCCGGCCACCGGTGCCGCCGCCGCCGCACTCGGGGCCTACCTGCGCGAGCTCGGCCGCGTCCCGCAGCGGTCGACCTTCACCGTCATCCAGGGGGAGGACCTGGGCAGGCGAAGTGAGCTGCTCGTCACGGTGGACCCCCAGGACCCCCGAGTCACCGTCGCCGGCAGCGCCGTACAGATGCCGACGGGCGAGCCCGGGGCCCCGTCAGCGCTCGGCTGAGCGGGCGATCGCCACCAGGTCGCGCACGGGTCCTGCCGGCGGGTGCTTGCCTCCCACCCAGATGGCGCGGAAGACCCGGCCGAGGTCGAGCCCGTCGGTCGGCACGGTCTTGAGATGGCCCGACTCCAGGTCACGCTTGACCAGACGGCGACTGAGGAAGGCCGGGGAGCTGCCCGCCAGCACCGCCTCGCGGACGGCCGTCGCCGTCGTCAGCTCGACCACGGCGTCGCCCATCGACAGGCCGTGCCTGCCGAGGGCCGTCTCGAGCACCTCGCGCGTGCCGGAGCCGCGCTCGCGGCTCGTCAACGGCAGGGCCGCGACCTGGCCGGGGGAGAGGGGGGTGCGCCTCCGGCTGAGCGAGGTCGAGGGCGCGGCGACCAGGACGAGCTCGTCGTCGGTGATGGCGGCGCAGCGCACACCGGCCGGCGCCTCGACGCCCTCGACGAAACCCACGTGAGCGGTCCCGTCACGGACCGCCTCGACCACGTGGCGGCTGTTGGAGGCGTTCAGGCTGACTGCCGTGGGTCGCGAGCCCTCGCCCTGCTGACGCTGGCGGAGCAGGACCAGCCAGCGGGGGATGAGGTTCTCCGCGATGGTCATGCTGGCCCACACCGACAGCTCGCGACCGCGATCGCCACGCAGGCCCTCGATCGCGGTGCCGATCTCGTCCGCCACGTCCACCAACCGGGCGGCCCACTCGGCCACCACCACACCCGCCGGGGTGAGCTGCGACCCGCGGGCACTCCGCTGGACCAGGGTCAGACCGGTCTGCGCCTCCATCGCGCGCAGCCGCCCGGAGGCTGCCTGCTGACTCACACCGTGCGCTCTGGCTGTGGCTCCGATGCTGGCATACCGGGCGATGCCGACCAGCAGCCGCAGGCTGTCGAGGTCCGGGACGTGGGTGGACGACACCGGCCCATCCTATGGGACCCACAAGCCACGGTTGTGGATCCACAGCCCAGCCGGGACTACCGGCGACCTGGTGGCCCTCGCAGAGTAGGTGCCGTGAGCATCACCAGGCCCGCACCGACGGCGGCGCGCCCCGGCGAGGGTCCCGAGGGGCGTCCCGGGGGATGGCGCCTGAGCCCCGCCGCACGGCGCGACCGGCCGGCGGGGGGTCTTGGCGGTCGGCCCGGGTTCGGCTTCATCGGCCCGAACTGGTTCGCCTCGGTCATGGGCACCGGCATCGTCGCGAACGCGGCCGCGACACTGCCGGTCCGGCTGCCAGGCCTGCTATCGGTCGCTCGGACCGTCTGGGCGCTGGACATGGTCCTGCTCCTGGTGGTCGGGGCGGCGACCCTGCTGCACTGGACGCGACACCCGCAGACCGCCCGCGGGCACCTCGCCCACCCGGTGATGTCCCACTTCTACGGCGCCCCCGCCATGGCGCTGATGACCGTGGGCGCCGGTGCCCTGCTGGTCGGTCAGCCGCTGGTGGGGCAGGCCGTCGCGGTCGGCATCGCCGGCGCGCTCTGGACCACGGGCACCTTGCTCGGCCTCTGGACCGCCGTCGCGGTCCCGTACCAGGCCTTCACCAGCCACGACGTGGGGACGGACGCGGCCTTCGGTGGCTGGTTGATGCCGGTGGTGCCGCCGATGGTCAGCGCGGCCACCGGCCCGCTGCTGCTGGCCCACCTGCCGGCCGGCCAGTGGCAGCTCGCGCTGCAGCTGGCCTGCACGATGATGTTCGGCCTGACCATGGTGGTGAGCCTGGTCGTCATCACGATGATCTGGAGCCGGTTGGTCCACCACGGGGTCGGGGCCGCCGCGGCCGTGCCCACGCTGTGGATCGTGCTCGGCCCGCTGGGCCAGTCGATCACCGCGGCACACACCCTGGGCGCCACCGCCGCCAGCGTCCTCCCGGCGCCGTACGGAGGCGCGTTCGAGGCGATGGGAGTCGTCTACGGGGCACCGATGTGGGGCTTCGCGATGCTCTGGATGTCGCTGGCGACTGCCGTCACGGTCCGCACCGTGCGCGCCGGCCTGCCGTTCTCGCTGACCTGGTGGTCCTTCACCTTCCCGGTCGGCACGGTCGTGACCGGAACCTCCGGACTGGCCGCCGACACTGGCGCGCACTTCCTCGTGGTCGCCGCCGCCGCGCTCTACGTCGGGCTGCTCGTGGCCTGGGGCACCGTGGCGGTCCGCACGGCGCGCGGCGTGCTCTCCGGGGAGCTCCTGCGCGGACCGGTCTGACCGGGGCCCGGGCGGCTGATGCGGGCGCCGCCAGACGCGCCGGGTCGGCGTACCAGCGGCGGCCAGACGCGCCGGGTCGGCGTACCAGCGGCCGCCAGACGCGCCGGGTCGGCGTACCAGCGGCCGCCAGACGCGCCGGGTCGGCGTACCAGCGGCCGCACGCCGCCTCCCACCCCGATGATGGCCGGGTGATGGGGCACCGAGACGACGACCCTGGCCTCGACCCTCGCGCTGCTCCGGGCGCTCACTACGCATGGGTGAGCGGGCCCGACGAGGGCTACGGCTTCGGTGCGAGCGGGGCCGAGCGTCCGTCGCTGGCCCAGCACCGGGAGAACATCCACGACTTCCTGGCGCAGGTCGACCCTGCCACGGGCTTCATCGGGGACGACTGAGACGGGTGAGCGGGAGGAAGCGGATCGCCGCCCGGCGTCCGCCCGGTCGTCGCTCTCGAACCGTCCGCAGGCGTGGCGCGCGTCACGTGTAGTTTGACGAGCCGGGTCGTCCGTAGCGCCTCTGGGGCGTGGTGGGACCGCCCAGACAGCGAGCTGCCGGCACCCGCCCGGCTCCGCGACAGCCGGCGACAGGAGACAGCCACGATGGCCGAGGACCGTTCCACCCAGACGACGGACGCACCGACGAGCGAGGCGGAGGTCCGCTCGCGCGCCGCGGCGCTGGTCGCGGCGATGACCGTGGCGGAGAAGGCCGGCCAGCTCACGCAGTACTTCTACTTCGGAGGGGCCGCCGACGCCGACGCCGACGCTGGCGCTGGGGGGGCCGCGATGCTCCCGTCCGAGCAGGGCGCCATGGTCGAGGCGGCGCTGTCTCGCGGCGAGGTGGGGTCGCTGCTGTTCGTCACGGATCCTGCCGAGATCAACCGGCTCCAGAGGCAGGCTGTCGAGGGGAACCGGCACGGCATCCCGGCGCTGTTCGGGTTCGACGTGATCCACGGGCTGCGCACGATCCTGCCGGTCCCGATCGCGATGGCCGCGTCGTGGGACCTTGAGGTGATCGAGCGCGGGCAGGCGGTGGCGGCTCGCGAGGCACGAGCCGTCGGCATCCACTGGACCTTCGCGCCGATGGTCGACATCGCGCGCGACCCGCGCTGGGGTCGCATCGTCGAGGGCGCCGGGGAGGACCCGTTCCTCGGTGCCGCCGTGGGGGCCGCACAGGTGCGCGGCTTCCAGGGCGGCGCCGCGGTGGCCGCCGAAGGCGTGATCGCCGGGCCCAAGCACCTGGCGGGCTACGGCGCGGCCGTCGGCGGGCGGGACTACGACGAGGCCGACATCTCCGACTCCCAGCTGTGGAACGTCTACCTGCCCCCGTTCCAAGCCGCGGTCGAGGCCGGCGCCGGCAACGTGATGTCGGCCTACATGGACCTCAACGGCATCCCGGCGACCGGCAACCGCTGGCTGTTCACCGAGGTGCTCCGCGAGGCTTGGGGGTTCGAGGGCTTCGTGGTCAGCGACGCCAACGCCGTGCGCAACCTGGTCACGCACGGCTTCGCGGCCGACCTCGCCGACGCCGGCGCCCGTGCGGTGACGGTCGGGGTGGACCTGGAGATGGCCATGGCCGACCCCGCCTACGCCCAGCTCCCCGAGGCGGTCGAGCGGGGCGTCGTGCAGGAGGAGGCGCTCGACGCGTGTGCGCGCCGGGTGGTCGAGGCCAAGCTGCGCCTCGGCCTCTTCGAGGAGCCGTACGTCGACGAGGGGCGCGCGCGTGACGTGCTCAGCGACCCTGCCCACCGGGAGGTGGCGCGGGTCGCCGCCGAGCGGTCGATGGTGCTGCTGCGCAACGAGACCGGCCTGCTGCCGCTCTCGGCCGGCGACCTCGCCTCGGTCGCTGTGGTCGGCCCGTTGGCCGACTCCCGCCGCGACATCCTGGGGCCCTGGTGCTTCGACTTCGACCTCGACGAGACCGTGACGGTGCTCGACGGCATCCGGCAGCGGGCCGGCAGCAGCCTCGAGGTCGGCTACGCCCCGGGCATCCGCCCCGCGCAGCGCCCGACGCCGTCGATCTTCGACATGTGGGGCAACAACTCCCCGCAGGATCCGGAGGGCTTCGACGACGAGGCCGAGCTGGAGCGGGCGGTCGCACTGGCCCGCGAGGCCGATGTCGCGGTGGTCGTGCTGGGGGAGTGGCAGAACCTGGTCGGCGAGCAGGCGTCGCGCTCGTCGCTGGAGCTCCCGGGCCGGCAGCTGGAGCTGCTGCAGGCCGTGGTCGCGACCGGCACGCCGGTGGTGCTGACCCTGATGAACGGTCGTCCCCTGGACCTGCGCTGGGCCGCCGAGCACGTGCCCTCGATCCTCGAGATCTGGTACCCGGGCAGCCAGGGCGGGGCCGCGGTCGCGAACGTGCTGTTCGGGGACGTCTCGCCCGGCGGGAAGCTCCCCTTCACCTGGCCACGCTCGGTCGGGCAGGTCCCGATCGTCTACTCCCGGACCAGCTCCCACGAGCCGGAGAACCAGGCGCAGCGCTACTGGGACGAACCGAGCACGCCGCTGTTCCCGTTCGGTCACGGGCTGGCCTACGGCACGGTCGCGTACGCCGACCTGGTCCTCGACCGCGACGCGGTCGCGACGGACGGGACGGTCACCGTCCTCGGTGACGGTCACCAACACCTCCGGCCGTGAGGTCGACGAGGTGGTGCAGCTCTACGTCCACCAGCGGCACGGGTCGGCGTCCCGGCCGGTGCGGGAGCTGAAAGGGTTCCGCCGCATCACGCTCGGAGCGGGGGAGTCGCGCGTCGTCGACCTCCCGGTCGGGCCCTCGGAGCGGCGCTACTGGAACGCGGCGAGTCGTGACTGGGTGCTGGACGCCTCGACCTTCGACGTCTGGGTGGGTGGGGACTCGACGGCGGCGCTCGGCACGACCTTCGAGGTCGCCGACTGAGCGGCGGCGCTCAGTCGGCGCGCGGCGCCAGGACGTCGTCGGGGCTGAGGTCTCGGATCACCAACCGGACCGCCACGGCGTCGATCTTGGCGCTGTTGCGGCGGGCGAAGGCGCGCAGCACCTCGAAGGCGGTGCCCATGTCGGTCTGCGCGAACTCCGCGAGCACTCCCTTGGCCTGCTCGATGACGATGCGCTTGTTCAGGGCGCTCTGCAGCTGCTCGGTCAGCAGGGACGCTCGGTGCAGCGACCGCTGCTGCAGGATGCCGATGGTGGCGACGTCGGCGAGGGCCTGGGCGATCGCGAGGTCCGCGGCCGGCATCGGCGCGGACGCGGTCCCGAACAGGTTCAACGCCCCGATGGTCTCGGTGCGCAGCCGCAGCGGACAGGCGTGCACGGAACGGAATCCCACGGACTCCGACGACGCGGCGAACCTCGGCCACCGCTGCCACCCCTCGTCGCCGCTGCTCAGCGCGACCGCTCGGCCGGTTCGCACCGCCTCCAGGCAGGGCCCCTCGTGGCTCTCCAGCTGGTAGAGCTCGACCAGCCGCGTGGCCTCGCTCGAGGACGCGATCAGCTGCAGGTCGCCGCGCTGGTCGGTGAGCAACAGCCCTGCCGCTGCCACGTCGAGCAGCTCCACGCACGTCGTCACCAGCCCGTGGAGCAGCTCCACCACGTCGAAGTCGTCGACCAGGGTGTCGGCGAGCGAGACGAAGCAGGCGGCCAACCGGGAGTCCCGGCTCACCAGCCCAGTGTCCGGCGTCACCGGACGATACTCACCACTCACGGCGTCTCCGTTCCGTAGCGTCGGTGTCCGTCGATGACCTCCGCTGCGATCTCGTGCACCGGCCGACCCTCGCCGTACGACGCGGCCCGGAGCAGCAGCAGGGCGTCGTCGATGCTGCCGCCCGTCTGGACCATCACCATCCCGGCGGCTTGGTGGACGCTCATCCGCAACGAGCCCGACCAGTCGTCGGTCCCTCTCCCGGTGCCCTCCGACAGCAGCGTGAACGCCACGAGGTCGGCCGTCTCGAGCGAGCGGGAGAGCTGGTCCGGCAGCAGCGCACCAGGCTGGCAGCGGTAGAGGTCCAACGTGCCGACCGTCCGCGCACCGGACCCCAGCGGGAAGGCGAACACGGCCCGGACGCCGGCCGAGACCGCCTCGTTGAGGAACATCGTCCACCGCGGGGCCACCGCCTCGTCCGCCACGGCGAGGTCGTCGATCAGCACCGGCGACCGGGACTGCGTCGCGTCGACGCACGGGCCCTCCCCCAGCGTGAACTGGAGCTCCTCGAGCAGGCCGGACAGGTCGTCGGTGCTGAAGATCGACTGGGGGGAGCCGTCCTCGGTGACCATGGTGACGCCCGCGCCGTCGACGCCGGCGGCCTCGGCCCCGCGCCGGCACAGCCGACCGATGCGCGCGACGGCCGCGTCGGTCAGGCCGCCGGAGCGGTCACGCTCGTCCATCTGCACCACGGCCCATCTGTCTGCGCCCCCTGCGCCCGACCCGGCCCTGGTCCAGCACGGCCGGCCTCCAGTGGCTCGGGTGGGTCGCGGCCCATCCTAGCCGGGACTGTCGGCGGAGGGGTTTGACGTCGCCGCCGGGTGGTAAGACGATGCAGATACCGGTCGCCATCGCCCAGACCCCGCCATGACCGTCGGTCAACGACGACGTGTCCAAGCGGGGGGCGGAATGAACGTGCAGCCGACGTGGTCCTACGAGACCCGGTTGAAGGCGGACGCGGTCAGCGTGGCGGTCGCGCGGGACTTCGTGCGTGTCCGCCTGGCCCGCCACGAGCTGTGGGAGCTGGTCGAGGATCTGAGCCTGGTCGTGAGCGAGCTCGCGACGAACGCGGTCGTCCATGCCGTGACGCCCTTCGCCGTCCAGCTCGTCGGGAACGACCGGTCGGTCCGGCTGACGGTCAGCGACGCGTCGTCGGGCGAGGTGGCTCGCCGGCGCTCCGCCACGCTGCTGGACCCTGGCGGTCGGGGGCTGGTCATCGTCGGCCGGCTCAGCCAGGAGTGGGGGGTCACAGCGGCGGTCGGCGGCGGCAAGTCGGTCTGGGCCAGCTTCGACCTCGACCCGACCTCCCCCAACGGGACGTGCTCGGCGGGACGCGTGAACGGCAAGGCCTGACCGAGGAGGCCTCAGCGGTTCGCCGGGTGGGTGAACCGATTCGGTCCGCTGGACGTACTCGTGGCAGAGGTCCCCGTCCGGGACGACCTCACGACCCAAGGAGAGACCCCCATGAACCGACCCATCATCCGGCGGCCGGCCGGCGTCGCAGCGTCCGTCGGCCTCGTCGTGGCGCTGACCCTGGCCGGCTGCGGCAGCGACGAGACCGGCGAGCCCGACGCGGCCGCGTCCTCACCCGCCAGCAGCGCCAGCTCTAGCGCCAGCGACTCCGCCGGCGACACCGCAGCACCGTCGGGAACGGTGTCGGCCGCGGACCAGGACAGCGACGGCAGCTCGCTGAGGGTCGACTCGGTCGAGCTCGAAGGGGTCGACCAGGGCTGGATCGCCGTGCACAGCGACGCGGACGGACAACCCGGTCCCGTCGTCGGGACCGCAGCGGTCCAGCAGGGCAGCAACAGCGACGTCGAGGTCACCTTCGACGAGCCGGTGCCGACCGGCG
The DNA here is from genome assembly GCA_963781695.1 of uncultured Actinomycetota bacterium. Classification (GTDB taxonomy): domain Bacteria; phylum Actinomycetota; class Actinomycetes; order Propionibacteriales; family Nocardioidaceae; genus Nocardioides_B. Next base: position 627,096 of record CAWAGE010000007.1, read on the forward strand.
ACTACTGGCCGATGCTCCACGTCGACGACGGCGAGGTCGGCACCTACGAGTTCGGGAAGGTCGACGGGGTCGACGTACCGGTGCTGGACGGCGACGCCCCGGTGATGCAGAAGATCACGGTGACGGTCGGTTGACGGTCTCGGGTACAACTGCCTGCACAGTTGAACCTTCGGCCCTACTCGGCCCCGGACCCCGGCCACCCCTTCGGACTACTTCACCGGTGCCCAGTCGGGTGGTTTGCCTCTGCACACACACTTCGCCGCTGCCGGGGTGCGACATCGCGCCCCGGCACTGCGAGAATCCTCCTACGTCGAGCACACGGCGTCGGTGGGGGCGTGGGGGTGTCCCGCTCAGGGACAACGGACGGAGCGGTCAGTGGCGGAGCAGTTCCCGCCCGGGGTACGGGCGAGCGCCCGAGTCCCCGAGCGGGGGAGCCCGGTGGTGGACCTCGACGAGGACCACCGCATCGAGGCGGCCCGTCGGCTGCGGGTCTGCGAGGGGGACAACGCGACCTTGCAGAGCCTGTCCCTGCTCGCAGCCCAGCTGCTGCGGACCAGGTCGGCGAAGATCTCGGTCGTCACCGAGTTCCACGAGATGGTCGCCGCGACCGGAGTGGGACCGGGTGCCGTCGACCACCACCGACCGCGGGAGGAGTCGCTCAGCGCGGTGACCACCGCGCACGGCGGCCCGCTGGTGATCGGCGAGACCGCGGCCGACCCTCGCGTCCGGCAGCTGCCGCTGGTCAGGAACGGGTCGGCCGGCTGCTTCCTCGGGGTGCCGCTCGTGGACAGCGGCGGCGAGCTCGTGGGGGCACTGTGTGCCTACGACCCCCACCCACGGGTGTGGCACCGCTCCGACGTGGTGCTGATGCAGGAGCTGGCGCAGGCGGTGGTCAGCGAGCTCGAGCGGCTCGCGCTGGCTCGCGAGCACGAGACCGATCGGCTACGGCTCGACCTCGCCCTCGACGTCGCCGGGTTGGGGAGCTGGGACTGGGACGTACCGACCGGCCGGCTGGTGCTGGACGAACGCATGGAGCGGATGTTCGGCTTCCGCCCGGGAGAGTTCGCGGGCACGGTGGAGGCGCTCGACACCAGGCTGCACCCCGACGACCTGCCGGTGGTCGCAGCGGCCCTGGAGGTCGCCGTCGCCGGCGGCGGCACCTTCGACGAGACCTTCCGCGTCCTGCGGCCGGGCCGCTCGGTCCGGTGGATCTGCTCGCGCGGGCGCGCGGTGCGCGACCGGCACGGTGCGGTGGTCCGCGTGGTCGGCGCGTCCTCCGACGTCACCGAGCAGCGGGCCAGCACCGAGCGCACCGACTCGATGGTGCGGCTGCTCGAGCTGGTCGCCAGTGCGAGCCGGGTGCTGGCGGACTCGCTGGAGACCGCGGACGCGGTGCGCGCGCTGGCCCGGCTGGTGGTGCCGACCCTCGCCGACTGGGCGATCGTGGCGCTGGTGGGGCGCGACGGCAGCCTGCGCAACGTCGAGTACTGGCACGAGGACGCGGACCAGCGCCAGGTCCTGGCCGTGGTCGCTGCCCACCTCATGAGCGGGTCGCGGCTCCCAGGCGCGGTCGCCGACGTGCTCACCCGCCGCCAGCCCATCTTCGTCGACTCCAGCGGTGCGGCGCGCGCGGAGCAGTGGATGGACACCCCCGAGGCCTGCAGCGCCATCCGGGCGCTCAACCACGAGACGGCGGCCGTGCTGCCGCTGGTGGCCCGGGACCGGGTGGTCGGGATGCTCGCCCTCGCCCGCGGCCCCGAACGGTCGGTGCTGACCGCGGCGGAGGCGGCCGCCGCGGTGGAGGTGGCCGAGCGGGCCGCCCGGGTGCTGGAGCACGCGCACTCCTACGACCAGGTCCGCACCCTGTCCGAGCAGCTCCAGCGCAGCATGCTCACCGAGCCGGTGCAGCCGGAGGGCATCGAGATCGCGGTCTCCTACACCCCTGCCTCCCAGGCGGCCCAGGTCGGCGGCGACTGGTACGACGCCTTCGTCCAGCCCGACGGCGCGACGATGGTGGTCGTCGGTGACGTGATCGGCCACGACTCGGCGTCGGCGGCCGCCATGGGGCACCTGCGGGCGCTGACCCGGGGGATCGCCTACTCCACCGGTGACTCGCCGGCCGGGGTGCTGACGGCGGTGGCCCGCGCCATGGACGGGCTCGACGTCGACACCATCGCGACCGCCGTCCTGGCTCGGTTGCAGCGCGACCCGGACACCGGCCTCACCCGCATGACCTGGTCCAGCGCCGGCCACCCCCCGGCGCTGCTGCGTCGTCCCGACGGCAGCACCGAGCTGCTCGAGAGTGAGGACCTGCTGCTGGGACTGGTCGCCGACGCGCCGCGGCAGGACCACCACCTCGTGCTCGAGCCGGGCAGCGTGGTGCTGATGTTCACCGACGGGCTCGTCGAGCGTCGCGGGGAGGCGATCTCGGTCGGGCTGTCCAGGCTGCAGGCGGTGGTCGACGAGGGTCACGACCTGGGTCTGCCGGATCTGCTGGCCCATCTCCACCGCGAGCTGCTGCCCATGGACCCCGACGACGACGTCGCGGTGCTCGCCCTGCAGACCGTGCCGGTCTCCGGGGCCGGCGGCCTCACCGCACCGGCGGTGTGAGACCCGGCAGCAGCGGCTGCCACTGCTCGACCAGCCGGCCTGTCCGGCGACCCGACAGCGGGCGGCCCAGGTAGTACCCCTGGCCGAGCCGGCAGCCGAGCTCGGCGACGCGGGTGTGCTGCTCGGCGGTCTCGACGCCCTCCGCGCACACGTCCATCCCGAACGCGGCGGCGAGGCCGGTGACGGCGCCGACGACCGCCTCGCCGCGGGTGCCCTCGCCGAGGAAGCTGCGGTCCACCTTGAGCACGTCGACCAGCGGGAACCGCTGCAGGTAGCTCAGCGAGCTGTAGCCGGTCCCGAAGTCGTCGATGAGCAGGCCCACTCCGGCCTGCCGCAGCCTGCCGAGGTTGTCCTGCGTGGACCGCTCCTCGTCGACGAACATCGACTCGGTGATCTCGATGCCGAGCAGCTCGGGCGGCAGGCCGGCCTTGGCCAGGATGGCGAGCACCCGGTCGACGTACCCCTGGCTGCGCAGCTCCGGAGCGCTGGCGTTCACCCGCAGGCCCACCCGGCGGTGCTGCTGCCACGTGTGCGCCTGGGCGACGGCCCGCCGCAGCACCAGCAGGCCGAGCTCGCCGATCAGCCCGGTCTCCTCGGCGATCGGGATGAACACCTCCGGCGAGACCGGCTCGCCCGACGGACGGTCCCACCTCGCCAACGCCTCCAGCGCGACCAGGTGGCCGTCGGCAAGGTCCACGATCGGCTGGTAGGCCACGTCGAGCTCACCGGCCCGCACCGCGGCGCGCAACGCCCCGGCGATGGTCAGCCGGCCCACGACATCGCCGCGCATCGCCTCGTCGAAGACGCGGAAGGTGCCGGGCCGGTCGCGCTTCGCGCGGTACATCGCGATGTCGGCGTCGCTGACCAGGGAGGTGATGCTGTCCTGATTCTCCCCCGAGCTCACCGCCACCCCGACGCTGACGCTGACGCTGACGCGGGCTGCCGGCAGGTCCACCGGCTTGGCGCAGGCGTCCAGCAGGCGCTCGGCGACCCGGCTGACCTCCTCGATCCCGCCCACGTCCTCACAGACGACAAGGAACTCGTCGCCGCCGAGCCTGGCGACCGTGTCGCCGCGGCGGGTCGCGCCGGGCAGCCGCCGCGCGATCTCGGTGAGCAGGGTGTCGCCGCTGCCGTGGCCCAGGCCGTCGTTGACCGACTTGAAGTCGTCGACGTCGAGCAGCAGCACGGCCAGCATCGACCCGCTCCGGGCGGCCCGGTCGAGGGCGTGCGAGATCCGGTCCATGACCAGGGCGCGGTTCGGCAGGGCGGTGAGCGGGTCGTGCATCGCCTGGTGCTGCAGCGCGGTCTCGAGCTCGTCGCGGCGTACGGCGGCCGCGAGCGTGGCGGCGACCGACTCCACGAAGGTCTGGTCGTCGTCGGACCACGCGTTCGGCTCCGCTGCGGAGGCGCCGACCACCCCCCACGCCGATCCGTCGGTCAGGATGGGCGAGCACAGGATCGAGCGGTGGCCGAGGCGGGCGATCCGGGTCCCCGGCGGGAACCGGTCGTCGACGGTGACGTCGTCCGTGCGGACGGTCCGGCGTCCCCGCAGCGCGCGCATGGTCAGCGAGTTCTCGTGCTCGGTCACCACCGAATCGCGCCAGCGCGGCACCGCGCAGGCCACCATCTCCAGGGAGCCGTCGGGCTGCCGGGCCAGCACCCCGGTCACCATGCCGGGGTAGCGGGCCAGCAGCAGTCGGACCGCCTCGTCCATCAGGGCCGACAGCGGGAGCGTCAGCGCCAGCCGGCCCAGGTCGGCGACGGCGCGCTGCTCCTGGATCCGCAGCGACATCTGCCGCTCGCTCTCGAGCTCGTCGCGCAGGTCCCGCTGCACCGTGGCCAGCCCCAGGCGGGTGCCGTCGGCGCGGCGGGTGACGACGAACGCGTCGACGTCCACCGGGATCGACTCGCCGGTCCGGACGTGCCGCAGCCAGGACCGGCCCTGCCAGGACCCGTCGCGCTCCAGGCCCTCGTCGACGAGCGGCACCTGGGACTGTGCCTCGTCGGCGAAGAAGGTCGCTGCGGGACGCCCGACCGGGTCGTCCTCGGCCAGCCCCACCAGCCGGCGGCCGGCACGGTTCACATACGTCACGGTCCCGTCCAGGTCCGCGATGGCCACCAGGTCCCGCGACAGCTCGATGAGGGTGGCGAACCGCTCGTTCGCCTCCTCGACGGCGGTGAGGTCGCGGTGGACCTCGGCAAGGTGGGCGTAGGTCATCACCACCACCGCCCCGGTCACGGGCCCGGTCACGGGCCCGGCTGCCGGACCGGTCACTGGCCCGCCACCGCGGACGGGCTCGACCGCGACCAGCCACGGGCGTCCGGTGACCGGGGTGGTGGTGCGGACCGACCGGCCGGCGAGCGCCTCCCGCACCAGTGAGATGAGGACCGGGTCGTCGATGAGCTCGGAGATCGTGCGCCCCACGGCCAGGTCCCAGTCCCGCTCCGCGGCCGCGAGCAAGGGACCGCTCAGCACCACCACCCGCTCGTCGGCGCCGACGTGCGCGATGACGACCGGTGCGACCTCGATGAGCGTCTCGCGCAGCGCCTCGCGCGCCTCCGGGGTCAGATCCATCGCCGGAACCAGATCCGGTCGAGCCACTCGGCGGTGGTCATCAGCTCTCCGGTGTAGAGCGGCCAGAACCACGCGAAGTTGAGCACCACCAGGACGACGAACGCGCCAGCGGCAGCCGTACCCCAGGTGCGGCGCGCCGGGTCGGCTCGGGTCCCGCCGACCAGGGTGCCCAGAAGCAGCGTCACCGCCAGGATCGTGAACGGCAGGATCGTGATCGCGTAGTAGCTGAAGATCGGGCGGTCGTCGTTGAGGATCCACGGCAGCCACGAGGAGAGCACCCCGACGACGGCCAGGCCGTAGCGCCAGTCGCGCCGGCCCAGCCAGGCGTAGCCCGCGTAGACCAGTGCCACCACCCCACCCCACCACAGCACCGGGGTGCCGAGCAGGACCTCCAGCTTCAGGCAGGTGCTGTCCGCTGCCGCCCGGCAGCCCTGCGTCCCGGGCTCGATGCCGTTGACCGCCTCGACGCCGACCGGGCGGTTGAGGATGAGCCAACCCTGCGGGTGGGACTGGTAGGGGTGGGTCGCGGAGTCCAGTCCGCCGGTGTGGAACGCGAGCACGTCGCGGTGGTAGTTGCCCAGCGAGCGCAGCGACTGCCACAGCTCGGGGAGGAAGCCGTGGGCGTCGTGCTCCAGGTAGGAGCCCCAGTACGGGCCGTACTGGTTGTGGGAGAGGTGCCGCTCGAAGACGTCGGCGTGCAGCAGGAAGCCGGTCCAGCTGACGAGATAGACCACCAGGGCGACCAGCACCAGGTAGCCGAAGGCGGGGACGGCGTCGACGAGCAGCGACCGCAGTCGCGGGCGGCGCACGCCGATCGCGCGCCGCGCCCCGGCGTCCCACATCCACACCAGCAGCCCCAGCGCGGCGAGCGGGTAGAGCGCGCTCCACTTGGTCGCGCAGGCCGCGCCGAACAGGACGCCCGCGGCCAGCCGCCAGGGACGCCAGCGCAGACCTCGCACCGGCCCCCAGTCCGCGTCGCCGGGACGCCAGTCCGGGGGCACCAGCTGCGCCATCCGGCCCCGGCCCCAGTCCCGGTCGGCGACGAGGCAGGAGACGGCGCTCAGCAGGAAGAAGGCCACGAAGATGTCGAGCAGGGCCAGCCGGGAGAGCACGAACTGCAGGCCGTCGAAGCACAGCAGCAGCCCCGCCACGCAGCCCAGCAGCGTCGAGCCCGTGAGCCGCCGGGCGAGCCGGACCATCACCGCGACCATCAGCGTCCCGGCGACGGCGGACGCGACGCGCCAGCCGAGCGGGTCCATGCCCACCACCTGCTCGCCCAGCCCGATCAGCCACTTGCCCAGCTCGGGGTGCACGACCATGCTCGGCGTGTCCTGGAACAGGCCGCTGAGCTCGCCGTCGAGGATGCGCTCGTTCGCCCCGTCGACGTAGTTCGTGACGTAGCCGTGCCGCCACAGCGACCAGGCGTCCTTGGCGTAGTACGTCTCGTCGAACAGGAACGCCTGGGGGCTGCCGAGGTGCCAGAACCTCAGGAAGCCCGCCAGCAGCGTGACCGCGAGCGTGCCGAGCCAGCCCACCAGCCGGTCCTGGTCCGGTGGCCGGCGCAGCCGTCGGTGGGCGCCGGGGACCGGCCGGTGGTCGACGGTCGCGGACAGCGGGACCGTGCGGCGCAGGTCCGACGCGGTGCTCACCCGCGCCACTGTACGGATGCTGGTCGTCCGCGGCGGTCGGACGCGGCGACCGGGAGGCGACGGCTGGGTCCTGGGTGGGTCGTGGGCGGCGGAGCGGGTGGCGTGAGGACCCCGGCCCGGGTGCGCGATGATCGCCCCGTGGAGCAGACGAGTGCGGACCGGGCGGGCGGGGGTGTGCTGGTGCTGGCCGGCACCCCGATCGGCCGCGTCGCCGACGCGTCCGCACGGCTGGCCACCGAGCTGGCCCGCGCGGACGTGGTCGCGGCCGAGGACACCCGGCGGCTGCGGCGGCTGGTCGCCGACCTGGGCGTCGAGGTGCCGGGGCGGGTGGTGTCCTACTTCGAGGGCAACGAGTCCGAGCGCACCCCGGTGCTCCTCGAGGCGCTCCAGGGCGGGGCACGGGTGCTGCTGGTGACCGACGCGGGCATGCCCTCGGTCTCCGACCCGGGGTACCGGCTGGTCGCTGCTGCCGTGGCCGCCGACGTCGAGGTGACCGCCGTCCCCGGACCGTCGGCCGTGCTGACCGCGCTCGCCGTCTCCGGCCTGCCGGTCGACCGGTTCTGCTTCGAGGGGTTCCTGCCCCGCAAGCCCGGCGAGCGGGCCCGCCGGCTCGGCTCGCTGGCGACCGAGGAGCGGACGCTCGTGTTCTTCGAGTCCCCGCACCGGACCGGCGCGACGCTGGTCGCGATGGCCGAGGCCTTCGGCGCCGACCGTCGGGCGGCGGTGTGCCGCGAGCTCACCAAGACCCACGAGGAGGTGCGCCGCGACGGCCTCGCCGGGCTCGCCGCCTGGGCTGACGCCGGCGTGCGCGGCGAGGTGACCCTGGTCGTGGCCGGGGCCGACCCGGAGGCGCTGCGGGGACCCGTGGACCCGGCCTCGCTGGCCGCGCAGGTCCACGCCCTCGAGGCCGGCGGCATCCCCCGCAAGGAGGCCACGGTGACCGTGGCGCGCCGCGCCGGCCTGCCCAAGCGAGCCGTCTACGACGCCGTCCTGCAGCACAAGCAGACCGGCGCGCGGCCTGACGCCGGGGGCACGCTGTGACCGACCGGCCGACCCGCAGCCGGGCGGCAGAGCCTGACGGCCGGGTCCGTGACCGGGCGCGTCCCCCGGCGCCCGAGCCGCTGCCGCACCCGGTGGTCGACAACCACTGCCACCTCGACATCGCCGACGGTCCGGACGGCTCCTGGCTCCCGGTCGAGACGGCGCTGGCGGCGGCGGCCTCGGTCGGCGTGCCCCGGGTCGTGCAGATCGGCTGCGACCTGCCCGGGGCCCGGTGGGCGGTGGCGGCCGCCGCTCGGCACGAGTCGGTCGTGGCCGGGGTCGCCCTGCATCCCAACGAGGCGCCGGTGCTGGACGCGGCCGGTGGGCTGGACGAGGCGCTGGCCGAGATCGCGGCGCTGGCCGCGTCCGGTCCCCACGTCCGTGCCGTGGGCGAGACCGGGCTGGACTACTACCGGACCGGCGAGGACGGCCGGGAGGCGCAGCAGCGCTCGTTCCGGGCGCACGTGCGTCTGGCCACCGACCTGGACCGCACGCTCGTCATCCACGACCGCGACGCGCACCGGGACGTGCTGCGGATCCTCGACGAGGAGGGTGTCCCGGACCGGGTGGTGATGCACTGCTTCTCCGGGAACGCCGGCTTCGCCCGGGCCTGCCTGGACCGGGGAGCGTGGCTGTCGTTCTCCGGCACCGTCACCTTCAAGAACGCCGAGCCACTGCGTGAGGCGCTGCGGCTGGTTCCCTCGGACCGGCTGCTGGTCGAGACCGACGCGCCGTACCTCACGCCGGTGCCGCACCGCGGCCGGCCCAACGCCTCCTACCTGGTGCCGCTGACGGTGCGTTCGATGGCGGCCACCCGGGGACAGGACCTCGCCGAGCTCTGCGCCGCGATCGACGCCAGCACCGACGCGGCCTTCGGCGGGCGCTGGTAGCGGGGCCCGGTCGCCGGGCCGGTGGCGGGCAGGGCGGATGGGCTGTCAAGGGTGCCGCACCGGCCCGTCTAGGCCGGTGCGCGGTTCGCTGTGACGTCCACCACGAGCCCCGCCCGAGCGTGCCCGTTCCTGCCCGAAAGGGTTGGATCGATACCGGGTCTTCCGTATGGTCGTGACCTGTTGGCCGGGAGCGGGAAGCAACCGGGCGGCACTCACCGGGGCCCTCCCGCCGCACCACCGGCCAGCTCGGCCGGCAGCGACCCGAGGGCCTGCGCGCTGTCAGGGGCCCGACCGGCCCACCGGCGGCGGCCAGGTGAGTGCTCGTCGCCCGCGGCCCGGGGATGACGACCAGGGAGAAGTGTGCGGACCACCGTCACGCAGCTGTCCAAGCGCCATAAAGTCCTCGCCACCGCCGTCCTGGCCGTGGCCCTCGTCGCCGCGGCGGCAGGGACGGGCTACGCCACCATGAGCAAGACCGTGACCCTCTCGGTCGACGGTCGGACCGACCAGGTCCACACCCTCAGCAGCACCGTCGGCGACGTCCTGGAGAGCCAGGGGCTCACCGTCGGCGAGCACGACGTCGTCGCCCCCGGCCTCGACTCGGCCGTCGGCGACGGCCAGGCCATCGCGGTGCGCTACGGCCGCCCGCTGGACGTCACCGTGGACGGCGACGCCCGTCGCTACTGGGTGACCGCCACCGACGTCGACTCCGCGCTCGAGCAGCTCGGACTCCGCTTCGGCGGCGCCGACCTGTCCACCAGCCGTGGTACCGCCATCGGCCGCTCCGGCATCGACCTCGCGGTCGTCACCCCGAAGACCGTCCAGGTCTCGGTCGCCGGCGCCAAGAAGAAGAAGGCCACCGTCACCGCCCTGCGGGTCGGCGGGGCGCTCAAGGAGCTGGGCGTCAGCGTCGACGACGACGACGTGGTCCGCCCCGCGCTCGGGTCGAGCCTCGAGGACGGCGACAAGATCGTCTACACCCGGGTGAAGGTCGCCCAACGCACTGCGACCGAGAAGGTCAGCCGCGGCACCCGCCGGGTCGCCGACGCCGGCATGTACGACGACCAGACCAAGACCGTCCGCGCCGGCCGCGACGGAGCGCGCAAGGTCGTCTACCGGGTGGTCTCGAAGAACGGCAAGGTCACCAAGCGCGCCGCGGTGCGCTCGACGGTGGTGCGCAAGCCGGTCAGCACCGTGGTTCGCTACGGCACCAAGGACCGACCCGCTCCCACCCCCGCCCCCGCGTCCACCTCGTCCTCGGGGTCGTCCTCCTCGGGTGGCAGCAGCGTCTGGGACAAGATCGCCGCCTGCGAGTCGGGTGGCAACTGGTCGATCAACACCGGCAACGGCTACTACGGCGGGCTGCAGTTCAACCTGAGCACCTGGCAGGCCTACGGCGGCAGCGGCCGGCCCGACCAGAACAGCAAGGCGGCACAGATCGCCGTCGCCGAGCGGATGGCCGCCGCCCGCGGCGGCTACGGCGCCTGGCCCCACTGTGGGTCCGGGTTCTGATCGCACCCCTCGGTAGGGTCGCCTCCGTGCCGATCCCCGCGAACGCCCCCTCCGCCGGTCCGAGACTCCTCGGGCCGGCGGAGGTGCGTCTGCTGGCCTCCGGGCTGGGACTGCGGCCCACCAAGCAGCGCGGCCAGAACTTCGTCATCGACCAGAACACGGTCCGCAGGATCGTGCGGACCGCCGCGCTGGCCGCCGACGACGTGGTGGTCGAGGTGGGCCCGGGCCTCGGGTCGCTGACGCTGGCACTGCTGCCCGAGGTCGCCCGCGTGGTGGCGGTGGAGATCGACCCGGCCCTCGCCGGCGCGCTGCCGGCCACCGTGGCCGACCACGCGCCCGCGCTCGTGGACCGGCTGCTGGTTCTCCACGCCGACGCCCTGGGCCTGGGCGGCGTGCCCGGCCCCCCTCCCACCGCGCTGGTCGCCAACCTGCCGTACAACGTCTCGGTCCCGGTGCTGCTCCACCTCCTCGCGCTGCTGCCCTCGCTGCGGCACGGGCTGGTGATGGTGCAGGCGGAGGTCGCCGACCGGTTGGCGGCGCCCCCCGGGTCGCGCACCTACGGCGTGCCGTCGGTCAAGGCCGCCTGGTACGCCGACGTCCGCCGGGTCGGCGCGGTGTCTCGGTCGGTGTTCTGGCCGGTGCCCAACGTCGACTCCGGACTGGTGGCCTGGCAGCACCGCGAGCCGCCGGCGTGCCGTGCCACTCGGGAGCAGGTGTTCGCGGTGGTCGACGCGGCATTCGCCCAGCGACGCAAGACGCTGCGCGGCGCGCTGAGCCGGCTCGCCGGGTCCCCGCAGGCCGCCGAGGCCGCCCTGGCGCGAGCCGGGGTGGACCCGACCGCGCGGGGGGAGGCGGTCGACGTCCGCGCCTTCGCGAGGATCGCGGACGGGCTGCTGGCCGGGTCGACGAACGCGTCGGTCGACGGGGAGCCGGCATGACCGGCGTCGTCGCCGCCACCGCACCGGCGAAGGTCAACCTGTCGCTGAGCGTGGGCGCCCGCCGGCCGGACGGGTTCCACCCGCTCGCCACCGTGTACCAGGCCATCGGGATCTACGACGAGGTGACCGTCAGCGACGCCGACGAGGTCGTGGTGGAGGTGCGCGGCGACACCCGCCTCGACCTCGGCCAGGTCCCCACCGACGGCGGCAACATCGCCGCCCGGGCGGCCGTGCTGCTCGCCGGCCACCACGGCCTGGAGCGAGGCGTGCGGATCGTCGTGGACAAGGGGATCCCGGTCGCCGGCGGACTGGCCGGCGGCAGCGCCGACGCCGCCGCCACGCTGGTGGCCTGCGACGTGCTCTGGGAACTGCGCACCCCGCGCGAGGAGCTCGCGCAGCTGGCGGGCCAGCTCGGCAGCGACGTCCCGTTCGCACTCGTCGGCGGGACCGCGGTCGGCTCGGGACGCGGCGAGGTGGTGCTGCCCGTGATGACCCGGGGCGAGTACTGGTGGGTGGTGCTGGAGTCGCGTCGGGGGCTCTCGACGCCGACGGTCTACCGGGAGTTCGACGTGCTGACCGAGGGTGCCGCCGTCCCCGAGCCCGAGATCCCCGACGAGCTCGTCACCGCCCTCCGCGGCCATGACGTCGCGGCCGTCGGCGCTGCGCTCGCCAACGACCTGCAGGCCGCGGCGCTGCGGCTGCGGCCCGAGCTCCAGGCGACGCTGGGGCACGGCCTGGTCGCCGGCGCTCACGGCGCGCTGCTGTCCGGGTCCGGTCCCAGCTGCCTCTTTCTGTGCGGCAGCGCCACCCATGCCGGCGAGGTCGCGGACGCGCTGACCGCGCTGGACCTCGGTTGGGTCTCCGTCGCCCCGGGGCCGGTGCACGGTGCTCGCGTCGTGGCCCGGGACGGCCGCTGAGATGGTGACACCGAACCTGGTCAGCCTGGAGCGGGTGCACAAGTCCTACGGTGTCCGGCCGCTGCTGGCCGACGTCAGCCTCGGGGTGGGCGCCGGGGAGCGGATCGGCGTGGTGGGCCGCAACGGCGACGGCAAGACGACCCTGCTGCGGGTGCTGGGCGGCCACGAGGACGTCGACGACGGCCGCGTCTCCCGCAACCGCGGGCTGCGGCTGGGCTTCCTGACGCAGGGCGACGAGCTGGACCCGGGCGCCAGCGTGCGCGCCGTCGTGCTGGAGGGTCGCGCCGACCACGAGTGGGCGGCCGACCGGACCACCCGCGAGGTGGTGGAGGTGCTGCTGGCGGGGGTCGACCTGGACCGCGGCGTCGACGGGCTGTCGGGGGGCGAGCGCCGACGCTGCTCGCTGGCCCGGCTGCTGCTGGGCGACCACGAGCTGATGGTGCTCGACGAGCCCACGAACCATCTCGACGTCGAGGCGGTCGCCTGGCTGGCCGAGCACCTGGCGCGGCGTACGACCGCCCTGGTCGTGGTCACCCACGACCGCTGGTTCCTCGACGAGGTGGCCACCACGACGTGGGAGGTGCACGACGGCGTCGTCGACGTCTACGACGGCGGGTACGCCGCGTTCGTGCTGGCGAAGGCGGAGCGGCAGCGCCAGGCCGCGGCCTCCCAGGCGCGGCGGCAGAACCTGATGCGCAAGGAGCTGGCGTGGCTGCGCCGCGGTGCGCCGGCCCGGACCTCGAAGCCCAAGTTCCGCATGGACGCGGCGGCCGCGCTCATCGCCGACGAGCCGCCCCCTCGCGACCTCCTGGAGCTGCAGCGCTTCGCCACCCAGCGGCTGGGCAAGGACGTCCTCGACGTCGAGGACGTCGACCTCGTCCGCGGCGAGCGGCGGCTGCTCTCGCGCGCGACCTGGCGGCTGGGCCCCGGCGACCGGGTGGGCCTGGTCGGGGTGAACGGCGCCGGCAAGACCTCGGTGCTGCGGCTGCTGGCCGGCGAGCTGGCGCCCGACCGCGGCCGCGTGCGGCGCGGCCGCACCGTGGCGGTGGAGCACCTGACCCAGGTGGTCGACGAGGTCGACCCGAACGAACGGGTGCTGACCGCGGTCGAGCAGGTCCGGCGGGTCACCGCCGTCGCGGGCGGCGAGGTCACCGCGTCCTCGATGCTGGAGCGGTTCGGCTTCACCGGGGACCGGCTCACCGCCAGGGTCGGCGACCTCTCGGGCGGTGAGCGCCGCCGCTTCCAGCTGCTCCGGCTGCTGCTGTCCGAGCCCAACGTGCTGCTGCTCGACGAGCCGACCAACGACCTGGACATCGAGACGCTCACGGTGCTCGAGGACTTCCTCGACGGCTGGCCGGGGACGCTGGTCGTGGTCTCCCACGACCGCTACTTCCTGGAGCGGGTCACCGACTCGACCTGGGCGCTGCTCGGCGACGGGCAGGTCTCGATGCTGCCCCGCGGGGTCGAGGAGTACCTGCAGCGTCGCGCCGCGTCGCTGCGCGCCGAGCGGGCCACCGAGCGGGCCACCGCGTCGATCGGGTCGGGGTCGGCGGGGCCGCCGTCAGGTGGGTCCCCCGGTCCCGGGGCGAGCCCGGCCCGGCTGCGGGAGGCCCGCAAGACCGTCGACCGGGTCGAGCGCCGGCTGGCCCGGCTGGCCGAGCAGGAGACCGCGCTGCACGCCGAGATGGCCGAGCACGCCAGCGACCACGAGCGGCTCGCGACGCTCGACGGCAGCCTGCGGGAGGTCGTGGCCCAGCGGGAGGGGCTCGAGGAGGAGTGGCTGACGGCCGCGGAGCTGCTCGACTCCTGACCCCCCGAACCGCCGAGGGGTCACTCCCTCGCGCACGACACGCGTGTCGCGGCGAGCAAGGGACCCCTCAGCGGTCGGTGAGCGGGGCGGTCAGCCGATGTCGTTGGCGTCCAGGAACTCCTTGGCCACGACGGCCGAGTCCTTCTTGTCGACCGCGACCTCCGCGAGGTACTTGGTCAGGCTCTCGGTGGTGAGTGCCGCCGACACCTCGTTGAGCGCCGTGGTGATGTCGTCGGTCACCTTCGAGGAGTCGACGACCGGGACGATGTTCTCGGCCAGGAAGAGGTTCTTGGTGTCCTCGAGCACGACGAGGTTGTCGGTCTCGATGACCGAGTCCGTGGAGAAGATGTTCGCGACCTGCGCGTCACCCTTCTGCAGCGCGGCCTTGGTCAGCGGCCCGCCGGGGTCGAGGGCCTTGTAGCCCTTGAAGGTGACCCCGTAGACCTCCTTCAGCCCGACGAGACCCTGGTAGCGGCCCTTGAACTCGGGTCCGGCGGCCACGGTGAGCTGGTCGGCGACCGGGGCCAGGTCCTCGATCGTCTTCAGGTCGTACTTCTTCGCGGTGGCGGCGGTCACCGTCAGGGTGTCCTTGTCCTCGGCCGAGGACTGCTCGAGCAGCTCGAGACCGTCGGGCAGCGCCTCCTTCAGTGCGTCGTACACCTCCTCGGAGGTGTTCACGTCCTGCGGCACCGTGCCGCCCTGGGTCAGGGCCGCGAGCAGGGCGCCGTTGTACTCCGGGATCATGTCGATGGAGCCGTCCTCGAGCGCCTTGAGGTAGAGCTCGCGGGCGCCGATGTTGAACTTGCGCTGGACCTTCACGCCCTTGGCCTCCACGGCCTGGGCGTACATCTCGGCGAGCAGCTCGTTCTCGGGGAAGTTGGCCGACCCGATGGTGAGGGTCGAGGCCGAGGAGTCCCCGGTTCCGCCGCCGCTCGTCGGGTCACCTCCGCAGGCACTCAGCGGGAGCAGGGCGACCATCGCAGCGGCGACGGCCACCAGCTTGGACTTGCGCATGGGTTGGAACCTTTCGTTTGGCCGCTAGCGGGACGTGCCGGCGGTGGGGGTGAGCGGTCGCTCGTCATCAGGTGGAGGGGGATCGTCGCCCGGGTCGGTGCCAGGGTCGGTGCCAGGGTCCGTGCCGTTGGACCGGGCGGCCAGTCGCCTCGCTCGCCGGCCGCCCCGGCCGGCCCGGACGCCCGGGGAGACCAAGGCGCGCTCGACGCCCGCGCCGGCGAGGTCGAGGGCGATGGCGAGCAGCGCGACGAGCACGGCTCCGGCGAAGACCAGCTCGTACTGGTTCCGCGCCAGACCGTCGATCAGCAGCCGCCCCAGCCCGCCGAGGCCGACGTAGGCGGCGACGGTGGCGGTCGCGGTCACCTGCAGCAGCGAGCTGCGCAGACCACTGACGATCAACGGCAGCGCCATCGGCACCTCGGCGCGGAACAGCACCTGGATGGGCCGCATGCCCATGCCGACCGCGGCGTCGACCGCGGCCGGGTCCACCGAGCGGATCCCGGCGTACGTCGAGGCGAGGATGGGTGGCACGGCCAGCACCACCAGGGCGATGAGGACCGGGGTGGTGCCGATCCCGACCAGGGTCACCATCAGCGTCAGCAGCCCGAAGGTGGGCAGCGAGCGCCCGGCGTTGCCGAGGTTGATGGCCAGGAAGGCGCCGCGGTTGGTGTGGCCGATCAGCAGCCCGATGGGCAGCGCCACCGCTGCGCTGATCGCGAGCGTGACCAGGGTGTAGCCGATGTGCTGGAGCAGGAGGTGCGGGATCGTCGAGCCGTCGCTCCAGCGCCAGCTCGCGGCGTCGAGGAGGTAGGAGAAGTAGTTGAGCTTCGGGACCGCGAGCATCAGCGTGCCCCCGTCCTGGCCCACGGCGTCAGCCAGCGCTGCACCAGCACGATGGCGAGGTCGCAGACGCCGGCCAGGAGCACCGACAAGACGATGCCGATGATGATGGGCTCGACGAAGCCGAGCTGGAGGCCGCGGGTGAACAGCGCCCCTAGACCGCCGACGCCGATGACGGCGCCCACGCTGACCAGGCTGATGTTCGCCACGGTCGCCACCCGCAGCCCGGCCATCATCACCGGCAGCGCCATCGGCAGCTCCACGCTGAACAGCTGCCGCAGCGGCCGGTAGCCCAACGCGAAGGCCGCCTGCGTGGTCTGCCCCTGCACCGAGGTCAGCGCGTCCGCGAAGGTCCGGGTGAGCAGCGCCAGGCTGTAGATCGACAGGGCGACCACGATGTTGAGGGGGGAGAGCACCCCGGTGCCCAAGATGGTGGGGATGAACAGGAACAGCGCGAGCGAGGGAATGGAGTACAGCACGCCGCCGATGTTGACCACCGGCTGGTAGAGCCTCGGGCGTCGCACCGCGAGGTAGCCGAGAGGCAGCGCCAGCAGCGCGCCGACCGCCACCGGGACCAGCGACAGCCAGATGTGCTGGAGCAGGGCACGCTGGATCGAGGACTGGTTCTGCAGCAGGTAGTCGAGCATCAGCGACCCCGGGTGCCGTTGCTCGAGCCGATCGTCGGGGAGTCGCCGTCCTGGCGCAGCGCGGTGAGGTGCCGGGCGACCGCCTCGTGCGCGACGACGCCGTCGGCGGTGCCGTCCGCTGCCACCCGGACCGCCGCACCCGCCGGCGAGGTGATGGCCAGGTCGGTGACAAGCCGTAGCGAGTCCGCGGTGGTGAACGTGCCCCGCAGCCGGCGCAGCGTGTCGCTGCCCCGGACCGACCAGCCGGTCGGGCGGCCGTCGTCGTCGAGGACCAGTCGCACGTCGTGCGCGCGGTCCACGTAGCTGTGCACCGGCTCGACCTCGAGGTCCTCGGCGGTGAGGAACGACAGCGCCCGGAAGCCGCGGTCACGGCCGACGAAGTCGGCGACGAACTCGTCGGCCGGCTCGTCCAGCAGCTCCTGAGGGGTGCCGACCTGGGCCAGGTGGCCGCCCTCGCGGAAGATCGCCACCTGGTCGCCGAGCTTGATGGCCTCGTCGATGTCGTGGGTGACGAACGCGATCGTCTTGCCGAGCTCGGACTGCAGCCGCAGGAACTCCTTCTGCAGCCCGTCGCGAACGATCGGGTCGACGGCGCTGAACGGCTCGTCCATCAGCATCACCGGCGGGTCCGCGGCCAGCGCCCGGGCCACCCCGACCCGTTGCTGCTGCCCGCCCGAGAGCTGCGCGGGGTAGCGGGTGGCCAGCGAGGTGTCCAGCCCGACCCGGGAGAGCAGCTCGGCGGCCTGCTCCCGGGCCTGCCGCTTGTTGACCCCGTTGAGCATCGGGACGGTCGCGATGTTGTCGGCCACCGTGCGGTGCGGGAACAGGCCGGCGTGCTGGATCACGTAGCCGATCTTGCGCCGCAGCAGCGCGGCGTCCTGCCCGGTGACGTCCTGACCGTCGATGCAGATGGTGCCCGACGTCGGCTCGATGGTCCGGTTGATCATCCGCAGCGAGGTGGTCTTGCCGCAGCCCGACGGGCCGACGAAGACGGTCAGCCGGCCGGTCGGCAGCTCCAGTGACAGGTTGTCGACGGCGACGTTCCCACCGGGGAAAGCCTTGGTCACTGCGTCGAAGGTGATCATCAGCTCGGCGAACCCTCTCGAGGGACGTGTCCAGGACCGCGCAGGGTGGTCACCGGCGGGAGGTCAGGGGCGGGAGTCAGGAATGGGGGACGGGGGCGCCACCGGCACCGCGCGCGTGGCACCGAGTATGTCGTATGCCCATCCGTCGGACAGCGCATGCGTCACCGACTGGACGTCTCGGCCCCAGGGCCGGTCCGCGGTCCCGGGCGGGAGGGGGTCCCACACCTCGCGGAGCAGCTCCTGCAGCACGGGGGACCCGGTCGGGCGCCCCGTCGACGCGGTGGCGCCGGGGTCGAGCGCGGCGGCCTGTCGCAGCGCCACCAGCTCGCAGGCGCTGACATCGCGCAGCACCAGCACCGCCCGGCGGGCCGCGGCGGTGGCGTCGAGCGCGTAGCTCTGGGCGTCCTCCTGACCCAGCGAGGTGTCGGCCGCGCCGAGCGCGACGGGGGCTGCCTCGCGACGGGCCTCGTGCACGAGGCCGACCGCCCGCTTGTGCAGCGCGACCACGCCCGCCTGGCGGCCCGGGTCCGCCGAGAGCTGCGGGGGCAGCCCGGTCACTCTGGGGTCGAGCAGCCGGTGCAGTCGCGCCGTCGCCAGCTCGGCCAGGTGCAGCAGGGCCACCCGTACCGCGTCCGCGCCGGCGGCCAGGTCGAAGCCGTCGAAGCCGGCGGTGCCGCGGAACCGGCCGCCGAGCAGGGCCGGTGAGGTGGTCACCCCGGCCAGGGCCCTGCCCACCGACTCCGCCAGCTGCTGCACCCGTCGAAGCAGGTGCGCAAGCGCGGGCCCGACGACCCGGTACGAGACCGGGGACTGCAGCATCCGCGGCCGGGGCTCGGGGCCGGCCAGCGACCGCAGCACCGCCAGCACCCGCGACAGCTCGACGTCGCCGCGGGCGAGCGCGTCGTCATAGGGGTCCCGGGTCGCCCGGACCGCCACGGTGCCGGCGGCGGCGGTGGCGAGGCATTGCGCCGTCAGCACCCGGCAGTCCGCGCCCAGCAGGATGGCCTCGGCCGTCGCCACCGGAACCCCCTGCAGGAAGCTCACCCCCTCCTTCGCGCCGAACTCGTACGTCGACAGGCCCGCTCTGCGCAGCAGCGTGCCCGCCGCCACCGTCGACCCGGTGGCGTCGAGACCGTCGCCGGTGCCGGCCAGGAACCCGCCGAGGTGGGCCAGCGGGATGATCTCGCCGGCGGCGCCGTAGCCGGAGGCGGGAACGGCCGGGCGCAGCTCGGAGCCCAGCAGCGCGGCGAGCGCGACCACGAGCTCCGGGGAGGCGCCGACCTCCTCCTCGAGCAGGGTCCGCAGCCGGGTGGCGGTCGCCGCTCGCACCGAACGACGGTCCAGCCACGGCGCCGTCCCGACGGACCGGGCGAGCATCAGGTCGCCTTGGAACCCGGACCCGGCGACGCCGCCGACCGTCACGCCGGCCTGGCTGCCCAGCCCGGTGGTCACGCCGTAGACGGGGCCGCCGCCACCGAGCGCGGCCAGCGTCCGCTGCCGAGAGCCGGCCAGCCGCGCCAGCAGGTCCCCGGTCAGCTCGGGTCGCGCCCCGTCGGCGACCGCGAGAACGGCCTCCGGACCCAGGTCGGCCGGCCGGTCCACCCGGACGACCGCCGCGTTCAGCGGTACCTCAGCATGGTGCCGGCCTCGAGGGTCTCGGCCCGGCGCAGCAGCAGGTGGGCGACGGCCACGTCGAGCACGGACAGCCCCCGGTGCCACAGCAGGATGCGCTCGTCGTCGCGCTCGCGGCCGGGCCGCTGGCCGGTGACCACCTGGCCGAGCTCGGCGTGCAGCGTCCGCTCGCTCAGCCGGCCGCTGTCGACGTGGGACCGCAACGCCCCGAACCGGCCGGACCGGGCCTCCCGCCAGTCGTCGACGACCACCTTGTCCATCACGTCGAGCAGGTCCTCGGCGAGAGCGCTGACGGTCCCGTAGGGCACCACGAACGCCCCCGGCCGCACCAGGTCGGGGCCGAGCAGGGGCGTGGGCTCGAAGAGCCGGGTCGCCTCGACGAGGATGTCGGCGCCCTCGAACGCCTCGTGGACCGAGTCCACGGCTCGCACCGGCGTGGTGGTCGCCGCTCGCAGCTCCTCGGCGAACCGCTCCCTGGACTCCGGACGACGGCTGGTCACCCTGATCTCGTCGAGGTCGAAGAGGTCGTCGAGCATCGTCACGTTGGAGAACGCCGTCCCGCGGGCGCCCGCGTGTCCGAGGACCCGCGAGTCGGGCCGGGCCAGGTGCCGGGCGCCGACGGCGGTCATCGCACCGGTGCGGGCCTCGGTGATCATGGTGGCGTCCAGGATCGCCAGGGGCACGCCGGTCGTCGGGTCGTAGAGCGTGACCAGCGCCAGCTCGCTCGGCAGGCCGTGGCGGTAGTTGGGCACGAAGTCCCCGACCACCTTGACCCCGCTCACGCCGTGCTCGCCGAGGCCCGAGACGTGACCGCGCAGCACGTTGAAGTGGCCCACGCCGCCGTTGTCGGGCACCAGGTGGACCCGCGGCTCGAAGACCGTCTCACCGCGGCCGTGGGCGGCGACCACGTCCTCGACGGCGTCGACGATCTCGGCCCGGGTGACCCCGAGGCCGTCGATGTCCGGCCCGGAGAGGAAGCGCAGCCACAGCGGCCTCACCAGGGCTCCACCTCGAAGGGCACGGTCAGGATGCGCAGCAGCCCGGCGAGCTCCTTCTGCTGGGCCCCGTCGAGGTCCGCCAGCAGGCCACGCTCCCGCTCCAACAGGCTCGCCATCGCCCCGTCGACGGCGGTGCTGCCCGCCTCGGTCAGCCGGACCAGCACCCCGCGCCGGTCGCGCGGGTCGGGCAGCCGCCTCACCAGGCCTCGACGCTCGAGCCCGTCGACGCGGTTGGTCATGGTCCCGCTGGTCACGAGGGTCTGCTTCAGCAGCCGGCCAGGGGAGAGCTCGTAGGGCGCGCCCGCACGTCGTAGGGCGGCGAGCACGTCGAACTCCCAGCTCTCGATCGAGTGCTCGGCGAAGGCCTGCCGTCGGGCCCCGTCGAGGTGGTGGCCGAGCCGCGTCACCCGGCTCAGCACCTCCATCGGCCTCAGGTCGAGGTCGGGGCGCTCCCGCTGCCAGGCCTCGACGAGCCGGTCCACCTCGTCCCGCACGCCGCGAGCATAGCGAGCCGGAGACTCTCGACGTCGAGACATCGCGTGGTGGGGTGCCCGGGGTGGCATGCTCACCGGAGCGGGGTTAGGTTCGCATCAGGACGGGCGCCGGCCTGTCGTGAGGAGCCCCCATGAGTGCAGCCCTGAGCCAGACGCAGATGCTCCTGGAGCTGGAGCCCGTCGTCGCGGAGAACCTGAACCGACACCTCACGATGGCCAAGGAGTGGTTCCCCCACGAGTACGTCCCGTGGAGCGACGGCCGCAACTTCGACGGGCCACTGGGGGGTGAGCCGTGGTCGGAGGAGGACTCCGAGATGTCCGACGTGGCGCGTTCCTCGCTGATCGTCAACCTCCTCACCGAGGACAACCTCCCCAGCTACCACCACGAGATCGCGACGCTGTTCGGGCGGGACGCGGCCTGGGGGGACTGGGTGCACCGGTGGACCGCTGAGGAGGGCCGGCACGGGATCGCGATCCGCGACTACCTCACCACCAGCCGAGCCGTCGACCCGGTGCAGCTCGAGCGGCTGCGGATGGACCACATGTCGACCGGCTACACCGCCCAGCACGACGACATGCTCCGGTCGCTGGCCTACGTCTCCTTCCAGGAGCTCGCCACCCGGGTCTCCCACCGCAACACCGGCAAGATCGCCGAGAACGAGGTGGCCGACACGCTGCTCGCCCGGGTCGCGGCCGACGAGAACCTGCACATGGTCTTCTACCGCAACCTGCTGGGCGCGGCCGTCCAGCTCGACCCGAACCAGACGATGCGCGCCATCACCGACGTCGTCACCACCTTCGCGATGCCCGGCACCGACATCGCGGGCTTCCAGCGCAAGGCCGTGGAGATGGCGATCGCCGGGGTCTACGACATCCGCCAGCACCGCGACGACGTCGTCGCGCCGGTGCTGCGGTTCTGGAACGTGTTCGAGCTCGAGGGGCTCGACGCCGACGGCGAGGCGGCCCGCACCGAGCTCGCGAACTTCATGGACGAGCTGGAGAAGCAGGCCCTGCGCTTCGAGGACAAGCGCGACGCGCTGCGAGCTCGGATGGCCGCGCGGCGCTGACCCGGCCCCCGGCGCGACCCCCGGCGCACCGATGACTTCCCGGCTACGAGGGGGTCTGTCCGACCGAGGTGGGCGCCGGGCCCACCGTGAGGAGACGAGGATCCGATGACCACGCGACTCAACCCCTACCTGGGCTTCGACGGCAACGCTCGCGAGGCGATGGAGTTCTACCGATCGGTCCTCGGGGGCACGCTGACGGTGAGCACGTACGGCGAGGGCGGCATGAGCGACGACCCCGCCCAGCGGGACAAGATCATGCACGCGACGCTGGAGACCGACGGCGGCCTGACGCTGATGGGGGCCGACGTCCCCAGCCCGACGGAGGCCGCCGGTCCCGGCAGCATCTCGCTCTCACTGAGCGGCGAGGACGCCGAGGAGCTGAGCGGCTACTACGAGAAGCTGGCAGCCGGCGGGACGGTGACGATGCCGCTGGAGGCAGCGCCGTGGGGGGACACCTTCGGCATGTGCACCGACGCCTACGGTGTCGCCTGGATGGTCAACATCGCCGGGGCGGGTCACTAGCCTAGGCTGGTCCGCGCCATCCCCGGTTGGTCTGTCGGCAGGGCCCGCCGCACTTTGAATGCGGACAAAGCGACGTAGGTTCGACTCCTACCCGGGGAGCCCCATCCCCGTGAGCAGGAGGCAGCGTGACCGGACCGGCCGAGGACACGACCACCCAGGACCCGGCCACCGACCCGTCGGGGACCCCCGTCGCCGTGGTCGTGCTCGCGGCCGGCAGTGGCACCCGGATGCGCTCGAAGACCATGAAGGTGCTGCACCCGCTCGCCGGGCGCAGCATGGTCGGCCACGTGCTGCACGCCGCGCTGCACGTCTCGCCCCGCCATCTCGTGGCGGTGGTCGGGCACGGACGGGAGCAGGTGGGGCCGCACATCCTCGACCAGGTCCCCGGCGCCGTGCTCGCGGTGCAGGAGACCCAGGAAGGAACCGGCCACGCCGTACGGGTCGCCGTGGAGGCGCTGTCGCGGGCCGCGGGGGAGCCGGCCGGGGTGGTCGTGGTGATGGCCGGTGACACCCCGCTGCTGGAGGGCGAGACCGTCAGCCGGCTCGTCGCCGACCATGCTCGCGAGCCGCGTGCCCTGACGGTGCTGACCGCGCAGGTGCCCGACCCGTTCGGCTACGGCCGGGTGCTGCGGGAGCCCGACGGCTCGGTCACCGCGATCGTGGAGGAGAAGGACGCCACCGCCGAGCAGCGCGCCGTCAGCGAGATCAGCAGCGGCATCTTCGCCTTCGACGCGCGGTTCCTGGCCGGCGCGCTGCCGCGGATCGGCAACGACAACGCCAAGGCCGAGTACTACCTCACCGATGTCGTCGCGCTGGCCCGTCAGGACGGCCTGGTAGCGGGCGCGTTCCGGATCGACGACGTCCAGCAGACCGAGGGCGCGAACGACCGGGTCCAGCTGGCCGGCCTGGCCGCCGAGCTGAACCGGAGGATCCTCGAGCGCTGGATGCGGGCAGGGGTCACGGTGGTCGACCCGGCCACCACCTGGGTGGACGCGGACGTGGTGCTCGAGCCCGACGTGACCCTGCTTCCCGGGGTGCAGCTGCACGGCGCCACCGTCGTCGCCGAGGACGCCGTCATCGGGCCGGACTGCACGCTGCGCGACACCGAGGTCGGCGCCGGCGCCACCGTCGTGCGCAGCCACGCCCAGCTCGCGGTCATCGGCGCCGGCGCCAGCGTCGGGCCGTTCTCCTACCTCCGCCCCGGCACCGAGCTCGGGGCCGGCGGCAAGATCGGGGGTTTCGTGGAGACCAAGAACGCGACCATCGGCGCGGGCGGCAAGATCCCTCACCTGTCGTACGTGGGTGACGCGGAGGTCGGCGAGGGCGCCAACCTCGGCGCCGGGACCGTGGTGGCCAACTACGACGGCCTCGCCAAGCACCGGACCCGGGTCGGCCGGTTCGCGCGCACCGGTTCGAACAACACCTTCGTCGCCCCGGTCGAGATCGGCGACGGCGCCACCACCGGCGCAGGGACGGTGGTCCGTGCGGACGTGCCGCCCGGGGCGCTGGCGGTCTCCGCCGGGCCGCAGCGGGAGATCCCCGGCTGGACCCTGCGCCGGCGTCCGGGCACCCCGATGGCCGAGGCGGCGCGCGCCGCGCTGGCGGCACAGGAGACCGACCCGTCTCACCCGGATCCCGACGGGTTCGCTTCCGATGGCCCGTCTGGGTCACACTCGGACTGAGGCCGGCGATGCCGTTGGCCGACCACCCTGCGACACCTCAGGAGAGCGCCCCCGTGAGCGGACTGAAGCGGACCACGGAGAAGAACCTGATGGTGTTCTCCGGTCGAGCCCACCCGGGGCTCGCCGAGGAGGTCGCGGAGCTGCTCGGTGCCGGGCTGGTCCCGACCTCGGCGTACGACTTCGCCAACAGCGAGATCTACGTGCGCTTCGAGGAGTCCGTGCGGGGCAGCGACGCCTTCGTGATCCAGAGCCACACCGCGCCGGTCAACGAGTGGATCATGGAGCACCTGATCATGGTCGACGCGCTCAAGCGCGCCTCGGCCAAGCGGATCACCGTCGTGATGCCGTTCTACGGCTACGCCCGGCAGGACAAGAAGCACCGCGGCCGCGAGCCGATCTCCGCGCGGCTGATGGCCGACCTGTTCAAGACCGCGGGCGCGGACCGGCTGATCGCGGTGGATCTCCACACCGCCCAGATCCAGGGCTTCTTCGACGGTCCGGTCGACCATCTGATGGCGCTGCCGATCCTGTCCGACCACGTGCGCGAGCGCTACGGCAGCGAGCCGCTGGCGATCGTGTCGCCCGACGCCGGGCGGATCAAGGTCGCCGAGCAGTGGTCGAGAGAGCTCGACGGGGCGCCGCTGGCCTTCATCCACAAGACCCGGGACGTGAACCGACCCAACGAGTCGGTCGCGAACCGGGTGGTCGGCGACGTGACCGGCCGGATCTGCGTGCTGGTCGACGACATGATCGACACCGGCGGGACCATCGTGAAGGCGGCCGAGGCCCTGATGGCGGACGGGGCGGCCGGGGTGGTCATCGTCGCGACGCACGCGATCCTCTCCGACCCCGCCGTGGACCGGCTGAAGAACTCCGCCGCGCTCGAGGTGGTGGTGACCAACACCCTGCCGATCCCCGAGGACCGGCACTTCGACAAGCTCACGGTGCTCTCGATCGCCCCCTTGATCAGCCGGGCGATCCGCGAGGTGTTCGAGGACGGCTCGGTCACCAGCCTCTTCAACGGCCGCTCCCAGTAGGCCCGCCACCCGCCGAGGCGGCGCGTCCGGTGGTCGGGCGGGTGCCGAGACGGCGCGTCCGGCGGTCGGGCGGGTGCCGAGACGGCGCGTCCGGCGGCCGATTGGTGTCGCTGCCGGGACTCCCTTAGACTCGGGCAGTTGCCTCGGCGAGGGAGAGCGTCACGCTCCGTGATCGACGCGGTGGCGCGGCCGACGTGCACCCCCGGGTGCGTGAGCCGGCGCCAGCGCCGTCCGGCGTCCTCTCCCCGCTCGCGCGACGAGTGACCGTGAGACCAGCAGCCTCCGCTGCACCGACCGAGGAGAGAGCACAGCGTGTCCGAGAGCAAGATCACCGCAGAGTCCCGCACCGAGTTCGGCAAGGGCGCTGCCCGCCGCATCCGGCGCGCCGCGAAGGTGCCCGCCGTCCTCTACGGCCACGGCGCCGACCCCGTCCACATCACCCTGCCGGGCCACGACACCATGCTGGCCCTCAAGCACGGCGGCGCCAACGCGCTGCTGACCATCTCGGTGGACGGCAAGGACCAGCTGGCGCTGCCCAAGCAGATCCAGCGTCACCCGATCAAGGGCTTCCTGGAGCACATGGACCTGATCCTGGTCCGCAAGGGCGAGAAGGTCACCGTGGACATCCCCGTGCACCTGTCGGGCGAGCCCGCGCGCGACGCGCTGGTCGTGACCGAGACGAGCACCATCTCGGTCGAGGCCGAGGCCACCCACATCCCCGAGTACGTCGAGGTGTCGGTCGAGGGTGCGACCGTGGGCACCCAGATCTTCGCCCGGGACCTGTCGCTGCCGAGCGGCTCGACGGTGCTGCTCGACGACGACGCCCTGATCGTCAACGTCACGCACGCACCGACCGCCGAGGAGGTCGAGGGTGAGCTGGCCGAGGCCGAGGCCGACGCGGGCATCGAGCGCGAGCCCGCCGACGTGCCGACCGGCGACGCCGACGGCGACGCCGAGGAGAAGACCGGGCAGGAGTGAGCACCGCCCCGTGGCTGGTGGTCGGCCTGGGGAACTCCGGGCCGACCTATGCCGGCAACCGGCACAACGTGGGCTACCTCGTCAACGACGAGCTGGCCGACCGGGCGGGCGGGTCCTTCCGGGCCCACCGCACCGGCCGGGCCGACGTGGTCGAGGGACGGCTCGGTGGCACCGGTGGCCTGGGCGGCACCCGCGTCGTCCTGGCACGGCTGCGCTGCTACATGAACGAGAGCGGCGGTCCGACGGCCCAGCTGGCGGCGTTCTACAAGGTGCCGGTGCAGCAGGTGGTGGCCATCCACGACGAGCTCGACATCGACTTCGACACCCTGAGGGTGAAGCTGGGTGGTGGCGACAACGGTCACAACGGGCTTCGCTCCATGCGGGCGAGCCTGGGGTCGGGGGACTTCTACCGGATCCGGGTCGGCATCGGCCGTCCCCCCGGCCGGCAGTCGCCGGCGGACTTCGTGCTGGCCGACTACACCTCGGTCGAGCGCAAGGTGCTGACCTTCCAGGTGGACCGGGCCGCCGATGCCGTCGAGTCGCTGCTGACCGACGGCCTGTCGGCGACCCAGACCCGCTTCAACTCCTGAGGGCTCAGATGCCGCGGCCGTGGCGGTGCAGGGTGGTCATCACCCTGGCCGGGGTGACCACGCCCACCGCGACCGCGAGGGCGAGGTAGGCGCGGGGCTCCCGCCAGCTGCGGCGTACGGCGCCCGCCGCCCACCGGGCCGCCACGCCCCGCCGGCTCACCGCTGCATGGGCGAAGGCGATCTGGCCGCGCAGCCGTGCCGAGCCGCGGGGCGAGCCCTCGAACTCCGGATGCCGCTCCAGCAGCCAGGTGAGACCGCCGGCCATCGTGTCCCAGCGCTGGAAGAAGAACGACTGGCCGCCCCAGCGCACCACCACCAGGGGCCGCCGCAGGTTGACGACCGGGTGCGCCTTCGCCGACCGGAGCAGGAAGTCGTAGTCCTCGCCGAACCCGCCGGGGACCTCCTCGTCGACGAGGCCGATCCGGTCGACCAGCACCGACCGGCGCAGCAGGAAGGTGGAGGGGTGCAGCTCGGTGTGCCGGTCGCGCAGGAGGTCCTCGAAGCAGACCAGGTCCCGCTCCAGCACGCGCGGGTGGCGCTCCCCGTCGTACTGCACGATGATGCCGCAGGTGACCAGCCCGGCCTGCGGGTGCGCCGCCGCCAGCGCGAGCTGCTCGCGCACCTTGCTCGGCGCCCAGTAGTCGTCGTCGTCGCAGAAGGCCACGAACGGGGCCTCGGACGCCTCGATGCCGGTGTTGCGGGCGCCCGCGAGACCGGGGGAGCGGGTGTTGGTGACCACCCGCACGGAGCGGTTGCCCAGCACGGTCGCCAGCGACGGGTCCGGCTCGGACTGGTCGAAGACCACCACCACCTCGATCGGCCCGGGGTGGTCCTGCGCCCAGACGGCCGCGATCGACTCGCGCAGCATCTCGGGACGGTTGCGCGTGGCGATCACCACGGTGACGGACTCGGTGCTCATCGTCGGACCGCTCTCTCTCCGCGCAGCCCGACGGCTGCGGCGATCATCATCAGGGGAAGCCCGTTGGGGACCACGCCGTAGTAGCCGAGCTCGACGGTGCCCACCAGCAGCGTGGTCGCGCACGCGATGCCCAACGGGTCGGCGCGGCGCCGGATCCGCCAGAACGCGAGTGCGAAGAACCCGACGAAGCAGAGCGCCGCTATCGGTCCGTGCGAGACCAGCAGCAGCCAGACCTGGCCCTGCGTGCCCACCGGGGCGCTGCCGGGGGGGTCGGCCGGCTGCGGCCCGCCGTACCCGAGGACCGGGGAGTGCGGCACCAGGCCGAGCGCCTGGATGTAGAGGGAGCTCCGGTCGGTGTTGCTGTTCGTCTCCCCGCCCAGCCTGGACTGCAGCCCCTCCTGCGCCGGCAGCACCGAGTAGGCGCCGATCCCGACGACAGCGACCAGGGCGAGGGTGAGGATCGCCTTGAGGTTGCGGCGCAGCGCCAGACGGAGGCCGACATAGACCAGTGCGATCGCGACCCCCAGGAACATGCCGCGGTTCAGCGTCAGCACCGCGGGCACTGCCGAGACCGGCAGCATCACCAACAGCGCGGTGAACCGGCGTCGCTCCCGACGCACCTGGAGCAGGTAGAGGACGACGAACGGCAGCAGCAGGGAGTAGACGTTGCCCCAGTTGTTGGTGTAGAGGAACGGCGCGCTGGGTCGCGGTCCGACCGCGAAGTACGAGTCCGGGTTGAACTGCGCGAACCGCCGGACGACCATGGCGCTCACCAGCTCGTTGGCCTGCAGGCTCGCCGAGAGCAGGTGGCTCATCGGCGTCCGCACCACCACGGTGGGGAGCAGCAGGCCGAGGAACCCGCCGGCGACGGTGATCAGCCACCAGCAGGTGAGGATCCCTGCCACGAAGCGGGGGCCGAGGGCACGCCGGGCGTTGTAGACGTAGACGAACAGCGCTGTCGCGGACAGGTAGATGGCGTAGCGGTAGCCGAAGCCGAGCAGGTCGCCGACCGAGCGCGTCATCACCATCGAGGCCGCGGCCCAGGCCAGGAAGAGCAGCCACAGCCCGAAGCCGCGCGGCGCCCGGACCGCCCGGGCGCGGCGGAGGTAGAGCGCCATCGCGACGGCCGCCACGACCCAGATCACGTCGGCGACACCGAGCAGCCACCACAGCGGGTAGAGGGCGAACAGCATGGTCACCGGCCACGACGGCAGCCGGGCGGCCGGCGCCGGGCCGCTCCTCGGGAGCGCGGCCGGAGTAGGCACGTCGATCGACTGCAGTGCCAACTCCTCAATCCCCCCCTTGGACCGTCCTGACACCGGTATTCTAGGTGGTATGACCGAAGATGCGTTGGAAAGTCCTAGTCTGGACATCGGCCGGTTCGTGCACGTCCTGCGTCGTCGCTGGCTCGTCGTCGTCCTGGGGCTCGTCGTCGGGTGCGTGGTCGCAGTCGCCGTCCTGATGCTGGTTCCACGCACGGCCACCGCGACCACCCTGGTCGACGTGAACGTGATCTCCGCGGAGCCGTTCAGCCAGTCGCGGCCCGACTCGGACCTGGTGGACGCCGAGACCGAGACCCAGCTCGCCCGCTCCACCGCCGTGGTCGAGGAGGTCAGCAAGACGCTGGGGGAGAAGCTGACCCCGGCCCAGGTGCGGAGCCGCACCACCGCGACCCTGCTGGCCGACGGGACCGTGCTTCGCATCTCCTTCAGCACGACCGGGGTCGCGACCGCGATCAGGGGTGCGGACGCCCTGGCAGCCGAGTACCTCGCGTTCCGCTCGGACGTCGCCCAGCGGAAGATGGACACCATGCTCGGCCAGCTGGTCGCTCGGCGCACCGACCTGCAGGAGCAGCTGGTCAAGGTCAGGTCGGGCGCCGCGACCTCGGGTCGCGCCCAGGCTCAGGCCCAGGTGATCTCCGGTGACCTGGGCGCCGTCGCCTCCCAGATGGCGAAGCTGCAGGCACTCGACACCACCGGGGGCACGGTCCTGGCGACCGCCGACCCCAGCACGACCCGGATCTCTCCGCGGGCCTACTCGGTGCTGGCCAGCGGTGGCTTCGGAGGACTGCTGCTCGGCCTGGTGCTCGCCTTCGTCGTGAACCTCCTCGACCGGCGGGTCCGCGACGAGAACGACGTCGAGGCCGCCGGCGGCGGGTTGGTGCTGTCCCGCGTCCACGACCGCTCCGGCGAGGTGCCGGCGATGGGGGACGACCTGGACTCCATCCGCAGCCTGCGCGAGCGGCTGCTGGCCGTGCTGCCTGTCGACGGGGCCGTGGTCGCGGTCGCGGACGTCAATCGGCACGGGCTGCCGACCGACATCGCGGTCAACCTGGCGATCGTGACGGCCCAGGTGGGCCTGCGCGTCAACCTGGTGCTGCCCGAGCACGCGCCGGAGGTCGTTCGGGCGCTGCGGGTCCGGCTCGGCCTCTCGCCGACCGCCACCGGTGCGCGCGTCGTCAGTCCCCGCTTCGAGGGGGTCAGCGTGTCGGTGCTCGGCGCTACGGACACCGACAGCGGCGTCTCGGCCGACGAGATCACCGATCTGCTCGCCGGCCGCGACGACGAGGCCGACCTCACCGTCGTCGCGCTGCCGCCCTCGTGCAGCCGGTCGCTGCGGCTGTCGGCGGGCCGTCTGGGGCACGCCTTCGTCCTGGTGGTCTCCGAGCGTGACACCAGGATCGAGCAGGTCGCGGCCCTCGCGACGGAGCTCACCGCAGTGCAGGCGGTGGTGCACGGCAGTGTGCTGGTGCCCCGGGAGCGTCACCTGCCGCTCGACCCGGACCGGGTCACGCCGCCGCAGCGTCCGGCCAGGGTCGCCGGGCACGACCCGTCGCCCTCGCCGTCGCCCTCGCCGTCGCGGAGCCACGTCACCGGCCGGGTCCCGGCGACGGGTAGCGGTCAGCGCTGGGCGGAGCGTCGAGGCGGCGACACCCACGTGCGGCGCTGAGCCTGACCCAGCTGTCGGCCGGGCCAGCCAGCCCGGGCCAGCCAGCCCGGGTCGGCAGCCCGGGTCGGCAGCCCGGGTCGGCAGCCCGGGTCAGCAGCCCGGGTCAGCAGCCCGGGTCAGCAGCCCGGGTCAGCAGTCAGGGTCGTCGGGGAAGCCCTGGTCGACGACCACCCACCGGCCGGCACGCTGGGCGAGCGTGAGGATGTTGCGGGTCGGCCGGTCGGCGGTCGGGTTGCGAGGCAGCGGCGTGCCCTGCGCGTCGAGGACTCGCACCGCGGAGTTGTCCAGGCAGACCGCCAGCATGAGCGTTGGCGGGTCCACGGTCCGTCCGGTGACGACCGAGCTGACCACTCGTGGCCTGCCGACCACCCGCTGGCCGTTCTGCGCCAGCTCGGCCGCCTGGTTGACCAGCTGGGCCAGGGCCGTGCCGCCCACCTGGTCGGTGGCGGCACCCCCGGTCGGCTTCGACCGCCGGGGAGCCGACAGCACGGAGGTGACGGCGTCGAGGTAGCTCCCGGTGCTGCGTCGCGCAGCACGCAGCGTCCGTGACGGCACCGCCACCGTCGGCGTCGCCGTCCCGCTGGTCGCGGTCGCGGCCGGTGCGCCGGATGGGGACTGACTGACCGTGCGGGTAGGTGAGGTCGAGGCCGCCGACGAGGGCGGCGTGCTGCCGGCGGGGCTGCCGCTGTCCGGCGGCGTCGGGGACGAGGTCGTCGAGCCGGTGCTGCACCCCGCGCCGACCATCAGCACCCCGGCCGTGACGGTCGCGGTGACCGCGGCCCTGGTCGGTCGACGTGAATGCCTGAAGACCAGCGTGGGCACGCGGAACCCCCTAGAGTTCAAACGGACGACGAGCATCCCGAGGCTCGTCGTCGTGACGTGATCGTAGCGTGTGTCGTGGTCCGGCACCGGTGACCGAGGAGCCGACCCCGATGACCGTGACACCTGCCGCTGCGAGCGGCGAGCTGGCCCGCGCCGCCCGCGGCGCCGCGGTCACCTTCGTCGGGGCGCTGGTCAGCGCCTTCCTCGGCTTCGGTCTCAACTTCCTGGTCGCACGGCTGCTGGGCCCTGCGGGCTCCGGCGTGGTCCTGCAGGCCATGGGGGTCTTCACGATCGCGATGAGCCTGGCGCTGCTCGGCACGGACACCGCCGCCATCTGGCTGCTGCCGCGGCTGCGGGCCACCGATCCCCGCCGGGTCCGTAGCGCCTTCGTGGGGGTCACGCTCTCGGCCCTGCTGGGGGGCGCCGTGGTGGCGCTGGCGTGGTTCGTGCTGCTCGCGTGGTGGCCGGGACTGCTCCAGGGGAACCGGGACCTGGTGCGGGCGATCACCGCGGTGGCGTTGTTCCTGCCCGCCGGCGCGCTGATGACCGTGACGATCGCGACCACCCGCGCCTTCGGCGGCGTGCTGCCCTTCAACCTGATCGACCGGGCGCTGGTGCCGGGTCTGCGGCCGGTGCTCACCGTGCTGGTCGTGGCCGCGGGCGGCGGCACCACGGCGGTCGCGCTGGCGTGGGCGGCGCCGTGGGCCGTGGGCATGGTCGCGGCACTGGCGGTGGCGCTTCGTCAGGTGCGTCGGGTGACCGAGCGCGTCGGCGGCCCCCGCCGTCCTGACCGACGGCTGCTCGGCACGATCGGCCGCTACGCGCTGCCCCGGGCCGTGGCAGCGGTGCTGGACCAGGCCGTCATCTGGCTCGACGTGATCCTGGTCGGCATCATCGCCGGGCCGGTGGCGGCCGGCGTCTACGGAGCCACGTCCAGGTTCGTCAGCGCGGGGGTCGTGGTCTCGAACGCGCTGCGGATCGTGGTGGCGCCTCGCTTCAGCGCGCTGCTGGCGGAGCGGCGTGGCGGGGACCTGCAGGAGCTGTACACGGTGACCGCGGCCTGGATCCTGCTCTTCGGGTCGCCGATCTACCTCACCCTGGCGGTGTTTGCCTCGACGGTCCTCGGGTGGCTCGGCCCCGGCTTCGTGCCCGGCGCGACCTCGCTGGTCGTGCTCGCCCTCGGCTCCCTGGTCGTGCTGGCCGCGGGCAACGTCCAGTCGCTGCTGCTGATGTCGGGGCGCAGTGGGCTCGGCGCCCTGAACAAGGCGGTCGTGGTGGCGTTCAACGTGGTCGGGAACCTGGTGCTGGTGCCGCGGATCGGCATCGAGGGGTCGGCGCTCACGTGGGCCGCGAGCATGGTCCTCGACACGGTGCTGGCCGCCACGCAGGTACGCCGTCACACCGGGATCGCGCTGTCAGTGCGGGTGACCGCCCGGATCACCGCCGCCGTCGCGGGGTGCGTCGCGGTGCCCGAGCTGCTCGTCCGGTCGCTGCTGGGGGACGGCTGGGTCTCGCTGCTGGTGGCGGTGGCCGTCGCCGGCGCGGTCCTGGCCGGCTACGTCTGGCTCGACCGTGGCGCGCTGCGGGTGCACGAGCTGGTGCCGGACCGCCGGCGATCGAGCGCCTAGCCACGACCGCGTCGTCCCGCCCGGCCGTCGCGGACGGCCACGGTGCCACCCGGGTCAGGAGCACCTGCGGTGTTCGCCGGTGCGCCGCACGGCCCGTCGATACCCTGGCCGCATGCCCGATCTCGGACGTCTCAAGGACCGCTCTCCCCGGTGGGCCAAGACCCTCGCCGACCGGAGCACCCGTTCGGTCGCGCTCGCCACCTCGGGCCTGCGGCCGCCGCCGGACTTCCTCGTGATCGGCACCAAGCGCGGCGGGACGACCTCGATGTTCAACTACCTGCTGATGCACCCCGGCGTCCTGGGGCTGTTCCCGCAGTCACGCGGCAAGAAGAGCACCGACTACTTCTTCAAGGAGCGGGCGCGCGGTGACCGCTGGTACCGCTCGCACTTCCACACCCGGCCCTACCGGGCCTTGCTGCGGCGCCGTCACGGCCACGTCCCCGTCGGCGGCGAGGCGTCGCCGTACTACATGTACGACCCTCGGGTGGCGCCGCTGGCGGCCGCCCTGCACCCGGGCCTGCGGGCGATCGCCCTGCTCCGCAACCCGGTGGAGCGCGCCTGGTCCCACTACCAGGAGCGCGTGCACATGGGGGTCGAGCCGCTGTCGTTCACCGAGGCGCTCGACCGGGAGCACGAGCGCACCGCCGGCGAGGTGGAGCGGATGCACGCCGACCCGTCGTACTACAGCAGCGCCCACGACTGGTACTCCTACCGGGACCGGGGGATCTACCTGCCGCAGCTGCAGGCCTGGGAGGCGGCCTTTCCCGCCGGCCGGCTGCTGGTGCTGACGAGCGAGGAGATGTACCGAGACGTCCAGGGCGTCGTCGCCCGGGTGTGGAGCTTCCTCGACGTGCCCCCGTTCCGGCTGCCGACGACGAAGTCGTTCAACACCATCACCCGTTCGCCGATCCCGGACGACACCCGGGCAGAGCTGGCCGAGTTCTACGCGCCCCACAACCTGGCGCTCGAGGCCCACCTGGGCAGGTCCGTCGGCTGGGGGGACTGAGCGAGCCGGGTCGCGTCGGCACCCTCGGGGCTCCAGCCGAATTTTAGGTTTTCTTAGGACAAATAGCCTAAAGAGCCTATTTATCAGAGTATCCATCCCCGTACCCTGAAGTCGTCCGGGAATGCTCGGGCAGTGGGACTGACCGGCCTGTGGCCGGGGGGGAACGAGGAACATGGGACTCTTCACGCGCGCGTTCATGTCCGTCGCGCTGGCAGGCGCGGCCCTGGCCACGGCCCCGGTCGTCTCGGCGACCGGGGCGACGGTGTCGGTGGACCCGGCGCTGGCCGGAAGCAGCGCGGACACCGCCGCGGGGTCGTGCTGGGAGGTCAAGCAGCTGCGGCCGACGGCGGCCGACGGCGCCTACTGGCTGCTGACCCCGCGGTTGGTGGAGCCGCAGCGGTTCTACTGCGACATGACCACCGACGGCGGGGGCTGGGTGCTGGTCGGCAAGGGCCGGGAGAACTGGCTGACCGACTACGTCGGCCAGGGGCCGCCCGCCGGGCTGCTCGCCGCGGGCCCGGGCGCCACCGTGGCCACCACCGTGCAGCTCGGCTCGCGGACCGTCGACGCCCTGCTCGACGGTGGCCGCGTCGACGCCCTGGCCGAGGGGGTGCGTCTCAAGCGCGCCCGCAACGCCACCGGCACGGCGTGGCAGGAGGTGCGGATGCCCTTCACCAAGAAGGACCGGTGGAGCTGGACCTTCGGGGCCGAGAACCCGATGAGCAGGTTCGTCTTCGACGGCGTCACCACCAACCTCGCCACCACGTCGGCCAGCTTCGGCACCGACACGGCCTTCAAGCGCGTCATCAACACCACCGACAAGGCCCACACCTACAAGCTGGGCTTCGCCTACGGCGCCGGCGTCACCGGCACGACCAGCCCCACCGGCTACCTGTGGGCCAGCACCAATGGCGGCGCGGGCGCGGAGCCGTTCACCGAGGTCTACGTCCGCCCGCGTGTCACCTCGGCGGCCGCAGGCTTCACCGCGATCCCCGACGCCGGGGCGGCCGCCGTCGCCCGGCAACGGGCGCTGCGCAACGCCGCCCTGGTCAGCCCCTGGGGTGTCAGCACCCGCCCCGGCTCGGTCGCCGAGGAGTTCAGCGTCGAGGTGCAGGCGTTCACCCAGTCAGGCAACACGATGTTCGTCGGCGGCAACTTCCAGTACGTCCAGAAGGACGCCGCGGGTCTCGGCCAGGTCGTGCAGCCCTACCTCGCGGGGTTCGACGTCACCACCGGTGAGCTGGTGCGGACCTTCAGGCCCGTGCTGAACGAGCAGGTCCGCGCACTGGCCACGCTGCCGGACGGCACGGTGGTCGCCGCTGGGGACTTCACCGCCGCGAACGGGCAGCCGGCCACCGCCGTCGTGGGGCTCGACCCCGTCACCGGTGCCACCCGGCCCGGGTTCAAGGTCAGCCTGCAGAACCGGATCACCGGCGGCACACTGCGCGTGCGCAGCCTCGACGTCGAGGGGCCCTGGCTCTACATCGGCGGCGCCGTGACCCACTTCGCCGGTGGGACCAAGCCGACGACCTACACCTACATGCGCCAGCTCGGCCGGGTGCAGGTCACCGACGGGACCCCCGGCACCGGGTGGAACCCCAACCTGAGCGGGACGGTGGCGAAGACCGACGGCTCGGCCGACGGGAAGCGGCTGTACGCCGCCGGCTTCTTCACCGACGCCAACGGGGTCGCGGCGCGCAACGCGGCTGCGCTGCTCACCGCGCCCGGCGCCGGCCTGGCCACGCCGGCGTGGTCTCCCACCTGGAGCTCGGCGAAGAGCTACCAGCAGGCCATCCAGGAGGTCGGCAAGCGGGTCTGGGTCGGCGGCTCGCAGCACAGCCTGTTCAGCTTCGACACCTCGACGTTCAACCGGCTCAGCGGCAACATCGCCAAGCCGAACGGCGACACCCAGTCGATCGCGACCCGGGACGGCCTCATCTTCGCGGGCTGCCACTGTGCCGGGTTCGAGTACGAGAACGCCTACGTGTGGTCGACACTGGGTCCGGCCTGGACCCGCGCCGACTCGCTGAAGTGGTTCGGGATGTGGGACGCCGAGACCGGCGACCGGATCCCGGACTTCACCCCGAACCTGACCATGCGCAAGGGCAACGGCATCTGGGCCCTGACCACCGACACGCTCGGCAACGTCTGGGCCGGCGGTGACGTCGCCTCGGTGCGGACCACCAGCGGCAACCGGTTCTCCGGTGGCTTCGCACGCTTCCCCATGGTCGACACGACCCCGCCGCCCGCTCCGACCGACGTCCGGATCATCGACCAGAGCGCGACCACGCTGTCGCTGGCCTGGGGCACCGTCAGCGGTGACGCCAGCCCGGTGCACTACCAGGTGCTGCGCGACGACCGGCCGATCGCGTTCACCGCCGGGAACACCGGGACCATCACGGTGCCGCGGGGCGGGTCCAACCGGTTCTTCGTCCGGGCCGTGGACAGCGCCGGCAACGCCAGCTCGAGCTCGGCCGTGCTGGTCCCGACCGCACCCGTCGCCGGCCCGGCCGCCGGTCCCACGACGGTGGTCATCGAGAACGGGTCCGCCTGGCAGTGGCGCTACGCGGACGGTGAGCCGCCCGCCGGCTGGAACACCCCGGGCTTCGACGCCTCCTCCTGGGCCACCGGCGACGGGGTCCTCGGGTTCGGGGCGCCGACGGTGGTGACGAACATCGACACCTTCGCGAGCACGTCCGCACGTCCGGTCACGGCCTACTTCACCACGTCCTTCCAGGTCGCAGACCCGGCTGCGCTCACCCGCCTGACCATCACCTCGGTGGCCGACGACGGCGCCGTGTTCTACGTCAACGGCGTCGAGGTGAAGCGCACCAACATCGCCGACGGACCGGTGACCTCCACCACCTTCGCCTCGTCGGCGCGGCGCTACACCGACGCCGGGACGGTCGTCGTCGACGTGCCGGCCTCGCAGCTGGTCGCCGGGACGAACGTGATCTCGGTGGAGACCCACCTGAACTACCGCGGCACCCCGGACGCCACCTTCGACCTGAAGGCGACGCTCACCTCCTGACGCATGACCCCGGCCGCCCGCGCCGGCACTGCGACACCCGGACCAGGTCCGGGGGTCGCAGTGTGCTCGGGGGGCCTGACGAACGAGGGCGTGGTCGAGCCTGCCGATCGCCCCGGTGACGTCGGCGGACTTGTCGGTTCGGCTGAGGCGGTCGTACGACGGCCGGTAGCCTCGTCGAGCGGGCGTGACCAGGCCGGGCAGGAGCTGGTCGACCGCCGATGTCCGCCACGTCCCCCAGTAGGAACGAGCAGGTAGTGGTCCGGGAGCTGTCAGGTCCTCGCGCCGTGGCGGCCGGGGTCGTCTTCGCCCTGAAGCGGCGCTGGTACGCGGCGCGGTACCCCACCCTCGAGATGGGTCGCCACGTCAAGTTCGTCGGTCGGCTGCGGCTGCGGGGCGGCACCAGACTGGTGCTCGGTGACAACGTCAGGCTGCGCAAGCAGGTGCGCGTCAACGGCGGCGGGACGGTGACCGTGGGCGCGGACACGCTGCTGAACGGCTGCTTCCTGATCTCGGCGACCGAGATCACCATCGGACCGCGCTGCCTGGTCTCGGACGCCGGCATCCTGGACAACGACTTCCACAACCTGCCGCCGGCGTTGCGTCACGAGCCCCCGACGGAGCTGACCCGGGCCCCGGTCCACATCGAGGAGAACGTCTGGATCGGGGCGCACGCGCTGGTGCTCAAGGGCGTCCGGATCGGCCGGGACAGCGCCGTCGGCGCCGGCGCGGTGGTCCGCGCCGACGTGCCTGCCCAGTGCGTGGTGTCGGGCAACCCCGCCACCGTCGTCAAGCGCTTCGCGAGCGCTGAACCAGGGCCGCCCGGGCGGTCGTGATCATGTCGAGGAGCTGGGGCGGCAGCAGCCACTCCGCCTCCCACCCGCCGGCCCCGGCCGCCAGCGTGCAGGCGCGCTCGGCGATGGTCGCCGCGTAGAGGGCGGCCAGCGGGGCTCGTGCCTCACGAGGGGCGCCGGCGGCCGTGGTCAGCTCGCCGGCTGCCTCCGTCGCCAAGGCGAGCGCGGCGCCGTCCCAGGCCCGGCCGGCCTCCGTGCCCATCGACATGTGCCAGTGCAGGGCGTCGAGGCCCGCGGCGGCGTCCTCCTCGCTGGACTCCCAGTCCCAGCACCACAGCGTGCCGTCGCCCGAGCGGGCGACGTTCCACGCTGCCAGGTCGCCGTGCCAGCGCACCCCCACCGGCACCTCGAGGTCGTCCGCCGCGATGACGTCCAGCAGGGAGGCCGCCGCGCTGAGGACCTCCCGGTTGCTGCTGTCCCGGGCGACGCCGGCGAGCCGGGCACGCAGCGCCCGGAGCTGTCCGGTGTCGGCCAGGGCGGCACGTCGATGCAGCGGGAGCAGGGAGTAGAGCTCGCGGGCCGAGGGCGCCTGCACTCCCGCGCGGACCCCCACGCTGTCGTCCGGCAGCGGGGCTGTGACGATGAAGGGCGAGCCGTGGTAGTCCTGCGCGGCCAGCAGCTCCGGTGCGCGGGCTGGGCCGAGCCGGCCGCCGACGGCGCGCAGCGCGTCGGCCTCGGTCCGGACCGCGGCCACGCTGACCGGCTCCCAGGAGAACTTGGCGAAGCCCTCGGGAGCACCTTGGGCGGAGACCAGCTGGAGCGTGGTCTTGCGGTTGGCGCTCCGGTTGATGCCGATGGAGGCGTGCACCTCCGCCAGACCCAGCGCGGCGGCGACCGTGGCCAGCGGCAGGGGAGGGGCCGAATGGCGGGAGTCGACCTGGAGCGCCACCCGCGGGAACGGGGACACGCCCCGCTGGGCAAGCGCGCCCAGCAGCGTCCGCTGCAGGTTGGGCACGCGTCGCCGGAGGCCGCGGAAGTTGCGCAGCGCGCCGACGGTGGCGGCTCGGGAGGCGTCGGGGAGCAGCATCGTGGCCGAGGCCAGCGTCGGCAGCACCTGGTAGCGCTCTCGGGTCACCCACCGCGGGTCGGCTCCCACGTCCGCGCCGAGCACCGCCCGCACCCCACCGGCTGCCAGCGCCGGCCCCCAGAGCTGCTCGACCACGAAGGTGAGCCGCTCGGGCAGGCCGTACTGCTGCCCGGTGGAGGCCGTGATCCGGTCCTGCGCCATGGGGGTCCCTGTCTCTGCTGGTACGGAGCTCCGCGTCGCTCGGGAGCGGCACGACGCTACCGCGGCCGTGCCCGGGGGCGGTGCGGAACGCGGTGGGAGGTGACTCGGCTCGCGCACCGCGACCGGGTCGGCGGGTCAGCCGGGGATCCAGGTCCTCACGTAGTCCAGCTGCATCGCGCTGGTCTCCGGGCTCCAGTTCGTGGTGCTGTCCGGCAGGCCGCCCCAGGTGCCGCCGATCTGCATGTTGATGCGCAGGTTCCAGCGCTTGCCGCTCTCGTAGTAGCGGTCGTACCACGCCGGCGTCGAGGAGGAGAACGACGCGGTCTGGACTCCGTCGACCCACATCACGGTCCGCGACGGGGTCTTCTCGATCGTGTAGGTGTGCCAGGCGGTCGACGCGGTGCCGTTGATCGAGGAGAACCGCTTGGAGACCGAGGCCTGCTGGTGGGTCGCGCCGTACTCGGTGTGGATGGTCTGGTGCACCGCCGGCGTGGACCGCTCCTTGCCGAGGGTCTCGACCAGGTCGATCTCGCCCTCGCCACCGGTGGTGGGCCGGAACCAGAGCGGAGCCGCCCACAGCCCCTGCTCGAAGGGGACCTTGGCGCGGACCTCGGCGCGGAAGTAGTTGGGGAGCGAGTACTTCCCGATGCTGTCGACGTAGCCCGAGGTGTAGCTGTGGCCGGCGACCGACTCGAGCTTCCCCTGGATCCGGAGCAGCCCGTTGCCGACGGTGGCATTCCTGGCCAGCAGGTAGCTGTCCTCGTTCGAGGCGTAGGTGTTGTTCTTGACGTTCCAGCGCGACGGGCTGAGCGTGTCGAAGTTCTCGTCGAGGTCCAGCGTCCAGCCGGTCGGCTCGGTCGGGGCCGGGGTGGGCGTCGGCGTGGGCGTGGGCGTGGGCGTCGGCGGGGTGGGCGTGGGCGTCGGCGTCGGCGGGGTGGGCGTGGGCGTGGGCGTCGGCGTCGGGGTGGGCGTCGGGGTCGGGGTGGGCGGCAGGGTCGGGGTCGGAGTGGGCGCCGGAGCCGTCGCCACGGCCGCGAGGTCGGCGTAGGCGAACGTGACCGGGCGGGTCGCGTCCTTGCTCAGGTAGGCCCAAGCCCCGGCGGACCCTGCGGTGCGGATGCTGCTGCTGCTGGTGTCCACGTAGCTGCTCTGCCAGCCCGGAACCGCGCTGCCCACGACCCACGCCCGGACCTTGAGCGAGACCGAGCCGGCGGTGCCGACCGCCGAGGTGTCGATGCGGATGCGCTGACCCGCTTTCGGGACGGTCGACAGCCTGGTGGTCGTCAGGTCGGTCTCGACGCCGTCGCGGACCCGGCTGAGGTACACGTGCATCGCACCGTCCCGGACGAGGCGGACCTTGCCGCGGTAGGCCAGCCCGTCGCCCGCGGCGCGGACGACCGAGCCGAGGTACAGCGCAGGGCCCGGGTCGGTGGGCACGGTGAAGCTGACGCTGCCGGTGCCGTCGGTGAACGTGGTCGTGCCGGCGACGCTCGCGACCCGACCCGGTGCGACGGTCAACGTGGCGGTGCGTGCGGCCGTCCCGGCGGAGGGTGCCGCAGCGGTC
Source organism: uncultured Actinomycetota bacterium (assembly GCA_963781695.1). GTDB lineage: Bacteria > Actinomycetota > Actinomycetes > Propionibacteriales > Nocardioidaceae > Nocardioides_B. The sequence continues at coordinate 667,622 of CAWAGE010000007.1, forward strand.
AGCGGCACCCGGTAGACCGTGGCCGGGGTGGCGCGGCGGCCGGCAGCCAGCGCCGTGGCGCCGGCACCGGCCAGCGAGACGGCGACCGGGCTCAGGTGGTCGGGCAGCGGCACGGTGGTGAGCACGGTGCCCCCGGTGCCGTAGACGTACACCGTCGAGTCGGTGGCCAGCAGGTAGCGGCGACCGTCGGGGCTGAAGGACCCTCCCATCACCCCGGCGGGAGCGGTGGCGACCTTGACCAGCCGGTTGGCGTGGCGGGTCGAGAGCCGGGCCGGCGCTCGGTACACCGAGCCGGACTCGGCGTCCCGGTCGACGACCGACAGCCGACCGGTGCGGGGGTTCACGAGCAGGGTGGCGGCGTCGTGGGGGCCGTCGGGGTAGGTGAGCACGAAGCGCTGCGTGGGCAGGGCGAGGTGCGATCGCAACCGGCGCGGCTCGCGCACCCGGTAGACCTCGACCCGGCGTCGGGTGGTGGCGGCGTCGCCGATGTCCCCGACCCACAGCGAGTGCCGCGGACCCGCCGCGAGATCGGCCCAGTTGTGGGAGCGCGCGCCCTTCAGCCGGATCACCGACTGGGTGCGTCCCCGGGCGCCGACCGCATAGATGACAGGCCCGTCCCCGAGGTCGTTGTGGGTGAAGACCGTCGGGCGGGCGTAGGTGCTGGCGGCCAGGCCGCTCGCCCGGCCGAGCCGGCGGTCCCGGATCACTCGATCGACGGTCAGCGGGGCGGGCTGCGCGAGCGTGCTGGTGCTGGTGCTGGTGCTGGTGCCGGTGCCGGTGCCGGTGCCGGTGCTGGTGCTGGCGGGGACCTCGTCGGCGCCGGTCGTGGTCTCCGCCGTCGCGGCCAGAGGAGCCGCCAGCGTCAGCGAGACGACGCTCAGCGCGACGCCGAGCGCGCGGGACATCCTGGCGAGCGACCCGGGGCGGGGAACGCGCGTCAGGGTGTGGGAATCGGAGCGACGGTAGTCCTGCACACCCTAAATGTCGGATTTGTCCGACTCGGACTTGAGGGTCGACCCCAGTCAGCGCCAGGCCCAGGCTCGGATCCGGTCGACCCGCAGGGTGCTGGTCGACCACCGCCAGTCGGTCCCGGCGTCGGGAGGGACGTCGTAGCCGCCGACCTGCAGGCTGATCCGCAGCTGCCACCTGGCGCCACGCTCGTAGTACTGGTCGTACCAGCTGACGGTCGTGGCCGAGAAGTCCGCGGTCAGTACGCCGTCCACCCACATCCGGATCCGACCGGGGGTCTTGGCCGCCGTGTAGGTGTGCCAGCCGGTGGCTGTGCCCGGCAGGTCGGCGAAACGGGTGGTCCGGGCGCTCGCCCGGTGGTCGACCCCGTAGCCGGTGTGGATGGTCTGGTGCACCCTCGGGTCGGACCGTTCGCCGCCGTAGGTCTCGACGAGGTCGATCTCGCCCGCACCCCCGTCGAGAGGGCGCAGCCACAGCGGTGCGGACCACAGGCCGTGCTGGATGGGGACCTTGGCGGTGACGGTGACCTTGAAGTAGTCGGGCAACGAGAATGCGTCCTGGCTGCGGAGGTCGCCGCTGGTGAAGGCTCGGCCCGCAGCGTGCTCCCGGCGCGCGCGTAGCCGCAGCTCGCCGCCGTGGGCCGCGACGTTGCCGGCGAGCACCCGCGCGTCGTCGCGGTCCCAGGACTCGTTGTCGAAGACGTGCCACCGGCCGGCGGACAGCTCCTCGAAGCCGTCGTCGAGCACCGGCGTCCAGCGGTCGGATCCCGGACCGCCGGTGGCCGAGCCCGGACCGCCGGGGGCCGAGCCCAGACCTCCGGTGGCCGAGCCTGACGAGACTCCCGCCACCGTGGTCGGCTGCTGGTCGGACGGCCGGTGGAGGGCGGGGGAAAGCCAGGCGAGGCCCGCGAGCGCGCCGAGCGCGGCGAGGGCGACCATCGCCGACCCGGCCAGGCCGGGTCGGCGGCGCGGGCTCGGCTCGCGCGGGGGTGCGGGCGTCGCCACGTTCGGCCCGGCGGGCAGCGTCATGCGGCCTCCGGCCGGCGCGATGAGTGCGGGCCCGACGCACGCGCGTCGAGCACCACCAGGCTAGCAGCGAGATCATGCCATTCCGGACGATCACCACGTTTCCGGATCGGATCACCTCCGGCGAACGCGGTGCCGTCGGCTCGGGTCGCAACCGAGGCCGGCCGGTCGCCTGAACCGGAGCCGGTAGGCAGGGTTTTGCCCGCCGCCGCAGCCGATTTCGGATACCCTTAGTCCGTTCTGACCTGATAAAGAGCAGAATATCAGGACTTAAGGTGGGAGAACTGTGTCGACGACGAAGACGGTGCAGGGCGCGCACGACACGCACCTGGGCGGGCTGCGGATGCTCGACCCGGTGGCACCGGAGGCGACCGTGCCGGTGCCGCTGCGGCGGGGACCCTCCGCCGCCACCGCCCCCGTCGTCGCGCTGGCTCCCGGGCTCGCTGTGGCCGTCGCGCTCCCCGGGGGGCTCGAGCCCTTCGTGACCGTGGCCGCGTGGGTCGTCGCCGGCACGGTCCTCGGGTTGCGACCGGGCTGGAGCTCGCTGCGTCAGCGTGTCGCCCTCGACGCGCGGCTCGGAGCCGTGCTGGCTGCGACGGCGGCCTTCGTCGTCGTGGCCGGCCTGGTCACTCCCGCGGCCGGGCGGGCGTCGCTCGTCGCCACGGTCACGGTCCTCGCCACCACGGTCGCCGTCCGGGTGCTGCAGCCGCGCCCCGCACCTCGTCGGGCGGTCCTGGTCGGTTCGGGGCAGGACCTGGAGCGCTACGTCGGGGTGGCCAGTGACGACGTCGTCGCCGGCTGCCACGTCCTGGACGCCGGCGCGGCGACGCCGGTGCAGCAGTCCCTGCCGGTGCCGACCACGACCAGCCTGGCGACGCTGCCCGACCTGGTGACCGCGGTCGGGGCCGACTGCGTGCTGGTCCTGCCCGGTCCCCACGCCGGGGCCGCCCTGGTCCGCGGCCTCACCTGGGAGCTGGAGGCGACCTCCGTGACGGTCGGTGTGGTGTGCCCGGTCGAGTCGGTCTCGGGGCACCGGCTGCGCACCCGGGCGTCCTCGGGGGGCGCCGTGCTCGAGGTCGCCACGCCCCGGGCGAGCCTGTGGGGACGGTGCGGCAAGGCGATCATGGACCGGGTCGGAGCGGCGCTGCTGCTGGTGGTCAGTGGCCCGCTGCTGCTGGTGCTGTGGGCCGCGGTGCGGCTGGACAGCGACGGGCCGGGCTTCTTCGTGCAGACCCGGGTCGGCCGCGACGGTCGCCCGTTCCGGATGCTGAAGCTGCGGACCATGCACCGCAACGCCGCGGAGCTGCTGCGGGACCTGATGGCCGACAACGAGTCCGACGGGGTGCTGTTCAAGATCCGTCGTGACCCGCGGATCACCCGCGTGGGGTCCTGGCTGCGCCGGTCCTCCCTCGACGAGCTGCCGCAGCTGGTCAACGTGCTGCGTGGCGACATGTCGCTGGTCGGGCCCCGCCCGGCGCTGCCGGAGGAGGTGGCGACCTACGACGCCGTGGCGCTGCGCCGGCTGGCGGTCAACCCCGGCATCACCGGGCTGTGGCAGGTCAGCGGGCGCTCCGACCTGCTGTGGGAGGAGTCGCTGCGGCTCGACCTGTACTACGCCGACAACTGGCGGCTGCGCGACGACGTCGGAATCGGCCTGCGGACGGTCGGCGCAGTCGTCGCGGCGCGCGGCGCCTACTGAGCCCGAGGCGTCGTGAGAGGCTGGCGGCTGTGACTTCGCAGCCCGCGCCCTCCGCCCCCCCGTCGCTGCCCGCGGCACCCGTCGCAGCCGCCACCGACGACCACGCGTTCGCGGCCTGGGCGGCCACCGTCGCCGGTGACCTGCTCACCGAGGTCCGGGGCCAGGGGCTGGCCGGCCGGGAGCTCAAGGACGCCGGCGACCGGGCGGCCCACGAGCTGCTGATGGCGCTGTGCGCGCGGGACCGCGCCGGCGACGCGGTGATGTCGGAGGAGAGCACCGCGAGCGTCGAGGACCGTGCCCGCCTCACCGCCTCACGGGTGTGGATCATCGACCCGCTCGACGGGACCAGGGAGTTCTCCGAGCCGCCCCGCGACGACTGGGCCGTGCACGTGGCCCTGTGGCAGGACGGGGAGCTGGTGGCCGGTGCGGTCGCCCAGCCGGGACTGGGGGCCACCTTCGGGACCGGTCACCCGCCGCTGGTGCCGCCCAGGACGGCGCCGAGGCCGCGGATCGCGGTCAGCCGCACCCGCCCGCCCGCGTTCGTGGCGGGCCTGGCACGCGAGCTCGACGCCGAGCTGGTCCCGATGGGGTCGGCCGGCGCCAAGGTGATCTCGGTGGTGCGAGACGTCGCCGACGCCTACGTCCACGCGGGTGGCCAGTACGAGTGGGACTCGGCCGCACCGGTGGCGGTCGCTCGTGCCGCGGGACTGCACACCTCCCGGATCGACGGCTCCCCGCTGCTCTACAACCGGCAGGACGTGCTGCTCCCTGACCTGGTGGTGTGCCGACCCGAGCTGGCGGACGCGATCCTCGGCTACATCGACCGCGCCGGGGTCGAGTGAGCGCTGACGGGCCGCCCCTCGCGGTGCTCTGGGACGCCGACGGGGTCCTGCAGCGGGTGCCCGACGGGGCCGAGGAGTCGATGCGACCGGCCGTGGCCGACCGGATCGACGACGTCGAGGCGTTCCTCGCCGAGGCCCTGGTCGCCGAGCGCCCGGCCCTGACCGGGGAGGCGTCCTGGCCCGAGGTGCTGCCCGGGCTGCTCGCCCGCTGGGGCATCGCCGACGCGCTCGACAGCGTGCTGGCGACCTGGCTGAGGGTCGAGCCGGTCGCCGGTGCCCGCGAGGTGCTGGCCAGGGTGCGGGCGGCGGGGACGCCCTGCTACCTGGCCACCAACCAGGCCGCGGAGCGGGCCGCCGCGATGCGGCGCGACCTCGGCTACGACGGGCTGGTCGACGGCGGGTTCTTCTCCTTCGAGCTGGGGGTGGCCAAGCCGGACCCGGCGTACTTCCGGGTCATCGGCGAGACACTCGGTCTGCCGCCCGGCGACCTGCTGTTCATCGACGACGTGACCGCCAACGTGGCGGCGGCCCGCTGCGTGGGCCTGCGGGCGCACACCTGGTCCTACCGGGACGGCACCCCCGCGCTGCTGTCCTTGCTGCGGGGTCACGGGCTCTCGCTCGGGTACTGAGGGCCGGCGGGTCACCCGGGTCAGTCCGGCGCCGGCGGGTCCGGGACGTCGTGCCCGTCCCGCTCGTCGCGAGCCGCCCAGTCCAGGAGCGGGGCGAGGTCGAAGACGGCGCCGTCGATCCCGGCGTGCAGGTCACCGAGCTCGGCGAACCGGGCCGGCACCGTCGCGATGGTGAGGTCGCGGGGGTCGAGGTCGTCCACCTCCTCCCAGCGCACCGGGGTGGAGACCGTGGCCTCGGGGTTGCCGCGCACCGAGTACGCCGCTGCGATGGTGTGGTCGCGCGCGTTCTGGTTGTAGTCCACGAACAGCTGGGTGGGGTCGCGGTCCTTGCGCCACCACGTGGTGGTGGCCTCCGGGGTGCGGCGCTCGACCTCACGGGCGAAGGCGAGCGCGGCACGGCGCACGTCGGGGAAGCCGTGATCGGGGCGCACCCGCACGTAGACGTGCAGTCCGGACCCGCCGGAGGTCTTGGGGAACCCGGTGGCGCCGAGCTCGTCGAGCAGCTCGCGCACCACGCCGGCCACCCGGCGGACGGTCGCGTAGTCGCAACCCTCGCCCGGGTCGAGGTCGATGCGCCACTCGTCCGGCTTCTCGGTGTCGGCGCGCCGGCTGTTCCACGGGTGGAACTCGACCGTCGACATCTGCACGGCCCACGCGACCTGCGCCAGCTCGGTGACGCACAGCTCGTCGGCGATCCGGTTCCAGCGGGGGAAGTGCACCCGCACCGTCTCCACCCACGGCGGCGCTCCACCCGGCAGCCGCTTCTGGTGGACCTTCTCCCCGGCGACGCCGGTGGGGAAGCGGTGCAGCATGCACGGCCGCTCCCGCAGGGCGTTGACGATGCCCGGCCCCACGGCCAGGTAGTAGCCGACCAGGTCGAGCTTGGTCTCCCCTCGCGCCGGGAAGTAGACCCGGTCCGGGTTGCTGACCCGCACCACCCGCTCGCCGACCTCGAGCTCGACGGCCGGCGGTTTCGAGGCTGCCATGCCAGCAACGTAGTGGACCGTGGCCGGCTCGGTCCTGGTGCCCGGACCGTGGCAGCCGGGCCGGTCCCGCCTCTCAGCCTGCGGCCCGCGTGGGGGACACCGCCTAGACTGGCCTCACCCCCTCGCCTACGCCCTCGCGGGCCCGACAGGGGGTTCGTGTTGTGCCCTCTCGACGTGCAGGAGAACACCGTGGGTGTGAGCGGCCTGGCCGACCTGGTCCTGCAGGACCCGACGCTGGCCGGTGCCATGGCCGACGCCCGCGGCGGCGCGGTGCCGGTCCTGGACCTGACCGCGCCGGGCGCCCTGCGCCCGTTCGTGGTCAAGGGCCTCGTGGACGCCGGACGCACGGTGCTGGCCGTGGCCGCCACCGCCCGCGAGGCCGAGGACCTGGTGCGGGCGCTGGCCGGGGTCGTCGACCCGGCGCAGGTCGCGTACTACCCGGCCTGGGAGACCCTGCCGCACGAGCGGCTGTCACCCCGCAGCGACACCGTCGGCCAGCGGCTCGCGGTGCTCCGCCGGCTGCGCCACCCCGGCACGCACGCGAGCAACGGTCCGGTGCGGGTGGTGGTGGCGCCGGTCCGGTCGCTGCTGCAGCCGCAGGTGCGTGGCCTCGCCGACCTCGAGCCCGTCGAGCTGACCGTCGGCGCCGAGGCCGACCTCGACGACGTCGTACGACGGCTGGCGGGAGCGGCGTACACGCGGGTCGACCTCGTGGAGAAGCGCGGTGAGTTCGCGGTCCGCGGCGGCATCGTCGACGTCTTCCCCCCGACCGAGGAGCACCCGCTGCGGGTGGAGTTCTGGGGCGACGAGGTCGAGGAGATCCGGCTGTTCGCGGTCGCCGACCAGCGCACCCTGGAGCCCGCCGACCGGCTGTGGGCGCCGCCCTGCCGCGAGCTGCTGCTGACCGAACAGGTGCGCGCGCGCGCCCGGCTGCTCGGCGAGCAGCACCCCGAGCTGGCCGAGATCACCGAGAGGATGGCCGACGGGCACGCCGTGGAGGGGATGGAGTCGCTCGCTCCCGTGCTCACCGACGACATGGAGATGCTGGTCGACCTGATGCCGGCCGACACCCACGTCCTGGTGCTGGACCCGGAGCGGGCCCGGAGCCGGGCGCACGACCTCGTGGCGACGAGCGAGGAGTTCCTGACGGCCTCCTGGGCGGCCGCGGCCGGGGGCGGTCAGGCCCCGATCGACCTGGGGGCCGCGTCGTACCACTCGCTGGCGCAGGTGCGCACGCTCTGCCTGGCCCAGGGCAAGTCGTGGTGGAGCATGTCGCCGTTCGGGCTGCCCGGCGCGGCGGCGGACGACGGGGCGGGCGACGGGGCCGGCGACGGGGCAGCGGTCGAGTCGCGGGCGGTCTCGATGAGGCCGGTGGAGGCCTACCGCGGGGACATCGAGCGCGCGGTCGCGGACATCCGCTCCTGGCTGCGCAACGACAGCGCGGTGGTGCTGCTGCACGAGGGCCACGGGCCCGCCCAGCGGCTGGTCGAGGTGCTGCGCGAGCACGACGTCCCGGTGCGGCTGAGCGAGTCGGTCGACGTGGAGCCGGAGCGCGGGCTGGTCCACGTCAGCACCGCCACCCTCGAGCACGGCTTCGTCGACGAGGGGCTGTGCCTGGCCGTGCTCACCGGCGAGGACCTGTCGGGGCAGCGCGCCTCGACCAAGGACATGCGGTCGATGCCGACCCGCCGCAAGCGTCAGATCGACCCCCTCGAGCTGAAGCCCGGCGACTACGTGGTCCACGAGCAGCACGGCGTCGGGCGCTACGTCGAGATGCGTCAGCGTGAGGTGCAGGGCGCCACCCGCGAGTACCTCGTCCTGGAGTACGGCGCCTCCAAGCCGTCGAGGGCACCGGCCGCCGTCCCCGACCGTCTCTACGTCCCCACCGACGCGCTGGACCAGGTCACCCGCTACGTCGGCGGCGAGCAGCCGTCCCTGGACCGGCTCGGCGGCGCGGACTGGGCCAAGCGCAAGGGCCGCGCCCGGAAGGCGGTCAAGCAGATCGCCGCCGAGCTCATCAAGCTCTACGCGGCCAGGCGGGCCACCCGGGGCCACGCCTTCGGCCCGGACTCCCCGTGGCAGCGAGAGCTCGAGGACGCCTTCCCGTTCGTGGAGACGCCCGACCAGCTCTCGACGGTCGACGAGGTCAAGCGCGACATGGAGCAGCAGGTCCCGATGGACCGGCTGGTCTGCGGCGACGTCGGCTACGGCAAGACCGAGATCGCCGTCCGGGCGGCGTTCAAGGCCGTCCAGGACGGGAAGCAGGTCGTGGTCCTGGTCCCCACGACGCTGCTGGTCCAGCAGCACTTCTCGACCTTCAGCGAGCGGATGTCGGGCTTCCCGGTGCTGCTCAGGGGGCTCTCCCGCTTCCAGAGCGACAAGGAGGCGGCCGAGGTCCTCGCGGAGCTGTCCGAGGGCCGGGTCGACATCGTCATCGGCACGCACCGGCTGCTGAACCCGGACGTCCGGGTCAAGAACCTGGGCCTGATCATCGTCGACGAGGAGCAGCGCTTCGGGGTGGAGCACAAGGAGCAGATGAAGCGGCTGCGCACCAGCGTCGACGTGCTCTCGATGTCGGCCACCCCGATCCCGCGGACCCTCGAGATGGCGATCACCGGCATCCGCGAGATGTCGACGATCACCACCCCGCCGGAGGAGCGGCACCCGGTGCTGACCTACGTCGGCGCCTACGAGGACCGGCAGGTGATCGCGGCGATCCGGCGCGAGCTGCTGCGCGACGGGCAGGTGTTCTTCATCCACAACCGGGTGCAGTCCATCGACAAGGCGGCCGCGCGGATCCGCGAGCTGGTGCCCGAGGCCCGGGTCGCGACGGCGCACGGCCAGATGGGGGAGCACCGGCTCGAGCAGGTGATGCTGGACTTCTGGGAGAAGCGGTTCGACGTCCTGGTCTGCACCACGATCGTCGAGTCGGGGCTCGACGTGTCGAACGCCAACACCATGCTGATCGAGCGTGCCGACACCCTCGGCCTCTCCCAGCTCCACCAGCTGCGGGGCCGGGTCGGCCGGGGCCGGGAGCGGGCCTACGCCTACTTCCTGTACCCGCCCGACAAGCCGCTGACCGAGACCGCGCACGAGCGGCTCGCGACCCTGGCCCAGCACTCCGACCTCGGCGGCGGCATGGCCATCGCGATGAAGGACCTGGAGATCCGCGGGGCGGGCAACCTGCTCGGTGGGGAGCAGTCGGGCCACATCGCCGACGTCGGCTTCGACCTCTACGTCCGTCTCGTCGGCGAGGCGGTCTCGGAGTTCCGCGGCGACGGCGAGGCCGCCGCGCAGCCCGAGGTCAAGATCGAGCTGCCCGTCGACGCCCACCTGCCGCACGACTACGTGCCCAGCGAACGGCTGCGCCTGGAGATGTACAAGCGGTTGGCCGAGGTGCGCGGCGACGACGACGTGGTCTCCATCCGCGAGGAGCTGGTGGACCGCTACGGCGAGCCGCCCGCCGCGGTGGCGAGCCTGCTGGCGGTGGCGCGGTTCCGTGGCAGGGCGCGCCAGGCGGGGCTCACCGACGTCACGATCCAGGGCAAGTACGTCCGGTTCGCCCCGGTCGACCTGGCCGAGTCCACGACGGTCCGCCTGAACCGGCTCCACCCCGGCAGCATCGTGAAGGCCAACCTGCGTACGATGCTCGTGCCTCGCCCGTCGACCGCGGTGGTGGCCGGGCGGCCGCTGCGCGACGAGGAGCTGCTGGGCTGGGCCCGCGAGGTCATCGACATGGTCATCGACCGCGTGCCGGCCGGCGCGCACAGCTAGGGAGGCAGGGCGACGTGAGCCGAACTCGCACCGTCACGGGGCTGGTGGCCGCCGGGGCCGCAGCGCTGGCGCTGTCGGCGTGCGGCGGGCATCCCGGCTCCGCGGCCGTCGTGGGGTCGCAGCCCATCGACGACGCGCGCGTCGACGCGTTCGCGCGGGCGCTGTGCTACGACCCGCAGGTCGCCGGCCAGCAGACTCCTCGGGACCTGCCCAGCCGCACGGTGCGCCGCGACGCCCTCACCATCCTGCTCACCGGTGAGCTGAACAGCCAGTTCGCCGCGTCGCTCGGCGTCGAGCCCGACCAGGAGCTGGTCTCGGCGGCGGTCGCCGCGAACAGCGCCACCATCGAGGCCCTGCCCGCCGGGCGCCGCGAGGTCTTCCGCCAGGTGCTCGAGGAGTACGCCGAGGGACAGCTCTCCCTGCTCCAGGTGGGCCGGGCGGCCCTCGCGTCCCAAGGTGGCCAGGGCACCGACCAGCAGGCCATCGCCGCCGGCACCCAGCTGAGGGACCGCTGGGCGGCGCGGAACGTCGAGGTCAGCGTCGACCCACGGTTCGGGTCGTACCGCAGCGGCCAGGTCGTCAACGCCGGGGACGGCTCGCTGTCGGTCCCGGTGTCCCGGCGAGCGACGGCCGGTGCCGCGGCCCAGCCGGACGCCGCCTACGCCGCCGCGCTGCCCGCCAGCCAGAAGTGCAGCTGACGGTCCTGGTCGCCGGCCTCCGGGTCTCCCCGGGGCTGATGACCTGGCCGGCCTGGTCCGCGGTGGCGGGAGCCGGTCAGCGGCTGGCCTCGTCGCGCGCGCACCCGCTGGCGGCGGCGGTGACCGCCGCCGGGCACGAGGTCCAGCTGCTGCCGGAGCTGTCGCCGGCCGCGGTCGCGGCGGGCCTCGGCGCCGACCCCGGCGGCGCCGTGTGGCTCGCCGCCCCCGACGAGGCCGACCGGCTCCCCGAGCTGCTGGCCGACCTGCGGGCCGGCCTCCCGTCGTCGTGGCGGGTCGAGGTGCTCTCCACCTCGGCCGGCGTCCGGGAGGCGCCGGGGTCACGGCTGCTGGACCTGGTCGCCGTGATGGACCGGTTGCGCGACGAGTGCCCGTGGGACGCCCAGCAGACGCACCGCTCGCTGGCGCCGTACCTGCTCGAGGAGACCTACGAGGTCCTCGAGGCCGTCGAGTCCGACGACGCCGCGCACCTGTGCGAGGAGCTCGGCGACCTGCTGCTGCAGGTCTGCTTCCACGCCCGGGTGGCCGCCGAGGCCGGGGCGGCCGGCTTCACCGTCGACGACGTCGCCACCGGGATCGTGGACAAGCTGGTGCACCGCCACCCGCACGTGTTCGCCGGCCTCGCGGTCGCCGACGCCGACGAGGTGAACCGCAACTGGGAGACGCTCAAGGCTGCCGAGAAGGGCAGGTCCTCGGTACTGGACGGGGTGCCGCGCGCGCTGCCCGCCCTCGCCCTGGCCGACAAGGTCCTCGGCCGCGCCCGTCGGGTCGGGGTGGCCCCGCCCCCGCTGCCCGAAGCATCGGCACCGCCCCCGACGGGACCCCAGACGGGCCCCCAGACCGCGTTCGGTGAGCGGCTGCTGGCCGTGGTCGTCGCGGCCCGGGCCGCCGGCGTGGACGCAGAGCAGGCGCTGCGGGTGGCGGTCCACCGGCTTGCCGACGCGGTCCGGGCCGCCGAGACCCCGCCCGGTTAGTCGCTGACGTCTCGTGGTCTCGGTCGCAACCGGGGTCCTGCCGGACGTCACGGACCAGCCGGAGGGCGGCCGGGACCGCGGTCACCCCCGGCCGGTCAGCCCAGCGCGTCCCAGGTCCGCGGCCCCACGATGCCGTCGGCGGTCAGCGCGTTGCTGCGCTGGAAGGACTTGACCATCGACTCGGTGCCCGGCCCGAAGATGCCGTCGGGGGTGAGCGAGTAGCCGTGCGCGGACAGCCGCTCCTGCAGGTGCCGGACATCCTCGCCCGTGTCGCCGCGAGCGATGGTGGGTCGGGTCATCGTGGTCGTCCCGGACCCCCACCCCCCGGTGCTCGTCCCGTTCCCGCTCCAGCCCCCGCCGGTCGACGACCCGCCGCCCGACCCGCCGCCCGACCCGCCCCCCGACCCGCCCCAGCCGCCGCCCGACGACCCGCCCGACGACCCGGACCAGCCCGTGCCACCGCCGGTCACCGGGGCCGCGTCGAGCGCCTGCCAGGTCATCGACCCGACGACACCGTCAGCGGCGAGCCCACGGGACTGCTGGAAGCCGCGGACGGCCTGCGCCGTGCCGGGGCCGAAGAACCCGTCGGCGGTGACGGGGTAGCCGTGCACGGTCAGCCGCTGCTGGAGCGCCACGACCGCGTCGCCCACCGCGCCCTGCCGCAGCGTCGGGCGGGCGCCGCTCGGCTGGCCTGCGTTCGGCTGGCCGCCGCCCTGCTGGCCGCCGCCCTGCTGGCCGCCGCCCTGCTGGCTTCCGCCGGTCGCCGCCGGAGCCGCGAGGGTGAACGGCCGCTGGGCCGTGAAGCCGGGGTCGACCGCGCCGACCGTGAACAGGTTCGGCGTCTGGTCCGGCGGCATCTGGTCGACGATGCGGCGGTGGAACGCGACGTAGTCGCCGGTGAACGAGCCGGCCGCCCAGGTCCGCAGCAGCGTGCCGGTGAACTGCCCGTTGACGTCGCCGTCGTAGGACAGCTGGTTGTCCTGGCACCCCGAGATGAGCAGGACCCCCGCACGGATGTCCGCGTCACCCTTGGCGCCACTGAGTGCCTGGACGAACTGGTAGGTGCCCCGACGCCGCTCGTTGTCGTGGCGCTCCGCGCCGTACGGCATGCTCCGCGGCGGGCCGGTGACCACGCTGACGTCCCCGGTGGCCCCGCGTCCCTGGCCGCGGGCGGCTCCCAGCACCGCCTTGCGGCTCTCGGTGCGCAGCACGTGCTTCGCCACGGTCCCGCTGTGGCAGCTGTCGCTGAGCACGACGACCCGTACGCCGGCGGCGAACTGCGAGTACATCTGGTAGAGCTCGTCGTCGACGACCTGCCGGTCGAACAGCACCCAGGTCTCGTCCAGGCCGTCGTCCTCGTCCCCGTTGACGTCCTCGACCTGGCCGCCGTGCCCGGAGTAGGTGACCAGGCAGATGTCACCGGGCGTCGCCTGCCGGGCGAGCTCGCCGAGGGCGCCGACGACCGCCTGGGAGGTCGCCTGGTCGTCGAGCATGATGCGGGTCTGGAAACCCGCGGCCGATGCGAGGTCACGCATCGCGTGGGCGTCGTTGACGCAGCCGGACAGCTGACCGTCCCAGCCGTCGTAGGACGCGGGGTCGACCAGGTTCAGTCCGATGTGCAGGGAGTAGCCGCTCATGGTTCCTGTTTCCTCTCAGGACGTGCGATGGATGGGGACGTGCGAAGACGCGCGGCGGTGAGGCCGGCGCCTCAGGCCGGCCGCTCAGACCGGCGGCTCGGACCGCTGGCTCGGACCGCTGGCTCGGACCGGTGGGGGGCCGGGTGGCGAGACCGGGATCAGCACGCCACGAGAACGGACCGGCCAGGTGGTGCTCGGACCAGTGGTGCGGGAGCCGTCCTCGCCGACCGACGTCACCGTGAAGGTCACGGCGGGATCCCTGGCGAAGGTCGTCAGCGGCAGGGTGTAGGTGCGCTCGGCCTGCCGCTGCCGGCTGGTCAGGACCAGCGGCGCTGCATCGGTCCGCCCGTCCAGTGCGGTGGCGACCTCCAGCGCGGCGAGGCCACCGGCCGCCGGGTCGGTGGCGGCGAGGAACACGACCCCGAGCTCGAGGTCCTCGATGTAGGCGCGAGCCTCGTCCAGCGGCTCGGCGGTGGTGTCGGGCTGGTGCACGACGTCGAGGTCCCCGCTGGCCGCCGGGACGTCCACCGTCGCCGACCCGTTCGGCTCGAGCACCAGGCCCAGCGGCACGACCTGCGTCCCCGCGGTCGCGAGCCCGCTGACCGCCTGCCGCTGACCGGTCCGGTTGGTCAGGGTCCGGGTCGCTCCGGAGCCGTCGACGGTCACCGGCCCGGAGCCGAACGGACCCGTCACCGTGGCCAGGTCGAGGCGGAGCGTCGTCCGCAGCGTCAGGCCACCGGGCAGGGTGGCTGAGGCCGACCCCTCGATGCCGGACCGCTCCAACAGGGACCGCAGCGCGAGGAAGCCGGGGACGTCGGTGGACAGCACCACCGAGAAGCCGCTGTCGGTGAGCACGCCCTCGACCGCCGTCCCACCGGGCACCGCCCACCGGATGTCAGGCTCCACGCCACACGCCGGCAGGTACTCCAGGGTCGCCTCGGGGTCGAGGGTCGCGCGCAGCTCGGCGACGATCGCCGACCGCACGAACGGCGGCAGCACCGGCTGCAGGGAGGCGGCGAGCACACAGCGGATGTTCGTGGGGTCGTCGACGTCGATCGTGGAGTGCAGCAGGAGGGTCGGGTGGAAGGCCCGACCTCCCTGGTCCGCCTCGTACCGCCCGACGGCGTAGCTGCGCGGCACCACGAGGAACCGCCGGGGACCGGTCAGCGAGCGCAGCACGGTGGCCCGGCCGGCCGCGGCGCGCACCGTGACCTCCTCGTAGGTGCGGTGCTCGGTCTGGCCGAGCTGGAGGACCGGCTGGCAACCGATCGCCCGCCACTCGCCGTCGACCCGCTGCCGGTAGCGCCGCCCGTGCTCGCCGCACGGCATGACGAGGTCGGTCGCGCGGGCCACCGACAGGTCGACCCACTCGTGGCTGGGGCGCAGCAGGTCCAGCGAGGCGGCGGTCGGCTGCTGCCACGCCGGTCGGACCGAGGCGTGGGCGAGGACGGGGGCACGCAGGCCTGCGCCGGCCCGCCCGCGCGAGCCGTTCCCGGCGAGCGACCACCGCTTGTGCACCCCCACGAGCACGGGGATGTTCGCGGTGCGCCGCCAACCCGAGAACGTCGAGGTCACGACCACTCGTGCCGGCTCGGTCTGGAACCCGGCCACGGCGCACGCCCCGTAGGCCATCCGTGCCCAGGCGTTGCGCAGCCGGAACCGTGCACGCAGCGTCGAGCCCATCGTGCCCAGGCCCCCCGAGCGCTCGACCGTCTCCGCCTCGACGAGCTCAGTACGTGCGGTGCCGCGCTCGTCGCGGAACGGGATCGCCAGGTGGACCCGGACGGCGTCGACGGCCACCGGGCGCAGCGTCCGGCCCTCGGCGACGGCGTCGAACTGCGCGGTCGTTCGGTGTGAGGGCCCGGCCGCCAGGGTGACGTGGACCGCCGCGTCGAGCGCGACCGTGCCGTCCAAGGTGTGCCCGGCAGCGTCGACGTCGAAGCAGAACGGGCTTGCGTCGTCGCCGGCGGTCGGGTCGGGGACGACCACCGAGAACTCCGGCAGGTACCACCGAGCCGCGTCGTCCCACCGGTCGGCCCACAGGGCGTCGTCGGTCCCGGTGACCAGGGGCCCCGGCGTCCTGACGGGGCCGACGATCGCGAGGTCGGCGACGACGGAGTGCATCAGCACCGCGGAGTGGCTCGAGATCCGGTCGGCGAAGATGGGCGGCCGGGACGCCGGCCCCGCCGGGGCGAGGGCCGCCGTGGGGGCCACGAGACGGCCCCCGAGGGCGACGTGGAGGTTCGCCACCGGCCCCGCCGGTGCCCGCGACCGACCGGCGCGGCGGGCCGGGAGCAGGCTGTCGAGCCGGCCGCCGCCGGCGGTCACCATGTGCAGGTAACGCGCGGGGTCACGCGCGACGACCTCTCCCACCACCCGGGCCAGCGGCACCTGGACCGTCTCGACCGGCGCCGCCACGGCTGCGGCCGGCAGGTCGAGCACGACCTCGAGGTCGCCCGGGTCGAACCGGGAGAGCACGACGACCGGTCCGAGGTCGGCATGCCCCTCCGCCGCGGCGGGGTCCGGCTCGAGGTAGTCCGACACCGGCGACAGCACGAGTCGCGCGCCGCGCAGCACCAGGTCGAGCAGCACGGCGTCGGGCACCTCCGGCTCGAGCACGGTCGGCGAGGACCGCCGGTCCCGGCTGGACTCCAGGGGGCCCACCACGGCGCCGCGGGTCCGCAGCAGCCGGAGGTAGTGCAGCAGCTCCGCACGGTGGAAGTGCCTGCTCTCGTCGGCGACAGCGTCGAGGGTGCGCCAGATCTCCCCGACCGCGAGCCGGACGGTGCTCCCCTGACCGGGGGGTGGCTCGGCGGTCAAGGTGGCTCGCAGCGCCACCTCCTCGTGCCCGGCGAGCACCGCCTCGAGCAGGGCGCGCGCGTCGTCGCCGGTCGCGGTGACCGGGACCGCCGCGTGGCCGAAGGGCCCGGTGGCGACCGCCTCGCCCAGCAGGCGTGGCGGGTCGCCTCGGCGGACCTCGAAGGCGACGTCGCGCCACCGGCGGTCGTCGCCCGGCTCGGCCTGCAGCTCGAGGGCGAGCACCGCCCGCTCCACGAGCGGGGTGAGCCGCTCGTCGAGACCGGGTGGGCGCGCGAGCACGAACGTCGCGGAGATCAGGGGGTCCCCGGTCGGGCCGGCTCGCAGCGACAGGTGAGCGGTCATCGTCGGTGCCCGGTCACAGCTGGTACTCGAGGTACCGGGGCGGGTCGGCGTGGTCACCCGAGGGCGGGCCGCTGCGGGTGGCCCCCCCGCCCTGCTCGCCCTCGGTCGGTGCCGAGCCGGGCCCGAGCTCGCGCAGCAGGCGCACGCGCTCGTCCGGGAGGGTCCGGGTGACCACCCCGGGGCTGTCCGGGCGGGGGACGTCGACGACGATCGGACCGTTTCCGCTGGTGCGCACCCACGGCCCGGACCAGGCGCGACCCGGCTCGAAGAGCGTGCCCTTGACCGTGACGCTGACGCGGTACCGGTAGGACGGCCGGAAGTCGGGGTCACCGGTGAAGATCGTCCAGGTCCGGTCGCGGTCGTAGTCGGCCTGGGACCACCGGAAGCGAACCGGTGCCATCCCCAGGGACTCACCGCTGTCGACGTCGACCGGCTCGAACTCGGCCTCGACCACCTGGGTGTTGTCGGTCAGGACCACGCCGAGGTCGATCGGACCGACCGCGAGCCGGCCTGCCGTGTCCGCCCGGACCTCCAGCGTGGTGTCGTTGAGCAGCGTCCCGTTCGGCCCCGGGTCGATGTCGATCACGTTGCGCTCGATCTGCACCCGCCGGTACGGGTCGACGGCCTCGCTCGGCGGCTCGGCCAGGTGCACCTTGCGCTTGACGTAGGTCAGGTCCGGGGCCCAGCCGTCGGGAGCGTTCTGGACGTCCGAGGCGACCTTCTGTGCCGTCTGGTACTTCCAGGTCCCGTCCTGGCCCTGCGTGCCGGCGAAGCTCGACCCCTCCCAGTTGAGGGCTCCGGTGGTGCTCGGGTAGCCGATCTGGACCGAGAGGAACTCGACCGCTCCGTCGTCCCAGGCGGCGACCGGTCGCACGACGCGCGCGAGCTTGCGCGGCCAGTCATCGAGGTAGACCGACAGGAAGTACTTGCGCTCGGCGTCCGGGTCGGCCTTCATCTCGTCGTACATGCCCGCCAGCGAGCTGGAGATGGTGTGGTCCTGCAGGTAGGCGAACTGCTGGGTCTCGTGGTAGGCGAGCTTGAGCGAGTTCTCGTCGCGGCGGTACTTCAGCGCCAGTCCGGCGCCCCATGGGCTGAAGATGCCCCCACCGGACGACGATGCCTCGGCCGCCTCCACCTGGGGCGTCGGGACGTCGAAGATCTTGGTCTTGGCCTGTTCCATGAACTTCTCGAAGACGAGGTTGCTCTTCTCGTCGAGCCGGCGGGCGATCTCCTCGGAGCCGGGGAGCGTCGTGTCCACCTTGAGGTCCACCGTGATGGTGCCCTCCGTGCGCATCCGGTTGAACTCGGCCTCCAGGTCCACCTTGGCCCACAGGTAGCGCCCGGAGGCGGCGGCCGACAGGTGGTCGAAGACCGACTTCCACTCGCCCTGGATGCTCAGCGTGACCACCGGCGACCACACCTTGAGCCGGTAGTTCTGGATGACGATCAGCGGCGACGCCGTGCCGTGGAACGCCTCCCAGCAGATCGCGGTCGGATAGGCGCCGAGCAGACCGGAGAAGGCGTGCGTGCCGGTGGGGTCGATCGAGCCGGCACCGTTGCCGTGCATCTGCCAGTACCAGGGGTCCAGGTTCGAGCCGGAGCCGTCGGTCAGCACCGGCGCGCCGCCGGCCGGCTGGGTCACCGGAGCGCCTTCGCCGTCACGCGTGCCGGGATCCCGCGCCCCGGTCCGGCGGCCCGGCATGCCGAAGTAGCCGATCTCCTGGCGCGGCTGCCCGCCCCGGGTCGTGGTGACCAGCGTCGGCAGACCGCGCCCGGTCGGGGCGAGGTTGGAGACCGTCGTCGTGGTCGAGGAGACGATCGCGGGGCGGAACATGGGCGGCTTCCGGGTGCCCTTGATGCCCCAGAACACGTCCGTGCTGTTCGCGAAGCGGCCGGTGATCTCCGCCTCGGCCTGCCGCCTGGTCGCCTCGGGGATGGCGCCGGTGACCGAGAACGTGAGGACGCCGCCGGCCACCTCACCCCCGCCGCCGATGACCCCGCCGCCGCCGGTGCCGGCGAACCGGACGAGGTTGAACAGGAAGTCCCCCGAGTCCGGGCCGTCCTTGCGCGCCATCCGGACGATGTTGGGGATGTAGTAGAAGACCGGCGCCTCACCGGCCGTGACCAGCTCGGCGTTGTTGACGTCCGGCAGGTAGAGCACCGCGTAGCCGTCCTTGACGATCGGCTGGGTTCCGCCCGCGTACGTCGGGCCCATCGCTTGCACCATCTGCTCGCTCCTTCGTCGCGGCGGGATCGGCGCCCGGAGGGTCGTCCCGGGCGTTCTCAACCGACGCGCACGGCGCTGTCCTGATACACCGACCGTGCCGACGGCGAGGGTGGCACGACTCGACGACGCCGGATCAGGACGGCAGGTGCACCAGGAACCGGCAGCCGGGCTCCTGGTTACGGACCTCGACCTCGCCGTCGTAGGCCTCGACCAGGCCCCTGACGATGGCAAGCCCGAGCCCGGCGCCGCTGTCGTCGGCGGGTGTGCGGGCCCGGGTGCCGCGCCAGGCGACGTCGAAGACCCGCGGCAGGTCGTCAGTCGGGATGCCGCCGCAGCCGTCGGTCACGGTCAGCTCGATGCCGTCGGCCACGGAACGGCCGGTGACCTCGACGGCGCCGTCGGCGGGGGTGTGCCGGATCGCGTTCATCACCAGGTTGCCCATCACGCGGGACAAACCGGCGGGATCCGCGCGCACCAGCACGCCGGGCTCGACCGCGCCGTCCAGTCGGACGCCCTTGCCCCGCGCAACGGGGTCGGCACCCGCGATCGCCTCGCTGACCAGGTCGCCGAGCACCACGGTCTGCACGTCGAGCGGGATGACGCCTGCGTGGATCCGGGACAGCTCGAAGAGGTCGTCGACCATCCGCACCATCCGGTCCACCTCGGACCGCATCTGCCGGTGGTAGCGCTGGGGTCCTCGGCCAGACCGTCCTCGAGCGCCTCGGTCATCGCGCGCAGCCCGGCCAGGGGGTGCGCAGGTCGTGGGAGACCCAGGAGACCAGCTCGCGGCGGGCCTCCTCGAGGCGGCTCTCGTTGGCCCGGGACTCTGCCAGCCGCTCGCTCGTGCGGGTGAGCTCATCGGAGACCGACTGGAACTCGACCGGTCCCCCGCCCACGGACACGAACCGCCCGCTCTCCCCGAAGCGACGGGCTTCCTCGGCGAGCGAGCGCGACCAGTGCACGACCGCCGCGCCCACGAGCATCGCGAGGCCCACGGCGACCAGCCCCGCGACGACCAGGACCACCAGCACGACGTGGACGTCGTGGTCGGACAGGAACATCGCCCGCGCGGTCCCGAACACGCCGGCCACGACCGCCGCCACCACCACCAGAGCGACACCGAGCGACTGCCAGCGCACGGACGTGCGCCGCAGCAATCAGGCGACCAGCAGCCCCGCGGCACCCACCGCCCCGGGCCAGGCGACGGAGATCAGCACGACGGCTGACTGGTCGCTCATCCGGACTTCTCCCAGCGGTAGCCCACGCCCCAGACGGTGACCAGCCGGACCGGGAGCGGGCTCGACCTTCTCGCGCAGCCGGCGCACGTGCACCGTGACCGTCGACTGGTCGCCGAAGGACCAGCCCCACACGTCGCGCAGCAGCTGGTCGCGGGAGAACGCGGCACCGGGGTGCCGAACCAGGAAGCGCAGGAGGTCGAACTCGCGCGCGGTCAGCGACAGCTGGCGACCGGCCAGCGTCGCGACGCGCCGGGAGGCGTTCGCACGCAGGTCGCCGTCGGTCACGGTCGAGGGGGTGTCGGGGGAGGCCCGCTGTCCCGCCCGCCGCAGCACCGAGTCGACCCGCAGTACCAGCTCGCGCGGACTGAACGGCTTAGTGACGTAGTCGTCGGCACCGCTCCAGGCCCACCACGCGGTCGGTCTCGCTGCCGAACGCCGTGAGCATGACCACCGGGACGTCACTGGTCTCCCGCACCGTGTGGTCGTCGTCGACCACCAGCACGTGCGACATCAGCTGCCCGTCGGCGAGCATCGGCGGCGCACCAGCGACGCGATGACGACGACGGCGACCACCAGGGCTGCGAACCCCAGCCACAGCGCTCCGTACGGGCGGTTCAGCAGGCTGGGCACGTCCTCGCGGGCGCCGAACCGGCCGATCACGGGGAGGGCGACCAGGGTGACGGTGAGCAGGACGACGAGGCCGGCGACCGCCGGGGCGCGGCTCCAGGACGGCAGGCGCGGGAGCACCACGACGGCGACCGCCACCACGCCCGGGGCGATGACGGCGTCGTGGAGGACCACGCCCCCGGCCAGCCACAGCCCGATGTTCACCAGGTCGGGGAGGCTCGCCCCCAGCAGGTTCTGCAGGCCCACCAGCACCAGCCCGATGCCGGTGGCACCGAGGAGTCCTCGCGTCAGGCGCATCTCAGTCAACCTCGATCCTGGCGACCCACTTGGTCTGCAGCACGCCCGGACGGTTCGGCGCGATGAGGCGGGCGGGGTAGCCGTGGTCGATGCTCAGCGCCTCGCCGTTCAACCGCAGCGCGATCAGCGTCATGGGGTCGTCGGCGAGGTTCCCGCGCACCTCGGAGGCCTTGAACGCACCTGACTGCTGGAGGGAGCGCACGGCTACCGTCGAGCCGGCGGGTGCGCCGACCAGGTCGAGCAGGTCGCGCAGCCGCACCCCGGTCCACCTCCCCGAGGCGCTCCAGCCCTCCACGCACGCGATCGGAAGGGTCTCGCTGTGCTGGGGCATCGACCCGAGGTCGCCCAGGGAGAGCCGCCTCGTCGTGCCGGCGTGCACCACCTCCAAGGCGTACGACGGGTCGACGGCCGTCGCGGTGACCCTGGCGGCGCGGGCACTCTTGGTGACCGGGAGACCCTGCGGGCCGGTGCCGTCGTGGGTCTCGAAGAGGGAGACCGTGCGCAGCCACGGCACTGTGCTGCCGGCTACCCCGAGGATGGCGACCCCCGTGGCTCCCAGTGCGGTGCGCACCAGCCCGCGCCGGGTGAGCCCGGACCCCGGCGCCTCGCCGTCCTCCACGGGGCGGCTCAACGCGTCGCGGATCACCGGCAGCTTCACCGCGACGTGCAGCACGAGCGCTCCGAAGGCCACCCACGCCACCGCGAAGTGCGTGGACCGGAAGGAGAACGACCAGGCGTACCACTCGGCGCTGTTGAGAACCCCCGTCGTGAGCTGGAAGATGGCGGCGGCCACCAGCAGCGCGATCGAGACCCGCTCGAGCAGGTGCAGCGCGAGCTCGCGAACCCTGCCGAACGGGACCTGGGCGAACAGCTTCGGGTAGACGGAGTACAGCTTGACGAGCAGCAGCGGGACGGCCGCCGTGCCGGTCAGGTAGTGCAGGCCCTGGGTGACGCGGTAGATCCACACCGGCCGGGTCGGGATGGTCAGCCACGACGGCTGGTCCTGGTAGAAATGGCTCCAGATCCCGGTCAGGAACGCCACGGTGAAGCACACGCCGAGCCAGAGCCCGACCCGGGCCGCGACCTCGGGCGCGCGCAGGGGGGAGGTGAAGTCGTCCTCGCGCGGCGGTCGGAGCGGGCGCATCAGGAGCTCGTCGTGAGGACGACGAACCAGCGTCCGTCGTGGTCGTGCACACCGGTCACGCTGAGCCCGGCCGCAGGTGAGACCTCGGCGAGGGCCTCGGGACCGAGGACGGCCCACGCGAACGGGTCCGAGCGGTGCCCGCCGCACTCGAGGGAGATGGTGTGGGTGTGCAGCGCGGTCCCGGGCGGCGCGACATCGACGATCACCCAGCCGCCGGGGGCGAGCACGACAGCCACCCGACGGAGCAGGGCGACCGGGTCCCCCCCGATGCCGATGTTCCCGTCGGCGAGCAGCGCACACACCCACCAGCCCTCGCCGGGGAGCCTGTCGAACACGTCACGGCGCAGGGCGCTGGCGCCGCGGGCCTGGGTCTGGGCGACCGCCTCCGGCACGATGTCGATGCCCAGCACTCCGACGCCCCGAGCGGCGAGGTGCTCGCTCATCCGGCCCGGGCCGCAGCCGATGTCCAGGGTCGGCCCGGTGCAGTGCGCGAGCACAGCCGCGTCGCCGGCGTCGGCGGGGGCGGTCCACCGGGACATCGGGAGCCGGCGAGGCAACGCGTCCAGACCGTGCACGGTGCACGGTTCGCCCCGCAGGGCACGGCCGAAGAGCGACGTGACACGAGTGCGTTCATCAGGGCGCAGGGACACGTCGCGAGCCTAGGCGGCGCGACGCCGAGGCAGCACGACCAACTGTTACGGAGATCATGCGTCTCAGGACCGCGACCGGGAGGTCCACACGGGATGCCGTCGCTCCGAGAGGGCCGGGAGGACCTCACGAGCGCGTGACGGCCTCCCGTGTCCGCTCGAGGCGCGGTCTGCGGTCGGGCACGGTCATCGCCTGACACTGCTCCGACCCGAGCGTCACCGCTGACTGCAGCGTCGCAGCGCGTCCCTAGTCGGGGGCGAGCGGCTGCAGCGCGTCCCAGCCGAGGACCACGCCGTCCCGTCGCTGCGCCAGCCCGGCCATGCGAGAGCGTTCCTGGGAGCAGTGGAGGGCGTCGAGGACCTGCACCCTCACCAGCACCAGCCGCTGCGCGTCACGGACAGTGGGACCCTGCCCCCGCCCCTCACCCTCGCCGCTGGGCACGACGGCGGTCGTGGGCCGGTAGCCGTCCTGGGCGGCGACGGTGACCGCGTCGTCGACGAGGTCCGCGGGCAGCAGCAGGTGGTGACGCAGCACCACCGGACGAGCCGGGTCCCACACCGGCGGGTCGGCCGCCGCCCGCGCCAGGCTCGCCGAGCACGCCTCGGCGTCGTCGAACCCCGACGCGACGACCACGAGGTCCGGCCGGCCCGGGTCCAGGTCGGGCACCCGGGCGTCAACCCGCCGCCAGGGCCACCAGGCCCGACGGCCGGACCGGGGGTGGGAAGGAACGGCGTCCGGGGTCACCCTCGTGAGGGTGCCAGACGCCGTCGGTCCTGACCCGCGCGGCGCCGACCACGCACCCGGCCTCCTGGCGATCCCGTGCTCAGGGGACCCGCGCCACGGTGTAGCGGACGTCCTGGTGCAGCACCAGCCACTCCCCGTCGCGGGCCTGCTCCAGCAGCCGCGCGGCCTCCGAGAACAGGCCGTCCCGCTCGCCCTCGGGCACGAAACCCCACATCATCCGCTGGCCCGTGCCCATGGTCCAGGCACGCCACTGCTCCGCGTCGGACAACCGCAGCGCGATCGGCTCGCACACCGTCTCCACCGCCACGAAGCCGGCGCCGCTCAGCAGCGCCGCCACGCCCTCGTCACTGGCGAACGGGCTGGCGGAGCCGCGGGTGCGGGGGTCGAGCATCCCCGGGGGGAGGTGCGGCGCGAACAGTGCGTCCACCTGCCGCCACACGTCGTCCTGCGCCCCGAACGTGGACACCCCGATCCGGCCCCCCGGGCGCAGCAGCCGGGCCCAGCGCGGCAGCGCCGTCGCCGGGTCCGGCAGGAAGAACAGCACCAGCGAGGCCGCCAGCACGTCGAACCCGCCCGACGGCAGCGTCGGCCGGGTCGCGTCCATCTGCTCGACCCGTACCGTCGAGCCGGCGGCGGCCGCCGCCGCGCGGGTGTGCTCGACCATGGCGCTCGACAGGTCGACGGCGGTCACCGACCCGGTGGGTCCGGCGGCGGCCGACAGCGGGAGGGTCAGTGCTCCCCGTCCGCAGCCGACGTCCAGCACGTCCTCTCCCGCCTGGACGGCGAGCAGCGCCGCGAGCCGGTCGGCGATCGGGCCGAACCAGGGCGCTCCGCTCTGGTCGTAGTCGTCGGCGACAGCGTCGAAAGCCCGCTGCACGCGCTCCACCTGCTCGCTCAGCGCCGGCCCAGCCGTCGGGTCAGCCGTTGGGTCAGCCGTCGGGTCAGCCACCGGCCCAGTCTGGCGGTCACCCGTCGGCCGCGCCATGGCCCGGCCGGGCCCTCCTCTCGCCGTCGCCACCTTCGGCGCCGCCCGCCGGCGGCCAGCGGCGACGCCCGCCACCCGGCCCACGGCGACGCCCGCCACCGGCGCCACCCGCCAAGGGCGACCAGCGGGCGAGCCGCCAGGGCCCCGGGCGCCGACGCCGTTAGGGTGGGCCCCGGACACATCCCTTCGACCGCAGGAGCATCACCGTGGCGTCCATCGAGGCTGTCGGCGCTCGCGAGATCCTTGACTCGCGAGGCAACCCCACCGTCGAGGTCGAGGTCGCCCTCGACGACGGAACCATCGGCCGCGCGGCGGTGCCCTCGGGTGCCTCCACTGGAGCCTTCGAGGCCGTCGAGCTGCGTGACGGCGGCAAGCGGTACGGCGGGAAGGGCGTCGGCAAGGCGGTGGCTGCCGTCCTCGACGTCATCGGTCCCGAGCTGACCGGCTTCGACGCCTCCGAGCAGCGTCTCGTCGACCAGCGGCTGCTCGCGCTGGACGGCACGCCGAACAAGGCGAAGCTCGGCGCGAACGCGATCCTCGGGGTGTCCCTGGCCGCGGCCCGTGCGGCCGCCGACTCCGCCGGCCTGCCGCTGTTCCGCTACGTCGGCGGCCCGAACGCGCACCTCCTCCCGGTGCCGATGATGAACATCCTCAACGGCGGCTCGCACGCCGACACCGGCGTGGACGTGCAGGAGTTCATGATCGCCCCGATCGGGGCGCCCACCTTCCGCGACGCGCTCCAGCAGGGCGCGAGCGTCTACCACGCCCTCAAGGCGGTGCTGAAGGAGAAGGGTCTGGCCACCGGTCTCGGCGACGAGGGCGGCTTCGCCCCCGACCTGCCGAGCAACCGCGAGGCCCTGGACCTGATCACGGTGGCGGTGGAGAAGGCCGGCCTCACGGTCGGGGAGGACATCGTCTTCGCCCTCGACGTGGCCGCCTCGGAGTTCTATACCGACGGCGCCTACCAGTTCGAGGGGTCGGCCCGGTCCGCCGCGCAGATGCAGGCCTACTACGCCGACCTCGTCGCGTCCTACCCGATCGTGTCCATCGAGGACCCGCTCGACGAGGAGGACTGGCCCGGTTGGGGCGCGATGACCGCCGAGCTCGGGGAGAAGATCCAGCTCGTCGGCGACGACCTGTTCGTGACCAACGTCGAGCGGCTCGGCCGCGGCATCACCGAGCGGTCCGCCAACGCGCTGCTGGTGAAGGTCAACCAGATCGGCTCGCTGACCGAGACCCTCGACTCGGTCGACCTCGCGCACCGCAGCGGCTTCCGCTGCATGATGAGCCACCGCTCCGGCGAGACCGAGGACACCACCATCGCCGACCTGGCGGTGGCGACCAACTGCGGCCAGATCAAGACCGGTGCCCCGGCCCGGTCCGAGCGCGTCGCCAAGTACAACCAGCTGCTGCGCATCGAGGAGGAGCTCGACGACGCCGCCCGCTACGCCGGTCGCGGCGCGTTCCCCCGCTTCGGCGGCGACGGCAAGGCCAGCTGAGGCGCCCCATGCGGAACGGTCCGTCGGCACGGGGCTCGGACCCCCGCAGGCGTGGTGCGCAGCCCGGGTCTCGCACCGGGTCCGCACGTGCCGCTGCGGGGGCCCGGCCCGGTGCCGGGCCCCGGCGGGCCGTCCCGCGTCGCCGTCCCGCCGCCGGCGAGGTCGCGCCCGGGCGGCCGAGGTTCACCGGCCGGGCGGCTGTCCTGGTCCTGGTGCTCGCGCTCCTGATGGTGTCCTACGCCTCCAGCATGCGGGCCTACCTCGAGCAGCGGCGTCACATCGCCGACCTCAACGCCAGCATCGCGTCCTCGCAGGCCGAGGTGGACCGGCTCAAGCGGGAGAAGAGCCGGTGGGACGACCCGGCCTTCGTGCGCGCCAAGGCCCACGAGCGGTTCGGCTGGGTGATGCCCGGCGAGGTCGGCTTCCAGGTCCTGGAGCAGGACGGCACGCCGATGGACCACGAGGACTCGCTGTCATCGCCCGAAGCGGTGGCCGAGGCGAGTCGTCCGCTGTGGTGGCAGGCGGCCTGGGGCAGCGTCGAGGTTGCGGGGCGACCCCGCTCGACCGAGCCCGGCCGGCAGCATCCCGCCACCAGGATCCAGGCCCCGAAGGCCTCGGGCAGCACGTCGGGCTCGGCGTCGGGCCAGGCCCGGTGACGGTCGTCAACCGGACCGACGAGGCGGTGCTCGCGGCGCAGCTCGGTCGACCGGCGCGGGCGGTGCACGCCATCGCCCACCGGTGCCCCTGCGGCCACCCCGACGTGGTCGCCACCGAGCCCCGGCTCGAGGACGGCACCCCGTTTCCGACGACCTTCTACCTGACCTGCCCCCGGGCCGCCTCGTTGATCGGCACGATGGAGGCCGAGGGCCTCATGCGGGAGATGTCGGAGCGCCTGGAGCAGGACCCCGAGCTGGCCGCGGCGTACCAGCGGGCGCACCAGGCCTACCTCGCGGCTCGCGAGGCGATCGGAGCGGTCCCGGAGATCGCGGGCGTCTCCGCGGGCGGCATGCCCACCCGCGTGAAGTGCCTGCACGTGCTGGCCGGCCACGCGCTCGCGGCCGGCCCCGGGCTGAACCCGCTCGGCGACGAGGTGGTCGAGCGGTTGGGGTGGTTCTGGGCCGTCGGGCCGTGCGTGAGCGTCGGGGACCCGACCGGGTGACCCGCGTCGGCGCCGTCGACTGCGGCACCAACTCCGTCAAGCTGCTGGTCACCGACCTCGACGTCGCCACCGGCACCCAGCGCGACCTGGCCCGGGAGCTGCGGATCGTCCGGCTCGGAGAGGGCGTGGACCGTACCGGCCGGATCTCGCAGCCCGCGATGGACCGGCTGCTGGCGGCGCTCGAGGAGTATGCCGCGATCTTGGCCGTCCACGACGTCGCTCGGCTCCGGTTCGTGGCCACCTCGGCCATGCGGGACGCCGAGAACGCCGACCTGCTCGTGGCCGGGGTTCGCGAGCGGCTCGGGGTCGACCCGGAGGTCGTCACCGGGGACGAGGAGGCGGCGCTGTCCTACGACGGGGCGACCCGCTCGCTGCCGTCGTTGCCGGCTCCGGTGGTGCTCGTCGACATCGGCGGCGGGTCGACCGAGGTGGTGCTCGGCGGCCCCGACGGGCGGGTCGCCGCGGCCCGGTCGCTCGACCTCGGCTCGGTGCGGCTGACCGAGCGGCTGATGCCCTCGGACCCGCCGACCCGGGCCGAGGTGGAGGCAGCCGTGGCCGTCGTCGACCGCGCGCTGGACACGCTGTGCGAGCACGGCGTGCACGTCGAGACGGCCCGGACGGTGGTCGGCGTGGCCGGCACCGTCACGACGCTGGCGACGTTGCTGCTGGGGTCGCGGACCTGGGACCGCGACCGGGTGCACGGCCGCGCGTTCCCCGCGCCGGCGGTGCACGAGCTCGCCGGGCGACTGCTCGCCATGACCGTGCGGGAGCGCGAGGCGCTGGGGGTCCCGACCGGCCGCTCCGACGTGGTCGGCGCGGGGGCGGTCCTGCTGGACCGGCTCCTGGCCAGGACCGGGGCCGAGACGCTGACCGTCTCCGACGCCGACATCCTCGACGGGATCGCCTGGTCGCTGGCGACCCGCCCATGAGCCGCCCGGCCCGCCGGCACCGTTCCGCCACGTCCGACCGTCCCCACCGCCCCGAGAGCCTGCCGCATCCGGTGACAGGTGCGGTGTTCGCCTCCCCGGTCCCGGCCGGCACCGGCTGGCCCGACGACCCGGCGACGCCGGGCACGCCTGTCGCGCACGAGGCCGCCGACGTGGCCGCTCGGGCTCCCGGGCTGGCTCTCGCCGCGCTCGACGCCGAGGTCTCGGTCTGCTGCGCCTGCCCCCGGCTGGTGGCGTGGCGGGAGACCGTCGCCGCCACCGGGCGTGCGGCGTACAGCGGGCAGCCCTACTGGGGTCGCCCGGTCGCGGGCTGGGGGGATCCGGCGGCTCGGGTGCTGGTGGTGGGGCTGGCTCCCGCGGCGCACGGCGGCAACCGCACCGGCCGGATCTTCACCGGCGACCGCTCCGGCGACTGGCTGTTCGCCGGGCTGCACCGGGCCGGCCTGGCAGTCCTGCCGACCTCGGTGCACGCCGGCGACGGTCAGCGGCTGCTGCGCACTCGGATGGTGGCGGCGGTGCGGTGCGCGCCGCCGGACAACCGGCCGAGCATCGAGGAGCGCGACACCTGCGCGCCGTGGCTGGTGCACGAGGTGCGCCTGGTCGAGCCGACGCTGCGGGCGGTGGTCTGCCTCGGCGGCTTCGGCTGGGACGCCGCGCTGCGCACCCTCGGCGCCCTCGGCTACGCCGTGCCCCGTCCGAAGCCGCGGTTCGGTCACGGCGTCGAGGTGTCACTGGACTCCCCGGCCGGTCGCGGGCTGCGGCTGCTCGGCTGCTACCACCCGTCGCAGCAGAACACCTTCACCGGTCGGCTCACCGAGCCGATGCTGGACGCCGTGCTGGGGCGGGCGGCAGCGCTCGCCGACGCCGGCTAGCGCCCGGTCCCGCTGCTCACGACGCCGACGGCGGCCGGGGCGCCAGACGGGCGTCACGGCCGAGCTGCCGGCCGAGCTGCCGGCCGAGCTGCCAGCGGTAGATCCGTGGCGTGAAGCGCAGCTGGTCGGCCACGTCGGTCCGTCCGGCGTCGTCGGCCCGGACCGTGACCGCGTCCTCGGGCAGGTCCGCGCCGTCGCCGTCGAGGAAGGCCTTGAGTGCCGACGCGTCGAGCTGAACGGTCGCCGCGCCCACGCCGACCCTGAGCCAGCGCGGGTTGCTCAGGCACGACATCGGCACCACCACGCGGGTGACGTTGCGGCGTTATCCGATGCGGTGCCCGATCTCGCAGGCCCTGCGATAGCCGCGGTAGGTGCGGAGCTCGTCGTGACCTGCGTACCGCCCGGGGGAGGTCTCGACCTGGTAGATCCACCGGCACGCTCGTTCGTCTTGATCTCGCCGGTGACGAGGAGCTGGGTGTCCCGGCGCGGGCGTAGGTCGACGTAGTTGGCCCGGATCACCAGACGGCCGGCACGGAGGTGGACGAACACGTCCTTGATGTCGTCGTTGGGTTGCGGCCGGGTCGGTCACCGGGACGGGGTCACTGCTGCCCAGGTGCAGCCTCGCGACGTCGTGGATGGCGTCGCGGTACCGAGTTTGCGACGCCACGGTGGGCCCGGTCAGCCGGCGCGACGCCACACGCCGCGTCGGTACTGTTCCGGCCACGGTGCGAGGTCGGCGGGCACGCCGAGCACGTGCGCGGCGCGCTGCGGCCAGGCCGGCTCGCGCAGCGCGGCCCGGGCCAGCAGCACGACGTCGGCGGACCCGTCGGCCAGGATCTGCTCGGCCTGCTCCGGTTCGGTGACCATCCCGACGGCGCCGGTCGCGACCCCCGCCGTGCGGACCCCCGCCGCCAGTGGCACCTGGTAGCCCGGCCCCACGGGGATGTCGGCGGGCACGTTGCCACCGGAGGACACATCGACCAGGTCCACGCCGTGATCGGCCAGCAGCCCGCCTAGCCGGGTGCTCTGCTCCAGGTCCCAGCCGCCCTCGGTCCAGTCGGTCCCGGAGATCCGGACCACCAGCGGCACACCCTCGGGCAGGGCCGCCCGGACGGCGTCGACGGTCTCGACCACGATGCGGGTGCGGTTCTCGAAGGACCCGCCGTACTGGTCGCCGCGCCGGTTCGACAGCGGGGACAGGAACTCGTGCAGCAGGTAGCCGTGCGCGGCGTGAACCTCGACGGTGTCGAACCCCGCCGCGACCGCCCGGTCGGTCGCGGCGGCGAACGCCTCGACCACGCCCGCGATCCCGGCCTCGTCGAGCTCGCGGGGGGCGTCGTAGCCGTCGAAGGCGACGGGGGAGGGGGCGACCGCGACCCAGCCGCCCTCGTCGGCGGGGACCGTGCCCACCTCGGGCGCCCACGGCCGGTACGTCGAGGCCTTCCGACCTGCGTGGGCCAGCTGGACCCCGGCTGCGGCGCCGCGCCGATGGGCGAACTCCACGATGCGCGCCCAGGCGGCGCCCTGCTCGTCGTTCCAGATCCCGGCGTCCTGCGGGGAGATCCGCCCCTCGGGGACCACGGCGGCGGCCTCGGTGAAGACCAGGCCGAACCCGCCGGCGGCCCGGGCCCCGAGGTGGACCAGGTGCCACTCGTCCGGCATGCCGTCGACCGAGGAGTACTGGCACATCGGCGAGAGCCAGACCCGGTTTCGCACCGTCAGGTCGCGCAGCGTGATGGGCTCGAACAGGCGGGGCATGGGTGCTCCTGGGTCTGCGGGCGGTGGGCAGGACGATCGGAGGGCAGACGGACGGGCGGACCGGGTCGTGCTCAGGCCCGTCCCAAGCGGTCGGCCAGGGCCCGGCCGAGCGCCCGCCCGGAGAGGTACGCGCCCTCGACCTTCGGGATCGGCCCCCACCCGTCGCCGCACGCGCCGACCAGTCGCTCGTCGAGCAGGTAGGGCGCCTCACGCCGTCCGGTCGGCCGGGCCAGCGACCACCGGTGGAGCCGAGTGCCGAGCGGCTCCGGCAGGTCGAGGAGGCGGCGCAGTGCGGCGGTCATGGCCGGGGCCGCCGACTGTGGGTCCTCGAGGTGGGCCGCAGCCAGGGTGGGGGTGGAGTGCGCCACCAGCACCGGCGCGTCGTCGCCTCGGCGGCGACCGTCGTCGGCCACCCACGCCAGGTCGTCGTCGCCGTTGACGAACGCACCGTCGAGCTCCCAGCCGCGTGCGCCCCACCAGGCCGTCAGGGCGAGCACCGGCTGGGACTCGCGGTCCAGCGCGTCCCGGACGGGCGCCAGGTCCGCCCCCAGCAGCCGGCGTGCCTGCTGGTCCGGCATCGCCAGCACCACGGCGGTGGCCGGTCGGCCGTCGACCGCGAGCCCGAGGCGGTCCGTCACGGCCGTCACGTCCGTGACGAGCTCGACCTCGAGGCCGTCGGCGAGGTCCGCCACCAGCGACCGCAGGCCGAGGGCCGCCCCCCATCGGAGCGGACCCGCCTTGGTCGCCGGTGGCTCGCCGGGCGCGAGCACGTGGAAGGTGTCGGTCCACCGCCGGGCCAGCCCCCGCCGTTCCCAGTCCTCGACGACGGCGACGAACGCCTCGTCGGTGGCCGTCAGGTAGGACGCGCCGGTGTCGACCGGACGGCCGTGCGTCCGGGGGCTGGCCATGCGCCCTCCGGGCCGGTGGCCGCGGTCGAGCACCACCACCGGAAGGGCGGCGTCGGCCAGCGTCCGGGCACAGGCGACGCCGGAGATGCCGGCTCCCACCACCACGATCGGGTCCATCCGGCCAGCCTGCCAGAGCGGTGGGAGCCGGCTCCGGCCACGTGGTGCCTCAGGCGGTGTGGTGCACCTCCTGCACGCCGTACACGTCGGTGGACAGTCCCTCCAGCCTCGCCTTGAGCTGCAGCGCGAGGTACAGGGAGTAGTGCCGGGACTGGTGCAGGTTGCCGCCGTGGAACCACAGGTTCTGCTGCTGGGTGGGCTTCCACATGTTGCGCTGCTCGCCCTCCCACGGTCCCGGGTCCTTGGTCGTGGCCGACCCGAGGCCCCACACCTTCCCCACCCGGTCGGCGACCTCGGGGCTGATGAGGTCCGCGGCCCAGCCGTTCATGGAGCCGTATCCGGTCGCGTACACGACCAGGTCGGCCTCGAGCTCGGTGCCGTCCGCGAGCACGACCGAGTGTGCGGTCAGGTGGTCCACCTGCCCCTTGGCCAGCTTGACGTCGCCGTTGGCGACCAGGTCCGCGGCGCCCACGTCGATGTAGTAGCCGGACCCGCGTCGCAGGTACTTCATGAACAGCCCGGAGCCGTCGTCGCCCCAGTCGTGGTCGAAGCCGGAGCGCTCCAACCGGTCGTAGAAGTCCTTGTCGCGCTCGGCCATCCGCTGGTAGAGCGGGATCTGGAACTCGTGCATGATCCGGTAGGGCAGCGAGGCGAAGACCAGGTCGGCCTTCTCGGTCGTCATCCCGTCGGCCACCGCCTGCTCGGAGTAGAGGTCGGCCATCGCGATCTCCATCAGCGAGTCGCTGCGCACGATGTGCGTGGAGGACCGCTGCACCATCGTCACGTCGGCGTCGTTCTCCCACAGCGCGCCGCAGATGTCGAAGGCCGAGTTGTTGCTGCCGATCACCACGCACCTCTTGCCGGCGTACGCGTCCGGACCAGGGTGCGCGGAGGAGTGGTGCTGGTCGCCCTCGAACACGTCCATTCCGGGCAGGTCCGGGACGTTCGGCTTGCCGGACATCCCGGTCGCCAGCACCAGCTGCGTGGGCCGCAGCGTCAGCGGCTTGCCCTCCCGCTCGACCTCGACCGTCCACTCGCCCTTCTCCGGCGAGTACGCCGCGGAGACCGCCGACGTGCTCGACCAGTAGGGCACCTCCATCACCGTGGTGTAGGACTCCAGCCAGTCGGCGATCTTGTCCTTGGGGGCGAAGACGGGCCAGTTGTCGGGGAACTTCAGGTAGGGCAGGTGGTCGTACCAGACGGGGTCGTGCAGGCACAGCGACTTGTAGCGGCTGCGCCACTGGTCACCGGGCCGCGGGTGCTTGTCGATGACCAGGCTGGGGACCCCCAGCTGCCGCAGCCGGGCGCCGAGGGCGATGCCGCCCTGCCCGCCGCCCACGACCAGCACGTAGGGCTGCGTCGTGGAGCCGAGGCTCTCCGCCTCCTGCTGCCGGGCCTCCGCCCACGTGGTGCGGCTCCGGTCGGCGCCGTGCTGGGCGCCCATCGGCCGACGGTCCGCCCGTGGCTCCTCGTGGCCCTTCAGCTCGTACAGCGTGGTCAGGAACGTCCACGCCTTCGGTCCGTCCTCCTCGACGAGCCGCAGCAGCCCGCGACCCCGGCCGACGGCGGTCTCGAAGGTGAACCAGGCGGTGGTCACCCC
This sequence comes from uncultured Actinomycetota bacterium, assembly GCA_963781695.1. GTDB lineage: Bacteria > Actinomycetota > Actinomycetes > Propionibacteriales > Nocardioidaceae > Nocardioides_B. The sequence goes on from CAWAGE010000007.1 coordinate 700,805, forward strand.
GTCGGCCTCGTCCTCGGGCTCGCTCACGGCGAACCCCGAGGCGTCGGTGGCCTCGATCCGGGCGTCGAGCAGGTCGGCCACCTCGTCGCGACCCTCGACGGTCTTGAGGTTCCAGGTGAACGACACCAGGTCCCGCCAGTAGCAGTCGGTGGCGAACAGCGCGACCGCCCGGTCGACGTCGCGCTCGCGCAGCGCCGCCTCGAAGGCGTCCAACCAGGACTGCGCCCGCCCGGGCCCGGCGTTTCCGGCGGGGGAGTCGGCCCCGACGCGGTCGGGGGAGTCGGGCTGGTCGCCGCCGTCGGCCGTGGTCGGGTCGAGGGTCTGGGTCATCGGCTCTCCTATGCCTACGATGTGACGAGCAGCACACCCTTCGGGACGGACCGGGCGGAAGGGTTGCATGGTGTTGCATCCCAGTCAGACCCGACGGGACCCGTCCCGGCGGTGGATTCCCGACCGACAAGGAGGGCGCGGTGACTGGGTTCGGTGCGATCGCGCCCGGCACGGACCTGTCCCGGCACGCGCGGGAGCTGCAGCGGGTCCATGACGCGGTGATCGGTGGCAGCGGAGGCGCGAAGCGTCCTCGGCCGCTGGTGTCGCGGTCCTGGGAGCGGGTGCTGCGCGCGGGGCTGGACCCCGAGGGTGCGAACGCGCGCAGCCTGGTCGGACGTGGCGAGGTCGAGCGGCGCCGACACGTGTCACCGCTGGCCGCCGTCATCGACGACCTGCTGCGGGTGGTCTCCGGAGTCGGGGACACCTCGAGCCTGCTGATGGTCGTCACCGACGCCGACGGGGTGATCCTGTGGCGCGCGGGTCCCGCGCGGGTGCGTGCCCGGGCCGACATCCTCGGCTTCGCCGAGGGCGCGTGCTGGACCGAGCCGGTGGTCGGCACCAACGCGATCGGGACGGCGCTGGCCGAGGCGGTCCCGGTGCAGCTGTTCTCGGCCGAGCACTTCGAGCAGACCCAGCACCCGTGGTACTGCACCGCGTCGCCCGTCCACGACCCGCGCACCGGGGACCTGGTCGGGATCGTGGACGTCAGCGGACCCGCGCTGACCCTGCACCCGGCGGTCACCGCGCTCGTCGAGACCGCGGTCCGGCTCGCCGAGTCGCTGTTGTGGCAGCGTCACGAGGCCACGCTGGAGCGGTTGCGCACCTCGGCCCAGCACGTCCTGGCCACCACCTCGGGGCCGTTGCTGCTCGTCGACGACCACGGCTGGGTGGCTCACCATGCCGGCATCGCGGTCCGCCGCCGGATCGAGGTGCCCCGCGCGGACCGGACGCTCGCCGTGCCGGGGCTGGGCATCTGCCTGCCCGAGCGCGTGGCCGGCGGGTGGCTGGTCAGGCCCGCCACCGGCGACCGCGCCGTCCGAGCCGTGCTCGACCTCTCCGGCTCCCCGGTGCTGGAGGTACACGGCCGTGACGAGCCGTGGCGCGCCTGTCTGGGCCGGCGCCACGCCGACATCCTGCTGGCGCTGTGGCGCGCCGGCTCGGCGGGAATGTCCGCCGGGCAGCTGTCCACCCGGCTGTACGGCGACGCCGATCACGCCGTCAGCGTGCGCGCCGAGATCTCCCGGCTGCGCCGCGTGGTCGGCGGCCTGGTGGAGACCGGCCCGTACCGGCTGTCACCCCAGCTGACCTGGACGGCGGTCGGTGTCGACGGCCCTGCCGGCACGGACCGGGCGGCTCCGGACCCACGAGCCTGAGCAGCGTGGCGTGACAGGATCGCTGCCCCGCCCCCGTATCCCAACGGCAGAGGAAGAGGTCTTAAAAACCTCGCAGTGTGGGTTCGAGTCCCACCGGGGGCACCCGCATTCCACGCGCCCGGGAGCGCCGCTGCGCGGGACGCCGGTCTGAGAGTTCCCTGAGACCTCCCGTGCCCGCTGACCAGCGGGAACACGGAGGCGGTGCGGGCCGTTGACACGGTGACCGGCGCCGTACGATGGACGTGCAGCCCGACCCGGCTCCCAGATCGGGAGCCGCAGGCCTCCAAGGAGGAGACCACACATGCAGAGCAGCAATCCTGTCTTCCGCAGGGCGGAGGGCTTCAACGGACAGCGGACCACCTCCGCGAGCGGGATGAGCTACCCGTCCCGCGGCGCCCAGACCTACGCGGACCGGGCGAGCACCCAGCCCGCCGGCCGGGGCTACGACAGCCACGGCGCCGGCGGCTACGACACCTCGGTGCCCACCGACCGGGGGCCGATGACCATCGACTCGGTCGTGCAGAAGACCGCGATGACGCTGGGGCTGACCACCCTGGTCGCCGCCGCCACCTGGTTCCTCACCCCCGACCTCGGCGTTCCTGGCACCACCGCCGGCTCGCTGTACCTGCTGGCCATGGTGGGTGCCTTCGGGGGCTTCGGGCTCGCCATGGTCAACTCGTTCAAGCGCGTGGTCAGCCCGGGCCTGGTGCTCGCCTACGCGGGCGTCGAGGGCCTGTTCGTCGGCGCGTTCAGCAAGGTCATCGAGGCCAGCTTCGGTGGCGGACTGGTGATCGGCGCCGTGATGGGCACCCTGGCGGCCGTCGCCGGCACCCTCGCGGCGTACAAGTTCTTCAACATCCGGGTCAGCCCGACCTTCCGCAAGTGGGTCGTCGGCGCGATGCTCGGCTTCGTCGCGGTCTCGATGCTCGACCTCGTGATGAGCTTCTTCGGCTCGTCGTTCGGGTTCAACGGGTTCGGTGCGATGGGGCTGATCTCCAGCGTCATCGGCCTGGGTCTCGGCGTGCTCATGCTGATCCTCGACTTCGACTTCGTCGAGCGCGGCATCGCAGCCGGTCTGCCGGAGCGCGAGTCCTGGCGGGCCGCGTTCGGCCTGACGGTCACCATCATCTGGATCTACATCGAGATGCTGCGGATCCTGGCGATCCTGCGCGGCGACTGAGCCCGGACCGACACCGACGGCGCCCCCGGACCCTCTGGTCCGGGGGCGCCGTCGCGTTCGCGCCGAGACTGGGGCCCAGGCTGGTGGAGCCCCCGGTCGGTCGAGCCCGGCGAGAGCCCGGCCGGCGCTCAGGAGTCCGCCGACTCCGTGACCGACGGCGCCTCGACGTCGGACTCCGGCTGGTGCCGGCGGCGCCGCAGCTGGACCCAGCGGCCTCGGGCCCCCCGGGGCGCGCCGGCGACCTGGGTGCCGTCGATCTCGGTGCCCGGGATGCGTGCCGCCTCGACGGCCGCCTCGGTGATCGGCAGCACCGCCTCGCCGCGGGCCGCCTCGGGGACGAGGTCCTGGAACGGGATGACCCCGACGGCCGCGAGGACCGACGGCAGCATGACCGCCGCCATGCTCGAGTAGCCGGCCGCCGACGGATGGAACCGGTCGGGGCCGAACAGCAGCGCGGGGGTGGCCAGGAACTCCGGACCCAGCACCGAGCCGAGCGAGACGGTCCGACCGCCGGCCTCCACGGTGACCACGGTCTGCGCGGCCGCCAGCCGCCGTGACAGCAGCCGTGCGACCTGCTTCAGCGGCGGCGGGATCGGCTCGATGGTGCCCAGGTCGGGGCAGGTGCCGACCACCACCTCGGCGCCGGTCTCCCGCAGCCGACGGACGGCGTCGCCGAGCAGTCGCACCGACTCCGAGGGCAGCCGTGCGTGCGTGACGTCGTTGGCGCCGACGAAGATCACTACGACCTGGGGCTCCACCCCGACGGCCAGGTCGATCTGGCGGTCCAGGTCCCGGGTCTGCGCCCCGACGAAGGCGAACGAGCGCAGGTACACCCGGCGGTTGGCGCCCTCGGCCAACCCGGAGGCGAGGTGTGCTCCCGGCGTGTCGCGGACCTCCGCCACACCGTACCCGGCCGCCGAGGAGTCCCCCAGCAGCGCCACCTTCAGCGCGGGACCGGGCCGGTCCTGCCCGTACCACCCGGTGGAGTCCGGCGGCTCCCCGTCGGCGTTCCCGATGGCCTTGCGGGCGACCATCGCCTCGGCGCGCAGCACGCCGTACAGCGACGCGCCCATGACGGAGACGCCCCCGCCGCCGTAGGCGGCGGCGGCCACCAGCTTCCGAACCGCCGTCTTGCCCACCGCCCCAGGGTAGCGAGGGCAAATAGACTGCTCGGGTGCACTACGTGAACTCCCTCGTGGACCTGATCGGCAACACCCCGCTGCTGCGGCTGGGCGCGACCACCGACGGCGCGACGCCGCTGGTCCTCGCCAAGGTCGAGTACCTCAATCCCGGAGGGTCGGTGAAGGACCGGATCGCCACCCGGATGATCGAGACCGCGGAGGCGTCGGGCGAGCTGCGCCCGGGAGGCACCATCGTGGAGCCGACGTCGGGCAACACCGGTGTGGGGCTGGCGCTGGTGGCGCAGGCCAAGGGCTACCACTGCGTGTTCGTCTGTCCGGACAAGGTCAGCGAGGACAAGCGCAACGTCCTGAAGGCCTACGGCGCCGAGGTGGTGGTCTGCCCGACCGCCGTCGAGCCGGACCACCCCGACTCCTACTACAGCGTCTCGGACCGGTTGACCGCGGAGATCGAGGGGGCCTGGAAGCCCAACCAGTACGCCAACCCGAACAACCCGCGATCCCACTACGAGACCACCGGGCCGGAGGTGTGGGAGCAGACCGAGGGTCGGGTGACCCACTTCGTGTGCGGGGTCGGGACGGGCGGCACCATCACCGGGGTCGGTCGCTACCTCAAGGAGCAGGACCCGGAGGTGCAGGTCGTCGGGGCCGACCCGGCGGGATCGGTGTACTCCGGCGGCAGCGGGCGGCCGTACCTCGTCGAGGGGGTCGGCGAGGACTTCTGGCCGAGCACCTACGACCGCGACATCGCCGACCGCATCATCGAGGTCTCCGACGCCGACTCGTTCGCCTTCACCCGTCGGCTCGCCCGCGAGGAGGCGCTGCTCGTCGGCGGCTCCTCCGGGATGGCCGCCTTCGCGGCCGTCCAGCTCGCCCACGAGCTGACCGAGCAGGGGCACGACGACGCTGTGGTCGTGGTGCTGCTGCCCGACTCCGGGCGGGGCTATCTCGGCAAGGTGTTCAGCGACGACTGGCTCGGTCAGTACGGCTTCCTGCCTGCCACCTCCGACCAGACCCTCGGTGAGGTGCTGCGGGCCAAGAGCGGCCGGATCCCCGACCTGGTGCACACCCACCCCAGCGAGACGATCGCGGAGGCGGTGCACATCCTCCAGGAGTACGGGGTCTCGCAGATGCCCGTGGTGCGCGCCGAGCCGCCGATCGTGGCGGCCGAGGTCGCCGGCAGCGTCTCGGAGCGCGCCCTGCTCGACGCGTTGTTCTCCGGGCGCGCGCGACTGGTCGACAGCGTCGAGAAGCACATGGACGCGCCGTTGCCCACCGTCGGCACCAACGAGCCGGTGGCCGAGGCCGTCGCCAGGCTGCAGAAGGCCGACGCCCTGCTCGTGCAGGAGGACGGCAAGCCGGTCGGCGTCGTCACTCGGCAGGACCTGCTGGCCTACCTCGCCACGCCCTGAGGAGACCCCGGCGGCTGCCCGGCGCGTCGTCCGTCCGAGGCGTCGGGTTCGGTGAACTCCCGGCGGTCGGGCTGCGCCTTGTCGTAGCCTGGCTCGGGAGGACAAATCAGACATGTGTGCGATGTTGCATGAGTCGACCGGCCAGCGCGACCAGCGATCGGTTCCGTACGTCGTGGTCGGGCCGTTCCGCGTCCTGGACGCCACCGCGGCGGAGGTCGTCGAGCACGTCGTCGACCTGGCCACGGCCGCGGTGCGGCCCGTCCTGGTCTACGCCCTGCACGTCGGTGGGCTCAACGCCCGGCACGACCCCGCCTTCGCCGAGGCCATGGCGCGCGCGGACGCGGTGTGCGCCGACGGCGGATCCGTGGTGTGGCTGGCCAAGGCGGCCGGTGCGCGCGTGATCGAGCGGGCGCCCACCACCGACGTCGGCTGGCAGGTGCTGCGCCGCTACGCCGAGGCGCTCGGTCGTCCGGTGCGGCTCGCGCTGGTCGGCGGGCCGGCGGGCCTCTCGAGCCGGGCCGCGGCGGTGCTGGCGGCCGACGCGCCCGTCGAGGTCGTCCTGACCGATCACGGCTATCACCGGGACTGGGACCCGACGCTGCGCGCGCTGCGCGAGGGCCACCCGGACGTCGTGCTGCTCGGGATGGGCGCTCCGGCGGAGATGGTCTGGGCCGAGCGGCACCGCGACCGGCTCCCCACTGCGCTGGTGCTGACCTGCGGCGGCTGGTTCGGCCACCTCGTCGGCGACGAGCGACGGGCCCCGGCGATGCTGCGCCGCTCCGGGGTGGAGTGGATCGCCCGGGTCGCCCAGTCCCCGCGGCGTCTCGCCCCCCGCTACGCCCGAGGCCTGGCCTCGACCGCCGTGATGACGCTGTGCGTGCTGCGCCCGCGGATGCTCCGCCTGGTGCGCCCGCGGTAGCCCGCCCGCCACCCCCTCCGTTGAGGAGTCACTCGTGGTGGCCTGAGACGTCACTCGTGGTCGACGTACGAACCACCAGTGACGGCTCGACGTACCACGAGTGACGTCTCAACAGGGAGATCGTAGGCTTCGCTCGGTGCACGACCCGTCGCTGTGGACCCTGTCGCTGCTGGCCCTGGCCGGCCTGGTCGCGGGGTTCGTCGACGCCGTCGTCGGAGGCGGTGGCCTGGTGCAGCTGCCGGCCCTCGTGGTCGCCTTCCCGGGCGCTGCGCCGGTGCAGATCCTGGCGACCAACAAGCTCGCCGGCACCTGCGGTACGACGGTCAGCTCGGCCACCTACTACCGGCGTGTGCGGCCCGACCCGGCCACCTTCGTGCCGTTGATGGTGGTGGCCTTCCTCGGCTCGGCCGGCGGCGCGGTCGCCGCGTCGTACCTCCCCAAACAGGCGTTCAACCCGCTGGTGCTGGCCGCGCTGGTCGTGGTCGGGACCTACGTGCTGCTCACCCCGGACCTGGGCGGCACCACCGAGCTGCGGTTCTCCGGGCACCGGCACACCGCCGCGGCCGTGCTGGCGGGGGCCGCGATCGGCTTCTACGACGGTGCGCTGGGTCCCGGGACCGGGTCGTTCTTCGTCTTCACCCTGGTCGGCCTGCTCGGCTACAGCTTCCTGGAGGCATCGGCGAAGGCGCGGCTGGCGAACTGGGCCACCAACGTCGCCGCGCTGCTGGTGTTCGCCGCGCAGGGAGCGGTGATGTGGCGCGTCGGCCTGGTGGTCGGGGTGTGCAACCTGGCAGGGAGCTACCTGGGGGCCCGGACCGCGATCGCCAAGGGCAGCGGCTTCGTCCGGGCGTTCTTCGTCGTGGTGGTCGGGGCGTTCGTGCTGAAGATCGGCAGCGACGTCTTCCGGCAGTGGTGGTGAGCGCGGTCGCTAGCCTGGCGCCATGACCTCCGAACCCGACCCGACCGGACCCGGTGCCGCCGCCGTCGAGTGGGTGACGGCGTTCCTCGACAGCCCGCCGGAGACGGCCGCGGAGTCCGAGGTGTTCTGGGCGGCGCTGACCGGGTGGACGCTGTCCCAGCGTCGCGGCGAGCACGCCGAGTTCGCCACCCTGCTGCCCGACGGCGGCGACCCGTACCTGCGGGTGCAGGAGGTCGCGAGGTCCGTCCCGGCCGGCCTGCACCTGGACCTGCACAGCGGCGACGTCGCAGGCCTCGCCGCCCGGGCCGAGCGGCTGGGGGCCTCCGCCTCCTACGTCGAGGAGGGGCTCGTCGTGTGCGGGTCGCCCGGTGGGATGACGTTCTGCGTCGTCGGCGACCCCGGGCGCGACGGTCCGCCGGCCGCCGGCGTGTCGTCGGGACGGTGCGCGGTGGACCAGGTCTGCCTGGACATCCCCCCGGCCGACTGGGACCGGGAGGTGGGCTTCTGGGTCGCGCTGACCGGCTGGACGCTGGAGCCGGCCGGGGAGTTCACGAGGCTGCGGCCGCCGGCCGGGCAGCCGCTGGGGCTGCTGCTGCAGCACCTCGACGACGAGCAGCCGACCGTCACCGCACATCTGGACCTGGCCTGCGACGACCGCGACGCCGAGATCGAGCGGCAGCGGGGGATGGGCGCCGAGGTGCTCCGACGCACCGACTGGTGGACGGTGATGCGGGACCCTTCCGGGCGGCGCTACTGCGTCACGACCCGCCGACCCGACCGGTGAGCCGACCGGTGGTCGGGCCGGTGAGCGCCCCGTCCGGTGGCCCTGCCGTGGTGGTCCGGCCCGCCCGCGACCACGACTGGCCGGCGATCTGGCCGGTGATCGCCGCCACCGTGCGGGCAGGGGACACCTATGCCCTCGACCCCGCGCTGAGCGAGGCCGAGGCCCGGGCGTGGTGGCTGACGACCCCGCCGGAGGCGACGGTCGTGGCGATGTCCGCCGGCGCGCTGCTAGGCACCGCACGGATGGGACCCAACCGCCCCGGACCCGGCAGCCACGTCGGTACCGCCGCCTTCATGGTCGCCCCCGAGGCCCGGGGCCGCGGGGTAGGCCGGAGGCTGGCCGAGCACGTCGTCGCGTGGCACCGGGAGCAGGGTTACCGGGCCATCCAGTTCAACGCCGTCGTCGCCACCAACACCACAGCGGTGCGGCTGTGGCGCGACCTCGGATTCCGCGTGGTCGGCACCGTCCCGGAGGCGTTCCGGCACCCCACGCAGGGGTTCGTCGACCTGCTGGTGATGCACCTGCGGCTCGACCCCTCCTCCGCCTCCACCTACAGCGCCGCCCGGGACCCGGGGGCAGGGTGACGGCCGGCCCCCGGGTGCGACGGGCCAGGCTCAGCCGCCGTGCCCGTGACGCCGATGGAGCGGCACCCGGGTCACCGAGTACGTCGCGGTCTCCGCAGACTCGATCCCGAACCGGGCGTTGGGCAGGTACGCGTGACCGCCGGACACGGCGATCGTCGTCGGCACGTCGAAGTCGGGACTCCTCAGGAAGCCGCGCAGCCGACCGGAGGTGCCGGACCGGTCGAGGGTCAGCATCGCGACCCGGTTCTGCCGGTTCTGCACGACGTACAGCGTGCGTCCGCGGACCAGCAGGCCGTCACCGTTGCTTGCCACGAAGCCGTTCAGGTCGACCACCCTCGCCACCCCGGTGGCGGGCGAGACCCGGTAGACCTGGCCGGAGAAGGAACGCACCACCAGCAGGGCGGAGCGGTCCGGGGTGGCAGCGATGCCGTTGGCGTTGAACTGGTCCGGGGTCTGCCGCCACGCCCCGCCCAGCGGCACGGTGCTCACCTGGCTTTGGGTGGCGACCCGCCGCCCGGTCGGCACCTTGTAGAGCACGGCGCGGTTGGAGTCGGTGAACCAGGCGGCGTGCCGGGTCAGCACCACATCGTTGACGAAGCTCGGGTTCGCGGCGGTGACGTCGGTGGCGAAGGAGTAGCTGGCCAGCACCTTCCCGGTCCGCGTGTCGACCACCCGACCGTTGCCGGCCGGCCCGCCGGCGATGAACAGCCGGCCCCGGCGGTCGAGCTTCAGCCCGACCGAGGGTGTGCCCGGCCCCTCGCTGATGACCCGGCCGCGGCCGGTGCGGAGGTTCAGCCGATAGATGTCGCCGTCGGCCAGGGAGCCCAGGTAGGCCACCCGACCGGCACCCTGCCCATGTCCGTGTCCGTGTCCGTGTCCGTGTCCGTGCCCGTGCCCGTGCCCGTGATGGCCGTGACCGATGGCGATCCCCTCGGGTTGGAAGCCGACCGGGAGGGGGAGCGACGATGGTGCCGGGTGCGCGGAGGCCGCCGGCAGGCCGACGACGGCGACGGCGCCCGCCAGCACGGCGGCGAGTAGTGCAGTGGCGACGCGCGGGTGGCGGGCCGGACGCCGAGGTGTTGCAGGTGCCATGGTTGTCCCTTCAATGGGTGAGGGAGGCCAGCATGTGTCGGGCCTCACCCGTTTTCAAGAAACCGACGCGTCCGTCGCAATCGAGCGCCACGCCACCCGGAGCTGCTCGAGGCAGTCGCGCATCACCGCGGCGTCGACCTTCAGCACGTCGCGGTCGTAGGTGAGCAGTCCGTTGTGCTCGTCCTCCACGTCGCTGAGCTGGGTGTAGACGGTGGCCGACAGCCCCCGGGGCACGGTGGCGGCGAGCTCGGCGTGCAGCCGCCGCAGCGAGGTGGCCAACCCCGCGGGCGTGGGCTGCTGCCCGTAGCCGAAGCCCCGCCCGTCGTCCTGCACGTGTCCGGCGACGCGCAGCTGCTCGCCGCCGTACTCCGAGAGCACCAGCGCTCGTGGGTCCCGCCGTCGTCGCCGGGACCGACGCACCCGGAACCGGCGGCCGTAGACGTGCCGGCTCACCAGGTCCCCGCCGCCGCGGTCGTGCCAGCCGCTGGCGTGGTCCACGAGGCGACTCGGGTCCGAGCCCGCGACCTGCCTCGCCAGCTCCACCGCGTCGAACTGGCCCCAGCCCTCGTTGAAGACGACCCACACCGCGAGGCCCGCGACGTTGCGCAGCTGCTCGACGGTTCGACGGACCTCCATCCGGAACAGGGCGCGGCCGGTGGGGTCGGCCCGCCCGGTCAGCGACCGGTGCCGGGTGTCGGCGAGCCGGATCGGGTACCGGCCCGGCCAGGTCACCGCGGCGGTCCGGTAGCGGCCGCCGCCGTTGACGAAGTCCTGCCAGACCAGCAGCCCGAGCCGGTCGCAGTGGTGGTACCAGCGCAGCGGCTCCACCTTGCAGTGCTTGCGGACCATGGTGAAGCCACAGCGGCGCATCGTCTCCAGGTCGTGGACCATCGCGGCGTCCGAGGGCGCGGTCAGCAGGCCGTCCGGCCAGTAGCCCTGGTCGAGCACCCCCACGTGGAGGTAGGGCTCGCCGTTGAGCAGCAGCCGCGGCACGCCGGCCCGGTCCGGGCCCAGCCCGAAGGAGCGCAGCGCCACGTAGGAGCGGACTCGGTCCTGCCCGAGGGTGACCTCGACCTCGTGCAGGTACGGGTCCTCCGGCGACCACCGCCGCGGGTCTGCGAGCGGGACCCGTACCGGCTGGCCGGGGGTGGCCAGCACCTCGGTCTCGCCGATGCGGACCACGCCCTGTCCCACAGCGGGTCCCGCCGGGCCTCGACGGGCGCGACCGCCCGCCGCCGGTGGCGCCGCAGCGTGCACGGTCACCTCGACCGCTCCCCCGTCGAGGTCCGGCAGCAACGTCAGCCGCTCGATGTGGGCCGGTGGGACCGCCTCCACCCAGACGGTCTGCCAGATCCCGGACTGGGCGGTGTACCAGATGCCGCCGCGACGTAGCCGCTGCTTGCCGCTGGCGTGCTGCTGCCCGTCCGAGGCGTCTCGGACCGCCACCACGAGCTCGTTGGTGTCGGGCCGGAGCGCGTCGGTGAGGTCGCAGCTGAACGAGAGGTAGCCACCCGCGTTGGCCCCGACCGTGACGCCGTTGAGGAGCACGGTGCAGGTCTGGTCGACGGCTCCGAAGTGCAGCATCACCCGACCGCCCGGCGGCACGAACCCCGCCGGCAGGTCGAGGAACCGCCGGTAGGTCAGCCGCTCGTCGGGGCGCAGCTGACGACCGACCCCGGACAGCGGGGCCTCAGGTGAGAACGGGACCAGGATCGGGCCGTCGTACGCCGCGGGGAGGCCCGCCGAGGCCGGCGTCACGGCGTGGTCCCACCAGCCGTTGAGGTTCAGGTAGCTGTCGCGGACCAGCTGCGGTCGGGGGTACTCGGTCAGCACCGAGCCCGGGTCGAGGTCGCGTCCCCAGCGGGTGAGGAGGTCGGCGGTCGTCACCCGCGGCTACGAGGACGCCGCCGGGTCGGCCGGCTCCTCCACACACAGGCAGAAGGGATGTCCGGCCGGGTCGAGGAACACCCGGAAGGTCGTGCCGGGCTGGACCTCGGCCAGGGTCGCGCCGAGCCGGGTGACCGCCTGTTCCGCCTCGTCCAGGTCGGCCACCACCAGGTCCAGGTGCATCTGCTGGGGTGACTGCTGACCGGGCCACTGCGGTGCCCGGTAGTCCGCCACCCGCTGGAAGCAGATGCAGTCCCCTCGGTCCGCCGGACGGATCTCGGCCCAGCCGTCGTCGCCGTCGAGGTCGACCTGCCAGTCGAGAACGGCAGCGTAGAAGGCGGCGAGAGTCGCGGGGTCCGGGCAGTCGAGCACCAGGCCGGGGTAGCGAGCGATAGCCATGCCGACAGGGTAGGCGGGGTCACCCCCACCAGGAACCCGGGGCGGGCTCGCGGTCAGGTGCTGCGCGGGAACGGCACCCCGGTGGCGCTGTGGCAGCGGTAGCCGTGCGGGTTCTTGGCCAGGTACTGCTGGTGGTGATCCTCGGCGTAGTAGTACGTCGGCGAAGGCTTCACCTCGGTGGTGATGTGTCCGTAGCCCCGCTGCAGCAGCAGCGGCTCGTAGACGTCCTTCAGCTCCTTGGCGGTCTGCGCCTGCTCCTCGGAGAGCGTGTAGATCGCGGAGCGGTACTGCGTGCCCGTGTCGTTGCCCTGGCGCATCCCCTGGGTGGGGTCGTGGAACTCGAAGAACGTCGCGACCAGGTCGGCGTAGGACACCGTGGCCGGGTCGAACACCACCCGGACGGCCTCGGTGTGCCCGGTCATGCCCGAGCACACCTCCTCGTAGGAGGGGTGCGGTGTCGAGCCGCCCGCGTAGCCGACGGAGGTCGACCACACGCCCGGCAGCCGCCAGAAGATCTCCTCGGCACCCCAGAAGCACCCGAGCCCGAACACCGCGACCTCGTGGCCCTCGGGGATCTCGTCGGTGACCACGGGGGCGTCGAGGACGCGGTGCCGTTCCGCGACGGCGAACCACTGCTCGGCCCGACCGGTCAGGGCCTGGTCGGGGGTGGGGATCTCGAGCTTGCGGCGGTTGAACAGCACGGTGACTCCTCGGGGTGGGACTGGTCCACCGGGTGCAACGGTCCGCCGGGCCGGATCCTTCCCGAAGGCCCGGTCGCGGCCCCGGTGGCACGTGGCTACCCTCGCCCCTATGACCGGGACCAGCAGCGAGCACCCCCAGCCGGCAGGGTTCGAGACGCGTGCCGTCCACGCGGGCTACGAGCCGGACCCCACGACGGGCGCGGTCATCCCGCCGATCTTCGCGACGAGCACCTACAAGCAGGACGGCGTCGGTGGGCTGCGCGGCGGCTACGAGTACTCCCGCAGCGCGAACCCGACCCGGACCGCGCTGGAGGGCAACCTCGCCTCGCTGGAGGAGGGCACGCACGGGTTCGCCTTCGCCTCCGGGCTGGCGGCCGAGCACACCCTCCTGCAGGCGCTGTGCCGACCCGGCGACCACGTGGTGGTCCCGGATGACGCGTACGGCGGCACCTACCGGTTGTTCGCCAAGGTCGAGCAGCCGTGGGGGCTGGCCCACACCGCCGTCCCGGTCTCCGACCCCGACGCCGTCCGGGCGGCCGTCCGCCCCGGCACCACCCGGCTGGTGTGGCTGGAGACCCCGACGAACCCGCTGCTCAACATCGGCGACATCGAGGCCCTCGCCGAGGTCGCCCACGACGCCGGCGCGCTGCTGGTGGTGGACAACACCTTCGCCTCGCCGTACCTGCAGCAGCCGCTGCGGCTGGGCGCCGACGTGGTGGTGCACTCGACGACGAAGTACTGCGGCGGCCACTCCGACGTGGTCGGCGGGGCGCTGGTCGTGCGCGACCCCGAGGTCGCCGAGCGGATCGGCTTCCACCAGAACTCGATCGGAGCCGTCGCCGGGCCGTTCGACGCCTGGCTGACGCTTCGGGGCCTCAAGACGCTCGCGCTGCGCATGGAGCGGCACTGCGACAACGCCGAGCGGGTCGTGGACTTCCTCACCGGGCACCCCGCGGTGGGGTCGGTGATCTACCCGGGTCTGGCCGAGCATCCCGGACACCGGGTCGCGTCGCGGCAGATGCGGCGGTACGGCGGGATCGTGTCGTTCCGGGTCGCCGGAGGGGAGCAGGCCGCGCTCGACGCCTGCGCCCGCACGCAGGTCTTCACCCTGGCCGAGTCGCTCGGAGGCATCGAGTCGCTGATCGAGCACCCCGGGCGGATGACCCACGCCTCGGTGGCCGGCACCGACCTGGAGGTGCCTGCCGACCTGGTGCGGCTCTCGGTGGGCATCGAGACCGCCGACGACCTGCTCGCCGACCTCGACCGCGCGCTCCGCTAGCCCGTCGTGCCGGTCCTGCCCGTGGTGCCCGTGGAGGGCCCGGCCCCGGTCGTCGCCTGCGTCGACTTCGGCTCGACCTTCACCAAGGCGGCCCTCGTCGACCTCGGCACGGGTGCGCTGCTGGCGACGGCCGCTCACCGGACCACGGTCGGCACCGACGTCCTCGACGGCTGGCTGGCCTGCCGCGACGAGCTCGTCCGGAGCGACCCGCGGGCGGCGTCGGCGGAGGTGGTCGCCTGCTCCTCGGCCGGCGGCGGGCTCCGGGTCGCGGTGGTCGGCAACGAGGAGCTGGTCACCGCCGAGGCCGGCCGCCGGGTGGCGCTGTCCAGCGGCGGCCGGGTGGTGCACGTGGGCAGCGGCGGGCTCGGGCCGGCCCGGCTGGCGCGGCTGCGCGCCTCGGCTCCCGACGTGGTGCTGCTGGTCGGCGGCACCGACGGCGGCAACGCCGAGGTGCTGCTGGGGTGCGCCGACGCGCTGGCCTCCGCCCGCTGGCCGGGCCCCGTCGTGGTGGCCGGCAACGTCGAGGCTCGTGACCACGTGGCGAGCCGGCTCGCCACCGGAGGGACGCCGTTCGTGCTGGCCGACAACGTCGTCCCTCGCATCGGGGTGCTGGCACCGGGGTCCGCGCGGGCCGCGATCCGGGAGATGTTCCTCCGCCACGTCATCGGCGGCAAGCACCTCTCCGCGTCCCCGGAGTTCGCGAGGATGGTGAGAGCGGCCACGCCGGACGCGGTGCTGGAGGCAGTCGAGCTGCTGGCGCGCGGCCTGGACGAGCAGCGGCCGGGCGTGGGGGACGTCGTGGTCGTGGACATCGGCGGTGCGACCACCGACGTGCACTCGGTGGTGGAGCCCGATCCCGAGGACGCCGGGCTCAGCCGCGAGGTGGTGGCCACGCCCCCGGCCGGCCGCACCGTCGAGGGCGACCTCGGGATGCGCTGGAGCGCGCCCGGCACCGTCGAGGCAGGGCTCGCGGAGGGGCTCATCGAGGAGCAGGCTGCCTCGGATCCCGGGGACGGGCTCCCGGCAGCCGCCGAGCGCTGGCGCACGGCGGCCCGGGCACGGGAGGCGGACCCGGGATTCCTGCCGGGTACCGCGGACGAGCGAGCCGACGACGAGGCGCTCGCCCGAGCCGCCGCCGGGATCGCGTTGCGGCGGCACGCCGGTCGGCGCCGGGCTGTGGTCGGCGAGCCCGGCCGCCATGTCGAGCGCACCGGCAGGGACCTGCGCAAGGTCCGCCTGCTGGTGGCGTCCGGGGGGGTGCTGCGCACCGGTGGCGCGGGCCTCGCCGCGAGGGTGCTGTCCACGGCCACCGGCCTCGTACCGGGGGGCTGGCAGCTCCCGGAGGCGCCCCGGGTGAGCGTCGACGACGACTGCGTGCTCGCCGCCGCCGGCCTGCTGGCCCGGTCCCACCCAGCGGTCGCCTACGCCCTGCTCGCCCGGTTGCGCGACCCGGCGTCGACCACCCGCGCCGCGGCGCGGCGGGCGTCGGGTGAGGCGTAGGTGACAGGCCCTAGCCTTGGCCCCATGAGCGTCGCTAGCAAGGTCACCGGCCGGCTGGCCGGTCGGCTCGCGGGACGGGTGTCGTCCCGGCTGCAGGGCACCAAGCAGCGGCGTTCCGACGAGCTGTTCGCGGAGCGGTTCGCCCAGCAGTGGTCCGCGCTGCGCGCCGAGCGCCGGACCGGCACCGACATCGGCATCCGCGCCGGGGAGTCGAACTACGCCAGCGCCAGGGTGCCGTACGGGATGGACCTCGCCGCCGCCTGGGCGTGGCGGTTCCTGGTGGTGGCGGCTGCCGGCTACGTGCTGGCGCGGGTGGTGGCCACCTTCGCACTGGTGGTGATCCCGCTGGTGGTGGCGCTGCTGCTGGCCGCGCTGGTGCTCCCGGTGGTGAACCTGCTCACCCGGCTCCGGGTCCCGCGGGGGCTCGGAGCGGTCCTGGTCGTCGTCGGCACCCTCACGACGGTCTCGCTGCTGCTGACCTTCGCGGGACAGCAGATCGCCAACGGCGCCAGCGACCTCGCCCAGCAGACGGTCACCGGCCTGGAGCAGATCCGGCAGTGGCTCAAGGACGGGCCGCTGCAGGCCAGCGACAGCCAGATCAACGACTTCATCGCCTCCGCCCAGAACGCAGTCACCACCTCGAACGAGGAGATCGTCACCCGGCTGACCGAGGTGGGTGCCACCGTCGGACACATCGTGGCCGGCTTCTTCATCATCCTGTTCGCGACGTACTTCTTCCTCGCCGACGGCGCCCGCATCTGGTCGTGGGTGGTGCGGCTCTTCCCCCGGGCCTCGCGGCAGCGGGCGGACTCCTCCGGCCGGATCGCGTGGACCTCGCTGACCGCCTTCGTGCGGGCGACGGTGCTGGTGGCCTTCACCGACGCGCTGGGCGTGATGCTCGTCGCCGCGGTGCTGAAGGTCCCGTTCGTCTTCGCGATCGGGGTGCTGGTCTTCATCGGCGCCTTCATCCCCCTGATCGGAGCGACGCTGTCGGGCTCGGTGGCGGTGCTGGTGGCGCTCGTCGACCAGAACCTCGTCGTGGCGCTGTTCATGCTCGGCGGTGTCATCGTGGTCCAGCAGCTCGAGGCGCACGTGCTGCAGCCGTTCCTGCTGGGTCGGCTGGTCCGCGTCCATCCCCTCGGGGTGATCGTCGCCCTCGCGGCGGGCGTGCTGGTCGCCGGCATCGCGGGGGCACTGGTGGCCGTCCCCTTCGTCGCCGCGGTCAATGCCGTGGTGATGCACCTCGCCGACGACGCCCGCACCAACCGGCAGGCGCAGCAGGTCACGCTGGGCGACTCGCCGACCTGACGGCGGCCACCCCGCGCGACCCGCTGCGCGGACCCCGGCCTCGCGGCCTCAGTGAGCGGGGGTCGGTGCCGACGCGGCGGCGGGCTGCTCGCTCGGAGCGGCCGCCGAGGCCCGGGTGCCCAGCGGCTTCTCCTTGAGGAAGAACGCCACCACCAGCGCTACCGCGACGAGCGGGACCGCCGACAGGAACGTGTCGTGCAGCGACTGGCTGAACGCCCCGGTCACCAGCTCGCGGACCGGTGCGGGCAGCGCGCGGATGGCCTGGACGTTGCCGGTGACGTCACCGGTCCCGGCGGCCTGGGCGGCGACCGTGGCCGGCGCGTCGCGCAGCGCGTCGGCCAGGTGCACCGCGAGGCGGCTGGACAGGATCGCCCCGAACATCGCCGTCCCGAAGGAGCCACCCATCTGACGGAAGAACGTCACGGAGCTGGTCGCCACGCCGATGTCGCTGCGGTCCACGGAGTTCTGGACCACGGTGATCAGCACCTGCATGGTGAAGCCGAGCCCGGCGCCCATCACGTACATCGCCAGACCGGCGAACCAGTACGGCGTGTCGGCGTCCAGCCGGGACAGCAGCAGCAGCGCGACGATGACGGTGCCGGCGCCGAGGATCGGGAACACCTTGTAGCGGCCCGTCCGCGACATGAGCTGCCCCGCGGTGATCGAGGTGGAGAAGATGCCGACCACCATCGGCAGCAGCGCGAGCCCGGAGCGGGTGGGGCTCATCCCGTCGACCACCTGGAGGTAGACCGGCAGGAAGATCATCGAGCCGAACATCGCGACGCCGATCAGGAAGCCGAACAGGTTGGCGATCGCGAAGATGGAGCTCCGGAACAACCGCATCGGCAGGATCGGCTCGTCGGCCCGCAGCTCCACGGCGACGAACGCCACGGCCAGCACCACGCCGGCGACCAGCAGCCCCAGACCGAGGCCGGAGCCCCAGCCGTGGTCGGGCCCGGCCCACGCGGTGTACAGCAGGAAGGACGAGACCGAGGCGACGACCAGAGCGGCGCCGAGGTAGTCGATGGTGTGCTCACGGCGCACGTGCGGCATCTGCAGCGCCGCCGAGGTGACGACCAGCGCGACCAGGCCGATCGGCACGTTCATGAAGAAGATCCACTGCCACCCCGGGCCGTCGGCGAAGAAGCCCCCCATGACCGGGCCGAGCACGGAGGAGGTGCCGAACACCGCGGCGAAGTAGCCCTGGTAGCGGCCCCGCTCCCGGGGCGGGATGACGTCGCCGATCACGGCCAGCGCGAGTGCCATCAGGCCACCGCCACCGAGGCCCTGCACGGCGCGGAAGCCGATCAGCTGCTCGATGTCCTGGGAGAACCCCGACAGCAGCGAGCCCACCACGAAGGTCACGATCGCGATCTGGAACAGCAGCCGGCGGCCGTACAGGTCCGAGATCTTGCCCCACAGCGGTGTGGAGGCGGTGGCGGCCAGCATGTAGGCCGTCACGACCCAGGACAGCTTGTCGAGCCCGCCGAGCTCGGAGGTGATCCGCGGCAGCGCGGTGCCGACGATGCTCTGGTCCAGGGCCGCCAGGAACATGCCGGTCATCAGGCCACCCATCACCACCAGGATCTGGCGGTGGCTGAGGTAGCCGTGGTCGTCGACGGCCTGCCCGGGACCCTGGCCGGGGGTGCTGGCACGGGTGGTGTCGGTGCTCATGCGGTGGTCTCCTGGGTGGGGGTGCCGGTGGGGGTGCCGGTGGGGGTGCCGGTGGGGCGGGCTGTCCGTGGGCGGTCGGGCTCGTCCGGCTGCTCGGTCAGCGTCGTCAGCAGCCGGCTGAGCAGCAGCCGCAGGGTCTCGCGGTCGGTCTCGTCCCAGTCGGCCAGCGCCTTCGCGAGCAGCGCCCGCCGGCTGGCGATGACGTCGCCGAGGCAGCCGCGGCCGTGCTGGGAGATCGCGACGCGGCTGGCGCGACCGTCGTCGGGGTCGTCGGTGCGCTCCAGCAGCCCGCGGTCCTCCAGCTGCCGGGCGTGCCGGCTGACGGTCGAGGCGTCGAGCCCGAGGACCTGGGCGACGCCGGAGACCCGCAGGGGGCCCTGGTGGCTGAGCGCCTTGAGGATCGGGAAGGCGGCGTAGTCGACGGCATCGCCGGGCTGGCGCTGTCGCAGCTTCCGGCCGACCGCGATCATCGTGCTCATCAGCGCCTCCTCGACGGTCTCGGGCACGGGGGTGCCGACGTCGTCGCGAGCGACGGGGGAAGACAGGTGCATACAGCAAGCATACGGTCGTATGCGTGCAACATCCATGTTTCACGTCGACCGGGGATGTGACCTGGCTCGCCCCGGCCCGGTCCGGCGGCCGGACCGCACCCCTAGGGTGACCCTCATGAGTGCCGACGCCGGACAGCCGGAGGCCGCGAGCCTGCCCACCCTGGCCGACATCGAGGTCGCGCGGGAGGCGTTGCGCGGCGTCTCGGTGGTGACGCCCATGGAGGAGTCCCGCTGGCTCTCGGCGCTGGCCGGTGGCCCGGTCCTGCTCAAGGCGGAGAACCTGCAGCGCACCGGGTCCTTCAAGATCCGGGGGGCCTACCTCCGGATGTCCCGGCTCTCCCAGCGGGAGAAGGAGCTGGGCGTGGTCGCGGCGAGCGCCGGCAACCACGCCCAGGGCGTCGCGCTCGCGGCGCGGATGCTGGGCATCTCGGCCACGGTCTTCATGCCCGAGGGGGCGCCGATCCCCAAGGAGAAGGCCACCCGCGGGTACGGCGCGACGGTGGTGTTCCACGGGCACACGATCGACGAGGCGCTCGTGGCGGCCCGGGGCTTCGCCGCCGAGACGGGCGCGGTGCTGATCCATCCGTTCGACCACGCCGACATCGTCACGGGGCAGGGCACCTGCGGCCTGGAGATCCTCGAGCAGTGCCCCGACGTGCGGACCGTCGTCGTGCCGACCGGGGGCGGCGGCTTCATCGCGGGCATCGCGACCGCCGTCAAGACCGCCCGTCCCGACGTCCGGGTGGTCGGGGTCCAGGCCGAGGGGGCCGCGGCGTACGTCCGCTCGCTGGTGGAGGGCCACCCGGTGGCGTTGGAGTCGATGAGCACGATGGCCGACGGCATCGCCGTCGGCTGCCCCGGGGAGGTCCCGTTCCGCGCCATCGCGCAGCACGTCGACGAGATCGTCACCGTGGGGGAGGAGTCACTGTCCCAGGCGCTGCTGCTGACCCTGGAACGGGCCAAGCTCGTCGTCGAGCCGGCCGGGGTGGCGGCGGTGGCCGCGATGCTCGACCGGCCCCGGGCGTTCGAGACGCCGGCGGTGGTGGTGCTCTCGGGCGGGAACATGGACCCGTTGCTGATGATGCGGGTGATCAGGCACGGCATGGCAGCCGCCGGTCGGTACCTCTACTTCCGCGCCCGGATCCCCGACGTCCCCGGTGGTCTGGCGCAGCTGCTCAACGAGATCGCCGGTGCCTCCGCCAACGTGCTGGACGTGGTGCACGAGCGGACCTCCGCCTCGCTGCACCTCGACGAGGTGGAGGTCCAGCTGCAGGTCGAGACCCGCGGGGTGGAGCACGCCGCCCGCGTGCTGGACCACCTCCGCGGCTGCGGCTACACCGTGACCCAGTGACCCAGTGACCCAGTCCCGCGCCCCCTCCTCTCGTTGAGAGGTCACTCGTGGTCCGTTGAGAGGTCACTCGTGGTCGGTGGTACCGACCACGAGTGACGGCCCAACGAACCACGAGTGACGCCTCAACAGGCACGGTGGCGCGGGGAGGGGTCAGCGAGCCGGCGGGTCAGCCGGTGTACGGGACGGCGTCGACGATCTCGACCTCGAGCGTCTTGCCGTTGGGCGCGGTGTACTCGACCGTCTCGCCGGTCCGGTGACCGATGATGGCGGAGCCCAGCGGGCTCTGCGGCGAGTACACGGTCAGGGCGCCGTTCGCCTCGAGCATCTCGCGGGCGCCGAGCAGGAAGGTCTCGGTCTCGTCCTCGGCGTCCCCGGCGAAGCGGTAGGTCACCTGCATCCCGGGCTCGACGACGCCGTCGTCCGCCGGGACCTCGCCGACCTTGGCGCGGCGCAGCATCTCCTCGAGCTGACGGATCCGGGCCTCGGTCTTGCCCTGCTCCTCGCGAGCGGCGTGGTAGCCGCCGTTCTCCTTGAGGTCGCCCTCGTCGCGGGCCGCGCTGATCTTGGCAACGATCTCGCTCCGCACCGGGCCGCGCAGGTGCTCCAGCTCCGCCTGGAGCTTGTTGAACGCGTCCTGCGTCAGCCAGATGGTGGTCTGGTCGCTGCTGGCCTGGGTCACGGTGGTGCTCCTGTTGCTCGGTCTGGTCGGCGGGCACGGCGGCCCGCCGAGACGTTCTAGGCAAGTGCACGAGTCTACCCCGCAGGGTGCGGACCGCCCCAAATCCGTGCGGGGCCGGTGGGCCGCGACGACGTCAGCGGCGGCGGGTCTGGTCGCCGGCCGTGCAGCCGACGAGGTCGACGCTGGTGGCTCGACGCTCGGTGCGCAGCCGGGACTCGACCGGCGTGACGGTCGGCCCGCCGGGCACGCTCACCGTGACCTCGCCGACGACGCTGTGGTCGGCGGCGAGCGCGCGGAGCAGGCAGGAGGCGGCCGCGGCAGGGTCCCGTCGGACCACGGTGTAGCTGGCGGTGACTGCGTGCTCGCCCTGCACCTCGAACCCGATCAGCTGCGAGGAGACGGCCGGCCGGCCGTGCGAGAGCGCCACCCACGCCAGCCAACCGAGCGCGGCCGTGGCGACGACGACCACGGCGGCGACCAGCAGCAGCCGCGGGCGGCCGGAGGGGCCGCCGTAGCGACGGGCGAGATCGGGCGCGGGAGCACTCATCACCTCATCCTAGGATTGGGCCCATGCTCCGCCTCATGCACGTCCATGCCCACCCCGACGACGAGTCGAGCAAGGGCGCGGCCAGCACCGCCAAGTACGTCGCCGAGGGTGTGGACGTGCACGTGGTGACGTGCACCGGTGGCGAGCGCGGCTCGATCCTGAACCCGCGCATGGACCGCCCCGACGTGCTGGCGAACATCTCCGCGATCCGTCGCGACGAGATGGACCGGGCCCGCGAGATCCTGGGAGTGACACAGGAGTGGCTCGGCTTCGTGGACTCCGGCTGGCCCGAGGGCGACCCCAAGCCCCCGCTGCCGCCGGGCTGCTTCGCGCTGGTCCCGCTCGAGGACGCTACGGAGCGGCTGGTCCGCATCATCCGCCAGGTGCGGCCCCACGTGCTGACCACGTACGACGAGAACGGCGGCTACCCGCACCCCGACCACGTCCGGTGCCACGAGGTGAGCGTCGCGGCGTTCGAGGCGGCCGGCGACCCGTCGAAGTTCCCCGAGGCGGGGGAGCCGTGGCAGCCGCGCAAGCTCTACTACCACCACTCGTTCCACCGGGCCCGGACCCAGGCCCTGCACGACGCCATGCTCGCACGGGGACTGGAGTCGCCCTATGCGGAACGGCTCGTGGACTGGAAGCCGGACCCGGACCACGACGCCCGCATCACGACGCGCGTGCCCTGCGCGGAGTACTTCCCGGTCCGGGACCGGGCCCTGCTGGCCCACGCCACCCAGATCGACCCCGAGGGGGCGTGGTTCGCCTGCCCGCTCGAGGTGCACCAGGAGGCCTGGCCCACCGAGGACTACGAGCTGGTGCGCAGCGAGGTCGCGACCGAGGTCCCCGAGGACGACCTGTTCGCGGGCGTCCGTGAGCGGGTGGGGACACTGGAGGCATGACCACGCTCTGGCTCGTCCTGCCCCTGGTGACCGAGAAGGGACCGAACCCCGAGGACGTCAAGCCCGGCTGGCTCGGCTTCGGGATGTTCCTGCTGCTGGCCGCGGCGGTGGTGCTGCTGTGGCTCAGCTTCCGCAAGCAGCTGCGCAAGATCGACTTCGAGGAGGAGCCGGACCGTCGCGACACCGGCGACGCCGGCGAGCCCCGCCGCGACGCCTAGGCGGACCGCACCAGCCGGACCACACAGTCGTAGGCGGTGCGCTCCGGCTCGCCGCCGTGCCCGTCGCCCGACGGCACGGTGCGAGCCACCCGCTCGGCCCGCTCCACCTCGAACCGTTCGCCGTCGAGGTCGGCGAGGACCTCCTCGGCGGTGTACAGCACGGTCGGGTCCTGGGGACCGCCGGTGCCCTCGGTGAGGTTGGTCGAGTCGTGGGCGACCAGCAGCAGCGTGCCGCCGACCCGCAGCGAGCCGAACGCCCGCCGCAGCGCCGTACGCCGTTGGGGCTCCGCGAGCTGCAGGTAGGCGATCACGGCCAGGTCGAAGACGCCCGCGCCGAGGTCGTGCGACAGCACGTCGCCGTGCACCCAGTCGACGTGGAGGTCACGGCCGCGCGGGTGCCGCTCCTGGAGGGCGCGTCCTTTGTCGAGACCGGTCAGGGAGAAGTCCACCGCGGTGACGTCCCAGCCCTGCTCGGCCAGCCACAGCGCGTTGCGCCCCTCGCCGGCGGCCAGGTCGACGGCGCGCCCCGGACGCAGTCCGGCCACCTCGTCGGCGACCAACCGGTTCGGGGTCGCCGACCAGACCAGGTCGGTGGCGGCGTAGCGCTCGTCCCAGGCGCGGGAGTCCACGGCTGGCCGCTCAGCCCTGGGAGCCGTTGCCCTGCTGGGCTGCGACCGCCGCGTGCACCTCGGTCATGTCGAGGCCACGAACGGCGCCGATGAGCTCGTCGAGCGCCTGCGGCGGCAGCGCACCGGGCTGGCTGTAGACGAGCACGCCCTCCCGGAACGCCATCAGCGTCGGGATCGAGGTGATGTTGGCGGCCTGGGCCAGCGACTGCTCGGCCTCGGTGTCGACCTTGGCGAACACGATGTCGGCGTTGGCCTCGGAGGCCTTCTCGAAGGTCGGGCCGAACTGGCGGCACGGGCCGCACCACTCCGCCCAGAAGTCCACCAGCACGATGTCGTTGTCGGCGACGGTCTTCTCGAACACGTCTGCGGTCATCTGGGTCGTGGCCACGCGGGAATCCCCATTCTTCGTCGGCTGTCTGTTTTGCTGTCGTAGCGCACAACGCGACGTCCGCGCGATTCCTTCCCGTCGGGCCGCCAGGGCGGCTCGCTGGCGTGACGTCGTGGCCGCCGGTACCCTCTCGCGTCGTGGACCCCCTCCCGCTCGCCGGCCGCACCGCCGTGGTCACCGGCGTCAGCCGCCGCCGGGGGATCGGGTTCGCCATCGCCCGTCAGCTGCTGCTGCGGGGGGCCAGCGTGTTCTGCCAGCACCACGCTGCCCATGACCGCGACCTGCCCTGGGGGCAGGACGACGTGGCCACGGTGGTCGGCCAGCTGCGGGGGTTCCTGACGCCGGGTGCCACTCTCGACGACCTCGGCTGCGACCTCGCCCGGGCGGAGGCGGCCGAGGAGCTGGTCGCGGCTGCCGGCGCGTCCTTGGGCCACCTCGACGTCCTCGTGTGCAACCACGCGAGGAGCGGTTCGGACGGGCCGCTCGCGGCGCAGTCCGCGGACCTGCTCGACGGTCACTGGCAGGTCAACGCCCGCGCCACCCTGCTGCTGACGAAGGCGTTCGCCGCCCGCCACGACGGTCGCGACGGCGGCCGGGTGGTCTGGATGACCTCCGGCCAGCAGCTGGGCCCGATGAGCGACGAGATCGCCTACGTCGCCTCGAAGGCGGCGCTCGCCGGGGCCACCCCGTCGGTGGCTGACGACCTGGTGGAGCGCAACATCCTGCTCAACACCGTGAACCCCGGACCGGTCAACACCGGCTACCTGGACCCGGACACCTCCGACCGCACCGAGCGGCTGCCCGAGCTGCTCGCGCACTGCCCGCAGGGACGGTTCGGGGAGCCGGACGACCCGGCGCGACTGGTCGCGTGGCTGGTCAGCGACGAGGCCCGCTGGGTCGTCGGCCAGGTGATCAGCTCCGAGGGCGGCTTCCGGCGCTGGTGAGCACCGCAGCCTGACCCGACGGCTGTCGTCACCGGCTTCGGTGACCGGAGACCCGGCAGACGAACCGTCTGGCAGGTGCGACCAGCCCGTACCTGCGGCAGCACGCGGAGGCACTGCTGAGCGTCGGGTACGCCGCCTGCCACGGGTGCGACGACGTCGCAGTTCGGACGGGGTGTGCCGGGTCATGCTGGTTCAGCCGACACCGCCGTTGGACATCGGATCCCGGGGCTCCGTGTCTCCCTTTCGTGCATCACCGAGGCGCTCCTGCGAAGAAGGGTCAAGGCCAAGGCATCCGATCGGGATGGAGTGCACCCCGTCTGGACGGAGGCCGCCCGCTCCGGTGCTGGTGATGACGCCAAGACAGGAGAGTTCCCGATGCCGAGACGTGTTTATCTTGGCCGTGAAGCGGAGTAGGGCCGCTGCCGCCGCAGTCGACCGTTTGCAGGGACTCGACCCTGGCCCAGGGCGGAGGTCGAGGTCGTGCAGCACGGCAGCCGGGAGCAGGTCCTCCTCGATCGAGGCGAGCCGGTTCAGCGGAGCCGACCAGGTCCACAAGCACGAGTCGATGCGCGCTCGGACCGGGGACCGCTTGCGCGGGGGCGCAGAGACAATCCTGCCCAGCACGTGTCGTGCCGCCTAGCGTGCGCGGCGTGCCCGGAGCGGGCAGCTTCGCTCGAGAGCGCGTGGCCACGGGACCGCCTCCTAGGCTGGTGCCACCGGCCGGAGTGAGACCCGTCCCACATGCACCGTGCGTCACGTCGTGCATCCACAAGGCTCTGATGCACGTGCCACCTTTGAGGAGTTACAGGACATGGCCAATCGCCTCGCCTCGGCAACGAGCCCGTACCTGCTGCAGCACGCGGACAATCCGGTGGATTGGTGGGAGTGGGGACCCGAGGCGTTCGCCGAGGCGAAGCGCCGTGATGCACCAGTTCTGCTGTCCGTCGGGTACGCCGCGTGTCACTGGTGCCACGTGATGGCTCATGAGTCCTTCGAGGACGCCGCTACCGCGGCCTACCTCAACGAGCACTTCACCTGCGTCAAGGTGGACCGCGAGGAGCGGCCCGACGTCGACGCGGTCTACATGCAGGCGACCACGGCCATGACCGGGCAGGGCGGCTGGCCGATGACGGTCGTGCTGAACCACGCGGGTGAGCCGTTCTTCGCCGGCACGTACTTCCCGGACCGGCCGCGGCACGGCCAGCCCGCGTTCCGGCAGGTGCTCGAGGCGCTGTCCCAGGCGTGGCGCAGCCAGCGTGAGGAGGTGAGCCGGGTCGCGACCGAGGTCTCCGAGCACCTGCGGCAGCAGGTCGTGCTGGCCGGGGACGAGCCGCTCGACGAGCGGGTGCTGGCCGCGGCGGTCACCACGTTGGCGGGGGAGTTCGACGGCACCGCCGCAGGCTTCGGGACCGCCCCCAAGTTCCCGCCGTCGATGCTGCTGGAGTTCCTGCTGCGGCACGCCGCCCGCACCGGCTCGCCCCAGGCCTCGGGGATGGCGGACCGGACGCTGCGGGCCATGGCTCGGGGCGGCATCTACGACCAGCTCGGGGGCGGTTTCGCGCGCTACTCGGTGGACCGCGGCTGGGTGGTCCCGCACTTCGAGAAGATGCTCTACGACAACGCGCAGCTGCTGGGCGTGTACGCCCGGTGGTGGCGCGACAAGGGGGACCCGCTCGCGGCCCGGGTGGCGCGGGAGACCGCGGACTTCGTGCTGCGCGAGCTCGGCACCGAGCAGGGCGGCTTCGCCTCCGCGCTCGACGCCGACACGGAGGGCGTGGAGGGCCGGTTCTACGTCTGGACGCCGGCGCAGCTTCGGGAGGTGCTCGGGGACGAGGACGGCGCCTGGGCGGCGCAGCTGCTGGAGGTCACCGAGACCGGCACCTTCGAGCACGGTGCCTCGACCCTGCAGCTGCTCGCGGACCCGGTCGGCCCCACGGCGGAACGGCGGTGGCACGACGTCCGGGGCAGGCTGCTCGCGGCGCGGGCAGCCCGGGTCCGACCGGCCCGCGACGACAAGGTGGTGGCGGCCTGGAACGGGCTGGCGATCGCGTCGCTGGCGCAGGCCGGCCGGCTGCTGGACGAGCCGCGGTACGTCGCGGCAGCGGTCGAGGCCGGCCGGCTGCTGGTCGGCACCCATCTGCGGGACGGGCGGCTGCTGCGGGTCTCCCGCGACGGGGTCGCCGGACGCCACGCCGGGGTGCTGGAGGACTACGGCGCGGTGGCGGCCGGTGCGCTGTCGCTGGTCGCCGCCACCGGCGACCCGGCCTGGCTGGACGTCGCCGGCCGACTGCTCGACGTCGCGCTGTCGGAGTTCCGCGCGGAGGACGGCGGCTTCTTCGACACCGCCGCCGAGGCCGAGGCCCTGGTCGCTCGCCCCCGTGACCCCTCCGACAACGCCAGCCCGTCCGGGCAGTCGGCGCTGGTGCACGCGCTGCTCGGGTACGCCGCGCTCACCGGCTCGGGACGGCACCGGGAGGCGGCCGAGGCGGCGCTGCGCAGCGTGCGTACGCTCGCCGAGCGGGTGCCCCGCTTCGCGGGCTGGTCGCTGGCGGCCGCGGAGGCTGCCGTGGCGGGACCGCTGGAGGTCGCCGTGGTCGGCGACCCCGGCGACCCCGCGCGCCAGGCGATGGAGCGAGCCGCCTGGGCCGCGAGCAGCCCGGGACTGGTCGTCATGGCCGGACGCCCGGACCCCGGGCCGGACCCGGCGACCCCGACCGCCACGACGGGCGTGCCGCTGCTGGCCGGACGCGGCCTGGTCGACGGACTGGCCACGGGCTACGTCTGCCGAGGCATGGTGTGCGACCGTCCGGTCACCGACCCGGACGCTCTCGCGGCGCTGCTCTCGCGCTGACTCTCAGCCGCCGGGGGTGAGGGTGGGCCGGGCCTCGCTGCCGGAGGCCGCGGGGTCGGTGGGCACGGCGGGGGTGGGCGTGGCCGCCGGGACGCCACCGTCCGTGCCGACCGGGGGTGCCTCGCGCGTCGCCGGGTCGATGGTGGAGTCGCCGGTGGTCGGCGGGCTCTCCGCGGCCCCGGCGTCCGGGCCCGTGGTCGGGCTCGCCGGGTGGGGAGCGGCTGGGTCGACGGCTGGGTCGCTGTCGGGGTTGCTGTCCGGTCGCTGTCCGGGGCGGTGGCCGGGTCGGCGGCCGGCTGGGGGGAGCGCTGCCCGTCGCCCACGACCTGCGGGCCGCCGCCGTCGCCGCCGCCCGCCGAGCCACTGTGGACGGTGCGCTCGACCGTCGTACCGGTCCCGCCACCCAGCGACCGCCCCGTCGCCACCTCGACGCCGGTGACGACAAGGGCTGCGAGCGCGAACACCGAGAGGGCACCGACCAGGATCCGTCGTACCGCCGTCCGTCCCGGCCCGGAACCGGCACGGCGCCGCCGTGACGGCCGGCGAGACGGCCGGCGAGACGCCTGGCGCGACGGTTGGCGCGAGGGCTGGCCCGACAGTCGCGCCGCGGTGTGGCGCAGGCCGCTGGTGTAGAGGGCGCCGGCCAACGACGCGACGACGCTGATCACCGCCGCGCCGAGGATCGTGCCGAGCAGGCCGAGCTGGGAGCACAGCGCGGCGGCCGTGGCGGCGGCCAGCGAGCCGCCGAGCAGCTGGGTCAGCGACAGGTCGAGCCGGCCGGGTCGACGCCCGCCCGCCGCAGTGACCGAGGCCGGTGCCGCGGGAGCGACCTGCGGGGCGGCAGCGGGACCCGGCGAGACCGGCGGGACCGCCGGGACGGGCGGGGTCCGGTAGGGGTCGAAGACGGGGTCGTCGGTGAGGGTGCTCATGGGTGCGTGCTCTCAGTCGGGCGCGGGAGGGGGCGAGGCGGGCGCGCGCACCGCAGGGAAGGCGCTAGCGCAGCGAGTAGGTGGCGATCGAGACGCCGACGTAGTGGCTCGCGAACGCCGCGATGGTGAGGGTGTGGAACACCTCGTGGAAGCCGAACCAGCGGGGCGAGGGGTCCGGGCGCTTGAACCCGTAGACGATGCCGCCGAGCGTGTACAGCGCGCCCCCGACGGCCATCAGCACCCACACGGCCGTGCTGGCGCTCGCGACGAACTGCCCGAAGTAGAACACCGCGGCCCAGCCGAGGGCGATGTAGATGGGCGTGTAGAGCCACCTCGGGGCGTCGTTCCAGAACACTCGGAACAGCACCCCGAGCACGGCTCCGGCCCACACCGTGCCGAGCAGCACCACCCGGTCGGTGCCCTCGAGCAGCAGCAGCGTGAACGGGGTGTAGCTGCCCGCGATGAGCAGGAAGATGTTCGCGTGGTCGAAGCGGCGCAGGAACTTGAACGCCTTGGGGCTCCACGTGCCTCGGTGGTAGATGCCGGAGACGGTGAACAGCACCAGGGCGGAGGTGGCGAAGACCGCGGACCCGACCCGGGTGGTCGCCGTCGGCGAGAGGACCACCAGCACGATCCCGGCGGCCAGCGTGAGCGGCGCGCTCGCGGCGTGCAGCCAGCCGCGCAGGTGCGGCTTCACCTCGTCGATCGTCTCGCGCACCTGGTCGCCGATGCGTTCGGTGACCCCGGCCGTCGCGGACACCAGGCGGTCGGTGCGGTGGCTCATTGCACCACGGTACCTGCGAGCCGGCGCCGGAGAGGGGGCCGGCGAGAGTAAGGTTGGTCACCGTGGCCGACTGGAAGCGCGCCCTGCGCCGGGTGCTCTACCCGGCCTACGAGGCCCGCGTCACACGTCGTCTGCCCGCCGACCGGCTGCCCCGTCACGTGGGCGTCATGCTCGACGGCAACCGGCGGTGGGCCCGCGCGGTGGGGGCCGAGACCGCGCACGGCTACCGGGCCGGGGCGGCGAACATCGAGCCGTTGCTGGGCTGGTGCGAGGAGGTCGGCGTCCAGGTGGTCACGCTGTGGCTGCTGTCGACCGACAACCTCAACCGCCCGCCCGCCCAGCTCGAGGGGCTGCTCTCGATCATCGAGGGGGCAGTCTCCTCGCTGGCCGAGCAGCGGCGCTGGCGGCTGCACCCGGTGGGAGCGCTGGACCTGCTGCCGGCGGCCACCGCGGAGCGTCTCAAGGCCGCGGAGGAGGCGACCCGGGACGTGGACGGCCTGCTGGTCAACGTCGCGGTGGGCTACGGAGGTCGCCGGGAGATCGCCGACGCCGTCCGCTCGCTGCTCCAGGAGCACGCCGCGAAGGGCACCACGCTGGAGGAGCTGGCGGAACTCATCGACGTCGAGCACATCGCCGAGCACCTCTACACCCGAGGGCAGCCGGACCCCGACCTGGTGATCCGCACCTCGGGGGAGCAGCGGCTCGGCGGTTTCCTGCTGTGGCAGAGCGCGCACAGCGAGTTCTACTTCTGCGAGGCGTACTGGCCCGACTTCCGCCGCGTGGACTTCCTCCGCGCGGTCCGGGCCTACGCCGAGCGGGAGCGGCGGTTCGGGGGCTGAGCCCGACGCCGGCCCGACCCCCTGTGTGACGCAGCCGTGACCTATGAGTTTCGCGTGTCCGGGGGACAGCGGCGCGCCCGCGGACGTACCGTCGTCGTGTCGGCGGGAGGGAAGCTCGTCGGCACGGGAGGTCTGTTCGTGAGCGATCACGTCCACGCCCGCCGCCAGGTGGGCAGCGAGGGTCCGCACCCGGACCGTCGCGGCCGCTCCCGGTCCGTCAGCGCCAACTGAGGACCGGGGCGCGGGTGCGCGTACCGGTCCCGCGAGGGGATGCACCGTGGCTGCACCGACAGGCTCCACCCCGTCCGCCCGACCCGGCCTCGGCGGTCCCGGCGGCCCCGACGGCGTCCGCACCTACGTGCTGGACACCAGCGTGCTGCTGGCCGACCCCGGCGCCCTCGGCCGCTTCGACGAGCACGAGGTGGTGCTGCCGGTGGTGGTCGTCACCGAGCTGGAGGGCAAGCGCCACCACCCGGAGCTGGGCTACTTCGCCCGGTCCGCGCTGCGGATGCTCGACGACCTCCGCGTCCGGCACGGTCGCCTCGACCAGCCGGTGCCGGTGGGCGAGTCCGGGGGGACGCTGCGCGTGGAGCTGAACCACACCGACCCCACCTCGCTGCCGTCGGGGTTCCGGCTCGGGGACAACGACTCGCGCATCCTGGCGGTGGCCCACAACCTCGCCGAGGAGGGCCACCTGGTCACCCTGGTCTCCAAGGACCTGCCGATGCGGATCAAGGCCTCCGCGGTGGGGCTCGACGCGGAGGAGTACCTCGCGGAGCTGGCCCCGCAGTCGGGGTGGACCGGCATGACCGAGCTGCAGGTCGGTGCCGCGGACGTCGACGGGCTGTACGACGACGGGGTGCTGGACCTGCCCGAGGCCCGGGACCTGCCCTGCCACACCGGGCTGGTGCTGATCTCGGACCGGGGCAGCGCGCTGGGGAGGGTGAAGCCCGACAAGCAGGTGCACCTGGTGCGCGGCGACCGCGACGCGTTCGGCATCCACGGTCGCTCCGCCGAGCAGCGGATCGCCCTGGAGATGCTGCTCGACCCCGAGGTGGGCATCGTCTCCCTCGGCGGCCGCGCAGGCACCGGCAAGTCCGCGATGGCGCTGTGCGCCGGGCTCGAGGCGGTGATGGAGCGCCGCCAGCACAAGAAGGTGGTGGTGTTCCGGCCGCTGTTCGCGGTGGGCGGCCAGGAGCTCGGCTACCTGCCGGGCAACGAGAGCGAGAAGATGTCGCCCTGGGGGCAGGCGGTCTTCGACACCCTCGGCGCCCTGACCGGGCCGGACGTGATCGAGGAGGTGCTCGACCGCGGCATGCTGGAGGTGCTCCCGCTCACCCACATCCGCGGGCGCTCGCTGCACGACAGCTTCGTGATCGTCGACGAGGCCCAGTCGCTGGAGCGCAACGTGCTGTTGACGGTGCTGTCGAGGATCGGCGCCAACTCCAAGGTGGTGCTCACTCACGACGTCGCGCAGCGGGACAACCTCCGGGTCGGGCGGCACGACGGGGTGGTCGCGGTGGTGGAGCGGCTCAAGGGGCACCCGCTGTTCGCTCACGTCACGCTGACCCGCTCCGAGCGGTCCCCGATCGCGGCCCTGGTCACCGAGATGCTCGAGAACGTCGTCGTCTGAGGCCACCTTCACCGGGTGCGCGAGCCATCGAGACGATCCGGGGCCGGGGTCGACCCGGGCGGGCGCTGCCCGGAATCGGTGGGAACCGGTTCCGGTCGGAACCGCTCGGCTGAGCGTGAGAGCGCTCACACGGGCATGGTTGTGGGTGGCTTCGTGCCCGGTTGTCACGCGGACGTAACGATTCGAGACCGTGACGCCGTTGGCGCCCGCCGACACGCTCCCTCCGTGGACAGCCGACCCCCCGCAGGGTAGAAAGTGCGGTGCTGTCCTGGTGTGGTCGCGATCACAGCGGCATGTCCCGGGCGGCTCATTCACACGAGCGAAGGGAGCCGCACATGCGGCGCAAGGCCATGGTTGCTGCTCTGGCAGCCAGCACTTTCTTCGGGGTGGCAGCGTGCGGCGGCGGAGGCAGTGACTCCAGCAGCGGCAGCAGCGACTCCACCAAGATCGAAGGCCGGGGCCCGATCACCCTGGTCCAGGGCAAGGACACCTCGGGCTTCATCTCGGGCGTGCTCGACGACTGGAACAAGGACCACCCGGACGAGAAGGCGCGGCTGATCGAGCTGCCGCAGGACGCGGACTCGCAGCGCACCAAGATGCTGCAGAACGCGCAGACCAAGTCCGACGCCTACGACGTCCTGGTCACCGACGTGGTGTGGACCTCCGAGTTCGCCGCGAACCGGGTGATCATCCCGCTCCCCGAGGACGAGTTCCCGCTCGATGAGATGCTGAAGCCGGTCGTGGACACCACGACGTACCTCGGCAAGTTCTACGTCGCCCCGTCCTCCTCCGACGGCGGCATGCTCTACTACCGCACCGACCTGATGAAGGCCGCCAACATCTCGGAGCCGCCGACGACCTGGGCGGAGATGGTCGACGCCTGCAAGAAGATCCAGGCCACCCCGCAGGGCAAGGGCATCCCCTGCTACGCCGGGCAGTTCGAGAAGTACGAGGGCCTGACGGTGAACGCGGCCGAGGCGATCAACGGCGCCGGCGGGCTGATCACCGACGACAGCGGCTCTCCCAAGGTCGACAGCGCCGACGCCGCCAAGGGCCTGAACTTCCTGGTGGACGGCTTCAAGCAGGGGTACATCCCCAAGGAAGCCATCACCTACAAGGAGGAGGAGGGCCGGATGGCCTTCCAGGCCGGCAAGCTGATCTTCCAGCGCCAGTGGCCGTACCAGTACAACCTGGCCAACGGCGACGAGGGCACCAAGGTCAAGGGCAAGTTCGCGGTCGCCCCGCTGCCCGGCCTCGACGGCCCGGGCGTGTCGAGCCTCGGTGGCCACAACCTGGGCATCTCGACGTACTCCAAGAACAAGGCGACGGCGCTGGACTTCATCAAGTTCTACACCTCCGAGGAGCGGCAGAAGGCGAACCTCGCGCTGTCCTCGTCGGCGCCGACGTTCACCTCGCTGTACGACGACGCGGAGCTGCAGAAGACCTACCCGTACCTGCCCACGCTCCGGGACTCGATCAACAGCGCGGTCCCGCGGCCCAAGGTGGTCCGCTACGGCGACGCCTCCACGGCGATCCAGGACGCGGCCTACGCCGCGCTCACGGGCGCCAAGAGCACCGAGGACGCGCTCAAGGAGCTGCAGTCCAAGCTGACGGAGATCACCGGCAAG
Source organism: uncultured Actinomycetota bacterium (assembly GCA_963781695.1). Lineage (GTDB taxonomy): Bacteria > Actinomycetota > Actinomycetes > Propionibacteriales > Nocardioidaceae > Nocardioides_B. The sequence continues at coordinate 734,158 of CAWAGE010000007.1, forward strand.
TGACTGCGCTCCCCAGCTGACGGGGAGCAGGTGTCGGTGGGGTGACGGCCAAGAGTCGTCACCCCACCGCACGACCTAGGAGGGAACAATGGCAGTTGCTGCACCCGCTCCGGCGGGGTCGAAGAGGCCGAAGAAGGTCAAGGAGTGGAAGTCCCCCGACGAGGGACAGGGTCGGCTGGCGGCGTTCATGCTGTCGCCCACCATGCTGGTGCTGCTGTTGGTGATCGGGCTGCCGATCCTCGCCGGCATCCGGCAGTCGTTCTACGCCTCGGGGGGAATCGACTCCAGCGGCTTCGCGGTCGTCGGCGACCAGTTCGCCGGCCTGAAGAACTACACGGCGATCTTCTCCGGCGCGAGCGCCAACGCGTTCTGGAACGCCTTCTACAACACCACCTTCTTCACGGTGGTGTGTGTCGTCATCGAGACCCTCATCGGCGTCGCGATGGCCCTGATCATGAACCGCGCCTTCAAGGGCCGGGCCCTCATCCGGGCGAGCATCCTGGTCCCGTGGGCCATTCCGACCGTGGTGTCGGCCGTGCTCTGGAAGTGGATCTTCAACGCCAACGGCGTGGCCAACGACCTGATCCAGAAGCAGGTGCTGTGGTCCACCGACGGGTTCCAGGCGCAGATGTCGGTCATCATCGCCGACACCTGGAAGACCGCCCCGTTCATCGGCCTGCTGGTGCTCGCCGGCCTGCAGGTCATCCCCGCCGAGGTCTACGAAGCCGCCAAGATCGACGGCTCCAGCACCTGGAACTCCTTCCTGCACATCACGCTGCCGCTGGTGAAGCCGGCGCTGCTGGTGGCGGTGCTGTTCCGGCTCCTCGACACCCTGCGGATGTTCGACCTGCCCTACGTGCTGGTCGGGCCAGGAAAGGAGAGTGTCGAGACACTCTCGATCCTGGCTCAACAGGAGAGCATCAACACTCGGTACGGACCAGCAGCGGCGTACGCCATGCTGCTGTTCATCTACCTGGTGATCATCGCCTACGCCTTCATCAAGCTGCTCGGCGCCGACGTGATCGGTGACGCCGGCAAGAAGACTCCGAAGGTCAAGGGTCAGAAGCGCTCGAAGATCGGTCGCAGCGTCGCGAAGGGAGACACGCCATGACCACCCAGGCCCGCTCCGCACCGGTGCCCTCGGGCTCCGCTTCGACCGATGCCCCGGCGCCCCGCAAGGTCAAGCAGGCCACGGCCGGTGGGGACCGTGCCCGGAAGTTCGGGGTCTACGCCGGCATCACGCTGATCATCATCTACTGCCTGGCGCCGTTCTACTGGATGATCGTCACCAGCCTGCGCCGGGCAGCGGAGGTCTTCGACAAGGCCGCCGGTCCCCTCGCCGGTCGTCGTTCCAGAACTACACCGCGGTCTTCGACCCGGTGAACAACTTCACCCGGGCGCTGGTCAACAGCATCATCGTGGCCGGCGTGACCACGGTGGCCGTGCTGATCATCGGCACCTTCGCCGCCTACGCGCTGGCCCGGCTCGAGTTCCGGGGCAAGAACCTGGCGCTGAGCGCGATCATCGCGACCTCGATGTTCCCCGGGATCGCGCTCGTCGTGCCGTTGCTGAAGATCTTCACCGACATCGGCTGGATCAACACCTACCAGGCGCTGATCCTGCCCAGCATGTCCTTCGCCCTCCCACTCTCGGTCTGGAACCTGACCGCGTTCTTCCGGCAGATGCCGGTGGAGCTGGAGCAGGCGGCGATGGTGGACGGCTGCACCCAGTGGCAGGCCTTCCGCAAGGTGATCATCCCGCTCGCGGCGCCCGGCGTGTTCACGACCGCGATCATCGCGTTCGTGGCGGCCTGGAACGAGTTCATCATCGCGCTGACGATGACGAACAAGTCGGACTTCTTCACCGCCGTGGTGGCGATCTCCCAGTTCCAGGGCAAGACCGGACGCGACATCCCGGTCGGCAGCCAGATGGCGGCCGGCGTCATCCTGACCGTTCCGCTGCTCATCATGGTGCTGGCCTTCCAGCGACGCATCGTCAGCGGTCTGACTGCAGGAGGCGTGAAGTAGCTTCGTGACCTCGACCTGGTGGCGTGACGCTGTCATCTACCAGATCTACATCCGCAGCTTCGCAGACGGAGACGGGGACGGGCTCGGCGACATCGCCGGGATCCGTTCCCGTCTTCGCTATCTGGCCGACCTCGGGGTCGACGCGGTGTGGATCAACCCGTGGTACCCCTCGCCGATGGCGGACGCGGGGTACGACGTGTCGGACTACCGCGACGTCGAGCCCCGGTTCGGCTCGCTGGCGGACGCGGAGGCGCTGGTGCGAGAGGCGCACGAGGTGGGGCTGCGGGTGCTCCTCGACATCGTGCCAAACCACACCTCCGACCAGCACGTGTGGTTCCGCGCCGCGCTGGCCGGCGGGCCGGGCGCACCGGAGCGGGAGCGGTACCTGTTCCGACCCGGCCGCGGCGCGGGCGGAGAGGAGCCGCCGAACGGCTGGCAGAGCGTCTTCGGCGGCTCCGCGTGGCAGCGGGTCACCGAGCCGGACGGCACCCCGGGGGAGTGGTTCCTGCACCTGTTCGCGCCCGAGCAGCCGGACCTGAACTGGCAGCATCCCGACGTCGCCGCCGACTTCGAGGAGACGCTGCGGTTCTGGTTCGACCGCGGCGTCGACGGCTTCCGGATCGACGTCGCGCACTCGCTGGTCAAGCAGGACGGCCTGCCCGACCACGAGGACCTGGACTGGCCGCGCCGCCCGGTCGAGGTCGACGGCGAGCTGCGGCGGGCACCGTGGCGCCCGCACCCGTTCTGGGACCGCGACGAGGTCCACGACGTCTACCGGGCCTGGCGACGGGTCGCGGACTCCTACGACGACCCGAAGGTGTTCGTCGCCGAGGCGTGGGTCGACGAGCCGGAGCGGCTGGCGCGCTACCTGCGTCCCGACGAGCTGCACACGGCGTTCAACTTCACCTACCTCACCGCCACCTGGGACGCGGACTACCTGCGGCACGTCATCGCCGAGACGCTGGCCGAGCAGGGCGCCGTCGGGGCGCCGGCCACGTGGGTGCTGTCCAACCACGACGTGGCGCGGCACCTGTCCCGCTACGCCCGCGACCTCGACCGGCCCGGCAGCGGCCTGATGCAGCTGATCGGGCTGCCCGCCGACCTCGCGCTGGGCCGTCGCCGCGCCCGGGCCGCGGTGCTGCTGACGCTGGGGCTGCCCGGGGGTGCCTACGTCTACCAGGGCGAGGAGCTCGGGCTGCCCGAGGTCGAGGACCTGCCCGAGGACGTGCTCGCCGACCCGGTGTGGGAGCGGTCGGGGCACGCCGACCGGGGCCGCGACGGCTGCCGGGTCCCGCTGCCGTGGTCGGGGGAGGCGCCGCCGTACGGCTTCAGCCCCGACGGCGCGACCGAGGCACCGTGGCTGCCGCAGCCCGAGGACTGGGCGCCCCTGTCCGCCGCGGCCCAGGCGGGGGACCCGGACTCGATGCTCGAGCTCTACCGCGCCGCGCTCAGCGCGCGGCGGGTCACCCCGGGCCTGGGCGACGGGCCGGGACAGGGGCCGGGTGGACTGGCCTGGCTCGACCTGCCTGCCGGCGTGCTGGGCTTCACCCGGGAGCCGGGGTTCGCCTGCCTCGTCAACGTCGCGGGGTCGCCGGTGGCACCGCCGCCGGGGTACCGCGTGGTCCTGGCGAGCGACCGCCTCGTCGACGGCCGGCTGCCCGCGGCGACGTCGGCCTGGCTGACCCGAGTCTGACCGGCGCACGCGCGAGCATCGGTGTCCGGAGCCGCGCCGGACCTCAGGGGGCACGGTTGTCACATCCGCCCCGATGCCCGCAGCGACCTCGTCCGCGCATGTGTCATCGCCCACAGGCGGGGGTCGAAGGGTTGTCCGGACCCGGGTGGGTGCCGCAGGGTAGGGAGCCTGCCGCGCCGAGGTTCGGGACCCGCGCGGCAGTCTCCTGCCCCCTATGTCTGTGAGACTTCCGTGCCCCGACGTGTCCATCACCTCCCGAGACACCGCAGCCTGCAGCCCCGTCCCGCCGCCTCCGCCCTGCTTCGCCGGGGCCTGTCCGTGGCGGGCCTCGCCCTGGCCGGGACCGGCCTGGCGGTGACCACCGGCGTCGTCGTCCAGTCGGCCGGCCCCGATCAGGTCGCCGAGGCCGTCCAGGCCGCCGGCAGCGACACCACCCCCACCCCGCGCGCCGTGGCGGCCACCCGCATCCTCGACCTCGGCGACCGCGCCGAGGCCGTCTCCCGGTCGGCCAGCCGGGACCGCGTCGACCTCACCAAGGCACGCGCCCTCGACCAGGCTCCCGGCGAGGCCACCACCGAGACCGAGAAGATCGCCCCCCGCAACCCGCGGTCGGTCGCTCGGGCCCTGCTCGCGCAGCGCGGCTGGTCGGGGCAGTTCTCCTGCCTGGACTCCATCTACGTCAACGAGAGCGGCTGGGACACCCACGCCGACAACCCGACGTCCTCGGCGTACGGCATTCCGCAGGCGCTGCCCGGAGCGAAGATGGCGAGCGCCGGCGCCGACTGGCGCGACAACCCCGCCACCCAGATCAAGTGGGGGCTAGGCTACATCGCGGCGCGCTACGGCACCCCGTGCGCGGCTTGGGGCTTCAAGCAGGCCAACGGCTGGTACTGACGATCGGGGAGAGCGTGCGCGACGGTGACTCGGAAAGCTTGTTCCCGCCGGATCGCACCCATGCCCAGCAGCTGGCCGAGAGCCTCGCGCTACCCGTCGAGGTGTTCGTCTCCGTCTTCGGAGCCGACTGGTGGCCTGCCCCCGATGCCGGCCACGACTTCGATGCCGACCCGTCCGGATCCGGACTGTGGTTCGGGCCGTGGTTCGCCTCCGGGGAGCCGATGCAGCTGATGATGCGCCCTCACGACGACCACGTAGAGCTCGCCGCCCCTGGCGCACGGTTCGTGGGCTCGGAGATGGTCGTCCTGGAGCCGACGGATCACCGTCGGGTCGAGCGCGATGGGCACCTGTTGGCCCGGGCTGACCTCGTCGTCAAGGAGCTGCTCCGCAAGCGCAGGGCCACGTTCCGCTACTGCCGCTACTGTCGGGCACTCACGGCGCCCGAGGGGCGCGCCGAGTCCGACGTCTGCTACACCTGTGCCATGACCTGGCTCGGCGTGGTGCACTGACCGCCGTCAGCCCGGCAACAGCGGTGCCGAACCCGCCTGGGTCAGGGGTGGGTCATGCTCGCGACGTCGAGGGCGGCGTCCAGCTGCTCCACGGTCAGGTCGCCGCGGTCGACGAAGCCCATCTCGAGCACCGTCTCGCGGATGGTCTGCTCCTGGGCCAGCGCACGCTTGGCGACCTTGGCGGCGTTCTCGTAGCCGATGAAGCGGTTGAGCGGCGTCACCACCGACGGTGACGACTCGGCGTAGAAGCGCATCCGCTCCTCGTTGGCGGTGATGCCCGCGATGCAACGGTCGGCGAGCAGCCGGCTGCTGGTGGCCAGCAGCCGGATCGACTCCAGCAGGTTGCGCGCCATCACGGGCATCATCACGTTCAGCTCGAAGCTGCCCGAGGCGCCTGCCACGGCGACGGCGGCGTCGTTGCCGACCACCTGGGCGCAGACCATCAGCGTCGCCTCCGGCAGCACCGGGTTGACCTTGCCCGGCATGATGCTCGACCCGGGCTGCAGGTCGGGCAGGTTGATCTCGGCCAGGCCGGTGCGTGGCCCCGAGGACATCCAGCGCAAGTCGTTGCAGAGCTTGGTGACCCCGACGGCGATCGGTGCGCAGCTGGCCGGAGAGCTCGACCAGACCGTCGCGCGCCCCCTGGGCCTCGAAGTGGTTGCGGGCCTCGGTGAACGGCAGTCCGGTCGCCTCGGCCAGCTCGGCGATCACCTGCTCGGCGAAGCCGGCCGGGGTGTTGATGCCGGTGCCGACGGCGGTGCCGCCCAGCGGCAGCTCGGCCACCCGCGGCAGCGTGGCCTCGAGCCGCTCGATGCCGTAGCGGACGGCCGCGGCGTACCCGCCGAGCTCCTGGCCGAGCATCACCGGGGTGGCGTCCATCAGGTGGGTGCGCCCGGACTTGACGACCTCGGCGAACTCGGCCGCCTTGGTCTCCAGCACGCCTGCGAGGTGGTCCAGGGCGGGGACGAGCAGCCCGACGGTGGCGGAGGTGGCCGCCACGTGGATCGAGGTCGGGAAGGTGTCGTTGCTGGACTGGCTCGCGTTGACGTGGTCGTTGGGGTGGACCTCCACCCCGGCGCGGCCGGCGAGCGAGGCGAGCACCTCGTTCATGTTCATGTTCGACGAGGTGCCGGACCCGGTCTGGAACACGTCGATGGGGAAGTGTTCGAGGTGCTCCCCGGCGACGATCTCGGCGGCGGCGGCGCGGATCGCGTCGGCCTGCTCGGTCGCGATGACGCCGAGCTCGGCGTTGACCTTCGCGGCGGCGGCCTTGACCTGCGCCATCGCCTTGATGTGCTCGCCCTCCAGGGTGGTGCCGCTGATCGGGAAGTTCTCGACGGCCCGCTGCGTCTGCGCCCGCCACAGCGCGTCCTTCGGGACCTCGACCTCGCCCATGCTGTCGTGCTCGATGCGGTATCCGTCCATGCCCGGGAGCGTAGTGCGGCCCCTGGCGCGTGTCGCGCCAGGGGCCGCTGGGTCAGTGCTGGGTCGTGCCTCCGTGCGTGTGAGGCGCGCTGCTAGCCGATCAGCGAGCCGTCACCGTGACGGCGGTCGACTGGCCACCGCCCGAGGAGACCGCGACGATGGAACCGGGGTTGGTCCCCGCGGCGGCGTTGCGCAGCCGGATGCCCCAGTCGCCGACCGTGGCCGGGGCCACCGGAGCGGCCACGACGGTGGTCGCGATGACACGACCGGCGACGCCGACGGCGTCGGCCGGGTAGACCGTGATGGTGGCCCCGGGTAGCGAGCCGGTGCCCTCGATCCGGAAGTCACCGGTCTTGAACTGAGCCCGACCGATCGTGACCCGGTCGGTCGCATTTGCCGTGACACCGCTCAACATCAGGGGATCGGAGTCCCCGGCGTTCGGCCCCGAAGCCACTACCTCGAACGTGTAGGTCGTGCCAGGCTTGAGGCCCGAGACCAGCGTGCCGTCGCTGCGGGAGACCATGGGACCGGAGTCGGCGGGCGTGGTCGTCACGGTGTACTGGTCGGCACCATCGACCAGCCCCCAGGACAACCGGGCGGACGTCTGCGTCATCGTCGGGTCCTGGCCGATGACCGGTGTCGCCAGCTGGACCGGCTCGGTGACGGGCGCGGGCGTGACGTCACCCTCCGCCAGGTCAATGTTCCCGGCTCGGTCGAAGCCAGCCACCTTCAGGTGAGCGGCTTCCGTGATCGTGATCGGGTCCGTGTAGAGGATCGCTTTGTCGCTGGGAAGACCAGCACTGGTGACAGGCTCCGCGTCGTCGCCAACAGGGGTCAGGGTGTAGTAGATCTCTCCTGCCTCGTTCAGCGAAGCCTCGACGGTGGCCGTCTCGACCGCGGTCGATCCCAAGGTCGGGGTCAGCGTCAGGGTCGGTGCGGTCGTGTCACCCGAGGCGTTGCCGGGAACGGACCCTTCGGTGTTGGTCCCGAAGGCGTCGCTCAGCTTCGTACCGGTCTGAGAGCGGACCTGGACGGTGTAGGCCTCGTCGACCGCAAGGTCGGAGATCGTCGTCTGTGTGGCGTCCGGCCCGGTCGTCCTGCCCACCAGGGTGCGCTGCCCGCCGACGACCGCGTCGCCGACGAGCGCGACCTGGTAGCCGGTGACCGCTGCGGCACCGGGCTGCGGGGCGACCGGGGTCCAGCGGACCTGCATGGACGACTTGTCGGCGCTACGGGTGGCGGTTGCCGTCCCGGCCGGTGCCTCCTGCTGTCCGGGGCCGGCCGGGCAGCCGCCCATGCCGGGCCCGCCCAGCTCGCCGAACTCGGCGATGGTCAGGCCCTGCCGGTTCCCGTCAGGGTCCGTCTCCTCCCAGGACATGGCACGGGCACCGTCGGAGCCGGCCGCGATCTGCGCGGTTGCCGCAGTGTCGAACTCGTAGGTGGCGGTGAAGGTGCCGTCGGCCGCCTCCAGCATCGAGGAGTAGCCGCCCTTGGGGGCGGGGGTGAGAGTCGACTCCGTCGCCCGGATGTCGCGCCGAGCCACGTCGGTGTCGACGAGGTCGGGGTTGACGATCCGCTGCTCCATCTGGGTCGGGTCGACCTCCGGACCATAGGAGCCGGTGACGGTCAGTGTGCTGCCGTCCAGCGACAGCTCCTCGGTCACGGTGGCGCTGGAGGTGGTGGTCTCCCCGCCGGTTCCGTCCTCGAAGGAGATCGAGACCACGTCACCCTGCCGGATGTCGGGGGTCACCTTCAGGTCCGTGTTCTGGCCCCAGCAGGCACCGCCCGGGTGGTTGACCTCGAACGCCACGTCACCGGCTTCGACCTCTGCCTTCGCGGAGCCCATGACCTGGGTTCCTCGGGTCACGGTGAGGGTGGCCGTCTCGCCGACGTGGTCCTGGTATCCCTCCACGGTGACGAAGTCGCGGTCCGGGAAGACCACGAGGTTGTCTGGGAACGCCGGCACGGCCGCGGCGGCCGCGGGCACGTACACGAGGGTGGTCACAGCGAGCGCTGCCGCACCGCCGACCCCGATCGCGGCTCTCACCAGGCGGCGCCTGGCGTCCTTGCTCGTGTGTTGCATGGTCGATCTCCCTTGGCAGGTCGTGCGTGGATCCTTCAGGTCACCGGCACGTCTCCCGGACGTGTCGCCACCTGCACCCTCGACTGCCGACCTTGGGGTTTGCTTGGGAGAACTTTGCTAGTACCACCAGTTGAGGTGTCCACCATGCGCCGAGCCGGCCGACGGCCCCTGACGCTGGCTGCGTCAGGGGCCGTCGGTGGGGCGGGTCCGGTCACCGTCGGTGACCCGACGGACCTGTTACCGGGTGAGGAGCGTCCCGGTGGCCTGACCGCCTCGGGTGGACTGGACCAGCACCCGAGTGACCTGCGGGGCCGGAGCCGGCTTCAGCCTCAGCGACCAGGCGCCGAGGGTGTCGACCGGAGAGGTGCCCAGCTTCCTCACCGCCCTGCCCGGCGTCGCGTCGAAGATGACCACCTGGGTCTGCGGGTTCAGGATCCCGGTCGACCCGGCCACGGTGGCGGTCCCGTTGACCCGCAGCTCGGTCCCGACACGGTGCCGGCTGTTGGCGTCGACCGCGACGCTGTCGTAGACGGTGTCGAGCGTGACGTCCGCCGTGCTCGTCACCCCCGCAGCGCCTGTCACGGTCAGCCTGAGGACGACGGGCCCGGCAGCCGGCACGGTGACCGGGCTGGTGGCCGTCGTCGCCACCGGGAACGGCAGCGTCACGGTCGGCTTCGCCACTGTCTTGTCGGAGAAGGCGACCGGGGTGCCGCTGACCTGCGACCACTCGTAGGCGGTGGCGCCGGTGGAGCCGCTGCCGTCGAGCGTGGTCGCGATGCCGGGGGTGACCGAGGTCGTCGATGCGCTGGCGACCGCCACGGGTGCGGCAGCCGGCGGGGTGCCGGTGCCCGGGTTGTTGGGCGTGTTGTCAGTGACGGGTCCGGGGTCGGGCTGCGGCGGGACGGGCGGGAGCGCAGCACCGGTGGCGGCTCCGCCGGTCACGGTGACCGGCAGGCTCGCGGTCGCGCCGGCCGCGTTCGCGACGGTCACGGTGGCGGGGGGAGCCGCCATCGGGAACGACGTCGGGGTGCCGGCGGTGAGGGTGCCCGGGGTGAGGCCCACGACGTGAAGCGCAGCCTCGGTCGCCGCCGACGTGGCGGCCACCGTCAGGTCGGTGCCGTCGTACTCGGCCTGCGTGACCTTGATCGTGGTCACGTCCACGAGCTTGCTCGAGGCCGGCTTGTCGGTGAGGTTGACCACCTTCACCCGCGCCGGCATCGCGCCGGTCACGTCCAGCCGGGCGTAGAACCGGCCCGAGGCCGGGTCGCTGCGCATCGGGGTCGTCTCGTACTTCCCGCTCTCGCCCTCGACCTGCAGCACCGCTCCGTCACCGGAGGTGGCGAACACGTCGAGTTGACCGCCGCTGGGGACGGCGGCGACGGCGTCCAGGCCGCTGTTCGTGGCGATCTTGCCCTGTACGGTGAACTCGTTGTTCGTCAGGTCGAGCCCGCCGCCGGTGACCGAGAAGCTGTTGCCCAGCGGGCCGCCGGTCACGGTGTGCGGGACGTCCGGGTTGCCGAGGTACCCCTCGGGTGCGCCCGAGTCCCACTTCAGGAACGGGCCGATGTTGCCCTTCAGCGGGGTGGCGAAGTTGCCCACCGAGGGGGAGATGTCCTCGACCAGCCGGCCGGCACCCGAGCCGTCGGTGTCGATGGTCACCGTGCCGTAGGGGTGCTTGAAGGTCAGCGTCGTGCTCGCCGGAGCGCCCTTGACCACGATCCGCTGCCGGGCGAAGACCTGCTGGTCGCCTTGGGTGACGGTGTTCGCGAACGCGGCCTCCAGGCCCAGGGTGAGCACCGCCCGACCGCCGCCGGGGAGGTCGAGCTCGGAGCCGGCCAGCATGTAGAAGACCTCCTCCGGGAAGTTGTCCGGGAACGAGATCGGGGCGTTCTCGTCGGGGATGTCGCCGGGTAGGAAGCCGCAGAGCGGGTTCCCGCCGTCCAGGCACATCTCCACCCGGAGGTTGTTGCTGTCCCCGTACCACGTGGGGAAGCCGTTCTCCCCGTTCACCGGACCGACCGCGGTCAGCCCGCCGGGGTTCTTCACGGTGACCTGGGTGGCGGCGCTCGCGGCGCCCACGCCGCCCAGCAGCAGCGCCATGGCGGCCGTGGCGGCCACGGCTCGACGGCGAGCCCGTCGTGGGAGTCTGCCCCAGGCGGCCGCTGCCGGCCGCCCGCTCGCCCGGCGAGGGCCGGGGCTCGGTGCGGTGTCATGCATGGTGAGGCTCCTTCACGTCTGTGTGCTTCTACAGGTGTCCGCGACCCGATCCGCAGCCGTCGTGACACCACCCAGGGTGGGCCGTCCACCTTGGGATTTACTTGGGGAGGACACCCGTTGGCCAAGCCACTGTTGACCTGGCCAGGCACGGCGGCACCGCTCACGCCGGGCCGCCCACGTGCCTCAGCACGCGACGCCGTCCCGGCCTAGGCTGAGCGCATGCCGGGACACCTGCCCGACCCGGGCCGCGACGTCAGCCGGCTGCGGGTCTCCGACGAGGACCGCCACCGGGTCGCCGAGGTGCTCCGGCAGGCTGCCGGCGAGGGCCGCCTGGACCTCGACGAGCTCGACGAGCGGCTGCAGGCGGCCTACGACGCCAAGACCTACGGCGACCTCGTGCCGATCACGGCGGACCTGCCCGGGGCCGGGGCGGCAGTGGCGAGCGCCCGAACCGGGGTGCCGAGCGGGTCCGAGTCGTTGGCCCGCTACGCCAGCTCGGTGGGAGTCCTCTCCGAGACCAAGCGGACCGGTGACTGGCTGGTCGAGGACGGGCACAGCGCGTTCGCGCTGATGGGCAGCGTCGTCCTCGACCTGCGCGAGGCCCGGTTCGCGACGGGGGAGGTGATGATCAACGCCAGCGCGATCATGGGCGAGGTGAGCATCCTGGTCACGGCCAGCACGAGGGTGGTCCTGGAGGGCACCGGCGTGATGGGCGAGTACCGCGAGCAGCGGCCCAAGGTGCCGTTCGACCCGACCCAGCCCGGGCCGGTGGTCCGGGTCCGCGGGCTGGCCCTGATGGGGTCGGTGCACGTGCAGCGCCGTCCGGCGCCGGGTACGCCGCGGCGGCGGCTGGGCCGGCGCTAGCGGGTACGTCCGGTCCGCCCCGCCTGCCCGACCGCCGCGCGAGCGGTGCCCGGCCGTGCAGTGGGCGGTGCCCGGTCCCTGACCGGTCGCAGACGCGTGCGTAGCCACCCGCGGGCTCGACCGCTAGTGTGAGCGCGACCACATCAACCCCTTGACGACGGATCGTCCGGCACGTACCTGCCGGTTGAGGAGACGTACAGCCATGGCTTCAGTGACCTATGACAACGCGCAGCGGATGTACCCGGGGGCCGACAAGCCCGCCGTGGACAACCTGAACCTGGAGATCGAGGACGGCGAGTTCCTCGTCCTGGTCGGCCCCTCCGGCTGCGGCAAGTCGACCAGCCTGCGGATGCTCGCGGGCCTCGAGGAGGTGACCGGCGGTCACATCCGCATCGGTGACCGCGACGTGACGCACCTGCCCCCCAAGGAGCGGGACATCGCGATGGTGTTCCAGAACTACGCGCTCTACCCGCACATGAGCGTCGCCGAGAACATGGCGTTCTCCCTCAAGATGGCCAAGGTGCCCAAGGAGGAGCGCATGGAGCGGGTCAAGGAGGCGGCCAAGCTCCTCGACCTGTCCGAGTACCTCGAGCGCAAGCCGAAGGCGCTCTCCGGTGGTCAGCGTCAGCGCGTCGCCATGGGCCGGGCGATCGTCCGCCAGCCGCAGGTGTTCTGCATGGACGAGCCGCTGTCGAACCTCGACGCCAAGCTGCGGGTCTCCACCCGCACCCAGATCGCCGCGCTGCAGCAGCGGCTCGGCGTCACCACGGTCTACGTCACCCACGACCAGATCGAGGCCATGACCATGGGTGACCGGGTGGCCGTGCTCAAGGACGGCATCCTGCAACAGGTCGACACCCCGCTGAACCTCTACGACCAGCCCGCCAACCTCTTCGTGGCCGGCTTCATCGGCTCGCCCGCGATGAACCTGCTGCGCGCCCACAACGTCGACGGCCACGCCAAGCTGGGCAACATCGAGGTCCCGATCGACCGCGCCGCGGTTGCCAAGGCCAAGGGCGACATCACCATCGGCGTGCGCCCCGAGTCGTGGCGCATCGTCGGCGAGGGCGAGGGCATCCCGGTCACCGTGACCGTGGTCGAGGAGCTCGGCGCCGACGGCTTCGTCTACGGCCACAGCGGTGCCGAGGGTGTGCCCGACGAGGTCATCGTCCGCATCGACGCGCGCATGGACCACCGCAAGGGCCAGACCCTCTACGTGACCACCGACCCGGAGAAGGTGCACGTCTTCGACACCGCCTCGGGTGCCCGGCTGGCCTAGTCCCGCCCCGCAGCCGTCGCGAGCCGGCGTCCCCTCCCGTTGCCGGGACGGGGACGTCGGCTCTTGCTGTGCCAGGCCCGCGTGAACGGGGCGCGGTGGGTGTGGCGTCAGTGCGCCCGGTCGGCGGTCCGTCGGACGGCCTCGACGATCATCGCGTGCAGCTCGGCCGGGAGGTCGTGGCCCATTCCGGGCACCAGCACCAGCTCCGAGCCCGAGATCGCCCGCGCGGTGGCCCGGCCACCGGAGACATGCACCATCTTGTCCGCCAGGCCGTGCAGCACCAGTGTCGGCACGTCGAGGCCGGACAGCCGGCGGGACCGGTCGGGCTGGGTCAGGATCGCGAGGATCTGGCGGGCCACCCCGGCCGCGCTGACCCCGCGGTCGAAGGTCTCGGCGGCCCGGGCCAGCACCTGCTCGCGAGTCTCGGGGTAGTCCGGGGAGCCGATGACCCGCCACATCCGCACCGACGAGGCGACGTAGCCGTCCTTGCTCTGGGCGCTGCGGGCCAGCAGCAGCGGGAGCAGCCGCGGGTCCTGCCATCCCACGGTGCGCCGTCCGGTGGTCGACATCACCGAGGTCAGCGACAGGACCCGCTCGGGCCGCAGCAGCGCCATCGTCTGCGCGATCATGCCGCCCATGGAGACCCCCATGACGTGGGCTCGGTCGAGTCCGAGGTGGTCGAGCAGCCCCATCCCGTCGCCGGCCATGTCGTCGAGGGTGTACGGCGGCCGCGGGAACCGTCCCGCGTACGCCCGCGCCAGGTCCGCTCGACGGACCCTGCCACGCATCCGCGACGACCTGCCCACGTCCCGGTTGTCGTAGCGGACCACGAAGAAGCCGGCGGCCGCCAGCCGCTCGCACAGCGCCGGGTCCCACCAGGTCATCGGCCCGCCCAGGCCCATCACCAGCAGCAGCGGCTCGCCGTCTCGGGCGCCGAACGTCTGGTAGCAGAGCCGGACCCCGGGGGCCACCGCGGCGTACTGCTCGTCGGAGGCGGTGGACCTCGCCGACAGGACGGCTGACGGTGGGTCGGTGACGTGGGCGGTCGGAGGGGTCGTGGTCTCAGCTGGCCGGCTCGACATCGGTCGCCTCCTCGGTCGTGGCCGCCGGGCGTGCCAGCAGTGTAGTCAGGCCGGGAGGGTGGGACGGCCGGGACCCGGTCGGGCCGGTCGCCCGGGGCTCAGCGCGCCGGCCAGGTGGCCGGCAGGTCCTGCCTCGTGGGGGGCTCGGCGCCACGCCGCGAGCAGGTGACCGCCGCGGCCTGCGCGGCTCCGCTGACCAGCAGCTGCACCCGGCGGTCGTCGAGCGCGCGCAGGCTGCCCTCCCCGCCGGCCACGACGCCCCAGTCGACCAGCAGCGCGAGCATGGCGGCCATGAACGAGTCGCCGGCCCCGACCGTGTCGACCAGGGTGGTCGGGGGAGCGGGCACGTCCACGACGACCCCCTCGGCGTAGCCGCGGGCGCCGTGCGCGCCGCGGGTGAGCACCACCAGCTCGACCGAGCCGGCGGCCAGGAGGTCCTGGCACACCTCGTCCTCGTCGGCCCCGGGACGCAGCAGCCGCAGGTCCTCGTCGGAGAGCTTCACCAGCCGGCAGTCGGAGGCGAGGTCGAGCACGTCACGCCAGGTGGCCTCAGCGTCGGTGAGGAAGGCCGGCCGGATGTTCGGGTCGTAGCTGACGAACACGTCGGAGGCAGCCGCCCGGCGGACCAGGTCCCGCACCGACCCGCGGCCGGGTTCGAGGGCCGCGCCCAGCGAGCCCACGTGGATGCCGGTGACGTCCGTCGGGAGCGGCTGCTGAGGCAGGTCCCAGTCCAGGTCGAAGTCGTAGGTCGCGGCGCCGCCGGCGTCGAGGTGGGCGGTGGCGGTGCTCGTCCGCCCCGGGACGACCGACCCGTCGGCGAGGCTCACCCGGCTCGCGCGGGCGTGCTCGGCCACCAGGCGGCCGTGCTCGTCGTCACCGATCCGGGTGACCAGGCTCGTCGCGACGTCGAGCCGGGCCAGGCCGACCGCGACGTTGAGGCAGGACCCCCCGACGGCCTCGTGCGGCGCGGCGCCGTCGGCGGGGACGACGATGTCGACCAGCGACTCGCCGACGACCAGGAAGGAGGCGGGCATCGGCTCAGTGCCCGAAGTCGACGGAGGCGTAGGACATGAGCTTCGCGAGCTTGTGCTCGGAGGTGATCGACCGGATCGTGCCGCTGCGCGAGCGCATCACCAGCGAGTGCGTGCTCGCGCCGCCGGCGCGGTAGCGGACCCCGCGCATCAGCTCGCCGTCGGTGATGCCGGTGGCCACGAAGAAGACGTCGTCCCCGGTGACCAGGTCGTCGGTCGAGAGCACGTGGTCGGGGTCGAGGTCGTGGCCGGCGTCGAGCGCCCGTTGCCGCTCCTCGTCGTCCTTGGGCCACAGCCGGCCCTGGATGACCCCGTCGAGGCACTTCATCGCACAGGCGGTGATGATCCCCTCCGGCGTACCGCCGATGCCGAGCAGCAGGTCGATGCCGGTGTCGGAGCGGGCCGCCATGATGGCGCCGGCCACGTCGCCGTCGGAGATGAACTTGATGCGGGCGCCGGTGGCGCGGATCTCCTCGACCATCGGCTCGTGGCGCGGCCGGTCGAGCACCACCACGGTCACGTCGGAGGAGCTGATCCCCTTCGCCTTGGCCACCCGGTGGATGTTCTCCGAGACCGGCTCGCGGATGTCCACGACGTCCTTGGCCTCCGGGCCGGTGACGAGCTTCTCCATGTAGAACACCGCCGACGGGTCGTACATCGACCCGCGCGGGGCGACCGCCATCACCGCGATGGCGTTGGACATGCCCTTGGCGGCCAGGGTCGTGCCGTCGATCGGGTCGACGGCGACGTCGCACTCCGGGCCGGTGCCCGAACCGACCTCCTCGCCGTTGAACAGCATGGGCGCGTTGTCCTTCTCGCCCTCGCCGATGACCACGACGCCACGCATGCCGACCGTCGAGATCAGCGTCCGCATGGCGTTGACCGCGACCCCGTCTGCGCCGTTCTTGTCGCCGCGCCCGACCCAGCGCGCCGCCGCCATCGCGGCCGCCTCGGTGACCCGGACCAGCTCGAGGGCGAGGTTGCGGTCGGGGGCCTCGCGGGCCGTGGTGAGACCGCTGGGCAGCACGTCGTCGTCGGGCATGGCCGGATCCTAGCGGAGCCCGCCGTCGGGCTCGTAGACCGTGACCTCGGTGGCCTTGACGGTCGCCCAGACCTGGCTGCCGGGCTCCAGCCGCAGCTGTGCGGCTGAGCCGGGGGTGACGTCGGCGACCAGCCCGCCGGCCACGTCCACGTGGACCCGCACGGCCGAGCCGTGCGGCGCCAGGGACGTCACCGGGCCGCGCCAGCGGTTGCGCGCGGAGCCCAGCGGCTCCTGGAGCGTCAGGGTCACCGCGGTGGGGGCGAAGGCCGCGCTGACCTGGCCTCGCGCCGGGGTCGCGGTCACCAGCACGGGCCCGTCGGGCAGCTCGACGGTGGTGCCGCGACCGGTGCCGCGCAGCACGTTGAGCCCGACGAGCCGGGCCACGTGGTCGGTGGCGGGGCGGCGAGCCACCTCCTGCGGCGTCGCGTCCTGGGCCACCCGGCCCTCGTCGACGACCAGCACCCGGGTGGCCACGGTGAGGGCGTCGAGGGCGTCGTGCGTGACCAGCAGGGAGACGCCGTCGTGCTCGCCCAGGTGGCGCGCGAGCTCGACGCGCAGCCCTGCCGCGACCCGGACGTCGAGGGCGGACAGCGGCTCGTCGAGCAGCAGCAGCCGGGGGCTCCCGGCCAGCGCGCGGGCCACCGCGACCCGCTGCGCCTCACCGCCGGAGAGCCGGTCGGGTCGGCGGTCCGCGAGGTCGGCCACCCCGAGCCGGTCGAGCCACTCCTGAGCGGTGCGCTCGGCCCGCCGGCGCGGCACGCCCCGGCTCCGGGGCCCGAACGCCGCGTTCTGCAGCGCGGTCAGGTGGGGGAACAGCAGGCCCTGCTGGAAGACGACCCCGACATGACGGTGCCGGGCCTCCAGGCGGATGCCGCTGCCGGGGTCGTCCCAGGTCCGCCCGTCGCAGACGACATGCCCTTCGGTCAGGGGGAGCACGCCGGCGAGGGCCCGCACCAAGGTGGACTTCCCGGCCCCGTTGGGCCCGATCACGGCGAGCACCTCGCCGGGCCCCGCCCGCAGGCGTACGTCGAGCACGTGACCGGGGCGGCGGACCACGACGTGGCCGTCGAGGAACTCCTCGACCGAGCGGGGTGGTGGGCCGGTGGTGGTGCCGGTTGTCCCGGACCCGGGGGTCGGCGCCGGCCGGCGGAGCGGGCTCACCGGCGCCCCGCGCCCTGGACCGCGACGTCGAACCATCGCTCCCGCAGCAGCGCCAGCACGGCGACCGAGACCACCATCAGCACCACGCTCAGCACCAGGGCGGCCTCCGGGTCGGACTGCAGGGCGACGTAGATCGCGTTCGGCATCGTCCGCGTGGAGCCGGGGTAGTTGCCGGCGAAGGTGATGGTGGCGCCGAACTCGCCCAGCGCCCGGGCCCAGGCCAGCACCAGCCCGGCGAGCAGGCCCGGGGCCGCCAGCGGCAGCGAGACGGCGCGGAAGGTCGTCCAGCGGGAGGCGCCCAGGGTCGCCGCGACCACGTCGTAGTCCCGGTCGGTCGCCCGCAGCGCCCCCTCGACGCTCAGCACGAAGAACGGCAGCGCCACGAAGGTGTGGGCCAGCACGACCGCGGTCGTGGTGAACGGCAGGCTCACCCCGAGCCACGTCTCGAGGGGAGCGCCGAGCAGGCCACGACGTCCGAACGCCGAGAGCAGCGCGACGCCGCCGACGACCGGCGGCAGCACCAACGGGACGATCACCAGCGCCCGCAGCACCGACCGGCCCGGGAAGTCCAGCCGGGCCAGCACCCACGCGAGCGGGGTGCCGACCACGACCACGACGGCCACCGCGGCCAGCGAGGTGACCATCGAGAGCCGGAGCGCGTCCAGCACCTCGGGACCGCCGAGCAGCGTGGTGAACCGCGACCACGGGGTGCGGGCCAGCAGCGCCAGCAGCGGCAGCAGCAGGAAGGCCGCCGCCATCCCGGCCGGGACCAGCAGCCGCAGCGGTGCGCGCCCGGTCGCGGGGCCGGCGGCCGTGGTCCGGCTCACCGGGCGTCCGCGGGACGGGCCCTGAGCCGGTCCCGGCGCCCCGGGCCGGTCACGGGGTCCCGAACCCGTCCTCGGCCAGCACCGTGCGGCCCTGCGGCGAGGTGACCAGGTCCAGCCAGGCGGTGGCGAGCGCCGGCTGCTGCGCCTCGCTCAGCGCGGCCACCGGGTAGGTGTTGAGGTTCGCGCCGCTGGCGGGCACCGGGACGCCGCGGACCAGCTCCCCGGCGGTGGCGACGTCGGAGGCGTAGACCAGCCCGGCGTCGGCCTCGTCGAGCTGCACCTTGCTCAGCACGGCCTTGACGTCGACCTCCTCGCTGACCGGCTCGGCCCTGATCCCCGCGGCCTCCAGCACCGCCGCGGCGAGCTTGCCGCAGGGCGCACTGGGGACGCACACGACGTAGTCGACCCCGGCCCGGTCCAGGTCCGCGAACCGGGTGATCCCGGCCGGGTTGCCGCGCGGCACCGCCAGGACCAGGTGGTTGGTCGCGAAGACGCGGGGAGCGCCCACGGTGCCGTCGTCGGCGACGACGGTCGCCATCGTGGCCTCGTCGGCGGTGGCCAGGACGTCGCCGGGGGCGCCTTGGCGGACCTGCTCGGCCAGCGTCGCGCTGGAGTCGAAGGCCAGCCGCACCCGCACCCCGGGGTGGTCCCGCTCGAAGCGCTGCGCCAGCGTCGTGAACGGCTCGGTCAGCGAGGCGGCCGCGAGCACGCGCAGCGTGCCGGTCCCCGACGAGCCGCCTCCGGGCGCCCCCGGGGCGGGGTCGCTGCCGCAGCCGGAGCCGAGCAGCGCGACGAGGCCGAGCGCGACGACCAGCCGCGGCCCCCGCGACCGGGTCACGGCAGCTCCACGACGACGTTGGTGGACTTCACCGAGGCGATGGCCAGCACGCCGGGCGCCAGGCCGAGCTCGACAGCGGCCTCCGAGCTCATCAGGGACACCAGCCGGTAGGGGCCGCAGACCATCTCGACCTGGGCCATCACGGTGTCCTTGGTGACGGCGGTGACGATCCCTCGCAGCCGGTTGCGAGCGCTCACCGAGGCGGCCCGCGAGACTCCGCCGGCCTCCGGGCCGCGGTCGGCGAGCCGGCGCGCGAGGCCGGCGAGGTCGGCGCCGGCCACCACGGTGCGACCGTCAGGTCCGCGCCCGGCGGGCAGCCGCTCGGCGTCGATCCAGCGGCGGACCGTGTCGTCACTGACGCCCAGGACCTCGGCCGCCTCGGCGACGCGGTAGCTGCTCACCCGCCATAGTGTGCCGCAGCTGCGGCCGGATGTCTGCATCAGTGCCGCAGTTGCGGAGGCTTCCCTGCGGTACGCCCCCGCAGCACCGGCGGCCGACGCCGGGCCGAGTCCGGCCGGGTTGCGACGGGTTGGGAGGATGGCGACGTGAGTCAGTCAGGGACCGTCCGCTACCAGCGCTCCACCGGGGGGCTCGTCGCCGCCATGGTGCTGCTGGTGGTGGGGGTGATGCTGCTCGTCGGCGTCCGCGCACTGCTGAGCCCCGACGCGGACAGTCCGGTCCGCGAGGTGGACTACGAGCGGGTGGTGCCGGTCGCCCGCCAGGCCGCGCCGTTCGACCTGCTCGCCCCGGCCACGCTGCCGCCGGGCTGGCGCGCCACGTCGGTCGGGTTCAGCGACACGCCCCGGCCGCACTGGCACCTGGGCGTGCTCACCGACGACGAGGCGTACGTCGGCCTCGAGCAGGGCAGCGGCTCGGTGGCGTCGATGGTGGCTCGCTACGTCGACGACGAAGCGGAGCGCGGTGCCGCGGTCACCGTCGGGAACCGGCAGTGGGCGTCGTGGCGCGACGCCGGCGGGGACCTGGCGCTGGTCCGCCGGGACGGTGGGACCACCACGCTCGTGGTCGGGCACCGGGTGCCGCAGCGGACCCTCGCGGCCTACGCCGCGGGCCTGCGCTGAGCGTCGTCCGCCGTCTCGGACCACTCCCGGCGCCGCTCGGACTCCGGGCCTCGGCTCAGCCCTCGTGGTCCGCGGCCTCGGCCGTGGTCGCGGCGTCGAGCCGTTCCCGCGCCCCGTCGAGCCACTCTTGGCAGATCCCGGCCAGCTGCTCGCCCCGCTCCCACAGAGCCAGCGACTCCTCGAGGTCGGTGCCACCGGACTCCAGCCGCCGCACCACCTCGACCAGCTCCTCGCGGGCCTGCTCGTAGCTCGGCCGGTCCCGGCCGCCGGTCTGCTCGCTCATGCTCGCTCCTGGAAGGTGCCGCCGAGGGTGTCCGCGGTCGGGTCGGGCGGGTCGGTGGGGTCGGTCGGGTCGGTCCGGCTCGTCGAGGTCACGGTCGCGGAGAGCCGGCCGGCCGCGACCCGCACGAGCAGCTCGTCACCCGGCGCCAGCCCCGAGGCGTCGCTGACCACGTGGCCGTGCGCGTCCTGCACCACGGCGTACCCGCGCTGCAGGGTGGCCAGCGGCGAGAGGCTGCGGACCCGGGCCAGCTGGTGGCGCAGGTCGTTCGCGGCCCGGTCGAGCTGGTGGTGCAGGCTGCGCCGGCCCCGCTCGCGCAGCGCCGCGACCTGGTCCCGCCGGTCCCGCAGACCGCTGCCGGGGTCCGCCAGCGCCGGGCGCGCCCGGAGCGCGTCGAGCCCCTGCTGCTCGCGCGCCAGCCGAGCCTCCAGCAGCTGGCGGCCCCGCAGCCGGAGCTGGACGACGCGGGCGGACTCCTCCGCGACGTCGGGGACCACCAGCTTCGCGGCGTCGGTGGGGGTGGAGGCGCGGACGTCGGCGACCAGGTCCAGCAGCGGGGTGTCCGGCTCGTGCCCGATCGCCGAGACGACGGGTGTGCGGGCGGCGAACACCGCCCGCAGCAGGCCCTCGTCGGAGAACGGCAGCAGGTCCTCCACCGCCCCGCCGCCGCGGGCGACGACGATCACCTCGACCGCCGGGTCCCGGTCCAGCCGGCCGACGGCCTCGATGACCTCGGCCGCGCTGCTGGTCCCCTGCATCGCGGCGTACCGGAGCGTGAAGCGCACCGCCGGCCACCGGCGCCGGGCGTTCTCGAGGACGTCGCGCTCGGCGGCGCTGCCGGGGGCGGTGACGAGCCCGACGGTGCCGGGCAGGAACGGCAGAGGTCGCTTGCGCTCGGCGGCGAAGAGGCCCTCGGCGGCCAGCAGCTGGCGGCGTCGCTCGATGCGGGCGAGCAGCTCGCCGAGCCCGACCATGCGGATGTCGCGCGCGTAGAGCGAGAGCGTGCCGCGGTTGGCGTAGAACGACGGCTTGGCCCACACGACCACCGAGGCGCCCTCCACCATCGGTGGGTTGAGGGAGTCGAAGACCTGCCGCGAGCAGGTCACCGGGATCGAGATGTCGGCATGCGTGTCGCGCAGCGTCAGGAAGACGGTGTTCATGCCCTGGCGGCGGTTGAACTGCGCGACCTGGCCCTCGACCCACACCGCCCCGAGCCGGTCCACCCAGCCGGAGATCGCGTTCGCGATCTGCCGGACCGGCGCCGGGCGCTCGGGGGAGGTCTCCATGGGCACGGCTGCACCCTAAGCCGGGGCCGACCCGCCGCCCGGGTCGTGGGCCCGGTACGTGGCCAGGTACGTGGCCTGGTCCCAGCACCTACGATGGGGGGATGAGCACAGCGGACCTGGGGATGCCCCCTGTTCTCGCCCCTGGGGCGGCCGGCGACGCGGAGCGCAGCGTGCTGCTGGCCGCGCCTCGTGGGTACTGCGCCGGCGTCGACCGTGCGGTCATCACCGTCGAGAAGGCCCTCGACCTGTACGGCGCCCCGGTGTACGTCCGCAAGCAGATCGTGCACAACAAGCACGTCGTGTCGGACCTGGAGTCCCGCGGTGCGGTGTTCGTCGAGGAGATCGAGGAGGTGCCCGTCGGCGCCACCGTGGTGTTCTCCGCGCACGGTGTCTCGCCCATGGTCCACGAGGAGGCGGCCGTGCGGTCGCTGAAGACGATCGACGCCACCTGTCCGCTCGTGACCAAGGTGCACCACGAGGCCCGGCGCTTCGCCACCGACGACTACGACATCCTGCTGATCGGCCACGCGGGACACGAGGAGGTCGAGGGCACCGCCGGTGAGGCCCCCGACCGCATCCAGCTGGTGCAGACCCCCGAGGACGTCGCGCACCTGGAGGTCCGCGACCCGGAGAAGGTCTCCTGGCTCTCGCAGACCACGCTCTCGGTCGACGAGACGATGACGATCGTCGACGCCATCCGGGACCGGTTCCCCTTGCTGCTCGACCCGCCGTCGGACGACATCTGCTACGCCACCCAGAACCGCCAGACCGCGATCAAGGAGATCTCCGGCGCCGCCGACCTGGTGATCGTGGTCGGGTCGGGCAACTCCTCCAACTCGGTGAGGCTCGTCGAGGTGGCGCTGGAGGCCGGGGCCCGCACGGCGTACCGCGTCGACGACGCCTCGGAGATCGAGGAGGCGTGGCTCGACGGCGTCCGCAACGTCAGCGTCACCTCCGGCGCCTCCGTCCCCGACTCGCTGGTCCAGGGGGTGCTGGCCTTCCTCGCCGAGCGGGGCTACCCCGACGCCCAGGCGGTGCACACCGCCGAGGAGTCCCTCACCTTCGCGCTCCCGCCGGAGCTGCGCCGCGACCTCCGAGCCGCCGAGCTCGCCGGCCGGACCGCCGCCGGCTGACCGACCGGTCGAGCTGACCGACGGCCGCCACACACGCCGGGTCGGCGGGTCGACGGCCGCCACACGCGCCGGGTCGGCGGGTCGACGGCCGCCACACGCGCCGGGTCGGCGGGTCGACGGCCGCCACACGCGCCGGGTCGGCGGGTCGACGGCCGCCACACGCGCCGGGTCGGCGGGTCGACGGCCGCCACACGCGCCGGGTCGGCGGGGTCGGCCTGCGCCGAACTGTCGGCGCCCGCGGGCATGCTTGTCTGCATGACTCTCGACCTGGCGACGGCGCTCACGATCCTCGTCGTGCTGCTCCTCGGGGTGCTGCTCGGCGGCGCCGGGGGCGTCCTATGGGCGCGGGGCCGGGACGGCCGGGGTGGGCCGGTCGCGCTGCCGGGGCCCGGGCCGGTCGACGACGGCAGGGCGGTCGAGACCGCGCTGGTGCGCGAGAGCCTCGACCGGCTCCACGACCAGATGCGGGACATGGCTCAGCACGGCGTGTCTTGGCAGAGCCAGCTCAAGCAGCAGGTCGAGGACGTCCGGCACTCCACCGACGTCCTGCGCCGCGAGACCGCCACCCTGTCCACGGCGCTGCGCCGCCCGCAGGTCCGAGGGCGCTGGGGTGAGCTGCACCTGCGGCGCGTCGTCGAGCTCGCGGGCATGGTCGAGCGCTGCGACTTCACCGAGCAGGTCTCCGCGGTCGACGACGGCCGCCGCGTCCGCCCGGACCTCGTCGTGCACCTGGCCGGCGACAAGCACGTGGTCGTCGACGCGAAGGTGCCGCTGGACGCGTTCCTCGACGCCTGTGCCGTCGAGGAGGCGGCCGGTGGGGGCGCGGATGCCGAGCCGCGACGCGCCGAGGCCCTGCGCCGCCACGCCCGGCAGCTGCGGCAGCACGTCGACTCGCTGTCCGGCAAGACGTACTGGCGGGCGCTCGGCGCCACGCCGGAGTTCGTCGTGCTGTTCGTGCCGGGGGAGTCGTTCCTGTCCGCGGCGCTGGAGGCCGACCCGGCCCTGCTGGAGTACGCCGCGGACCGCCAGGTCGTGCTCGCCACCCCCACCACGCTCATCGCGCTGCTGCGCACCGTCGCGTACGCCTGGACCCAGCAGACCCTGGCCGAGAAGACCCGGGAGATCCACGAGCTCGGTCGGGACGTCTACGAGCGGCTGACCACGATGAGCGGCCACCTCGACCGGCTCGGTCGGTCGCTCTCGGGCGCCGTGAGCGCCTACAACCGCACCGTGGGGTCGCTGGAGCACCGGGTGCTGGTGAGCGCGCGACGCTTCACCGAGCTCGGGGTCGGCGGGGCCCCGCTCACGGCACCGGAGCCGGTCGTCGACGCTCCGCGCCCGCTGACGGCCGCGGAGCTGATGGAGCGCGTCGCGGAGCCCCGTGCCGAGCTTCCAGACCTGGCGGCGCCCCAGCACCCCGACACGCCGGTCCGGCGCGTCGGCTCGTGACGGCCCGCCCAGCGTCCTACGTTGACCCGGTGAGCACACCGACGCCTCACCCGCCGATGGACCACCGACCCGGGCACGCCGCCACGCGCCGCACGCCGCCACGCACGCTGTGGGAGCAGGGCCACCGCCCCGGGGCGCTCGTCGCCGTGGCCTCCGGCATCGTCGTCGCGACCGCGGTCCTGGTCGACCTGTGGGCCTTCGGCGACCTGACGCTGCTGTTCGACGCCGTCTTCGTGCTCGTCTGCGGCGCGGCCGCGCTCCAGGTCCGGCCCCGCGACTTCTTCGTCGTCGGTGTCTTCCCGCCGCTGCTGCTGGCAGGCGCGGTCGTCGGTGTCGCCGTCACCGCTCGGGAGGCGGTCGCCGACGCCAGCGACGGTCTGGTCCAGGCGCTGGTCTCCGGTCTGGCCCACCACGCGGGTGCGCTGGCGCTGGCCTACGTGACCACCCTCGGGCTGCTGGCGCTGCGGCAGGTCGCCGCCCGTCACGACGGCGCCATCCGGGCCGGGGCTCGCCCGCGCACGGCCGGTCGACCCGCCATCGAACCGCCCCGAGGTGCGCAGCCGCGGGTCACCCTCCCTCGGCAACGAGACCGCCGGGACGCCGACGAGACCGTCCGCGAGCCCACCACCGGGGTAGGGCCTGCCCCGGGAGCTCGCCCGGACCGGGCCACCTCCCACCGCTGACCCGGCGCGTCTGGCGGCTGAGAAGCAGGCGACCCGGCGCATCTGGCGGCTGAGGAACAGGCGACCCGGCGCGTCTGGCGGCCGGGATCGCTCCGCAGGCTCGACCAGCCGGAAGGGGTCTCGACCGACTGGGGGCTTGACCGGGGAGAGCAGGCTGGGACCGTCCACGTCCGACCCGAGCAGGAGGCCTCCATGAGCACAGCCCTCGTCCGCCCACGCCGTCGCGTCATCGCCGGGGTGTGCGCCGGCCTGGCCCAGCGGTACGGCTGGTCGCCGACGGTGGTGCGCGTGGTGTTCGTGCTGAGCACCGTGCTGCCCGGTCCCCAGTTCCTGGTCTACCTGGTGCTGTGGGTGATCATGCCCAACGAGGACTGAGCCGGGGTCGGCCGCGACCGCGCACGCCTTCAGTCGCCGTACGCCTTCTTGGTGCGCGGCTTGGTGCGGGGCTTGGCGCGCGGCTCCCTCGCCGTCGGGCCCGCCGACGCGCCGTCGACCGGGGAGAGCTCGATCAGCTTGCCCGAGATCCTGGTGCGCTGCAGCGCGACCAGCGTGGCGTCGGGCAGGTTCGTCGGCAGCTCCACTATCGAGTGGTCGCCGCGGATGTCGATGTGCCCGAAGTCGCCGCGGTCCAGGCCGCCCTCGTTGGCGATGGCGCCGACGATCTGGCGCGGCTCGACGCGGTGCCGCTTCCCCACCTCGATCCGGTACGTCGAGAGGGGCACGTCGGACCGCTGCCGTCGCTGCCGGTCCGGGCGCTCCGGCCGGTGGGGACGCCCTCGGTCTGCCCCGGCTCCAGCCCCGCCTCCGGCCCCGGCCCCAACCCCGGCCCGCGGGGTGTGTAGCGGCTCGGGGTCCGGCTGCATCAGCAGCGGCCGGTCCTCGTGGGTCAGCACCGCCAGCGCGGCGGCGATGTCGGTGGTGGGCACGTCGTGCTGCTGCTCGTAGTCGAGGACCAGGTCGCGGTAGAAGCCGACCTGGTCCGAGGACAGCGCCTCGGTGATCGCGTCGCGGAAGCGTGCCACCCGGGTCTCGTTGACGTCCTCGACGCTGGGCAGCCGCATCTGGGTCAGCGGCTGCCGGGTGGCGCGCTCGATGGCCTTGAGCAGGTGACGCTCGCGCGGGGTGACGAAGGAGATCGCGTCCCCGGAGCGACCGGCCCGGCCGGTGCGACCGATCCGGTGGACGTAGGACTCGGTGTCGGTCGGGATGTCGAAGTTCATCACGTGGGAGATTCGCTCGACGTCCAGTCCGCGGGCGGCCACGTCGGTTGCCACCAGGATGTCGAGCTTCCCGTTGCGCAGGGCGTCGATGGTGCGCTCCCGCTGGTTCTGCGCGACGTCGCCGTTGATGGCGGCCGCAGAGAAGCCCCGCGCGCGCAGCCGCTCCGCGAGGGTCTCGGTGACCTGCTTGGTCCGGACGAAGACGATCATCGCCTCGAAGTTCTCGACCTCGAGGATCCGCGTCAGGGCGTCCAGCTTCTGCGGGTAGGACACGGTGAGGTAGCGCTGCGTGGTGTTCTTCGAGGTGGTCGTCTTGTTCTTGACCGTGATCTCGGCGGCGTCGGTCAGGTAGCGCTTCGCGATCCGGCGGATCTGGGCCGGCATGGTCGCGGAGAACAGCGCGACGTGCTTGTCCTCGGGGGTGTCGGCGAGGATCCGCTCGACGTCCTCGGCGAAGCCCATGTTGAGCATCTCGTCGGCCTCGTCGAGCACCAGGAACCGCAGGTCGGACAGGTCCAGGGTGCCCTTGTCGAGGTGGTCCATCACCCGCCCCGGCGTGCCCACCACGACGTGCACGCCGCGGCGCAGCGCCGAGAGCTGGACGCCGTACCCCTGACCGCCGTAGATCGGCAGGACGTGCAGGCCGGGCAGGTGCGCGGCGTAGCGCTCGAAGGCCTCCGAGACCTGCAGCGCGAGCTCCCGGGTCGGCGCCAGCACCAGTGCCTGCGGGCGCTTGGCCTTCAGGTCGATCTGGGACAGGATCGGCACCGCGAACGCGGCGGTCTTGCCGGTCCCGGTCTGGGCGAGCCCCACCACGTGGCGGCCCGCCAGCAGCGCCGGGATCGTGGCGGCCTGGATCGGCGAGGGGGACTCGTAGCCCACGTCGGCGAGACCGCGCAGCACGCGCTTGTCGATCCCCAGGTCGGCGAAGGTGACGGGCGTCTCGGAGGAGGCGGCGTCGTCGGACTGGTCTGGGGAAGGCATGGGGGTCAGCCTAGTTGCATCGCGGGGGCTCCCCGGACGCCCGTCAGCCGCGCGACAGCGACAGCGCGGCCTCGCGCACCAGCACGCCGAGCTCGGCTAGCCGGGCCTCGTCGAGGCGCGAGCCGGGCCCCCAGATGCTCACCACCGCGAGCGGGCTGCCGAGACTGTCCAGGACCGGGGCGGAGACCCCCCAGGCGGAGGACTCGAACTCTCCCCGGCACACCCCCCAGCCGCGCTGCCGGGTCTCGGCCAGCTCGTCTCGCAGGGCGTCGAGGTCGGTGACCGTCGTGTCGGTGTAGCGGCGCAGCGTCGGGCCGAGCAAGTCGGTGACCCGGGCCGGCGAGGTCGCCGAGAGCAGCGCCTTCCCGGTCGAGGTGGCGTGCAGCGGCACGGTCCGCCCTCGCCAGGTGGCCGACACCACGGCGTCGGACGTGGCCTCGTCGACGTAGGTCAGCCCGGCGCCGTCGACCAGGGCGATCGCCGCGGTCTCCCCGGTCCGGTCCCGCAGCCGCTCGAGCACGGCGCGGGCGTCGCGCACCACCGCCTCGGGACCCGCTGCCCGAGCCAGCTCCACCAGCGCCGACCCCACCGACCAGCGCCCGGTCTCCCGGTCGCAGCCGACCACGCCGTGGGTCTCCAACGTGGACAGGATCCGCCAGGCGGTGGCCCGGTTCAGGTCGCAGGCCTCCGCCAGCTGGGCGGCGGTCGACCGGTCGGGGCGCGCGGCGGCCACCGCCCGCAGCAACCGCATCGCCCGGTCCACCGACTGCACGCGCGAGGCCGGCGGCAGGCCGTCCGCGGAGGGCCGCACGGGCGAAGGTTGCATTGGGGTCCCAACGTCGCGGAGATGCTTGAC
Source organism: uncultured Actinomycetota bacterium (assembly GCA_963781695.1). GTDB lineage: Bacteria > Actinomycetota > Actinomycetes > Propionibacteriales > Nocardioidaceae > Nocardioides_B. The sequence goes on from CAWAGE010000007.1 coordinate 762,100, forward strand.
CTGTGAACAGTGCCACCCTATGTTCGCATCCGACGTGGAGGTGTTCGGATGACGAACGATCAGGGTTTCCCGCAGGACGGGCAGATGTCCCGCCGCAGGCTGCTCCAGTACTCAGGCCTGGCGGTCGCCGGGGTCGCCGGGGCCTCGCTGCTGAGCGCCTGCGGTGGCTCGGACTCCGGCGGCGGCGGCGGCGGGGGCGGCGCCCAGAAGACCGGCGGGATCCTGGTGCACGGGGCGACCGGCGGCAGCGGCAAGGACAGCATCGACCCGCACTTCCCGGTCACCAATCCCGACATCGCGCGGGTCAGCAACCTCTACGAGCCGCTGCTGTTCTGGGACAACGACTACCGGCTGCAGCCCGCGCTCGCGGAGTCGGTGGAGCCCTCGGCCGACGCCATCACCTGGACGATCAAGCTCCGTCCGGGCGTCACCTTCCACAACGGCAAGGACGTCACCGCCGAGGACGTGCTGTTCAGCATCCGACGCGTCGCCGACCCGAAGAAGCCCGCCCCCGCCGGCGGGACGCTCTCGAAGGTCCTCGACTTCTCCAAGAGCAAGGTCACCGACCCCACCACCGTGACGCTGGTGCTCAAGCAGCCCTACGCGATCATCGACTCGCTGCTGGCCGAGTACACCCTCGGCATCATCCCGACCGACTTCGACCTGGCGAACCCGGTCGGTACCGGAGCGTTCTCCTACTCCTCCTTCGACCCCGGCAAGACCAGCACCTTCAAGCGGTACGCCGACTACTGGGGCGAGAAGGCGTTCGTCGACGAGCTGCGGATCCAGGACTTCACCGACGACAACGCGAAGGTCAACGCGCTGCTCGCGGGTCAGGTGCAGACCATCGACAACCTGCCGACGAACCTCATCGACTCGGTGAAGAAGCAGGGCGGCAACGCACTGATCTCCAACACCGGCGCGTGGGTGCCGTTCACGATGCGCGTCGACGTGGCGCCGTTCTCCGACAACCGGGTGCGCCAGGCGCTGCGGCTGGTGGTCGACCGCCAGCAGATGATCGACCAGACGCTCAGCGGCTACGGCACCCTCGGCAACGACCTCTACGCCCCCTTCGACCCCGGCTACGCCAAGGAGCTGCCGCAGCGCGAGCAGGACATCGAGCAGGCCAAGTCGCTGCTGAAGTCGGCCGGCCAGGAGGGGCTGCAGGTGCAGCTGTTCACCGGCGACGACATCGGGTCGGTGGCCCCGGCCAGCGCCAGCCTGTTCGTGCAGCAGGCCAAGAAGGCCGGCATCGACGTGAAGGTGACGAAGAAGAACCCGTTCTACGGCGACGACTACCTGTCCTACCCCTTCGCCCAGGACTTCTGGAACACCCGCAACTTCCTGCCCCAGGCGGCCGTGTGCGCGCTCAAGGGAGCGGCGTACAACGAGACGCACTTCGACAACGCGACGTTCGCCAAGCTCGTCGACGACGCGTCACGGGAGGTCGACGAGGCCAAGCGGAACACCCTGATCCAGGACGCCCAGAAGGTCGAGTACGACGAGGGCGGCTACATCATCTGGGGCTTCCGCCGTCAGGTCGACGGCTACGGCGGCACGGTCAAGGGCCTCAAGCCCAGCCGGTACCTGCCGCTGGACTCCTACAAGTTCCACAAAGCCTCGGTCGGCTGAGCCGATGACCGAGGTGGCGGCACTCCCCGAACCGCTCGCGACGGTCGCGCCGCCGCGGGGCCGGTCGGGGGCGGCCGCCTGGGCGCTGTGGCTGGCGCGGCGCCTCGGACTGGCCGTGCTCACGCTGTGGCTGGTCTCGATCCTGGTGTTCGTCGCCACCGCGGCGCTCGGCGACCCGGTGCGGGCGATCCTGGGCAAGGACTACGCCGCCAGCCCCGACCGGGTCGCGACGCTGACCGAGCAGCTGGGGCTCGACGACCCGCTGGTCACCCGCTACCTGTCCTGGCTGGGCGGGCTGCTCAGCGGCGACCCCGGCGTCTCCATCGCCAGCCAGCGGCCGGTCGGCGAGCTGATCAGCGCCAACGTGGTCAACACGCTGGTGCTGGTGCTGCTCGCGGCCGTGGTGATGGTGCCGGTGGCCTTCGGCATCGCGATGCTCTCGGCCAACTACCGGCGCCGCAAGGGTGACACCGTCATCCAGATCGTGCTGCTGACCCTGGCGGGGATGCCGGAGTTCGTGATCGGCATCCTGCTGGTGGCGCTGTTCTCCACCACGGTGCTGCACCTGCTGCCCGCCGTCACCATCAGCTCGCCGTCCGGTCACCCCTGGGACTCCCCGAGCGCGATGGTGCTGCCGGTGGCCACGCTGGTGCTCGCGGTGGCCCCCTACGTCTCGCGCATCGTGCGCGCGACGCTGCTGGAGGTGCTCGACAGCGACTACGTCGAGCTGGCCCGGCTCAAGGGGATCCCGGAGCGGGTGGTGATGCGCAAGCACGCGCTGCTGAACGCGATCGTCCCCGGCGTCCAGGTGATCGCGCTCCAGCTGGCCTGGCTGGCCGGCGGGGTGGTGGTGGTGGAGTTCCTGTTCTCCTACCCGGGGGTCGGGGCGCAGCTGGTGGACTCGGTGCGCAACCACGACGTCCCGATGGTGCAGGCGCTGAGCATGATCATCGCGGCGGTCTACGTCGGGGTGAACCTGGTCGCGGACCTGCTCTCGATCATGCTCACCCCGCGGGCGAGGACGGCGATCAGCTCATGAGCATGGTCACGACGAGCGGACTGCGCCGCGTCGGCCGGCAGCGCCGGCTGGCGGTCGGCGCGGGCATCACGCTGCTGGTGGTGCTGCTGGCGCTGCTGGGCCCGCTGTTGGCCCCGTACGGCGAGAACGAGGTCGCCGGCACCCCGTTCGACAGCGCCGGGGTGTTCGGCACGGACTACCTCGGCCAGGACGTCCTCAGCCGGCTGCTGTACGGCGGCCGGGTGATCCTGACGATCTCGGTGCTGGGCACGCTTCTCGGCATGGTGGGCGGGATCGCCATCGGCGTGGTCGCGGCCTATGCCGGCGGCTGGTGGGACGAGGTGATCATGCGCCTCAACGACGTCACGCTGGCGTTCCCGCAGATCCTGCTCGCGCTGGTGGTGCTCACCGCCGTCAACCAGCCACGGGCCTGGATGATCGTGGTGCTGGTGGGCGTCTCGCACGCGCCACGGGTCGCCCGGGTCGCCCGCGGCGTGGCGCTGGGCATCGTGTCGCGGGACTTCGTCGCCTCGGCCGAGGCGCTGGGCGAGCGCCGCTCGCGGGTGATCCTGGCCGAGGTGCTGCCCAACATGAGCGCCCCGCTGCTGGCCGAGGCCGGGCTGCGGCTGACCTACTCCATCGGCCTGGTGGCCGCGCTGGGCTTCCTCGGCTTCTCCACCGACTCCGACGCCGCCAACTGGGGACAGATGATCAACGAGAACCGGCTTGCGATGTCGACCCAGACCTGGGCGGTGCTCGCGCCCGTGCTGGTGATCGCGCTGTTCACCGTCGGCACCAACCTGATGGCCGACGGCATCGCCCAGCTGGCCCAGCAGGGCGACGACCGATGACCCCGGCCGAGCCCGCCGGGACCCTCGCCGCGGGGCGCGGCATCGTCGTGCAGGACCTGCGTGTCGGGCTGGCCGGGCGCGACGTCGACGTGGTCGACGACATCGACCTGGTGCTGGCCCCCGGCGAGGTGGTCGGGCTGGTAGGGGAGTCGGGCTCCGGCAAGACGACGGTGGGCACCTCGCTGCTCGGCTACGCCCGCGCCGGTGCGCTCATCGAGCGCGGCAAGGTCCTCTACGCCGACCAGGACGTGCTCTCGCTGTCCTGGCAGGAGGTGCGCCGGCTGCGCGGGGAGGAGATCGCCTACGTCCCGCAGGACCCCGCGTCGGCGCTGAACCCGAGCATCCGGATCGGCCGGCAGATCGTCGAGCTGATGGAGCTGCGCGGCCTCGGCACGGCGGAGTCCCGGCTGGCGGGGGCGAGGGCCGGGCTCGAGGAGGTCGGGCTGCCCTCGGACGACGAGTTCCTGCGCCGCTACTCCCACCAGCTCTCCGGCGGGCAGGTGCAGCGGGTGGCGCTGGCGATGGCGTTCCTGCCCCGCCCCAAGGTGCTGGTGCTCGACGAGCCGACCACCGGCCTCGACGTCACCACCCAGGGCATGGTGCTCGACACCATGGCGACGCTGTGCCGCTCCCACGGGGTCGCCGCGCTCTACGTCACCCACGACCTGGCCGTGATCCACAGCATCGCCGACCGGGTCGCGGTGATGTACGCCGGCCAGGTGGTCGAGCTCGGCGACCGCGCCACGATCTTCGCCCACCCGTCCCACCCGTACACCCGGGCGCTGCTCGACTCGATCCCGCACCTGTCGCACGCCCGGGCGCTGAGCGGCATCCCCGGCCGCACCCCGGCGCCGGGGGCCAGGCCCGGGGGCTGCCGGTTCCACGACCGCTGCGAGTTCTCGGCGCCGGTGTGCGCCGAGGCGGTGCCCCCGCTGGCGTCGGTCTCACCCGGCCACGAGGTGCGCTGCGTGCGGGTCGAGGAGATCGGCACCTGGGACATCTCCCGCGGCACGGTCCCCGACACCGACCCGCACGCCGCCCGCGACATCGTGCTGCGCGTCGAGGACCTCGACGTGTTCTACGGCCGGAGGCAGGTGGTGCACGGGGTCAGCTTCGACGTGGCCCGGGCCGAGGTGGTGGCGCTGGTCGGCGAGTCCGGCAGCGGCAAGACCACCATCTCGCGCTGCGTGGGCGGTCTGCACAAGCAGTGGGCCGGCTCGATCCGGTTCGAGGACGCCGAGCTCGCCAAGGGCGCCCGTCGGCGCAGCGCGTCGGACCGCAAGCGCATCCAGTACATCTTCCAGAACCCGTACCTCTCGCTGAACCCCCGGCTCACCATCGAGCAGATCGTCAAGCGGCCCATGGAGCTGTTCGGGATCGCCTCCGGCCGCGCGGCCACCGACCGGGTCGTCGAGCTGCTGGAGCAGGTCGCGCTGGGGCCGGCGGTGCTCCGGCACCAGGCCAGCCGGCTCTCGGGCGGCGAGCGGCAGCGGGTCGCGATCGCCCGCGCGCTGGCGGCCGAGCCGGACGTGCTGGTCTGCGACGAGGTCACCTCGGCCCTCGACGTGTCGGTGCAGGGGTCGATCGTCTCGCTGCTGGAGGACCTGCGCCGCTCCCGGGGCATCAGCATGCTGTTCGTGACCCACAACCTGGCGCTGGTGCGGTCCATCGCCGCTCGCGTCCAGATCCTCAACGACGGCAGGGTCGTGGAGTCCGGGTCGGTCGTCGAGGTGATGGACTCGCCACGGGAGGACTACACCCGGCGACTGCTGGCCAACAGCCCGCGCATCGACTGATGGCCGCGGCCACGACGTCCCGGCTGGCGGGGCTGCGGCTGGTCAACCCGCACCGCGAGGCGGGTGGCTGGCGCTACGACGCGGTGACCGCCGGCGTGGCCGCTGCGCTGCCGAGTGCGTCGTCGCCGCTCGAGGTCTCGCTGGCCGGGGCCGGCCGGCTGTGGACACTGTCGCGGTGGCTCGAGCAGACCCACGCGACCGCGCTGCTGGTCGTCGACCGTGGCCGCCTGGTGCACGAGTGGTACGCCGCGGACGTCGAGCCGACCGACCTGCTGCTCGGGGCCTCGATGACCAAGTCGGTGCTCGCCCACCTGGTCGGGGTCGCCGTCCGGGCCGGGGCGCTGACCACCGACGACCTCGTCACCAGCCACGTACCGGCACTGGCGGGCAGCGGCTACGCGCGGTGCACCGTCGAGCACCTGCTGACGATGACCAGCGGCGTGGCCTGGGTCGAGGACCACCGCGACCCGGCCTCGCCGGCCTCGCGGCTGCTGGGCCGCTTCGTCACCGGCTCGGGTGGGTCGCGCGAGCTGCTGCGGTCCGTGGCGCCGCGCCACGAGCCGGGGACGCGCTTCGAGTACTGCACCGCCGACTCCCAGGTGCTGGACTGGGTGCGCGAGGCGGCCACCGGGTCGACGTACCAGCAGGCGCTGGGGGAGCTGTGGCGGAGGCTCGGCTGCGCCGACGACGCGGTCGTCGCCACCGATGGGGCCACGGACGGCACTGCCGGGACGGCGCTGGCCGGCGGCGGCCTGGCCGCCACCGCGCGCGACTGGGCCCGGCTGGCGATGCTGCAGCTGGACGGCACCGCCGGTGGCCCCGGCGCCGGCTCCCGGCTGCTGGACGAGGCCTGGGTCGAGCGCGCCTCGACGCCGGCCCGCCCCTTCCTCGCGCCCGGGCGGCTGCCCAGCAGCATCACCACCCACGCCGGCTTCGGCTACCACTGGTGGCCGCTGGACGAGGGGGGCCGGCGGGTGACGGCGGACGGCAGTCGGGGGCAGTTCGGCTACGTCGACCGCGACCAGGGTGTGGTCGTGGTGCGGACGTCGCGGTGGCCCTACGAGGACTGGCTCACCGACCGGCAGCACCGTGACCTGTGCTACCTCGGCCTGCCCGCGGTGGCGGCGGCGGCGGTCCGGGGACGAGAGCGCGGAAACCGTTGACAGCCTGCCGCTGACCGGCCAGGGTGCTCATATGGTGCGAAGCATGTTCGCATCGTGCAAAGCACCAGGCTGGTCGCTGTGATCGGGAGGAGCGCGATGTCGGGCACCGAGGGCGTCGTCACCCCGCTCGAGGGCGTCCCGTCGGGCCGGTGGGACCCGGAGGCAGTGATCGACGCGCCGCTGCGGCTGCACCGCTGCACGGTCGTGCCGGGCTGGGTCGACTACAACGGCCACATGAGCGAGTCCTGCTACCTGCTCGTCGTCGGGGACAACGCCGACGCGTTCTTCCGCTACGTGGGGATCGACGAGTCCTACCGGTCTGCGGGCCACTCCCTCTACACCGCCGAGACGCACCTGCACCACCGTCGCGAGGCGCCGCTCGGCGCTTCGCTGTCGCTGACGCTGCAGCTGCTGGACCACGACGACACCCGGCTGCACCTGTTCCACCAGCTCCAGCACGCCGAGACCGGGGCGGTGCTGGCCTCGGCCGAGCAGCTGCTGGTCCACGTCGACACCGCGGCCGGCCGGTCCTGCCCGATGCCGGAGGACCTGCGTGAGCGGGTCGGCGCGGTCGCCGCTGCCCACGCGCAGCTGCCCACCCCGGCGGTCGTCGGCCGCCCGATGGGGATCCGGCGGGGCTAGGGACAGTCGTGGACTTCGACCTGGACGAGGAGCAGCGCGCCGTCGTGGCCACCGTGCGCCGGTTCGTCACCCGCGAGCTGCACCCGCACGAGGCGGAGGTCGACCGGCTCGGGGACGTCCCCGCCGAGCTCGTCGAGCAGATCCGCGCGAAGGCGGTCGCCGCCGGGCTGTACGCCGCGAACATGCCCGCCGAGCTCGGCGGCGGCGGCCTGGACAACCTGGGCAGCACGCTGGTCGAGCGCGAGCTGGGTAGCGCCAGCTACGCGCTGCAGTGGCTGGTGGGGCGGCCCAGCAACATCCTGCTCGCCTGCGAGGGGGAGCAGCGGGAGCGGTACCTGCTGCCGGCGGTGCGCGGCGAGCGCATCGACTGCCTGGCCATGACCGAGCCGGACGCCGGGTCCGACGTCCGCTCGATGACCACCCGGGCCCGCCTCGACGGCGGGGACTACGTCGTCGACGGGACCAAGCACTTCATCAGCAACGCCGACCGTGCCGACTTCGTGATCCTGTTCGCGGTCACCGGCCAGGACCGGACCGAGCGGGGCCCCCGCAACCGGATCACCGGTCTCCTGGTCGATCTCGACAACCCCGGGCTTACCGTCCGGCGCGGACCCGACAGCGTCTCCCACCGCGGCTACCACCACTGCGAGCTGTCCTTCGAAGGCTGCCGGGTCCCGCTCGGCCAGCGGCTCGGGGAGGAGGGCCGCGGCTTCGAGCTGATGACCCGGTGGCTGGGAGCGAGCCGGCTGAGCGTCGCCGCGACCAGCGTCGGCCGCGGTCGCAGGGTGCTGGAGCTGACGACCCGGTGGGCGGCCGAACGGGTCCAGTTCGGGCAGCCGATCGGCCGCTTCCAGGGAGTCGGCTTCCCGCTCGCCGACATGGCCACCGAGCTCGAGGCCGCCGAGCTGCTGACGCTGCGGGCCGCGTGGAAGCTGGACCAGGGGACGATGACCGACCAGGACGCCGCGATGGCCAAGGTGTTCGCCTCCGAGGCACTCGGTCGGATCACCGACCGGGCACTGCAGATCCACGGCGGCATGGGACTGATGACCGAGCTGCCCATCGAGCGGTTCTGGCGCGACGCCCGGGTGGAGCGCATCTGGGACGGCACCAGCGAGATCCAGCGGCACATCATCAGCCGCGCGATGCTCAGGACCTTCGGTGCCTGAGGGCCCAGCCGGCGGCCTGCGACGGCTGCTCGCCCCGCGCTCGGTGGTGGTGGTCGGGGGCCGTGCCGCCGAGGTGGCGGCCCAGCAGAGCCGCGCGATCGGGTACGCCGGGCACCTGTGGGCGGTGCACCCGAGCCGGTCCACGCTCGGCGGCGTCGCCTGCGTGCGGTCGGTCGCCGAGCTGCCGGAGCCGCCGGACGCCGCGTTCGTCTCGGTGCCGGCCGAGCAGGCCATCGCCGTGGTCGGCGAGCTCGCGGCCCGAGGTGCCGGCGGGGTGGTGGTGCACGCCTCGGGCTTCGCCGAGACCGGGCAGCGTGGTGAGGCCCGCCAGGCCGCGCTGGTCGCCGCGGCCGGGTCGATGGCGCTGGTGGGGCCGAACTGCCTCGGCCTGGTCAACTATCTCGACGGCGCGGCGCTGTGGCCCGAGCAGCAGGGCGGCCGCCGGGTGGAGCGCGGGGTCGCGGTCATCGCCCAGAGCGGCAACCTGGCCGAGACCATGACCATGCAGCGGCGGTCGCTGCCGATCGCCCAGCTCGTCACCATCGGCAACGGCGCCGTGACCGGCGTCCCCGAGCTGGTCGAGGGGATGCTGGCCGACCCGCGGGTCACCGCCATCGGGCTCTGCCTGGAGGCGGTGCCCGAGGTGGCCGAGCTGTCCCGGGTCGCCCACGAGGCGCTGCGACGCCGCGTGCCGCTGGTCGTGCTCAAGCTGGGCACCTCGGTCCTCGGCGCCCGGGCCACGCTGACCCACACCAGCTCGCTGGCCGGGTCCGACGCGCTCGCCGACGCGCTGTTCCGCCGGCTCGGCATCGCCCGCGTCCACGGCCTGCCGGCGTTCCTGGAGACGCTGAAGCTGCTGCACGTGCACGGCGCGCTGCCCGGCGCGCGGGTGGCCTCCGCCAGCTGCTCGGGGGGCGAGGCGGCCCACGTCGCGGACCTGGCCGAGCGGCACGGGGTCGAGCTGCCCGCGCTGCCGGACGCGGTGGCCACCCGGCTGCGCGGGGTGCTCGGTGACCGGGTCTCGGTCGGCAACCCGCTGGACTACCACACCTATGTCTGGGGCGACCCGGACGCGCTGACCGAGTGCTATGCCGCGGTCCTCGACGCGGGCTGCGACGTGCACCTGCTGCTCCTCGACGTGCCGCGCGCGGACCGCTGCGAGACCGACGAGTTCGACACCGCCCTCGCGGCGTACGGGACCGCGCAGCGGCGCGCCGGCTCGAGAGCCTGCGTCGTCAGCACGCTGCCCGAGGGACTGCCCGAGGCCGTGGCACAGCGGCTGCTGGCCGCGGGCATCGCGCCCCTCCAGGGCCTCGACGACGCACTCGCCGCGGTGTCGGCGGCCGCCGCCGTCGGGGCCGCGCAGCGCGACCCTGACCGTCGCCCGCCGCGGGGACCGGACCCGTCCGCCGGGGCCGGTCGTGGCTCGCAGCGCTGGCTCGACGAACCGGCCGCCAAGCAGGCGCTCGCCGCGTGCGGGCTCGCCGTGCCCACCGGGCTGGTGGGCACCCGCGACCAGGTGGTCGGCCTGGCGGACCGGCTCGGCTACCCCGTCGTGGTCAAGGTCGTCTCCGAGGACCGGCTGCACAAGACGGAGGCCGGGGGCGTTCGGGTCGGCCTCGCGTGCGCCACGGAGGTCCGCGACGCCGTCGCGTCGATGGCGTCGCTGGGTTCCCGCTTCCTGGTGGAGCGGATGGTCACCGGCGCCGTCCTGGAGCTGCTCGTCGGGGTCCGCCACGACCCGTGGTTCGGCCCCGCGCTGACCCTGGGCGCGGGCGGCGTGCGGGCCGAGCTGCTGCGCGACGTCGCCACCGTGCTGCTGCCCGCGTCGGCCGGCGACGTCGAGGCGGCCCTGCGCTCGCTGCGCTGCTGGCCGCTGCTGGCCGGGTTCCGGGGCGTCGGCGTCGAGCTGGGGCCGGTGCTGGCCGCGGTCGCGTCGGTGGTGGCGCTCGCCGGGTGCTACGACGGCGGGCCGGTCGAGGTCGAGGTCAACCCGCTGCTGGTGCTGCCCGACCGGGTGGTCGCCGTCGACGCCGTGGTGCGCCCCGGCGTCCCGTCCCCGGTGCTGCTCGGGGCACGGCCGTGACGACTCCGACCCCCGGCGCCACGGGCGGGGTGCACAGCGAGGTCCGCGGCGACGTGCTGGTGGTGACGCTCGACCGGCCCACCGCCAACGCCGTCGACGTCGCCACCAGCCACGCCCTGCACGCCGAGTTCGACCGGCTCCAGCAGGACCCCGCGCTGCGGGTCGCGGTCCTCACCGGGGCCGGGGACCGGTTCTTCTGCGCCGGTTGGGACCTGAAGGCGGCGGCGGCCGGCGAGGCGGTCGACGCCGACCACGGGCCCGGCGGCTTCGGCGGCCTGACGGAGTTCTTCGAGCTGCGCAAGCCCGTGGTGGCCGCCGTCAACGGCCTCGCGCTCGGCGGCGGTCTCGAGCTGGCGCTGGCCGCTGATCTCGTGGTGGCGGCCGAGGGCGTCGAGCTCGGGCTTCCCGAGGTGTCCCTGGGCCTGGTCGCCGACTCCGGAGGGCTGCTCCGGCTGCCGCGGCGGGTGCCGGTGGCGGTGGCCAAGGAGCTGCTGCTGACCGGTCGCCGGATGACCGCGGCGGAGGCGCTGGCCCGCGGCCTGGTCAACGGCGTCGTGGCGCGGGAGCGGCTGCTCGACGAGGCGCTCGCGCTGGCCCGGCGGGTGGCGGCGAACGCCCCGCTGGCGGTCGCCGCGGTGCTGGAGGTGCTCGCCGAGACCGAGGACCTCGGGGTGCGCGACGGCTTCGCCCGGCTGCGCAGCGGCGACCTGCCCTGCTACCGGGCGGTGCTCGGCTCCCGGGACGCGGTCGAGGGGCCACGCGCCTTCGCCGAGCGCCGAGACCCCGTCTGGCAGGGGCGATGAGCCCCAGCGACGTACCCCCGTCCGGACGGCACGGGGACCACCACAAGCACGGAAGGACGGCAACGACGTGAACCGCAAGGTCATCATCACCTGTGCGCTGACCGGCGCCGGGGACACCACCGGCAGGTCCGAGCACGTGCCCGTGACGCCGGAGGAGATCGCCGAGTCCGGCATCGCCGCGGCCCGCGCCGGCGCGACGGTCGTGCACGTGCACGTCCGCGATCCCCGCACCGGCCAGGGTTCGCGGGAGGTGGCGCTCTACCGGGAGGTGGTCGAGCGGATCCGCGCCAGCGACGTCGACATCATCGTCAACACCACGGCGGGGATGGGCGGGGACCTGGTCCTGGACCCGCACGACCCGACCACCTTCGTCGAGGGCACCGACCTCGTCAGCGGCGTCGACCGACTCGCGCACGTCGAGGAGCTGCTGCCCGACATCTGCACCCTCGACTGCGGCAGCCTGAACTTCGGCGAGGGCAGCCTGGTCTACGTCAGCACCCCCGACATGCTCCGCGAGGGCGCGAAGCGGATCCAGGAGCTGGGGGTCCGCGTCGAGATGGAGATCTTCGACACCGGCCACCTGTGGTTCGCGAAGGTGCTGTGCGAGGAGGGCCTCATCGACGACCCGCCGCTCTTCCAGCTCTGCATGGACATCCCGTACGGCGCCCCGGCCGACCCGGCCCTGCTCACGGCGATGGTCAACCAGCTGCCCCCGGGGGCGGTCTGGGCGTCCTTCGCCCTGGGCCGGATGCAGATGCCGTGGGTGGCGCAGTCGGTGCTGCTCGGCGGCCACGTCCGGGTAGGGCTGGAGGACAACCTCTACCTCAGCAAGGGGGTCAAGGCCACCAACGCCCAGCTCGTCGAGCGGGCCCGCACCATCATCGAGGCGATGGGGGCCCAGGTCGCCACCCCTGACGAGGCCCGCGAGATCCTGCGCCTTCGGCCGCGGGCCGCCCAGTGACGTCGCCAGTGACGTCGCCAGTGACGTCGCCAGTGACGTCGCCAGTGCCCCCGCCGGTGCCCCCGTTGGTGACCCCACCCGTGGCGGTCGGCCGCCGGGTGGCGCCCGAGGACGTCCGCACCGTCGCGTGTGTCGGCGCCGGGGTCATCGGCGGCGGCTGGGCCGCCTACTTCCTGGCCCGCGGCTACGACGTGCTCGCCTGGGACCCCGCCGCCGACGCCGAGACCCGGCTGCGGCACCTGGTGGACCGCGCGTGGCCGGCGTTGACCGAGCTGGGCCTCGCCGACGGTGCCGACCGGGACCGGCTGCGGGTGGTGAGTGACCTCGGTAACGCCGTCGGCGCCGCGGACGTGGTGCAGGAGAGCGCCCCGGAGGACCTGGACCTCAAGATCCGCCTGCTCGCCGACATCGACGCGGCTGCGCCGCCGCACGTGGTGGTGTCCTCCTCCACCTCCGGGTTCGGGATGAGCGAGATGCAGGTCGCCTGCGGCCACCCGGACCGCACCGTGGTGGCACACCCGTTCAACCCGCCGTACCTGATCCCCCTGGTGGAGGTGGTCGGTGGCAAGGCCACGTCGAGCGAGGTGGTGGCCTGGACCTCGGAGTTCTTCCGGGTGGCCGGCAAGTCGGTGATCACCATGGACCGGGAGGTGCCGGGCTTCATCGCGAACCGGCTCCAGGAGGCGCTGTGGCGCGAGGCGCTGCACATGGTGGCGGCGGGGGAGGCGACGGTGGAGCAGATCGACCAGTCCATCACCGACGGCCCCGGACTGCGCTGGCCGGTGCAGGGGCCTTGCCTGACCTTCCACCTGGCCGGCGGCCAGGGCGGCATGGGCCACATGCTCGACCACTTCGGGCCCTCCCTGCTCTCGCCGTGGACCCGGCTGGTGGCCGCCGACCTGACCCCGCAGCTGCGGGAGGAGATGGTGGCGGGCTGCCATCGGGAGGCGGCGGGGCGCTCGATCGACGACCTCGTCGCCGAGCGCGACCGCGGCGTGATCGCCGTGCTGCGCGCCCTTGGCCGGGTGCCGTGACGGTCTACTGGCGGGAGCCGGTGCGGCCGGAGTGGATCGACTACAACGGCCATCTCTCCGAGGCCTACTACGTGCTGGTGCTGGGGCACGCGACCGACGCCGTGATGGAGGCGGTGGGCCTCGGCGCCGGGTACCGCGACCGAGCGCACGCCTCGCTGTTCACGGTCGAGGCGCACGTCCGCTACCTCGACCAGGTCCCGGCCGGCTGCGAGCTCGAGGTGCGCTCGGAGGTGGTGGGCGTCCGGGACCGGCTGCTGTGGCTGTGGCACGAGCTGCACGCCGACGGCCGGCTGCGCGCCACCGAGGAGGTGCTCGGCGTGCACGTGGACACGGTCGCCGGCCGGTCCACCCCGTTGCCCGATGACGTCCGGGTGCGGGCGGAGGCAGCGTGCGTGCCGCTTCCGGAACACGCCGGTCGCGCCATCGCGCTGCCCTGACGGGTCGGCTCAGCCGCGCAGCCCCGGGAAGTCCTCGTCGCGCCACTCCCGGGTGTCGCCCTCGAAATGTGCGGTGCCGGCGGCGATCTCCCGCTCCCGCTCCCGCAGCTCCACTCGCCGGATCTTGCCGGAGATGGTCTTCGGCAGCTCGTAGAACTCCACCCGCCGGACCCGCAGGTACGGCGGCAGGTGCTCGCGCGCGTAGGCGAGGATCGACCGCGCCGTCTCCTCACCGGGCTCGTGACCCGGGGCCAGTGCGACGTACGCCTTGGGGACCGCCAGCCGCACCGGGTCCGGTGCCGGCACCACCGCAGCCTCGGCCACGGCCGGGTGCTCGATCAGCACCGACTCCAGCTCGAACGGGCTGACCTTGTAGTCGGAGGCCTTGAAGACGTCGTCGGTGCGACCCACGTAGCTGATGTATCCGTCCGCGTCCCGGCTCGCCACGTCGCCGGTGTGGTAGAAGCCGCCGGCCATCGCGTCGGCGTTGCGCTCCTCGTCGCCCTGGTAGCCGGTCATCAGCGGCAGCGGACGCTGCGCGAGGTCCAGACAGATCTCGCCCTCGCCGACGCCCGGCACCACCCGGCCGCTGCGCGGGTCGACCAGCACCACCGGCAGCCCCGGGAGCGGGTGCCCCATCGAGCCCGGGCGGACCGGTGTCCCCGGCGTGTTGCCGACCTGGGCGCTGGTCTCGGTCTGGCCGTACCCGTCCCGGATCGTCAGCCCCCACGCCGTCCTGACCTGCTCGATCACCTCGGGGTTCAACGGCTCGCCGGCGCCCACCAGCTCGCGCAGCGGGCCGGGGCCACCGGACAGGTCGGCGTTGATGAGCATCCGCCACACCGTCGGTGGCGCGCAGAACGAGGTCACCTCGTGCTCGCGCAGCACGCCGAGCAGGTCCCCAGGGTCGAACCGGCCGTAGTTGTAGCAGAACACCGTGGCCTCGGCGATCCACGGCGCGAAGAAGCAGGACCAGGCGTGCTTGGCCCAGCCCGGCGAGGAGATGTTGAGGTGCACGTCGCCCGGTCGCAGCCCGAGCCAGTAGGCCGTGGCGAGGTGGCCCACCGGGTAGGACACCTGGGTGTGCTCCACCAGCTTGGGCCGCGACGTGGTGCCGGAGGTGAAGTAGAGCAGCAGCCGGTCCCCCGGGGCGGTCCCGGGATGCGCGGCGGGCGGCACGTCGAGGTCGTAGGCCTCGTGCAGGTCGTCGGTCGTCAGCACCGCGAAGTCCCCGTTCACCCCCGCCAGCTTCCCGGTGTCAGCGGCGTTGCAGAGCACGAACCGGGCCCCGCCACGACTGATGCGGTCGACCAGGTCGTCGGGACCGGCCGCCGTGGTGGTCGGCATGATCACCGCGCCCAGCTTCATCACCGCCAGCATGGACTCCCACAGCTCGACCTGGTTGCCGAGCATCACGATGACGGCGTCACCCCGGTGTACGCCGCGGCCGGCCAGCCAGGCTGCCACCTGGTCGGAGCGACGCGCCATCTCGTCGTAGCTGCGCGTCGTGGCGCTGCCGTCCTGCCCGACGATCACCAGCGCCGGCCGGTGGCTGCCGCGCGCGACCGCGTCGAACCAGTCGACGGCCCAGTTGAACCGCTCGCCCACGTCGGGCCACCGGAACTCGGCACGGGCCCGGTCCGGCTCCTCCCGCAGCGCGAGCAGCAGGTCGCGGGCGGCGCGGTAGCGCTCGGTAGCGGTCATGGCGGCAGGTCTCCTGAGGACTCGTGGGCGGCACCGGGTGACCGGCGTCGTGTGTCGAGCCGACTCTGGCACCCGCCCTGCCCGCGCACCACCACGGCCCGCTCAGCCGGGCGTCGTCGCCCGGGCGTAGCGCTGCACGAACCGGGCCAACAGCTTCGGTGGCTGGTGCACGTGCCCGGCCCGGGCCATCGCCTTGAGCGAGTCGGCCTCGGCCGGCGCGAAGTACCCGTGGTGCTTGTAGACATCGATGCGGGTGCACAGTCCGTGGATGTCCAGCTCGGGGTGGAACTGGGTGGCGTAGACGTTGCGTCCGACCCGGAACATCTGCACCGGGCAGGCCGGGGACGAGGCGAGGCGGACGGCGTGCCGGGGCAGGTCGTGCACCGCCTCCTTGTGGCCGACGAAGGCCTCGAACGTGGCAGGCAGGTCGGCCAGCAGCGGGTCGGCGCGCCCCTCGGCGGTGAGGGTGACCGGGACGCGGCCGATCGGCTCGGCGTAGGTGCGGTCGACGACACCGCCCTGGTGGGTGCCGAGCACCCCGATGCCGTAGCAGGCGCCCAGGAAAGGCAGGTCGCGAGCGACGACGACGTCGAGGAGGCCGGACAGCTCGCGCTCCACCCTGCGCTGCACGGGCGACTTGCGCGCGTCCGGGTCGCTGGCGTTGAAGGGGCCGCCGCCCAGCACGATGCCCGACCAGTCGTCCGGGTCGAGGTCGCCCAGGCTGCGCTGCTCCAGCCGGACCCGCCGCAGCAGGGACTCCCCGAGACCGGTGAAGGCGAGGAACGCCTCGTACTCGTTGTCGGCGGCGGCGTCCTCGGCCCGGGTCGCCAGCAGCAGGAACGGCCTCACCGGCGCTGCGCCGGCCGGTGAGGGACGCTGTGGACGGCGACGGTGAGCGCCGTTCCCCCGAGGACCCCTCGCCGCCGGCTCGTCGTGCCGACCACACCCCTCCGCCGCATGCGCTCAGTCTTCCAGCCGCACCCGGGACCGGCCGCCGCGGCCCGGAGTGCGGCGCGGACGAAGGCAAAATCTGGGTGAAGTCCCTCGACCGGGTCTGGATCGGCGCCGCGACGCTGCCGATAGAGGAGAGGACGAGCCGCCCGAGGTGCGGTCTCGCTGAGCCCACCGGGAGCCCGCTGCCATGTCCGTCCTCCGCCTCGGCGCGTCCCGCGCCGTCGTCCTCACCGCCGCACTCGCCACGACCGGGGTGCTGTCCCTGGCCGGGACGGCGGTGGCCGGCCCGCGCGACGCCGACCACGACGGGCTGCCGGACCGCTGGGAGCGGGCCCATGGCCTGTCCACCCACCAGCGCAGCGCCCGGCTCGACCCCGACCGCGACGGGCTCGTCAACCTGGTGGAGTACCGGCGCGGCACCGATCCGCGCTCGCAGGACACCGACGGGGACGGGCACGACGACGCCGACGAGCTGCGCGACGGGTTGCGCTCCACCGATGTCCTGGACCCCGACACCGACGACGACGGCATCCTCGACGGCGACGAGGACGGCGACCACGACGGCATCGCCAACGAGGACGAGGACGACAACCGCGAGCGCTGCGCGGGCGACGACCGGGACCGCGACGGCGACCACGTCGCCGACGAGGACGAGGACGACCACGGCACGTCGCCCGACGACGCCGACTCCGACGACGACGGTGTGCTCGACGGCGACGACGACGCCGACGATGACGGCGTGGACGACCGCGAGGACGGCTCGGACCGCCACGGCGGCCGCAACCGTGGCGACCGCTGCCAGCGCCCCAGCTCGGGTCACGGGTCCGGCCACGGGTCGGTCAGCGAGTCCGGCAGCGAGTCCGGCAGCGAGTCCGGCAGCGGACACCACGACGAGTCCGGCGGCGGCCGGCACGGGCACGGCTCGGACGACTGAGCGCGACGGCGGCGGGGAGGCCGGTCGGCGCCGGACGCCGGCCACCGCCGGCGTCCGCCCGCGGGACTAGGGTGGGCCCACCTCTCGGGACCGTGCCTGTCGGTGCCGACCGGGCGGCCCCGACCGTGCCGAGCCCCGGGAGCGCTGCGTGCGTGAGATCGTCGTCTTCAGTGGGAGCGCCCACCGCCCGCTGGCCAGGTCCATCTGCGACGCCCTGGGCGTCCCGCTGTCCTCGGTCGAGCTGACCCGCTTCTCCAACGACTGCCTCCAGGCGCAGCTGCAGGCGAACTGCCGCCAGCGGGACGTCTACATCGTGCAGCCGCTGGTGCCGCCCACGCAGGAGCACCTGATGGAGCTGCTGCTGATGGTCGATGCGGCCAGGGGCGCCTCCGCCGCCCAGATCACCGCCGTCGTGCCGCACTACGCCTACGCCCGCTCGGACAAGAAGGACGCCTCGCGGATCTCGCTGGGCGGCCGGCTGGTCGCCGACCTGCTGGTCACAGCGGGGGTGAGCCGGGTGCTGACGATGACCTTGCACGCCCCGCAGGTGCACGGCTTCTTCTCCGTGCCGGTGGACCACCTCAGCGCGCTGGGGGTGCTCGCCGAGCACTACCGGGGCCAGGACCTCGACGGCTCCGTCGTGGTCTCGCCCGACCTCGGCAACGCGAAGACCGCCACGCACTTCGCGCGGCTGCTCGGCCTGCCGGTTGCGGCGGGCAGCAAGCGCCGGCTCGCCGACGACCGTGTGGTCATCGACGCCGTGGTCGGCGACGTGACGGGTCGGCGGGCGATCGTGCTGGACGACGAGATCGCCACCGGTGGCTCGATCGTGGAGCTGCTGGACCGGCTCGGCGACCTGGGGTGCACCGGGGCGTCGGTGGCGTGCACCCACGGTCTCTTCGTCGGGAAGGCGGTCGACCGGCTGCGCGGCCACCCCATGGTCACCGAGGTGGTCACCACCGACACCGTGCCGGTGCCGTCGGGCTGGCCCGAGCTGGAGGTTCGATCGGTGGCGGGACTGTTCGCGGAGGCCATGTTCCGGGTGCACGCGGGGGAGTCGGTGAGCAGCCTGTTCGACGGGGTCGACCCGACCCTGGGCCCGCCGCAGCCCACGCTGCCGTTCGGCGACTGACGAGGGCCCCGCTCAGACCGGCAGCCGGGCGGTCACCCGGCCGGACCCCGTGGACAGCGACCCGCCGAGCATCTCGGCCCGCTCGAGCATCGACGCGAGCCCGACTCCCGGGGTCCACGGCTGGCGCGAGGCGCCGTCGTCGGTGACCTCGACGACCAGCGCGTGCTCGTCACGCACGAGCCGCACCCGGCTGTGCCGCGCCCCCGAGTGCCGGGCGACGTTGGTCAGCGCCTCGACCACGATGCGGTAGGCAGCCACCTCCACGGCCGCGTCCAGCGGCGCGGCCGAGGCGGCACCCTCGTCGCGGCGGGACCCCCCCGCCCCGCCGGTCCGGTGGTCCTCGGTCTCGACGACGACGTCGAGGGGGAGCCCGTCCGCGGTCATCAGGGTCCGGGCGTGCTGGCGCAGCGCCTCGACCAGGCCCACCTGGTCCAGGCTCGGGGGGCGCAGTCCCTCGACGAGCCGGCGCACCTCGGCGATCGCCTCGCCGGCCTCCGTGCGCACCCCGACGAGCAGCCGGTCGGCTCGGCCCGGGTCCGCGTGCAGCAGGTTGCGTGCGGCGTCCGCGGTGTAGGCCACGCCGGTCAGCCGCGGTCCCAGCCCGTCGTGGAGGTCGCGTCGCAACCGGCGTCGCTCGTCCTCGACGGCGCGGACCACCTCGCGGCGGGACTCCTGGACCGCGGCCGCCAGCGCTCGGGCCTGCACCAGCTGGCCCAAGGCGGGCGCGAGCACGGCGAGCACCGTGACGTCGCGCGCGGGCAGGGTCCGCTCACCGGGGCGCAGCCCCACCCGCAGCCGTCCCAGGGCCGGGTCGTCGGGGCGCAGCGGCTGCACGACGTGCTCCTGCCCCGGCGGCCCCGACCAGGCCACGGTCGTGCCCTCGCCGTCCTCGAGGGCCACCCACGGCAGCGCCAGCGACTCGCGCAGCGAGCGCAGCACCACCACCGGGTCGTCGCCCAGGTGGCGTCCGACGTGGCTGACGGCCGCCAGCGGGGCCCGCCGGTCGCCGAACAGCAGCCGGTCGGTGACCCGGCGCAGCGCCGTGGTCAGCGGGTGGTACCCGGCGGCCAGCACGGCGGCGAGCAGCCCGAGCACCCCCGGCGCCGACGGTCGGGTGCCGGTGACCGCCGCCGTCCCGGACACGACGACCGTGAAGCAGGACAGGAGAACCAACCCGCTGACGAGGTGGACCACGACCCCGAGGATGAGGGCCCGTACGTCGGTCAGGTCCGGGCGCAGCACGCCGATGAACAGGCAGCTCAGCCCGGCGACGACGAACCCGGTGCCGACCAGGGCCGAGGCGAGACCCCCGACGACGAACCCGACCAGGACGGCGAGCAGCGTGCCGATGCCCCCACCCAGCGCCAGCCACAGCACCGCCTGCCGCGCCCGCTCGTCGGCGTGCTCGTGACGCCACCACAGCAGCGCGCCCAGCAGCAGGAACGCGGCGGAACCGGAGATGCCGCCGACGGCGTACGGCACGGGCAGGGCCAGCGCGAGCAGCCCGGTCGCCGTGACCGGCGCGACACCGGCCCAGCCCAGCACCCGGGGTGGGCGGCCGTCGGGGTAGAGCGCCAGCGCGGTGGGCAGCACCAGCAGGCCGCCGAGCACCCACAGCGTCCGCACCGTGGACCCCGGTCCCGCCAGCACCCGCACCACCACCGCGGCCAGCAGCAGCGCGCCCGCCAGCAGCACCAGCCAGGACAGCCCGCGGGCCGGACGGACCGCGCTGGCAGGCACGCTGTGGGGCGCGCTGCGAGCCAGCATCAGCGACGCGCCGCCGACTGCGAGCGCGAGCCCGCCGGCCGCGGCCGGCAGCCAGCCGACGCCCAGCGCCGCGGTCACGACTCGCGCCCCAGGCCCTCGTCCCGGGCCCGGACGATCGCCGCGGAGCGGTCCGCGACCTGGAGCTTGGCGAAGATCGAGGACAGATGGTTCGCGACGGTCTTCGGGGACAGCCCGAGCGCGGCCGCGACGGCAGCGTTGCGTCGGCCGCCGGCGACGAGGTCCAGGACCTCCCGCTCGCGCAGCGTCAGGGACGGGAAGGCGGCCGGCTCCCGGCTCGGCGGCCGCCGAGCGAAGTGGCCCAGCACCCGGGCGGCGATCCCTGGGCCGAAGATGGCCTCCCCGGCAGCGACCGCCCGCAGCGCCCGCTCCAGCTCGTCCTGACCGGCCCCCTTGAGCAGGTACCCCCGCGCGCCGGCCTGCATGGCGCTCAGCACGTTCTCCTCGTCCTCGGCCATGCTCAGCATCAGCACCGCTGTCCCCGGCACCGCGGCCAGGATCCGGCGGGTGGCCTCGACGCCGTCGACGCCCGGCATGAACAGGTCCATCACCACCACGTCGGGCCGCAGCAGCTGCACCTCGCGGAGAGCCGATTCGCCGTCGTCGGCCTCACCCACCACCCGGAAGCCGGCCAGCGAGTCCAGCAGTGCCCGCAGACCGGTGCGCACCACCAGGTGGTCGTCGGCGACGACCACCGTGATCGGCTCTTCCGGCACGCTGCCCATGGACCCATGATGGGGGTCGGCGGGCGCTGCGGGCTGGGAGGTTCCTCCCGGGTGCGGCCGGGAGACCTCCCGACCCGTCGGGAACGACGACCGATGTCCCGGGACCGGTGGAGCCGACACGCTCGAGGTGTCCGGCGCCGACCCGGTGCCCAGCACGGAGGAGACCACCATGACCGCCTTCCCAGCAGCACCGGCCACCGGCCGCGCGGCCGAGCGACTCACCCGGCTCAACAAGTCCGGGCTGGTGCTCGCCCTGCTGCTCGGCCTCGCTGACATCGGCGCGGTGTTCAACCCGACCCCGGACGGCGAGGTGGGGCCGCCGATGGCGATCCTGGTGCTCGACTCCGTCCTCGGCCTGGTCACCGTCGCCGGCGTCGGCTACGCACTGGCCCGCCGGTCCCGCGGGGCCGTGCGGATCGTCGCGGCGGCGCGCGTCGTGTCCGCGGTCACCGCGCTGCCCGCCTTCTTCGTGGGGGTCCCGGCCTGGCTGGAGGCGATGGTCGGCGTCTTCGTGCTGCTGACCGTGGCGTCCGTGGTGATGATGCTGGCCCCGGCGCGCCGGACCGACCGGATCGTCGACTAGCGACGACAAGGCTCGCCTCCGCCACTGCCCGGCGGGAGGTCGGGAGGCCCAGGACGGATCACGGGGGTGCCGTCCTGGGCCGGGTCCCGTCGACCCGGCCGTGTCCGTACGGCGGTCGGGTCGGCGGGACCACGGTCGTGCTGGCAGGCTGATGCGACAGGTCCCGCGCTCGACGGAGGGTGTCCATGCTCTACGAGGTCGTCAACGCGGTGGTGCCGCCGGTGGCCAAGGTGGTGTGGCGCCCCACGGTCGAGGGCGCCGAGAAGCTGCCGCTGGAAGGACCGGTCCTGGTGGCCAGCAACCACCTCTCCTTCGCCGACAGCCTGGTCATCCCGATCGTCGCGCCGCGCAAGGTCGTCTTCCTCGCGAAGGAGGCCTACTTCACCGGGCCCGGGGTCAAGGGGGCCCTGGTCCGGACCTGGTTCACCGCGATGGGCATGGTGCCGGTGGACCGGGACGACACCAGGGCGGCGATCGCCTCCCTGGACGTGGCGCTGGAGATCCTGGCGCGCGGCGAGGCCTTCGGCATCTATCCCGAGGGCACGCGCTCGCGCGACGGCCGGCTCTACCGCGGCCGGACCGGGGTGGGGCACCTGGCGCTGACCTCGGGGGCGCCGATCGTCCCGGTCGGGCTGACCGGGACCGAGCACCTGCAGCCGGTCGGCTCGCGGCTGCCGCGGCTGGTGCGGGTCACGGTCCGCTTCGGCGACCCGATCGTCGTGGCCGGCCGCTACGACGGGGTGCCGCTGGGCCGGGCCCGTCGTGAGGTCACCGACACGGTGATGACCGCCATCCGCGACCTGTCGGGCCAGCCGGAGGCCGGCGTCTACAACGAGCGCCCGCCCGCGGCCCCGCCCGGGTAGCCCCTTGGCGACGGGCCCCACGTGCCGGCGCACGTGCCTGCCGAGGTGCCCGCCCAGGTGTCGCCGACGTGACGAGCGTCGCGCGTGACGTGGGTCGCTCGCGGGCTGGGACGTCGCCGGCGACGGCTAGCCTGTCGTTCGTGGCAGACGCACCCATCGGTATCTTCGACTCGGGCTTCGGTGGTCTCACCGTGGCCCGGGCCGTGCTGGACCAGCTGCCGCACGAGCCGGTGCTGTACCTCGGTGACACCGCGCGACAGCCCTACGGCCCCAAGGCCATCGGCGAGGTCCGCGAGTACGCTCTCGAGTGCCTGGACCACCTCGTCGAGCAGGGCGTCAAGGCGCTGGTCATCGCCTGCAACTCCGCGAGCGCCGCGGTCCTGCGCGACGCCCGCGAGCGGTACCCGGTGCCGGTGGTGGAGGTCATCCACCCCGCCACCCGGCGAGCCGTCGCGGCCTCCCGGACGGGTCGCATCGGGGTCATCTGCACCCGGGCGACGGCCGAGTCGATGGCCTACGACGACGCGTTCACCGCCGCGCCCCACGTCGAGCTCCACACCCGGGCCTGCCCGCGCTTCGTGGAGTTCGTCGAGGCGGGAGTCACCAGCGGCCCCGACCTGCTGGCCGCCGCCCACGAGTACCTCGACCCGCTGGTGTCGGCCGGCATCGACACCCTGGTGCTCGGCTGCACGCACTACCCGCTGCTCACCGGCGCGATCTCCTACGTCGTCGGTGACGCGGTGACGCTGGTCTCCTCGGCGGAGGAGACCGCCAAGGACGTCTACCGGCTGCTGGTGCAGCACGGTCTCGAGCGCGACCCGGCGCTGCCCGCCCCGGTGCACCGCTTCCTCACCACCGGTCAGCCGGACGAGTTCGCCCGGACCGGGCGCCGGTTCCTCGGCCCCGAGCTCGAGTCCGTGCACCAGCTCGCCCAGGCGACCTCGTGGGTTCCGGTGTGAGCGCGGCCCTGGAGAGCCCGACCGCCGAGCAGGCCGTGCCGTCCCCGGCGATGACGGTCACGGTGGTCGGCTGCTCCGGGTCCTACCCGGGCCCGGATTCCTCGGCCAGCTGCTATCTGCTGGAGGGGCAGCAGGACGGCCGCACCTGGCGGGTGGTCCTCGACCTCGGCAGCGGCTCGCTTGGCGTGCTCCACCGGTTCGTGGACCCGAGCACGCTGGACGCCGTGCTGGTCAGCCACCTGCACCCCGACCACTTCTTCGACATCAGCGGCCTGTACGTGCTGTGGCGCTACCACCCGGACGGTCCTCGACCCCGGATCCCGGTGTGGGGCCCGCGCGGCGTCGCCCGGCAGTGCGCCCGGGCCTACGGGCTGCCGCGCGACCCGGGCATGACCGACGAGTTCGACTTCCACGAGTACGACGACACCCCGATCCGCCTCGGCCCGTTCACCATCCACGCCGCCCGGGTGGTGCATCCGGTCGCGGCCTACGGCCTTCGGGTGGAGGCCGGGGGCCGGGTCCTGGCCTACTCCGGCGACACCGGCCCCTGCCGGCAGCTGGTCGACCTCGCGAAGGGCGCCGACCTGCTGCTCGCCGAGTCGGCGTTCGTCGAGCGGCCCGACAACCCCGTGGACCTGCACCTGACCGGCCGGCAGGCCGGTGCCGCTGCCACGGAGGCCGGCGCCGCCCGGCTGGTCCTCACCCACATCCCGCCGTGGCACGACCCCCAGGTGTGCCTCACCGAGGCCCGCCAGGTCTTCCACGGCCCCCTCGACCTCGCCGCCACCGGCTCGACCTACGTGCTCTGACCCCCACCCCGTGTGTCCCCGCCTGTTGAGAGGTCACCCGTGGTCCGTTGAGAGGTCACGCGTGGTCCGTTGAGAGGTCACGCGTGGTCCGTTGAGAGGTCACCCGTGGTCCGTCGTACGACGCAGGGCGCGGGCACAGTGCCCCGAGGGACCGCGCCCGACCGCCCAACGGGTCACGCCTGACTCCGCAACGGAGGTGGATAGGGTCGGCGCCATGACCCGAGCAGACGGCCGAGCCGACGACGAGCTCCGTCCGGTGACCATCACCCGCCACTGGCTGGACCACGCCGCGGGGTCGGTGCTGGTGGAGTTCGGCCGGACCCGGGTGCTGTGCGCCGCCTCCGCGACGCCCGGCGTACCGCGCTGGCGCAAGGGGTCGGGGCTGGGCTGGGTCACCGCGGAGTACGCCATGCTCCCCGCCGCCACCAACACCCGCTCCGACCGGGAGTCGGTCAAGGGCAGGATCGGCGGCCGCACCCACGAGATCTCGCGGCTGATCGGTCGCTCGCTGCGCGCGGTCATCGACGTCAAGGCTCTCGGCGAGAACACCATCGTGCTGGACTGCGACGTGCTGCAGGCCGACGGCGGCACCCGGACGGCAGCGGTCACCGGCGCCTATGTCGCGCTCGCCGACGCCTGCACCCACCTGCGGGACACCGGTGCGCTCGCCGGCAACCCCTTGACCGGATCGGTGGCCGCGGTCTCGGTCGGCATCATCGACGGGGAGCCGCGGCTGGACCTGCCCTACGAGGAGGACGTCCGAGCGCAGACCGACATGAACGTCGTGATGACCGGCGGGGGGGCGTTCGTCGAGGTCCAGGGCACCGCCGAGGCCGACCCCTTCGACCGGGCGATGCTGGACCGGCTGCTGACCCTGGCCGAGCGGGGGTGCGCCGACCTCACGGCGCTGCAGCGCCAGGCGCTCGACGCCACGTGACCCGGGTCTTCCTGGCCTCGCGCAACGCGAAGAAGATCGCCGAGATGCGGCGCATCCTGGCCGACGCCGTCCCGGACGTCGAGGTGGTCGGGCTCGACGACGTGGAGCCCTACGACGAGCCTGCCGAGACCGAGGCGACGTTCGCGGGCAACGCGCTGCTCAAGGCGCGCGCCGGCGTCGCAGCGACGGGGCTGCCCTCGCTGGCCGACGACAGCGGGCTGTGCGTCGACGCGCTCAACGGCATGCCCGGGGTGCTGTCGGCGCGGTGGGCCGGCGCTGCCCGCGACGACGCCGCGAACAACCGACTGCTGCTCGAGCAGCTGGCCGACGTCCCTGACGAGCGGCGTACCGCCCGGTTCGCCTGCGCGGTCGCCTTCGTCCACCCGACCGCCGCTGGCGCGGCCGAGCACGTCGTGCACGGCGAGATGCCCGGCCACGTCATCCGGGAGCCGCGGGGCGAGGGCGGCTTCGGGTACGACGTGCTGTTCGTCCCGACCGGGCCCACCGCCCGGGACTCGGCTGAGCACGGCGGCGGGGCCTTCGTCGGCCGGACCTGCGCCGAGCTGACCCCGGCGGACAAGGACGCCGTCTCGCACCGCGGTCAGGCGTTGCGCCGGGTCGTCCCTCTCGTCCGGGACGCTCTCGGCGCGGGCTGAGCGGACCCGGTCGGGTGGTTCTCGGCCGAGCCGTGCGGACGGCGGCGTCGGCTGGTGCGCCCGGTGAGACTCGAACTCACACTGGCAGGAACCTAAATCCTGTGCCTCTGCCACTTGGGCTACGGGCGCCGCGGGAAGCCTACGGCCCTCAGCCGGCCAGCCCGAGGTCCCGGCGCAGCTTGGCGACATGGCCGGTGGCCTTGACGTTGTACTGGGCCAGGGAGATCGTCCCGCTCTCGTCCACGACGAAGGTCGAGCGGATGACGCCCTCGACCACCTTGCCGTAGAGCTGCTTCTCCCCGAACGCACCGTACGCCGTCAGCGCCTGCCGGTCGGGATCGGAGAGCAGCGTGATGGTCAGGCCGTCGCGCTCCCGGAACGCCGCGAGGCGCTCGGGGCTGTCCGGCGAGATCCCCAGCACCCGGTAGCCGGCCGCCTGCAGCGAGTCGAGGGAGTCGGTGAAGTCGCAGGCCTGGGCCGTGCAGCCGGGGGTCATCGCGGCCGGGTAGAAGTAGACGACCACCTTGTCGCCCCGCAGCGAGGACAGCGCGACCTGCTCTCCGGTGTCGGCGGTGAGGGTGAAATCTGGCGCGGTGTCGCCGGGGGAGAGTCGGTCAGCGGTCATGGCAGGTCTCCTGGCCGGTTCGAGGGCGGGCGTTGTTGCACATCTTGTGCAATAACATAGCCTGTGCATGAAGCTGCCGGTCCGCCGGTAGGCAGACGACCGTAGGAGCGCCGCATGCACGTGCCGGACGGCTTCCTCGATGCCCCGACCTCGATCGCGACCGGTGTGGTCGCGGTCGCTGCCGTGGGCGTGGCGTTGCGGCGCGCGCGCACCGAGCTGGACGACCGGACGGCACCGCTGGCAGGACTGGTCGCCACCTTCGTCTTCGCCGTCCAGATGCTCAACTTCCCGGTCGGGGCCGGCACCAGCGGGCACCTCCTCGGCGGTGCGCTCGCCGCGGTCCTGGTCGGGCCGTGGACCGGACTGCTGTGCCTGAGCGTCGTGGTCGTGGTGCAGAGCCTGCTGTTCGCCGACGGCGGCATCACCGCCCTGGGCACGAACATCGGCCTGATGGGGCTGGTCACCGTGATGACCGGCTGGCTGGTGCTGCGGGCCCTGCTGGTCGTGCTGCCCTCGCGGCTGTCCATGGTGGCGCCCGCGGCCGGGGTCGCCGCGTTCGTGTCGGTCCCCGTCGCCGCGCTGTGCTTCACCGGCCTGTACGCCGTCGGTGGCCAGGCGCCCGTCCCGCTGGCGGCGCTGGCCACCACGATGGTCGGCTGGCACGTCCTGATCGGCCTCGGCGAGGCCGTCATCACGACGCTGGCCGTCGGCAGCATCGTGGCGGTGCGCCCGGATCTCGTGCGCGCCGCCCGCCCGGTCCTCGAGCGCCGTCCGCTGGTCGTCCGCGCCGGCCGGGAGACCCCGGCATGAGCCGTCCGTCGACCCGGGCCGTCGTGGTCGTCGGGGTGCTGGTCGCGCTGCTGCTCGCCGGCGTCGTCAGCTTCTACGCCTCCACCAGCCCCGACGGGCTGAACCGGGTGGCCGCCGACCAGGGCTTCGCCGAGACCGGAGCGCGGCACGCGACCGAGGACGACAGCCCGCTGGCCGGCTACGACACCCGGGGGGTCGCCGACCCGCGCCTGTCCGGCGGCCTCGCCGGGGTCGCTGGAGCGCTGACCGTGCTCACCGTGACCCTCGGGCTCGGCCACGCCGTCCGACGGCGAAGCCGGGCGGCCGCGCGCGACGACGGCGCGGCCTGACGTGGGCGCGGCGCACGGCCACACCCTCCACTACCACGGCCACTCACCGGTCCACCGGGCCTCCGCGCACCTCAAGGTCCTCGCGCTGGTCGGGTTCATGGTGGTCGTCGTCGCCACGCCGCACGACTGGTACCCGGTCTTCGCCGGCTACCTGCTGCTGCTGCTGGGGGTCGTGGCGGTGAGCCGGGTCCCGGCGGGCTACCTGCTGCCCCGGATGCTGGTCGAGCTGCCCTTCGTCGTGTTCGCACTGCTGATGCCGCTGATCGCGGCCGGTCCGCGCACCGACGTGCTGGGAGTGTCGCTGAGCCTGCCCGGGCTCGACGCGGCGGCCGCGCTGTTGATGAAGGGCACGCTGGGGGTGCTGGCCAGCCTGACGCTGGCCGCGACCACGGAGCCCCGGCAGCTCCTCTCCGGTCTGCAACGGCTCCGGGTGCCGCCGATGATCGTCGAGATCATGTCGTTCATGGTCCGCTACCTCGACCTCGTCACCGACGAGATGTCGCGGATGCGGGTGGCCCGGGAGTCGCGCGGCTTCGTGGCCCGCGACGTGCGGCAGTGGCCGGTGGTGGCGCGCTCGGCCGGTGCGCTGTTCATCCGCACCTACGAGCGCGGCGAGCGGGTGCACCTGGCGATGCTGTCCCGCGGCTACACCGGCAGCCTTCCCGACACCGGCTGCCACCCCGGCTCCCACCCGAGGCCCGAGGCCCGCGACGCGGCCCGCGAGGCACAGCGGTGAGCGTGCCCGTGCTCGACGTCCGGGGGGTGGCCTACGCCTACCCCGACGGCCACCAAGCGCTGCACGGGGTGGATCTGCACGTGCACCGTGGTGAGCGGGTCGCGCTGCTCGGGCCCAACGGCGCCGGCAAGACGACGCTCGTGCTGCACCTCAACGGGATCCTGACCGCCGGCGTCGGCACCGTCTCGGTGTCGGGCCTTCCGGTGGGCAAGGCGACCCTCGCCGAGGTGCGCCGGCGCGTCGGGATCGTGTTCCAGGACCCCGACGACCAGCTGTTCATGGGGTCTGTGCGTGAGGACGTCGCGTTCGGGCCCGCGAACCTCGGGCTCCGTGGTGCCGCGCTGGACGCCCGGGTGATGCACGCACTGGACCTGGTCGGCATGGTCGACCACCTCGACCGGCCCCCGCACCACCTCAGCTTCGGTCAGCGTCGGCGGGTCGCGGTCGCCACGGTGCTGGCCATGGAGCCGGAGGTGCTGGTCCTCGACGAGCCCTCCTCCAACCTCGACCCCGCCTCCCGGCGCGAGCTCGCGGAGATCCTCGACGCCCTCGACGTCACGGTGCTGATGGTCACCCACGACCTTCCCTACGCGTTCCAGCTCTGCGAGCGGGCCGTGGTGCTCTCCGACGGCGTCGTCGTCGCCGACGGTCCGACGTACGACGTGCTCACCGACGACGCATCGATGGCCGCGCACCGGCTCGAGCTGCCGTTCGGGTTCGATCCCCGCACGGTTCCGAACCGCCCCGGCGGGTAGCCTTCTCGCGCGACGTGCCGCCCAGGCGGGTCGCCCGACCGGCGAGGAGACGAAGCACCGTGGCTCAGGCCGAGAAGAAGGCGCAGGACCGTGCCCCTGGAACCATCGAGCACGACATGGAGGCGACCCGCGAGCGGCTCGCCGGCACCATCGACGAGCTGCTCTTCCGCGCTAGCCCGAAGACCATCGTCCGGCGCGAGGTGGCGACGCTGAAGGCTCATTTCGTCGACGCCGAGGGAAACCCCCGTACGGACAACATCCTCAAGGTCGCCGGCGGCGTGGTCGGGTTCGTGGCGTTCGTCGTCGTGGTTCGCCGCCTGAACCGCTGAGCGGGGACAGACGTGTCGGAGAAGACCCCGATCCGGATGCTCCACGACCGGGTGCTCGTCTCGGTCGACACTGAGGGCGAGCGCCGTTCCACCGGCGGCATCGTTATTCCGGCGACCGCTGCCCTCGGCGGTCGCCGGCTGGTGTGGTCGCGAGTCGCTGCCGTCGGGCCGCACGTGCGGACCGTCGAGATCGGCGACCGGGTGCTGTTCGACCCCGAGGACAAGGCAGAGGTCGAGGTCAACGCCGAGACCTACGTGCTGATGCGGGAGCGAGACCTGCACGCGGTGGCGGCAGACCGGCTCGGCGACAGCCAGACCGGCCTCTACCTGTAGCGCCCCCACGCCGGCGACGTGAGCGTGACTCAGTCGCGCGGTCGCCCGTCCCGCGAGGGGTCGCCGGGCTCGCCGCGGGGCCGCACCGGCTCGGTGGTGCCGTCGGGGTGGGTGACCGTGGTGGCGTCGGCGTCGCCCTGCGTGGACCCTGGGCCGGACTCGACCCCGCGGTCGGAGCCACGCTGCCCGTCCCCGCGCCCGACACCGTGCCCGTCGTTCTGCCCGTCGTCGTGCCCGTCGTCGTGCCCGTCGCGATCCCTGTCACCGTCCCTGGCCGACCGGTCCTGAGCTGAGCGATCGTCCTCGTCACGGCTCCGGTCGGTGCTGACATCCGGGTCGAGCCGGTCGGCCTCGGCCAGCCGCTGCTGGTGCTCCTCGCGCACCGTGCCCGCGGCCTGCCGGCGCTGCTCGGCCTGCGCCTCGAGCCGCTCCGCCTCAGCCTCGCGACGTTCGGCCTCGGCGCGGGCGGCGGCGGCCTGCGCCTCGCTCTCGCGGGCGTGCGCCTCGCGCTCCCGCAGCCGGGGGACCTGCTGCTCCGCCTCCCGGCGTACCTCGGCGGCACGCTCCCGGTCGCGCTCCTTCTTGCGACGGCCACCGGCGACGAGCAGCGCGGCGACGGCTGCCACCACGATGATCGCCACGATCACCCAGATCAACCAGGACGGCATGAGCGTTCCCCTCTCCGATGCGTGCACGCTGTCGTTGGGAGGAGTACCCCGGGCAGGCGAACCTCACGCCAGCCGCCGGACACCCGAGACCGCCAGACTGCGCCGGGTCGGCGGGTCGTGGGCCGCCAGACGCGCCGGGTCGGCGGGTCGTGGGTCGCCAGACGCGCCGGGTCGGCGGAGGGTCAGGTGAGGCTGCCGTGCAGCTGGCGCAGCACCCGGGTCAGGATCCGGGACACCTGCATCTGGGTGACGCCGACCTCGGCAGCGATCTGGGTCTGGGTCTGCTGGCGGAAGAACCGGAGGTAGAGGACCGTGCGCTCCAGGCGAGGAAGCGCCCGGACCGCGGGGGTCAGCATCACGCGGGCCTCCACGTCGTCCATCGCCGAGTCCTCGCCGGCCAGCAGGTCGCCGAGCACGGCACTGCCGTCGGCCCCCACCGGCAGGTCGAGGGAGGTGGGGGAGTAGCAGCCGTCGGCAGCGAGCGCCTCCACGACGCTGTCCTCGCTGGCACCGATGCAGGTCGCCACCTCAGCGACCCGTGGTGAGCGCCCCAGTCGGTGCGACAGCTCGTCCTGGGCCTGGTTCACCTCGGCCTGGAGCCGCTGGATCGGGCGCGGTGGCCGCACCATCCAGGCGTAGTCGCGGAACTGCCGCTTGACCTCGCCGGTGACGGTCGCGGCGGCGTACGCCAGGAAAGGGGTCCCGTGGTCGGGGTCGAAGCTGCGGGCCGCCTTGACCAGGGCCATGGCGGCGGCCTGGGTGAGGTCGTCCTCGGCGATGCCCCGACCGCGGAAGCGGTTGGCGATGCTCCGGGCCAGCCCCATGTGCAGCACCACCACCTCGTCCTGCAGCAGCCGCCGTTCGTGGGGATCCACCTCGGCGTCGGCGCGGGACAGCAGCCGGTGGGTGAGCTCGGCGTGGCCGGCGCGGTCGGGCGACGCGGTCCGTGCTGAGGTCGGAAGGATGCGCGTCCGGAGTCCGGCCGGCGGGGTAGCCGATCGTGGAGAACTCGGGTGCCGCGCGGTGGTGGTCTCCATCAGGTGCCGCCTTCAGGTCATCGTAGACCGGACCCGGCCCGGTCGGTCCTGCTGGCCCCGTGCTGGCCGTCCTACCCGCGGTGCCGGCACCGAAACGCACGGGTATCGATGGGGCCAGGTGGTCTGCTCCGGCCCCGGGTCCGCCCCGGGTCCGGCGGCGGGGAGCTAGCTCACCTGCAGCTGGACCACCACCTGGTCTGACTCGTGCTCCTCGACCTCGACGATCCCGGGCCGGTCGATGGTGACGGTGAGGGTGCTGGTGCCTCGCGGGAAGCTGAGCTCCTGCTCCGGGGTCGAGTGCACGTGCAGCTCACCGGGTCGGTTGGCGTCGACGGTCAGCGTGACCGGCTTCCCGACGTCGACCTTGACCCGTTCGCCGCTGGGGTCGACGGTGTCGCCGCGCACCGTGATGGCGATCGTCGTCCCAATGGGCCGGCTGGGGGACACCGCGGTCGGGGTGTCGGTCGGCGCGCTGGCGGTGGGGCTCGCAGGCGGACTCGCCGACGCGCTGTCGGTAGGGGTGCTCGCGGAGCTGGGCGTGGTCGTCTCGGCCGCCGTTCCGGTGTCGTCACCGGAGCAGCCCGCCAGGATCGTGGCGGCCGCTACAGACGCGGCCAGGGTGAGGAGGGTCGTGCGCATGGGAGGTCCTTCGATAGGTCTGGGAGAGGGTCGAGGGTCAGCAGCGGGCGCCAGGCTGGGCCGCCCGCTCGTCGCGCGGTGGTCCCCGCGGGGTCACGTCGCCCACCCGGACCGCGCGATGGGGCGCTCGGGTCGCGCCGACCGGCACCGGCCGGGGCCCACCGGTGGTGGAGGCCGGGCGGAGCGGACGGGGCAGCAGCGACCCGAGACCGCGCAGCAGCGCCCACAGTGCGCGCTCGCCGGCAGCGAGCCACAGCGCCACCACCCCCGCGGCCAGCGCGTGGCCGAGGCTCATGGCACCGGTCGTCCACCTGAGGTCCCCGGTCAGGTGGTCCAGCCACCGTGCCGGGTCGTGCGTCGCGCCACCCTCGTCGCCGTGCCCGGACAGCGCCGTCAGGACGGCGTGCACCCCGGCCTGGCCGCTGACCAGCAGGGCCACCGTCGTGACTCGGCCGAGCTCACGTCGCAGCAGCGGCGCCACCCCGACCGTCGTCGCCAGCAGCAGCGACAGCGACACCGTCGGCCCCGACGAGTGCCCACCGCCGGCGAGATGCGCGGCGGTGCCGCCGCAGACGGCCACGGTCGCGAGCAGGCTGGACCGGCCCCACAGCAGCACGCCGCGGGCCGTCGGAGCGGTGCAGCGCGGCACGTGCCTCCCCGGGGCCGGTTGGACAGGACCCATCATCGGGCATGCCGACAACGGCGCGAGCACAACCCGCCGACGACCCCGCCGACGACCCCGCCGACGACCCCGCCAAGATTCCTCAGCCGCTGGTGACCGTGGCAGCGTCCTCGCGCCCGGCGACAGTGCGGTCCTGGCGGGCGCGGACCTCCTCGAAGCCCACCAGCCGGACCAGGCCGTAGGCCACGCACAGCAGGGCCGCCAGCTCGGCGACCAGGAACAGCGGGGTGTGGCGCGGGACCTCGCCGAAAACGGTGAACCCGAACGCGAGCGAGGTGAGCCCGTTGACGATGTTGAGGGCCGGCATCGAGGCGGAGAGCCCGGCGATGCGGTACGCGCGTTGGTTGGTCAGGACCCCGCCGGCCCCGGCCAGCAGCAACGCGTACGTCGACCAGGCGGTGAGCAGCCCGGCCATCCCGCCGGTCGCGAACTCTTGCAGGGATAGCTTCATCAGCCCGGCGACCAGGCCGAACAGGATGCCGCCGACGGTGCCCAGCAGGAACGCCCGGCGCCGAGGCTGGTGCCGGATCCGGGTGGCCGCCAGGTTCACCGCGGCGGCGGTCACCACGCCGGTGAGCACCAGCGACCCCGTCGCCCGCCCGAGTCCCGCCCGCTCGCCGGCGGTCGGGTCCGATGCGATCAGGAAGCCCGCCAGCCCCAGGGCGGTGAGGGCAACCGCGCGGAGCTCGGTGGCCGAGGGGGCCCGTCGGCTCAGCGCGGCCCGTGCCGGCACTGCCCAGACGATGCCGCTGACGACGATGGGCTGCACCACCGCGATCGGTCCCGCGTGGAGGGCGGCCGCGTGCAGCGCGAAGGCGCCGGTGGCCAGCACCTGGCCCAGCAGCCAGGGGGGTCGGCGCAGCAGGTAGCCCATCAGTTCCAGCAGGCCTCGGGCCGAGTCCGGCGCTCCCTCGGCGGCCTGGTGCTGCACCGAGGAGGACACCGCGAATGCGCCGGCGCTGAGCAGGGCGAGCGTCACGGCAAGCGTCGTCACGCCCACACTCTAGGAGACGGCGACAGCGGAGCCGGCGCCCTTCACCGCAGGGCGTCCTGGTCGCGCCTGCAAGGTTTCTCCAAGCGTTCGGCTGCACGGTGGTCGCCTGTGCGACGATCATGGGCCGATGCCAGGGAGGATGCCGTGACAGACCTGCCGGTGCCGGCCCTGCCTTGGCTTCGCTCTCTGACGCTTGCCGCGGTCGTGATCGGCAGCGCCGTCGTGGCGCACGCCGGCGCCGGCGGAGGCGCCCCGCCGCCGCCGGTCGTCGTGGCGCTGCTGGTGGCGACGAACCTGGTCGCGGCCCCGCTGGTCGCGGCATCGGTCTCGACGTGCCGACTCGCCGTCCTGCTCTCAGGCGCCCAGCTCGCCGTTCACGTCGCGCTCGCGCTGACCGGGCGAGCGGCCGCTCACGCGACGGGACACCCGGCGCCGATGATGCACCACGGTGCTGCGGCCCCCGGCGCCTCGCTGGACGTCTCCGCCGTGACGTCGGTCCGTCTCGACATGCTCGCCGCCCACCTGCTGGCCTCGCTGGCGGTGGGCCTGTGGCTCGCGGGAGTGGAGCGGGCGGCTTGGACGGTGCTGAGCAGTGCCGTCGCACCGGGTGTCGTCGTGCTGCAGCTGCTGGCGTCGACGCTCGCCGTGCTGACCCGTCCGGCGACGACGCCGGCTGCGGGACCGGAGCTGCCCAGGCGCGCGGTGGCCCGATGGTCCGTGGCCGGAGCCCCACGGGGTCGAGCGATCCGCCGACGCCCCCACCGTCGCGGTCCGCCGAGGTCCTTCGCCTTCTGAGCCGCGCACCGGGTCGCCCACCAGCAGGGGGGTGTCCGCGCCTGCTCGAGCTCACCGCACCCTCGACCCTCCCTCAGCACAACAGACACGAAACGAGAGACCGCCATGTCCCAGCACCACCCTGCTCTTCGTCGCGCCATCACTGTCGGCCTCGGCGCCGTCGCCGCCGTCACCATGTCCCTGCCTGTCTCCGCCTCAGCGCACGTCAGGGTGCAGCCCGGAGAGATCGAGGGCGGCGGGTTCTCCGTCGTCTCGCTGCGCGTCCCCAACGAGCGTGACGACGCCAGCACCACGACGCTGCGGGTCACCCTGCCCGCCGACCAGCCGTTGGGGTCGGTGCAGACCACCCCGGTCCCCGGCTGGAAGGTCACCACCTCGTCCCGGACCCTGGACGAGCCGATCGAGTGGTTCGGCGAGGAGCTGGACACGGTCGTCTCCGACGTCACGTGGACCGCGACCGGACGCGGCATCGGTCCCGGTCAGTTCCAGGACTTCGCCCTGAGCCTCGGCCAGCTGCCGGAGTCCGGGTCGATGGTCTTCAACGCGGTGCAGACCTACTCCAGCGGCGAACGGGTCCGCTGGAACCAGGTGTCGGCGGATCCCAGCGTCGAGCCGGAGCGCCCCGCCCCGACCCTGACGCTGACGGCTCCGGCCGACACCGCCGCCGAGACGGCCGCGACGTCGGGCACGGACGCCGAGGCCGAGTCGACCGAGCAGACTCGTCCGGTGGCGCAGGTCGACACCGCCGAGGGCTCGTCCTCCCTGCCGCTGGCGCTGTCCGGGGCCGCGCTGCTCGTCTCCGTCGGTGCCGTCGTGATTGCCGCGCGACGCGGTCGTGCCTGATGCCACCGGCGAGCGGGCTCGGCGACGCAGCAGGGGCATGACGCCCCTGCTGAGGTCGTTGTCGCGGCGGGGACTGCTGGCGCTGCTGGTCGCCGCCGCGATCGCGGTGCTGTCCGCCGGCCCGGCCTCGGCCCATGCTGAGCTGGTGGACAGCTCGCCCGATGACGGGGCGCGACTGGACTCGCCGCCGGCCCAGGTCACGCTCACCTTCACCGGGTCGGTGAACCTGCTGGCCGACGGGATCCGCCTGCTTGACGGTAGCGGTCGCACAGTGGCGACACCGCAGCCCCGCGCCGCGGGCCGGGTGGTGACGTGGCCGATGCCGCCCTCTCTTCCACCGGGCCGCTACCTCGTGGACTGGCGGGTGGTGTCCTCCGACGGACATCCGGTGCAGGGAGCGCTGTCCTTCGGAGTCGGCGAGGCCACCGTCGCCGCCGCGCGCGACGCGCCGGCCGCCACCGTCGCACCGTGGCCCGTGGTGGCCGTGCGGCTGCTGGGGTACCTTGCCTTCGCCGTCGTCGCTGGTGGGATGGCCTTCGCCCGCTGGTGCTCTGGGTCGGGCCGCGCCGCCGCACCGCTGGACCTCCTGCTCCGGTGGGGCCCGGTCGGAGCCCTGCTGGCGACGGCGGCGGGCCTGTTGATCCAGGGCCCGTACGTCGCGGGGGTGTCGATGTCGCGGCTGCTGGACGGCGACCTCCTGCGGCAGACGCTCACGACGCCGTTCGGCTCGGTGCTGACGTGGCGCCTAGCTTGCTATGCACTGCTCGCGGTGCTGACGTGGCGCCCGTCCCGGCTCACGGACCGCACGCTCGGCGGCTTCGTCACCCCGGCGGTGGCTGGGCTGACGGTCGCCGGGGCGGCGGTCAGCATCGCCGCGGGTGGTCACGCGGCGGCCTCCGGCCGCGGCTGGGACCTGGTCGTGGACGCCGTCCACGTGCTCGCGGCCGGGCTGTGGGTCGGCGGTCTGGTCGCCCTCACGACGTTGGGCCGCTCCGCGGACCGCCGCACGGTGAAGCGGTTCTCCCGTCTGGCAATGGGCTCGGTGGTCGTGCTCGTCGCGGCCGGCGTGGCCAACTCCCTGGTGCACCTGCGGGCCGTCGACCAGCTCTGGTCGACCGGCTACGGACTGGTGCTGCTTGCCAAGCTCGCGGTCGTCGCGGCCGCGCTGTTGGCCGCGGGAGTCTCCCGACGTGCGCTGGGTGACCAACGGGTGCCGCTCGGGTCCGTCCGGCTCGAGGTGGCCGCCGTGGTCGGCGTGCTCGCCGTCACCTCTCTGCTCAGCCTCACCGCGCCACCACCAGCCGGCGCCCGCTCGGCCGGGGCGACGGCGACGACCGCATCGGGCGAGCCGGCCGCAGCAAGCACCTACGGGCCGGGCACCGCTCCGGGCACCGTCACCATGCCGCTGGGGCGGGGACGAGTGATCGCGCTGCACGTCATCCCTGCGACGACGGCGACCGGCAGCCAGCTGCACCTGGTGCTGACCGGCCACGACGGCGAGCCGCTCGACGCTGAGTCCGTCGAGGTCTCGCTGAGCCTGCCGGCTCGCGACCTGGGGCCGTTCCGGGTGCCGGTGACCGCGGACGGGTCCGGGGGCTGGGTGGGGCAGGCCCGCTTCCCCTTCGCGGGGGTCTGGCGAGCCACCGTGACCGTCGAGGACGCCACCGACTCGGCCGTGGTCACGGCCGGCGAGCTCACGATCACCGACTGAGAAGGACTTCCGATGCGCTTCCTGAGCCGGCCCCCGTCTCCCCCCCTCTCGCCCCCGTCTGCGCCCCCGTCTGCGCCCCCGTCTGCGCCCGCGTCTCCGTCCCCGGACGCCGGGGCGCCGGACCGTGGCGCGAGTCGGGGTCGTCTGGTCCCACTATGCCTGGGCGGCTGCCTGGTCCTGGCCGCGGGGGTGCTGGTCTCGCGGTCCCTCAGCAGTGCGAATCCGGTCGGTGAGTCGCCGGCCAGCCGGCCGCCGGCCGTCGGCCAACCAGGCCGGGTAGGCCAGGCATACCAGGCAGGGGGCGGGGAGGGTGGCGTCGGGCACGACCACCACGGCCACCACCACGGGGCCGTCGACGCGCTTGGCGACGGCACCCGGTCGTCGGTGGCCGGCTACACCCTGGCCGGGGCGCGGCTGCGCGGACGGCTGGTCTCCTTCCAGGTCCGTCACGGCACCGACACCGTCCCCCGACTGGCCACGGCGCACGCGAGGAAGCTGCACCTCTACGTCCTGAGCCCGGACCTGGGTGACGTCGCCCAT
Organism: uncultured Actinomycetota bacterium; assembly: GCA_963781695.1. Lineage (GTDB taxonomy): Bacteria > Actinomycetota > Actinomycetes > Propionibacteriales > Nocardioidaceae > Nocardioides_B. Next base: position 799,559 of record CAWAGE010000007.1, read on the forward strand.
GTGCATCCACGGCGCGACGCAGCCGGAACCTGGTCGGTCCGGCTGCCCCGGGTGCCGACGGGCCGGGCTCGGCTCGTCGCGGAGTTCACCCCTCAGCGAGCGGCCGGGGCCGTCGGTCGCGCCGTCGTGCTCGGCGGTGACGTCCACGCCCCCGGCACGTCCGCGCGACGACGGCTGCCGCCCGCCTCGAGCGTGGCGCGGGTCGACGGCTACACCGTGCGGTTGCGGGGCGGCCTCCTGGCCGGGTCCCGGACGCAGGCGACGGTGAGCGTGACGGACCGCAACGACCGGGCCGCGCCGCTGCGGCCCTACCTCGACAGCTGGGCCCATGCCCTGCTGGTACAGCCGGGGACGCTAGCAGTGAGCCACCTCCACCCGGTCCAGCAGTGGTCGCGCGGCGCGGCGGCACCGGACGCGGTGACGTTCCCGGTGCACCCGAAGCGTCCAGGGCGGTACCGGCTCGTCGTGGAGTTCGCCACCGGGAGCCGCGTCCACCAGGTGGGCTTCACGGTGCCGGCGTACTGAGCGTCGGCGGGGGCGGCAGCCCGGATCTCAGGTCACGGCCGCCGGCCGGGCATCGTCGATGCACATGACATTGCCCTCGCTGTCCTTGAACCAGGCTGCCTTGCCCACGCCGGACATCGACGCGACGTCGCCGTCCCACTCCACACCGGGCAGGTCGTAGTGCTCGAAGGCTACGTCGTTGGCGTGCAGGTCCCGCACGACGTCCGCGACGTCGTCGACATGGAACTGCGCGATGGTGTGGCCGGCCTGCCCGGCGTACTCAGTCTGGTAGATGGTGAACCACGAGTCGCCGCCGGCGCGGTACAGCAGGGCCACCCCGCCCACCTCCTCGGCGACGGTCAGCCCCAGCCTGTCGGCGTAGAACGACCGAGCGCGAGCCAGGTCGGCGGCAGGGATGTTCGCGGTGACGATGGCCTGGTCCAGCATGGTGCTGCCCTCCTCGAGGAGGCTGGCCCGCATCGGCACCGGACCGCGGGGGCCGCCTCACTGTGCTGATGGCCGCACTCTTCTCGGGTCCGGGCGGCTCATCAACCCGCCGACGCCGCCGGCGGCGGTGCTGGGCTGGAGCACGCGACGGGTCGGGGCGCACAACGGGGCGGACCGGACCAATCGCGGGTCCGCAGGGCAGTCCTGTCTAGCCACCCGGGGCCCGGATGCCTCCCGGGGGCCGTGCGCCTCTGGGACCGACGACGGGTCGCCCCGGCGGCTCTAGGCTGGGCCGATGCCCATCGATGTGGTGACGAGCATCGAGATCGGCCGGTCCCGTGAGGAGACGGCTGGATATGCCAGCGACCCGGACCATGTCCGGGAGTGGTACCAGAACATCACCGCCGTCGAGTGGGTGACGAGCCCGCCGGTCCGGGTCGGCTCCCGGATCGCGTTCGTAGCCAGCTTCCTCGGCCGTCGGCTGGCGTACACCTACGAGGTGACCGAGCTGGTCCCTGGACGCCGCCTGGTGATGCGCACCTCGCACGGGGCGTTCCCGATGCAGACCACCTACCGCTGGGAGGACACGCCGGGGGGCACCCTGATGACGCTGCGCAACACCGGCGAGCCGACGGGCTTCGCCCGGGTGGGCGGGCCGGCGCTGGCAGCCGCGATGCGTCGCGCGAACCGCAAGGACCTGGACCGCCTCAAGCACCTGCTCGAGGCATAGCGGCTCGACGGTCGGCCGTGACGGGCGCACTGGTGGAGCCGGGTCAGGAGTGGCGCATCAGCCGCAGCACGAGCCAGATGACACAGGCGATCACCAACCCCAGCAGCACCAGCAGCACCAGCAGCTCGACGGGCCCTACCTGCATGGTGACCTCCTCATCGGGTGAGGGCAGCGTAGTCCTCCCACGACGACGCCGCGACGGTCAGCCCGGCTCCGGGTCCAGCCACTGCGACGGTGCGAACTCCCGTCCGAAGTCGGGGCACGCCTCGTTCTCGCAGCGGCCCTGGGTCTCGAAGGTGAGCCCGGCATCACCGTGGCTCGTGACGAGCGCCGCGTTCTCCGGAGAGAGGTGGCCGCCCTGCCGCAGCGGCTGACCGCAGGCTGGACACAACGGGAACACCAGGTCCGTCCTGTCGCTCATGCGCCCACCGTAGACGTCGCCGCACCGCCCGGCCAGATACGCCTGCCGGTTCGGCTGACCCCCGGCAGGCGCGCCGTGACGAAGACGCGGCGGTCGAGCGGAGATCGCGCACGCGAGAAGTGCTGCCCCAAGGGGCTCGTCGGTGGAAGCCACGCCCGGACCGCGGGCACCAGCCCGGCGAGCGCGGCAGACGGCGTCAGGGTTCGTCGAGATGTCGTCCACCACCGCAGGAGTGGGCCGCCAGCACCGGACCCGGACGAACCCGCTGACATCCGCCGGGGCAGCTCGCAGACGTGCCCTCGCGGCGTCGACCGTCGACCGTGATTCGCGCGACCTCGTCCGCCACGGATGACGGTGCACAGCCTCGGCTGCTGCTCCAGCCGAAGGTCAGCCCATGCTTCTCGAGGAGGGCGTGGTCGCTGCGAAAGTAGCCCTCGCAGCCGGAGCGAGCCGTGACCGGGCCGAGTACGAAGTGGTCGGTCACGGTGTCGATGATGCGGAACGCCGCCCGTCGTCCTGAGGTCGCTGGTTCGCCACGGTGATGGACCGGCTCACCCGCGCGATCGAGAGGAAGGCTCGCGGGCGCGGGTTCGGACCTCGTCATCTTGTGACGGACAACCGAGCTCCGGCTGGCCGAGGCGGTCCCGGCTATCGAGGGGCGCCTGCCCTTGACAGTCGCGGCCCCCTGGCGCCGCCGCTTCGCGGACCTGGTGTTCTTCATGCTCGCGACCGGTGTCCGGATCGGGAGGCGCTGGCCGCTGTGGTCAGAGGTCGCTTCGACGCCGGGACCGTCCAGATGACCAGCACGCTGATCCGGGCCCGTCGTACACCACGTCCCTGGACTCAACTCACGCTGCCGCTGCCGGTTAGCGCGGTGGCGGTGCTGCGGCGTCGCCACATGACCGGTGCGCGGCTCGATCAGCCGCTCCTCCCCGACGTGCTCGGCTTCCGCGACCCGGCCAACGTCCGCCGTGAGCTGCGGCAGGCTCGGGGGACGGAGGCGCTGGCGTGGATCACGTCGCACAGCTTCCGCACGACCGCTGCGACGATCCTCGACGACGCCGCGTTGTCCGCTCGGCTGGTGGCCGACCAGCTGGGGCACAGCCGGCCCTCGATGACCCAGGACTACATGGGCCGGCGCGCGATCGACTCCCAGGCCGCCGCGGCCCTGGAGGCGGCGCTGGGCGAAGTGCGATGCCGGGGCCCAGCCGTGACCGGCGCAAGGGCCGACGGGGCAGGTAACGAGTTCGCCCGCCGGGAGCCAATTCCGTGGCAAGACCTTGGCCGAAGAAGGAGGTCAGACACCGTGTGGGTGACTGACCTGGGGTTTGGTGCGCCATCAGGGACTCGAACCCCGAACCCGCTGATTAAGAGTCAGCTGCTCTGCCAATTGAGCTAATGGCGCGCGAAGCGTGGGCAACGGTAGCAGCGCATCGGGCGTCGCGAGAAATCGGCGCAGGACGGCCGCACCCGTCCCCGTCAGTGACCGGTTCGTGATGGTTCGTCGCCGGCTCTGGCATCCTGGGCGGAGGCCGGCCACATGTCGGCCCGTGGGCGCCACCATGGGGTCCGCGACGCGGTGCAGATCGTGGCGAGAAGTGCGTGGTCCGGCGGCCCATCCGATCGGTCCCGGACGGCGAACCACTAGCGACGGTCGGCACCTCACGAGGAGGCGAAGATGCCCGAGCCTGGACTGCGGTTGGTGCCCTCCCAGGGGCCTGCCGACGCCGACGCGCTGCTCGGCAAGGTGGCGCTGGGGGACTCCGGCGCCTTCGAGGCGCTCTACGACGAGCTGTCCTCGGCCGTGTTCGGGCTGGCCCGCCGGGTGGTGCGTGACTCGGCCCGGGCCGAGGACGTCGCACAGGAGACCTTCCTGGAGGTGTGGCGGCAGGCCGCGCGCTACGACCGGAGCCTCGGTCGGGCGAAGACCTGGGTGATGACGATCGCGCATCGCCGCGCCGTCGACGCCGTACGACGAAACGAGTCACACAAACGACAGGAGACCAAGGTGATCACTGACGAGGTGGTCACCGACGAGCCTGGAGAAGCACTGATCCAGGCCGAAGAGCATGACGCCGTGCGGGGCTGTCTTGAGACCTTGACCGACCTGCAGCTGGAGTCGGTGCGTCTCGCCTACTTCAACGGCTACACCTACAACGAGGTGGCAACCTTGCTCGACAAGCCGCTCCCCACCATCAAGACGCGCATGCGCGACGGGCTGATCCGGCTCCGCGACTGCCTGGGGGGGTCCCGGTGAGCACCGACCTGCACACCCTCTCCGGCGCCTATGCGTTGGACGCCGTCACCCCGGAGGAGGCCGAGGAGTTCGCTCGGCACCTCGAGGACTGCGAGTCCTGCCGCCAGGAGGTCGCGGAGCTGCGTGAGGTCGCTGCCCGCATGGGCGCCGCCGAGGCCACCGCTGTGCCGCCGCCGGCGCTGCGTGCCCGGGTGCTGGCCGCGGTGGACCAGACCCCCCAGCTGCCGCCACGGCTCAGCCAGCTCGAGCGGGCCCGGTCCCGCCGCTGGCTGCGGCCGGTCACCGGAGCGGTTGCCGCGGTGGTGCTGCTGGTCGGCGCTGTCGCCGGCATCGCGTCGCTGCGCGGCGACGACGGTGCCGAGGTCCCCAGTGCCTCGGTGTCCCAGGTGTTCTCGGCCCCGGACGCGAGGGTCGCGACCGTCCGCACCAGCGACGGCTCACCGCTCACGGTGGCCGTCTCCCGCGACACCGGGCAGATGGCGGTCCAGACCGAGAGGTTGACGACGCTGACCGGCGGGCGGGTCTACCAGATGTGGGCCATCCACAACGGGCGCTCGACGAGCGTCGGCCTGGTCGAGGACACCGCCGCCGGCAAGGTGATGCCGATCCCGGCCTCCGGGACGAGCGTGGCGATCACCGTGGAGCCGGAGGGCGGGTCGCAGCAGCCCACCAACCAGCCGATCATCCAGCTGGACCCCGCCGAGGTCCTGGGCACGTGAGCCGGGCGGTCAGCGCGGTGACTCCAGGACGGCGTGGGCCGCGTGGTAGCCACCGAGGCCGCTGACCGCCCCGCCCCTGCGGGCGCCGGACCCGCACAGCAGCACCCGCGGCACCCCGGTGTCCACGCCCCAGCGCTGGGCCGGTGTCTCCAGCGGTGCGTCGTCGTCGGACCACGGCCACGACAGGTCGCCGTGGAAGATGTGCCCGCCGGGCATCGCCAGCGCCTCCTCGACGTCCTGCGGCACCTTCGCCTCCAGGCAGGGGCGGCCGTCGCGGTCGGTGGCCAGCACCGACTCCAGCGGCTCGGCGAGCACGGTGTCGATCGCCGCCAGGGCGGACCGGACCGCGGCGGTGCGCCCGGCGTCGGGCTCGGACTCGAAGAGCCGGGCGGGCGTGTGGACGCCGAAGTAGGTCAGGGTGTGCATCCCCCGCGCGGCGAGCGGACCCAGGATCGAGGGATCGCTGAGCGAGTGGCAGTAGAGCTCGCCTGGTTGGACGCTCGGCAACGAGCCGGCAGCCGCCTCCTGGTACGCCGTCTGGAGCCGGCTGTAGTCCTCGGCGACGTGGCAGGTCCCGGCGAACGCGGTGGCCGGGTCGATGCCGGACCGCAGCCGGGGAAGCCGCTGCACCAGCAGGTTGATCTTCAGCTGCGACCCCTCGGGGCGCGCGCCGGGGTCGCGGCCCAGGAGCCCGCCCAGCAGCCACGGTGCCACGTTGGCCAGCACCCAGCCGGCGGACGTCTCGAGGCTCCGCGAGCCGTCGTGCCAGGTGACCACGGGACCCTCGCCCCCCGGCTCGGCATCGGCCGCGACCGCCGTGACGGTGGCGCCGGTGACGACGGTGGCGCCCGCCCGTCGAGCCGCCGCCGCGAGCGCGTCGGTGACGGCGCCCATCCCGCCGACCGGCACCCGCCACTCGCCGGTGCCGTTGCCCAGCACGTGGTAGAGGAAGCAGCGGTTCTGTGCCAGCGACGGGTCGTGGAGGTCGGCGAAGGTGCCGATCAGCGCGTCGGTGGCGACCACGCCGCGCACGGTGTCGTCGCGGAACCGGTTCTCGAGCACCTCGGCAAGGGGCGCCTCGACGAGCCGGTCCCAGGTGCCGGCGTCGACCAGGGAGCGGACCTCGGCGGCCGGGCGCAGCGGCCCCAACAGGGTCGGAGCCACGGCGCGGGCGAAGCCCCCGACCTCCTCGTAGAACGCCCGCCACGCGGCGTACTCCGCCTCGGATCCGGTCAGCGCACGAAACGACGCCGCGGTCGCGGGACCCTCGTCGTGCTCGACGAGCAACCCGGTGTCCCGTCCGCCGCGATGGACCGGGGTGTAGGACGCCACCGACCGGGACAGCAGCCGGAGGTCGAGCCCGAGGTCGTCGACCACCTGCTGGGGCAGCAGGCTGACCAGGTAGGAGTAGCGGGAGAGCCGGGCCGGCAGCCCGGCGAAGGGCTCCTCGCTGACCGCCGCCCCGCCGGTGCGGCCCAGCCGCTCGAGGACCAGCACCGAGCGTCCCGCCCCGGCCAGGTAGGCCGCCGCGACGAGCCCGTTGTGACCGCCGCCCACGATGACGGCGTCGTAGTGACGGTTCAGGACGCGGCCCTCGGTGTCGGTCATCGGGCGACGGTACCGAGGCTCGTCGGGGAGGTGCTCGGCCTTGCTGGAATGTTTAGGTTTCAACTATCGTTGTGTCAGCATCCTACCTACAGGAGGCACCATGCCCGCCCTCACCGTTGACGACCTGACCGTCCTGCCGCGACTGCGCGGCCCGGGTCTGGGCGACGTGGTGCGCCGCGTCGTCGGCGTCACCACCGCACCCAGGGGGTTCGAGGGCGAGGGCTTCCCGGTGCGCCGGGCGTTCGCCGGGGTCGACCTCGCCGCACTGGACCCGTTCGTGCACATGGACCAGATGGGGGAGGTCGAGTACGCCCCCGGTGAGCCGAAGGGCACGCCCTGGCACCCGCACCGCGGCTTCGAGACCGTCACCTACATGATCGACGGCGTCATGGACCACCAGGACAGCCACGGGGGCGGCGGGTCGATCACCAACGGCGACACCCAGTGGATGACGGCCGGGTCGGGGATGCTGCACATCGAGACCCCACCGGAGTGGCTGGTGGCCGCCGGCGGGCTGTTCCACGGCATCCAGCTGTGGGTGAACCTCCCGCGCGACCAGAAGTGGGCCACCCCGCGCTACCAGGACCTCCGGTCCGGCCAGCTCGGCCTGGTGACCACCGCCGACGCCGGCGCGCTGGCCCGGGTGATCGCCGGCGAGGTCGGCGGGGTCGCCGGGCCCGGGTCGACGTACACGCCGATGGCGATGGTGCACGGCTCGCTGGCCCCCGGGGCCAGGCTCGACCTCCCGTGGCAGGCGGACTTCAACGCACTGGTCTACGTCGTGGCCGGGACCGGCACGGTCGGCCTCGAGCAGCGGCCGGTCCGGGCGGGTCAGCTGGCGGTGTTGGGCCGCGGCGACGTCGTCACCGTCGGCGCGGACGCCCGGCAGGACGGCCGCACGCCGACGATGGAGGTGCTCGCCCTCGGCGGGCGCCCGATCCGGGAGCCGGTCGCCTGGGGCGGCCCGTTCGTGATGAACACCAAGGCCGAGGTCCACCAGGCCTTCGAGGACTTCCAGCGAGGGCGCATGGGCCGGGTGCCGGCCGTGCACGGCCGCTCCGACGACCCCGACGACCTCATCACCGGCTGAGCGCCGGCTGAGCACCGGGCCGGCCGACCGTCTCCATCAGGCGGCGCTACCAGAGGGGACCGTGCCGGGGCGTCGCCGCACCAGGGACGGCGACGGCCCGGACCCGCCGCAGCGGGTCCGGGCCGTTCCGACGTCCGGGGGACATCACCGTGGGGTGAACGACGGGACTTGAACCCGCGACATCCGCGACCACAACGCGGCGCTCTACCAGCTGAGCTACGCCCACCATGCGTGTCGGCCCCTCGCCACCGTGCCAGACGGTCGGGAGAAGCCGAAGCAGCGAACAGTGTACGTGATCTCAGCCGGCCACCTGACCGGGGTCTGCGTGCCCGGTCAGTGAGCCGCCGTGCTGGGCGGCGAGCCCACGCGCGGTCTCGGAGTCCGGTCCCGGCGGCGGCACGAACACCGCGGCCCGGTAGTAGCGCAGCTCCTCGATGCTCTCCTGGATGTCGGCCAGCGCCCGGTGGTTGCCGTTCTTGGCGGGCGCGCTGAAGTAGGCGCGCGGATACCACCGTCGAGACAGCTCCTTGATCGAGGACACGTCGACGATGCGGTAGTGCAGGAAGGACTCCAGGTCGGCCATGTCCCGGGCCAGGAACGCCCGGTCGGTGGCGACGGTGTTGCCGGCGAGCGGCGGCCGGCTGCCGTCGGGACAGTGCTCCTTGACGAACGCCAGCACCTGCTGCTCGGCCTCGGCGAGGGTCAGCCCGGCGTCGAGCTCCTCGAGCAGCCCGGAGGAGGTGTGCATGTCGCGGACGAACGGGTCCATCTGGGCGAGTGCCTCCGCCGGCGGCGTGACGACCACGTCGATGCCGTCGCCGAGCACGTTCAGCTCGAAGTCGGTGACCAGGGCCGCCACCTCGATCAGCGCGTCCGCGCGCAGGTCGAGCCCGGTCATCTCACAGTCGATCCACACCAGTCGGTCGTTCACGTCAGCACCTTACCCAGCACCACCCCAGCGGGCCGATGGAACACTGGCAGTCATGACGACCGACCCTGGCCGCGTCGCCGGCCTCCCGGGGGCCGCCCCCTCGCCGTACGCCGGCTTCATCGCTGGCCTGCCCAAGGCCGAGATCCACGTCCACCACGTCGGGTCGGCCTCGCCCCACATCGTCGCCGAGCTCGCCGCCCGCCACCCCGGGACGGTGCCCGCCGACCTCGACGCGCTGCGCGAGTTCTACACGTTCCGCGACTTCGCGCACTTCATCGAGGTCTACCTCGCCGTGGTCGACCTGCTCCGGGAGCCGGAGGACCTGCGGCTGCTCACCTACGAGGTCGCCGGGGACCTCGCCGCCCAGAACGTCCGGTACGCCGAGCTCACGCTGACCCCCTGGACGTCGGTGCAGCGGGGGATCCCCATCGAGGCCTACGTCGAGGCGGTCGAGGATGCCCGGCTCGCCGCCGAGCGCGACCACGGCGTGGTGCTGCGCTGGGTCTACGACATCCCGGGCGAGTCCGGGCTGCCGTCGGGAGAGGACACCGTGCGCTACGCCCTCGAGCACCCACCGGCGGCTCTGGTGGGGTTCGGGCTCGGCGGACCCGAGGTCGGGGTCGGTCGGCCGCAGTTCAAGGACGTGTTCGCCCGGGCCCGGGCCGCCGGGCTGCACAGCGTGCCGCACGCGGGGGAGACGACGGGGCCCCAGACGATCTGGGACGCGCTGCTGGACCTGGGCGCCGAGCGAATCGGGCACGGCACCTCCGCCGTGCAGGACCCCCGGCTACTGGCCCACCTGGTCGAGCACCAGATCCCACTGGAGGTCTGCCCCACCTCGAACATCGCCACCCGGGCGGTCGCGCGGCTCGAGGACCACCCCATCCGGCAGCTGCACCAGGCCGGCGCTCTGGTCACGGTCAACAGCGACGACCCGCCGATGTTCGGCACCACCTTGAACCGGGAGTACGAGATCGCCGCCGCCCTGCTCGACCTCGACGAGCCGGGGATCGCCACCCTCGCCGGGAACGCCGTACGTGCCTCCTTCCTGCCCCCGGCACAGCGGGACGGGCTGCTCGCGGAGATCGACGGCTACCTGACGACCGTGGCTCCCGGTGCCGGCGCGCCCTAGCCCGTTAGGGCCATCCGGACGGTGCCGGACGGGCGTGGCGCCGGACCGAGGGTGATGCACTCGTCCCACATGTCTGGTTGGCTCTTGCGCTCGGGCCGGGCAAACCGCCACAGTTCACCCTGGATACGGACGTCGCCTGGGGGCAGGCGGTGATGCGTCCGATCAGGCCCAGGGGGACACGTCCATGCGCAGACTGACCACGCTCGTCACCGCCACCGTGGTGGCCCTGGCGGGCCTCACGCTGACCACCACGCCGGCCGAGGCCGCGGAGACCACGATCAACAGCACCCCCGCGGCCGGCGGGTGGGGGGTGAACGGCCGGGTGTACGCCTCGGTCGTGGTCGGGAACCTGCTCGTCGTCGGCGGCACCTTCACCCAGGCCGTCGGGCCGGGGTCGGCCGTCGCGCCCCGCACGAACCTCGCCGCCTTCGACCTGGAGACCGGCCAGCTCGCGCCGGCGTTCTCGCTGGCGGCCGACGGGCAGGTGCGGGCCCTGGCCAGCGACGGCGCCACGGTGTGGGTGGGCGGTGCCTTCACCCGTCTGGGCGGTGCCACGCGGCTGCGACTCGCCGCGCTCGACGCCACGACCGGGGCGCTGCGCACCGACTTCAAGCCGCTGCCGAACGGCCGAGTGCTGGGGCTGGACGTCAAGGACGGCACGCTGTACGTCGGCGGCGACTTCACCGCCTTCGGCAGTGCGGTCCGCAACCGCGCGGCCGCCGTGGACGCAACGTCGGGGGCGCTGTCGTCCTCCTTCGTCCCGAGCGCGGACAACCGGGTCAACGCGGTCCGCGCCGACGCCGCCGGCACGAAGGTCTACCTCGCAGGCAGCTTCCTGTCCGTCAACGGCATCGCCCGTACGGGCCTGACGGCCGTCGAGTCGGCGACGGGCGCGACGACCGGACCGGTGTTCCCGCAGTCCTTCGCCCCCACCTTCGCCCTCGACCTGAACCCCACCGGAACGACGGTGTTCACCGGCCAGGCAGGCAGCTCCAACAGCGCCGCGGCCTACCGAACATCGACCGGGACCAGGATGTGGTCGCGCCGCACCGACGGCGACGTGCAGGCCGTGAGGTACGGCCACGGCAACCTGTTCTTCGGCTTCCACGACGGCTACCAAGGGGTCACCACGACCAAGGTCCTCGCGGCCGACGCGGTCACCGGCGTCGTCGACCCCGAGTTCCGGCCGGTGGTCAACCAGTTCTGGGGCGGCTGGTCGCTGGCCGTCACCGACCGGTTCCTCGTGCTCGGCGGCGAGTTCACCACGGCCTCGAAGGTCTCCGCGCCGAACCTGGCCCGGTTCCCGCTGACCCCCCGCGCGAACGCCGCTCCCACAGCCGTCTTCACCGCCAGCGCCTCCGCGGCCGGCAAGCTGAGCGTCGACGCGTCGGGCTCGAGCGACCGTGACGGCACCGTCGTCGCCTATGGCTGGGACTTCGGGGACGGCCAGCCGGACGCCACCGCCACCGGGGTCACGGCGACCCACCAGTACCTGACGACCGGCGACTACCCGGTCACCCTGGTCGTGACCGACAACCTGGGCGGACGCACGGTCACCACCCAGACGGTCCACGTCGAGGTCCCCACCGGCCCCGTCCCGGTCGAGTCCGTGGTGGTGGCGCGCAGCCAGCCGTGGTCCTACTGGTACGCCGACACCGCGCCGGCGTCCGGGTGGAACAGCAACGGCTTCGACCCGGCCGGGTGGAAGTCCGGCACCGGCGCCCTCGGCTTCGGGACAGCCGGCCTCGGCACGGTCATCGACACCGGGTTCGCGACCGCGGCGGAGCGGCCGCTCGCGGCGTACTTCACCAAGGGCTTCCAGGTGGCTGACGCGGCCAGGGTCACCCAGCTGACCCTGGAGACCGCGGCCGACGACGGCGTGGTCGTCTACGTCAACGGGACCGAGGTCGGGCGCGCCAACATGCCGGCCGGCACCCCGACCCTGAAGACGTACGCCGCGAAGGCGGTGCGGACCTCGGCGAGCGTGCCGCTGGTCGTCGACGTGCCGACCTCGCTGCTGGTCTCGGGCACGAACACCGTCTCGGCCGAGACCCATCTCAACTACCACGCCACGCCCGACCTGAGCTACGACCTCAAGGCCACGCTCACGACGGTCGGCTGAGCGCGGACCCCAGCCGGCTTCGGACAGGCCTGCGCGCCCCCGGCAGGACTCGAACCTGCGACCACCGGATTAGAAGTCCGACGCTCTATCCAGCTGAGCTACGGGGGCGGGGGGCGGGACTCACGTCGGAGCGAACATCGGGACCCCAGCGGTGATGCTCGTCGTCCTGGCTCGCCCGGACCAGGCCCCAGTATGCCGCAGCCGACGGACGGAGGCCGGGGACTGCCGGGCTGTGGCCGCCGGCCGTCGCCGCCTCGGGTCACCGTGGCGGCCCGGATGACCCGCGGACGACGAGGTGGGCGTCCACCCTCAGGTGCTGGGCCCGGCCGGCGGGTCGCTCGATCCGGCCGAACAGCCGGCGTGCGGCGAGGCTGCCCAGGTCCGCGAGCGGCTGCGCCACGGTGGTGAGGTCCAGCGTGGGCAGGGACCCCAGCGAGGCGCCGTCGTACCCGACGACCGAGACGTCACCGGGCACGGTGAGCCCCGCGTCCCGGACCGCGGCGAGCGCCCCGAAGGCTGCGGCGTCGTTGGCGGCGAACAGCGCCGTGGGGCACGGCCGGTCCGCCAGCGCCTCGCGGCCGGCGGCGCGGCCGGCCGGGTCGGTCAGGCCGCCCTCGACGACCCGGGCGCTGTGCTCGAGGCCGGCGGCGGCCATCGCCGCAAGGTAGCCGTCGCGCCGCAGCCTCGAGACGGGGTCGTCGCCACCGGTCAGGTGCGCTATGCGGCGATGACCCAGCCCCACCAGGTGTTCGACGGCGAGGCCGGCGCCGACGACGTCGTCGTTGCTCACCGTGTCGAGGCGGGGCCCCGTGACGTCGGGCCGGGTGACCACCACGGTGGGCACCTCGGCAGCGATCTCGCGCAGCACCCGCGGGGCAAGCCGGTGCGAGATCAGCGCGAGCCCCTCGACGCGGAACTCCAGGAGCTTGTCCAGCTCCGTCTTCTCGAGGCCGGGGTCCACGCCGCCGGTGACCAGCATGGTGCTGTAGCCGTGGCGGCGCACCTCGGACAGCACCCCGTCGAGGATCTCGGCGGAGACCGGGTTGTGCAGGTCCAGGATGAGGACGCCGACCGTGCGGCTGCGGTTGTCCGCGAGGCTGCGTGCCGCGGCGTTCGGGCGGTAGCCGAGCTCTGCGGCGGCGGCGTGGATGAGGGTGCGCCGTCGCTCGCTCACGGCGGGGGAGCCCCGCATCGCCAGCGAGACCAGGGACCTGGAGACGCCCGCACGGTCCGCGACGTCGGCCAGCGTCGGCCGGCGGTTCACGACCGCCCGCCGTCCGGGTCGGAGGCGGTCACGTCGGCGACCCGGACCGGGGAGCCGAGCGCCACCGACCGCTCGCAGGCGATCGCGGCTCGCAGGCTCTCGAGCGCCTCCTGTGGCGGGCACGGGCTCGGGCCGCCGTCGACGACGAGGTCGACGAAGGCGGCGGTCTCCCGGGCGAAGGCGGTGCGGAACCGGTCGACGAAGCCCGCGTAGGGGTCGGTCGGGACGGCGCCGCCGGCGTCGAGCGCTCGCAGCGGGGTGCGGTCTGTGACCCCCGCGGCCACCGAGTCCAGGGAGCCGAAGGCCTCCACCCGGACGTCGTGCCCGACCGCGTCGTGCCGTGCGCCGTGCACCGAGACCTGGACCCCGCTGGCGGTCACCGCGTGCACCAGCGAGACGTCCGCGTCCCCGAGTGCCTCGTACTGCGGGTGGGCGCGGACCGCCGTCGTCGCGAAGACGGTCTCGACAGGGCTGCCGGTCAGCCATCGGACCAGGTCGAGGTCGTGCACGTGCAGGTCCCGGAAGATGCCGCCGCTGGCGGCCGCGAACTCCACCGTCGACGGTGCGACGTCGTGGGAGAGGAGCCGCAGCGAGTAGACGGTGCCGAGGCGGCCGTCGACGATGCGGTCGTGCAGCTCGCGGATCCCCGGGTCGTGACGGCGCTGGAAGCCGACCTGCACGGTGCTCCCGCAGCGCTCGGCGACCGCGATCACGTCCAGGGTCTCCGCCAGGCCGAGCGCGATCGGCTTCTCGCACAGGACCGGTCGGCCGGTGGCCAGCACCTGGTGCAGCAGGTCGGCGTGGGCGGCGGTGGCCAGGGCGACGACGGTGGCGTCCTGCCGTACACCGCCGAGGTCCGACCACGCGACGTGACGGGCGCCCGTCCGGTCGGCGAGCGCCGCACCGCGCGCGTCGGTCCGGTTGGCGACCACCACCTCGCTCACCCGGGGGTCGCCGACCAGGTCGGCCACCCGGATCGCGCCCATCCGCCCGGCTCCGATGACCAGGACCCTCAACGCGTCGTGTCTTCCATGCGGCGACCTCCTGGTCGGATGTGCGATGTCGTTGCGAAGCCGGTGCCGAGTATGACATGGTGAGGGCGATCTGTTGGAGCGCTCCAAAAAAGGTGGCAACGATGACCGACTTCGTCTCACGTATTGCGTCCGCCCCGATCTCGTGGGGGATCTGCGAGGTCCCGGGCTGGGGCGCCATGCTGCCCACCCGGCGGGTGCTGGAAGAGATGTCCGGTCTCGGGCTCGGCGCCACCGAGCTGGGGGCGCCGGGGTTCCTGCCCGAGCGGCCCGAGGACGTCAAGGCGATGCTGGCGGAGTTCGACATGACGCTGGTGGGGGCCTTCACCCCGGTCGAGCCGCACGACCCCGCCCGCCGGCAGGCCACCCTCGCCCACGCGACGTCGGTGGCCCGGCTGCTGCAGCAGGCCGGTGCCACGAAGTTCGTCACGGCCGCCGTCCAGGACGCCGGCTGGTCCGAGCCCGAGGCACTCTCCACCCAGGAGCACCGGCACATGGTCGAGACGTTCGCGCTGGTCGACGAGATCTGCGTCGAGCACGGTCTCCAGCAGGTGCTGCACCCGCACGTGCAGACGCTGGTCGAGACCGCCGACGACGTGAACCGCGTCCTCGATGCCTGCGACGTGGCCTGGTGCCTGGACACCGGGCACCTGGCCATCGGTGGCGTCGACCCGGTGCGGTTCGCGAAGGAGGCCTTCGACCGCGTCGGTCACGTGCACCTCAAGGACGTGCGCCTCGACATGGTGCCGGAGGTGCTCAGCAGGGAGGTGTCGCTGATGGCGGCCACCCAGGCCGGGCTGTTCACCGAGCTGGGCAAGGGCGACGTCGACATCGCCGGGGTGGTGCAGGCCCTCGAGAGCGCCGGCTACCAGGGGGGCTACGTCATCGAGCAGGACACCGCCATCACCGAGTCGCTGCCCGCCGAGGGACAGGGCCCGGTCGAGCAGGTGCGGTCGTCGTTGTCCTACCTGACCGACGTCGTCGCGCCGTCGCTCGCATGAGCGCCCCGGTGCAGGCACCCGAGGTCCTCAGCGTGGGTCGGGTCAGCGTCGACCTGTACGCATCCCAGCCCGGCCTCGGCTTCGAGGGCGAGCAGACGTTCGTCAAGTCGGTCGGCGGCAGTCCGGTCAACGTCGCCGTCGCCGCCGCCAGGCTGGGCCGGCGGGCCGCGGTCGCCACCAAGGTCGGCGGGGACCCGCTCGGCCGGTACGTGCTGGCGCGGCTCGCCGAGTGGGGAGTGTCCCTGGACCACGTCGGCGTCGAGGCAGCCGCCCAGACGGCGTTGGCACTGGTCGCGCTGGACCCGCCGGAGTCCCCGCAGATCGCCTTCTACCGGGGCGTCGCGGCGCCGGACACCACCCTGGTCGAGGCGGACCTGCCCGACCCGGTCGTGCAGTCGTGCGGCGTCCTCTGGGTCAGCCACGCGGCGCTCGCCCAGGGGTCGACGGCCACGGCCGCGTTGTCGTGGCTGGAGAGCCGGGCCCGGAGCGGGCACACCGTGCTCGACCTGGACTACCGGCCGGCCCTGTGGCCGGACCTCGAGACCGCCCGCGGTACGACGGCCCGGGCCATCGGGCTGTCCACCGTCGTCATCGGCAACCTGGACGAGTGCGAGATGGCCCTCGGGACCCGCGACCCGGACACCGCGGCCGACGAGCTGCTCGCCGCCGGTGTCGAGCTGGCGGTGGTGAAGCTGGGGGCCACGGGGGTGCTCCTGGCCGACGGCACCGGACGCTGGTCGGTCCCGGCCACGCCCGTCGACGTGGTGTGCGGCCTCGGTGCCGGTGACGCGTTCGGCGGGGCGCTGTGCCACGGGCTGCTCGCCGGGTGGCACCCGGAGCGGATCGGCCGTGCCGCCGCCCGCGCCGGCTCGCTCGTCGCCGGGCGGCTCACCTGCAGCCACGACATGCCGACCCTCGCCGAGCTCGAGCCGGACCTCGTCTCCCGGAGCGGGACATGAGCGGCGGGGTCGACCCGGCGCGCTACCAGGCCCTCCTCGAGGCGCGCGTCTTCGATCCCGAGTCGTTGCGGGCCGCGCTGGTCGACCGGACCCGTCGCAGCCTCGCCGGCGACGACGGCCGCCTCCTGATCCTCGCCTCCGACCACACCGCCCGGGGCAAGCTCGGGGTCGGCGGCGACCCGCTCGCGGCGCTGGACCGGCGCACCCTGCTCGACCGGCTGGTGCGAGGGCTGGCCGCCCCGGGGGTCGACGGGGTGCTCGCCAGTGCGGACATCCTCGAGGAGCTCGCCTGGCTGGGCGCGCTCGACGGCCGGCTGGCCATCGGCACGATGAACCGCGGCGGGATCGCCGGCGCCCGCTGGGAGCTGGACGACCGGATGACCGCCTACGACGCGGACCACATCGCGGCGTACGGGCTGGACGGCGGCAAGATGCTGCTGCGGATCGACGACACCGACCCCGGCGTGGCCCGGACCATCGAGTCGGTGGCCGCGGCCGTCACGCGGCTGGCTGACCGCCGGATCATGAGCCTGGTGGAGGCGTTGCCCTACACCTCCGACGCCGCCGGTCGACGGGTCCTCGACGGGTCCGACGAGCGGCTGATGAAGGTCGCCGCGATCGCCTCCGGGCTGGGCTCCTCGTCGGTGCACACCTGGCTCAAGCTCCCCGACAGCGACCGGATGGCCGAGGTGGCCTCGGCGACGACGCTGCCGGTCCTGATGCTCGGGGGCGACCCCGGCACCGACACCGAACAGATCTACCGCCGATGGGAGACCTCGATGAAGGAACCGAACGTGCGTGGCCTGGTGGCCGGGCGCGCCCTGCTGTACCCGCCGGACGGCCGCTCCGAGCACGCCGTCCGCCGTGCCGCGGCGCTGGTCCACGAGGGGGACCGATGACCTGGCACCGGCCGGCGGACGCGGGGACGAGCACCACGCGGGTCAGCGCCGAGGAGGCCGGGTGGACCTACAGCGGTCTCGAGGTCCACACGCTGGGGGGCGGACGGACCGTGACCGTGGAGCTCTCACGCGACGAGGCCGTGGTCGTGCCGCTGTCCGCGCGCGACGTGACGGTGGGAGTGGACGGCACCACGTACCTGCTCGCAGGCCGAGACGGCGTGTTCGCCGCGGTCAGCGACTGGCTCTACGTGCCCGTCGGGTCCACCCTCACCCTCGCCGCCGACTCGGGGGAGGTCGCGATCTGCACGGCGAGGGCGACCGAGCGGTTCCCGGTCGCCCACGTGGCGGCTGCCGACGTGCCCGTGGAGGTCCGCGGTGCCGGGCAGGCGACGCGCCAGGTCACCAACATCGCCACCCCCGGCTCGTTCGCCGGCGCGCACAAGATCAACGTCTGCGAGGTGATCACCCCGGGGGGCAACTGGTCGTCATGGCCGCCGCACCGCCACGACGGCCTCGACGGCTGCCCGGTGACCAACGAGGAGATCTACTACTTCCGCCTCGGGCGCGGCGACTCGGCCCACGGCGACGCCGCCGGCCAGGGCCTGTTCCACGTCTACTCGGTCGACGGCGCCCTCGACGAGACGGTGACGGTCCACGACCGGGACGTCTACCTGGTCCCGCACGGCTACCACGGGCCGTCCGTCGCGCCCCCCGAGTACCCGATGTACTTCCTCAACGTCCTGGCAGGACCCGACAAGGAGCGCAGCATGGCCTTCTGTGACGACGCCACCCACCACTGGATCCGGGAGTCGTGGCAGCAGCAGCCGCAGGACCCGCGGCTCCCGCTGACCTCCGCCTCCGGACGGGCGGCGCAGGCATGACCGGGCGACGCCGGCTCGGCCTCGCGGTCCTCGGCCTGGGCTGGATGGGGCAGGCCCACAGCCGCTCCGCCCTGCGGATCCCGTCGCTGTTCCCGGAGCGCTCCTTCGACCCCCGGCTCGTCGTCTGTGCCGACACCGAGCCCGGGCGCCGCGAGCGGGCGGTGAGCGACTTCGGGTTCGAGCGCGCCGTCGCGGACTGGCGCGAGGCGGTCACCGACCCGGACGTGGACGTGGTCTGGGTGACCGCCCCCAACATGCTGCACATCCCGATGATCGAGGCGGCCTGTGCTGCCGGCAAGGCGGTCTTCAGCGAGAAGCCCATCGGCGGCAAGCCCGAGCAGGCCGTGCAGGCGTACCGGGCCGCGGAGGCCGCCGGGGTGCGCTCCGCGGTCGGCTACAACTACCTGTGGGCACCGCTGGTGCTCCACGCGCGGAAGCTGATCAGCTCCGGTGCGATCGGTGAGGTGACCCACTACCGCGGTCGGTTCCTGAGCATGTACGGCAGCGACGAGCTCGGGCTGCTCACCTGGCGGTTCAAGCTCGCGGAGGGCGGCTACGGCGTCACCAGCGACATCTTGAGCCACTCGGTGTCGCTCGCGCAGTTCCTGGTCGGCGGGATCGAGGAGGTGGTCGGCATGCGTGCCACCACGATCACCCACCGTCCGCTGCCCACGGGCGCCGCCAGCCACTACGGCCGCGGCGCGCCGGACGACCCGCGCGGCGAGGTCGAGAACGAGGACTTCGCCTCGATGCTGTGCCGCTTCCGCTCCGGCGCGACCGGCACCTTCGAGAGCAGCCGCACGATGGTCGGCCCGGAGAGCCAGAACGCGTTCGAGGTCTACGGCACCAAGGGGGCGCTGGCGTGGAACTTCGAGCGGATCAACGAGCTCCAGCTCTACCGGCTCGGTGACGACGCGGCCGGCGACCAGGGGTACACCACGCTGCTGGGCGGGGACCGGCTGCCCTTCCACGGCGCGTTCGTGCCGGGTCAGGCGAACGCGATCGGCTTCGAGGACCTGGTCGCGATCCAGGACTTCTGCTTCCTGGAGGCGATGGCCACCGGGGCGCCGTTCTCGCCGAGCTTCCGCGAGGCGGTCGACGTGGTGAGCGTCCAGCAGGCGCTCATCGACTCGTGGGGGACCCGTAGCTGGCAGCCGGTCGCAGACCTGGCCGAGACCGGAGGCAACCCCTGATGGGAGACGGAACTGTGAAGGTCACCACCGCGGAGGCGATCGTCCGCTACCTCGTCGCGCAGCACATCGTCGTCGACGGGGAGGAGGTGCCGCTGTTCCCGGGGGTGATGGCCATCTTCGGTCACGGCAACGTGACCAGCCTCGGGCACTCGCTGGCCGGCCACCGCGACGAGATCCCGGTGTGGCGGGGCCAGAACGAGCAGGGGATGGGCCTGGCCGCTGCGGCCTTCGCCAAGGCCCGGCGTCGTCAGCAGGTCATGGTGTGCACCTCCTCGATCGGCCCGGGAGCCACCAACTTCGTCACCGCCGCCGGCGTGGCGATGGCGAACCGGCTGCCCGTGCTGTTCATCTCCGGCGACACCTTCAACTCCAGGCTCGCCGACCCCGTCATCCAGCAGGTCGAGCACTTCGGTGCGCCGTCCTCGACGGTCAACGACGCCTTCCGCTCGGTGGTGCGCTACTGGGACCGGATCACCCACCCCGCGCAGGTGCTCTCCTCGCTGCCGCAGGCGGTGGGCACGCTGCTCGACCCGGGCGACTGCGGGCCGGTGTTCCTCGGGCTCCCGCAGGACGTCGCGGCCCAGGCCTACGACGTGCCTGAGCGGTTCTTCGAGGTCCAGGTGCACGAGATCGCCCGGCCACGGCCGGACGTGGGGCAGCTGCGACGTGCCGCCCGGCGGATCCGGGAGGCGACCCGGCCGGTGATCATCGCGGGTGGGGGGGTCCACTACTCGCGGGCCGAGACCGAGCTCGCCCGGTTCGCCGAGACGCACGGCATCCCGGTCCTGGAGACGGTCGCCGGCAAGTCCTCGCTGCTCTCGGACCACCCGGCGTACGCCGGTCCGATCGGCGTCACCGGGGCCGAGGCCGCCAACGACGTGGCGCGGGAGGCCGACCTGGTGCTGGCCGTGGGGACGCGGCTGGAGGACTTCACCACCGGGTCCTGGACGGCCTTCGACCCCGACGCCGGGATCGTCACCCTCAACGCCGCCCGCTTCGACGCGCTCAAGCACCGCGCCCTGCCCGTCGTCGGCGACGCCCGCGAGTCGCTGTTGGCGCTGGGCGAGGAGCTCCGTGGCTGGACCACCGCGCCGGCCTGGGCGGACCGGGGCCGTCGCGCGGCGGCGGAGCTGCACGCGTTCGTCGCGCAGCGGAGCGCCCCGGACGGGCACTGGCCGCCCAGCTACGCCCAGGTGGTCGGCGCGGTGCATGCCAGTGCCACGCCCGAGGACTACGTCCTCACCGCCGCCGGAGGGCTGCCCGGGGAGATCAACGTGAACTGGGCGAGCAAGGGCATCGCGACCGTCGACGTCGAGTACGGGTTCTCCTGCATGGGCTACGAGGTCGCCGGGGGCTGGGGGGCGGCGTTCGGGCGCCCGAACGGCCAGGTGTACGCCATGGTCGGCGACGGCTCCTACCTGATGATGAACTCCGAGCTGTACTCCGCGGTGCTCTCGGGCCGCAAGCTGGTCGTGGTGGTCTGCGACAACGAGGGCTTCGCCGTCATCGAGCGGCTGCAGCTCGCGCAGGGCGGCGTCTCCTACAACAACATGCTCGCGGACACGCGAGGCAGCGGATCGGAGTCACGGGTGGACTTCGCCGCGCACGCGGCCGCGTTGGGGGCGCTGACCCATGAGGTCCACGACCTCGACGAGCTGGCGGCCGCGCTGAGGGAGGCGCGGTCCGCGGACCGGACGACGGTGATCGTCACCAAGGTGCGTGCCGACGACATCACGCCGGGCGGGTCGTTCTGGGAGGTCGGGGTCCCGGAGGTCAGCGACAGGGCAGAGGTGACCGAGGCGAGGTCGGTGATGGACGAGGGGCTGGCGACGCGGCGACGGGGGGTGTGACCGGGTCCCGGACGCCGGCGGACGGGGTCGCCCCCCTCGGTGAGGGGGGAGCGCCCGGTCAGCCGCGCAGCGTGGCCATCCACTCCTCGACGGCCGCCGGCTCCCGGGGCAGCGCGGCCGAGAGGTTGCGAGAGCCGTCGGCGGTGACCACGAGGTCGTCCTCGATCCGGATGCCGATGCCGCGCAGCTCCTCGGGCACCAGCAGGTCGTCCTCCTGGAAGTACAGCCCCGGCTCGACCGTGAGCACCATGCCCTCGCTCAGCCGGCCGTCCCGGTAGGAGGCCGGCGCCGCCGATGCGCAGTCGTGGACGTCGAGCCCGAGCATGTGGCTCACCGAGTGCAGCGTCCAGCGGGCGTACACCAGGCTGTCGGGAGCCAGCGCCTCCTCGGCCGGCACCGGCAGCAGCCCCAGGTCCTCCAGGCCGTGGGCCAGCACCCGCATCGCCGCCTTGTGCGGGTCCAGGAACGCCGCGCCGGGCCGGACGGCCTCGATGCCGCGCTGCTGGGCCGCCAGCACCAGCGTGTACAGGTCGCGCTGCAGCGGGGTGAAGGTGCCGTCGACCGGCAGCGTGCGGGTGACGTCGGCGGTGTAGAGGTTGCGGCCCTCGACGCCCATGTCCAGCAGCAGCAGGGTCCCTGGCACCACCGGGCCGGAGTTCTCGGTCCAGTGCAGGGTGGTGGCGTGGCTGCCGCCGGCGACGATGGAGTCGTAGCCGAGGTCGTTGCCCATCGCCCGGGCCCGGCGGAAGAAGGTCCCCTCCAGCCACCGCTCCCCGTGGCGCAGCACCTGGTCCCACTCCGCGACGCTGTCGGCGAACCCGAGCGTGGTGATGTCGCACGCCTCCTGCAGCTCGGCCAGCTCCCAGTCGTCCTTGACCAGCCGCAGCTCGTCGAGCACCCGGTCGAGCTCGTGGTCGCGGCCGGCGTCCTGGTCGGTGGGCACGGCGCCGTCGACGGTCGGGTCGACGCCTCGCAGCACCCGGGTGCTGGCTCCGTCGGACAGCCGGTCCTCGAGCTCCCCCAGGTGGCGCACCTCGAACCCCAGCGAGTCCGACATCTCCCTCAGCGACGGGCGCCGGCCGGCCCACAGCTCGCCGTAGCGGCGGTCCCGGAAGAACTCGTCGGTGCTCCGCGAGGACCGTGGCCGGGCGTAGAGCACCGACTCGCCGTCCTCGACCACCAGCACGGCGTCGCTGGTCTGGTTGCCGGTCAGGTGGACGTGCGCGGTCGACGCGCGGAACCGGAAGTCGGTGTCGTTGGCGCGCACCTTGAACCCGCCGGCCGGGACCACCAGCCGGTCGCCGGGAAAGGTCTCGGCCAGCCGGGCCCGCCGCTGCGCCGCCCGCTCCGCGACCGGGTGCGGTGGGAGGTCGAGCTCGCGCTCGCCCCAGCCCCGGCGCATGAAGGCGGCGTACGCCGCGGGCACCGGTTGGTCGTGGGACCCGGTGGCCACGGCCTGCGACCCGCCCTCGGGCGCCGCGTCGCCGCCGGGGCCCCCCGGCGCTGTGGACGGGTCGCCGACCGAGGGCTGCACCGGGGCCTGGCCCGGCACCGGGGCAGGGTCGAGCCAGGGGTCCTGCGGTTGGTCGCGCACCGGGCCAGCCTACGTCGGGAGTGGGACGCGGACGTCGCGCCGGCCCCGGATACGCTGAGGAGATGACCGGTCCTGCCACCGGCCCCGGGCAGGGCTACCGCATCCCGGACGGCCCGCACTCCCCGCCCCGCCGCCCCCGCCGGCCCCCGTGCCGGCGCAGCTGCTGCGACGACCCGGCCGTCACCTGGGCTTCACCGTGCTGGTGTCGCTGCTGATGCTGCTGGGCGCCGCGGTGATGAGCCTGGTGCTGGTGATGACCAACGGCCCGGACGCGCTGGCCATCGGCGTCGTCCTCGCCGCGCTCCCGGTCGGGCCGGTGATCGCCTCGTTCCTGTGGCTGGACCGCTACGAGCCCGAGCCCACCGGTCTGCTCGCGACGGCCTTCGGCTGGGGCGCGCTGGTCGCCACCGCCGTCGCCCTGCTGCTGCAGCTCGTCGACCAGCTCCTGCTGGGCACCGACCAGGTGTGGGGCGGGGTGGTCGCCGCCCCGGTCACCGAGGAGGCCGCGAAGGGGCTGTTCGTGCTGCTGCTGCTGTGGTTCCGGCGCCGGGTGATCGACGGCGTCCTGGACGGCATCGTCTACGCCGGGCTGGTCGGCGTCGGCTTCGCGTTCACCGAGAACATCCTCTACCTCGGCGGCGCCTACACCGGCGGCGCGGGCGGGCCCGGAGGCATCGAGTCCGCCACCACGCTGTTCGTGGTCCGTGGCGTGTTCAGCCCGTTCGCCCACCCGCTCTTCACCGCCCTCACCGGGGTCGGCGTCGGGGTGGCCGTCGTCGCCAGGAGCCGGCGCTGGCGGGTGCTGGCCCCGTTGCTGGGCTACCTGGCGGCGGTCGTCGCCCACGCCGCGTGGAACGGGTCGGTGTTCCTGGGCGGCGGGGCGGGGTTCGTGCTGACCTACCTGGGAGCCATGGTCCCGGCGTTCGCGCTGCTGGTGGCCTTCGCTGTCTGGGCCCGCCGCCGGGAGGGCCTGATGCTGACCCGGAGCCTGAGCGACGCGGCCGCCCGGGGCCTGCTCGACCCGGCGGAGGTGCCCTGGCTGGTGCGGCTGCCGGCGCGCCGGGCCAGCCGTCGGTTCGCCCGCGCCCGGGGCGGCGCGCCCGCCGACCGCGCCATGCGCGAGTACCAGCAGCAGGCCATCGAGCTCGGCTTCCTCCACGACCGGTACCTGCGCGGCACCGCTCCTGCGGACTTCGCCCGACGGGGGACCGTCATGGTCACCCGGCTGCGCGCGCTACGGCCCTACGTCGAGTTCCCACCGACCCGGGCGACGTCCGCCCGCCCCCCCGGCCCGGCGCCCGGTCCACCCCCCGGACGATCACCCGCGCGGCCGTCGGCACCAAACCGGGGGGCGTGGTGAGCCTCGCCGACGAGACGGTCGCCGTCGAGGCGGTCGCGGCCCTGGAGCGGCTGCGCGACGCGCTGACCGGCGCCGCCCTGCCGCTCGACGTGCCCGGCGCCGAGCAGGTCGCGACCATGCGCGCGCAGATGGTCGACCAGCTCGACGACTACGTGCTGCCCCGGCTCGCCAGCATCGAGGCGCCGCTGCTGACCGTGGTCGGCGGCTCGACCGGCGCCGGCAAGTCGACCCTCGTCAACACCCTGGTCGGGCGGCAGGTCAGCGAGCAGGGCGTGCTGCGTCCCACCACCCGGTCCCCGGTGCTGGTGCACCACCCCGCTGATGCCGAGTGGTTCGTCGGCGGGCGGGTGCTGCCCGGGCTGGACCGGACCGCTCGCGCCACGGCGGACCCCGGTGCGCTGCAGCTGGTCGCCGACGCCGGGGTCCCGGAGGGGCTGGCGATCCTCGACGCCCCTGACATCGACTCCGTCGAGCGGGCCAACCGCACCCTCGCCACCGAGCTGCTGGCCGCGGCGGATCTCTGGCTGTTCGTGACGTCGGCGGCGCGCTACGCCGACCAGGTGCCTTGGGGGTTCCTGCAGACCGCGGCCGAGCGGAGCACCGCGGTCGCGATCGTGCTCGACCGGTGCCCGCCGCGGGCCGTCGACGAGGTCAGCCTCCACCTCGCCCGCATGCTCACCGACCGGGGGCTGCGGGACTCGCCGCTGTTCACCGTCGTCGAGGGTGACGTCAGTGACGAGGGGCTGCTGCCCGCCGCGCACGTGGCGGAGATCCGGTCCTGGCTCGACCTGCTCGCCGCCGACGCCACGGCCCGCGCCGCGGTGGTCCGGCAGACCCTGGACGGCGCGGTCCGGTCGCTCTCACGTCGTACCCACGAGGTGGCGGACGCCGCCGCGGCGCAGGTCGAGGCGGAGCGGCGGCTGCGCGAGGCCGTCGACCGCGCCTACGACGACGCGGTCGACCGGGTGGACGAGGCGTCCGCCGACGGCAGCCTGCTGCGCGGGGAGGTGCTCGCGCGCTGGCAGGAGTTCGTCGGCACCGGGGAGCTGCTGCGCTCGCTGGAGAGCCGCGTGGGACGCCTGCGCGACGCCGTGACCGGCTGGGCCCGGGGGCGGCCGCAGCAGGCCGAGCGGGTCACCGTGGCGGTCGAGTCGGGGTTGGAGTCGCTCATCGTCGAGCACGCCGAGGACGCGGCCGAGCGGGCCGAGGCCGCATGGGCGTCGAGCCCCGCGGGGCAGCAGCTGCTCGCCCGGGCGGGCCGTGACCTCGGACGAGCGGGCCGGGACCTGCGCCCCCGCACCGAGCGGGCGATCCGTGACTGGCAGCAGGGCGTCCTGGAGATGGTGATGTCGGAGGGCGCCGACCGGCGCACCACGGCGCGGTTCCTCGCGTTCGGCGTCAACGGGCTGTCGCTCGCGCTGATGGTGGTGGTGTTCGCCTCCACCGCGGCGATCCCGACCGGCGCCGAGGTGGGGGTGGCCAGCGGCGGTGTGCTCCTGGGCCAGAAGCTGCTGGAGGCGGTGTTCGGCGACCAGGCCGTCCGCCGACTCGCCGAGCAGGCCCGCCGAGACCTGAACCGGCAGGTCCGGGAGCTGCTGGCGGTGGAGCGGGCGCGCTACGTGGAGGTGCTGGCGGGGCTCGACGTCGACGAGGCGGGGGTCGAGCGGCTGCGCGCGGCGTCCCGGCGGGTCGACGACCTGCGGATCGCCGGCCGCGTGGTGCCGGCGGCGTCCACGTCCGAGACGGGGGAGAGATGACCGCGCTGGTGGAGGGCGTCCGGCGTCGGCTGGGTCGCCGCGACGACATCGTGGACCGCATCGACGGTCTCGAGGAGGCGGTCCGCGCCGCCCGCGGCCGGCTGCCCGACGACCTCGTCGAGGAGGCGGCTCGCGTCGCCGAGCGGGCCGGGGCCCGGCTGCGGCTGTCCGGGGACCACACGGTGGTGGCGCTGGCCGGAGCGACCGGCTCCGGCAAGTCCTCGACGTTCAACGCCCTGACCGGCCTCGAGCTCGCCGCGACCGGGGTCCGTCGCCCCACGACCTCCTGGACGACGGCCTGCGTCTGGGGCGCGGAGGAGGCCGGCGAGCTGCTGGACTGGCTCGGTGTCCCGCCCCGCCACCAGGTGCGGCGCGACAGCCTGCTCGACGAGCCGGGCCGCGCCGGCAGCCTCGACGGGCTGGTGCTGCTGGACCTTCCCGACCACGACTCCACCGAGGTCGCCCACCACGTCGAGGTCGACCGGCTGGTGCGGCTGGCCGACCTGATGGTCTGGGTGCTGGACCCGCAGAAGTACGCCGACGCGGCGGTCCACGAGCGCTACCTGCGGCCGCTGGCGGGGCATCGCGACGTGATGCTGGTCGCGCTGAACCACATCGACGAGGTGCGTCCGGCGCGCCGTGAGGCGATGCTCGACGACCTGCGTCGGCTGCTGGCCGAGGACGGGCTCGGGTCGGTCCCGGTGATCGCGACCTCGGCCGTCGGGGGCGAGGGCATCCCCGAGCTGACCCGGGCCATCGCCCGCGAGGTCAAGGAGAAGAAGGCCGTCAGCGCCCGGCTGATGGCGGACGTGGCCGGGGTGGCCGCTCGGCTGGCGGAGGTGAACGGCGAGCACACCGCGGGGCGGGTCGCGCCGGCCCGCCGGGACGAGCTCGTGGACGCCTTCGTCGACGCCGCCGGTGTGCCCACGGTGGTGCGGGCCGTCGAGCAGTCGACCCGACAGCGGGCGGCGCGCGCGACCGGGTGGCCGGTGACGTCCTGGCTGGGCCGGTTGAAGCCGGACCCGCTGCGCCGGCTGCACCTGGACCTGGGCAGCCGGGAGCGGGGACGACGGGACCGGGGAGCCGCCCCGGCGGGACGCGAGCTCACCGCGGCACCGCGCGCCTCCCTGCCCGCGCCGACGCAGGTGCAGCGGGCCCGGGTCGGGACCGCCGTGCGAGCGCTGTCCGACGACGTCGTCGGTGACCTCTCCCCGGCCTGGTCGGGCGCCGTGCGCCGGGCCTCGCTGTCGCGGCTCGACGATCTCGACGACGCGCTGGACCAGGCGGTGACCGCCGTGGACCTGGGCGTCTCGCGGACCCCACTGTGGTGGCGGGCGGTCCGGGTCGTGCAGTGGGTGCTGCTGACCGCCGCCGTCGTCGGGGCGCTGTGGTTGGCCGCACTGGCGTTGCTCGGCTACCTCCAGCTGCAGGGGCTCGCGTCGCCCCAGGTGCAGGGTGTGCCGGTCCCGACGCTGCTGCTGCTCGGCGGCCTGGCCGCCGGTGTGCTGCTGGCGGCGCTGGCCCGGCTGCTGGTGCGCTTCTCGGCCCGCCGTCGGTCCCGGACCGCGCAGCGTCGGCTGCGCGCGTCGGTGGCCGACGTCGCCGACCGGCTGGTCGTCGAGCCGGTCCAGGCCGAGGTCGAGGCGCACGACGCCTGCCGGGCCGCGCTGGCGACCGCGCTGCGGCGCTGAGGGTCGGCCCCGCGGGCCAGGTCGGTCCGGGTCGGTCCGGGTCGGTCCAGGTGGAGCCAGCTTCGGTCCACAGGAGGTCCGGGCTCCGGGCCGTCCACCGGTCCGGTCCTCGGTCCGTCGTACGCGGGCGACGCGAGGGAGGGTCGACCCGTCCCGACCGGGGCACCCGCCGCCGGCGCGACGGGCACGAGACAGGACAGGAGAGCCGAGCGTGAACGAGGCAACCGTCACCTTCCAGGGCTGGGTGGGCAACGAGGTCGTCCACCGGGAGACCCCCACCGGGAACGTCGCGCACTTCCGGGTGGGTACGACGCCGCGGATCCGTCGCCGCAGCGGGGAGTGGGTCGACGGCCCGACGTCGTGGTTCTCGGTGACCTGCTGGCGGGCGCTGGCCGACCACGTCCGGGACTCGGTGCGCAAGGGGGAGCCGGTGCTGGTCCACGGGCGGCTGCGCGCGGACGTGTGGGAGCGGGAGGACGGACAGAGCTCGGTGACCTACGTCGTGGAGGCGACCAGCGTCGGGCACGACCTCACCCGCGGAACCGGCTCGTTCGAGCGGGCGACGCGGCCGGAGCGGCCCGAGGGAGAGGACGGGTCCGACCAGGCTCTCAAGGAGCTGCTGCACGACGCGCCGGGCGACCTGCCACAGCTCGACAGCCTGGGGCGGCGGCTGGAGGCCGGTCGGTCTCCCGGCGCTGCGCCGACCCGGGTGGCCTGACCGGGACCAGACCGCGGAGCGGCGGCCGGTCGCCGATTTCAGGGCCGGCCGCCGCACCCGTAGGCTTGTCGACCATGGCTGAGTATGTGTTCACGCTGCGCAACGTGCGCAAGGCCCACGGTGACAAGGTCGTCCTCGACAACGTCACCCTCTCGTTCCTTCACGGCGCCAAGATCGGCGTCGTGGGACCCAACGGCACGGGCAAGTCCACGCTGCTCAAGATCATGGCCGGCCTGGACCACGCCTCCAACGGTGACGCGATCATCGACCCGGACGCGACGGTCGGGATGCTCCAGCAGGAGCCGCCGCTGACCGAGGGCCGGACCGTCCTGGAGAACGTCGAGGAGGCGGTCGGCGAGATCAAGGGCAAGCTCGACCGCTACAACGCGATCTCCGAGGAGCTCGCGGACCCCGACGCGGACTACGACTCGCTGCTCGCGGAGATGGGCGACCTGCAGACGGACCTCGACCACACCAACGCCTGGGACCTCGACAGCCGGCTCGACCAGGCGATGGACGCGCTGCGCTGCCCCCCGCCGGAGGTCCTCGTGGACAACCTGTCCGGCGGCGAGCGGCGCCGGGTGGCGCTGTGCAAGCTGCTGCTGCAGCAGCCCGACCTGCTGCTCCTCGACGAGCCCACCAACCACCTGGACGCCGAGTCCGTGGCCTGGCTCGAGGGACACCTCGCCAGCTACCCCGGCGCGGTCCTGGCCGTCACCCACGACCGGTACTTCCTGGACAACGTGGCCAGCTGGATCCTGGAGCTCGACCGGGGCAAGGCGCACCCCTACGAGGGCAACTACTCGACGTACCTGGAGACCAAGCAGCAGCGGCTGAAGGTCGAGGGAGCCAAGGACGCCAAGCGGGCCAAGATGCTCGAGCGGGAGCTCGAGTGGGTCAGGTCCAACCCCAAGGCGCGCCAGGCCAAGAGCAAGTCACGGCTAGCGCGCTACGAGGAGATGGCTGCCGAGGCCGACCGCAACCGCAAGGTCGACCTCTCCGAGATCAACATCCCGGCCGGGCCGCGGCTCGGTGACGTGGTGCTCGAGGCCGAGAGCCTGCGCAAGGGGTTCGACGACCGGGTGCTGATGCACGACCTCGACTTCAAGCTGCCGCGTGCCGGCATCGTGGGCGTCATCGGCCCCAACGGCGTCGGCAAGACCACTCTGTTCCGGATGATCATCGGGGAGGAGAAGCCCGACGACGGCGAGCTCAAGGTGGGGCAGACCGTCAAGATCTCCTACGTCGACCAGAGCCGCGGCGGCATCGAGCCCGGCAAGAACGTCTGGGAGGTCGTCTCCGACGGTCTGGACTTCATCAAGGTCGCCAACTTCGAGATGCCCAGCCGCGCCTACATCGCCTCGTTCGGCTTCAAGGGCCCCGACCAGCAGAAGAAGGCGGGGGTGCTCTCCGGCGGGGAGCGCAACCGGCTCAACCTCGCGCTGACGCTGAAGATGGGCGGCAACATGCTGCTGCTCGACGAGCCCACGAACGACCTCGACGTAGAGACGCTGCAGTCGCTCGAGGACGCGCTGCTGGAGTTCCCGGGCTGCGCCGTCATCACCTCCCACGACCGGTGGTTCCTCGACCGGACCGCGACCCACATCCTGGCCTGGGAGGGCGACGACGAGGACGAGGGCCAGTGGTTCTGGTTCGAGGGCAACTTCGCCTCCTACGAGGCCAACAAGGTCGAACGGCTCGGCGTCGAGGCGGCCCGCCCGCACCGGGTCACGCACCGCAAGCTGACCCGCGACTGAGAAGGTCACGA
Organism: uncultured Actinomycetota bacterium; assembly: GCA_963781695.1. GTDB lineage: Bacteria > Actinomycetota > Actinomycetes > Propionibacteriales > Nocardioidaceae > Nocardioides_B. The sequence continues at coordinate 829,486 of CAWAGE010000007.1, forward strand.
CGAGCCGACCCGTGCCCGGCCGAGCTGGGACCGGGTCGGCCCTCGCGGCTGCTCAGCCCGTGCAGCCGACGCAGGTCCGGGCGACCGGCCGGGCCGCCAGCCGGGCGGCGGGGATCTGCCGGCCGCAGCGTTCGCAGGTGCCGTAGCGCCCCTCTGCCAGCCGCCGGCGAGCCGCGGCCACCTCGTCCAGCTGGAGCCGGGCCGCCTGCACCAGGGCGCCGACCTGCGACCGCTCGAAGGCGATGGTGGCGCCCTCGGGGTCGTGCTCGTCGTCGGCGTTGGAGTCTCGGGAGGCCTCCACGATCCCGGTGTAGTCCCCGGTCAGCGTGGCCAGCCGGCGCCGGGTCCGGGACTCCGCGTCGTCGAGCATCGCCTCGACGACCGCATCGGTGGCGGGGGCAGAGTCCGGAGGCGAAGCCGTCACCTAGCGGATGTCCATCGCCGGGTTCTCCAGCAGCGCGTCGGTCACCGCGTTGAAGACCCGACCGACGGCCGCGAAGTCCTCCCCGGAGGCCAGGTCGACGAGCAGCCGGCGGACGCCGGCGACGTGGGTGGGGGCGGCGGCCGTCAGCGAGGCGCGCCCGGCATCGGTCAGCACGGCCTCGACCCCACGGCCGTCGGCCAGGCAAGGGTCGCGCGACACCAGCCCGGAGGCCTCCATCCTGGACACGGTGTGCGTGACCCGGGACCGTGAGTGGCTCACCGAGTCGGCCAGCATCGCCATCCGCATCCGCCCGCCCGGTGCCTCGGAGAGCCGCACCAGGATCTCGTACTCGGTGAGCGAGAGCCCATGCTGGTCACGAAGGTCCCGGTCCAACCGGTCCATCAGCAGGGTCGTGCCGACGAGGTAGGCGCGCCATGCCTGCTGCTCCCGCTCGTCGAGCCAGTCGGCGGCGTGGTCGCTCATGGGCCGAAGTTTACGCAGCCCCCGAGCGACAGCTGACCCGGCGCGTGTGGCGGTGGGGGATGGGGTGACCCGGCGCGTGTGGCGGCGGGGGATGGGGCGACCCGGCGCGTGTGGCGGTGGGGGATGGGGTGACCCGGCGCGTGTGGCGGCGGGGGATGGGGTGACCCGGCGCGTGTGGTGGTCGGGTCAGCGGTCCTGGGCCCGCCGGACGCGCCGGGTCAGCGGTCCTGGGGCCGCCGGACGTGCCGGGTCAGCGGTCCTAGGGCCGCCGGACGCGCCGGGTCAGCGGTGGTGGGGCCGCCGGACGCGCCAGGTCAGCGGTGGTGGGGCCGCCGGACGCGCCGGGTCAGCTGAGGCGCTCGAGGACCATGGCCATGCCCTGGCCACCGCCGACGCACATCGTGACCAGCCCCGTCTGCTTGTCGTGGGCGCGCAGCGAGTTCAGCATCGTGGCCTGGAGCCGGGCACCGGTCATGCCGAAGGGGTGGCCTACGGCGATGGCGCCACCGTTGACGTTCAGCCGGTCCAGGTCGATGCCGAGGTCCTGGTAGGACGGCACCACCTGCGCCGCGAACGCCTCGTTGATCTCGACCAGGTCGATGTCCGCGACGCTCATCCCGGCCCGGGACAGGGCCTGCCGGCTCGCCTCGACGGGGCCGAGCCCCATGATCTCGGGAGACAGGGCGGTGACCCCGGTGGAGACGATGCGCGCGAGCGGCGTGACGCCGAGCTCCGCGGCCCTGGTGTCGGACATGATGACCACGGCGGCCGCGCCGTCGTTGAGCGGGCAGCAGTTGCCGGCGGTCACCACGCCGTCGGGGCGGAAGACCGGCTTGAGGTCGCTCACCGCCTCCAGGGTGACCCCGGCCCGGGGGCCGTCGTCACGGTCCACGACCGACCCGTCGGGCAGCGTGACCGGGGTGATCTCGTCGGCCCAGAAGCCCGAGGCGACGGCCTGCTCGGCGAGGTTCTGGCTGCGGACGCCGAACTCGTCGAGCTCGCGGCGGGAGAGCCCCCGCAGCTCGGCGACGTTCTCCGCGGTCTGCCCCATGGCGATGTAGGCGTCGGGCAGGTCGCCGCGCTCTCGCGGGTCCTGCCAGTCCTCGCCGCCCTGGGCGCGCTCGTCGGTGCGGGCGCGGGCGGCGCCGAAGGCCGGGTTCATGGTGTCGGGAAGGCTGTCGGAGCTGCCTTTGGTGAACCGGCTGACCGTCTCGACGCCTGCCGAGACGAACACGTCGCCCTCGCCGGCCTTGATGGCGTGGAAGGCCATCCGGGACGTCTGCACCGACGAGGAGCAGTAGCGGTTGACGGTGGCGCCGGGGAGGTGGTCGTAGCCGAGCAGGACCGCGACGACTCGGGCCATGTTGAAGCCGCTCTCGCCGCCGGGCAGGCCGCATCCCAGGTACAGGTCGTCGATGTCGGTGGGGTCCAGTCCGGGCACCTTGTCCAGCGCCGCGCGCACCATGGCGGCCGCGAGGTCGTCGGGTCGCAGGTCCTTCAGCGATCCCTTGAACGCCCGGCCGATCGGCGAGCGGGCCGCTGACACGATGACTGCCTCGGGCATGGACTTCTCCTGGTTCGTCGGTTACATCGGTTGTCCGCACGCACGGGGCGCCGAACCGGTCGGCCCCAGACGCGTCCTGCAGCCGGACCTCTGGCCAGCCTAGGTCGGAGACCTGTCAGGATGCTGGCGTGGCTCGACACATCTACCACTGTCCGTTGCGCTGGGCCGACATGGACTCCCTCGGGCACGTGAACAACGTGACGTACGTCGACTACCTGCAGGAGGCGCGGGTGGACATGCTGCGCGTGCACGCTCCGGCCAGCGGTGGCGAGCAGCTCGCCGAGGGGGTGGTGGTGGTGCGCCACGAGGTCGAGTTCGTCCGGCCGCTGGTCTACCGGGCCGAGCCGGTCCGGATCGAGTCGTGGGTCACCCGCATGCGGGCGGCCTCCTTCACGATGGCCTACGAGATCCTCGACGAGCTGCCCGGCGGCGAGCGGCACGTCTACACGCGCGCGCGCACCGTGCTGACCCCGTTCGTGTTCGCCGAGGAGCGGCCCCGGCGGATCCGCGAGGAGGAGAAGGCCGTGCTGGAGAGGTTCCTCGAACCGGACCCGGACCCCCGCGCCGTGAGGACGGAGGCCGGCTCGTGACCCGGCACGGCTACGTCTGCCACGTCCGGTTCTCCGACGTCGACGTCTACGGGCACGTGAACAACGTGAAGTACTTCGAGTACTACCAGGAGGCCCGGATCGCGTTCGTCGCCGCGACCGCCGAGCGGGAGGCGGCGGCGGGTCAGCGGCCCGCCGACGACGCCGCGGACCGGCTGTTCGCGCCCGGGTCGACCGAGCGCCAGGTGGTGGCCCGGGTGGACGTGGACTACCGGCGGCCGCTGCTGTTCCGCCCCGAGCCCTACCTGGTCCAGACCTGGGTCACCCGGATCGGCGGCTCGTCCTACGAGCTGGGCTGCCGGATCCTCGACGGACCCGCCGACCCGGGTGAGCCGCAGGACGCGGACGAGGCGGTCGGCCCGCCCACGGTGTACTCGACCGGGCACGTCGTCATGGTGGCCTTCGACACCGCGACTCAGCGGTCGCGGGCGCTGTCGGCTACCGAGCGCGCCCGCCTCGAGGCCGCGCTCGAGCGGTAGCCGCCGCTCAGGCCCCACCTCACCGCTCAGGCGCCGGCCGGCTCCTCGAAGGTGTTGACCATGAACTGCGCCGCGTGGGTGACGTAGTCCCAGAACTGCGCGTCGAGCTCGGGCGGCAGCGCCACCTCGTCCAGCCCGGCCCGGAAGTGCCGCAGCCAGTGGTCCTTGGCGCGAGGGGAGACCGCGAACGGCGCGTGCCGCATCCGCAGCCGGGGGTGCCCACGCTGGTCGGAGTACGTCGTGGGGCCTCCCCAGTACTGCACCAGGAACAGCGTGAACCGCTCCTGCGCCGGGCCCAGGTCGGCCTCGGGGTAGAGCGGCCGCAGCACCGGGTCGTCCGCGACCCCGGCGTAGAAGCGGTCCACGATCGTCGCGATCGTCGGGTAGCCGCCGATCGCGTCGTAGAACGTCTGGCCATGGGGGGAGGTGCTCACCGTGCCATTGTCCCCGACCCGGCAACCGTCCCGGCGAGGGGCCTTCAGGCGGGCTGGGCCCAGAGCATCGCGTTCGGCTGCGCCAGCTCGATGCCCTCGTGGTCGAAGCGCAGCTTGATCCGCTGCCGCATCTCCCGGGCCACCGCCCACTGCTCCAGGGGTGCGGTCTTGAGGGTCACCCGGACCGTGATCCAGTTCGGGGTCAGCGCCTCGACCCCCCAGACCTCCGGCTCCTCGATGACCAGGTTGCGGAACTGCTCGTCGTCCCACAGGTCGTGCGCGACGTCTCGCAGCACCTCCTGGACGCGGTGCAGGTCCTGGTCGAGCGCGACCGGGATGTCGAGCACGGTCCGCGCCCAGTTCTGGCTCTTGTTGCCGACGCGCAGGATCTCGCCGTTGCGGACGTACCAGACGGTGCCCTCGACGTCTCGCAGCCGGGTGACCCGCAGCCCGACCGCCTCGACGGTGCCCCCGGCCTCGCCCAGGTCGACGACGTCGCCGACGCCGTACTGGTCCTCGAAGATCATGAAGATGCCGGACAGGAAGTCCTTGACCAGGCTCTGGGCACCGAAGCCGAGGGCGACGCCGAGCACGCCGGCGCTGGCCAGCAGCGGGCCGACGGGGTACCCGAGCTCGGCGATCGCCGTGATGCCGAAGATCGTGAAGACCATGATGGAGGCGATGCTCTGCAGCAGCGATCCCATGGTCTCCGCGCGCTGCACCCGCCTCCCGTTGGTGACCGCCGGCGGATGGGGGGAGGTCGGCTCGTCGCGACGGCGGCGCAGGATCGGGCTGGTCAGCCCCTCCGAGGCGCGGACCACCAGCCGGGTGATCAGCCGGTGCGCGAACCAGCGGGCCGCGACCGCGAGCAGCAGCAGCACCAGGATGGCCAGTGGCTTGGTGACCAGCCACTCGACTGCCGAGGCCGTCCAGTCCTCGCCGAGGACGTTCTGCAGGGAGCTCTGCCACTCATCGGCGAGGGCCCAGGGCGTGCGGGTACCAGGGACGGTTGCGGGGGGAAGCATGCTCGCGACGGTACGAGATCGAGTGCGGCAGCCCAAACCGAGTTCGCTACGCTGGGGCGCGTGACCAACCGCCCCGAGAACCCCGTCGTACGCCGGGCCGCCCGCGTCGCCGCCCTGCTGCCCGCCGTGCTGGTGACCAGCCTCACCGGCGTGGCCCACGCCGAGGCCCCGGAGACCTGGGAGCAGCCACCGGACGTCTCCGTGCTGCACGGGCTCCTGGTCGTGCTGGGCATCCCGGCCGGGCTCTTCGTGCTGATCACGCTGTTGGTGGTGCTGCCCTCGATGGGCCGCGACCGCGACTACTCGCCGGGCCAGGCCTGGCGCGCGGAGCCGGAGTGGTTCGGCGGCCCGCGCAGCGGCCCGGCCACCGGCACCGGTGACCCCGCCGCACTCGGCTCCGGCGCCCCGTCGTCGGGCGTCCCCGAGTCCGACCCGAGCCGAGGTGGCGCAAGTGGCCGCTGGTGACGGGTTCTCCGCCTCGCAGCGGCACGAGATCGACAAGGCCATCCGGGACGCGGAGATCCTCTGCCGCATCGAGTTCTCGGTGTTCGTCGGGCGCGCCGATGGCGAGCCGCGGCACTACGCCGAGCGACTGCACGCCGCGCTGACCGCGCCGGACCGCTCCGTGCTGGTGCTGGTCGACCCGGCCGCCAAGCAGCTGGAGATCGTGACGGGCGAGGCGGCCCGCCGCGTCCTGGAGGACGCCGAGGTGCGGCTGGCGGCGCTGACCATGCAGACGGCGTTCGCTGCAGGCGACCTGGTGGGGGGCATCACGCGCGGCGTGCTTCAGCTGGCCGAGCACGCCCGCCGCCCGCAGCTGCGGCACGGCGGGTAGCCCCCTTCGCGAGAGGCGTCGGGCGGGGCTGCCCGCCGGCACGTCGCTCAGGCGTCGGCGGCCTGCGCCGCCAGCGCACGCTCCATGTCGTCGCGGACCTCCCGGACGAAGCGTTTGGCCGCCGGGTTGGCCGGGCTGGTCGCGAGCCACTCGTCGACCCGCGCCAGGGTCGCGGCGCTGGTCAGGACGCGGGGGAACATGTACTCCAGCACCGTCGACGCGGTGTGCGTGCCGCGCTCCTCCCAGATGGTCTCGGCCACGGCCAGGTACCGCTCCAGGTAGGGCGCGAGGACCTCCTGCTGCCCCGCCGCGTCGAAGACGTAGGCGATGCTGCGCTGGGTCTCGTTGGGGGCCTCGCCTCCGACGGCCGTCTCCCAGGCCACCTGCTTGGCCGCCGCCGTCGGGATCACCGTGCACGCGGCCGCCGCGCGCTCCTGGCCCGAGATGGTGGCGTCACGCTCCAGCTCCGCCTGCACCCGGTCCCGGTCGGCGCGGCCGTTCGCGGCGAGTGCGGTCAGCGCCGCCCACCGGATGTCGGTGCCGACGATGAGTCCCTCGGGGACGGCGGTGCCGTCGAGCAGCCCGGACAGGAAGTCAAGACCCGCCGGGCTCCGCGCGGGACCGCCGTACGGCGTCGGCGGGGTCCGCTTGCCGCTGGTGCCGGCGAAGGCCTTGACGAAGGTGAGCTGGTGGTCGCTGCCGGGGGCGGCGCGCTCGATGAGGTCGCGCAGGCCCTCCTCCCAGGTGCGCTGCAACACCGCCCGGTGGTCGGGGTGGGCGAACTGCTCGAGCGCCACCTGCACGTACAGGGGCAGCTGCTTGGCGGCGGTCTCGTCGGTCTCGGTCCCCAACCCCCGCAGCACGATCGTCACGAAGTCGGTGGCGCTGACCTGTGCCTCGCGGGTCATGTCCCACAGCGCACCCCAGCACAGGGCTCGTGCCAGGAGGTCGTCGAGGGTGTGCAGCGACTCCCGCACGGTCGCGAGCGACCGCTCGTCGAAGCGGATCTTGGCGTAGGTCAGGTCACCGTCGTTGAGCAGGAGCAGGTCGGGCTGCCGCTGGCCGACCAGCTTCTCCACCTCGGTGTGCGCGCCGGTGACGTCGGTCTCGACCGAGGACCGGCGCACCAGCCGGCCGGCCGCGTCGCGGTCGTAGAGCCCGATCCCGATGCGGTGCCGACGCAGGGTCGGGAAGTCCTCGGCGGCGCTCTGCCGCACCCCGAAGCTGGCGTAGCGGCCGTCGGCGTCCAGCGTGAACTCGGCGCTGAGGGTGTTGACGCCGGAGGTCTGCAGCCACTCCTCGGCCCACGGGCCCAGGTCCCGCCCCGAGGTCTCCTCCAGCGCCGCGAGCAGGTCGCCGAACACGGAGTTGCCGTACGCGTGCCGCTTGAAGTACCTGCGCAGCCCGGCCAGGAACTCGGTCTCGCCGACCCAGGCCACCAGCTGCTTGATCGCCGAGGCGCCCTTGGCGTAGGTGATGCCGTCGAAGCTGCCCTCGACCGCCGCCAGGTCGTGGTTGTCGGCGGCAACCGGGTGGGTGGTGGGCAGCTGGTCCTGCCGGTAGGCCCAGTTCTTGCGGGCGTTGGTGAAGCCGGTCCAGGCGTGCGTCCACTCCGTCGCCCGGGCCGAGGCGTGGTGCGCGGCCCACTCGGCGAACGACTCGTTGAGCCACAGGTCGTCCCACCAGCGCATCGTGACCAGGTCGCCGAACCACATGTGCGCCATCTCGTGCAGCACGGTGTTGGCCCGCTGCTCGTAGAACCACGCGGCCTGCCGGCTGCGCGGCAGGTACTCGTCGCGCAGCGTCACGCAGCCGGCGTTCTCCATCGCCCCGTTGTTGAACTCGGGCACGTAGACCTGGTCGTACTTGCCGAACGGGTAGGGGAAGTCGAAGGCCTCCTCGAAGAACGCGAACCCACGCTTGGTGACGTCGACCAGCGCGGCCACGTCGAGGTGCTCGACCATCGACGCCCGGCAGTAGTGGCCCAACGGGATCTCGCCGTGCGCGCCGACGTAGGTGTCGCGGACCTCGTGGTACTCGCCGGCGACGATCGCGGTGACGTAGGTCGACATCCGCGCCGTGGCGGGGAACCGCCAGGTGGCACGCCCCTCGTCGGCCGGCTCCGGCGCCGGGGTCGCGGCGTTGGACACGACCGTCCAGTGCGCCGGCGCGGTGACGGTGAAGGTGAACTCGGCCTTCAGGTCGGGCTGCTCGAAGCTGGCGAACACGCGCCGGGCGTCGGGGACCTCCATCTGCGAGTACAGGTAGACCCGGTCGTCGGCGGGGTCGACGAACCGGTGCAGGCCCTCGCCGGTGTGGCTGTAGGCGCACTCGGCCACCACCCGCAGCTCGTTGGCCTGCTGCAGCCCGTCGAGCCGGATCCGCTGGTCGGCGTACGCCGCGGCGGGGTCGAGCGGCTCCCCGTTGAGCGTGAGCTCGTGCACGGTCGCGTCGACGAGGTCGACGAAGGTCGACCCGCCCGGGCGGCCGGCGAACCGGACCACGGTCGTGGAGCCGAACGTCGTGGTGCGGGCCGGGTCCAGGTCGAGGTCCACGGTGTAGGACTCGACCTCGATCGCCGCGGCGCGGGTGCGCGCCTCGTCCCGGGTCAGGTTGGTTCCAGGCATGGCGTGCATTCTCCCCCCGGCGACGAGGAATAACCGAATCGCCCCACACGGTTGTAGCAGCAATCATCTACACCCACCCAGCGCCCTCGTCCGCCACCCCGGACCGCGCCGAGAGGACCGCCATGACGCAGACCAGCTCGCCCGAACGCATCCCTGTCGACTTCTGGTTCGACCCGCTGTGCCCGTGGGCATGGATGTCCTCGCGCTGGCTCCTCGAGGTCGAGAAGGTGCGCGACATCGCGCCGGCCTTCCACGTCATGAGCCTGGCCTACCTGAACCAGGACAAGGACATCCCCGAGGGGTACCGCGAGCTGCTGGCGCCGGCCTGGGGACCGGTGCGCGTCGCCATCGCGGCCGCCCAGGCCGAGGGTGACCAGGTGCTGCTGCCGCTGTACACCGCGCTGGGCCGCCGCATCCACCTCGAGGGTCGAAGCATCGACCGGGAGCTGATCGAGGAGGCCCTGGCGGAGGTGGGACTGCCCGCCTCGCTGGCCGACGCCGCCGACTCCACGGACTACGACGACGACGTCCGCAAGTCGCACCACGCCGGGATGGACCAGGTCGGCATGGACGTCGGCACGCCGGTCATCAGCGTCGAGGGGGTGGCGTTCTTCGGGCCGGTGGTGACGCCGGCACCCAAGGGCGAGGACGCCGGTCGGCTGTGGGACGGCGTGCTGCTCGTCGCCGGGACGCCCGGGTTCTTCGAGCTCAAGCGCACCCGCGACCGGGACCCCGACTTCGGCTGACCCGCGCCGGACCCGGTCGCGCGTCGCTAGGGTGTGGTCGTGATCGTGGAGCACCCGGAGGTCGCCGCAGGCGTCGTCGCAGCGACGGTGGTCACCGCCTGGGGGGTCGACGTGACCCACGCCGAGCACCTGCCCGTGGGCCGGCGTCGCTGGCACTGGGCGCTGGGCGACGACACGGGACCGCAGTGGTTCGCCACCGTCGAGCCGGTGCCCCACGGCTCGGAGCGCACGACGCTGCTCGCCTCCTACGACGGCGCCGCCCGACTGGCCCAGCGCCTCGGCTTCGTCGTGGCGCCGGTGCCGACCCGCGACGGGCGGGTGGCGGTCGACCTGGCGCCAGGCCTGCTGCTCACGGTGACGCCGTTCCTGGACGGTCCCACCGTGGGGCACGGCCCGTTCACGTGCGACAGGGACCGTGCCGTGGTCGCCAACATGATGGGGGACCTGCACCGGCAGCGGCGGCTACGCCACCTGCCGGTCTGGCGCCCGCGGATCGGCCGTCGCGGCCACGACCGTCGCGAGGAGCTGCTGGCCCGTCTCGGCGACCACGGCTGGGCCGGTGGCCCGTGGTCCGGTCCGGCGAGTCGGCTGGTGCGGGACGCCGAGCCGCTGCTGCTGCGGTCGCTGCGGCGGTTCAGCCTGCTCGGTGCCGCGACGGCGGGAACGGCGCAGCGCTGGGTGGTCAGCCACGGGGGCCCGGGCACCAGCGACCTGGTGCGGACGCCGGACGGGCACCGGCTGGTGGGCTGGGGCTCCCTCGCCCTGGCGCCGCGCGAGCGGGACCTGCGGCTGAGCCTCGGCAGCGCCGAGGGCGACGAGCCCTGGTTCGGCTACCTGGAGGGCGGCGGGGTCCCTGAGCCGCTGGCTCCCGACGTGGTGGAGATGTTCGCGCTCCAGCACCACCTCACCGAGGTCACCGAGCACGTCGTGCGTCTCGACGGTCCGCACGGCGACGGTCCCGACGAGCACCGGTGGTTCGCCGCGCTCGAGACGGAGCTCGCCGCGCTGCTGGCCCGCTGGGGCTGAGGCCGGCGGCAGCCCGCGGGTGAGGGTCACTAGGCTCGAGGGATGAGTCGAGTCCTGTCCGCGGTCGCCTGGCCGTACGCCAACGGCCCGCGCCACATCGGCCACGTGGCCGGGTTCGGCGTGCCCTCCGACGTCTTCAGCCGCTACATGCGGATGGCCGGGCACGACGTGCTGATGGTGTCGGGGACCGACGAGCACGGCACCCCCATCCTGGTCGCCGCCGACGCCGCCGGGGTGAGCGCCCAGGAGCTGGCCGACGTCAACAACCGGCTGATCGTGGAGGACCTGGCGAACCTCGGGCTGTCCTACGACCTGTTCACGCGCACCACCACCCGCAACCACCACGCGGTGGTGCAGGAGATGTTCACCGCCGTGCACCGCAACGGCTACATGGTCGAGCAGACCACGCAGGCGGCGATCTCGCCGTCGACCGGGCGCACCCTGCCCGACCGCTACATCGAGGGCACCTGTCCGAAGTGCGGCTACGACAGCGCCCGCGGCGACCAGTGCGACAACTGCGGCAACCAGCTCGACCCGACCGAGCTGATCGAGCCTCGCAGCAAGATCAACGGTGAGACCCCGGACTTCGTGGAGACCCAGCACTTCTTCCTGGACCTGCCGGCGCTGGCCGGAGCGCTCAAGGAGTGGCTCGACGAACGGGAGGCGTCGGGGACGTGGCGGCCCAACGTCATCAAGTTCAGCCAGAACATCCTGGCCGACATCCGGCCCCGCGCGATGACCCGCGACATCGACTGGGGGATCCCGGTGCCCCTCGACGGCTGGCGCGACCAGCCGACCAAGCGCCTCTACGTCTGGTTCGACGCGGTCATCGGCTACCTCTCCGCGTCGGTGGAGTGGGCGCGACGGCTCGGCGAGCCGGACCGTTGGCGCGAGTGGTGGAACGACGAGAGCGCGCTGTCGTACTACTTCATGGGCAAGGACAACATCACCTTCCACTCCCAGATCTGGCCCGCCGAGCTGCTCGCGTACGACGGTCGCGGGGAGCGTGGCGGCGAGCCCGGGGAGCTCGGCACGCTCAACCTGCCCACCGAGGTCGTCTCCTCGGAGTTCCTGACCATGGAGGGCCGGCAGTTCTCCTCCTCGCGCGGCGTGGTGATCTACGTCCGCGACGTCCTGGAGCGCTACCAGGCCGACGCGTTGCGCTACTTCATCTCCGCCGCCGGCCCGGAGAACCAGGACAGCAACTTCACCTGGGCGGAGTTCGTCCGTCGCACGAACGACGAGCTGGTCGCCGGCTGGGGGAACCTGGTCAACCGCACCGCCACCATGATCGCCAAGAGCTTCGGCGAGATCCCACCCGCCGGCGAGCTGACGCAGGCTGACCGCGCGCTGCTCGACGCCGTGGACGAGGCCTTCGCAACGGTCGGCGGCCTCGTCGAGCGGCACCGGCAGAAGGCGGCGCTGGCCGAGGCCATGCGGACCGTCGGCGAGGTGAACAAGTACGTCTCCGACAGTGCGCCGTGGACGCTGAAGTCCGCTGAGCAGCGGGAGCGGCTGGGCACCATCCTGCACGTCACGGCGCAGGCCGTCGCTGACTGCAACCTGCTGCTCGCGCCGTTCCTGCCGCACAGCGCCAACGCCGTGGACCGGGTGCTGGGAGGCGAGGGCGACGTCGCGCCGATGCCCGAGATCCGTGAGGTCGACGACCTCGACGGCGGCCCCGGCTACCCGGTCATCACCGGCGACTACTCCGCGACGCCATCGTGGCGGCGCGAGCCGGTCGTGGTGGGCACGCCCGTGGCCAAGCCCGTGCCCGTCTTCACCAAGCTCGACCCCGCCGTCGTCGAGCAGGAGCTGGCCCGGCTGGCGGGGGCGTCGTGACGCTGCACCCCCAGGCGGTCGCTGCGCTCGCAGCCTGGGCCAGCGGGCCCGACGTCACCGACCCCGGCTTCGGGCCCGCCGACATCGAGGCGGTCCGACGCGCCGACCGCGAGGTGGCCGCCCTCGAGCCCCGGGAGGGCGTCGAGCGGGTCGAGGACGTCGACGCCGACGGCGTGGCCTGCCGCCTCTACGTGCCCGCGGCGACGCCCCCTGGGCCCGCGCGAACGCTGGTGTTCCTGCACGGCGGCGGCTTCGTCTTCGGCGACCTCGACACCCACGACGCGCAGGCCCGCCGGCTGGCGAACCGGGCCGCGTCGGTGGTGCTCGCGGTGGACTACCGGCGCCCGCCGCAGCACCGGTTCCCCGCCGCCCCGGACGACGTCGACACCGCGCTGCGCTGGTTGCTGGCGCACGCCGAGGACCACGGGGTCGACCGCGGCCGGGTCGTCGCGGTCGGCGACAGCGCCGGTGGCAACCTCGCGCTGGTCGCGGCGCTGCGCAACCCCGGCCGGCTGGCCGCGACCGTGCTGGTCTACCCGTTCGTCGACGCCACCGCCTCGATGCCGTCCTACCGGCGCAGCGACGGCGGCCTGACCCGCGCCGAGGGGGAGTGGTACCTGCGTCAGTACATCCGCGACGAGCGCGACCTCGCCGACCCCGACCTGGCGCCCTACGACTCCACCCGGCTCGGCACGCTCCCGCCCACCCTGGTGCAGGTCGCCGAGCACGACGTGCTGGCCGACGAGGACCACGAGCTCGGGCGGCGGATCGCCGCAGCCGGCGCCACGGTCGAGGTCACCGACTTCAGCGGGATGGTGCACGGCTTCTGGCGGCACCCGGACCTCTTCGACGCAGCCGAGGAGGCGCTGGCCGACCTGGTCCGCTTCCTGGACCGGCACGTCGCGGCGACCACCCCCAGCTGAGCCGGCCGGCCTCTGGAACACTGGGGGCATGCGCGTGCACCTCGGCTCCGACCATGCCGGCCTCGAGCTGAAGGAGCACCTGCTCGCCTGGCTCGCCGACCGGGGCCACGAGGTCGTCGACCACGGGCCGTTCGTCTACGACGCGCTCGACGACTACCCGGTGTTCTGCCTGCGGGCCGCGGCGGCGGTGGTCGCCGACGCCGAGGACGGCCTGGACGCGCTGGGGGTCGTCATCGGCGGCTCCGGCAACGGCGAGGCGATCGCGGCCAACAAGGTCGCCGGGGTCCGGGCCGCGCTCGCCTGGAACGAGGAGACCGCGACCCTGGCCCGTCGGCACAACGACGCCAACGTGCTGTCCGTCGGGGGCCGGCTGCACCCCTTGGCGGACCTGACCCGCTTCGTCGAGATCTTCCTGACCACCGCGTTCCCCGGCGAGGAGCGGCACTCGCGACGGATCCGGATGCTCGCCGACTACGAGCGCACCGGGAACCTGCCGCCGCTGCCCGAGTCTGCGCTCGGCCAGCGCGCCGGTGGCGGCGATGCCTGAGGGGCACACCCTCTTCCGGCTGGCCGCCGGCCTGCACGAGCACTTCGCCGGCCGCGAGGTCTCGGTCACCAGCCCGCAGGGGCGGTTCGCCGAGGCCGCGGCGCTGCTGGACGGCACCCGCTTGGAGGGGGCGCACTCCTACGGCAAGCACCTGTTCGTCGACTTCGAGCAGGAGCGGTGCGTCCACGTCCACCTCGGTCTCTACGGGAAGTTCGTGGTGGCGACCGGTGCGGCGTCCCCGCCCGTAGGCCAGGTGCGGCTCCGGCTGGTCGCCGGCGCCGGCGCTGCGCCGGTCGGGGCACCGGCGTACGCCGACCTGCGCGGGGCCACCGCCTGCGAGCTGATGACCACCGAGCAGCGGCTGGCGCTGGTGGGCCGGCTCGGCCCGGACCCGCTGCGCCCGGACGCCGACTGGACCCGGGCCTGGGACCGGGTGAGCCGCAGCCGCATCCCTGTCGGGGCGCTGCTGATGGACCAGTCGGTGCTGGCCGGCGTCGGCAACGTCTACCGGGCCGAGGTGCTGTTCCGGCATCGCGTCGACCCGATGCGGCCCGGGCGCACACTGCGACGCTCGATGTTCGAGCGAATGTGGAACGACCTGGTCGTGCTGCTCGCCGACGGCGTCCACCGCGGCCGGATCGACACCGTGCACGTCCCGGCCGACGAGGCGCTGGTCGGCCGGGTGCAGCAGGCGGCCACCCACGGCAGTCCGGTCTACGTCTACCGCCGCGACGGTCGGCCCTGCTTCGTGTGCGGGGCCACGGTCCGGACCGAGGAGCTGGCCGGGCGCAACCTGTTCTGGTGCCCGCGCTGCCAGCCGCGCTTCCGGTCCCGGGCCCGCGCCGCCTGAGCGGATCACCCCCGGCCGACCCCCCGGCCGACCCCCCAGCCGACCCCCCAGCCGACCCGCGGGAACCTGTGCCAGTCCGTCATCTCGGCGACTACGCTGCTCCCCGATGCTCATGCCTGCCACCAGCCAGCGCGCGTCGCGCGTCGCCGTGAGGTCGGCGGCGCGCCTTCTCGGCCACCGCTGGTACCGCCTGGTCCGTCGGGTCCGTGAGGCCGGCGTGGCCGGGGCCCTGCTGCTGGCCACCGCCAGCGTCGCGATCGGTCTCGCCCAGTCCGTGGTCCCGCAGCTGCCGCTGGTCGCGCTGGTGGTGCCGATGGTCGTGGGGGACCAGCTGCTGCCCCCGCGCACCCTGCCGGCGCTGGTGCTGCTGACCCTGGGTGTGCTCGCGGCGGTGGTCTCGGCCACCCAGGAGCTGCTGGACGGTCGCCGGATCGGTGGCGTCGTCGTCGTCGCGGTCGTCGGCCTGATGGTCCTGGCCACTTCGTTCCGCCGTGCCCGCCTGGGCGTGGCCGGTGTCCGGGGCGAGTCGATCCTCGTGGACCTGCACGAGCGCCTGCGGAACCAGGCGCGGATGCCCGTCCTGCCCGAAGGCTGGTACGCCGAGGCGGCGCTCCGCTCGGCAGGCGGGTCCGCCTTCGCCGGGGACTTCGTGGTCGGCGCCCGCAGCCCCGACGGACGGTCCCTCGAGATCGCGGTCGTCGACGTGTCGGGCAAGGGCGAGCAGGCCGGCCCGCGGTCGCTGCTGCTGGCCGGAGCCTTCGGCGGGCTGCTGGGGGCGCTACCGGCCGCCCGGTTCCTGCCGGCCGCCAACGACTACCTGCTGCGGCAGGACTGGGTCGAGGGCTTCGCGACCGCGGTGCACCTGTCGGTCGACCTCGACTCCGGCGACTTCGAGCTGCGGTCGGCCGGTCATCCGCCGGTCGTCCAGCTGCTGGCCGGGTCCGGCCGCTGGGTGGTGCGGCAGGTGGAGGGTCCGGCGCTCGGGCTGGTGCCGGACGCGGACTTCCCGGCCTACCGGGGGCGGCTGCGCCGCGGCGACCTGCTGATGCTGTTCACCGACGGGCTCGTCGAGTCGGCTGCGCGAGACATCTCGCTGGGCATCGACAAGCTGCTGGGCCAGAGCGAGCGGCTGCTGCGCGCCGGGGTCGAGACGGTGGCGCACCGGCTGGTCGAGCGGGCGACGCAGCCGGGCGACGACCGGGCGCTGGTGCTGCTGCACCGCCGCTGACCCCGGCGGTGGGACGTCCGGACCCAGGCCTCCCGGCGCCACCGGTCCGGTCCGGCGGCCCGGTCCGAGGGCCCGGTCCCAGTGGTTGGAGCGGATGACGGGAATCGAACCCGCGTAGCTAGTTTGGAAGACTAGGGCTCTACCATTGAGCTACATCCGCGTGCTCCGCACAGCGTCTGGACGACGCCCCGCCGGGCGGCACCATGGTGCCACAGCGGCACTGCGGGGACGAACCGCGGCCGCAGGCGGGCCGTGCCCGGGGTCTGGACGGGTGGATCACGATTACGGGTCGTGGCCCGCTCTCCCGTAGACTCCCGAAGGCTCCGCACGGGGCCACGGAGACCGGTGTGCGGACGATACCGGGGCGTAGCGTAGTGGCTAGCGCGCCTGCTTTGGGAGCAGGAGACCGCAGGTTCGAGTCCTGTCGCCCCGACCATCCGACCGTCACGGTCGCCGGTCGTCCCACCCTGACCTGACGCATATCCGACTGAGGAGACCCACCTGTGAAGAGCGCCGTCGAGACTTTGAGCCCGACCAGGGCCAAGCTCACCGTCGAGGTGCCCTTCGAGGAGCTCAAGCCGAGCCTCGACGCGGCGTACAAGAAGATCGCCCAGCAGATCAACGTGCCCGGCTTCCGTCGCGGCAAGGTCCCGCCGATGGTCATCGACCGGCAGGTCGGCCGCGGTGCCGTCCTCGACGAGGCGATCAACGACGCGCTGCCCAAGCTGTACGTCGAGGCGCTGCAGGCCAACGAGCTGGAGCCGCTGGCCCAGCCGGAGATCGACATCACCCGCCTCGAGGACAACGACTCCCTCGAGTTCACCGCCGAGGTGGACGTCCGTCCCGAGATCGAGCTGCCGGACTACCACGGGCTGGAGGTCACCGTCGACGACGTGACCGTCACCGACGAGGACGTCGAGGAGCAGGTCCAGTCCCTGCGGGAGCGTTTCGGCACGCTCACCGAGGTCGAGCGACCGGCTGCCGAGGGTGACTTCGTGGTGATGGACCTCGTCGCCCGCAGGGACGGCGAGGTCGTCGAGGGCGCCGAGGTCAGCGACATGAGCTACCAGGTCGGCAAGGGCGGCATGCTCGAGGGCCTGGACGAGGCGCTGACCGGTCTCTCCGCCGACCAGTCGACGACCTTCACCTCCCAGCTCGTGGGCGGCGACCAGGTCGGCGAGGACGTCGAGGTCGAGGTGCTGGTGAGCTCGGTCAAGGAGCAGGAGCTCCCCGAGCTCGACGACGACTTCGCCCAGACCGCCTCGGAGTTCGACACCGCCGAGGAGCTGGTGGAGGACGTTCGGACCCGGCTCTCGCGCGGCAAGCGGCTGGAGCAGGCCGCGGCCGCTCGCGACGCCGTGCTGGAGAAGCTCCTCGACCTCGTCGAGGTGCCGCTGCCGGAGGGCATCGTGGAGTCCGAGCTGTCCGGGCGCCGGGAGCAGATCCAGCAGCAGCTCGCCTACGCGGGGATGACCATGGAGGCCTACCTCGACTCCGAGGAGCAGACCGTCGACGAGTTCGAGGCCGACCTCGAGAAGCGGGTCCGCGACGCGGTCGCCGCCCAGTTCGTCCTCGACCAGGTCGCGAAGACCGACGAGGTGTCTGTCAACGAGGGCGAGCTCCAGCAGCACCTCATGCAGCGGGCGCAGCAGTCGGGTCAGAACCCGCAGGAGTTCATCTCCCACATGGTCGAGCACAACCACATCCCGGAGATGGTCTCCGAGGTCGTGCGCGGCAAGGCGCTGGCCTCGATCGTGGAGTCCGCGGTGGTCACCGACGAGTCGGGCAACCACGTCGAGCTGAAGAACCTCCGGCCGGACGGCACCGTCGCGGACCCGGCCGACGAGGAGACCCCTCCCGCGGCCGAGTCCGACGCCGACGCCGAGCCGGCCCAGGACCCTGCGCCGACCGAGGACACGGCGCCGGCCGGGTCCTGAGCACGGACCGCCCCGAGCCGCAGTCTCGACCCGTGTCGCCTCCCGCGGCACGGGTCGCTCTCTTTGCGCCACGGCGACGTCGCGATCCGAGGGTCGCCACCTCGAAGCGGGAGGAGCCCGGCGTGCTGGCGGCTCTCGCGCTGGCCGTGGACACCGCCGACGACCTGGTGCTGACCACGGTCCGGGGCGTCCACACCGCCGTGGCCGCCCGGGGCCACGGTCTGCTGCGTCCCGTCACCGGTCGGCCGGGTCGGGTGGTCGAGCGTGTGCACGCGGGCGTGACCGGCGGCGTCTACGACGGCCTCGGGCTGGCGGTGCGTGGCGTCGCGGCAGCCCTGCGGACCCTCGACCGTCGGGGTCACGGTGCCGCGGTGGAAGGCACCCGTCGGGGCCGGGTGGTGGTCTCGACCGTCAACGGGTTCGTCGGCGACCGGCTCGCCGAGCAGCGCTCCGACCTCGCCATCGACCTCGGGGTCAGGCACGGCGGCGAGGACGTGCCGCTGCACCCGGGCTCGCTGCGCGCCGCCTTCCCCGACGCCGGTGGGGACCTCGTGGTGTTCGTGCACGGCCTGGCCGAGAGCGATGAGCACTGGGAGCGTCGAGCCGCTCGCAGCGGCGGCGGCTACGGCACCCGGCTGGCCGCGGACGCCGGCTGGACGCCGGTCTACCTGCGGGTCAACACCGGGCTGCCCGTGCTGACCAACGGCTCGAGGCTGGCCACGCTGCTCGACCGGCTGGTCCTCGACTGGCCGGTCGACGTACGCCGCATCGTGCTCGTCGGCCACTCGATGGGTGGGCTGGTGGTCCGTGCCGCCTGCGCCGTCGCCCCGCCCCCGCAGCACCGCTGGCCGGCCCTGGTCACCGACGTCGTCACCCTGGGCACACCCCACCTGGGGGCGCCACTGGAGCGGGCGGTCGCCTCGGGGGCCCGGGCGCTGGGGGTGTTCCCGGAGTCGGCGCCGTTCGCCCGGCTGCTGGACCAGCGCTCGCCCGGCATCCTGGACCTGCGTCGGGGACTGCCTCCCGACGTGGTCAACCTCCCCCACGCCCGCTACCGGCTGGTCGCGGCCACGCTGGCGACCTCCCGCCGGCATCCGGTGAGCCTGGCGCTGGGGGACCTGCTGGTCGGGTACGGCTCGGCGACCGGGCGCACGTCGCGGGGGCCGGGGCTGTTCCCCGGCGCGGAGGTGCTGCACGTCCGCGGCGACCACTTCGGCCTGCTGGACCATCCCGAGGTCCACGAGGCGCTGGCGCGCTGGCTGCGCTGAGCCTCGCGAGCGGGGACCGGGAGCGGGCCGCGTGGGGGCTGGGTGGGGGCTGGGTGGGGGCTGGGTGGGGGCTGGGTGGGGGCTGACCGGCTCGACCCGTCCTGGCCGGAATTGGGACCCTGCGCACCTGTGCATCGCACAAACCTGCGACCCCCCTGGCTGCTCAGCGCCTTGTGCCCGCAGGCCACGGCTGTGAGCCTGGCAGGGCACGGGACGCAGCAGGCCAGGCCGTTTCGCGCGGGGATCCCTGGGTCCCCACCAGACGGGCGATGCCGCGGGTCAGGGGACTTCGAGCAGCGCCTACGGCGTGGCCGGGAGGAGCACCTCCCGGCCACGACCGCGTCCGGACCCGACACGCCGTGCGCTGTGGGCGAACAACCGGGGACAGCCCGTGGGCGCGGCACGGCGGGCGGCTAGGGTCGGGGGCGTGCCTGACAACACTGAGACCCAGATGAACGGTGGCGGCCCGTCGTACGGGCTCGACGACCACATTTACCAGCGGCTGCTCCGGGAGCGGATCATCTTCCTCGGGTCCGAGGTGCGCGACCAGAACGCGAACGCGATCTGCGCGCAGATGCTCCTGCTCTCCGCGGAGGACCCCGAGGCCGACATCTTCCTGCACATCAACTCCCCCGGTGGGTCCGTCGACTCCGGGATGGCCATCTACGACACCATGAACTACATCCCCAATGACGTGGCCACCGTCGGCATGGGCCTCGCCGCCTCGATGGGGCAGTTCCTGCTCTGCGCCGGGTCGCCCGGGAAGCGCTACGCGTTGCCGCACGCGCGGATCATGATGCACCAGCCCTCCGGCGGCATGGGCGGCTCGGCCTCGGACATCAAGATCCAGGCGCAGCAGTCGCTGCACATCAAGAAGGTGCTCTTCGAGCTCATCAGCCAGCACACCGGCCAGCCCCTCGAGCAGGTCGAGACCGATGCCGACCGCGACCGTTGGTTCACCGCCGAGCAGGCCCGTGAGTACGGGTTCATCGACAAGGTGATCACCAGCACCCGTCAGGTCGCCGACGAGGGCCGTCCGGCCCGGAACAAGTGAGAGTGCCTGCCATGACGAGCACGAACCTCCCCGGCCTGTCCGGCCGGGCCTCGGACCTGACCTCGCCGAGCATGAACTACTACATCCCGCAGTGGGAGGAGCGCACCTCCTACGGGTTCCGGCGGATCGACCCCTACGGCAAGCTGTTCGAGGAGCGCATCATCTTCCTCGGCACGCCGATCAGCGACGACATCGCCAACGCGGTGATGGCCCAGCTGCTCTGCCTGCAGTCGATGGACCCCGACCGGGACATCAGCATCTACATCAACTCGCCGGGTGGCTCGTTCACCGCGATGACGGCGATCTACGACACCATGCAGTTCCTCAAGCCGGACATCCAGACGGTGTGCCTGGGACAGGCCGCCTCGGCGGCCGCGGTGCTGCTGGCGGCGGGGACGCCGGGCAAGCGGCTGGCGCTGCCGAACAGCCGGATCCTGATCCACCAGCCCTACACCGAGGGTTCCTACGGCCAGAGCTCGGACATCGAGATCCAGGCCAACGAGATCCTGCGGATGCGCGAGCTGCTCGAGAAGCTGATCGCCGACCACACCGGCAAGACGCCTGAGGAGGTCAACTCCGACATCGAGCGGGACAAGATCCTGACCTCGACGGCAGCGGTCGAGTACGGCCTGATCGACGCCATCTTGGAGTCGCTGAAGGGGACCCCGGCATCGGTGTGACCCGCCCCCGTGCCCGCGGGCTCCGTGGCGGCTGACCAGTCGTCGTGTCCTGTCCCATTTGGGGGCCGGAGGAGGTACCTTCAAGTTCGAGGACGTGCAGCAGAACACGTCGGCGCAGACCGGCCCCCGGTGGGCACGTGGGGGCGTCGACCCGAGTGGTGAGGAGTCGTGCCTGTGGCACGGATCGGTGACGGAGGAGACCTGCTGAAGTGCTCTTTCTGTGGGAAGAGCCAGAAGCAGGTCAAGAAGCTGATCGCGGGTCCGGGTGTCTACATCTGTGACGAGTGCATCGACCTCTGCAACGAGATCATCGAGGAGGAGCTGAGCGAGGGCTCCGACGTCGGGCTCGAGGAGCTGCCGAAGCCGCGGGAGATCTTCGAGTTCCTGAACTCCTACGTCATCGGTCAGGAGAATGCCAAGAAGGCGCTGGCGGTGGCGGTCTACAACCACTACAAGAGGGTCCAGGCCGGGGTCACGGCCAGCACCGCGCGCCACAAGGCCGACGAGACCGTCGAGCTCGCGAAGTCCAACATCCTGGTCATCGGTCCCACCGGCTGCGGCAAGACCTACCTCGCACAGACCATGGCCCGCATGCTCAACGTCCCGTTCGCCATCGCCGACGCCACGGCGCTGACCGAGGCCGGCTACGTCGGCGAGGACGTCGAGAACATCCTGCTCAAGCTGATCCAGGCCGCGGACTACGACGTCAAGAAGGCCGAGACCGGGATCATCTACATCGACGAGATCGACAAGGTCGCCCGCAAGGCGGAGAACCCGTCGATCACCCGCGACGTGTCCGGCGAGGGCGTGCAGCAGGCGCTGCTGAAGATCCTGGAGGGCACCACCGCCTCGGTGCCGCCCCAGGGCGGTCGCAAGCACCCCCACCAGGAGTTCATCCAGATCGACACCACGAACATCCTGTTCATCGTCGGCGGTGCGTTCTCCGGGCTCGAGCACATCGTGGAGCAGCGGGTCGGCAAGAAGACGCTCGGCTTCGGGGCCAGCCTCCCCACCAAGGAGGAGCGCGACCTCGAGAAGATCTTCTCCGAGGTGATGCCCGAGGACCTTCTGAAGTTCGGGCTCATCCCGGAGTTCATCGGCCGGCTGCCGGTGATCGCGACCGTCGACAAGCTCAACCGTGAGGCGCTCGTGCAGATCCTCACCGAACCGCGCAACGCCCTGGTCAAGCAGTACCAGAAGCTCTTCGACCTCGACGGCGTCGAGCTGGAGTTCACCGAGGACGCCGTGGCTGCGGTGGCCGACCTCGCCATGGTGCGCGGCACCGGCGCGCGCGGCCTCCGGGCCATCATCGAGGAGGTCCTGCTGCACGTCATGTACGACGTGCCCTCGCGGGAGGACATCGCCAAGGTGGTCGTGAACGCCGAGGTGGTCAAGAACAACGTGAACCCGACGCTGGTGCCGCGCGAGCCCGAGGCCAAGAAGAAGAAGTCAGCCTGAGCCGGGCGCGCCACGTGCGCGCGCGCGTCCGCAGGGCTGGCTAGGCTCGCCGGGTGCCCGACAACCCTTCGCCGCTCGACCTGCCCGCCTCGGACTGGCAGCCCTGGCTCGCCTCGCGGACCTCGGCGCTGCTCGACGAGGTCCGCCGGCTGCGGGCCGACCTCGTCGACGGCTCGGCCGGGCGTGAGGCGTTGCCGGTGCTGCGCACCTGGGACCGGCTGGCGCTGGCGCTGCGGGAGGCCGCCGCACCGGCCTCGGTGCTGGCCAACGTCCATCCGGACGAGGCGCTGCGCTCGGCCGCCGAGCAGGCCGAGCAGGACGTGTCCCGGCTGGAGACCGAGCTCGGTCTGGATGGGGAGCTCTACGAGGTGCTCGCCGGCCTCGACGACTCCGCCCTCGACGCGGACGCCCGCCGGGTGCGCGCGCTGGCGGTGCGCGACTTCCGGCGGGCCGGTGTGGACCTCCCGGCGGACATCCGCAGCCGGCTGCAGGAGATCGCCGAGCAGGAGACCGACCTCGGCCAGCGCTTCAGCCGGGAGATCCGCGACGACGTGCGCTCGGTGCGAGTGGCCCCGTCAGTGCTGACGGGCCTCCCGCAGGACTTTCTCGACGCGCACCCTGTCGGGGGCGATGGCCTGGTCGAGGTCACCACCGAGTACCCCGACTACGTCCCGTTCTCGACCTTCTGCCGGGACCGGGAGGCTCGGGCCGCGCTGGTCCGGGAGTTCCTCAACCGGGCCTGGCCGCAGAACGAGCCGGTGCTTCACGAGCTGCTCGCCCTGCGTCGCGAGCACGCGCAGCTGCTCGGCCACGACGGCTGGCCGGCCTTCGACGCCGAGGTGAAGATGATCGGTGCGGGCGCCGCGATCCCCGAGTTCGTGGACCGCATCAGTGCCGCCGCCGAGGCCGCGGCGCGACGCGACGTCGACCTGCTGCTGCGTCGGCTGCGCCGCGACCGCCCGGAGGCCACGGCGGTCGACAGCGTCGACAAGATGTTCTACACCGAGGTGCTGCGGCGGGAGACCTACGACGTCGACGCCCAGCAGGTGCGCGGCTACTTCGACTTCGTCCGGGTTCGCGAGGGGCTGCTCGACGTCACCGGCCGGCTCTTCGACGTCACCTACGTCGAGGTGCCTGACGCCGCGACCTGGCACCAGGACGTCACGACGTACGACGTGGTGCGCGGGGAGCAGGTGCTCGGTCGCATCCATCTCGATCTGCACCCGCGTCGCGGCAAGTACGGGCACGCGGCGATGTTCGAGCTGGTGCCCGGTCTGGCCGGCCGACGGCTGGCTGAGGCGGCGCTGGTGTGCAACTTCTCCCGCGGCCTGATGGAGCACGACCACGTGGTGACGCTGTTCCACGAGTTCGGGCACCTGCTCCACCACGTGCTGGCGGGCCAGCAGCAGTGGACCAGGTTCTCCGGTGTCGCGACCGAGTGGGACTTCGTCGAGGCGCCCTCCCAGATGCTCGAGGAATGGGCCTGGGACGCCGACGTGCTGGCGACGTTCGCGACCGACGCCACCGGCTCCCCGATCCCGGCCGACCTGGTGGCCCGGATGCGGGCCGCGAAGGAGCTGGGCCGAGGCGGCTTCGTGCGGACCCAGATGTTCTACGCCGCGCTGTCCTACGCGCTGCACGACGAGGTGCCGGAGGACCTGACCACCCGTTCTCGGGAGCTGCAGGCCGCCTACGACGTGTTCGCGCCGGTGCCGGACACCCATTTCCACACCTCGTTCGGTCACCTGCAGGGCTACGGGTCCGGCTACTACACCTACATGTGGAGCCTGGTCATCGCGAAGGACCTGTTCTCCGCCTTCGACCGTGGCGCCCTGCTCGACCCAACGGTGGCACACCGCTACCGCGACCGCGTCCTGGCGCCGGGC
This sequence comes from uncultured Actinomycetota bacterium, assembly GCA_963781695.1. Taxonomy (GTDB): domain Bacteria; phylum Actinomycetota; class Actinomycetes; order Propionibacteriales; family Nocardioidaceae; genus Nocardioides_B. Next base: position 853,410 of record CAWAGE010000007.1, read on the forward strand.
GGGAGCCGGGACGCCGCGGACCTGGTAGCGGATTTCCTCGGCCGGGCGTACCGCTTCGACGCCTTCCAGGCATGGCTCGACCACGACTGAGTCGGCGCGTGTGGCGGCGGTGGGGGTGGCGAGCCGGCGCGTGTGGCGGCGGTGGGCGTGGCGAGCCGGCGTGTGTGGCGGCGGTGGGGGTGGCGAGCCGGCGCGTGTGGCGGCGGTGAGGGTGGCGAGCCGGCGCGTGTGGCGGCGGTGAGGGTGGCGAGCCGGCGCGTGTGGCGGCGCGGTGCTCGCCAGACGCGCCGGGTCAGCGGGTGGGGGAGCGCCAGACGCGCCGGGTCAGCGGGTGGGGGAGCGCCAGACGCGCCGGGTCAGCCGTGCGAGGGGTCGGCGAGCTCGGCGACGACCGAGATCTCGGCCACGTCGGTCGCGGTGAACTCCAGCTCGCCGACGATCTTGCCCGCGGCCTTGAGGTCGGCCGCGGCCCGCTCGGCCAGCGCGACGGCCGCGGCCGGACCGCTCACCGTCGCCCGCACCAGCTCGGTGCGCATCGAGACCTTGGCCGTGGACTTCGCGCCCCGGATGCCTCGCAGCGTCCCGGCCACCGCGTCGAGCATCGCCGGGTCGGCCGGCTCAACCGGGGAGCCCGTGCCGGCCCCCGCGCCACCCTCGGTGCCGAGGTCCGCGGTGGTGGGCCACGGTGACCGGTGGACCGAGCCCGGCTGCCACCACGACCACACCTCCTCGGTGACGTAGGGAAGGAACGGCGCGAGCAGTCGCAGCTGGACGTGCAGGGCGGTGGCCAGCGCGGCCTGCGCCGACGCCGCGGCAGCGGGACCGCGGGCGCCGTACGCCCGCTCCTTGACGAGCTCGACGTAGTCGTCGCAGAACTCCCAGAAGAACCGCTCGGTGGTCTCCAGCGCCGTCGTGTAGTCGTAGGCCTCGAACGCGGCGGTCGCCGTCGAGGTCACCTCGGCCAACCCGGCCAGCATGGCCCGGTCGACGGGCTCGACGACCTCGCTCGGGTCGACCCGGCTGGCACCGACGCTGCCGAGCACGAACTTCGAGGCGTTCAGCACCTTCATCGCCAGCCGACGCCCGACCTTCATCTGGGTCTCGTCGAAGGGCGAGTCCAGGCCCGGACGCGACATCGCGGCGCGCCACCGGACGGCGTCCGCGCCGAAGCGCTCGAGGATGTCGGTCGGCACCACGACGTTGCCCTTGGACTTGCTCATCTTCTTGCGGTCGGGGTCGACGACGAAGCCGGAGATGGCCGCATGCGTCCACGGCACGCGCCCGGACTCGTGGACGGAGCGGACCACCGTCGCGAAGAGCCAGGTCCGGATGATGTCGTGGGCCTGCGGACGCAGGTCCATCGGGAAGACCCGCCCGAACAGGTCGGGGTCGGCCTCCCAGCCACCCGCGATCTGCGGGGTCAGCGAGGAGGTCGCCCAGGTGTCCATGACATCGGGGTCGCCCACGAAGCCGCCCGGCACCCCGCGCCGGCTCTCGTCGTAGCCGTGCGGGGCCTGCGTGGAGGGGTCGACGGGCAGCTCGTCCTCACGCGGCACCAGCGGGTGCGCGTAGTCCGGCTCGCCCTCGTCGTCGAGCGGGTACCACACCGGGAACGGGATGCCGAAGAACCGCTGCCGGGAGACCAGCCAGTCGCCGTTGAGGCCGCCCACCCAGTTCTCGTACCGGTGCCGCATGTGCGCGGGCACCCACGTGATCTCCGAGCCGCGCTCGACCAGCTCGGTGCGCAGGGCGGCATCGCGGCCGCCGTTGGCGATGTACCACTGCCGGGTCGAGACGATCTCGAGCGGCTTGTCGCCCTTCTCGTAGAAGTTCGCCATGCGCTGGGTCGGTCGCGGCTCGCCGTCGAGGTCGCCGGAGCCGCGCAGCAGCGCGACCATCGCCTCCCGGGCGCTGAAGGTCGTCTTGCCGGCCAGCTCGGCGTACGCCGCGGCGGCGGGCTCCAGCCAGGCCGGGGTCTCCCGGTGCAGCCGGCCGTCGCGGCCGATGACCGTGCGCACCGGCAGCTGGAGCTCGCGCCACCAGGTGACGTCGGTCGGGTCGCCGAAGGTGCAGCACATCGCGATGCCGGCGCCCTTGTCGGGCTCGGCGCCGGGGTGAGCCAGCACCGGCACCTCCACGCCGAAGACCGGCGAGGTGACCGTGCTGCCGAACAGCGACTGGTAGCGCTCGTCGTCGGGGTGGGCGATCAGCGCCACCACCGAGGGGATCAGCTCGGGCCGGGTGGTCTCGATGTACACCGGTCCGGCGTCGCCGCCGCGGTGGAAGGCGACCCGGTGGTAGGCGCCGGCGTAGTCCCGCGCCTCGAGCTCGGCCTGGGCGACCGCGGTCTGGAACGTGACGTCCCACAGCGTCGGCGACTCCTGGAGGTAGGCCTCGCCGCGCGCCAGGTTGCGCAGGAACGCCCGCTGGGAGGCGGTGCGGGACTGGGGGCCGATGGTCGTGTAGTGCTGGCTCCAGTCCACCGACAGCCCGAGGGTGCGCCACAGTGCCTCGAAGACGGCTTCGTCCTGCTCGACCAGCTGCTCGCACAGCTCGATGAAGTTCGGCCGGCTGACCGCGACCTGCCGCTTGGGGTCCGGCTTGGCGGGCGGCACGTAGCCGGCCTCGTAGGGAAGCGTGGGGTCGCACCGCACGCCGAAGTAGTTCTGCACTCGCCGCTCGGTGGGCAGCCCGTTGTCGTCCCAGCCCATCGGGTAGAAGACCTCCTTGCCGCGCATCCGCTGGAAGCGGGCGATGAGGTCGGTGTGGGTGTAGGAGAACACGTGCCCCACGTGGAGCGACCCGGAGACGGTCGGCGGCGGGGTGTCGATCGAGTACACCTCCGCGCGCGTCTTGCTCCGGTCGAAGGCGTAGGTGCCCTCGGCCTGCCAGCGCCGGGACCACATGGCCTCGAGCCCCTCCAGCGCGGGCTTGTCCGGTACGACGACCGCGTGGCCGGTGCCGGCGCTCGTCGGGGACAGGTCCGTGGTGGGGGTCTGGCTGCTCATGGGCCGAAATCCTACGGTCCGGGCGGCGTGGGTCACGAAACGCGCGCGCGGCGGGTGTGGGCGGTGCGCGGGGGAGTAGCGGTGGGCGGGCCCGCCCCGCCGGGGCCGTAGACTCGTGACGATGTCCCAGACCCCCCTCACCGGCCCCGCGCAGACCTTTGCCCAAGCCGAGCAGGCGCTGCTGGCCCGCTGGCCCGAGTCCCGCCTCGAGCCGTCGCTGGACCGGATCGCCGCGCTGACCGAGCTGCTCGGCGAGCCGCAGCGCGGCTATCCCGTGGTCCACCTCACCGGCACCAACGGCAAGACCAGCACCTCGCGCATGATCGACACCCTGGTGCGGGCGACCGGACTGCGGACGGGACGGTTCACCAGCCCCCACGTCGAGTCGATGACCGAGCGGATCTCGCTGGACGGCGAGCCGCTGACCGACGAGCAGTTCCTGGCGGCCTACAACGAGCTCGCGCCGCTGGCGACGCTGGCCGACGAGGACGCGACGTTCCCGCTGTCGTTCTTCGAGACGGTGGTCGCGATGGCGTTCGCCACCTTCGCCGACGCCCCGGTCGACGCGGCGGTCGTCGAGGTCGGCATGGGCGGCACGTGGGACGCGACCAACGTCGCCGACGCCGCCGTCGCGGTGATCACGCCGATCGCCGTGGACCACACCGCCTACCTCGGCTCCCGGCCCGTCGACATCGCCCGTGAGAAGGCCGGCATCATCAAGCCGGGCTCGACGGTGGTCTGCGCGGTCCAGGACGACGACGTCGCGGCGGTGGTGGCGGAGCGTGCCGCGGAGGTGGGCGCCCAGGTGGTGTGGGAGGGTCGCGACTTCGGGGTCACGCACCGGGTGCCGGCCGTCGGCGGCCAGATGCTGCGGCTGCAGGGTCTGCGAGCCGAGTACGACGAGGTGTTCCTGCCGCTCTACGGTGCCCACCAGGCACAGAACGCGGTGCTGGCGCTGGCCGCGGTGGAGGCGCTGCTGGGCAGCGAGCCGCTGGAGGCCGAGCTGGTCCGCGGGGCGCTCGAGGAGGTGACCTCGCCGGGGCGGCTCGAGATCGTCCGGCGCAGCCCGACCATCGTGCTCGACGCGGCGCACAACCCTGCGGGTGCGGCGGCGGTCGTCGACGCGCTCGAGGACTCCTTCACCTTCAGCCCGCTGGTGGGGGTGGTGGGGGTGATGGCCGACAAGGACTACGAGGCAGTGCTGGCGACGTTCGAGCCGGCGATGGCCGCGATCGTGTGCACCCGCAGCTCCTCCGACCGCTCGCTGCCGCCGGAGCAGCTCGCCGAGGTGGCCCGCGGGATCTTCGGCATCGACCGGGTCTACCTCGAGCCGCGCCTCGACGACGCCCTGGACCGCGCCGCGGGCCTGGCGGAGCAGGGCGACGTCTTCGGCGAGGCGATCGGCTCCGGGGGGGTGCTGGTGACCGGTTCCGTGGTGACCGTCGGTGACGCCCGGCGGATGCTGGTGAGACGAGGCAGGTCGTGACGCGGTCCACCCGGCGGTCGCTGTGCGCCGGAATGCTGGTGCTGCAGGCCGTGATGCTGTTTCTGTTCGGTGTGGTCTCGATCGGCATGACCACGCTGGGGGTGGGGACCTCGCTGGCGATGGGCACCGGCCTCGCGCTGCTGTGCCTGCTGGCCGCCGGGCTGCTCCGCGGGCCCGCCGGCTACGTGCTGGGCTGGCTGGTGCAGGTGATCGCGGTCGGGCTCGGCGTCGTGGTCGCCTCGATGTTCTTCCTGGGCGCGGTGTTCGCTGCGCTGTGGACCGGCGCGTACGTCCTCGGCACGAAGATCGACCGCGAGAAGGCCGAGCGCGCGCTGCTCGAGGAGCAGTGGCGGGCCGAGCACGGCGCCGAGGGCTGAGCCCGTCGGGCCGCTCACGGATTCCCAGGGTATCGACGGTTCCCGACGGCTCCCTCGTGACATCCGGCGCGGTAGCCGTCGGCATCTCACCGGCGGTGTGACGGGTGGGACGAGCGGTCGTACGCCTCCGGCACCGCCCGGGCGAGCGCGCCGAGCAGGCACTAGGCTGCGCCGCATGTCACGCACCCTGGTCCTGCTGAAGCCCGACACCGTCCGCCGCGGCCTGGTCGGGGAGGTCCTGTCGAGGTTCGAGGCCAAGGGCCTCACCATCACCGCCCTGGAGATGCGCAGCATCGACGCGACCCAGGCCGACCGTCACTACGCCGAGCACGTCGAGCGCGACTTCTACCCGCCGCTGCGCGCGTTCGTGACCTCCGGGCCGATGCTGGCCGCGATCCTGGAAGGTGACGAGGCCGTCGAAGTGGTGCGTGCGCTCAACGGCGCCACCGACGGCCGCAAGGCCGCTCCCGGGACCATCCGGGGGGACCTCTCGCTGTCCAACCGTGAGAACCTCGTGCACGGCTCGGACTCGCCGGAGTCGGCCGAGCGCGAGATCGCGCTGTGGTTCCCGGGGCGCTGAGCCGGGCCGGGTCGACCGGCGGGCTCGACCGACGGGCTCGACCGGTCGGGGGACGCCGGTGACGCGCGTGTCCTGCGAGGCGTGAGGGACTACCGCTCCTAGGCTGGCCCCGGGTCGGCGGGTGCCGGACCCGGACCCGTCGGAGATCAGGGGCAGGCACACATGGCGAACAGCGTCATCGGTCGCGACATGGCCGTCGACCTCGGGACCGCCAACACCCTCGTCTACGTGCGCGGCAAGGGCGTGCTCCTCGACGAGCCCTCCGTCGTCGCGCTGAACGCCGAGAACGGCGACGTGCTGGCCGTCGGGCACGAGGCGAAGCGCATGATCGGGCGCACGCCCGACCACATCACCGCCATCCGCCCCCTCAAGGACGGCGTCATCGCCGACTTCGAGGCCTGCGAGCAGATGCTGCGGTTCTTCATCCAGCAGGCACACCGCCGGCGCTACTTCGTCAAGCCCCGGCTCGTGGTGTGCGTGCCCAGCCAGATCACCGCGGTGGAGCAGCGCGCGGTCAAGGAGGCCGGGTACCAGGCCGGCGCCCGCCGCGTCTACATCGTCGAGGAGCCGATGGCGGCAGCCATCGGTGCCGGGCTGCCCGTCCACGAGGCGACCGGCAACATGGTCGTCGACGTCGGCGGCGGTACGACGGAGGTCGCCGTCATCTCCTTGGGTGGCATCGTCACCAGCCTCTCGGTGCGGACCGCCGGCGACGACCTCGACCTGGCGCTGGTCGCCTGGATGAAGAAGGAGCACTCCCTGATGCTGGGGGAGCGCACCGCCGAGGAGCTCAAGATGACGCTCGGGTCGGCGTTCCCGCAGCTGGACGAGCCGGAGGCCGAGGTCCGCGGCCGGGACCTGGTCTCCGGGCTGCCCCGGACCGTGGTCGTCTCGGCCGCGGAGATCCGGATGGCCCTCGACGAGCCGCTGCACGCGATCATCGACGCGGTCCGCGCCACCCTCGACCAGACCCCGCCCGAGCTCGCCGGCGACATCATGGACCGCGGCCTGCTTCTCACCGGCGGCGGGGCGCTGCTGCGTGGCCTCGACGAGCGGATCCGGCACGAGACCGGCATGCCGGTGCACCTGGCCGACGAGCCGCTCTACTCGGTGGTGCTCGGCGCCGGCAAGTGCGTGGAGGAGTTCGAGGCGCTCCAGCAGGTGCTCGTCACCGAGCGCCGGAGGTAGCCCCGATGCGCTCACCCCGTCCCGGCCGCCGCTCCTCCCGCGCCGTCCCCGCCGTGCTGCTGCTGGTCGGCTTCGCCCTGGTCACCGTCGACGCCCGCGCCGACGCGGGGTCCCCGCTGGACCCGGTCCGCGCCGTCGTGGGGGACGTGGTCGGCCCCGTCGAGACCGCCGCGACCGCCGCGCTACGGCCCTTCGCGGTCGTGCCCCGGCACTTCCGGACCCAGGCGTCGCTCCGCGCGGACGTCACGGAGCTGGAGGCCGAGAACACCCGGCTGCGCAACGAGCTGGTGGGCGCCACCGTCGAGGGCAATCGCGCCGCCGAGCTCGAGGGCCTGCTGGCCGGGGCCCGCAGGACCGGCTACGCCCTCGTGCCGAGTCGCGTGGTCGCGTTCGGGCCCGCCCAGTCGTTCTCCCGGACGGTGACCATCGACGCGGGCACCAGCGCGGGGGTGCACGCCGACATGACCGTGCTGAACGACGACGGGCTGGTCGGGCGAGTGCTCCGGTCGAGCCGGGCGACCTCGACGGTGCTGCTGGTCGTCGACCAGGAGTCGGTCGTCGGTGGCCGGATGGGCGGCAACATGAAGGTCGGCTTCCTGCGCGGCCGCGGCGAGGTGGGCGGCTCCGCCCGGCTGGACCTGGAGCTCGTCGACGTGTCCGCCGACGTGGGCGAGGGCGACGCGGTGGTGACCTGGGGCAGCCACAACGGCACGCCGTACGTCGCCGGCATCCCGATCGGGCGCGTCGAGTCGACGTACAGCACCCCCCGACAGCAGTCCACGACGGCGGTCGTGTCGCCGTTCGTCGACATGACCTCGCTGGACCTGGTCGGGGTCGTGGTGCCGCGGGGAACCAAGAGCGACCGGCCGGTGATCTCCGCCGGCACACGGACCGATCGGGGGGCACGCCGATGACCGCGGTCCGGGCGGCCGTGCTCACCGCGGTGCTGGTGCTGGCCGTGGTCGTCCAGGTCTCACTGTTCAGCGCGGTGCCGCTGCTCTCCGTCGACGGCGTCGTCCCCAACCTGACCCTGCTCGTGGTCGTCGCGGGTGCCCTGGTCCGCGGGCCGGAGTTCGGCGCGGTGCTGGGCTTCCTCGGCGGCCTCGCGATCGACCTGGCTCCGCCGGCCGACCACGTGGCCGGCCGTTGGGCCCTCGCGCTGGTGCTGGCCGGCTACCTCGCGGGCCGGGTCCGGCAGGACGCGCGCACCTCCGCGGTCGCGGCGACGGTGACGGTGGCCGCCTGCTCCTTCGTCGCCACCTCGGTCTTCGCGTTCGGCGGGATGCTGCTGCGCGACCCTGCCACGCCGGTCCTCGAGGCCGTGCGCGTGGTCCCGCTCGCGGTCCTGTACGACGTCGCGCTGGCGCCGTTCGTGCTGCCGCTGCTGCTGCGGCTGTTCGCCACGCTGCGGCCCCGCGAGGTCGCGTACTGATGTCGGAGCCGACGCCGGCCACGCCCGGCACGCCGGCCACGCGGCCACGGTCCCGGGGGGCCGCCAGCGCCACCAGGGGGAGGCTGCGGCTGGTGGTGGTGCAGGCGCTCGTGCTCTCGCTGCTGCTGACGCTGTTCGCCCGGCTGTGGTACCTCCAGGTGCTCGGCGGCGAGGCCTACCAGGCGCAGGCCGCCGAGCAGTCGGTGCGCGAGGTCGTCGTCCAGCCGGCTCGTGGCCTGGTCGTCGACGACATGGGTCGCCCGCTGGTGGCCAACCGGACCGCCTGGGTCGTCAGCGTCGACCGCACGCTGTTCTCCCGGCTCGCCGCCGGTCCGCGCTCGGAGCTGCTGGACCGGCTGTCCCGGGTGGTGCACGTGACCCGCAAGACGCTGCTGGCCCGCACCCTGCTCTGCGGGCAGGACGGCTCCGTGGCCGGCACCTGCTGGAACGGGTCGCCGTACCAGCCGGTCCCGGTCGCCGAGGACGTCCCCCAACGGGTCGCGGTCGCGATCATGGAGCGCAGCGAGGACTACCCCTCGGTGCTGGTGGAGTCGCAGAGCCTGCGCTCCTATCCCAGCCCCTACGGCATCAACGCCGCGCACCTGCTCGGCTACCTGTCCCCGATCACCTCCGAGGAGCTCGAGACGGCGCGTGAGGCGGGCGACGACTCGGTGCACGGCGCCTCGGTCGTCGGCCGGGCCGGGGTCGAGAAGCAGTACGACCGGTACCTGCGCGGCCAGCCCGGCTACAAGCGGGTCGCGGTCGACTCGATGGGACGGGTGCTCGGGGACTCCGGTGAGGTGAGCAGCAGCCCCGGCGACACGCTGGTCACCTCCATCGACGCCCGGGTGCAGGCCGTGGTCGAGAAGCAGCTCGCCGCCACCATCCGGACCGCCCGGGGCACCTTCGACAAGGTCACCGGTCGCAACTACGTCGCCGACTCCGGCGCGGCGGTGGTGCTCGACGCCACCAACGGCCGGGTCGTCGCGATGGCCGGCGCCCCGACGTACGACCCCCAGGTGTGGGTGGGGGGCATCACCTCGCGCCAGCTGTCGCGGCTGTACTCCGACGAGCGCGGCAACCCGCTGCTGTTCCGGGCGACGCAGGGCCAGTTCGCTCCGGGTTCCACGTGGAAGCCCGTGATGGCCGCCGGCGCGCTGTCGAACGGCTACTCGCAGTCCACCCGGCTCGACTGCTCCTCGGCCTTCCAGGTCGGCAACCGCTCGTTCAAGAACTACGAGTCCGGCGCCTACGGCTTCATCGGCTTCGACCGGGCGCTCGAGGTCTCCTGCAACACCTTCTTCTACCGGGTCGGCTACTCGTTCTGGCAGCGCTACGGCACCGATGTCTCCGACGTCGACGCCAAGGACCCGCTGGTCAGGACGGCCAGGACCTTCGGCTTCGGAGCACCCACCGGCATCGACGTGCCGGGGGAGGCCTCGGGCCGGCTGGCCGACCGGCGCTGGAAGCTCGCCTACTGGAAGGCGAACAAGGACTACTACTGCGCGCTGGGCAGGAAGGACGGCAGCGACTTCCTGCACCGGTTCGCCCGGGAGTTCTGCGTCGAGGGCTACGCCTACCGCGCGGGGGACGCGGTGAACTTCGCGATCGGCCAGGGCGACACCATGGTGACCCCGCTGCAGCTCGCGCGCGCCTACGCCGCGCTGAGCAACGGCGGGACGCTGTGGGAGCCGCGCGTCGCCAAGGCGGTCGTGGACGCCGACGGCCGGGTGATCCGCTCCATCCGGCCCACGAAGGCCTCGAAGGTCCCGGTCTCGAAGCGGGACCTCGCCTACATCGACCGTGCCCTGCAAGGGACCTCACGCGTCGGCACGATGTCCTGGCGACTGGTCGGCTTCCCCCTGGACCAGGTGCCCATCCGCTCCAAGACGGGCTCGGCGGAGGTCTACGGCAAGCAGAGCACGTCCTGGGTCGCCTCCTACGACAAGAGGTACGTGGTGCTGATGATGGTCTCCCAGGGAGGCACCGGCTCCGGGACCTCGGGTCCGGCGGTGCGCGCGATCTGGGAGGCGCTGTACGGCGTCAGCGGGGAGCAGGTGCGCCGTTCCGAGGCCGCGCTGCCCGCGGCCCGGCCGCCTCGCCGACTGCCGGTCTTCGCCCCCGACGGTGAGATCCTGCCCCCGGTCGCCACGAGGCCGGGCAGGTCATCCTCGGCGCGGGCCGGCGTTGGTGCGTCCGGCTCGGCGAGCGGCCGCCGATGACGCTGACCACCGCGCGACCCCGTGCGACCCGGGTGGAGACCACGACGCGGGTCCCCACGGGCCGGCTGGACTGGGTGCTGATGGGCGCGGTCGCCGCGCTGCTGGTGGTCGGCACGCTGCTGGTGTGGTCCGCCACGGCGCTGCGCGACAGTGCGGCCACCGATCCTGACGCCTACGCGAAGCGGCACCTGGTGAACATCGCGATCGGGGTCGTCCTCGGTGTGATGGTCGCCGCCACCGACCACCGCTGGGTCCGCATCCTGGCGCCACTGGTCTACGTCGCCTCCGTGGTGGGACTGGTGCTGGTGCTGGTGATGGGCAGCACGATCAACGGCTCCCGTTCCTGGATCCAGGTGGGCGGGCTGTCGATCCAGCCGGCGGAGTTCGCCAAGCTCGCGGTGGTGATCGGCATGGCTCTGCTGGTGGCCGAGCGCACCGAGGGGTCGCTGACGACCCGGTCCGCGTGGACGGTCGGCAGCGGCGACGTCGCGGCCATGCTGGCCATCGCCGGTGTGCCGGCGGTGCTGATCCTGCTGCAGCCGGACCTGGGCACGATGCTGGTGCTCGCCGCCACGGTGTTCGGGGTGGTCGCGGTCTCCGGTGCCAGGCGGCGCTGGCTGGTCGGACTGGCCGCCGCGGCCGTCGCTGCCGCCGTGCTCGCGGTGCGGCTGCAGGTGCTGAAGGCCTACCAGCTCGACCGCTTCCTGGCCTTCACCGACCCCGCCCTCGACCCGCGCGGCGCCGGCTACAACACCACCCAGGCCCGGATCGCGATCGGCAACGGCGGCCTGTTCGGCCAGGGGCTCTTCGACGGCTCGCAGACCAAGGCCGGCTTCGTGCCCGAGCAGCACACCGACTTCATCTTCACCGTCGCCGGTGAGGAGCTGGGGCTGGTCGGCTCCGGTCTGCTGATCGCGCTGCTCGGGGTGGTGCTGTGGCGGGCGCTGCGGATCGCCGGCCGGGCCGACGACCTGTTCGGGCGCGTCGCGGCGGCCGGGATCGCCTGCTGGCTCGGCTTCCAGGCCTTCCAGAACATCGGCATGTGCCTGGGGATCATGCCGGTCACCGGCGTGCCGCTGCCGTTCGTCAGCTACGGCGGCAGCTCGATGTTCGCCACCCTGATGGCACTGGGGCTGCTGCAGAACATCCACCAGCGCACCGGGCAGGGACTCGGCGGGACCCGGTCGCGCCCGCACCGCGCCCGGTTCTGAGCCGGGCCGGGACGCCGGGACGCCGGTGGCGCCGAGGCGTCCTTGCAGGCCCCCCGCGGCTCTCGGGCAGGTCTCGGGCAGGTCTCGGGCAGGTGTCCACCGTGTTACCACGCCCTCGTGGAAACACGGTGTCCGCGTAGGTCGTCGTGACCACCCGAAGGCCTGGCTGGGGCCTGCGCGACCACTAGAAGGCCTCATTGAGGCTCGGCGTCGGCGTCCTTAGGTTCGTCACAGGGTTCGAAGCGGAGGTCGCAACAGCACGGTCCACTGGCCTCTTCGGATTGGGAGCCCGACCAAGGGAGGGACACCATCATGGGAGTTCGTAGAGCAGTCGGAGTGATCTCCGTGGCCACATTGGCGCTGGGGGGCCTGGCGCCGGCCACCGCGAGTGCGCACGGCGGTCACCGGCACGACAACGGCGACCAGGTCAGGGCCAGGATCTGCCTCGACCGCGACCACGGCGACCGATCCGTCAGGTTCCGGGCGTGGACCGACGAGGACAGCGAGTGGTTCCGGCTCGACGACGGCGACTGCGAGCGGGTGAAGCTCGACTTCGACGACAACAAGTTCTACCTGCGGGCGTCGAGCCGCCGCCACGACCGGATCCGCTACTGGGTCAGCGGGGACGACGAGAGGTCGCGCGTCCGCGACGGCCGGCTCCAGGTCCGCTTCGACGACGACGTCCGCCGCCCGTACCTGCGCATCGACGTGAGGGTTGGGGGCCACCGGGACCACGACCACGGCGACGACCACGGTGACGACCACGGCGACGACCACGGCCACGACCACGGCGACGACCACGGCCACGACCACGGCGGCGGCCGCGGTGGCGACCACGGCGATGACCACGGCGGCGGCCGCGGTGGCGATGACCACGGCGGCGACGACAACGGACACGGCGGCGACGGCCGCAGGCGGTAGTCCACAGCCAGCATGACCGCGGCGGTGAGGGGGGTGACCCCCCTCACCGCCGTTCCATGCCCGCCCCCGGCACCGCGGATTCCTCACCATCCGGACGGGCGTCGTACCCTGGGGGGTCCCGTTCCCGCCTGGAAGGTCGCCCCGCCGTGCCGTACGCCGGATCCGTCGAGGCCGAGTCGCTGTTCGCCCGCCTCGAGCCGTTGCTGCCCTCCGTGCAGAAGCCGATCCAGTACGTCGGCGGCGAGCTGAACGCGACCACCAAGGACTGGCAGCACCCGGACGGCGAGCCGATGGTGCGCTGGGCGTTGATGTACCCCGACGCCTACGAGGTCGGGCTGCCCAACCAGGGCGTGCAGATCCTCTACGAGGTGCTCAACGAGCGCGACTGGATCGTCGCCGAGCGGACCTACTCGGTGTGGCCCGACATGGAGGCGGTGATGCGCGAGCACGACATCCCGCAGTTCACCGTCGACCACCACCGGCCGGTGCGGGCCTTCGACGTGCTGGGCGTGTCGTTCGCGACCGAGCTCGGCTACACCAACCTGCTCACCGCGCTGGACCTGGCCGGGATCCCGCTGCGCTCCCGCGACCGCGGCGAGGAGGACCCGATCGTGCTGGCCGGGGGACATGCCGCCTTCAACCCCGAGCCCGTCGCGGACTTCGTCGACGCGGCCGTGCTCGGTGACGGCGAGGAGATCGTGCTCGCGATCTCCGAGGTGATCCGGGAGTGGAAGGCGGAGGGCCGGCCCGGCAGCGACCAGGCGGCGGGCCGCACGCCCCGCCAGGAGCTGCTGCACCGGCTGGCCAGCTCCGGTGCCGTCTACGTGCCCGCGTTCTACGACGTGGACTACCACCCGGACGGCCGGATCCGCCGGGTGGCCCCCAACACCACCGGGGTGCCGTGGCGGGTGCGCAAGCACACGCTGATGGACCTGGACTCCTGGCCCTACCCGAAGAAGCCGCTGGTGCCGCTCGCCGAGACGGTGCACGAGCGCTACTCCGTGGAGATCTTCCGGGGCTGCACCCGCGGCTGCCGGTTCTGCCAGGCCGGGATGATCACCCGGCCGGTGCGGGAGCGCTCGATCACGACCATCGGCGAGATGGTCGAGAACGGGGTCCGCAAGACCGGCTTCGAGGAGGTCGGCCTGCTCTCGCTGTCCAGCGCGGACCACAGCGAGATCGCCGAGGTGGCGACGGGGTTGGCCGACCGCTACGAGGGCTCCAACGTGTCGCTGTCGCTGCCCTCGACCCGGGTCGACGCGTTCAACGTCACGCTGGCCAACGAGTTCTCCCGCAACGGCCGCCGGTCCGGGCTGACCTTCGCCCCGGAGGGCGGGTCGGAGCGGATGCGCAAGGTGATCAACAAGATGGTCACCGAGGAGGACCTGATCCGCACCGTGGCGACGGCGTACTCGCACGGCTGGCGCCAGGTGAAGCTCTACTTCATGTGCGGCTTGCCGACCGAGACCGACGAGGACGTCCTGGAGATCGCGGGCCTGGCCAAGAAGGTGATCGCCAAGGGTCGGGAGGTCTCCGGGCACAACGACATCCGGTGCACCGTGTCGATCGGCGGCTTCGTGCCCAAGCCGCACACCCCGTTCCAGTGGGCGCCCCAGCTGGACCACGAGACCACCGACGCGCGGCTGAAGAAGCTGCGCGACGACGTCCGGGCCGACAAGAGGTACGCCCGAGCCGTGGGGTTCCGCTACCACGACGGCCGCCCCGGGATCATCGAAGGGCTGCTCTCGCGGGGGGACCGTCGCGTCGGCGCCGTCATCGAGGCGGCCTGGCGCGCCGGGGGGCGCTTCGACGGCTGGAGCGAGCACTTCTCCTACGACCGCTGGCAGGAGGCCGCCGAGCAGGCCCTCGCCGGGACCCCGGTCGACCTGGCCTGGTTCACCACCAGGGAGCGCGAGTACGCCGAGGTGCTGCCCTGGGACCACCTGGACTCGGGCCTCGACAAGGACTGGCTGTGGGAGGACTGGCAGGACGCGGTCGACCCCGACTCGACCGTCGAGGTCGAGGACTGCCGGTGGACGCCGTGCTACGACTGCGGGGTCTGCCCGCAGCTGGGGACCGACATCCAGATCGGGCCCACCGGCGCGACGCTGCTGCCGCTCACCGTGGTCTGAGCTGGTCCTCGAGGTAGGCCGGGCGGGAGACCAGCAGACCGGCCACCAGCTGCGGGACCACCAGCACGCACAGCGCCAGCAACGGCACCCGCCACCCGCCGGTCAGGTCGTAGAGCAGCCCGGTCCCGAACGGGCCCACCGCGGCCAGCAGGTAGCCGACTGACTGGGTGAACCCGGACAGCGCCGCCGTCCCCTCGCTCGTGCGCGCCCGCAGGCCGATCATGGTGAGCACGACGGGGAAGATCGCCGCACCGCAGCCGATCAGCACGGCCCACAGCCAGGCGCCCCGGACCGGGGCGAAGGTCAGCCCGAGGTAGCCGGCGGGGTAGCAGCAGACCACCACGAGCACCAGCCAGGTCTGGCTCCGCATCCGTGCCGTCCAGGCCGGCAGCAGGAGCGACAGCGGGATGCTCATCGCCGTCACCACTCCGAGCAGCAGCCCCGCGGTGGTGGCCGAGAAGCCGGCGTCGCGGAAGACCTGGGCGAGCCAGCCGAACACGGCGTACGCCTGCAGCGACTGCAGCCCGAAGAAGGTCGCCATCCCCCAGCCGAGCCGGGTCCGGGCGACCGCCGCCAGGGTGATGCGTCCCGAGGTCGGCTCGGGGGAGCGGTCGCGACGTACCAGTGCCACCCACGGCAGCGCCGCCAGCGCGGCGGTCGCGGCCCACGCCGCCAACCCCCATCGCCAGGAGCCCAGCGCGTCCGAGACCGGGACGGTCAGCGCCGAGGCCATCGTGAGACCGACCGCCAATGCGGTGGTGTACACCGACGTGACCAGGCCGACCCGGTCGGGGAAGTGCAGCTTGACCAGCGAGGGGAGAAGGACGTTCGCGGTCGCCATCCCGGCCAGCGCGAGCAGCGAGAGGGCCAGGAACAGCCAGACGGTCCCGGTCCGGGCACGGCCGGCGAGGCCGAGGGCCACGGCGAGGAGCGCGACCAGCGTCACCCGGTGCACGCCGACGACACGGGCCAGCGTCGGGGCGGCGGCCCCGAACGCGGCGAAGGCCACGACCGGCAGGGTGGTGAGCACCCCCGCCGTCGTCGAGGACATGCCGAGCCCGGAGGTGAGGTCGCCCAGCACCGGTCCGACGCTCACCGCGGCCGGCCGCAGGTTGAAGCCGAGCACCACGATGCCGAGGAGCACGACCAGCTGAGAAGGGCGCGGCCGCGGCCGCCCGACGCGCCGATGACGCGTCGGCAAGGTGCTGCTCACCGGGTCATCCTCACCCACCGTGCCAACCACCTCTCACCCCGCCTCTCACCCCGCCGCTCGACCCGCCTCCCGACCGGCCTCTGGCCCGGCGGGCCGGTCGGAACCCGCCCGGCAGCCCGACGTGTGCCCGGACGGCTGGTCAGGCGGAGGGCTCGATAGGCTTCACGGGTGCGAGAACAGCCCGAGCAGCAGGCGCCGCCGGTGCAACGGCTCCGGGTCCGCTACGCCAAGCGGGGCCGACTCCGGTTCACCAGCCACCGGGACTTCTCCCGAGCCTTCGAGCGCGCCGTCGTCCGGGCTCGGCTGCCGATGGCCTACTCCTCGGGGTTCCACCCGCACCCGCGGATCTCCTACGCCGGGGCCGCACCGACCGGGGCCGCCAGCGAGGCGGAGTACCTCGAGATCGGGCTGTCGGAGCGCAGCGACCCCGGGGACGTGCGAGGCGTGCTCGACGCTGCGCTGCCGCCGGGCCTCGACGTGCTGGACGTCGTGGAGTCCCCTGGCGGATCGCTGGCCGACCTGCTGGAGGCCAGCACCTGGCGCACCAGCGTCCCGGGCCTGGCTCCCGAAGCGGCGGCGGCGGCGGTGGTCGCCTTCCTGGCCACCGAGCAGGTGCTGGTCGAGCGGATGAGCAAGAAGGGGATGCGGACCTTCGACTGTCGCGCGGCGGTCGTCGACCTGCTGACCGCGGACTACCGGGCGGACGCGAGTGAGTGTGCGATACTCCAGATGGTCTTGCGGCACGGAACCCCGACCGTGAGACCCGACGACGTCCTCGCCGGACTTTGCAGTACCGCCGGGCTCGAGGTGACTGCCGCTCCCACCCATGAGCGGCTCGCCCAGGGTCCGCTGGACACGGAGACCGGCACGGTAGGGGACCCGTTGGCGCTCAACCGCGACACGGCATGACCGAGGGTGACAGCCTCGGCCGCTGCTGCTGGTGACCGCGGACCGCTGACGGAGCCGCTGCCGACGCTCACCCGGGGGGTGTCGCCGCCGCTCGGCGTCGTGACCTCGCGTGCGTCGGGCACATCCCGCAGGCTTGCGCCCGACCGGCTCGTCCGGTCTGACGACCGACTCGCCCCCGTGCGGACGCCACAGGTGTCCCGGGGGCCAAGGAGAGCAGATGCTCGACGACAACGACACCACTGACACCACGGGCACCGACAGCACCAACGACCCGGGGCCGGCCGCGGGGGCGGCTGCACCGGAGGAGACGGACTCGGCCCCTCCCACGGGCGCGACCGAGCCGGGCGCCGCGACTCCCGATGACGACCCGGCCCCCGCCACGAAGACCGTCAAGAAGGCGGCCAAGCGCGCCCCCCGGACCCGCAAGACGACCGTGATGCCCGACGTCGGCGCGGCGCCGTCGTCGGATGCGTCCGGGGCCGAGGCGACCACGCAGGACGCGGCAGCCGGCGTCGACGGCCCGCTCGGCGACGGCGACGGCGCCGCTCCGGCCACCGCCAGGACCGCCAAGAAGGCCGCGGCCAAGCGGACCACCGCGAAGAAGACCGCCGCCAAGAAGACCGCCGCGAAGAAGAGCACCGCGAAGACCACCACCGGTGGTGCCACGAAGCGGTCCGCCAAGAAGGCGGTCACCGACGAGCCGCACCCCGGGGCCGACCAGACCCTGGACGCGGCTCCCGAGAGCACTGAGCCGGCCGGGGACCCGACCGTGGCCGAGCCGCTTCCGACGGTGGCGCGTGACCAGGGTGAGCCCCAGGAGCAGCCGGACCGGTCGGCGGGCCGCCCCGCCGACGAGCTCGCCGACGAGTCCGAGGAGGAGCTCGAGGAGGCGCCCGGCGACCGGCTGCTCGAGCTGGGCGACGGGTCGCAGACGGCTGACGAGCAGGTCGTGCAGGCCGCCCCCTCGGTGCTGTTCCAGACCCCGGACCCGGTCACCAAACCGGCTCGGCGCCGCCGCTCCACGGCCGCGACCCGCGCCGCCGAAGCAGCCGCCGCGCTCGACGGCGGCGACGGTGACGCCGGCGACGACGGCGGCCCCGCGCCTGAGGAGTCCGACGGCAGCCAGGCCCCCGGCGCGCCCGGCGCCACCGACGACACCGAACCGGACAGCACGGACGAGGGGTCCGGGGACCTGGAGTCAGCCGACGGGGACGACGAGTCGGGCGGCAACCGGCGCCGGCGCCGCCGTGGCGGCCGCCGCCGTCGGCGCGGCGGAAGCAGCGATGCCGGCGGCGACAGCGACGCCGACAGCGACGCCGACAGCGACACCGGCAGCGACGCCGGCGGCGAGCGTGGCGGCGACACCGGCAGCGAGCGCGGCGACGCCGAGGACGGCGACGGATCCGGCGCCGACTCCGGCGAGGAGACCGCCGGCGCCCGAGGCAAGGGTGGTCGAGGTGGGCAGCGCGGCCAGCGCAACCAGCGCAATCGGTCGGGCCAGCGCGGCGGGACCGACACCTCCTCGGACGAGGACGCCGAGGACGGCGAGACGGGCACGACCGGTCCGTCGGACTCCGAGGCGGCTGGCGACGGGGCGGGCAGCCGCCGTCGGCGCCGCCGCCGCCGTTCGGGCGAGGAGGGCGACGCCGACGCCGAGTCCGACGAGCCCAACACCGTCACCCGCGTCCGCAAGGCGCGCAGCGCCGAGGACGAGATCACCAGCCTGCACGGGTCCACCCGGCTGGAAGCCAAGAAGCAGCGGCGTCGTGAGGGCCGTGAGGCCGGCCGCCGCCGCGCACCCATCGTCAGCGAGGCCGAGTTCCTGGCTCGTCGCGAGGCCGTCGACCGGGTCATGGTGATCCGGCAGCGCGCCGACCTGACCCAGATCGCGGTCCTGGAGGACAAGGTGCTCGTGGAGCACTACGTCGCCCGCGACTCCCAGACGTCCCTGATCGGCAACGTCTACCTCGGACGGGTGCAGAACGTCCTGCCATCGATGGAGGCCGCGTTCATCGACATCGGCAAGGGGCGCAACGCGGTCCTCTACGCCGGCGAGGTCAACTGGTCCGCCCTCGGCGCCGGCAACGGCCCGCGCAAGATCGAGCAGGTGCTGAAGTCCGGGCAGCCGATCCTGGTCCAGGTCTCCAAGGACCCGGCGGGGCACAAGGGTGCCCGGCTCACCAGCCAGGTCAGCCTGCCGGGACGCTTCCTGGTCTACGTGCCCGACGGGACCACGAGCGGGATCTCCCGCAAGCTGCCCGACACCGAGCGCACCCGGCTGAAGACCCTGCTCAAGGAGATCGTCCCCGACTCCGCCGGGGTCATCGTCCGCACCGCGGCCGAAGGTGCCTCGGAGGAGGAGCTCACCAACGACGTCGAGCGGCTGACCGCCAGATGGGCCGACATCGAGGCCAAGGTGGAGAAGGGGAACGCGCCGCAGCTGCTCTACGGCGAGCCCGACCTGACCCTCAAGGTGGTCCGGGACCTGTTCACCGAGGACTTCACCTCCCTGGTGGTCTCCGGTGACGAGGCCTGGGACCTGGTCGACACCTACGTCAAGCACGTCGCTCCCGACCTGGAGGAGCGGATCGAGCGCTGGGACGGCGACGGGGACGTGTTCGCGGCGTACCGGATCGACGAGCAGATCGACAAGGGCCTGGACCGCAAGGTGTGGCTGCCCTCGGGTGGCTCGCTCGTCATCGACCGCACCGAGGCGATGACCGTCGTCGACGTGAACACCGGCAAGTTCACCGGCTCCGGGGGCAACCTGGAGGAGACGGTCACCAAGAACAACTTGGAGGCCGCCGAGGAGATCGTCCGTCAGCTGCGGCTGCGCGACATCGGCGGGATCATCGTCGTCGACTTCATCGACATGGTGCTGGAGGGCAACCGCGACCTCGTCCTGCGGCGCATGGTCGAGTGCCTCGGCCGCGACCGTACCCGCCACCAGGTCGCGGAGGTGACGTCGCTGGGGCTCGTGCAGATGACCCGCAAGCGCATCGGCACCGGGCTGCTGGAGGCCTTCAGCGAGAACTGCGAGCACTGCGGCGGGCGCGGGCTCGTCGTGCACCACGAGCCGGTCGAGGCGCGCCGCAAGCAGGAGGAGGAGCCGCGTCGCGCCGGTCGACGCGGTCGCAACCGTGGCGACGCCGAGACCGACCAGGGGCGCGGTGGTGGCAGCAGCAGCGGAAACGGCGGCGGCAGCAACGGCGGGAACGGCGGCGGGGTCCGGCACGCGCCGTCCCCGGCCGACATCGCCGCCATCGCCCGCCAGGACGTGAAGCGCGCGGAGCAGCCCGCGGCGGGCGGCCGGTCGCACGACGAGGCCGGTGACGGGTCGCAGACGCAGGTGGTCGAGACGGCAGGAGACCCGACCCCCGTCGCGTCCGTGCCCGACCAGCCCGCCTCCGAGCCCACCCAGCCCGAGCCCGCCCAGCCCGAGTCCGCCCAGCCCGAGTCCGCCCAGGGGGTCGCCGGCGACGATGTCTCGGATCTCGCCCTCGCCGTCGGCGCCGCCCCGGTCCTGGCCGACCGGAGCGAGTCACCCGCCGCGGCAGCGCCTGTGACCGCCGGCGAGGCAGCGGACGGTCCCGACCAGGGCCAGGTCGGCGTCGAGACGGCGGCGCCGGTAGCCACCGGACCCGTGGTCACCTCCCGTCGCCGGGTGGTCCGCCGCGAGGCCGGGACCCCGGCCCCCACCGAGTCGCCGGCGCCGGTACAGCCGGACGCCGCCCCGACCGACCGGACCGACCACGGCGGTGACGACCAGGCGGCTCCCGCCCCGGGCGTCACGGACACCGACGGTGCGGTGGCGGAGCCCGTCCCGGCAGCGCTGGTGCGCGTCACCTCGCGGCGCCGCGGCGTACGCCGGGCCGCCGGCCCGCCCTCCGGTGACCCGACGCCCGACGGGGCATCGAGGGACGGCTCAGGCGCCGCCGACCAGGATGAGGCGACGGGCGCGCCCGGGACCGGAGGCGTCGGGGACGGCCAAGACGGTCCGGAGGCGCTCGACGCAAGCTCGGTCTCGGTGGGCGAGCAGCCGCACGTCCCGGTCAAGCACTCGGGTGGACGCCGTCACTGACCGGTGGCGGGGCGCTCGTTTTGACCCGTCGCGGTGGAAGTCCGTAGACTCGACGGTCGGTGCCCAGCGCACGCCGTGCGCGGTCGACGTACCGCCCCCGCCACCAGACCGGTGACCCCGGTCGTCAGCGGAGCGTGCCGAGGCGCACCACCTGCTCGTAGTCCGACGAAGAGAGTGAGTCCCGCGGTGTACGCGATCGTGCGCAGTGGCGGTCAGCAGCAGAAGGTTGCTGTCGGCGACGTCATCGAGATCGACAAGGTAGCCACGCAGGTGGGCGACTCGCTCACCCTGCCGGTGGTCATGCTCGTCGACGGTGAGAAGGTCACCACCGGCTCCGACGCGCTGGGTGGCGCCAGCGTCACCGCCGAGGTGCTCGGGGCCACCAAGGGGCCGAAGATCACCATCTTGAAGTACAAGAACAAGACCGGCTACCGCAAGCGCCAGGGGCACCGTCAGAAGTACACCCAGGTCAAGGTCACCGACATCAGCGTCTGAGCCAGCCGCTTCCCCCTCACGACCCACAGCACCGAAGGACACGAACTCATGGCACACAAGAAGGGCGCCGCCTCGACCAAGAACGGTCGGGACTCGAACTCCCAGCGGCTCGGTGTCAAGCGCTACGGCGGGCAGCTCGTCAACGCCGGCGAGATCATCGTCCGGCAGCGGGGCACGCACTTCCACCCCGGCAGCGGGGTGGGCCGTGGCGGCGACGACACGCTGTTCGCCCTGGTGGGCGGCAACGTCGAGTTCGGCACCAAGCGCGGCCGCCGGGTCGTCAACATCGTTCCGTCGGTCGGGTGACCCTGGCTCGGAGCTGACACGAACCGCCGAGAAGGGGCGCCCTGCTGAGACCGCAGGGCGCCCCTTCTCGCCGTTCCGGAGGGAACGGCGCGGCGGAGGACGCACCCACCGTGGGAGCGTCGCTGAGAGGAGCAGGACGATGGCCGTGCCGACCTTCGTGGACCGGGTGACGCTCCAGGTCACCGCTGGGCGCGGTGGCAACGGGGTGGCCTCGGTGCACCGCGAGAAGTTCAAGCCGCTCGGTGGCCCCGACGGCGGGAACGGCGGCCCTGGCGGCAGCGTCGTGCTGCGGGTCGACCCCGACGTCACGACGCTGCTCGACTACCACCACAGTCCGCAGCGGCGGGCCCAGCACGGCGGCCACGGTGCCGGAGGGAACCGCAACGGCGGTCACGGCGACGACCTGGTCCTCGCGGTGCCCGACGGCACCGTCGTGAGCGACGACCGCGGCGAGGTGCTGGCCGACCTGGTCGGGCCCGGCACCGAGATGGTGGTCGCTGCCGGTGGCCGGGGTGGGTTGGGCAACGCCGCGCTGGCCTCCTCCAAGCGGAAGGCGCCGGGGTTCGCCCTGCTCGGCGAGCCGGGGGAGGACCGCGCCATCGTCCTGGAGCTGAAGGTCGTCGCCGACGTCGGTCTGGTGGGCTTCCCGAGTGCCGGCAAGTCCAGCCTGATCGCGGCGCTGTCGCGGGCCCGTCCCAAGATCGCGGACTACCCGTTCACGACGCTGGTCCCCAACCTGGGCGTGGTCAGCGCCGGCGACACCACGTTCACCGTCGCCGACGTCCCCGGGCTCATCGAGGGCGCCAGCGAGGGGCGCGGCCTCGGCCATGACTTCCTGCGGCACGTCGAGCGGTGCGCGGCCCTGGTGCACGTGGTCGACCTGGCCACCATGGAGCCCGGGCGCGACCCGATGTCGGACCTCGACGTCATCGAGCGGGAGCTCTCCTCCTACGGCGGGCTCGAGGACCGGCCCCGGCTGGTGGCGCTGAACAAGGTCGACGTACCGGACGGGCGGGACCTCGCCGAGATCGTGCTGGCCGACGTGGCGGCCCGCGGGATGCGGACCTTCCTGGTCTCGGCGGCCAGTCACGAGGGGCTACGGGAGCTGTCCTTCGCGATGGCCGAGATCGTGGCCGCCAAGCGGGCCGCGACCCCGGTGGCCGCGGCCACCCGGATCGTGATCCGGCCACCGGCCAGCACCGGCGGTCCCGACTTCACGATCCGTGAGACCGGCGAGGGGTGGCGGGTGCGGGGCGAGAAGCCCGAACGCTGGGTCCGCCAGACGGACTTCAGCAACGACGAGGCGGTGGGCTTCCTCGCCGACCGGCTCAACCGGCTCGGGGTCGAGGACAAGCTGCTCGCCCTGGGCGCCCAGGAGGGTGACGCGGTGCTCATCGGCGAGGCGGACAACGCCGTGGTCTTCGACTTCCGCCCGATGGTGCAGACCGGTGCGGAGCTGCTGGGGCGCCGCGGCGAGGACAGCCGGCTCGAGGAGTCCCGGCCGGCGGCGCGCCGTCGTCGCGAGATCGACGCCGCGATGCCCGAGCGCGAGGAGGGGGAGACCCGCGCCGACGTGGCCCGTCGCCGGGACCGGCCCGGTGCTGCTCCCGACGGCGCCTCGGACGACACGAGCGACGAGGCGCCGGACGGCGTCGCGACCGGCCCCGACCTCGGCTGGGACGAGGACGACCCCGGCCCGGCGCCGGGGGCGCTGCGGTGACCCGCGAGCAGGTCGCCACCGCCGGTCGTGTGGTCGTGAAGATCGGCTCGTCCTCGTTGACGAGCACGGCCGGCGGCATCGACCCGGAGCGGGTGCGGCTGCTGGTCGACGCGCTGGCCTCGGTCCGGCGCCGCGGCGCCGAGGTGGTGCTGGTCTCCTCCGGGGCGATCGCCGCCGGGCTGGCGCCGCTGGGCCTGCGTCGCCGTCCCCGGGACCTCGCGACCCAGCAGGCGGCGGCCTCGGTCGGCCAGGGACTGCTGGTGCACCGCTACAACGAGGAGTTCGCCCGGCACGGCATCGTCGCCGGGCAGGTGCTGCTCACGGTCGACGACGTGACCCGTCGCAGCCACTACCGCAACGCCTACCGCACCTTCGCCAAGCTGCTCGAGCTGGGCGTGGTCCCGGTGGTCAACGAGAACGACACGGTGGCCACCTCGGAGATCCGCTTCGGCGACAACGACCGGCTGGCGGCGCTCGTCGCGCACCTGGTCCACGCCGACCTGCTGGTGCTGCTCAGCGACGTCCAGGGCCTCTACGACGGCAACCCGGCCCGGGGCGCGGCGACGATGCTCACGGAGGTGGGGTCCGAGGCCGACCTAGCTGCGGTCGAGATCGGCCGGAGCGGGCCCGCCGGGGTCGGTACCGGCGGGATGCACACCAAGGTCGAGGCCGCCCGGATCGCGACCGGCGCAGGCATCCCGGTGGTGCTGACCTCCGCGTCGCTGGCCGGCGACGCGCTCGCCGGGAAGCCGGTCGGCACCGTCTTCCACCCCACCGGGCCCCGACGACCCACCCGCCTGCTGTGGCTGGCGCACGCCACCGAGGGACGAGGCCGGATCGTGATCGACGACGGCGCCGTCCGGGCGCTGACCGAGCGTCGTGCCTCCCTGCTGCCGGCGGGCATCACGGGGGTCGAGGGCGTCTTCGTCGGCGGCGACCCCGTGGACCTCGTCGACCCGGCGGGGGTGCCGGTCGCCCGTGGGCTGGTCAACTACGACTCCGCCGAGCTCCCCGGGCTGCTCGGGCGGTCCACCCGGGAGCTCGCCCGCGAGCTCGGGGCCTCCTACGAGCGCGAGGTCGTGCACCGTGACGACCTGGTGCTGCTGCCGCGGCGCTGATTCGGCGGCACCGTGGTCTTGGCGCGGCTGGTCAGGATTCCCAGGGCATCAACCTTTCCCAACGCCTCCCGTGTCACATATGGCCCGGGAGGCGTCGGGATCTGGCGATACCCTGGGAAACCGCGACCGGGGGCGACAACCGCGACGGGGCAGGGGCCCCTCGTCGGTCCAGACAATTTCGCCGATCGGACGACGGCCGTGGGTAAAGCAGGCCATGCTTGGGTCACGCCCGCGCCGCGCCGCGGCCGACCGTCACGACGGCCGGGCGGGTCGCAGCGGGTCCCGGATGCAGGGGAGGAAACGTCGGTGAGCGAGGTGGGACGGCTCTGGCACGTCACGGTCACGGTGGCCGGTGACGGCGTCGAGCCGCTGATCGTGCGCAACGCCCTGCGCCGGCTCAGCGAGCAGCGGCCCTTCCTGCACTCCCTGAAGTTCGCCGCCGGTCACGCCGAGATCATGTACTGGGAGGAGGCGGCGACCCTGCTCGACGCCTCGTCACTGGCGCTGCGCGTGTGGGACGAGCACCGGGAGAGCGCCGGACTGCCCCGCTGGGAGGTCGTCGGGCTCGAGGTGCTGGAGCGCGCGGTGTTCCTGGCCCGCGGGATGGAGCTGCGCGCGATGATCGACCTGCAGGACGTCCAGCCCGTCCCGTTCTGACCGGTCGCCCCCACGCCCGTCGGACCAGGTCGCACTACCCTGGGCGCATGAGCTTCGAGACCGTCGCCCACCGTGCCCGCGAGGCCGCCTACGAGCTGGCCCAGGCCACCCGCGCCACGAAGGACGGCGCCCTGCACGCGATGGCGGACGCCCTGGAGACGGCCTGCGAGCAGGTGCTCGCCGCCAACGCCCGTGACGTCGAGGCGGCCCGGGAGCGGGGCACCGCAGCGGCTCTGGTCGACCGGCTGCGGCTGGACCCGAACCGGGTGGCGGCGATGGCCACGGGCCTGCGCGAGGTCGCGGGGCTGCCGGACCCCGTCGGTGAGGTGGTGCGGGGCTCGACCCTGGCCAACGGCCTCGAGCTGAGGCAGGTGCGGGTGCCGTTCGGCGTCGTCGGGATCATCTACGAGGCGCGGCCCAACGTGACCGCGGACGCGGCCGGCATCTGCCTCAAGGCGGGCAACGCGGTGCTGCTGCGCGGCTCGTCCAGCGCCCGTGCCAGCAACGAGGCGATCGTCGAGGTGCTGCGCGGAGCCGCCGCCCGGTCGGGCCTGCCGGCGGACGTCGTGCAGCTGGTGCCCGGCGAGGGCCACGAGTCCGCCAAGGCGCTGATGCGTGCCCGTGGACTGGTCGACGTGTTGATCCCCCGGGGCGGGGCCGGCCTGATCCGGTCGGTGGTGGAGGAGTCGACCGTGCCGGTGATCGAGACCGGGGTCGGCAACTGCCACGTCTACGTCGACGCGGCCGCCGACCTCGACCGGGCGCTGACGATTGTGCTGAACGCGAAGACCCACCGGCCCTCGGTGTGCAACGCCGCCGAGTCGCTGCTGGTGCACGCCGACGTCGCCGCGGCGTTCGTGCCCCGGGTGGTGGCCGCCTTGCAGGAGGCCGGGGTCACCGTCCACGGTGACGAGACCTTCGCCCGGCTCGACGGCGTGCTGCCCGCCGCCGCCGAGGACCACGCTGCGGAGTACCTGTCGCTGGACATCTCGGCCGCGGTCGTGCCGGACCTCGAGGCCGCGGTCCGCCACATCCGCAGCTACTCCTCCGGGCACACCGAGGCCATCGTGACCGACTCCCAGGAGGCGGCGCGTCGGTTCACCGCCGCCGTCGACTCGGCCGCGGTCATGGTCAACGCCTCCACCCGCTTCACCGACGGCGCCGAGTTCGGCTTCGGTGCCGAGATCGGGATCAGCACCCAGAAGCTGCACGCCCGCGGCCCCATGGGGCTGCCGGAGATGACCTCGACCAAGTACGTCGTGACCGGCGCCGGACACGTCCGGCCCTGACCGCCCTCCCCGCCGAGGACCGCGACCCGCCCCCGTGCCGGCCCACATCAGCCCCGAGCAGCGCCGGGCCCGGCTGGCCCGTCGGCACCTGCTGGCGCCGGCCGCCCGGACCGACGACGTCGCGGCCGTCGCCGACGCCGTGGTGGCGCTGCACTCCACCGACCCGGTCACCGTCCACCTCTCCGCGCTCGCCCGGATGCGCCAGCCGTCGGTGGCCGCCCTCGAGCGCGCCCTGTACGTCGACCGCGCGCTGGTGCGCCACCACGCGATGCGCCGGACGCTGTGGGTCGCGACGCCGGCGGTGGTCCGGCTGGCACACGGCGCCGCCACCCGCCGGCTGGTCGCCCCCGAACGGCGACGGCTGCTGCGGCTGCTCGCCGACAACGGCGTCGCCGACCCCGACGGCTGGCTGCAGCACGCGTCCCGCCGAGTGCTCGCGGCCGTGACCGAGCACGGCCCGGTGACCGCGCGGGCGCTGCGTGGGCTGGTGCCCGACGTGGACCACCCCCTCGTGCTGGCCCCCGGAAAGCGGTACTCCGCGACGGTCTCCGCGCACACCCGGGTGCTGCCGCTGCTCGGCTTCGAGGGGGAGGTGGTTCGCACCCGTCCCAACGGCAGCTGGGTCAGTGGCGCGTACGCATGGGCGGCGACCGGTGACTGGCTGGCGGGCGGGCTGGGGGATCTCGCCGAGCCGGAGGCGGCTCGCGAGCTGGCGCTGCGCTGGCTGCGCCGCTTCGGCCCCGGCACCACCACCGACCTGCAGTGGTGGACCGGCTGGACGCTGACGACCACGCGCGCCGCACTGGCCGCGTGCGGCGCGGTGCCGGTCGGTCTCGACGCGGGGCCAGGCTGGGTCGCCCCCGGTGACGAGGGGTCCGTCGAGCCGCCGGAGCCGTGGCTGGCGCTGCTGCCCGGCCTGGACCCGACCACGATGGGATGGAAGCAGCGCGACTGGTACCTGCCGGAGCACGCCGCCGGCTGCTTCGACCGGATGGGCAACGCCGGCCCCACGATCTGGGCCGACGGCCGGGTCGTGGGCGGCTGGGACCAGCGTCCGGACGGCAGCGTCGTGCACCACCTGGTCGAACGGCTCGACCGAGTGCACCAGGACCTGCTGGCCGAGCGGACGGCGGCCCTGACCGCAGCGGTCGGCGGGACGCGGTTCACCGTCCGCTTCCCCAGCCCGGTCTCGTCGGCGCTGCGCGCCGGCACGGCGCTAGGGTGAGCCCATGGCAAGCGCGCAGCTGGGGGTCGAGGGCGCCGACCCCGGGACCGCGGACGTCTGGGCCGACCCGGCTGCCGAACGACTGGGCACCTCGGCCACCGTCATCACCTTCGTGCGGACCGTCGCCTCGGTCGCGCTCGCGGCGCTCGCCGCCCAGCAGCAGAGTCTGACCCTGCTGGTGGCGGCGCTGGTCGTCTACTGGGCGGGGGACAGCCTGGACGGCTACGTCGCCCGACTGAGGGGCTGCGAGACGCGGACCGGGGCCGTCCTGGACATCCTGTGCGACCGGTTCTGCGCGGCCTCGTTCTACCTCGGTCTGGTGTGGCTGCAGCCGGAGTTCGCACTGCCGGTGTTCATCTACCTCGCCGAGTTCATGGTCGTGGACTGTTTCCTGTCGATGGCGTTCCTGGCCTGGCCGGTGCGGAGCCCCAACTACTTCTACGTGATCGACCGGCCGCTGTGGCTGTGGAACTGGTCCAAGCCCGGCAAGGCGGTCAACTCCTCGCTGTTCGCGGTGCTGCTGCTCGTCACCGGCTGGGTGTGGCTGGGCACGGCGGTGGCCACCGCCCTGCTGGTGATGAAGTGCCTGTCGCTGGTGAGGCTGGCGCGGATCGGGCTGCCCGTCCCGGCACGGTAGGATCGCCGCATGTCGCTCGCGCCCCTCGTTGTCGTCGCCGCGGAGTCCCATGCCTCGGGGCCCAACCACTGGTTGGTCGGTGGGCTGACCCTGCTGCTGCTGGTGGTCCTGCTGGCCGGTCTGCTCGCCTTCGGCGCCGGGCGTGACCACACCTGAGACGGGTCCGCCGAGATGACGCGTGAGTGACCTCGCGGTCGTCGTCGCCGCCCCGGCACCGACTCGCGAGCGTCGCCGGATCGGGGTGATGGGGGGCACCTTCGATCCGGTCCACCACGGCCACCTGGTCGCTGCCAGCGAGGTGCAGGCGTGGTTCGACCTCGACGAGGTGGTCTTCGTCCCGACCGGGCAGCCCTGGCAGAAGCAGGGGCGTGACGTGTCGCCGCCGGAGCACCGCTACCTCATGACGGTGATCGCCACCGCCTCCAACCCCCGGTTCTGGGTGTCGCGGGTGGACATCGACCGCGACGGTCCGACGTACACCATCGACACGCTGCGGGACCTCACCACCGAGCTCCCCGACGCGGACCTCTACTTCATCACCGGGGCCGACGCGCTCGGGGAGATCTTCACCTGGCGCGCCGCGGGGGAGCTCTTCGAGCTCGCGCACTTCGTCGGCTGCACCCGTCCAGGCTTCGCGATGGAGCCGGCCACGCTCGACGGCATCCCGACGGACCGGGTCACGATCGTGGAGATCCCGGCGCTGGCCATCTCGTCCACCGACTGCCGCAACCGTCGACGCCGCGGCGAGCCCGTCTGGTACCTCGTGCCGGACGGTGTCGTCCAGTACATCAGCAAGCACGCCCTCTACACGCCGACCCCGACGCCCACCAGGAAGCTAGGACCCTCATGAGCACCACCCCTGATCCCAGGAGCGGCCTGTGACCGCCACCGAACACGCGCTCGAGATGGTGCGGACCGCCGCACAGGCCGCCTCGGACAAGCTGGCCGAGAACATCGTCGCCTTCGACGTCTCCGAGCAGCTGGTAATCACCGACGCCTTCGTGCTGTGCTCGGCGCCCAGCGACCGTCAGGTCCGGGCGATCGTCGACGAGGTCGAGGACCGGCTCCGCGAGAGCGGGGCCAAGCCGGTACGTCGGGAGGGCGAGCGTCAGGGGCGCTGGGTGCTCATCGACTACGCCGAGGTCGTGGTCCACGTCCAGCACGAGGAGGAGCGGTCCTTCTACGCCCTGGAGCGGCTGTGGCGGGACTGCCCCCTGATCGCCCTGCCGGACACGGTGACCTCGGGTCGCGAACGGTGACGACCCTGACGTCGTTGACCCGTGCGCCGCGGCCGGCCGCGGCCGACTCCCGGTGAGCACCCCCGGCCGCCGGCTCGTGCTGTGGAGGCACGGTCAGACCTCCTGGAACGCTGTCGGTCGCGCCCAGGGACACCACGACGTCGGCCTGGACCCGACCGGTCACGCGCAGGCTGCCGCCGCGGCACCGGCCCTGGCCGCGCTGCAGCCCGTCGCGGTGTGGTGCTCGGACCTGAGCCGGGCCCGGCAGACCTGCGACTACCTCGAGCGGCTCACCGGCCTGTCGGCCAAGGTGGACCAGCGTCTCCGGGAGTACGACGTCGGCGCCCGCCAGGGGATGACCACGGCCGAGTTCGCCGCAGCGTTCCCCTCGGCGCACGCGGCCTGGGCCGACGGGGAGGACATGCCCCGCGTCCCCGGCGCGGAGGGAGCCGGCGAGGTGGCCGCGCGGATCGTGCCGGTGCTGAGCGAGGTGGTCGGGTCGTTGGCCGCGGGCGAGACCGCCGTCGCCGTCACCCACGGCGCCGCCCTCAAGGTCGCCCTGGTCGAGCTGCTCGGCTGGCCGCGGTCACAGGCCCGCGACCTCGCCGGCGTGGACAACTGCGGCTGGGTGACCGTGACCGACGTCGCCGGTGGGAGCGCTCACCGGCCCCGGCTGCGGCTGGCCGGCTACAACCAGACCGCCGCTGTGCGCGGCTGACCGGCGGGCCGTCGCGGCGACGGACCCCGATTTCGCATCCGTGAGCGGGGTTGGCTACGCTTCTCCAGTTGCCCGGCCGACCGGCAGGGGCAGCGGGGCTGTGGCGCAGCTGGTAGCGCACCTCCATGGCATGGAGGGGGTCAGGGGTTCGAGTCCCCTCAGCTCCACCGAACCGTCAGGTCACAGGTCATGTCCGAGTCCTCGACAGAGGAGCAGAGGCATGGCCTGTCGCCGTGTGGAGGCACGTCCCGGATCGCAGCGCTGACGCCGGACGCTCCTTCGACGCGTTCGGGGAGGCATCGGCACCTGAGCGGTCAGGACACCGCGAGTCTGGATCACCCGCCGCGCTGCGCGAGCGGGCCGGTGGCGACACCGGTCGGTCACGGTCGGCTGTCCCGCGACGCCGCTGCCGCCCGCCCCCCGCGGTGCTCGGCCGAGGGACGCGTCCGTGAGCCTTCGTCAGTGTCAAGGCCAGGGCCAGTACCCACACCACCGTGGTGGCGGGGGCCATCCCCCCGACCAGGCCATCCGGCGCGAACAGCCCGAGCTGGGCCACGGTGAACAGGACGAGGACGTGCGCGCCGACGGAGACCCAGCCCAGTCCAGCGACCCAGCGCGGGGAGAGGCCGGCCTGTCGAAGGCCGAGAACCGCTGCCGCGGTGAAGAGAACAGTCGGAGCAGCAGACGCGAGCCAGGTGAGCCATAGGCCTCGCCACGCTAGCGCCACCAGAGCCGGGTCGTCGCGTGCGACCGAGGCGTGCACAGCCGCCAGGCCCAGACCGGCTCCGCAACCCACCATGGACTGCGTCACGACGCATCCGGCCAACGAGAGTCGCAACAGGCCCGCGCCGGGTGCCCCATCGGGAACGATCTGGGTGAGAGCGACCAGGAAGACCACGAGCAGGACACCGCCGATCAGGGCGAGGTCGGTAGCGACGTACTGCCGGCCGGCGCCAGCCCTCAGCAGGGCCGCCAGCCGCTCGTCGCCGTGGTGCAGCTGGGCGTCCACCGGGAAGAGGGCGATCCCGACGACCCAACAGGCCATCCCGACCACAGCCGCCCTGACGCCGAACGTGGTCCACCGCCGTTCCATGCCGTCGCACATACCTCATCGCCTCCAACACGGTTGCAGCACTGCCTGGGATCGCTGCGTCAACTGTCGTCCCGCGCGCCTGCGCGTGTCCACGGACGATCGCTCCCGGCGGCCACGCGTTGGCTCACGGGCGCAGGTGGGTGCGCTCCCCGTCGGGGTCGAGGATGGCGATGATCTCGGCGGGTCCGCCGTCGGCCCCGAAGGCATGGGGAACCATCGTGGAGAACTCGGCGGCCTGGCCGGCCTCGACCCTGATGGTGCGTTCGCCGAGCAGGACCAGCACGGTGCCGGACAGCACCGTGAACCAGTCGCGTCCGGGGTGGACGGGGAGCCCGCCGTCCTCGCGTCGCGGCGGTGGCTGGGTGAGGCGGATCTTGGCGACCTTCAGTCCGCGCGGTCCCTGGTCTCGAGACAGCAGCCAGGTCGTCATGCCTCGGGTCTCGTCCTGCTGGGGCCGGATCACCACGTCGTGGCCGTCCTCGGGCTCGACCAGCTGATCGATCGAGGTGCCGAGGGCTCGGGCGATGGAGGTCAGCTGGTCGAGCCCGATACGGCGGTGCCCGGTCTCGATCCGGCTCAGCGTCGAGGCGCTCAGGAAGCAGCGCCCGGCCAGGTCGTCGAGCGACCACCCGCGGGCGGTTCGGAGGCCGCGGATGCGCTGGCGGACCACCACGTCGACGTCGCTGTCTTGCGTCATACGCATGATGATATGCCGATAGCGCAAAGCGGGCCTAGGCTACGGTGCATGAGCCACCATCACCACACCGCCCACGGGAACCACCGGCACGCCGACGGCAGCCACGAGCCGAACGACGCTCTGTCGCAGATGCTCGACCTCGACGCCGAGATCCTCGCGGGGCCGCTGGGCGCCGTGCGCGCCGACATCGCTGCCCTGGTCGACGCCCCGGTACGCAGCATCCTCGATCTCGGAGCAGGGACCGGGACCGGCACGTTCGGGCTCCTCCAGCACTTCGCCGGCGCGCACGCGGTGGCGGTCGACGGGTCCACCGACATGCTGGATCGCCTGCAGCGCCGTGCCGAGCGGCTCGGTCTCGCCGACCGGGTCACCCTCCGGCACGCGGACCTCGACGAGGGTGTGCCCGAGCTCGACCCGGTCGACCTCGCGTGGGCGTCCGCCTCGCTCCACCACTTGGCTGATCCGGACCGCACCCTTGCTCAGGTGTCGGCCGCGATCCGACCGGGCGGTCTGCTGGCGGTCGTCGAGCTCACGGGACATCCCCGGTTCCTGACCGACGGCGCACCAGGCGCCGCCGCGGAGGCGAGCGCCCATGCCCTCCTCGCCGTCGACCGCACCGTCGACATGCCGGCGATGGGCAGCGACTGGGCATCGCGTCTGGCCCGGGCCGGCCTGGGCGTCGAGCTGGACCGTCCGATCGTCGTCGACCTCGAGCCACCGCTGCCGGACGTCGCCGGCACGTACGCCTTCGCCGTGCTGACGCGCATCCGTGGCGCAGTCGCCGACCGACTCGGCGCCGCCGAGCTCGACCACCTCGATCTGCTGCTCGACGGCGGAGCTCTCGACGTCCGTCACCGCAGCGACCTGCGCGTCCGGACGGAGCGGCAGCTGCGGATCGCCCGCAGACCAGCATCCGGGTGACTGGCGCCAGAGCTGGACGGCGGCCGCAGCGCACACGGCGTCCCCGGCACGCGGTGCTCTGACGCGGCATGGTGGTGCAGCCGGTTGGCGATGTCCGCCACGTTGGTCCGGCCCGCGGCGGCGGACGGCATCAGCTGCTCGGCCTCGTCAACCGAGTGGGTCAGGTCCAGCCGGGTGCTGAGGTGGACGACACGACGGGCCGACCAGGCCGGAGGCTCATTGCCGTCGACCACAGCGTCATCGCGCCAGGCTTCTGTCGCCAGCAGCAGGATCGTCAAATCTCTGGAACTTCAGGGGCACGCGGGGTGGGCGGCGTGACCCTGGGTAACGTCCTCGCGTCGACCGTCCCGAGAGGAGCCCCGTGTCACCCGAGCTGATCGGCGGCCGCTACCGGCTCGACCGCGCCATCGGGCAGGGCGGCATGGGCACCGTCTGGCTCGGGCGCGACGAGCTCCTCCAGCGTCCGGTCGCGGTCAAGCAGGTCGGGCTGATGCCGGGGGTCTCGGCCACAGACTCCGCGCGAGCGCTGCGCGAGGCCCGCTCCGCCGCCGTGCTGAGCCATCGCAACGTCGTGACGGTCTTCGACGTCGTCGAGCAGGAGGCCACCCTCTGGCTGGTGATGGAGCACGTCCCGTCCAGGTCCCTGGCCGACCTGATCGCCGAAGAGGGGCCGCTCGACCCGGCGGCGGTGGCCGACCTCGGTGCGCAGGTCGCCGACGGTCTGGCGGCCGCCCACGACGCCGGGATCACGCACCGGGACGTGAAGCCGGGCAACGTCCTGGTCCGAGAGGACGGGACGGCCAAGATCAGCGACTTCGGCATCGCCCGTGCCGCCGGGGACCCGGCGCTGACGCAGTCGGGACTGCTGACCGGCACCCCGTCGTACTTCTCGCCGGAGCTGGCTCGCGGCGAGGGTCCCAGCCACGCCGCCGACGTCTGGGCGCTCGGAGCGACCCTGTATGCCGCCGTCGAGGGCCGGCCGCCCTACCAGCCGCGGGCCAACCCCGTCGCGGTGCTGCATGACATCGCCACCCGGCAGCCGCCGGCACCGACCCGGGCGGGCTTCCTGGAGCCGGCGCTGCTGCGGATGCTGGACCGGGAGCCGGAGTCACGGTGGACGATGGCGGATGCGGCCCACGCCCTGCAACGGCTCGCGAGGGAGCACACGGCGGAGAACACGCTGGTCCAGACGTTGCGGACGGCTCACCCGGCGGCTGCTGCTGCCGCCGCCGGCGCCCCAGCCGCCGGCGCCGCTCCCGCCGACGCTCCCGCCGACGCTCCCGCCGACGCTCCCGCCGACGCTCTCGGCGACCCGGGCGGCGACACGGGCGGCGCGGCCCCCGAACGCGCCACCCCCCAGCACTCGACGGCCGACCCCGCGCCCGCCGCCGCGACCGCCCCTGCCGCCGCGACCGCCCCTGCCGCTGAGCCCGCCCGACCCGACGGTCCGGTTCGCCCGGCACCGGGCCGGGGGAGCCGCACCTCGCGCCGATCGGTGCTGTCCGCGTTGGCCCTGGCGCTGCTGCTGCTCGTGGTGGGTGGCGTCGGCTACCTGCTGACGAGGGGTGGCGGCGAGGCCGACGACGCGTCCGTGGCAGGGACGACGTCGGGGACCGCCTCGGCGAGCCCGACCGGCCGGGGCAGCGCGAGTGCGAGCCCGACGGAGAGTGCCGGTCGGAGCCCGACCCGCGCGACCGGGTCGTCGTCACCGTCCGCACCGGAGGCAACATCGGGGCCCGCCGGCGGGCTGGCCGAGAAGTCGGCGTTCCTACGCTCCTACTTCGAGTCGGCTCCCGGCGGCACGGACGCCGGCTGGGCCCAACTGGGGCCGGCCGAGAAGTCGGTCGGGCGCGCCTCCTACGACCGGTTCTGGGGAGCCATCGCGGCCGCGGACGTGAGCGACGTGGCCGCCGGCGACTCCTCGGACACCGTCGAGGCGACGATCCGCTACCGGTACGAGAACGGTCGAGTGGTCGTGGAACGCCAGCGGCTCCGGCTGATCCGGGCCGACGGGGACTACCTGATCGACGACGACGAGGTGCTGAGCTCGCGCACGGTCAGCGGCTGACCCCCGTCGCGAGGTGTGTCGGGCGTGGGCACGGGTACGGGTAGGTCATGACTGACTCGAGCTCGATCACCGTCCAACGGGAGATCCCCGCCTCCGCCAAGGACCTCTTCGAGGTGCTGTCCAACCCGCAACGTCACACCGAGCTGGACGGCTCCGGCTTCGTCCGGGGACTCGATCGCGGGGACCGGCTGGCCAAGGTGGGGCAGCAGTTCCGCATGAACATGACCGGCGACCACATGGGTGGGGAGTACCAGACCGACAACGTGGTGAGCGCCTTCGACGCCGACAAGATGATCGGCTGGAAGACCGCCCCCGCCGGCAACGAGCCGCCCGGTTGGGAGTGGCTGTGGGAGCTGAAGCCGGAGTCCGCGGGCGCGACGACAGTCTCGTTGACCTACGACTGGAGCAAGGTCACCGACCGGGACCTGCTGTCGAAGATCTCGTTCCCGCTGGTCAGCGAGAGCCAGCTCGAGGATTCCTTGAACGCGCTGGCGGCCGCGGTCAGCGGAGGCTGACGCCCCACGCCGAGGCGCAGCCGCGCCTCAGAACGTCTGCTGCGAGGCGTTGTGGCCGGGAAGCTGAGTGAGCAGCTCCCGGCCCTGGGCCGCCAGCTTGTGCTCGACCAGCACCTCGTAGTGGGTGGCGACGATCTTGCTCACCGAGCTGAAGTCTCGCTGGCCGCGGGTCGCGGCGTAGCCGACCAGCGCCCAGATCACCCCGAACAGTCCGCCGATGACCACGGTCGTCAGGATGATGGCGAGTGCGCCGCCGGTCCCGAAGAACGAGAAGACCAACCCGATGAACAGTCCCATCCATACGCCGGACAACAGTCCGCCCATCGCGACCCGGCCGGTGGTGAGTCGCCCGGTCACCCGCTCCATCTGCTTGAGGTCCGTCCCGACGATCATGCAGTTCTCGACCGGGAACTCGTGGTCGGACAGGAAGTCGACGGCGCGCTGGGCCTCGGCGTACTGGTCGTAGACGCCGAGGGTCTGGGGCCACTCCAAGGTCAGGCCGGAGCGGAGTCCCTTCACGTTCTGCTGGCTGCTCATGAGCCCAGTGTCCCACCGTCCCCCAACAGCGCGCTGAGCTGTTCCTGTGAGCCGGCTGAGCGGACCGGCCGACCACCGGGTCAGGTGATGGTCATGCCGCCGTCGACGGCGAGGGTCTGCCCCGTCACGTAGCCGCCGGCGTCACCGGCGAGGAACACCAGCGCGGCGGCGAGCTCGGCGCCCTCGCCCCTGCGGCCCATCGGGACCCGGGTGATCATCTGCTCCAGGTACCCCGCGGGGTACTGCTGGGTCATCTCCGAGGCGAAGAAGCCGGGAGCGAGGGCGTTGACCCGGATGCCCTTGCGGCCGCTCCACTGCTGCGCCAGGTCCCGGGTCAGCCCGATCAGCCCCGCCTTGGACGCGGAGTAGGCGGCCTGCGGCAGCCCAGCGGTGGTGAGCCCGAGCACGCTGCTGATGTTCACGATGCTGCTGCCCGGGCGCATCACCCGCGCGCACGCCTGTGCCATCCAGTAGCAGCCGTCGAGGTTGACCGCCACGACCTTCCGGAACTCCTCGGGGGTCTCCCGGGTGGCCGGGACCGCGGTCCCCATCCCGGCGTTGTTGACCAGGATGTCGACGTGGCCGAGCTCCCGGACGGCAGTGTCCACGAGGCGCTGGCACGCCGGCGGGTCGGCGACGTCGGTGCCGACAGCGACGGCCCGTCGGCCGAGCCCCGCCACCAGGTCCCGGGTCTGCTCGAGCCGGTCGACCCGACGGGCGCCGAGCACGACGTCTGCGCCGGCCTCGGCCAGCGCCTGCGCGAAGCTGACACCGAGCCCCGAGGAGGCACCGGTGACGACGGCGACCCTGCCGTCGAGACGGAACAGGTCCAGGACGCTCATCGTCGTCTCCTCTCGCGGGGCCGGCGGGATCGGCGGGTCGGGGTGCGGTCAGGCGGGTGTGGTCAAGCGGGGGCGGCCAGCCGGCGCGCCTGCCAGGCGCTGGCGACCATGTCGTCGACCGAGTGCCGCATCCGCCAGTCCAGGTCGCGCGCAGCCAGCTCGCCGGACGCCACGATCCGCGCGGGGTCCCCGGGGCGGCGCGGGTGCACCTCAGGCTTGAAGTCGACGCCGGTGACGCGTGCCATCGCGTCCATGATCTGCCGCACCGAGAGACCGTCCCCGCTGCCCAGGTTGTAGACCCGCTCCAGCGGGGAGTCGGCGAGCAGCGCCTGCGCGGCAGCCACGTGCGAGACGGCGAGATCGGCGACGTGCACGTAGTCGCGCACGCAGGTGCCGTCGGGGGTGGCGTAGTCGGCGCCGTTGATGCGCGGTGTCCGGCCGTCCACGAGCGCCTCGAGCACCAGCGGGAAGAGGTTGTGCGGGCTGGTGTCGCGGACCTCCGGCGTCCCGGAGCCGACCACGTTGAAGTAGCGCAGCGAGGTGTGGCGCAGCCCGGTGGCGATGCCCTGGTCACGCAGCAGCCACTCGCCGATGAGCTTCGACTCGCCGTACGGCGACTCCGGTGCGGTGGGCGTCGTCTCGGTGACCAGGTCGACGTCGGGGGTGCCGTAGGTGGCGGCGCTGGAGGAGAACACCATCCGGTCGACGCCGGTCTCGGCCATCGCCTCCAGCAGCCGCTGCGTGCCGGTGACGTTCTGCTCGTAGGTGTGCAGCGGCCGCTGGACGGAGACCCCGGCGTACTTGTAGCCGGCGAGGTGCACCACCCCGACGACGTCGTGCTCACGGATGGTGCGGGTGAGCAGACCGGCGTCGAGGATCGAGCCCTCGACGCACACCACACCGGCCGGGACGAAGCCCCGGTGCCCGCTGGACAGGTCGTCGACGACGACGGCCCCCAGTCCACGCTCGGCGAAGGCGCGCACCACGTGCGCACCGATGTAGCCGGCTCCACCGGTCACCAGCCAGGTCATCTCGCACCGATCCTCACTGCACAGGGACGCCCGTCGGGTCGACTCTAGCCACCGCACCCGACGCGCCGTCGGCCCTACGGTGCGGGAGTCCCCCTGGTGTGGTTCACCGCGGGGAGGGTGGGTACGGTGCCGTCGGTCATACGGGACGACGAGGGGGCACGGATGATCCTGGCAGCGGACTCCCAGCTCAGGCTGGACGCGAACTTCGTCGACTACCTCCTCATCGGGCTCTACTTCGCCTTCGTCCTCGGCATCGGGATCATGGCCCGTCGCTCGGTCTCCAGCAGCATCGACTTCTTCCTGTCCGGCCGGTCGCTCCCGGCGTGGGTGACCGGCCTGGCGTTCATCTCGGCCAATCTGGGGGCCGTCGAGATCATCGGGATGTCGGCCAACGGCGCGGCGTTCGGCATCCCGACCGTGCACTACTTCTGGATCGGCGCCGTGCCGGCGATGCTGTTCCTCGGCGTCGTCATGATGCCGTTCTACTACGGGTCCAAGGTCCGCTCCGTCCCCGAGTTCATGAACCGACGGTTCGGCCCGCCGGCCCACCTGGTGAACGCGATCAGCTTCGCGGTCGCCCAGCTGCTGATCGCCGGCATCAACCTCTTCCTGCTGGCCAGCGTCGTGGAGGTGCTCCTGGGCTGGCCGTTGTGGGTCTCCCTGCTGGTGGCCGCCGCCATCGTGCTGTCCTACATCACGCTGGGCGGGCTGTCGGCCGCGATCTACAACGAGGTGCTGCAGTTCTTCGTGATCGTCGCCGCACTGCTGCCGCTGACGGTCATCGGCCTGCAGCGGGTGGGGGGCTACGGCGGTCTCAAGGACAAGATCACCGCGGCCGGGAACGGGGAGGCGCAGCTCTCGTCGTGGCCCGGGACCAACCTGACCGGCATCGACAGCCCGTTCCTGTCGGTCGTCGGTCTCGTCCTCGGCCTC
This sequence comes from uncultured Actinomycetota bacterium, assembly GCA_963781695.1. Lineage (GTDB taxonomy): Bacteria > Actinomycetota > Actinomycetes > Propionibacteriales > Nocardioidaceae > Nocardioides_B. The sequence continues at coordinate 892,210 of CAWAGE010000007.1, forward strand.
GGGTTCGTGCTGTCCTTCGGCTACTGGACCACGAACTTCGTCGAGGTGCAGCGGGCGATGGCGTCCAGCTCGATCTCGGCGGCCCAGCGCTCGCCGATCATCGGGGCATTCCCCAAGATGTTCATCCCGTTCATCGTGATCTTCCCCGGCATGATCGCGGCCGTCCTGGTCAACGAGATCGCCGAGCCCAAGGCCGCCGGGCAGCCGGTCGACTACAACGACGCGCTGCTGTACCTCATCCGCGATCTGCTGCCGAACGGCATGCTCGGCGTGGCGATCGCCGGTCTGCTGGCCTCGTTCATGGCCGGAATGGCCGCGAACATCTCGGCCTTCAACACGGTGTTCTCCTACGACCTGTGGCAGACCTACGCCGTCAAGGACCGACCGGACGGCTACTACACAGGGGTGGGCCGCGTCGCGACCGTCGTCGCGACCTTGGCCGCGGTTGGGACGGCGACCTTCGCGCAGCAGTACCAGAACATCATGAACTACCTCCAGACCCTGTTCGGGTTCTTCAACGCTCCGTTGTTCGCGACCTTCATCCTCGGGATGTTCTGGAAGCGGATGACCCCCACGGCCGGCTGGACCGGACTGGTCAGCGGCACGCTGGCCGCGGTCACGGTGGGGGTGCTGAGCCAGGACGCCCTAGGTCCGCTGTCGATCGGCGTGCTGGGGCTGTCGGGTCAGGGGGCCGCGTTCGTGGCGGCCGGTGCTGCGTTCGTCGTCGACATCGTGGTCAGCGTCGGGGTCAGCATGGTCACCTCGCCGAAGCCGGACTCCGAGCTGCGCGGCCTGGTCTACTCGCTGACCCCGAAGCAGGACTTCCACGACGCCGACGAGGGCGTGCTGGCGTGGTACCAGCAGCCGACCAAGCTGGCCTCGGTCGGCCTCGTCCTCGTCATCATCCTCAACATCGTGTTCTGGTAGGGAGAGCCGCATGTCCAGCAGCGACCGACGGTCCGACGGGGCAACCGACGAGCCCGGAGGCGGCTCGCGGCACCGCGCGGGTGCCTTCGACATCCGCACCTTCATCGGTGCGCTCATCGGGATCTACGGCCTCGTGCTCGTGGTGACCGGGCTGTTGGTCGGTGACGGCCGCACGATCAACATCGCCTCCGGAGCGGGCATGGTCGTGGTCGCGCTCGGGTTCATCGGCTGGGCGCGGTGGCGGCCCGTGGTGGTGCCGGACAAGACCGGGTCGGACGAGCAGCGCGGCTGACCTCCCGCCGACCGGGTCGCGCCGTGAGACCCGCCGCACGGCGCAATCTTTACTCTCAGAACGCCAACCGGTAGTAAAACTTGTGACTACCTCGCGTGTTTCCAGGGCACAATGACAAGTCAGGCCGGGGGGCCTGAGGTAACAATTCCTGTGTCCGGGGGGACGCCAGATGATGGAAGAAGCAGTCGACGCTGCGCTGCCGCCGGTCGGAGCGCTGCTGCGCCGGCCGGCGGTGCTGGTGCGTCACGAGGTGATGGCCGCACTGCGTGAGGCGGGGTTCGACGACGTCCTGCCCGCCCACTTGGGCGTGTTCCAGCACCCGGGTCCCGACGGTCAGCGGCCGGGGATGCTGGCGCTGCGAACACATGCGTCCAAGCAGGCGATGAACCACCTGCTGCACCAGCTCGAGGCCGGCGGCTACATCCGCCGCGAGGCGCACCCGGACGACCGTCGTACCCGGGTGGTGCGGCTCACCAGCCGGGGCTGGGAGGTCGCCGGTGTCATCGAGGACACTCTCGGGCGGCTCGAGGACCGCTGGGCCGACGCCCTCGGCGAGGAGGTCTACCACGGCCTAGCCCTCGCACTAGTGAGGCTGCAGGACGTCCTGGACCAGGAGTCCACGCCGCTGCGGTGACCGCTATCACCCGGGCGACCGCGTCCTGGCACCGGGCGTGACCCGCGCAGGCTGCGCGAGCTCATGCCCGGTGCGCTAGGCTCGGCCGGGTGCGAGACCACCTCCTTCCCGGCCGGTCACGCTGAGACCAGCCCACGGGGCAGGACCTCGGCGTGACGACCCCTCGTTGGTGAGGGGTTTTTTTGTGCCTGGACGCGAGGGCGACGAGGAAGACGGGACAGATGAGCGAGCAGGACATCTCTACGGACGGGGCGCGGCCGACCTACGACGTGGCCGCCACCCAGGACAAGTGGCGCAAGGTCTGGGACCGGCTCGACCCGTTCCGCGCTGCCGACGACGGCGCGCGTGAGCGTCGCTACGCCCTCACGATGTTCCCCTACCCGTCCGGGGACCTGCACATGGGCCACGCCGAGGTGATGGCACTGCACGACGTCATCGCGCGGTACTGGTGGCAGCGCGGCTACGACGTGATGAACCCGATCGGCTGGGACTCCTTCGGGCTGCCCGCCGAGAACGCGGCCATCAAGCGCGACGAGCACCCCGCGACGTACACCTACGCCAACATCGAGACCCAGGCCGAGTCGTTCCGTCGCTACGCCATCTCCTTCGACTGGTCCCGACGGCTGCACACCTCCGACCCGGAGTACTACCGCTGGACGCAGTGGCTGTTCCTGCGGTTCCGCGAGCGTGGCCTGGCCTACCGCAAGTTCTCGCCGGTCAACTGGTGCCCCCACGACCAGACCGTGCTGGCCAACGAGCAGGTCGTCGACGGGGCCTGCGAGCGGTGCGGGGCGGAGGTCACCAAGCGGGAGCTCTCGCAGTGGTACTTCAAGGTCACCGACTACGCGCAACGGCTGCTCGACGACATGGACGCGCTGCGCGACACCTGGCCGGACCGGGTGCTGGCGATGCAGCGGAACTGGATCGGTCGCTCGGTCGGCGCGCACGTCGAGTTCGACCTCCGGCTCGCGGACGGTACGACGCGGCCGCTCACGGTCTACACCACCCGGCCGGACACGCTGTACGGCGCGACGTTCATGGTGGTGGCCGCCGACGCCCGGCTGGCCGAGGAGGTCTGCGCACCCGGGCAGCGCGCGGCCTACGACGCCTACCTGCAGCAGGTGCGGCGCGAGTCCGACATCGAGCGGCTGGCCTCGGACCGTCCGAAGACCGGCGTCGACCTGGGGGTCACCGCCCGCAACCCCGTCACCGGCGAGGAGGTTCCGGTGTGGGCCGCCGACTACGTGCTGGCCGACTACGGAACGGGCGCGATCATGGCGGTCCCCGCGCACGACCAGCGCGACCTCGACTTCGCGAGGACCTTCGGGCTACCTGTACGGCGAGTCATCGACACCGGCGAGGACGATCCCGAGGAGACGTCCGTCGCCACCACCGGCGACGGCACCTACGTCAACTCCGGCCCGCTGGACGGGCTGTCCGACAAGGCGGCCGGCATCGCCGCCATGGTGGAGCGCCTGGAGGCCGAGCAGCGGGGGGCGGGCGCGGTCAACTTCCGGCTTCGTGACTGGCTGCTGTCCCGGCAGCGGTACTGGGGTGCGCCCATCCCGATCGTGCACTGCGACTCCTGCGGCGAGGTGCCCGTCCCCGACGACCAGCTGCCCGTGGTGCTTCCGGACCTGCGCGGTGCCGACCTCAAGCCCAAGGGCACCTCGCCGCTGGGCGCGGCCTCGGACTGGGTGGACGTGGCGTGCCCGGCGTGCGGCGGGCCCGCGGGACGCGACACCGACACGATGGACACCTTCGTCGACTCGTCGTGGTACTTCCTGCGCTACTGCTCGCCCGGCTTCGAGGACGGCCCCTTCGACGTCGAGGCCGTCCGGCGGTGGATGCCCGCCGAGCAGTACGTCGGCGGCGTCGAGCACGCCATCCTGCACCTGCTCTACAGCCGGTTCTTCACCAAGGTCCTGCACGACATGGGGATGGTCGACTTCGTGGAGCCGTTCACCGCCCTGCTCAACCAGGGGGAGGTCATCAACGAGGGCCGGGGGATGAGCAAGTCCCTGGGCAACGGGGTCGACCTGGGAGAGCAGATCGACGACTTCGGCGTCGACGCGGTGCGGCTGACGGTGGTCTTCGCCGGGCCGCCGGAGGCCGACATCGACTGGGCGGACATGTCACCGGGCGGGTCGCTGAAGTTCCTGCAGCGGGCCTGGCGCCTGAGCGGTGACGTCGCGTCCGCGCCGGGGACCTCGCCCGACGGGGGCGACCTCGCGCTGCGGCGGGTGACGCACCGGACGGTTCGCGACGCCGAGCAGCTCGTCGAGACGCACCGCTTCAACGTCCTGGTCGCCCGCACCATGGAGCTGGTCAACGCGACCCGGAAGGCGATCGACACCGGCTGCGGGCCCGCGGACCCCGCGGTGCGGGAGGCGGCCGAGACGGTGGCGATCCTGCTCAGCCTGGTCGCGCCCTACACCGCCGAGGAGATGTGGGAGCGCCTCGGCCACCAGCCGACGGTGGCCCGTGCGGGCTGGCCGACCGTGGACGAGGCGCTGCTGGTCCGGGAGTCGGTCACCGCCGTCGTGCAGATCCAGGGCAAGCTGCGGGCCAGGCTCGAGGTCGGCCCGGACATCTCCGAATCCGACCTGGAGGCGCTGGCGCTCGGCGACCCCCACGTCCAGCGCGCCCTGGAGGGCAGGACCGTCCGCAAGGTGATCGTGCGGACGCCCAAGCTCGTCAACATCGTGGCGGGCTGACGAGGGCTGACGCACGGGGGACGCGGGCCGACGCACGGGGGACGCGGGCGGGGCCCCGGCCCGCCCGGCTCAGAGACTCGCGAGCGCGACCGGCACGCTCGTGGAGCCGCCGACCAGGTCGAAGTCCTTCCCGACGGTGCCCGGGGTGGTCAGGACCTCGGCAAGGACCAGCGCCACGTCGGCGCGGGTGACGTCCCCGCGGGAGAGCCGGCCGACCTCGACCCGACCGGTGGCGTCCTCGTCGGTCAGCCGACCTGGATGCACCACCGTCCAGTCCAGGTCGCGAGCCTTCAGGTCGTCGTCGGCGGCGCGCTTGGCACGCAGGTAGACGGCGAAGACGTCGTCGGGGTCTGGCTCGGCCCCGACCTCCACCCGGTCGGTGCCCATCGAGGACAGCATGACGTAGCGGCGTACGCCGGCCTGCTCGGCCGCCTGCGCGAGCAGGATCGCGGCGCCCTTGTCGACGGTCTCCTTGCGGGCGATCCCGCTGTCGGGACCTCCGCCGGCGGCGAACACGACGGCGTCGGCCCCGGCGACGACCGCGGCGAGCTCGTCGACCCCGGCCTGCTCCAGGTCGAGCACGACAGCCTCGGCCCCGAGGCGCTCGAGGTCGGCGGTGTGGTCGGGGTTGCGGACGATGCCGACCGGTTGGTGCCCGCGGTCGTCCAGGACCTTCTCGAGCTGCTGGGCGATCTGTCCGTGACCTCCTGCGATGACGACGCGCATGAGGCTCCTCTCCTGCTGCTGGGTCGCTGGTCTGGGGCTGCTGGTCTGGGCTGGTGATCTGGCGGGCCGACCGGTAGTCGGTCCAGTAGGGCGAACCGGGACGGCCGCGCGCTGATTCCCGTCGCCGCCCGTCGCTACGGCTAGCCTTCTGGTCATGGGCCGGACCGTCGCCGTCGTCACCGACTCGACGGCACTCCTGCCGGACGAGGTGGTCCGCCGACGCGACATCGTGGTGGTGCCGCTGCAGGTCGTGGTCGGCGCCACCGGCTACGACGAGGGCATCGACGAGCTGGCGACGTCGGGCGCGATCGCCTCGGCCCTGCAGGCGCGCACCCCGGTGAGCACCTCGCGGCCCACCCCCGCACTGTTCCTGCGGGCCTACCAGCAGGCAGCCGAGTGCGGCGCCACCGAGGTGCTCTCGATCCACCTCTCGGCCGAGCTGAGCGGCACCTTCGAGTCGGCCCGGCTCGCGGCACGAGAGGCCCCGATCCCGGTGCGGGCGGTGGACACCCGGCAGCTCGGCATGGGCACCGGGTACGCCGTGCTCACCGCGGTCGACGTGCTCGAGGAGGGCGGGTCGTGCGAGAAGGCGGCCGGCGCGGCCCTGGCCCGGGCGGCCGGCACCACCTCGCTGTTCTACGTCGACACGCTGGAGTACCTGCGTCGCGGCGGTCGGATCGGCCCCGCCGCGGCGCTGCTCGGGTCGGCGCTGGCGGTCAAGCCGCTGCTGGAGATCCTCGACGGTCGGGTCGCCAGCCGGGAGAAGGTGCGAACCACGGCACGGGCGCTGAACCGGCTCGAGGAGCTGGCCGTGGCCGCGGCCGAGGACCGGCAGGTGGAGGTGAGCGTCGCCCACCTGGCCAACCGCGAGCGGGCCGAGGCGCTGGCGGTGGACCTGGGCCGGCGCCTCGGTGCGCGGCTGGTCGGCGGACAGGTGCGGGTCGGGGAGGTCGGCGCGGTCATCGGGGCGCACGTCGGCCCGGGCATGGTCGCGGTCGTGGTCAGCCCCTGCTGAGCCCGGTCTCGTCCCCAGGTGAGGTGGGTGGGCGCTGTCCACAGGACCCGGGCGACGGCCTGGGCGTCGGCGGCGCTCCCCCCTAGCGTCCCTGCATGCGCTCTCGCAGGACAGCCCAGGAGGAGCTCACCGAGGTGGCTCGGCGTCGGCTCGAGCTGCTCAGCGCCGAGCTCGCCGCGACCCGGCCGGACCGCGTCGAGGAGCACGGCCCGGGTGCCGGCCCGGAGCCGGCTCCCGCGTCGGCGGTCGGCCCCCCGGTCGAGGCCGACCGCGACGGGGTTGCCGATGCGGTGCGACCGACCGTCCGAGCCGCACCTGGCCGGCACGCTCGCCGTTCCGTCGGGCCGGTGGCGTCGACCGTCGGGTGGCTGCGAGACCGGCTCCCGGCGGGCGTGGCCGGCAGCGTGCCGCTGACGGCGGCCCACGTGGCGGTGATCGGGGTGCTCCTGCTGGGCGGTCTGGGCGCCACTCTGTGGTGGGTCGCCCGGGTCCACGGCGACACGACGGTGCTCCCCACGGCGGTCGCCACGCCCGCGCCGCTGGTCACGCTGCCGAGTGGTGTCACGACCCCAGGCGCCGCCGGCAGCGGGCCGGTGCCCGGTCGACCGTCAGGTGCCGCCGCCCCGGGAGCCGTCACGGGGACGGCTGCCGCCGCTGCGACGGCGTCGCCGGTGGCGGAGATCGTCGTCGACGTGACGGGGAAGGTGCGCCGCCCCGGCATCGCCACGCTCCCCGTCGGGTCGCGCGTGGTCGATGCGCTCGAGGCGGCGGGCGGCCCGCGGCGGGGGGTGTCGCTGCGCTCGCTCAATCTCGCGCGCGTTCTCGTGGACGGCGAGCAGGTCGTGGTGGGGCTGCGGCCGCCTGGTGGCCTGGGTCCCGCCGCCGCGGCCGGCGGGGCGGTTGGAGGGCCGGGTGGGGGGTCAGTCGGGGGCACAAGCACGCCGATGGTGGACATCAACACGGCGGACCAGGCACAGCTCGAGCTGCTGCCGGGGGTGGGCCCGGTGACCGCGCAGGCCATCATGGGCTTCCGCGCCGAGCGTGGGGCCTTCACGTCGGTCGAGGAGCTCCTCGAGGTCTCCGGGATCGGCGAGGCGACGCTGGCGAAGATCGCGCCCTACGTCACGCTCTGATGCCGGAGCTGCCGGGTGGGCTGACGGCCGGGCCGGGCCCCGACCTGCGGGCACTGCTGCTGGCCGGCGCAGGGTGGGCCGGCGCCCTGCTGGCGGTCGGACCGCCCGGCTGGGTCCTGCCGGCGTGCCTCGTGGCCGGCGCGGGCGCGGTCCTGGCGCGACGCGCCCGCGGACGGTCGGCGATGGTCCTCGTCGCCGGGCTGCTGGTCGCCGGGGTGGTCGGGGCCGGGGCCTCGGCTCGCTCGACCGCGGTCCGGGACAGCCCGGTGGCGGAGCTGGCGGGCCAGGGGGCGGTGGTCACCGTGACAGGTCGCGTCTGGGGCGATCCGCTGCTGCGGACCGGTCGCTTCGGGGCCTACACGCTGACCCGCCTCGTGGTCAGTGACGTGGTGGGCCGGGGGCGCCGGGTCGGCACCCGCGTGCTCGTCCTCGTGATCGGGGACCGCGACTGGGTCCGGGTCCGGCTGGGCTCCGAGGTCCAGGTCACCGGCCGGCTTGGTCCCGCGACCGGCCGGGACCTCGCCGGGGTGCTGTCCACCGGCCGGTCGCCCCGCGTCCTCTCGCCGGCCGCGGACCTGCTCGACGGGGCGGCCGCCGTCCGGGCGGGCATCCGTGCGGCCGTGGACGAGGCGCCGCCGCTCGGCCGGACGCTGGTGCCGGCCCTCGTGGTCGGGGACGACCAGCAGCTGCCGCAGCGGGTCGTGGCGGACTTCCGGACGTGTGGCCTGACGCACCTGGCGGCCGTCTCCGGGACCAACCTCACGTTGGTGGTGGGGTTCGCGTTGCTGCTGGCTCGCTGGGCCGGGGTGAGGGGGCGCGGACTCACCGTGGTCGGCGCGGCCGCGGTGGTGGGGTTCGTGCTGCTCGCCAGGCCCGAGCCGAGCGTGCTCCGGGCGGCAGCCATGGGGTCGGTGGCGCTGCTGGGGCTGGGATCGCGCGGGCGGGACCCCGGGGTCCGGGCACTTGGCGCGGCGGTCCTGGGGCTGCTGCTCATCGACCCGTGGCTGGCCCGGTCGGTGGGCTTCGCGCTCTCGGCGCTGGCGACCGCCGGGATCCTGCTGCTCGGTCCGCCGCTCCGCGACTCGCTGGCAGGGTGGCTGCCGCGGTGGGCCGCGGAGGCCGTCGCGGTGCCGCTCGCCGCGCAGCTCGCCTGCACCCCCTTGGTCGCAGCGCTCTCGGGTCAGGTCAGCCTGGTCGCGGTGGCCGCCAACCTGGCAGCGGCACCGGCGGTGGCACCGGCGACGGTGCTGGGCCTGCTGGGCGGGGTCGCGGTGCTGGTGCTGCCGCCCGTGGGGCAGGCCCTGGGGTACCTCGCCAGCCTCTCCGCGGCCTGGATCGTCGTCGTCGCCACGCAGCTCGCGCGGCTGCCGACACCGGCACTCGACTGGTCCACCAGCCTGCTCGGCGTGCTGTTGCTGGGCGTGGCCTGCGCGGTGCTGGCCCCGTTGGCGGCCGTCCTGCTGCGCCGTCCCGGTTGGGCCGTGGCAACCACCGTCCTGCTGGTCGCGGTGATGGTGCGACCGCCGCCCTCGCCGGGATGGCCGCCGCCGGGATGGGTGCTGGTGGCGTGCGACGTCGGCCAGGGGGACGGTCTGGTGCTCAACGCGGCGCCGGGGGAGGTGCTGGTCGTCGACGCCGGGCCGGACCCCCGGCTGATGGACCGGTGCCTGGATCGGCTGGGGGTGCGCCGGGTTGCGGTCGTCGTGCTCACGCACTTCCACGCCGACCACGTCGGCGGCCTGCCGGGGGTGCTCGCCGGGCGCCGGGTCGGTGAGGTGGACGTCACCGGGGTCGAGGTGCCGGCGGCTGGTGCGGCAGCGGTCCGCCGGTGGGCCCGGGCAGCGGCCGTGCCCGTCCGGGTGCCGTCGTACGGCGAGGTGCGGCGCCGCGGGCCGCTGACCTGGCAGGTGGTCGGGCCACGTGCGACCTCCCGTCCCGCCGACCGGTGGGGGGAGTCGGGGTCGGTGGCCAACGACGCGAGTCTCGCGCTGCTCGTGAAGGTCCGAGGCGTGCGCCTGCTGCTGCCCGGCGACATGGAGCCGCCGACCCAGCGAGACCTGGCACGGACGGTCCCCGGGCTCCGGGCCGACGTGCTGAAGGTGCCCCATCACGGGAGCCGGTACCAGGACCCGTCCTGGCTGGCGGGTCTGGGAGCCCGGCTGGCGGTCGTCTCGGTCGGTCGCGACAACGACTACGGGCATCCGGCGGACTCGACCCTGGCGGTGCTGGCCCGCGCCGGCGCCCGGGTCGAGCGCACCGACCGAGACGGCGACGTGGCGGTGACGGTCACCGCCGGCCGGCTCGGGTTCCGGCACCGAGGGCGCCGGGGCGCCCAAGCGCCGTGAGGTCCGCGGGCGCCGCGCGGACCGCCACCGGGTCCGGGGCCCGGCGACGTCGGGTCGGCCGGGACGATCCTGCCGGTGCCGTGTGGCAGGGTGAGCCCATCATGGCGTCCCTGTCCGCATCCGAGGTCCTCGGCCGCGTCACGCTCGTCACCGGACCGGAGGAGCTGCTGAACCAGCGGGCGGTGTCAGCGGCGCTCCATGCCGTGCGGCAGGCGGATCCCGAGTCGGAGCTCAGCGAGACCACCGGGGACCAGCTCGGCCCGGTCACGCTCGCTGATCTGGCGGCGCCCTCGCTGTTCTCCTCCGTGCGCTGCGTGGTGGTGCGCGGGCTCGAGGACAGCCCGGACGACGCCCACACCGCTCTGCTCGCCTACGCCGAGGAGCCGGTGGCCGACATCGGTCTGGTGCTGGTGCACTCCGGGGGGCAGAAGGGCAGCGGTCTGCTCAACCGGCTGCGCAAGCTGGCGTCGGTGACCGAGGTGAAGTCGGCACCGCTGCGGGCGGCTGAGTTCTCCCGCTTCGTCGCCGCCGAGGTCCGCGAGCACGGCGGCCGGATCGCGGAGGACGCCGCGGACCTGCTGGTGCAGGCGGTCGGCGCGGACCTGCGGGCCCTCGCCGGCGCGGCCCACCAGCTCGCCAGCGACTTCCCCGGGGAGCCGCTGACGGCGGCCGTGGTGCGTCGCTACTTCGGCGGCCGGGCGGAGGTCAAGTCCTTCGCGATCGCCGACGCGGCGTTGGCCGGGCGCACCGCGACCGCCCTGGAGGAGCTGCGCTGGGCGCTGGACAGCGGCACGGCCTCGGTCCTGGTGACGAGCGCGTTCGCGACCGGGCTGCGTGGGCTCGCCCGGTTCTCCGCCGCGCCGCGGGGTCTGCGTGAGGCGGACCTGGCTCGCGAGGCGGGCGTGCCGCCGTGGAAGATCCGCACGCTGCGCGACCAGCTGCGGGGGTGGGACGACCGCGGCCTTGCGACGGCGATCCGGGCGGTGGCGCAGGCCGACGCCGAGGTCAAGGGAGCGGGTGGGGACGCCGCCTACTCCTTGGAGCGCATGGTGCTGCGGGTGGCCGAGGCTCGTCGGTCCTGAGCCGTCATCGCGGGGCGGGTGGGGTCACCGGCGGGCGGGTCGCGGTGGCGCCCCGGGACGCAGCAGACGCCGGCCCCGTTGCGGGACCGGCGCCTGGCGCGGCTGGACAGAAGGCCTCAGAGCGAGGCGGCCCGCTTCGAGATGGCGGACTTGCGGTTCGCGGCCTGGTTCTTGTGGATGACCCCGGCGGACGCGGCCTTGTCGAGCTTGCGGGTCGCCGCAGCGGCCGCCGTGCGCGCCTTGTCGGCGTCACCGGACTCGGCCGCCTCGCGGAAGCGACGCACCGCGGACTTGACGGCGGACTTGACAGACTTGTTGCGCTCGTGAGCAGCGGCGCTCTGACGGTTGCGCTTGATCTGGGACTTGATGTTCGCCACGAAGCAGGCCTCGATCGTCGTTTCGGTGGTGGTCGGTGGTGGGCTGGTGCGGCAGCGACGCTGCTGGCGGTCGGCGGGCAGCCGCCGGGACACGCAGGTCGAGACGATACCAGCGGCGGCGGTGACCGCCCAAATCCCAGCTCAGTCCCACCCCCGGCGCCGTGCCAGCCACGCCCAGGACACCTCCGCGCTCCAGTCCTGGATCCGCCGGAGGTGCGGGGACGGGTACGGCGCCGGCTGGTCGCGCCGCTCGAGGAAGTAGCCGCACAGCAGGGCCAGCAGCACGTCGATCCGCTCGGGGTCGACGTCGCGGGTCAGGGCGCGACGGACGAGCAGGGCGTCGGCGTCGACTCCGTCGCCGTAGGCGGTCAGCAGCAGGCAGACCGTGTCGATCCACGCGGCCCCCCGTACGGGGTAGTTCCAGTCGCACAGCAGCGCGCCCCCCGAGGCGGGCAGCAGGAAGTTGTCGTCGCGGGCGTCGGTATGCACCACGGTCCGTCCCGCGGTGGCTCTCGCCTGCCGGGCGGCGAGCGCGGCCGCCTCCTCCAGGTGCGGCCAGTCGGGCGCCACACGCCGGACGTGGTCCCAGCCGGCCACCAGCGAGGCGTGCTCGTCGCCGAAGGTCGGCAGCGGCATCGGCGGCGGGGTCAGCTGCTCGGCCAGCGACTCCAGGCAGTCCAGGCACCGGTCCAGCTCGCTCTCGGTCCACGGCCGGGCCGGGTTCCTCCCGGTGACGTGCTCGAGGGCCAGCAGCACCCACAGGTCGTCCTGGTGGGACCACAGCAGCCGCGGGACCGGGGCGCGGCCGGGCTGCAGCCGAGCCAGCTGGGCGGCCTCCTGGGCGTAGGCGGCCGCGAACGGGCGCTGCGCGCGGCGGCTGGCCGCCTTGAGGAAGACCTGTGCGCCGTCGGCGGTGGTGAGCACGCTCGCGCACCCCGGCGTGTAGCCGGCGCCGGCCGAGTCGGCGCGCACCACCGGGCCGCCGAGCCGGTCCTCCACGAGCGCTCGCACAGCGGGCGGCAGGAGCAGCCAGTCGAGGCGCCGGGCGGTGGCACCGTGCGGGATCGTCGGCAGGTCGTCGAGCCCCCGAGGCCCGGCGCTCACCGGCGACCCGGGGGCTGCGGTCGGCCCAGGTGCGGTCGGCCCAGGTGCGGTCGGCCCAGGTGCGGCCGGCGGGGGGCGGTCAGGTCGTTCATCAGGACGCCATTGTGACCGGGGCGGCCGGCTGCGGGGGCGGCGGCTGGTGTCCCGATGACCTCGGGCCGGTGTGGGAAGATGGCCGAGGCCCCCCGCAAGCAACCGAGAGTCCGCCGTGCCCGCCGTTCCTCCCGTGTCGCCCGCCCCCATCCCGGGCCGGACCGACCCTGCGGTTCTCCGCAACTTCTGCATCATCGCCCACATCGACCACGGCAAGTCCACCCTGGCGGACCGGATGCTCCAGCTGACCGGCGTGGTGGACGAGCGCAGTGCCCGGGCGCAGTACCTCGACCGCATGGACATCGAGCGCGAGCGCGGCATCACGATCAAGAGCCAGGCCGTGCGGATGCCGTGGACCGTCGGGGCCGCGAACAGCGCCGGCGCCGGGGCAGGCACCTACGTCCTGAACATGATCGACACCCCCGGCCACGTCGACTTCACCTACGAGGTCTCCCGGTCGCTGGAGGCCTGCGAGGCGGCGGTCCTGCTGGTGGACGCGGCGCAGGGCATCGAGGCGCAGACACTGGCGAACCTCTACCTGGCGCTGGGCGCGGACCTGCACGTCATCCCGGTGCTGAACAAGATCGACCTGCCGTCGGCTCAGCCGGAGAAGTACGCCGCCGAGCTGGCCCACATCATCGGCTGCGACGAGTCCGACGTGCTGCGGGTCTCGGCGAAGACCGGCCTGGGGGTCGCCGACCTGCTCGACCAGATCGTCGCGCAGACCCCGGCGCCGGTCGGCGTGGCCGACGCCCCGGCCCGGGCTCTCATCTTCGACTCCGTCTACGACACCTACCGCGGTGTGGTCACCTACGTCCGCGTGGTCGACGGGAAGCTGACCCACCGGGACAAGATCAAGATGATGAGCACCGGGGTGACCCACGAGATGCTCGAGGTCGGCGTGATCTCCCCCGAGCCGGTCAAGACCGGGGACCTTGGGGTCGGCGAGGTCGGCTACCTCATCACCGGCGTCAAGGACGTCCGCCAGTCGCGGGTCGGCGACACCGTCACCTCCCAGTACCACGGCGCGGTCGAGCCGCTCGGCGGCTACAAGCACCCGAACCCGATGGTGTTCGCGGGCCTGTACCCGATCGACGGCGACGACTACCCGACGCTGCGCGACGCCCTCGAGCGGCTGCAGCTCAACGATGCCGCCCTCGCCTACGAGCCGGAGACCTCCGGGGCGCTCGGGTTCGGGTTCCGCTGCGGCTTCCTCGGCCTGCTGCACATGGAGATCGTCCGGGAGCGGCTCGAGCGGGAGTTCAACCTCGACCTCATCTCGACCGCCCCCAACGTCGTCTACACCGTCCGGATGGAGGACGGCTCCGAGCACGTGGTGACGAACCCCAGCGAGTACCCGACGGGCAAGATCGCGGAAGTCCTCGAGCCGGTGGTCAAGGCCACGATCCTGAGTCCCAGCGACTACATCGGCGCCATCATGGAGCTCTGCCAGTCCAAGCGGGGACAGCTGGACGGGATGGACTACCTGTCGGCCGACCGCGTGGAGATGCGCTACACGTTGCCGCTGGCGGAGATCGTGTTCGACTTCTTCGACCAGCTGAAGTCGAGGACCAAGGGCTACGCCTCCCTGGACTACGAGCCGACCGGGGAGCAGGTGTCGGACCTGGTGAAGGTCGACATCCTGCTGCAGGGCGAGACCGTCGACGCGTTCAGCGCGATCGTGCACCGCGACCACGCCTACTCCTACGGGGTGGCGCTGGCGGGCAAGCTGCGCGAGCTCATCCCGCGCCAGCAGTTCGAGGTCCCCATCCAGGCGGCGATCGGAGCCCGGGTGATCGCCCGGGAGACGATCCGCGCGATCCGCAAGGACGTGCTCGCCAAGTGCTACGGCGGTGACATCACCCGCAAGCGCAAGCTGCTTGAGAAGCAGAAGGAGGGCAAGAAGCGGATGAAGATGGTCGGTCGCGTCGAGGTGCCCCAGGAGGCGTTCATCGCTGCGCTGTCGACCTCCGAGGGTCCCAAGAAGTAGTGCGGGTCCCGGCCACCTTCGCCCGGTACGCCGCTCGTGGGCCCGAGTTCGCCGACTTCCTCGACCGGCTCCCGCGGCTGGTCCACGACCTGATGGCGCAGTGGCAGCTCATCGAGGACGGCGAGACCCGGCACGGTTTCTGCGCGGTGGTCGTCCCGGTCCGCACCGACTCGGGGAGTCCGGCGGTGCTGAAGGTCGGGTTCCCGCACCGGGAGGCCGAGCACGAGCACCTGGTGCTGCAGCACTGGCACGGTCGGGGCGCGGTGAGGCTGCTGCGGGCGGACCCGCATCGGTCGGCGCTGCTGCTGGAGCGGCTGCACACCGAGGACCTCGGCGTCCTCTGGGACGTCGAGGCCTGCGAGCTCGTCGCCGGGCTCTACGCCCGGCTGCACGTGCCGGCTCCGGCGCAGCTGCGCCCCGCCACCGCCGCGGTGCGCCGCTCCGCTGCAGCCCTCGCCGAGCTGCCACGCGCTGCGCCGCTGCCGCGCCGGCTGGTGGAGCAGGCGGTGTCGCTGGCTCGGGCGCTGGTCGAGGACCCCGCCAGCACGGGGACCACCATCCACGGGGACCTGCACTACGGCAACGTGCTGGCCGCGGATCGTGAACCCTGGCTGGCGATCGACCCGAAGCCGCTGAGCGGCGACCCGCACGTCGAGGTCGTGCCGATGCTGTGGAACCGCTGGGACGACGTCGCGGGCGACGTGCGGGCGGGGGTGCGTCGCCGGTTCCACGCGCTGGTCGACGCCGCGGGTCTCGACGAGCACCGGGCCCGGGACTGGGTCGTCGTCGCGATGATGGGCCTGGCGGTGGAGCGGCTCGCGGACGGGCCGCAGGTGCGGCGGGTGACCTCCACGCAGGACTGGCTGACCCGGTGCGTGGCCGTCGCCAAGGCCGTCCAGGACTGATCGCCCACCGGTGCATGCAACCGCCTCGAGCGGGGAAGGGGGCGTCATGCAGAGATCGCTGCAGCGGCTCGCTGTCTCGGTCTGCGGGACCGGCCGGGTGGGGGGCACACCATGGTGGTGACCGTCGCGGTCGTACTCGTGGTCTCCGGCGCTCTGGTCCTCGGTGCCGCGTGGGGGACCTACGGGCGGTTGCCGGCGGGGCTCGAGGGGTTCATCGTGGCGCTGGCCGGTGGAGCGCTGATGGTCTCGGCGGTGCTGGAGCTCATCGAGCCGTCGTCGAGGAAGGTCACGATGTGGGCCGCGGGAGGGATGGTCGTCGCCGGCTCGGTCGTCTTCGCTGGCCTGGACAGGCTGGTGAAGTCCCGGTCGAGTGGTGGTGGCGCCGGCCTGCTCGCCGCCATCACGCTCGACGGCATCCCTGAGAACGTCGCGCTCGGCGTCGCCCTGATCGGCACCGGTCCGGCCGGGGCCGCGGCGCTGTCGGGGTCGATCCTGCTGTCCAACCTCCCCGAGGCCGCCGGTGGCGCCAAGGAGATGGCGCAGGGCGACCGGTCGAAGCCGGCGGTGATGGGGCTGTGGGTGGCGACGGCCGGCCTGTTGTCGGTCGCCGCGCTGGCCGGCCACCTGTTCATGGCCGGTGCGCCCGCGGGGCTGCTGGCTCTGGTGCGATGCTTCGCCGGGGGCGCGGTCGTCGGGTCGCTGGCCATCGAGGTGTTCCCGCAGGCGTTCAAGGAGGAGGGCTACCTGGTCGGGCTCGCGGTGGCGCTCGGTCTGGTGCTCGCGCTCTACCTCGACCGGCTCGGCTGACCAGTTCGGGACGGCTCAGGTGGGCTGTTCGACCGGCGTGTCGACGATGGCGCGCAGGGCCCGGACGTGGCGCCGGTACGCGGAGCCACCGGCCCGGGTCGCCCGGTAGGTCGTCACCCCGCCTCGGCCCCGGCTCTTGGTGACCGAGACGTAGCCCGCCTGCTCGAGGGCGCTCATCTGCTTGGACAGGTCGGAGTCGCTGACCGCGAGGTGCTCGCGCAGGAACGGGAAGTCGGTCGAGGTGGACGCGGTCAGCATCGCCATGATCGCCAGCCGCTTCGGGGCGTGGATGACCGGGTCGAGGTCTGCCAGGCTCACCGCAGCCTCGCCCGGGTGGCGGCGGCGGCCGCGGCGTAGCGGCGCTCGTAGCGGCGCACGGCGGCGGCGGCCAGCACGAAGGCCACCACGATGCCGGCCCAGTCTCCGAACAGCGCCACGACGGCAGCGACCCCCCCGATCACGACGACGCAGCCGACGGTGAACAGCCGCATCTCCCGCGCAATCTCGCGGGGCATGCCGCGCATGCTGGGGCTGGTGCCTCGCTTCGTCCGGTACCACCAGACGAAGCCGACCTCGGCGGCCACGATCACCACGAGCGCCACGGTGTGCAGTCTCGGATGCGCGTCGAGCAGCGTCGCGTTGGCGGTCAGTGCCGCTGCCAGCAGGCCGGTGGCCCAGGGGTACCAGCCGCCCAGCGCGGGGTACTCGGTGTACGGCGCCGCCGCTGCGCGTTCGGCGTCCAGCAGCTCGCTGCGGTAGTCAGGCGTACTTTCCATACCGGAAACTATAAGGAGTACTTTCCACGCCGTCAAGTGTTCGGTTGCGGCCGCCCCGCACGGGTACGCCAGACTGTCGGCCATGGACGCACGGGTGCTCTCGGTCAGCGTCGGCCGCCCCGTGACGGGGGAGTGGACGGGTCGCCAACGGCGGACCGGGATCGACAAGCGGCCGGTCCCGGGGCCGGTGCTGGCGCGCCGGCAGGGCCTGGCCGGCGACCATGTGGTCGACACCAGGTTCCACGGCGGCCCCGACAAGGCGGTCTACGCGTTCGCCCGCGAGGACCTCGACTTCTGGTCCGACCGGCTCGGCGTCGCGCTGCCCAACGGCAGCTTCGGCGAGAACCTGACGACCACCGGCCTGGACCTGCGCGACGCCGTGCTGGGGGAGCGCTGGCGGGTCGGGTCCGCAGTTCTCTCGCCGAGCGACGTCCGTACACCGTGCCGGGTCTTCGCCGCCTGGCTGGGACGTCACGGCGTCGACACCACCGGTTGGGCACGCCGGTTCAGCGCGGAGGGTCGCGCCGGGACCTACCTGCGGGTGGTGGTCGAGGGGGCCGTGCAGGCGGGTGACCCGGTGCTGGTGGAGTCCCGGCCCGGTCACGGCGTCACGGTGGCGACCATGTTCGCGGCGCTCACCACCGACCGGTCGCTGCTGCCGGGGCTGCTGGCTGTCGAGGGGCTGCCGCCCCGGGTCGAGGCCGCCGCCCGCCGGGCAGCCGCTCCCCGATCGCCCGGGTGAGGGCCGGCGCCTCACCTACCGGCGGCCCGCGGCCGTGATCTACCGTGTGGTGACCACCGCCCGACGTCTCGTCTGGCCGGTTGCCGAGAGCAGGAGAGCGATGTCCGCACCCCCCGCCGCCAGCTACGCCATGACCCTCGTCGAGGACCGGCCGCCGAGCGTCGGCCGCCAGTTCCTGGACCGGGTGGCCGAGTCGGCCGACCGCGAGGCCTACCGGTTCCCCCGCGGTGACGGCTGGGAGTCGCTCACGTGGCGCGAGACCGGCGACCGTGTCGGTCGGCTCGCGGCCGGTCTGGTGGCGCTCGGGATCCAGCCCCAGCAGCGCGTCGGCATCGCCTGCAGCACCCGCGTGGAGTGGATCCTGGCCGACCTGGCCGTCATGTGCGCCGGCGCGGCCACCACTACGGTCTACCCCTCCACCATCACCGAGGACGTCGGCTACATCCTCGCCGACTCCGACTGTCGGGTCGTCTTCGCCGAGGACGACGCGCAGGTGGCCAAGCTGTGCGACCGGCGCGTCGAGCTGCCGCACGTCGACAGGGTGGTGGTCATCGACGGCGCCACCGACGACGACTGGGTGATCGGACTGGCGGACCTGGAGAAGCTTGGCGAGCAGCTGCTGGTCGCGGAGCCGGACCTGGTCGAGCGGCGGGTCGCAGCGACCGGGCCCGACGACCTCGCCACGCTGATCTACACCTCGGGCACCACCGGCCGTCCCAAGGGTGTCCGGCTGAGGCACAGCTCGTGGACCTACGAGGGGGCCGCCATCGCGACCCTGGACATCCTCTCCCAGGACGACCTGCAGTTCCTCTGGCTGCCGATGGCGCACTCGTTCGGCAAGGTGCTGCTGTCGCTGCAGCTCGCCTGCGGCTTCGCGACCGCGGTGGACGGGCGTGTCGAGCGGATCATCGACAACCTGGGCGTGATCCAGCCGACGTTCATGGGGGCGGCGCCCCGGATCTTCGAGAAGGCCCACGGCCGCATCGTGACGATGCAGGCCGCCGAGGGCGGGGTGAAGGAGAAGCTGTTCAAGCAGGCCTTCAAGGTCGGCCTGGAGAGGGAGCGGCTCGAGCGGCAGGGCAAGCCCGTGCCGTTCCTGCTCGCCCGGCAGCACGCCCTGTTCGACCGGCTGGTGTTCAGCAAGATCCGGGCCCGCTTCGGCGGCCGGGTGCGGTTCTTCATCTCGGGCGCGGCCGCTCTCAACCAGGAGATCGCCGAGTGGTTCCACGCCGCGGGCATCACGATCCTGGAGGGCTACGGCATGACCGAGTCCTCCGCCGGCTCGTTCGTGAACCACCCCGACGACAACCGGTTCGGGACGGTCGGACCGCCACTGCCCGGCACGCAGGTGAGGCTGGCGGCGGACGGCGAGATCCTGATCAAGGGCCCGGGGGTGATGGAGGGCTACCACAACCAGCCCGAGCAGACCGCCGAGGCGCTGACCGAGGACGGCTGGCTGCACACCGGTGACATCGGCGAGCTCGACGTCGACGGCTACCTGTCGATCACCGACCGCAAGAAGGACCTGTTCAAGACCTCGGGCGGCAAGTACATCGCGCCCTCGGCGATCGAGTCGCAGTTCAAGGCGATCTGCCCCTACGCCAGCCAGTTCGTCGTGCACGGGTCGGAGCGCAACTTCTGCGTCGCGCTGATCACCCTGGACCCGGACGCGATGGCCGGCTGGGCGCAGGAGCACGGCATGGCCGGCGCTGACTACGCCGAGATCGTGCTCTCGGAGCCCGTCGAGCGGATGGTCGGCACCTACGTCGGGCAGCTCAACCAGCGGCTGAACCGCTGGGAGTCGATCAAGAAGTGGATCCTCCTCGACCACGACCTGACGGTGGAGTCGGGGGAGATGACGCCCTCGATGAAGGTCAAGCGGAAGGTCGTCGAGTCCAACTACGCCGAGCGGATCGACGAGCTCTACCGCTAGCCTCGCACGGGTCCCGAGCCGCGGGGCGGCGGCTTACCCCTGGGGCCATCAGCGGCCGACCCCCAACACGGCCGTCCGACGCAGCCACCGCGGCGCCCTCACCACCGGGCTGACAGCATGACCCCATGCCGTCCGTCCTGCCCGAGGGCGAGCCCGTCCCCGCGGACGGCTCGCTGCCCGCGGCGGCGCTCGACGGCCTGGGTGGGCGGCCGTTCGGGTTCTACGTGCACGTGCCGTTCTGCACCGTCCGCTGCGGCTACTGCGACTTCAACACCTACACCGTCCACGAGCTCGGCTCGGCGCCCGGTGCCGGACGCGCGTCGTACGTCGAGGCGGCGGTGGCGGAGGTCCGGCAGGCTCGGGTGGTGCTCGGCGAGGCCGAGGTGCCGGTCTCGACGGTGTTCTTCGGCGGTGGCACCCCGACGCTGCTGCCGCCCGGCGACCTGGCCCGGGTGCTGGCCGCCGTGGACGACGAGTTCGGTCTCGTCCCGGGCGCCGAGGTGACCACCGAGGCCAACCCCGACTCCGTCACCGCCGCGGACCTGGAGCTGCTGCGTGAGGGCGGCCTGACCCGGGTGTCGTTCGGCATGCAGTCGCACGTGCCGCACGTGCTGGCGGTGCTTGAGCGGACCCACGACCCCGCGCGGGTGCCGGACGTGGTGCGCTGGGCCCGGGCGGCCGGCTTCACCCAGGTGAGCCTGGACCTGATCTACGGCACACCCGGGGAGAGCCTCGAGGACTGGGAGGCCTCGCTGGCCGCGGCGCTGTCCTGCGACCCCGACCACGTCTCGGCGTACGCGCTGATCGTCGAGGAGGGCACCGCCCTGGCCCGGCGGGTGCGGCGCGGTGAGGTGCCGATGACCGACGACGACGACCTCGCCGACAAGTACCTGCTCGCCGACCACGCCCTGGCCACGGCCGGGCTGGGCTGGTACGAGGTGTCGAACTGGGCCCGCGACGAGGCGGCGACCTGCGCGCACAACGTCGGCTACTGGACCGGTGGCGACTGGTGGGGGGTGGGGCCCGGCGCGCACTCCCACGTCGGCGGCGTGCGGTGGTGGAACGTCAAGCACCCCGCTGCGTACGCGGACCGGCTGGCGGCCGGGGTGAGCCCCGCGCAGGCCCGGGAGGTGCTCGACGACGAGACGAGGCGCGTCGAGCGCGTGCTGCTGGAGACCCGGCTCGGCGCCGGGCTGCCGGTCGCGGTGCTCGGCGACGCCGGCCTCGCCGCGCTGCCGCGCCAGGTCGAGCGCGGCCTGGTGCAGGCGGCGCCGCTCGCGTCGGGTCGGGTGGTGCTGACCACCAGCGGACGGCTGCTCGCCGACGCCGTGGTGCGCGACCTGCTGGGCTGACCCGAGGCTCAGGCCGGGCCGGGCGCGGTGACGAAGTCGATGAGCTCCTCGACGCGCCCCAACAGGCAGGGCTCCAGGTCGCCGAAGTCACGGACCCCGCCGAGGATGTGCTTCCACGCGCGGGCGATGTCGGCCTGGTCGCGGTGCGGCCAGCCCAGCCGCTGGCAGACGCCCTTCTTCCACTCCTCGGTGCGCGGGACGGCGGGCCACGCCGAGATCCCGAGCCGTGCCGGCTTGACGGCCTGCCACACGTCGACGAACGGGTGGCCCACGATCAGCACGTGCCTGCCGACCGGGCCGGCGGCGACCGAGGCCGCGATCCGGCTCTCCTTCGACCCCGGCACCAGGTGGTCGACCAGCACCCCGACCCGACGCTCGCGGCTGGGACGGAAGTCGCGCAGGTGCTCGGCGAGGTCGTCGACCCCCTCGAGGTACTCCACGACCACGCCCTCGACGCGCAGGTCGTCGCCCCACACCTTCTCGACCAGCTCGGCGTCGTGGCGGCCCTCCACGAAGATCCGGCTCGCGCGGGCAACCCGGGCCTTGGTGCCGGGGACGGCGACCGACCCGGACGCCGTTCGGGTGGCGACGGCCGGACCGCTGCGTGCCGGCGGCACCAGGATCACCGGGACGCCCTCGAGCAGGAAGCCGGCCCCGATGGGGAAGGTCCGCCGTCGACCTCGGCGGTCCTCGAGGGTGACGGTGCCGAGGTCCCGCTCGACGCCGACGATCTCGCCGCACCAGTCGGTGGTGACCTCCTCGACCACCAGGCCCTTGTCGGCCTCGATCTCGACGGCGCGGCCGCGTCGGGGGGCCCGCCAGTCGGTGTTGAGCACGTCGGCGCCGTAGCGGTCCTGGAACGAGGGCATCCCGGGACGGTACCGGCCGCGCCGACCCCGCGCGGGCACGCCGGGCCGCGTCGAGCCGGTGTGTCGCTGGCTCTTGAACCCCACGCGGGAGCGATATATCGTCAGACTATCGAGAACGGTCGCGACCGTTCGCCCGAACCTAGGATCACCCACGGAGGACGACATGCCCGACGACACTTTCCCCTGGGACCAGCCGTGGAGCGCCCGACGCTCCGGCGGCGCCCGCGGCCCGCACCGCGGCGGACCCCGCGGCACCTGGACCGGTGGCCCCCCGCCGTGGGTCCAGGGCCTCATCGAGATGGCGCAGGGCGGCGGGCCCGGCGACCACGGCCGCTCCGGTGGCGGGCACCGCGGTCCGAAGGTACGCCGCGGTGACGTGCGCTCCGCGATCCTCGACGTGCTCGCGGTCGAGCCGATGAACGGCTACCAGGTGATCCAGCAGATCGCCGAGCGCAGCGGCGGCGCCTGGAAGCCGAGCCCCGGGTCGGTCTATCCCACCGTCCAGCAGCTCGAGGACGAAGGGCTGGTCGAGGGCACCGAGGGCCAGGGCCGTCGGCTGCTGACCCTGACCGAGGACGGCCGCCGCTACGTCGAGGAGCACCCCGACGAGCTCGCCGCCACCTGGCGCCCGTTCGAGCAGCCCGAGCAGGAGGAGGGTCCCGGCGACCTGAAGCCGGTCATCGGTCAGGTGATGGGGGCCGTCTGGCAGGTCGTGGTCTCCGGCACCGCCCAGCAGCGGGCCGAGGCGGCCGAGATCCTCGCCGACACCCGCCGCCGGCTCTACGGCATCCTCGCCGACGGCGACGACGACCCCGAGCCGTCATGAGCACCGGCCCGGAGGTCCGCATCGGTGACGCCGAGCGTGAGGGCGCCGTCAGCGCGCTGAGCGAGCACTACGCCGCCGGACGCCTCACCAAGGAGGAGTTCGACGAGCGCTCCGACCGCGCCTGGGCCTCGCGCACCGCCGCGGGGCTGTGGCCGCTGTTCGAGGACCTGCCCGGGTCGTCCCGGTCGACCCCGACGCCGCCCGAGCCCCGGCACCCGGCGCCCGGTCGCGGTGGGTCCGCCCGGTGGCCGGCGAGGCCGTGGTCGGTGGCGCTGGCCATCCTGCTGGCGTTGGTGCTGCTGTCCCACCTGCCGTTGGTCCTGTTCGTGCTGGTCGCCTGGCTGGTGCTCAGCCGCTCCCGGCACGGCTGGGCGCCGGGCGGGCGGGGTGGCCACGGCGGGTGGTGCGGCCACCGGCGCTGAGCGTGCTCGTCCGCCGGCCCCCTCGTTGAGCCGGCCCGGGAGGCTAGCCGCCCCCCCGCCACGACGAGGTTGCGACGGTGGAGGGGCGGCGCCGCCGTCGGCGCCCGCGGCTGCCGGCACCCGGGTCCCGGCTCGCCGCCAGCGCCAGACCCACCGCCACGGCACCGGTCACCCCCCAGGCCACCGTCACCTGGCTGCCGCCACCGGGGGCCCGGCCCGAGAGGGACGGATCGACACCGAGGGCCCCGGCGACGACCAGGACCGAGGCTCCCGCCAGGACGAGCAGCGGTGCCACCAGCCGCCCCGGCTCCGGGTCACCCCTGCGCCAGCATGCCGCAGCCGCGGCCAGGGCCACCGCCACCAGCACGGCGAGCTCGACGCTGAGGGTTGCCGCGGGCAGCGTCGTGCGCCGCACCACGGTCGCCAGGACCAGGACCAGGACCCAGGTCGCGGCGAGCACCGGCAGCCCGAGCGCCAAGCGGAGGGCTCGGCGACGCCACAGCGGCGTCGCACCACCCCCGTGAGTGCCGACGCCGCGTCGTCGATCAGGTAGGCGGCTGACCCGGCGAGGGCCAGCTGGGATGGTCGCCGTCGGCCATCGACTCGACCAGGGCGGCGTCGGGAGTCTGCGTGCCGGCCACGACGAGACTGTCGCAGCCGAGGGTCCTCGCGGTTCATCCTCGGGCCGACTTTCTGGGCGGAGGCGGCAGAACGCCACCATCGGCCTGGTTCCTCGCTCGGTCGAGCCACGGGGCTCATGCCAGCGGCAGGGACCGTCCCGCCCTCGGCAGCTGCGCGTAGCCGCGGCGTACCGCGTCACCGAGCAGCTCGACCGGGTACGGCCACGGCGCGCTGCCCAGCGCCTGCGACACGGGCACCCCGCGCAGGGCCAGGCCGCGGACCGTCTCGGCCACGACCCCGACGCACTCCCGCTGCTCCTCGACGAACGCCCGACGCACCGGGGTGCCGTGCCCCGGCACGACCACGTCGCTCTCGCCGAGCAGGCTGATCAGCAGGTCGAGGGTCGCCGGCCACTCCAGCGGGTAGCAGTCGTCCCCGAACCCCGGCACCGAACCGTGTCCGGACTCCTCGACCAGGTCGCCGGCGAAGGTGACCCCCGCGTCACCGACCCGCACCACCGCGTCCCCGCCGGTGTGACCGCGTCCCAGGTGCAGCAGCTCGACGACCCGGTCCCCGAGGTCCACGACCCTGACCGAGGAGAAGGTGTGGGTGGCCGCCACCACCGTCGTGGCCTGGACGTCGGCCCAGTGCGGGTCGTCGGGGTCGAACGACCGACGGGCGGCCTCGCCGGCCTCGACCGTGCGCGCGGCCGCCGTCTCGTGGGCGTAGACCGCGACGTCGCGCCCGAGCACGCCGTTGCCGAAGGTGTGGTCGAAGTGCTCATGGGTGTTCACGACCCCGACCACCTCGCCCGGAAGGGCTCGCAGCCAGCCCGCGACCCGCCGCGCGTCCGCCGCCGAGGCATGGCTGTCGACGACCAGCAGCCCCCGCTCGCCGCCCACCACGCCGACGTTCAGGTCCAGCCACGAGTGGCGAGCCACCCAGCACCGGTCGGCCACCTCGGCGAAACCGGAGTCGTGCGGGATCTCCGTCATGGCGGGCAGCCTAGTAGTCTTGGCACTCGGATCGAGCGAGTGCCAGGACACCGGACAGCGAGGAGGCGGCGATGGTGGAGGACCGCAAGCTCGCCGTGCTCCGGGCGATCGTCGAGGACTACGTCGCCACCCAGGAGCCGGTCGGGTCCCGGGCGCTGGTCGAGCGGCACCGGCTCGGGGTGTCCCCCGCCACGGTCCGCAACGACATGGCGGCGCTGGAGGAGGAGGGGTTCATCACCCAGCCGCACACCAGCGCCGGGCGGATCCCCACCGACAAGGGCTATCGGCTCTTCGTGGACCGGCTGAGCCAGGTCAAGCCGCTCAGCCCGGCGGAGAAGCGGGCGATCACGACGCTGCTCCAGGGTGCCATCGACCTCGACGACGTGGTGCAGCGCAGCGTCCGGCTGCTGGCCCAGCTCACCCGGCAGGTCGCGATCGTGCAGTACCCCACGCTGTCTCGCTCGACGGTGCGGCACGTCGAGGTGGTGCCGCTGAGCGCGGCCCGGGTGCTGGTCGTGCTGATCCTCTCCACCGGACGCGTCGAGCAACGGGTGGTCGAGCTGCCACAGGAGCTCGAGGAGGCGCAGATCGCCGACCTGCGCACCCGCCTGAACCGGACCATCGTGGGGGAGCGGCTGGCCGACGCCTCGGCGTCCCTGGTCCTGCTACCCGACGAGCACGACCCTGCCCAGCGCGGTCCGGTGGCGGTGCTGGTGGCCGCGCTGATCGAGGCGATGTCGGACCACCGCTCCGACGAGCGGGTCGCGGTGGGCGGCACCGCCAACCTCGCCCGGTTCGGGGACGGCTTCGACCTCGCGATCAAGCCGATGCTCGAGGCGCTCGAGGAGCACGTCGTGCTGCTCAAGCTGCTCGGCGAGGCGTCCTCCCCGTCGACGGTGACGGTGCGGATCGGTCACGAGGGCCCCTACCAGGAGCTGGCCACGACCTCGGTCGTGGCCACCGGGTACGGGCCGGGCGAGGAGGCCCTCGCCACCCTCGGGATCGTGGGCCCAACCCGCATGGACTACCCAGGAACGATGGCGGCGGTGCGCGCGGTGGCGCGCTACGTCTCCCGGATTCTCGACGAAGGATGATGAGGCAGCGACGTTGAGCCAGGACCTGTACGAGACCCTCGGGGTGAGCCGTGACGCCGACGGCGACACGATAAAGAAGGCCTACCGCAGACTGGCTCGCCAGCTGCACCCCGACGTCAACCCGGACCCGGGCAGCGAGGAGCGCTTCAAGAGCGTCTCGCACGCCTACGAGGTGCTCTCCGACCCGGAGAAGCGCAGGATGTACGACGTCGGCGGCGACCCGTTCGCCGGCGGCATGGGCGGCGCCGGCGCAGGTGCCGGGTTCTCCTTCACCGACATCATGGACGCGTTCTTCGGCGGCAACGCGCCGGGCGGCGCCCAGGCGGGTGGGCGAGGCCCGCGGCCCCGGACCCGCCGCGGCCAGGACGCGCTGATCCGGCTCGACGTCGACCTCGCGGAGGCGGCGTTCGGCACCACCCACGAGCTCAAGGTCGACACCGCGGTGCTGTGCACGACCTGCCACGGGGACGGTGCCGCGCCCGGCACCCGGCCGACCACCTGCGAGACCTGCGGCGGTCGCGGCGAGACCGTGCAGGTGCAGCGCTCCTTCCTCGGCGAGATCCGCACGATGCGTCCGTGCGCGGCCTGCCGAGGCTTCGGGACGATCATTCCCGACCCCTGTCGGGAGTGCTCCGGCGACGGCCGGGTGCGGTCGCGCCGGACCCTGACAGTCAAGATTCCGGCCGGTGTCGACACCGGCACCCGCGTGCAGCTGTCCGGGCAGGGCGAGGTCGGCCCCGGCGGCGGGCCGGCCGGCGACCTGTACGTCGAGATGCACGTCAACGAGCACCCGGTCTTCACCCGGCACGGCGCCGACCTGCTGTGCAGCATCACCGTGCCGATGACTGCTGCGGCCCTCGGCACCACGATCGTGCTGCCGACCCTCGAGGCGGACGTGGCGCTGCCCGGCTCGGAGGTGGAGACCACCCACGACTTCGAGGTCCGGCCCGGCACCCAGTCGGGCGCCGAGATCGTGCTCGGCGGCCGAGGCATCCCGTCGCTGCGGGGCACCGGGCGGGGCGACCTGGTCGTCCGGATCGTCGTCGAGACGCCGACCCGGCTCGACGAGCGGCAGGAGCAGCTGCTCCGCGAGCTCGCCGAGCTCCGGTCCGAGCAGTCCCCCGACGGTCGTGCCCACGCCCCTGCCAAGTCGGTCTTCAACCGGCTGCGCGAAGCCTTCAACCCGCGGTGAGCCTCCCCGTGTACGTCCATCCCGACCTGGCCGGGGTGGCGCCCGGACAGTCCGTCGAGCTGGTCGGCGAGGAGGCCAGGCACGCCGTCGTGGTCCGTCGTACCCGGGTGGGCGAGCGGGTCCAGCTGACCGACGGCCGGGGCACCCGGGCGACGGTGACCGTGACCGCGTCCTCCGCCTCGTCGCTGACCGGGGACGTCGACGACGTGGCGGCCATCCCGCGCGAGCTGCCGTACGTGGTGGTCGTGCAGGCGGTCCCCAAGGGGGACCGCGGCGAGCTGGCGGTGGAGATGCTCACCGAGGTCGGCGTCGACGTGATCGTGCCGTGGGCCGCGTCCCGGTCGGTGTCGGTCTGGCGGGAGGAGAAGCGGGCCAAGGCGCTGGCCCGGTGGCGAAGCACCGCGCGCGAGTCCGCCAAGCAGTCGCGACGAAGCTGGTTCCCCGAGGTCGCCGACCTGGCGGGCACCGACGAGGTGGTCGCGCTGCTTCGTGACGCCTCCGTTCGGGTGGTGCTCCACGAGGCCGCGTCCGGGCCGCTGGCGGACCTCCCGGTCCCGGGTCAGGGGCGGATCGTGATCGTGGTGGGGCCCGAGGGTGGGATCGCCGACGAGGAGCTCGCGGCCTTCGCCGCGGTCGGCGCCGAGCCGGTGCGGCTGGGCAGCTCGGTGTTGCGCACCTCGACCGCGGGCGTCGCGGCGACCGCTGCCCTGCTCGCTCGGACCCGCTGGCGCTGACCCGGCGCGTGTGGCGGCGGTGGAACCGCTGACCCGGCGCGTGTGGCGGCGGTAGAACCGCTGACCCGGCTCGTGTGGCGGCGGTGGAACTGCTGACCCGGCTCGTGTGGCGGCGGTGGAATTGCTGACCCGGCTCGTGTGGCGGCGGTGAGCACGTCGATCCGGCGTGTGTGGGTGGAGTCTGGATCGATACCGGTCGGCCCCCGCCAGCGACCGGCTACTCGGCCGGAGGTGGTCCGGGCGAGCGTGCACCTTCGCTGCCGACTGAGCAACGACACGGCAGGCCGCCGGACGCGCCGGGTCGGCTTCTCCTGGTCCGCCGGACGCGCCGGGTCGGCTTCTCGTGGTCCGCCGGACGCGCCGGGTCGGCTTCTCGTGGTCCGCCAGACGCGCCGGGTCGGCTCCTCCTGGTCCGCCGGACGCGCCGGGTCAGCGGACGACGATCTCCTTGGTGTCCTGAGCGACCGGGCGGCCCTCGCCAGAGGCGTCCTCGCCGTGCACCACCAGGACGTACTCGCCGGGGGGAGCGGTGACGGTGAACGAGTACGGCGAGAGGGTGCAGCACTCGCGGGCGGTGGTGAAGCCGCGCCGGACCACGGTGTCGCCGTCCGACAGCTCCCACTGCACGTTGGCCTCGAACGCGGCGGCCCGGCCCCGCACGGTGAAGGGGCTCACCAGCGGCGGGAGCCGGCGGGCGCGCACCTGGGCGGGGATGTTGTCGATGAGGACGGGCGCCATGACGGCGTCGCCGTCCCCGGGCCGGACCGGGGACGACACGTCCACCCCCAACAGCCGGCTGAGCTCGTCACCGTCCACCACGAACCGCACCGACCTTCCGGCCGTCAGCTCGCCGGCCTCGGCCGTACGGACCAGCTGCTGCACCGACATGGCCGCATCGGCCGCCGACAGGCCCGCCGGGCGCGCCGTCAGGTCGCTCTCGGCCGCGAGGTGGATGGTGTCGGTCTCCCCGGCGCCGGTCTCGAACGACTCGATCGAGGTGTCCGCCGGCCAGGAGCTGCGGTAGTCGGCGTCGAACGCGTCGCCGGCCAGCGCGAGCCGCAGGGCATCCTCGACACCGTCGCCGCGCCGGTTCTCCTGGTACAGCCGGGTGCCGGCGGGGGTGTCACCGAGGAAGAAGACCGGGAGCACCAGCCGTCCGGTCTCCGGGGTGAGGCTCGGCTCAGTGGTGCTCGTCGCCGGTCCCGGCTCGGGAGCCGACGTCGTGCCCGGCAGCCCGCCGAGGACGACCACCGCGGCGACGGTGGCGGCGACGGCTGCGGCGCCACCGGCGGCCCACCGCCACTGGCGCCGCCGGTCGGCGGACCGGGTGCGCTCGCGGATGAGGCGTAGACCGCCGCGCGGCTCGACGCCTGCCACCGTCCGCTCGAGGAGGTCGCGCACGTCGTCGTCCCCACCCCGGGGGCCGACGTGCTCGATGTCCTGGTTGTCGTCGGGGCTCATCCTGCGTCCTCCATCAGCGTGCGAAGCGCGGCGACGCCGCGCGATGCGTGGGTCTTGACCGACCCTCGAGAGATCCCCAGGGCCGCGGCGATCGCGGCCTCCGGGAGGTCGAGGTAGTACCGCAGCGCGAGCACCTCACGCTGTCGTTCCGGCAGCTCCCGCAGCGCGTCCAGCACCTGTCGGCGCTGCTCCGAGACGAGGGCGTCCTCGTCGGCACCGGGACCGTCGGGCGGCGGCGACGGTGTGTGCCGGGCCCGGACGCCACGGTGCCTGAGCACGGACCGGGAGCGGTTGACCACGGTCTGGCGCAGGTAGGCCAGGCCCTTGTCCGGCTCCCGCAGGGACCGCCAGTGCCCGTGCATCGCGACGAACGAGTCCTGGACGACCTCCTCGGCGGTCTCGACGTCGCGGACCAGCAGCACCGAGAGCCGCACCAGGGCGCGGTAGTGGGCGGCGTACAGCTCCTCGACCGCGGTGTCGGCGTCCCAGCGGCGCTCGGCCGTCATGACGCCTCCAGGTGCGGTCCGGTTGAGCACGATCTCGTCCACGGTAGGTGACACGCGCCAGCGGAGCGCGAGGTTGACACGCCGCCTGGCGAGCTGCACGGTCGGGGTCGCTGGACCCGGGGGTGGGGCGACCTACGATGTTGGCATGGCCACCGAGACGGCGCCCGCCCCCGACTGCGTGTTCTGCCGGGTCGTCGCGGGCGACATCCCTGCCGAGGTGGTGCACGAGACCACGACCACGGTGGCGTTCCGCGACCTCGACCCGCAAGCCCCCAGCCACGTCCTGGTGGTGCCCCGGGTGCACCAGCCGGACGCGGCGGCGCTGGCCGGAGCGGAGCCGGCGGTCCTGGTCGACCTGGTGACGTCGGCCGCAGCCGTCGCGGAGCAGGAGGGGCTCGGCGCGGGCTACCGCATGGTGCTCAACACCGGCGCCGCGGCCAACCAGACCGTCTTCCACGTGCACCTGCACGTGCTGGGCGGGCGAGCGATGGGCTGGCCCCCCGGATGACCGTGTTCCGACGCCGAGCCTCGGGGGTCGCGCTGGGGCTCGCCGCGACGCTGCTGCTGGCCGCCTGCGGATCGGGCACCGACGACGCCCGGCCGCCGGCCCAGGCCTCGTCGTCGGCGGGGACCAACGGGGGCAGTGCGGCGACAGCCGGGTCCCACTCGGACGCCGGGTCGCACTCGGATGCCGGGTCGCCGTCGCAGGCCTCGGTCCCCCCACTGCGACCCTCGGAGCGACGGGTCGCCCTGGCGATGCCGGCCGCGTACACCCCGTCCGCGCCCTACGGCGCCGGGACCGACGACTACCGCTGCTTCGTGCTCGACCCGAAGCTGTCGCAGGACGCCTTCATCACCGGCCTCGACATCGCCCCGGGCGACCCGGACGTGGTCCACCACGTGATCCTGTTCCGGGCGCCGCCCGAGACCGTCGCCGCAGTCGCAGCGGTCGACGCCGCCGACCCGGGCGAGGGGTGGACGTGCTTCGGTGACGCCGGTGTGCGGACGGGCGGCGGTCCGGTGGGCGGGCTCGAGGACGCGCCATGGCTCGGGGCCTGGGCACCCGGGGGCTCCGAGCAGGTGATGTCGGACGGGGTCGGCGTGCCGCTCGCACGTGGCTCCCGCGTCATCATGCAGGTCCACTACAACCTGCTCGCCGGCACCGCCCCGGACCTGACGTCCGCCCGGCTTCGGCTGACGCCCGCCAGCGAGGACCTCACCGCACTGCGCACCATGCTGTTCCCGGCCCCCGTCGAGCTGCCGTGCCGCCCCGGTCGCGGCAGCGGGGCGCGGTGCGAGCGTGACGCCGCGGTCAAGGACGCCCAGCGCCGGTTCGGCGACGAGGCCGGGCTGGCGGCGGACTACCTACACCTGCTGTGCGGCCCGGTGCGCCCCGGGCCGGTCCAGCAGTGCGAGCGCACCCTGCAGGCGCCGGCCACCGTGCGCGCCGCCGCGGGACACATGCACCTGCTCGGCCGCACCGTCCGCATCGACGTGAACCCCGGCACACCGCGGGCCAGGAAGCTGCTCGACATCACGGCGTGGAACTTCGACGACCAGGGGGCAACCCCCGTCGACCCGGTCACGCTGCGAGCCGGGGACACGGTCCGGGTGACCTGTCGCCACGACCAGCGGCTACGCGACCTGCTGCCGTCGTTCGAGGGGCAGCCCGAGCGGTACGTCGTGTGGGGCGACGGCACCACCGACGAGATGTGCCTGGGGCTGCTGCTGGTCACCGACCCGCCGGGCTGAGCCAGGCCGACAACCCCCGCGGCCCGGCGACACCAAGGCACGAGCCGGTGACAGCCGGAGCGCTCAGGTGATCTCGAACCACAGCGTGGCCAGCAGCCAGCCGGTGATCGCGAGCAGCATCACCCAGGCGACCACCCGGTGCCAGGGCTTCGCCGGGTCCAGCGAGGCCGCGACCGCGATCATGCCGGCGTCGTCGCTCCAGCGGTCGATGCCCATCCTGCGGGCGTCCACCGGGAACGGGCTCGGCGGCGCGAAGTCCTCCGGTGTGACCAGCTCGGGCGTGTCGTCCTCGGATCCGTCCCAGCCGTCGGAGTGCAGCATGCAGCGAACTCTAGCCCGCACGACCGAACCCGCCTCGTCCCCGAGCCCCCGCGGACCGCCGGCCGACCACCGGGGGACCACCGGCGGCCGCCGGCGGACCACCGCGGGGTCCCGGGTCGCGGAGCCGTCCCGCGGCGCAGCGTAAACTGGGCGGGCCCAGCACACGACCACAGACCGGGAGGTCGGCCCCAGCGCCGCCCATGACAGAACCCACACGAGGACGAGACGCGCGTCCGACGACCGGGCCGGCGACCCCCATGCACACCGTCGTGGTCCCCGCGAGCATCCCGATGGTCTCCCTGCTCGGCCCCGAGGACGAGCACCTCGCGCTGATCGAGCGGGCGTTCTCCGCCGACGTCCACGTGCGCGGCAACCAGGTCAGCCTCCGCGGGGAGCCCGCCGAGGTGGCCCTGGTGGAGCGGCTGCTCGACGAGCTGGTGACCATCATCCGCACCGGCCAGGGCGTGACCACCGAGACGGTGGAGCGCGCGATCGGCATGCTGCGCACCGAGACCGACGAGACCGCCGAGCGTCCAGCCGACGTGCTCAGCCTCAACATCCTCTCTAACCGCGGCCGCACGATCCGGCCCAAGACGCTGAACCAGAAGCGGTACGTCGAGTCGATCGACCGGCACACCATCACCTTCGGCATCGGCCCGGCAGGCACCGGCAAGACCTACCTCGCGATGGCCAAGGCGGTCCAGGCACTCCAGTCCAAGAACGTCAACCGGATCATCCTGACCCGGCCCGCGGTCGAGGCCGGCGAGCGGCTGGGCTTCCTGCCCGGCACCCTCAGCGAGAAGATCGACCCCTACCTGCGTCCGCTCTACGACGCTCTGCACGACATGCTCGACCCCGACCTGATCCCGAAGCTGCTGGCCGCCGGGACCATCGAGGTCGCACCGCTGGCCTACATGCGCGGCCGCACCCTCAACGACGCGTTCATCATCCTCGACGAGGCGCAGAACACCTCGCCGGAGCAGATGAAGATGTTCCTGACCCGGCTCGGGTTCGGCTCCAGGATGGTCGTCACCGGCGACGTCACCCAGGTGGACCTGCCGTCGGGGACCCGCAGCGGCCTGCGCATCGTGGAGGACATCCTGCTCGACATCGAGGACGTCTCCTTCAACCGGCTGACCGCCCAGGACGTGGTGCGGCACCGGCTGGTCGGGCACATCGTCGCGGCCTACGACGTGTACGAGGCGCGCGACCCCGAGCGGACGGACGCCGGTGACCCCGGCCGTGACGGGTCACGTCGCGGCCCCCGCAGCACTCGCGCATGAGACCCGGGAACGGGCAAGGAGAGACCTGATGAGCATCGAGATCCTCGACGAGGCCGGTGCCGGGCCCGGGGCCGTGGACCCTGCGGAGCTGTCCCGGCTGGCGAGGTTCGTCATGGACCGGATGCGGGTCCACCCGCAGGCCGAGCTGTGCGTCAAGCTGGTGGACGAGGCGACGATCGCCGAGCTCAACGAGCGCTGGATGGACAAGTCGGGGCCGACCGACGTGCTGGCGTTCCCGATGGACGAGCTGCGACCGGGGCTGGTCAACGAGGAGCCCGAGGAGGGCGTCCTCGGGGACCTGGTGCTGTGCCCGAGCATCGCCGAGCGGCAGGCGAGGGAGGCCGGGCACGCCACCACCGCGGAGGTGCAGCTGCTGACGGTCCACGGGATCCTGCACCTGCTCGGCTACGACCACGCCGAGCCGCAGGAGCACGCCGAGATGTTCGGACTGCAGGCCCGGCTGCTCGCCGAGTGGGGCCGGGAGGGCCCGGGCGGGCCTGACGGCGGGGATCCCGCGAGCGGCTCATGAGCGCCGTCGACATCTGGCTGCTGGTGGTGGCGGCGGTGTTCGCCGTCGTCGCCGGGCTCTTCAGCAGCGCCGACGCGGCGCTGTCCGCGTTCTCCAAGGCCCGGGCGGAGGAGATCGCGGCCCGGGGCCGTCGCGGCTCCGAGCGGCTGCTCGTGATCGTGGAGGACCCGCCGCGCTACCTCAACACCGCGCTGTTCCTGCGCATGCTGACCGAGATCGCGGCGATCATCCTGGTCACGGTGGTGATGCTGGACCTGCTGGTCCCGGTGGGCGGCTCGGCGTCCGGTCCGGAGGCCGCGAACCGGTGGCCGGCGATGCTGGCCTCGTTGGCGGTGATGCTCGTGGTCTCGTTCGTCGTCATCGGGGTGGCGCCGCGGACGCTGGGCAGGCAGCACTCGGAGAGCATCGCGCTGCGCACGGCGGGCCCGCTGATCGCCGCGACCCGGGTGCTCGGGCCGCTGCCCCGGCTGCTGATCGTGGTCGGCAACGCGATCACCCCGGGGCGGGGGTTCAGCGAGGGGCCGTTCGCGTCCGAGGCCGAGCTGCGCGAGCTGGTGGACCTCGCCGAGGCCAGTAGCGTCATCGAGTCGGGCGAGCGGCAGATGATCCACTCGGTCTTCGAGCTCGGCGACACGCTGGCGCGCGAGGTGATGGTGCCGCGCACCGATGTGGTGTTCATCGAGCGGAACAAGACGCTGCGCCAGGCGATGTCGCTGGCGCTGCGCAGCGGCTACTCGCGGATCCCCGTCGTGGGGGAGAACCTGGACGACGTGGTCGGCTTCGCCTACCTCAAGGACCTCACCAAGCGGGTCTTCGACCGGCACGAGGCGGAGTCGACCGAGCGGGTCGAGTCGGTGATGCGCCAGGTGCTGTACGTGCCGGACTCCAAGCCGGTCGACGCGCTGCTGCGGGAGATGCAGGCCGAACGCAAGCACGTCGCCGTCGTCGTGGACGAGTACGGCGGCACCGCCGGCCTGGTCACCATCGAGGACGTGCTCGAGGAGATCGTCGGTGAGATCACCGACGAGTACGACGTCGCCCGGGTCGACGTCGAGAGGCTCGCGAACGGCAGCACCCGGGTCAGCTCGCGCTACCCGGTCAACGACCTCGAGGACCTGTGCGGCGTGGCCGTCGAGGACGATGACGTCGACAGCGTCGGCGGCCTGATGGCCAAGCACCTGGGCCGGGTGCCGATCGCCGGGTCGGTGGTCGAGGCCCACGGGCTGCGATTCGAGGCCGAGGCCCCGACGGGGCGGCGGAACCGGATCGGCACGGTGCTCGTCAGCGTGCTGGAGCCGGTCGAGGGGGAGGGGCCCGAGGAGGACCCGACCGCCTCCTACTCTGAGCCCCATGCCCGCTGACCCCGCCTCCACGCCACTGGCCGACCCCGACGACGCCAAGCTGGTCACGCTCGCCCGCACCACCCGGGCCCGCACCCGCGCCGCGGAGGGTGCCTGCGTGCGGGACCTCGACGGTCGCACCTACGCCGGCGCGACGGTCGGCCTGCCCTCGCTGCGGCTGACCGCGGTGCAGGTGGCGGTCGCCATGGCCGTCACCAGCGGCGCGACCGGCCTGGAGGCAGTCGTGGTGCTCGGCGGCGAGGCGACCGTGAGCGAGGCCGACCTGTCGGTGGTGCGCGACCTCGCCGGGGCCGGGGTCGCGGTGCACCTGGCCGCGCCCGACGGCACCGTGCTGGCGACCGTCGAGTCCTGAGCGCGGTCCCTGGTAGCCGTCTCGACTCCGGACCCTCGCGGTCGAGACGACGCCACGCCGAAAGGCGCCTGTCGTCTGCAAGCAATCGAGCGGCGTTAGGTTGGTCCGGTGAGTGATGTCGTGGGGTGGGACGCCCACGTCGAGGCGGTCGCCCGGCTGCGGGCCTCCTACGACGCGATCCCGGTCGGGGCGCCGGTGCGGCTCGCCAAGCGCACCACCAACCTGTTCCGTGCCCGGGACGCCACCGCCGTCCCCGGGCTCGACGTGACCGGCCTGGCCGGGGTGGTGGCGCTCGACCCCGGCGGGCTCACCGCAGACGTGCAGGGGATGTGCACCTACGAGCACCTCGTCGAGGTCACCCTGGGCCGCGGCCTGGCGCCGCTGGTGGTCCCGCAGCTGCGATCCATCACGCTCGGCGGCGCGGTCACCGGGCTGGGGATCGAGTCGACCTCGTTCCGCAACGGCCTGCCGCACGAGTCGGTGCTGGAGATGGACGTGCTCACCGGTGCCGGTGAGGTGGTCACCACCCGACCGGGGGAGGACCTCTTCGACGCCTTCCCGAACTCCTACGGGTCGCTCGGCTACGCCATACGGCTGCGGATCCGGCTGGAGCGCGCTCCGGCGTACGTCGACCTGCGGCACGTCCGCTTCGACGACCTGGACCTGCTGGCGAAGACGCTCGAGACGATCGTGGAGCGCGGCGAGCACGACGGTGTCCGCGTCGACGGCCTCGACGGCGTGGTCTTCGAGCCTGGGGAGGCCTACCTGACGCTGGCCACGTGGCGCGACGCCCCGGAACCGGTCCCGGCCGTCGCCACCTCGGACTACACCGGCCAGCAGATCTACTTCAGGTCGGTGCGGGAGCGAGAGACCGACACGGTGACGATGCACGACTACCTCTGGCGCTGGGACACCGACTGGTTCTGGTGCTCGGGCGCCTTCGGGCTGCACGACCCCCGGGTGCGCCGGCTGTGGCCCCGGCGCTGGCGGCGCAGCGACGTCTACAGCCGGATCGTCGGCCTGGAGAGCCGGTTCCGGCTGGTCGCCCGCCTCGACCGCGTCCGCGGCCGTCCGCCGCGGGAGCGGGTGATCCAGGACATCGAGGTCCCGGTGGGACGGACAGCGACGTTCCTGCGCTGGTTCGACGAGGCGGTGGGGATGCGACCGGTCTGGCTGTGCCCGCTGCGCGCCCGCCGGGAGTGGCCCTCGTACCCGCTGGCAGCGCACACCACCTACGTCAACGTCGGGTTCTGGGGGACGGTCCCGATCGCGCCGGGGGCCTGCGACGGCGACCTCAACCGCGCGATCGAGGCGCGGGTCACCGCCCTCGGCGGCCACAAGTCGCTCTACTCCGACGCCTACTACGACCGGGACACCTTCGACCGGCTCTACGGTGTCGCCAACCAGCAGCGGGTCAAGGCAGTCACCGACCCCGGCCACAGGCTCACGGGCCTCTACGAGAAGGCTGTGGACGCGCGATGACCAGCACCGTGAGTGGCGCCGAGATCCAGATCAGCGTCGGCGAGGCGATCACCCGGCTGATGCCGGGCGGGGTGCCGTTTCGGCTCACCGCCTACGACGGCAGCACGGCCGGTCCCGCCGACTGTCCGGTGCACGTCCACCTCGAGACCCCGCGGGGGCTGTCCTACCTGCTGACCGCCCCCGGTGACCTGGGGATGGCGCGGGCCTACGTGTCCGGCGACGTGACGCTGCGCGGGGTGCACCCGGGCGACCCCTACCAGGCGATGCGGCTGCTGCCGCGCGAGTCCGGGATCAGGCTGCCCTCGCCGGCGGAGGCGCTGAAGATCGTCCGCGGGCTCGGCTGGGCGCACCTGTTGCCGCCGCCCCCGCCGCCGCAGGAGGCGCCGCCGCGCTGGCGTCGGCTGCTGGAGGGTTTCCGGCACTCCCGGGGTCGCGACGCCGACGCGATCTCGCACCACTACGACGTGTCCAACCGGTTCTACGAGCTGGTGCTCGGCCGATCGATGACCTACACCTGCGCGACGTTTCCCGACGAGGACGCCAGCCTGGAGGACGCCCAGGCCTTCAAGTACGACCTGGTCTGCCGCAAGCTCGGGCTGCAGCCCGGCATGCGGCTGCTGGACGTGGGCAGCGGCTGGGGCGGCATGGTGCGCCACGCCGCCCGGCACTTCGGCGTCGAGGTGGTGGGGGTCACGCTCTCGCGCGAGCAGGCGTCCTGGGCACAGGAGGCGA
Source organism: uncultured Actinomycetota bacterium (assembly GCA_963781695.1). GTDB lineage: Bacteria > Actinomycetota > Actinomycetes > Propionibacteriales > Nocardioidaceae > Nocardioides_B. The sequence goes on from CAWAGE010000007.1 coordinate 929,692, forward strand.
TCAAGCGCGACGGCCTCGACCACGTCGCCGAGGTCCGGCACGCCGACTACCGCGAGGTCGCGGAGACCGGCTTCAACGCGGTCAGCTCGATCGGGCTGACCGAGCACATCGGCATCAAGCAGTACCCGGCCTACTTCGGCTTCCTGCGCGACCGGCTCGCCCCCGGAGGCCGGCTCCTCAACCACTGCATCACCCGGCCGGACAACACCGCCACCGACACCGGCGCGTTCATCGACCGCTACGTGTTCCCCGACGGGGAGCTGACGGGGTCGGGACGCATCATCACCGAGATGCAGAACCTCGGCCTCGAGGTCCGGCACGAGGAGAACCTCCGCGAGCACTACGCGCTGACGCTGAAGGGCTGGTGCGAGAACCTCGTCGAGCACTGGGACGAGTGCGTGGCCGAGGTGGGCGAGGGGACTGCGAAGGTGTGGGGGATCTACATGGCCGGCTCGCGGCTGTCCTTCGAGCGCAACGAGATCCAGCTGCACCAGGTGCTTGCGGTCCGGCCCGACGAGGACGGCCGGGCGCACTTCCCGCTGCGTCCGACCTGGCTGGGCTGAGCCGGCGGCGACGGGAACAGGACGGGCGCCGGTCGAGGCGGCCGGTGCTGCGCGCCGGGGTGACACAATCGCGGCGTGCCCGAGTTCCGAAGCGGTTTCGCGTCCCTGGTCGGCCGCCCCAACGCGGGCAAGTCGACGCTGACCAACGCCCTGGTCGGGAGCAAGGTGGCCATCACGTCCTCCAAGCCGCAGACCACTCGCACCGCGGTCCGGGGCATCGTGCACCGGCCGGACGCTCAGCTGGTCCTGGTCGACACCCCCGGGCTGCACCGTCCTCGCACCCTGCTCGGCGAGCGGCTCAACGACCTCGTCACCTCGACCTGGGCCGAGGTGGACGTGGTGGCGGTCTGCTTCCCCGCCGACCAGCGGGTCGGGCCGGGGGACCGTTTCCTGGTCAACGAGCTGGCGAAGGTCCGCCGCACCGTCAAGGTCGCCGTCGCCACCAAGACCGACCTGGCCACGCCGCAGCAGCTCGCCGAGCACCTGCTCTCGATCGCCCGGCTCGGTGAGGAGACGTCGACCCAGTGGGCCGAGGTGGTGCCGGTCTCGGCCCGCTCCGGTGACCAGGTGGGGTTGCTGGCGGACCTGCTCGTCGCCCAGCTTCCCGAGGGGCCGCCGCTCTACCCCGACGGCGAGCTGACGGACGCCCCGGAGGAGGTCCTGGTCGCGGAGCTGATCCGGGAGGCTGCGCTCGAGGGGGTCCGCGACGAGCTCCCACACTCCATCGCCGTGGTGGTGGAGGAGATGGGCCTGCGGGAAGGACGTCCCGAGGGCCGGCCGCTGCTGGACGTGCACGCCAACCTGTTCGTGGAGCGCTCGTCGCAGAAGGGCATCGTGATCGGCCACCAAGGCGCCCGGCTTCGCGAGGTCGGCAGCGCCGCGCGTCGCCAGATCGAGGCACTGCTGGGGACCCCGGTCTACCTCGACCTGCACGTGAAGATCGCGAAGGACTGGCAGCGCGACCCCAAGCAGCTGCGCCGGCTCGGGTTCTGAGCAGCCCGACGCCCCACGGAGGGGCGGGGTCAGGCGTCAGGGCGCCAGCAGTAGCCGTAGCGGCGTCCCGCGGCCCACTGCTCCGCGGTGGGCCACTCCCACCCGTAGCGGAACCGCAGCGTGCTCGGCGCCCGCGAGCGGGCCCGGTCCTTGCACACCGTGTCGCCGGCCGTCCGCACCCGGCTGACTCCGGGATAGGGCCGGCCGCGGCCGAGGTCGACGGTGTCGAAGGCCCGCCACGAGTGCGGCCGAGCGCAGATCACGCGCCGGAAGCCGGAGGTACCGGGGGCGGCGGTGCCGCACAGCCCGAACGTGTCCAGCGCGCCGGGGCGTGACAGCACCCCCCGCAGATCCCCCGACCGCGGCAGCGCGAACAGCGTGTCGCCGCGGTCGAAGGCCACCACGTCGCAGCGGAACCACGCGGCACCCTCGTCTGACTGCAGCACCGACGGACTGAACCAGACGACCGCGAACCGCGACAGCCGGAGCCGTTCGCGCGGGCCGCCGAGATAGCCGAGCAGCCGGCGGGGGCAGTCCCGGGCGAGCTGGCGTCGCACCACCCCTGAGTCCACCGCGACGGCGTGGCCGTCGACGACCGCGTCCAGCCGCCCCACGTGGATCGTGCGCGCGGTGTGCCGACCTCCGCACGGGACCGGGGAGGAGTCGTTGCTGAGCCGGGTCAGTGAGGCCGAGGTGAGCAGGTAGCAGGCCCCGACCGGCGGCGCCGGGGGCGGTGTGTCCGCGCGCTGCGGTGGCTCGGGGGTCGTCCCGCCGGTGGCGGGCTGGACGCCGGGCGCGGTGGCCGCGGAGCTGGCAGCCACCCCGGAGGAGGCGGAGGGTGACCGCTCCGTCGTGCAGCCGGCGACCAGGCCGATGACCGCGAGCAGGCAGACCATGCCGAACCGGCCGCCCCGCACCCCGGTGCCCGGCCGTCCCTCCCGTGGCGACCTGGACGTCGAGGGGTCGGGGTCGGCGCGATGCACGAGAACCTCGGGTTCGGGTCGGGAGCGGGGTGAGGCGATGCTACCGCCGTGCCGGCCGCCACCTCGGCGCTCGCGATGGCCGGTTGACCAGGTAGACCCCGACCACGACCAGGGCCGCGCCGACCAGCAGCGAGAGGCCGAGCCGCTCGTGCAGCAGCAGCGCACCGATGGCGAGCGAGACCAGCGGGACGAAGAAGATGTACGACGCGGCGCGCCCCGCCTCTCCACCGGCGACCAGGGTGAACCACAGCGACCAGGACAGTGCGGTGCCGACCAGCGAGGCGTAGACGAACGCGACCAGGAACCGCCCCGACCACGCCACGGCCGTGCCCTCCAGGACGACCCCGCCCATGCTCAGCACCGTCCCTCCGACCAGGAACGGGATCGCGACCGCCCACCAGGGGTCGACGCGGTCGGCGTACCGCTTGAACACGACGGTGCCCAGCGCCCACGTCGCCGCGCCGGCGACCGCCTCGGCGACCCCCGGCATCGACACGTGCCCCCGGAAGGCCCCGATGCTGACCACCACGATGCCGGCGAATCCGAGCAGCAGCCCGCCGACCTTCACAGCGGTGAGCGGCTCGCCCAGGAACCGTGCCGCCAGCACCCCGACCAGCACCGGCTGGAGGTAGATCAGCACCGCGGCCAAACCCGAGGGCAGCTCGCGGATCGCCAGCGTCTGGAGGGCGAAGAACAGCACGACGTTGAGCAGCGTCAGCAGGGCGTAGGCCGGCCAGGTCGCTCGCAGGGCCGGCCGCCCGGACCGGCTCGCGGCCAGCACCACCATGACCGCGCCGCCGAGGACCGAGCGCAGGCCGGCGAACAGGATCGGCGGGGCGCTCTCCAGCCCGATCTTCACCGCGGCGAAGGTCGACCCCCAGGCGAGCACCAGCAGCACCACCAGGGCCGGACGCACGGAGATGCGCCGGGTCCTCACCGGGTCATCGTGCCAGCAGCATGGTCCCGGTCGCGGGCCGCCGGGGGCAGGGGAGGGGGCCGGTCGCCGGAGCCGCGAGCGCGACCCGTGGCCGGCGGGCTATGGTGGTGGGGTGTTGACGCGCCGCAGCCTCCTTCTTCGCTGCCGCAGCGGGGCCTGCTGACCCGGACCTCCTCGCTGCGGCGTCCGACGGCGCGCCGGGACCACCTCCGAGAGCAGCGAGAAGAGACATGACCCTGCACCGCAGCCGCCACACCCAAGCTCCCAGCCCGATGCCGTTCCACCGCTACCGCGCGTTCCCTCCCGTCGACCTGCCCGACCGCACCTGGCCCGAGGCCAGGATCACGGCGGCCCCCCGGTGGCTGTCCACGGACCTGCGCGACGGCAACCAGGCGTTGATCGACCCGATGTCCCCGGCCCGCAAGATGGCGATGTTCGACCTGCTGGTGCGGATGGGCTACAAGGAGATCGAGGTCGGCTTCCCCTCCGCCAGCGAGACCGACTTCTCCTTCGTCCGCCAGCTGATCGAGGGGGACCGGATCCCCGAGGACGTGACGATCTCGGTGCTCACCCAGGCCCGCGAGGACCTGATCGAGCGCAGCGTGCAGTCGCTGGTCGGCGTCCCTCGCGCCAACGTCCATCTCTACAACGCGATCGCGCCGTTGTTCCGCCGGGTGGTCTTCCACGCCGGCAAGGACGAGGTCAAGGCCATCGCGACCCGCGGCACCGAGCTGTTCATGAAGTACGCCGAGAGCTACCTCGACACCACCGTGATCGGCTACGAGTACTCCCCGGAGATCTTCTCCGGCTCCGAGATGCCGTTCGCCGTCGAGGTCTGCGAGGCGGTCTCCGACGTGTGGCAGCCCGCCGACGACCGCGAGATCATCCTCAACCTCCCCGCGACCGTGGAGATGGCCACGCCGAACGTCTACGCCGACCAGATCGAGTGGTTCTCCAGGCAGCTGACCCGCCGGGAGAACACCACGATCTCGCTGCACCCGCACAACGACCGGGGAACGGCGGTCGCGGCCACCGAGCTCGCGATGATGGCCGGCGCCGACCGGGTGGAGGGCTGCCTGTTCGGGCACGGCGAGCGGACCGGCAACGTCGACCTGGTCACCTTGGGGATGAACCTGTTCAGCCAGGGCGTGGACCCGAAGATCGACTTCTCCGACATCGACGAGATCCGGCGCACGGTGGAGTACTGCACCCAGCTGCCGGTGCACCCTCGGCACCCCTACGCAGGTGACCTCGTGTACACCGCGTTCAGCGGCTCGCACCAGGACGCGATCAAGAAGGGTCTCGAGGCGCTGGAGGTGAGCGCCGCCGAGTCCGGCACCACGGTCGCCGAGATGCCGTGGGAGGCGCCCTACCTGCCGATCGACCCCCACGACGTGGGCCGCACCTACGAGGCCGTGATCCGGGTGAACAGCCAGTCCGGCAAGGGCGGGGTCGCCTACATCCTCAAGTCCGAGCACAAGCTCGACCTGCCGCGTCGGCTGCAGATCGAGTTCAGCCGGGCCGTGCAGCAGCACACCGACGACGCGGGCGGCGAGATGTCGCCGGCCGACATCTGGGCGGCGTTCCGGGCGGAGTACCTCGACCGGGACACGCCGTTGCAGCTGAACTCCGTCCACACGTCCTCGGCTGCCGGGGAGAAGGACGCGCTGAGCGTCAACGTCTACGTCGACGGCGCGATCCGCACCCTCACCGGAGTGGGCAACGGCCCGATCGCGGCGTTCGTCCACGCGCTGTCCGAGCTGGCCGACGACGAGGTGTCCCGCGGCAGCGCGCTGTTCGAGAACCGCAACGACGTCCGGGTGCTGGACTACCACGAGCACGCGCTGTCGGCGGGCGGAGACGCCATGGCCGCCTCGTACGTCGAGTGCGCGGTCGGGGACCAGGTCCTGTGGGGGGTGGGGGTCGACGCGAACATCGTCACCGCCTCCCTGAAGGCGGTCATCTCCGCGGTCAACCGGGCCTGACCTCCTGCGCAGGGGTCACTCCTCGAGGCACTCCAGCGCGTGTCGCGCGACGGAGTGACCCCTGCGCGGTCAGAGGAGGGCGGCGACCGGCCAGAGCAAGGCCGCGACCGCGAACGCCGACAGCCCGAGGGTCGTCTCCATCACCGTCCACGTCTTCAGCGTGGTCCGCTCGTCCATGCCGAAGAACCGGCTGACCAGCCAGAAGCCCGAGTCGTTGACGTGCGAGAGCACGGTGGCCCCGGCCGCGATGGCCGTGACCAGCAGCGCCACCTGCAGGCTCCCCAGCCCGGCCGCCTGCGTGGCGATCAGGCCGGACGCGGTGGTCAGAGCCACCGTCGCGGACCCCTGCGCCACCCGCAGCGCGGTGGCGATGAGGAACGCCTGCAGCAGCAGCGGCAGCCCCAGGTCGGACAGCGAGGAGGTCAGGGCCTCACCGATGCCACTGGTGCGGAGCACGCCGCCGAACATCCCACCGGCGCCGGTGATCAGGATGATCGAGCAGATCGGGCCGAGCGCCTGGTCGAGGATGGCCGTGGTCTCGGCCATGGAGCGGCCGCGCCCGAGCACGCCGATGGCGACCAGCAGCGTGATCAGCAGGGCCACCGGCGTGTTCCCGACCAGCTGCAGCAGCTCGACCCAGCCCTGCCCCTCCGCGACCGTGCCGGCGGCCACCATCGTCGTCAGGACGGTGTTGAAGGCGATCAGCAGCAGCGGCAGCAGCAGCAGGCTCAGCACGACCGCGAACGAGGGCGCCGGCCGGTCGACCGTGCGGACGGCGGTGCCGGCCCCATCATCCCCGGTCGCCGGCTCGGCCCCGTCGCCGGCGGTCCCCGAGCCGTGGCGGGGCGCGTCGTCGGAGCGGGGCGCCGGGGCGCCGCCGTCGGTGGGCCCGAACAGCAGGTCCGGCAGGGGGACGTCGACCCGGGCCCCCAGGTAGCGGGACACCAGGTAGACCCCGACGTACCACGCGAGCACCGCGATCGGCAGGTTGACGAGCAGGACCACGCCGACGTCGCCGCCCAGGACCGTGGCGGCGGCCACCGGACCGGGGTGCGGCGGGACCAGCGCGTGCATCGCGGCGAACGCGCCGGCCGCCGGCAGCGCGTAGTAGAGCAGCGAGCCGCCGAAGCGACGGGCCACGGTGAGGATGATCGGCAGGAACACGACCAGGCCGGCGTCGAAGAAGATCGGGAAGCCGAAGATCAGCGCCGCGACCCCCAGCGCGAACGGGGCGCGCCGCTCGCCGAACCTGCTCACGAGCGTGTCGGCCAGGACCTGGGCGCCGCCGGTCACCTCCAGCAGCCGGCCCAGCATCACCCCGAAGCCCACCAGCAGGGCGACCGAGGCGAGCGTCGAGCCGAAGCCGGACAGCATCGCGGTGGGCACGTCGACCAGCGGGATCCCCGCGGCGACCGCGGTCAGCAGGCTCACCAGCACCAGGGCGACGAACGCGTGCAGCCTGACCTTCATGATCGCGAACAGCAGGACGGCCACGGCCGCCGCGGCGATCAGCAGCAGCACGGCGGTGCCGTGCACCGGTTGGATGGGGTCCACGATGACTCCTATCGCTCGGGAGGATGACAGGCCCACTGTGGCGGCCCGGCAGGATCGGTGCAAACCCCACAGGTTGTCGGGTGTCAACGTCGTTCGGCCCCGGCGGTGCCGCCGGGCCCTAGGGTGGGGTCTCCCGATCGGAAGGCGCTCGCGCATGCCCCTCGACCCCGTGGACCTGCTCGCCGTGGACGACCTGCTCAGCGAGGACGACCGCGACATCCGCGACACGGTGCGCGCGTTCGCCGAGGCCGAGCTCGCCCCCCACGTGGCGCGCTGGTACGAGCAGGGCACCCTCCCCGACGACCTCGGGCCGCGGCTGGGCGAGCTCGGCCTGCTCGGGATGCACCTGGAGGGCTGGGGCTGCGCGGGGACCAGCGCGACGGCGTACGGCGTGGCGTGTCGCGAGCTGGAGGCCGTCGACTCCGGCCTGCGCAGCTTCGTGTCGGTGCAGGGGTCGCTGGCCATGTACGCCATCCACCGCTGGGGCTCCGCGGAGCAGAAGGACCAGTGGCTGCCACGGATGGCCACCGGAGCGGCGCTCGGCTGCTTCGGGCTGACCGAGGCCGACGCGGGCAGCGACCCGTCCTCGATGCGCACCCGCGCGGTCCGTGACGGCGGGGACTGGGTGCTGTCTGGCACGAAGATGTGGATCACCAACGGCACGCTCGCGGAGGTGGCCGTGGTGTGGGCCCGGACCGACGACGGCATCCGCGGGTTCGTGGTCCCGACCAGTGCCCCCGGCTTCACCGCGACCAAGATTGAGCGCAAGCTGTCGCTGCGCGCGTCCGTGACCGCGGAGCTGTCGCTGTCCGGCGTGCGGCTTCCCACGGACGCGGTGCTGCCCGAGGTCCGCGGGCTGAAGGGTCCGCTGAGCTGCCTGACCGAGGCCCGCTACGGCATCGCCTGGGGTGCGGTGGGGGCGGCCCGCTCCTGCTACTCGGAGGCGCTGCGCTACTCCCTGGAGCGCCGGCAGTTCGGAAAGCCGCTGGCAGCCTTCCAGCTGACCCAGCACAAGCTCGCCGACATGGTGGTGGCCTGCACGAGCGCGTCGCTGACGGCGGTCCAGGTCGGCCGGCTCAAGGACGCCGGAGAGCTCGTGCCAGCACAGGTGTCGCTCGCCAAGCTCGCGAACGTGCGGGCGGCCCTCGACGTGGCACGCTCGGCGCGCACCGTGCTCGGCGGTGCGGGCATCACACTGGACCACTCGGTGATGCGCCACATGAACAACCTCGAGACCGTGCTCACCTACGAGGGCACCGAGGAGATGCACACGCTGGCGGTCGGCGCCGAGGTGACCGGCATCCCCGCCTTCCGCTGAGCGACGGGCCGAGCCGGTCACCGCAACCCCCCCTGCCGAGGGGGTCCCGGCTGTTCCGGGTGGGTGGGCAAGATGGTCACACCACGCCCGTAACCGCCCGTTCGGACTACTCAATCTTGTCCGCACGCCGGGGTCCATCGTGGGCTGCCCCCAGGTCTCGCGCCGGGAGAGGCTTCGTCACGAAGCGGTCGCCGGGGGGCGACCCGCGGACAAGGTGAGACGACATGGAAAAGCTTCAGGTGCGGTTGTTCGGGCCGACCTCGGTCACGCTGGCCGACGGCACGCTGGTCACGGACCTGGGCGGGATCAAGCCCCGGCAGATCTTCGAGATGCTGGCCGTCTCGCTCGGCACCCCGGTGCCCAAGGAGCGGTTGGCCGAGCAGCTTTGGGACGGCGCCCCGCCGCGGACCTACCTGGCCACGCTGGAGAGCTACGTCTCGCTGATGCGGCGGCGGCTGGGCTGCGGCCGCGGTCGCAGCTCGGCGATCGCGACCACCTCCAGCGGCTACCTGCTGGACCCGGCCCTGGTCGACGTCGACCTCGACCACTTCCGCCGGCTCGTCCAGCCCACGGTCCGGAGCACCCCCGCCTCGGTGGTCAGCGGCGTCGAGCGCGCGCTCGCGCTGGTCAGCGGCACGCTGCTGAGCAGCGAGCCGTACGCCGACTGGGCGCTCGCCGAGCGCAGCCAGTTCCAGGCCGAGTACGTCACCGCCTGCAACCGTGCCGCGGAGCAGGCCCTGCTCCTCGGTGACACCGAGAAGGCGGCCGGCCTCGCCCGCCGGGCAATCGCCTCCGACCGGATCTCCGAGACGGCCTGGCAGCAGCTGATCCGCTCGCTGTCCGCGCAGGGTGCCACCAGCGAGGCGATGCGTGCCTATCTAGACTTCCGGACGGTCACGGTCGAGGAGCTCGGTGCCGAGCCGGGTCCCGCGAGCCGGGCGCTCTACCACGAGCTGCTCCAGCAGCAGGCCGCGGAGGGCGGCAGCCCCGCCTCCACGCACGAGGTCAAGACCATCCTGCGGATGCTGCGCAACGCGCTCGAGTCCTTCCCCGGCGTCGACCTGCCGCGCCAGGACGACCGGCTGGCCGAGATAGCCGTCCGGCTGGTGGGAGCCGCCTGAGCGCCGGCAGCCCGGTCGGACTTGCCGCAGCGGGCGCGCACGTCGATGATGGTCCCTCGGGGAGGGCGGCAGCCGGGAGCTGCCCCCAGGGGACAAGGGGACATCTCGCATGCCGACTCACGAGCCCGCCCGGACCGGGGGGACCGCGGGACCGGACGTCGACCTGCGCGTGCTGCTCGTGGACGACCATGTGACGTTCACCCAGCTGCTCTCGATCGGCATCCGGCACGAGGAGGGCCTGACCTGTGTCGGCACGGCCGCCGACATCGAGACCGGCGTCCGCCTCGTGGACGAGCTGCGGCCCGACGTGGTCGTGATGGACGTCGAGCTCGGTGAGGAGGACGGCCTCGACGCCACAGCCCGGCTGACCCGGCGTCACCCCGGTCTCCGGGTGGTCGTCTTGACGGCTCGCACCGACTCAGCGCTGATGCAGCGGGCCAGCGACGCCGGCGCGTGCTGCCTGCTGCCCAAGAACGGCTCGCTGCTGGAGGTGCTGCGTGCCCTGCGAACCGCCCGCCCCGGCGAGATGGCCGTGCACCCGGCGCTGCTCAAGCAGCTGCTGAGCCGCCCGGGCGGGGACACTCCCCGGGTGCAGCTGACCCAGCGCGAGCAGGACATCCTGGCCGGGCTCAGCCGTGGTCACGACGTCCGACGGATCGCCGAACAGCTCAACATCTCACCCCACACCTGCCGTGGGCACGTCCGAAGCCTGCTGAGCAAGCTCGACGCGCACTCCCAGCTCGAGGCCGTCGCGATCGCGCACCGGCAGGGACTGCTCACGGCCGGGCGCTGAGACCGTGCCCCTACGACGTCCCCGCCGGCAGCCCCGCGACCACGGACTGGTCCGCAACGCGCTGACCCGCTTCCTGGTCGGCAGCCTCGTCGCGTTGCTGCTGCTCGCCCTGGGGACAGCGCTCATCGGGAGCAACGTGGCGCGGGCGCAGGCGCTGCGCGAGGCGACCCGGCGCGGTGACCTGCTGGCCACCAGCGTGGCGGCGCCCTTGGTGAACCGAGCAGTGCGGGCCGGGGAGCCTGCCGCCACGCGGCGGATGGTCGAAGGCCTGCGCGAGAAGCTGGCCGACGGCTCGATCCGGCACATCAAGCTGTGGAGCGCCGACGGCACCGTGCTGTGGTCGGACCAGTCGACGATCGTGGGCAAGCGCTTCCGGATGTCGAGCGAGGTCCGTGAGCTGTTCGGGACGCGGAAGGTGACCGCGGAGATCTCGCCTCTGGAACGCGCCGAGAACACCCAGGAACGCGCCGAGGGGCGGCTGCTCGAGGTCTACGCCGGAGCCCGGGACGCCGACGGGGAGCCGCTCGTGTTCGAGGCGTACCTCCCGCTCGACGACCTTCGCAGCGACGAGCGGGCGATCGTCGCCGGCGTCCTGGGAGTGGGACTCGGTGGCCTGCTGCTGTTCCAGGCCGCGGTGCTGCCGATGGCGATCCGGCTGGCCCGCCGCGTGGAGCGGCACCAGGTGGAGCGCTCGAAGATGATGCGGCACGCGCTGCTGGCGGCCGAGCTCGAGCGTCGCCGGATCGCCCAGGAGCTCCACGACGGCGTCATCCAGGACCTGGCCGGGATCTGCTTCGCACTGCCGACCGTCGACGGGAAGTTCACCGAGGACGACGAGGGGCAGGAGGCCCGGCACACCGTGCGGCGGGTCACCGACCTGGTGCAGCGTGACGCGACCGCCTTGCGCACGATGCTGCTCGAGATCTACCCGCCGGACCTCGACGGCGACGGCTTCGCCCGAGCCGTCGACGACCTCGCGCGCAGCGTGCGGGAGCGAGGGATCGCGGTGACCACCGAGGTGGAGCCCGGGCTGGACGTGCCGCTCGACGTCGCGACGCTCGGCTACCGCGTGGTGCGGGAGGGGCTGCGCAACGTCGTCAAGCACTCGGAGGCGAGCACCGTCCGGGTTCGCGCGGCCACCGAGGCCGGCCACTTCGAGGTGACCGTGACCGACGACGGGCGCGGCGTCGACCCGGAGCGCGCGGTCGACGAGGGGCACGTCGGGCTGCAGCTCCTGCGGGACACGGTGCGCGACGTCGGTGGCTCGGTCGAGCTCGGTCCCGGCGGGCCACCGGGCGACGGGCCGGGCGACGGGCCGGGCACCAGGTTGCACGTGTCCATCCCCTGCGACCTGGCGACGGTCTCCTAGGGCGCAAGGTTCTCCCAACGTCAGGGCGCCATGATCGGCGCATGCCTTCCTCGACATGTGGCCCCTCCGGGGCCTCCCGCAAGGTCCGCGTCCTCATCGCGGACGACCACGAGCTGATCCGCGTCGGCCTCGCGAGGCTCGTCTCCTCCCAGCCCGACCTGACCGTCGTGGGGATGGCGGCCGACGGCCAGGAGGCGGTGCTGATCTCCGCGCTGGAGCACCCGGACGTGGTCGTGATGGACCTGTCGATGCCGCTGCTGGACGGGGTGGGCGCCACCCGCGAGATCGCCTCCGTGTCGCCGGGCAGCAAGGTGCTGGTGCTGTCCTCCTACGTCGAGCGCTCGGTGATCGCCAGCGCCGTCGCGGCCGGCGCCTGCGGCTACCTGGTCAAGGACGTGTCCGCGCTGGAGGTGCTCGAGGCGGTCCGCCGCACCCACCGGGGCGAGGCGGTCTTCTCCGCCGGCGTCCGCCCCTAGCCTCCCCATCCCGGACCGGTCCGCGCGACCGACGCCACCGACCCACAGGCCCAGCCTGTGGGTCGGTCGCATCGGTGCACACCCCAGGGTCCGCCCGCTCCAATGCCGTCGCGGGGGACGGCGCCGGGCGAGGGCCAGGCCCGTCCTAGCCCGATGGTCGTAGTACCCCAAGGTTCTCCCAAGGCCCACCGGCGAACCTTTGAGTGCACAACGGAACACTCATCGCCGGCCGGGGGGCCGCAGAGCCGCAGAGGACCACATCATGACCTTGAAGCGTCGTGACCTGATCAAGATCGCAGCCGCCGGTGGCGCCGCGATGGCCATCCCGTTCGAGCGATCGGCTTTCACCAAGTCGAGCGCCTCGCGGATCCCGGCCAGCAAGCTGCCGAAGCCGTTCACGCTGCCGTTCGCCTACCCGCCGGAGTGGCGGCCGGGCTCGCAGAAGAGCGAGATCATCTGCCAGAACGGGCAGAACTACGACTACCCATCCTTCACGGTGGAGCAGAACTTCGGGGTCGCGGAGATCCTGCCGGGCTACAAGACCCCGGTGTTCGGCTACAACGGCGTCGTCCCCGGTCCCACGATCCGGGTCCAGCAGGGGCAGCCGATCATCGTCAACCAGAAGAACCTGCTGCACCAGCCGCCGGCCGCGCCGTACCAGAACGCCGCGATGCCCTCGAAGTACACCAACGACCCGCGGCAGCGCTCGACCTCGACGCACCTGCACGGCTCCGCCTCGATGCCGCACTACGACGGCTACGCCTCGGACATCACGATGCCCGGCCAGTGGAAGCCGTACTTCTACCCGAACTCGCAGGAGGCGCGGACCCTCTGGTACCACGACCACGGCGTTCACCACACCTCGCAGAACGCGTACAACGGCCTCGCCGCCATGTACATCCTGCACGACAGGCACGAGCAGAGCCTGGGCATCCCTAGCGGCAACCGCTACGACGTGCCGCTCATCGTCCGGGATGCCACGTTCGCCACCGACGGCTCTCTGGTCTACGACGACAACAGCGAGTCCGGGGTCTACGGCGACGTCATGCTGGTCAACGGGGTGCCGTGGCCGACGATGACCGTCGAGCGCCGCAAGTACCGGTTCCGCATCCTCAACGCCGCAGTCTCCCGCTCGTTCGAGTGGTCGCTGACCGACGGCAAGTCGGCCCTGCCGCTGACGGTGATCGGCACCGACGCCGGCCTGATGCCGAAGCCGCAGGTGGTCAGCAAGCTGCGCCACGGCATGGCCGAGCGGTACGAGATCGTCATCGACTTCGCCAAGTACCCCGACAACACGCGGCTGACGATGAAGAACACCAACCCGAAGAACAACATCGGCTACGACACCATGGCCAACGTCATGCAGTTCCGGGTGATGGGGGACGCGACCGACACCTCCCGCAACAGCCTGCCCTCGACGCTGGCCACGGCCGAGTGCATGACCTTCAAGGAGGCGGACCTGAAGAAGCAGGGCGTCAAGGAGCGGGAGTTCAAGTTCATCCGCAAGAACGGCAAGTGGACGATCAACGGGGAGACCTGGGAGGACGTCATCTCCAGCGGCTACAAGCACGTCCAGGCCGACCCGGGAGAGGGTGACATCGAGATCTGGCAGCTCACGAACACCTCCGGCGGCTGGTTCCACCCGGTCCACATCCACTTGGTCGACTTCCAGGTGCTCTCCCGCAACGGCACCACCAGCCAGGTGCGGGCCTTCGAGAAGGGCCCGAAGGACGTCGTCTACGTCGGCGAGAACGAGACCGTCCGGGTGGCCATGCGCTTCTCGGGTCCGCGCGCCGACGACCACTGGAACACCCCCAAGGGCCGCTACATGATGCACTGCCACAACCTGGTCCACGAGGACCACGACATGATGATGCAGTTCAGCGTCGGCGACCTCGACAACGACCCGATCTACGACCCGATCGAGGCCGGGGCGGCCTTGCCGATCCGGGACTGATGTCCGAGTCCTCCGCGGCGGGAGGCCGGCTGTCCCGGGCGCTCAGCGTCCTGGTGGTGCTGGCCCTGCTGCTGCTCCTGGTCCGGGTCTTCGTCGCCTCGCCGATGCGGATCCGGACCGGGAGCATGTCCCCGACGCTGACCGCCGGCGAGCACGTGCTCGCGGAGAAGGTCACCCGGCGCGACCACGACTGGCGTCGCGGCGACATCGTGGCCTTCCGGATCGACGGCCGCGGGGACATCCTGGTCAAGCGGGTCGTGGCGCTGGCCGGGGACGCGGTGGGTCTCGAGGACGGGCGGCTGGTCGTCAACGGCGACCGGGTCACCGAGCCCTACACCGACGTGGACGCCATCGACAGCGTGTACTTCGGGCCGGTGACGGTGCCGGCGGCCCACCTCTTCGTGATGGGCGACAACCGGGCCAACTCCCGCGACTCCCGGGTCTTCGGCCCGGTCGCGGACTCGGACGTGATGGCCCGGGTCAGCGTCCGGCTCTGGCCCCTCCCTCCTAGCAGAACAGGTTTGAGATGAGCACCATGAACGGGGCACTGCGGACGGTGCCCGCCCTCGTGCTGGGGCTGCTGCTCCTGCTCCTGGCGGCGCCGGCGTCGGCGCACACCGAGCTCGAGGCGGCGACGTTCGGGCCCGGGGACGTACTGACCGCCCCGCCCGCCGACCTCACCCTCAGCTTCGCCAGCGTGCTGGTGCCCCAGGGCACCCAGGTGGTCGTGCGCGACGCCGACGGCTCGGACCACGTCGCGTCGACGTCCACCTCCGGCCAGCTGGTGCGGGTGCAGCTGCGGCCGTTCGACACGGCGGGCGGCTACGTCGTGGACTACCGCGCCGTCGCCGGCGACGGGCACCCGATCACCGGCAGCTACGAGGTCGAGGTCACCCCCGCCGCGGCGGCCGCGGCACGCGCCACGGACTCGGCCCCGCCGGCCCCCAATGACGACGACCCCGAGGCCGCCGCCCTGGCGAGCAGCACCACGACGGCCACGACCGTCGCCCCGACGGCCCTCACCTGGACGATCGGCGCCCTCGGCGCCGGCGGCTTGGCCCTGCTGCTGCTGGCCGGCGCCCGCCGCCGCCCCGACACCGCCACGGCGGTGCGCTCGTGACCACCCGGACCGCCACCCCGGCACCGATCCGTTCCGCGGGCCGACGCAGGGTCGCCGACCTCGCCCTGTGGGCCGGCGTCCCCGCCGTCGCGGCCGCGACGCTGGTGCTCGGACTCCTGCTCACCGAGCCCGGCCAGCGCGCCGTCACCGGCCTGCGCGACGCGGGCGCCCTGGTGGCGTGGCTCGTCCCGGTCGCCCGGACCTGCTGGGACCTGGCCACCTTCGCGACCCTGGGCGGTCTGCTCGTCGCCGGCTGGCTGTCCGCGGCGTCCGGGCTGTCGGGCGCCGCCCGCCGGCTGCTGCGGCTCACCGCGGCCTGGTCGCTGGCCTGGGCCGTCGCCTCGGTCGGCCTCGTCCTGGTGAGCATCGCCGAGCTGGTCGGCACCGGGTTCGGCGCGGTGCTGAGCGACGGCAGCCGCCTCCACCTGGTCTGGCAGGTCCCCGAGAACCGCTCATTGGCGCTGGTGGCCGGGGTCGCCCTGGTGGTAGCCGGGTCCGCGCTGCGGGTGCGCAGCACCGGCGCGGTCCGGGCGCTGCTGCTGCTGGCGGCGGCGGCGCTCGTCCCCGTCCTCGTCAACGGGCACGCTGGCAGCACCTCCAACCACTACCTGGCGGCGCAGAGCCTGGTCGTCCACGTCCTTGCGGCCTCGCTGTGGGTGGGCGGTCTGGCAGTGTTGGTCCTGCACCTGCGCGGCGACCTCGCCGCCCTGCGGCTGGTGCTGCCCCGGTTCAGCACCCTGGCGGGATGGTGCTTCGCCGCGGTGCTGCTGTCTGGAGTCGCCGGCGCCTGGGTGCGGCTCGGGCTGTCCTGGACCTCCTGGACCTCGGCGTACGGCGCCGTGGTGGCGGCGAAGTCCGTGACGCTCGTTGCGCTCGGTCTGTTCGGGCTGGCGCACCGCCGGCTCACGCTGCCCCAGGTCGCCGCCGGCCGCCGTGGCGCGTTCGCCAGGTTCGCGGTCGTCGAGGTGCTGGTGATGTCGGTGGCCACCGCCCTCGCGGTCGTGCTGGGGCGGACGCCCGCACCGGCGAGCGCGCTGAGCCAGGCCACGCCGCCGCACGCGACCACGTTCGCGACCGTCGAGGGCGGCCTGGAGCCGGTCGGCGTACGGACCCTGCTGCTCTCGGCCAGTCCCGACACGCTGCTGCTGACCGCGATCGTCGTGGCCCTGGTCGCCTACCTGGTGGCCGTGCTGCGGCTCCGCCGGTCCGGGGGCTCCTGGCCAGTGCGGCGCACCGTCGCAATGGCGTCGGGGCTGCTGGTGCTGGCCTGGGCGACCAGCGGCGGCCTCGGCAGCTACGGCAGCGCGCTGTTCAGCACGCACGTCGCACAGCTGCTCGTCGTCTCCCTGGTCGTCCCGGTGCTGCTCACCCTCGGCACGCCGCTGGCGCTGATGGAGGCACGGCACCCGGACGCGAGGGCGGCGCTCGACCGGGCCGGGGGGAGGGTCGACCCCGTCAACGGCCTGGTGCTGCTGGTGCTGGTCCTGGCCGGGGCGCTGATGACGCCGCTGCTGGACGCCTCGATGCGCAGCACCGCCGGACACCTGGCGGTCCTGGCGGCCGGCCTGGCCGCCGGCTGGCTGTTCTTCTGGCCGCTGCTCGGGGTCGACCGGCTCCCACCCGGCCGTCGCGACGGTGCGGACGCCGGTCTGCTGATCGCGGTGCTTGCCCTGCTGCTGGGGGTGTACGCCGCCCACATCTACAGCAGCCCCGGGCTCTTCGCCGGCCAGTGGTTCACCGAGCTGGACCTGTGGTGGGTCGACCTCGTCGCCGACCAGCGCTCAGCCGGGCTGGTCGTCATCGGCTTCGCGGTGGCCACCCTGCTGGTCGCCCCGCTCGCCCGGGCGGGATCGAGGCCTCGGCGTCCAGAGCGGGGCGCCGCCGACCGGTCGGAGCAGCAGGAACAGGCGTCTGTGCAGGCGTCTGGGCAGGCGTCCGGGCAGTCGGCGCCGGAGCACACCGGTGCTAGTCGCGTCCTCCCGGTCGCCGCAGCAGGAACACGACGGTGAGCACGACGACCAGTCCCGGGATGATCCAGTAGGTCGGCAGGGTGGGCCCACCGTGCGGCGGCGGCTCGGCGCCGACGGTCACCAGCAGTGTCCACAGTCCCACGTGCGCTCCCGTCGGTCGCGGCCCCGCTCGTGCCGCCGGGCGCTCGGCTCCAGCGTGCCACGGGCGTGGTCGCTCAGCGCGTGTAGTGCACCCGGACGGCGTTGAGGGACTCCTCGACGACCTCGTCCACGGGCGGGGTGACGTCGATGACCTCGCCCGGCTCGTCGTCGCCCAGCTCCTCGAGGGTGTCGAACTGGGAGCGCAGCAGGCCGGTCGGCATGAAGTGCTTGGTGCGCAGCCGCATCCGCGCCTCGAGGACCTCGAAGGGCGCGTGCAGGTGCACGAAGAACGTCGGCGCCGCATCGGCGAGCACCCGCCGGTAGGAGCGCCGCAGCGCCGAGCAGGTGACGACGGTCGAGACGCCCTCGTCGTCCTTGACGGCGACGAGCTCGGCGATGGCCTGCAGCCACGGCCACCGGTCCTCGTCGCTCAGCGGGACCCCGCTCTCCATCTTCTCGATGTTTTGACGGGGGTGCAGCTCGTCGCCCTCGATGAACTCGCAGCCCAGCTCCTCGGCGAGCTCGGCCGCGACGGTGGTCTTGCCGGTGGCGGAGACCCCCATGACGACGACATGCACCAACGGGCGGCGCGATCCAGGCATGGGACCAGCCAACCACGTGCGCGTCGAGCGCCCGAACCGGCCGTGCCTGACGGGCGACGGACCCGCGCCGGGGGATGATGGTCGTGTGGGGCTCTACCGTGACGAGGCGATCGTGCTGCGCACCCAGAAGCTGGGGGAGGCGGACCGCATCGTCACGCTGCTCACCCGCAGCACCGGCCGGGTGCGTGCCGTCGCGAAGGGCGTGCGGCGCACCAGCTCCCGGTTCGGGTCGCGGCTCGAGCCGTTCACCCATGTCGACCTGCAGCTGGCAGAGGGCCGGTCGCTCGACATCGTCACCCAGGCCGAGACCCTCGACCCGTTCGCGGCGCGCATGGGTGCCGACTACGCGCGCTACACCGCGGGGACGGTGATGCTGGAGACCGCCGACCGGCTGGTCGTGGAGGACAAGGAGCCGGCCCTCCAGCAGTTCCTGCTCCTGGTGGGGGCCCTGCGCGCGATGGCCGAGACCGGTCGGCCGCCGGCAGCCGTGCTGGACTCGTTCCTGCTGCGGTCGCTGTCCGTGGCCGGCTACGCGCCGTCGTTCGAGGCGTGCGCCCGCTGCGGGCTGATGGGCCCCCACCGGGCCTTCAGCCCCGCCGCCGGCGGGATGCTGTGCGCGACCTGCCGGGTGCCCGGCACCGCGAGCCCGGCGGAGGAGACCGTCCGGCTGCTCGGGGCGCTCCTCGCCGGGGACTGGCCGGTCGTCGAGGCCAGCGACCCGCGCCACCGGCGAGAGGCCTCCGGGCTGGTCTCGGCCTACCTCCAGTGGCATCTCGAGCGCGGCCTCAGGTCGCTGGAGCACCTGTCGCGCTGAGCAGGCTCACTCGTCGATGAGCTTGTCCGCGGAGATGTTGAACTGGGTCAGCAGCCGTGCGAACTCGTCGAGGTCATGCTCGGGCCAGTCGGAGAGGACCTCGCGCAGCCGGGCGCGACGGTGCTCGCGGGTCTGCAGCAGCGCCTCGCGGCCCTGGGGGCTCAGGTCCAGGATCGCGGCCCGCCGGTCGCTGACGTCGGTCTCGCGTTGTGCGAGCCCCAGCTCGACGAGGGACTGCACCTGCCTGGTGATCGTGGAGGGATCGAGACCGAACGAGGCGGCCAGCGCGCCCAGCCGCTGCGGCCCCTCGTCGGCGAGCCGGGCGAGGATGCCGTAGGCGGAGCGTTCCAGAGTCACCTCACCGCTGCTGGTCGAGAGGTGGATACGCTGCACCCGACGCAGGAGCACCGTCAGCTGCTGCTCGATCTGCTGGTTGGCCGTGTCCATGGATGACCTTTTCCTCCGATGTGTCCTGCCTGTGAGTCGAGTGTAGGGGTCGACACTCGGCATCTGAACGATCCGTGCCGAGCCGGCCGACGAAGGAGGCACGTGATGGTTCGCAGGGGGCCGAGGCGCGAGGTGCGTCCGCCCACGCCGCACCCGTCGGGCGCCCGTCCCCCCGAGCTGCCCCCCGAGCTGGTGCCGCGACACGTCGCGGTGGTGATGGACGGGAACGGGCGCTGGGCCAAGCAGCGGGGTCTGCCTCGCACCGCGGGCCACGAGCGTGGCGAGCACTCGCTGTTCGACGTGGTCGAGGGAGCCATCGAGATCGGCGTCAGGGCGATCTCCGCCTACGCCTTCTCCACCGAGAACTGGAGCCGCTCGCCCGACGAGGTGCGGTTCCTCATGGGCTTCAACCGCGACGTCATCCGCCGTCGCCGCGACGAGATGCACGAGCTCGGCGTCCGGGTGCGCTGGGCCGGTCGGACTCCCCGGCTGTGGCGCTCGGTGGTCAACG
Source organism: uncultured Actinomycetota bacterium (assembly GCA_963781695.1). GTDB lineage: Bacteria > Actinomycetota > Actinomycetes > Propionibacteriales > Nocardioidaceae > Nocardioides_B. The sequence continues at coordinate 949,346 of CAWAGE010000007.1, forward strand.
AGCTTCGCGTCGCCGAGGAGCTGACCCGCGACAACGACGTGCTGACCCTGACGATGTGCGTCAACTACGGCGGCCGGGCCGAGCTGGCCGACGCCGCCCGGTCGATCGCCCGGGAGGTCGCGGCCGGCCGGCTCGACCCGGAGAAGGTCGACGAGCGGACCTTCGCGCGCGCCCTCTACGTCCCCGAGCAGGCCGAGGCCGACCTGATCTGGCGAACCTCCGGTGAGCAGCGGCTCTCCAACTTCCTGCTCTGGCAGGCGGCGTACGCCGAGCTGGTCTTCACCGACGTGCTCTGGCCCGACGTGGACCGGCGCACGCTGTGGCGGGCCGTCGAGATCTACGCCCAGCGGGACCGCAGGTACGGCGGCACCCGTTGAGGCGTCACCCGTGGTCCGTCGAGGCGTCACCCCCGGTCCGTTGGGAGGTCACCCGTGGTCCGTCGGGGGGTGAGCAGGCCGGGCAGGTGCCGAAGATCTCCAGCGTGTGGGACACGTCGCTGAACCCGTGCCGTCCGGCGACGCCGTCGGCCCACCGCTCGACGGCGGGACCCTCCACCTCGACGGTCCGTCCGCACGTCCGGCAGACGAGGTGGTGGTGGTGGCGTGTGGAGCAGCGCCGGTAGACCGCCTCGCCGTCCTCGGTGCGGAGCATGTCGACCTCGCCGCCGTCGGCGAGTGCCTGCAGGGTGCGGTAGACGGTGGAGAGACCGACGTGCTCGCCGCCGCGCCGCAGCAGGTCGTGGATCTCCTGGGCGCTGCGGAATCCCTCGAACGCCGCGAGCGCGGCGGCCACCGCCCGGCGCTGCCGCGTCGGTCGGGTGCCCGAGGGCAGCACGGGTCCGGGGGCCGGCCCGTCGTGCCCGGGGTCCTGCCCGGGGTCCTGCCCCGGGTCCTGCCCCGGGTCCTGCTCAGTGCTCGTCATAGTGGCTTCCGTGCGGGGCGTGACGGTGCCCGTCGTGCACGTAGTCGACGTGGTCGCCGTGCCGCACCGCAGCGTGGCCGCAGGCCTCGCCGTGCTCGTGCGCGTGCGCCTCGGGCACCTCGGTGTGCCGCTCGGCGCCGGCCAGCGCGACGTCGAGGGCGGGGTCGAGGGCGGGGTCGGCGGCGAACGGGCGGGCGACCCGCTGCCGGTGCCGCTGCCACAGCCCGACCGGGTACGCCGCGACGAACACCGCCAGCGCCAGCAGCACGATCGTCGCTCCGGGGGCGGCGTCGAGGTAGGCGGAGACGACGACACCGCCCGGGGCCACCACCAGGCCGATCGCCATCGCGGCCAGCAGGGTGGCGCGGAACCCGCGGGTCAGCTGCTGGGCCGTCGCGACCGGCACCACCATCAGGGCGCTGACCAGCAGCAGGCCGACGGTGCGCATCGCGACGGTGACCGTCACCGCCGCCATCACCGAGACCAGGATGTCGTAGGCGCGCACCCTCAGCCCGGCGACCCGGGCGAACTCGTGGTCGTGGGAGACCGCGAACAGTCGCGGACCGAGGCCGATCGCGAGCACCAGGACGACGGCGGCGAGCGCAGCGGTGACCCACACGTCGACGGTCTCGATGGTGACGATCGACCCGAACAGGTAGACGTTGAGGCGGCTCGCGCTCTGGCCGGCCAGCCCGGTGATCATCACGCCGCCGGCGATGCCGCCGTAGAACAGCAGCGCCAGGGCGACGTCGCCGCTGGTGCGTCCGCCGGCCCGGATCAGCTCGATCAGCAGCGCACCCAGGACGGCCACGACCACGGCGGTGATCGTCGGCGAGGTCCCGGTCAGCAGCCCGAGCGCGACCCCGGTCACCGCGACGTGCCCGATGCCGTCCCCCATCAGCGCCAGCCGTCGCTGGACCAGGTAGGTGCCGACCGCAGGAGCCGCGAGCCCCGTGAACAGCGCACCGACGAGCGCGCGCACCATGAAGTCGTAGCTCAGCAGTCCCGTCATCGTCGTTCTCCTCCCGCGTCCAGCGGCCAGACCACGCCTGGGCCGGGACCCTCGTGGCGGACGTGCTCGGGGTCCTCGGCGTGCCCGTGGCCGTGGGACCGGTCGGCGTCGGTGAAGGCCTCGATGGGGGGTCCGTCGTAGACCGTCCGGCCGTCCCGCATCACCACGGCCCGTCCGACCAGGGGGGCGAGCGGACCGAGCTCGTGGGCGACCAGCACGATCGTGGCGCCGCGCCGGGTCAGGGTCGCCAGCACGTCGGCCAGCGCCTGCTGGTTGCGGACGTCGACGCCGGCGGTCGGCTCGTCGAGCACCAGCAGGTCGGGCCGGCCGGCCAGTGCGCGGGCGACCAGCACCCGCTGCTGCTGTCCCCCGGACAGCGTCGTGACGGCGTCCCTCGCCCGGGCGGTCAGCCCGACGGAGGCGATCGCCTGCTCGACGGCGTCCCGGTCCTCGCGTCGCGCGGGCAGGAACGGCCTTCGTCGCGACAGCCGGCCGGAGGCGACCACCTCGCGCACGGAGGCCGGTACGCCGGAGCCGGCACTGGCTCGCTGGGGCACGAAGCCGACGCGGTGCCAGTCGCGGAAGCCGTCGAGCGGCTGGCCGAACAGCCGTACGCCGCCTCGGACCGTGGGGACCAGCCCGAGCATGGTGCGCACCAGCGTCGACTTGCCCGAGCCGTTGGCCCCGAGGACGGCGAGCACCTCTCCGGCGGTCACGCGCAGGTCGATGCCGCGCAGCACCGGTCGGCCGGCGAGCTCCACAGCGCCGTCGGTGACCTCGATCACCGGGTGGCTGGTCACCGGCACTGGTTCGCCTCCTCGAGGGCCGCGAGGTTCCGCCGCATCAGCGAGAGATAGTCCTGGTCGGCGGTGGCGTCGCTGAGTCCCTCGACCGGGTCGAGAACGGCGGTGCGCAGCCCGAGGTCGCCGGCCAGGCTGTCGGCCAGTGCGCGGCTGGCCAGCTCCTCGGAGAACACCGTCGTGATGCCATCGCGCCGGATCAGGTCCTGCAGCCTGCGCAGGTGCGCGGGGGAGGGCTCGGCGTCGGGGGACAGCCCGTTGATGCCGACGACGCTGAACCCGTAGCGCCGGCCGAGGTAGCCGAACGCGTCGTGGCTGACCACGACGGTGTCGATGCGGCAGCTGGCCAACCCGTCCCGGAACGACGCGTCGAGCTCGTCGAGGTCGCCGCGGAGCGACCGCAGCCTGGCGGCGTAGCCGGCCGCGTGCTGCGGGTCGGCCGCGGCGAGGGCCTGCTCCACCGCGGAGGCCACGCGTGCGAACCGGGCCGGGTCCAGCCAGAGGTGCGGGTCGTCGCCGACCGCGTCGCCGACCTCACTGGCGTTCACGACGTGAGTCGGGTCCGCCGATGCCACGGCCTCGTCGACCGCCGCCTGGAAGCCGGCGGCGTAGACCACGACGTCCGCGTCGGCGACCACGGCCGTCTGCCGCACGGTGAGCTCAAGGTCGTGCGGCTCCTGGCCCGGGCGCGTCAGGTCGGTGACGCGGGCCTGCTCCCCGGCGATCCGCTCCGCGACGTACGCGAGGGGGTAGAACGAGGTCACCACGCTGGGCCCGGCGGGGGTCCCGTCGCCGCTCCCGCCGAACGGAGCGGCGCAGGCGCTGAGGGCTCCAGCGACGACGCCGGCGACGGCACCGGCGAGGGCGACGGCCCGGACGGTGGGACGCCGCCGGAGCGGCCGGCGTGACGGGCGTGTCCTCATGACAACGATTCTCAACGTAGATGAGAACCATTGTCAAAAGCGCGGTCGGCTGGTGTGCGGCTAGGGTCGCCGCGTGATGGTGGTGAACCGGTTCCGCGTCGACGAGCACGACCCGGCGGCCGTGGCGCGGTTCCGCGCGGACGCCACGGCGGCGCTGGCGGCGCTGGCGGAGCGGCCGGGTCACCTCGCCGGCGAGCTGGGACGCAACCTCGACGACCCCGGCCTGTGGCTGCTCGCCACGACCTGGGAGAACGTCGGTTCCTACCGTCGCGCCCTGTCCTCCTACGCGGTGAAGGTCAGCGCCGTCCCGCTGCTGTCCCGGGCCGTCGACGAGCCGTCCGCCTATGAGTTGGTGCGGCCCGGGGACCCGACGAACGACGCGCGGGTCCGCGACCTCGGGCAGCAGGACGGCCGATAAGGTAGGCCCTTCGCCGTCATCCAGCCGGCGCAGCCGACCTGAAGGTGCCGCCCATGGCCAGCAAGCCGTCCTCCGCGCTCGACAGCATCGTGTCCCTCTGCAAGCGTCGCGGTTTCGTGTTCCCCAGCGGCGAGATCTACGGCGGGACGAGGTCGGCGTGGGACTACGGTCCGCTCGGGGTCGAGCTGAAGGAGAACATCAAGCGCCAGTGGTGGCGGATGATGGTGACCTCCCGCGAGGACGTGGTGGGTCTCGACTCCTCGGTGATCCTGCCCCGGCGCACCTGGGAGGCCAGCGGGCACGTCTCGACGTTCACCGACCCGCTGACCGAGTGCCAGTCCTGCCACAAGCGGTTCCGGGCCGACCACATGCAGGAGGCGTTCGCCGCCAAGAAGGGCATCGACGACCCCGACAGCGTCGCACTCGCGCTGCTGGCCTGCCCGAACTGCGGCACGAAGGGTGCGTGGACCGAGCCCCGCCAGTTCAACATGATGCTGAAGACGCATCTCGGCGTCATCGAGGACGAGTCCGGCCTGCACTACCTGCGGCCCGAGACCGCCCAGGGCATCTTCTTGAACTTCGTCAACGTCATGAACGCCTCGCGCAAGAGGCCGCCGTTCGGCATCGCCCAGACCGGCAAGAGCTTCCGCAACGAGATCACCCCTGGCAACTTCATCTTCCGCACCCGTGAGTTCGAGCAGATGGAGATGGAGTTCTTCGTAGAGCCCGGGCAGGACGAGGAGTGGCACCAGAGCTGGATCGACCTCCGCACCGCCTGGTACGTCGACCTCGGGATCGACCCCGAGAACCTCCGCCACTACGAGCACCCGGCGGAGAAGCTCTCGCACTACTCCAAGCGCACCGTCGACATCGAGTACCGCTTCGGGTTCAGCGGCCGCGACTTCGAGGAGCTCGAGGGCATCGCGAACCGAACCGACTTCGACCTGCGGCAGCACAGCGAGTACTCCGGCCAGGACCTGTCCTTCTTCGACCAGGCGTCAGGGGAGCGGTACACGCCGTACGTCATCGAGCCTGCCGCGGGTCTGACCCGCGCCCTGATGGCCTTCCTCATCGACGCCTACACCGAGGACGAGGCCCCCAACACCAAGGGCGGTGTCGACAAGCGGACCGTGCTGCGGCTGGACCCGCGGCTGGCGCCGGTGAAGGTGGCGGTGCTGCCGCTGTCCCGCAACGCCGACCTGTCGCCCAAGGCCAAGGGTCTGGCCGCCGAGCTGCGCTCGGTGGGCTGGAACGTCGACTTCGACGACGCCGGCGCCATCGGGCGTCGCTACCGTCGCCAGGACGAGATCGGTACGCCGTACTGCGTCACCGTCGACTTCGACACCCTCAGCGACGACGCGGTGACCGTCCGTGAGCGCGACTCGATGAAGCAGGAGCGGATCGGGCTGCCGCAGGTCCGTGGCTACTTCGGCGAGCGGCTGCTCGGCTGCTGAGCCCTCGGCCCGGCCCGCACGAAGCCCGCTCGCGGGGGCCGGCGGCGGGCGGTCGCCGAGCCGGGCACAATGGCCGGGTGCCACTGCGACGACTCCAACCACTTCGACTGCTCCAGCCGCGCCGACCGCTCCGACGGGACGCCGTCGTCGTCCGGCCGGTCGCCACGGCAGCGGCCGCCGCCGTCGTGCTGGCTGGCTGCAGCACCGGGGCCGCACCCGAGCCGGGGCCGGCCCCCTCGGCCTCGGCGACACCGACCGTCTCCTCGACCGTCGCCGTCCCGGACGAGGTCGCCCTCACCGAGCAGGGCAGCACGCTGCCGTTCGGGACGACCGCTCGGGTGATCTTCGAGTCCACCGAGAACCGCGGGACGGTGCTCGGGCTCAACGTCCTGGGGGTGCGGCGCGCCCGTCCCGCGGACTTCACCGGCTTCATCCTCGACGACGCCACGAAGCGTGGCGCGGCCTACTACTTCGCCCGCGTCCGGGTCCGCAACGCCGGACGCGGCGACGTCGGCGGCGTGGCGGTGCCGTTGTGGGGCGTCGACCGGGACAACACCCTGCTCCCGGCGGTCAACTTCACCAGCCCGTTCCCCCCGTGCCCGACCCGGCGGCTACCGGCCCCGTTCCGTCCCGGCGCGGTGCTGGACACCTGCCTGGTGTTCCTGGTCCCGGACCGGGGCCCGCTGGTGTCGGTCAGCTACCGACCCAGCCAGGCCTTCAACCCGGTGGTGTGGAAGGGAGCGATCGCCCCGCCCGAGGCGACGAAGAAGCCCACCAAGAAGCGCCACCAAGAAGGCCACCAAGCAGCCGACGAAGAAGGCCACCGCCGCGCGGTGAGGCGGGCGGGCGGTGTCTGATTTGGGACGCCCGGCCCCGGCATCGGACACTGGGGGCATGACCGGCACCACCACCGCCCCGCCGCCGCTGCTGCGCGGCCCCGCCGACGGCCTGCCGGGGGAGCTGCGCCTGGGCGCGCTGCGGGTGGCCACGCCGGTCGTCCTCGCGCCGATGGCCGGCATCACCAACGCCGCCTACCGCCGGCTGTGCCGGGAGCAGGGGGTCCCGCCCGGCGGCGCCGCCGGTCATGCGGGGGCGGCCGGGCTCTACGTCTGCGAGATGATCACCTCGCGGGGCATCGTCGAGCGTGACGAGACCTCGCTGCGGATGCTGACCTTCGACGAGACCGAGGACGTCCGGTCGGTGCAGCTCTACGGCACCGACCCGGTCTACGTCGGCAAGGCGGCCGAGATCCTGTGTGCCGAGTACGGCGTCGCCCACATCGACCTCAACTTCGGCTGCCCGGTGCCCAAGGTGACGCGGCGCGGCGGTGGCGGCGCGCTGCCGTGGAAGCGTCGGCTCCTGGGCGAGATCCTGGAGCAGGCGGTCCGGGCGGCGGAGCCGTACGGCGTCCCGGTGACCATGAAGACCCGCAAGGGCATCGACGCGGACCACCTGACCTACCTCGACGCGGGCCGTATCGCCCAGGAGGCCGGCTGTGCCGCGATCGCGCTGCACGGTCGCACCGTCGACCAGGCGTACTCGGGGGAGGCGGACTGGTCGGCGATCGGCGAGCTGGTCGCGCACGTCGACATCCCGGTGCTCGGCAACGGGGACATCTGGGAGGCCGACGACGCAGTGGAGATGGTCCGGCAGACCGGTGCCGCGGGGGTGGTCGTCGGCCGGGGGTGCCTGGGCCGTCCGTGGCTGTTCCGCGACCTCGCCGCCGCCTTCGCCGGTCACCGGGTCGCGACCCTGCCGACGCTCGGCGAGGTGCGCACCATGATGCGGCGGCACGCGGAGCTGTTGTGCCACCACCTGGGGGAGGAGCGCGGCTGCAAGGAGCTGCGCAAGCACGTGGCGTGGTACCTGCGCGGCTTCGCCGCCGGCGGGGAGCTGCGCCGGAGTCTGGCGCTGGTGACCACCCTGGCGGCCCTCGACGACCTGCTGTCCCGGCTGGACGGTGACGAGCCCTACCCGGTCGCGGTGCTCGGCACGCCGCGCGGTCGGCAGGGGGGCCCACGGCGGGTGGTGCTGCCGGAGGGCTGGCTGGCCGACACCGACGGCACCGGGTACGCGATCGCGGAGGAGCTGCACTCCGGCGGCTGAGGCGACCCGCGCCCGTGGGCGCGGGCCGGCGTGGCAGGGTGAGGCCATGGCTGACACCTCTCCCGCGACCTCGTCGCCCGCCTCGGGCACGAGCCCTGCCGTCATCGTCTTCGACGTCAACGAGACCCTCTCGGACCTGTCCGCCCTCGGGGCCAGGTTCGTCGACGTGGGCGCTTCTGCGAGCGCTGCGCCGCTGTGGTTCGCCTCGGTGCTGCGTGACGGCTTCGCGCTGACCGCAGCGGGGGAGAACCCGTCCTTCGCGACGGTGGCCCGGCAGCTGCTGCTGGTGCAGCTGTCCGGCAGCCAGCTGAAAGGCAGCGTCGAGGCCGCTGCCGAGCACGTGATGGAGGGCTTCACCGCTCTCGAGGTGCACCCGGACGTCACCTCCGGGGTGGACCAGCTGCACGAGGCGGGGCACCGGTTGGTGACGCTGAGCAACGGCTCGGCCTCGGTGGCCGAGCGACTCCTCACCACCGCCGGGATCCGGGACCGTTTCGAGCGGCTGCTCTCGGTCGAGGACGCGGAGCGGTGGAAGCCGGCGCCGGAGTCCTACGCCTACGCCGCGTCGGTCTGCGGGACCGACCCCGCCGACATGATGCTCGTCGCCTGCCACCCGTGGGACGTCGACGGCGCCCGGCGCGCCGGGTTCCGCGCGGCATGGGTGAACCGCACCGGCGGCCCGTACCCGGGCACCTTCCTGGAGCCGACGTACACCGTCGGCGGCATCGACGAGCTCGCCGACCGGCTCGAGGAGGCCGGACGCAAGCCGATGTGACCATCGCCACGGGCCGTCCCCGGGTCGGTCTGCACCGGAGATGACGGGCTACGGCTGCTGTGCAAAACTCGGCGTTTTGCGACCCCCTGCCCCCGATGCACCCAGGTGATCCTCACGTGACGCATGCCCGGCACACCGCGACCGACGACCGGCCCCGCCGCCGCCCTTTCCTCCGCCTCGCCCCACCCGTTCTCGCCGCCGCCCTGCTCAGCAGCACGGTGGTGGCGGTGGCGGTGACCCGTGCGGACGACTCCGCCACCGACCCGGCCCCCCAGGCTGCTGCGCCGGTGACCCCGGCCGCGGTCACGCTCGACCCGGCGGACTCGCCCTACCTCCTGGACCGTGACCGCGCCGTCTCCCGGTCGGCCAGCCGGGTGACGCTGCGCAAGAAGCCGGCGGTGAAGGCGCACAAGTTCCGCACCGCACCGCTCAACCTGTGGACCGCTCCCCGGGAGAAGGGCAAGCCGCTCGCGGTGCTGCCCCGCGGCGGCAAGGTCGCGGTCACCGGCGTCCGCAAGGCCAGGTTCGCCCAGATCCTGCACGGCGGACAGCTCCGGTGGGTGAACGCCGCCTACCTCGCCGATCGCATGCCCAAGCCCAAGCCCGCGCCGAAGCCGGCCGCCAAGGCCTCGGCGAGCAGCTCCGCGACGACCGTCACCCGGTCCCACCGTCGCACCACGCCCGACGCGTCGTCGTCCCGCAGCGCCCCCCGCAGCAGCGGTGGTGGGGTGTCCGGCGCCCCGTGCGCCGACGGGTCCGCCACCGAGCGCGGCCTGACCTCCTCGGCGGTCCGGCTCTACCGCGGTGTCTGCAACGCGTTCCCCGCGCTGAGCTCCTACGGCGGCTGGGACGCCCACGGCGAGCACAGCGGCGGCAAGGCCATCGACTTCATGGTCAGCGACGCCGCGCTCGGGCAGGCGGTTGCCGAGTGGGCCCGCGCCCACGCCTCGCAGCTCGGCCTGTTCGACGTCATCTGGGCGCAGCGCATCTGGACCCCGGTCCGGTCCGGTGAGGGCTGGCGCTCGATGTCCGACCGGGGCTCTGCCACCGCGAACCACTACGACCACGTGCACATCGCGGTCAACTAGCACGCAGCGGGCCGCGTCGGGCGCGAGCGCCGACCGTAGGCTGGGTGCATGAGTGCCGAGCAGGTCGCCGCGCGCCGCTACGAGTTCGCGTTCGCGCCGTCCTACCGGCTGCCGGGGCTGGCCTTCGGGGTCACCCCGGCCACCGCGTGGGTGGAGCTGACCAGCGCCGAGCTGACGGTCCGCTACGGACCGTGGCGGTTGCGGTCGGCGCTGGCCAACGTCGCCGGGCTGGCGGTCACCGGCGGCTTCAGCTGGCTCAAGACCGCGGGCCCGCCGCACCTGTCGTTCTCCGACCGGGGCGTCAGCTTCGCGACCAACGGCGAGACCGGGGTCTGCCTGCGCTTCCACCGGCCCGTCGCCGGGATCGACCCGACCAGGCGGATCCGGCACCCCGGGGCCACGGTGACGGTCGCCGACGTCGACGGGTTCCTCGCGGACCTGCGGGCCCGGACCGGGCTCGTCCCCGGCTGACTACGGGCCGGCGCGTCGACGGGGCAGCGTGGGGTGCTCACGCCACGGCGAGCGACACCCCGAAGTCGGCCGGCCCGTCGGTCCACCACCGCACCGGCCGCAGCCCCGCCGCGGCCAGCTCGGCGGCGACCCCGTCGGCGGTGAACTTCGCCGACACCTCGGTGCGCATCTCCTCGCCCGCGGCGAACTCGACCCGCAGCGACAGCCCGGGCACCTCGACCCGCTGGGCCCGGCGCGAGCGCAGCCGCATCTCGATCCATTCCTGCTGCTCGTCCCAGCGCGCCACGTGCTCGAAGCCGTCGAGGTCGAAGTCGGCGCCGAGCTCGTGGTTGACGACCCGCAGCACGTTGAGGTCGAACGCCGCCGTCACGCCGGCGTCGTCGTCGTAGGCCCGGACCAGGCGGGCGGGGTCCTTGACCAGGTCGGTGCCGAGCAGCAGCGCGTCGCCCGGGTGCAGCGTCGCCGCCAGAGCGGCCAGGAAGGCAGCGCGCTGGGCGGGCTCGAAGTTCCCGATCGTGCCGCCGAGGAACGCCACCAGCCGGGGCCCCAGGGTGGGCAGCCGGTCGAGGTGGCGCTCGAAGTCGGCGACCACGGCGTGGACCTCGAGCCCGGGGTAGGCCGCCGCCAGGCCCGGCAGGGCCCCCTCGACCGCGTCGCTGCTGACGTCGACCGGCACGTAGGTCTCCAGCGCGCCGGTCCGACGGAGGGCCCGCAGCAGCAGGTGGGTCTTCTCCGACGACCCGGAGCCGAGCTCGACCAGGCTGCGGGCCCTGGTCAGGTCGGCGACCTCCTCGGCGCGGGCGGACAGGACCGCGGTCTCGGCACGGGTCTGGTAGTACTCCGGCAGCCTGGTGATCTCCTCGAACAGCTCGCTGCCCCGGGCGTCGTAGAAGTACTTGGGGGGCAGCGACTTCGGGGTCGAGGTCAGCCCGGCCCGCACGTCGGTGCGCAGCGAGGCCGCGAGGTCCCCTGCGGCCAGGAACCGGTCGATGCGGGTCATGGGGCTCCCTGCGGATCGGGTCGGCGGCGGGCGGGTCCGGTCACAGCGGGGTGATCCGGCAGCCGGCGCCGTCCACGCTGACCACCGTGCGGTCGGGGACCTCCCGCCAGGACGGGTGGTCGTCGTCGGGCTCGGAGGCGACGGTGACGCCGTCCTCGTCGGTGCGCAGGTGCACCGGCTCGCCGACGACGACGGCGGCCGCCGTGGCGCCGTCCGCGGCGAGCATCGTCAGCCGTCCGCCGCCGTGAGCGAGCACCGCGTCGGCCGCGGACGCGAGGCCCTCGCCCAGCGGGGCCCCTCGCTGCCAGTGGGAGAGCGCGAGCCCGAACAGCAACGCGGAGTCGACGCCGACCCGGGTGTCGGGCACATCGGCGGCCGAGGGCAGCAGCGCGGCCCGCGCCCGGCCCCAGTCGTGAAGCCTGCCGTTGTGGCTGAACAGCCAGCGGTCGTGGGTGAAGGGCGCGGCGGCGCCCTCGTCGGCCGACGTGCCGGCGGTGGCCGACCTCACCGCAGCGACGGCGCAGCCGGTCGTGATCGTGGGGGCGAGCGAGGCGAAGGAGGCGTCGGTCCAGATCGGCTGTGCCCGGCGGTAGCGGACGGGGGCAGCTCGAGCGGCGTACCAGCCGACCCCGAAACCGTCCACGTTCACCGTGCCGTGCCGCTGCCGGCGAGGTGCCCAGGACTGCTCGTAGAGCGCGTGGGGCGCCGCGACGACCAGCGACTCCAGCGTGCGAGGGGCCCCCAGGTAGGCCAGGTGTCGGCACATGAACGCCGGCTCAGGCGTCGCGAGCGGTGCGGAAGCCGGCGAAGATCTGGCGCCGGATCGGGTGGTCCCAGTTGCGGAACGTGGTGCGCGCCACCAGTGGGTCGGTGGCCCAGCAGCCGCCCCGCAGCACCTTGTACCCGTCGCCGAAGAACACCTCGGAGTACTCCGGGTACGGGAAGGCGCGGAACCCCGGGTACCCGGTGAGCTCGCTGGAGGTCCACTCCCACACATCGCCGACCATCTGAAGCGCCCCGGTGGCGGAGGCGCCCGCGGGGAACGACCCGACGGGTGCGGGCCGGTAGCGGGCCTGGCCCAGGTTGGCGTGGACCGCGGTGGGCGCCTCGTCCCCCCACGGGAACCGGTGGCTGGCCCCGGTGGCCGGGTCCCAGGCCGCCGCCTTCTCCCACTCCGCCTCGGTGGGCAGCCGTCGACCGACCCAGCGGGCGTAGGCTTCGGCCTCGAACCAGCAGACGTGCTGCACCGGCTCGTCGTCCGGCAGCGGCTCGACGTGGCCGAAGCGTCGCCGCGACCACGACCCGCCGTCCCGGAGCCAGAACGCGGGGGAGCGCTTGCCCGACTCGCAGCGCCAGCGCCAGCCGCCGGCCGACCACAGCCGCTCGTCGTCGTAGCCGCCGCTCTCCACGAAGGCGCGGTAGGCGGCGTTGGACACCGGGGTGGTGTCGAGGTGGAAGGCCGGCACGTCGACGCGGTGGCCGGGACGCTCGTTGTCGAGTGCCCAGGCGTCGGTGGAGGTGCCCATGGTGAACGCGCCGCCGGGGACCAGCACCTCGGCGTCGCGGATCAGCGCCGAGGGCGCGGGCCGTTCGACGGTGGCGGTGAGCGCCGGGGCACCGCGCCGCAGCTGGTGGGTGGCCAGCATCGTCTCGTCGTGCTGGTGCTCGTGCTGGAGGACCATCCCGAAGACGAAGCCCGATCCCAGCAGCCGGCCGGCCTCCTCGCCGGAGCCCAGCCGGGCCGAGTCCAGCGAGTCGAGCACCTTGCGGCGCACCAGCGACAGGTAGTCGCCGGCTTCGCCGGGCAGCAGCAGCGGCAGGCTCGGCCGAGTGGCCCGAGGGTGCTCGAAGGCGTCGTAGATGGCGTCGAGCTCGGGGCGCATGGCCTCGATGCCGGCAGCCTCGCGCAACAGCCACAGCTCCTCGTAGTTGCCGACGTGGGCGAGGTCCCAGACCAGCGGGGACATCAGCCGGGAGTGCTGGGCCAGCAGCTCGCGCTCGTCGAGCACGCCGGTGGTCAGCCCGACGCTGCGGTCGCGGCTGCGCTCGAGCTCGTCGGCGACGTACTGCCGCAGCCCGGCCTCGGGCAGCGAGTCGGGGACGGTGCCGGGCAGGGTGCTCATCGCGCCTCCAGGTGGTCGTCGGCCGGGGAGCGGCCGTGACTGGTGTAGTCGTCGCGGTACGCCGTCACGAGCGCGACGAGGTCCGGGTGCTCGCCGGCCCGGGCCAACGCCGCGACCGCGGCGTCGAGGCAGGTGAGGGCCGCCTGCTGCAGCCCCGGGGAGCCGAGGCCGAGCCGGGCGGCGTCGGCCCAGTCGTCGAGGCCGGCGCAGGCCGCGGCCGCGACGGCTGCGGCCTCGGCGTCCTCGACCAGCGCTGCGAGCACCGCCATCGGCACCGGCCACCAGCGCCACGGCTGCTCGTCGAGGTAGCGCACCTCGAACCAGCCCCGCGGGCGGACCGGCGGGAACAGCGTGGACAGGTGCACCGCCAGGTCCTCCGCGGTGGGGGGGACCGGCTCCTGCAGCCAGTCGCGGAACGTCGGCCCGGGTCGCACCGACCAGTCGCGGCCGTCGCGCCGGTGGAGCATCACGGTCGCGTCGAGGCTGTAGTCGGCCCAGGCGGCCGCGGGGTCCGGCCCGGCGGGCATCGCGGTCCGGGAGCGGTCGAGCCTCTGCCACACCCGTTGCCGGGCGGACTTCCACCCGGTGTCCGCCCCGGCGTGCACCGGGGAGTTGGCGAACGCCGCGACCAGCGTGGGCCCGACGGCGTGCAGCAGCGACCAGCGGCGACGGGCGTCGCGCTGGTCGCTGCCGATGTCGAGGTTGACCTGGACCGAGGCGGTGCTGGTCATCATCACCGGCCCCTGCTCGTCGGCGACGGCGTGGAAGTAGGCCTCCATCGCGTCGTAGCGAGGGTGGGAGAGCTGGCGTCGCGGCGGGCGGTGCGGCTCGATCGCGGTGTCGAGCAGGACGACGCCAGCGGGGGTCAGGGCGGTTCGCAGGTGCTCGGCATCCTGGGCCAGCGCCAGCCAGCAGGCGGTGGGTCCGCGGTAGGCCTGCGAGCTGAGCTCCAGCTGGCCTCCGGGCTCATACGTGAGCCGGCTGTCGTGCGGCAGCGGACCGGCGGCGGCGACCAGGTCCTGCAGCAGGGGGATCGGGACCGGCCGGTGCGGTTCGGCGGCGAAGCCGACGAGCCACTCCAGCTCGGTGCCCACCAGTCCCGGCGGTCCGGTCTTGAAGCAGACCTTCTCGATGTAGCCCCGGACGTCTGCGCAGTCACGCAGGCGCTCGGTGGTGTCGCGGCCCAGCACGGTCATGGACCCGAGCATAGGTGGGCCTACCCACAGCCCGAGGTGCCACCGGGGGCCGGTGCCGGGGTCGGGTCCGCCCTCGGCAGTAGTCTCGCCCGTGATGGGGTCGAGCCAGGGGTACGACGAGCACGCCACGCAACGACGGGTGGCAGAGCCGCCCAAGCGGGCCGGCCGGACCAGCTTCGAGCGTGACCGGGCCCGGCTGGTGCACTCCTCGGCGCTGCGTCGGCTGGCCGCCAAGACCCAGGTGGTCGGCCCGCACACCGACGACTTCGTGCGCAACCGGCTCACCCACACCTTGGAGGTGGCGCAGGTCGCCCGGGACCTGGCACGCGCCCTCGGCTGCGACCCCGACCTGGTCGAGGCGGCGGCGCTGGCGCACGACCTGGGTCACCCGCCGTTCGGGCACAACGGGGAGCGCGCCCTGGACGACCTGAGCGGCCCCTGCGGCGGCTTCGAGGGCAACGCGCAGACGCTGCGGCTGCTCTCCCGTCTGGAGGCCAAGACCCTCGACGCCGACGGCCGCTCGGTGGGCCTGAACCTCACCCGGGCCACCCTCGACGCCGCCACCAAGTACCCGTGGACCAGGGCCACCGCCCCGCCGCGCGCCCGGACCGGGGACGAGAGCGGTGGGTCGGGCTGCAAGTTCGGTGTCTACGAGGACGACCTGGCGGTGTTCACGTGGCTGCGGCAGGGGGTCACGGGACAGGCACGCTGCGTCGAGGCGCAGGTGATGGACCTGGCCGACGACGTCGCCTACTCGGTGCACGACCTCGAGGACGGCATCGTCGCGGCGAAGGTGGACCTTGCCTGGCTGGTCGAGGACGCGCAACGTCGCGACGTCTGGCAGACCGTGCGGGAGTGGTACCTGCCCGGTGTCGCCGACGCTGAGCTCGACGAGGCCCTGGCTCGGCTGCGGCTGGTGCCGTCCTGGCCGAGCGTGCCCTACGACGCGAGCCGGCGGGCCCAGGCCGCGCTCAAGGACCTGACCAGCGACCTGATCGGGCTGTTCTGCACCCAGGTCCGCGATGCCAGCCGCGAGAGGTCCGACCACCGGCCGCTGGTCCGCTACGCGGCCGACCTGGTGGTACCGCGGCCGACCGTGCTCGCGGTCGCGGTGCTCAAGGGGGTCGCCGCCCATTGGGTGATGCGAGCCGAGGACCGCCAGCCCACCCTGGAGCGGCAGCGCGAGGTCATCGCCGATCTGGTGGCGGCGCTGTGGCTGCGCGGCCCGGCGGAGCTCGCCCCGCCGCTGCGCGCCGACTTCGAGGAGGCGGGCTCCGACGCCGAGCGGCTGCGGGTCGTCGTCGACCAGGTGGCGTCGCTGACCGACGCCTCCGCATTGGCCTGGCACGGCCGGCTGCGATGACCGGGCTCGGCCGGGGAGGTGAGCCAAGGAGCGGCGTCCACGACCCTCGTCGTTGCACTGTTGAGACCCGCCCGCTGCCGGTCATCCCGTTGCCGGACCACCAGGACCCGCGCACCCTCCGGGGCCACCCCGCGAGCGGGCGGAACCGAGTCGCCGAGGGGGTGGGGGGCCGGGACGACCGTGGTGCCCGCGGTCGTGGCGCCGCGCGGCCTCGCGTGCCGGTGGACGCCTGCTCGGCGGGGAACCCCGGCCCGTAGACTCGGCCGGGTGGCAGGGCTGATCCGGGACGACGACATCGCGCTGGTGCGCGAGCGGGCCCGGATCGACGAGGTGGTGTCCTCCTACGTCACCCTCAAGCACGCCGGCGGCGGGTCCCAGAAGGGCTTGTGCCCCTTCCACGACGAGAAGTCCCCGTCCTTCAACGTCAACCCGGCGCGCGGGTTCTTCCACTGCTTCGGCTGCAGCGAGGGCGGCGACGTGATCGCCTTCCTGATGAAGATCGACGGCCTGGCCTTCTCCGAGGCGGTCGAGCGGCTCGCGGACAAGTACGGCGTCCAGCTGCGCTACACCGAGGGCACCGACCGGCCGGCGCGGCGGGAGACCAACCTGCGTCCGCGGATGCTCGAGGCGCACAAGGTCGCCCAGGCCTACTACGCCGAGCAGCTGGCCACTCCGGCCGCGGAGCAGGCGCGCGAGTTCCTCACGGGCCGAGGCTTCGACCAGGCCGCTGCCGGGACCTTCGGGGTCGGCTTCGCCCCTCGCGGCGGCGACGACCTGTACCGCTACCTGCGTCAGAAGGGGTTCGCCGACGCCGAGCTCGTCACCGGCGGGCTGGTCGGTGAGGGCCAGCGTGGTCACTACGACCGGTTCCGGGGGCGGCTGCTGTGGCCCATCCGCGAGACGAACGGCGACGTGATCGGCTTCGGGGCCCGCCGCATCTTCGACGACGACCGGATCGACGCCAAGTACCTCAACACCCCCGAGAGCCCGATCTACAAGAAGAGCCACGTGCTCTACGGGATCGACCTGGCCCGCCGCGACATCGCCCGCTCGTCCCAGGCGGTCGTCGTGGAGGGCTACACCGACGTGATGGCCTGTCACCTCGCCGGCGTCACCACCGCGGTCGCCACCTGCGGGACCGCCTTCGGGGAGGACCACGGCCGGCTGGTGCGGCGGCTGCTGACCGACCACGACGAGTTCCGGGGCGAGGTGATCTTCACCTTCGACGGCGACGCCGCCGGGCAGAAGGCGGCGCTGCGGGCGTTCGAGGGCGACCAGAACTTCGCCGGCCAGACCTACGTCGCGGTCGAGCCGTCCGGGCTCGACCCCTGCGACCTGCGGCTGGCCGAGGGCGACGCCGCGGTCCGGGAGCTGGTCGCCCGGCGAGTGCCGCTCTACCGCTTCGTGCTGGGCAACGTCGTCGGCCGCTACGACCTCGAGCGCGCCGACGGCCGGGTCGACGCCCTGCGCGACGCCGCCCGGCTGGTCTCCGCGATCCGGGACCGGTCCAAGGTCGAGGCCTTCGCTCGCGAGCTCGCCGGCATGGTCGGGGTCGACGTCGAGCAGGCCCGGGCCGAGGTCCGCCGGGCCGGCAGCCGACGACCCGACAGCGCCGGGCGCGGCCGGACCGCGACGTCGCCGCCGGGGGACCGACCGGGGAACCGTCCGGCGGACCGTCCGGGGGAGCGCGGTCCCGGCGAGAGCGGCGCCGACGGTGCTGCTGCCGGCGGGCTCGTCCCGCCGCCGCTGCCGGACCTGCGCGACCCGCGGTTCTCCCTCGAGCGGGAGACCCTCAAGCTGGTCGTGCAGCATCCCGAGGCGGTCGGCCGGATGGCCGCCGACGTCGACGACGACGACTTCGTTCACCCGACCTACCGAGCCGTGTGGCAGGCCGTCACCGCCGCCGGCGGCCCCGCCGACGCCCCCGACGGCGAGGCCTGGGTCGCCGCGCTGCGGGACCGGGTGGCCGAGCCTGCGGTGGTCTCGGCGCTGTCGGCGCTGGCGGTCGAGCCGTTGCTGTCGAGCAAGGAGCCCACCGCGGCGTACGTCGCGGCGCACGTCTACCGGCTGCAGGAGGTCACCGTGATGAGGCGGATCGCGCAGCTGAAGTCGCGGCTCCAGCGCACCAACCCGGTCGAGCACGCCACCGAGTACAACCGGATGTTCGGGGCGCTGGTCGCCCTGGAGCAGCACCGGCGGACGCTGCGCGAGAAGGCGATCGGGTCCGACGGGTGAGGCGCTGGTGGTCCCGGGGGCCGGTGGCCCCCGGCGCAGTGCTGGCGCGGGCCGGCCTGGCCCACGGCGAGCGGGTGCTGGCCGCGGTCGAGGCGGTCGATGGCAGCTGGCTGCTCGGCACCCGCGACGCACTCCTGCTGCTGCCCTCCGCTGCGCCCAGCCCGACGCGAGTCGCCTGGGAGACGGTGTCGACCGCCGGCTGGGACCGGGACGCCGAGCGGCTCACCGTGGTCCGGACCGCGGAGTTCGGCCGGCCCCGCCCGGTTCACGCCTTCGACGTCGCGGAGCCCGGCCGGCTGCTGCCGATGATCCGTGAGCGGGTGACGGCCAGCGTCCTGCTGCAGCGGCGGGTCGTGGTGCGTGACCGCCTGGGCCTGACGGTCGTCGCCCGGCGCTCCCCGCACCAGCGCGGCCCGGTGTCGTGGGGCGTCGACCTCGACCCCGGACTCGACCCTCTCGACCCGGTGGTGCGGGCGACCGCCGAGGAGGCGGTCCGGGCGGCCGAGCAGGAGATGGAGCCAGGTCCGCGGACGGTGGTTTAGCGGGCCGGGCGGGTCCTTGCTAACCTGTGCGCTGCACGATCCCCTGTAGCTCAATTGGCAGAGCATTCGGCTGTTAACCGGAGGGTTGTTGGTTCGAGTCCAACCGGGGGAGCCAGATGACCCCGCCTGACCTGCACGTTCGGGTCCGGCGGGGTTCTTCGCTCTCGAGCGCCGACCGGCCCATCCCCTCCGAGGAGGCGGTCCTCGTGCTCCGGCGCTGGAGAGCCTGCACCGGAAGGAGATCAACGCGGCACGTGAACGACTTCACCCGGCCAGACCGGCGCAACCGCACCGCCCAGGTCAAGCCCGGCCTCGGCACGCCGACGCCGACCCCCCGGGCAGATCTCATGGCCGCCCCTGGGCAGTGCCTACTGGCCCTTGGCAGCAGGCTCTCGAGGCATGGGTCTCGCTGCCCCGTCATGGGGCAGCGAGAGTGAGGCAACGTCACTGGAACCGCCAGCGCTGGTTGGTTCCTCCGGAGCAGGTCGCCTGAACCACCTGGGCGGCGTGCTGCCGGCTCGCGTCCTTGACGTCCAGGCACATTCGGCTGTGTCCGGCCACGATCTCGAAGGACCCGTTGCGGTTGTCTCGGAGTTGCCACTGCTGGTTGAGCCCGCCCCAGCAAGTGCCTTGCACCACCGGCGCGGCGTGCTCGCGGCTGGCGTGGGCAACGTCGAGGCACATGTTGAGCGCAGCGCTGTGCTGGGGACGGATCTCGTAGTAGCCACCGCCGACGGGTCGGGTGGTCCACTTCTGGTTGGCTCCGCCCCAGCAGGTGCCTTGCACCACCGGCGCGGCGTGCTCGCGGCTGGCGTGGGCAACGTCCAGGCACATGTTGAGCGCGGCGCTGTGCTGCGGGCGGACCTCCTTGACCTGCGTGTTGGAGACGAAGAACGCCTTGGGCCGGCGCTCATCCAGACTGATCGCACCCGAGTGCACCGCGCACTGGGTGTTCCCGTTCACCACGCGGGTCTCGTCGCAGCCCGACCAGCCAGCGAAGCTCCATCGGCCCGTCGGCCAGGACGCGGGAGTCGCCTTCAGCCACACCCACGCCTCGAACACTGCCTCGAAGGGCTCGCGGTCGCAGGAGACGGTGGCGCGGTCGTCCTGGTTGCCCGTCCGCTCGCAGTGATACGGACCACCTTCGACGGAGCTGATACTTCCGGCGCCCTGGATCACACCGGCCACGCCCACGGTGCCCGCGCTGGCTGGAGCCGACGGCAACACGAGCTGGCTCGCCGCCAACACGCCCAGCGTGAACGCAAGCACGGCGATACGCCGAGCGGTCACCCGCGCCCTGGGCCTACAGGCTACGGAGGGGCGTACCGCATCCTGTCCTCGTCGAGGCCCGATCACAGGAATCATGGCTGTACCTCCTCTTGATGGAACCCGGTTGGTTACCGCGGAACTCTCCGGCAGCGTGTCAGCGGCGACGGTCCAGGCACATCAGTCCAGCCGCCTCATCCATCCGGGAGAACGCGGCCGCCCCAGGTCGGTCCGTAGTCCTAGCGGTGCAGCGACCGGGGGACTTGCCGCTCTACCTCCAGGTGGATGCGGCCACCGCAGCCGAACCACCGTTGCCTATGACCACACCGAGATGGGTCGCATGCCGCCAGGACGGTCGGCGCCTGGAGGTCCCAAGACATGCGGCTCAGCTGGTCGCCCTCCCCGGGGGTGCTACGCGACCCCCGACCAGGCACACCTCCCGCGCCGAGATCTGCCTGGTGCCGGTGTGGGGCCTGGTGCTCACGTGCGCGGCGCGGCCGGGGAGTGGCCGGGTCGAGTGATGACGAGGCCGGTCTCGTAGGCGATGACGACGGCCTGGACTCGGTCCCGGAGGTCGAGCTTGGCGAGGATGTGGGTGAGGTGGGTCTTGACCGTGCCTTCGCCGAGGTACAGGGCGGCGGCGATCTCGGCGTTGGACTTGCCGGTCGCCACCTCGCGGAGGATGTCGATCTCCCGGGCTGTCAGAGTGTCCAGGGCGGGGGACGGCCTGCTGGGTCGCTGGGCGACGAAGGTCTCGACCAGGCGGCGAGTGACGCTGGGAGAGAGGAGGGTCTCCCCCTCGCTGCAGGCGTGAATGGCACGGGCGAGCTCGGCGGGTGGGGTGGTCTTGAGGAGAAACCCGGAAGCGCCGGCGCGCAGCGCCTGGTACACGTACTCGTCGAGGTCGAAGGTGGTCAGAATGAGCACCTTGGTGCTGGGGCACGTGGCGACGATCTCAGCGGTGGCGGTGATGCCGTCGCCGCCCGGCATCTCGATGTCCATGAGGACTATGTCCGGGGTGTGCTGGACGGTCTCGTGGACCGCCTGGGGCCCGTTCGCGGCTTCAGCGACCACGCGGATGCCCGGGTCGGCCCGGAGGATGGCGGCCATCCCGCCGCGGACGAGGTCGTGGTCGTCGACGAGCAGGACGCGCACTGGTGTCGTCACCTCGCGACCGCCTGAGCTCGGGTCGCGGGGATGCGAGCCACCACTCGGAAGCCGCGGCCCTGGCGGGCGGGGCCGGCTTCGACTCGGCCGCCGGCGTGCTCGACACGTTCGGTGATGCCGACCAGGCCGTAGCCGTGCACGGCGCCTGCGGCGGGGCCGGGCCCGTCGTCGACGGCTTCGACAGTCGTGCCCTGGTCGTCCGTGACGATCCTCAGCCGGACAGTGGCGGCAGGAGCGTGCCGCAGCGTGTTGGTCAGGGTCTCCTGGACAACTCGGAAGACGAGCGGGTCCGCTGGGAGATGGGGCGGGGCGTGGACTTCCACAGCCAGGCCGCCGGCCCGCATGCGCCGCACCAGGGAGTGGATGTCATGGCTAGCTGAGTCGTCCGGGTCGGCGGTGTGGTCACAACGCAACGCGGCGAACATGGCGTCCAGCTCGGCGAGAGTGGCGGCGCCCGCGCTGCGTACCTGAGACAGGGCCGCCCGTGCGGCCTGTCGGTCGATGAGCAGGAGGGTCTCGGCGGCCCCGGCCTGCAGCGTCATGACAACGACGGCGTGAGAGACGACATCGTGCAGCTCCCGGGCCACACTCAGCCGCTGAGCGCGCACGGCCTCGGCGGACGCGGCCAGCCGCTGGCTGGACAGTGCCGCTGCCTGTGCCGCAGTGGAGTCGGCCGATCCGCGATGGTGGGCCGTCGCGTACGACATCACGCCGGTAACCAAGGTGGCTTCCAACAGCATGTCGAGGTCCGCGTTCTGGGACGTCCTGGTCACAAAGAACACGGCCCCGCCGAGCAGGACGGCAACGCCGGCAACAGCTCGGATCCCTGCCCGTGCACACGCACACCAAACCAACACCAGGATGGTCGAAAACACCGCAATCCCCAGCATGACCGGAGCCCCGATGAGGCCGCTCACCGCCAGGGACACGCCCAGCCCAGCCGCTCCGGCCGCTGGGTGGGTACGGCGCAACGCGACCGTGGCCGCCGCCGCGGCGGACACGGCCGCGGTCAGCAGCGTGGGCTCGGGCAGAGCAGGCTCGTAGGCCGCCCCCCAGATCCATGGCTCGAGGCCGGCCAAGACGACCAGGCCCACCGGCGGGACCCACTCGGACCGGAACCGGAAGTCGTTGGGTCGTCCCGGGTCGTCTGACGCCGGGCCGGGAACCTCGGGCGTCGCCGCCCTCAGCTGACCGAGTACCACTCGCAGCTCGGTGATCGCCGTGCGCCCCACCCGCTGGACGGCCCGCAGGTCCGCCACCGCGGCCGAAGGGTCGATGGCGTCGGACTGCGCCGCGTCGTCGGCGTGCGCGAGCATGGACGACACCGCACCCCGCAGAACTGCATGCACATCGACCAACAATCGTTCGCGCTCCTGGACGACGGCGAGACGGGCAACGTCCTGAGGGCTGGCGGCAGCCAGCGCGGTCACCCGTGCCCGCTGCGCGCAAGACCGACGGCGAGCTTCGGCGAACGCCCCAGCCAGGCCCGCGGCGCCGCCCAGCGGCAGCGCCGGCCACAGCAGCTCCAGCGCGACGAACACGGGCGAACCGGGGTCCCGGGACCCAGTGAGGCTTATCGACAGGGCAAGCACCAGCACTCCGGCGACCGCGCCCCATCCTCGCTCGAACGCGCCGAGCGACGCGGCAGCCAGCAGCGCCATAGCCACGCCCCACTCGTCGCTACCGCCAGCGACGCCCACCCCGACCAGGGCGGCGGTCGCGACAGCCGCAACCGCCAGGCAGAGGCAGACGCGCGGCCGGCGCCAGGCGACTGCCGAAGCCGCCGCCAGCACCGCCACTGCCGCGGCTCCCGGCGACCACTCCGGACGCAGGTAGTACCCCGCCCACACGCCGACCACTCCGGCGACGACGACGTCGGCGCGGGCAACCGTCCTCCGCGCTGCCATGTCTCCCACGGTAGGCCCACACCCCGTGTCGGGACATCCACCTGGGGGTAGATCTGGCCGGTCCCAGGTCAGAGCACCGCTACAACTCTGGGAGGACTCGGGTTCCCGCGACCCTCCCGCACGGATGAGCCGCCTGGACCGATGCGCCCAGCGGACGCCGCTGTCACGGTATGTGGAGTCAGTTGGTGCGCCTGGGGTTGCACCGGGCCGTCGGGCGGAACGACGCAGGGACCGCAGGGTCTCGGGCGTGGCGATGTGGGGCCGCCAGAACGAAGGAGGAAGCCATGGTCGAGTCCTTGATCGGGGTCATCGTGCACGGGGTCGGCGTGACCCACCGCGGCGCGACGGCGCTAGGAGTGCCGGTGGAAACGTTGCGGAGTCTGCACGAGTCGCTGGCACCGGTTCGCCGTCAGCTGACGGTGCACCGGGTGCAGCACGTCGGCGACCAGATCGGGCGGACCTCTCCGTCCCCCGACGCGGACCCCGACACCGGAGGGCTGCTGGAGTCCCTCGGTGACACCCTCGGTGAGGCCGCCGGGTGGGTCGCCGACGCCGTCGGCACCCTCGCCGACCTGCTGTAGGGCCGGCGCCGGCTCCCCCCGAACTTCCCGCGACCCAGGGACGACAGACCCGTGCCTGCGGGGACGCCGCGGGCGGGCACGCTTCGAGCAGGTCCCGGGACCACGCGGGTGCCGGACAACGACACTGAGGGGCAGCACCCTGTCGGACCAGAACCGACACCACGCCACCCGGGCGCCGGCCTGGCGTACGCCCCGCCTCGTCGGCGGGAGCGCAACGAGGGCTGGACACGCGATGACACCGCGCCCAGCGGCACCGGACGGCTCGAACAAACCCATCGGGTGGCGATGGGCCCCCGCGCATGATCAGCAGACGCCCGGTGATCACCTCACCGCCGCGGCACGGGTGAGGCCCGAGGACTCGCGATGCGACACGCTTGGATCGCGACGTCCGGGGTCTACTCGGCGCTGAGGCCTCCCCTCGCGTCGTCGGTCCCCGGCCCGGCGAAGGCTCGGCAGGCCCCGAGGGTGACGCTGCAGCGGACCAGCCGTGGGGCGGCTCGCTCCCTTCCGTCGATGGGCAGCAGGACCGAGACCAGGGTCTCGTCGTCCTCCCAGGTCCAGGTGCCGGTCGCGAAGCCCCAGCCATCCGGCGCGAACAGGACCACCTCGCCGGTGCTCCCCACGGGCTGGGTGCGCAGGGTGGCCACGGAGGTGACCTCGCCGCCGAGGGTGCCCGCCGGCGACCGGACCAGCCGG
This sequence comes from uncultured Actinomycetota bacterium, assembly GCA_963781695.1. GTDB lineage: Bacteria > Actinomycetota > Actinomycetes > Propionibacteriales > Nocardioidaceae > Nocardioides_B. The sequence goes on from CAWAGE010000007.1 coordinate 973,390, forward strand.
CTGCCGCCGGGGCTGATGTCGAGGTCGTCGTAGGTCGGCAGCGTGGTGACGGGGGTGATTCGGCCGTTCGGGGAGATGGCCGCGAGATACGGCGCGTCGCGGGTGGCGTCGGTGGCGCCGTCCCTCCCATCGACGGCGACGAGCCCGGCGGACGTGCCCTGCAGGACGACCTGGTCCGGGGCCGTCGCGTTCAGGTCCACGATCCTCTGCCGGTCCGGGTGGAGCGCGCGCCACATCAGGCTGGTACGCGTGCCCTGGACGATCACGTCCCCCTCGTCGGTCACGGCGCGGACCGCGATCGGCACGCCACCCTCGGTACTGGACAGGTCGATCGGTGCCTGACCGAGGCCGTCGCCGGGTGAGCGGGTGTCGAGGCCGGTCAGGCGGGGACGACCCGAGCTCAGGTCGATGAAGGCGAGGTAGCGGCCGTTCGACGAGAGCACCGGCGGCTGGTCGACCTCGGCGTCGATCTTCCTGGCGTCGACGCTCGGTCCGCCGGACCACCAGGAGCCGTCGGACTGCTGCGCCAGCCAGACCCCGTCGTGCGACTCCACGAGCCACCACGTGCCCGGCACCTGCCTGCCGGCGACGTAGAGCCGCTGGTCGAGGATGTAGGGGACTCTCGGTGCCGTGACGGCGATGCCGGCGGCGCGCGTCTGGTCGGGCGACGCCGTGGGGCTGCTGGCGCCGGTGACGGCTGGCGACGACGTACTGCTCGGCGGGGGCGACGGTGCCGGCTGGGGCTCGCGGGCGCCCAGCTCGTTGAGCGTCAGGGCCACCACGCCGATGATCGCGACGACGGCGGCTGCCACCACCAGCGGAGGCCACAGCCGGCCGGCCCGCGGCCGCGGCTCGTCCAGGGGCACCAGCGAGGGCATCGGCGGCACCTGTACGCCGTCGGCGACCTCGTGCAGCTCGCGGGCCAGCCTCTTCTCGAGTTCCGTGGTCATCTCAGGCCTCCTCCCCGTCGAGTGCCTGGGGGCCGATGGCGGCCCGCAGGGCTTGGAGTGCACGGTGCGCCGTGGACTTGACGTTGCCGAGGGAGCAGCCGAGCGCGTCGGCGGTCTCCCGTTCGCTGAGCTGCTCGTAGTAGCGCAGCACGATGACTGCTCGTTGCCGGGGTGGCAGGGACACCACCTGCGGCCAGAGCACCATGCGGTCCTCGGGGCCGACGGCCGGCCCCGGGCGCGGCTCATGGGGCGCATCGGTGAGCATCTCGAGATGACGGGCCCTAGGGCGCCGCTGCGAGATGTAGACGTTGGTCAGCATCCGCCGCAGGTATGCCGACGGCTGGTCGGCCCGGCTCACCCTGTCCCACGCGCGGTACGCCTGGAGCAGCGTCTGCTGAGCCAGGTCCTCGGCGTCCGGGTGGTTGCCCGCAAGCAGGTACGAGGACCGGTAGAGCCACGGCCACGCGGACGCGGCGTAGTCCTCGAACGCCGCCGCGTCGTGCGTCTGCCTCGTGGGTGAGAAGGTCATCCGGCCCCCTTTCCTACTCCCTTGACGACCGCTCGGCGTCAAAGGTTGCGTCGGGCCGCCGGCAAGGCTCGTCGACGTCTCTGATCGTGGGAAGCGACCGCCCGGGCTCCCCGTCGGACGACGACGTCGTCCTCGTGGCAGAGTTCAGGCAGGTTCCTGGTGTGAGCTGGTCCGCGACCTGAGAGGTGTCCACCTCGAGTGCTGGGTGGACGCGATCCCCGGCCTCGTCCCATCCCGCGGAATGGGCCTCGTCGAGTTCGCTGGAGAATCCGGCGTGGGGCGCCAGCCTCTGCAACGCCCGACGAACAACCGAGAACGAGGTCTAGCCGCGATGAACAGCGAAGCAGTCGCCCCGCCCCCCGACAACGCGGCCGACCCGGAGGAGCTGGACGAATGGTCGGAGTCCTTCGACCAGCTGCTGGCCGCCGGTGGGAGGGAACGCGCCGCGGCCGTCCTGCGCCGGCTCGGCCAGCAGGCGGCGGACGCCGGTTTGGACGGCTACGAGACGGTCACCACCGACTACGTCAACACCATCGCAGCGTCGCAGGAGCCTGCGTTCCCCGGCGACGAGCACATCGAGCGCAGCTACCGCCGGCTGCTGCGATGGAACGCCGCGGTGATGGTGCAGCGGGCCCAGCGGCCCAGCGTGGGGGTCGGCGGCCACATCTCGACCTACGCCGGAGCGGCCACCCTCTACGAGGTGGGCCTCAACCACTTCTTCCGCGGTCCCGACCATCCCGGGGGTGGCGACCAGGTGTTCTTCCAGGGTCACGCCTCTCCCGGCATGTACGCCCGGGCCTACCTCGAGGGCCGGCTCGGCGAGGCCGACCTCGACGGCTTCCGGCAGGAGAAGTCGCAGGCGCCGCACGCCCTGCCGTCCTATCCGCACCCGCGGCTGCGGCCCGACTTCTGGCAGTTCCCGACCGTCTCGATGGGGATCGGCCCGATGAACGCCATCTACCAGGCCCAGTTCAACCGCTACCTGCACGGACGTGGGATCGCCGACACCTCCGACCAGCGCGTGTGGGCGTTCCTGGGCGACGGCGAGATGGACGAGCCGGAGTCTCGGGGTCTGCTGCAGCTGGCCGCCAACGACGGTCTCGACAACCTCACGTTCGTGGTGAACTGCAACCTGCAGCGGCTCGACGGTCCGGTCCGGGGCAACGGCAAGATCGTCCAGGAGCTCGAGGGCTTCTTCCGTGGCGCCGGCTGGAACGTCATCAAGGTGCTGTGGGGCCGCGAGTGGGACGCGCTGCTGGCCGAGGACCATGCCGGCGACCTGGTCCGGATCATGAACGACACCCCTGACGGCGACTTCCAGACCTACAAGGGCGAGTCGGGCGCCTACATCCGCGAGAACTTCTTCGGCAAGACCGCCGCCACCGAGCGGCTGGTGGCGGGGCTGAGCGACGACCAGATCTGGGGGCTGAAGCGCGGCGGTCACGACTACCACAAGGTCTACGCCGCCTACCACGCCGCCAGCCGGGGCAACGGCAAGCCGACGGTGATCCTCGCCAAGACGGTCAAGGGCTACGGTCTGGGGGCCAACTTCGAGGCCCGCAACGCCACCCACCAGATGAAGAAGCTCACTGCCGCCGACCTGAGGACGTTCCGTGACCAGCTCCAGATCCCGGTGACCGATGCACGGATCGACGCCGACTCCTACCAGGTGCCCTACTACAAGCCCGGCCCCGACTCGGACGAGATCGCCTACCTCCTGCAGCGGCGCCGCGAGCTCGGCGGCTACGTCCCGGAGCGACGCGACCGGCCCCGGGCGTTGACGCTGCCCGACGCCAAGGTCTTCGACGCTGCCCGCAAGGGGTCGGGCAAGCAGATGGCGGCTACCACGATGGCGTTCGTCCGGCTGCTGCGGGACCTGATGCGCGACAAGGGCGTGGGCCCGCGGATCGTGCCGATCATCCCCGACGAGGCCCGCACCTTCGGGATGGACTCCTTCTTCCCGACGGCGAAGATCTACAACCCCAAGGGCCAGCGCTACACCGCCGTCGACCGGTCCCTGATGCTGGCCTACAAGGAGTCCGACCAGGGGCAGATCCTGCACACCGGCATCAACGAGGCCGGCTCGATGGCGGCGTTCACCGCGGCCGGCACCTCCTACGCCACCCACGGCGAGCCGATGATCCCGGTCTACGTCTTCTACTCCATGTTCGGCTTCCAGCGCACCGGCGACCAGATGTGGGCCGCGATGGACCAGATGACCCGCGGGTTCATCATCGGTGCCACCGCCGGCCGGACGACGTTGACCGGCGAGGGACTGCAGCACGCCGACGGCCACTCCCCGGTCCTCGCCGCGACGAACCCGGGGATGAAGATCTACGACCCCGCCTACGGCTACGAGATCGCGCACGTGGTGTCCGCCGGTCTCCAGCAGATGTACGGGCCGGACTCGGCCGACCCCAACGTCATGTACTACCTGACGGTGTACAACGAGCCCATGCTGCAGCCGCGCGAGCCCGACGACGTCGACGTCGACGGCATCGTACGGGGGATCCACCAGGTCGCACGGACGACGCACGATGGGCCCCGCGTCCAGCTCCTGGGCTCCGGGGTGTCCGTGCCCTGGGTGCTCGAGGCCGCTCGGCTGCTCGAGGATGAGTGGGGTGTGGCCGCGGACGTGTGGTCGGTGACGTCATGGACGGAGCTCCGCCGCGACGGCCTGGCCGCGGAGGAGCACAACTTCCTCCACCCCGAGACGGAGCGCCGGGTGCCCTACGTCACCTGGAAGCTGGCCGACGCCCCCGGGCCGGTGGTCGCCACCACCGACTTCTCCTCCGAGGTCCCCGACCAGATCCGTCAGTTCCTGAGCCGCCCCTTCGCGACGCTGGGGGCCGACGGGCACGGCTTCTCCGACACCCGCGCCGCCGCCCGGCGGTTCTTCCACATCGATGTCCACTCCGTCGTGGTCCGTGCCCTCCAGCTGCTGGTGGAGGGTGGTCAGGTGGACCGCTCGGCGGCGCTCGAGGCCGCAGAGCGCTACCAGCTGCTCGACGTCACCCGGGGCACCACCGGCATCGCCGGCGGCGACTCCTGACCCGGCGGATCGAGCGGTGTCGACGGTGGTCGTCAGGCAGGCTGCACCAGTGATCGCACTCGTGAGCAGTCGACGTGCCCCGGTCCGGCCTGTGCCGTGGCGCGAGCGAAGTCGTCTGGTCCGCTGGTGGCGCCTGTGGCAGACCCGCCGCCCGCTCACCTTCAACGAGAAGGTCCGCTACAAGATGCTGCGCGACCATCGCGAGCTGATGGTGACGTTCGCGGACAAGGCCGCCGCCCGGGACCATGTCGCCTCCGTCGTCGGAGCGCACGTCCTGCCACGACTGCTCCACCTCTTCGACGACCCGCGGCGGCTGGCTGACGCTCCGCTGCCGTCGGCGTACGTGGTCAAGCCGACGCACGGCAGCGGCGTCGCCATCGTGGTGTCGCCCGCGGCAGCGGCCGGAGCCCGGCTGCCCGATCGACAGCACAGCTGGGGCTACCGGCAGGTGCGGCCCGAGTTCGCCCCGGCCGAGCACCTGGTGGCACTCGGCGAGTCCTGGGTCGCCCAGCTGTACGGCCAGGGTCCCAACCGGGAGTGGGCCTACGGCCACGTACCGCGGCGCATCATGGTCGAGGAGCTCCTCGTCGGCGCCGACGGCGCGGTTCCCGACGACTACAAGTTCTTCGTCTTCCACGGAACCTGTCGCTACGTCCAGGTCGACCGCGGGCGCTTCGAGACCCGGACCCAGGACTTCTTCACCCGTGAGTGGAGCCACCTGCCGCTGAACGGAGGGCATCCCTGGGCCACGCCGCGCCTCCCGCGCCCGGCACGGCTGGAGGAGATGATCCGACTGGCGCATCGTCTCGGCCAAGGCACCGACTTCGTCCGCGTGGACCTCTACGACCTGCCCGAGCGGATCGTGTTCGGCGAGCTGTCGAGCTTCCCGGCCGGCGGGGACAGTCCGTTCGACCCGGAATCCTACAACGTGCAGTTCGGGAGCCACTGGACCCCACCGCGCCGCTATCGCTGACCGCCCCCTCCGTCAGCACGACGGTCGCGGTCCCAGGGGCGACGGCGGGGCGCGACGTCCTACCGGCTGCCTCACGGCTCCGTCGGCCGAGCGCCGTCACACCCGGCCCGGCCCGTGCGTCAACGGGTTGACCGAGCAAGGTGGAAGGGTGGGAGCCGTGGACCAGACGGACACGTTCGAGACAGAGCGACCACGGCTGGTGGGGATCGCAAGCCGAGTGCTCGGCGACCACGCCGAGGCCGAAGACGTCGTGCAGCAGGCGTGGCTGCGGCTACACCGGACGGATGCCGACATCGAGAGCCTTCCGGCCTGGCTGACGACCGTGACCACCCGGCTGTGCCTCGACCGGCTGCGCTCCCGCATCCCCGTCCCCGTCGATGACGTCGGACCCGGGGACACGGTCGACGACCCGGCCGACGACGTCGCACTCGCCGACACCGTCGGTCTCGCCCTCCAGGTCGTGATGGACCGGCTCTCGCCGCGCGAGCGGGTCGCCTTCGTGCTCCACGACAGCTTCGGCTTCGAGTTCCCGACCATCGCGGCGCTCCTCGACACGACGCCGGCGGCCGCACGCAAGCTGGCCTCGCGAGCACGGGCCAAGGTCACCCGGCCCCACCCGGCGGACCGCCTCACCGACTGGGAGGTGGTCGACTCCTTCATGGCCGCGGCCAAGGAGGGTGAATTCGAGCGGTTGATGCGACTGCTCGCACCCGACGCCGTTGTGACCGCGGACGACGCCGCGATCCTCGTCGGCACGCCGCGGCGGATCGAGGGCCGCGAGGAGGTGGCGACCTTCTTCAACGGCAGCGCCCGGTCCGCCCTCCCGGTCTTCGTCGACGACCGACCAGGTGCCGCCTGGTTCCACCTCGGCTCGGCCAAGGTCGTCTTCGACTTCACCGTCGACGACGGCCTCGTGCGCACCGTCACCTTCCGCGCCGAGCCGGACGTGCTCTCGCGAGTCGTGCGCCGTCAGGGCGGTCGGTCGTGCAGCTGACCCGGTCACACCCTGACCGGCTCGATCGTCAGCACATCAGGACACCACAGGAGAGGCACACCACCATGAAGACCATGACCTGCCGTGACCTCGGAGGGCCTTGCGACCTCGAGCACCATGGCGAGAGCGCCGATGACGTCATCAAAGCCCAGGACCGCCACCTCAAGGACGCGGGCCGGGCCGGCGACGCGACCCACCAGGACGCACGCGACGCGATGAAGAGCCGCTGGCGGCACCCCAGGAAGTCGATGGGCTGGTACCGCGACACCAAGCAGGCCTTCGCCGCCCTCCCCGAGGACTGACTGCCGTCCTGGGCGAGCTCCGCAGGCCGGGCAGCCGACGTCCCCGCCGAGCGATGAGCAGACCAGCGAGCCAACCGGGCTTCGCGGAGCGGCCCCGCCTCGGACGCCGCCTCGGACGCCGCCTCGAACGCCGTCTCGAACGCTCAGGCAACGTCCGTCCTCCTAGGTTCGCTTCATGAAGTCGCCGAAGCAGCCTGAGAGCAAGCATCGGCTGCCACCGGAACCGCCACTGAGACCTGGCGCTCGCGCCGTACGACGACCGTGCCTGCGAGCTGCTCGCCGGACCACGCATCACTCCGCCTCCCACGACGTCTTCAACAGCAAGCACGACATCGAGCCCTCGGCCGTTGCCGAGGGAGGACCAAGGCAAACCCGATGCACACTCCCACGCTTCCTGGGCCCGGACGGGCCGACCCGGTTCACCGACCGGGTCGGGATGAAGTTCCACGTCAAGATCGACGGCGCACACAAGAAGGTGGTCCGGCTGCGCCATCCCGGCGGCATCGCCACCGCGACCTTCGAGCTCGAACCCGGGGACTCCTTCCCGTGTGGTCTCGCGGGAAGCCGGCCCGGGCATGACGGCGGTGGCTGAGTCTCAGGGTCGAATCAGGGATGCACCCGATGTACGCGGCGCCCAGCCAGGGCGCACAGTTGGGGTGTGACGGGGAGACTCCCCGATGCCGACTCGAAGGAAGTGCAACGCGATGAACGACATCCACCAGAGCCTCGCCCGGCAGGGCCTGGTCCGGCCCCGGGACGGGCGCGTCCTGGGCGGCGTGTGCGCCGGGCTCGGTCGCCGGTTCGGCATCACCCCGTGGGTGGCGCGGCTCCTGTTCGTGCTGCTGCTCATGGTCATCCCGGGCAGCCAGATCCTGGTCTACCCGATCCTGTGGATCCTGATGCCGACCGAGGAGAGCGTGCCGTTCCAGACACCGTCGACCCCGCCGGTCGACAACGACTGACCGGGCACCCGAGGAACGGACCGGCCCACCGGCAGGCTCAGCTTCCCCAGCCCATCTCGAAGACCTCGAAGGCCGCGGCGTGTGGGACGCCGAGCCGTTGGCCGGTCGCCCGTGACCTGCTTTCGAGGAACTCCGCGGGATCGAAGTCCGCCCAGCCCAGCCCCTCGATGTAGGCGTGGTGCGCCGCCAGTGAGCGGACGCCCGCCTCGACGGACTCGGTCGTCTCCACGGCGTGCGCCGACCGGGGCGAGCCGAACGCCCAGACCTGCCCCACGCCACCCCACGGCTCGAGATCGTCGTGCAGCTGCTCAGGGAAGACCCATCGGTTGCCGGCGTCGCGGACGGCGTCGAGGGTCGCCTTCCCTGTCGCGATGTGGTCGGCCTGGTTCAGGTTCACCCCGCCCCAGGTGTCGCGCAGGTTGTTGGTGACGACGACCTCAGGCCGGTGCCGGCGCACCTGCTCGGCGATGGCTCGTCGCAGCGGCACGCCGTACTCCAGGATCCCGTCGGGCAGCCGCAGGAAGTCGACCTGGTCGACGCCGACGATCCGCGCGGACTCGACCTCCTCGGCCTCCCGGGCCACGCGGCACTCCTCGGGCGGCATCGCGTCGATGCCGGCCTCGCCGCTGGTGACCATGCAGTAGACGATCTGCTTGCCCTGCCGTGTCCAGCGCGCCACCGCCGCCGCGGCGCCGAACTCCAGGTCGTCGGGATGGGCGACGACGCACAGGGCGCGGGTCCAGTCCTCCCGCAAGGGGGTGAGAGCGGGAGGAGGGGACTCACCTGGACCGGACATGGCTAGCCGCCGTTCGCTGAGAAGTGCTGGTAGTCAGGATGCGCCCATCGGGCCCCCCAGGGCCAGCCGTTGGACCGCATCGTCCGGGCGATCACACTGTCGGCGGTGATCATGCCGGTGCGCCGGGTCTGGCGGTCGAGGTAGGTGCGGGCGAACGACGGGTAGACCCGGCTCCCCACGACGTAGGGGTTGCGTACGGTGTTGATGTCGATCGCGTTGCCGTAGGAGTGCTGGGAGACCCGGTACGGGTTGCCGGTGACCGGGCGGCAGTTGAACGCCGAGGTGTTGTCGGCGCGCATCGCGGCGAGGTCGGACTGGGTGGGCGTGCGTCGCCCGCCGGCGTAGAACACCTCGGCGGGGCGCATCGACCGCACCGGGAACCGGTTGGCGAAGGCCCCACGGAAGACCCGCAGCAGGTCCGGCACCGCGTTCGAGCGGACCACCAGCGACCCGCGGGCGACGGCGCCGGAGTAGGTGAACCGGTTGATGGTGACGCGGCGAAGCCCGGCCGGCGACACCGGGCACCCGGCCCGGAATGACCACCGGACGGCCGTCCGCGGGAGGGGGCCGGAGACCACGGCCTCGGCCCTCGCCACCACGGTGCGGGTCAACCGGTCGCTGACGGCGCGGCGACCGTCCTGCCACACCGCGACGGCACGGAAGACGTGGCGGACGGGACGGTTGGTCCCGAACGGGACCGACCAGCGTCCGGCGGCGTCGACGCGGTCGCGGCGGACCAGCTGCCAGCGGGTCCCGGCCAGCCGCTGGACGGTCACGGTGACGGGAGCCGGCCGGGGCGTGCTGACCCCGCCGTGCAGCACCGAGGGGTGCAGGGCGACGAGCTCGCCGGGCGCCAGCAGGGTGACCCTCCGGGCCGGCGGGGCGGGTGCGGTGACGGTCACCCTGACCCTCGCCGTCCCCGAGGTCAGCGTGCCGTCGGAGGCTTCGTAGCCGACGGTGAAGGCCCGGCCGGCGTCGCTGCTCCGCGCGACGAAGGCGAGGACCTGTCGACCGGAGTCATCGGTCCGGAGCAGCACCCGGCCGCCGGTGGCGTCGAAGCGTGCCACCTCCAGGCGCGGTGGCTCGCCCGTCGGCCGACCCTGGCCGTCGTCGGTGTCGTTGGCCAGGACGTCGAGGGCGACGGTCCTGCCGGCCACCACGCGCCGCGGCGCGTCGTCGACCGCGACGGGGGCTTGGTTGGTGAGGGCGCGGGCTCCGCTGCGCGGCCCGCCCGGCGGCTGGTCTGTCGTCATGGCGCCGGTGGGGGTGCCGGTGCCGGTGCCGGCGGGGGTGGCGGTGGTGGCAGTGGTGGCGGTGCCGGCGGGGGTGGCGGTGCCGGCGGGGGTGGCGGTGCGGCTGCCGGTGGCCGTCCCGGCGGGGGTGGCGGTGCCGGCGGGAGCTGGTGTCGTCGCGGGGCGCGAGGCGGTGGCCTCAGAGGTGGCCTCAGAGGTGGCCGCCGCGGCGGCGGCCTGACCGAGCACACCGCAGGCGATCACGGTGGTGGCGATGAGCAGTCGGTGGCGGTTCACGAGCGGGGTCCCTCCGTCGGGCGGGGTGATGGGTCGGCGCGCAGCAGGCGGACGACGCGGCGGGTCGCGGCGGCGTCGAGCGGGTTCGTGCCAGCGATCGCGAGCAGCACGACGCTGTCGCCGTCGAGCACGGCCAGCTCCCGCCACGGGTCGGAGTCCGGGGTGCGGTCGGAGGCCAGGGCGCCAGGGGCGGGAGAGTCGAGGCGGGCGACCAGACGCCCGAGCGCGGCTCCGGCGTCGCGTCCCACGCACGCCCGCAGGTTGCGCTCCCGGGCGGTGAAGAACGCCGCCGCCTCGCCGGTGCTGGTGAAGGCCCCGCGGACTGCGATCACGCGCGCCCCGCGGAGGGTGTAGTCCACCTCCAGCGCGTGGGCGGGTGTCGCCATGACGGCCGGCCGGGCACAGCCGAACGGGACGGCGGTCGCGACCACCTCCCGTGGGCTGCGGGCCAGCGTCGGGGTGCCGTTGCCGGCGTAGCCCTCCTCGGCGTCGCCGGGATCGACCGCGTAGCGCCAGCCGGGGCCGAGCCGAGTCGGTGACGGGAACGAGGCGCCGGTCAGCGGCCCGGCGGTGGTGGCGGGCTGCTGCAACGACCCCGGCTCGGGCACCCCGGGGGCGGTGCTCGGGGTCGCCGGAGCGCGGCTGGCAGGGGGCGAGGGGAGGGGAGTGGGGCTGTCGGAGGGCCGGGACGCGGTCTCCTGCCCGGGCTCGCCGCTGCAGCCGGAGGCGCCGAGGACGGCCGCCACCAGCACCCCCAGCAGGGTCGCTCCGGGTCGTCGCCGCCGAGGGTGCCGAGTCACCCGGCACACGCTAGGCGACCCGCTGGGGTTCTGTCCCGTGATCTGGCCGCTCCCGCTTCCGCCACTGACCGCGGGGCCGCGCGTCAGCGGCGTGCCAGGGCATCGGCCATCTGCCTGACGGTCGCCTCGATGACCGGACGCGGGGTCGCCAGGGTGTGGCGCACGAACCCGGCACCAGCGCGTCCGCAGGCGGGACCGTCGGTGAGGGCCACCGCGGCCTCCTCGAGGAAGAACGTCGCCGGGTGGTCGCCGAGGCCGAGACGACGGCAGTCGAGCCACGCCAGGTACGTGCCCTCCGGTCGGGTGTAGCCGATGGCCGGAACGTGCTCCGCGAGCAGGTCCGCGAGCAGCCGGCGGCTGCCGTCGAGGTGGGCCAGCACCTCCTCCAGCCATGGCACGCCGTGCTGGTAGGCCGCGGTGTTGGCGGCCACCCCGAGGGTGGAGACGCCGTGCTCGAAGCGCCGGCCGACACGTGCCCACGTCGCTGCGTCGGCGTCGTTGCTGAGCACGAGCTGGGCACACTTCGCGCCGGGCAGGTTCCAGGCCTTGGAGGCTGACACCGCGGTCACGGTGTGCCCGGCCGTGGTCGGGGAGAGCGACGCGTAGGGCACGTGCCGGTGCCCGTCGAAGACAAGCGGGGCATGGATCTCGTCGGAGAACACCCGCCCGCCGTGCCGGTCCACGACCTCGGCGACGGCCAGCAGCTCGGCGGTCCCCAGCACCCGACCGACCGGGTTGTGCGGGTTGCAAAGCAGCAGCAGGCCACCGCCGGCGGTGAAGGCCGCGTCGAGGCCGTCGAGGTCGTAGACGTACCGGTCCCCGTCCCGCGCCAGCGGCACCTCGATCACCCGCCGCCCGAGCTCACCGGGGACGTAGAGGAACGGCATGTAGGCCGGGGTCGGGACGATCACCGCGGAGCCGGGCGCACTGTAGTGCTCGACGGCGGCCTGCATGCCGGCGATCACGTCACCGAGCGGACGGACCCGCTCCGGGGCGACGTCCCAGCCGAAGCGGTCACGGGCGAAGCCGGTCCAAGCCGTGGCCAGCCGATTCTCCAGCTCGGCGGTGAGGTAGCCGAGGGGACCGCGCTCGACGGTCTCGTGCAGCGCCCTGAGCACCGGCTCCGCGGTGCCGAAGTCCATCTCGGCGACGAACGCCCCGATGGCTTCCGGGTGAAGCGACCACTTGTAGCCGCCGGCCGCGCGCAGCTGCGCCGGCGTGGCGTCGAAGTCGGGTCCGGTGCCCATCCCACCCTCCTGGTTCACGGCGCGGCGCCACGCTAGCCGGACGCCCGCTCAGCCCGACCGTCAGCCCCGGGCACCCGGCGGCGAGGGGCCCCGGCAGGGTCGTAGGGTACGTGTCGTTTGCCCCGCCGTTCACGCCGTCGAGGAGCCGTCGATGATCGTCATCACCGCGAAGTTCCGGGTCCTGTCCGAGCACGCCGACCAGTGGCCGGAGATCGCCTCCGACTTCACCCAGGCCTGTCGCGCCGAGCCGGGCTGTCTGTGGTTCGAGTGGTCCCGCTCGGTGGAGGACCCGAACACCTACGTGCTGGTCGAGGCGTTCCGCGACGGCGACGCCGGCGCCGCGCACGTCGGGTCCGACCACTTCAAGGCGGCCCAGGAGAAGCTGCCGAAGCACTTGGCCGAGACGCCGAAGGTCATCAACACCACCGCCGAGGGCGAGACCTGGTCCGAGCTGGGAGAGATGGCCGTCTAGGCTCGTCCTCCCGCCCCCGGCGGGCCCGGGGCGGTAGCTCAGCCGGTTAGAGCAGAGGACTCATAATCCTTGGGTCGTGGGTTCGAGCCCCACCCGCCCCACCCACGCCGACCGCCTCCCGGCTGCTGGCGAGCAGCGCGGCGACGGCGGCGGAGGCGGCTTGCGCGACCTGTGGAGGCACGCTGGTGCACAGGTCCTGGGTGATCTGCGTGGAGGAGTGCCGGGCTCGTGGGACACCACCTTGATGTCCGCGCCGGCCGCGAGGGCGACGGTCGCGGCACCGTGGGGGAGGTGGCGCAGCCGCACCGGCGGTAGGCCGTGGCGCGACGAGCCGGTCGTAACGCTGGGACACGGAGTCGGCGTTGAGTCCCGCCCCCTCCTCCTTGGCGAACACCCGCGGCCCGAGTCGACCCACGCGTCCCCCCACTCGCCGCGATGTGATGCACGCGACGCATCGTCATCCCGGCGTGGACGGCACGGAGCTCGGCGCGGTTCACGCTCTGGCGGGTGACGGCCTCGGGCGGTGCAGCGGTGAACAGGTCGGCCATGACCAGGCCCGTCAGGACGGCGGCCGGCGGGTGCACGAGCGCGCGAGGCGAGCGGGAGCGGGGTTGCACTCGCAGGTCCGTGCCAGCCAAGCACTGGCCCACCGCAGACGCGGCGCCGCCGGATCGACGCTACGTCGGCTGCTCCTTCCCCTGTCAGACCCAGCGGCGCAGCGCCGAGAACCCACCGCTGGCGGCGGATCCCAGCGTGCGATGGGTAAGCGGAGTCAGTCCGGGCTCAAGGATCTTCAGTGCGTCGGGATCAGTCCTCGCTGGCCGCGGCGACCTTCTCCTCGATGGCCTCGGTGTCCTCGTCGACCCAGTCGAAGGTCTTGGTCACGGCCTTCTTCCAGTTGCGGTAGAGGCGCTCGCGCTCGGCCTCAGGCATCGAGGGCGACCAGCGCTTGCCCTCATTCCAGTTGTCGATGACGTCCTGCTCGCCGTCCCAGAAGCCGACGGCGATCCCAGCCGCGTAGGCGGCACCGAGAGCTGTGGTCTCGGCGACCTCCGGACGCACCACGTCGACACCCAGGATGTCTGCCTGGAACTGCATCAGCGTCTCGTTGACCACCATTCCGCCGTCGACCCGCAGCTCGGCCAGGTCGACGCCGGAGTCGGCGTTCATCGCATCGAGCACCTCTCGCGTCTGGAAGGCCGTGGACTCCAACGCGGCCCGCGCGATGTGGTTCTTGGTGACGTAGCGCGTCAGACCGACGATCGCCCCGCGAGCGTCGTCCTTCCAGTGCGGCGCGAACAGACCGGAGAAGGCAGGCACGATGTAGCAGCCGCCGTTGTTGTCGACCTGCTTGGCCATCGTCTCGATCTCGGAGGCCTCCTTGATCAGGCCGATGTTGTCTCGCAGCCACTGCACCAGCGATCCGCTCACCGCGATCGAGCCCTCGAGGGCGTAGACGGCATCCTGGTCGCCGAGCTGGTAGCACAAGGTGGTCAGCAGACCGTTCTCGCTGGGCACGATCTCGGTGCCCGTGTTGAGCAGCATGAAGTTGCCGGTCCCGTAGGTGTTCTTCGACATGCCCTTCTCGAAGCACGCCTGCCCGAAGGTGGCGGCCTGCTGGTCACCCAGGATGCCGGCGATCGGGACCTTGAGCTTGGTGCTCTCGCCGTAGACCTCCGAGCAGGACTTGATCTCGGGCAACATCGACATCGGGATGCCCATGTCAGCGGCGATCGACTCGTCCCACGACAGCGTCTTGAGATCCATCAGCATGGTGCGCGAGGCATTGGTCACGTCGGTGACGTGCACTCCGCCGTTGGTGCCACCGGTGAGGTTCCAGATCACCCAGCTGTCGGTGGTGCCGAAGAGCAGGTCGCCGGCCTCGGCCTTCTCCCGGGCCCCGGCGACGTTGTCGAGGATCCACTTGACCTTGGGCCCGGCGAAGTAGGTGGCCAGCGGGAGGCCGCAGACCGCCTTGTACTTGTTCGCGCCGTCTGAGCCACCGAGCTCGGCCACGATCTTGTCGGTGCGGGTGTCCTGCCAGACGATCGCGTTGTAGACGGCCTTGCCGGTGTTCTTGTCCCAGACCACCGCTGTCTCACGCTGGTTGGTGATGCCGATCGCGGCAATCTGGTCGTTGCTGACGTCGCCCTTGCCCAGCGCCGTGCCGATCACCTCACGGGTGTTGTCCCAGATCTCCGCGGGGTCGTGCTCGACCCAACCTGCCTTGGGGAAGATCTGCTCGTGTTCCATCTGGCCCACCGAGTGGATGGTGCCTCCGTGCGTGAACACGATGGCTCGGGTGCTCGTGGTGCCCTGGTCGATGGCGAGTACGTACTTGGTCATCTGTCTGTCCCTACCTTGTTGTGAATGGTTCGGTGGTCGGTCCCGAGCGCGGACGGCGGCCCCGTCTTGGTCACATGTAAGCGGCCGCGGCGAGCCCGCCGAGGATGCCGCCCACGATCGGGCCGGCGATCGGGACCCAGGAGTAGGCCCAGTCGCTGGAACCCTTGCCCGGGATCGGCAGCAACGCGTGCGCGATGCGGGGGCCGAGGTCACGCGCCGGGTTGATGGCGTAGCCGGTGGGACCACCGAGGCTGGCACCGATACCGACCACGAGCAGCGCGACGGCCAGCGGGCCGAGCTGGTTCGGGGTGTTTCCGAAGGAGATCACCACGAAGACCAGCACGAAGGTGCCGATGACCTCGGTGATGAAGTTGGAGAGGTAGTTGCGAAGCTCGGGGCCGGTGGAGAACACCGCCAGCTTGATCCCAGGATCGGCGTCCTGGGCGAAGTGGTCCTTGTAGGCCAGCCAGCACAGCACAGCGCCGATGAAGGCACCGAGCACCTGGGCCAAGATGTACAAGGCGGCGTTGGCCAGCGAGGCGTCGACCCCGTCCGCGAACTCGTCGGCCCCGTTGACGAGCAGGCCGATGGTGACGGCCGGGTTGATGTGGGCACCGGACTTGAAGGCGACGAACACCCCCGCGAAGACACCGAGGCCCCAGCCGAAGTTGATCATCAGGAAGCCGCCACCCGACCCCTTGGTCTTCGGCAGGATGCCGTTGGCCACGACCCCACAACCGAGCAGCAACAGCATGGCGGTTCCGAGCACCTCAGAGACGAACACCGAACCCATCACTCACGCTCCTCTTGTCTGTCGAACCTGGATGGCGCGTCACCGCGACCAGGATGAGACCCGGTCGGGTCGTGCCGGCGCATCGGAATCGGGGATCAGCCGTCCGCGACCGACACCTCCGGGGTGCCGATGCGACGCAGCGGGGCGATGTCGATGGCCTGACTGCGTGCAGCCACGGCGGCCTTGTCGTCGTAGGTCGCCGCGGCGGCCTCTTCGGCACGAACCCGCGACTCGTAGACCGTCGTCTCGTGCTTGGTACGGTCGACGTCCCAACCCAGCTCGGCGGCCGCGATCTCGGCAATCTCGGCCACCGCGGCCAGGCCCTGGCGCTTCACCTCGTAGACCAAGCGGGTCCGTCGGCACATCAGGTCCTCGAAGTGCACGACACCCTCACTCGAACAGGCATAGGCGATCTCGGCCCGTAGATAGGCAGGCGCTTCCTTCAGCGGCTCTGCCATCGAAGGATCCTCGTCGATCAGGTCCACCAGCTCGTCGATCATCGACCCGTACCGGTGCAGCAGGTGGTCGACCATCATGTCGGACCAGCCGAACCGGGCCTGCAGCGCCGGCATCCGGCGCCGCATGGCGGCCTCTCCGACGGCACCGAGCAGCGGGATCTCGTCGGTGATGCAGGTCAACTCCCGTGCCCGGTCGCCCAGGGCGAAGTCGACCGCGTCCTTGGCCATGACCCGGTAGGTCGTCAGCTTGCCTCCGCCGATCACTGTCAGGCCCGGGATGGGGCTAGCCACCGTGTGTTCCCGGCTGACCTTGGCCGAACTCGTGCCCTCCTTCGTGCCGGGCTGGAGCAGCGGCCGCAGTCCGGCGTACCACCCGATGACGTCCTCGCGGGTGAGGTCGGTCGTCAAAACCTCGTTGGCGTGCGCGAGGACGTAGTCGATGTCGGCTGCCGTGGCGACGGGGTGCTGTCGGTCCAGGTCCCAGGTGGTGTCCGTGGTGCCGATGATCCAGTAGCGAGACCAGGGCACGAAGAAGAGCACCGACTTCTCGGTCTGCAGCAGCACTCCGGACGTGCCGCTCAGGCGCTCTCGCGGCACGATGATGTGGATGCCTTTGGAGGCCAGGACGTTCAGCCCGCCGTCGGTGTGGGCCAACTTCTCGACATCGTCGGTCCAGACCCCGGTGCAGTTGATGACGTGGTTGGCCTTGCACACGATCCGGCGGTCGGTCTCCAGATCGATGAGCACGGCACCGTCGGCGCGACCTCGAGCGTCCTTGGTGATCTCGACGACCTGGGTGCGATTGGCCGCCTGAGCGCCGTAGGTCACGGCGGTACGGACCAACGTCGCGACCAGGCGCGCGTCGTCGACGGTGGCGTCGTAGTACTCGACGGCGCCGATGGCGGTGTCATGCTTGAGGTCGGGGAACTTGCGCTTCAAGCCCTTGCGGCTTCGGTGCTGGTGGATCGGCAGAGCGCGACGCCCCGGCATGATGTTGGCCAGAGCGTCGTACAGGGTGACGCCGGCACCGTAGTAGGCACGCTGCCAGACCCGGTGCTCGAGCGGGATCAGGAAGGGCATCGGCTTGACCAGATGGGGAGCCAGCTTGGTGAGCAGAAGGCCGCGCTCGGTCAACGCCTCGTGCACCAGCTTGAAGTCGAGCATCTGCAGGTACCGCAGGCCGCCGTGGACCAGCTTGGTCGACCACTGCGACGTGCCGGAGGCATAGTCCTGGGCCTCGACCAGAACGGTCGACAGGCCGCGGGTGGCGGCGTCCAAGGCGACGCCCGCGCCGGTGACACCGCCTCCGATGACCAGGCAGTCGATCACCGGCCCCTGATCGCTGCTGCTCGCAAGCGCGTCAAGAGCCTGCTGTCTGGACGATGGGGTGAGCCGCAGCGCTTTCACACTTAGCCTGTATACGTGGCGCGCGTCACGAGCGTCAAGGGTCGCGCCTGCGCCACCGACGTGCGCATCCACATGTGTCAGCGGCTTCGTCTCGACCACCTGCACGGCTCCCGCACGGTCGGACCACGGTGTCGACCACCGGGTCCGTGCTCCTCGACGGCTGCTGCATGCGATCGTCGCCTGCGCTTGGGACATGGCCATCGGGACGAGGTCACTGGAGCCAGCCGCCGCCGAGATCGAGCTCCCGAAGCCGTCCGCGGACTGGCGCGAGGCTGTCAGTCAGCGGGCCCACCAGACGCGTGCGGTCCTGCTCCGCCACCCCTGGGCCGTGAGCTTGATGGCCTCGAGGACAAGCCCAGGGTCGGTGACCCTGGGCTGGGGGAAACGGGGATCCGGTGCTTCCGAGAGGGCGGATCCTCGATCGTGTCGGCGGCTCCTGCGATCTCGACGGTCGACGGCTACGTGCCTGGATTCGTGTTGCAGGAAGTCAACCTGCCCTTCCGCAACGAGTCTGAACCGGCAGCCATGACTGCTGCCATCATGGAGACGTTCCCGGCCTCGACGTTCCCCTACCTCGTCGAGGTGACGGTCGAGCACGTCCTTGCGCCGGGGTACGACTGCGGCCAGAATCCGACTCCGGACTGACGCTCGTCCTCATCGGTGTCGCCGCGCTCCCCCCCACGACTTGGTCGCCCAGGCTTTCGACCGGTTCGCACGCTCCGAGAGGGCCCGAGCACGCCAGGGACCGGGCGGCCGCGCACTAACTGCCGGGCGGCTCGCGCGCCGGTGGCGAGGGTGAGACTCTCCATGCCGACAGCCGTCACCACCGCGGCAGTAGCATGGGGGGCACATCCTCAGATGGGTGAAGTCATGTGGTGGTTGCTCTGGCTGGTGCTGGCCGTCGTGCTCGGCGTGGCGGAGTTCTTCACGCTCACGCTGGCGCTCGGTCTGCTCGCGGGCGCTGCACTCGTGGCGTCGATCGCTGCCGGGCTCGGGGCGTCGCTCCCCGTCCAGCTGCTCGCATTCGCCGTCACGGGCGGCGTCGGCTTCGTGGCGGTCCGCCCGATAGCGAAACGGCACCTGGCACTCCCGCCGGCTTCCCGTGACGGCAGTGACGCCCTGGTCGGCCGGTCGGCGCTGGTCACCCGCGAGGTGACCGCGACGGGTGGGCTGGTGAACCTCTCCGGCGAGGACTGGTCCGCGCGACCGTACGACGAGGACCTGGTGATTCCGCCCGGCGTACGGGTCGACGTCCTCCAGATCGAGGGTGCCACCGCGCTGGTGCACCCGCGTGAGCCGCTGCCAGACCCCCGACCCCCGGAAGGGTGAGCACGATGGAAGTGTTGGTGCCGATCATCGTCTTGGCGGCCCTGGTCGCCTTCGTCGTGGGTGCGGCGATCCGTATCGTCCCGCAGGCCAGGCGGTACAACATCGAGAGGTTCGGTCGCTACCAGCGGACCCTGCAGCCCGGACTGAACCTGCTCATCCCGCTGGTCGACCGGGTGAACACGAAGCTCGACATCCGCGAGCAGGTCTACTCCTCGGACCCGAAGCCGGTGATCACCGAGGACAACCTGGTGGTGAACATCGACACCGTCCTCTACTACCAGATCACCGACCCGCGGGCGGCTGCCTACGAGGTGGCCGACTACCTGAGGGCCATCGACCAGCTCACCGTGACGACCCTGCGGAACCTGATCGGGTCGATGGACCTCGAGAGCACCCTCACGTCTCGGGAGACCATCAACACCAGGTTGCGCGAGGTGCTCGACGCGGCCACCGGGAAGTGGGGGATCCGGGTGAACCGAGTGGAGATCAAGGCGATCGACCCGCCGACCTCGATCAAGGAGGCCATGGAGAAGCAGATGCGGGCCGAGCGGGACAAGCGTGCCGCGATCCTGCACGCCGAGGGGGAGCGGCAGTCCCTGATCCTCAAGGCAGAAGGCACGCGCACCAAGCGGATCCTCGAGGCCGAGGGTCGGCAGCAGGCGATCATCCTCGAGGCCGACGGCGAGGCGAAGGCGCTGGAGCAGGTCTTCCGCGCCGTGCACGCCAACGACGCCGACCCGAAGGTGCTGGCCTACAAGTACCTGGAGATGCTCCCCCGCCTCGCGGAGCACGGGAACGGCTATTTCGTGATCCCCGGCGAGCTCACCGAGGCGGTGAAGACAGTGACGTCGGCCTTCGCGGCAGACCATGGCGCGAAGGGGGCTGACGGCCGTCCCGAAGCCGTGCCGGCCGAGGCGATCGGTGCCGTGGGCCCGCAGGCGGTCGAGGCGACAGCCCGGGCTACCGACACCGCCCGCGCTGCGGTGGACGAGGCGCGGGCCGAGGTTGAGCACGCGAAGCGGACCGCGTTGGGTTGAGAGGCCGCGGTCACCTGAGAGTCAGCGGCACTGGATCGGACGAGGAGTCGACAGGGCCCCGTCCCTCAGAGCAGGAAGGCGACCGTTCGGCCATTCCCGTCGCTCGACGGTCCCTCACGAGGGGAGTCGTCGCCGGGTGGGCATCTCGGGGGCCGGTGCCAGCTCCGGCTGGGTCCCGGGTGCTGCGCTGAGGCGCTTCGCGAGTCGGGTGGCCCACGGACTGGCGGTGAGTCCGTGCGCGAACACGCTGACCAAGACCGTCCAGATCGCGCAGTCGAAGATCACGTCGGTCTGCGTGCTGTCCAGCTGCTCCAGCACGATCAGCGCGAAGAGGATCGAGGCCAGGCCACGAGGGCCGAACCAGCCCGCGAAGAGGCGGGTCTCGACCAGGGTGCGCGTGCCCGCGAGGGCGAGCACGACCGGCGCCATCCTGACGACGGTCAGACTGAGCGTCACGTAGCCCAGGATCTGCCAGGAGACGGCCTCGAGCGCGGGCCCGGCGAGCACCGCGCCGAAGACGATGAAGGTGATCGCGTTGAGGAGCTCTCCCTCGTCCTCCGTGAAGTCCTGGACGCCGCTGCACTGCTCCCGGGCCAGATGACCGAACGCCAGTCCTGCGGTGAAGACGGCGATGAAGCCGTTGCCCCCCAGCAGTTCGGCGCTCGCGTACGCCCCCGCCGCGATAGCGATGGTCGCGAGTTGCCGGTAGATGCCCTCGACCCGGCCCGCGACGGCTCGCAGGTGCAGCAGCCGCCCGCCGACTGCGCCCATGCCCACGCCGAGCAGCAGGCCGAACCCGATCTGTCGGACCACGAACTCGCCCCACCCGCCGGTGCCGCCCGCCTCGGAGGCCGAGACCGCGAGGGTGATCGTGACGATGGGCACCATGAGCCCGTCGTTCAGGCCGCTCTCGACGTTGAGGCCCTGGCGGAGGCGCACCGGTAGGCGCCGGTCGCTCACCACGGCCTGGCCAAGCGCTGCGTCGGTGGGCGTCAGCACGGCCGCGAGCAGTGCCGCCTCGACCAACGTGAAGGCCGGGAACAGCAGCCAGGCGGCTCCGGTGCCGAGGAGCAGCGTCAGCGGGAGGCCGACGCCGAGCAGCCGAGCCGGGAAGCGGGACTCCTTCCGGAGCTTGCGCAGGTCGATCCGGATCGCGTCCGTGAACAGCACCAGCACCAGTGTGGCCTCGATCAGGATCGAGACCGCCTCCCCCTCGAGGCCCAGGTCGAACCACTCCAGCCCGGCGTCTCCCACGGTCAGCCCCACCGCCGTGAAGACCATCGGGGCGGTGACGGGCGACATCGAGAGCCGTCGTGAGACCAGCGCGAAGCCGTAGACGGCGGCTGCGATGACGAGGAGCTCGGTCACCTCAGCATGCTCCCACGCGAGCCCGCCGGTGCGGGCCGCTGCGTGAACGCCGTGGAACCCGCTCAGCACGGCAAGACGAGCCCCTGGTCGCGGAGCGCATCCACCCGCGGTCGAGGTCCCTCGACGGTTCGCACCGACACGGTGAGCGAAGGCCAGCCCGCCGACCGGACCCTGTCTCCAGTCACCGCGTGGGACGGGTCACGGTCGGAACAGGGCGGTGACGGCCCGCCACACGGCCTCACCGCGGTCGTGTCCGCCCAGTCTTCGGGTGACGTACGCAGCGCCGTACCCGGCGGCGGGTTCAGCCCAGGCGGAGCAGCCGCCGGCGCCTCCCATGCCCAGCTCGACCCGTCCGTGCTCCCCTTCGATCTGGAAGCCGAGGGTCCACGTCACGGGCCGGTCGAGCACCTGGTCGTGGCCGGTCACCGCCGGCTCGAGGTAGGCCTGCCACAGGTCGTGGCCGAGACGCTCGGCGACGAAGCCCGTGGGCTTGGTGACGTCGTCGTAGAAGGTGGCCAAGGACAGGGCGCTGGCGTGCAGGGCGATGGCGGGGAACGGCGTGCCCCGGAACTGGCTGGAGTTCAGCACCTCCGGGTCGAGCAGGCCGAGGGGTCGGCCCAGAGCCGGGCCCCAGCGTGGGTCCTGAAGGTAGCCCGAGCGCCACGCCCCCACAGGCTCGACGAGGGTGGCGACGCGCGGCAGGTCGTCCTCGTCGACGCGCAGGTGAAGGTCCCATGCTGCCTCCGCGACGATGCACGCGAAGCGCTCGACCAGGGGTGCCCCGGTCGAGCGACGAAGGACTTCGTCGAGGAGGTGGCCGTAGGTCAGAGCGTGCTCGGCCACCCCGGCACCGGGTGGGTGGATCGGGGCAGCCTCCGCCAGGAGGTCCACGAGTGCCTCGCGATCGTCGTACCTGAGCTCCAGCGCCGCCGGTGGGAAGGCCGGGAGACCGGCTTGATGGGAGAGCAGGTGACGCATCGTCGTTGCCTCCTTGCCGGAGCGTCCGAACTCGGGCCAGACGGAGGCGACCCGCTGGTCCAGGCCGAGTGCGCCTTCACGCACCGCGTCGAGGAACGTCAAGGCGGCGAAGGGTTTCGCGACCGAGAAGGTCATCACCAGCGTGTCCGAGGTCCACGGCGAGGATCCGCCGCGTGTCCCCGCCGAGTGGTCGACTTCGGCAACCCCGTCTCGTACGACCGCGACCGCACCGCCGACCTCCTGGCCGGACTCGACCAGTCGGTCGAGCACGAGGGAGGGGTCGATGGTCATGGTCAACCACGATAGGCGAGGGGACCCTCACCAGTTGGGCTCGGCGGGCCGTCTCAGCGCCACCCCAGCTCCGGCGCGACGTACCTGACGATGCTGTCCAGCAGGTGCGCGTTGTAGTCGACGCCCAGCTGGTTCGGAATCGTGAGCAGCAGCGTGTCCGCGGCGGCGATCGCCTCGTCCTCGGCGAGGTCCTTGACGAGCTGGTCGAGCTCCCCGGCGTACGTCTTGCCGAACCGGGCCGTGCCGCCGTCGATGAACCCGACCTGGTCCTGGCTCCGTGACTCGGCGCCGAAGTACGCGCGATCCGTGCTGTTGATGATCGGGAAGATGCTGCGGCTGACCGAGACCCGTGGCTCGCGGTCGTGGCCGGCCTCCTTCCACGCGCCCCGGAACATGTGGATCTGCTCGGCCTGGAGCTGGTGGAACGGCACCCCGGTGTCCTCCGTGAGCAGGGTCGAGCTCATCAGGTTCATGCCCTGCTCCCCCGTCCAGACAGCGGTCTTGCGTGTGCCGGCGCCCCACCAGATCCGGTCGCGCAGCCCGGGTGACTGCGGCTCGATGCCCAGCAAGCCGGGCGGGTTGGGGAACATCGGCCGCGGGTTCGGCTCAGCGAAGCGCCGCCCGTCGATCGCCTCAAGGAAGACCCGGGCGTGCTCGCGCGCCATGTCGGCGTGGTCGTTGCCCTCGCCGGGGTCGTAGCCGAAGTACCTGTAGCCCTCGACCACCTGCTCCGGTGACCCCCGGCTGATGCCGAGCTGCAACCTGCCGCCGGCGATCAGGTCAGCGGCTCCGGCGTCCTCGGCCATGTAGAGCGGGTTCTCGTAGCGCATGTCGATCACGCCGGTGCCGAGCTCGATCCGACTCGTCCTCGCGCCCGCCGCGGCAAGAAGCGGGAACGGCGAGGCGAGCTGTCGCGCGAAGTGGTGGACGCGGAAGTAGGCGCCGTCTGCGCCGACCTCCTCGGCCGCGACCGCGAGGTCGATGGACTGCAGCAGCACGTCGGAGGCCGTTCGCGCCTGAGAGTGCGGCGAGGGGTTCCAGTGACCGAAGGACAGGAAGCCGATCTTCTTCATGTCGCTGCAACCGGCGACGCCGGCACCTTCTTCCCGCAGCCTGAGAACGTGAGCCGCGGACCTGGCGAGGGTAGGCCCGTCGAGTCGCGCTGGCCGACCGGCAGTGCGGATGAGGCACGGCAGCGTGCACGTGCGTCAGCCGATCTGCTCGAACAGGGACACGATGATCCCTTCGGGCCCACGCACGTAGGCCATCCGAACGCTGTTCTCGTACTCGCCGACCCCGCCGATGAGCGCGTACCCGTCCGCAGCCACCGCATCGACGGCCGCCTCGAGATCGCCGACCTCGAAGGACACGTTGCGCAGGCCAAGCTCGTTGGCCATCGCTGCGGGCGATCCCGGCACGTGGTCGGGGGTGACGAAGCTCGCTAGCTCCAGCCGGGACCCACCGTCGGGCGGCCGCAGCATCGCAATCTCACAGTGCGCGCCCGGAATGCCGCAGACGGTCTCCACGAACTCGCCCGCCACCGATCCGGTGCCCTCGACCTCGAGACCCAGTCCGACGAAGAACGCCGTTGCTGAGTCGAGGTCTGCGACGGTGATGCCGATGTGGTCGAGGCGTCGTACGTGTGCCATGGGATCCATCCTCCAAAGGTCGTCCTGCTCATTCGATGCTGTGACGGCGCCGGGTGGTACGACGTGCGCGGCTTGCGGTAGTGCCGTCCGTCGGGATCCCGGGCCACAGCTGATCCGTTCTCGGGGCGTGTCGCCAGGTCGACCCGACGCCACGCACTAGCGTCCGGCTATGACCACCAGTGCCGAGGCGCGCGTCATCGCCTCCTTCACCTTCATCGTTGCGCTGATGCTGGGCGCGTGGGGTGCGCTCGACCGTCTGATCACCGGGCCCTCCTCCGTGCTGCCCGACTCGGAGTTCGGCCGCCTCGTCATCGCCCTGATGCCGTTCGCGGCAACGGCGGTGGCGTTCCAGGGAGCGAGGGCGGCGGAGGTGGCGTGGGCCCGGACACTGGGGGGTGCGGCCGTGATGCTCGGCGTCCTCGCCAGCCTCGGCGCCGTGCTCTACTTCCTTGCGAACACGTGAACTGCGGCCGGGTGGCGGGGGAGAGGACGCGCTCGAGGTTGCAGGGGGCGCGAGCGGCCGCTGCCCTCCGGGCCGGTCAGTCACGCCAGAACAGGTGGTGGACCACGCCGTTCGGGCTCGGTACGACGTCACAGCGATACCGGTCGTAGAGCTCGTCGGGGGAGCCCCACAACCGGGACCCGGCGCCGAGCTCCACGGGTGAGACCGCGACATGCAGCGTGTCGATGAGGTCGGCGTCCAAGAACTGTCGCACGGTGTGGGCGCCACCGCCGAGACGGACGTCCTTTCCGGCGGCTGCTTCGAGGGCGAGCTTCAGCACCGTCGTGGGGTCGCCGCTCACGAAATGGAACGTGGTGTCGGACAGTGTGAAGGAGGGCCGCTCGTGGTGGGTCATGACGAAGACCGGCGTGTGGAACGGTGGTTCCTGCCCCCACCATCCCTGCCACTCCTCGTCGGCCCACGGCCCCCGCTGGGGGCCGAACTTGTTGCGCCCCATGATCTCGGCACCGATGTTGCGGTGGAAGTCGCGGACCATGTAGTCGTCCAGTCCGCGGCTGCCGCCGGGGCCGGTCCGGTTGGGCCAGCTCGCCGTGCCCCCGGCCCACCTGAAGAGGGCCGCTGGGTCAGCATGCCCGAAGGGCCGCTCGAGGCTCTGGCCCCGCCCGGCGGCGTACCCGTCGCTCGACACGGTGAAGTTGTGGACCCTGACCATCTGCGTCACTGCTGCTCCTGGTGGAAGTTCGGTCGTTGACAGTGTGGACCACCTGGCGGAGAGGTCGACAGCGGTGATACCGGTGGCAACGCGACCTATGAGCTCGGACGGCCCGAGGTGGTGGCTGCCCCGGCTGTGCGTTCCTCAGCCGAGTAGGGCATCGACGTTGGGTAGTCGCTCGAACCGTGAGAACGTCCCGCTCTTTGCGATCTCCCGGGCCGCCTCCAGGAACCCGCCCCAAGCGGTGCGCGCCAGCGTGCCACCCACGCTGATCCGGCGTACCCCGAGCCCTGCCGCTTCCGCAACGGTCGTGAACGGAGCATTGACCAGGAGGTTCACAGGTTTGGGCGCAACCGCGGCGACGATCGCGGCGACGTGCTCGAGCTTGTCGATCCTGGGAGCGTAGAGGCAGTCGGCGCCCGCCTCGGCGTACGCGCGCAGCCTCCGGATCGTCTCGTCGATGTCCGGCCGTCCGCACACGAAGCCCTCGGACCGACCCGTGAGCACGATGCCCGTGCCGCTGTCGTCGATCGCCCGGCGCGCGGCGCTGACCCGCTCCACGGCCAGCCCGAACTCGAACAGCGGTTCAGCCTCGTCACCTGATGAGTCCTCGATCGAGAGACCGGCGATCCCGGTCTCCGCGGCCAACGCGACGTTCGCTGCGACGCCGGCAGGATCTACTGCATAGCCGCCCTCGAGGTCAGCGTTCACCGGCACGGTGACGGCCTCGACGATGTGTCGCAGATGCTCGAGCGACTGATCGAGGGTGACGTGGTTGTCGGCACGACCCAACGTCCAGGCCAGACCGGCACTGGTCGTCGCCAAGGCCTCGAAGCCCAGCTGTTCCAGGGCCCGCGCACTCCCCGCGTCCCACGGATTCGGCATCACGAAGCATCCCGAGGAGTGCAGACGGTGGAAGGCGGCGATCGGGTCGTCATCAGCGTTCATGCCACACCTCGTCCGGGTCCAGGAGCCCAACTCTAGACCGATCAGCCCGGGAGTCGCCGGACGACGGTCGACAGTGGGGACCTCTGCACGATCCGCCGAGTGCACCCGCCCCTCGGCCATCGGCGACGACTCCGTCGAGGCGCCGTCCTTCTTGGTGCAGTGCTTGACTCCGGCCCCGCCCTGCGTAATTTACCAAACAGTTAACTAACCGACAGGAAGAATATGAGGGCGACCATGCCGTCGGCGGCCACCGAGGAACGGCTCGACGAGACCTTCGCCGCGCTGGCCAACGCGACGCGGCGAGCGATCCTGGCTCGACTCAGTGAAGGAGAGGCGAGCGTCAACCAGCTCGCCGCACCCTTCAAGCTCTCGCTCCCGGGCACCTCCAAGCACCTCAAGGTGCTCGAGCGGGCGGGGCTGATCGTGCGAGGCCAACGTGCCCAGTACCGCCCCTGCACCCTCGACGCGACACCACTCGAAGAGATCTCGACCTGGGCCGAGCAGTACCGACCCATCTGGGAGGCCAGCTTCGACCGGATGGACACCTACCTCCGGCAGCTGCAACAGCACGAGAGGACGGGCAGGGACGATGAGCGACGACAAGGGCGGCCAGCACCTGGTGATGGAGCGGACTCTTGAGGCACCGCCGGAACTGATCTGGAAGATGTGGACAGAGCCGGAGCACTTCGCGGCGTGGTACGGCCCAGGCGGGGCCACCGTCCCCGTGGTCACGATGGATGTGCGGGTGGGCGGCAACCGGTTGCTGTGCATGGAGATGGCGACTCCGGACGGCACGATGCGGATGTGGTTCACCGGCGAGTATCTCGAGGTGGTCGAGAACCAGCGTCTGGTGTACACCGACTCCATGTCGGATGAGAGCGGCAACGTGAGGTCACCGGAGCAGATGGGCATGCCCGCGGGGCATCCGACCACGACCGAAGTCAGAGTCGAGATCGAAGAGGTCACGGGTGGCACCAGGATGGTGCTGACCCACGCCGGTGTTCCCGCCGGGTCCCCGGGTGCCGCCGGGTGGGCGATGGCGCTCGACAAGCTCGCAGCACGACTGGACGAGGCGCAACGCTCCTAGCGTCCTGCCGACGTTGGTGGCGAGCTCACCGGCGCGGTGGATCCCGGACGAGGTGGTCGTCCGGAGGACTTCTCGCTCAGCGGGTTGGCGTCTATCGTTCGAGCCGGGCCTGGGTGCGGCGGTTGGCCCTTTCCGGCACGGAGGGGTTCGATGACGATGGAAGTCGATGTGCGCGCGTGCCGACTCGAAGCGGCGCACAAGACGCACTTCTGGGGGTCGGCGGAAGGCGATGGGACTCCCCATCAATGCCTGGGCGTGGCGCAGGTGTTCTTCTACCGCGACTGGGAGCGGCAGGTGCGACGGTTCCATCCGCCCGATGCGGATCAGGTCCAAGCGGCGCGTCGGCTCCTCGAGGCACTGGAGCGCTGGGAGGAGATGCCAGACACGGCTGGCTCTCGGTGGGCGGTGAAGTTCATCCGCTGGCTCGCGGAGTACGAATGACCCTCGTCAGGAAGGAGGACGGCCACGGCTGCACCGTGAACTCACGAGATGCCGCGGTGGAGTACGGACGTCGGGTCTGTCTGCCCTGGCGACGCTCTGTCGCGGTGAGTCGGTGCGGCCGTTGCGGAGCCCTTCCTAGGGCGGATCCAGTCGCGGCTCGATGACCTCGGGCCGGAACCCCCGGCCGACGATGCGCGCCGTCACGCGCCTCACGAGGGGCAGAACGGCGGCGGCGATCGCCGTTTGCCACCATGTCATCGGGCTGGCCAGGAATCCGCCGCCGCCGGGCTTGGCGATCATCGCGTGGAGGCGGAGCTGGAGGGGTTGCATGCGGCTCACCGGTGGCAGGCGCCGCCTCTGGACGCGCTCGAGGTCCATGCCGTCGGGCGCCCCGGTGCGGAGTCGGTCGACGAGGAGATTCGCGGTGGCGACGGCGTCCTGGATCGCGTAGTTGACCCCGACCCCGAACGCGGGCGACATGGCGTGGGCTGCGTCGCCGATGCAGAGGAGCCCGGGCTGCCACCAGCGGCTGAGGCGGTTCACCTGCACCGTCAGGAGCCTTACCTGGCTCCATTCCGTGACCGAGCCGACGACCTCGGCCAGGAACGGGGCGACGCGTACGATGCGCTCTCGGAACTCCTCGAGCCCGGCCGCCTGTATCGCCGGGAACCCGCCCTTCGTGATCAGCATCCCGGCCTGGTAGTACTCGTCCCGAGGGATCGTGACGACCATCGAATCAGCGTCGAGGTAGGCGAGCGTGTCGGGTGGGTCCACGGGTGTCCTGGGCAGGCGGAACCACAGCACGTCGACAGCCACTCCGTAGTTCCTCGGTTCGAGGCCCGCTGCCCGCCGAACG
This sequence comes from uncultured Actinomycetota bacterium, assembly GCA_963781695.1. GTDB lineage: Bacteria > Actinomycetota > Actinomycetes > Propionibacteriales > Nocardioidaceae > Nocardioides_B. The sequence continues at coordinate 1,002,159 of CAWAGE010000007.1, forward strand.
GTCGAGTCACGGCCGTCGGCTGCCACGCTCAGGCAGGCTCCGATCTCGATCGGGCCGGCCTGGGTCGCGACCGTGAGGCCGCGCACCACATCACCGTCGCGGAGAATGCCGGTCACCTCGGCGCCCATCATGAGCCGGAACGTCGGGTACCGGGCTCCCTCCTCGGCGAGGAGGGACAGAAAGTCCCATTGGGGCATCAGGGCGACGTGCTGGTTCTTGCCGTGCAGGTGGGAGAAGTCGACCGGGGTGAGACGGTTCCCGTTGACGACGACGTCGAGGGTGCGAACTGCGCTCTGGGGGATGGCATCGAACCGCTCTCGAAGACCGAGCTGATCGATCAGGTCGATGGTCGAGGGGTGGATGGTGTCGCCACGGAAGTCTCTGAAGAAGTCGTCGTGTCGCTCCAGGACGATGACGTCGACTCCTGCCCTGGCCAGGAGCAACCCCAGCATGACGCCGGCGGGACCGCCGCCGGCGATGCAGCACGTTGTCTCGAGTCGAAAGTTGGACATGAGGCCCCTCTGCCCGCATCCGTCCGACGCGCCCCGAGTCTAGCTGCGTTCTCACGATCGCGAGCACCCTGGACGTGCGCCGGGCGTCACCCCGCCAGCAGGGCCGGCTCGGTGGGAGACAAGAACCCTCGGGCAACCTCCGTGGCCTGCGTGTGCGCGGTGCGGCGCCCGGGCTCCGGGTCTGCGGTGGCCAGGTTGGGACGGAACGCGATACTGCGGATGTCGTCGACGCCGGCCCAGCGCAGCCAGTCCTCGAAGTAGGGCTGCTGGAAGTCGTTGCCGAACTCCGGACCGCGGCCGGGGCCGTAGACCGCGCCGGTGTAGACGACGGCGACCCGCTTGTTCTCCAGCAGGCCGGTGTAGCCCGCGACGGGGTCGAAGCCGAAGATCATGCCCGGCTGGCTGATGACGTCGATGAGCTGCTTGAGGATGTAGGGCACCGACGCGTTCCACATGGGCACCGTGAACAGGTAGTAGTCGGCGGAGTCGAAGCGCTCGAACGTGTCGCGCGCGGCGCGCCAGGCAGCGGCCTCGTCGCCCTCGGGCTCGGCGCCGCCGAAGATCGCCATCTTGGCGGCTGCGGCGGGCGGGCCGAACTGGGGCAGGGTGCCGTCCCAGAGGTCCCAGTGCTCGACCGTGACATCGGGGTGGGTCGCGCGCACCTCGCCGAGGAACGTCGCCGCGATGGCGAGGGACTCGGAGCGCTGACCACGGGGGGACGCGGAGATGTGCAGCAGGGTAGTCATCATCATTCCCTTGATGAGCAGTTGCGTGCGGACACACATAGTACTACCAGAGTGTGTGCGCGCACACAAGACCTGCTATCGTGCAGGCATGCCAGACGACCTCACCGACACGTGGGGCGCACTGCTCAAGGTGCACGCCGCGCTGGTACCGCGCCTCGACCGCGAGCTGCAGCAGACCCATGCCCTGCCGCTGACGTGGTACGACGTCCTGCTCGAGCTCAACACCGCGCCGGAACGGCGACTCACCATGGGCCAGCTCGGCTCGGCCGCCGCTGTGAGCCGCACACGGGTGAGCCGAGTCGTCGACGAGCTGGTCCGGGCCGGGCTGGTGGTCCGGGAGCCCAACCCGGACGATGGTCGGTCGGCGTTCGCGGCTCTGACCCCGGCAGGTCGGGCGGCGCTGCGCAAGGCGGCACCGACGTACGTCGCCGCGGTGCGCCGTGAGTTCGCCGACCACGTCACCGCCCGCGAGGCCGAGGTTCTGGCACGAGTGCTGCGCAGGGTGCTCGGAGCGCAGGGTTCAACGCAGTAGGGACACTGTGCGGACTGGACACCCTTGCCGTCGGAGTGGGTCGAGAGTACGTTCCGAAGAAGGAATCGGCGCAGGGCGACGACGTGGGCGATGACTGGGGGGCCTGATAGGCGTCCTGTGGCCTTGAGGGAAAGCGCCACCATGTCCGTTTCGGTTGCAACGCCCCGGGGGGGAACAGTCGACTTCGGTGACCAGCAGGTCTCCGAGTTCGGCATGCTGTTCCGTGGGCCGATCTTCGGCCCCGGTGATCCCGGATTCGATGAGATCCGGGCGGTCGAGAACCTCGCGATCGATCGCCGACCTGGCCTGATCGTGCGGTGCTCCGGTGAGGCCGACGTCATCGACGGCGTCAACCTGGCTCGCGAGCACGGGCTTCTGCTCGCTGTCAGGGGCGGAGGCCACCACGTGGCCGGCCACGGAACCGTCGAGGGTGGCCTCGTGCTCGACCTGCGCGACCTGAACGGGGTTTGGGTCGACCCGGTCAACAAGGTGGTGCGTGTCCAGGGCGGTGCCACGTGGGGCCAGGTCGATCGGGAGGCTCAGGTGTTCGGCCTGGCTGTCCCGGGAGGTGTGGTGTCGACGACTGGTGTCGGCGGCCTGACGCTCGGTGGTGGCATCGGCTGGCTCCACCGGAAGTGGGGGCTGTCCTGCGACAACCTCGTCGCCGCCCAGGTCGTGCTGGCCTCGGGCGAGCTGGTCGACGCGAGCGACGAGGAGAACCCGGAGCTGTTCTGGGCGATCCGTGGCGGCGGTGGGAACTTCGGCGTCGTCGTCGACTTCACCTTCACGGCACACGAGGTGGGGCCCGACGTCGCCCTCGCCGTGGTGTTCCACGATGCCGCGTCGGGCGAAGCACTGCTGCCGCAGTGGCGAGACCTCGCCCTTCGCGCGGGTGACGAGGTCACCACGCGGGCGCTGTACTGGTCGATGCCAGCGGTGGACGCGCTGCCGCCGCCGGTGCGGGGCAAGGACGTGCTCATCCTCGCCGCCCTGTACGCCGGGGACAAGCGGCAGGGACAGGGAATCATCGACGAGTTCCGGAGTCTAGGGAGCCCGCTGTTCGACATGACCGACCTCATCCCGAACTACCGGGCGTTCCAAGCCGGTTTCGACGGGTTGGTGGCCAACCTGCACAGCTACTGGAAGTCGCTGTACCTCGACGAGCTGAACGACGACGCGCTGGCGTTCATCCACGAGCGCGCGATGGCTCGACCTGACCCCAGCGTGCTCATCCACGTCCCGATCATGGGTGGCGCCACCGCCTCAGTGGCTGCCGAGGACACGGCGTTCGGCGACCGCAGTGCGCCGTTCATGTTGAGCTTCGATGGCGGGACATACGACCCCGCCAAGTTCGACGAGGTGCACGACTGGGTTCGCGACTCCGTCGAGGCGGCACGTCGCCTCGACGGCGCAGGCGGGGCGTACCTGAACTTCTCCGGCGACGACGCCACGGACGAGCGAGTCGTCCAACAACAGTTCGGCGGCAATCTCGCACGGTTGCGTGCGGTCAAGCAGCAGTACGACCCTGACAACCTGTTCCGCACCAACAACAACATCAAGCCGTCGTGAGCTCGGCACCCTGCTGACATGGCGGCGTGCTCGCTTGCACGCGCCGAGCTGTACGGTGTACGCCGTCCCGGGCGATGACCGCACCCACGACCACCGGTCCATCCGTCCGTCCACCCGCGTGCGTGTCATGTCCACCTCCACGGGCCGGCCGCGTCGTACAGGTGGGCGAACCCGGTCTTCCGTGCCTCGGTCGGACCGACGTCGCTCACGTCCTGCCCCTGTCCGTCGCCCAGGCATGCCGATCGTCGACCCTCACGGTGACGAGGGGCGTGGCACGGCAGCGCGCTCCGGCGGGGCTTCCGCTCCGGGGCCGCGGGTAGGCTTCCCCCACCATGGAGGAGAACAAGGCCCGGCGGGTGGCCGACACCCTGCGCGAGCGCGGTACGGACGCCCATCTGGCCCGCGTGGGGGTCTATCAGTTCGGGGTGAGGTTCCACCTGCCCGACGGGCGCGAGGTGACCTGGGACTCCGACGGCACCGCCGCGCTGGAGGCGCAGGTGATGCGCAACGGTGTGCTCGTCGGCTTCGTCCCGGCGATCGACGGCTCCGAGGACTTCACCGAGGAGCAGGTCGTCGACGCGATCGTGCGGACCGACTACGACCGGCCCATCGCCTCCCAGCGGCGGACCGCGCCGCCGGCCGGTCCACCCCTGCCTCCGAAGGGCGGGCTCTTCCGGCGGCTCATGGACGGCTTGCGCTACCACTGACGAGCCTGGTTGCGGCGTCGCCCGCGCTGTGAGGGCAGCCGGTGTGGGCGGGCCGATGTCTCGGCCGTCATCGAACGCGTCGTCGACGGCGCGGTCCCGGGGCATCGCGCGAGGAGGGCACCCTCGGGCGAGGTCGTGTCGACGACTCGTCGGCGCGACTCAGCTTCCCGGCGACGTGGTGGCCGAGACGGCCCGCCGAACCCGACCGGTGCCACCCCGAGCCCCGGTGAGACCCTTCGGGGCATGAGACGGTGGGAGTGGTGGCTGGACGCGGTGCTGTGCGCCTTCGGCGTCGTGATGCTGGTCGACAACGTGCAGAACCAGAACTGGCTGTGGTCACTGGTCTGGGGTGCGCTCACGCTCTCGTTCGCCGCCCGCGTGGTGCGCGGCCGACGCCGTCCCGACCAGCGACGGGACGCGCTAGGACCGCCGTCCTGAGCAGATGAGGGGCGTCGCCGTCACTGCGTCGGTGCCGGCGTCGCGACCGCGAACGCGGCGAGGTCGAGGTCGGCCGTGGTGACGACGGCGGCGGTGCGGCCGGGAGCGGACTGGTACTGCCAGTACAGGTTCGTGTGCGCGATCACCTGGTCGGGTGGCGGCGCGCCGAACGTGGAGAGGTCCTCGGTGGTGTGGGCGTCGGCGACCAGGGTCGTGTCGTAGCCGCGCACGATCGCTCCGTGCAGCGTGGAGCGGACGCAGGCGTCGGTCTGGGCGCCGACGACGACGAGCCGTCCGATGCCGCGCTCGCCGAGCACGACGTCGAGGTCGGTGTCCTCGAAGGCGTCGCCGTAGGCCTTGTGCACCAGCGGCTCGGCGTCGTCGCGGACCAGCTCCGGGACGTAGGCCCAGCCGTCACTGCCTCGGGGCAGCTCGTCGCTGTGGTGCTGCACCCACACGACGTCGACGTCTGCGGAGCGGGCGGCCTCGACCAGCGTGACGATGTTCGCGACGACGGCCTCGCGGTCGTGCGCGGCGGCCACGACCCCGTTCTGGACGTCGATGACGAGCAGGGCTGTGTTGGCTCGGTCGGTGAGCGTGGTCACGGTGCCTCCCCGATAGCGCGGATCGTCGAGCCATCGTAGGCCCGGCCACCCGCAGCGGACGCGGTCAGCCGCCGATCGGGACGTCGGCCCTCACCGGTCCCTCGGACACCAGCGGCGCGGGACCGGCCGGGTTCACGCCGTCGGCTGGGCCTCGGTGAGCGCCTCGGTCAGCAGCGCGACCAGGGCCTCGAGCTGAACGTCCACCGAGGACGACACGCCCTCGTCGGAGCCGTCGAGCGCGGTGGCGGCCAGCCCCGCCTTGCTGTCGATCAGCTCCGCGATCTTGGTGTCGATGGTCTGCGCGGCGATGATGCGCCACGCGGTCACCGGCTCGCCCTGGCCGATGCGGTGGACGCGGTCGATGGCCTGGGTCTGCTCGGCGTCGGTCCACGACAGCTCGGCCAGCACGACGTTGGAGGCGACCTGGAGGTTGATCCCCACGCCGGCGGCGGTCAGCGAGCACACCGCGATCGAGACCTCGGGGTCGTTGGTGAAGGCGTCGATGTTGCGCTGCCTCACCGTCGAGGTCTGGTCCCCGCGGATGGAGGAGAAGGCGATGCCGCGCTTGGCGAAGGTCTCCTCCGCAGCGTCCATGACGTCGACGTGCTTGGCGAAGAACACCACCTTGCCGACGCTGCGGGCCAGCTGCGCGGCGTAGTCGGCCGCCAGGCCGGCCTTGGCCTGGCCGATGCGGCGCATCATCGCGAAGACGTTCTCCTCAGCCTTCGCGGTGGTGGTGTCCTCGCGGTGCCAGGTCGCCACCTGGCGCACCAGGGCGTGGTCGATGCCCTCGACGCGGACTCCGGAGGTCCGGGTCTCCAGCGCGCTGTGGTAGCGCGCCACCAGCCGGCGGGCCAGCACCCGTTCGGCCTCGAGGATGGATCGGCCCACCTCGCCGTCCAGCTCGACCGGGAGGTCGGCGATGCGCCGGGCCGGGATGTCGGCGGCCACGTCGACCTTGCGGCGGCGGACGATGCCGAGGTCCACCACGCAGCCGCGGGCGGCGGCGTAGAAGCCGGGGTCGGCCGGGGTCAGCCCGACCTCCTCCAGCGAGTCCATGAGCGCCGGGCGGGGCTTCTTCTCGTCGATCCAGCCCAGGAACTGCCAGATGGCGAGGAAGTCCTCGATGTCGTTGATCAGTGGGGTCCCGGTCAGCGCCATCAGCAGCGGCCGCGCGGTACGGGCCCGGATGCGCTCGGACAGCTGAAGCACGTGCTGGGAGCGCTGGGACTTCTTGTTCTTGATGTAGTGGGCCTCGTCCACGACCATGCCGCGGAAGCCGAGGTCCCCGAGCCAGCCGACGTGGCGGTCCAGCACCTCGTAGTTGACCACGACGATGTCGGCGAAGCCGTCGATCGTGTCGCCGTCGCCGTGCACCACGGTGGCCGGGTGCCGCGGCGTCCAGCGGGCCGCCTCGCGCGCCCAGTTGGTCTTCACCACGTTGGGGACCACGACGAGCAGTGGGTAGGCGTCCGCGGCCTGCGCGGCCAGCAGGGCCTGCGCGGTCTTGCCGAGACCCGGCTCGTCGGCCAGCAGGAACGTGCGGTGGCCGGCAGCGGCGGCGGCGTACAGCTCCGCCTGGTGATGCATCAGCTCGAGGCCGGCCGGGAGCCGCGGCGATGCCGGGTCCGGCAGCGGCATGCACGCCGAGGCGCCCCGGGCGGCGTACTCGAAGGAGCGCAGCAGCGGTCCGAGCAGCTCCCACGTGGCGAGGCGGCGGGGCTCCGCCTGCCGGGGCCGGGCGGCGGAGAAGTCGGGGACCAGGAACGGGTTGGCGAGCTGGCGTGCGACGACCGACTGTGGCACGACCTGGCGCTCGGTCGCGGCCGTGGTCGCGGCGGTCGGCGACGGAGCCGGCGGCTCCTCGGCCGGTACGTCGAGACCGGCCGCGAGCAGCATCTCGCGACGCAGCCGCCGAGCGGCGTCGGAGACGACGGCGTCCTCGGCGAGCAGCGCGAGCAGGGACGGGTCACGGGCGGCGGTCTTCGCCAGGATCGTGGCGACCCCGTCGAGACGCTTGAGCTGCTCGGCGCGGGTGGCCTCGCTGGTCTCGGTGTCGGCCTTGACCCGGGACCGCTCCTGGCGCACCAGCAGGGCGACGACCTGGAACTTGGTGCGCGAGGCGGGTTGCAGCGGACCACGCTGGGCGTGGGCCTCGACCTCGCGGACCGCGCGGGCGAGCACCGGGATGATGCCCTCGTTGTCGAGGTCGCGCGCGCCGCGCTGGCGACGCGGAGCGGTGCGGGTGGCGCCGGACTGGCGCTGGCCTCGTCGAGCCAAGAAGTCCTCCTCGATGCGGCACGATGGCCGGCGGTCTGACGTCCCTGCCCTGCCCTGCCCCCGGTCTGGGGACCCGGGCCGGCGTAGCGGAACGAGCCTGGGTCACCCGCGGGGGAGCGACCCGTGCGTTGATGGGCACCGACAGCGCGGTGGACCCCGACGTCCACCCTGGTCCGTGACCCGCCGGCCTCCGGCCGCCGCGTCGGCGATCGCTGGAGCAGCGTGGTCGCGCGACGGGCCGTCCGGTCCTGGTCGACGTGGTCCCATCGTAGCGCGCTTGGGCCGGGCTCGGGCAGCGACGCCCGGAGGCGCGCGCCGGGTCCGGTCTCGAACCGTCCGCGGGAAAGTGATGTTAGGTGCAGAAGGGTCTGAAAAGCGTCGATAGGAGGAAGAGGAGGAATCCGCGGATAGGGTCAGCACCGCTGACCACCGACACCTTCGGGGTCGGCTACTCGTGCGGCCTCGGGCCCGGGGAGACAAGGTCCCGCGCCGGCCCCGTCGGGGTGCCCGAGGTCAGCGGCACGGCTCGGGTGCCTGACGCCGCCACGACGACCAAGCGCGGTCCGCGCGCGTCCAGCCGCGCCAGACGGCGACCCCCGCCGCGAAGGACAGCAGCGTGGCGGCCCAGGGGTGCGTCATCTCCAGGTGCGGGTAGACCTGCCAGTGGGTCAGGTAGACGAACAGCGACGAAGCCGCCAGCGTCACCGCCGCGGGCACCAGGGGCCGCGGCACCGGGACGGTGGGCAGGTGCGCAAGCGCCAGCACGCCGAGGACCACCAGCCCCTCGCGGACCGGGTCGTCGAAGAACCCGTGGACCGAGACCGCCACCAGCAGCGAGGTGGTCAGCCGCCGACCGCGTGTGTCGGAGCGGGCCACCAGCCAGCCCAGCGCGACGCACCACAGCACCGCTGGGAGGGCGTAGCGCTCGGTGGCGCCGGCGGTGACGCCGACCAGCGCGTAGCGCAGCGCCAGCGTCGCCAGCGCCACGACCAGCGCGGTCCGGTACGGGTCCTGCCGCTCGAGCCGGTCCAGGCCCGGCACCAGCACCAGCCCGGCCAGCGCGACCTGCGCCCAGACCACGGCCTCGAGGAACCAGAACTGCCACTGCACGGTCCAGGTGTCGGCCCCCAGCAGGTTGTTCAGCAGCAGCGCGGTCGCCGGCTGGTACAGGTGGGTCACCACGGTCACGCCCAGGATCCAGACGCACGCCGGCGCGAACACCTGGGCCGCGGCGTGCAGCAGCCCCCGCGCCCGCTCCGTCCGGGACGCCTCGCCGAGGCGGAACCGCGCCACGTTGAAGCCAGCCACCACCAACAGCAGGTGCGCGCCTCCCATCACCGAGAGCAGGTTGGCGTGCGTGGCCACGACCAGCACGATCGCGACCGCTCGCAGCAGCACCGAGGTCTCCACCCGGACCCAGCCACGACGCCGCGGTCGGGACGGCTTGGCCACCAGGTCCGTGGCGGACCGGCCGGCCCAGCCCTCCGGCAGTCCGCCCAGCAGGTCGGTCAGCCGGATCGACGCCTCCACGTAGGACAGCGAGTCACCCTGCAGGTCGGCGAAGCTGTCGGACACGGTCGCGTCCGGTCGGCCGAGCAGCCGGGCGTAGAGGTCGCGGACGTCCTGGGCGGCCACGGTCAGCGCCCCGGTCGAGTCAGCCCCGGTCGATGCCGGTCTCGCCGAGCCGGGCAGTGGCTGGTCGGCGAGCGCGGCCTGCGCCTGCAGCGCGGCGTAGTCCGGCTTGCCCGAGGAGGTGAGCGGGAAGGCAGCGAGTACGTGGCCGCGCAGGCCGTGACTCGGCAGCCCACAGCGGGCGGCGAGGAGGCTCACGGCGGGCAGGTCGCGGTGCCGGGTGACGAACACCGTGACCGCCCCGTCGTGCTCGACCGCCCGGGCAGGCACGCCCCTCTCGCCGGCGAGCCGCTCGACCCGGTCCAGGTCGACCCGCAGCCCGAACAGCTTGGCGAAGCGGCTGCGCCGGCCCACCAGCTCGTAGAGACCGTCCTCGTGCTGCCGGGCGAGGTCACCGGTGCGCAGCTCGCTGACGGTCCGGCCCAGCGCCAGGTCGGCCGGACGGGTCGCGTAGCCCAGCATCACGTTCGCACCGTCGTAGACGAGCTCACCGACGTCGTCGCCGTCCCCCCGCTCCAGGTCGATGCGGAACGCGCCGCCCGGGATCGGCACGCCGATCGCCTCCGGGCGCTGCTCGGCCAGGTGCGGCGGGAGGTAGGCCATGCGGGCGGTCGCCTCGGTCTGGCCGTACATCACGACGAAGTCGAAGCCGCGGTCCCGGCCCGTCGCGGCCCAGCGGCGCACCCGGTCCGGAGCCAGCCGGCCGCCGGCCTGCGTGACCGTGCGCAGCGACGGCAGGTCGCGGGCGGCGAACCCGGACCGGTCGAGCAGGTCGAAGGTGTGCGGTACGCCGGCGAAGGACGTGGCACCGGCGCTGCGGAACTCCTCCCAGAGCCCGTCGTCGACGACCGAGCGCTCGCTGAGCACGACCCCCGCTCCCACCTGCAGGTGGCTGTTGAGCACCGAGAGCCCGTAGCAGTAGTGGAGCGGCAGCGTCGTCAACGCCCGGTCCTCGGCGGTCAGCGAGAGGTAGTCGGCGATGCTGGCGGCGTTGGCCCGCAGGTTGTCGCGAGAGAGCCGCACCAGCCTCGGTGACCCGGTCGAGCCGGAGGTCGACAGCAGCACCGCCAGCTCCGGGTGCAGGGTGTGCGCGGAGCCCGGACGGCGTACGTCGAGGCGCTGCCCGGCCGCCACCACGTCGGGGTCGTAGCCGGCGAAGGCGGCCATGTCCTCGCCCAGCAGCACCGGATGACCGCCGTGGAGCGCCGCGAGGTAGGTCACCACCGTCTCGACGTCGCGACGGCAGGCCAGGGCGACCAGCCGGCGCACCGGTCCGAGGACGGCCGCCCGGTCCGCGACGCGGCCGGCGAGGTCGGCGTAGGAGAGCACCTCGCCGTCGTGGAGCAGGGCGGGGGCGTTCCCGCGCCGGGCCAGGTCGCCGAACAATCCGGCCGGCCGCAGCAGCAGGGACCGGCCGCCGCTCACGAGGAGACCCCCACCGGCCCGATGACCGCCAGCCGGACGCGCTCTCCGGGCTGCGGCAGCGCCTCCGCCGCCACCCGGGCCACCAACGGCGTCCCGTCGACCAGGACCAGCCGGACGGTGGCGTAGGCGCCGTAGTAGTCGACGGCCTCGACGTGCGCGTCGGCACCCGCTCTGCCCTGCTCGGCCGGATCGAGGTCGGCGCCCTCGACGACCAGCCGGATCTGCTCCGGCCGGACCAGCGCGGTGACCGCGTGCCCGCCGCTGCCGTTGGTGCGGCTGGGTCCGGGCTCGAGGTCCTGGGCGGCCAGGTCGCCGAGCGCGCAGCGGACCAGCGACCCGAGCCGGGTCGCCGGCAGCGCGGCCACGCCGCCGACGAAGGTCGCCACGCCCACGTCGACGGGGGACCGGTAGAGCCGCACCGGGGAGTCGACCTGGGCGACCCGGCCCTGCCGCAGCACGGCGACCCGGTCGGTCAGCGAGAGGGCCTCGCCCTGGTCGTGGGTGACCAGCACGGCCGTCGTGCCGGCCGCTCGCAGCACCCGGGTGACCGCCCGGCCGGCGCTGACCCGCAGCGAGGCGTCGAGGGACGAGAACGGCTCGTCGAGCAGCACCACGCGAGGCCGCGGTGCCAGCGCCCGGGCGAGCGCCACGCGTTGCTGCTGGCCACCGGAGAGCTGGTGGGGGAACGAGTGGAGCAGGGTGGGGTCGAGGTCGGCCAGGTCGAGCAGCTCGGCGGCGCGCTCGTCGGTGCGCTCCTTGCGCGGCAGGCCGAACAGGATGTTGCCGCGCACGTCGAGGTGCGGGAACAGCGCTCCCTCCTGCGGCACGTAGCCGACGCGACGACGCTGCGGGGACAACCCGGCGACGGGGGTGGCGTCGAAGAACAGCTCGCCCTCGTCGGGTGCCAGGAAGCCGGCGATGATGCGCAGCATCGTGGTCTTCCCGCAGCCGGAGGGCCCCAGCACCCCCATGATCTCGCCGTCGGCGATGTCGAGGTCGACGCCGTCCAGCACGCGGTGGGCGCCGAAGGACCTGCCGACCCCGGCCAACCGGACCCGGCTCACGAGGCACCCGCTCCGCGAGCCTGCCGGCTGAGCAGCCAGGTGGCCGGCAGCGAGACCAGCACCAGCAGCAGGGCGTACGGCGCGGCCGCCCCGTAGCGCACCGACGAGCTCTGCGACCAGAACTCGGTGGCCAGCGTCGTCGTGCCGATGGGGGCCAGCAGCAGCGTCGCGGTCAGCTCGGTGGAGACCGCGAGGAACACGAGTGCGGCGCCGGCGGCGACCCCGGGACGCACCAGCGGGAAGGTGACGCGCAGCAGGGTGCCGAGCCGGTGGGTGCCCAGGCTGCGCGCGACGTCCTCGAGCACCGGGGGCGCCTGCTCCAGGCTGCTGCGCACGCTCACCAGCGCTCGGGGCAGGAACAGGATCGCGTAGCAGACCAGCAGCAGCGGCAGGGTCTGGTAGAGCGGACGGACGGCCCGGATCGACACCGCGACGAGCGCCAGCGCCACCACGATCCCGGGCAGCGCGTGCGCCGCGAAGGCGCAGCGCTCGATGACGTTCGAGAGCGTGCCGCGGTGGCGGACGGCCAGCCAGGCCACCGGCATCGCCAGCACGGTCGCGACCGTCGCGGCTGCCAGCGCCAGCCCCACCGTGGTGGCCGCAGCGGACAGCAGGTCCCCGACGGGGAACCGGGTGGAGGACCCCACCACCAGCCAGCGCACGAGGCTCGCCAGCGGCACGCCGAGGGCCAGCACCACCACCGCGACCAGGCCCAGCAGGACCGCCGGGGTGGCTCGGCGCAGCCGCAGCGGGTCCGCCGGCCGGGCGTTCCCGGAGCCCACCCGCCACAGCGCCGCGTCGCCGCGCAGGCCGAGCTCGGCGAGGAGCAGCAGCAGGCAGCCCAGCACCAGCACCCCGGCGAGCACGTTGGCCGGGGCGCTGTTGAAGGCGGAGCGGTACTGGTCGTAGATGGCGGTCGTGAAGGTCGGGAAGCGCAGCATCCGCAGCGCCCCGAACTCGGCCAGGACGTGCAGCCCGACGAGCAGGCCGCCACCCAGCACCGCGGGCCGGGCGCCGCGCAGCACGACCGCGACGAAGGTCGCCCACCGGGACCGGCCGAGGGAGAACGCGACCTCCTCCAGGGCCGGGTCGAGGCCGCGCAGCGCCGCGACCACCGGCAGGTAGACCAGGGGGAAGTAGGACAGCGTCACCACCAGCACCGCACCGGGGAAGCTCTGCACCGCGTGGGTCAGCGACACCCAGCCGTAGCTGTTGACGAACGCCGGCATCGCCAACGGCGCCGCGAACAGCACGTGCCACCCTGCCTTGAAGGGGACGTCGGTCCGCTCGACGACCCAGGCGAGACTGACCCCGACCACGACGCTGGCGGCCACCACCGCGGCCAGCAGCCCGGCGGTGTTGCGCACGAGCTCGCCGACCCGCGGTCGCGCCAGCAGCTGCCAGGTCTCGGTCGGTCCGAGCGAGACCGCGTACCAGACGACGTAGCCCAGCGGGACCAGCGCCAGCGCAGCGACAGCGGCCGCCACGAGCACCAGCAGCGGCGCCGGCGACGACGACGGAGACGACGAGCTCCGGCCCGGGGCGCGCTCGGCGGGCAGGGTGCTCAGGGTCACAGGAAGCCGGCCTCCTGCATCAGCGCGACGACCTTGGGGCCGTTGAGGTCGGAGACGTCGACGGCGGGCGGGTCGAGGTCGCGCAGGCTGCGGACGCCGCGGCCCAGCGTCACGGCGGGGTTCAGCGGGTACTCCAGCGCGTAGCTGTCGGCGATGACCTGCTGGCCCGCGGTGCCCACCAGGAAGCGCACGAACCGCTGCGCGTCGGCGGCGCCGTCGGAGGACGCCAGCACGCCGGCGCCGGAGACGCTCACGAACGCCCCCGGGTCCTGGTCGCCGAAGAAGTGCAGCTTCGAGCGGTCGGAGTTGTCCCCGCTCTCCTGCTGGTCGCGGTACCAGTAGTAGTGATAGATCACCCCGGCCGGGACCTCGCCGTCGTTCACCGACTGGAGGACGACGTTGTTGCCGTCGTACACGGTGCCGTTGCGCTTGAGGCCGGCCAGCCAGTCCCGGGTCGCCGGCTCGCCCTCGAGGGCGAGCACGGCGCTGACGATGGCCTGGAAGTCCGCCCCGGTGGGGGAGAACGCGATCCGGTCTCGCCAAGCCGGCTTCGCGAGGTCGAGGATGGACGTGGGCAGCTCGGCCTCCGTCACCTCGTCGGAGTTGTAGACGAGCACCGTCGAGCGGGCCGCGAACCCGGTCCAGCGGCCGTCGTCGGCGCGGTACCGGCCCGGGACCTGCCCCAGTGTCGAGCGGTCGAGCCGTGCGAACAGGTCCTTGCCGTCGACGAGGGTCATCGCCGGCGAGTTCTCGGTGAGGAAGACGTCGGCGGGCGAGGCGTCCCCCTCCTCGACCAGCTGGTTGGCCAGCTCGAGGTCGGAGCCGTTGCGCAGCTCGACCTCGATGCCGGTCTCGGCGGTGAAGGCCTTCGCGACCTCGTCGATCAGCTCCTCGTGCTGCGCGTTGTAGACCACCAGCGACGGCCCGTCGTCGCTGGTGCAGGCGGTGAGCGGGCTGGCCAGCAGCACCAGCGCGGCGGCACCGGTCAGCCACCGTCGGGGGACGCGCATCGAGGCTCCTGCGAGTTAGGGTTGGCTTACCTTAGCCGAACCGTAGCCGAGCCCGTCCAGCCCGACCGCAGCCGGGTCGCGGAGTGGCGCCGGGGTCAGGCCTCGCGAGCCGACCGGCGACGCGCCTCCGCCTCGTCCAGCGCCGCCGCTCGTCCGGGGGCCGGGGCACGAAGGGTGGGACCCGCAACTGGGCGCTGCTCGTCGTCGAGCGCGCCTGGTCCGGCAGCTCGAGGATCTGGCCGCCGTGGACGTCCCCGGAGAGGCTGCCCATGTCCGGGGTCACGAGCAAGGGTCATCGCCAGCTGGTGCCGCGGCTCGCCCCGCTCGGGCGAGGTCGCGTCACCGGGCACCTGGGCAGGGTCCATGACGTCGGTATCACGTGCCGTCGAGGACCGGCGGGGCGGCGTCCCGGCCCCCGGCCAGCGGCCCGAGCCGGCCCAGCAGCCGCATCGCGTCGCGCGGTGCGTGGCCCTTGACGTCGTTGTCGAAGTAGACGAAGACCTCGAGGCCGTCGGCCGCCCAGGCCGAGCAGCGACGCGCCCACCCGTCGAGCGCCTCGTCGGAGTAGCCACTGGCGTAGAGCTCCCGGTCACCGTGCAGCCGGACGTACATCACGCCGGTGGTGACCTGCTCCACCCTCGGCCAGCGCCCCGCGGTGTCGGCCAGCACGCACCCCACCCGGTGGCGCCGCAGCGTCGCGAAGGCCCCCTCGTCGACGAAGGTCGGGCTGCGGACCTCCAGCACGTGCCGCAGCGGACGGTCCTCGGCGGTGCTGGTCAGGACCCGGTCGGGGCCGAGCCGGTCGTCGTGGCGGCGGGCCAGAGCGGCCGCCTCGCCGGTGCTGCGTGGCAGCAGCGCCAGGAACGCGTCGAGCACCCGCTCGTCGTAGCGGAGCGTCGCGGGCAGCTGCCACAGCACCGGCCCGAGCCGGTGGCCCAGCGCCAGCACGCCGGAGGCGAAGAAGTTGGCCAGCGGCGTCTCCACGTCCACGAGCCGCTTGAGGTGGGTGACGAAGCGGCCGCCCTTGACCGCGAAGACGAAGTCCTCGGGGGTCGCGGCGGCCCAGGCGGCATAGGAGGACGGCCGTTGCAGGGAGTAGAACGACCCGTTGATCTCCACCGAGGTCAGCCGGGCGGCGGCGTACTCCAGCTCCCGGCGCTGCGGGAGCCCCGCGGGGTAGAAGTCGCCGCGCCAGCCCGCGTAGCGCCAGCCCGAGATCCCGACCCGCACGCCCATCCGGCCATGATGCCGGGACGGGGCCGGGCCCGGGTGGTCGGGTGAGAATCAGGCGGTACGGCGGACGCAGTCGGCCACGCGCGGCAGCGGGATCTCGATCTCCACGATCCCGTCGACGTAGCTGGTGACACCGTCCAGGCCGGCACGCCGCACGGTGGGCAGCACCGACTCGTTGTCTGGCTCCACCGAGCACAGGAGCGCCTCGTAGCCCAGCTCGCTCGCGGTGTCGGCCAGGTCACGCATCAGCCGGGTGCCGACACCGGTGCCCTGGAACGCGTCGTCGACGATCAGGCCGACCTCGACCCGGCCAGGAGAGACCAGGCCGGCGCAGCCGTGCCCGACGATCTCCTCGCCCTGCTCGGCGATCACGCTCCAGCCGCCGGGAGGCGTCACGAGCTGTCGCGCGAGCCGCTCCGAGACGCGCCGCAACGGCATGTGGAAGCGCTGCTCGAGCGTGCGCGCCGAACAGCGGTTGTGCAGGTCGAGCACGGCGCCGACGTCGTCGACGGTGGCGTGCCTCGTCCTGACCAGTGAGGTCGTCATGGCCTCAGGTCCTTTCCCCAGGGTGCGATGACATCGTGCGGCTCGCAGGTGTCCGGATGGCCACAGCGATGTTTCGCAGACACGAAGATCTTTTACCTGTTATCGACGCTCCACACCTGTTCCTGCACCTGCAAGACTGTGTTGGTGAGCACGTTCGAGGGGGTGCACGAGCCGCTGGTCGCGCGCGAGGTGCTGCTGGGGCGGACCACCCACGTGCGCCGGATCGTGCCGAACAAGACCCGACGGATGATCGGCGCGTGGTGCTTCCTGGACCACTACGGCCCCGACGACATCAAGACCACCGGCGGGATGTGGGTGCCGCCCCACCCGCACGCGGGCCTGCAGACGGTCACCTGGCTGTTCGAGGGGCTCGGTCTGCACACCGACAGCCTGGGCAGCCACCAGCTGATCCGGCCGGGCCAGCTCAACGTCATGACGGCCGGGCCGGGCATCGCTCACGCGGAGGTCTCGCCGTCCGAGGCGCCGACCGTGCTGCACGGCGTCCAGCTGTGGGTCTGCCTGCCCGACGAGGCCCGGACGAGCGTGCCACCGGCCTTCAGCCACCTCGCCGACCTGCCGACGCGCACGGCGGACGGCTGCACGCTGCGGGTGCTGGTCGGGACGCTGGCCGGACTGACCTCACCGGCGCCCGCCTACTCGCCGCTGGTCGGGGCCGAGGTGGTGCTCGAGCCCGCGGCCGCCGCGACGCTGCCGCTCGACCCGGCCTTCGAGCACGGTCTGCTGGTGGCGGCCGGGCAGGTGCGGGTCGACGGCGTCAGCATCGAGCGCAACGCGATGAGCTACCTCGGCGACGGCCGGGACCGGCTCACGGTGACGGCCGGGGGACAGGGCGCCGTGCTGATGCTGCTCGGGGGCGAGCCGTTCGAGGAGCAGATCGTGATGTGGTGGAACTTCATCGGCCGCAGCCACGAGGAGGTCGTGGCGATGCGCGAGGACTGGAACGGCTCCGGCACCGGCTTCGTGCCGCCCCGGTTCGGCCGCGTGGAGGACTTCGCGGGGGACCGACTGCTGGCCCCTCCGATGCCGACGACGCGGCTCCGCCCGCGGGGGCGCAGCGCCTGAGCGGGTCGGTCACCGGACCCCACCTTGGTAAAATTGATGCCAATGTGGCACAAGGGTCCGTCGCTGGGTCACAATGGAGGCACAACTGCACATCGTCGTTCGTGAGGGCTCGAACCTCCCGATCCGTCGGAGACCGCTGGGGAAGGCGTATCTCGACGCCGGATCAAGGAGGCCACGGTGACTTCACGAACTGCGACACGGGCGCTGACCCGGGGCGTGCTCTACGTCCACTCGGCGCCGTCGGCGCTGTGCCCGCACATCGAGTGGGCCGTCGGCGGCGTGCTCGGCAGCGCCGTCAGCCTGGACTGGACCCCGCAGGGCGCCCAGGCCGGGGCCTATCGCGCCGAGTTCTCGTGGACCGGACAGACCGGCACCGCGGCCGCCATCGCATCGGGGCTGCGCGGCTGGAAGCATCTGCGCTTCGAGGTCACCGAGGAGCCGACCGCGACGGGCCAGGGCGGCACCGAGGGCGCCCGCTTCTCCTACACCCCGGCGCTGGGCGTCTTCCACGCAGTCACCGGGGTCCACGGCGACATCATGATCCCCGAGGACCGGCTGAGGGCTGCGGTCGTCAAGGCGTCGATGGGGGAGACCACCCTCGACCTGGAGGTCGACAAGCTGCTGGGCCGGCCCTGGGACGACGAGCTCGAGACGTTCCGCCACGCCGGGGACGGCGCCCCGGTCCGCTGGCTTCACCAGGTGGTCTGATCCCGCGCCTGCCGTTGAGGCGTCACTCGCGGTCGGATCAGACGTCACTCGTGGTCGGAGCCAAGCGCCGCTGGTGGTCGTCGTCCGGGTCCGTCGGCAGGACCGTTCCGCTGAGCGGCCCGGCACGGCACCATGGGGCGATGCGTGGGATCCGTCGAGCAACGGCGCTGGTGGTCGCCGCCGGGCTGGCCATGGGCTGCAGCGCCGACCCCAGCAGCCCTGCCGACGGCAACGCGGCAGCCCCTTCCGTCACCCCGTCGGGGACCCCGGACCCGCCCCGGGCCGGTTCCACGGTGTCTCCAGGCTCCGCTACGCCGGCACCCGCGGCGACCGGTTCCACGCGCCCGGCGCCCACCGACGCGCCGGTCGACCCGGTCTCGCTGCCGGCCCTGTTCGAGCGCAGGTACGTGGGGGGCGACCTACGCGTGCGCCGGGTGGTCGCCCGGACTGACGCCTACACGTCGTACTCGGTCAGCTACCGCAGCAACCGGCTGCGGGTCTCGGGCAAGCTCGACGTCCCCCGCGGCCGGGGGCCGTTCCCGGCGGTGGTGCTCGCACACGGCTACATCGACCCGGACCTCTACGCGAACGGGCAGGGCATGAGACGCGAGCAGGACTGGCTCGCCCGGGCCGGCTACGTGGTCCTGCACACCGACTACCGCAACCACGCCTTCTCCTCGGCCGACCCGGGCGCGGAGCGCCGGTTTCGGCTTGGCTACACCGTGGACACCATCAACGCGGTCAACACGCTGCGCAGCACGCGCTTCGCGCCCGTCGACGACGAGAGGGTCGGGTTGGTCGGCCGGTCCATGGGCGGCGGGGTCGTCTACAACGTGCTGGCGGTCCGCCCGGGGCTCGTCGACGCGGCCGTCGTCTTCGCGCCCGTCTCGTCGCGGGCCGCGGACAACTTCGAGCGATGGATCCGGCCCGACCCCGCGCGCGGCGCGTTGACCCGCCGCATCCTGCGGGAGCACGGCGGCCCGAGGCAGAACGCGCGGTTCTGGCGGGAGGTGAGTCCACGCCACTACCTCGGTCGGGTCACCGAGCCGGTGCTGATCCACCACGGCACGGCCGACGAGACCTGCCCGTTGCGCTGGAGCCGCGCCACGCTGCGGGCGATGAGGGCCGCCGGGGTCGACGCTCGGCTGCGCACGTACGCCGGCGAGCCCCACGCGTTCCTCGCCGCCTGGCCGTTGGCGATGCGCCGCACCGAGACGTTCCTGGCGGCCCACCTGTGAGCGGCGGACCCGGACCGCCCTCTCCTCGAGACGTCACTCGTGGTGCGGTGAGCGGTCAGTCCTGGTCGCGGTGCACCCACGGACCGACGCCCCACCGAAACCACGAGTGACGCTTCACGGCACCACGGGTGACGCCTCAACGGGTGGGTCAGGCGCTGCGGAAGGCGATCGCGACGTTGTGACCGCCGAACCCGAAGGAGTTGTTCAGCGCCGCCAGGTCTCCCTGCGGCAGCTCGCGCTTCTCGGTGGCGACGTCGAGGCCGATGTCCTCGGGGTCGTCCAGGTTGATCGTCGGCGGCACGACCCGGTCGCGCAGGGCGAGCACGACGGCCAGCGACTCCAGTGCGCCGGCGCCACCGAGCAGGTGCCCGGTCATCGACTTGGTCGAGGTGAGCACAGCGCTCTCCGCGGCCTTGTCACCGAGCGCGTTGCGGATCGCGAGCGCCTCTGCGAGGTCGCCCTGCGGCGTCGAGGTGGCGTGCGCGTTGATGTGGGCGATGTCGGTGGGCTCCAGGCCCGCCTCCCGCAGTGCGATCGCCATCGCCCGGGTGGCGCCCTGGCCGACCGGGTCGGGCTGCGCGATGTCGTGGGAGTCGGCGGTGATGCCGGCCCCGGCGGCCTCGGCGTAGATGTGCGCACCGCGGGCGCGGGCGTGCTCCTCGGACTCCAGCACGAGCACGGCGGCTCCCTCGCCCAGCACGAAGCCGTCGCGGCCCTTGTCCCACGGGCGGGAGGCGCGGGTGGGGTCGTCGTTGCGCTTGGACAGCGCCATCATCTGACCGAAGGCGGCCATCGGCAGCGGGTGGACCGCGGCCTCGGTGCCGCCGACCACCACGACGTCGGCGCGGCCGAGACGGATGCTGTCGATCCCCAGCGCGATCGCCTCGTTGCCGGAGGCGCAGGCCGAGACCGGCGTGTGCACGCCCGCCTTGGCGCCGATGGCCAGACCGATGTTCGCGGCCGGGCTGTTCGGCATCAGCATCGGGATCGCGAGCGGCGACACCCGCCGGGGGCCCTTGAGGTTGAGCGAGTCGTAGTTGGTGAGCAGGGTCTGCACGCCGCCGATCCCGGAGGCCATCGCGACGCCGAGGCGCTCGTGGTCGATGTCGCCGTCGGCGTCCGCGAGGCCGCAGTCGCGCCAGGCCTCGAGCGCGGCGACCAGAGCCAGCTGCGCGGACCGGTCGAGACGGCGAGCCTTGACCCGGTCCAGGACCTCGCTGGGGTCGACCGCGACCTCGGCCGCGATCCTGGCGCCGAGCTGCTCGGCCCACTCGTGCTCGAGCAGGCTGACACCGGACTGGCCGGCGAGCAGGGCTGCCCAGGTGGTGGGCACGTCACCGCCGACGGGGGAGGTCGTGCCGAGTCCGGTCACGACGACTCGAGTGGCGCTCATGTCAGGTTCACCTCGTGGGTCGTGCAGTGCCAGCCGTAGGACGGCTCTGCTGCGGATGTGGCTGCGCTGTGACAAGGGAGGGACGGCAGTGCGGTGCTGCGTGGTGCTGCTCGCGGGGCCGGGTGGTCGCCCGGCCCCGCGTCCCGACCGGCTCGCGCCGGCGACGGGATGGTCGGCGCGCGGCCGACCGGCGATCAGCCGTTCTGGGCGCGCTCGATGAACGCGACCGCGTCACCGACGGTCTTGAGGTTCTTGACCTCGTCGTCGGGGATCTTGACGTCGAACTTCTCCTCGGCGGCCACGACGACCTCGACCATGGAGAGGGAGTCGACGTCGAGGTCGTCGACGAAGGACTTGTCGAGCTGGACGTCCTCGGCCGGGACACCGGCGACCTCGTTGACGATGTCGGCGAGGTCGGTGCGGATCTCCTCGGTGGTTGCCATGTGGCGGGCTCCTTCGCTGGGGGTACAGGGTGTGTACGGGGTCGGTAGGGACAGTACTGCTGGTGCTGCATGGCCTGGGCGGCGTGCCCAGGAGCTCTAGGGGACCCTCACGACCTGGGCGGCGTAGGCCAGCCCGGCACCGAAGGCGATCAGCAGAGCCAGGTCTCCGGACTTGGCCTCGCCCTCCGCGATCATCCGGTGCAGCGCGAGAGGGATCGAGGCGGCCGAGGAGTTGCCCTGGTCGGCGACGTCGCGGCCGATCTTGACGTGGTCGGGGAGCTTCATCGACTTGGCCATCGCGTCGATGATCCGCATGTTGGCCTGGTGCGGGACGAACACGTCGATGTCCTCGGCGCTGATGCCGGTGCGGTCGAGGGTCTGCTGGGCGACCTTCGCCATCTCGTAGACCGCCCACCGGAAGACCGGGTTGCCCTGCATGACCAGGTGCGGCATGCGGGGGTTGTCCTGCTCGATCACGTCGCGCCAGTCCTCGCGCTGCCGGATCAGGTCGAACTGCTCGCCGTCGGACCCCCACACGACCGGGCCGATGCCCGACTCCTCGGAGGGGCCGATCACGACGGCGCCCGCGCCGTCGGAGAAGATGAACGCGGTACCCCGGTCGCCGACGTCGGTCAGGTCGGAGAGCCGCTCCACGCCGATCACCAGGACGTGCTTGGCGCTGCCGCCGCGAACCATGTCCGAGGCGATCGCGACGCCGTGACAGAACCCGGCGCAGGCGGCGGAGATGTCGAAGGCGACCGGTCGGTCGGTGCCGAGCTCGTGGGCGATCGCGGTCGCGACGGCGGGCGTCTGGAGCATGTGCGAGACGGTGGCGACCACGATGCCGTCGATCTGGGCGATGTCGAGCCCGGCGTCCGCGATGGCCTCGCGGGCAGCGCCGACCGACATCGACTGGACGGTCTCCTCGGCGGTGGCCCAGCGCCGGGTCTTGATCCCCGAGCGCTGCTGGATCCACTCGTCGCTGGAGTCGATCGCCTCGACCATCTCCGAGTTCGGGATCAGTCGGCTGGCACGGTAGGCGCCGATGCCGAGGATGGCGGTGTGGCGCGGGCCGTCTGAAGTGGACAGTGAGCCGGTCATGAGGGGACCCCCTCCGGGTGCAGGCTGGTGAGTGGTGGACGGGCGGGAACGGGGGCGCGGCCGGGTCCCGGTGCTGCGACGACGGCGCCGGTCACGAACCAGCCCCGTCCGGGCCGGGCCCCGCCACAGCGGCGCTGTCGCCGTGCTTGTCGACGAACGCCCGGGCGTCGTCGAGCTGGTCCGGCGTCTTGAGGGCGAAGGTCTCGACGCCCTTCATGGCGCGCCGCGCGATGCCGGTCAGGGTGCCCGCGGGCGGCAGCTCCAGCAGCCCGGTCACGCCGAGCTCGAGCATCGTCGTCATGCACAGGTCCCACCGCACCGGGTTGCGGACCTGGCTGACGATGCGGGCCAGCACGTCGTCCCCGTCACGGACCACCTGGCCGTCGCGGTTGGAGATGACCGGGGTGCGCGGGTCGTGGGTCGAGACCGCGCCGGCGAGACCGGACAGCACGTCCACGGCAGGCGCCATGTGCTCGGTGTGGAAGGCGCCGGCCACCGACAGCGGCACCAGCCGGGCCTTCGCCGGCGGGGCGTCGGCCAGCGCGGCCAGCTGGTCGACCGTGCCCGCAGCGACGATCTGGCCCGGCCCGTTGTCGTTGGCGGGAGTCAGGCCGTGCTCGCTAAGAGCGGCCAGCACCTCGTCCCGGTCGCCGCCCAGGACGGCGGTCATGCTGGTGGGGGTGGCGGCTGCGGCGGCGGCCATCGCCCGGCCCCGCTCGCGCACCAGGACCATCGCCTGCTCCGCAGTGATGGCCCGGGCGCCGGCGGCGGCGGTGAGCTCGCCGACGCTGTGCCCGGCCACCGCGCCGACGCGCGCGAAGGCGTCGGCGGGGTGCGGGAACAGCTCGAGCGCGGCGAGCAGCCCGGAGGCGACCAGCAGCGGCTGGGCGACCGCGGTGTCGCGGATGGTGTCCGCGTCCGCGTCGGACCCGTAGTGGACGAGGTCGAGACCGGAGACCGCCGAGAGCCAGCGGAGCCGGTCCGCGAACGTCGGGATCTCGAGCCACGGCGTCAGGAAGCCGGGTGACTGGGCCCCCTGACCGGGGGCGACGATGGCGAGCACGGGTCTACTCTGACCTGTCGGAGGGGCCCGTGGCGCGCACGCTGCAGACGAAGTTTACCGGGCGAGATTTGTGGGGTTCCTACAAAATTCTGCGTGGCAAGGCCCGTCCTGGCCGGATCCGGGAGACCCGCCTCACACACCGGGTGCGGACGGCGCCTCCCGGGCGGCGAGCCGGCCCAAGGTGAGCGCCACGCGGTAGGTGTAGGTGTGCCGCGGGACGGCCGGTGACAGCCCGGTGATCTCCGAGGCGCGGCGCAGCCGGTAGCGGACCGTGTTGGGATGGACGAACATGGCCCTGGCCGTGCCCTCGATGGACCCGCCGTGGTCGAGGAAGGTCGAGACCGTGTCAAGGGTCGGCGCCCCGGAGGCGAACAGCGGCAGGTAGACCTCCTGCACCAGCTGCCGCCGCGCGTGGCCGTCGCCGCTCAGCGCCCGCTCGGGCAGCAGATCGTCACTGGTGACCGGTCTCGGCGCACCGGGCCAGCCGGGGGCGGCGCGCAGCCCTGCGGTGGCGGCGCGAGCCGAGATGCTGGCCCGGCGCAGGTCCGGCACGGTCGGCCCGACCACGACCGGGCCGTCACCGAAGTGCTCGGCCAGCGTCGCGCCGGCCTTGTCCGGGTCGTCGACCCCGCCAAGGACCACCACCATCCGCTCGCCCTGCACGGCGCAGAGCGCGTCCAGCCCGTGGTGGCGGGCCGAGCGGCGTACGTCGTCGAACAGCGACTCGCGGGCCGGCCGGCCCGCCTCCGGAGCCGGCGCACGGCCGAGCACGACCACGACGCCGCCGCTGGCCTCCCAGCCCAGCGCGCTGGCGCGGGAGAGCACGGTCTCGTCGGCCTCGGCGCGCAGCACGCTGTCGACCACCAGCGCCTCCAGCCTCGCGTCCCAGGCGCCGCGCATCTCCGCCGCCCGGGCGTAGACCTCCGCGGTGGCGAAGGCGACCTCGCGTGCGTAGCGGACGATCGAGTCGCGCACCGACGGCGCGTCGTCATGGCCGACCGACTCCACCACGTTGTCCTCGACCACCTGGATGGTCAGTCGCACCATTTCCACCGTTTGGTGGAGAGTGACAACACCGGTCAGCGTCTGCGGAGCCACGCCGAAGACCTCGGCGGTGACCGGCGGAGAGACGTCGTCGGGCTGCTCGTACCAGGAGACGAAGGCTCGGATACCGGCCTGCACGATCGCCCCGATCCAGGACCGGTCCTGCGCCGACAGCCCCCGGAACCAGCGCATGTCCCGCTCCATGCGGGTCACCACCGACGTGGTGAGCGCGCCGACCGAGGCTCGCAGCCGAGCCGCGATGACCTGCCGCTCCGCCTCGGTGGTGCCCACCCTCGGAGCCTAGTGCGCACGCCCCGCACGCTGTCCGTCCGGTGAGGGTTGGGGGCCGGACGGGTGGTTCGTCATGTTCACCCAGGGTCCATCCGGGGTATACCGAGGATGCTGTCCGTGTCGTCGCACCTACGAGGAGCAGCATGCCGGAGGCGTTCGAGGTCGAGTACCTCACCATCCACGGCCACCGGCGTGCCTTCGTGAGGACCGGGCAGGGCCCGACCCTGCTGCTGCTGCACGGGCTGGGCTGTGACCACACCACCTGGCGGCCGGTGATCGCCGCGCTGGCGCGCAACCACACCGTGGTGGCCCCCGACCTCCTCGGCCACGGCCTCTCGGACAAGCCCCGTGCCGACTACAGCGTCGGCGGCTACGCGAACGGCATGAGGGACCTGCTGACCGTGCTGGGCATCGACCGCGTCACCGTGGTCGGCCACAGCTTCGGGGGCGGGGTGGCGATGCAGTTCGCCTACCAGTTCCCCGAGCGCACCGAGCGGATGGTCCTGGTCGCTCCCGGCGGCCTGGGCCCCGAGGTCACTCCCGCGATCCGCGCCATCACCCTGCCCGGCTTCCACCAGCTCATGGGGGTGGCCACGCTGCCGGGCGTGCGACACCTGACCGGCACCACGCTGCGGGTGCTCGCCGCCTCCGGGGTGCCGGCCGTCCGCGACCTCGACGAGGTGGCCGACGTGATGGAGTCGTTCCGGGACCCGCGCAGCCGCGCGGCCATCCGTCACGTGGTCTCCGCCGTCGTCGACTGGCGAGGCCAGATCATCACCATGGCCGACCGGGCCTACCTGACGGCCGCGATGCCGATGTGCGTGATCTGGGGCGCTGACGACGCGGTGATCCCCGTCCAGCACGCGGTCCTCGCCGCGCAGAGCGCCCCCGGCGCCCAGGTGGAGGTCATCCCCGACTCCGGGCACTTCCCGCACAAGGACCACCCCGAGCGCTTCGTCACCCTCATCGAGGAGTTCATCCGCAGCCACCCGCCGGCCGTCTACCACCGCGGTCGGTGGCGCGCGCTGCTGCGCAACGGGCCGACCACCGCGCTGCCGTCGGACGTCGCCGGCTCGCACCGGGCCGAGATCGCCTGAGCGGCTGCCGGTCGGTCACGGCTGCCAGGGCCGGCGGCTCGTTGCGCGGCCCTCGGTCACGCTCCCAGGTTTCCCAGGGTATCGACAGATGCCCACGGCTCCCCCTAGACATGTCCAGAGGGAGCCGTGGGAAAAGGGTGATGCCCTGGGAAACCCGAGGGGCCCCGGAGCCGTGGGCCAGCGACCCGCGACCGCGCTCAGGCGTCGCCGCCCTCCTGCTTGACGCCGCGTACGGCGGTCGGGTCGTCGATCTGGTACGTGTCCAGGGCCTCCTGGACCACCTCGCGCTTGACCTCGCCTCGCTCGGCGAGTGCCGCGAGGGCCTGCACGACGACCGACTCGGCGTCGATGTGGAAGAAGCGCCGCGCGGCCGGGCGGGTGTCGGCGAAGCCGAAGCCGTCCGCGCCGAGGGCGTGGAAGTCACCGGGCACCCACTTGGCGATCTGGTTCGGGACCGCGCACATGTAGTCGCTGACCGCGACGATCGGGCCCTCCGCCTCCTTGAGCTTGTTGGTCACGTAGGGCACCCGCGCAGGCTCCGAGGGGTGCAGCAGGTTCCACTCCTCGGCCGCGACCGCGTCGCGGGCCAGCTCGTTCCACGACGTGACCGACCAGGTGTCGGCGGCGACCCCCCACTCCTCGGCCAGCATCCGGGCGGCGTCGGTGACCCACGGGAAGCCGACGCCGGAGGCGAGCAGCTGGACGCGCGGGGCGTCCGCCTTGCTCGCTGCCTCGGGAGGTGTCGCCACGTGGTAGATCCCGCGCAGCAGGCCTTCCACGTCGAGGTTCTCCGGCTCGGCGGGCTGAACCGTCGGCTCGTTGTAGACCGTCAGGTAGTAGATGACGCTCTCGCCCTCGGGGAACTCCTCGCTGGCGCCGTACATCCGGCGCAGGCCGTCCTGCACGATGTGGCTGATCTCGTAGGCCATCGCAGGGTCGTAGTGCACCACCGCGGGGTTGGTGGCCGCGATCAGCGGCGAGTGCCCGTCGGCGTGCTGCAGACCCTCGCCCGTCAAGGTGGTCCGGCCGGCGGTCGCGCCGATCAGGAAGCCGCGGGCGAGCTGGTCGGCCATCGCCCAGATCGAGTCACCCGTCCGCTGGAAGCCGAACATCGAGTAGAACAGGTAGAACGGGATCATGTGCTCGCCGTGCGTGCTGTACGCCGAGCCGGCGGCCGTCGCGGAGGCCATCGCGCCGGCCTCGGAGATGCCCTCGTGGAGCATCTGTCCCTGCGTCGACTCCTTGTAGGCAAGGAGCATGTTGCGGTCCACCGACTCGTAGCGCTGCCCCATCGGGTTGTAGACCTTGGCGGTCGGGAACATGCCGTCCATGCCGAAGGTGCGGTACTCGTCCGGGGCGATCGGCACGATGCGCTTGCCGATCTCCTTGTCCCGCATCAGGTCGCGCAGCAGCCGCACCAGCGCCATCGTGGTGGCGATCGACTGCTTGCCGGATCCCTGCTTCAGCTCGGAGTAGACCTTGTCGCCGGGCAGCTTGAGGAGTGTCGAGCGGTTCTGCCGCTTGGGCAGGGAGCCGCCGAGCTGGCGACGGCGCTCCATCATGTACTCGATCTCGGGGGAGTCCTTGCCCGGGTGGAAGAACGGCGCCACCTCGGACTCGTCGATCTGCTTGTCGGTGATCGGCAGGTACAGCCGGTCCCGGAAGGTCTTGAGGTCGTCGTTGGTGAGCTTCTTCATCTGGTGCGTGGCGTTCTTGCCCTCCAGCGCGTCGATCGTCCAGCCCTTGACGGTCTTGGCCAGGATGACCGTGGGCTGCCCGACGTGCTTGGTCGCGGCGTCGAAGGCGGAGTACACCTTGCGGTAGTCGTGACCGCCCCGGGGCAGCTTGCGGATGTCGTCGTCGCTCATGTGCTCGACCATCTTGCGCAGCCGGGGGTCACCGCCGAAGAAGTTCTCCCGCGTGTAGGCGCCGTCCTCGACCGAGTAGGTCTGGAACTGGCCGTCGGGGGTGCTGTTCATCTTGTTCACCAGCACGCCGTCCACGTCGCGGGCGAGCAGGTCGTCCCACTCCCGGCCCCACACCACCTTGATGACGTTCCAGCCGGCGCCGCGGAAGGTGGACTCCAGCTCCTGGATGATCTTGCCGTTGCCCCGCACCGGGCCGTCGAGCTGCTGCAGGTTGCAGTTGACGACGAACGTGAGGTTGTCCAGCTCCTCGCGGGCCGCGACGCCGATCGCGCCCAGCGACTCGACCTCGCCCATCTCGCCGTCGCCGAGGAAGGCCCACACGTGCTGGCCGCTGGTGTCCTTGATGCCGCGGTTCTGCAGGTAGCGGTTGAACCGCGCCTGGTAGATCGAGTTGATCGCCGTGAGCCCCATCGAGACGGTGGGGAACTCCCAGAAGTCCGGCATCAGCCGCGGGTGCGGATACGACGACAGGCCCTGGCCGACGCCGTGCTGCACCTCCTGGCGGAACCGCGACAGCTGGGTCTCGTTGAGCCGACCCTCGAGGAAGGCGCGAGCGTAGATGCCGGGGGACGCGTGGCCCTGGATGAAGACGGAGTCACCCCCGTTGGGGTGGTCGTGGCCGCGGAAGAAGTGGTTGAAGCCGACCTCGTAGAGCGAGGCCGAGGACTGGTACGTCGCGATGTGCCCGCCGACCTCGAGCCCCTTGCGGTTCGCCGTCGACACGATGACGGCCGCGTTCCAGCGCAGGAACGCGCGGATGCGGCGCTCGATGTGCTCGTCGCCGGGGAACCACGGCTCGCGCTCCGGCGGGATCGTGTTGATGTAGTCGGTGCTGCGCAGTGCCGGGACGCCGACGTTCTGCTCGCGCGACCGCTCGAGCAGCCGCAGCATCACGTAGCGGGCCCGCTCGCGTCCGCGGCCCTTGAGCATCGCGTCGAACGAGTCGATCCAGTCCTGGGTCTCCTCGGGGTCGATGTCCGGGAGCTGGGTGGGCAGGCCCTCGTGGATCACGGTGGGCCGGCCGACCGCGCGCGTCGAGGGCGCGCCGGGGGTCTTCTGCGCCGATGTCTCGGCGGACTTCTCCGCGGACTTCTCGGTGGTCTTGTCAGAACCTGTTGCCACGATGCCTCGGCTTTCGTGCTCGGTGTGCAGTTCGTGGGCAGCCCGGTGAGGGGGTCGTCCACATTCATCGTGTCACGAGCCGACCGCAGGCGGAATGCACCCCTCGGGGGCTGGACGAGACCGTGACCGAGGCCTCCGGGTGGTGCGACGGTGCGCAACGGCGGGCGTGACGGCAGGCGCGACGGGCGATGCGAGAGGGGTGGTGTGACTGGTCACGCCGATGGTGGTGCGGCAGCATGGGCGTCGTGCAGGTGACGCAGTACTACACCGCCGCGACGCTCGACGGCTTCATCGCCGACGAGGACAACTCCCTGCAGTGGCTCTTCGACGTCCCCGAGGTGGAGGGACCCGAGAACGACCCCGGCTGGGACGGATTCCTCGGTGCCGTCGGCGCGCTGGCGATGGGCGCGACCACCTGGGAGTGGGTCGTGGCCCACGAGGACCTGACCTCCCACCCGGAGCGGTGGTCCGCGGCGTACGGGCAGCGGCCGTGCTGGGTGTTCAGCCACCACGACCGCAGCGTGGCGCCGGGTCTCGACGTCCGGTTCGTGGTCGGCGACGTGCGCCCGGTCCACGAGCAGATGCGCGCGGCAGCAGGAGACCGCAACCTGTGGGTCGTCGGCGGCGGCGACCTCGCGGGCCAGTTTTACGACGCGGGCCTCCTGGACGAGATGGTGGTCACCATTGCCCCGGTCACACTGGGCGCGGGAGCCCCGCTGCTGCCTCGTCGCATCGAGGGGATGCGGCTGGTCGAGGTGAGTCGGAGCGGTCAGATGGTGGCCCTCACCTACGCCCTGCGATCCGCCGCCCGGCACTGAGCAGGACCGAGTGGGATCCGACGGCACCGGGCAGGACCGGCGGGACCCGGCAGTCGGCCTGTGGCGGCGGCGCCGGTCGGCTCCGCGGCCGAGGGCACTAGCCTGAGCGCGACCGGCCCGCCTTGCGCACCGGGTCGAGTTCCGGTGGACTACGCGCAAGCACGAACCGGCCGCGACCCTCGTTGGCCGGTGGAGACCGGCCGCGACGTCGGCCAGAGACGTGGAGGACTGACGTGAGCGCGACCTCGGGTGGCCCCGACGGCACCGCCACCCAGAACGCCGGTGCGCGGCTGGGTCTGAAGGCCGGAATGGTCGTCCAGGAGCTGGGTTGGGACGAGGACGTCGACGACGCGCTGCGGGTCGACGTGGAGGACGCCATCGACGCCGACCTCGTGGACGGCCAGTACGGCAACGTCGTCGACTCGGTGCTGCTGTGGTGGCGCGACGACGACGGTGACCTCGTCGACACGCTCGTCGACTCGCTGACCGACCTGGTGGCCGGCGGCGTGATCTGGCTGCTGACCCCCAAGGTGGGGCGACCCCAGGCGGTCGACCCGTCGGACATCGCCGAGGCGGCGCCGGTCGCCGGGCTGTCCACGACGACCACCGTCGCGGTGAGCCAGGACTGGTCGGCCACCCGGCTGGTGGCTCCCAAGAGCGCGCACTGACGCGGTCCGCTGCACCCGGGTGCCCGGATGCCCGGGTGCCCGGGTCCCGACGGCGCCGCACTGCTCGCCGGCGGGAGGTGGGGGAAGCCACGGGCGGGTGGGTCCGCGGTCGTTGCGGCCCGCCCGGACGATGTTCCGGACGATGTTCCGGACAATGATGGGGACGTCACACCCTGACGAGGCCTACGGGGCCGAGCACGCCCCGGCACCACCGACGACACCGCGCACGCGGGTAGGGAGCACACATGAGCCTGGAGATCGGACAGACCGCACCGGACTTCGACCTGAGGGACCAGCACGGAGGCCGGGTCCGCCTCTCCGCCTTCCGAGGTGAGAAGGCGGTGGTGGTGATGTTCTACCCATTCGCCTTCAGCGGTGTCTGCACCGGTGAGCTGTGCGAGGTCCGCGACACCCTGCCGACCTTCGAGTCCGACGACGTGACGCTGCTGGCGGTCTCCTGCGACCCGATGTTCGCGCTGCGCGCGTTCTCCGACCGGGACGGGCTCACGTTCCCGCTGCTCTCGGACTTCTGGCCGCACGGCGAGGTCGCCCGCGCCTACGGCGTCTTCGACGAGGACCGGGGGTGCTCCAGGCGCTCGACCTTCATCGTCGACAAGGAGGGCGTGCTCCGCTGGACGGTGCACAACGCCATGCCGCAGGCGCGGGACCTGCAGGAGCAGGCCGCCGTGCTGGTCGACTTCTGAATCATACCAGACCTAGACAGCCCGGACATTCCGAAAGTAAAGTATCAAGATTTTGCCGGGTTTGGGGAGACACGGCTTGGGTCGGGGTAGTTGAATGGGACTGCAACGACCGCTGGTGACCCGAGACGCCAGCGGTCGTTGCGCTTTCTCCGGCGTGAGTCGTCCGCCGACCCTGCCGTAGGCTGGCCGCGCCTCGTCGGCGCCGAGCCTGCCGACGGCCCGGGCGCATAGCTCAGCGGTAGAGCACCTCGCTTACAACGAGGTGGTCGCAGGTTCGATCCCTGCTGCGCCCACCGGCTCCCTCGGTCCACTCAAGCCTCCTGCCCCCTCTAGGCTCGCGACCATGACGCTGAGCCTGGCCGAGGTGACCTGTCTGCTCGACGGCTGGTACGACCCGCGGTGGGCCGAGCCGTGGGACGCCGTCGGCCTGGTGTGCGGGGACCCGGAGCAGCCGGTCCGGCGCGTGCTGCTCGCCGTGGACCCCTCGCCCGCCGTCGTCGCCGAGGCACACAGCTGGGGCGCGGACCTGGTGGTGTGCCACCACCCGCTGCTGCTCACGCCGGTCCACGGGGTCGCGGCGACCACTCCGAAGGGCCGGGTGGTCCACGACCTGGGGCGTGCGGGGACCGCGCTGTTCACTGCCCACACCAACGCCGACGTGCCCCTCGACGGGGTGAACGAGGCGCTGGCGCGAGCCGTCGGCGTGCTGGATGCCACCGTGCTCGGGTCGGACCGCGGCTCGACCCGGGACCCCGCGGCGGAGCCGATGGACAAGCTGGTGGTGTTCGTCCCGGTCGAGCACGCCGAGGCCGTCCGAGAGGCGCTGGCGTGCGCCGGTGCCGGCATCGTGGGCGACTACGCCGACTGCTCCTTCACGAGCCTCGGCGAGGGCCGGTTCCGGCCGCAGGCGGGGGCCGATCCCGCGGTCGGTCGCGTCGGTGCGGCCACACTGGTGACCGAGGCCCGGATCGAGATGGTGGCACCCCGTCGGCTCCGCCGCGAGGTGCTCGCCGCGATGCGCGCCGCCCACCCCTACGAGGAGGTCGCCCACGACGTCCTCGAGCTCGCAGCGTCGCCCGGCCCCGCCCTCGTCCGTGGGCACGGCCGCATCGGCCGGCTCGCGACGCCCACGACGCTGCGGGGCTTCGCCGACCAGGTCGCGTGGGCCCTGCCGGAGACCGCCACCGGTGTCCGCGTGGCCGGCGACCCCGACCGGCCGGTCCACACCGTGGCGGTCGGCAGCGGGTCGGGCGACGGGCTGCTCGACCTGGTGCTGACCACCGACGCCGACGTCTACCTCACCTCCGACCTCCGGCACCACCGGGCGGGGGAGTTCCGCGAGCACGACGGCGCGGCGCTCGTGGACGTCGCGCACTGGGCGGCCGAGTGGACCTGGCTGCCCGTCGTCGAGCAGAAGTTGCGTGCGGCGGCGGTCGAGCGGGGGGATACGGTGGAGACCCGGGTGAGCACGATCGTGACGGACCCGTGGACCTTCCGCGTGGGTCGCTGACCCCGCCATCACCGACCGAGGAGCCCCCCGCTGAAAGCCGACGCCTTCGCCCAGCTCAAGCTGCTGGACCTGCAGGAGCTCGACACCCGGCTCGACCAGCTCCGGCACCGGCTCGCGACCCTGCCGGAGCACGAGCAGCTGCAGCGGCTGGCCAGCGAAAGGACCCAGGTCCACGACGAGCTGCGCGACGCCCGGATCGAGGTCGACGACCTCACCCGGGACCAGCGGCGCTCCGACGCCGACGTCGAGCAGGTCAAGTCACGTCGGGTCAGGGACCAGGACCGGATGGACCGCGGCCTGGTGACCAACCCCAAGGACCTGGAGCGCATGCAGAGCGAGCTGGTGTCCCTGGCCCGCCGGATCGCCGAGCTCGAGGACGTCGAGCTCGACGTGATGGAGCGGCTCGAGACGGCACAGAACGCCCTGGCCCGGCACGAGGCCAGGCTCGTCGAGCTCGACGCCGCCGCGGCGGAGCTCGCCACCAGCCGGGACGCGCTGACCGCCGACATCACCGTCCGGATGGAGCAGACCGCCGCGGAGCGCAAGGTGACCGCCAGCGGTGTCCCGGCCGACCTGCTCGCCGCCTACGACCGGGTCCGGGCGCAGAAGGGTGGGGTGGGTGCCGCCCCGCTTCGGCAGCGCAGCTGCGGCGGGTGCAGCCTGCAGCTCAACGCCGGTGACCTCCGGGAGATCTCCCGCGCGCCGCTCGACGAGGTGCTGCGCTGCGAGGAGTGCAACCGGATCCTGGTGCGCACCTCCGAGTCCGGGATCTGATGGCGGGCGCCCACCCGGCACCACGCCACCGCTCTGTCGTCGTCGAGGCCGACGGCGGGTCGAGAGGCAACCCCGGCCCGGCGGCGTACGGCGCGGTGCTCCTCGACGCCGAGACAGGGGAGACCATCGCCGAGCGGGCCGAGTGCATCGGTCGAGCCACCAACAACGTCGCGGAGTACCGCGGCCTGATCGCGGGGCTCGAGCTGCACGCCGAGCACGCCCCCGAGGCCGACCTCGCGGTCCGGATGGACTCCAAGCTCGTGGTCGAGCAGATGTCGGGCCGCTGGAAGGTCAAGCACCCGGACATGCGGCCGCTGGCGACCCAGGCCGCCGGGCTGGCGCCGGCCGGGACGACGTACACCTGGATCCCGCGGGAGCTGAACAAGCACGCCGATCGGCTCGTCAACGAGGCGCTCGACGCGCAGGCCAGCCGGTCGGCGCGGCCCGCCGCCGGGGTCTCTACGGGCTCGACCGCTCGGGAGGGGGCGGGGGTCTCGACGGGCTCGACCACTCGGGGGTGGTCTCGAGGCGGGGTCGCCACGACCGTGATGCTGGTGCGGCACGGCGTCACCGCCCACACCGTCGACAAGCGCTTCTCCGGAGGCCTGTCCGGCAGCGACCCGGGGCTCACCGAGGACGGCCGCTCGCAGGTGCGGGCGACCGCGGACTGGCTGTCGCCCATGGCGGAGGGCGTCGACCTGGTGGTCAGCTCCCCGGTTCTCCGGACCCGGGAGTCCGCCAAGATCCTCGGGGCCCGGCTGGGGCGGGAGGTGGTCGTCGAGGACGCCCTGGCCGAGATGGAGTTCGGCTCGTGGGACGGGCTGACCTTCGCCGAGGTCGCCGAGCGGTTCCCCGACGACCTGGACCGGTGGCTGGGGTCGCTGGACCACGCGCCGGGTGGCCGGGGCGAGTCGTTCCGGGAGGTGGAGCGCCGGGTGCTGGCCGGGCTCGAGCGGCTCCTGGTCGAGCAGCGTGGCCGCACTGTGCTGGCGGTCAGCCACGTGACCCCGATCAAGGTCCTCGTCGCACACACGCTGCAGGCGCCGCTGGAGGCGGTCTACCGGATGGAGCTGGCGCCGGCGTCGGTGACGGTGTTGTCCTTCTACGAGGAGGGGTCCGGCGGGGCGTCGGAGTCCCCCACCCGGCACGCCTCGCTCCGGATGTTCAACGCCCGTCCGACCGGAGACGCCTTCACAGGGCGCTGACCACGACGTCGAGCGCGCCCACCGTCCCGCGCTCGACCCGCCAGCCCAGCGCGGTCAGGTGGTCGGCGAACCGCGCCGGGGTCGCCGGCCCGGGGCCGTGCTCCAGGAGCGTGCGCACCAGCCGGCCCTTGGTCGCCTTGTTCAGGTGGGACACCACCGACCGGTGGCCGTCCCGGTCGTGGAGCACCCGGACCGTCACCGTCCGGGACGCGAGGTCCGCCGGCGGTCGCCAGAACGCGACGTAGGCCGAGGACCGCAGGTCGACCACGAGCCCGCGCCCGGCGGCCTCCCGCGCAGCCGCGTCCAGGCGCCGCGACCAGTAGGTCGAGGGCGCTCCGATGCCGGGCAGCGGCGTGCCCGCCGAGAGCCGGTACGCCGGGATGCGGTCACCGGGACGGAGCAGCCCGAACAGCGCCGAGGTGACCGCCAGCCAGGAGGAGGCACGTCGGCGGGCCGCGGCTGACAGCGAGGGGAGGTCCAGGGCCTCGTAGAGCACCCCCGTGTACACCCGGTCGGCCCGTGCCGTGGCGGCCCGCCGCAGCCGGGCGTTGGCGGCGACCACGTCGGTGCGGGCCGGGCCCAGGCCCAACCCCCGGGCGGCGGCCGCCGGGTCCGCCTCGCACCACCGCACCAGCGCGTCGAGGACCTCGGCCCGGTGCGGTGCCAGCGAGGGGAACGACAGCGCCGCCGGGTCCAGCGGGCGGCCACGGCGCGGGAAGGCCTTGCCCTCCGACGGAGGCAGCAGGACCAGCACGCCGGCCACCCTATGCTGGCCCGGACCCGCCGCTGCCCGGGGCCGCCGCCGCAGCCGCCCGGGTCCCGCGTGGTTCCGGCCACCGAGGCGAGGAGGCACCGTGCCCTTACCGGTCATCAGGATCCTGCACCCCGACGGCGACATGCTGCGCCACGGCGTCACGGTGATCGAGAAGGAGCTCGGCCTGACCGCGGAGTTCCCGGAGGACGTGCAGCAGGTAGCGCAGCAGGCGGCCGGGCAGCCTCGCCTGCCGCGGCTGGACCGCTCGGACCTGCCACTGGTGACGATCGACCCGACCGGGGCGCGCGACCTGGACCAGGCGCTGCACATCGCACGGGACGGTGACGGCTTCGTCGTCCACTACGCCATCGCGGACGTGGCCGCCTTCGTCACCCCCGGTGACCCGGTCGACCAGGAGGCCCACCGTCGGGGGGAGACGTACTACGGCGCGCTGTCCAAGGTGCCGCTGCACCCGCCGCTGCTCTCGGAGGGCGCGGCGTCGCTGCTGCCTGACGCGCTGCGCCCGGCACTGCTGTGGCGGATCGCGGTGGACGCCGAGGGCGAGACCTCCCACGTGCACGTGGAGCGGGCCCTGGTGCGCAGCCGTGCGCAGTGGGACTACCAGGCCGTGCAGGACGCCCTCGAGGCCGGCACCGCCGACGAGGTCTTCGTCCTGCTCGCCGCCGTGGGCAGGCTCCGGCTGGCCCGCGAGGCGGCGCGCGGCGGGGTGTCGCTGCCGCTGCCCGAGCAGGAGGTCGAGCGCAGCGGGGACCGGTGGCAGCTGCGGTTCCGCACCCCGCTGCCCGTCGAGGAGTGGAACGCCCAGATCTCGCTGCTCACCGGCATGGCGGCGGGAACGCTGATGGTCGAGGCCGGCGTCGGGCTGCTGCGCACCCTGCCGCCTCCGGAGGACCGCGACGTGGAGCGGCTGCGCCGGACCGCGCGAGGCCTGGGCATCGGTTGGCCGGACGGCGTCGACTACCCGGAGTTCGTCCGGTCGCTCGACCCGGCCCGTCCCACCCACGCGGCGATGCTCGTCTCCTGCACCCGGCTGCTGCGCGGCGCCGGCTACGTGGCCTTCGACGGGGCGCCGCCCGACCAGCACGGACACGCCGCGATCGCGGCGGCGTACGCCCACGTCACCGCGCCGCTGCGCAGGCTCGCCGACCGGTACGCCGGCGAGGTGTGCCTGGCGCTGTGCGCCGGCGAGGAGGTGCCCGGTTGGGTGCGGTCGGCACTCGGGTCGCTGCCGGCCACGATGAGCGCCTCCGGGCAGCGGGCGGGTCGCTACGAGGGCGCCGTCCACGACCTCGTGGAGGCGGCCGTCCTGGCACCGAGGGTCGGCGAGAGCTTCCCCGCCGTCGTCGTCGCGGTCGAGGAGGCCCGGCCCACCCGCGGCAAGCTGGTGGTGCAGGACCCGGCGGTCGAGGCGTCGGTGCGGTCGGCCGGGCCGCTGCCGCTCGGCGGTCGGGTGCAGGCCCGGCTCGTCGAGGCCGACGTGCGCGCCCGACGGGTCCGCTTCGAGGTGTGAGCTCCGGTCGTCGTCGTGGTCGTCGTGGTCGCCTGTCCCGTCGTGGCGGCGGCCGCGCGCCGGTGGCGACCACGAGGGCCTACGATGGTCGCGGATGAGCCGGCCGGGCGGCCGCGGCGGGGAGACCCGTCGAGGAAGGTCCGGGCTCCACAGGGCGAGGTGGTGGGCAACACCCACCCGGGGTGACCCGCGGGACAGTGCCACAGAGAACAGACCGCCTCCCCGTCGGCCACGGCCGTCGGGGCGGTAAGGGTGAAACGGTGGTGTAAGAGACCACCAGCGCACCGGGCGACCGGTGCGGCTCGGCAAACCCCACCTGGAGCAAGGTCAAGAAGGGCACCGGGAGACCGGTGACCCGCGCGAGTGTCCGAGGGCGGCCCGCCCGAGCTCGCGGGTAGACCGCACGAGGCTGTCGGCAACGGCAGCCCTAGATGGATGGTCGCCCACCGTGGCGCCGCGAGGCGCCCGGGGACAGAACCCGGCCTACAGGCCGGCTCATCCCTCGCCCCGGGCGCGGCGCCGGGGAATCGCTACCCCGCCGCCGGCGTTGACCACCCGATGGGAGACGAGCAGATGGACATGTTCCCGCCGGCCGCCGGCCGCGACCTCCACCCCAGCGAGGCCTACCGACAGGCGTGGCGGCACCTGGAGATGCGCGAGCCCGACCAGGCGATCGCGAAGCTGGATCCCGCCCTCGCGGCGGAGCCGGACTCCCTCGCGCTGCGCACGCTGCGAGCCTGGGCGTACTTCCAGAGCGCGCAGCTGAGCCGCGCCGAGCGCGACCTCGCCGAGATCGTCGAGCGCTGCCCCACCGACGTCTGGGCCCGCTTCGCCCTCGGACGGGTGCTGGAGCGTCAGTCGCGCTACGCCGACGCCCTGCCGCAGCTGCGGCTGGCCGCGGTGATGTCGGGGGACGCCGAGCACGAGGCCGGGGTGCTGCGGGTCGAGCGGCGCCTCGCCGAGACCGAGGGCTCATACGACCGGCTGGTGTAGCGTCCCGGTCTCCCGGGTACCTGGTGGCCACGACGACCGGCGGAAGGAGAGCCATGGGCGACGACGAGGGACAGTTCTGGTTCTGCCTCAAGCACCACCGCGTCGAGGGCGACGAGGGCTGCCGCAGCGCGGACCGGCTCGGCCCCTACGCCACCGAGCAGGAGGCCGCCAACGCGCTGGAGAAGGTGGCCGAGCGCAACGAGGCCTGGGACAACGACCCCGACTGGAACGACGACGCGGCCGCCGAGGACTGAGGGCGAGCCAGCCGTGGCCTGGGCGCTCGGGCTCGCTAGAAGGTGTGCTCGGGGCCGGGGAACGTCCCGTCCGCCACGTCCGCGGCGTACTGCGTGGCGGCCTCGAGCAGCACGCCGTGCAGGTCGGCGTACCGCTTGACGAAGCGCGGCAGCCGGCCGGTCCGGAGCCCGGCCATGTCCTGCCACACCAGCACCTGGGCGTCGCAGCCGACGCCGGCCCCGATGCCCACCGTCGGGATGCCCAACGTCGCGGTGATCTCCGCGGCCACGTCGCCGGGCACCATCTCCATCACGCACGCGAAGGCGCCCGCGGCCTCCAGCGCCTGGGCGTCCGCGACCAGCAGTGCCGCCGACTCGCCGCGCCCCTGCACCCGGTAGCCGCCCAGGACGTGCTCGGACTGCGGCGTGAAGCCGATGTGCGCCATCACCGGGACGCCGGCCTGGGTCAGCAGCCGCACCTGGGGCGCCATCTCCGCGCCACCCTCGAGCTTGACCGCGTGGGCGCCGGCCTCCTTCATGAACCGGACGGCGGTGTCGAAGGCCTGCTCGGGCGAGCGCTGGTAGGAGCCGAACGGCAGGTCCGCCACGACCAGGGCGCGGCGGACCGACCGGCTCACGGCCCGGGTCAGCGGCAGCAGCTCCTCGACGGTCACGGGCAGCGAGGTCGCGTTGCCGTAGACGTTGTTCGAGGCCGAGTCGCCGACCAGCAGCACCGGGATGCCGGCCTCGTCGAACACCTGGGCGGTGTACATGTCGTACGCGGTCAGCATCGCCCACCGCTCCCCGCGCTCCTTCAGCTCGCGCAGGTGGTGGGTGCGCACGCGCCGCACGGCGGCCGCCGCGCTCGCCGCCCCGCCGCCGTACGGGGACGGACTGCCGCCGGTCGCTTCGCTCATCTGCTCTCCTCCATGGTGCCGTCGTCGACGGCGCTCTCGAGGCTCCCGTACGGAGTCCCCGGACCGCTGCCAGGCTAGCCCCGCCGGGGCGACCCGGGACGGGTCGGGGCGGGTGGGGGCCGGAGCGGGGGTTTGGCACACTCTGGGCGTGAACTTCGACTCGGTGTACGACCAGGGGTTCGTGCGGGTCGCCGCCTGCACGGTGCCCGTCAGCATCGCCGATCCCCGCGCCAACGTCGCGACCATCCTCGCCGAGGCGCGCGGCTGCGCAGCGGAGGGCGCCACCGTCGCGCTGTTCCCCGAGCTGTCGCTGTCCGGCTACGCACTGGAGGACCTGCTGCTGCAGGAGCCGCTGCTCGACGCGGTCGAGGAGGCGGTCGCCGAGCTGGCTGCGGCGACCGCCGACCTGAGCCTGCTGCTGGTGGTCGGGGCCCCGCTGCGGGCGGGCAACCGCGTTCTCAACACCGCGGTGGTGATCCACGGCGGCCAGGTGCTGGGGGTCTCCCCCAAGTCCTACCTGCCCACGTACCGGGAGTTCTACGAGCGTCGGCACTTCGCGCCGGGCGACGACCGGCGGGCGGAGACGCTGCTCCTGGGTGGGGTGGAGGTGCCGTTCGGCCCGGACCTGCTCTTCGCAGCCCGCGACGTGCCCGGGCTGGTCGTGCACGCCGAGGTGTGCGAGGACGTGTGGGTGCCGGTGCCGCCCAGCGCGGAGGCCGCCCTGGCAGGGGCGACCGTGCTGCTGAACCTCTCGGGGAGCCCGATCACGGTCGCCCGCGCCGAGGACCGCCGGCTGCTGGTCCGCTCCGCCTCGCAGCGATGCCTCGCGGCCTACCTGTACGCCGCGGCGGGGCAGGGGGAGTCCAGCACCGACCTGTCCTGGGACGGCCAGACGATGATCTACGAGGTCGGCCAGCTGCTCGCGGAGACCGAGCGGTTCCCCGAGACCGCGCGTCGCTCGGTCGCCGACGTGGACCTGCTGCGGCTGCGGCAGGAACGGCTGCGGCAGGGCACCTTCGACGACAACCGCCGCACCCACGCCGAGCGGACCGGCGGCTTCCGCACCGTCTCCTTCGACCTCGACCCGCCCCGCGGCGACCTGGGACTGCGACGCCAGGTCGACCGGTTCCCGTTCGTGCCCGACGACCCCGACCGGCTGGCGCTCGACTGCTACGAGGCCTACAACATCCAGGTCTCGGGACTCGAGCAGCGGCTGACCGCCATCGGGCAGCCCAAGGTGGTGATCGGGGTCTCCGGCGGTCTCGACTCGACGCACGCGCTGATCGTGGCCGCGAAGGCGATGGACCGGCTGGGCCGGCCGCGACGCGACATCCTGGCGTTCACGCTGCCGGGGTTCGCGACCAGCTCGGCCACCAAGGCCAACGCGGTCCGGCTCTCCGAGGCGCTCGGGGTGACCTTCGCCGAGCTGGACATCCGGCCCGCCGCCGAGCAGATGCTCGGTGACCTGGGGCACCCCTTCTCCGCCGGCGAGCCGGTCTACGACATCACCTTCGAGAACGTACAGGCCGGGCTCCGCACCGACTACCTGTTCCGGCTGGCCAACCAGCGCGGGGGCATCGTGCTCGGCACCGGCGACCTCTCCGAGCTCGCGCTGGGCTGGTGCACCTACGGCGTGGGGGACCAGATGTCGCACTACGCCGTGAACACCGGCGTGCCGAAGACGCTCATCCAGCACCTGATCCGGTGGGTCGCCGGCACCCAGGAGCTCGACGCGGGCACCGACGACCTGCTGCGAGCGATCCTGGAGCAGGAGATCTCCCCCGAGCTGGTCCCGGTCGGGGAGGACGAGAAGCCGCAGAGCACCGAGGACAGCATCGGTCCTTACGCACTGCACGACTTCTCGCTCTACTGGGTGCTTCGGCACGGCTTCCCGCCCAGCCGGATCGCGTTCCTGGCCCGGCACGCGTGGGGCGACGCGGATGCCGGCAGCTGGCCGCCCGGCTTCGACGAGCAACGCCGCGTCGCCTACGACCTGCCGACGATCCGGCGCTGGCTCGAGGTGTTCCTGCGCCGGTTCTTCGCGTTCGCCCAGTTCAAGCGGTCGGCGCTGCCCAACGGGCCGAAGGTGGTCGCCGGCGGGGCACTGTCGCCGCGCGGGGAGTGGCGGGCACCCTCGGACGGAAACGCGACCACCTGGCTCGCGGAGCTCGAGCGCAACGTCCCCTGCTGAGGGGCTCCGACGCCCGGACCGGCACGGGACGCCAGGACCGGCACGGGACGCCCGGACCCGCATGCGGCCCGGCCGCCCGGGCGTGCGACCCTCGGGGCCAACGTCGTCGGTGCCTGCCAGGTGCCGTTCTCGAGAGGATGGGCGGGATGGGCAAGCAAGAGGACTTCGTGCTGCGCGCACTCGAGGAGCGCGACGTCCGGTTCGTGCGGCTCTGGTTCACCGACGTGCTCGGCTACCTGAAGTCGGTGGCGATCGCCCCCGCCGAGCTCGAAGGTGCCTTCACCGAGGGCATCGGCTTCGACGGCTCCGCGATCGAGGGTTTCGCCCGGGTCTACGAGGCGGACATGCTCGCCAAGCCGGACCCGTCGACCTTCCAGATCCTGCCCTGGCGAGGCGAGGGCCCCAGCACCGCCCGGATGTTCTGCGACATCGAGATGCCCGACGGGTCACCGTCCTACGCCGACCCGCGGTACGTCCTGAAGCGGACCCTCACCAGGGCCGCCGAGAAGGGGTTCACCTTCTACACCCACCCGGAGGTGGAGTTCTACCTGTTCAAGGACACCCCCACCCCGGGCGGTGACCCGGTGCCGGTGGACCGCAGCGGCTACTTCGACCACACCGCGCAGAGCATGGGGTCGGACTTCCGCCGCGAGGCGATCACGATGCTCGAGGCGATGGGCATCTCGGTGGAGTTCTCCCACCACGAGGGCGGCCCCGGTCAGCAGGAGATCGACCTGCGCTACGCCGACGCGCTGTCCACCGCCGACAACATCATGACCTTCCGGACCGTGGTGCGCGAGGTCGCGCTCAGCCAGGGCATCTGGGCGACGTTCATGCCCAAGCCGTTCACCACGCACCCGGGTAGCGGCATGCACACCCACGTCTCACTGTTCGAGGGGGACCGCAATGCCTTCTTCGCCGCCGGCGAGGAGTACCAGCTGTCCCGGACCGGTCGGCAGTTCATCGCGGGCATCCTCCGGCACGCCGCTGAGATCTCGGTGGTCACCAACCAGTGGGTGAACTCCTACAAGCGGCTGATGTGGGGCGGCGAGGCGCCCTCGTACATCTGCTGGGGCCACAACAACCGCTCCGCGATGATCCGGGTGCCGATGTACAAGCCCAACAAGGGGCAGTCGACCCGGATGGAGCTGCGCACCATCGACTCGGCCTGCAACCCCTACCTCGCCTTCGCCGTCATCCTGGCCGCCGGCATGAAGGGGATCGAGGAGGACTACGAGTTGCCCCGCGAGGCCGAGGACGACGTGTGGTCGCTCAACAACCGGGAGCGGCAGTCCCTGGGCATCGACCCGCTGCCGTCCAGCCTGGCCACCGCGATCGAGGTCGCCGAGGGCTCCGAGCTGCTGGCCGAGACGCTGGGCGAGCACGTCTTCGACTTCTTCCTGCGCAACAAGCGCGCCGAGTGGGACGAGTACCGCGTCCAGGTCTCCGCCTTCGAGCGGGACCGGATGCTGCCGCTCCTCTGACCCTGGGGGACCCGGGCGGTAGGTTCGCCGGGTGAAGGCGTTGCAGCTGCTGGTGGTCGAGCACGAGGCGCAGTGTCCCCCGGGCTGGATGGGGGAGTGGCTCGCCGAGCTCGGCGCCGACCTCGACGTACGTCGTCCGTACGCTGGTCAGGCCCTGCCGCCCGACCTGTCCCGGCACGACGGCCTGCTGGTCCTCGGTGGGGAGATGGCGGCGGGCGACGACGCCGGGCACCCGTGGCTGCCCGACGTCCGGGCGCTGGTCAGAGCGGCGGCCGAGCTCGGGGGCGGCACCACCCCGGTGCTGGGGATCTGTCTGGGGCACCAGCTGGCGGCCCTGGCCCTGGGGGGCCGGGTGGGCCGCAGCCGGTTCGGCACCCAGATCGGGGTCGTCGAGGTCGGCTGGACCGCCGCCGCCCTGGCCGACCCGCTGCTCGGGTCGCTCGCCCACGGCGGCGCCCCGGGAGAAGGCCCGGACACGTCGTCCCCCGCGGTGCAGTGGAACGACGACGTGGTGACCGAGCTGCCCCCCGGAGCGGTGGTGCTGGCGCGGGCACCGGGCGGCGAGGTGCAGGCGGCTCGGCTGGCGCCGTCGGTGTGGGGCGTGCAGTGGCATCCCGAGGCGGGTGCGGAGATCATCGGGTCCTGGGCCGAGCACGACCGGGACCGGGCCGCCGAGCGCGGCGTCGACGTGGACGCCCACGTGCTGCAGGTGGCCGCCAGCCACGACCGGCTCCGGGCGACCTGGCGGACGCTCGCGGAGCGGTTCGTGACGCTGTGCCGCGGCCCCGGCCCCGGCCCGAGGGGCGTCGCCGGGCTCGACGACCCGGAGCCGGCCCCGGTGGGGTCCCCTCGGTGAGCGACGGGCGGGTCGCCACCAGGTCGGGCCGGCTGGCCCGGCTCGGCTTCGAGGACGTCGAGTCGACCGTTGGGGCGATCGAGCGGCTGGGACCGGGCGGGGACGAGCTCGTGCACCTGCTCGCGACGGCCGCCGACCCGGACCAGGCGGCGTCGTACCTGGCCGAGCTCGCCGCCCGGGTCGACGAGCCGGACCGGCTGCTGGCCGACCTCGTCGACGACGAGGGCACGGCGATGCGGCTGTTCGCGGTGCTGGGGGCCAGTGCCGCGCTGGGGGACCACCTGCTGCGCCACCCCGACCACTACCGCGAGCTGACCGACCCGCTGCTCGGGTCCACCCGGCCGGCCGCGTTCGCGGTGAGGGCCGACCTGATGCGAGCGGTGGGCGCCGACCCCGGGACCCCGGTGCCGGTGGCACGCATCGACCGCCACGGGACCGGGGAGGGGCTCAGCGACGCGGCCGCGGTCGACGCACTGCGGGTGACCTACCGTCGGCTGCTGCTGCGGCTGGCCGCGCGCGACCTGTCCCACGACGTGGGCGTCGACGACGTCGCCGCGGAGCTCTCCGACCTCGCCGCCGGCGCGCTGGACGCGGCGCTGGCGCTCGCCCGCTCCCGGGTGGGCGACGCCGCGCTGGGGACCCGGCTGGCGGTGGTCGCGATGGGCAAGTGCGGCGGCCACGAGCTGAACTACGTCAGCGACGTCGACGTCATCTTCGTGGCCGAGCCGGTCCCCGGGCACGACGACCAGGCATCGATGCGGGCCGCCACCCAGCTGGCCTCCCAGCTGATGCGGATCTGCGCGGAGCACACCAGGGAGGGCACGCTGTGGCCGGTGGACGCCGCGCTGCGACCCGAGGGCCGGTCCGGCCCGCTGGTGAGGAGCCTGGCGAGCCACCAGAGCTACTACGAGAAGTGGGCGCGCACCTGGGAGTTCCAGGCGCTGCTGAAGGCGCGGCCTGTCGCCGGCGACGCGGAGCTGGGACAGGAGTACCTGGACCGCATCACCCCGATGGTCTGGTCGGCCTCCGAGCGCGAGGGGTTCGTCCCCGAGGTGCAGGCGATGCGGCGACGCGTGCTCGAGCACATCCCGGCCGCCCACGCCGAGCGCCAGATCAAGCTGGGCGCCGGGGGGCTGCGCGACGTGGAGTTCGCCGTGCAGCTGCTGCAGCTGGTGCACGGCCGGGCGGACCCGGAGGTGCGGACGCCGACGACGCTCTCCGCTCTGGCGTACCTGACCCGGGCCGGCTACGTCGGTCGCGAGGACGGCGCCGCCCTCGACCAGGCCTACCGGTTCCTGCGGACCCTCGAGCATCGGATGCAGCTCACCCAGCTGACCCGCACGCACGTGCTGCCCGGCGACCAGTCGTCGCTGCGGCGGCTGGCGCGGACCATGGGGATGGTCAAGAACCCGGTCGCCGAGCTGGACGCCGCGTGGCGCAAGCACAGCCGCGAGGTCAAGCGGTTGCACGAGAAGCTGTTCTACCGGCCGTTGCTGCTGGCCGTGGCCCAGCTCCCCACCGACGAGGCACGGCTGTCGCCGGCCTCGGCGCGGCAGCGCCTCGCCGCCCTGGGCTACGAGGACCCGATGGCCGCGCTGCGCCACCTCGAGGCGCTGACCAGCGGGGTCTCCCGACGGGCCAAC
Organism: uncultured Actinomycetota bacterium; assembly: GCA_963781695.1. Lineage (GTDB taxonomy): Bacteria > Actinomycetota > Actinomycetes > Propionibacteriales > Nocardioidaceae > Nocardioides_B. The sequence goes on from CAWAGE010000007.1 coordinate 1,046,824, forward strand.
ATCCAGCGCGCGCTGCTGCCGGCGATGCTCGGCTGGTTCGCGGACGGGCCGAACCCCGACGCCGGGCTGTTCGGCTTCCGGGAGATCTCCGAGGCCCTCGGGGCCACCCACTGGTACCTCACCACGCTGCGCGACGAGGGTCAGGTGGCGCAGCGCCTCGCGACGCTGCTGAGCACCAGCCGGTTCGCGACGGACCTGCTGCGCCGCGCCCCCGAGGGAGTGCGGATGCTCGCCTCGGACGGCGGCCTGACCCTCCCCGAGCGCGCGGCCCTGCACACCGAGATGACCGCCGCGGCCCGCCGTACCGCGGACCCGATCGAGGCGGTCGCCGCGGTGCGGGCGATCCGCCGCCGGGAGCTGTTCCGCATCGCGGCGGCAGATCTCTTCGGCACCGCCGACGTGGACCAGGTGGGCTACGCGTTGTCCGACCTCATGATCGCCACCCTCGAGGGGGCCCTGGCGGCGGCCCAGCGCGCCGTGGAGGCCGAGCGCGGCGAGCCGCTGGCCGCGGTGATGGCGGTGGTCGCCATGGGCAGGCTCGGCGGGGACGAGATGAGCTTCGGCAGCGACGCCGACGTGATGTTCGTGCACGAGGCGGTGCCCGGCGCCTCGGCGGAGGAGGCGGCCCGGGGTGCTCGCGACGTCGCCAACGAGCTGACCCGGATGCTGGCTCAGCCCGGGGCGGACCCGGCGCTGAGCATCGACGCCGGGCTGCGTCCCGAGGGCAAGCAGGGGCCGCTGGTGCGGACCCTGGACTCCTACGCGCGCTACTACGCCACCTGGTCGGCGGTGTGGGAGGCGCAGGCGCTGCTGCGAGCCCAGGCGGTGGTGGGGGATCCCGACCTGTGCCGACGCTTCACCGAGCTGATCGACCCGCTGCGGTTCCCCGCCGGCGGCCTGCGCGAGGAGGACGTCCGCGAGATCCGGCGCATCAAGGCCCGGGTCGACGACGAGCGGCTGCCCCGCGGCGCGGACCGGGCCACGCACCTCAAGCTGGGTCGAGGCGGCCTCGCCGACGTCGAGTGGACGATCCAGCTGCTCCAGCTCCAGCACGCCGGACGGGTCGAGGAGCTGCGGACGCCGCGCACCCTCGACGCGCTCAACGCCGCCGTCGCGGCCGGTCTGCTCGCCGAGAACGACGTCGCGGTGCTGAGCGAGGCGTGGCGGCTCGCGAGCGCACTGCGCAACGCGGTCACCCAGGTCCGCGGCCGCCCGGCCGAGGCACTGCCTCGTGACGCCCGCGAGCGCGCCGCCGTGGCCCACATCCGCGGCTACGCCCCCGGGGAGTCCGACCGGCTCCTCGACGACTACCTGCGCGTGACCCGACGGGCGCGCCAGGTCGTGGAACGGGTCTTCTGGGGCTGACCGCTCGGCGGTGGTGGCCCGTCTGGGGGGTGAGGGGCCCCTGTCCGGACTACCCCATTTTGGGGGTCAACTCTCACCTCCGTGGCGTCTGGTGGGGAGCGCCGTGCTCCAGCATCCTTGGTCAGGGGTCGGCCGGGGGGCGGGCCAGGGGAAGCGCCGAGCAGTGCGGGTGCTGGAGCTCAGGGGGCAGACATGATCGAGATCTCGTTGTTCGGGGCCGTCGCGGTGCAGGTGGACGGGGTGGCCACGCCGCACCTCAGCGCCAAGCAACGGCACGTGCTGGCCATCCTGGCCCTGGCCGAGGGGGCGCCGGTCTCGCGGGAGCGGCTTGCCGACCAGCTGTGGGAGGGAGCACCTCCGGTGTCGTACGTGAGCACCCTGGACAGCTACGTCTGCCTGCTGCGCCGCAGCCTCGGGCTGGCTGCCGGACGCCGGTCCCGGCTGGCCACCGCCGACGGCGGGTTCCGCCTCGACGTCGGCGCCGAGATCGAGGTCGACGTCGCGAGCTTCCGGGCCCTGGCCCGGGTGCCCGAGGAGGCCACCAGCCGTGACGTGGTGGCTCGCGCCGAGCAGGCCCTCCAGCTGCTGCGGCGCGGCGAGCTGCTCGCCGACGTGCCGTACGCCGAGTGGGGTCGCCACGCACGCGAGGACCTGCGCCGCTCCGCCGTCGACCTGTTCCTCGCCGGCGCGCAGCGGGCCAACGCGCTGGGGATGTCGGACCGTGCGGTGGCGCTGGCGCGCGCCGCCACCGACCGCGACCCCGTCTGCGAGGACGCCTGGCGCCAGCTGATGCTGGCCCACTGGTTCTCCGGTAGGCGGGCGGCCGCCCTCTCGGTCTACGCCGAGCTCCGCGGCGCGCTGCTGGACCACCTCGGTGAGGAGCCGGGCAGCGAGAGCCGCCAGCTCTACCTGACGGTGCTGCGGGAGACCTCGGAGCAGGCGCCACAGCAGACCGATGACTCGGGCTCCGAGCTGCGCACCCTGCTGCGACTGCTGCGGCAGACCCTCGAGGGCATCCCCGGTGTCCGCACGCCGGCCCGCGACGCGGCCCTCTCCGAGGTCGCCGTGCTCGCGCTGGCCAGCGCCTGACGTCGAGCGGCCAGCTGCGCACCACCCACTTGTGCGACGTAGCGCACCCACCCGGTCTATTGCTCCGCGACGTGGATCCCCGGGACAATGGACTCCTGGGGGAGACGAGGGGTGCTTCCCGAAGTTCAGCATCATGGGGACGACCGCAGCGAGCGGTCTTCCCGGATCGCCATCCAGCGACCCGGGAAGGAGCTGGCTCGGGCACGTCGTCGTGGGCAGGCCGGGGGGCCACATGACAAGAGTTGCCATCGTCGACGACCATCGAGTGTTCGCGGAGCTGCTGGCGCTGGCGCTGGGGGCGGAGCCGGACCTCGAGTGCGTCGGCCACGCGCAGAACGTCACCGACGGTCTCGCGCTGGTGGAGTCCGTCCACCCCGACATCGTGGTGATGGACGTCCGGCTGGGGGACGGTGACGGGGTCGCCGCGGCGGCCGAGCTGAGCTCGACGTACCCGGAGCTGCGGGTGGTGATCCTGACGGCCTACGTCGAGGAGCGTCTGCTGCACCGCGCCGCTGCGGCCGGGGCGTGCGCGTTGCTGCCCAAGGACGGCGACCTGACCGGGATGCTGCAGACGCTGCGCACCTCGGAGCGCGGGACCTTCACGGTGCATCCCGACCTGCTGTTCCGCCTCGTCGGGCGACAGCTCGTCCCGGACCAGCGGCACCCCACCCTGACCCCCCGCGAGCTCGAGGTCCTGCAGATGCTCGCGGCCGGTCTGGACGCCCGGCTGATCGCGCGTGAGATCGGCATCTCCCTCAACACCTGCCGCGGCTACGTCAAGAGCCTGCTGGCTAAGCTCGGCGCGCACTCGCAGCTCGAGGCCGTGGCGATCGCCATGCGACACGGCCTGATCCATGTCTCGTCCAACACGTGAGGTCGACGGCGGCGTACCCCGCTCGGCGCTGAGCCGGGCGCTCGTCCGGTTCGCCGCCGCCGTCGCCCTCGCCGCGCTCCTCGTCGGGGTCGGCTCTGTCCTGGTGGCCGACCTCGTCAGCCACGAGCTGGCCCTGCGGGAGGCCCGCAACCGCGGCCAGGCGTTCGCCCGGGTCGCCGGGGGGCCCCTGGTCAGCGAGCGTGTGCTCGCCGGCGACCAGGCAGCGGTGGCCGAGTTCTCCCGGGTGATGCGCAACCGTCTCGAGGATCCCTCCATGGCGCACATCAAGGTCTGGGAGCGCGGTGGCCGGGTGCTCTGGGCCGACGAGCCGAGCCTGCAGGGGAGGACCTTCGCCCTGGAGACGCCGGTGGCGGCGCTGTTCGGCACCCGCGACGTCGTCGCCGAGGTCTCGCCGCTGACGAAGCAGGAGAACGTGGCCCGGGCGGGGTCAGGCGCGCTGTACGAGGTCTACGCCGGGGCCCGTGCGGCCGACGGCACGCCCATCGTCGTCGAGTCCATCTGGTCCCACGACCGCATCGCCGACGACACCTCCGCGATCCTGGTGCGCGTCCTGCCGCTCCCGATCGGGGCGCTGGCGCTGTTGCTCGCCGCCGTGGTGCCGCTCGCGATCACCCTGGCCCGTCGGGTCGAGCGGGCTCAGGCGGAGAGCCGACGCTCGCTCCAGCACGCCCTCGCGGCCGCCGACCTCGAGCGACGACGCCTGGCCCGCGACCTGCACGACGGGGTGATGCAGGACGTGAGCGGGGCCGGCTACGTCCTCTCCGCTGCGCTGCGGACTCTGCCTCCGCAGGACGGGGCCCATCGGCTGGTGGACCAGGGCGGCGCGCTGGTCCGGGAGGCCAGCCAGCAGCTGCGGTCGATGCTGGCGGAGATCTATCCCGCCGACGTCGTCCGCGACGGCCTCGCGGACGCGGTCCGGGTCCTGGGTGATCGGCTCGCCGCCGCGGGGGTCGAGGTCCACGTCGAGGTCGACGATGACTGCCGCGGAGGTCTGGCGCCGGAGATCGCCCAGACCTGCTACCGCATCGTCCGGGAGGGGTTGCGCAACGTCCAGCGTCACGCGCAGGCCGACCGGGCCCAGGTTCGCGTCGTCTGCGTCGGCCCCGATGTCACCGTCCGCGTCTGCGACGACGGGCGCGGCCTGGTCGCCCGTGACCCCGGCGAGGGGCACCTGGGGCTGCGGCTGCTCCGCGATGCCGTGGCAGACCTGGGGGGGACCCTCACCGTCGAGCCGGCGACGGCGGGCGGGACCGTGCTCACCGCCGTGCTGCCGCGGTGGTTGCCGACGGCGTGACGCGCCGAGGCGCGCCGAGGCGCGTCCAAGATTCTCCAAAGGTCGCGGGTGTCGACTGGACCGGATGAGCCGCTAGGTGGGACTCGGGAAGGCGGGGCAGGACATGACACAGGTGTTGATCGTCGATGACCACCAGAGCATCAGGCTGGGTCTCAGCGTGCTGTTCGCCGGCGAGCCGGACCTCGAGGTCTGCGCTGCCGTCGAGAGCGGGGAGGCCGGCTTGGACGTCGCCCTCACCGCGGTCCCCGACGTCGTCGTCATGGACCTGACCATGCCCGGGATGGGCGGCGTGGCCGCCACCCGCGCGATTCGCGAGCGCTGCCCGACCACACGAGTCCTGGTGCTGAGCGCCCACGGCGACGCCTCCCACGTGCGGGCCGCGCTGGACGCCGGCGCCTCGGGCTACGTGTTCAAGGGGGAGGACCACCTCGTGCTGCTCGAGGCCTTGCGAGCGGTGGCGCGCGGCGAGGTGGGCGTCGGTCGAGCGGCGGGTGACGACCTCCCGCGGCCTCCGAACCGTCCCGCGGCCACCCTGAACCCCGCGACCTGACGACGGCGAGCACTGCCGCCCAAGGTTGCCCCAAGGTGGGTGACGCACCCTGTGCAGGACGACCCACCGATCGAGACGGAGAGACCCTTGTCTGCACGACGCCGGAGCCAGTCCCGGAAGCCACGCGGCGACGCCGGCGTCCGGGGCGCGGAGCGCCCGCTGTCGCGCCAGGCCACCACCGGTGGCGTCCCGGCGCCAGCACGGTGGCTGCGATGGGGGACCTGCGTGGCCCTTCCGGTGACCACGTTGATGCTGTTGGGTGCCGGCGGCGGGACGCCTGCCTCGCCGTCGGACCGCACCGTCGATGCGCGCCTCGCCCAGCGCCCGGCGTCGGTGAGCCCAGTCGGGTGGGACGTCACGCCCGGTCCCGCCACCACCCTCAGCGCCGCAGCCGTCGCGGGCCAGCCGGCTGTCGTCGTTCCCACCACCGGCTTCGGCGACGGCAACGGGGCCAGCCGGTTCACCCTCTCGTCCGTCCTGGTCCAGGCCTACCGGTCGGCAGCCGAGCAGGCGCCGGCGGCGTGCCGCCTCGACCCCGCCCTCCTCGCCGGCATCGGGCAGGTGGAGACCGGCTCGCTGGTGGGGCGGCGCATGGACGCCGACCACCGGGTCGTCCCGGGGGTGCTCGGGCCCGTGCTCAACGGCGACGGCTTCGCGGCGATCCAGGACACCGACGACGGCCGTCTCGACGGCGACTCGGAGTGGGACCGCGCCGTGGGCCCGATGCAGTTCCTACCGGGTACGTGGGCGAGCTTCGGGACCGACGGCGACGGCGACGGCGCGGTCGACCCTCAAGACGTCGAGGATGCGGCTGCCTCCGCCGCGGCGTACCTCTGCTACGGCGGCCGGGACCTCTCCACGGTCTCGGGGGTCCGGAGCGCGGTGCTGGCCTACAACCACTCGCAGGCCTACTACTTCCTGGTCGTCCGCTGGGCGAACGCCTTCGCCGAGACCTTCGCCACGACGGGCGGCGCCCTCCCGAGTGTCTCGCCGCTCGACATGTTCGGCATGACGACCGGGCCCGCGACCTCGCCGGTGCTGTCCCTCGACGGCGACAGCGCCGCCGCGACCGGCGGCAGCCGGAGCACGCCCTCGGTGCGGCCGGCGGTGGCCACGGGCTCGTCGACTCCCTCGTCCGGCTCGCCGTCCAACGCCGCCGGCGGAGCCGGCACGAGGCCGTCGGGCACCCCGTCCGGGACGCCCTCGGGTACGCCGTCCGGCACCCCGTCCGGCACGCCCTCGGGTACGCCGTCCGGCACCCCGTCGGGTACGCCGTCCGGCACCCCGTCGGGTACGCCGTCCGGCACCCCTTCGGGTACGCCGTCCGGGACCCCGTCCGGCACCCCTTCGGGTACGCCGTCGGGGACCCCGTCGGGGACCCCGTCGGGGACCCCGTCCGGCGGCCCGACGTCCGACGTCACGCCCTCCGAGGCCCCGAAGCCCAGCCAGACTCCGGACCCGCGCCAAGCTCCGGGTACCGGGTGCCCCACCGTGCCGACCGATGCGAGCAGCGAGGCCGCTACAGCGCCGTCGGCTGGAGCCGCGGCGGAGCTGGCGCTGGACGTCAACGGCGACCCCTGCCCGGTGCTGGACCCGGCCGACCCGGCCGCCGTCGCGAACTGAGCTGCCCGGCCGGCGACCCGGCGCGTGTGGTTGCCCTGGATGTGGCGACCCGGCGCGTGTGGCGGTCGTGAGGGCGTCGACCCGGCGCGTGTGGCGGTCGTGAGGGCGTCGACCCGGCGCGTGTGGTCGTCGTGAGGGCGTCGACCCGGCGCGTGTGGCGGTCGTGAGGGCATCGACCCGGCGCGTGTGGTGGTCGTGAGGGCGCCGACCCGGCGCACGCGGCGCTCCAGACCCGGGCTCCACGACCGAGCTCGCTCGAGTCTCGTTCTGCCGTGCCGATCCCACCGCATACAGCCTCTGTTATGGGGCGCGGGGACGGCGGCTCCCGATCCACCGCCGCCCACGAGCAGGCGACAGCAGTCGGTGCGCGTAAGCGATACGACCCATCGGTGACGAGCACTGGACCCTCCTCCCTGTCGACCTCCGATCCGGGACCTGCCCCGTTCGGGGACCTGCGGCACGGACGTACCCCAGGCTTGCGTCGTAGAAGCCGTACGACAGCCACGCCGACCGTTGGTCGATGCCGTCCCGGCGGGCGACCGCGAGGTCAGCGCTCGCGTCGTGTCTGGCTGGCATCGACGGTCCGCCGGACCCTGCAAGCGGGGTCGTGCGCTCGGGCTCGCTGCCGGCGCCCCCAACGACGAAGCGTCCGGGCCGATCTGCCTGGTCAGTCGGGTGCGCGCCGACGGTGTTCGTGACCTCGTCAGCGACGACGCGAGCAGCCTCGTTGGTCCCGGCTCGGCGTTCTGGTTCTTCCCGGCGCGTCGCGGACGTTCGCTGAGCAGCCCCGAGTGCGGAACGGCCCTCGACCGAGAGCATGCAGCCTCGCTGACGCAGGAGCCGATCCACGTCCGCATCGGTCGACACCACTCCACGTCGAACGAGTTTCGCAACCAGACGCGCCGGGTCGGCGGGCCCACGGCCGCCAGACGCGCCGGGTCGGCGGGCCCACGGCCGCCGGACGCGCCGGGTCGGCGGGCCCACGACCGCCAGACGCGCCGGGTCGGCGGGCCCACGGCCGCCGGACGCGCCGGGTCGGCGGGCCCACGACCGCCAGACGCGCCGGGTCGGCGGGCCCACGGCCGCCAGACGCGCCGGATAGGCGGGTCCACGGCCGCCAGACGCGCCGGGTCGGTGGGTCCACGACCGCCAGACGCGCCGGGTCGGCGAAGGGGGGAACGGCAGAGGGGGACGGCCCGCAGGCCGTCCCCCTCCACCATCCACTCCTTCCACCCTTCCACGGTCAGGACGTCCGACTCTCGGCTCTCGACTCGACTGAGGCGCCGGGTGCCGGACGTCGTCCCGGGGTCACCGGGGGGACACCAGGGGGGAGCGGGGCGAGGCCGTCCCCTGTCCGACGGCGTTGACCGCCCGCACCGTCAGCCGGTAGCTGCCGGCGGGGAGCCGGATACCCGCACTGCGGGCGCCGGCGCCGACCTGGGTGACCCGCGGGGCGCCGACGGCCGTCCCGTTGGCCGCGTATCGCTGCGCGCTCACCCGGTACGCGGTGACTGTCGACCCGCCGTTGCTGGCGGGTGCGGTCCACCGCGCGGAGACGGTCAGCGCGCCGCCGGCCGCACCCCTGGCCACCCGGAGGCCACGAGGGGCCGAGGGCGTGGTCGCCGGGGTCACGCTGCGGGAGGCCGACCACGGGCTGACGCCCACGGCGTTGACGGCCTGGACGCGGACCGAGTAGGTCCGGCCGTTGGTCAGCCCGGTGACGACGGCGGAGGTCACGTTGCCGACTGTGACGGTGCGCACCACCGCAGTGCCGGCGAGGACCTGCACCCGGTGTCCGGTCAGGGCCGACCCGCCGGTACCGCCACGGGTCCAGCTCACCGTCGCCCGGGCGTTGCCGCGGACAGCGGCGACACCGGTCGGCGCACCCGGCTCGGCGACGGTCTGGCCTGGCGTGGTCGGGCCGGTCGGGCCGGTCGGGTCCGTCGGCGTGGTCGGGCCGGTCGGGTCCGTCGGCGTGGTCGGGTCGGTGGGCGGGGGAGCGGGAGCCGCCTGCGGGGTGACCTCGTTGGAGGCCGCCGAGAGCGGGCTGTCCCCGTAGCTGTTGAACGCCCGGACCGCGAACGTGTACGGCGTCCCGTTGGTCAGGCCGCGCACGGTCCACCGCACACCCAGCCGGGAGATCGACGGCACGGTCCGGACGGGGACGCCGCCGGAGCTGACCACGAGGTCGTAGCCGAGCACGGTGGCGGAACCGCCGGCCGGCGGCGACCAGGTCACCGTCGCCTCGGCGTCGCCCGCGGTCGCGGTGCCGATCACCGGGGCTGCCGGCGCGGTCACCGACAGCGTCTGGTCGGAGAACTGCAGCCGCTCGATGTTGCGCAGCGTGTCGGAGCCGTCGCTGACCTTCTGGGGAGCGACCGCGTTGGTCGTCTGCGTGACGACCAGGTGGTCACCCTCCACGGTGATGGTGTAGTCCGCCCGAGGCCGCGCGAAGACGGCGGTGTCGACCGAGGTGGCCTTGTCCGCTGCCGAGGAGTCCACGATCTCGCGAACGGTGACCAGCTGGCCCGGGTCGACCGTACCGTCGAACACCGCCTGCTGCAGGGTCTTGGAGCTGCCGGCCAGGTACGGCTTCTCCATCAGGTCGGTCGAGCCGATCTCGGTGGTGGGGTCGGCGGGGTCGGTCCGCACGCTGATCCGGACCCGCAGCGACTTGTCACCGTCGATGACGTCGTCGCCGCCGCGACCGGTGATCCGGTCGCTGCCGGCGCCGCCGAGCAGGATGTTGCCCTCGCCCCAGATCGGCCCGGTCAGCGGGCAGACCCCGGCGGCCGAGGCCGCCTCGACGGGGGCCAGGTCGCCGGTCAGCGGCGGCAGCAGCGCGCCGAGCCCGCTGATCCGGTCGACGCCGGCCTGGTCCAGGACGTCGCAGCCGGTGAAGCCGGCGCCGCCGACGGTGCTGGGCACGTCGTTGGTCCCCCGGATGACGTCGTCGAACGCGGAGCCCGAGTTCGCCTCCGTCTCCTGCCACCGGTCGCGGTTGACGACGACCTGGATCGGCACGCCGGCCAGGAAGTTGTTGATCTCCATGTCGTCGTCGGCACCGACGGTGTCGTACTGGTGGATGGCCCAGTCGTAGCCGCCGGCGCCGGCGTTGCGGTCGACCGCCGCGTTCTGGGACATGATGTCGTCGCCGCCCTCGGCGTCGTAGTCGTTCTCGCCGACCTGGCCGATGAGCACGTCGTGGCCGGGCCGGGGGTCCGCGGGGTCGTCGAAGAACGGGGCACCGTGGTCGCCGATGAGGAGGTCCTGGCCTGAGCCACCCTCGATCCAGTCGTCGCCGCCGTCACCGAACACGGCGTCGGCGCCCTGACCGGCGATCACGAAGTCGTCGCCCGGCCCGGCGAAGGTCTCGTTGTCGTTCGCGCCGCCGTTGGTGAAGTCCTGCCCGTCGCCGCCCATGATCAGGTCGTCCCCGATGCCGGCGTCGAGGGCGTCGTGGCCGGGGCCGCCCTTGAGGACGTCGGCCCCGGACAGGTCCGTGATCCGGTCGTTGCCCTCGCCGCCGAGGGCCACGTCGTCGCCACCCCCGCCGTTGATGACGTCGTTGCCCTGGCCGCCCCAGAAGGTGTCGTTGTCGTTGCCGCCGTAGACCCGGTCGACCCCGGGCGTGCCGTTGTAGACGGCCTGACCGTTGATCCCCGAGGGGTCGACGGAGTTGATCGTGCGGTAGGCGATGGTCCCGTCGGGCTTGCGCAGCAGCAGCCGGTTCTCGTTGCAGTCAGTGGTCAGCGGGTCGTCGGCCACAGACCCGGCGCCGGTGAGGAAGCTGCCGGCGGGGGCCGGGAACGTCAGCCGGCCCAGCTGGAACTTGCAGTCGGCCGTGGCGAACACGTCGGCCTTCAGGCTGTTCGTACCGTCGGTGTTGCGCTGGATCAGCTCGGAGAAGGAGTTCCCCTCCAGCTGGGTGCGCAGGTTCATGCCGGGAGTGCGAGCCAGGTAGTAGAGCCGGTCACCGTCCTGGAGCTCCTCCATCTGGTTCTGGAACACGTAGTTGAAGGTGCTGCCCAGCAGGCCGCCGCCGAGGTTGGTCACCTCGGCCAGGCCGCCGATCCACAGGTCGACGTCCTCGAGTCCGGTGGTGGTGACTCCGTTGCCGTCGCTGGACCAGCGGGGCCCGCTGCCGAACAGGAAGTCGGCCGCGTCCTCGGGGATGTCGGCGGGGTCGGTCGGGGTGCCGCTGGAGGGGTCGACGATCGCCTTGGCGGCGGCCCGCTTCGCCTTCAGGGTTGCGGCCCCGGTGATGCTGGGGTGGGTGCCGTAGGCGGCGACGAAGTTGACCAGCGACTCGGGGTGCTTGAGGTGCTGGCCGAGGTCAGCCCAGCTCGTGTACGGCGTCAGCTGACCGTCGTTGGTGCGCGCGAAGATCTGCCGGCGGAAGTCGTTGAGCGGCGGGACGCCGGCCTCCCGTGCGCGGGTGAGGTTCAGCGTGGCCAGGTCGAGCGGCAGGCCCAGCAGGTTGTTGCGCAGCGTCTCGGTGACGAACTCGTCGAGCTCGTTGCCGACCTGGTCCGAGGACCCCATCACGATGCTGCCGGCGGCCTCCTCCGGGGTCAGCGTGCCGTTCGTGCCGCGGTAGTAGGCCGGCGGGTTGAGGAAGGCGTCGAGCAGGGACAGTGAGCTGTCCGCGCCGTCGGGGTCGGTCCGGGCCACCTCCTCGTTGAGCATCGAGTGGCCGAACCGGTACACCGCGTGCGCGAACTCCGCCTGGATCGCGGGGTTGGTGTCGGGCGTGTAGACGTGGAAGGGCCGGATGAGGGGCTGCACCTTGCGGCCGAACTCCTCGAAGACGAGGTGCTGGTACTCCATCTCGGTCACGAACCGGGCGGCCTGGAAGAGCCGCTCGCCGTAGCCGAAGGTGCGGTTGACCGGGTCTGCCGCAGTGGGGTCGACGGCCTCGAACGCGGCCTTCAGGCCGGCGTTGGCCGGGGCGTCCAGCGTGCGCTGGACGTCGGCGACCATCCGGTTGTGCTCGGAGTGGAAGACTTGGTGGATCGTGGTCAGTGCGATGTTCTCGTTGACACGCCCGTCGCCGGCGGTGAAGTGCGCGTCGAGCAGCTCGTCGTCATAGGTGCCGCTGGGCTGTGCGGCGAAGTCGGTGGAGGCGACGGCGTCCTCGTCCGGCACCAGACCGGGCAGCGGCTCGGCGTTGTGCGCGATGTCGGTGAGGAACGGGGTCTCGAAGGTGACCACGTTGGCGGGCACCGGGACGGTCTCGTCCTCGGGCGTGGCCGGGTCGTCGAGGTGGGCGGGCACCAGCCCGGTCTTGGTGACGAACTGCGGCAGCCCGTTGGCGCCGGGCACGAGCTCACCGTACGGGTCGACGGCGAGCATCGGCACGGAGAGCGCGTCCTTGTCGGTTAGCCGGATGCCCAGCAGGTCGTGGCTCTGCCGCTTCAGCGACGCCCAGGTGGCCATGCCGGTCTCGTTGGGGGCCTCGCCGCCCAGCAGCCGGCCGGTGGCGGCGGGCCGGCCGGTGGCGTCCGCGGCGTACTCGCGCAGGAACACCTGGTGCGAGGCGTGCGAGGCGTAGGTCTGGCTCTGGTCGACCCAGGGGGAGTCGGTGTTGTTCGCGTCGCGGACGTCGTCGGCGGTGCCGAGGACGCCGTCGGGGCCCGGCTGGTTCTTGGCGCGGGTGAGCACCATGAAGCGCTGGCTCGGCGGCACGTAGCGCGGGTCGCCGACCTGGGGGTCGTCCGCCGTGCCGGCGACGCCGTCGACGCCGACGACCAGCGGGTCGTCCTCGCGCAGCGGCACGAACACCGTGCCCCCGCCCTTGACGGTCTGGTCGATCCCGTGGTCGAAGAACTGGCCGAAGAACGTGAACATCGAGTTGTAGGGCGGCGAGAGCCCGACGTCGGTGGTCACGTTGGGGATGAACAGGGACTGGCCGCTCGGCACGCAGCCGGCCGGCTCGCCCCCGGTGCCGTCAGGCTGCGGGTCGGTGGTGCACGCGTGCAGTCCGGGGTTGTTCTGGCTGCGCACCGGGAACGCCGCCGCGGCCCGCGCCGCCGGGTTGGCCGCGGTCTGGTCGGCGATGAGGTTGCTGATCAGCCGGGGCTGGGTGTCGAACACCAGGCCCTTCAGCTGCTGGTACGACGTCGGCCGGGAGGGCCCGAACGCCGGCGGGCTGGCCTCGGCGTCCCGGAAGGTCGGGCGGGTCAGCCGGGGGAACGGCTGGTCGGTGGCCCCGAACGTCTCGCGACCGGCGTAGAGGTTGTTGCAGGAGCCGTCGACCGTGCGCAGGCCGTAGGCGGTCAGCCGGTCGGGGACCTGGTTGCGCGCGGGCCCGACCAGGGTGCCGCAGGGGTTGTCGGCGGTGTAGGTGGCCGCGTGCCGCTCGGCGATCTTGATCTGCTTGAGGATGAAGGACAGGTCCCCGGCGGTGACGCTGAAGCCGCTGCCCACGGCTGCGGCGGCGGCGTTCGCGGTCGTTGCCGTCGCGGACTGCAGCACCAGGGCGGAGGGCAGGAGCAGCGCTGTGCCCAGGGCGGCGAGGCGTCGAAGCCGCCGCCGGGGCCCGGGACCGGGGCTGACCGCCAGTGCCCGGGCGGCGGTGGACGGACGGGGAAGCTTCTGCATGGTGCACCAGCCCTCTAGGAGTCGAGGGCATCAAGGTGACGGTCAAACCTTGCGAAAACCTTGAATCGGGTAAAACGGACTAAAGGTACGAAAAAGCCGCCCCCGCGGGTGCGGGGACGGCTCCTTCCAGGCGTTGCTCAGAGGTCGTAGTAGAGCTCGAACTCGTGCGGGTGCGGCCGCAGCTGCACCGGCAGGATCTCCATCGAGCGCTTGTACTCGATCCAGGTCTCGATCAGGTCGGCGGTGAAGACGCCGCCCTCCAGCAGGAACTCGTGGTCCCGCTCCAGGTTGTCCAGCACCGCGCCGAGCGAGGTCGGCACCTGGTCGATCTCGGCCATCTCGTCCGGCGGCAGCTCATAGATGTCCTTGTCCACCGGCTGCGGCGGCTCGATCTTGTTTTTGATGCCGTCGACCCCGGCCAGCAGCAGCGCGGCGAACGCCAGGTACGGGTTCGCGGACGGGTCGGGGCAGCGGAACTCGATGCGCTTGGCCTTCGGGTTCGGACCGGTGATCGGGATGCGCACGCAGGCCGACCGGTTGCGCTGGCTGTAGACCAGGCTGATCGGCGCCTCGAAGCCGGGCACCAGGCGGTGGTAGGAGTTCACCGTCGGGTTCGTGAAGGCGAGCAGCGAGGGCGCGTGCTTGAGCAGGCCGCCGATGTACCAGCGAGCCATGTCCGAGAGGCCGGCGTAGCCGGACTCGTCGAAGAACAGCGGCTCGCCGTCGTTCCAGATGGACTGGTGGACGTGCATGCCCGAGCCGTTGTCACCGAAGATCGGCTTCGGCATGAAGGTCGCGGTCTTGCCGTGGCGCAGCGCGACGTTGCGGACGATGTACTTGAACTTCATCACCGCGTCGGCGCTGGAGAGCAGCTCGTCGAAGCGCCAGTTGATCTCGGCCTGGCCCGCCGTGCCGACCTCGTGGTGGCCGCGCTCGACCTGCAGGCCGGCCTTCTCGAGCTCGATCGCGATCTCGTCGCGGATGTCGGCGAAGTGGTCCATCGGCGGCACCGGGAAGTAGCCGCCCTTGTACTTGACCTTGTACCCCTTGTTGCCGCGGGTGCCCTCCTCGTCGCGGCCGGTGTTCCAGGCCCCCGCCACGGAGTCGATCTCGTACATGCCGATGTTCTGCTTGGTCTCGAACTTGACCGAGTCGAACATGTAGAACTCGGCCTCCGGCGCGAAGTACGCCGTGTCGCCGATCCCCGTGCTCTTGAGGTAGGCGAGCGCCTTGCGCGCGATGTTGCGCGGGTCGCGGCTGTAGGCCTCACCGGTGATCGGGTCGTGGATGAAGAAGTTGACGATCAGCGTCTTGTGGGTCCGGAAGGGGTCGATCCACGCCGTCGTCGGGTCCGGGAACAGCTGCATGTCGGACTCATGGATGGCCTGGAAGCCGCGGATCGATGACCCGTCGAAGCCGAGCCCGTCGTCGAAGACGGACTGGTCGAACGAGGAGACCGGAACCGTGAAGTGCTGCATCACCCCGGGCAGGTCGCAGAACCGGACGTCGACCATCTCGACACCTTCGTCTGCGATGTACTTCAGCAGCTCCTCGCTGTTTGCGAACATGCGTCCTCCTTGGCCACGAAGGCGGCCGTTTCTCAAGCGGTCGGTGGCGTTGCTCAGGCACGTGCTGGTGACGCGCCGTCGCGCCATTCCCCCGCAACCTATGCACCCGCAGTTTCTCGACCGTATCTGGTTTGTTTCGTCCATGTAACAGGTGTCCGGGGCTCGGGCGGCTGCCGGGGGTGGGGCCCGTCGGGCCGACGGGTGGCGCCGCACCCGGTAGCGTGGCGGCAATGAGCGCCTCGTCCTCCCCGGCCGCGGGGTACTCCGGTGAGCGCCTCGGGCTGCCCGCGGCCGGGCCCGGCTCCGTGGCGGGGTGGGGGCGCCGGGTCGCCGCCCTGTTCATCGACTGGATCGGCTCGCTGCTGGTCGCCGGTGCGGTCCTCGGCCCGGCGGTGCTCACCTCGGGCACCTGGCAGTCGTGGGTGCCGCTGCTGGTGTTCTTCGTCGAGGTCAGCGTGCTGACGGCGCTGCTGGGCGGCTCGTTCGGCCAGCTGGCGCTGCGGCTCGCCGTCGTGCGCGTGGACCGCCGGCCGCTGGGACTGGCGCGGGTGCTGCTCCGGACGGCGCTGATCTGCCTGGTCGTCCCGCCGCTGCTCTCCGACCGGGACCAGCGGGGCCTGCACGACCTCGCTGCCGGGACCGTCGCGCTGCGACGGTGACTTTCCGGTCCGAGGTCAGCGCTCGATGCGGATCTGCGCCACGTCGAGGTAGCGGGTGCGGAAGCCCGCCTCGCAGTAGGCGAGGTAGAACTCCCACATCCGGAAGAACCGGTCGTCGAAGCCGAGGCCCGCGACCTCTCGCCAGTTGCCGACGAACCGCTCGCGCCACAGCCGCAGCGTGTGCGCGTAGTGGCACCCCATCGGCCTGATGGTCGACACGTGCAGCGTCGTGTGGCGGTGCAGCACCCGGGCGATGGCGTCGGTCGAGGGCAGCATCCCGCCCGGGAAGATGT
This sequence comes from uncultured Actinomycetota bacterium, assembly GCA_963781695.1. Lineage (GTDB taxonomy): Bacteria > Actinomycetota > Actinomycetes > Propionibacteriales > Nocardioidaceae > Nocardioides_B. Next base: position 1,062,763 of record CAWAGE010000007.1, read on the forward strand.
ACTTGTGGATCCAGGTGTAGGTGTGGCGTGTGGCCACCAGCCGGTGGTCGGCGATCAGGATCGCCTGGATGACCGCGCGGCCCCCCTCGGCCAGCAGCGTGTCGATCGCGGAGAAGTACGTCGGCCAGTACTCCTCGCCGACCGCCTCGATCATCTCCACCGAGACCACCGCGTCGAACTCGCCGGTCTGGTCGCGGTAGTCGCGTACCGCGACCTCCACCCGGTCCGCCAGGCCCGCCTGCTCGACCCGCCGGCGCGCCAGCACCGCCTGCTCCGTGGACAGCGTCACGGTCGTGACGACGGCGCCGCGCTCCGCGGCACGGATCGCGAGCGTCCCCCAGCCGGTGCCGATCTCGAGGACCCGGGACCCGGCGCCGACGCCGGCCGAGTCGAGGATGGCGTCGACCTTGCGCAGCTGGGCGGTCTCGAGGTCCGCCAGCCGGGGCGCGGGGTCGAGGGTCTCGAACAGTGCCGAGGAGTAGGACATCGACGGGTCGAGGAACTGCTCGAACATGTCGTTGGACAGGTCGTAGTGCGCCTCGATGTTCCGCCTGGCGCCGGCCTTGGTGTTGGCGGGGTTGAGACCGCGAGGCAGCACCGTGTGCCGCAGCTTGTAGAAGACCGGCTTGATCAGGCTGGTGAGGTTCTCCGCGAACGGCGCGAGCGCGTCCGCGAGGTCGGTGCCGGGGGCGGCGCTCCACTCGCGGGCCATGTAGGACTCCCCGATCCCGATCATCGGGCTGTGGCTGAGCCGGGCGAAGAACGCCTCGGGGTCGTGCACGTGCAGGGTGGGCCGAGCGTCGGACACCGGGGCGCCGAGCACCTCACCGGTCGCGAGCCGGGCGGTCACCGGCAGGTTGCGGAGGATGCGTCGCACCACCTCACGGGTGACACGGCCGCGGGCGCCGTACGCCGGGGCGGCCGGCAGGCGGGTGGAGGTGGCGGCAACCCGTGGCTCGAGGGTGGAGGTCATGAGATGCGTGCCATTCCTTTCGGGGACGTGTGCGGCGGGCGCGGCACGACGGGGAGCCGGCGCAGCCACAGGCGGATGCCGTGCCAGCGGATCAGCGCCGAGACGCGCTGGGAGGGGAGCGGGTTGCGGGCGAGGGCGCGCAGCACCCGGCCCCGGGTCGCGGGTCGCAGCGGACCGTCGACGGAGGCGGTGAACACCGGCCCCCCTCCCTGGGACAGGGTGATCACCACCGCGACCCGGGCATCGGTCAGCCGGACCCGGATGTCGTAGCGACCCTCGACGGCGAAGAACGGCGAGACGTAGAACTCCTTGTCCACCCGCGCGGCCGACCCGGTGAGCTCGAGCGGGTAGCAGTGCCGCTCGCCGTAGGTGTTGTGGACCTCGGCCAGCACGCCCTCCAGGCGGCCGTCCGCGTCCAGGCAGAACCACGTCGTCAACGGGTCGAACACGTAGCCCAGCGAGCGGGCGTTGACGAGCACCAGCACGCGGTGCGCGGTCCAGGACAGCTGCTGGGCGTCGAGGAAGGTGCGCACCTTGTCCGGCAGCGGGCGGTCGTCGGCGGCGTCGAAGTGGTCCCGCGCATGGACCGAGGCGAGCAGACGCGCCCAGCGCGGGAAGGCGGCGTTCGGATCGTCGGCGGCCACCAGCCACATCGGGGTTGAGGTGGCGAAGCCGTAGTCGACCGGGCGACGGCGGTGATGCCTGACCCGGGCCCGCACCAGGCTCGGGACGGCCGTGGCGCCGACCCGCCCGTCGACGGCGGTGCTCACCAGACCGCCCCGAGCGCGGCGGCGGCGGCGACCCCCGAGCGGCAGCCGTCCTCGTGGAAGCCCCACCCGTGGTAGGCGCCGGCGAACGCGAGCCGGTCGGTGTTCAGCTCCGGCAGGCGGCGCTGGGCGGCCACCGACGCCGCGGTGTAGGTGGGGTGCGTGTAGGTCATGACCGCGACGACGTCGCGCGGCTCGTCGCCGTCGTGCGGGTTGAGGGTCACCACCAGCGGGTCCTGCTCGGGGTGGCCCTGCAGCCGGTTCATCCAGTACGAGACCCGGCTGCGGTCGGCCGTGGTCGCGCAGCCGTGCAGCCGGTAGTTCCAGCTGGCGCGGTCCCGTCGCCGGCCCGGCAGCACGGCGAGGTCCCGGTGCAGATAGGCCGTGTTGGTGGAGTAGCCGAACGCTCCGAGCAGGTCGTGCTCGTCCTCGCCGGCGTCGGTGAGCAGGCTCAACGCGTCGTCGGCGTGCGTGGCCAGGACCACCTTGTCGAAGCGGTGGTGCTCGGCAGGCCGGCCGTCGTGGGCAGCGGTGTCGACCTCCACGCCGTCGGGCTTGCGGCTGACCGCGGTCACCCGGGCGGCCACACGGACCGCGTCGAGACCGGCGGTGACCCTCTCGACGTACGCCCGCGAGCCGCCGACCACGGTGTGCCAGGTGGGGGCGTCGCCGATGACGAGGAAGCCGTGGTTCGCTAGGAAGGCGAACAGGTACGCCGCGGGGTAGGCGAGCGCCTCGTCGTCGCCCATCGACCACACGCAGGCGACCACCGGAAGGGCGTAGTGGTGGCGGAAGTAGGCGTCGAACCGGTGCCGGTCGAGAAACTCGCCGTAGCTCATCGTGCCGTCCGGGTCGTCGGCCAGCAGCGCGAGCGCCGCCTTCTGGAACCGGCGGATCGACAGCAGCAGCCGCCAGAACCGCGGGTCGGCGACCCGGCGACGCTGGGTGAAGATGCCGCCGGCACCACGGCCGCCCACGTAGGTCAGGCCGCACTCGTCGCAGCTGGTGCCCATGCTCATCTCGGCCGGACGGGTCTCGACGTCGAGCTCGGAGAGCAGCCGCCGCAGCAGCGGGTAGGTGCGGTCGTTGAGGACGATGAAGCCGGAGTCCACGGCGACGACGCTGCCGTCGGCCAGGGCGACGTCGTGGGTGTGCGCGTGGCCGCCGACGCGGTTCTCGGCCTCGAACAGGGTGACGTGGTGGGTACGCGCCAGCAGGTAGGCGGCCGTGAGCCCCGAGACCCCACCGCCGACGACGGCCGCGGTCGGCCGCGTGGGGGCCGTTTCGTGGCGCGACGTGCTGTCGGGCGGGGTGGTGTCCGTCATGGAGGGGGTTCGTCCTGGAGAGCGCGGCGGATGGGTGCCGGTCAGGTCGGCGGAGGCCGAGGACCCCGCCGGGCCTCGGGCCTGGTCAGCGGCCTCGCATGTTCTGCCGGGCGCCCTTGAGGCTGGTGGGCATCGGCCCCTTCGGGATCGGGATGCTGGACCGGTGCGCGTCCAGTGCCTTCAGCCGTTGCAGCACGTCGGTCATCTCGGCAGGCTTGATGTTGCGACCCAGCTTGGTGACGTGCTTCACCAGCCTCGGGATCGGGACGGCGCCCGCGGTGTCGCCGCTGATCACCTCGTGGATCGGCGTGTCGGCGGCGACCCGCTCGTGCTTGCGTCGCTCGGTGGCGAGCAGGGACTTGAGCCGGTGCGGGCTGCCCTCGCCGACCAGGACGATGCCGGGTGGGCCGACCACCCGGTGGACCAGGTCCTGGTTGCGGTTGAAGGCGATGCCCGGCTCGACCTTCCACCCCCGCTTGAGCTGGTTGAGCACCGCAGCCGCGGCCCCGGTCTGGCCCTGGATGGAGGCGTACTGTGCCCGCTGGGCCCGGCGCCCGAAGACGATCAGCGTCGCCAGCACGCCGATCAGCACGGCGGTCACCAGGTCGAAGACCCAGCCGCCCGGAACCAGGAAGTAGAACAGCGCGAAGCCGACCGCTGCTGCGGCCGTGAACACCCCGAGCAGGACCAGCCCGATCCGCTTGTCGGACTTCCTGGTCATCTTGTAGACCATGGCCATCTGCCGGAGCTTGCCGGGCTCCTTCTCGGCTCCGGGTGTCCGGGTGCCCTTGCCGCGCCGCCACCGCCGGGTGGTCCGGGCGGCCCGTTCCTCTGCCATCAGGTGACCCTCTGCTCTTCTCGTCGACGGACGTGGCCATTCTCGCAGACCGGCCGGTCCACGCTCCCCACGCGAGCCGCCGGTGCCGGCTCAGGCGGGCTGGTCGACCGTCCGGGCAGGGCGCTCGTCGCGGGCCGACATCGCCTGCTGGTAGAGCCGGCCCGCACGGTAGGAGGACCGGACCAGGGGACCGGACATCACCCCGGAGAAGCCGATGTCGTCGGCCTCGTCCTTGAGCTCCACGAACTCCTCCGGCCTGACCCATCGCTCGACGGGGTGGTGGCGCGGTGAGGGCCGCAGGTACTGGGTGATGGTGACCAGCTCGCAGCCGGCCGCGTGCAGGTCGCGCAGCGCCTGGGAGACCTCCTCGCGGGTCTCACCCATGCCGAGGATCAGGTTCGACTTCGTGACCAGCCCGACCTGGCGAGCCCGGGTCAGCACCTCGAGCGAGCGGTCGTAGCGGAACGCGGGACGGATCCGCTTGAAGATGCGGGGCACGGTCTCCACGTTGTGCGCGAGCACCTCGGGGCGGGAGGCGAACACCTCCGCGAGCAGGTCCGGCTTGCCGTTGAAGTCCGGGATCAGGTTCTCGACGCCGGTGTCGGGGTTCAGCTCGTGGATGGCGCGCACGGTCTCGGCGTACAGCCAGGCTCCGCCGTCCGGCAGGTCGTCGCGGGCGACGCCGGTGATGGTGGCGTAGCGCAGCCCCATGCTGGCGACGCTCTCGGCGACGCGTCGTGGCTCGTCGACGTCGAGCGGCTCCGGCTTGCCGGTGTCGATCTGGCAGAAGTCGCAGCGACGGGTGCACTGGTCGCCACCGATGAGGAACGTCGCCTCACGGTCCTCCCAGCACTCGAAGATGTTCGGGCAGCCGGCCTCCTGGCAGACGGTGTGGAGTCCCTCGGACTTCACCAGCGCCTGGAGCTCGCGGTACTGCGGACCCATCTTCGCCCGGGTCTTGATCCACTCGGGCTTCCGCTCGATGGGGGTCTCGGCGTTGCGGACCTCCAGGCGCAGCAGCCGACGGCCCTCGGGAAGTGGCGTGCCCGATCCCTGTGGACCGGTGCCCTGGGACGGTGCGGCGGGGGCTTGAGTCACGCGCGCCACTGTACCTGGGGCAAGCAGCGACCCCAATCCGCTCAGTCGCCCTCAGGGCACGTCTCGACGCCGGAACGCGACCAGCGACACCGTCAGGGTCACCGCCAGCAGGACCGCCAGGTAGCCGGCGGCGTGGCCGAGGGTCACGGTGTACTCGCCGGTGCAGCCGGGGGCGCCGGCCGGGCACCCGAGGTCCCGGTCGAAGAGACGAAGGCCGTCCTGGAGCCAGGCGAACACGCTGGCGCTCGGGCTCCAGCGGCCGGGCCGGTCGAGCGGCAGGACGCTGAGCAGGGCCTCGCCCCCGACGACGTAGGCGAACAGCGTGCCCAAGGTCGCCACCGTGCTGCGCAGCAGCATCGTCAGCGCGTAGGAGCCCAACGTGGTGGCTGCGGCCAGCACGCTGGCCCGTGCCACAGCCCAGCGGATCTGGTCCTGCACCCCGGCCGTCGTCTCGACGCCACGGCTGGTTGCGACCAGGGACAGCGTCAGCCACAGGCCTGCGAGCAGCACCAGCGTGACCAACCCGGCGGCGAGCGTGACCGCGACCGCCTTCGCGGTCCACACCCGGGTCCGCCGCGGCTCGAACAGCAGCTGGTTGGCCATCGAGCGCGTCGACCAGTCCGAGCCTGCGAATGTCGCCCCCACCACCGTCAGGATCGCCAGCAGCATCAGCGTGACGGGCAGGTGCACGGCGCCGATCGCCTCCGCGAGGTCGAGCTCGGGACGGGCCAGGTAGCTCTCGAGGGTCGGGGCCACCGCGCGCTCGCACTCCTGGGCGGTGGCGCCCGGCCCCAGCAGCTGCGCGGGGTCCTCACGGCACAACCGGAGGTCCCGGACGACGTCGGGCTGCGCGAGCCGGTCGGCCAGCTCGGCGCGGGCCGCGGCGCGTCCGGCGTCGTCGACCGGCCTGGTCGACCAGGCGGTGAGACCGGTGACCAGCACGGTCAGCAGGACGGCGCCCAGCAGCAGCAGCACCACGGCCCGGCGGGAGAGCAGCCGGGACAGCTCCACGCCCAGCAGTCTCATGCGGCACCGCCGTCTGGGTCCGCGGCGGCGTGCCCGTGGGTGAGCTGGAGGTAGACCGACTCCAGGTCCGCGCGCTGGGGGCGGAGCTCGCGCAGCCAGATGGAGTGCTCGGCGAGCAACCGGCTGACCTCCTCGCCGAGCTCGGCGGCCGGCCGGGGGCCGGCCTCGACGAGGAGCAGGTCACCCTGCTCGCGCACGCCGAACCCGGCGTCGCTGAGCACGCGGGTCGCGGCGGCGTGGTCGCTGGCGGAGAGCCGCAGGCCGCGCACGTGGAAGCCGGCGACCAGGTCCCGGACGTCGCCGCTCGCGATCAGCCGCCCGCCGCCGATGATCGAGACCGAGCGGCACACCTGCTGCACCTCGGCCAGCAGGTGCGAGCTGAGCAGCACCGTCACGCCGGAGTCGCCCAACCGGGTGATCATCGCCCGGATGTCACGGATGCCGGCCGGGTCCAGGCCGTTGGTCGGCTCGTCGAGGATCAGCAGCCGCGGGGACCGCAGCAGCGTCGCGGCGATGGCCAGCCGCTGCTTCATCCCCAGCGAGTACCCGGCGTAGCGCTCCCTGGCCCGCCCGTGCAGGGCGACCCGGTCCAGGGCCTCGTCGACGGCGGTGGCCGGCAGGTCCGCCGCGCGGGCCAGCAGGGCGAGGTTCCGGCGGCCGCTGAAGGAGGGGACGAACCGTGGCTGCTCCACGACCGCGCCGACCCGCGTCATCACGCTCGGCAGCGCGCGGGGGACGGGTTCGCCGAACAGCCTGATCCGGCCCCCGTCGGCACGCGCCAGACCGAGCAGCATCCTGATGGTGGTTGTCTTCCCCGACCCGTTCGGTCCCAGGAACCCGTGGACCCCGCCCGGGGGCACCAGCAGGTCGAGCCCGTCGACGGCCACCACCCTTCGTCGCCGACGGGTGCGGAACGCCTTGCGCAGCCCCTCGGTCTCGATCACCGGGCCGTCGTACTCAGCCATCGGACGAGTCTCGCCCACCCCGCCGCGACACCTCCCCGGACACGCGGGCGCGGCGTCGAGTCGTCAAGATTCCTGTGCCGACGCTGACGCCACGACCGTCCTCGACCGCTCACCCGACCACGGGTGACTACTCGAGGGACCAGGAGTGACCTCTCAACGGGGGGAGGGGGTGAGCAGCGGGATCCGACGGGCGGGGTCGGGCTTCGCGGGATAGTCCGGGGTCGGCGTGTACGGCTGCCAGCGGAGCAGGTCGCGCAGGTGCCGCTCCACGACCGGCACCACCTCCGGCACGGTCACGTCGCGACCGAGCTCGGCGGACAGGCTGGTGACCCCCGCGTCGCTGATGCCACAGGGGACGAACCGGTCGTACCACGTCAGGTCGACGTCGCAGTTGAGCGCGAACCCGTGCATCGTGACGCCGCGGCTGACCCGGATCCCGAGGGCGGCCACCTTGCGCTCAGGCCCGCGGTCGTCCCCGGCGAGCCAGACCCCGCTGCGGCCGGGCACCCGGGCGGTGGTCACGCCCAGCTCGCCGCACGCCAGGATCAGCGCCTCCTCGACCCGACGGACGTAGTCGACGACCAGCACGTGGTCGGGGAGCCGGACGATCGGGTAGCCCACCAGCTGGCCGGGGCCGTGGAAGGTGATCTTGCCGCCCCGGTCCACGTCCAGCACCGGTACGTCGACACCGGCCGGACGCTCGTGCGGCTCGGTCCGCTTGCCGGCGGTGAAGACCGGCGGGTGCTCCAGCAGCAGCACGGTGTCGGTGCCGCCGGCGACGACGCCGGCGTGCACCTGCCGCTGTCGATCCCACGCCGCGACGTACTCGACGGCGGCCGGGCCGAGGCCCACGGTCCGGAAGTCCAGGTCAGCCACGCCGCGAGCCTACGCCGGGCGCGAGCCTGTGGACGAGGCCGCGCACCGCTGCGGGATCTGGGCCAGGCTGGCGGGGTGTGGAGCCGTGCCCGGATGGTCGTCGTGCTCGTCGTCGTGCTCGTCGTCGTCGTGGCCGGCGTCGGGCCGGGCCGGGCCGGCCCTGCTGTGGCACCGGTGCCGCACGCGACGCCGCGCCCGGCGGCTGCCCGCGGTGGCGAGCCCGAGCCGCTGCGGGTGCTGCACCAGTGGGACGCCGACCGGGCCCGGGCCTACGCCGCGGCCAGCCCGAGCGGACTCGGGGCCCTCTACGCCCCGGGGTCCTCGGCCGGCGTCCACGATGCCGCGCTGCTGCGCCGCTACCGCGACCGGGGGCTGCGGGTGACCGGCCTCCGGACGCAGGTGCTGGCCATCGCCGTGCTGGAGCGGCGGCCCGGCCGGTGGCGGCTGCGGGTCACCGACCGGATCGTCGGCGGCTCCGCCGTGCCCCTCTCGCGGCCAGGCCCGGCCGCGGCGTTGCCACGGGACGCTCCCACCACCCGAGTCATCACCCTGGTCCGCGGTGAGGGCCCGAGGTGGCGGGTCTCGGGCGTGGCCGCGACGGAGCGGTAGCAGACCCGGCACCGGCTCGGTTGATCGAGCCGCCTCGGTGACCGAGAGCCTTCGAGACCACTGAGGTCTCGAGAGCGCGCGACCAGCCGCCGTGGGTCTCGACGGGATCGACGACCGGCTACTCCAGCGCGGCGGCCAGCCGGTCGTCCAGCGTCGGGTGCTCGAAGACGAAGCCCTCGTCGAGCAGCTTGGCCGGCTCCACCCGCAGGGAGTCCAGCAGCAGGCCGCTGAGGATGTCACCTGCGACGGCGCGGATCGGCCAGGCAGGGGCCCGCACCAGCGAGGGCCGGTGCAGCAGCCGACCGAGGTGCCGACCGAAGTCGGCGTTGGTGGTGGTGCCTGGGCCGGAGACGTTGTAGGCGCCGCGGGCGGCGTCCTGGGTGGCCAGCCAGGACGCCGCTCGCACCCAGTCACGCAGCGAGATGGTCGGGAAGTACTGCTCTCCGGACCCGACCGGCCCGCCGAGCCCGAGCCGGAACTGCAGCAGCAGTGGGCGCATGGCGCCGCCGCGCCGGTCCAGCACGGCGCCGGAACGCATCAGGGTGACCCGGGCTCCCGCCTCGACCGCCGGAGTGGTCGCGTCCTCCCAGGCCGTGGTCACCCGGGCCATGAACGACTCGCCGTCGAAGCGGCTGTCCTCGGTGAGGACCTCCGCGCCGCGGTCGCCGTACCCGTTGACCCCGCCCTGGACGACCAGGGCGGGCCTGCGGTCCGAGTCCGCCACCGCCTGCGCCAGGGTCCGGGTGGTGTCGACCCGGCTGCTCAGGAAGGTTCGGCGGTAGGAGTCGGTCAGCGGCCAGTGGAAGAGCGAGGCACCCGCGACGTTGGCCACGACGTCGGCAGCCTCCACCACGGCGCGGTCCACCCGGCCGGCCGCGGGATCCCAGCGCGACTCGTCCGCCGACAGCGCCTCGCCACGGACCAGCCGGACCACCTCATGGCCCTGCCGGGCCAGGTGGTCGCGCCAGGTGGTGCCCAGGAAGCCGGACGCACCGGCGAGCACGAGCCTCATCTGTCTCCTCCACGAGTGGGGCGGTGGGCGGCCCCCGACGGGTCCGCCCACCCCACTCCGGTCTCAGCTGGCCGTTGGGTCCCTCAGACGTCGAACTGCGCCGCCTCCAGCCGCGCCTTGACGTCGGTGAGGAAGCGCGCCGCGTCGGCGCCGTCGACGATCCGGTGGTCGTAGGTCAGCGCCAGGTAGACCATCCGACGGACCGCGATCGTCTCCCCGAGGTTGGCGTCGTCGATCACCACCGGACGCTTCACCACCGTGCCGGTGCCCAGGATGGCGACCTGCGGCTGGTTGATGATGGGGGTGTCGAACAGCGCGCCCCGGCTGCCGGTGTTGGTCAGCGTGAAGGTGCCGCCCGCCAGCTCGTCAGGACCGATCTTGTTCCGGCGGGTGCGGTCGGCGACATCGGCGATCTTGCGCGCCAGCCCGGCGATGGACAGGTCCCCGGCGTCCTTCACGACGGGCGTCAGCAGACCCTTCTCGCTGTCGACGGCGATGGAGAGGTTCTCGTGGTCGTAGTAGGTCACCTCACCCTTCTCGCTGTCGATCGAGGCGTTCAGCGACGGGTGTGCCTTCAGCGCGTCGATCGCGGCCTTGGCGAAGAACGGCAGGAACGACAGCTTGACGCCCTCCCGGGCGGCGAAGTCGGCCTTGACCTGGTCGCGGAGCCGGGCGATCGAGGTGACGTCGACCTCCACGACGGTCGTGAGCTGCGCCGAGACCTGCAGCGACTCGACCATCCGCTTGGCGATGACCTTGCGCAGCCGAGTCATCGGCTCGGTCTTGCCGCGCAGCGGGCTGGGTGCGCTCGGGGCGGACGCCCCGCCACCCGAGGCTGCGGGCGCCGCTTGGGCAGCCGGTGCCTGCGCGGCGGGAGCCGCCGGCTTCGCGGCCTCGTCGGCCTGTCGCTTGGCCGCGTCGAGGACGTCCTGCTTGCGGATCCGGCCACCGACGCCGCTGCCTTCCAGGCCGGCGAGGTCCACGCCGTGCTCGACGGCCATCTTGCGGACCAGCGGGGTGACGTAGGGGCCGTCCTCACCGCGGGCCTGGCCGCTGCCGGCCTGCTTCTCGGCGGCCGGCGCCGACGAGCGCTGCTGGCCGGGCGTCGGCTCCTGCGACGGCACCGGCTCCTCCTTGGCGGCCGGCTCGGGCTGCTTCTCGGGTTCGGGCTTCTTGTCGGGCTCGGGCTGCGTCTCGGGTTCGGGCTTCTTCTCGGGCTCGGGCTCGCCCTCCGGCTCCGGCTCGGCGGCGGCGTCCGCGGACCCGATCACGGCCAGCTCGGCGCCGACCTCGACGGTCTCGTCCTCCTCGACCTTGATCTCCAGCAGGGTGCCGGCGACCGGGGACGGGATCTCGGTGTCGACCTTGTCGGTGGACACCTCGAGCAGCGGCTCGTCGACGGCCACCTCGTCTCCGACCTGCTTGAGCCAGCGGGTGACGGTGCCCTCGGTGACGGACTCACCGAGCGCGGGCAGCGTCACCGGCGTGCCGCCGCCGCCCGAGGCCTTCGACTCCTGCCGGGTCTCCGAGGACGAGCCCGCGGTCTCCTGGGGGGCCGGAGCCGCGTCGGTCTCGGCCGCCGGCGGGTCGGTCTCGGTCTCGGTCTTGCGGTCGCCGTCGTCCTCGTCCGGGTCGTCCCCGGCCGGCGCCTCCGCCGCGGACTGCGCGTCCTGACCGCCCTCGTCGCCCGAGGAGCCGGATGACTCGTCCTCGCCACCGATCGTGCAGAGCTCGGCGCCGACCTCGACGGTCTCGTCCTCGTCGGCCTTGATCTCCAGCAGGGTGCCGGCGACCGGGGACGGGATCTCGGTGTCGACCTTGTCGGTGGACACCTCGAGCAGCGGCTCGTCGACGGCCACCTCGTCTCCGACCTGCTTGAGCCAACGGGTGACGGTGCCTTCGGTGACGGACTCCCCGAGTGCGGGGAGGGTGACTGGTGTCGCCATGGGGTCTCTTCGCTCCTAGTGATGGGCGGTGATGGGCGGACGATGGGCGGACGATGGGCGGACGATGGGCGGATGATGGGCGGGCGCGGGTGGAGTGTGGAGGGGAGTCTATGAGTGTGCGTGCAACGGCTTCCCGGCCAGTGCTAGATGAGCCTCGCCGAGGGCCTCGTGCTGGGTCGGATGGGCGTGCAGGAGCGGGGTGACGTCCTCGGGGTGGGCCTCCCAGCCGGTGATGAGCTGGGCCTCGCCGATGAGCTCCCCGGCGCGGCTGCCCAGCACGTGCACGCCGACCACCGGGCCGTCCACGACGCGGACCAGCTTCACGAACCCCTGGGTCCGCAGGATCTGGCTGCGCCCGTTGCCCGCGAGGTCGTAGGTCAGCGTGCGCACCCTGTCGTCGCCGTACGCGGTGCGGGCGCCTGCCTCGCTGAGGCCCACCGCGGCGACCTCCGGCTCGCTGTAGGTCACCCGCGGCACCGTCGCCTCGTCCACCGGTGGGGGGGCGAGGCCGGCGATCTCCTCGGCGACGAAGATGCCGTGGGCGAACCCGCGGTGCGCCAGCTGTAGTCCGGGGACGATGTCGCCGACAGCCCAGACCCGGTCCGCTGAGGTCTTCAGCCGGTCGTCGGTCACCACGAAGCCGGCGTCGTCGAGCACCACGCCGTGCTCGGTGTAGCCGAGGTCGCTGGTCACCGGGCCGCGGCCCACCGCGACCAGCAGCAGCTCGGCCTCCAGGTCGGTCCCACCGTCGGCGCGGACCCGGACACCGCCGTCGGTGGTCTGCACCGACTCGAAGGCGGTGTCGACCAGGCAGGTGATGCCGCGCCGCTCGAAGGCCCGCCGCAGCGAGCCGGCGCAGTCCTCGTCCTCGCCGGCCAGCAGTCGGGGCAGCGCCTCCACGACGGTCACCTCCGCCCCGAAGGAGCGCCACAGGCTCGCGAACTCGCAGCCGATGACGCCACCGCCGAGCACCACCACCGACCGGGGCACGTGGTCGAGGCCCAACGCGTGCTCGGAGGTGAGCACCCACCGGCCGTCGACCTCCAGGCCGGGCAGCGACCGGGCGTAGGAGCCGGTGGCGAGCACGACTGCGCCGCCGGTCAGCCGCCGGTCCCCGACCGTCACCAGACCGGGGCCCGCGAGCCGGCCCTCGCCCTCGACAAGGGCGATGCCACGGCTGCGGACCAGCCCCGTCAGACCGTGGTGCAGCCGGGAGACGACGTGGTCCTTGTACTTGTTGACCCCGCCCATGTCGATGCCGTCGAGGGTCGCGTTCACCCCGAACCGAGCCGCGTCGCGGGCGGAGTCGGCGACCTCCGCGGCGTGCAGCAGGGCCTTGGTGGGGATGCAGCCGGTGTGCAGGCAGGTGCCGCCCACGCGGCCCTTCTCGACCAACGCCACCGACAGCCCGAGCTGGGCCGCCCGCAGGGCGCAGGCGTAGCCGCCGCTCCCGGCGCCCAGCACCACGACGTCGAAGCCGTCCCTCACCGGTGCCCTCCGCTCCCGAGGCCGACCCGCGCCGACGGGACGCCCCGTCGCCGACCTCCGTGGTGTCGCATCCTTGCACCAAAGCGCACGGCGGACGTCGCTGTCCACCCGGTACGGCGCAGTGGACCCAGGGCCGCGCCGGGCCGGGAGACCGCCGGTTCAGCCAATACTCAGCCGCTGCGGGCACACTGGACCCATGGGTCTGATGGACCGGTTCCGGTCGCGCGCTCGCTCCCCCCGTCAGGCGGGCGGGTCGAGCAGCCACCCCCGCAGGGCCGACGCCGAGCACCTCCGCCAGTTCGCCACCAGCCGACGCGGCGTGGAGGGCTTCGTCGAGCCGCGCACCGCCGTCAGTGACGTCACGTTGATCCTGGTCGCCCACGACGGTGAGTGGACCCGACGCCGGGTGCCGTCGGTGGAGTGGGCTCACACCTTCGCCAACCAGCACGCCGTCCCGTCCTACGACGCCGCCGTGGTCGGATACCCGGCGCGGATGCGGGAGTACAACCGCCGCCAGAAGCAGTCCGGCACGGTCCCAGCCCCGGGACCGGCCGATGAACCCGGAGGCCGGCAACCCGGGCGACCCGACGACGGGCGACCCGACGACGGTGCCCCCACCGTCTGACGGCCGCGTCGCTACAGGGTCGCGGCGAGCTCGACCAGGGTGGCGACGGCGAAGCCGGTGCCACCGGCAGGCACGTGGCCGTAGGCGCTGCGGTTGTTGAAGGCCGGGCCGGCGATGTCGAGATGGGCCCACGGCCGGCCGGCGACGAACTCCTGCAGGAACGCGGCCGCGTACAGCGTGCCGCCCCAGCCGTCGGTGTTGTGCTGCATCAGGTCGGCCACCGTGCTGGCGGTGCGCACCTTCTCGGTCATGTCCGCGGTGATCGGCAGCTCCCACAGCGGCTCCCCGGCCCGCTCGCCGGCCGCGACCAGCCGCGCGACGAGGTCACTGTCGTTGCCGAGGATCCCGGCGACGCGGTCCCCCAGGGCGGTGATGCAGGCTCCGGTCAGGGTCGCGACGTCGACGACGAGGTCAGGCTCTGCCTCCCCGGCCAGGACCAGAGCGTCGCCGAGGACCAGCCGCCCCTCGGCGTCGGTGTTGAGCACCTCGACGGTGCGTCCGCCGTACATGGTGAGCACGTCCCCGGGACGGGTGGCAGACCCGGAGACCATGTTCTCCGCCAGCGGCGCGAAGGTACTCACCCGCACGGGCAGCCCGAGCTCGGCGACGGCGAAGGTCGCGGCCAGGACGGCGGCTGCGCCGGCCATGTCGCACTTCATCGTCGCCATGCCGCTGCTCGGCTTGATCGAGAGCCCCCCGGAGTCGAAGGTGATGCCCTTGCCGACCAGGGCCAGGTGGGTCCGGGCGCTGCGGGGGGTGTAGTCCAGCCGCACCAGCCGCGGCGGGTTCGCCGACCCCTGGCCGACGCCGACGACGCCGCCGAAGCCCTGGTCGCGCAGCTGCTGGTCGTCGAGGACGGTGAGGGTCAGCCTGCCGGTCTTGCGCGCCTTGTGCTCGGTGCTGACGGCGGCCGCGAAGGCGGCTGGGGTCAGGTCGCCCGGCGGGGTGTTCACCCAGTCCCGGGCCAGGGTGGTGGCGGCGCTCACCACCGTGGCCGCCTCGACGGCGCGCTGCGCACCCTTGGTGCGGGCCACGTCGGTGAGCACGACGACCTCGCCGGGCGCCGCACGGCCGGGACCGCTCCGGTACGTCGAGAAGGTGTAGCCGCCGAGCATCGCGCCGTCGAGCACCGCTCGGACGTGCGCCTCGTCCGAGGCGGGCAGCGCGAGGGCGACCGAGGCCGCGTTGGGCACGCTGCGCAACGCGACGCCGGCAGCCCGCCGGACGGCGGCGGCGTCCACGGCGGAGGCCTCGCCCAGGCCGACGAGGATCACCAGCGGCGAGCGGACGACGCCCCCCGAGGGCACCTTCGCGACCTCGTCGCGCCCGGCGCCGAACCCGATCGTCGACAGCAGCGGCGCGAACCGGCGACCGAACGCGGCGGCGACCCGCTCCCCGCCGGGAGCCGCCTCCGGGCCGTTCGGGGTGCTGACCACCCCGACGACCACGACGTCGGCTCGGGTCTTGTCAGGCGATCCCTTGCGCAGCGTGTAGCTGGTCACGGACGAGGCTCCTCGGTGCGGTGGCGGGCCGGCCGGCTGGGCCGGCCGACTGGGCGGCGGGTGGCCGGCGGTCGAGATGGCGGTGGCGGTGGCGGGCTGGCACGACCCTAGCGGGATGGCTGCGGCGGAGGCGTCCCGCCGCCGCCGCGGCACCGCGACGGCTCCGGGAACGCGCCTGCGGCTGCGGTAGTTTCTCGACATGCGCCCCGACCCCGACCCGGTCCTGCTGACCTCGCCGCTGCACGCGCGGCACGTTGCGTTGGGGGCCAAGACCGCGCCCTTCGGTGGCTGGACGATGCCCCTGGAGTACGCCGGCAGCGGGGTCGTGAAGGAGCACGCCGCCGTACGCACGGGAGTGGGCCTGTTCGACGTCAGCCACCTGGGCAAGGCCACGGTCCGCGGAACGGGCGCGGCCGCCTTCGTCGACGCGGCGCTGACCAACGACCTCGGCCGGATCGGTCCGGGCCGGGCGCAGTACACCCTGTGCTGCGACGACGCGACGGGCGGCATCGTCGACGACCTGATCGTCTACCTGTACGGGGAGGACCACGTCTTCCTGGTGCCGAACGCCGCCAACGCCGACGAGGTGCTGCGCCGACTGCGGGCCGCCGCTCCCGACGGGGTCGACGTCGTCGACCAGCACCGCTCCGAGGCCGTGCTGGCAGTCCAGGGACCGCGCAGCGACGAGGTGCTCGCCGCGGTGGGCCTGCCCACCGGGCACGAGTACATGTCCTTCGTCACCGGTGCCTTCGACGGCGTGGCCGTGGTGGTGTGCCGCACCGGCTACACCGGCGAGCGAGGCTACGAGCTGGTGTGCGCCGCCGAGGCCGCCCCGGCGCTGTGGGACGCCCTGCTCGGGGCCGGCGGGCCGCTGGGGCTGCTGCCATGCGGGCTGGGGGCGCGCGACACGCTGCGCACCGAGATGGGATATCCGCTGCACGGGCAGGACATCGGGCTGGACGTGACGCCGGTGCAGGCGCGGCTCGGCTGGGCGGTCGGCTGGGGCAAGGACGCCTTCTGGGGTCGCGACGTGCTGCTCGCGGAGAAGGCCGCCGGGCCCGCGCGGATGCTGCGCGGGCTCAGCGCCACCGGCCGGGGCATCCCCCGGCCGGGCATGAGGGTGAGCGTGGGGGACGTCCCGGTCGGTCACGTCACCTCCGGCACGTTCTCGCCGACGCTGCGCCGTGGGGTGGGATTGGCCCTGCTGGAGCGCGGTGTGGGCGACGGGGACGTGGTCGCGGTCGACGTCCGCGGGCGACCGGAGGGGTTCACCGTGACCCGGCCGCCGTTCGTCGAGGCCGGCGCCCGCACCGACTGAGGACCCGCGGCGGCGGGCCGGTCAGGTCCCGGCGAGGACCAGCAGCGAGGCGGTGAAGGTCACCTCGACGGTCGCGCCCAGCACGTCACCGGTCACCCCACCGAGCCGGCGGACGCAGTGACGAAGCCACACCTCGGCGACGAGCCACGGGGCCAGCGCCGCGAGCACCACCTGGGCCGGCGGCGTCCCCTGCCAGACCGGCCCCCCGACGGCCACGGGCAGCAGCCCGGCCACAGCAGTGGCTGCGACGGCCAGCGCGAGAGCGGTGGCCAGGTCGAGTCGCCCGAGACGGCCGGCGACCGTCGCTCCGAGCCCGTCGGGTCGCGCGGGCGGGACGCCGCGGCGGCAGGCCATCGGGAGCGCCGACCGGCTCACGACCAGGGCGACCAGCAGCATGGTCGGGGCACCGCGGGCCAGGCACGCGGCCAGCGCCGCCGTCTGCACGAGCGCGACGAGCACCACGGCGGCCACGCCGAAGGGGCCGACGTCACCGCGCCGCATGACCGCCAGCGCGTCGGCGGGCAGCCGGCCGGAGCCCAGGCCGTCCGCGGTGTCGGCCAGCCCGTCGAGGTGCATGCCGCGGGTGAGCAGCGCGATGCCGGCGACCAGCAGCGCGGCGACCACCGGGGGTGCCAGGTGGTCCGCCAGCAGCGGGGCGGGCACCAACACGGCGACGCCGAGCAGCAGGCCCACCACCGGTGCCAGCGTCATCGCCCGAGCGGCGGTGCGGGCGTCGACGCGGCTGGGCGGCCGCACCGGCAGGACGCTGAGGGTGCCCCAGGCCAGCCGCCAGGCATCCCTCACAGCGGCACCACACGACCGGCCACGCACCAGCGCACGTCGTCGCTCTCGGTCGCGAGGCGGTCGTTGACCTGACCCATCAGGTCGCGGAACCGACGGCCGGCCGCGGTGCCCGGCACCACTCCCTGACCGACCTCGTTGCTGACCGCCACCACCCGACGGCGGGTCGTGCGCCAGGCCCGGACCAGCTCGGCCAGCTCCGCCGCCACGCCCGCTCGGCCGGTGCCCTCCCAGACCTCATCGTCCCAGGCGTCGTGGGCGTCCAGCACCCGGGTCAGCCACAACGTCAGGCAGTCGACGAGCAGCGGCCCCCCCGGCTCGGCCAGCAGCGACACCAGGTCGGTGGTCTCGAGGGTGCGCCAGTGCCGGGGCCGGCGGTCACGGTGCAGCCGCACCCGCTCCGCCCACTCCGCGTCGGCTCCGGCCGGGTAGGCGGTCGCGACGTAGGTGACGTCGTCGGCGGCGGCCAGCAGCCGCTCGGCCTCGCGGGACTTGCCGGACCGGGCGCCACCGAGGACCAGCGTGCGCCGGGGTGCCGGGTCGGGCACCGACGCCGGCTGGGCCAGGGAGGTGCCGTCGGCCACGACCCGGGCGCCCCAGCCGGCCAGCCGCCGCGCCAGCTCGGCGGTCGGTGGGTTGTGGTGCGAGAGGTGGATCGCGACCACGTCGGTCGCCGGGGTCAGTGCGCCCACCGCGCGCAGCCGACGCAGCTGGTCGGGAAAGCTGGCCAGGTCCAGGTGGTCGGTGCCGTGGTCGATGCGGTCGCCGAAGGTCTCCTCCAGCAGCACGACGTCGAGGGCGGCGCCGGCCAGGGCCGCGACCGTCGCCTCCGGCAGCGGGCCGGTGTCGGTGGCGTAGAGCAGCCGGCCGCCGGGCGCCGACACGTCGTAGAGCACGCTCGACCCGACGGCGCCGTGGCGCGCGGCATGCACGCGCACGTCGTACCCGCCGAGCCGGTGCCGCTCCCCGGCCCGCACCTCGAGGAACCGCACCGTCGAGTCGGGTGCCACCCACCGACGGGCCTGGTCGACGACCTCGGGAGGACCGGCGACGTCGAGCGGAGCGCCCCCGGCTCCCTGGTCGACCCAGGAGCGGAACAGCAGGAACGCGGGTGCGCAGTGGTCCGGGTGCAGATGGGTCAGCAGGACGTGCCGCAGCCCGGTCAGGTCCCGCCCGGCGCGCTGGACCGCAGCCGGGGTGTCCGGTCCGCAGTCGAGCAGCAGCCGGCCGTCCAGGAGGGCGGCGCTCTGGCCGCGCAGCACCCCGTCGCGCCGGGCCCCGGCGCACGCGGCGCAGCCGCAGTGCGGGTTGGGCCACCCGTCCGCCGACCCGGTGCCGAGCACGGTCAGGTCCACCGCGGCGGCTCCTCCACGCCGGGGACCGGCGCACCGGGCAGTGCGCCTCGCGGTGGACCGGGCCGGCCACCGGGATGGACGCCGGGATGGACGCCGGTCGGGGGAGGGGTCACGAAGACGGCGCGGGCGTCGAAGGCGGCCCGTCGCGAGGCTCGCCGCAGCGCCCGGAGCAGGGTGGTGCCCGCCAGCAGCACGACGAGGGCCGAGATCACGGACCGGCCGAGGTCCCAGGGCAGCGAGGTGGTCACGTAGAAGACCGTGTAGTGGGACAGGTTGGCCCCGAACGGGTCGCCGGCGACGAACGAGGTCTCCGGCCCGTAGGCGGCGAACGGCCAGAACCACAGGTTCATCACGGCGCCGTAGGCCACCGCCGCGACGAAGGCGTACGCCGCGACCCACCGGACCTCGGCCCGTCCGCGCGCTCGGGGCAGGCAGCCCGCGAAGAAGCCGACCCAACCGGCCGCCACCATCTGGAACGGCAGCCACGGCCCGACCCCGCCGGTGATCAGCGCCCCGGTGAACAGCGTCACCGCCCCGAGCACGAAGCCGAAGCCGCGACCGAAGACCCGGCCGCCGAGGATGATCACGGCGAAGCTCGGCTCCAGCCCGGCCGTGCCCGGCCCGAGCGCACGCAGGGCGCCGCCGACGGCTGCCAGCATGCCCAGCATCGCGACCGCCTTGGCGTCCATCCCGCCGCTGGTCAGCTCGGCCAGCACGACCGCGACCAGCAGCGGCAGCACCAGCACGAAGACCAGCGGCGCGTCGCCGGAGTGCGAGGTGTCCAGCGCGGACCCGGGACGGGTCAGGAACGGCCAGCCGAACGCGACGACGCCGAGGACGAACGCGGCTCCCAGCGCCAGAGCGGGGCGAAGCCGCACCGGGACCAGGCCAGGGGTGCTCATGGCAGCACCGGCTCGGTCACGGCCAGCGCGATCGCGACCTCGGCGGCGGTCAGCCACTGCTGGGGTGCGAGCACCTTCGCCACCTGGGGTGCGAACGCGGGCGAGGAGACCACCACCTCGGTCGTGGCGCCGTCGGCGACCAGCTCGCCTTGCGCCAGCACCAGCACCCGGTCGGCGACCTCCGCCACCAGCTCGACGTCGTGAGTGGCCACCAGCACCGCGTGGCCCTGGTCCGCCAGCGCCCGCAGGATCTCCACGAGCCGCCGCTTGGCGGTGTAGTCCAGACCCCTGGTCGGCTCGTCGAGCAGCAGCAGCGGCGGGCGCGCTGCAAGCACGACGGCGAGCGCGAGGGTGAGCCGCTGGCCCTCGGAGAGGTCCCGCGGGTGCTTGTCGAGCCCGACGTCGGGGGAGAGCTGCCGCAACAGCCCGACCGTGGTGCCGGCGGGGGCGCGAGCGTCCTGGTCGGCCTCCTCGCACTCGCGCCCGACGGACGCGGCGTAGAGCAGGTCCGCGGGCACCTGCGGCACCAGGCCCACGTGCCGGACCAGCTGCGAGGGCCGCAGGTCGGCGGGGGCGAGGCCGGCGACCGACACCCGGCCGGTGGTCGGCCTGACCAGGCCGGCCAGCGACCGCAGCAACGTGGACTTGCCGGCTCCGTTGCGGCCCATCAGGGCGGTCACCCCGCCGGCCACGAGCTCCGCGCTGACCCCGTTGAGCGCGGGGACCCGGCCGTAGCTGACCACCAGGTCGGTGACCCGCGCCGGCGTCCGCGCCGTCGGGTCCGCGCGGACCGTCGGGCCGGCGAGAACAGGCACCCGCGGGCGCTGGCCGGCCAACCGCTCTCGCAGCGGCCCGGCGAGGCGGCGGGCGTCCCGGACCGAGAGCGGCAGCGGGTCCCAGCCGGCGACGCGGCCCAGCTCCACGACCGGCGGTACCACCGGGGAGTCGCGCAGCACCTCGGCCGGGGTGCCGGACCGGACCGGGGCGCCGCGACCGGGCAGCAGCACCATCCGGTCGGCGTACTGGACGACGCGCTCGAGACGGTGCTCGGCCAGGACGACGGTCAGCCCCAGGTCGTGGACCAGCCGCTGCAGCGTGGCCAGCACCTCCTCCGCGGCGAGCGGGTCCAGCGCGGAGGTGGGCTCGTCCAGCACGAGCAGGCGCGGGTGGGCGGTGAGCACGGCGCCGATGGCGACCCGCTGCTGTTGCCCCGCGGAGAGGTCCGTCAGCGCCCGGTCCCTCAGCTCGGCGAGACCCAGCAGGTCCAGGGTCTCCTCGACCCGCTTGCGCATCAGGTCGCCGGGCAGGCCGAGGGACTCCATGCCGTAGGCGAGCTCCTCCTCGACGGTGTCGGTGACGAAGCCGGCGAGCGGGTCCTGGCCGACGAACCCGACGACGTCGGCGAGGTCGCGTGGCCGGTGCGTGCGGGTGTCGCGACCGTCGACCAGCACCCGGCCGTGCAGCGTGCCACCGGAGAAGTGGGGCACCAGGCCGTTCAGGGTGCGCAGCAGCGTGCTCTTGCCGGAGCCGGTGCGACCGGCCACCAGCACCAGCTCGCCCTCCGGCACGAGGAGGTCGACGCCGGCCAGCACCGGGGCCTCGGCCTCGGCGTAGGTGACCCCCACCTGCTCGAGCGCGATCACGCTGCCACCCGGCTGGGCCGCGGGGTGGCCGCCCGACCGGCAGGGTCGCCGCCGCCGGGTCGCGGCGGCGGCGGTGAGACGAACGCGGGCAGCAGGCCCAGCAGGATCGCGACCACCGCGGTCACCGGCACCGGCGGCACATCGGTGACGCTGGCGAGGAAGTAGTCGGCCGGATGCCGGTGCACGTCGAGGAAGACGCCGGCGGCGACCGCCGCCCCCGATCCGGTCACCAGCCACTCCGGCAGCGCCCACGGGTCGGGGCGGTACCGGGTGCGGCCGGTGCGGCGTCCCCCGAGGTGCAGCCCCACGGCGGCCACGGTCATCCCGGCCAGCAGCGTCGGCACCCCCAGCCAGGTCCCGGCCGTGGCGTCGAGGAGGCCGTAGACGCCGACGCAGATGCCGAGCAGTCCGCCGAACACGAGCGCGGCCGTGAGCCGTCGGGAGCCGCGCCCGACGTCGGTGGTGCGGCCGTAGCCCCGCGAGTCCATCGCCGCGGCGAGGTCGACCGAACGCTCCAGCGCCCCCTCCAGGACGGGCATCGCCAGCCGGCGCAGCGCGCCGAGCCCGGTGCCGTCCCGCCCGCGGAGCCGGTGCGCGGAGCGCACCCGGGCGGCGTCGGTGACGAGCTGCGGTGCGAAGGTCAGCGCGATCACGCAGGCCACCCCGACCTCGTAGAGCGCCCCGGGGACGTGGCGCAGCAGCCGGCGCGCGCTGCCCAGGGCGTTGGCCGCCCCGACGCAGCACAAGATCGTGGCCAGCTGCAGCCCCTCGTACGTCGCCCGAAGCACCGCCTCCAGCGAGACCACCCCGCCCAGCTTGAGGCCGCTGCCGGCCGGCAGCGGCACGGCGGGGAGGTCGAGCAGCACGGTGGGTCCCTGTGCGCCGCTGGACAGCAGCGACTGGAAGACGATGCGCACCACGATCACCAGCAGCGAGAGCTTGAGGAAGGCCACGTAGGCCCGCGCCCACGGCGCGTCGGTGCGGCGGGCGGCGACCACGAACCCGGTGACCGCGAGCAGCAGCAGCAGCGGCACCGGGTTGGTGGTGCGGCTGGCGGCCGCGGCCAACAGGACGGCCCACAGCCACCAGGCCCCCGGGTGCAGCGGGCGGGGGTGGGTGAGGCGGTGCGCAGGACGCATCGAGGGCTCAGGAGGCGCGGCGGCGCCGGGACAGCACCAGGGCGCCCCCGGCCAGGACCACGACGAGCACGGCGGCGCCGGCCAGCGCCCAGGAGAAGCCGTCCTCCTGGGAGTCCGCGGCCTGCTGGTCGTCGGCCTGGTTGCTCGTCGGGGCACCGGCCTCGTCGGCGCCCGGTGTCGCGGCGGCGGGCACAATGAACTCGACGGTCCCGGCGGCGTCGGCGGCCGGCGGGTTCTTCACCGTCACCGAGCAGCCGGCCGCGGGGTAGCCGTCGATGCCGCACACCAGCTGGTCCTCGACCCGCAGGTCCGAGACCGCGTCGAGGACCTGCTGCCCGGTGGCCGCGGTGGGGACGACGGCGCACGCCGCTCGCGGCTCCGGCGGGGTGACGCCGTCGGGCGCGTCGGCCTCGGTGCCGTAGTCCAGCAGCACGCCCACCCGCTTCTCGCCGCTGCCGGCCTGCTGGTCGGCGCAGAGGTCGCCGACGCCGTACGTCGAGGCGGCGGTGCGTGGCTCCAGACCTGAGGCGCCGGTGGACAGGCCGTAGCGGTAGGCCTCCACCGAGCCGTCGTCGGGGACGAACCCCGACGGTCCGGTCGTGGCGAAGGCGTAGCCGTCGCCGCTGACGTGGAAGTAGTTCCAGTAGCGGTAGCCCGGAGCCGCCTGAGCGGTCCCGAGGAACGGGCCGAGCAGCAGGGCGGCCACGACCGCGGCGACAAGACCGAGCCGGGGCAGCGTGCGGCGATCGTCGGCGCTGCGGGAGGACGCCGGCCCGAGGGTCGGTGCGGAGGCCATGAGGGCCCTTTCGGTTGCGGGCCGCGCAGAGAAGGACCGGACCGCTCGCGCCCCGGACGACCGGGCATCGGTCCGGCTCCGTCCGCGAGCCTCGACGGATGTGGTGGAGCCGACTGCCCGTCGGTGTTCCGGCTCGCCGAGCCGGTCGTGGCGACCGTCGCGGCCTACGGTTGCGGGTCAGCGCCGGGTTCGCACCGGCTTTCCCGACGTGGGCAGCGCCACCGTCCCACGTGCGTCCTCAGTCGTCAAAGTCCGCCGCCCACCAGGTGACCCGGGCCACCGGGGGGTGCGGGGTCGCTCAGCCGGCCGCGTGCAGGCTCATCGGCCCGTAGACCTCGCGCTCGGCCTCGAGGAGCGTGACCTGCTCGACCCCCTCGTCGAGCAGGTCGCGCCACACCTCTCCGATCCAGGACTCGGCGTCGCTCTGGGACGGGAACCCGGCGGCGCCCGCCGCCGTCGTGCCTGCGGCGACCTCGGCACCCTGCCCGTCCTCGAGCCGCCAGCGCCAGCTCGGGCGGTTGCCGGTGTCGGCCGACCCGAACGTGGCGGACGGTTCCAGCGAGTTCGTCATGGGGGCAGCGTAGGCGAACCCACCCGCGTCAGCCGAGCCCCCCGACCGGTCAGCCGAAGCGTCGGGTGGCGGGGGAGCGGGTCTTGCCGGGGTCGCGCTCGACGACGGGGTCCAGGATGGCGTCGATCCGGGTCAGGACGTCGGCGTCCAGCCGCACACCGGCGGCCTTCACGTTCTCGGTGACCTGCTCGGGGCGGGAGGCGCCGATGATGGCGGCCGAGACGTTCGGGTTCTGCAGGGTCCACGCCACCGCGAGCTGGGCCATCGACAGGCCGCCCTCGTCGGCGACGGCGCCGAGCTGCTGCACCCGGTCCAGGACGTCGTCGTTCAGCCAGCGGGAGATCATGTCCGCGCCGCCCTTCTCGTCGGTGGCGCGGGAGCCCGCCGGGTGCTCCTGGCCCGGCTTGTACTTGCCGGTCAGCACGCCCTGGGCGATCGGCGACCACACCACCTGGCCGATGCCCAGCTCCTCGCAGGTGGGGACGACGTCGGACTCGATCACGCGCCACAGCATGTTGTACTGCGGCTGGTTGGACGCCAGCGGCACCCGCAGCTCGCGCGCCAGCTCGTGAGCGGCCCGGATCTCGTCGGAGCGCCACTCCGAGACGCCGATGTAGTGGGCCTTGCCCGAGTGCACGACGTCGGCGAAGGCCTCCATCGTCTCCTCGAGCGGCGTCTCGTGGTCGTAGCGGTGCGCCTGGTACACGTCGACGTAGTCGGTGCCGAGCCGTGCCAGCGAGCCGTTGATCGACTCGCGGATGTGCTTGCGCGAGAGCCCGTGGTCGTTGGGTCCGCCGGGACCGGTCGGGAAGTAGACCTTGGTGAGGATCTCCAGGCTCTCCCGGCGCTCGCCGGACAGGGCCTTGCCCAGCACCGTCTCGGCGCGGGTGTTGGCGTAGGTGTCGGCGGTGTCGAAGGTGGTGATCCCCTCCTCCAGCGCTCTGCGCACGCACGCCAGCGCGGCCTCCTCCTCCACCTGCGAGCCGTGGGTGAGCCAGTTGCCGTAGGCGACGGCCGAGACCTTCAGGCCGCTGTTGCCGAGGTTGCGGATCTCCATGGCGCCGACCCTAGACTGCGGCGGCGTGGCCCCGGCCGGGGGTGGTCAGTACCGGGCCGGCAGCTTGGCCCCGAGCTTGACCCGGGGCTTCGGCAGCCGGATCCAGCGCAGCTGGATCGAGCGCATCACGCCGTAGAGCACGGCGCCCTTGGTCCGCTCGTCCGGGAACCGGCGAGGCAGCTCGCGCCGCAGCCGGAACACGATCAGGGAGGTGTCGAGTGCGACCAGCAGGATGGTGGCGCTCCACAGCCCGTTGCTGAGCGACGTGGCGAACACGGAGGTCACCATGATCACCAGCAGCAGCGGCAGCAGCAGCTCGGCCACGCACAGCCGGGCGTCGATGTAGTCGCGCACGAACCGGCGTACGGGGCCCTTGTCGCGGGCCGGCAGGTAGCGCTCGTCCCCGGTGCGCATGCCTTCGCGGACCTTGGCAGTGCTCTGGGCCCGACGGGCCCGCTGCTGGCGGGACGCGGACTTGCGGTCCACCGGGGCCTTGGCGCGGGCCTTGGCGGCCGCCTGGGCCTCTCGGCGGCTGGGAGTCGGCCGGCCCTTGCCGGTCGGTCGGCCGCTCGCGTCCAGGGACGGGCCGGGGGAGGAGGTGGCTGCGGACTTGCTGCGACGGAACAACGGACTCGACTTCCTGAGCGGCGGCACGCTGGGTGCCGGTGCCGCGGGTCGGGATCGGACGGCGGGACGGCCTCCAGGGTAGTCGTCCGGTCGGCCCCAGTGGCCCGTCGGCGGGCAGTCGGCAGCGGTGGGAACCTCCTTCAGTGGCCGGACGTTGCCCCGTAGGGTGGAGTTCCACCTGCGCGCACGCCGTGCCGACCGCACCGTGCACCGACGAGGAAAGAGGAGGGGCCGACCCTCATGAGTCTCATGCAGCGCATCAGCCTGATCTTCCGGGCCAAGGCCGACAAGGCCCTGGACCGCGCCGAGGACCCGCGCGAGACGCTGGACTACAGCTACAAGCGGCAGCTGGAGCTGTTGTCGAAGGTGCGCCGCGGCGTGGCCGACGTGGCCACCAGCCGCAAGCGGGTGGAGCTGCAGGCCGCGCAGCTGCAGCAGCAGTCCGACAAGCTCACCGAGCAGGCCAAGAAGGCGCTGAGCATGGGCCGCGAGGACCTGGCCCGCGAGGCGTTGACCCGCAAGTCCGCCCTGGGCGGGCAGCTCGCGGACCTGCAGGGCCAGCACGCCCAGCTGCAGGGCGAGGAGGAGAAGCTCACGCTGGCCTCCAAGCGGCTGCAGGCCAAGGTCGAGTCGTTCCGCACCCAGAAGGAGACCATCAAGGCCCGGTACACCGCGGCCGAGGCGCAGACCCGCATCAACGAGGCGTTCTCCGGGATCTCCGAGGAGATGGGGGACGTCGGCATGGCGGTGCAGCGAGCCGAGGACAAGACCGCCCAGATGCAGGCCCGGGCCAGCGCGGTCGACGAGCTGATCGCCACCGGGGCCCTGGACGACGCCTCCTCCCTGAACCGCGGGGACGACATCTCTCGCGAGCTGGACGCGCTGTCGTCGGGCTCCGACGTCGAGTCGGAGCTGGCCGCCCTCAAGGCCGGCGCGTCGGGCGGCACGGGCCCGCAGGCCCTCGAGCAGGGCGACACCACGCCGCCGGCGCAGGTCCAGGCCGCCGGCGAGGCACGTCCGGTCGAGGAGGGCCGGTCATGATCGTCAGGATCATGGGCGAGGGCCAGTGGGACGTCGCCGACTCCCACCTGCGTGCGCTCAACCACCTCGACGACCAGCTGGAGGCGGCGGTCGAGGGCAAGGACGTGGACACCTTCACCCGGTCGCTGGCCGAGCTGCTCGGCGCTGTCCGGGTGGCGGGCAGCCCGCTGCCCGACGACGCCCTGGTCGACTCCAGCCTGATCCTCCCACCCGCCGACGCGACGCTGGAGGAGGTGCGGGAGCTGCTGACCGACGAGGGGCTGATCCCCGGCTGATGGCACACAACCGCTTCATCAACGACCGCGGCCTCACGGCCCGGATGACCCTGGTGATGTTCCTGCTGGGGGCGCTGTTCGTCGCCTTCATCGTGGTGCTGATGGGTGTCGCCGGCAGCAGCGGCTACTCCGGCCTGATCCCGGTGATCGGGCTCGCGGGCATCGGGATCGCCTGGTGGCAGTGGTACAACTCCGACACGCTGGCCCTCAAGGCGATGCGTGCCCGGGTGGTCAGCCCGGAGGAGGCGCCGGAGCTGCACGGCGTGATCGACCGGCTGTGCGCGCTGGCCGACATGCCCAAGCCGCGGGTCGCGATCGCCTACACCGACATGCCGAACGCGTTCGCGACCGGCCGCTCCGCGGACCACTCCGCGGTCTGCGTGACCACCGGCATCCTCGACCGGCTGAGCGCTGAGGAGGTGGAGGCGGTGCTGGCCCACGAGCTGTCCCACGTGGCGCACCGCGACGTGCTGGTCATGACGCTCGCCGCCTCGGCCGGCATCGCCGCCGGGATGCTCACCCGCGGCGCGCAGTACGGCATGATCTTCGGCGGCGGCCGTGACCGCCGCGAGAACAACGGTCCGCCGTTCTGGATCATCGCCCTGGTGGTGAGCCTCGTCGTCTACGCGGTGAGCTTCTTCCTCACGCGGCTGCTCTCGCGCTACCGCGAGCTGTGCGCGGACCGGTCCGGGGCCTACCTGACACAGAAGCCGTCGGCGCTGGCCAGCGCATTGACCAAGATCAGCGGCGACGTCGCCGCGATCCCGAGCCGGGACCTGCGCGAGGTCCAGTCGCTGAACGCGTTCTTCATCACCCCCGCGGTGAGCGGCATGACGCTGCGGACGCTCACCTCGACGCACCCGTCGCTGGAGCAGCGGCTCGAGCAGCTCGCGCGGATCTCGGCGGAGCTCGGCCGGCCGATGGACGGCGGCTTCCCGGCCCCTCCCGGGCGCTGACCGGACGGCCATGGGTCTCTGGGACGCCCTGACGGGGCGGAGCAAGCCGGTGCGCGCCAACCTCGACACGCTGTTCTCGCTGCCCTCGGCGGCGATCACGCTGCAGACCGCGGCCGGGTTCATGCCCACAGGGGTCGGGTCGGTCTGCTACCGCGCCGCGGAGGGCGGTGCGTTCGCGCAGACGCAGGCCGACCTGGTCGAGCTGCTCGACAACGACGACGACCCGGACGTCGAGCGCAGCACCGACTCCTTCGGCTTCAGCTGGCTGCTGGCCCGGCAGAGCCCCGACGACCTCCCGGCGCTGGTGACCGACCTCCACACCGTGAACACCTCGCTCGAGGCGCAGGGGTTCGGGTCCAGCCTGCTCTGCTCGCTGGTCGGCTTCAGCGACCCGGCCGGCCGGGCGCTGGGGCTGGTCTACCTCTACAAGCAGGGCACCTTCTACCCCTTCGCCCCGCAGGGCGCGCAGCGCCGTGACAACCTGCTGGAGCTCCAGGTGCGGGACCTGGTCGCGCAGGACCTCCCCGTGGAGCAGCAGCTGAGCCGGTGGATGCCGCTGTGGGGGGCCCCCGGGCTCTGACCCCCGGTCGGTCGGGCCGGGCCGGTCGAGCCCGTCGGGAGCCGGCTCAGCGAGCGGGCAGGTCCAGCATCCGCTGGAGGGCGACCCCGGCCCACCGAGCCGTCTCCGGGTCGACCTCGATCCGGTTCACCACGCGACCCTCGACCAGGTTCTCCAGCGCCCAGACGAGGTGCGGCAGGTCGATGCGGTTCATCGTCGAGCAGTAGCAGACGGTCTTGTCCAGGAACGTGATGTGCTGGTCCGGGTGCTCCTGGGCGAGCCGCTGGACGAGGTTCAGCTCGGTGCCGATCGCCCAGGAGGAGCCGGGCGGCGCCGCCTGCACGGTCTTGATGATGAACTCGGTGGAGCCGACCAGGTCGGCGCGGGTGACGACCTCATGGGTGCACTCCGGGTGCACCAGCACCTGCACGCCGGGGACAGCGGCCCGCACGTCGTCCACGCAGCGGGCGGAGAACCGTCCGTGCACCGAGCAGTGCCCCTTCCACAGGATCACTCGCGCGTCGCGCAGCTGCTCCGTGCTCAACCCGCCGCCCGGACGGTGGGGGTCCCAGACCGCGCACTCCTCGAGCGGGATGCCGAGCTGCAGCACGGCGGTGTTGCGGCCGAGGTGCTGGTCGGGAAGGAACAGCACCTTGGCGTCGGGACGCTGCTCGAAGGCCCACTCCAGCGCCACCTGGGCGTTGGAGGAGGTGCAGACGGCGCCGCCGTTGCGGCCGCAGAAGGCCTTGATGTCGGCCGAGGAGTTCATGTAGGTCACCGGGACCACGGCGTCGCCGAGGCCGGCGTCGACCAGCGCGTCCCAGGCGTCCTCGACCTGGCCGAGCGCGGCCATGTCGGCCATCGAGCAGCCCGCGGCGAGGTCCGGCAGCACCACCTGCTGCTCCGGGCCGGTGAGGATGTCGGCCGACTCGGCCATGAAGTGGACGCCGCAGAAGACCACGAACTCCGCCTCGGGGCGAGCGGCCGCGTCGCGGGCGAGCTTGAAGGAGTCCCCGGTGACGTCGGCGAAGGCGATCACCTCGTCGCGCTGGTAGTGGTGGCCCAGCACGAAGACCCGCTCCCCGAGCGCGGCCTTCGCGGCGCGGGCGCGCTCGACGAGGTCGGGGTCGGAGGCGGGCGGCAGCGAGCCGGGGCAGTCGACGCCCCGCTCCGAGCGCGCGTCGCTGCCGCGGCCGAGCTTGAGCAGGGGCAGGTCGGTCGTGGTCATCCGGACATTCTCCCACAGTGCTCGCGACCGGCCGGGCTCACAGGAACTGGCCGGACGGCAGGTACGGCGTCGGCGGTCGCATCCCGCGCACGCCGAGGAACCCCCGGGTGCCGAGCGAGAGCCGGCAGTCCGTGGCGACGTCGATCGCCCACTGGTTGGCCGCGCTGACGTGCTCGACGCTGACCGGTGCCTCGGGGTCGCAGGCCGCCAGGGTCGCCCACAGCAGGTCCACGGCGGTGCGACGGTTCGTGGCTGCGAGCAGGTAGGGGCCGCCGCCCGGCCGTACGTAGGCGTAGCCGGACCCGGTGGCGCGGTCCACCACGACCAACGGCAGCGTCCGCGACAGCAGCTCGTGGTCCGCGCCGTGGGCGGCATGCCGGACCCGACGGTCGACGGAGTCCAGCAGGTCCGCGTCCCCCGCCGAGCCCTCGCGGACCCGCTCGAGCACCGGCAGGGCGGAGCGTGGCACCCGGCCGTGCAGGCACATCGTCGGGTGCAGGTCGAACCCGGCCGTCCGGTAGCGGCGCAGTGCCGCCGGGTCGTCGCTGGCCGCGAGCATCGCCCGCAGGCAGCCCGCTCCGTGCTGCTCGGCCGCCGCCAGCAGCTGCCGTCCCACGCCCCGGCCCTGGACCCCGGGACGGACGGCGAGCGCGGACAGCAGCCAGGTGAGCTCGCGGCGCATCCCGACCGCGGCGCCGAGCATCCCGGCGCCGTCCTCGGCGACGAAGCAGCCCCGGGGGTCGGTGCCGACCAGGTGCGTCAGCGCGGCCCGCCACGACTCGGCGTGACCGGGGGAGCGAGGCGTCGGCGGCGGCCGGTCAGCGCGCGCGAGGCGAAGCTCGAGGTCGTGGAAGGCCTGGTCGGTGAGCCGCTCCACGGCGGGTACGTCGTCGGCGGTCATCGGCCGCAGCCAGTAGTCGGCGGCCACGCTGGCAGGGTAGCCGTGCGGCCACTCGCTGCCGGCACCCCCGCGTCGCGGCGACCGGGGCCCTGGTGCGCGAGCGGGTCCGCGCCCGCCCTCGCCGGCCAGCACGGCAGGATGGGGCGATGCGCGTGCTGATCGCCCCCGACGCCTTCGCGGGCACCCTCACCGCCGTCCAGGCGGCGGCCGCCATCGCCGACGGCTGGCGGCGGCGCGCGCCGGGTGACGTGCTGGACCTCGTCCCGATGGCCGACGGGGGACCGGGCCTGGTCGACGTGCTGCACGCGACGCTGGGTGGGGAGCTGCTGGGGGTCACCGTCCGGGGGCCCTACGGCGGGTCCGTCCCCGGCTCGGTGCTGCTCTCCGGCGCCACGGCGTACGTGGAGAGCGCGCAGGCCTGCGGACTGCACCTGACCGAGCCGGCGCGGCGACGCCCGGAGCTGGCCGGCAGCCACGGCGTGGGCGAGCTGGTCGCCGCGGCGGTGGCGGCGGGGGCGCGACGGGTGGTGGTCGGCCTCGGCGGGACCGGGGTGAACGACGGCGGCGCAGGCCTGCTGGCCGCGCTGGGCGCGTCGTCCCTCCCGGTCGGCGCCCTGACCGACGGGACCCGCGGCCTCGCCGCGCTGCGGGAGGTGGACCTGGCCGGGGCCCGGGAGCGGGTCGCGGGGGTGAGCGTGCTGGCGGCCACCGACGCCGACAACCCCCTGGTCGGGCTCACCGGGACCACCAACGTCCTCGGTCGCGGTCGGGGGGTCACCGAGGACAGGGTGCAGGCGGTCGACGCGCTGCTGGAGCGGCTGGCCGTGGCCACGGACCGCAAGGTCGCGCTGGCCCGCGGCGCCGGTGCCGGCGGCGGCCTCGGCTTCGCGCTGCTGCTGCTGGGTGCCGCCCGGGCCCCGGGGGTGGAGGTCGTCGCCGAGGCCGTCGGGCTGGCCGGGCACGCGGCCGCCGCCGACCTGGTGGTCACCGGCGAGGGCAGCTTCGACTTCTCCTCGCGGTCGGGGTCGGTGCCCTACGCCGTCGCGGCGGTCGCCGCTCAGGCACTGCAGCCGTGCATCGCGCTGGCCGACGAGGTGCTGGTCGGGGCCCGCGAGATGCGTGCCCTGGGCATCGAGTCGGCGTACTCGGTCCGCGACCTGCTCGGCGCCCGGGCGAGCGCGGACGACCCCTCCGGCAGCCTCGCGGCGCTCGCGGAGCGCACCGCCCGGACCTGGTCACGCTGACCCGGGCATCGGGGCACCCCGGGCATCCGGTGGCGTGGTCCCTCCAGGCGTCCGCCGGTCCCTGTGATGATCGTCGCTCCTGGGGAATAGCCGCCGGTGTGCGAGGATTGGACCTTCAGCGGGCCGGTCGACGGTCGGCGCGCAGACAGGTACCAGTCGAGTTGGGGAGCACACCGATGACCGAGCAGGTCGAGACCACCACCGAGACGCAGATCCGCCAGGACGGCATCAACGTCAGCGACCATGCCGCGGCCAAGGTGCGGGCGCTGCTCGAGCAGGAGGGGCGCGAGGACCTCCAGCTCCGCATCGCGGTCCAGCCCGGCGGCTGCTCGGGGCTCCGCTACCAGCTCTTCTTCGACGAGCGGACCCTCGACGGTGACGTGGTCACCGACTTCGACGGCGTCTCCGTGGTGGTGGACCGGATGAGCACCCCGTACCTCAACGGCGCGGTGATCGACTTCGTCGACACCATCGAGAAGCAGGGCTTCACGATCGACAACCCGAACGCGGGCGGGTCCTGCGCCTGCGGGGACTCCTTCCACTGAGCCCCCACGGCTGCTGAGCCGACGAGCTCGAGCCCCCGGCACCGGACGGTGCCGGGGGCTCGGTCGTCCCGGTGACCGGGGGCGGTCGTCCGGGCCGGTCAGGGCAGGGCGCCCACGGGTGAGACCAGGGCACGGCCGCGGGCCAGGTCGGTGACGAGCCGGCCGCCGAGGGGTCGCACGAGGGCCACCTCGACCGCGCCGGAGGACCGCGGCTCGGAGCAGGAGCGGTCCAGCCGGTCCGCGGGGATGGCGGCGAGCGTCACCAGGATGTAGCGGCGGGTCTCGCGGACCCGGATCGGCGGCTCGGTGCTGCCACAGTCCGCGGAGAGGTAGAACAGCGAGATGCCGGTCGGGGTGGTCCGGTAGCCGGTGACGCGCACCGACCCGGGACGCTGCGGACGCAGCGTCGGGAGCGGGTGGGGTCGCAGCCCCGCGATCTCGGTGTCCGGTCCCGGTCCGGGACCGAGGCCCGACACCGGCCGGGTCAGCAGGTGCTCGCCCACCAGCAGCGCCGCCACCGCGGCCGACGCCGCGACCGGGGCGGACCACCGGCGCAGCAGGGGCGCCATCCGGCGTGGCTGGGCCGGTCAGTCGCGGTCGTAGACGGCGGCCAGCCTCGCGGCCGCCTCGCTCACGCGGATGGACGGCTTGGCGAGCTCGCGAGGGTAGTCCTCGAAGCGCAGGCTGGGAGCCGGTCGGACGGCGGCCCGGGCGGCCTGCGCGGCCGCACTACGGCGCGACGGCAGTCGCAGCGCCGCCTCGACGGCGCGCGCGTCCAGGGTCATCCCGGTCGCGATCGCGGTGTCGTCGTAGGGCAGTCGCTGGTGGGCCATGACTCTCACGCTAGGAGCTACCGGTGGGTATCCCCAGCCGTACCCACCGGTAGTCTCGATGCGCGTCGTCCCGGCGGCGTCGGGTCGCCGCCGCTCTGGCAGGCTTGCCGGACAGACCCCCAGCCGTGAGGACCCCCGCAGTGCCGCTGATCGTCACCGGATCCATCGCCACCGACCACCTGATGACCTTCCCCGGCCGGTTCGCCGACTCGCTGGTCGTCGAGCAGCTGGACAAGGTCGCGCTGTCCTTCCTCGTCGACGACCTCGAGGTCCGCCGCGGCGGCTGCGCGGCGAACATCTGCTTCGGCCTCGGCAACCTCGGCCTGCGACCGGTGCTCGTCGGTGCGGTGGGGGAGGACTTCGTCGACTACCGCTCCTGGCTGGTGCGGCACCACGTGGACTGCCAGTCCGTGCACGTCTCGCAGACCCGGCACACCGCCCGGTTCGTGTGCACCAACGACGCGTCCATGGCGCAGATCGCGTCCTTCTACGCCGGGGCCATGAGCGAGGCCCGAGAGATCGAGCTCTCCCCGGTCGTGGACCGCGTCGGCGGGGTGACCTACGTCCTGGTCGGGCCCAACGACCCCGAGGCGATGCTGCGCCACACCCGCGAGTGCCGGGAGCGCGGCTACCCGTTCATCGCCGACCCCAGCCAGCAGCTGGCCTTCGGTGACGGCGAGATGATCCGGGAGCTGGTCGACGGGGCCGCGATCCTGTTCAGCAACGAGTACGAGTCCGCCTTGATCGAGCGCAAGACAGGCTGGTCGGCCGCCGAGGTGCTGGACCGGGTCGGCATGCGGGTCGTGACCCTGGGCGCCGCGGGCGTCCGCGTGGAGCGCACCGGCGCGGACCCGGTGGTCGTGCCCGCCGTCCCGGAGGTGGCGAAGGTCGAGCCGACCGGGGTCGGTGACGCGTTCCGGGCCGGCTTCCTGGCCGCGCTGGAGTGGGGGCTCTCGGTCGAGCGGGCGGCCCAGCTGGGCTGCCTGCTCGCGGTGTACGTCGTCGAGCAGGTCGGCACCCAGGAGTACACACTGCACGGCGGCGCCTTCCTCAAGCGGTTCGCCGAGGCCTACGGCTCGGACGCGGCCCTCGAGGTCGAGGCCCACCTGCGCACGCTGCGCCCCTAGCTGCCCCTGGCTGCCCCTAGCTGCCCGCTTGACCTGCCACGGGCTGCTCGGTCCCGGTGCCGAGGCCGAGCAGGTCCAGCACCCGGTCCGTCGCGTGGCCGTCCTCCAGCACACCGTAGGTGGCGCGGAAGGCGGCGTACGGCCCGGCCCAGCGGCCGGGGTCCAGGCGCAGCAGCGTGTCCACCAGCTCGTCCTCGGTCCAGGCCACCGGGCCCGGCGCCTGCGGCAGCAGGTCGAAGTAGAACCCGCGGATCTCGTCGCGATAGCGGTCCAGGTCGTAGGGGTAGTAGACGATCGGCTTGCCGGTCAGCGCGAAGTCGAACATCACCGAGGAGTAGTCCGTGACGAGCACGTCCGCCGCGAGGTAGAGGTCGCGGATGTCGCGGTAGAACGACACGTCGACGACGCCCGGGGCCTGTTCGGGGTGCAGCCGGTGGGTCATCAGGTTGTGGACCCGTGCCAGCACGGTGTGCCGGGTGCCGCCCGAGGACAGTCGCGCCGCCAGCGCGCCGAGGTGCAGGTGCATCGGCACCTCGTCGGCGCGGCCGTCGTACCGCTCGTCGTCGCGCCAGGTCGGGGCGTACAGCACCGCGGTGGTGCCGTCGGCGATCCCCAGCTCCGCCCGGACACGGGCTCGGACGACCGTCGCGTCCGGGCTCAGCAGCAGGTCGTTGCGCGGGTAGCCGGTCTCCCAGATCGGGCCGTCGAAGCCGAAGGCCTTGCGCAGCCTCGGGGTGCTGACCGGGTTCGGGGAGAGCAGCACGTCCCAACGGGCGACGTCGAGGTCGAGGTAGTCCAGCCGGCCGGGCAGGACCATCAGGCAGTCGTAGTGGATCCGCTTCAGCGGGGTGCCGTGCCACGTCTGCAGGTAGGTCGTGGCCGGGTCCTTGGTCCACTCGACCTCGGTGTGGGTGCCGGCCACGACGAGGTCCGCGGCCTCCAGCGCCTCGCGTGCCCCGGCGGAGTCGATCGGCACGGTGCGGACGTCAGGGGGGAACGCGGCCGCGTGCGGCGGGTCGAGCAGCCAGGTGTGCTCGGTCCCCGGTCGGCCCCGGAGCCGCTCGTAGATGGCCCGGGGGTTGTCGGAGAAGCGCCCGTTGAAGCTGTTGTAGACGACGTGCATCAGCTCGCCCGCCGGACCACGAAGCGGGGGACGCCGTCACCGGCGACGTCCTCGCCGAGGTAGTCCTGCCCCCGCATCCGGCACCAGGCCGCGATGTCGGGCCGCGCCGCCGGGTCGTCGGCCACCACGGCCAGCCGCCGGCCGACCTCGACGTCGCCGAGGTGGTCGGCCAGCCTGATGACCGGCAAGGGGCACTTCAGCCCCCGGCAGTCGAGCTCGATGTCGGTGTTCACCGGCCAAGGATGACACCCTCGCGGCGTCAGCGCCGCCGAAGGTCGAGGACCACGTCGGGCAGCACGGCGAGCAGCCGGTCGACGTCCTCGACCGTGGTGTCGCGCCCGAGCGAGACCCGCACGTTGCCGTGGGTCAGCGCCCCCATCGCGGCGAGCACGTGGGAGGGCTCCAGGCTGCTCGCGGTGCAGGCGGAGCCCGACGCCACCGCGAACCCGCGCCGGTCGAGCTCGGTGACCAGGCTCTCGCCCTCGACGTACAGGCAGGAG
The DNA here is from genome assembly GCA_963781695.1 of uncultured Actinomycetota bacterium. GTDB lineage: Bacteria > Actinomycetota > Actinomycetes > Propionibacteriales > Nocardioidaceae > Nocardioides_B. Next base: position 1,098,354 of record CAWAGE010000007.1, read on the forward strand.
AAGGTGACCACGTGGGGCAGGCGTCGATCCGGGTCGCCGACCACGTCCACGTCGGGCACCGTCGCCAGTCCGTCGCGGACCCGGGCGACCAGGGCGTGCTGGCGGGCGGCGACCACCTCCCGCTCGGCCAGCACCGCCTGCAGCGCCGCGGCCGCCGCCAGGGCGCCGGGGACGTTCTCGAAGCCGGCGACCCGCGGGTCCGCCCGGTCGTCGACCGGGAACGGGGCCCGCCACCGGGCGCCCTTGCGCACCAGCAGCACCCCGACCCCGGCGGGGCCGCCCCACTTGTGTGCGGAGGCGGCGGCCGCAGCCCAGCCGGTCGGCAGGTCCACCCGGCCGGCGGAGGCCGCGGCGTCGGTGAACACCGGCACGCCGTGCTGCGCCGCCCTCGACACCACCTCGGCGAGCGGCTGCAGCGTCCCGACCTCGGGGTTGGCGACCTGGCAGGCCACGACCCCGACCGGTGCCGCCTCCAGTGCGGCGTCGAGGCGGTCGAGGTCCACGTCGCCGCCGGGGTGCACCGGCAGCCGGGTGCTGGCACCCTGGAAGTGCCGTTCCCACCACGCGGCTGCCATCAGCACCGCCGAGTGCTCGACGGCCGGCAGCAGCAGGTGGGTGCTGGTCCGCCGCCGGCCGAGCAGCAGCCCGAGCACCCCCAGGTGCACCGCGGCGGTGCCGGAGCCGGTGAAGCTGACCTCGTCGGGACGCGCACCCAGCAGCGAGCCGACCACCTCGCGGGCGTTGTCGAGCAGCAGCCGGGCCCGCCGGCCCGGTCCGTGCAGCCGCAGCGGGTCGGCGAAGCCGTGGTCGACGGCCGCCAACCACGCCGCGCGTGCGGCGGGGTGCAACGGCTCGGTCGAGACGGCGTCCAGGTAGCCACCGAGGTGGGCGGCCGGATCGCCCGCCGGATCGCCCGCCGGATCGCCCGCCGGATCGACCGCCGGATCGGTTGCCGGATCGGTTGCCGGCTCGTCGCCCGCAGCAGCGGCCGGGCGGCCGGTCGTGGCGGGCGGGTCGGACGGGTCGGGAGCCGGTGTCACCGGATGAAACTACCGCCCGACCTGACCGTGGATCGCTGCTGTCCCAGTAGTAACGTTCCTCCTGTCCGTCGTTCCGGCCTTTCCACAGAGAGGGTCATCTGTTGCGCCAGCACCTCGCACCGCGCGCGCGTCGGGTCGCCACTGCGACCGTGGCCGCGCTCGCCCTGCTGCTGCTGGGCGGCTGCTCCACCGCGGAGCAGGAGTCCATCCAGCGGCTGGCCCAGCCGGTCGGCGTGACCGATCGCACCGAGACCATGCACGACCTCTGGATCGGTGCCTGGATCGCGGCGGCCCTGGTCGGGGTGGCGGTCTGGGCGTTGATCGCCTACGCGTGCCTGAAGTTCCGTCGTCGTCGCGACGACGAGATCCCGGTGCAGACCCGGTACAACCTGCCCATCGAGATCCTCTACACCGTCGCGCCGGTGATCATGGTCCTGGTGTTCTTCTACTTCACGGTGGTGGCGCAGAACGAGGTGCTGGCGGCCGAGCCGGAGCCGGACCACACCGTGACCGTGGTGGGTCAGCAGTGGTCGTGGACGTTCAACTACGACCAGGACGACGCGCTCGACGGCGAGACGACCGTCTACGACGTCGGGACCCCCGCCGAGCGGCCCACGCTGTACCTGCCGGTCAACGAGACCGTCTCCTTCCAGCTGCGCTCACCCGACGTCATCCACTCGTTCTGGGTGCCGGCGTTCCTGTTCAAGATGGACGTCGTCCCCGGCCGCGACAACCACTTCAGCCTCACCCCGACCCGGGAGGGCACGTTCGTCGGTCGGTGCGCCGAGCTGTGCGGGACCTACCACTCGCGGATGCTGTTCGACGTGAAGGTGGTCAGCGCCGCGGAGTACGCCGACCACCTCTCCTCGCTCGAAGAGCAGGGCAACATCGGCCCGGCGCTCGGCGGGTCGGAGGTCAACCAGCAGAACGGCCTGGTCAACGAAGTGCAGGACAACGACCTCACGACGGGAGTGGAGCAGTGAGCGCCACCGCAGAGGGCGCCCGTAGCACGGCTGCCGCGACCCCGCAGAGCACGCTGGGCCAGCAGATCGTCCGGGTGCTCACCACCACCGACCACAAGGTGATCGGCAAGCTCTACCTCGGCACGTCGTTCGCCTGGTTCCTGATCGCCGGCGTGATGGCGATGCTGATCCGCTCCGAGCTGGCGTTCCCGGGCCAGCAGGTGGTGAACGACGAGCTCTACAACCAGCTGTTCACGATGCACGGCACGATCATGCTGCTGCTGTTCGCCACCCCGCTGTTCTTCGGGTTCGCGAACGTGATCATGCCGCTGCAGATCGGCTCGCCCGACGTCGCGTTCCCGCGGCTGAACATGTTCAGCTACTGGCTGTTCCTGTTCGGCGGCATCATTGCCGGCTCCGGCTTCCTCACCCCGCAGGGAGCCGCCGACTTCGGCTGGTTCGCCTACACGCCGCTCTCGGACGCGGTGCGCAGCCCCGGCGTCGGTGGCGACCTGTGGATCATGGGACTGTGGATGGCCGGCCTCGGCACGATCCTGGGTGCGGTCAACTTCATCACCACGATCATCTGCATGCGCGCCCCCGGCATGACGATGTTCCGGATGCCGATCTTCGTCTGGAACACCCTGGTCACCAGCCTGCTGGTGCTGATCGCCTTCCCGATCCTGGCCGGCGCGCTGCTGTCGCTGGAGGCCGACCGGCTGTTCGGCGCGCACGTGTTCGACCCCGTCAACGGCGGGCCCATCCTGTGGCAGCACCTGTTCTGGTTCTTCGGCCACCCCGAGGTCTACATCATCGCGCTGCCGTTCTTCGGCATCGTGACCGAGATCCTGCCGGTGTTCAGCCGCAAGCCGGTCTTCGGCTACGTCGGCCTGGTGGCGGCGACGATCAGCATCGCGGTCCTCTCGGTGGCGGTCTGGGCGCACCACATGTTCGTCACCGGTGCGGTCGACCTGCCGTTCTTCTCCGGCATGACCTTCTTGATCGCCGTACCCACGGGCGTGAAGTTCTTCAACTGGATCGGCACGATGTGGGGCGGCTCGCTGTCGTTCGACACCCCGATGCTGTGGTCGGTCGGCTTCCTGACCACCTTCCTGTTCGGCGGCCTGACCGGCATCATCCTGGCCAGCCCGCCGCTGGACTTCCACGTCTCGGACTCCTACTTCGTCGTGGCGCACTTCCACTACGTGGTGTTCGGCACGGTGGTGTTCGCGATGTTCGCCGGCTTCTACTTCTGGTGGCCGAAGATGACCGGCAGGATGCTCGACGAGCGGCTCGGGAAGGTGCACTTCTGGCTGCTGTTCGTGGGCTTCCACACCACCTTCCTGGTGCAGCACTGGGTGGGGGTCGAGGGCATGCCCCGGCGCTACGCCGACTACCTGCCCTCGGACGGGTTCACCACCCTCAACCAGGTCTCGACCGTCGGAGCGTTCCTGCTGGGCGCCTCGACGCTGCCGTTCCTGCTCAACGTCTACCAGTCCTCGCGCACGCCTCCGGTCGGCGTCGACGACCCGTGGGGCTGGGGACGGTCGCTGGAGTGGGCCACCTCGAGCCCGCCGCCGCGGCACAACTTCGCCTCGATCCCGCGGATCCGCTCGGAGTCCCCGGCCTTCGACCTGCACCACCCGGAGGTCGCCGCGCTGGAGATGTCGGAGAACGAGGGGCTGGGGGAGGAGCGCGACGGCATCGACGCCCCGAGCGTGTCCGGCCGCAACGAGCACCTGCGCGAGCAGAAGGGTGAGAACGACCGATGAAGGCTGAAGCCTGGATCTTCGGGATCTGCACCGTGTTCTTCGTGCTGGTCGCCCCGGCGTACTGGTTCATCACCTACGACTGGACCGGGACGTCGGCGCTGACGATGACGTCGCTGCTGAGCCTGCTGGTCACCTTCTACCTCGGCTTCCACGCCTCCAAGATGGAGCCGCGGCCGGAGGACCGGCAGGACGCGGAGATCTCCGACGGTGCCGGCGAGCTGGGCTTCTTCCCGCCGTACAGCTGGTGGCCCCTGTGGTGCGGGGCGACCCTCGCCGTCTGCGTGTTCGGCGTGGCGATGGGTGCCTGGTGGCTGTTCATCATGGGCGTCGGGCTCGGGTCGCTGGCGCTGTGCGGCTGGATCTACGAGTACTACGTGGGCGAGCACGCCCACTGAGGGGTCCTCGCGACACGACGTCGCGCCCCCGCCTGCTCCCAGTGCGACCCCGCCGGACGTGACCGGCTCCACGTCTCGCTCGTCTGTCGCTGTCAGAGCCCGGTTGTTAGGGTGAAACGGGTCAGCGGTTGTCGGCGAGGGGCTGGGTAATGTCGTTTCATGACGGGGGCGTACTTCGCCGCGGGGTTCGCCGACGTGCGGGGGCCGTGGCCGGCGTCGCAGCGCTCGCCATGATGGCGACGGGCTGCCAGGCCGACGGGCCGGAGGCCGCCGTCTCGACGCGTGACGCGTCCGCGGTGGCGGCGAGCAGCGCGCCCAGCGCCTCCTCGTCCGCCCCGGCGGTCTCGGCGGCCTCGATCGCCGTCAACGTCGCCGGGCGGCGCGTGGCCGTCGACCGGACCGTCAGCCTCGAAGCCCAGGACGGCACGCTCCGCCGGGTGTCGGTGACGGCCGGGAAGAAGTCGCTGGCCGGGTCGCTCGGGGAGGACGGCACGACCTGGACCGCCCGCGGCCGGCTCGAGCCCGGCACCAGGTACCAGGTCCGGGCGGTGGCGGTGGACGCCGACGGTGTTCCCAACTCCCGGACGTCGACCTTCCGGACCATGCCGCTCAGCCTGGACCAGCAGACCTTCCCCAGCTTCATCCCCGTCAGCGGCGAGACCGTCGGCGTGGGCATGCCGGTGATCGTGCGGTTCGACGTACCCGTCTCGGACAAGGCGTCCATCGAGAAGCACCTCACGGTCACGACGACCTCGGACCAGCCCGGGGCGTGGCGCTGGATCAGCGACAACGAGGTGCACTACCGCCCCAAGTCGTACTGGAAGCCCGGCACCGACGTCACCGTCGAGGCCGACGTCAACAGCATCCCCGCGGGCAAGGGTGTCTACGGTCAGCTCAGCCGTACCTCGACCTTCCACGTCGGCCGCTCGGTGGTGAGCAAGGTGAACGCCGCGACCCACCAGATGAGCACCTTCATCGACGGTCGACTGGCCAAGCGGACGCCGATCACGACCGGGAAGGCCGGCTTCACCACGCGGTCGGGCACCAAGGTCATCATCGAGAAGTTCCGTGAGCGACGGATGAACTCCGAGACCGTCGGCATCGCCCGGGGCAGCGCCGAGGCCTACGACATCGACGACGTCGAGTACGCCATGCGGCTGACCTACTCCGGGGAGTTCCTGCACGCCGCGCCGTGGTCCGTCGGGTCCCAGGGCAGTGCCAACGTCAGCCACGGCTGCACGGGGCTCAGCACCGCGAACGCCGGCTGGCTCTACAGCGTGAGCAAGCCCGGCGACGTCGTGGAGTACACCGGGACCGATCGCCCGATGACCCTGGACAACGGATACGGCGACTGGAACCTCCCCTTCGAGGAGTGGAAGAAGGGCTCCGCGCTCAGCTGACCCGGCGCGTGTGGCGCCCGGGAGCATGCCGACCCGGCGCGTGTGGCGGCCGGGAGCATGCCGACCCGGCGCGTGTGGCGGCCGGGAGCATGCCGACCCGGCGCGCGTGGCGGCCGGGAGCATGCCGACCCGGCGCGTGTGGCGGCTGCAGGTACGCCGGCCCGGGGCGTGTGGCGGCCCGCTCGCACAGGTGACCTTCGCGACCCGCCCGCCGGTGGCCGTCGACCGGCGGGGGACTTGACGACCGGGTAGGCAGTGACCGACGGTGTCCCTGGGTCTCGGGGCCCAGCCGAGAACGTGACGCGCACCCGATACTGCCGTCGTACGGACGAGGGGGGCATATGGCGATGCGTCGTCATGGAGTCGTCGGGTTGATGGTGGGACTGCTGGTCGCGTCAGGCACCGTCACGTCGAGTGCCGCGCCCTCGCGGGAGCCGTCGGCTGTCGCCAGGCGGACGTGCACGATCGCGGCCGCTGGTGACGTCGCCGGTGGCGACGACTGGCAGACGGGAGCCGCACGGACGGCTGCGTTGATCCGGTCGAGGGAGCCCGGCCGAGTGATCGCCCTCGGTGACCTGGCGTACTCAGCGGGGACCTCCCGTCAGTTCGCTCGCTACTACACGCCGACGTGGGGAACCTTTCGGGGCAAGACCATCGCCGTCCCGGGCAACCACGAGTACCAGGAGTCCCCCGGCGCCGGTCTGGCCGCCTACTTCGGCGCTAGGACGCGCAGGAACAGAGCGGGTCATTTGTGCCACGGTTGGCGGATCGTCGTGTTGAACCCGTACACCACCAGCTCGCGCGTCAACCCGGCAGCCGTTCGACGGGCAGCCCGCTTCCTGACAGCTGAGCGTCGTCGCCACCCTCGCGCGAAGCTCATCGTCGCCTGGCATCCGCCGCGCTTCTCCTCAGGCGACGAGCACGGAGACGATGCGCGTCTGGCAGCCCTGTGGTCCGCGGCCGTGCGGGCCAGGGTCCGTATCGTCCTGAACGCCCACGACCACAACTACGAGCGATTCGCGCCCGTGGGATCCGGGCGCACCGTCGAGTTCGTCAGCGGGCTCGGTGGGCACCACGTCCGAGGCAGGGGGGAGACCTCGCGGAACTCGAGGTCCTTCTTCACCGGAACCCCGGCGGTGCTGTTCCTGACCTTGCGGCCGAGCGGGTACTCGTTCGCAGCTCGTACCGTCACCGGGCGCGTGGTCGACCACGGGTCTGGGTGAGCACTGCGGCCTGGCGCCGTGGCACCGCTGGGGCTGTGGCTGGGCTGCGGTCCTTACGGCCGCCAGACGCGCCGGGTCGGCATACCGTGGGCCGCCAGACGCGCCGGGTCGGCATACCGTGGGCCGCCAGACGCGCCGGGTCGGCATACCGTGGGCCGCCAGACGCGCCGGGTCGGCATGACGAAGGGGCAGCGGCCGGGTCGTCGGCTACTGCCCCTTCGGGGTCGAGCGTCCTCCCGTCAGCGACGGGGGAGGGGTGCTGCTACTTGCGGAGGTGATCGCCCTCCATGGGAGTGCGGCCGTCGTACTGGTGACCGTCGGCGCGAGTGCCGTCCAGCTCGTAGTCCCCGGTGTAGTCGCCCCCGGACAGGTGCTGGTGACCGTCGTCGTGGACCGCCAGCTCGTGCGCGGCATGGTGCCGAGCCTCGTCCAGCTCCCCGCGGGTGGGCTTCTGGATGTTCTCGGCGAACCAGAAGTGCGAGAGCTTCGCCCGCAGCTGCATCAGCTTGACCTTGCGGTTCGCCACACCGTTGGTGTCGGCCTCCGACGGCGGGGCCAGGACCTCGTCGCGGTCGCGTGCGGTGAGCGTGTAGGCCTCATCGGTCGAGATCGGCTGGTGCTTCTCGGCGTACGCGCCCTCGGGGGAGCGCATGATGATCCCGCTCTCGTAGCCATGCAGCAGCCGGGCCTGGTCGGCGCGCTGCAGCGAGATGCACCATCGTCGCGTGATGATGAACGCCAGCACCGGGCCCACGAACACCGCGACCCGGTTGAAGTAGGTCAGGTAGTTCAGGTTCAGGTGCAGCTGGATCGCGATGATGTCGTTGCCGCCGGCCTCCCACATGATGCCGTAGAAGGTCATGAAGGCGACCAGCGTGGCGGTGCGGTTCGGGGCGTTGCGAGGCCGCTGCAGCAGGTGGTGCTCGCGCTTGTCGCCGGTGATCCACTGCTCGAGGAACGGCAGCAGCATCACGGCCGTGAACACCACGCCGGGCAGCACGATGATCGGCAGGAACACGTTCCAGCTCAGCGTGAAGCCGAACAGGTGCGTCTCCCAGCCCGGGAAGATCCGCAGCGCGCCGTCCGGCCAGCCCATGTACCAGTCCGGCTGCGACCCCGCGGTCACCTGCGAGGGGTCGTAGGGACCGAACTTCCAGACCGGGTTCAGCGTGAACAGCCCGCCCATCAGGGCGGTGACGCCGAACACGATGAAGAAGTAGCCACCCGCCTTGGCGGCGTACACCGGCATCAGCGGGTAGCCGACCACGTTGTCGTTGGTACGACCGGGGCCAGGCCACTGCGTGTGCTTGTGGAAGACCAGCAGCAGCATGTGGGCGCCGATCAGCGCCAGCAGCACCGCGGGGATCAGCAGCACGTGGATGGTGAACAGCCGCGAGATGATGACGTCACCGGGGAACTCGCCGCCGAAGAGGAAGAACGACAGGTACGTGCCGACCACCGGGATCGCCTTCATGAAGCCGTCCGCGGCGCGGATGCCGGTGCCCGACAGCAGGTCGTCGGGCAGCGAGTAGCCGGTGAAGCCCTCGAGCGTGCCGAGCAGCAGCAGCAGGCTGCCGATCACCCAGTTGAGCTCGCGAGGCTTGCGGAACGCGCCGGTCAGGAAGACCCGCATCAGGTGCACCATCATCGAGGCGATGAACAGGTGCGCGGCCCAGTGGTGAGCCTGCCTCAGCAGCAGCCCGCCCCGGACGTCGAAGGAGATGTGGAGCGTCGACTCGTAGGCCTCCGACATCGTCACGCCGCGCAGCAGGTCGTAGGACCCGTCGTACGTCGTCTCGCCCATGCTCGGCTTGTACCAGAGCGTGAGGAACGTGCCGGTGATCAGCAGGACCACGAAGCTCCACAGCGCGATCTCGCCGAGCATGAAGGACCAGTGGTCCGGGAAGACCTTGCGGATCTGCTTCTTGGCGAGGCCGGCCAGACCCACCCGCTCGTCGACCCACACCCCCGCCGAGGCTGCGGGGTTGGCCTTCGGGGCCTTGGCCGCCGTGGTGCCGTTCGTGGTCGCAGTGCTCATCGGTGTCACCCACGTTCCCAGTAGCTGGGGCCGACCGGCTCGGTGAAGTCGCTCTGGGCCACGAGGTACCCAGCGTCGTCCACCATGATCGGCAGCTGCGGCACGGCGCGCGCAGCAGGCCCGAAAATGACCTTACCGCCGTCCGCCAAGTCGAAGGTCGACTGGTGGCACGGGCAGAGCAGGTGGTGCGTCTGCTGCTCCCACAGCGAGATGGGGCAACCGACGTGGGTGCAGATCTTCGAGTAGCACAGGATCCCGGCCACTCCCCAGTTCTCCCGGCCCTTCGGAGGCGTGATCTCCTCCGGCTTCATCCGGACGATGATGATGGCCGCCTTCGTCTTGGCCTGGTTCAGCTCGACGCCCTCGTAGAGCGGCTCGCCCTCCTCGTCGTTCTCGTAGAAGATCGCGGGCTCGCCGTTGATGAGCTGCCCGATCTCCACGTCGCGGGGCTTGATCGGGGTGCCGGCCACGTCGTTGACGAGCCGCATCCCCTTGCGCCACACCGTCCGGGCCAGCTTGTCGCCGGGCAGCGGCCCCAGGTCGCCGAGGGTGATGATCAGGGGCAGGCCCAGTGCCGCCACGGCGCCGAGCAGCGAGTTGCGGACCAGCGGGCGCCGGGCGATGCCGGAGTCCTCGATGCCGGCGTTGAGGGCGGCGACCGCGATCTCGCGGTCCTCGGTGCTCGAGGACGCGGGGTGCCGCATCTCGACCATCTCGACGTCGCTCATCAGCTTGCGCGCCCACTGGATCGCCCCGACGCCGATCAGCAGCAGGGCCATCCCCAGGCAGGTGCCGAGGGCGATGTTGGAGACCCCGAAGCCGGCCACGATCGTGGGGTCGTCTCCCACGTCGAAGACGAGGTAGGAGACCACGAACAGCAGTGCGAAGATCGTGGAGGCGCCGAACATGGCGGCGATCTGCCGCTCGGCGCGCTTGGCGGCGGCCTCGTCCACGTCGGTGGGTCGAGGCTGGTGCGGGTGCAGCCCGGGGTCGGGGATCGGGTCGCCGACCACGTCGGGCGCGGTGCCTGTCGCCGTGGTGGCGACCGCTTGGTCGTTGCCGGGCACGCCCCCGGCCTCGGGGTTGTCGCGGGTGCTCACGCCTTGGCTCCCTTCTTCTTGGACCTCACGGAGCTGGAGGCGATCCAGACGGCGAAGCCGACCAGGCCGCCGATCCCGACGACCCAGGCGGCGAGACCCTCGCTGACCGGGCCGAGGGCGCCGAGGTCGTTGCCGCCGTAGGCCGGGCTGGCCTGCAGCTCGGTGACGTAGGCGATGACGTCGCGCTTCTGCTCCGGCGTGAGCACCTGGTCGGAGAACACCGGCATCTGCTGCGGACCGGTGATCATCGCCTCGTAGATGTGCTTGTCGGAGACGCCCTCCAGGGTGGGGGCGAACTTGCCGCCGGGCAGCGCCCCGCCCGAGGCGGCGAAGTTGTGGCAGGCCGTGCAGTTGGTGCGCCAGAATTGGCCACCGCGCGCCACGGCCTCGCTGTCGCCCTCCTCCGGGGTGTAGACCGACTCCTCGGGCACCGCCGGGCCGGGACCGAGCGAGGCGACGTACGCCGCCAGCGCGGTGATCTCCTCGGGGCTGTACACGACCTTCTTGCGCACGGCCTGCACGCCGGGTCGCGCCATCGGCATCCGGCCGGTGCCCACCTGGAAGTCGACGGCCGCCGCGCCCACGCCTGCCAGCGCTGGGCCGTACTGGGTGCCGCGCTGCTGCAGGATGCCCTCGCCGTTCTTGCCGTGGCAGGAGGCGCAGCCCACCAGGAACAGCGCCTTGCCCTGGGCCACGGTGGACTGGTCGGCCTGCTCGGTGCCGGCCTGCGCCGGAGCGACGACGGCGTACACGCCACCGGTCAGCAGCAGCCCGAGCAGCAGCACCACCAGGCCGGCGAGCGGGCTGCGGCGCTTGGCCGAGAGGCGAGCGGAGAGGGGTCGCACGGGGTGTCCTTTGCTGTCGGCAGTCCTGGTCGTGACCGGGTCGGCGTGGATGTCCTCGGGTGCTACTGGATCAGGTAGATGGTCGCGAACAGGCCGATCCACACCACGTCGACGAAGTGCCAGTAGTAGGACACGACGATGGCGCTGACGGCCTGCTCGTGGGTGAACCTGCGGGCCAGGAAGGTGCGCCCGATGACCAGCAGGAAGGCGATGAGCCCACCGGTCACGTGCAGCCCGTGGAACCCGGTGGTCAGGTAGAACACCGACCCGTACGCCGAGCTCGACAGCGTCACGCTCTCGCTGACGAGGGTGACGTACTCGGTGGCCTGTCCCGCCACGAACACGGCACCCATGAGGTAGGTCAGCACGAACCACTCGCGCAGCCCCCACCCCTTGACGTCGAGCATGCCTCCAGTCCGGCCGACCTGGCCGCGCTCGGCCGCGAAGACGCCGAGCTGGCAGGTCAGCGACGACAGCACCAGGATCGTGGTGTTGATCGAGGCGAACGGGACGTTCAGCTTCTCGGTCTCCTGGGCCCACAGCTCGGGGGAGACCGCCCGGATCGTGAAGTAGCTCGCGAACAGGGCCGCGAAGAACATCAGCTCACTGGACAGCCACACGATCGTGCCCACGCTGACCATGCTCGGCCGGTCGTGGTGCCCGTGCAGGCGGGACGCGGGAATCGCGGATGCAGTTGAGGCCACGGGCTCATTATGTCTGCTGGGGCCCGTGAGACCACCCCGGCCCCCCTCGGGTCGGCGCGCCGTCGTTCGCCGGCCCGCCGGGCCGGGTACGGCGCGCCGGGGGGCGGTCTCCGGCAGACGCCCGGGTGCCGACCGGGCGCCGTTGGGGGAGCGGTCCCTAGGCTGGGTCCGTGGCCGTTCTCGCCGGGGCGTCGGGACTCCCCGACCTGCCCCCCTTCACCCTGGGGCGGGTGTTCTCCGCGTGGGAGCTGGACCCGTTCCTGACCGTGCTCATCGTGTGGGTCGCCGGGGCCTACCTGGTCGGTGTCTGGCTGCTCCACCGGCGGGGCGACCACTGGCCCCTCGGTCGCACCCTCAGCTTCGTGGTGGCCGGGACCGGAGGGCTCTTCTTCGCCACCTCGTCCGGCCTGGGCACCTACGACACCACCCTGCTCTCGGTCCACATGGCTCAGCACATGCTGTTGACGATGGTCGTGCCGCTGTTCCTGGCGCTCGGCGCCCCGGTGACGCTGCTGCTGCGGACGCTGCCCGGCGGCCCGCGACGCGTGCTGCTGGCCGTGCTGCACTCCCGGCTGGCCGCGGTCGTGACCTTCGCGCCGCTGACGCTGCTGGTCTTCGTCGTCAGCCCGTGGGCGCTCTACTTCACCGGGTGGTACGACGCGTCGCTGCGCTCGACCTTCGTCCACGAGATGACGCACGTGCACCTGGTGCTGGTCGGCTCGGTCTTCCTGTGGCCGCTGGTGGGCGCCGACCCGATCCCGGGACGGGTGGCCTACCCGTTCCGGCTGCTGCTGATGGTGCTGACGCTGCCGTTCCACGCCTTCCTGGGGGTGACGATCATGAGCCAGGACGCCCTGATCGCGGGCGACTGGTACCGCTCGCTGCCGATGGCCTGGCTGCCCGACCCGGCCGCCGACCAGCACGTCGCCGGTGGGATCCTGTGGGGCTCCGGGGACCTGGTGGGTCTGCTGTTCTTCGGGGTCCTGTTCGTGCAGTGGGTGCGATCGTCGATGCGCGAGGCGGAGCGCGAGGACCGTCGCGTCGACCGGCTCGAGGCGCGGGCCGCGCGCTCGCAGACGTCCCGGTAGAGTCCCCCGGGTGAGAGACGCCCCAGCCGCAGACCCGCTTCGCATCCTGGTCTACAGCGACGACTCCGACACCCGCGCGCAGGTGCTGCTGGCCCTCGGCCGCCGCCCCCACCCGGACCTACCCGAGGTGCAGTACGTCGAGGTCGCCACCGAGCCGGTCGTGCTGCAGCAGATGGACGGTCACGGCATCGACCTCGCGATCCTCGACGGCGAGGCCGTCCCCGCCGGCGGCCTGGGGATCGCCAAGCAGCTCAAGGACGAGATCTACCGCTGTCCGCCGCTGCTGGTGCTCACCGGTCGGCCGCAGGACGCGTGGCTGGCGACCTGGTCCCGGGCCGACGCCGCGGTCCCGCACCCGCTCGACCCGATGCTGCTCGCCGAGACCGTGGTCCGGCTGCTGCGGTCGGCCCGCGAGCGCGCGGGGACCGCCGTCGGCCCCACCCCCGCCGGGCACTGAGCCGGTGAGCACCGAGCACTCCTGGCCCGAGGTCCTCGGCGCCCTAGTCGGAGGTGCCGACCTCAGCTCGGACCAGGCCGGGTGGGCGATGGCCGAGATCCTCCTCGGCGAGGCGTCCCCCTCCCAGATCGCGGGCTTCGCGGTCGCGCTGCGCGCCAAGGGCGAGACCATCGACGAGCTCGAGGGTCTGGTCGCGGCCATGCACGCCCACGCCACCCCGCTGGTGGTGACCGGTCGGGTCCTCGACGTGGTCGGCACCGGCGGCGACCGCTCGATGTCGGTCAACATCTCGACGATGGCTGCCGTCGTGGCGGCCGGCGCGGGTGCTCCGGTGGTCAAGCACGGCAACCGGTCCGCCTCGTCCAACGCCGGGTCGGCCGACGTCCTGGAGGCGCTCGGGATCCGGCTCGACCTCCCGGCGGCCGAGGTGGCGCGGGTGGGGGAGCAGGTCGGCATCACCTTCTGCTTCGCGGCCGCCTTCCACCCGGCGATGCGCCACGCCGCCGTCCCCCGGCGCGAGCTGGGGATCGGCACCACCTTCAACATCCTCGGACCGCTGGCCCACCCGGCCCGTCCCGAGGCGCAGGCGGTCGGCTGCGCGGACCTGCGGATGGCCCCGCTGATGGCCGGGGTGTTCGCCCGGCGCGGGGTCGACGCGTGGGTGTTCCGGGGCGACGACGGCCTGGACGAGCTGACCACCACCACGACCTCCCGGGTGTGGGCGGTCGGCGACGGGGCCACCACCGAGTTCGTGGTGGACCCGGACCGGTTCGGCCTCGGCGGCGGCACCGCCGCCGCCCTCCGCGGCCGGGACGCAGCCTGGAACGCCCAGGTGGTCCGCAGGCTGGTGGCCGGGGAGCCGGGCCCGGTGCGCGACGCCGTGCTGCTGAACGCCGGCGCCGCCCTCGCGGTCCACGCCGGCGAGACCGGCCCACCCGAGGACCGGCTGGCGGCCGGCATCGACCGGGCACGTGAGGCCGTCGACAGCGGAGGTGCCGCCGACGTGCTCGAGCGGTGGGTGGCCGCGACCTCCGCTGGGTAGTCGCACTGGACCGGCGGTGGCGGGACTACCGGACCGGGTAGGACCGAGGACGCTCGCTCCGTCCGGGCTCGGGAGCCTCGGCTAGGACCGTGAACTCGTTGTAGGCGAAGAACCGGCCCATGGCGCTCGGGAATGGGAAGCTGTGCCAGCGACGCGCTCGTAGTCCCACCTCCCGGGCCAGGTCGACCAGGTCGGAGCCGGTCAGGTAGGTCACGTGCGTGGCGTCGGTGGCGTAGCCCCGCTGCTGAGGGCAGATCATCAGCACCCGGCCACCGGGTCGGAGGTAGCCGAGGTAGGTGCGTAGCAGCGCCCGGGCCTCGTCAGCCGTGAGGTGCTCGAGCACGTGGGCGAGCAGGATCGAGTCGAACGACGACGGCCCGGCGTCGTCGCGGGTCTGGAGCTCCTCGACGGTGAGGGCGTCGAGCCCCCGACGGCGCGCGACCAGGACGGCGGCGGCGTTGTGGTCCACCCCGACCGAGCCCGGCGCCAGGTGGGCGAGGTTGCGGCCCACGCCGCAGCCGACGTCGAGCGTGCGCCCGAGCCGGTGCCGGCGAAGGTTCCACCGGTACGGCGCCTGGACCGGGAGCAACCGCTTCCACCAGACGCCCTCCAGCATCACCAGACGGTCGGCGTACTGGGGGGAGGCGGTGCCGGTGTCGCTCACCTGCCTCATGATCCTCCTCGCGTGGCCCGGCGTCGGCGGGTCGGCGGCGGGATGGCCCGTCCGGACGGACGCAGCCGCCGAACGGTCACCGCGGGGGTGGCGGTTCGGCTCGCGCCAGGCCGGTCGCCTGCGTAGGCCCGAGCGTCCGGGAAGACTCGCTACACCATCGGTAGCGACCACTCCGGGAGTGACATGACACCGCTGTTCGGATGCGGGGACGCGCTTGAGCGGACCGTGAGCGGGTCGCAGGGATGACCGGCCGCAGCCGCGTGCTGGTCGTGGTGCCGGCCTGGAACGAGCAGGGCTCGGTCGCCGCGGTCGTCGGCGACCTCCGGCGGCAGGACCCCGCCCTGGACGTGCTGGTCGTCGACGACGGCTCGACCGACGAGACGGCCGCCGCTGCCGCTGCCGCGGGCGCCCTCGTCTGCCGGCTGCCGTTCAACCTCGGCGTCGGCGGCGCGATGCGCGCCGGCTACCGCTACGCCCGCCGCGAGGACTACGACGTGGTGGTCCAGGTCGATGCCGACGGGCAGCACGACGTCTCCTACCTCCCCCAGCTCGTGGCGCGGCTGGCCAGCGCCGACGTGGTCGTGGGAGCCCGGTTCGCCGGGGTGGGGGAGTACGACGCCCGCGGTCCGCGGCGGTGGGCGATGCGGCTGCTGTCGTCGGTGCTGTCCCGGCTCGCCCGCGAGGAGCTCACCGACGTCACCAGTGGCTTCCGCGCGGTCAACCGGCGCGGCATCGAGCTGTTCGCGACGCACTACCCGGCCGAGTACCTCGGGGACACCGTCGAGTCGCTCGTGATCGCGGTCCGCACCGGCTGCCGGGTGACCCAGGTGCCGGTGCGGATGCGGGTCCGCAGCGCGGGCCGTGCCAGCCAGAGCACCACCCGTGCGGGGCTGTACCTGGTGCGGGCCCTGGTCGCGCTCGGACTGGCCCTGGTCCGTCGCTGGCCCCTCGGGTTGGCGGCCCCGGCGCCGGAGCCCTTGTGAGGGCGACACTGGTCCTCGGGGCGGTCGGCTCGGTGGTGACGCTGACACTGCTGTTCGAGATGATGCGACGCCACCGGCTGCGGGAGAAGTACGCCGTCTTCTGGGTCGTGGTCGCGCTGCTGACACTGGCCGTCGCCGCCTTCCCGGGGTTGCTCGCCTGGGCCGCGGCGCTGGTCGGGGTCGCGGTGCCGGCCAACCTGCTGTTCTTCGTGGCCAGCCTCCTGCTGCTGGTCGTCAGCGTGCAGCACAGCTCCGAGCTGGGTCGGCTGGAGGAGCGCACCCGGACCCTGGCCGAGGAGGTGGCGCTGCTGCGGCTCCAGGTCTCGGTCGACGCCGACCGGGCCCGTGGCGACGATCCGGCCGCTCGGCGGGCCGAGCGATGACCGCGGCCCAGTCGGCGGCCCAGTCGGGGACACGGCCCGCGGCAGCCGAGGCCCCGCTGCCGGAGGTGTCCGCGGTCGTGCTGGCCTACGGACCCGAGGACCTCCTCGAGGAGTGCGTGGCGGCGCTGCTGGGGTCGCACGGCGTGCGGATCGAGGTCGTGCTGGTCGACAACGGCTGCACCGGGGACACCGTCGAACGGCTCCGTGGCGTCGACGGCGTCCGGCTGGTGGAGCCGGGCCGCAACACCGGGTTCACCGGGGGCTGCCGGCTCGGCGTCGCCGCTGCCCGCAGCGACGTGCTGGCCCTGGTGAACAGCGACGCGGTGGTGGCCCCGGGTGCCGTGGCCGCGCTGGTCCGGGCCCTCGACGACGACGGGGTGGGCGTCGTGTCGGGCAGCCTGCGGCTCCGCTCGCGTCCCGGCGTCGTGAACTCCGCGGGGAACCCCGTCCACTACCTCGGGCTGTCGTGGGCCGGCGGGCTCGGCGAGCCGGCCGCCGACCACGCCCGTCGGGCACCCGTGGCCAGCGCGACCGGTGGCCTGATGGCGCTGCGGCGCGGCACCTGGGACACGCTCGGCGGCTTCCACGACCCGCTGTTCGCCTACTGCGAGGACGTCGAGCTCAGCCTGCGCTGCTGGCAGCGGGGGCTGCGCGTCGAGTACGTCCCCGATGCGGTCGCGACGCACGCCTACGAGTTCTCCCGCAACCCCGCGAAGATGTACCTCCTGGAGCGCAACCGGCTGGCCGTGGTGCTCACCGTCTGGCCCGCTCGGACGCTCCTGGTGCTGGCGCCCGCGCTGCTGGGTCTGGAGGCGGCACTGCTCGTCGTCGCGCTCCGCGGCGGCTGGGCCGGGCAGAAGGTCCGGGGCTGGTGGTGGCTGCTGACCCGGGCCGGTGCCCTGGTGCGCCGCCGGAGCGAGGTGCAGGCAGCCAGGACGGCTGCTCCCGGCGCCTTCCACGGTCTGCTCACCGAGGCCTTCGAGCCAGGAGCCGAGACCGGTCTTCGGGTACCGCGGGTGATGACGGCGGCCTCGCGCTGGTACTGGAGCGCGGCCCGGTCGCTGATGGGGGTGCCGGCATGACCGCGCTGATCGCCGCTGCGCCCCGGCGGTCGGTCCGCACCGTCCCCGACGTTCCGGCGTCCCGCCGCCGCGTCCACGCGGGGAGCCTCGCCGTCGCCGCCGCCACGACCACGTACGCCGTGCTCGCCGCCGGGCTGCTGCCCGGTCGCGCGGCCCTCGGGGTCGGGCTGGTGCTGCTCGTGGTGCTGCCGACCTCGCCGCTGCTGACCCGCCGGGTGGCGCTCAACGGCAGCCTGCTGATGGGGTGGGTCGCCCCGCTGTGGTGGGTGCGTTGGCCGTTCCCGGTGGTGCACGCCGCTGTCGTGGTCGCCGCCGCCGTCGGCTACCTGGTCTGGCACGCGGGGTCGTCGCCCGACCCCGCGGCGGCGCGGCGCCGACTGCTGCGCCCTCGTGTCCGGCCGGTGGACGCGCTGGTCGCGCTCGGAGGCGTGCTTGCCCTGGTGGCGGTACGCCGCTGGGCCTTCCCCGGGTCACCGCGCGCTGCGCTGGAGTCGCTGGTGCAGGCGGTCGACAACATGGCCCACGTCCACATGTTCGCCACCGTGCGGCACCTCGGCGCGACCACGACCGCCCTCGGCGGGTCGCCGGACGGGTCGCCCTGGTCCTTCGACGAGTACCCGCAGGGCTTCCACGCGCTGGTGGCGACGCTCAGCGAGCTCGGCCAGCCGCGCCTCGTGCCTGGCGCTGCGACGGTGGTCGCGTACACCGAGTCCGTCGCGGTCGTGGTGGTGCTCGCGGTCATGGTCCTGACGGCGGCCGTGCTGTCGCTGCCGAGGTTGGGAGACCGGCCGCTGCTGGCCGCCCCGGTCGTGGCGCTCACCTGGACGGCCTTCGTGTGGAGCCCGGGCCAGGACCTCCTCGCCGACGGGTTCGCCAACTTCTGGCTGGCCGCGGCCGCCACCGGGACCGCCCTGGTGCTCAGCCTCGCGCCGCACCGACGCCTGGGCGGCGCCGAGGTCGCGGCCGTCGGCGGGCTGCTGGTCCTGGTCGCCCACGCCTGGGCTCCGCTGGTCGTGGTGGCGGCCCCGGCCGCCCTCGCCCTGCTGCTGCCGTTGTCCGGCATCGTGCGTGACCCCGCGCTGCGGTGGCGGCGCCGAGGCACCGTCCTGGTCGGGACGGTGACCGCCGCCGCGACCGCGCTGGCGGGGCTCGGGCTGCTCCGCGACGTCCCCGTCTCGGCGGTGGTCGCCGCCACTGGGGGCATCCACGGCACCAACCCCGGCCCTACCACCGCGCTGCTGCTGGCCGCGCTCTACCTGTGCCCCGCGGCTCCGGCGCTGGTGCGCGCTCGGGGGATCGACGACCCGGCACTGCTGGTGGCCCGGCGGGCACGCCTGCTGACCCTGGCCGTGGTGGCCGGCACGCTCGTGGCGACGGTGCTCTTCGTCGCCCAGCTGCGCACGCTGGGCACGTCGTCGTACTACCTGCTGAAGTTCGTGATGGGACTGGAGCTGGTGCTGGCGGCGCTGGTCCCCGCGGTGGCCGGCTTCCTGCTCGCCGTCCGCCTCCCGTGTCGAGGGCCACGAGTGCTCCGCGTGCTGGCAGCGGTCCTGGCGACCGCGGCCGCGTCGCAGGCCTTCGGGCCGGTCCTCGGCCACGCCGCCCCGCTGCTCGACACCGGACGCTCCGGCACCGCGTCGCTCTCGACGCCGTACTCGGCGACCCGCCTGACCGACGGCATCCTGGCCGCCACCGCCGCCACGACCCCTAGCGCCGCCCTCCGGCAGGAGTACCTCGCGCTCGGACCGGACGGTGCCGCGCAGGCGTTCTACGCGGACGCCTGGTTCCACGCCCTGACGACCAGCCTGACCGTGACGGTCTCGCAGCGCTTCGCGGTGCTGCGGCTGCGACTCGACGACGCCGACGACGCGGCGCCGCGGGCGCGGCTGATCCTCCAGCGGGACCCCGCGGTGGAGCTGGTCGTCGCCCCGGCGTACGTCGAACCACTACGGCGACGGCTGGGACCGGGCCCGCTGGCGCCCCGTGTGGTCGGTCTCGACGAGCTGCGGGCGCGCTGAGCCGCTGGCTCAGTCGAGGCCGAGGGAGAACGCCGACTCCAGGTCGTGCCGGGAGTAGGCCCGGAACGCGATGTGGGTCTCCGTCGAGCTCACGCCGGTCACCTTGTTGAGCCGGTCCGCCACGACCGCTGCCACGTCGTCGTGGCTGCGCACCCGCACCAGCGCTATCAGGTCGATCTGACCGGTCACCGAGTAGACCTCGCTGACCCCCTCGATGGCCGCGATCCCCTCCGCGACCTCGGGGATTCGCGCGACGTCGGCCTTGACGAACACGATGGCGGTGATCATGGCGTCACGCTAGCGGAACCGGCTCCCGCACCGGCCGGTGCAGGGTGCCGCGGGACCGGCGCTCGTCGAAGGGCACCAGCGACGCCCGGGACAGTGCCACGGCGTCGTGCAGCTCGAGGTGCCGGGAGGCACCATCGACCGGGCAGCTCCACTCCCCGTCGACGTGCACGAGGCGGACGCCGTCGGACTCCAGCCACCGCAGCACCTTCTCGGTCTCCTCCGCTGTCGCGGCCGGCAACGGACCGGGCCCCGGAAGGACGGTGTCGGCCGACGTGCGCAGCCCGCGCACCCACTCGCCCGCGTGGGCCCCGGCCGGGATCACCCCGGCGCCGGCGAGGCGCCCGTGCCTGACGACATGCACCGCCCAGCCGTCGTCCTCCCAGCGGGCCGCGACGAGCTCGGGGCAGCGGGTCAGCGCCCCCAGCCGCTGGGTGCGGGCCGCCCCGCGCAGGAACGCGGCGAGGCGGTCCCGCCAGGACCCGGCGTCCTCGAAGCGGCTGTCGGCGGCCAGCGCGGTCATCCGCTGGGAGACCGAGACCAGGACCGGGTCGGGCGCCCCGGTCAGCGACCGCCGCAGGTCGGCGACGACCGCGGCGTAGTCCGCACGGCTCACGCTCCCGTCGCAGGGCGAGAGGCATCGCCCCATCTCCGCGAGCACGCACGGGCTCCCCGCGGGACGGACCGCCATCCGGCCGCTGCACTGCCGGATCGGGAAGGTCTCGTGCAGTGCCGCCACCGCCTGCTCCGCGACGCGGCGGGAGGAGTAGGGGCCGACGTAGTCCGCGTCGTCGTCGAGGACCCGACGCACCAACGCCAACCGGGGCCAGGGCTCGCGGGTCAGCTTCACCCAGTGCACCCGCTCGGGGAACCGGGACCGGCGGTTGTAGCCGGGCTTGTGCTCGGCGATCAGCCGCAGCTCGCGGACCGACGCCTCCAGCGGCGTGGCGCACTCGATGCCGGTCACCTCGGCGGCCAGCGCCACCATCTCGCCCATCCGGCTGCGGGTCTCCGAGGCGGTGAAGTAGCTGCGCACCCGGGTCCGCAGGTCGCGGGAGGTGCCGATGTAGAGGACACGGCCACCCTGGTCGCGGAACAGGTAGACGCCCGGGGCGTGGGGCAGCCCCTCGGCCAGGTGACGCTTGCGCCGTTGCGCGGAGGTGACCCGCGAGCTGAACGTGGCCAGCTCCTCCAGTGTCAGCACCCCAAGGTTGCCGAGCCGGGCCATCAGGCCGTGCAGCACGTCGACCGTGGCTCGGGCGTCGGAGAGCGCGCGGTGGTTCGGCGTCGTGGCCGATCCGAACGCGACCGCCAGCGAGCTCAGCTTGCAGTTGGGGACCTCGTCGCGGGTGACCACCCGTCGTGCCAGGGTGGCTGTGTCGAGCACCTCGAAGCGCGGCCAGGCCCGGCCCTGCTGCTCGGCGAAGTGCCGCAGGAAGCCGATGTCGAAGGGCGCGTTGTGCGCCACGAGGACGCAGCCGGCCGCGAACTCCAGGAACTGTGGCAGGACCTGCTCGATGCGCGGCGAGGTGGCGACCATCGTGTCGGTGATGCCGGTCAGCACGGCGATGAACGGCGGGATCGCCTGGTGCGGGTTCACCAGCGTCTGGAACTCGCCCAGCACCTCCCCGCCGCGGACCTTGACCGCGCCGACCTCGGTGATCATCGAGCCGCCGGCGGCCGAGCCTCCGGTCGTCTCCAGGTCCACCACGCAGAAGGTCACCTCCCGCAGCGGCCTGCCCAGCTCGTCGAAGCTGCGCTGCGACTCCCACCGCGGAGGGCTGCCCCCGGTCACTGCCTGCCTCATGTCGTCAGACGGTAGGGGTGACCACCGACCGAACCCGTCAGGCACGCGGCATACCCTGGGCGCGGCCCCGAGGGCCGGCTCGTCTCGGACTGAAGGAGGCATCCGCTGTGCCCGCCCCCCTGCCCGATGCGAACACCCGCTGGCGCTGCGGCGGCTGCGGCAACCTGACCCGGTTCGACGTCACGCGGACGCGACGGACGACGGAGTACTGGCACTTCGACCTCGCCGGCGACCACCGGGTCGAGGACACCAGCACCGAGCACGAGGACGTGTCCGCCGTGACCTGTCGCTGGTGCGGCCGCTCGGACGCGGTGGAGCTGGTGGACCGGGCTGTCGGCGACGCGGCGGGCGCGTGAGCGTGCCGCTGCCCGGGTCGGTGCGGGCGCGGGTGGTGGCCCTGGCCGCCGAGGCGCTGGGCGAGATGGAGCCCACGCTGCTGCCCCCCTCGCTGCGGCGGGTGGCCACCTTCGCACCCACCCGCCGGGCCCGGCTGGCGGGCACGCAGATCGCGGCGGTGCTGGCCGCCGACGAGGACTTCCGGGACCGGGTGGCGGTCCGTGTCGGTGCGGCCCTGC
The DNA here is from genome assembly GCA_963781695.1 of uncultured Actinomycetota bacterium. GTDB lineage: Bacteria > Actinomycetota > Actinomycetes > Propionibacteriales > Nocardioidaceae > Nocardioides_B. The sequence goes on from CAWAGE010000007.1 coordinate 1,120,226, forward strand.
CCGGACTGGCCGAGGTCGTGGTGTCAGCGGACCCGGTGCCGGCCGCTGACCCCGTCGACGTGGCTGCCCTGCTCTACCTGCTGCGACCCGAGGACTGGCAGGAACGCCTCGACGCGGTCGTCGGGCAGGTCGAGGCAGAGTCCGCCACCGAGCCAGCCGGTGCCGGCCGGTCGGACCTGGAGCGGCTCGAACGTCAGGCCGAGGCGAGCACCCTCCGGCTCAGGGAGGCCCAGGCCCGGCACCGGGAGGTGGTCGCAGACCTGAAGGCGGAGAACGCCGAGCTGCGCCGTCGGCTCGGCGAGACCAGGTCCCGCCTCCGGGACCTGGAGACCGCGTTGGAGCAGGTTGAGGCGTTGGGACAGGAGCGGGCCGGCGCCGACGCCGCGCGGCTGGCGGAGGCGGAGGCGGACCTGCGACGGACCCGGGCGCGGGCCCAGCAGCTGGAGGGGGAGGTCGGCGCGGCCCGCCGAGCGGGTCGCACCGAGCGCGGGCACGAGGCGCTCCGGGCCCGGCTGCTGCTCGACACCCTCCTGGAGACCGCGCAGGGGCTGCGCCGGGAGCTGGCGCTGCCGGCCGTCGAGGGGTCGCCGGCCGACGCTGTGGAGGCCCAGGTGGCGGCGGAGGGCTTCCGCGCCGGATCTGGGCACGGCTCGCTGCCGGTCGACGACCCGGCGCTGCTGGAGCAGCTGCTCGGGCTGCCCCGGGTCCACCTGGTGGTCGACGGCTACAACGTCACCAAGGCGGCGTGGCCGCAGCTCTCGCTGGAGCAGCAGCGGGACCGGCTGCTCTCCGGCCTCGCCCCGGTGGCGGCGCGGAGCGGCGCGGAGGTGACGGTGGTCTTCGATGCCGGCGCGGCGTCCGTCCGGCCGCTGGTCACCCGTCCGCGGGGGGTGCGGGTGCTCTACAGCCGACCGGGGGTGATCGCCGACGACGTGATCCGCGATCTGGTCGCTGCCGAGCCGCAGGGGCGTCCGCTGGTGGTGGTCTCCAGCGATCGTGAGGTGGTCGGGGACGTGGTCCGCGCCGGTGCCCGCACGGTGGCCGCCCCGGCGCTGCACCGGCTGCTGGCCCGGGCCTGACCCCGGCCGGCGCGGAACTGTCGGCGGCGGCTGCCAGAGTCGACCGGGACGGGGAAGCACCGCCTCACCGCACCGGCCGACGCCAGGAGGAACCGATGACCGTGCACATCGACTGCGACACCTGCGTGGTGCGCGGGCTGGCCTGCCACGACTGCGTGGTCACCGTCCTGCTGGGGCCGCCGCCCGAGCTGGGGTTCGACGACGACGAGCAGCGCGCCCTCGACGTGCTGGCGGGATCCGGGCTGGTGCCACCGCTGCGGATGGTCTCTCCCGAGGACGGACCCGACGTGGCCTCGGCCTGAGCCGCGGCCCCGACCCCGGCTCCGAGCGAGCCGAGCCGAGGCCCCCGGTCCTCGTGGAACACACCCGTGCCGGCCCCGGGACGACGGAAGGTTTGCCGGGACCCGGCGACGGGCCGTACCCTGGGTGGTCGGCGCTCGCAGTAGCAGACCAGACCGGGTCGGCACGAGCGCCGCGCCGAGTTCGGACCGATGGTCGATGGCCGTCGGGTTCTCCGGAGCCGGGGACCCAGGTTCGTTTGGGGTTAATCGCCCGCCCGCCGCAGCAGACCGCCGCGGCCGGCGTGCGTAGGGTTTCTTTGCCGCCCGCACCCGTCAGCTAACCCGGTAGGCGTGAGACAAAGAGGAGACCGACCGCTCGTGCTTGCCGGCCGGAAGCGTCTGTCGCGTGTGCTCGCGACCCTGTCCATCGTCACCCTCGGCGGCACCCTGCTGGTGGCCGCCCCCAGCTCCGCAGCCCCCGACATCGAGGACGTCTCGACCCGGGTCGACCGGCTCTACCACCAGGCGGAGCAGGCCTCGGAGCGGTACAACGCCGCCCGCGTCGAGAAGGCGCAGGCGGAGCGCCGCCTCACCCGGCTGCGGCGTGACCTCGCCCAGCAGCGTGCGAAGGTCGCCCTCGCCCGGGAGCAGGTGGTCGACTCCGTGGTCTCGCAGTACCAGGGCCAGGCGATCGACACCGCCGGGCGGCTGCTGCTCGCCGACGACCCGGACGTGTTCCTCGACCAGCTGACGACGCTCGCCGCGTTCCACGACCAGCGGACCCAGGCGATGGCCGGCTTCGGCGCCGAGGCGGATCGGCTGGCGGCCCGGGAGCACTCCGCCGACCGTGAGGTCGTCACGATCTCCCGCAGCAAGAGCCGGCTCGGTGCGGAGAAGGCCGAGGTCGACGCCAAGGCGGCCCGCGCCAGGGCACTGCTGGGCACGCTGAAGGAGCAGGCGGCCCGCCGCGCCGCTGAGCGCGCCAGCCGCTCCGCCGCCCGCTCCGACGCCCGCACCGCGGCACCCGCCACGGCGGGGTCTCCCGCCACCGCGGGTTCCGCCGGGTCCGGGGCCGCTGCAACCGGGGGCGGCGCTCCCGTCTCGGGCCGGGCCTCGGCCGCGGTCCGCTACGCGATGGCCCAGGTGGGCAAGACCTACGTCTACGGTGCCGCCGGCCCGAACGCGTTCGACTGCTCCGGGCTGACGATGATGGCCTGGAAGCAGGCCGGCGTGAACCTGCCGCACTACTCCGGTGCCCAGCTCACCTCGGGCACCCGGGTCGCGGAGTCCGCGCTGCGTCCCGGCGACCTGGTCTTCTACTACAGCCCGATCAGCCACGTCGGCATGTACGTCGGCAACGGCCGGGTCGTGAACGCCCTCAACCCGCGCACGGGGATCCAGGTCTCGGGCCTGCACGACATGCCCTACGCCGGTGCCGTCCGGCCGGGCTGAGCCACCGTCCGAGGCCGGTCGTCCACGCAGGTGGGCGGCCGGCCTCGTGCTGTTCACGATGCTGGTCTCGGTAGCGGCGGGGGCGGCTCCGCTCGTCCCGGGGGGCCGGGTCGCCACGGGCTCGACCGGCGGAGGGGCCGGGGCCGCCACGGGCTCGACCGGCGGAGTCGGCGCCGAGGCGGTGCGACGGCTGCTGCAGCGGGTCGAGCGGTTCCTCGAGGTCGGCACCCCCGACTCGCTCGCCGCGGTCACCGGGGCCACCGGCGGCGCCCCGACGAGCGAGCTGAGAACGCTGTCGGACAACCTGCGGACGACCGGGATCACGGTGTCCGGGCTCAGCTACGTCGACGACGCGAGCCGGGAGGTCACGTCGGGCAGAGCGGGGAGCGGCGCGCCGGTGCGCGTCGCACGGGTGCTCGTGACCTGGCGGGTGCGCGGGTACGACGACGGAGCCAGCAGCCAGGAGGTCGCGATGACGTATCGCGAGGACGGGGGCGCCGCGGTGTTCGTGACGGCGCGCGACGGCTACGGTCGAGCCGTGCCGCTGTGGTTGACGGACCGGGTGCAGGTCGCCGGCAGCAAGCACGCCCTGGTGATCTCGGCCTCGCCCACCACGACGCCGGCGCGGCTGGCCCGGACCGTCGAGCGGGCGGTCCGTGACGTCCGGTCGGTGCTGACGGGGTGGCGGGGCGCCGTGGTGGTCGAGGTGCCCCGGGACCAGGCGGCCCTCGGTCGGCTGCTGGGCGCGGACCAGCGCCGCTACGCCGGGATCGCCGCGGTCACCACCACGCCGGACGGCTCGCTGGCGGCACGCTCGCCTGTGCACGTGTTCCTCAACCCCGGCGTGCTGGCGCGGCTCGGCCCGCGCGGTACCAGGATCGTGCTGGCCCACGAGGCCACCCACGTCGCCACCCGCGCCCCCAACGCCGCCATGCCGCCGTGGCTGGTGGAGGGGTTCGCCGACTACGTGGCGTTGTCCCGGACCGACGTGGCGGCCTCGGTCGGGGCCGCGCAGGCGCTGGCGGAGGTCCGGCGCTCCGGGCCGCCCCCTCGGCTGCCCGACGCCGCCGACTTCGAGGCGGGAAGCCCGCACCTGGGCGCGTCGTACGAGGTCGCCTGGCTGGCCGCACGGCTGCTCGCGCGCACCTACGGGGAGCGCGCGCTGGTTGGGTTCTACCGCCGTGCCGAGCGCGACTCCACCACGGCCGCCGCCTTCGAGCGGCTCGGCACCGACGAGACGGCCTTCACCCGGCGCTGGCGCGCCGAGCTGAGCAGGCTGGCCCGGTGACCGGGGGGCGGCCGGCGTGACGGGACGACCGTGGCGGCCCCACCGGCCCACCCCGCCACGCCGTCCCGGGGCCGCCCGGCGCGCCGCACTCGCGGGCGCCGGGCTCGCGTTCGCGGTGCTCGCCGTCGTCGCGGCGGTCACGGTGCCCTGGTCATGGGTCCCCGGTGGCCACCTGGTGCCGCCCAGCGCCGGCTCGTTGTTCACCCCGGAGCAGATCGCCCGGGCCGAGCGGTACGCGCACGCCCGCCGACTCGTGGCCTGGTCGTCCTACGGCGTCTCGTTGGCGGGTCTCGTGGCCCTCGGGCTCACCCCGCTCGGAGCCCGGCTGCTGCGACGGGTGCAGGGCGGTCGACGGTGGTGGACCGCCGTCCCGACCGGGGTCCTGGTGGTGCTGCTGGTCGAGCGGGCGCTGACTCTCCCGTTCGCCCTCGTCGGGCACCGGCTGAGCGTCGAGAACGGGCTCAGCCGCCAGGGCTGGGGTGGCTTCCTGCTCGACGTGCTGCGTTCCTTCGGGGTGTCCTGGGTGGCCACCTCGGTGGCGCTGCTGCTGCTGGTGGGGCTCGCCCGCCGCAGCCGGCGGTGGTGGTTCGCGGGGGCCTCCGTCGCGGCGGTCGTCCTGGTGCTGGCGGGGTCCTTCCTGTACCCGGTGCTCGTCGAGCCCGTCTTCAACCGGTTCACCCCGATGGCCGACGGCCCCTTCAAGGCGTCGGTGATGCGCCTGGCGGCGCGGGAGGGGGTGCAGGTGGACGACGTGCTGGTCTCCGACGCCTCCCGTCGCACCACCACCGTGAACGCCTACGTGAGCGGGTTCGGCGGCACCCGGCGCATCGTCGTCTACGACACCCTGCTGAGCTCGCTCACCCCCGCCCAGGCACGCGTGGTGATCGCCCACGAGCTGGGGCACGCCCGGCACGACGACGTGCTGCTCGGCACGGCCCTGGGCTCCCTCGCCGCCGTCGGCGGGGTCTGCCTGCTCGGGGTGGCGCTCGACGACCGCCGGCTGCGTCGTCGCAGCCGGACCCACGGCCCGGCCGATCCGGCCGGGGTGGCACTGGTGCTGGCGCTGGTGGCGGTGGGCGGGCTCCTGGCGAGCCCGGTGCAGAACACGGTGAGCCGTGCGATCGAGGCCCGTGCCGACGTCGACGCGATCCGCGTCACGGGGTCCGACGAGACGTTCGTGCAGATGCAGCGGCGCTTCGCCCTCACGTCGTTGGCCGATCCGACGCCGCCGTGGCTCAGCCAGCTGTGGTGGGGGAGCCACCCCACCGTGCTCGAGCGGGCGGGGCTCCCTGCGGCGCTGCGCCGGGCGGAGCAGGCGGCACGAAGCGCGGCCGTGCCGTGAGCCGGGTCCTGGTCGTCACCAACGACTTCCCGACCCGCCGCGGTGGCATCGAGAGCTTCGTGCTCGCGCTGTGCCGACAGCTGCCGGCCGAGCGGGTCGTGGTCTACACCGCGGCGATGCCCGGGGACCGCGCGTTCGACCGGACCCTGCCGTTCACCGTGCACCGCGACCCGAGGTCGGTGCTGCTGCCGACGCCGGCGGTGCGGCGACGGGTGACGGCGGTGCTCCGCGACGAGGGCTGCGACCGGGTCGTGTTCGGGGCGAGCGCACCGCTGGGGCTGCTCGCGCCGGCGCTTCGACGGGCGGGGGCGCGCCGGATCGTGGCGCTCTCCCACGGGCACGAGGTCTGGTGGGCGCGGCTGCCGGTGACGCGTGCCCTGCTGCGCCGGATCGGCTCGGACGTCGACGTGCTCACCTATGTCAGCCGCTGGTGCGGCGACCGGATCGCGGGGGCGCTGCGGCCGTCGGCGCGGGCGGCGATGAGACGGCTCTCCCCGGGAGTCGACCCGGACCGGTTCCGTCCCGGCTGCGGCGGGGACCAGGTGCGCGCCGAGCTCGGGCTCGCGCCGGACACGCCCGTCGTGGTCTGCACGGCTCGGCTGGTCCGCCGCAAGGGGCAGGACACCCTGGTCCGAGCGTGGTCCGAGGTGCTGCGGCACCACCACGGCGCGGTGCTGCTGCTGGTGGGCGAGGGACCTGACCGGCGACGGCTGGAGCGGATGGTCCGGCGCCGCGGGCTGACGGGGTCCGTCCGGCTGCCGGGGAGCGTGGCCTGGGACCGGGTGCCGGCGTGGACCGACGCCGGCGACGTCTTCGCGATGCCGTGCCGCACCCGGCGCTGGGGCCTGGAGCCCGAGGCGTGGGGGATCGTCTTCCTGGAGGCGCAGGCCTGTGGGCTGCCCGTGGTGGTGGGTCGCTCCGGCGGGGCGCCCGAGACGCTGGCCGAGCCGGACGCCGGGGTCGTGGTGTCGAGCGCCGCCGAGGTCGCAGCGGCGCTGGTCGAGCTGCTCGGACGCGGTCCCCGGGACCGTTCGCCGACTGCGCCGGGCTCGGCCGTCCGCTGGACCTGGCGGGATGCCGGGGAGCGACTCGCCGCGTTGCTGGCCGGCGCCGACCCGGAGTGCCCAGAACGCAGAACCGACCCTCACCCGGGCTCGGGGTGAGGGTCGGCGCGACGGCGGCGGTGGGCGGACCGCGCCGGAGGCTACTTGGTGAGGCTGCTGCTGGTCTTGGCGAACAGGTCCTTCAGGGTGCCACCGAGGGTGGTCACGGCGGCGATGATCGCGATGGCGATCAGCGCGACGAGCAGGCCGTACTCGACCGCGGACGCGCCACGCTCGGTGCGAGGGACGGCGGTGAGTCGGATCCGGACGTAGTTGACGACGTCGTACATGGTGTTCTCCCAGGGGTGTGAAGTCTGCGTCGGTCCGCTGGTGGATCCAACACCCTTAGGATCGGCTATGAGAGGTATGTCCAAGATCCCACAAACGGTCCGGGATCGTGCGCCAACCGTCCGGACTCGGCACCACCCGAACGGGCTACGCCACCCCGCCGGCCGGTGGCTCAGTCCCGCAGGTCCTCGTTCAGCAGACCGGACCGGACCGCCTTCATGATCGCGTCGGCACGGTTCGAGGCGCCGAGCTTCTCGTAGATCTTGGAGATGTGGGTCTTGGCCGTCGACTCGCTGACGAAGATGGAGCGCGCGATGGCCGAGACCGAGAAGCCCTTGGCCAGCAGGCTGAGCACCTCCGCCTCGCGCTGGGTCAGCTGCGGGCCCGCGGGAGTCATCTTGCGCCGCATCGCCCCGGCGAGGTCGGCGGCGGCGAAGGAGCGGGGGGACACCAGGGCGTGGCGCGCGGCGGCCACCACCTCGTCGGCCGGGGCGTCCTTGGCGACGAAGGCCGAGGCGCCGGCCTCCAGCGCGGCGAACAGCTGCTCGTCGCCGGCATACATCGTCAGCACGACGACGCCGGTGTCGTGGCCCTGCTTGCGGATCTCGCGCACGAGGTCGAAGCCGAGGCCGTCGGGCAGCCGGACGTCGGTGATGACCACGTCGGGGCGAAGGGCGGTGAACTGGCGCAGGCCGTCGCCGACGGAGGCGGCCTGACCGCAGACGTCGAAGTCGTCGTGGCGCTCGAAGGCACGCGCCAGACCCTGCCGGATCAGGTCGTGGTCGTCGACCAGGAGGACACGGGAGACAACGTCGCTCTGCGCTTGTTGGGTCATGGGGTCTTGATGCCTTCGTCCGAGAGGAGACTGGTGGCCGCAACAGTAACCTGTACGACAGTCCCGCGTTCGGAGGACGGCTCGGTCTCGCTGTGAATCTGCAGCGTCGCGTCGATGCGCTCGGCGCGCTCCCGCATGATCGAGATGCCGTAGGAGTCGTCGCGACCACTGCCCATGCCGGTGCCGTCGTCGCGCACGACGAGCCGCGCCCGCGGCGGCTCGCTCCAGAAGTCGACCCACAGGTTCTCCGCGGCAGCGTGCTTGCGGGCGTTGGTGACCGCCTCCTGGGCGATCCGCAGCAGCTCGCCCTCCACGTCGGGCGCCAGCCGGGTCGGTGCCTCGTCCAGGGTCAGGTGCACGGTCAGGTCGGACTTGGCGCCGACCTGCCGGACATAGTCCGACAGCGCCGAGCCGAGCCCGATCGTCGGTGAGACGTCGCTGCGCAGGTCGAAGATGGACAGCCGCAGGTCGGCCACCACCCGGGACAGCTCGCCGCGCAGGTCCCGCAGGCTCGCGGAGACCTCGGGGTCGCTGGTGGTGAACGCGAGGTGGTCCACGACGTACCCGAGGGACGCCACCTCCTGGGCGATGCCGTCGTGGATCTCGCGCGCGAGCCGCTGCCGCTCGTCGGAGGTGGCCATGGACCTGATCTCGTCGAAGACGAGGGCCGTCTCGAGCCGCAGGCTGTGGGCGTCGGTCTCGCGCATCAGCGCCTCGACGGCCGCGGTGGCGGCGGGCTCGGAGCTGGAGGAGAACGCCACGCCGATCATGCGGGTGCCGACCCGCAGCGGCAGTGCGACCCGGTGCCGGGCGTCGCGGTTGCCGGAGGGGACCACCCCCTGGATCGGCTGCTGGTCCTCCCAGCAGCGCTCCACGATGGGGTCGGTCGGGCTGAGCACCTGCCCGGCGCCGATGCCGCGGAACCCGATCGGGACCAGGATCGAGCCGCTGGTGCGCACGAACACGGCGCTGTAGCGGTCGTCGAGGTGCGCGTGCAGAGTCTCCATCAGCTCCGCGGCCATGCCCGCGCTGTCGAGCCCCGCGGACAGCCGGCGCGCGACCGCACGCAGCTGGGTGAGCAGCTGGCGGGCGGACTCGTACTGCTCGTCGGAGTCACCGACGACCCGGCCGGGGCCCATGCTGCGGGTCCACAGCCCGAGAAGGCCGCCGCCGAGGGTCGTCAGCACCCATGGCGCGAGGGCGACGGCGCGCTGGCCGATGCCGTCGAGTCCCCCGGAGGCGAGCGGGACCAGCAGCAGCCCGACGACCTGCGCGCAGCTGACCACCAGGATCCCGACGACCCCTCGGAACAGCCCGGCGAGCAGACCGAGCACCACCAGGTAGGGCATCAGCACGGCGGAGTCGTCGAAGCTCAGCCCCATCACCAGCGAGACCACGAGCGCCTCGCCGGTGAGCGTGACCAGCGCGGTTCCGCCGGTGGCGTAGGAGACGTACGTCGAGAGCCCGCCCACCACCAGGATGACGGCCACCGTCTGGATGGTGGCCGCGTCGCGCAGGATCAGGGCGACCCCCAGCAACGCGGCGAGGCAGAAGACCCGGCTGGTGACCGCGACCTGCTCCCGCTGGCTCAACTGAGCGCACCGCCTCCGCCGAAGGTATCGATCATGCTGATGATGGCAGGCCCGAGAACGGCGATGAAGAGGGAGGGCAGGATGAACAGCACCAGCGGCACCATGATCTTGACCGGGATCTTCTGCGCGGTCTCCTCGGCACGCTGGCGCCGCTTGATCCGGATCTCGGAGGACTGCACGCGCAGCACCTGTCCCACCGGGATGCCGAAGGCGTCCGCCTGGACCATCGCGGAGCAGAAGCTGCGCAGGTCGGGGAGGTTGCTGCGCTCGCCCAGCGCCCGCAGGGCGTTGGCGCGGCCGAGGCCGATCTGCATCTCCTGGAGCATGCGGGCGAACTCGTTGGCCAGCGGTCCCTCGGTGTTGCGGGCGACCTGGGCCAGGGCCGCGTCGAAGGCCAGCCCGGCCTCCACCGAGATGCACAGCAGGTCGAGCGCATCGGGCAGGGCGCGCTGGATCTGCGCCGTCCGGTCGTAGGCCTTCTGGTAGAGGTAGAAGTTGGGCCCGAAGTAGCCGGCGACGGTGCCGATGAGCGCGCAGGCGGCGACGCCGCCCAGACCCTTGCCCAGCATCAGCCCGACCAGCGCCCCCGCGACCACGCCGGCGCCCATCCCGAGCATCTTCAGGGACAGCACTCGGTCCACCGTCCAGCCGGGTGGGTTCCCCGCGACGTTGAGCTTGGCCAGGATGCGCTCGCTGTAGTCCTGGGGGGTCAGCCGCCGGCCCAGGCCGGTGAGCCGGGAGAGGAGCGGGTCGACCACGCGGTCGGAGAAGCCGGGGTCGAGCTCGTCGCGCATCACCTTCGGCGCGGTGCTGAACGCCTCCAGGACCGCCAGCGAGCGGGACACCCCGCGAGCCTCGTTGGTGAACACCCCCATCGCGGTGAGGGAGAGGAAGATGCCGCCGAAGATGCCGACGATCCCGAGGCCGAGCAGGACGGTGGTGGGTGCCATCTCAGATCTCCATCTTGATCATCCGGCTCATCATGAACGCGCCGATCCCCATCAGCAGACCCATCCCGGCCAGCATCACCCAGCCGATGGGGGTGGCGATGAGAGGGTGCAGGTAGGTCGGGTTCGTGACCGCCTCGTAGGCCAGGATGCCGGGCGGCAGCGACAGCAGGATGTAGGCGGAGAACCGGCCCTCGGCGGACAGCGACTTCACCTGGCGACGCAGGTAGTCGCGCTCGCGCAGCGTGGCCGCGACGCTCAGCAGCAGCTCGGCGAGGTTGCCGCCGACCTCGCGCTGGATGCGGATCGCCATCACCGTCCAGGTGAAGTCGTCGCTCATCATCCGCTCGCCGACGGTCTCGAGGGCGTCCTCGATCTGGACGCCGAGCCGGGTCTCGACCAGGGCGCGGCGGAACTCCCCGGCGACGGGCTCAGCGCCCTCCCGCACGATCGTGTCCATGCCCTGCGCGATCGACAGCCCCGCCTGGAGGCTGCCCGCCAGCAGCTGCAGCGTCCCGGCGAGCTGGGCGTTGAAGGCCTTCAGGCGCCGGGACTGCCGGCGGCCCAGGTACAGCCAGGGCAGCAGCAGGCCGCCGACCAGCGCGAGCAGGGTGGCGAGCAGTCCGGCGCCGGTGAGCATGAACACCAGCAGCGTCGCGGCCGACGCGATGCCGGCGTGCATCAGCAGCCACTCCGCGGGCTTGAGGCTCATCCCGGCGGCGTCGAGCTTCGCGCCGAGCCGGGCCTCGAGGCCCTGGTTCCCCGAGAGCGCCTTCTGCGCCACCGTGACGGCCTGGGCCGTCATGGAGGGCGCCTGCTCGGCGGGGCGGCGCGCGCCGGCCGCACCTCGGTTGGTGTAGGGGTCGATGCGGCTGGCCAGGGACTCCGGTCGCCGGCCCAGCCCGCCCAGGAGGGCGGTCAGGAGCACCAGGAGGCCGGCGCCGAGCGCCGCCAGACCGACCAGGACGGCCGAGGTCGACATCTGGAAGCCCGGCGGGGCGGGGCGGAGGTCGGTGCTCCCGGAGGTGGCGGCCGAGGCCGTGCCCGCGGTGGCCGGGGTGGCCGCCGCCAGCTTGACGAAGGCCGAGTCGGTGTAGGTCGCGCCGTCGACGTCGATGCCGACCTCGAGCGTGCCCTCGGTGGCGACGTCTCGGGGCAGCGCGGCGGTGACGACGACCTGGCTGGCGAGCGCCTGCGCCTCGCCGGCGAAGATCCGTCCCAGCTCGCTCGGGTCGGCGGCGCTGACCACCGTGCCGTCACCGGCCTCGGCCAGCGGTGCGAGCAGCCGCACGTCGCCGGCGGACTGGTCGAGCGCGATGACGTCGACCTTCACCCCGGCCCGTCGCACGGCGCGAGTGACGGTGGTCATCGAGGTGGTCGAGGTGTCGCGGCCGTCGGAGAGAACCAGGACGCTGCGGGGTCCCGCCGTCCCGGCCGCCGCCACGGCACGTGAGAGGCCGTCGTACAGCGCGGTGCCGCGCGAGAGGTCCAGGCCTTCGACGAGGCGTCGCGACGCGGTCCGGTCCAAGGACGGCTCCTGGAGCACCCGCACCGAGCCCGCGAACGTGACGATGCCGACCCGTACGTCGGCTGGGACCGAGCCCAGGAACAGGTCGGCGGCGCGCTTGGCGGCGGCGAACTTCGCGCCGGCCATGCTGTTGCTGACGTCGAAGGCCAGGACCGCGGTGCGCGCGGTGGTGCCCTGCGCCTCGGAGGCCGGCTGTGCGGTGGCCTCCAGCGGCGTGCCGTCGATCGTGACGGCGATCGTGGCCGGGTCGGGGGCGCCGGCGCCGGCGCCGGGGACCGAGTAGACCAGGCTGAGCCGGCCGCCCTCGGTCTCGACGTGGTCGATGCTGCCGCCGGCGGCGTGCGCGGGCGCGGCCGCCAGCACGACGAGGGTGGGCAGGGCGAGCGCGAGCCGGCGGGCGGAGCGCTGCAGCAGCGAGCGGTGCAGTCGCATCCTCAGCCTCCGTCCATCGCGAACAGCATCGGGTCCACGTGGACGTTGGAATGGGCCAGCTTGTCGAGCAGCTTGGGGCGCAGCCCGGTGGCCCGCAGCCGGCCGAGCGTGCGGCCGTTCTCGTCGAAGCCCGCCGAGTGGTCGTAGATGAACACGTCCTGGAGGGTGACGACGTCGCCCTCCATGCGCTCCACCTCGGTGACGTGGGTGATCCGGCGGGAGCCGTCCTTGAGCCGGCTCTGGTGCACGATCAGGTCGACCGCGGAGGCCACCTGCTCGCGGATCGCGCGGATCGGCAGGTCCATGCCGGCCATCAGCACCATCGTCTCGATGCGGGAGAGGGTGTCGCGCGGACCGTTGGAGTGCACCGTGCAGAGCGAGCCGTCGTGACCGGTGTTCATGGCCTGGAGCATGTCGAGGGCCGAGGAGTCGCGGACCTCGCCGACGACGATCCGGTCGGGACGCATGCGCAGCGAGTTCTTGACCAGGTCGCGGATGTCGACGGCGCCCTTGCCCTCGATGTTAGCCGGCCGGGACTCCAGTCGGAGCACGTGGTCCTGGTGCAGCTGCAGCTCGGCGGCGTCCTCGATGGTGACGATCCGCTCGTCGGCCGGGATGAACGAGGAGAGCACGTTGAGCGTGGTGGTCTTCCCGGAGCCGGTGCTGCCCGAGACGATGATGTTGAGCCGGCCCTTCACGCACGCGGACAGGAAGTCCGCCGTCCGCTGCGAGTAGGTGCCGAACGCGACCAGGTCCGCCGACATGTACGGGTCGGCGGAGAACTTCCGGATCGTCAGCAGCGAGCCGTCCACCGCCAGCGGCGGGATGACGGCGTTCACACGGCTGCCGTCGGGGAGCCGGGCGTCGACCATCGGGCTCGACTCGTCGACGCGGCGGCCGATGCGGGAGACGATCTTGTCGATCGTGCGACGCAGGTGTGCCTCGTCGGTGAAGCTGCCCTCGACCTTCTGGAGCCGACCGCCCCGCTCGATGTAGATGCTGTTGGGGCCGTTGACCATGACCTCGGTGAGGTCCGGGTCCCGCAGGAACGGCTCGATGGGGCCGTAGCCCAAGATGTCGTCGGAGATCTCCTGCGAGATCCGGGTCCGCTCCGCGGTGGTCAGCAGGATGTCCTCGGCCTGCATCGCCTCCTGCAGCGCGCCCTTGACCATGTGCTCCAGCTCGGTCTGGGTCAGCTCGGCGTCGTACAGCTTCGGGCCGAGCTGCTGCAGCAGGGTGTTGTGCACCTGCGCCTTGAGCTCGCTGTAGTCGTTGTCCGCGGGCTTCTCCGGGGACTTGCGCGGCGAGCCCATCGTCGACACCGCGTCCTGCGTGGCAGGCGCGTTGGAGACGCGGTCGCGGGAGGCCGCGGCCAGCCGGTCGGCAAGGCTGCTCATCGGTTCACCTGAGGTTTCGACGCAGGAGGGAGCGCTTCGGGGCGGAGGCTCCGGCGCGGGGGTCGCTCGGCGGGTCGACGACGGCCGAGACGCCGCTGAGCGTGGCGGCGAACCGGGTCACCGCCTGGCTGACGGGGTGCCGCGGCGCGGCGGTGACGATGGGCTCGCCGGCGTTGGTGGCGTGGGCGACCTGGCTGGAGGTCGGCACCGACAGTGCGATCTTCATGCCCAGCGTGCTCTCCACCTTGTCCGCGCTCAGCCCGACCTTGTCGTCGGCCCGGTTGAGCACGAGGTGCCGCTTCGGCTTGGGGAAGTTCAGGAGGTCGAGGGTCTCCACCGCCACCTTGACGTTCTTCAGGGTCGGCACGTCGAGCGTCGCCACCAGCAGCATCTCGTCGGTCTCGTCGAAGGCCTGCAGCACGTACTCGTCCAGTGCCGGGGACGTGTCCACGACCACGAAGTCCGCGTTCTGCTTGAGCAGGCTCAGCACCTTCCCGACCAGCGAGGGGGGGATGCTGTCCTTGGCGTCGGGCTGCACCGGTGCGACCAGCGCCGAGAGCAGCCCCTGGTAGTCGGTCAGCAGCGGCTCCAGGACGGGGAAGTCCAGCCCGCTCTGCAGGTGCACGGCGTCGGCGATCGTGCGGGCCGGGAACAGCTGAAGGGTGATGGCGACGTCGCCGAAGGCCAGGTCGAGGTCGACCAGGCACACCCGTCGGCTGCCGTTCTCGCTCAGTGCCAGCGCCAGGTTGACCGCGAGCGTCGTCTTGCCGACCCCGCCCTTGGGGGAGAAGACCGTGACCACCTTCCCGCGCGCGGGACCGCTGGGGGCCTGGGTGGACCCGGTCAGCGCCTGCCAGACCTGCATGGCGCGGTCGACCGCGGCCCCCAAACCGGTCAGGTCGCGCTCGTCGACGACCTCGCGCATCCCCGAGCGCAGCGCCTCGGCCAGCACGCTCGTGTCGACGCGGCGACGGATCAGGATGACGCTGACCGTCGGCCGGGTGACCCGCAGGGTCTCGGCGAGGGCCGCCGACGCCTCCAGGTCCACGGTGGGGCCCAGCACGATGGCGTACTCGTCGGGGGACTCCGCCAGGGTCCGCTTCAGCTCGTCGAGGTTCGCCACGAGCCGGCTGCGGGACCCGACGACGGACAGGAACATCTCGGCGTTGGTGGGGCTGCTTTCGACGATGATCGGCATCAGAGGCTCACTTGAAGAGGTTCTTGGCGGTGACCCCGGCGCTGGCGGTCACTCTCGAGGTGTCGTTCAGCAGGGCGAAGCTCAGCTCGCCGTGCGTGGTGGCGAAGAGCACCCGCTCGGCCTCGCTCTGGCTCAGCGAGAGGGTGAACAGGGTCTTGGGCAGCTGCTCGGTGGTCTGCGCGCCCGCCGGGTCCGTGGTGGTCTTGGACACCACGGTGGTGGCGCCGACGGCGATCACCTGCACCTTGGGGAGCAGCACCCGGGTGGCGTCCACGCCGCCACCGGCGGAGCCGCCGGAGGCGAAGATCGCCACCTTGGCCCCGGGGCTGACGAAGCCGGCCACCCGGCCGGTGTCGGACAGGTTGACCGAGATGGCGATGTTGCCCCGGGGGATCTGCAGGGTCTCCTGCTCCCCGGCGCCGCCGAACTTGGCGGTGACGATCTGCTCGTTGGGGTAGATCGTGGCCAAGGCCACCTTGTCCTCGAGGCCGGCCGCGGAGTTGACGGCACCGGTCAGGACCTGCTTCTGCGGCACCGTGCCGAGCTGAACCTTGCCCGCTGCCTGGGCGGCAGCCAGCGTCTCGCCCGGCTCGATCTGGCTCACCGCCTTGAGCACCTGGAGCGGCTGCTGGGCCGCCTCAGCGCGGCTGTCGGCCCCTCGCACGTAGAGGAAGACCATCGAGGTGCCGAGGGTGGCGATGAGTGCCGCCACGATCAGGAGAACAGTTCTGCGTCCCATGCCAGGTCCTTGGTCCGTCGTCACCCGGGAACGGCCGCGCCCGAGCCGGGCTGCGGTCGTCTCTCTCCCAGGGGGCTGTCCAGCCCAGGAGTAAAGGGTTGTACGGCGGCGGGGCCGGCGTCCCGGAAACGGTGGAATTACCCCCACCGATGATCACGAATCGGACAGGGAGTCTCAGATGTGCCCGAACGGCCGGCGGCGTATCGCCCGTTCGGGTGGGCCGACCCCCCGGCACCCGGTCAGCGCGTGTACAGCGCCTCGATCTCGTCGCGCAGCTGCTCGCGCAGCGTCGAGCGCCGCAGCTTCAGGCTGGGCGTCAGCTGGCCGCCCTCCTCGCTCCAGTCGTCGGCCAGCAGCATGAACCCGCGGATGGCCTCGGCCTGGGAGACCGCGAGGTTGGCCCGGTCCACGCCTCGCTGGACCTCGGCGTGCAGCCCCGCGTCGACCGCGAGTGCCGCCGGGTCGTCGCTGCGCCCGTGCTCGCGGGCCCACGACCGCACCGCCTCCGCGTCCAGGGTGACCAGGGCCGCGACGAACGGACGGCCGTCGCCGACCACCATGCAGTTGCTGACCAGCGGGTGGGACCGGAGCCCGTCCTCGAGCACCGTGGGGGCGACGTTCTTGCCGCCTGCGGTCACCAGGATCTCCTTCTTGCGCCCGGTGACCCGCACGAAGCCCTCGTCGTCGATCTCGCCAACGTCCCCGGTGCGCAGCCACCCGTCCTCACCGATCGCCTCGGCCGTGGCCTCGGCGTCCCCCCAGTAGCCGGCGAAGACCCCGCCGCCACGCACGTGCAGCTCGCCGTCCTCCCCGACCCGGACGGCGCAGCCGGGCAGCGGCCTGCCCACGGTGCCGATCTTCACCGCACCGGGACTGGTCAGCGTGACCGCCCCGGTGGTCTCGGTGAGCCCGTAGCCCTCCAGGACGGGCAGCCCGATTCCGCGGTAGAGGTGTCCCAGGCGCTCGCCCAGCGGTGCGCCCCCCGACACCGCGTAGCGACAGCGCCCACCGAGCGCGTCGCGCAGCGCCTGGTAGACCAGCCGGTCCGCCACCCGGTGCCGCAGCCGCAGCACCGGTCCCGGCCCGCCCTCGTCGACGGCGCGGCTCGTCGCGATCGCCGTCTCGACGGCGCGGTCGAACCGTCGGGCGTGCCCGTCGGCCGCCGCCCGGTGACCCGCGGTGGTGAGGATCTTCTCGAACACCCGTGGCACGGCCAGCACGAAGGTCGGGCGGAAGGAGGTGAAGTCGCTCATCCGGGTCCGGGCGTCGGCGGTGTGGCCGAGCCGGACCCGCGCCCGCACCGCGCCGACCTGGACCACACGGGCGAACACGTGCGCGAGGGGAAGCAGCAGCAGCGTGGCGGCGTCCTCGTCGTCGAACAGCTCCTCGAGCTCCTCGAGGGCGGCCCCGAGTGCGAACATCAGGTTCCCGTGGGTGAGTTGGCAGCCGCGCGGCCGGCCGGTCGTCCCCGACGTGTACACGACCGTGGCCAGCGAGCCCGGCCCCACCGACGCGCGTCTCCGCTCGAGGTCGCGGTCGAGGTCGAGGTCGGGGTCGTCGACCGTCCCGGCGGCACGGGCCAGCGCGTCCAGGTCGCCGTCCTCGACGACCCACACGTCGTGCGGGGGCACCACGCCGGCCTCGACCAGCCCGGCCACGACCCGCCGCTGCTCGGCGGTGCCGACGACCGCCGCCCGGGTCCCGGAGTCGGCGAGCACCCAGCCGACCTGGTCCGGCGCGGAGGTCTCGTAGACCGGCACCGTGACCGCGCCGACGTACCACAGCGCGTAGTCGACCAGGGTCCACTCGTAGCGGGTAGGGGACTGCAGCGCCACCCGGTCGCCGGGCGCGACCCCGGCCGCCATCAGGCCGCGGGCCAGCCCGCGCACGTCGGCCAGGAACTCCGCCGCGGTGACGTCGCGCCAGCCCTGGGCGCCGGGGCGGGAGAACGCGACTCGCTCCGGGTCGTCGGCAGCGTTGGCGAGGAGGTCGTCGGTGAGGCTCCCGGTGGCCGGGACCGGGTGACCGGCCGGGCCGGCGAACTCGCGCATGCGTGCCTCCGATCGCGCCGCGGTGACCTGGCACCGGACGCTACAGGGGGTGAGCCGGTGCCGGTGCCGGTGCCGTCGGTCCTGCCGGGGTGGCGGGCCTCCGACCAGGGTCCGGCGACCGGCGTATCCGCTACGCTCGCGGGCGGCAGGAACCCCGTCGCGGAGGGCACGTGAAGATGGCCGAACAGACCACGTCCAGCATCGTCATCGCTGCCGACCCCGCCTCGGTGATGGCGGTGATCGCGGACTTCCGGGCCTACCCGCAGTGGGCGCACGGGGTGAAGCGTGCGGAGCCCCGCCAGGCTGGCGCGGCCCGCCCGGCCGAGGTCGACTTCGAGCTGGACGCCAGCCCGATCAAGGACCGCTACACGCTCGGCTACGAGTGGCACGACGACGAGTCCGTGAGCTGGCGCCTGGTCGAGGGCACCATGCTCAAGGCGATGGACGGGGCCTACGAGCTCGAGTCGCTCGGTCACGACAGCACCGAGGTGACCTACCGGCTCTCCGTGGACGTGGCCATCCCGATGATCGGGATGCTCAAGCGCAAGGCGGAGAAGGTCATCGTCGACACCGCGCTCAAGGGGCTGAAGAAGCGCGTCGAGTCACCTGCTGGCCCTTGAGGGTCATCCTGCTCACCGGCAAGGGGGGCGTCGGGAAGACCACCGTCGCCGCCGGAACGGCGGTCGGGTCGGCCGCGGCGGGGAACAGCACCCTGGTGCTGTCCACCGACGCGGCGCACTCCCTGGCCGACGCGTTCGGTGTCCCGGTGGGGGCCGAGCCGTCGGAGGTCAGCCGCGGCCTGTTCGTCCAGCAGGTGGACGCGCAGCAGCGCTTCGAGCGGTCCTGGGCCGACATCGAGGGGTACCTGCTCTCCGTCCTGGACGCGGCCGGGGTCGACCCTGTCACCGCCGAGGAGCTGATGGTGCTGCCCGGGGCCGAGGAGGTCCTGGCGCTGCTGGAGCTGCGGGCGCAGGTCCAGTCGGGTCGCTGGGACGTGGTGCTGGTGGACTGCGCCCCCACGGCCGAGACGCTGCGGCTGCTGGCGCTGCCGGAGGCGCTCGGCTGGTACATGGACCGGGTGTTCCCGACCGAACGGCGGGTGGTCAGGGCGCTGCGCCCGGTGCTCGCGCGGGCAGCCGGGGTGCCGATGCCCCCGGACCAGGTGCTCGACGCCGTCGAGCGGCTGCACCGTGACCTGGAGGAGGTGCACGCCCTGCTCACCGGCGCGGACGCCAGCGTCCGGCTGGTGCTGACGCCGGAGAGCATGGTGGTCGCCGAGGCCCGACGATCCCTGACCACGTTGTCCCTGTTCGGCTACCGCGTCGACGGGGTGGTGGCCAACCGGGTCTTCCCGACCGCCGGAGCGGATCCCTGGCGGCGGGACTGGGTGGCGGCGCAGGCGGCAGTGCTGGCCGAGGTCGAGGAGTCCTTCGCGGGGCTCCCGGTCTGGCGTTCGGCGTACGCCGCCGCCGAGCCGGTCGGCGTGTCTGCGCTCGGCCGGTTCGCGGACGCGGCCTACGCGGGCGACGACCCGCTGGCGGCGCCGACGAGCCGCAGCCCGGTGTCCGTCAGCCGTACCCGCGCCGGGGCGACGCTGCGCATCGCACTACCGTTCGTCTCCACGTCTGACATCGACCTGGCACGACATGGAGACGAGCTCGTGGTGACTGTTGGCTCCTACCGGCGACTGATCGCGCTGCCGGCAGCGCTGGCCCGGCAGTCGGTCTCCGCCGCTCGGGTCGAGGACGGGGAGCTGCGGGTCCGGTTCCGGGCGTCGCGGGACGCCGGATGAGCGACGACGACACCGCCGACCGCGCGGGCCCGTCCGGGGCGTCGGGGCCCTCCGGCGCCCGAGCAGACGCGGGCGAGGGGGTCGGCAGCCTCGGGGAGGAGGCGTTGAAGCTGCTGTCCGCGGTGCAGGACTGGGCCAAGCAGAGCAGCGGCGAGTACGCCGAGGCGGCCGCGGGGGCGGCCGCCGCCGCGGCCGACCGGGTCAGGGACATCGACGAGCACGTCGCGACCGGGGGACGCGAGTGCAGCTACTGCCCGGTGTGCCAGCTGATCGCCGTGGTGCGGGGGACCAGTCCCGACGTCCGCGAGCATCTTCGCGCGGCGGCCACGTCGTTGGTGGAGGCGGCGGCTGCCATGCTGGCCCCTCCGACCCCGGGGGCGCGACGCCGCGGCGGCGTGGAGAAGATCGATCTCAGTGACGAGTGGGAGGACGAGTGATGGGGCTCACAGTCGGTATCGACGTCGGAGGCACCAAGATCGCCGGAGGGGTGGTCGACGAGCGGGGCGAGGTCCTGGCGACCGCGCGACGCGAGTCGCCGGCCACCGACACCGCGGCCATCGAGCGGGAGATCGAGGACCTCGTCACCGAGCTGCGGGGGAGCTTCACGATCGTCGCCGTGGGCATCGGGGCGGCGGGGTTCGTCGACTCCGGTCGCGCCACGGTGATGTTTGCCCCCAACCTCGCCTGGCGTGACGAACCGCTGGCCGCGGACCTCGAGAAGAGCCTCGGCCTGCCGGTGGTGGTGGAGAACGACGCGAACGCGGCCGCCTGGGGGGAGTTCACCTTCGGCGCGGCCGAGGACGTGACGGACAGCCTGCTGGTGACCGTCGGGACCGGGGTCGGCGGCGGCATCGTGCTCGGCGGTGAGCTGCACCGCGGCGCCTTCGGGGTCGCGGCCGAGATCGGGCACATCCGGGTGGTGCCGGACGGCCGGCTGTGCGGCTGTGGGAACCACGGCTGCTGGGAGACCTATGCCAGTGGCACCGCGCTCGTGCGCGTCACCCGCGCCGAGGTCCGGGCGGGGTCGCTGCTCGCCCGCTCCCTGCTGGACCGGGCCGGCGGCAACGTCGATGCCATCACCGGCCCGCTGATCACCGAGGCCGCCCGCGACGGCGACTCCTTCGCCCGTGAGCAGCTGGGCACCCTGGGTCGGTGGCTGGGGGAGGGCATCGCCAGCCTGACCGCCGTGCTGGACCCGGCCGTCGTCATCATCGGTGGCGGCGTCTCCGAGGCGGGAGACCTGCTGCTGGACCCGATCCGCACCCACTTCAAGGCGAACCTCACCGGCCGCCACTACCGGCCCGAGCTGGAGGTCCGGGCCGCGGTGCTCGGCAACCGGGCCGGGATGCTCGGCGCTGCCGACCTGGCCCGCCGGCCGTGACCGCGTGAGCGTCCCGGACTCCGGCGCACCGCCCTGGACCGTCGGGGTGGACATCGGCGGCACCAAGGTGCTGGCCGGGGTGGTCGACCGCTCCGGTCACGTCCACGACCAGGTCCGGCTGCTGACCCCGCACCGCAGCAAGGAGCCGCGGGTCGTCGAGGACACCATCGTGGAGGCCGTGGACGTGCTGCGCTCCCGCTACGAGGTCGCGGCGGTCGGCGTCGGGGCGGCGGGCTTCGTCGACGCCGCCGGCGCGCGGGTGCTGTTCGCTCCTCACCTGTCCTGGCGGGACGAGCCGCTGCGCGACCACCTCACCGCACGGCTCGGTGTGCCGGTGCTGGTGGACAACGACGCGAACGCCACCGCCTGGGCCGAGCTGTGCTTCGGCGCGGCCCGCGGCTTCCGCCAGGTGCTGTGCGTCACCCTCGGCACCGGCATCGGCGGCGCGCTCGTCATCGACGGCCGGGTCTTCCGGGGCGCCTACGGGATGGCCGGGGAGTTCGGCCACATGCAGGTGGTGCCCGACGGCCGGCGCTGCGAGTGCGGCAACCGCGGCTGCTGGGAGCAGTACGCCAGCGGCAACGTCCTGGTCCGCGAGGCCAAGGAGCTGGTCGCCAACGAGTCGCCGGTGGCGGCCCGGATGCGGGAGCTGGTGCACGGCGACGCCGACCTGCTCACCGGCCCGGTCGTCACCCGGGCGGCGCAGGAGGGGGACCGGGCCGCCGTCGAGCTGCTGCGCGGCGTCGGCACCTGGCTCGGCACCGGTCTGGCCGGGCTCGTCGCCGGCTTCGACCCCGAGATGGTCGTGGTCGGCGGCGGGGTCTCCGACGCCGGTGACCTGCTGCTGGGCCCCGCTCGCGAGGCGCTCGCCCGGAGCCTCACCGGCCGCGGCTTCCGCCCGGAGCCGCAGGTGGTCGCAGCGCTGTTGGGACCGTCCGCCGGTCTGGTCGGCGCGGCGGACCTGGCCCGGTCGCTCGTCGAGCCGGCCTGACTTTCGCCGTCTCGCTCCGCTCGGGTGGAGTGCTGCCGATACTGGGGCCGTGAGTCCCGGTCCCGCCACGACGACGGCTGCTGCGCCGCGCCCGCGCACGGCCGCACCCGACACCCGGGCGGGGGACCCGCCGGTCGGCCCACCACGTGCCTCGCGGGACCCGGTCGGTCGGGCCCTCGCGGCGATGCCGCTGGTGCTGGTCGTGCTGCTGATGGCGGTGGTGCTGCGCTACCCGGCGCTGCGGCTCGGGAACGACGACACCTGGTTCCACCTGGTGCTGGGCGAACGGTTCCGGGACGGCTGGAGCCTGTCCGACCCGGGCGGGCTGACGCCGTTCGCCACCAGCAGCTGGGTGCCCACCCAGTGGGCGAGCGAGGTGCTGGCCAGCCTCGTGGCCGACCGCTTCGGGCTGCCGGGAGTGGCCTGGCTGTTCGGTGCCTGCTACCTGGCGCTGGTCGTCGGCACGTACCTGTCGTGCCGCCGGGTGGGTCGTCCGGCCGCGGCAGCGCTGGCCACGGTGCTGCTCGTCGTGGCGTCGGCGCCCGTGCTCTCGGCCCGGCCGCAGGTGCTCAGCCTGCTGCTGCTCACGCTCACCGTCTCGGCCTGGCTCCGCACCGCCGAGGACGGCCGGCCGCGGTGGTGGCTGGTGCCCCTCACCTGGGCCTGGGCCTGCCTGCACGGGCTGTGGTCGGCCGGGGTGCTGCTCGGGCTGGTCAGCTGGGTGGGGCTGCTGCTGGACCGCCGCGTCACCGGCCGTCGGGCGCTGCAGCTGCTGGCGGTGCCGGTGCTGAGCCTGGTCGCCACGACGCTGACGCCGGTCGGTCCCCGGCTGCTCGGCTCCCAGCTCGCGGTCTCCGCGCGCACCGGCCTGATCGCCGAGTGGGGCCCCACCGACTTCCGCACCGTTCCCGCCCTGGCCGGCGCGCTGCTCGTCGGCCTGGTCGTGCTGGTGTGGGTCCGCCAGGGCCAGGCCTCCTGGACGCGGGTGGCGATGCTGGTGCTGGCCGCGGGCTGGCTGCTGCTGGTGTCCCGGATGGTGCCGCTGGCCGCCGTCGTGGCCGCGCCGCTGCTATGCGAGGCGTTGGAGCGCGCCGAGGGCGGCCGTGACCCGGGCCAGGCGACCCGCCGCGGCGCCACCCGGGGTGAGCTCGCGGTGCTGGTGCTGGCGGCGGTCGCCTACCTCGGCGTGCTGGCGGTCGCGGCCCCCCGCGTCGCCGCCGAGCCCGCCGACGCCCCGACCGCGCTGGCGGGGCGGCTCTCGGCGCTGCCGGCGGGCAGCACCGTGCTGGTGGAGGACGGTGTCGGCAGCTGGATCGAGTGGCGGACGCCGCAGCTCCATCCGGTGATCGACGGCATGCTCGACGCCTACCCGGTCGGCTACATCGAGGACTTCCTCGCGATGACCCGGCTCGAGCCGGGGTGGGGTGAGTTCGTCACCGGCAGCGGTGCGACGGCGGCGGTGACCGAGGTGGGCTCCCCGCTCTCGACCGCCCTGGTGGAGGGGCTCGGGTGGCGGACCACCGCCGTCGACGGCCGCTGGGTGCTGCTGCTGCCGCCCTCCTGACGGCCCGGCCCGCAGGGGGTCTTTCGAAACGTCCCGGTACCGGATCGGGGGAAATCCCTCAGGCCGTGGCCCGGCCGACCGATAGGTCCGGCAACGGAGGCCCTCATGTTGACCATGCTTCACGCTGGACGCCGCCGCCGACGCCTCGGTGAGCGGGGCGCGGTGGCGGTCGAGGCTGCCCTCGTGACGCCCTTCCTGGTGATGCTGGTCCTTGGCATCATCGAGTTCACCTTCGTGCTGCGCGACTACGTGGCGGTCACCTCGGCGACCCGGAGCGGCGCGCGGATCTCCTCGGCCAACGCCGGTGCCGGGCCGCAGTTCTGCGACAGCGGCGAGAGCGGGACGGCCTGCTCCAACACCAACGCGCCGCAGCTGGCCAAGCTCGGGGTCAACGCGATCGCGACGCAGGGCGTCGCCCTCAACCGGGACCTCGTCAACTACGTCATGGTCTACAAGGCGAACGCCAGCGGCTTCCCTGGGTCGCTGACGGCGTGGGGGGCCAACCCGCAGACCGACTGCAGCTCGGCGGGCAACGGCTGCGTCGTCTACCAGTGGCAGAAGGCTGCGGACAAGTTCAAGTACCTCAGCGGCAGCTGGACCTCCTCGACCATCAACGCCTGCGCCTCGCAGTCCGACTCGGTCGGCGTCTACGTGAGTGCCCAGCACCCGTTCATCAGCGGCCTGTTCGGCGCGACGCTGACGGTCACCGACCGCACCGTGATGCGCTTCGAGCCGCTCACCGCGACCATCTGCGCTCCCGGGTCGCACGCGTGAGCGCCACCGCCCCGGCCCGGCTGCGGGCGGTCGGCGCCTCGTGGCGCTCGCGACGGGACGAGCGCGGCTACGCCGCGATGCTGGTGGCCGTGATGTGCCCGATCGTGTTCCTGGCGTGCGCCGCACTGTCGGTGGACACCGCGCGCTGGTACGTCGAGGCCGAGCGCGTCCAGTCCGTCGCGGACGCCGCGGCGCTGGCGGGGGTGGTGTGGATGCCGGCGAACTTCGAGACCGCCACCACCACCGCGGTGGCCGAGGCGAGGAAGAACGGCTACGACAACGCCTTGCCCGGCGTCGTGGTCACCGTCGAGCCCTCCGACAAGCCCAGCCAGCTGAAGGTGACCGTGGCCAGCACGGTCAAGAACACCTTCGGCTCCGCCATCGGCACCCCCACCACCACGGTGGCCCGCTCCTCGACCGCCGACTTCTCCGGCGGGCTCTCCATGGGCAGCCCCTGCAACGTCTTCGCCTCCGACCCCGACACCGCCGCGCCGGTCACCAGCGCCAACTGCTCCAACGTGGGCGACTTCTGGGCCAACGTCGCCGGCCCGATGTCGAACAAGAAGGCAGGTGACGCCTTCCAGGCCGGCAGCGGCTGCTCGGCATCCATCGACGGCTGCACCGGCACCACCAACACCGACTACGACCCCCGGGGCCACTTCTACACCGTGGACTTCAAGAAGGCGGTCACCAACCCCCGCGTCGAGGTGTTCGACCCGGCCCTGGTCAACGTCGGTGACCAGTGCGAGAGGGCGGTGCTGACCGGAGCGTCGTCGCTGGCCGCGGCGAACACCGTCGTCACCGACCCGGCGACCCGCTATGCCGAGGCGTCGGGCAAGTACTGCACCGGCGACGTCGCCCAGGCGCCCTCGGCGGTCGTCAACGCCACCGACCCGGACCCGCTGTTCGCCGGTCAGCTCAACACCAGGTTCACGGTGTACCGGATGGACGCCAACTCCGACCCCGGACGCCCGTGGACGTGGCCGGTGGCCGACGCGGCGCTGTGCCCGGGCGCCAAGAACTACCGCGGCTTCAACGGCAAGCTGAGCACCGCGCTCGACAAGACGAGCCCCGGCTACCAGCCTGAGGTCGCCGCCAGCTTCCGGCGGTGGGTCACCCTCTGCACCTCCAGCAGCTTCCCCGCCGGCACCACCCTGGCGATCCAGGTGCGCACGAACGACCCGGGCAACGAGAACACCGCGGGGCACAACCGCTTCTCGCTGCGCGCGTACTCCGCGACCGCGGCGGCGTCCAACGCCGACATCGCGGTGGCCGCCTTCAACAAGATGGCGATCTACGCGAACGTGAAGAACGGGTCGAGCCGGTTCTTCCTCACCAAGGTGCCGAGCGCGGCCGCCGGACAGACCCTGAACGTCTCGCTGTTCGACATCGGCGACCTCGGCGGCGCGACCGGCACCATCACCTTCGAGGCGCCGACCGAGTCCGGGGTGACCTTCGGCAACTGCCAGGCGGTCGGCGTCATCAACGGCCCGGTGGCCAACTGCCAGTTCACCGCCAGCACCGCCTTCGACGGCAAGTGGCAGAGCGTCTACATCCCGATCCCCCAGACGTACTCGTGCGCGGACACCAGCGCCACCGGCTGCTGGGTGAAGCTGAACTACCAGTTCCCGTCTGCGACCAACCCCACCGACACCACCGCCTGGAAGGCCAGCATCGACGGCCAGCCGGTCCGGCTGGTCAAGTAGCGTGCCCACCCCGGCGCCCCGACGCCGGCTGCTGCTGCTGCTCGGCGGGCTGCTGCTGCTGCAGGCCTCGTGGCTGCTGAGCGTCCCCGCGTTCCGGGGCATCGACGAGTTCGACCACGTCTACCGGGCGGCCTCGGTGGCCCGCGGGCAGTGGCTGCCCAGCGGGGAGCTGCCGGCGCACGGCCGGGGCGAGCTGGTGACGGTGCCGCGCGACCTCGTGGCGGCGGCCGGACCGGAGTGCACCGCCCTCGGCTACTCCGGGCCCGACAACTGCCGGCCCGTCAGCGACGTCGGTGGCGGCCTGGTCACGGTGGCCAGTGCCGCCTCGCGCTACCACCCGGCGTACTACTGGGTGGTCGGGACCGCGGCCCGGGGCCTGGGCGGGGTCCCCGCCGTGCTGGCGATGCGGGCCGTGTCCGCGGTGCTGTGCGCGCTGTTCGTCGTGCTCGCGGCGTGGAGCACCTCGCGGTGGGCGCGGAACCGCTGGCCGACGGTGGCGCTGGCGACGTGCCTGACCCCGGTGGTGGTCTACAGCTCGATCGTCGTGGCGCCGAACGCGCTGGAGATCGCCGCCGCCGTGTCGGTGTGGACGGCCCTGGCGGGACTCCGGGAGCGCGGCGTCCCGCCGACCGCCGAGCGGCTCCTGCTGTGGTCCGCGGTCCCCGGGGCGGTGGTGCTCGCCACCGTCCGCACCCTGGGCATCGGCTTCCTGGGCTTGATCGTGCTGACGACGGTGCTGCTGCTCGGGGCCCGGCCGACGATGCGGCTGCTGCAGCGGCAGGCGCGCACCGTCGTCGTGGCCGGGACCGTCGTCGGCGCCGCCGTCGCGTCGGGGGCGTGGTGGCTGCTCGCCGTCCGTCCGAACCGGCTCGAGCAGCACCTGGACCAGAGCGGTGCCCTGGTGGGCACGCTGGTCTCGCTGCCGATCTGGCTGCTGCAGAGCCTGGCGGCGGCGCCCGGTCGCACCGAGCCGGCGCCCGCGGTGGTCTACCTGCTCTGCGGCGGCACGGTCGCCGCCCTGCTGGGCCACGCGGGCCGTGCCGCACGGCCCCGGCTGCGGCTGGCGATGCTGGCCGTCGCCGTGGTGTCGGTGACGCTGCCGGTCGCGCTGACGCTGCGCACCTTCGCCGACGTCGGCGTGATCTGGCAGGGGCGGTACGGCCTGCCGCTCAGCCTCGGGCTCGTGCTGCTGGCAGGTGTGGCGCTCGAGGAGCGTGCCGCCGGCGACCGTGGACCGACGGGTGAGGCACGGCGTCGCGCCACCGGCACGACCGCGGGTCCCGGGTGGCGCGCCGTGCTGGGGGGCACCGGCTTGGTCGCGGTGGCGCAGCTCGCGTCGGTGCTCCACGTCCTCGCCGCCCAGCGGGGGGACAGCCCGTCGGTCGAGGCGGGGCTGTGGCACCCGCCCGCCACTGCCGTGGTGGTGCTGCTGTCCCTCGCCGGCTGCGGGCTGCTGGCGTGGTGGGTCGCCGGCGCCTCGCCGGACCACCGCCCGGTCCCGGCGGCTGTCGCACCACCGGGGGAGCCGGTCGCCTCGGCGGTGCTCGACGGTCCCGCGGCGCGGCAGCGGGACCTCGATTCCGCGTAACAAACCGTGCAAAACACCCATAACCGCTATTCTAGGGCGAGAAGGGGGTGCCGGGTGACGCGTGCGCTGGGACGACGAGGCAGCAGGGACCGAACGGCCGGGGCGGCCGGCCGCGACCGCGGCGACCGCGGTGCGGTCTCGGTCGAGTTCGCGCTCGTGCTTCCCATCCTGATCATGCTCGTGTTCGGCATCATCGACTTCGGCTTCATGGTGAACCGGAACACGATGATCAACAACGTCTCGCGGGACGCCGTGCGCGTCGGCAGCCTCAACGGCCGGTACGCCGACGTCAGCAGCACGGTGACCTCCGCGCTGACGGCCTACGGCATCCCCGCCGCGGCCGCGGCGGTGACCATCTGCGCCAAGCCCGACGACGGCACGGCCTGCTCGGTCGCCCAGACCCCCGCCGCCTACGACGCGGCCGTCGCGGTGACCGGTGGGGCGAAGGTCGTCACGGTCAAGATCGACTACACCCACCGTTGGATCACGCCGACGATGTCGACGCTGCTGGGTTCCACCATCGCGCTGAGCAAGCAGACGACCATGAGGGTCGAGTGATGCGCGTCCCCCTCCGGGCCGCCGTGCGGCTGCGCCGCCGTGCCGTCGACCGGTGGGACCGGCGCCGACGCGACGAGCGGGGCGTCGTCGCCGTCATCGTGGCCCTGCTGAGCGTGGCGCTGATGATGGCCGCCGCGGTGGCCATCGACGCCACCGTGCGCACCGACCGACAGCAGGACCTCTCGGCCGGCCTGGACGCCGCCGCGCAGGCGGGCGCCTACCGGCTGCCCGACGCCGCCGCGGCCCGGACCGACGCATTGCGGTTCGTGACGCTGCACGACGCCTCCGAGACCGGACCGTTGGCACCCGCCGTGGACTTCTGGTGCATCGTGGCCTCGACCGGCAGCTCACCGAGCTACAGCGTCGAGACCGCGCAGATCCCGTCCACGTGCAACCCGGGCCCAGCCCCCTACACCACCGCCGCCTACCCCGGGCTGCGGTGCAGCGCCGCGCTCTGCGCGATCCCGTGCCCCAGCACCGCCACCTGCAACACCATCCGGGTGAGCCAGGCCCGCGACGTCCCGTTCGTGTTCGCGCCGGCCGGGGGCATCTCGACCGGGAGCACCGGCGCCGTCCTCTCGGTCGCGTGCAAGGGCACCTGCGGGGCACGCATCTCGAGCCCCATGGACGTCGCGGTGGTCGCCGACCGGACCGGCAGCATGTCGACGCCCGACGTCGACGCGATGGTCGCGGGGATCAAGGGCATGCTCCAGGTGATGACCCCCGCACAGCAGTACGTCGCCCTCGGCACGATCGGACGCAGCGCCACCACGACGCGCTCGACGTCCCCGTGCGACGCCACCAGCAAGGGCCTGACCTACCCCAGCGCGTCCGCGACCGCCGGGGACTGGGTCCCGGTCGCGTTCTCCGACGACTTCCAGTCGGGCGGAAGCCTGAACACGGCCAGCCCGCTGGTGAAGGGGGTCGGCTGCCTGACCACGAAGTCGGGCACCGGCACCCATCTGGCGGCGCCGCTGAAGGCGGCCTCGCGCTACCTGCTCGGCCTCGACGCCAACAACCTGACCTCGCTGCCGGCGCGAACCGGCACCCCGCAGAAGGCACTGATCTTCGAGACCGACGGCGAGCCGAACGAGTCCATCAACACCGGGTCGACGGACCTGTCCACCGGCGGGGACGTCGGGTCGACGAACAAGAACACGGCGTGCACGAACATGACCACGGTCGCGAGCAACGCCAAGACCAACAACATCCTGATCGTCACCGTCGCCTACAACCTGGGCACCAAGACCTGTGACACCACGACGGGCTCGCCGACGGTCGCCTCGAAGCTGGCGGCCGCCGCCTCGCCTAAGGCACCCGGCGTCCCCAGCCTCGCCGACACCGACTGCAGCACCGTCGCCGGCCGCACCGCGGAGAACAACGACGGCGACTTCTTCTTCTGCGGAGCGAGCGGCGACGACCTCGCCCCGCTGTTCAAGACGGCCTTCGGACAGATCGAGGGCCGGATCAGGCTGCTCGCGCTGCCCTGAGCCCCGCCAGCGTCCATCGCTGTGCCCGCACCGTGCTCAGGAGCGGCGGGTGACGTACCCCTCGACGAGCTCGCTCGCGAGCTGCTCCAGGAACAGGCCCACGTCGGTGACGATGCCACGGGCCTGCGACGAGCCCCGGTCGGCGAGCTTGGTGACCGTGGCCGGGTTGATGTCGACGCAGACCAGCGGGATCGAGGCCGGCAGGATGTTGCCGGTCGCCACCGAGTGCAGCATGGTCGCCACCATCAGGCAGAAGCCCACGTCGGTGAGCTTGCCGCGCATCGCACGCTGCCCGTCGATGACGTCGGTGTGCACGTCGGGCAGCGGCCCGTCGTCACGCACCGACCCCACCAGCACGAACTCCTTGCCGCCGGTGACCAGCGCGTGCATTATTCCGCCTCGCAGCACCCCGGAGTCGACCGCGGCCCGGATCGACCCGGCCTTGCGGATGGTGTTCAGCGCCCTGATGTGGTGCTCGTGGCCGTGCTCGACACCGCGGCCCTGCGCGAGGTCGACGCCCAGCGAGGTGCCGTACAGGGCAGACTCGATGTCATGGGTGGCCAGCGCGTTGCCGGCGAACAGCACGTCGACGAAACCGGCCTCGACCAGGGCGACCATCGCCGGTGCGGCGCCGGTGTGCACCACTCCCGGCCCGCCGACCCACAGCACCTTCAGGCCTGCCGCCTTGGCCTCGCGCATGCCGTCGGCGACCTGGCGCACCAGGACCGCCTGCGGCTTCTCGCTGCTGACGTCGGACTCCATGAAGCCGAAGGAGCCCTCGGCCTTGGTCAGCACCGGCACGTCGACCCGCAGCCCGGCGGCGCCGCAGACGACCTGCATGCCGGCCTTGACGTCGGCCATCGGCAGCGTGCGGACCCGGGTGCTCGCCCCGGTGCCCTCCACGACGAGGCCGCAGTCCATCTCCGGGTTCTCCACCGGCACCCAGCGGCCCTCGAGCCGGACCCGGGTGGCGAGGTTCGTGGTGGAGTAGAAGTGGTCCGGGAAGACGCCGTCGACCTCGCACTCGCTGGTCTGCGCCTGCCCCGGGTCGACCGCGTTCACACCACGGCTCTGCAGCCGCATCAGCAGCCGCTGGAGGATGTCGTCGTCCTCCGCGGAGATCGTGATGGTGGCGCTGGAGAGGTCCGCGGCCTCGCGGCCGACGTCGAAGCGGTCGATCACCCAGTCGCCGGCGTACTCCCGGATGTCGTCGAGCACCCGGGAGAGGATCCCGGTGTCGATGAGGTGACCGGTGATGGCCACGGTCTCGCGCTCAGGCACGGGCAGAGCTCCTTGCGGGCGGCGGGGCTGGGGCGGTTCGGACCTTACACAACCGCGCCGTCGTCGCCGTCGTCCCGCGGGCCACGCGGCATCGTGGCCACGAGGAACCCGAACCCGCCGATGAAGCCCGCCACCATGACCAGGACCAGCCAGGACGGCATCGTCCGGTGCAGCACCACCGCGACGAACATCAGCACCGGCGGGGCGAGCAGCCCCAGCCAGGCCAGCCGCCGCGCCGGGGTGCCCCGCGGGACCGGGGGCGGGTCCGGGGGGACGAAGTGGGGCTCGTCGGCGGCCGGCTCGGGCTCGCGGGCCTCACGAGCCGCCTCCACGGCCTCGAGGTAGGCACGGTCGAACGCCGAGCGGGACGGCGGCCGGGGCGGCAGCTCCGCGGCACCGGGCGACGGCTCGTTCAGGTCCGGCCGCTCGCCGTAGTTCTCGACGATGGCGCGCCAGGCGGCGTCCTCGTCGAGGGGGCCGTCGTCGTGAGGGGAGTCGCGGGAGGAGTCGTCAGGAGGGGTCATGGTGAGGTCACTCGTCGGACGAAGCGGACGGACTCCTCCAGGATCATCGGGGCGTCATGGTCGAGCGTAGCCACGTGATAGCTGTTCTCCAGCGCTCGCTCGGTCAGGTCCCGTGAGGACACCCGCGCGCGCAGCACCGTGGCCGAGGACGCGTCCAGGACGTGGTCGACGGTGGAGAGGAACACCAGCACCGGCTGGGTGACCTTCGGGAGGTCGGCCCGCAGCTGCTTCCAGGCGACGAACATCGAGTGGGCGGCCTTCAGCGGCGTGCGGGAGTAGCCGTGCTCGTCGACCCCGGGCTTCTTCACGTCGTTGGCCACGCCGGGGAACGAGGGCAGCACGTGCCGCAGCACCGGCAGCGCCAGCACGTCCTTGCGCTCGGTGGCCAGGCCGGGGTTCACCAGCACCACTCCGGCGACGTCGCGGCCGTGGTCGGCGGCCAGCCGCAGGGCCAGCGAACCGCCCATCGACAGCCCCCCGACCACGACCCGGTCGCAGTTGACGCGCAGCTTGTCCAGGCACCGCTCGGCCTCGCCGTACCAGTCGTCCCAGCGGGTGCGGTTCAGCTCCTGCCACGTGGTGCCGTGCCCGGGCAGCCGCGGCACGCAGACACCCAGGCCTGCAGCGGCCAGCCCGCGCCCCCAGGGCACCACCGAGGCCGGTGAGCCGGTGAAGCCGTGCAGCAGCAGCACGCCGACCCGGGCCCCGTCGGCACCGGTCGGGACCGCCTCGCTCGCCCAGGGCTCGGCGGCGGGGTCGATGGGCACGGGAACTCCTCGGGGACGCACGGCGAGCGGCGCGTGGTGTTGAATGACCGGGACCGTCGAGCCGGCTCGGTGCCGTCGGAGAATCGTCGCACGCGAGGCTGACGAGGGCTAGGGTTTCTCGCAGCGAGAGGGAGTGCGGCGTTGTTCTACTGGTTGCTCAAGTGGGTCCTCGTGGGGCCGCTGCTGAAGCTGGTGTTCCGTCCCCAGACCGAGGGCGTGGACCACGTCCCCGACGAGGGGCCGGCCATCCTGGCGAGCAACCACCTGTCCTACGCGGACTGGCTGTTCATGCCGCTGACGCTGCAGCGGCGGGTGACGTTCGTGGCGAAGGCCGAGTACTTCACCACCCCCGGTCTCAAGGGCTGGTTCCAGAAGAAGTTCTTCGCCGGCGCCGGGCAGGTGCCCATCGACCGGACCGACGCCGACGCCGCCGAGGGGGCGCTGGCCGCGGCGAAGCGGATCCTGGGCAGCGGTGACCTGTTCGGCATCTACCCCGAAGGCACCCGCTCCCACGACGGTCGCCTCTACCGCGGCAAGACCGGGGTCGCCCGGCTGGCGCTGGAGATGAAGGTGCCGGTGGTGCCGGTCGCCGTGGTGGGCACCGACGTGGTCGCGCCGCCCGGCAAGAAGTTCGGGGCCGTGGTCCGGCCGGTGGTCAGGTTCGGAGCGCCGCTGGACTTCTCGCGCTACGAGGGTCTCGAGAACGACCGCTTCATCCTGCGCTCGATCACCGACGAGATCATGTACGAGATCATGCGGCTCTCCGGCCAGGAGTACGTCGACATGTACGCCGTCCGCGCGAAGGCGCTGGACAAGGAGGCCCGTCGGCCCGGCGGTGCGGACAGCGGCGCTGCCACGGCGGCCGGGGGCACCGGGGACGAGTCCGGGGGCGCCGAGCTCCGGGCGTCCTGAGGGTGGACGGCGGGACCGGGGGACCCGGGCTGCCGGCGCGGCCCTCCGCAGACCTGCCCGAGCCGCGGCCGGCGCTGCGGCCGGGAGGCTCGACGCTGCTGCGGCGCGCCCGACTGCCGCTGCGCGGCGGGCTGCTGGACCCGGTGCCCGAGCAGGTCCACACGACGCTGTTCCGGGCGCTGGCGGTGCTGCGGGTGGTGGTCGCGGTCTACGCCGTGGTGCTGAACTCGCTGCGGTGGCGGGAGTTCGAGCGGCCGCTGGTGGCCGCAGCCGTGGTGGCCGTGATCGTGGTGTGGACCGTGGTCGCCGCGTGGGCCTACGACGCCTCCGCGCGGCGTACCCTCCTGCTGCTGGTCGTTGACCTGGGGATCGCCGCCGCCACGCTGCTGGCGACGCCGGTGGTGCTGAGCCAGCAGATGCTGGACCGCAACGCCTCGACGCTGCCGTCCTTCTGGGTGATGGTCGCGGTGCTGGCGTGGTCGGTGCTGCGCGGCTGGGTGGCCGGGTTGACGGTGGCCGTCCTCGTCTCCG
Organism: uncultured Actinomycetota bacterium; assembly: GCA_963781695.1. GTDB lineage: Bacteria > Actinomycetota > Actinomycetes > Propionibacteriales > Nocardioidaceae > Nocardioides_B. The sequence continues at coordinate 1,153,637 of CAWAGE010000007.1, forward strand.
CCCTCGACCTGTCGGTGCGCACCTCGCCGACGGGGACGACGTGGGGCAACATCTTCCTGCTGCTGCTGGCTGCCGGGGTGGTCGGCTACTCGGCGGACTCGATCCGCCGGGCGAGCGAGGCTCGGGCCGAGGCCGAGCGGGTGGCCGCCGTCCTGGGGGAGCGGGCGCGGCTGGCACGGGCCGTCCACGACGGCGTGCTGCAGGTGCTGGCGCTGGTGCAGCGCCGGGGCGTCGAGCTCGGTGGCCCGGCCGCCGACCTGGGTCGGCTGGCGGGGGAGCAGGAGCACGCGCTGCGGGCCCTGGTCCAGGGCACCGCGATGGTGGCCGGTGCGGCCGCCGGCGACGGGACCGCCGACCTGACCGAGGCCCTCACCAGGCTGTCGTCTCCCGCGGTCACGGTCTCGGCCCCAGCGGAGCCGGTCCGGCTGCCGTCGCCGGTGGCGACCGAGCTGGTCGCGGCGGTGCGGGCCTGCCTGGACAACGTCGCCCGGCACGCGGGGCCGCAGGCGCACGCCTGGGTGCTGCTGGAGGCGTGGGGACCCCAGGGGGCCGGCGAGGTGGTGGTGACGGTGCGAGACGACGGTGTCGGCATCGCAGCGGGGCGGCTCGCCGAGGCGGTCGAGGAGGGCAGGCTGGGGGTGAGCGGGTCGGTGCGGGGGCGGCTGGCGGACCTCGGCGGTCGCGCGGCGCTGACGACCGCTCCAGGTCAGGGCACGGAGTGGGAGCTCACGGTTCCGCGCTGACGCGCTGCGGTGCGGGCCACACGAAGTGGTCGTCGAGGTCGTCGAGGTCGACCAGTCGGAAGTCCAGGCGGTGCAGCCACTCGACCGCGCGCCGGTTGCGCCGCTTCACGCTCAGCTGCAGCCCCACGCCGGCGACGCGTGCCTGCTGCACGAGGTCGAGCAGCACCCTCGTGCCCAGGCCGCGCGACTGGAAGGCGGGCAGCAGGGTCAGGTCGAGGACCCGGTTGCCGGGGCCGGTCCGGTCCAGGTACAGCCGGCCGACCGGCCGCCCGTCCTCGACGACCACGAACCGCTCGCGGCCGGGGTGCCGGGAGGTGAAGCGCCGCTCCTGGGCGATGTGCTGGATGCGCAGCACGTGCCGGGCGAGGTTCTGGTTCGGCAGCACCGCGACCTCGCCGGCCCAGGTGGTGCAGAAGACGTCGTACAGGAAGGCGTCGTCTGAGGGCTCGACCGGCCTCAGGTACGTCGCTGTTCCCAGGGATGTCATCAGGCGCACACTCCTTCCGTGGACCGAGTATCGGCGTCTCGGCTGCCCGGGTTGAGCGATTGCGTGAGGAGAAAAGGAAAAAATGTCCAGTTCCTCTCAGGTGTGCTGCCGAGCCTGCGGGCGTCGACAGCGCCGCGGCGGGACGGTGGTGCCGTGGTGCCCCGCTAGCCTCGCCCGGTGAGCATCCACGCGGACCACCCCTTCGCCGGGCCCGAGTCCGAGCGGGACCCGGTCCGGCGGCTGCGAGGCAGGCTGGGCGGGGCGGTCTCGCTGTGGACGACGGGTGCCGGCGGAGCGCGCAGCGGCCTGACCGTCTCCTCGCTGCTGGTCGCCCCCGGGGAGCCGGCGATGGTGCTGGGGCTGCTGGACCCGGACTCCGACCTCGTCGACGCCGTGCACGAGACCGGCACAGCCGTGGTCGCGCTGCTCTCCTGGCGGCACCGCGACCTCGCCGACGCGTTCGCCGGGGTGGCGCCGGCACCCGGGGGCCCGTTCCGGCTCGGCAGCTGGCAGGACTCGTCGTGGGGCCCCGTCCTGGACGGCGTGACCTCGTGGGCCGGTCTGCGGCTGCGGCCGCAGCGACGTCCGGCGGGCTGGTCGGTGCTGGTCGAGGGCGTCGTCGAGCACGTGGAGCTGCGCGAGGAGGGCGAGTCCCCCGAGCCGCTGCTGCACCGGCGCGGCCGCTACCAGCGTCCGGCCGGTCCTCGCTAGCCTCCTGGGGTGACGGAGCGCTGCGGGATCTCGGTGATGGTGGTCGACGACCACCCGATGTGGCGCGACGGGGTTGCCCGTGACCTGGCCGAGGCGGGCTTCGACGTGGTGGCCACCGCGGCCGACGGGACCTCGGCGCTGACCCGGGCGGCCGCCACCCGGCCCCGAGTGGTGGTCCTGGACCTGCAGATCCCGCCCCCGGACGGGGTCGAGGTCACGGCCCGGCTGGTCGGTGCCGACCCGAGCGTCCGGGTGCTGGTGCTCTCGGCCTCCGGGGAGCAGGCGGACGTGCTCGAGGCGGTGAAGGCCGGCGCCACCGGCTACCTGGTGAAGTCGGCCTCCCGGTCCGAGCTGGTCGCCGCGGTGGCCGGGGTCGCCCGGGGCGACGCGGTCTTCACCGCCGGGTTGGCCGGCCTCGTGCTGGGGGAGTACCGCCGGCTCTCCGACGCGCCGGGCACCCCCGAGGCCCCGGACGCGCCGCGGCTGACCGACCGGGAGACCGAGGTGCTGCGGCTAGTGGCGAAGGGGCTCTCCTACAAGCAGATCGCCGAGCGGCTCGTGCTGTCCCACCGCACGGTGCAGAACCACGTCCAGAACACCCTGCGCAAGCTGCAGCTGCACAACCGGGTGCAGCTGGTGCGCTACGCCATCGAGCAGGGGCTCGACGACGACCGGCCGCCCCCGGGGTCCGGCCGCTAGCGGTGGCCACCACCGACCCGCTGCTGGGGATCGCCGAGGAGCTCTACGCGTTGCTCCCCGGCGAGTTCACCGGCACCCGGAACGCGTGGGCGAAGCAGACCCGTGCGGATGGCGACGCCGAGCTGGCGCGTCGGATCACCGCGCTGCGCCGGCCCTCGGTGGCCGCCTGGGTGGTGAACACGATGATGCGGCACCAGGCCGACCAGATGGCCGGGGTCCTGGACCTCGGCGAGGCACTGCGCCAGGCGCAGGACGACCTCGACGCCGACGCGCTGCGCGACCTCACCCGGCAGCGTCGCCAGCTGACCACCGCCATCACCCACCAGGGCCGGGAGCTGGCGAGCGACCTCGGCCAGAAGGTCACCGAGTCGGTGGCCGACCAGGTCAGGGACACGCTGCACGCGGCCATGGTCGACGCCGAGGCGGCCGCGGCGGTGCGCAGCGGGATGCTGGTCTCCGCGCTGGCGGCGACCGGGGTCGGGCCCGCCGACGTGGTCCACGCGGTCGCGGTCCCCGAGGCGATCGGGCTGTCCGCCCGCGCCCGGACCCGCCCGGCGCCCCGCCGCAGCCCGCTGCGCGTCGTACCCGAGCCCGACCCCGTCGCGGCGCCGGCCGCCGAGGACGGGTCGGCCTCGCGGACCTCCCGCCGACGCGAGGAGCAGGAGCGGGAGCAACGCGAGCGCGAGGAGCGTCGCAACGCCGCCCGCGAGGCTGTGGAGGCCGCTCGCGCCGCCGCCGACGACGCGGACCGGCGACGGCGCAAGGCCCGCAAGCGCGAGGCGAAGGTGCAGGCCCGCACCCTGCAGGCCGCCGACGAGCTGGAGCAGGTGCGGCGCCGCGCTTCGGAGCTCGAGCACGAGCTGGACGGGCTCGGCGACGCGGCCGTCGACGTGGCCGACCGCCGGACCCGGGCCGAGCAGCGCTACGCCGAGGCCCAGCAGGTGCTGGCTGACGCGCGGGTGCGGCTCGAGGAGACGTGAGACCCAGGCGGGGCCCCCAGGATTCCCAGGGCATCGAGAGTTCCCCATGCTCCCCCTGCGATATAGCCATCGGGAACCGTAGGCAAAGGGTGCCACCCTGGGATTCCTGGGGCCCGAGCGCAAGCCCGGAGCGCCGCGCGTCAGGCGTGCGACCCATCATGTGGACCGGCCGGGGCCGGTGCCACGTGAGCGACGTCTCATCGCCTAGGGTCGGTCGAGACCCGGGACAGCCCGCGGTCGTGCGGACCGATGATGCGAGGAGTGCCAGACATGCGCGTGGGAGTGCTGACCGGAGGGGGCGACTGTCCCGGCCTGAACGCGGTGATCCGAGCCGTGGTGCGCAAGGGTGTGGGGGAGTACGGCTTCGACTTCGTCGGTTTCCGAGATGGCTGGCGCGGCCCGCTGGAGAACATCACCACACCGCTGGGCATCGACCAGGTCCGTGGGATCCTGCCGCGCGGCGGCACGGTGCTGAAGTCCTCGCGCACCAACCCGTTCAAGATCGACGGCGGCGTCGAGCGCATCAAGGACAACCTCGCCGCGAACGGCGTGGACGCGCTGGTCGCGATCGGCGGCGAGGACACCCTCGGTGTCGCCACCAAGCTCGCCGACCTCGGTGTCAACGTCGTCGGGGTTCCCAAGACCATCGACAACGACCTGTCCGGCACCGACTTCACCTTCGGGTTCGACACGGCCGTCAACATCGCGATGGAGGCCATCGACCGGCTGCACACCACCGCCGAGTCCCACCACCGGGTGCTCGTCGTCGAGGTCATGGGCCGCCACGCCGGCTGGATCGCGCTCCACGCCGGGATCGCCGGCGGCGCGAACGTCGTGCTGATCCCCGAGCAGCCGTTCGACATCGACCGGGTCTGCGACTACGTCAACAAGCGCTTCGAGTCCCACTACTCACCGATCATCGTGGTCTCGGAGGGTGCGGTGCCCGTCGAGGGCGGTGCCATGACCGTGACCAGCGGCGAGCTCGACGCGTTCGGGCACGTGCGGCTCGGTGGCATCGGGGACCGGCTCTCCAAGGAGATCGAGGACCGGACCGGCAAGGAGGCCCGTGCGGTGGTGCTCGGCCACGTCCAGCGCGGCGGCACCCCGACCGCCTTCGACCGGTGGCTCGCGACCCGCTTCGGGCTGCACGCGATCACCGCCGTGGCCGACCGGGACTTCGGCACGATGGTCGCGCTGCGCGGAGCCGACATCGTCCGGGTGCCGCTGATCGAGGGCACCGGCGAGCTGAAGCTGGTCCAGCCCAAGGAGTACGCCGAGGCGCAGGTCTTCTTCGGGTAGGCCGCGGCACCGGGCTCAGGAGGCGTGCCGGACCGGGATCCGGGCCACCAGCCGAAGCGGGTCGTCGGGCGGGGGCGCCTCGACGACACCGCCCCGGAGGGTGACCCGGGCCCGGGTCTGCTCCAGACCGAGCCGGCCGGGCATCGTTCGCTGTCCTCGCCGGGGCGCGTCGGCGGTGTCGTGCTCGACGACCTCCACGACGAGGTCGCCTCGCTCGAGACCCACGTGGGCGCGTACCTGTCCGCGCCCGGCACGACGGAGGCTGTCCATCAGCGCCTCCTGGAGCACGAGGTAGGCGGTCACGTCGATGTCGGCGGGCACGTCGAGCGCGTCGGCGTCCACCCGGACGTCGACGTCGAGCCCGGCCGAGCGCAGCTGGTCGGCCAGCCGGCGGGCGTCCCGCAGCTGCGGGGCGGGCAGCCCGGTGCGTCGCCAGGCGTGCTCGTCCGGGTTGACCTCGACGAGCAGCTCCTCGAGCCGACCCAGCTGCACGAGCGCCTCGGTCCCGCGCTGGCGCACCCGGGCGAGCGAGCGCTGTGCGGCCCCCGACCTGCCGGTGCCGACGCCGTCCTCCGCCGCGGTGACCATGCCGGCCACCAGCGCGGCCAGCGTGGCGTGCACCTCGCGCGCGCTGCGCCGGCCGTCCTCGGCGGCGGCGGCACGTGCCTCGGCGGACCGTCGTCGGTAGCGTTCCCCGGCCTGCTGGGACAGCTGGTCGACGAGGTCCTGCCGGGACCGCACGACTCGGCCCGCGGCCCAGAACCCGGCCGTCAGGCCGAGCACCTCGTCGAGGTCTGCGAGCGAGCCGGTCGGGTCGGCGAGATGGGCGGCGCCGAGGCTGGCCAACAGCACGACCAGGGCGCCCAGCGCGGTCCGGAGCCGGCAGTGGGCGGCGACGGTGAAGGCGGCCAGCACCGCCGCGGCGTAGCCGCCGACCCCCTGAAGCGGTCCGAGGACGACGTTCTCCGCGACCACGAGTGCGGCCACCGCCAGCGTGACGGCCACCGGCCGCGACCGCCGGGCCACGGTGGGTGCCAGAGCCACCAGGCCGGGCAGCAGGTCCTCGGCCCCGAGGTCGTCGCCGAGGCTGTGTCTGGCCGTGACGGTGATGCCGACCGCGAGCAGCAGGACCAGGCCGACGTCGAGCCGGGTCTCCCGGCTCAGGGGCAGCCGGGCGGTCAGCCGCCGCCACCACCCCTCGACCGTCCCGACGAGACCGGGACGGTCGGCGGGCCGCGGCCGGTGGCGCGTCATGTCGGCGGCCGCAGCCGCTGTCGTGCCGGGGCGTCCGGCTCCGCGAGCATCCGACGGAGCAGCCGGACCGACAGCCCCTCGTCGAGGTTGGCCGCCGAGCTCCGGCCCGCCTCCTTCAGCGCTCGGTGGAGCCAGCACCCCAGCATCAGCGGCTCGACCGCCTCCAGCGGCAGGCCGACCCGCTGGCAGTAGCGCCGGATCGCCTCCACCAGCAGGTCCGGCAGCGGGCCCGCTCCGGTCAGCGCTCGCACCGCGGCCTCCACGCGGTCCGACACCCCGTCCCGGCGGGCCGCCTCGATCGCGTGGCTGCGGAACAGGTACAGCAGGTCCCACAGCGGCATCCCGTCCGGCTCCCCGGACTCCCAGTCCAGGAAGACGGTCCTGCCCTCGCCGTCGACCAGGAGGTTCCAGATGCCGGGATCCCCGTGCTGGACGACGATGGGAAGCGGGCGGTCGAGGTCTGCGAGCCGCTCGAACTCGGCACGAAGCACGGCTGCCTCCGCCTGCGGCGGTGCGTAGACACGTTCGAAACGGTCGAGCAGCGTCAGCAGCACGGTCGCCAGCTGAGCGGAGTCCGCCGGGTGCGCCGTCTCCTCGGCCAGGTCGGTCAGCCAGCCCAGCGCGTCGGCGAGCTGACCGTGGGCGCGCCGCGCACCGGGGGAGCCGTCGGATGCCTCTCCCGCCGGCGGAAGGGCAGCGGTGACCGTGTAGGGGACGCCGTCCATCAGCGACATGCCGAGCACGGCTCGTCCGGCGTGGAACCCGCTGAACCAGGGCACCGGGGTGCGCCCGGCCGAGGTCCGGAGCTGGGCGACCTGGCCCAGGATGGCGGCCTCGTTCTGCAGCCGGGGGGCGTGGGCCTGGGACCGGGTGACCTTCACCACGACCGTGGGCTCCTCGACCCCGGCCGGCGTGAGCAGCACCAGGATCTTCTGCGAGTCGTAGTTCCCGCGGGCGGAGACGCCGTAGCTCCACCCGTCCAGCGCCACATCGTCGGCCGCGGCGATGGCGCGGACGTAGGCGGGAGCGCCGGACAGGTCGACCAGCGGACCGCCGACCAGGGTGGCGGAGCGACGGGCTCCGTCCAGGCCGAGCCGGGCGGTGAGCTCACGCTCCCAGCGCGACAGCTTGGGCCGGCTCAGGATGGTCCCCTCCAGGCCCATGCTCCGGACCGCCCTCCGCATGGCCCGGTCGTGGGTCGGGACGACGGTGCGGACCTCACCGTGCGACGGCGTCAGGGACAACGTCACCCGCTGTCCGGCCCCGGGCGGCGGTCCGGCCGGCTCCCGGGTGTAGTAGGCGACACCGTCGCCGGCCAGCCGTTCGTGCAGCCGGGCCGCCCGCCGCCGGACCGCGGCGCCCTGGTCGAAGACCGCGAGCAGCTCGATCCGGTCGGTGTCCCGCCAGTCCGACCTGCTCCACCGCCGGACGGTGACGTGGGCCCAGCCGTGGGCCCGGACCAGGCCCGCCAGCCGGCGCCGGGCGAACGGGGCGGCGACCAGCACGGTGACCCGGCCGCCGGCGCGGGCCAGCCCGGTGAGGGTCGCCGCGCTCGGCGCTCCCAGGCACACGACGTTGTCGTAGGAGAGCCGCGGAAGCGCATAGAGCCAGCCGCCGCCGGACGCGCCGCCGCGCAGGTTGCTCCCGACCAGCGAGTCCGAGGACAGGGTGACGTCGAGCAGACCCATGTCAGCGCTTCCTTCCGACCAGGTGCTTGACGACCGGGATCCTCAGGACCTCGGGGAAGGTCTCACCGATGGCGAGCCGCTCCCGGTTGAGGTACAGCACCAGCAACGAGGCCACGGCGGCGATGGCGACGCTGACCATGAACTGGGGGTCGAACAGCAGCGCGACGGCGCCCAGGACCGCGCCGACGACCAGGATGATCAGGTAGACCCGGGCGTACCGCCAGTCGAAGACGCTGATCCCGGTGCCGTGCCGCAGTCCCCACTGTTTCAGGATGTTGTGCAGCACCAGCGTGGCGGCGGTGGCGATCGCTGCCCCCAGGGCCCCCATGCGGGGGGTCAGGACCAGGTTCAGTGCCACGTTGACCACCACGGCGACGAGGTTGATCGCGATGGTGTAGCGCAGGAACCCGAAGACCCGCAAGGTCAGCCCGTTGAAGCCGAGGGCGGCGTTGAAGTACTGGCCCGCCGAGAGCAGCGCCAGGAAGACCGCCGAGCCCGCGTAGCGCTGCTCGTAGAAGGCGATGGTGACCGGCTTCGCCATGGTGACGGTGAGCGCGAACATCGGGAACGAGAAGACCGCTACCCAGGTCGCGGTGCGCCAGTACAGGTCGGCCACCCCGGCGCGGTCCCCGCGCGCCAGCAGCCGGGAGGCGACCGGGGTGAAGAGCAGGGTGAAGCTCGAGTAGACGACCAGGTTGAGGTTCGCCAGCGGCTGGATCACCCGCAGCGCGGCGACCTCGTCGGTGCCGTAGTAGTGCTGCAGCAGCAGCGCGTCCGTGGTGACCATGGAGACGTAGACCAGGTCCGTGGTCAGCAGCGGGAGGGTGAACCCGAGGATCTGCTTGAACGGGATCGTGGCGCGGCGGAGCCGCAGCTCCTTGCGGACGCCGCGACGCTCGAGCACCTGCCACAGGATCAGGCAGTAGGCGATGATGCCGGCGGCGCCGGTCAGCACGTACCCCCAGGCCAGGAACCGGACCTCCTGCTCGCGGAGCACCAGCAGCAGCACCACGGTCAGGCGCAGCCCCGGTGTCATGACGTAGCGACGGAAGAAGATGGCCTTGGCGCTCGCGAACGTCGCCAGGACACCGGAGAGCAGGTTGTCGGCCGCCTGCAGCGGCGAGAGCAGGATGAGGATGACCAGCACGGACACGGTCGCGGCGTCGCCGATCACGTGGTCGGTGAGCCAGCCCTGCAGCCCGACCACCAGCAGCACGATCGTCAGGCCCAGGGACAGGATGGTCCCCGCCACGAGCAGCAGCGTGCCGGTCAGCCGACGGTAGTCCCGCTGCTCGTCGTACATCGCCAGGAACCGGGAGGCGCCGCGGTCCAGCCCGAAGGTCGAGATGGTCTCGCCGAGCGTCACCAACGACAGCGCGTAGGCCCACGCGCCGTAGGCGGTCGTGCTCAGGTAGCGCGCGATGAGCACCTGCGTCGCGAAGTTGACCCCCAGCGAGAGCACCCGACCGAAGGTCAGCAGGCTGGAGCCACGGATCTGTCGCGAGGCGTGGGACACCCCAGGGGTCTCGCCGCTCATCCGCGGCTCCCGGGGCTCCGCGGGCTCAGGGGGCGTCGTCGCCGGGCCGTGACACCGTCGGCCCGACGCACGGACCACCGTCCGGCGCCTGACGTGCGTGCGCATGCCAAGTCGTCCACTGTGCTGTCAGGTCCCCGGTCCGTGGCTGTTCCCAAGGCGCTGTCCGGGCCCGCAGCGGCACCCGGTCGGCTGCCGGACGGCGGGCCCCAGCGCCGTCCAAGACACCAAGGATACGCAGGATGGGACCGGTTGGCGCCGGAGTGCTCGCGCCGGGCCTCGCCGGACCGGGCAGGCGGGGCCCCCGGCTGTCGCCGGTCCCGCCTACGGTGACGCCATGACGACGACCCCGCTCGTGCTCGACCCCACCCGCGACCGCACCGCGGCCGAGGTGATCTCGGCGATGGCGGGACCGGGCGCCCGACTGCGCGAGGACCAGGCGACCGCGGTCGCGGCGCTGTGCGAGCCGGGGGCGAGGGTGCTGGTGGTCCAGGCCACCGGGTGGGGCAAGTCGGCGGTCTACTGGGCCGCTACCGCGGTCCGCCGCTCCGAGGGCGCCGGGCCCACCCTGGTGGTCTCGCCGCTGCTGTCGCTGATGCGGGACCAGGTGGCCGCGGCCGGGCGTGCCGGCCTCTCCGCGGCGACCCTCAACTCCGCCAACATCGACGACTGGTCCGGTATCGAGGCCGCGCTGCACGCCGGTGACCTCGACGTGCTGCTGGTCTCACCGGAGCGACTGGCCAACCCGGGCTTCGGTCGCCGCGTGCTCGACGCCATGGCCGGCACGATCGGGCTGCTCGTCATCGATGAGGCACACGCCGTCTCCGACTGGGGCCACGACTTCCGGCCGGACTACCGTCGGGTGGCCGACGTGCTGCGCCGGCTCAACCCGACCACGCCCGTGCTGGCCACCACCGCCACGGCCAACCAGCGGGTCACCGACGACGTGGCCGAGCAGCTGGGTCGCGACCTGGGCGCCGGAGGGCCCGAGCCCGAGGTCGCCAGGAGCGCGCAGGGGGCGGGCGGGGCGACCCTGGTGCTGCGGGGCCAGCTGGCGCGCGCCAGCCTGCAGCTGTCGGTGGTCGACGAGCTCTCGCCGCTGGAGCGCTACGCCTGGGTCGTGGACCACCTTGGGCGGCTGCCCGGCTCGGGCATCGTCTACGCGCTGACCGTGGCGGACGCGGAGCGGCTGACCTCGGCGATCCGCGACGTGCACGGTGAGAGCGTCCCGGTCGCGGCCTACACCGGCCAGCTCGAGGCGGCCCGCCGCCACGAGCTGGAGGACGCCCTGCGGGACAACCGGCTCAAGGCGCTGGTGGCGACCTCGGCCCTGGGGATGGGCTACGACAAGCCCGACCTCGGGTTCGTGGTGCACGTCGGGGCCCCGCCCTCGCCGGTCTCCTACTACCAGCAGGTGGGCCGAGCCGGGCGGGCCATCGACCACGCCCATGCGGTGCTGCTGCCCTCCCCCGCGGACTCCGGGGTCTGGGAGTACTTCGCGACCGCGACCATCCCGGTGCCCGAGCAGGTGCGGCAGGTCCTCGACGTCCTCGACCGCGCCGGCGACGAGCCGATGTCGGTGGTCGCCGCCGAGGCGCAGACCGGCGTCCGCCGCGGCAGGGTGGAGCTGATGCTCAAGCAGCTGGCGGTCGACGGCGTCGTCGAACGCGTCGACGGCGGCTGGCGCGCCACCGGGACGCCGTGGCACTACGACGCCGAGCACTACGACGGGGTGGTCGCGGTCCGCCGCCGGGAGGCCGACATCATGCGCGCGTACGTCCGCGGTGAGCGCTGCCTGATGGAGCTGCTCCAGCGATCCCTCGACGACCCGGCGGCCGCCCCCTGCGGCCGCTGCTCGGTCTGCCGCGGCGGCCTGCCGGACGCGCTCTCGGCGTCCGCCGCCCCGGAGACCGTGGCCACCGTGACCGGGCTGCTGCGCGGCCAGGTCCACGTCCTGGAGCCGCGCAAGATGTGGCCTGGTGGCGCCTTCGGGGCCCGCGGCCGGATCACCGCCGAGGACCAGCACGAGCCTGGCCGCACCCTGGTGTTCGCCGACGCGCCGGAGTGGCGCGAGACCATCGCCGCGCTGTTCGGGGCCGCCGACCCGGCGCCGGCGCTCGTCGAGGAGGTGGCGCAGGCCTGCGTCCGGCTGCTGACCGGTTGGCGGTCGACCTGGTCACGGCGCCCGGAGGTGGTCGTCGACCTGTCGGCGACGGGCTCGCCCTCGGTGACCGGGGGCGTGGCCGACCGGGTGGCCGAGGTCGGCAGGCTGGCCCGGGCGCGGCTGCCGTCCCCCGTCTCGCCACCGGCCCTGCGCGAGCTGAGCTCGGCGGACGAGGCGGCCTACTGGCGGGACCACCTCGGTCCCGAGGTGGTGGCCGGCGCTCTGGACGGTGCGGTGGCCGGCCGCAGCGTGCTGCTGCTCGTCGACGCCACGGCGTCCCTGTGGCCGGTGACGGTGGCCGCGGCCACGCTGCGCCGCACCGGGGCCGCGGCGGTGCTGCCGCTGCTGCTGCACCGGCGCCCCTGACCACACCGATGCCGCCACGTGCGCGATGTGACGCGTGGGGCGTGCGGGACGCGTTGGAGCGGTGGTAGACAAGAGCACCGACGGAGAGGTCCCATGAGCACCGACGACAGGCAGGCCGACGACGCGAGCCACCACCCCGGTGGTGAGCCCTCGCTCCGCAGGGTGATGGGCCCTCGGCTGCTGCTGCTGTTCATCGTGGGGGACATCCTCGGCACCGGGGTCTACGCGCTGACCGGGCAGGTGGCCGGCGAGGTCGGCGGCGCCGCCTGGGCGCCGTTCCTGGCCGCGTTCGCGGTGGCGACCGTGACCGCGCTGTCCTACCTCGAGCTCGTCACCCGGTTCCCCCAGGCCGCCGGCGCCGCCCTCTACGCGCACCGCGCGTTCGGGCTCCACTTCGTCACGTTCCTGGTCGCGTTCACCGTGATGTGCTCGGGCATCACCTCGGCTTCGACCGCCGCGAACGCGTTCGCCACCTTCCTGAACGACGGCTTCGGCCTCGGCCTGACCGCGGGCGGCGGCGCCCTGATGGCGGTCGCGCTCGGCTTCATGCTGCTGGTGGCGGCCGTCAACTTCCGCGGTGTCGGCGAGAGCGTCAAGGTCAACGTGGTGCTGACGCTGGTCGAGCTGTCCGGCCTGCTGCTGGTCATCTTCGTCGGCCTGTACGCACTCGTCGGCGGCAACACGGACTTCACCGAGGTCGTCGTCTTCGACTCACCGGGCGACCGCAACGCGTTCTTCGCGCTCACCGCGGCCACGTCGCTGGCGTTCTTCGCGATGGTCGGGTTCGAGGACTCGGTCAACATGGCCGAGGAGTGCCGGGACCCGGGACGTGACTTCCCCCGGATGATGCTGACCGGGCTGGGGCTCACCGGCGTGATCTACGTGCTGGTCTCGATCACCGCCGTCGCCCTCGTGCCGGTGGGGGACCTGACCGACCCGGACAAGGGGTCGGCCCTCACCCAGGTCGTCGCGGCCGGCGCGCCGGGGCTGCCCTTCGACGCGATCTTCCCCTTCATCGCCATGTTCGCCGTCGCGAACTCCGCGCTGATCAACATGCTGATGGCCAGCCGGCTGCTCTACGGCCTGGCCCGCCAGGACGTGCTGCCCCGCGTGCTGGGCCGGGTGCACGCGACCCGACGTACGCCGTGGGTCTCGATCCTGTTCACCACGGCGATCGCTGTCGGCCTGATCGTCTACGTCGTCCGGGCCAGCGCGTCGAGCGGGGGCGCGAGCAACGTGGCGCTGCTCGGTGGCACCACCTCGCTGCTGCTGCTGTGCGTGTTCACCGTGGTCAACGTCGCGCTGCTGGTCATCCGTCGCCGGCCGGCCGACCACGACCACTTCCGTGCCCCGCGCTGGCTGCCCTACCTGGGGGCCCTCAGCTGCGCCTTCCTGGTGGGACCGTGGGCCCGCAGCGAGGAGCAGCAGCAGCAGTACCTCATCGCCGGTGGACTGCTGATGGTCGGGTTGGTGCTGTGGCTGGCGACCTGGCTGTGGAACCGAGGGGTGCGGGCGAAGCCGACCGGCTTCCGCGACGTGGACTCGCTCAGCTCCTGATCCGGCGACGCGCGCGGACCCGTGGCGGCGACCGGCCCGGACGCGCTGCTCAGAAGTGCAGCCGGCGGCTGAGCCGCAGCGACGTCGTCACGGGCTCGTAGCCGAGCTTCTCGTTGAGGGCCAGCATCGGCAGGTTCGCCGAGTCGTAGGCCGACCACGCCTCGGCGACGTGGGCCTGCGCGAGCGCGTTCAGGGTGCGCCGCTTCACCCAGCCCGCCAGCCCGCGTCCCCGGTAGGCCGGGTGGGTGGCGGTCATGCTGCTCCACGAGCGGTGCCCCGCCGGGTCCACCTGGACACTGGTGAAGGCGGCGAGCACCGGCCCCCCGGGGTCGTCGGCGAGCAGGCCCCACGACAGCTCGGGGGCGTTGTCCGGGCTGTCCCACCAGTCCGCCCGCAGCTGCTGCATCGTGTAGTGCCAGGTCTGTCCGCTGGGGTCGTCGGAGACCGCGAGGTTGTGGGTCTCCAACAGCATCCGCAGGTTGCGCATCGCCTCCAGTGGGACCGCCCGCAGGCCCGGCGGCTCGGGGCCGGCCGGTGGCGCCGAGCGCGGGGAGATGACGGCCACGATCCGCTCACCGTCGGGGACGAAGCCGTGGCGTACCGCGAAGGAGACCGAGACCGGGTCGCCGTTGCCGACCGACTGCATCGCGGCCGCTCGGGGGAACGCGGTCACCGCCTGCTCCAGCAGCGCCCGTCCGACGCCTCGGCTGCCGCGGTCCGGGTGCACCTCGACGGTGACGAAGATGGACCGGCCCTGCTCGCCGATCGGCCGCGAGGTGGCGATGCCCGCGACCTCGCCGTCGACCAGGCCCACCCATCGGTGCCGGCCGAGCGCACCGTCGCGACGCTGGTCGGCGGCCGCGCGGGCGCGGGACCGGACCAGGTAGGGCACGGCGCGGGCCCAGATGGTCCCGATCGCGGTGGCGTCGCTGCGGTGGGCGTCTCGCACGGTCACCTCGGGCACCGGGGGAGCATAGCGGCCGTCGTAGGCTGGTCCGGTGACACACACGCCCGTCCCCGACCTCGCGACCCTGCACGCCATGGGCGCTGCCCAGCAGCCCAGCTGGCCCGACGCGGTCCGCCTGGAGGCGGCGGTCGACCGGTTGCGGGGCGTCCCGCCGCTGGTGTTCGCGGGGGAGTGCGACGAGCTGAAGGCCAAGCTGGCGGCGGTGGCCCGTGGCGAGGCGTTCCTGCTCCAGGGGGGCGACTGCGCCGAGACCTTCGACGGGGTGACCGCCGACAACGTCCGCAACAAGCTGCGGGTGCTGCTGCAGATGGCGGTGGTGCTGACCTACGCCGCGTCCGTGCCGGTGGTGAAGCTGGGCAGGCTCGCCGGGCAGTACGCCAAGCCGCGCTCCTCGGACCTGGAGACCCGGGCCGGGGTCACGCTGCCGGCCTACCGCGGGGATGCGGTCAACGGCTTCGAGTTCACCGCCGAGGCGAGGATCCCCGACCCACAGCGGCTGGTCGAGGTCTACCATTCCTCGGCCGCGACGCTGAACCTCGTGCGCGCCTTCGTCACCGGCGGCTACGCCGACCTCCGGCAGGTGCACACCTGGAACACCGACTTCGTGAAGTCCTCGCCGGTGGGCCGCCGCTACGAGAAGATGGCCGCCGAGATCGACCGGGCGCTCACCTTCATGCAGGCGATCGGCGCCGATCCCGACGAGTTCCACCGGGTCGACTTCCACTCCAGCCACGAGGCGCTGGTGCTGGAGTACGAGCACGCCCTGACCCGGATCGACTCCCGCACGCAGCGGCCCTACGACGTGTCCAGCCACTTCGTCTGGATCGGTGAGCGCACCCGGCAGCTCGACGGCGCCCACGTCGAGCTGCTCTCGCACATCGCCAACCCGATCGGGGTCAAGCTGGGACCCACCACCAGCCCCGACGACGCCATCGCGCTGTCCGAGAAGCTGAACCCGAGCAACGAGCCCGGCCGGCTGACCTTCATCACGCGCATGGGTGCCGGGCGGATCAGGGAGCGGCTCCCGAACCTCGTGGAGAAGGTCACCGCCGCCGGGGTCAGCGCCGCGTGGGTCTGCGACCCGATGCACGGGAACACCTTCGAGGCGTCGTCGGGGTACAAGACGCGGCGCTTCGACGACGTCATCGCCGAGGTGCAGGGCTTCTTCGACGTCCACCGCGCGCTGGGCACCTGGCCGGGCGGGGTCCACGTCGAGCTCACCGGCGACGACGTCACCGAGTGCGTCGGCGGTGGGGAGGCGCTGCTCGAGGGTGACCTCGGCAACCGCTACGAGTCCGTCTGCGACCCTCGGCTGAACCGGGTGCAGTCCCTGGAGCTGGCGTTCCTGGTCGCGGAGATGCTGCGTGAGGCCGCCCCGGCGCCGGCCCAGCCCGCCACCGGTGAGCGGAGCCCTGCCGCCGGATGATCGACCTGCGCAGCGACACCGTCACCCGGCCGACGGAGCCGATGCGGGCCGCGATGGCCTCGGCCGCGGTCGGTGACGACGTCTACGGCGAGGACCCGACGGTCCTCGAGCTCGAGCAGCGGGTGGCGGAGCTGTTCGGAAAGCCGGCGGCGCTGTTCACCGCCACCGGGTCGCTGGCCAACGTGCTCGCGGTCCGCTCCCTGGTGGGGGTCGGCGAGGAGGTGCTCTGCGAGGCCAGCGCGCACATCGCCCGCGCCGAGCTCGGGGCGCACGCCGCGGTCGCCGGGCTGACGATGCGCACCTGGTCGGGCCGTCCGGTGGAGCTGGAGCAGATCGAGCGGCTCTTCGCCCCGGACCTGGGCCCGTTCTTCGTCCCGACCCGCGCGATCGCCCTCGAGAACACCCACAACTTCGGTGGCGGCGCAGTGACCCCGCTGAGCCGGATGCAGGCCGTGCGCTCCTTCGCCGACGAGCACGGGGTCGGGGTCCACCTCGACGGGGCCCGGATCTGGAACGCGCACGTCGCCACCGGGACCCCCCTCGCGGCGTACGGCGCCACCGCGGACGTGCTGGCCGTCTGCCTGAGCAAGGGGCTCGGCGCCCCGGTCGGGTCCCTGGTGGTGGGGTCGAGCGGGACCGTCGCCGAGGCCCGGGTGTGGCGCAAGCGCCTCGGCGGCGGAATGCGGCAGGTCGGGATGCTCGCCGCCGCCGGGCTGCACGCCCTGGACCACCATCTCGACCGGCTGAGTCTCGACCACGACCACGCGCGGCTGCTGGCCCGGGCCTGCGGGGTGGACCCGGCGACGGTGGACACCAACATCGTCGTCGTCGACGTGCCCGACGCCGCCGCGGTCGTCACGACGGCCCGCAGCCACGGCGTCCTCGTCTCCGCGGTCGGGCCGCGGGCGCTGCGGCTGGTCACGCACCTCGACGTCGGACCGGAGCAGGCCGCCGCAGCGGCCGAGGTGCTCTACCGGGTGCTGGGCGAGACCCGCGACCAGTCCGCCCTGTCCCTGCCCGCCAACCCCGGAGGTCCCGATGAGCTCATGGCGTGACGAGACCGACGAGCAGGTTCGCGACGAGCTCGACGGGCTGCTCGACGTGTCGCTGCGGGCAGCCCGGGGGCTCCTGGACGAGGCCGGAGAGTTCTACCCCTTCGTCGTAGTGCTGGCCGAGTCGACAGAGGTGCTGTCCCCGATGCCGAAGACCGGACCGCGGGAGATGGCCGACGTCGAGACCGTCCTCGACCTGTGCTGGCAGGTGCTGGCCGACCGCACCGCCGACGCGCGGGCCGGGGCCGTGGTGAGCAACGTCGGCAGCGCCGGCTCAGACGCGGTCGCGGTGGCCCTCGAGCACCGGGACGGTCCGGCCATCGAGGTGTTCCTGCCCTACCGCGAGCAGGGCAAGACCAACGGCAAGAAGCCCGCCCAGCGGCACCGCTACGGCGACCTCCAGGCGACTCCCGGCCGTCGCCGGGTCTGGGGCTGAGGCCGGCTCACACGGCGATGTGCGGCACCTCGGCCTCCACCCGCCGACGGGGCACCAGCTCGACCACCAGCATCGCGCCGAGCACCATCAGCCCGCCCACCAGCATCCGCGCCGTGGCGTGCTCACCTCCCAGCGTCACCGCGAACGCGGCGGCGAACACCGGCTCCATGGTCATGATGATCGCGGTCCGGGTCGGCGGCAGGTGCGCCTGCGCCCAGGTCTGGCCGGCCAGCGCCAGCGCAGCGGCGAACACCGCCATGTAGAGCACCGAGAGCCAGTCCCCCGTCGAGGCCGGCAGCACCAGGCCGTCCGGGACGGTCACCGCGGCGCAGACCACGGTGATGACCAGCAGCTGCACGATGGTCATGCCCATCGCCAGGCCGGCCTCGCTCCAGGCGCCGAGCCCGACGATGTGCAGGGCGTAGAGCAGGGCCGCCACGAAGGTGACCGCCTCTCCGTACCCCACCGAGAGGCCGGTCAGGCTCAGCACGGCGAGGCCGGCCACGGCCAGCGCGACCGCGCCCCAGGTCGCCGCACCGATCCGGCTGCGCAGCAGCACGGCCGCGAACAGCGGCGTGCACACCACGTACATGCCGGTGATGAACCCGGACACGCTGGCGGGGGTGTGCGCGAGCCCGGCGGTCTGCAGGATCTGCGCCAGCCCGTAGAGCAGGCCGAGCGCCGCCGCCCGACCGGTCGCCGTCCGGTCCAGCCGCCGGAGGGCACGGGGGAACAGCAGCCACAGCACGGCGGCGGCCACCGCGAACCGGACCGCCAGGAAGTCCAGGACCGGCACCCGGTCGAGGAGGTCCTTGATGAGGAAGAAGGTCGAGCCCCAGCACGCGGTCATCGCCAGCAGGGCCAGCGTGGCCAGCATCGTGGTCCGGTCCCGCGACGGCATCGCAGGAGCCTACGGTCCGCGCCACCGGTGGCGGGCCCGGGGGTGGGGAGTGCCGGGGGTGGGGTGTGCCGGGGGTGCGCCGTCGTAGGGTCGTCGCGTGGCGACGGTGGGGACGTTCGACCTGGTGGTGAGGCTGTGGCAGCACCCGAGTGCCGGCGGCTGGCACTTCGTCGCCGTGCCCCCCGAGGTCGGCGCCGAGATCGCCGACCTGACGGGCGGCACCCGGCGCGGCTTCGGCTCCGTGCGCGTGGAGGTCACGGTCGGGGCGACCTCGTGGCGGACGTCGGTGTTCCCGGACGCCGCCTCAGGCGGCTACCTGCTCCCGGTCAAGCAGGCGGTGCGAAGGGCGGAGCGGCTCGAGGCGGGTGACGAGCTGGCGGTCCGCGTGGTGCTCGCCGACCTGTAGCCGACCTGTGCTGGACCCGCACGGGGGCTGCGGCCAGGCTCGCTCACACCACCGAGATGACCACCGTGCTGCCGCGAGGGGCGCGCAGCCCGGCCTCCGGGACCTGCTTGAGGACCACGCCGAGGCCGATGTAGAGGTCCACCTGGGTGACCTCCACCCGGAACCCTGCCTCCTCCAGCGTCTCGGTGGCCTTGTCCTGGCCCATCCTGGTGACGTCGGGGACCTCGACGAGGACCGGCCCCTTGGACACCACCAGGGTGACGCCGTCGCCGCGGAACAGCCGACCGCCGTCCGGCGACTGGGAGATCACCCGGCCCTTGGCGACGCTGTCGCTGTTGCGCTGCGAGGTGTCGACCTCGAAGCCGAGCTTGGCCAGGGTCCGCCGGGCGGCGGCCGCCTCCCGGCCGGTCCAGTCGGGCACCTTGATCGGACGGGGTCCCTTGCTGACCTCGAGCTCGACGGCGGCGTCCCGGCGCAGCGGCGTCCCGGGCCTCGGGTCGCTGCCGATCACCAGTCCCTTGGTCACCGACTCGGAGAACGCGTACGACGGGGTCGCCGAGGAGAGCCGGTTGTCCTGCAGTGCCGCCTGCGCGGCGTCCAGGCTCATCCCGGTGACCCCGGGGACCGCATGCCGTTCCGGCCCACGAGACAGCACCACGCTCACGGTGCCGTTGCGGACGACGTTCTCGCTCGGGCCCGGGTCGGTGTCGATCACCGCTCCGGCGGGCACCGTCTCGGAGTAGGCCCGGCGGTCGACCTCGATGCTCAGTCCCGCCCCCTGCAGCTTCGAGGCGGCAGCGGCCTGTGACAGGTTCAGCACCGCGGGGGTCGCGACGTAGCGTCCGGACCCGAACCACCAGCTGGCCGACCCCACGGCGACGGCGAGCAGCAGCACCAGCACCAGCAGCAGCGGACCCCTCCGGCCGCCGCGGGGCCGCTTCCGGCCGGGTCGAGCCGTCCCGGTCGCCCGAGCCGTCCCGGTCGCCCGAGCCTCCCGAGACCCCGACTCGGGGGGTCGACCCGCCTCCGGTGTTCGAGCCCGTCCGGACCCCACGGCGCGGTCGAGGACGGCGGTGTCGTCGTGGCCCGGTCCGGCCGCTCCAGCGGCAGGCCCCTCGGCGCGGTGCGCGGCCTGAGCCGGGCTGAGGATCGTCTGCACGTGGTCCGCGTCGTCGCTGAGGTAGTCGATGTCGTCGCTGCGCTGGACCGGCACCGTCGGAGCCAGGTCGGAGGTCAGCTCGGGGTCGTCGAGGACGCCGTGGTCGAGCGCGGCCCGGACCCGGCGGACCTGGTGCAGCAGCACCCGTGCGTCGGCGGGGCGCAGGTCCCGGTCCCGAGCGGTGGCGCGCGCGACCAGCGCGTCGACGTACGACGGCAGGCCCGGGACCCGCGTCGAGGGAGGCGGGACGTCCTCGTGCACGTGCTTGTAGGCGACCTGGATGGGGGAGTCGCCCTCGTGCGGCTTGCGGCCGGTCAGCAGCTCGTAGAGCACGACGCCGGCCGCGTAGACGTCCGAGCGGGCGTCGGCGCTGCCGTCGACCACCAGCTCCGGGGACAGGTAGGAGACGGTGCCGATCAGCACTCCGCCGGTGGCGGTGTGCTGCGTCTCCGCGCTCACCGCCCGGGCGAGACCGAAGTCGGCTACCTTGACGACGCGACCGTCGTCGGAGAGCAGCACGTTCTCGGGCTTCACGTCGCGGTGGATCATCCCCGCGTGGTGGGCGGCCGACAGCGCGGAGAGCACCGGGTCGATCAGCGCCAGCGCGCGCGCCGGCGGCATCGGGGCGCTGCTGCGGATCACGTCGCGCAGGGTGTGGCCGGGGACGTACTCCATGGCCAGGAACAGCGTGCCGTCGTCGTCGCCCTGGTCGAACACGGCGACCACGTGGGGGTGCGAGAGCCGGGCGGCGGAGCGGGCCTCGCGGACGAACCGTCCCGCGAAGTCGTGGTCGTCGCCGAGTCCCGGGTGCATCACCTTGAGGGCGCAGACGCGGTCGAGCCGCAGGTCGGTCGCCTCGTAGACGGTCGCCATCCCGCCCCGGGCGATGCGCGGGCCGACGCGGTAGCGACCGTCGAGCACTCGCCCGATGACCGGGTCCGCGACAGTCCTGTCCACGACGTTCGTCCTCCGTCAGCCGCCCAGGCGAGAGGGGAAGGACCTGGCCGACGGGTCCGATTCTAGGTGTGTCGGGGACCGTTTGCCCGGCCCGCGCGGGAGGTCGGCGTGGCGGCCGCCGCCCAGATGGGCTGCGCGCCGGTCCCCTCCGCCGTGAGGCGTGGGAGCGCGCCACCGGCCCTCAGGCAGGGTTCCAGCCGCGGTCCAGGCGTCGGTAGAGCGCACGCACGCTGCGGGTGTAGCGCCGGGTGTCGCGGTAGAAGCCGTGCCGGCGGACGGCTGCCAGCCCCTGGTAGTAGGCCCCGATCGAGTGACGCCAGCCGGCCTGGCGGCGCAGCACCTGGAACAGCAGCACGCCGGCGGTGACGTTGTCGCGCAGCGAGTACAGGTTGAGTCGTCGGCCCGCGTACGACGACATCCAGCGTCCCGTCCCGGGCATCACCTGCATCGCACCGATCGCGCCCGCCGACGAGATCCGACGCTGCTGCCAGCCCGACTCCTGCCAGCCGATCGCCAGCGCGGTCCGCGGGTCCACGCCGTGGCGGCGCGCGGTTCGGGCGATCACGCGGCGCACGGCCGACCGGCCGGCGTCGGCGTGTCGCCATGGACGGCGGACCGGACGGGCGTGCGGGCGGGCCTCTCGACGGCTGCTTCGCGCGCCGGTCGACCGCGGCGTCCGTGACACCACGACCGGGATGGTGATCCGCTCTCCTGCGAGCAGCCGGCCGTGCCGGCCGAGCCGGTTGACCGCGCGCAGCTCGCGGGTCCAGGCATGGAACCGGACGGCGAGCCCGGTCGCGGTGTCGCCACGACGGACCCGGTAGCGGACCAGGCGCCGGTCCGGATGTCCCGGCCAGGGACGCCGTGACGCGGCCAGCAGCGTGACGGGACCGGGGTCGGGCGCGCGCCGGGTGCCGAGTGAGCCGGCCGGGCCCTCGGGCGCCGGTGCTGTCGGTGCCGCAGAAGGCGTCCCGGCCCGGGGGGCCGCCGTGTCGCCGGCGTCGACGGGGGTGCCGAGCACCAGCACGCTGCCGGCCGTGGTCAAGGTCACCGCGGTGCTGACGCGACGCAGCCACCGCCGCAGCGACCGCCGCAGCGACCGGTGCACCGACCGGTAGCGCCGCCGAGCGGCAGTGGCTCGCCGGGCCGGGCGCCAGGCGGGTGGGCGTGCGCGGTTGGAGTGCGGGCGGAAGGTCACCCTCGGTGCTTCCCTTCGTCGTCGGCTGTCCCGGGACGGCCCGGGGGCGTCGATGGCCGGCGTGCTCCCGAGACGGGATACCGGTGGGTGCGCGGCTGACCGCGACCCGGTCGCCTCGCGCGGAGACGGTGGAGGGACGACTGTGGCTGATGTTGCGCATGTGGTCAAGCCGCCTGTCCCGGGTCTGCGGGGCGTCGCCATGACGGCGGGCTGACGTCGGGCTGCCGTCGGGCTGCCGTCGACATGGCAGAGTGGTCGGGTGGAGGAAATGCAGCAGACCCGACCCGACGGCCTCGACGAGCCCGACCTGGTCCGGCTGGTCGAGGACTGGCTGGACTGGAGCCAGACGAGCGCGCGGCTGAACGTGAGCGTGAGCAAGGTCCGCCAGCTGATCCGCGAGCACCAGCTCGCCGCCGCGGTGCCCGTGCCCGGCGAAGGGCAGCGGATCCCCGCCCTGCTGGTCGAGGACGGCCTCGTCGTCAAGGGCGTCCCCGGCGTGCTGACGGTGCTGCACGACGGCGGCTACGACGACCCGGAGATCATCGCGTGGCTGTTCACGCCCGACGACTCGCTGCCGGGCCGTCCCGTCGACGCGCTCCGGGAGAACCGCGGGTCCGAGGTCAAGCGCCGGGCCCAGGCGATGGCGCTGTGACGCTGCGCGAGCCTGTCACCGGCCTGCCACCGGGTTGCCCCCTGTCGCCGGGGGGCGCGCGGCGTTAGCCTCGATCGCATGACGGACCAGCGGTAGCGACCGGTGCCCACTGTCGCGTCGGCTGGTCGAGGCCTCGACCCCAAGGACGGCAGATGAGCGGACTCGCAGCACTTCTGGCAGGACACAACGCGCCCGGTCTGTACCACTGGCACAGCGCCGCCCCCGTGCCCGACGTCCAGCACGCGGTGGAGCACGCCGGCTGGCGGTTCGTCTACGTGGACGGCTGGACGGTCGAGGACAAGCAGTCCTTCCTGAAGGCCGCCGTCCAGGCGCTCGACGTCGAGGATGATCGCGGCACCAGCTTCGACGCGCTTTCGGACTGCCTGGCCGAGGTCGACGCCCCGGGCAGGCAGGGGGTGGTCATGCTCTGGGACGGCTGGAGCCCGCTGGCCCGCCACGACGAGCAGGCGTTCCGGGTCGCGCTCAGCGTGCTCGGCGGCCGCTGCCACGCCGATCGAGGGTGCGGCTTCGCGGCCCTGCTCCGTGGCGACGGGCCGCCGCTGGACCTGCCCGAGCTGCCCGCCAAGGCCTGACGCCCGTCTGGCCCCCGCCCGACCCGCAGCCTGTCCACGTACGCCATGGGGCCACGCCAGGGGGGCCACGACCCGGCGGGTCAGGGCGTTCGGCGGGTCAGAGCGTCCGGCGGGTGGCGGCGTCCGCGAGGTCGCGCAGCGCGGACCGTGCCGCCGACGGGACGTCGGCGGCGTCGAGGGCGGCCAGCGACCGCGCGGTGAGCCGCTCGATTCGGTCCTCGACCTCCGCGTGCGCGCCGCAGGACTCGATCACGGTGCGGAGCACCTCGACCTCGTCGGGGTCGAGGTCCGTGCCCAGGCCCGCCTGCAGGCGAGCGGCGTCGGCCGCCGGCGCCCGCTGCAGGGCCAGTGCCACCAGCACCGTCCGCTTGCCCTCGGTCAGGTCGTCGCCGGCCGGCTTCCCGGTGGCGGCCGGGTCCCCGAAGACCCCGAGCAGGTCGTCGCGCAGCTGGAACGCCTCCCCGAGTGGCAGCCCGAACCGTGAGAGGTCGTCCAGTGCGCCGGGGGTCGCGCCGGCGAGCGCCGCACCGACGTGCAGCGGTCGCTCGACGGAGTACTTGGCCGACTTGTAGCGCAGCACCCGCATCGCCCCCTCGACGTCGGACTCGCCCCGCGCCTGCACCGACACGTCGAGGAACTGCCCTGCCACCACCTCGGTGCGGGTGGTGTCGAAGAACGCCAGCGACTCCTGCACCCGCTGCTCCGGGAGCCCGCAGCGTCGCAACAGCTCGCCGGACCACGCCAGCAGCAGGTCCCCCAGCAAGATGGCCGCCGCTGCGCCGTACTGACCGGGGCGACCCACCCACCCCCGGTCGCGGTGCAGTGCCTCGAACGCGCGGTGCGTGGCCGGCTGTCCGCGCCGGGTGTCCGAGGCGTCCATGTAGTCGTCGTGCACGAGGGCGCTGGCGTGCAGCAGCTCGAGCGCCGCCGCGGCGCGGACCAGGGATGGCGCGTCGTCGACCTCGTCGAGGACGGCGCGGTAGCCCCACCAGCAGAACGACGCCCGGAACCGCTTGCCGCCCGAGACCGCCCGCCGGGCCGCGTCGATGAGCAGCGCCGCGTCGTCGCCCAGCGGCGTGAGCAGCTCGGCCTGCTCGTCGACGAACCCGGTGAGGGCGGACTGGACCGAGGCGCGGAACGGGGTCGCGTCCCAACGGCTGGGCGAGATCACGACAGGAGCCTACGGTCGCGGCGGAGGGCCCGGTGATCCGGGCGTGGACGCCGACGATCGGGGTCCCTGGTCCCACCTATGCTGTTGCGCATGACGCTGCAGCCCTCCGGGACCTCCCTGGCCGACAGTGCTCCCAGCGTCAGCGACCTGATCGCCGCGGGCGAGCGCTCGATCTCCTTCGAGTTCTTCCCGCCCAAGGACGAGCAGGGGGAGCGCCAGCTGTGGACCGCCCTGCGCGAGCTGGAGGCGTTGCGCCCCACCTTCGTCTCGGTCACCTACGGCGCCGGGGGCTCGACCCGGGACCGGACCGTCGCCATCACCGAGGGCATCGCCCAGCAGACCACCCTCACCCCGATGGCGCACCTGACCTGCGTGGGGCACTCGCGCGAGGAGCTCCGGTCGGTGATCGGCAGCTACGCGGCGGCCGGGGTGCGCAACGTGCTGGCGCTGCGCGGCGACCCGCCGGGCGGCCCGGGGACCCCGTGGACCGCCACCCCCGGGGGGCTCACCTACGCCAGTGAGCTGATCGAGCTGGTCGACTCGCTCGGCGACTTCTGCGTCGGCGCCGCGGCCTTCCCCGAGGGGCACCGGGAGGCTCCCGACGTGGCGGCCGACGCCCGCGTGATGCGCGCCAAGCAGGACGCCGGCGCGTCGTTCGCCATCACCGAGCTGTTCTTCCGGGTCGAGGACTACGTCGCCCTGCTCGAGCGCTGCGAGCGGGCGGGCGTGCACATCCCGGTGCTCCCCGGGATCATGCCGATCACGAGCCTCCCGCAGATCCTGCGGATGAGCGAGCTGTCGGGCCGGGAGGTGCCACCGGAGGTGGTGGCACGGGTCGCCCGCTTCGAGGGCGACCCGGCGGCGGTGCGCGCAGCGGGCATCGAGATCGCCACCGAGATGTGCGACCGGCTGCTCGCCGGTGGTGCGCCCGGACTGCACTTCTACACGCTGAACCGCTCCCGGGCGACCCGCGAGATCTACGCCGGGCTGCGCCCGGTGGCCGGCTGAGCGCTCACGGGGTCGCCGTCCCGGTGGAGCCGTCGGTGGCGGTGTTGGTGCTGGTGGCACTGCTGGTGGCGGTCGCGACGTCCACCTCCTGGCACTGCGCGACCAGCGGCCGGGTGCGCGAGTCCAGGGCCTCCAGCTCGTTGAGCAGCTGGACCAGCCGCTCGGGGTCGAAGTTCCGCACCGAGCCGACCGTCTGGTCGATCAGGCTGGTCGCCGTTCGGAGGTTGCGGGCCGCGTCGCCGCAGGCCGACGGCACCGTCACCAGCACGTCGCCGGCGGTCGCGGTCGGGCTGCCGGCCCCCTGCGTGCTGCTCGCGGACGGCGTCGGGGAGCCGTCCGTCGCGGCACCGTCCCCGCTGCGCCCGACTCCCACCAGGACCGCTCCGAGGGCGAGCCCGACGACGAAGGTGGCCGCGGGGACCAGCCGGCCCGCCAGGTCGTGCCGCTGCGGGTCGTCGCTCATGCGTCCACCAATCGGGGGGTAGGGCCGTCACGGCAGCCGTACCACCAGCTGATCTGGTAGTAACGGGCTGTGCAGACGACGATACGGGCCACGGACGAGCGCACGCTCCGCCTCCTGGACGGGCTCGTGGTGTTCTGGGTGGTGCTCTGGGTGGTGCTGGGGACCTGGTCCGGAGTCACCATCTGGCGGGTCGCCGACGCGGGCGACACCATCAGCTCGTCCGGCCGGGCGCTCGCCTCGGTCGGTGGCGGCCTGCAGTCGCTGGCCGACATCCCGGTGATCGGGGAGAAGCCTCGCGCCGTGGGTGAGCAGGTGAGCACCACTGCCGCCGACGTGACGGCCCGCGGCCAGGACCTGAAGGGAGAGCTGCGCCGGCTCGGGGTCCTGCTGGGACTGGCGATCGTCGCGATCCCCTCCGCCCCGGTGGCGGGCCTCTACCTGCCGCTGCGGCTGGCGCGACGCCGCGAGGTCGCCGGGATCCGCGCGGCGCTGGCGCGGCAGCCTCACGACCAGGGCCTGGACCGCTACCTCGCCGACCGGGCCCGGTCCACGTTGTCCTTCGACGTGGTCGCCGGGCTCGGCTCCGCCGCGGAGGACGACGCCGGCCGCACCCGGGCGCTGGCCGACGCGGAGCTGTCCCGGCTGGGCCTCGCCCGCCCCGCGCAGGTCTGACCCGTGCCCGCCCCCGGCCCGGCGCAGCCGCCGGCGACGCCGGCCCGGGGGGCCGCCCATGTGTTCGCGCGGCTGGTCGTGGCGCTGCGGTGGTGGGTGATCGGGTTCTGGGCGGTGGCCACCGCAGCGTCGCTGCTGGTGTTCCCGAGCTTCTCCGAGGCCGGCGGCAGCGGCGGCCTGAAGGGGATCCTGTCCTCCGACACCCCCGCCGTGGAGACCGAGAAGCGGTCCGCGGAGCTGTTCGGCTACCCGCTGATCGCCCGGACCGTGGTGGTGCAGCGCGACCCGGACGGCCTCTCGCCCTATGCCCAGGCCCGCACCGTCGTCCGAGCGGTCGCCGTGGACCGCGGTCGTGCCGGCGACGTACGGCCGGTGCTCGGGGCGCTCCCGCTGACCAACACCGCTGGTCTCTTCCCGGGGTCGGCCGAGAAGAGCACCACCTCGCTCACCTATCTGCTCTTCGCTCCCGAGACCTCGCTGGGGGCCCGCACCCGCGCCGCCCGCAGCTACGCGCGAGAGTTCTTCACCGAGGAGGACGACGTGGTCGGGGTGACCGGCTCCGCGCCCGCCCGCTCCGCGCAGGGCCGCATCATCAAGGTCTCGCTGCCCCACGTCGAGCTGGCGACGCTGGTGGCGATCGTGCTCATCGTCGGGTTCGCGTTCCGCTCCGTCGTCGCGCCCGCGGTGACCGTGCTGACCGCGGGAGTCGCCTACGTGGCGACGCTGCGGCTGTCCGGCGCCGTGGCCCAGCTCTTCGACCTGCCCAGCCCCGAGGAGCTGGAGCCGGTCGTGGTGGCACTGCTGCTGGGAGTGGTGACCGACTACGTCGTCTTCTTCTGTGCCGGCCTGCAGGAGGTGCCCGACCGCAGCGACACCCGGGCCGCCACCGTGACCGCCATCGCGCGCTCGACCCCGATCGTGGCCGTCGCCGGCCTCGCGGTCGCGGCCGGGACCGCGACGCTGCTGGTCGCGAAGTCGCCGTTCTTCCGGGCGCTCGGTCCCGCCCTGGCGTTCACGGTGCTGGTCGGGCTCCTGGTCGCGGTGACGCTCGTGCCCGCGCTGCTGGCCGTGCTGGGCGACTGGATCTTCTGGCCGAGGCGACCTCGGCGCGCGGCGCACCGCCGCTCCTCGCGGCTGCTCGGTGCCCTCGACGGACTGCTGGCGCGGGTCGAGAGGCGGCAGTGGCCACGGTCGCTGGTCACCGCCCTCGCGCTCCGCCGCCGGCTGGCCGTCGTGGTGCTGGTCGTCTGCGCCGGCGGCCTGCTCCTCGCGGCGGTGCCCATCGCCCGGCTCCAGCTGGGTGTGTCCTTCGTCAGCGCGCTCCCGCAGGAGGCGCCGGTGCGGGCTGCGGCGGCCAGCGCCCAGGCAGGGTTCTCACCCGGGATCCTGTCCCCGACCGTGGTGCTGCTGGAGGGCGACGGAGTGGGACGGTCGTCGCGGGAGCTGGCCCGGCTGGGGGACCTCATCGCCGAGGAGCCGGGGATCGCGGGGGTGCTGGGCCCGGGGTCCCAGCCGCTGCCGTCCCGGTTCGGGGTGCTGGTGGCCCGCAGCGGTGACGCGGCGCGCTACCTCGTCGTCCTCGACGACGACCCGCTGAGCGCCCGGGCGGTCGAGACCGTGGACCGGCTCCAGGATGCGATGCCGGTGCTGATGGCGCAGAGCGGTCTGTCCGGGGTGAGGGTGGCGCTGGCGGGCGACAGTGCGACCGCCTCGTTCCTGGTGCACCAGACCGAGCGCGACCTGCTCCGGATCGCGCTGACCGCGATGGCGGCCAACCTGCTGATGCTGCTGATCTTCCTGCGTGCCCTGGTCGCCTCCGTGGTGCTGCTGGTGTGCTCGCTGCTCGCGCTCAGCGCGACCGTGGGGATCACGACCCTGCTGTTCGCCTGGCTCGACCCGGGGCAGGGGCTGACCTTCTACGTGCCGTTCGCGACGGCCGTGCTGCTGCTCGCGTTCGGCTCGGACTACAACATCTTCACCGTCGGTCACGTGTGGGAGGCGGCTCGCTCGGGGTCGTTCCGCGAGTCGCTGACGTCCTCGCTGCCGGTGGCGATCCGGGCGGTCACGGTGGCCGGCCTGGCGCTCGCCGCCAGCTTCGGGCTGCTGGTCCTGGTGCCGCTGCTGCCGTTCCGACAGCTCGCGTTCGCGATGTCGCTGGGGATCCTCGTCGACGTCCTCGTGGTCCGGACCCTGCTGATGCCCGCCCTGCTGGGCCTGCTCGGCACGTCCAGCGCCTGGCCCAGCCGTCGGCTGCGGGAGGACCCGACGTCTCGGCCCGTCGGCCCCGACGGTCGGCAGGTCGAGGTCGCCGAGGTCCCCGAGGGCACCGGGGCCTGAGCAAGGGGGGTCAGGCCGGCCCGACCCGGGCGGCGACGACGGCGGCGGTCAGCCCGACGAGGGGCAGCGCCGACCCGGCGGCGGCGTGCACTCCCGCGGCGTACACGTGGGGATGGGGGAGGTCCGTGAGGGTGCGGTCCACCGTGGCCCGTCCCCGCCAGAGCGTGCCGTACGGCGACCCGCCGAGCTCTCGGACCTGATCGTCGGGGGACCGGTCGAGCCGGGTCGCCACCCGGCCGCGCACGTCGAGGCCGCGACGGGCCAGCTCGGCGACGAGGTCCGGGACGGGCCGGCCCCGCACGAGCACCGTCCAGGCTGCGCCACCGGCGGGGGCGGTGCCGCCGGTGCGCACCACCAGCGTCGGGTCGCCGTGCAGCACGACCTCGTGGGGCAGGGTCGGCATGTCACCGTCCAGGCCGAGGTGGCAGACCGCCGGCGGCTCGGCCGGGCGCGAGCGGCGGGCCGCCGCCGCCAGCGAGGGAAGGCCGCGCGGATCGACCGCGCACACGACGACCTCGGCCGCGACCGGGCCGTCGTCGGTCTCGACGCCGGTGACCCGACCGTGGTCCAGGCGGAGGTCGAGCACGGTGGTTTCGGTCAGCACCCGCACCCGACGCTGGTCGAGCCGGGCGGCCAGCACGGCAGCGAGCGCACCCATCCCTCCCGGCACCGTCCACACGCCGAAGTTCTGCTCGACGTAGGACCACATCCCCATCCAGGCGGGCACCCGCCGAGGGTCGTGGCCGTCCAGCCGGACGGCGTGCAGGGCCAGCTCCCGCAGCCGGGCGTCGCCCAGCTCCCGGATGACCCGGCGCCACAGCGACGTCCGGGTGCGCAGCAGGGCCGTGGTCGCCGGGTCGGCGTGCTCGGCCGACCAGGGCTGTTCCAGGTAGCTGCGTCGAAGCAGGTCCCACTCGGTCGCGAAGCCGTGGACGTGGTCGACCCAGGTTCGCCCGAGCCCGCCGCCCAGCGCCGTCTCCACGGCCTCGAGCTGCGCGGCGCGGCTGCCCGAGGGCAGCGCCAGCACGGTCCCGTCGGTGAAGCGGTGCTCGCGCATCGGGGCGACCGGCACCAGGTCCAGCTCGCGCTCGAGTGGCCGCCCGGACTTGCGGAACAGGTCACGCAGCACCGCCGGCAGCGCGGTGGTCGTGGGGCCGGCGTCCCAGCGGAACCCGTCCCGCTCGACGAACCCGACGGCGCCGCCGAGCCGGTCGCGCCGCTCGACGACGGTGACGGCGTGGCCCTGCTTGGCGAGGCGGGCCGCGGCGGCGGCGCCGGCGAGGCCGCCCCCGACGACGACGACCCGTGACATGGGCGCACCCTAGCCGTGCTCGGGGCCCGAGACGGCGCCCCCTCGGTCGGGGTCTCAGCCGTCGAGGCGCCGCTGCACGTGCACGGTGACGGTGTCGCCGACCTGCTTGCCGATCGCGGCGCGGACCGCGGCGGTGACGGGCAGCTTGTGGGTGCCGTCCCCGAGCGCCATGAACGAGCCGCGGAACGGGTGGCCGTCCACGGTGCCCTGGACCTTGACCAGTCCGCGGGTGCCGAAGTGCGCCACCGACGCCGGCCACACCAGGTAGGTCCAGCCGCCCTTGGCGGGGCTCCGTCGCAGCCCGGCGGTGAAGGTGGCGGCAGGCGCGGCGGGGTCGGCGTAGGTGGCTGGCGGGGTGGGGGCGGCAGGGGTGAGGGCGGCAGGGGCGAGGGCGGCAGGGGCGAGGGCAGGAGTGGGGGTGGGGGTGGCCATGCTGGGGCTCCTCTCGGGTCGGGCGACACCTGGACGGACCGTCGGGGGCCGGGTGTCTCATCGGTCGCTGCGGGTCGGCGGCGGTCAGTCGACGTCGACCTCGACCGCTCTGGTCATCGCCAGCAGCTCCTCGGCGGTGGTGGCGAACACCGACGCCGGGTGTCCGGCCGCGGCCCACACCACGTCGTGGCGGCGCAGCCATGGGTCGAGGTAGGTCCGCACGGGGACCGGGTGGCCGATCGGTGAGACCCCGCCGATCACCTGCCCGGTGTGCGTGCGGACGAAGTCCGGGGTGGCCCGTTCGAGGGCCGCGACGTCGATGCGCGCGGCGACCGCCGTGGTGTCCACCCGGTGGGCGCCGGAGGTGAGGATCAGCACCGGGCGTCCGTCGGCGGCGAAGAGCAGGCTGTTCGCGATCGCGCCGACCTCGCAGCCGAGCGCCTCTGCGGCGAGCGCGGCGGTGTGCACCGAGCCGGGCAGCAGCCGCACCTCGCCCTGGCCGCCGGCGGCCGCCAGCGAGACCCGGAACCGGGTCACCGCGGATGGTTCGGGAGCGGCCGGGGGAGCGGGGGTGCTGGTCATGGACCGACCCTACGGCGGCGGTGACGTGGGCGCCGAGGGGTCGCGGGCAGGGGCGGACCGATGGTTGACGCACTGTCGGGGGGCGGGTGTAGCGTCCGAGGTGTTCGAACAGGTGTTCGATAGAGTCTCGACGGAGGGAGAGCGGCGATGCGACGCTACGACGACCCGGTGGACGTGCGCCGCGGGCGGGTGCCCGGGGCTGGTGGCGGTCCGGTCGAGGGGCCGGAGCAGTTCGTGTGGCACGGGCGGCTCTGGAAGGTGCACGCCGTGCTCGCCCACTGGAGCGAGACCGGAGCCTGGTGGCAGTCGAGCGGGGCGCGGGCGGTCCTGGGCGACAACCAGGCCGACGACCGGGCCGACGACCGGGCCGACGACCGGGCCGACGACCGGGCCGACGACCGGGCCGACGACCGGGCCGACGCCGGCCCTCCGGTCCTCACCGACCTGGCTGCGGAGCGGGAGGTCTGGCGGGTGGAGGCCGGTCGCGGCCGGGCCGTCGGGGCCGGAGCAGGCGTCTTCGACCTGGTCTTCGACTGGAGCGAGGGCGGCTGGCGGCTGACCCGGTGCCTGGACTGAGACCGCCCCGAGACGTCCTCGACCCGTCGACCGACCCAGCGAGAGGCACCGACATGACCCACCCCCCGACTCGGCAGCAGGCGACCCCGTTCGACCTGCCGGCCGCTACGCACTCCTACCTCGCCCGGGCCGCGGCCTCGCTCCACGAGGCGATGACCACCTCCGAGATCTCGATGCGCTACGCCTGCGCGCACGTCGCGGCGCTGCGGGCGACGGCGGCGCTGCTCGCGGCCCGGGCCACTCCCGCCCTCCCGGTCCGGCGCGGGCGGCAGAAGAACGCCTGGGTGCTGCTGGCCGAGGTGGCCCCGGAGCTGGCGGAGTGGGCGTCGTTCTTCGCCGCCGGGGCGGCCAAACGGGCCGCGGCGGAGTCCGGCTCCCGCCGGGCGGTCACCGAGCGGGAGGCCGACGACCTGGTGCGCGACGCCGACCGGTTCCTGGGCCTGGTGGAGGAGTCGCTCGGGATGACCCGCCACCTCCCGCGCCAGGAGCTGCTGCCGGCCGTCTCGGCCGGGCGTCACCGCCCGGGGGGCCCGGGCGGTCGTGGACGGCCGTGTGATCACGTTGCCTGACCCGTTCGCGCACCTCCGGGTGGCCTCCGGCTACTCCCTGCAGTACGGCGCCTCCCACCCGCACGTGCTCGTCGAGCGGGCCGTCGAGCAGGAGATGGACGTGCTCGCCCTCACCGACCGTGACGGCACCTACGGCGCCGTGCGTTTCGCCAAGGCGTGCCTGCAGGGCGGAGTCCGCCCGGTGCTAGGGGTGGACCTGGCCGTCGCCCCGCTGCACCCCTGGTCCGGGGCGGCCGACCCCGGGCAACCGGCCGGTCGCTCGTCCCGGGCCCCCGCCAGAGGCGGTGCGTTCCGCGACCGGGCGCTGCCCCGGGTCACCTTCCTGGCGGGCAGCCGTCGCGGCTGGGCGGCGATCTGCCGACTGGTCTCCGCCACCCATCTGGCCGGTGAGCGTGGCCGCCCGGTGAGCACCCTCGACCTGGTCGCCGAGCAGGTCGGTGGCCGGGTGGGGCCCGGCGACGTGCTGGTCCTGCTGGGGCCCGGCTCGGAGCTGGGGCGGGCGGTGACGCTGCGCCGCGACGACCTCGCCCAGGCGGCCCTGCGGCCCTGGCTCGACGTGGTGGACCGCAGCGACCTGCTCGTGGAGCTGGTCTCCCACCGGCTCCCCGGTGCCGGGCCGGGGTCGGCGCCGCACGCCGCCCGGATGGCCGGCGCTGCTCGGGCGGCGGGCCTCACGACGGTGCTGACCAACGCGGTTCGCTACGCCGACCGGGCCGACGCCCCCACGGTCGACGTGCTCGACGCCGCTCGCCGGCTGGTCCCGCTCGACCTGCGGCATGTCGACCGGCGCAACGCCGAGGGCTTCTTGAAGTCGGGCAAGCAGATGGCCGAGGTGGCCGAGGAGATCTGCCGGTTCGCCGGTCTCGGCTCCGACCCCGACCGGGAGGCCCGGCGGCTGCTGGCCCGCACCCGGTCAGCCGCGGAGCGGTGCGCTCTCGACCCGCGGGCGGACCTCGGTCTGGGCGAGGTGCACTTCCCGGAGTTCGAGGTGGTCACCGGAGCCGTGGGGGCCGGTGGGTCCGGGAGGTCGGGCGTCGACGCGGTGCTGCGGTCCCGCTGCGAGGCCGGCATCACGCGCCGCTACGGCGGCGGCGGGCCCCGGCAGCGCGTCTGGAAGCGGCTCGACGACGAGCTGCAGATCGTCTCGGGGCTGGGCTACGCCTCCTACTTCCTCACCGTCGCCGACGTCACCGACCTGATCCGGGACATGGGGGTGCGCTGCGCGGCGCGGGGCTCGGGCGCCGGCAGCCTGGTCAACTACCTGCTCGGGATCTCCGGGGTCGACCCGCTGCGCCACGAGCTGGTGATGGAGCGGTTCCTGTCCCCGCTGCGGCAGGCGCTGCCCGACATCGACGTCGACGTCGAGTCCGCCCGTCGTCTCGAGGTCTACGAGGCGGTGCTGGACCGCTACGGCGGTGAGCGCTGCGTGTGCGTGTCGATGATGGACACCTACCGGGTCCGGCACGCGGTCCGCGACGTGGGCGCGGCCCTCGGCATGCCGGTCGGCGAGATCGACGCGATCGCCAAGGCGTTCCCGCACATCCGGGCCCGGGACGCGCGGGTGGCGCTGCAGGACCTCCCCGAGCTGCGCGCCTCCGGCTTGGGCGAGCAGCGGCTGGACCTGCTGTTCCGGCTCGTCGAACGGCTCGATGGGCTGCCCCGCCACGTCGCGGTGCACCCCTGCGGTGTGCTGCTCTCCGACGCCACCCTGCTCGACCGGACCCCGGTGGAGGCCTCCTACGCCGGGTTCCCGATGAGCCAGTTCGACAAGGACGACGTGGAGGACCTGGGGCTGCTCAAGCTCGACGTGCTCGGCATCCGGATGCAGTCCTCGATGGCCCACGCGGTCCAGGAGGTCGAGCGGCTCGAAGGGGTCCGGCTCGACCTCGACGACGAGACCCAGGTGCCGCTCGACGACGAGCAGGTCTTCGACCTGGTCTCCCGCTCCAGGACGCTGGGCTGCTTCCAGATCGAGTCCCCGGGCCAGCGGGAGCTGGTGGGCAAGTCCGGCATCGAGTCCTTCGAGGACATCATCACCGACATCTCGCTGTTCCGGCCCGGCCCGGTCAAGAGCGACATGATCACGCCCTACCTGGAGGCCAAGCAGGGCTGGCGGCTGCCGCGCTACCTCCACGACGACCTGCGGCCGATCCTGGGCCCCACGCACGGGGTGGTGGTCTTCCACGAGCAGGTCATCGAGATCATCGCCCGCTTCACCGGCTGCACCCTGGCCGAGGCCGACGAGGCGCGCCGTGCGCTCGGCGACGTCGAGGGGATGGCCGAGACGAGGCTGTGGTTCTTCCCGCGGGCCACCGGCCTCGGCTACTCCCGGCAGGTCGTCGAGCGGCTGTGGGAGATCCTCGCGGCGTTCGCGTCCTTCGGCTTCTGCAAGGCCCACGCCGCGGCGTTCGCCCTGCCGACCTACCAGTCGGCCTGGCTCAAGGCGCACTACCCGGCGCACTTCCTGTCCGGGGTGCTCACCCACGACCCGGGGATGTACCCCAAGCGGCTGATCCTCGACGACGCCCGCCAGTTCGGGGTCGCGGTGCTCGGCCTCGACGTCAACAGCAGCGAGAAGGCCTACGTCGTCGAACGGGTGCCCGGCCAGGACGAGCCGTCCCCCGGCGGATCGGTGCGCGGGTTCGACCGGTCTCGGCCAGGCGGTGTGCCGGAGGCCCGGGGCTACGGCATCCGGCTCTCGCTCTCGGAGGTCAAGGGCATCTCCGAGACCGAGGTGGACCGCATCGTCGCGGCCCGGCCCTACCATTCGCTGACCGACTTCTGGCAGCGCGCCCAGGTCTCCCGGCCGGTGTTGGAGCGGCTGGTCCTCGCCGGTGCCTTCGACACGGTCTACGGCATCGGGTCCTCGACGGGGGTGGGCCGGCGACGCCGGGTCACCCGCCGCGACCTGCTCCTCCAGGTCGCCGACCTGGACCGGCACACCCGCGCCGTGGACCGGGCCGGGCGCGGGCGCGGCCTGGCCGCGCGGGGCGGGCCGCCGACGGGACGAGCGGCGGCCGCGGCCCGGGCCCAGGACGCCGGCAGCCGGAACAGCTCCGACGAGCGGGTCCGGGTCCAGGAGCGCGAGCGGCACCCCAGCCACGAGGGGCAGCACCACGAGCTGCCCTGGGACCCTTCCCAGGGGCGGCTGGCCTCGATGCACCCCACGCGGCAACAGGTCGGCGTCTGGGAGCAGGCGGCCCGGCAGTCACAGGCCACCCGCGCGGCCACCCCGGTGACCTCCGTGCAGCTCGCCCTCGACCTCGGTGACGCCCCGGTCGACGGCGAGGTGAGCGGGCTGCCGGAGATGAGCGACGCCGAACGGGTCCGCGCCGAGCTGGAGATCCTCGGGCTCGACGCGAGCCGGCACGTCGTGGACTTCTACACCCCGTTCCTCGATGCCCTGGGGGTCACCCGGGCCGCCGACCTGCTCGGTCGTCGCAGCGGCTCCGAGCTGCTCGTCGCCGGGGTGAAGGTCGCCACCCAGACCCCGCCGATCCGGTCCGGTCGCCGGGTGGTGTTCCTGACCCTCGACGACGCCACCGGACCGGTCGACGCCACGTTCTTCGAGGACGCGCAGGGGCCCTACGCCGCCACCGTGTTCCACTCCTGGCTGCTGGTCGTGCGGGGGGTGCTGCGCCGCACCGGGCGGCGGGGGCTCTCGCTGCGGGCCACCGGCTGCTGGGAGCTGTCGGCGCTGCACGACAGCTGGCAGCGTGGTGGCCTCGACGCCGTCGGCGCGGTGCTGGCCACCGTCCCGGAGGGGTTCGGTGCGGCGGTCACCGAGGACGCCGTCCGGGGGGCAGCCGAGAGCCGGTCGAGCCGGCCGGTCGTCGCCCGCCCGGGGCTGGGCGGTGGTCCCGAGAGCGGCCCAGGTGGCGGCCCAGGTGGAGACTCGGACGGGGGCCGGAGCGCGGCTGGCGGGATGGGGCGGCGTCGGGTGCTGGTGCACTCCAGCGGGTTCGCGATGTCGCCCTACGCCGACATCAAGCCGGCCGGCGAGGACACCCGGACGGCAGCGCGCTCCTCGGGGTCCGGCGCACCTCGCAAGCTGTGGCACTCCTCGCCCGGGAGCTCCGGTGGCTAGTGCCGGTCCGGTCACGGCGGTGCCCGCCCCGCGCCGTGGCGCCGAGCGGCCCGTCCTAGGGTGGGCGGCATGTCCGTCGACCCGCGGCCGGCTCCCGCCGCCTCCACCAGCCTCCAGCGGCGCAGCGCCGCCCGCACGGCCGTGGTGTGGGACGCGCTCCGCGCAGTGCTGGAGGACGTGGCCGCCGACCGGCCGGCGGCGGTGGTCGACATCGGTGGCGGCACCGGCGGCTTCGCCGTGCGGGTCGCCGGGCTGGGCCACCGGGTCCTGGTGGTCGACCCCAGCCCCGACGCGCTCGCCATCCTGGCCCGTCGGGCCGAGGAGAACGGGCTGGCCGACCTGGTCACCGGTCGACAGGGCGACCTGGCCAGCCTGCCCGACCTGCTGCCGGGGGGCGGCGCGGACGTGGTGCTGTGCCACGGCGTGCTGGAGATCGTCGAGGACCCGGTGGCGGCCCTGGCCACCCTGGCCGGGGTGCTCCGGCCCGGTGGCACGCTCAGCCTGCTGGTCAACCAGCGCCACGCCGCCGTCGTCACCCGGGCGATGGCCGGGCACTTCCAGCAGGCCCGGGCCATGCTCGACGCGCCCGGTTCCGCAGGGACCGGGCGGCGGTTCACCGCCGAGGAGATCACCACGGTGCTCGACCGGACCGGGTTCGAGCCTCGGACGATGCACGCGGTCCGGGTCTTCGTCGACCTCGTCCCCAGCTCGCTGGTCGACCTCGAGCCGGGGGCAGCGCAGGCCCTCGTCGAGCTCGAGCACGCCGTCGCCGACCGGCCCGAGTACCTCCCGCTCGGCACCCAGATCCACAGCCTGGCCACCCGCCGCTGACGACCCCCGTCCCCCCCATTCCACCCGGGGGCGGGCGTGAGCCCCTCGCGGTCGGCTCAGCAGGCGTCCTGGGAGTGCCCGGTCCTGCACGTCGACATGGACGCCTTCTACGCCTCGGTGGCGACCCGGGACCGACCCGACCTGTGGCAGGTCCCGGTCGTCGTGGGAGGCGGCTACCGCGGGGTGGTGCTCTCGGCCAACTATCCCGCGCGCGGCTACGGCATCCGCTCCGCGATGCCGATGACCCGGGCCCGGCGGCTGTGCCCGGATGTCGTGGTGGTCTCACCGACCTCGCAGACCTACGCGGACTTCGAGACGGTCTCCCGGTCGGTGATAGAGACCTTCCGCCGGGTCACCCCCCTGGTCGAGGTGGTCTCGCTCGACGAGGCCTTCCTCGATGTCTCCGGCGCGGTACGCCGGCTCGGGTCGCCGTACTCCATCGCCGAGCACCTGCGGGCGCAGGTGCACGACGAGCAGGGCATCACCTGCTCGGTGGGGCTGGCCGGCACCGTCTCGGTCGCCAAGCTCGCCAGCCGCCGGGCCAAGCCGGACGGCATCGTGGTGGTGCCGCCCGCCGGGGTGACGACGTTCCTGCACCCGCTGCGGGTGGAGGAGCTGTGGGGGGTGGGGGAGAAGACCGCCGAGCTGCTCCACCGGCTCGGCCTGCACAGCGTCGGCGACCTCGCTCACACCCCGCAGGCGACGCTGCGGCGGGCGGTCGGGCCCGGCACGGCCGAGCAGCTGCACCGGCTCGCCTGGGGGCAGGACCGGCGGGTGGTCACCGCACGACGGGGCCAGGACGAGCCGGACAAGAGCATGGGAGCCGACGAGACCTTCGGCCGCGACACCGACGACCGAGCGGTGGTGCTGCGCGAGATCCTGCGGCTCTCGGCCAAGGTGACGGCCCGGATGCGGGCGGCGCAGGTAGCAGGTCGGACGGTGACCCTGAAGGTGCGGTTCGCCGACTTCACCACCATCACCCGGTCCCGGACCCGGGGAGAGGCCACCGACGTGACCCAGGAGATCTACCGCACTGCCGCGGAGCTGTTCGCCGCGCTGGGGCTGCAGCGGGCCCGGATCCGGCTGGTGGGAGTCCGCGTCGAGGGGCTCGTGCCCCGGGCCACCGTGCAGCGACAGCTGGTGATCGGGGAGCGGGAGCGAGGCTGGTCCGAGGCCGACCTGGCCGTCGACCGCGCGGCCCGGAAGTTCGGCGAGCTCGCCCTGCGACCGGCTACCCTGCTCCGCAGCGACCGCGCCTGAGCTGGCGAGGCTCGCGACCACGGGGGCACGGGAAGGGTCGACGCGATGGGCACTGACGTCGCCTGCGAGGACCCTCATCACGACCCGCCACCCGTCATCCTCGACCCGAGGACGTGAGTCCCGAGCACGCCGGCGTGCTGCTGGGGCGGCTCGCGGAGCTGGGCGTCACCCTGGCCGTGGATGACCTCGGCACCGGCTGCTTCTCCGTGGTGCGGCCGCAGCGGCTGCGCTCGACGTGCCGAAGATCGACCGGACGTTCGTCCGCGACGTCGACACCCGCTCCGACTCCCTGGAGATCGCGAGCTCGGTCCTCGGGCTCGCCGGGGCTCGGGGCGGGCCCGCCCGGAGATGGAGACGGCCCCGGATCCAGGGGGGACCGGGGCCGTCGTGCCGGGCCTCGGGGGGCAGATGGTCCGGCGCCGCGGGGGCTGGGGGGCAGGCACACCGCGGTGGTCACGTGCCGCCGGCGGTCCGTCTCCCAGGAACGGCCCGTCGGCGAGCAGTCACCAGGAGTTTCGGCCGACCCCTAGGAGCCCTTGATAGTCCGTTCGGACTATTTACAGACACTTTTCGGACCGTTCGTCGGAGTGTCGGGGGGCAAGAACCACCGTTCCGGCGAGGTTCGGTACAGGAAGCGACCATGATGGGGGGCGACATCAGGACTCCACCCGGAGACCGGGCGGAGCAGACGGAGCATCGGAGACCTCGACACATGAGCTCGTCAGCCACGAACGAGGGTCACCTCGACCTGACCGGGGACCGCTCGGAGGACGCCTGGCAGGACCTGGCGCTGGGAGAGCTGCGTCGGTTCCGCCGCCGTCTCGCGGAGGAGGAGGAGAAGGTCTCCTACTGGCGCCGGCTGGTGCACGCCCGCATCGACGTCTTGGAGGCCGAGTCCCACCACGAGCGGCCGCTGACACTGGAGGAGCTGATCCGGGTGCTGGGCGACACCGGCACGGGTCGCACCCGCCACGCGCTGATCAGCGTCCGCGCTGCCGACGACCTGCCCGAGCTGCCGGCCCTGCACGACATGTGGGTCACCGAGATCGACCCCAACGACCGCGCCGCGGTCGCGGAGGCCGTCCGCCGGCTCCGTGAGGCGGAGCTCCAGCTCACCGACTACCGCAAGGCGCTGCACAGCCGCCTCGACGGGGCCACCGCGGAGCTGATCGCCCGCTACCGTGTCGAGCCTGTCCAGGCGCTGGCCGCCTTCGCCGCCCCGCACAGCGGGCCGAGCCGGGGGAACGCCGGATGAGCCAGGGAGACGACCTCCAGCAGGTCTGGGTGGAGTTCCGCGACTCCGGCGACCCGGCACTGCGCAACCGGCTCGTGCTCCAGTACGCACCCCTGGTGAAGTACGTCGCCGGCCGGCTCCGCACCCGGATGCCGGACTCGGTCGAACAGGACGACCTGGTCTCCGACGGCGTGCTCGGGCTCATGGACGCCATCGAGCGGTTCGAGCCCGCTCGCGGGCTGTCCTTCCAGACGTTCGCGGTGCCCCGGATCCGCGGCGCCATCATCGACGGCATGCGGTCGATGGACTTCGTGCCCCGCTCCGTGCGCGACAAGCTGCGCAACGTCCAGCGGGCCCGCGCCACGCTCGAGGAACGACTGGGGCGCGCCCCCGAGGACGTCGAGGTCGCCCGCGAGGTGGGAATCCCGGTCCAGCAGCTGCGCGACCTCAGCCGACAGGCGACCTCCACGCACGCGAACCTCGACGACTTCGACCTCGCCGACGAGCTCTCCTCGGCCGCCGACCACAAGGTCGAGCAGGGTGACACGCACGCGTCGTTGATGCGGGTGGTGGACCAGCTCGGTGAGCGGGACCAGGTGATCATCGCGCTGTACTACTTCGAGGGCCTGACGCTCGCCGAGATCGGCCAGGTGCTGGGTGTCACCGAGTCGCGGATCAGCCAGGTCCACCGCCGGGCGACCACCACGCTGCGACAGCGGCTGGTCGAGCTCGAGTCGGTCTGAGGCGGCTGCGGGGTTGCCGTCGGCGGGTCCGTGCACGCCGACGCCGGCGCCGGCTCGTGGGTCCGTCGGGTTTCGGTGAGTGATTTCATGGGCTCGGGTACCGATCGCCGAGACGCCTGCCTAGACTGAGGCAGAGGATCGTTGCTGGCGGGAGGACACCGTGCCGCTCTCGGAAGAAGAGTTGCGTCTGCTGGAGCAGATGGAACGAGCTTTGGTCGCCGACGACCCGAAGCTCGCGTCCACATTGCGTGGGACGACGCTGCGTGCCAGCGCTCGTCGACGAGCGCTGCTCGGCGGTGCGGTCTTCGTCATCGGTGTCGTGGTCCTGATGACAGGCGCCGTCACCCAGGTGGTGCCGCTCGGCATCGCCGGCTTCGTCGTCATGCTCGTCTCCGCCGTCGTCGCGCTCAGCTCCTGGCGGAACCAGAACCGCGCCCCCGACAAGCCCCAGCCGGCCGCCGGTGGCACGCCGACCCTCAGCGTGGTCGACGGTGGCCGCTCCTCGCGCAAGAAGGCGCCGCGGGGCGGCCGTCGGTCCCCCGGCAGCGGGTCCATGATGGAGCGCTTCGAGCAGCGGTGGCGTCGCCGCCGCGACCAGAACGGCGGCTTCTGACCCACGCCCTCGGGCACGTCAACCTCCCAGCGGGGCATCGTCGTGACCGCGTGTCGGGTGGTTGGTCGGTTCGGTATCCGCCGGGCGGTCCCGAGACAGCCGGCTCAGAGGCTCAGACCGCGCGGTCCACGACCGGTTCCGCGCCGCCGCGCCCGCGGTGGGAGGCACCGAGCCGCGGCAGCCGCCGGTGCAGCACCGAGGCGGGCAGCCAGGTCGCCCGACGACGACGGTCCGGACCCGCGCCGGCCCGCAACGCCGCGACGCAGGCCTCGGCGTCTGCCCGGACGGCCGCCTCGGACATCGCCCCGGCCGGAAGCCGGCGGGCGTAGCGGGCGCGTTCGACCAGGTCGACGAGCCGGAGCAGGGCCGCCGTCGCCGCCGGGTCGGCCTGCGCCCCACGCGCGTCTCCCCGGCCACCGCGGTCGACGGCCTCACTGCTGCCGAACGACGCCAGCATCCGGCGCCCAGCGGTGCGGACGGTGAGCTGCTCCAGCCGCGGCCCCCCCACGTCGACGGCGGTGTCCAGGACCTCCCGCCACGCGGCCTCGACCCAGGCGGCGGTGTCGCCGGCGGCCGCGGCCCAGCGGCGGCGGCGGATCGCGGTCCGAAGCAGCCGGGGTGCCAGCAGTGCTAGCAGCAGGAGCGCGAGCACGGCGGCGGTCGCCAGCGCGACCCATCGCCCCGGCCCGGCGCCGGGGCCGGTCCCGGTGGCCGTGGTGGTCTGCTGCTCGGCACCGCGGTCGGTGCGTCCCGGTGCCGGTGCCGTGGCCTGCCCGGCGGCGGTGGCGCTCGCCTCCGGCTGGGCGGCCTGGCCGGTGGTGTAGCCGGGGACGCTGCGGCCGGTGCGGTCCTGCGGGGTGGGCTCGAAGCGGACCCAGCCCACGCCACCGAAGTACATCTCCGGCCAGGCGTGCAGGTCGTGGCTGCTGTAGGTCCAGGTGCCGGAGGTGCCTCGGCGCTCAGGACGCAGGAACCCGACGGCGACGCGGGAGGGGATCCCCAGGGCGCGTCCCATGCTCGCCATGGCGGCGGCGAACTGCTCGCAGTACCCGACGCGGCCGCCGTCACCGGCCCGCAGGAACCCGGCCAGGTCGTCGCTGCCGTTTCCCGAGGCGCGGTCCAGGGAGTACTCGAACCCGCCATCGACCCGGAACCACTGCTGCAGCGCGACCGCGCGCTCGAAGTCGGTGGTCCGGCCCTCGGTGACCGAGGCGGCGAGTCGCCGGATCGAGGCCGGGAAGCCCCGGGGGAGGGCGGTGTCGGGGGCCAGCACCGAGGCCGGGGCGGCGGTGGCGGCCGCCAGCTCGGCCGGGGTGGGCTGCACCTCGATCGCCTGCAGCTGGTAGGTCAGCCCGGCGGCGTTCTGCTTCCTGGCGGCGCTGACGAAGTCCAGCGTCGACCGGTCGTAGCGCCAGTCGCCCGGCGCGTCGATCGAGGCGACCGGGTACGGCGCAGGGAGCCACCGCGACTCGAAGGACGCGCTGACCTCGATCCGCGCCTGGTAGCGGCGGCTGGTGACCCGCAACCCGAGCCCCGGAGGTGGGCTCACCGCCCCCGTGGCTCGCTGCTTGCGCGGGATGTCGCGGTCGGCGGGTCGCCACAGGTTGCCGTCGAACCGGTTCAGCACCGTCAGCCGCAGGTAGGACGGGTCGGGGTCGTCGGTCGTCACCGTCACCAGGTCGAGGTCGGCACCGCGCACCAGGTCGCGCTTGAGGTCGACGATCGGGTTGGAGAGTGTCACCGAGTCGCCTCGACCGGTCCCGGCTCCGCCGGGGCCACCGGCGAAGAGCTGCGTGTCGATGGTGGGCACGAGCAGCGGGGCCACCACCGCGAGCGTGGTGGCGGTGACCCCGATGCGGCGTGCGGAGCGCCAAGCGGTCGCCGTGCCGGCCCCCTCCCGCGCAGCGTCGAAGACGGTGCGCCGGGGTGTCAGCTGGTGCCCCCAGTGCTGCAGCCGGTGGCCGTGCTCGGCGGCGACCAGGAAGAGGAAGCACAGCGCCGCGGCGGCGAACGTCCAGGCGGAGACGCCGTCCTTGAGGATGCTCACCGGTGCGGTGTAGACGGCCAGCAGCACCAGCCCCGCCAGCGGGGGGCGTCGCCAGCCGAGGGCGACCAGGTCGACCAGGACCGCGGCCAGGACGCCGCTGACCACCAGCAGCGGGTAGAAGTCGGTGGCGTCCGCCGGCACGGGAGCGGCGTACTCCTGGGCGGCCGTGCCCGCGCGTCGCAGGGCTGCCCCCGCGGCCCGCACCGACTCGGGAGTCGGCAGCCAGCCGGAGAGCGCGGACTCCGAGGTCAGCCGGTGGTGCAGCCACAGGCCCACCACCAGCAGCTGGACCGCGGCCACGGTGGGTGCCCGCAGCCGGGCGCCGCGGAGCAGCGCCCCCAGCACGGCCACCAGCACGCAGCCGGCCGCCAGGGGGAGCAGGAAGCCGGCGGGCCGCTCTGCGAACGGTGCCCAGGCCACCAAGGTGACGAACAGCGTCAGCGCGGCCAGCAGCGACCGGCCGAGGCTGGGTGGAAGGAAGTCGAGCAGCGACTTCATGTGTCGGCCCCGGTCCGTGGGCCGGGCGCCGAGCGGGCGGCGTGCTGGCCGGCACTGCGTCGCGCCACCCCCAGCTCCTGCCACACCGCCGCCAGCGGGTCGGCCGGTCCCGCGCTCACCGCTCGCCAGCCGTTGGCGCCCAGCCAGGCCGTGTGTCGTGCGGTACGCGCCGTCTCCCCGGGTGTCGTCTCGTGGCCCCAGGCGGAGACGTCGAGGACCACCGCCATCGCGGTGGAGGCGGCGTGCCGCATCCGGCTCAGCGGGGCGGTGTCCTGCTCGTCGAGGTCGCCGAGGACGGCGACGAGCAGGCCGGCGTGTGCCAGGTCGGCCAGCCAGTGGGTCTCCAGCGAGACGGCCCGGGTCTGCTCCAGGACCGCCAGCGACTCCAGCAGTGGCCCCGACTCCGCCCGGGGCTCACCATGCTCGTGCCAGCCGCTGTGCCGGCCGTCGTCGTGGGCCGTCACCAGCCGGACCGCGAACCCTCGCTGGACCAGGTGCACGGCGACGGAGGCGGCGACGGAGACGGCGTGCTCCAGCGAGGAGCCGGCCCCGACACCCCGGTGGGCGAAGCGACGGTTGTCGACCAGCAGCGTGGCCCGGGACTGCCACGGCTGCTCCTCGCGTCGCACCATCAGCTCCCCGGCGTGAGCGCTGCTGCGCCAGTGGACCCGCCGCAGGTCGTCGCCGCGGCGGTAGCCGCGGACCGTGACGTCCTCGGCGCTGCCGCTGGCGAAGGCGCGGGGCCGGTTGTCGCCCGACCCGGTCCAGGCGCC
This sequence comes from uncultured Actinomycetota bacterium, assembly GCA_963781695.1. Taxonomy (GTDB): domain Bacteria; phylum Actinomycetota; class Actinomycetes; order Propionibacteriales; family Nocardioidaceae; genus Nocardioides_B. The sequence continues at coordinate 1,198,074 of CAWAGE010000007.1, forward strand.
GGACAGCGGCACCGGCGGCAACGGCACGACCAGCGGGGTCACCACCAGCTGGGAGCTGCTGTGGAACGTGCGCTCGAGCACGACGAGACCGAAGGGGTCACTGAGCCGGACCTGCATCGGCCCCACCGTGAACGTCCCGCGCACCTCGGACCGGACGGTGTAGGACACGCCGCGCTTCCAGCTCGGCCCCATCCGGTCGATGACGAAGCGGGGCCGGGAGCCGAGCACGTAGGGGATCTGGTCCTCCAGCAGCAGCACGCCGGTGGGCATCGCACCGTCGTTGCTGAGGTCCAGCTGGACCCGGGACTGTTGACCGGCACTGACCTGCGAGGGCGACAGCGAGCGGATCAGGCCCAGCCGGTAGCGGCCGCGGCCCACGAACAGCGCGCTCGCCAACGGCACCAGCACCATCAGCGCACCGACCCGCACCAGGTCGTCGTAGCCCAGCAGCAGCGCGCAGACCAGTGCCGTGGCTCCTGCAGCGAGGAAGCCGCGGCCCCTGGTGGTCAGGGCCGAGAGGAGCTCGCGCATGGTGCGACCTGCCCTGCTGCCGGCGCTCAGCCGGCGGTCTGCGGTCGCGAGGCCGGCATCGGCACCTCGGCGAGGATCCGGCGGAGCACGGCCTCCGGGGTCCGCCCGCTCATCGACGCCTCGACGGTGGTCAGCATGCGGTGCGAGAGCACCTGCACCGCCAGCTCGAGAACGTCGTCGGGCACGACGTAGTCGCGGCCGTCGAGCGCGGCCGCCGCCTTCGCCGCGCGCACCAGGTGCAGTGTCGCCCGCGGTGACGCCCCCAGCATGAGGTCGGGGGAGCGTCGGGTGGCGGTCGAGATCGCCACGGCGTAGCGCTGCACCACCTCCGAGACGTGCACCTGCCCGACGATGTCGATGAGCTTGCGGATCTCGGCCGCGTCGGCCACCGGCTCGAGGTCGTCGAGCGGGTTGGCCCAGGTGTGGGTGTCCAGCATCGCGATCTCGGCGGACTCCACCGGGTAGCCCATCGACACCCTCGCCATGAACCGGTCCCGCTGGGCCTCGGGAAGGGCGTAGGTGCCCTCCATCTCGATCGGGTTCTGGGTCGCGATCACCATGAACGGCGAGTCCAGGACGTACGTCGTGCCGTCGACGCTGACCTGTCGCTCCTCCATGCACTCCAGCAGGGCCGACTGGGTCTTGGGGGAGGCGCGGTTGATCTCGTCGCCGACCACGATGTTGGCGAAGATCCCTCCCGGCCGGAACTCGAACTCGCGGGTGTCCTGGTTGAACACCGACACCCCGGTGACGTCGGAGGGCAGCAGGTCGGGGGTGAACTGGATGCGGCGGACGCTGCAGTCGATGGACCGGGCCAGGGCCTTGCTGAGCATCGTCTTCCCGACCCCGGGGACGTCCTCGATCAAGAGGTGGCCGTCCGAGAGCAGCACCACCAGCGCCAGCCGGGACACCTCGGGCTTGCCCTCGATCACCTTCTCGATGCTGGCGCGGATGCGCCCCGCAACCCGGCCGAGGGTGTCCAGGTCGGCCCCGGTGCCCGGCCGCTCGCCGTGATGGGTGGTCGGACTCACGTGGTCAGTCAACCTCATGGATCAAGCGAGGGCCATCCGTCCGGTGTCGGCCCGGCGACGCGCGGGACGGCGGCCCGGCGAGCGACCCGGGAGTGCCCCGGCGACGGACCTGGGCGCGAGGTGGAGCGTCGGTGGTTGACCGTGGTGAGGCGTGGAGTAAGGTGGAGCGCAGTGGAGGAGAATGACGCTTCTTCGCGGCGAGCAGGGAGGTAGTCGGTGTTCTTCGGCACCTACACCCCCCGACTCGACGACAAGGGGCGGCTCATCCTCCCGGCGAAGTTCCGGGACGAGCTGGCGGAGGGTCTCGTGGTCACACGTGGGCAGGAGCGCTGTCTGTCGGTGTGGTCCATGACGGAGTTCAACCAGCTCGCCGAGCGGCTGCGCGAGGCATCCCTGACCAACAAGGCCTCCCGGGACTACGTGCGGATGTTCTTCGCCGGCGCCTCCAACGAGACGCCGGACAAGCAGGGCCGGATCACGGTGCCGCCGATGTTGCGCGACTACGCCTCGCTCACCAGGGACTGCATCGTGATCGGTGCGATGAACCGGATCGAGATCTGGGACGCCGTGTCCTGGCAGGCCTACTCCGACGAGCAGGAGCAGCAGTTCGCGAACCTCTCCGAGGAGGTCCTCCCTGGCATCTGAGGCTCAAGCACCACCACCACTCACCACGACTCACCAACAGCACCAACAGCACCCCCAGCAGCACCAGCAGCACCAGCAGCACCAGCACGACGGCACACCCCTGAGTCGCAGGACGAGGTCTCGCGTCCGCTCCCGACCGCCCGTCTGGCATCCCTTCCCCGGTGCCAGAAGGACTTCCCGGTGCGGAGCGGGCGGGGACCTGGCCCGGCGAAGCAGACCCCACCGCACCATCCGCCCCACGACGGCAAGGTCGAGACACCATGACGGTCACCACTCCCGGACGGAGCGCCCCGACCGGCCGGTCCGGGACGGTCCCCGGCTCCCGGCGGTGCCCGGCGACCGCCGCGCGACCGGTGCGCCGCGTCCGGCACGAGGTCCGCGACGGTGTCGCCGTCGTGGCCTTCTCGGCCGCCGCCTCCACGGTCCTCGCCCTGGTCCTGCTCGTGCTCGTGCAACTGGTCGGCTAGGACACCCATGACCTCCGAGCGCCCCGACGCCCGGCACGTGCCGGTCCTGCTCGACCGGGTGGTGGCCCTGGTGGCTCCCGCCCTGACGCCGCAGGAGGGGTCCGGGCGCGACCACACCGTCCTCGTCGACGCCACCCTCGGGCTGGGAGGTCACGCCGAGGCCGTCCTCGAGCGCTGTCCCTCGGCCCACGTGGTCGGGATCGACCGGGACCCGCACGCGCTCACCCGGACCGGCGACCGGCTCGCGCCGTACGCGGGCCGGGTGAGCCTGGTCCACGCGGTCTACGACCAGATCCTCGAGGTGCTCAGCGACCTCGGCCACGACACCGCGGACGCGGTGCTCTTCGACCTCGGCGTGTCCTCGATGCAGCTCGACCTGCGGGAGCGGGGCTTCGCCTACGCGGAGGACGCGCCCCTCGACATGCGGATGGACGACACCACCGGGCCCACCGCCGCCGACGTCCTCAACCACTACCCGGTCGAGGAGCTGACCCGGGTGCTGCGCGAGTACGGCGAGGAGCGGTTCGCCCGGCGGATCGCCGAGACGGTGGTGCGCGAGCGGGCGAGCGAGCCGTTCGACCGCTCGGGTCGCCTCGTGGAGCTGCTCTACCGGGCGATTCCGGCGCCCGCCCGGCGGACCGGGGGCCACCCGGCCAAGCGCACCTTCCAGGCGCTGCGCATGGAGGTCAACGACGAGCTCGCGGTGCTGCGCCGGGCGATCCCGGCCGCCATGGCGGCGATCGGCGTCGGCGGCCGGGTGGTGGTCATGTCCTACCACTCGCTGGAGGACCGCATCACCAAGCAGCTGTTCGTCCGGGCCACCAGCAGCGACCTGCCCCCCGACCTGCCGTTCGTCCCCGCCGGGCACGAGCCGGCGCTGCGGCTGGTCACCCGCGGGGCGGAGAAGGCTGGGCCGGCCGAGATCGAGGCGAACCCGCGCGCCGCCTCGGTGCGGCTGCGGGCGGTCGAACGGCTCCGGCCCGGGGCCGTGGCATGAGGGAGACCTCAGCCGGCGCCGCCAGTGCTGCCCACGACACCGGCGACACCCAGCACCGACCAGGCACCACCCACATCGCCTCCTATCTCGGGAGCAGGGGAAGGGAAACACGATGAGCTCGCAGCTGTTCTCGTCCGGTCACCGGATGCCGCGGATCGCCGAGGCGGCGGTCGAGCGGGCCCGGCTGACCCTGGTGCCTCGGCCCGGAGGAGACCGGCCGCCGCGGGTCCCGTTCGTCGCGCTGGTCTCGCTGCTGCTGGTCGCGGGAGTCGGTGGCCTGCTGTTCTTCAACACCTCGATGCAGACGGTGTCCTTCAGCGCCACCGAGCTGGAGAAGCACGCCCGGAGCCTGGACGCGGAGCGGCAGGGCCTCCAGCTGGAGCTGGACCGGCTGCGCAACCCGCAGCGGGTCGCGGTGGCGGCCCAGGACATGGGCATGGTCCCGGCGAGCAGCCCGGCCTTCATCCGCCTCGGCGACGGCACGGTGCTCGGCACGGCGGCGCCGGCCCGCTCCGACGAGACGCTGCAGCTGACCCCGCCGCCGGCCGCCAAGCCCAAGCGGCTCCGTCCGCGGACGGTCGTCGTCGAGCAGAAGTCCCCGGCCGACGGCGGCGCGGCCTCCCCGTCTCGGGACGCCCCAGCGGGTACAAAGATCAGCACCGACCGCTAGCAGGGGAGTGACGCGTTGAGCCAGGGCCGCCGCCCCCGACCCGGAGCCACTCGGCCCCGGCCGCCGCGTCGCCGCCCGCAGCGGGGCATCTCGCTGGTCCGGCTGCGCATCGGGTTCCTGCTGATCGCGATCGTGATCTCGGTCTTCGCGGTCCGGCTCTTCCAGCTGCAGAGCGTCGACGCCGCGACCTACGTGGCCAAGGCCCGCGCCGAGGGCGTGGTGACCGTGGACCTGCCCGCCACCCGCGGCAGGATCACCGACCGCAACGGGGTGGCCCTCGCCGACTCGGTCGACGGCCTGATGATCGTGGCCGACCCCACGCTCACCAGCCCGAACGCCAGCCGGATCGCCACCATCATCGCGCGCCGGCTCGATCTCGACTACTTCGACGTCCTGGCCAAGCTCCGCAAGCCCTTCACGCGCTTCCAGTACATCGCGCGCCGGGTGCCGGCCACCAGGGCCAGCGAGGTCGTGGCCGCGATCAGGGCGGCCGGCCTGTCGGGCGTCGACACCCGCCGCGACCCGGTCCGGTCCTACCCCGCCGACGACGTCGCGGCGAACCTGGTCGGGTTCATGAACGCCGAGGGAGACGCGGCCGAGGGCGCCGAGCTCATGTTCGACCGGACCCTGAAGGGCCAGGACGGCTCCGCCACCTACGAGGTCGGCGGCGGGAACCGGATCCCGCTGGGCGACAACAGCACCGTCGAGCCCCGCAGCGGCAAGGACGTCGCGCTGACCATCGACCGGGACGTGCAGTGGTACACGCAGCGGGTGCTGCGCTCGGCGGTGCAGGGCTCGGCCGCCGCGTCCGGCTCCGCCGTGGTGATGGACACCCGCACCGGAGAGCTGCTGGCCCTCGCGGACTTCCCCAGCTACGACGCCAACCAGCCGGGGCTGTCGCCGGCCAAGGACCTCGGGTCGCGTGCTACCCGCGACGCCTACGAGCCGGGGTCGGTCGAGAAGGTGCTGACCGCCGCCGCCCTGATCGACGCGGGCAAGGTCACCCCAGACACACGCATCACAGTGCCGCCGGTGCTGCCCCGGGGGGACCGCGTCATCCACGACTACTTCCCCCACGAGAGGCTTCGGCTGACGCTGACCGGGGTCATCGCCAAGTCCTCCAACATCGGCACGGTCCTGGCCGCGGACGAGTTCTCGCCTCGCGAGCTGCACGACTACCTCAGCGGGTTCGGCCTCGGCGCACGGACCGGGTTGGGCGTGGAGGGCGAGACCGGTGGCATCCTCGCGGACTGGCGCCGCTGGTCCCAGATCAACCAGGACACCATCGCCTTCGGCCAGGGGGTCTCGGTCAACGCCGTGCAGATGGCGGCGGCGGTGAACACCATCGCCAACGGCGGCGTCTACGTCGCCCCCAGCCTCGTCAAGGGCCTGGCGACGACAGCGGCCGGCGCGGAGGTGGGCTCCGGTACCACGACCGAGCGACGGGTGGTCTCCGCCCGCGCCGCCTCGCTGACCGCCTCGATGATGGAGGCCGTGACCGACCCCGAGGTCGGCACCGCCTCGAGCGCCGGCATCGAGGGCTACCGGGTCGCGGGCAAGACCGGCACCGCCCAGCAGGTCGATCCGAAGTGCCGCTGCTACGGGGAGAAGTTCACCGTCTCCTTCGCCGGCTTCGCGCCGGCCGACCAGCCCCGGTTCCTCGTCTACGTCGTGGTCAACAAGCCGGCCCAGGGCGGGGGCGGCAGCATCGGCGGCCCGGCCTTCAAGAAGATCATGGGCTACGTGCTCCAGAAGTACGCCGTCCCACCCACCGGCACGAAGGCCCCGACGCCGACCATCACGTGGTGAGGCCGCCCGGTAGCCTCTCCGGCGTGCCCGACCTGGATCCGCTCCGCCCGGCCAGCCCCCGCCGCACCCCGCTCGCCGAGGTCGCCGGCTGGCTCGCCGGGGAGCTGTCCCAGGTCCGGGGCGACGTGGCCGGGACCCAGGTCAGCGGGGTGACGATCAGCTCGCTGCGGGTCCGCCCCGGCGACCTGTACGTCGCCCCGTCCGGCGCCCGGGCCCACGGCGCCCGCTTCGCCGCGCAGGCGGTGCGAGATGGCGCGGTCGCGGTGCTCACCGACCCGGCCGGGCTGGCGGTCCTCGACGGGGCGTCGGACTGGCCGGCCTCCGGCGGCGTGCCCGTGCTGGTCGTCGCCTCGCCCCGACGGGTGGTCGGCGAGCTCGCGGCGCGGGTGCACGGCCGCCCCGCGGCCGGGATGCGGATGCTCGCGGTGACCGGGACCCAGGGCAAGACCACCACGACCCGGCTCGCCGAGGCCGCCCTGACCTCGGCGGGCGTGCCCGCCGCCGTGGTGGGCACCGTCGGCACCCGGGTGCTGGGGACCGAGGTGAAGACCTCGCTGACCACCCCGGAGGCACCGGACCTGCATGCGCTGTTCGCGCTGATGGCCGAGCGGGGCGTCGTGGCCTGCGCGATGGAGGTCAGCAGCCACGCCCTGGTGATGGGCCGCGTCGACGGGGTCCGGTTCGACCTGGCCTGCTTCACCAACCTGGGGCGTGACCACCTGGACTTCCACGCCGACGTCGAGGACTACTACGCCGCCAAGGCCTCGCTGTTCACCCCCGGCCGGGCCCGTCGCGGCCTGGTCAACCTCGACGACGAGCACGGCAGACGGCTGGCCGGGGAGGCCACCATCGAGGTACGCACGTACTCCACCACCGGGCGAGACGCGGACTGGCGGGCCCTCGACGTCCGGCTCGGGCCCGAGGGCTCCACGTTCACCGTCGTCGGACCCACGGGGGACGCGGTCCCCGCCAGGGTCCCGCTGACCGGCGACTTCAACGTGTCCAACGGGCTGTGCGCCCTGGCCGCGCTGGCCGAGCTCGGCTTCGACCTCGCCGCCGTGGCGGAGGGCATGGCGTCCTCGGGAGGCGTCCCCGGCCGGCTGGAGCGGGTGGAGGCCGGCCAGGAGTTCCTGGCCGTCGTCGACTACGCCCACAAGCCGGACGCGGTGGCCGCCGCGATCGGTGCCCTGCGGCCGCTGACCTCGGGCCGGCTCGTCGTCGTCATCGGCGCCGGGGGCGACCGGGACCCGGGCAAGCGAGGTCTGATGGGCGAGATCGCCGCCCGGCTCGCCGACGTCGTGGTGGTCACCGACGACAACCCGCGCAGCGAGGACCCGGCCGCCGTCCGCGCCGCCGTGCTGGCCGGTGCCCGGGGCGTCCCGGCCGCCGAGCGGGCGGAGGTCCACGAGGTCGGTGACCGGCGCTCTGCGATCCGCCTGGCGGTCCGGACGGCGCGGCACGGTGACACCGTGCTGGTGGCCGGCAAGGGACACGAGACCGGTCAGGAGGTCGCCGGGTCGACGTCCCCCTTCGACGACCGCGACGTGCTGCGCGAGGAGACGAGAGCCCGATGATCCCGATGACCCTGTCCGAGATCGCCGACGTCGTCGGTGGGGCTGTCGTCCACGACACCGGCACCACTCTCATCGGGCCCGCCTCGATGGACAGTCGGCTGGCCCAGCGCTCCGGCCTGTTCGTGGCCGTCGAGGGCGAGCGCGTCGACGGGCACGACTACGCGACCGCCGCCGTCGACGCCGGAGCCGCCGCGGTGCTGTCCTCGCGCGACACCGGGTGCCCGGGGGTGGTCGTGGCCGACCCGGTCGCCGCCCTGGCGCTGCTGGCGCGGCACGTCCTGGCTCGCCTCGACCGGGTCCGGGTGGTGGCGCTGACCGGATCGCAGGGCAAGACCAGCACCAAGGACCTGCTGGCCCAGGTCCTGGCCGCAGCGGGACGCACCGTCGCCACCGAGGGGTCGTTCAACAACGAGCTGGGGATGCCGCTGACCGTGCTGCGCGCCGACACCGCCACCGAGTACCTCGTCCTGGAGATGGGGGCGCGTCACGTCGGTGACCTGCGGGTCTCGTGCGCGGTCGCGCCGCCCGACGTCGCGGTCGTGCTCAACGTCGGCAAGGCACATCTGGGCGAGTTCGGCTCGCAGGCCAACATCGCCCTGGCGAAGGGCGAGGTCGTCGAGGCGCTGCCGGCGGACGGCGTGGCGGTGCTCAACGCCGACGACCCGCTGGTGGCTGCCATGGCGTCGCGGACCCGGGCCCGGGTCACCACCTTCGGCAGCGGGCAGGACGCCGACGTCCGGGTCGGGCACGTCGAGCTCGACGGCCTGGGCCGGCCGAGCTTCGACCTGACCGCGGACGGGACCACGGTGCGCGTCGCGATGGGGCTCGTCGGGGAGCACCACGCCACGAACGCCGCAGCGGCCGCCGCCGCGGCGCTGGCGCTCGGGCTCCCGCTCGACCTGGTCGGTTCCACCCTCGGCCGCGCGGTGGCGGGGTCCCGGGGCCGGATGGAGGTCCGCGAGCGCGCCGACGGGGTGGTGGTCGTCGACGACGCCTACAACGCCAACCCGGACTCCGTGCGCGCGGCGCTCAAGGCACTGGCCGCCATGGGACGCGGTCGCCCAGGCTCGCGCACGGTCGCGGTGCTCGGCGAGATGCGCGAGCTGGGCGAGTCCGCGATGGCCGAGCACGACGCGGTCGGCAGGCTCGCCGTCCGGCTGGACATCCAGCAGCTGGTCGTCGTCGGTGAGGCGGCCAGGCCGATCCACCTCGGCGCCTGCCTGGAAGGGTCCTGGGGCGAGGAGTCGGTGTTCGTCGAGGACGCCGCCGCGGCGACCCGGTGGCTGGCCGAGCACGTCGGTCCCGGCGACGTCGTGCTGTTCAAGGCGTCCAACGCCGTGCAGCTGAGCCGGGTCGCGCAGGCGCTGCTCGAGACCGGCAGCGGCGACGCTCCCTCGGGAAGCGGCCGATGAGGGCCATCCTGCTCGCGGGCGGCCTCGCGCTGGTGTTCACGCTGCTCGGCACGCGGGTCGCCATCCGGGTCCTGGTCTCCAAGGGCTACGGCCAGCTGATCCGGGACGACGGCCCGACCACCCACCACACCAAGCGCGGCACGCCCACGATGGGCGGGCTGGTCATCATCGTCTCGGTGGTGCTCGCCTACCTGCTCGCCAAGCTGATCACGCGCGACGCCCCGTCCTGGTCGGCGCTGCTGCTGCTGTTCCTGCTCGTCGGCCTCGGTGGGGTGGGTTTTCTCGACGACTACATCAAGATCGTCAAGCAGCGCAGCCTCGGCCTGCGCAGCAAGGCCAAGATGTCCGGGCAGACCCTGGTGGCGGTGGTGTTCGGCACCCTGGCGCTGACCCGGCCCGACGAGCGCGGACAGACGCCGGCCTCCCGGCACCTGTCCTTCATCCGTGACGTCGACAACTGGACCCTGCCCGCCGCGGTCGTGGTGCTGCTGATCCTGGTGGTGATCTCCGGGTCCAGCAACGCCGTGAACCTCACCGACGGGCTCGACGGGCTGGCCACCGGCGCCTCCACGATGGTCTTCGGCGCCTACACCCTGGTCAACATCTGGCAGAACAACCAGTGGTGCGGGCTGGAGGCGGGCGCCAAGTGCTACGACGTGCGGGACCCGCTCGACCTCGCCGCCATCGCGGCCGCGCTGACGGGCGCCTGCTTCGGGTTCCTGTGGTGGAACGCCTCCCCGGCCAAGATCTTCATGGGCGACACCGGCTCGCTGTCGCTGGGTGGTGCGCTGGCCGGGCTGGCCGTGCTGACCCGGACCGAGTTCCTGCTGGCCGTGCTCGGCGGGCTGTTCGTGATCATCACGATGTCGGTGATCGTCCAGGTCGGCTACTTCAAGCTCACCGGCGGCAAGCGCATCTTCCGCATGGCGCCGCTCCAGCACCACTTCGAGCTGAAGGGGTGGGCGGAGATCACGATCGTGATCCGGTTCTGGATCATCACCGGCATCTGCGTCGCCGCCGGGCTGGGGATCTTCTACGCCGAGTGGGTGACCGGGACGTGAGGCCCCGATGAGCGGTCCCGACCTGGACGCCCTCGGGCGGCGCACCCCCTGGGACGGCGTGCGGGCGGTGGTGCTGGGCATCGGCGTGTCCGGGTTCGCTGCCGCCGACACGCTGACCCACCTCGGTGCCCGCGTCACGGTGCTCGCCGAGAGCGCCTCCGAGACCCAGCGAGAGCAGGCCGGTCTGCTCGAGCTGCTGGGCGCACGGGTACGCATCGGCACCGGCGTCACCGCGGTGCTTCCTCGCGACGTCGACCTCGTGGTGACCTCCCCCGGGGTCCCGCCCACCGCCCCGGTGATCGTGGCCGCGGCCGCGGCCGGCGTACCCGTGTGGGGAGAGGTGGAGCTGGCCTGGCGGCTGCGGGACCCCGAGCACCCGGGCGAGTGGCTGTGCGTGACCGGGACCAACGGCAAGACCACCACCGTGCAGATGCTCGACACGATCCTGCGAGCCTCGGGCCTGCGAGGCGTGGCTTGCGGCAACGTCGGGCTGCCGGTGGTCGAGGCCGTGATGGACCCCGACCCGTACGCCGTCTACGCCGTGGAGCTGTCCAGCTTCCAGCTGCACTACACCCACACGATGTCGCCATGGGCGGCCGCGGTGCTGAACGTGGCCGAGGACCACTTGGACTGGTACCCCTCGATGGCCGAGTACGCCGCGGACAAGGGCCGGATCTACGAGCGGGCGCGCTGCGCGTGCGTCTACAACGTGGCCGATCCGCTGACCGAGCGGCTGGTCCGCGAGGCCGACGTCGTCGACGGCGCCCGCGCCGTGGGGTTCACCTTGGGGCTGCCCGGGCTCTCGATGGTCGGCGTCGTCGACGACGTGCTGGCCGACCGGGCGTTCCTGCCCGAGCGCCAGCACAGCGCCGTGGAGCTGTGCACCGTCGCGGACCTGGCCTCTCCTGCGCCGCACTTCGTCGCGAACGCCCTGGCCGCCGCCGCCCTGGCCCGCTCCGTCGGGGTGCCGCCGAGCGCGGTCCGGGAGGGGCTGCGCTCGTTCGCGCCGGACGGGCACCGCATCGCCGACCTCGGGGAGGTGTCCGGGGTGCGCTACGTCGACGACTCCAAGGCCACCAACCCGGCTGCGGCGGAGGCGTCGCTGCTGGCGTTCGAGCACGTGGTCTGGGTGGCCGGCGGCCTCGCCAAGGGCGCCCGGTTCGACGACCTGGTCCGGGGCGCGGGGGACCGGCTGCGCGGCGCGGTGCTGCTCGGGCGGGACCGGGTCGTGGTGGCGGACGCGCTGGCGCGACACGCACCCGATGTCCCGGTGATCGACGTCGGCGACGGCGAGGATGCTGCCATGGACCGCGTCGTGCGGGCGGCCGCCGAGCTCGCCCAGCCGGGTGACACCGTGCTGCTGGCCCCGGGGTGCGCGTCCATGGACATGTTCGCGAACTACGGTGCCCGCGGGGACGCCTTCGCCGAGTCGGTCCGCCGGCTCCGCGGGCGCTGAGGCGCGGGTGGCCGACGACACCGGCCGGTGCCGGCTGACGGCGCAGTGGTCGGGACGGCGGCCCAGCCAGCGGCCCAGCCAGCAGCCCAGACAGCACCGAGGCGCCCAGGGAGGCCCAGCGTGACCACGACGACCGGGGACCGGAGCCGGGTCGCCGACGGCCGTCTCGTCGCGCTTCGCGACTCCGTCGCCCATCTGCTGGACCGGCCGCTCACGTCGTACTACCTGCTGCTGAGTGCCTCGACCCTGCTGCTGACCATCGGGCTGATGGAGGTGCTCAGCGCCTCCAGCGTCTACTCCTACACGACGCACGACCGCAACAGCTACTTCGTGTTCGTCAGGCAGCTGCAGTGGGTGGTGGTGGCGCTGCCGGTCGCTTTCGTCGTCGCCCGCCTGCCGCGTCGGGTGCTGCGGGCGCTGGCGTGGCCGTCCTTGCTCTTCGCGATCGTCCTGATCTCGCTGACCACCACCTCGCTCGGCAGGTCGGTCGGCGGCAACCGGAACTGGCTCGACATCGGCGGGCAGTCGGTGCAGCCCTCCGAGGTGGCGAAGCTGGCGATCATCTTGTGGGTCGCGGACCTCTACGCCCGCAAGGAGCGGCTGCTCGGCGACTGGCGGCACGTCGTCATCCCGATGGTGCCGGTCACCGGCCTGGTCACCGGGCTGGTGCTCCTCCAGCGCGACCTCGGCACCGCCATGGTGCTGATGGCGATCGTCCTCGGGCTGCTGTGGGTCTCCGGCGCGCAGGCCCGGGTGTTCGTCGGCTACCTCGTCAGTGCCGGTGTGCTGGCGCTCTACCTGGCGGCGACCACACCGGAGCGGCTGCAGCGGCTGACGAACTTCGCCGACCCCTTCAAGAACTACCAGGGCGAGGGATGGCAGCCCGCCCACGGGCTGTTCGCGATGTCCAGCGGCGGCCTGTTCGGCAAGGGCATCTCCGCCAGCCAGCAGAAGTGGGGCTCGCTGCCGGCAGCCCACACCGACTTCATCTTCGCCGTGCTCGGCGAGGAGCTGGGCCTGGTCGGCACCCTGCTCGTGCTCGCGCTGTTCCTGACCATCGCCTACGCCGGGATCCGGATCGCGATCCGCACCGAGGACCCGTTCGTCCGCTACATGAGCGCGGGCATCACGGTGTGGCTGACCACGCAGATGATCATCAACGTGGGCATGGTGCTCGCCCTCCTGCCGGTCGTGGGGCTGCCGCTGCCGTTGATCTCCTACGGCGGGTCGGGGCTGCTGCCGGTGCTGGTGGCGCTCGGGCTGCTGCTGTCGTTCGCCCGCTCCGAGCCCGGGGCCCGCGCTGCCATCGCGACACGCCGTCGGCGGCGCTCGGCCGGCGTCGCGGCGGGCCGCGGCCCGGCCCGGCGGCCGCGATGAGGGTGCTGCTCGCCGGCGGCGGCACCGCCGGTCACACCTCGCCGCTGCTCGCCACCGCCGACGCGCTGCGCCGCCTCGACCCCGACGTCGAGGTCACCGCACTGGGCACCCCCCGGGGCATCGAGGGTCGGGTGGTGCCGGAGGCGGGCTACCCGCTCGAGCTGATCCCGCCCGTCCCGCTGCCCCGGCGCCCCTCGGCCGAGCTGCTGCGCGTTCCGGCGAGGCTGCGGGCCGCCGTCACCGGCGCGCTGGAGGTCGTCGACCGGCTCCGACCCGCGGTGGTCGTCGGCTTCGGGGGCTATGTCTCGGTGCCGGCCTACCTGGCTGCCCGCCGCCGCCAGGTCCCGATCGTGGTGCACGAGGGCAACGCGCTGCCGGGCCTCGCGAACCGGCTCGGCGCCCGGCTCACCGGCCACGTGGCCACCAGCTTCCCGGCGACCCCGCTGCGGCACGCCACCTACGTGGGCCTGCCGATCCGTCGGATGATCTCCACCCTGGACCGCGCGGCCGAACGCGACCTCGCCCGGGCCGCGTTCGGGCTCGACCCCGACCTCCCCACCCTGCTGGTGACCGGTGGCAGCCAGGGCGCCCGCAGCCTGAACGAGGCGGTCGGCACGGCCGAGCGCGACCTCGCCGCCGCCGGGGTGCAGGTGCTGCACGCGGTGGGCCCCCGCAATGAGCTCACGGTGCGGCGGACGCACGGCGAGCCGCCGTACGTCGTGCTGCCGTACCTCGACCGGATCGACCTCGCCTACGCGGCGGCCGACCTCGTCGTGTGCCGGGCCGGTGCGAACACCGTCACCGAGGTCGCCGCCGTCGGGCTGCCCGCGGTCTTCGTCCCGCTGCCGATCGGCAACGGCGAGCAGGCGCTGAACGCTCGTCCGGTGGTCGACCACGGTGGCGGCCTGCTGGTGCCGGACGCCGACTTCGACGCCGAGCGGGTGCGCAGCGAGGTGGTCGCGCTGGTCACCGACCGGGACCGGCTGACCGCCATGTCAGCGGCCGCGACCGGGCTGGTGCCGCGCGACGCCGACGAGCAGCTGGCCCGGATCATCCTCGACGCCGCGAAGGAGGCTCCCCGATGAGGGTGCCGGTCCCCGACGAGCTGCTGCCCGCCGACCGCCTCGGTCGGGTCCACTTCGTGGGCATCGGCGGTGCCGGGCTGTCCGGAATCGCGCGGATCATGCTGGCCCGCGGCATCACCGTGACCGGCAGTGACGCCAAGGAGTCCCGCACGTTGGCGGCGCTGCGAGCGCTGGGGGCCACCTGCCACGTCGGTCACGCGGCCGGCCAGGTCCACGCCGCGGACACGCTGGTGGTCTCCACCGCGGTGCGCGAGGACAACCCCGAGGTGGTCGAGGCCGGCCGGCTGGGGCTGCGGGTGCTGCCCCGCTCGGCCGCCCTGGAGTCGGTGATGCGGGGCCGCCGGGTGGTGGCCGTGGCGGGCACGCACGGCAAGACCACCACGACCTCGCTGCTCACTGTGGCCCTGCAGCACTGCGGCGCGGACCCGTCGTTCGCGATCGGCGGCGACCTCAACGAGTCCGGCTCGAACGCGCACGACGGCAGCGGCGACATCTTCGTGGCGGAGGCGGACGAGAGTGACGGCGCGTTCCTGGTCTACTCCCCGGCCGCGGCGCTGGTCACCAACGTCGAGGCGGACCACCTGGACAACTATGGCACCGAGGAGGCCTACCGGGCCGCCTTCGTCGAGTTCCTGGGCACGATCGACCCCGCCGGCTTCCTGGTCGTCTGCGTCGACGACCCGGGAGCCCGCGAGCTGGCCGAGACCGCGCGGCAACGAGGGCTGAGCGTGACCGGGATCGGGGAGTCGGCGGACGCCGACCTACGCGCCGAGGCCGTGCGGTTCGCCGGCGCCACCTCCCGCTTCACCGTGCTCGACCGGGGCCGCCGGCTCGGGGAGGTGACGCTGCGGATCCCGGGTCGTCACTACGTCCTCGACGCGATGGCCGCGCTGGCCGCGGGGCTGCGGCTGGGATTCGGCTTCGACGACCTGCGACGCGGGCTCGAGGCGTTCAGCGGCACCCGGCGCCGCATGGAGCTCAAGGGCGAGTACGGCGGCATCCGGGTCTACGACAGCTACGCCCACCATCCCAACGAGATCGCCGGCGACCTCCAGGCAGCCCGGTCGCTGGCCGGGACGGGACGGGTGGTGGTCGCTTTCCAGCCGCATCTGGTCTCCCGCACCCGCATCTTCGGCGCCGCGATGGGGCAGGCCCTCGGCGCGGCCGACAGCGTGGTGGTGATGGACGTCTACGTCGCCCGGGAGGACCCCGAGCCGGGGATCGACGGGCGGCTCGTCGCCTCCCACGTCCCGCTGCCCGTGGAGCAGGTCCGCTTCGAGCCGTCCTGGAGCGCGACCCCCGCCGCCCTGGTCGAGCGGGCCCGGCCCGGGGACGTCGTGCTGACCCTCGGCGCCGGTGACGTCACGCTCGTGGGTCCGGAGGTCCTCGAGCTGCTGCGTGAGCGGTCGGAGGCCGACTGATGGCCCGCTGGGGACGGCGTAGTCGGACCCGGACCGGTGGCTCCGACGGCCCGGCCCCGCGCCGCGACACCGGTCCCGCCACCATCGCCGACGCCCGCGCCGACGTCGACATCGACGCGGACACCGAGCCGACCGTCGAGCTGCACCGCTCGCCGTCCGCCCCTCAGCCGGGGCAGCCGGACGGCCCCGCGTGCGACGGGGACGCCACGGTGGTGGTCACCGACCGCGAGCCGGAGCGGGACCCCTCCGGGTGGGGGCCGTCCTCGCGGGGGGCGGCCGAGCGGGACGAGGCCGCCCTCACCGTCGCCCGCCGCCGCTTCGTGCGCCGCCGGTGGGCCGGCCGTTGGCTCGCCTGGCGACTGGTGGTGATCGCAGTGCTGGGCGTCGGCGTCGTGGCCGTGGCGACCTGGCTGGTGTTCTTCTCGGCCGTGCTGGCGGTGGAGGGGGTGCGGGTCGAGGGGAACGAGGTCCTCAGCGCGGCGGCGGTACGCCGGGCCGCGGACGTGCCACTCGGCGCGCCCTTGGCCACCGCAGACCTGGACGCGGTGACCGCCCGGGTCGCGAGGCTGCGAGCCGTCCGCACCGTGGACGTGTCGCGCTCCTGGCCCGACCGGGTCCGCATCGCGGTGCGGGAGCGCCGGGCCGTCGCGGTGGTCGAGCGTGACGGCACCGGCCGGCTGCGCGGAGTCGACGCGGACGGCGTCGCGTTTCGCGGCTACGCCGCTCGGCCCACGGGACTGCCGCGGATCCGCGTCGGCCGACGCGCCGGGCAGGAGGCCGTCGCCGAGGCTGCGGCCGTCGCCGGAGCGCTGCCGGCCGACGTGGCACGCCGGGTCGCCTTCATCCGCGTGCAGACAGTCGACACCATCTCGTTGCGGTTGCGCGACGGCCGCACCGTCCGGTGGGGGAGCGCCGAGGACTCGGCCGACAAGAGCAGGGTGCTCGCGGTGCTGCTGGGCCAGCAGGCCGGCTACTACGACGTGTCGGTGCCCGGCCGCCCCGTGATCCGGCGCTAGCGGGCCCCGCCGGCAGGTGCGGCACGGGGGCCGGTCGGGCAGTCCGGTCGGGCAGTCCGTCAGGGCAGTCCGTCAGGCGGTCGGGCTGGCGGTCGGTCACGTCCGCCTGCCACCGTCACCGACGTGCGCGACCCCACCGGCAGGTCGTGGCAAAAAGATCCCACCACGCCGCGTGTCGATGCGGCGCCCCGACGACGGTCCCCTAGGTTCTTCACCAACGCGAGGTTGACATAACTATAACCCTCTACTTGAGGGTGAGGGTTACGGGAGTCAGGCTCGCGGCTTCCCCACCGACATACACCCCGTCTGCCCTGCACCATGCAGAGCAGCCCAGCAGCGAGAGGCACCTGCCGTGGCAGCACCGCAGAACTACCTGGCCGTCATCAAGGTCGTGGGTATTGGTGGAGGTGGAGTCAACGCCGTCAACCGGATGATCGAGGTCGGCCTCAAGGGGGTCGAGTTCATCGCCATCAACACCGATGCGCAGGCTCTCCTCATGAGTGACGCCGACGTCAAGCTCGACATCGGTCGAGAGCTCACCCGAGGACTCGGCGCGGGCGCCAACCCCGAGGTCGGCGGCAAGGCCGCCGACGACCACGCCGAGGAGATCGAGGAGGTGCTGAAGGGCGCCGACATGGTCTTCGTCACCGCCGGCGAGGGGGGTGGCACCGGCACCGGCGGCGCCCCCGTCGTGGCCCGGATCGCCCGCTCCATCGGCGCGCTGACCATCGGCGTCGTGACCCGGCCGTTCTCCTTCGAGGGCCGGCGCCGGGCGAACCAGGCCGAGGACGGCATCTCCGGGCTCCGCGACGAGGTCGACACCCTCATCGTCATCCCGAACGACCGGTTGCTGTCCATCAGCGACCGCAACGTGTCGGTGCTCGACGCGTTCAAGCAGGCCGACCAGGTGCTGCTGCAGGGCGTCTCGGGCATCACCGACCTGATCACCACCCCGGGCCTGATCAACCTGGACTTCGCCGACGTGAAGTCGGTGATGGCCAACGCGGGCTCCGCGCTGATGGGCATCGGCTCCGCGCGAGGCGAGGACCGCGCCGTGGCGGCAGCCGAGATGGCCGTCTCGAGCCCGCTGCTCGAGGCCTCCATCGACGGCGCCCACGGTGTCCTGCTCTCGATCGCCGGCGGCTCCGACCTGGGGCTCTTCGAGATCAACGAGGCGGCTGCGCTGGTGGCGCAGTCCGCGCACGCCGAGGCCAACATCATCTTCGGTGCGGTCATCGACGACGCGCTCGGCGACGAGGTGCGGGTGACCGTCATCGCCGCCGGCTTCGACGGCGGCATGCCCAAGCGTCGCGACGGGGTCAACGTGCTCCGCCGCGAGCCCGCCGAGCAGGCGCAGCCGGAGGCCAGGCCCGCCGCCCGCGGTGCGTCCGTGCCACCGCAGCCGAGCAACGGGTCGCAGCGCGTCCCGGTCCCGACCGGCGTGGCCGGTCCGGCCAGGCCCTCGACGGGGTCACCCTCCCGTCCGGGGTACCCGGAGCACGCCGGCGCCACGCAGCGCGGTGGCTACGCGGCCGGCAGCCCGTCCTCATCGGGGTCGTCCGCGCCTCGGCGTCCGGTCCGCTCCGACGACGACGACCTGGACGTGCCCGACTTCCTGAAGTGACCAGCGGCCGGTGCCTGACGCCGGCCACCGAGGAGGACCGCCAGCGGTGTTCGCGTACCAGGACACGGCGGGAGGGGTCGAGATCGCGTTCACGGACCGCCACGGGGGAACCAGTGGCGGTCCGTTCGCGTCCCTGAACCTCTCCGACGCGACCGGCGACCGGATCGGGGCGGCGGCCGAGAACCTGGCGCTGCTCGCTCGGTCGCTCGCCCCGGGGGACGTGCCGCCCCGGCCGGTGCTGATGCACCAGGTGCACGGCGCCGCGGTGCACCGGGTCCGGAGCGACGACGTGGCCACCGGTCGGGTGCCGGTCGCCGACGCGCTGGTGACCGACCTGCCCGGGGTGGCGCTGGTGGTCCGGGTCGCCGACTGCGTGCCGGTGCTGCTGGCGGACCCCGCCGCCGGCGTCCTCGGGGCCGCCCATGCCGGGCGCCAGGGACTGGTCGCCGGCGTGGTGCCGCGGGCGCTCGAGGCGATGGTGACGATCGGCGCCCGGGAGGTGTCGGCCTGGGTCGGCCCGTGCGTGTGCGGCGGCTGCTACGAGGTTCCCGAGGCCATGCGTGAGGAGGTGGCCGCCGTCGTGCCGGCGGCGTGGGCCAGCACCCGCTGGGGGACGCCGGCCGTCGACGTCGCGACGGGCGTCCGGGCGCAGCTGGCGGCGGCCGGGGTGGCGGTGACCACGGTGGCGCGGTGCACGGTCGAGGACCTCGACCTCTACTCCCACCGTCGCGACGGGCAGGCGTCCGGGCGGCTCGCCGGCGTGGTCTGGCAGCGACCCTCGTGACGACCGGCACGACCGCCCCGGACCGGCGTCGCGCCGAGCTGGCCGAGCGGTTGGGCGTGGTGCGCCAGCGGATCGCCGCCGCGTCCGCAGCAGCCGGGCGCGACCCCGGCGAGGTCACCCTGACGGTCGTGACGAAGTTCTTCCCGGCCTCCGACGTGCGGCTGCTGGCCGGGCTCGGCGTGCGTCACGTGGGCGAGAACCGGCACCAGGAGGCCGTGGCCAAGGCTGTCGCCTGTGGCGACCTCGACCTGTGCTGGCACTACATCGGCGGCCTGCAGAGCAACAAGGCGGCCGCCGTCGCCGGCTACGCCGACGTGGTGGAGTCGCTCGACCGCGCCAAGCTGCTGCGGGGGCTGGCGCGAGGAGCAGCCGAGCACGCTCGCACCCTCGACGTGCTGGTCCAGGTCGACCTGGACCCCGACGGCGGCGCCGCCGGGTCCGGTCGCGCCGGCGCCGCGCCCGGCGACGTGCCGGGTCTGGCCGAGCAGGTGAGCGCCACCGACGGCCTTCGGCTGCGCGGGGTGATGGCGGTCGCACCGCTGGGCGGCCCACCGGCGCCGGCCTTCGCGCGACTGGCCGAGGTGGCCGCTCGGGTGCGGGCAGTCGACCCCGCGGCGAGCTGGGTCTCGGCCGGGATGAGCGGCGACCTGGAGGCGGCGGTCGAATGCGGCGCGACACACGTGCGCATCGGCAGCGCGGTGCTCGGTCCGCGCCCGGTTCGACGGTAGGGTCTGGCCAGACGCAGCGCGTCCCACCCGGGGACGGCGGTTGAACCGAAGGGCAACGACTCATGGGCAGCGCGATGCGCAAGATGGGTGTCTACCTGGGCCTGCTCGAGGACAGCGGCCGCTACGACGAGGACTACTACGAGGACGAGTCCCCGGCGCAGCCGCAGGGCCGCTCGTCCGAGGCGTCGCGTCCGGCACCCGTCGCGGACCTCTCCGAGCGTCGCCGCCCGACCCCGTCGGCCCCTGCTGCCAGCGTCGTGGCGGAGCTCTCCCGGATCACGACGCTGCACCCACGCACCTACAACGAGGCCCGCACGATCGGGGAGAACTTCCGCGAGGGCGTGCCGGTGATCATGAACCTCTCGGACATGGACGACTCCGACGCCAAGCGGCTGGTCGACTTCGCGGCCGGGCTCGTCTTCGCGGTCCGGGGGACGATCGAGCGCATCACCAACAAGGTGTTCCTGCTCTCACCGCCCAACGTCTCGGTGGCCGCGGAGGACAAGCAGCGGATCGCCGAGAACGGCTTCTTCAACCAGAGCTGACCCCGCTCGGCGCTCGGCGGCTCTCGGGCCGTCACGGCGTCCTGGATAGAATCCGGTCTCGTGGGACCCATCGCACTGATCCTCTACTACATCCTCAGCATCTTCCTGTTCCTGATGCTCATCCGCCTGGTCGTCGACTGGGTGCAGGTCTTCGCGCGCTCGTGGAGCCCCCGTGGGCCGGTGCTGCTGGTGCTCGAGGTGGTGTACTCCGCGACCGACCCGCCGATCCTGTTCATCCGGCGGTTCGTCCCGCCGCTGCGGCTGGGCAGCGTGGCCATCGACACCAGCTTCCTGATCGTGCTGGTGGTCGTCTACCTGCTCCGCAACGTGCTGCTCGCCGTCCCGGTCTGACCTGCCGGGAGCCGTCCGAGGGGGGTGCCCCACCGGCTCGGTGGGCCCGACCCGGTCCGCGCCGCGGCCGGGACGGCGGGGTAGCGTGCTGCTGTCCGGGACGCGACCCCGCCCGGCAGAGCCACCGGGCCGTCACCGCCCCGGCCGCGGGTCCCGGAGCGGGCCCGGGCATCGATGTCGGACACCACCACAGACGAGACGAGGACAGACATGCCGTTGACGCCAGAGGACGTGAGCGCGAGGCGGTTCCAGGCGGTCCGGCTGCAGCAGGGCTACGACATGGCCGAGGTCGACTCGTTCCTCGACGAGGTCGAGGCCGAGCTGGTCCGGCTGCTGAAGGAGAACGAGGACCTTCGGGCCCGGCTCTCGCCCCAGCAGCGCGACGCCTCCCCGGCGGCCCCCCCGTCGACCGCAGCCCACGACGGGCCGGGTGAGGCCGAGGCGGGCGCCGTCGCGGCCTCCCAGGGCCCGGCGGGCGAGGCCACCGCTGCGGCGGGGACCGTGCCCGCGGCACCGGCCACGCCGACAGCGCCGACGGGGACGATCAAGGTCACCACCGCTGCGGAGGCGTCGACGGCGGCCACCCGGCTGCTGGAGATCGCCACCCACAACGCCGACCAGCTGGTCGACGAGGCCCGGGACCAGGCGGGCTCGATCGTGGCGCAGGCGCAGGCCCGCGCCGAGCAGCTGGAGACCGACACCAAGGACCGCACCGACCGGCTCGAGGCCGACGCCCGGACCCGCGCGCAGATGCTCGACGCCGAGACCGACGAGCGGCGCGCCACGCTGTTCGGCGACCTGGACCGGGAGAAGGAGCGCCTGGACGGCGAGGTGGGCAACCTGCGTGCGTTCGAGCGTGAGTACCGAGCCCGCCTGAAGAGCTACTTCCAGCAGCAGCTGGCGGCGCTGGACGGCGGCGGCGAGGACGGCAGCGGCGGTGAGCGGCTCAAGACGCTGCTCGGCGACGAGCAGTCCGGCTGACCGGCGGCCCGCCCGCCGCGGTCCGCCTCCGACCGCACCACGGGTGCGGTCGGCCCCGGTCCGGCCGCGGGGTCAGGCCCGGCTGACCGCCAGCACCAGGTCGAGCCCGGGCTCCCGCACCACGGTGCGCGTAGCCCCGCCGCCCGACCCGCCGCCCGACCCGTCGCCGGTCCCGTCGACCGGCTCCTCGCGCAGGGTGGTCGCCAGCACCTCCTGCGCCACCATTGCTCCGTGCTCGCGCAGCGCCTGCGCGGTGTCGCCGCCGGCCTGCCAGGACAGCGTCACCCGGTCGCTGACGTCGAAGCCGCTGGACTTGCGGGCGTCCTGCACGAGCCGGACCACCTCCCGGGCGATCCCCGCCCGGACCAGCGCGGGCGTCAGCTCGAGATCGAGCGCGACCGTCTCGCCCTGCTCGTTGGCGACCGACCAGCCCTGCCGGGGACGCTCGGCCACGATGACCTCCTCGGGCAGCACCTCGACCGTCTCGTCCTCGACGGTGACCTGGGCCCGGCCCTCGTCGGCCAGCGCCCGGGACAGCTCGGCGGCGTCCGCAGCCGCGATCGCAGCCGCGACCAGCGGGGTCCGCTTCGCGAACCGTCGTCCGAGCGCCCGGAAGTTGCCCTTCGCCGTGTGGTCGACGAGGTCGGCGCCGGCGGCGGAGAGCGGCTCGAGGTCCCCGACGTTGAGCTCCTCGGCGATCTCGCGGCGCAGCTCGGCCGACAGCCTCGCCCACGCTGCTGAGCCGACCAGCGCACGACGCAGCGGCTGCCGCGTCCGCATCCCGGCATCGGCACGGGCCGCCCGTCCGAGCTCGACCAGGCGGCGGGTGAGCGCCATCTGCCCGGCCAGCTCCTCGTCGAGCAGCTCGGGGTCGACCTCGGGCCAGTGCGCGAGGTGGACCGAGTCGGGAAGCTCGCTGGAGGTGGCCGCGAAGAGGTCGTGCCAGACCCGCTCGGTGATGAACGGCGTCAGCGGGGCCATCAGCAGGGTCACCACCTGGAGACACTCGTGCAGGGTCGCCAGAGCGGCCGGGTCGCCGCCCCAGAACCGTCGGCGCGAGCGCCGCACGTACCAGTTGGAGAGGTCGTCGACGTACGCCGCCAGCAGGCCGCCCGCCCGCTGGGTGTCGAAGCCGTCCAGGGCCTCGGTGACCGCGGCGGTGAGCCGGTGCGCCTCGGCGAGCGCCCACCGGTCCAGCACGGGCCGCTGCGAGACCGCCGGGACCGGCGACCCGGGCTCCCAGCCGGCGGTGCGAGCGTAGAGGGCCTGGAACGCGACCGTGTTCCAGTAGGTCAGCAGCACCTTGCGGACGGTCTCCTGGATCGAGGCGTGCCCGACCCGTCGAGCGGCCCACGGCGAGCCGGAGGCGGCCATGAACCACCGCACCGCGTCGGCGCCGTGCTGCTCCATCAGGGGCATCGGCTCGAGGATGTTGCCGAGGTGCTTGGACATCTTGCGGCCGTCCTCGGCCAGGATGTGCCCCAGGCACAGCACGTCCCGGTAGGACGACTCGTCGAAGACGATGGTGCCGACCACCATCAGCGTGTAGAACCAGCCGCGGGTCTGGTCGATCGCCTCGCAGATGAAGTCGGCCGGGTAGGCGCGCTCGAACCGCTCCACGGACCCGGGCCGGTGGGGGTAGCCCCACTGGGCGAACGGCATCGAGCCGCTGTCGAACCAGGCGTCGATGACCTCCGGCACCCGTCGCGCGGTCGCGCCGCAGGCGGAGTTCGGGGTCCCTGCCGGCTCCGGGCAGTCGAAGACGACCTCGTCGACGAACGGCCGGTGCGGGTCCAGCCCGGACTGGTCGGTGCCGGTGAGCTCGGAGAGCTCCGTCAGCGAGCCGACGACGCTGAGGTGACCCTCGGCGCAGCGCCACACCGGCAGCGGGGTGCCCCAGTAGCGGCTGCGCGAGAGCGCCCAGTCGATGTTGTTGTGCAGCCAGTCGCCGTAGCGACCCCACTTGATCGAGTCGGGGTGCCAGCCGGTGCGCTCGTTCTCCCGCAGCAGCGCCTCCTTGACCTGGGTCGTCCGGACGTACCAGGAGGGCTGGGCGTAGTACATCAGCGGGGTGTGGCAGCGCCAGCAGTGCGGATAGCTGTGCTCGTAGGCGAGGTGCCGGTAGAGCAACCCGCGGGCCTGGAGGTCGGCGACGAGGTCGGTGTCGGCGTGCTTGAAGAACTGCCCGCCGACCAGCGGCAGGTCCTCCTCGAAGTGCCCGTCGGTGCGGACCGGGACCACGACCGGCAGCCCGTACGCCCGGGCGACCGCCATGTCGTCGGCGCCGAACGCGGGGGACTGGTGCACCAGCCCGGTGCCGTCCTCGACCGTGACGTAGTCGGCCAGCACGACCAGGTGCGGCGGCGTGCCGCCGTCGGCGGTGGGGACGTCGACCAGCTCGAACGGACGTTGGTAGGTCCACCGCTCCATGTCCCGTCCGCTCACCCGCTCGCGGACCGTCCAGCCCTCGCCGAGCACGCGCTCGGCGAGCGGCTCGGCGACCACCAGCGTCTCCTCGTCGTTGCCGGCGACGACGTACGCGACGTCGGGGTTGACCGCCACCGCCGTGTTGGACACCAGCGTCCACGGCGTCGTGGTCCACACCAACAGCGCCGCGGTCCCGGCGTACGGGCCGGAGGTCAACGGGAACCGGACGTAGACGCTGGGGTCGGTGACGGTCTCGTAGCCCTGCGCGAGCTCGTGGTCGGAGAGCCCGGTCCCGCAGCGCGGGCAGTACGGCGAGACCCGGTGGTCCTCCACCAGCAGCCCCTTGGCGTGGATCTGCTTCAACGCCCACCACACCGACTCGACGTAGCCGGGGTCCATGGTCCGGTAGGGGTCCTCGGTGTCGACCCAGTAGCCCATCCGCTCGGTCATCGCCTCGAACGCGTCGACGTGGCGCTGGACCGACTCGCGACACTTCGCGTTGAACTCCGCGACCCCGTAGGCCTCGATGTCCTGCTTGCCGGAGAAGCCGAGCTCCTTCTCGACCGCCAGCTCGACCGGCAGCCCGTGGCAGTCCCAGCCGCCCTTCCGCTCGACGAGGTAGCCCCGCATCGTGCGGTAGCGAGGGAAGACGTCCTTGAAGACCCGCGCCTCGACGTGGTGGGTCCCGGGGCGGCCGTTCGCGGTCGGGGGACCCTCGTAGAACGTCCACCGCTCGCGCCCCGCTGCCAGCTCCAGCGAGCGCTCGAAGGTGCGGTCCCGCCGCCACCGCTCCAGCACCTCGTGCTCGAGCCGGGGGAGGTCCACCTGCGGGGGGACGGGACGGTAGCTGCTCACGATGGGTTCCTTCTCGCCTGGTGCGGCGACCGGTCGGCCGACGCGGACTGCTGGGCTGAAGGGACGAGCGGGCCGGGCACGGCGACCGTGCGTCCGGCACCGTCCCGCGGTACCACCCTCCTTGGCGCTCCGGTGCCGCTGGACCGCCCTCTCGTCGTGCACCGCGGCCGGGTCTACCCGCCGGCCCCCCAGGGGCGACGCTCTTCCGACGGCTCAGGGGTGATCTTCGCTCCGGACAACACCCCCGGGCTCACACCGTCCCCGGGTCGCTTCCGGCTGTGCTCGGAGCTACTCGTCCCGTCCACGCCTTGCGGTGGCCCCAGTCTGCCAGAGCAGCCTCGCCCTGAGCCGCACCGGTCCGCCCGAGAACGCCGTCCGCGCCGCGGCGCGCGTGGTTGTCAGGGTTGGGAGTCGGGCATATCCTCCCTGGACGCAAGTGGTCCAGGCCACATGCGCGTTGGTCTCACCCGCTGCTCCGAGGGGGCACGTCGATGGCAGGAAGCGCGGCACGCAAGCTCGCCGACCGCACCAAGGCCGCCGCCAGGCGGGTGACGGCGGCGGCGACGCGCACGACGCCGCAGGCTCCCGGACCGGCTCCGGCCACTCGGGAGCGGACGGCCACGAAGAAGGCGGCCATGAAGAAGGCGGCCACGAAGAAGGCGGCCACGAAGAAGGCGGCCACGAAGAAGGCGGCCACGAAGAAGGCGGCCACGAAGAAGACGGCCACGAAGAAGACGGCCACGAAGAAGACGGCCACGAAGAAGACGGCCACGACGACGGCGCGGGCGACCAAGGCGCCGAGAAGAAGGCGCCGAGAAGACGGCGCCCAGCAAGAAGGCGCCGAGCAAGACGGCGCCGAGCACGACGGCGCCGAGCAAGACGGCGCCCAGCAAGACGGCGCCGAGCAAGACGGCGCCGAGCAAGACGGCGCCGAGCAAGACGGCGCCGAGCAAGACGGCGCCGAGCAAGACGGCGCCGAGCAAGAAGGCGCCCACGAAGACGGTCGGCACGAGGAAGACGGCCTCCCAGGCTGCTGCGACGACGCAGCGGTCGGCCACCAAGGCGACAGCGAGGAAGACGACCGTGAGGAAGACCCCTGCGAGGAAGACGGCCGCCTCCCGGCTCGTCGTCAAGGCCGGCGAGGAGCCGTGGACCACCGCTGAGCTTGCCGAGGTGCGGAACGAGCTGGGAGCCGACCGGGCGCGGCTGCTCTCGGAGCTGAACATGGCTGAGCACGAGATCCACGACCTGATGCGGGACGCCGGCGACGGTGCCGGGCACGACCAGGCCGACGTCGGCTCGACCACCTTCGAGCGCGACCATGAGATGAGCCTGGCCAACAACGCCCGTGACATGCTGGCCCAGACCGAACGGGCCCTCTCCCGCATGGACGACGGCAGCTACGGGGTCTGTGAGAGCTGTGGCCAGCCGATCGGCAAGATGCGGGTGATGGCCTACCCGCGTGCCACACTGTGCCTGTCATGCAAGCAACGCCAGGAGCGTCGCTGAACACCAGCGACCCGAGTCACCCCACGGGAGAGTCCGCCCGGTCCGCTCGACATGACCGGTGCCTGCTGCTGCTGGCCGCGGTGGCCCTGAGCGGGTACGCCGTCGACCTGACGACCAAGGTCCTCGCCGTCGACCGCCTCACCGAGGGGTCCCCGGTGCGAGTCGTCGGGGACTGGCTCCGGCTCGACCTGATCCGCAACCCCGGAGCCGCCTTCAGCACCGGCACGTCCTACACCGTGGTGCTGACCCTGGTCGCCGTCGCTGCCGCGGTCGGCGTCCTGTGGACCGCCCGCCGGCTCGCCAGCATCGGCTGGTCCCTGGGGCTGGGCTTCCTGCTGGCCGGCGTCCTCGGGAACCTGACGGACCGGATCTTCCGCGCTCCCGGCTTCGCCGAGGGCCACGTCGTGGACTTCCTGCGGCTGCCGCACTGGCCGGTCTTCAACGTCGCCGACATCTGCATCAACGTCGCGGCGGTGCTCATCGTGGTCCAGGCGCTGCGCGGGGTCGGCGTCGACGGCACCCGGGCCGAGACCGACGGCCGACGACCCCGCCGACCCCGCCGACACACCCCGCCCGCCGGCGCCGGTGGCCACGGCGAGCCCCGGTGAGCCAGGCCTCGAGCCCGGCTGCGGGCGCAGGGCACGAGCAGCGGACCGTCGGGATCCCCGACGGCCTGGCGGGTGAGCGGGTCGACGCCGCCATCGCCCGGATGTTCGGGCTGTCCCGGACCCGGGCCGCCGACCTGGTCCGCGACGGGCTGGTGCTCGTCGACGGGAGAACTCCGGCGAAGTCGGACCGCGTGGAGTCCGGCGCACTGCTCGACGTGTCCATCCCGTCCCTGGTGGACCCGGTCGCGGTCGTGCCGCAGACGGTCGAGGGCATCGAGATCGTCCACGACGACGACGCCATCGTCGTGGTCGACAAACCGGTCGGCGTCGCGGTGCACCCCAGCCCCGGCTGGACCGGCCCCACGGTCGTCGGCCACCTGGTCGCGGCGGGCTTCCGGATCTCGACCAGCGGTGCCGCGGAGCGGCAGGGGATCGTGCAGCGGCTCGACGTCGGCACCAGCGGGATCATGGTCATCGCGAAGTCCGAGCGCGCCTACTCGGTGCTGAAGAACGCCTTCCGGCAGCGCGCGGTCGACAAGACCTACCATGCCCTCGTCCAGGGCCACCCGGACCCGCTGGCCGGCACCATCGACGCCCCCATCGGGCGGCATCCGCGCCACGACTACAAGTTCGCGGTGATGCGCGACGGCAAGGCCAGCATCACCCACTACGAGACCATCGAGGCCCACCGGTTCGCCAGCCTGCTCGAGGTCCGGCTGGAGACCGGCCGCACCCACCAGATCCGCGTGCACATGGCGGCGTTGCACCGCCCCTGCGTCGGTGACGTCACCTACGGCGCCGACCCCACCCTGGCGACGCGGGTCGGGCTGCGGCGGCAGTGGCTGCACGCGGTCCGGCTCGGCTTCGAGCACCCGCAGAGCGGGGAGCACGTCGAGTACGAGTCGGCCTACCCCGACGACCTCCAGCACGCCCTAGACACGCTTCGCGATGCGGTCTGAGGGGTCCCGGGCACCGGTGCTCGGGGTCCGTCCGGCCGGACCCGCCGACGCCGACGCCGTCGCCGACCTGTTCCTGGCTGCTCGAGCCGCGGCGTACCCGGCGATCCCCAGGTCGGTGCACCCCGACCCCGAGGTCCGGCACTGGCTCGCCACCCGGGTCGCCGACCCGGGTGCCGAGCTGTGGCTGGCCGAGGAGGACGACGAGCCGGTGGCGATGCTGCTGCTGGAGGGCGACTGGGTCCACTCCCTCTACGTCGCCCCCGCGCGGACCGGCGAGGGGCTCGGCACGCTGCTGCTCGACCTCGCCAAGTCGCTGCGACCGCACGGGCTGGGCCTGTGGGTGTTCGAGAGCAACCACGGCGCGCGCCGGTTCTACCGCCGGCACGGCTTCACCCAGGTGCGTCGCACCGACGGCTCGGACAACGAGGAGGGCGCTCCGGACCTGGAGCTCGCCTGGAGCCGCCCGGCGGCCAGCGCCCGGTCGGCCACCCTGGAATAGCAGAGCCGCCCGCCGGTGTTCGCCAGGCGACACCCGTCGAGAGAGAGGCGCCGAGCCTGTGAAGGTCGAGATCTGGTCCGACGTCGTCTGTCCCTGGTGCCACGTGGGGAAGCGTCGCTTCGAGGCGGCCCTCGACCGGTTCGACCAGGCCGCAGACGTCGAGGTGGTGTGGCGCAGCTTCGAGCTGGACCCCGGTGCCGCCTCCGCGACGTCGGCTGACGACGGGCCGGACTACGCCGACCGGCTGGCAGCCAAGTACGGAACCGACCGGGCCGGGGCCGAGGGGTTCATGGCGACGATGACGCAGGCCGCCGCTGCGGAGGGGCTCGACTTCCGGCTGGACCGGGCGGTGCGGTCGAGCTCCTTCGACGCCCACCAGGTCATCCACCTCGCCGCTGCCCGAGGGCTGCAGGACGTGGTCAAGGAGCGTCTGCTGACGGCGTACCTCACCGAGGGGCTGCCGATCGGGGACGTGGCCACGCTGGTCCGGCTCGCCGTCGAGTCCGGGCTCCGGGCCGACGAGGTGGAGGGGGTGCTCTCCCGACGGGAGTACGCCGACGCCGTCCGCGCCGACGAGGCAGAGGCCCATGCGCTGGGCATCACCGGCGTCCCGTTCTTCGTCGTGGACCGGCGCTACGGCGTCTCCGGCGCACAGCCCGCCGAGCAGCTGCTGGCCGTCCTCGAGCGGGCCTGGAGGGAGCGCAGCCCGCTCACCGTGGTCGGCGCCGGGTCGGCGGATGGGTCGGCGGCTGGGTCGGCTTGCGGTCCCGACGGCTGCGCGGTCGCAGGCCCAGCCCAGCCGCAGCCGCAGCCCTGACGGCAGCCACCGGCGCCGGGCGGTGTCGGTGGGTCCTGCGAGAATCAGGTCCACTGGTCGCGTAGGCTGGTCGCTCTTCCCCCAGAAGGTCGGCCGGGCGCTCTCGGTCGGTGTCGTTGTGCGCGCAGCGCACGGTTCGCGTGGGCCCGTTGGCGGCTCGGGAAGGGGCGGTCACCTCCCATGTCAGGCGGTCCGTCGGACGGCTTCGTCCACCTGCACGTCCACACCGAGTACTCCATGCTCGACGGCGCCGCCCGGCTGGGCGAGATGTTCGCGCGCACCGCCGAGCTCGGCATGGACGCCATCGCGATGACCGACCACGGCAACGTCTTCGGGGCCTACGACTTCTACAGCAAGGCCCGAGCCGCCGGCGTCAAGCCGATCATCGGCATGGAGGCCTACCTCACGCCGAACACCTCGCGCTTCGAGCGCAAGCGGGTGCGGTGGAACAACGGCGGCGACGACGACGTGTCCGGGAGCGGCGCCTACACCCACATGACGCTGCTGGCCGAGAGCACCACCGGAATGCACAACCTGTTCCGGCTCTCCTCGCGATCCTCCATCGAGGGCTTCTTCTACAAGCCGCGCGCCGACCGCGAGCTGCTGGCCGAGCACGCCGAGGGGCTGATCGGGACCACCGGCTGCCCGTCCGGGGAGATCCAGACCTGGCTGCGGATCGGCGACTACGCGAAGGCCCGGGAGGCCGCGGCCGAGTTCCAGGACATCTTCGGGCGCGAGAGCTTCTTCCTCGAGCTGATGGACCACGGGCTGTCCATCGAGACCCGGGTCCGAGACGGGCTGCTGCGGCTGTCGAAGGACCTCGACATCCCGCCGGTCGCGACCAACGACTCCCACTACACCAACCCCGGCGACGCCTCCGCCCACGAGCACCTGCTGTGCGTGTCCTCCGGCAGCACGATGGCCGACCCGAAGCGGTTCCGGTTCAGCGGCGACAGCTACTACATCAAGTCGCCGGCGGAGATGCGCGAGCTCTGGGGCGAGCGCCACGGGCTGCCCGAGGCCTGTGACAACACGCTGCTGATCGCCTCGCGCTGCGAGGTCGAGTTCGACGAGTCGGCCAACTACATGCCGCGCTTCCCGGTGCCCGAGGGGGAGACCGAGGACTCCTGGTTCGTCCAGGAGGTGAACCGCGGGCTGGCCTACCGCTACCCCGACGGGGTCCCCGAACAGGTGCGGACGCAGGCCGACTTCGAGATCGGCGTCATCACCTCGATGGGGTTCCCGGGCTACTTCCTGGTGGTCGCCGACTTCATCAACTGGGCCAAGAACAACGGCATCCGGGT
This sequence comes from uncultured Actinomycetota bacterium, assembly GCA_963781695.1. GTDB lineage: Bacteria > Actinomycetota > Actinomycetes > Propionibacteriales > Nocardioidaceae > Nocardioides_B. The sequence goes on from CAWAGE010000007.1 coordinate 1,228,617, forward strand.
CGGCCCGGGTCGCGGCTCCGGCGCGGGCTCGATGGCGGCGTACGCCATGCGCATCACCGACCTCGACCCGCTCCGGCACGGGCTGATCTTCGAGCGCTTCCTGAACCCGGACCGCGTGTCCATGCCCGACTTCGACATCGACTTCGACGAGCGTCGCCGCGGCGAGGTGATCCGCTACGTCTCGGACAAGTACGGCGACGACCGGGTCTCGATGATCGTCACCTACGGCACGATCAAGGCCAAGCAGGCCGTCAAGGACTCCTCACGCATCCTGGGCTACCCGTTCGCGATGGGCGACCGGATCACCAAGGCCATGCCGGCCGCGGTGATGGGCAAGGACGTGCCGCTGCGTGACATCTTCGACTCCCAGCACGGCCGCTTCGGCGAGGGCGGGGAGTTCCGTGGCCTCTACGAGGCGGACGCCGACGTCAAGAAGGTCGTCGACACCGCGATCGGGATCGAGGGCCTCAAGCGGCAGTGGGGCGTGCACGCGGCCGGCGTGATCATGTCCAGCGCCCCGCTCCAGGACGTCATCCCGGTGATGAAGCGGGAGCAGGACGGCGCCATCATCACGCAGTTCGACTACCCGACCTGCGAGCGGCTCGGTCTGATCAAGATGGACTTCCTGGGGCTGCGCAACCTCACCATCCTCGACGACGCGCTGATCAACATCACCAACAACCGGGGCGAGAAGGTGGTCCTGGAGGACCTCACTCTCGACGACCCGACGGCGTTCGCGCTGCTCTCGCGCGGCGACACCCTCGGGGTGTTCCAGCTCGACGGCGGGCCGATGCGGGCCCTGCTGCGCAGCATGCGGCCCGACAGCTTCGAGGACATCTCGGCCGTCGGGGCGCTCTACCGCCCCGGTCCGATGGGCGCCGACTCCCACAACAAGTACGCCCGACGCAAGAACGGCCGCGAGGAGGTGACCCCGATCCACCCGGAGCTGGCCGAGCCGCTCGCGGACATCCTGGGAGAGACCTACGGCCTGATCGTGTACCAGGAGCAGGTCATGGCGATCGCCCAGCGGCTCGCGGGCTACTCGCTGGGCCAGGCCGACCTGCTGCGGCGGGCGATGGGCAAGAAGAAGAAGGCCGAGCTGGACAAGCAGTTCGAGGCGTTCTCCGCGGGCATGGTCGAGCGCGGCTACTCGATGGCCGCGGTCCAGACGCTGTGGGACATCCTGCTGCCGTTCTCCGACTACGCCTTCAACAAGGCGCACTCCGCCGCCTACGGGCTGGTGTCCTACTGGACCGCCTTCCTGAAGGCCAACTACCCGGGCGAGTACATGGCCGCCGTCCTGACCTCGGTCAAGGACGACAAGGACAAGATGGCCATCTACCTCAACGAGTGCCGGCGCATGGGCATCAAGGTGCTGCCTCCCGACGTCAACGAGTCCGAGGCGACCTTCACCCCGGTCGGCACCGACATCCGCTTCGGCCTCTCGGCGATCCGCAACGTCGGCATCAACGTGGTGGACTCGGTCGTCGCGGCCCGACGGGAGCAGGGCCGGTTCGCGGACTTCGCGGACTTCATGGACAAGGTGCCGACCCTGGTCTGCAACAAGCGCGTCATCGAGTCGCTGATCAAGGCCGGCGCCTTCGACTCCCTGGGTCACCGCCGCCGGGCCCTGGTCACCATCCACGAGACCGCCGTGGACCAGTACGCCGACATCAAGCGGAACGAGGCGATCGGGCAGGACTCGCTGTTCGGCGGGCTCGACGACGACGCCGGCAGCGGGTTCGGCGTGTCGATCGCGGTGCCGGACATCGCCGACTGGGACAAGCAGACCCTGCTCGGGCACGAGCGCGAGATGCTCGGCCTCTACGTCTCTGACCACCCGCTGATGGGCCTCGAGCACATCCTCTCCGTCGGCACCGACTGCACCATCGGCCAGCTCCTGCTCGACGAGGACCGTCCCGACGGCGCGACCGTCACCGTCTCAGGCCTGGTGACGGCGGTCCAGCGCAAGATCACCAAGCGCGGGGACGCCTGGGCGATGGTCACACTCGAGGACCTCGAGGGCGGGATCGACGTGCTGCTGTTCCCGTCGGCCTACCAGCTGGCCAGCACCCTGCTCAACGAGGACGCCATCATCACCGTCAAGGGGAGGCTGTCGCGGTCCAAGGACCAGCCGGAGCTGCACGGGCAGGAGGTCAGCATCCCCGACGTCAGCGACGGGCCGTCGGGTCCGGTGGTGCTCACGATGCCGTCGACCCGGTGCACGCCTCCGGTGGTGGAGCAGCTCAAGGAGGTGCTGGGCACCCATCCGGGAGTCACCGAAGTACGGTTGCGCCTGATGACCAGGACCTCCACCACGGTGATGAAGCTCGACGACCGGCTGCGGGTCGCCGCCAGTCCCGCCCTGTTCGCCGACCTCAAGGCGCTGCTGGGTCCGAACTGCCTGGCCGGATGACGCGCCGGGTCGGTCCGGGCCGTCCGGTGTTCGCCGAGGCGGCTCTGGTCGTCGGCGCCCTCGCCGTCATCGGCGCGCTGGCGGGCGTGCTCTGGTCGCGACTGGTCGACCCCGCCGAGTTCACCCGGCTCGCCCGGGGTGGCTCGATGGCGGAGGAGCAGCTCAGCCGGCAGTTCGCCGCCGACGGCTGGTTCGTCGTCATCGGGACTCTGGCCGGGGTCCTCGCCGGAGTCGTCGGCACCTGGCGCCGGGTCGCGGACCCGCTGCCCCGGCTGACGCTGACGCTGCTCGGGTCGGCCGTGGCCGCGGCGGCGTGCGCCGGTGTGGGCCACCTGCTGGGCCCAGGCGACCCGGGCCCGCTGCTGTCGGCAGCCCCGGTCGGGACCCGGGTGCCCGAGCGACTCGACGTCGACACCTTCGTGGTCTACCTGTCCTGGCCGCTGGGCGTGCTCGTCGGGACCCTCGCGGTGCTCCTCGGCCGCCGCACCGACACCAACGAGCCCGGCGTCGCCGACCACTGAGCGCGGCTCGAGCCCCAGGCCGGTCGAGCCTCCGAAACCGGCCGGATGTCTTGTGGTGCGAGCGAGTCGAGGGCTAGGCTCGGAGTGCAATTGCGTATCGCGAAATGAGTTGCTTTATGCGCAACAAACCGGCCTACGGCGCCTTCCTCGCCGACGTGCTCACCTCTGCCCGCTTCGAGGTGCTGCCCACGCGGACCATCGAGGAGAAGGTGCTCGAGCACCTGCCGGTCGGCCGTACCGTCACGGTCACCGCCTCCCCGGCGAAGGGCATCGAGGAGACGCTGGCGCTGTCCGAGCGGCTCGCGCGGCAGGGCTACGCCGCGGTGCCCCACCTCGCGGCCCGCATGGTCAGCGGTCGCGCCGAGCTCTCCGACATCTGCCAGCGGATGCGCGAGGCCGGCGTCCGCACCGTGTTCGTGCCCGGCGGCGACCAGGACCCTCCCGCCGGCGACTACACCAGCGCACTGGACCTGCTCGAGGACCTGACGGTGCTGGGCAGCCCCTTCCCGGAGGTGGGCATCACGGGCTACCCGGAGTCGCACCCCACCATCAGCGACGACCTCACCGTGCAGGCGATGTGGGACAAGCGGCGGCACGCCTCCCACGTGGTGAGCAACCTGAGCTTCGACCCGGAGACGATCCGTCGTTGGCTGGACCGGATGCGCAAGCGCGGGATCACGATGCCCATGCTGCTGGGCATCCCCGGCCCGATCGACCGGGCCAAGCTGCTGGCCATGGCGACCAAGATCGGCGTCGGTGACTCGACGCGCTTCCTGAACAAGCACAAGGGGACCTTCGCGCGACTGGCAGCGCCGGGCGGCTTCACCGGCGAGCGCTTCCTCGAGCAGTGCGCACCGGTGCTGGCGCGTCCGGAGGCGCTGGTGACCGGCCTGCACGTCTACACGTTCAACCAGGTGGCGGAGACCGAGGCCTGGCGCCGCTCCTACGTCGAGCGGCTGATGGCGCTGCGCTGACAAGCGCCCGATCAGCACCCGCCGGCCCGGCCGAGCAGGGCGGCCAGCGCGGCCTCGAGCCGGCCGTGGCCGGTGGGCACGACCTGCAGTGGCAGGCCGATGCGGTCCGCAGCCCGCTGGGCCAGCGCCTCGAGCTCGCCGTCCGGCTCCTGGGCGAGCCAGACCATTCGCGTGTAGTGGGCGAAGTAGTCCTCGCGCAGCTCGGGGTAGCGGTCCAGGCCGAGCTCGGCGACCACGGTCCGGTCGAAGGACCGGACCAGGAAGTCGGTGAGCACATAGGTGCCGGGCTGCTCGGCGAACATGGCCTGGAGCCGGTCGGCGCCACCGTAGACGTCGTAGCAGTGCAGACCCTCGAGCCGCACCAGCCCGAGCCGGTCGCAGACCTCGTCGAGGGCGCCGTAGGTGCCGCAGTCGGCGTACCCGACGGCGACGGTGTGGTGGTCGGCGGCCAGCGCCGTGGCCAACCGCTCCACCTCGGCGGCGATCCGCTGCGGGTGGTTGTGCAGCAGGGGCGGCAGCGGCACGACATCGACCGGCCAGCCGCGACGCGCCACCACCTGCGCGCACGGCTGCGCGATGGCGCCGCAGGCCACCAGCGCGGTGCGCCCGCCCTCAGCCGGGGAAGGCGAGCAGGTCGACGAACCGGTCGTTGAAGTCCGGGCGGTCGCTGAGCTCGACATACTCCACCTCCTCGAGCAGCGCCAGGGCGCCGGCGCGCTCCCGCACGCTGAGCAGGCTCATCTTGGCGCCCTCGCCGGCGACGTTGCCGGCCGAGACGATCCGCAGCACCGGGATCTTCGGCACCAGGCCGATGCGGACCGCGGCGGCGGGGGAGAGGTAGCTGCCGAAGGACCCGGCGAGCAGCACCTGCTGCACGTCTGCCTGCTCGACGCCGAGCTGCTCGAGAAGCAGGGTCCAACCCGTCGCGATCGCGCCCTTGGCGAACTGGAGCTCGCGGACGTCGCGCTGGGAGAGGTAGACGCACTCCTGCGGTGGCGAGTCGGGCTCCGGCCGGTGCAGCACGAACACCCGCTCCTTGCCGATCGCGGTCAGCCGGTCGGCGAGGTGGGGCGCCACCTCGCGAGCCTGCTCGTCGGTGACGAACCGACCGGAGGCGTCCAGCAGCCCGGTCCGCACCAGCTCGGAGACGGCGTCGACGAGCCCGGAGCCGCAGATGCCCTGGGCCTCCACGTCGCCGATCACGCCGAGATGGACCCCGCCGTCGGGCGCCGGGTCGAGGCGCACCACCTCCACCGCGCCGTCCGCCGCGCGCATCCCGCACCGGATCGCCCCACCCTCGAACGCCGGTCCGGCCGGCGCGGCGGTGGACACGATGGTGTCGCCGTCGCTGAGCACGATCTCGCAGTTGGTGCCGACGTCGATGAACAGCCGGGTCCGCTTGTCGCGGTCCATGCCGGTGGCCAGCATGCCGGCGACGATGTCACCGCCGACATAGGCGCCGAGGGCAGGAAAGACCACCGCACGGGCCTGCGGGTGCAGGGCGAGGCCGAGCTCGCTGGCCAGCATCGGCGGCAGCGTGGACGCCGACATCACGAAGGGCGCGACGCCGAGCGGCTCCGGGTCGATGCCGAGCACCAGCGCCGTCATCGTGGCGTTCCCCGCCACCGCGACCTCGTAGACCTCGCCCGGCTCGACCCCGGCCTCGGCCAGCACGTCCCGGGTCAGCTCGGCCAGGGTCTCCTGGGCCAGTGCGCGCAGCCGTGGCAGCGCCTGCGGGTCGAGCATGGTGGCACTGATCCGGGTGATGACGTCGCCGCCGAACGGCTGCTGCTTGTTCAGCATCGACGCGACAGCCGCCGGCGTGCCGGTGGCGGTGTCGAGGAGCGTGGCGACCACCGTGGTCGTGCCCAGGTCGAAGGCCACCGCGAAGCGGCGCCCGGTGGTGTCGCCGGCCTCGACGTCGATCAGCGCCTCGTCGACGATCACCGCGGTCACCTTGAAGTCCGCCTCGCGCAGCACGCTCGGCAGCCGGCGCAGGACGTGCAGGTCGGGCTGCAGCTCCAGGTCGTCGAGGGCGTCGGTGAGCCGCTGCAGGTCCGTGCGCTGGTCGGCCAGGCTCGGCTCGGCCAGCTCGAGGTAGCGCTTCTGGACCGCCGGACGCAGGATCACCTGTCGCCCGACGCCCAGCGTGGCCGCCTTCGGACGGGTGGTCAGCGGGGGCACGTCCACCTTCAGCGGAGCGGTGGCGTGCGCCAGGCAGGCCAGCCGCCAGCCGGCCGCGAGCTGCTCGCGGCTGAAGGAGCGGGCGTCGAGCCGGTGCACCGGGACCTCGCCGGAGGTCACCTGCACCTTGCACTTCTTGCAGGTGCCGTGGCCGCCGCAGGTGGAGTCGATGGCGATGCCGTTCCAGCTCGCGGCGTCGAAGACGCTCACCCCGGGCGGCACGCGGACCTCGCGCCCGGACGGGGTGAACGACAGCTCGACCCGACCCGACCCGTCGTGCACGAGCTGTCCCGGCCCGTCGGGAGGGTCGAGGAGGCCCTCCCGACGCAGCGTGTCCATCTCCAGCTCCGGTGGCGCGGTCATCGGCTCGTCGTCCATCAGGTCGCGACGGCCTGCCTCTTGCGGTGCGCGGCGATCCAGCTCGAGCCCCACTCGTCGTGGTTGAGCAGCAGGTCCGCGGCCTTGACCGCCGCCACGATCTGCGGCGTGCGGGTGTCCATGATCGCGCTCGTCAGCCCGGCGGTCATCGCCATCGGCAGGAACGCCGCCCCCAGGGTGTGCCGGTCAGGCATGCCGAAGGACACGTTCGAGGCGCCGCAGGTCATGTTCAGCCCGTGCACGTCGCGGATCCGGCGCATGGTCTCCAGCGTCGTCTCCACGACCGTGGTGTCGGCCCCGATCGGCATGGCCAGCGGGTCGATGACGATGTCCTGCTTGGCGATGCCGTACTCGTTGGTGGCGACGTCCACGATGTGCTGCACCAGCTCGAGACGGCGGTCCGCCTCCATCGGGATCTCCTCGGCGTCGTTGGGCAGCGCGATGATCGCTGCGTCGTACTTCTTGACCAGCGGAAGGATCAGCGCCATCCGGTCGTCCTCGGCGGTGATCGAGTTGACCAGCGCCCGCCCGTCGTAGGCCGCGAGCCCGGCCTCCAGCGCCTCCACGACGGAGGAGTCGATGCAGACCGGCCGGTCGGTGAGCTTCTGCACCAGCCGGACGGCCGACGCGAGCAGCTCCGGCTCGTCGGTCATCGGCACCCCCATGTTGACGTCGAGGACGTCGGCGCCACCCTCCACCTGGGCGATGACGTCGCGCTCGATCGCCGAGAGGTCCCCGGCCCGCAGCTGCTCCTGGAAGATCCGTCGGCCGGTGGGGTTGATCCGCTCGCCGATCAGGCAGAACCGGCGGCCGTGGCCGATCACCACCTCGGCCGTGGCCGAGCGCAGCACCGTCTCCATGGTGGTCGCGCTCATGCCGACACCAGCGCCCGCTTCTTCTGGAGCAGGTCCTTGGCGCGCTTGACGGTGGCCGACGCGTCCGGCGCGTAGCCGTCGGCACCGACAGCGTCGGCGTACTCCTGGGTCACGGGGGCACCCCCGACCATCACGATGACCTGCTCACGCAGGCCCGCCTTCTGCAGCGCGTTGAGGTTCGCCTTGAACATCGGCATCGTGGTCGTCAGGAAGGCCGACATCCCGACGATGTCGGGCTCGTGCTCGATGATCTTCTCCACGAACTTCTCCGGCGCCACCTGCACGCCGAGGTCGATGACCTCGAAGCCCGCCCCCTCCAGCATGATGTTGACGAGGTTCTTGCCGATGTCGTGCACGTCGCCCTTGACCGTGCCCATCAAGAACTTGCCGATCGTCTGCACCCCGGTCTCCGCCAGCAGGGGGCGCAGCACCTCCATCGCTCCGGCCATCGCCCGGCCGGCGATCAGCATCTCCGGCACGAAGTAGTCGCCGCGCTCGAACCGTGCGCCGACCTCCTCCAGAGCGGGGATCAGGCTGTCGAAGAGCAGGCTCTGCGGCTCCATCTGCTGCTCCAGCGCCTGGTTCGTGAGGCGGAGCACCTCGGGAGCGTTGCCTAGCAGCGTCTCGTCGTACATCTGCTGCAGGATCTCGTCGGGTGTCATGCGGCGCCTTCCTTACTGGGACTCTGGGAACGATGATGAGGCGGTGCCGCGGGGGAGCGGCGGGCGGGGCGGCCGAGCAGTGCCGAGAGGGCGTCGCCCTGCTCGACGAGGAGCCGACCGATGAGGTCGACCCGGTCCTGGAGCCGTGCGGTGGGGCCGGAGACGCCGATGGCGCAGATGACGCCGTCCTTGCCCTCGACCGGGGCGGCGATGCCGGTCAGCCCGATCTCGAGCTCGTCGACGGTCGCCGCGTAGCGGCGACGTCGGACCAGGGTCGCGTCCTCCAGCAGGGCCGCGCGGGTCGCGACGGTGTGAGCGGTGCGCTGCTCGAGGCGGCCCTGAGGCAGCGGCAGCAGCCCGTAGGCGTAGAGCACCTTGCCGAGCGCCGAGCAGTGCGGCGGGACGTCGACCTGGTTCCAGTCGCGCGCCGAGAGCAGGTAGGTCGACTCCACCTGGCCGATATGGACGACCCCCGGGCCGCGGCCCACGCCGAGGTGCACGGTCTCACCCGTCCGCTCGCCCACCGCCTCCAGGATCGGCCGTGCCAGCCGGGCGACCTGGGGCCACGGGTCGTGGATCGCGGCGTGCAGGGCGAACAGCGGGCCGGCGACGTAGCCACCAGCGGGGTCACGCTCGAGCAGGTCGGTGCGCTCGAGCGCGGCCAGCAGCCGCGAGGTCGTCGAGCGCGCCAGCCCCGTCTCCTCGGTCAGCTCGGTGAAGCTCACCGGCTCGTCGGCCCGCACCACCAGGTCGACGAGCGCGGCGGCACGGTCGACCGCCTGGGTGCCCGCCGGTGTGCTGCTGCTCATCTGGCCCTCGCCCGGTACCGGTGTTTCATCATGTGGAACCGACTCCCACATGATGAGGCTAAGATGCCGACCGAGCGCCGGTCAAGCACAACCGCCAGACTGGTCGCATATCCCGTTGACGTCGCGTGGAGGCCGCCGATGTTCCGCAACAAGATGCCCAGGTACGAGATCCTCTCCGAGGACGCGATGTCCAAGCTGGACGCCGGCTGGCGTCGGCTGGTCAGCGAGGTCGGGGTCGAGTTCGACAGCGAGCGGGCGCTGACCATGTTCCGAGAGGCCGGTCAGAAGGTGGAGGGCCAATGCGTCTACCTCGACCCCGAGTTCGTCCTCGAGCAGGTCGCCAAGGCTCCGCGTGAGTTCGACGTACAGGCCCGCAACCCCGACCACAGCATCCACATCGGGGGCGACGCGATGGCCTTCGGTGCCGTCTACGGGCCGCCTTTCGTGCGCGAGGGGGACGTCCGTCGTGACGCGACGATGGACGACTTCGAGCGGTTCGCCAAGCTCGCGCAGACCTTCCCGGTGCTCGACTCCGCCGGCGGGGTGATCTGCGAGCCGAACGACACGCCGCTGGACTCCCGGCACCTGGACATGATTCTGGCGCTACAGACGCTGACCGACAAGGTCTACATGGGCAACGTGGTCTCGGGGGTCAACGCCCGCGACACCATCGCGATGGGGGAGATCCTGTTCGGCGGCCGCGAGGCGATCGAGCGGACTCCGGTGTCGATCTCGCTGGTCAACTGCAACTCCCCGCTGCGCTGGGACGAGCGGATGCTGGAGTCGCTGTTCGAGTACACCACCGCTGGGCAGCCGTGCGTGCTCACGCCCTTCATCCTGATGGGCGCGATGTCGCCGGTGACGATCCCGGCCGCGCTGGTGCAGCAGATCGCCGAGGCGCTCTCGGGCATCTGCCTGGCCCAGATGATCCGCCCGGGAGCGCCGGTGATCTTCGGGTCGTTCCTGTCCAACATCGACATGCAGTCCGGCTCGCCCACGTTCGGCACCCCGGAGTCGGGGATCGGGCTGCTGTGCACCGGCCAGATCGCGCGGCACTTCGGGCTGCCGTTCCGCTCCGGCGGTGGGCTGACGTCCTCGCAGGTCGCCGACGCACAGGCCGGGTACGAGGCGTTGATGACGATGCTCCCGACGTTCCTGGCGGGGGCGAACTGGGTGATGCACTCCGCCGGCTGGCTGGAGGGCGGCCTGGTCGCCGGCTTCGAGAAGTTCATCGTGGACGTCGAGATCCTTCAGATGATGCAGGCCGAGTTCAAGCCCCTCGAGATCGACGAGGACTCGCTGGCCTTCGGTGCGCACCAGGAGGTCGGGCACGGCGGCCACTTCCTCGGTGCGATGCACACGATGGAGCGCTTCCGGACCTGCTTCTACCGCCCGATGCTGTCATCCTCGGACAACTACGAGCGCTGGATGCGCACCGGCGGCCTGGATGCCAACGCGCGGGCCCGGAACATCTACCAGAAGAAGCTGGAGGAGTACGTCGCTCCGCCGCTCGACGACGCGGTCCGGGCCGAGCTGGAGGAGTACGTCGCCCGGCGCCGGACCGAGCTAGGCGACTGACGCCGACCCGGCGCGTCTGGCGGGCGGGAGTGCGTCCACCCGGCGCGTCTGGCGGTCCGGAGTGTGCCGACCCGGCGCGTGTGGCGGGCGGGAGTGTGCCGGCCCGGCGCGTGTGGCGGTCGGGAGTGTGCCGACCCGGCGCGAATGGCGGGCGAGAGTGTGCCGACCCGGCGCGAATGGCGACCTCAGCCGGCGCGTGGGCGACCAGACGAGCCGGGTCAGCGGGTTGTGGGCGACCGGACGCGCCGGGTCAGCGGGTTGTGGGCGACCGGACGCGCCGGGTCAGCGGGTTGTGGGCGACCGGACGCGCCGGGTCAGCGGGTTGTGGGCGACCAGATGAGCCGGGTCAGCGGGTTGTGGGCGACCAGACGCGCCGGGTCAGCGGGTTGTGGGCGACCAGACGCGCCGGGTCAGCGGAAGACGACGGTCTTGTGGCCGTTGCGCAGGACGCGGGACTCGGCGTGCCAGCGGACCGCGCGGGAGAGCACCTGGCTCTCCACGTCACGGCCGGCGGCGGCGAGCTCGGCGGGGTCGAAGCGGTGGTCGACCCGCATCACGTCCTGCTCGATGATGGGGCCCTCGTCGAGGTCGGCGGTCACGTAGTGCGCGGTGGCCCCGACCAGCTTCACGCCGCGGTCGAAGGCCTGGTGGTAGGGGCGGGCGCCCTTGAAGCTCGGCAGGAACGAGTGGTGGATGTTGATCGCTCGACCCTCCAGCGCGCGGCAGGTGTCGTCGGAGAGCACCTGCATGTACCGGGCGAGCACCACCAGGTCGACGTCGAGCGAGTCGACGAGGTCCAGCAGCCGCGCCTCGGACTCGGCCTTGGTCTCCGGCGTGACCGGGATGTGGTGGTAGGGGACGCCGTAGGACTTCGTCATCGTCTCGCAATCGAGGTGGTTCGACACCACGCCGACCACGTCGATCTGGAGCGCCTCCTTGCTCCACCGGAACAGCAGGTCGTTGAGGCAGTGGCTGAACTTCGAGACCAGGATGAGCGTCCGGTACGGCGCGGTGGCCCCCCACAGCTCCCAGCTCATCGCGAACCGCTCAGCGACCGGCGTGAACGCCGCGCGCAGCGTCTCGAGCAGGTCCGCGGACGGCGGCGCGTCCACGGCGAACCTGACCCGCATGAAGAAGCGGTCCTCCGCGACGTCGTCGAACTGCTGGCTCTCCAAGATGTTGCCGTGCTGCTCGACGAGCAGGCCGGAGACGGCGTGGACGATGCCCGCCCGGTCCGGGCACGCGAGGGTCAGCACGAAGGTGGGGGCGGTCATGGGGACTTGTGTACGACGCCCGAGGCTGTTGCGTCAACAGAGACACGTCCTGTGATGCGCAACACTCTTGCGCTACGGTCAGGCCATGCAGCCTGTCACCGACGCCGCGCCGGGGGTGCAGTCGGTCGACCGGGCGCTCACCATCCTCGGGATCCTCTCCCGGCTGGGGGAGGCCGGCGTGACCGAGATCGCCGGAGAGCTCGGCGTGCACAAGAGCACGGCGTTCCGGCTGGTGGCCACGCTGGAGTCCCACGACATGGTCGAGCAGAACGAGGACCGGGGCAAGTACCGGCTCGGTGTCGGCGTGCTCCGGCTCGCCGGCGCCACCGCCGCTCGGCTCGACGTGGTGCAGGAGGCCCGCCCGATCGTGCGCTCGCTGGCGGCCGAGACGGGAGAGACGGTCAACGTCGCGGTGATGTCGGAGAACTCGGTGCTCTACCTCGACCAGGTCTCCGGGCAGTCCGCGCTGCAGGTCCACAACTGGGTCGGTCAGCACATCCCGCTGCACGCCACCTCCAACGGCAAGGTGCTGCTGGCCGGGCTGCCGGCCGACGAGGTCGACAGCCGGCTGCCCCGGCTGCCGGCCTACACGGCCAGCACGGTCACCGGTCGCGCCCGGCTCCGCCGCGACCTGGACCGGGTGCGCGAGCAGGGGTACGCCGTCGCGGTCGACGAGCTGGAGGTCGGGCTGACCGCGATCGCGGCGCCGGTGCGCAACGCCCACGGTGACGTGATCGCCTCGCTCAGCGTCTCCGGCCCGACGTTCCGGCTCGGCGAGGCGCGGGTGGAGGAGCTGGTGGTAGTCGTCGTGGACGCCGCTGACGAGATCTCGCGACGACTTGGTCACGGTTCGTCCTGAGGCTTGACCACAACCAGCGCACACGACAGAGTCGTTGCGTCCCGCACGGCGACGTAGCGCGATACGCAACCAATTGAAGAGGCGGTGCCAAGTGCCGGAGCTGTACGTCGGGGGTCGGTGGGAGAGTGCTCGCGAGGCTGAGCGGCGGGAGATCCGGTGCCCGGCGGATGGTGAGCTGGTCGCCGAGATCGACGAGGCCGGCCCCGAGGACACCCGGGCGGCGATCGCCGCAGCCCGGACCGCCTTCGACGAGGGGACCTGGCCGGGCAGCTCGACCGTCGAGCGCGGTCAGCTGCTGCACCGTGTCGCCGACCTGCTCGAGCGCGACCGCGCCGAGGTCGCCCGCGCCGAGTCGCTGGACACCGGCAAGCGGCTCGTGGAGAGCGAGTACGACGTCGACGACGTGGTGGGGGTGTTCCGGCACTACGGGAACGTCGCGGGGCACGAGGCCGGGCGGATGGTCGACACCGGCCGGCCCGACGTCGTGAGCCGGGTCGTCCACGAGCCGATCGGCGTCTGTGGCCTGATCACCCCCTGGAACTACCCGCTGCTCCAGACCAGCTGGAAGGTGGCCCCCTGCCTCGCGGCGGGCAACACCTTCGTGCTCAAGCCCAGCGAGCTGACACCGCACACCGCGATCCTGCTGATGCGGCTGCTGGAGGAGGCCGGGGTGCCGGCCGGGGTGGCCAACCTCGTGGTCGGTGCCGGGCCTCGGGCGGGCGCTCCGCTCAGCGAGGACCCACGGGTCGACCTGGTCTCCTTCACCGGTGGCCTGGAGACCGGCCGTCGGATCATGGCCTCGGCCGCCGCCACCGTGAAGAAGGTGGCCCTGGAGCTGGGCGGCAAGAACCCGAACGTCGTGTTCGCGGACGCCGACCTGGACTCGGCGCTGGACTTCGCGCTGACGGCGGTGTTCCTGCACTCGGGACAGGTGTGCTCGGCCGGTGCACGGCTGGTGGTCGAGGAGTCGGTGCACGACGACTTCGTCGACGAGCTCGTGGCCCGCGCCGAGCGGATCCGGCTCGGCGGCCCGTTCGACGAGCAGGCCGAGACGGGCCCGCTGATCTCGGCCGGCCACCGCGCCAAGGTGGAGGAGTACGTCGCCCGTGGCCTGGAGGAGGGTGCCGTGCTGCGCTGCGGCGGCGCGCGGCCGGACGACGGCGGGCTCGACGCCGGCTACTACTACCTGCCGACCATCCTGGACCGGTGCGACGGGTCGATGTCGGTCGTGCACGACGAGTCGTTCGGCCCGGTGCTGACCGTGGAGACCTTCGCCGACGAGGACGAGGCCGTCGCGGTGGCCAACGACAGCATCTACGGGCTCGCCGGGGCGGTCTGGACCCAGAACGCCGGGCGTGCGGAGCGGGTCGCGGCCCGGCTGCGGATGGGGACGGTGTGGATCAACGACTACCACCCCTACGTCCCGCAGGCCGAGTGGGGCGGCTACAAGCAGTCCGGCACCGGGCGCGAGCTCGGAGACGCCGGGCTGGACGAGTACCGCGAGACCAAGCACATCTGGCACAACGTGCGGCCCCAGCCGCAGCGTTGGTTCGACGGCGCCTGAGACCGGCGCCGGACACCGAAGCGAAGGGACGAGGGGCGTCATGGGCAGCCGGCAGAGCAGGTACGACTACGTGATCGTGGGCGGGGGGTCCGCCGGGTGCGCGCTGGCGAACCGGCTGAGCTCCGACGCTGCGACGAGCGTGCTGGTCCTCGAGGCGGGCCGCAGCGACGTCAGGCTCGACCCGTTCATCCACATGCCGGCGGCGTTGCCCTACCCGATCGGCAACCGGCTCTACGACTGGAAGTACGAGTCGGAGCCGGAGCCGCACATGGGCGGTCGCCGGGTCTACCACGCCCGCGGGAAGGTGCTCGGCGGGTCCAGCAGCATCAACGGCATGATCTTCCAGCGGGGCAACCCCCTGGACTACGAGCGCTGGGCCGCCGACCCCGGCATGGCCGACTGGGACTACGCGCACTGCCTGCCCTACTTCAAGCGCATGGAGACCTGCCTGGCGGGGGCCGACGAGTGGCGGGGAGGGAGCGGGCCGCTGCTGATGGAGCGTGGTCCCGCCACCAGCCCGCTGTTCGGCGCCTTCTTCGAGGCCGTCCAGCAGGCCGGGCACCCGCTGACCGACGACGTCAACGGCTACCGGCAGGAGGGCTTCGCGCCGTTCGACCGCAACGTCTACCGGGGCCGCCGGCTGAGCGCCGCCCGGGCCTACCTCCACCCGGTGCGGAGCCGGCCGAACCTGCGCGTCGAGACACTCGCGACGGTGACCGGGCTGACCCGGTCGGGCACCCGGGTGAACGGCGTGGAGTACCGCCGCGCCGGGCGCGGCCAGCAGCGCGTGGAGGCCGGTGAGGTGATCCTGTGCGGTGGCGCGATCAACTCCCCGCAGCTGCTGCTGCTGTCCGGCATCGGCCCTCGTGAGGACCTGGAGCGGCTCGGCATCGACGTCGTGGCGGACCTGCCCGGCGTCGGCAGCAACCTGCAGGACCATCTCGAGGTCTACATTCAGTACGCCTCCAAGCAGCCGGTCTCGATCGGGCCGTGGCTCAAGCACCGCCACAAGCCCCGCATCGGCGCGGAGTGGCTGTTCCTGCGCAGCGGGGTCGGCGCGTCCAACCACTTCGAGGCCGGCGGCTTCATCCGCAGCAACGACACGGTGGACTACCCGAACCTGATGTTCCACTTCCTGCCGATCGCGATCCGCTACGACGGCTCCCGGCCGGCTGCCGAGCACGGCTACCAGGTGCACATCGGGCCGATGTACTCAGACGTCCGCGGCAGCGTCACCCTGAAGTCTCGTGACCCGTTCGAGCACCCGGCGCTGCGGTTCAACTACCTGTCCACCGAGAACGACCGGCGCGAGTGGATCGAGATGATCCGGGCCGCACGGCACATCCTGAGCCAGCCGGCGTTCGCCGCCTTCAACGCCGGCGAGCTCTCGCCCGGCCCGTCGGTGGAGACCGACCAGGAGATCCTCGACTGGGTCGCCCAGGACGCCGAGACGGCGCTGCACCCCTCGTGCACCGCCAAGATGGGCAGCGACGAGCTGTCGGTGCTCGACCCGACCTCGATGCGCGTGCACGGGGTCGACGGCCTTCGCGTGGTCGACGCATCGGCGATGCCCTACGTCACGAACGGCAACATCTACGCGCCCGTGATGATGCTCGCCGAGAAGGCGGCGGACCTCATCGCGGGCAACACCCCGCTGCCGGCCTCGGACGCGCCGTACTACCGGTTCCGGGAGAGCGACCCGCTCTACCCCCAAGGGGACCCTCGCAACAACCGACCCGAGACCAGGGGAGCCTCGCGATGAGCCAGACCACCCAGCCCCCGATCTCCGACGGCCCCGCCGTCGGCCTCGAGGACGCGCCGCCGGCCCAGATCAACAAGGCGGTCTTCTACGGCTCGGCCACCTTCACGCTGGCGGTCGCAGCCTGGGCGATCGTGGCGCCGGACCACGCCGCCAACACCATCGGCGTCCTGGTCGGCTGGATCTCGGAGTGGTTCGGCTGGTTCTACATCCTGCTCACGACGGCGGTGCTCGTCTTCGTGATCTTCCTCGGTGTCTCCCGCTACGGCCGCACGAAGCTGGGCCCGGAGCACTCCCGACCGCAGTTCAGCACCTTCTCCTGGGCGGCGATGCTCTTCGCGGCCGGCATCGGCACCGACCTGATGTTCTTCGCCGTGGCGGAGCCGGTCACCCAGTACCTCGCGCCCCCGGTCGGCCAGGGCGAGACGGTGGGGGCGGCCCGGGACGCGACGGTGTGGACGCTGTTCCACTACGGCATCAGCGGTTGGGGGATGTACGCGCTGATGGGCATGGCGCTGGCGTACTTCTCGTACCGGATGAACCTGCCGCTGGCGATCCGCTCGGCGCTCTACCCGATCTTCGGCCGTCGCGTCTACGGACCGCTCGGTGACGTCGTCGACTCGGCGGCCGTGATCGGCACCATCTTCGGTGTCGCGACGTCGCTGGGCATCGGGGTGGTGCAGCTCAACTTCGGGCTCGAGCTGCTGCTGGGCATCCCCGAGGGCGTGCCCGCGCAGATCGGGCTGGTCGTGGTGGCGGTCGTGATCGCGACGCTCTCGGCGATCAGCGGCGTGGACAAGGGCATCAAGCGGCTCTCCGAGCTCAACGTGCTGCTGGCCATCGCGCTGGCCGCCTGGATCCTGGTGACCGGGCGCACCGCGTTCCTGCTCAACGCGTTCGTGATGAACGTCGGCGACTTCGTCAGCACCTTCACCGACAAGACCTTGCAGACCTTCGCCTTCCAGGACACCGGCGACTGGATGAGCTTCTGGACGCTGTTCTTCTGGGCCTGGTGGATCGCCTGGGCGTCGTTCGTGGGACTCTTCCTGGCCCGCATCTCCCGGGGTCGCACCATCCGGCAGTTCGTCGCCGGCACCATGATCATCCCGTTCACCTACATCTTGATGTGGGTCTCGATCTTCGGCAACAGCGCCATCGACATCGTGCGCAGCGGCAACGCCGAGTTCGGCCAGCTCGCCATGAACACTCCCGAGCGCGGCTTCTACACGATGCTGATGCAGTACCCGGCCTTCACCATGGTGGCGGCGGTGGCGACCTTCGTCGGGCTGCTGTTCTACGTCACCTCCGCCGACTCGGGAGCGCTGGTGATGGCGAACCTGAGCTCGACGCTGCGCACCCCCCAGGACGACGGCGCGCGCAACGTACGGATCTTCTGGGCGGTCGCCACCGGCCTGCTGACCGTGGCGATGCTGCTCGTCGGCGGCGTGCCGGCCCTGCAGAACGCGACGGTGATCATGGGCCTGCCGTTCGCGTTCGTGATGATCCTGGTGATGCTCGGGCTCTACAAGGCGCTGCGGGTGGAGGCCTACCGCGCGGAGAGCCTGCGGTACAGCATGCCGGGGGTGCTGTCCGGTCGCAGCGGACACGCCGGCCCGGCCACCGCGACCGGCGACCCGCAGGTCGTTCCCGGTCCTGGACGGTCCTGGCGGCACCGGCTGTCACGGGCACTGGACTTCCCGACCCCCGAGCAGGCGGCGGGGTTCCTGACCGAGGTGGGCCTCCCGGCCATCGAGGAGGTCGCCGGCGAGCTGCGCGAGCAGGGCGTCGAGGCGGTCGCGGAGCGGGTCGGCCAGGACGGGGTCGACTGTGTCCAGCTCGTCGTCGAGCCGTCCGCCGAGTCCCCGTTCCGCTACCTGATGTGGCCGGTGGAGGTGCCGGTGCCGGCGTACGGCGGCCGGGTCCCCGGTGGGCGCGACGTCTACGGCCGGGTCGAGGTGCACCTGGCCGAGGGCGGACAGGGCTACGACGTCATGGGGTACACCCACACCCAGTTGATCGACGACGTGCTCGACCAGTACGAGCGGCACCTGGAGTTCCTTCGCCTGCGGGCGAGTGGCTGAGCCGTCGCTTGCCCTCGCCGGCCCGTCGCCGGCACGTCCGCCCCGTCGTCCGCGCGCGCCCGGGCCCGTGTCGGTGTTGACAGAGCCCCGTGGTCGACGGATGCTTGAGACGCGTTCCCTATGACGCATCGTGTTGCGCTATAAGAGACAGACGAACTTCTGACGGATCGAGAGAGGAGGCCGTGATGGCCTCGGTTCCCCCCACCGCCCGCGTGGTCGTCATCGGCGCCGGCATCGTCGGCAACAGCCTCGTCTACCACCTCGCCCGGCTGGGGTGGCGCGACATCGTGCAGATCGACAAGGGTCCGCTGCCGAACCCCGGCGGCTCGACCGGCCACGCCTCGAACTTCATCTTCCCCGTGGACCACTCCCGGGAGATCACCGACCTGACTCTCGACTCCGTGCGGCAGTACAAGGAGATGGGGGTCTTCACCGAGTCCGGCGGCTTCGAGGTGGCCCGCACCGAGGAGCGGATGGAGGAGCTGCGGCGCCGGATGTCCTCGGCCAAGGCCTGGGGCATCGAGTCCCACCTGGTCACCCCGGCGGACGTCGTGGCCAAGGTGCCCTTCCTGGACCCTGAGCAGATCATCGGCGCCTTCTGGACGCCGTCGGTGGGCGTCGTCGACTCGCTGCGTGCCGGCACGATCATGCGCGAGCGGGCTCTGGAGCTGGGGGCGCTCACCGTGGTCCCGACGGTGGAGGTGGTCGGTCTCGACGTCGAGGACGGCGCGATCCGGCGGGTGCGCACCGACGGCGGTGACATCGAGGCGGAGACCGTCGTGGTCGCCTGCGGCGTCTGGAGCCCGAGGATCGCCGCGATGGCCGGCGCCCACATCCCGCTCACGCCGGCAGTGCACCAGATGATCAGCGTCGGGCCGTGCCCGCAGCTGGCGGGCGGGGCCGACGAGACCACCGGTGAGATCCGCTACCCCATCATCCGCGACATGGACACCCTCTGCTACGAACGGCAGCACGGGGCCGACATGGAGGTCGGCTCCTACGCGCACCGGGCGATCCTGCACGATCCCGAGGAGATCCCCTCGATCGACGCCGCGAAGCTGTCGCCCACCGAGATGCCGTTCACCTCCGACGACTTCGACCCGCAGCTGGAGCAGGCCTACGAGCTGATGCCGGAGCTGCTGGGAGCCGACGGCGCCGAGATCCGCTACGCCATCAACGGACTGCTCTCGCTGACCCCCGACGGCGCCCCGGTGCTGGGGGAGTCGCCGGAGGTCGCGGGGCTGTGGTCGGCTGCGGCGGTCTGGATCAAGGAGGGCCCCGGCGTCGGTCGCGCGGTCGCGGAGTGGATGACCGACGGCTGCCCCGAGATCGACCTCTCGCACTCCGACATCGCCCGGTTCTACCCGCACCAGCGCACCCGGTCCCACGTCCGGGCGCGCACCGGCGAGGCCTTCATCAAGACCTACGGCATCGTCCACCCCGCCGAGCAGTACGAGTCCGACCGGAACCAGCGGCTCGCTCCCATGCACGCCTCGCAGGTCCTGCTCGGGGCCCGGTTCGTCGAGGCCGCGGGCTGGGAGCGCCCGCAGTGGTACGAGTCCAACGCCGGCCTGCTCGAGGAGTACGGCGACCGCGTGATGCCCCGTGAGCACGAGTGGGACGCCCGCTGGTGGTCCCCGGTCATCAACGCCGAGCACCTGGCGATGCGTGAGCGTGCCGGCATCGTGGACCTGTCGGCCTTCGCGATGTTCGACGTGGTCGGCCCGGCCGCCATGTCGGCCGTGCAGGCGGTCTGCGTGGCCCAGTGCGACGTCGCCGTGGGCCGGGTGGTCTACACCCCGGTCCTCGACGAGCGCGGTGGCTTCCGCTCGGACCTGACCGTGATGCGGCTCGCTCACGACCGGTTCCGCGTGGTCACCGGCGGCGCGCACGGCATGGTGGACCGCAAGTGGTTCGCCGACCGGATGCCGGCCGACGGCGGCGCCGTCGTGGTCGACCTCACCTCGGCCTTCACCACGATCGGGCTGTGGGGTCCCCGGGCCCGCGACATCCTCGGCGAGCTCACCCGCGCCGACCTCAGCAACGAGGGGTTCCGCTTCGGCGAGTGCCGCCAGGTCGAGACCGGCTCGCTGTCGGTGCTGGCCTCGCGGATCTCCTACGTGGGCGAGCTGGGCTGGGAGCTCTACGTGCCGATGGAGCAGGGCGCCCGGCTCTGGTCGATGCTGCACGAGGCCGGGCAGGCCCACGGCGCGGTGCCGGTCGGGATCGGGGTCTACGGCACCACCGGACGGCTGGAGAAGGGCTACCGCGCCTTCGGCGCCGAGCTGGACTCCGAGCGGACGGTCGTCGAGGCCGGCCTGCAGCGCCCGAAGGTGAAGTCCGCCGACTTCGTCGGCCGCGACGCCTACCTCAAGCAGCGCACCGAGGACCCGCAGCGGGTGCTGTGCACCCTGACGGTCGAGGACCACACGTCCCGGTCGGGGACCAAGCGCTACATGCTCGGCGGCGAGCCGATCCTGACGGCCTCCGGCGGGGAGCTGGTCGACGACGGCGGGCACCGACCCTATGTCACCTCGGCCGGGTCGGCGCCGTCGCTGGGCAAGCACCTGCTGATGGCCTACCTGCCGCTGTCGGAGGCCACGGTCGGCAACCAGCTGAGCGTCTCCTACATGGAGGAGCTCTACCCGGTGCGGGTCGGCTCGATCGACGCCACGCCGCTGTTCGACCCCACCAACGACCGCATCAAGGGCTAGGACCGCCGTCATGACCAACGTGCTCGTCTGCATCAAGCGTGTCCCCGACCTCGGGGGCGAGATCCGGCTGACCCCCGACGCGATGTCGGTCGACGACTCCTCGCTGGGCCACACGGTGAGCCCGCACGAGGAGGCCGCGGTGGAGCTTGCCATCACCACCGCCAAGGCGACCGGCGGGCAGGCCACCGTGCTGACCGTCGGCCCCGACGACGCCGTCGAGCAGCTCCGCAACGCGCTCGCCCTCGGCTGCACCGGCGCCGTGCTGGTACAGGCGGACGCCGCGGCGTACGGTCCTGCCGACGTCGCGGCCGCGATCGCGGACGTGGTCCGCGAGCAGGAGCGCGCCGGGACGGTCCACGAGCTCCTGCTGCTGGGCAACGACGCCTCCGACACCGGCGACTTCCAGGTGGGGATCCGGCTCTCCTACCTGCTGGGCAGACCCGTGGTCACCGGGGTCTCCACCCTCGACGTGTCCGACGGCACCGTCACCGTCCGGGCCGGCAGCCCCGACGGTGGCACGGAGATCTACGAGGTGGCGCTGCCCGCCGTGCTCACCGTGATGGAGGGCGGGGTGGAGCCGCGCTACCCCTCCATCCCGGGGCGGATGAAGGCGAAGAAGATCACGGTGGAGCACGTCACGCCGACCCGGCCGCCGGTCGGGTCCGGCCGGCTCAGGCTGACGCTGCCGCCGGCCCAACCGAGCCAGGTGACGGTCCTGGGCTCGGGTCCCGAGGCGGCCGGTGCGGTCGTCGACCTGCTGGAGAAGCTGGGAGTCACGCGATGACGGTGCTGGTGCTGGTGGAGACCGAGGGCGACCAGGTGGTCGAGGTCTCGCGGGAGACGCTCACCTTCGCCCGGGACCTCGGGGCGGTCCACGCCCTGGTCGTGGGAGCCGCGACGCAGCCGGTGCTCGACGAGCTCGCGGCCTACGGCGTGGACCGGGTGGTCCAGGCGACCGGCGACGGCCTCTCGGCGTACGCCGCCGCGGCCTGGGCCACGGCGGTCGTTGAGGCGGCCGGGTCGGCGGCGCTCGTGGCCGCGGCCGGCACGCCGCGGGGCAACGAGGTCCTCGCGCACGTCGCGTGCCGGCTCGGGGTCGCTATGGCCGCCAACGTCGTCGAGGTGGCGTCCTCCTCGCCGCTGGTGGTGCGTCGTCAGGTGCTCGGCGGGGCGGCGCTGGAGGAGCTGCCGCTCCACGACGAGGTGGCGGTGCTGACCGTGGCCGGCCATGCCGCCGACCCGGCACCCGCGGCCTCGCCGTCCTCGCCGGAGGTCACCACGTTGTCGGTCGCCGTCGCGGAGGCCGACCTGCGGGCCCGGGTGGTACGGACCGAGCCCGGCGAGCCCGACCAGTCCGGCAGCCTCAAGTCGGCGCGCGTCGTGGTGGGTGCGGGTCGTGGTGCGGGCAGCGCCGACGGCTTCAAGGACCTCATCGAGCTGACCGAGCTGCTCGACGGTGCGCTGGGCGTGTCCCGGGTCGTCACCAGCCTCGGCTGGCGTCCGCACCACGAGCAGGTCGGCCAGACCGGGAGCCGAGTCGCCCCGGACCTGTACGTCGCGTGCGGGATCAGCGGGGCGATCCAGCACTGGGCCGGGATGTCGAGCTCGAAGACGATCCTGGCCATCAACACCGACGAGGACGCCCCGATGGTCACCAAGGCCCACTACGCGGTGATCGGCGACCTCCACGAGGTGGTCCCGGCCATCAACGAGGAGCTGCGGCGGCGTCGGGCCGGCTGAGCGCGTCGGCGGCGGTCCGCGAAAACAGCGGTGCGGCAGACTGACCCGGTGCCCCGACGTGTCGATCCCGCCGCGCTCGCCGCGTGCCTGCTGGTGCTCGCGTGGACCGGTCTCTACCTGTTCCTGGTGATCGCCGCGGGCGAGGCGCCTCCGACGTGGGTGGTTGTCGTCCTGGCGGCCGTGACCCTGGGGACCGGATACGCCGCGCGTCGCGTCGCGCCGTGGCGGCGGATGGTGCTGCTCGTCTGTGCGGTGGGGCTCGGGGCGCTGGGCTGGGTCGCGTTGCTGACCATCGGGATGCCGCTGCTGCTCGCCGCGGCGCTGTGCGTGCTGGCGTTCGTCCGCGGCCGCCCGGCCAAGGACTGGCGCGACGCGGTCTGAGGACGGCGGCCCGGTAGCCTGGCCCGTCGACCGCCGCCGACGTCCACCGAGCCGGATCGACCGGCCGACCGGGCGCCCGCGTCCACCCCGACGCACCGCCCGGCGCACTCCCACGATGCCGCGGCGGTCTTGTCCTTCACCCGAGAAGAGGTACCCGATGCTGTTCGCCGTGATCCGCCGCCCCGGGGGGTGCCGTCCGTGACCCGCCGGCGTCACCTGGGTGCTCCGGCGTGAGTGCCCCCTCGCCCCGGTTGCGGGTGCTGATGGTCGCCGAGCGCCCGCCATCGGTGGACGCGGCCTCCGGCGACGGCTCGACCATGATCAGCGCGCACCTGCTGCGTGAGCTGGGCGATGACATCGAGGTGGACCTGGTGTACTTCGCCGGCCCCGACGCGGCGCCGGACGCGGCGGCGCTCGCTCGCACCCGCTCGGCCCGCTCGGTCCGGCTGCGGCCGCGGCGACGGGCCGTGCTGGCGCAGCCGTTCTCGCGGCTGCCCCGCGGCAACTGGCAGCGTCGGCTGCCGCGTCGGGAGCTGCGCGCGATGGCCTCCGAGGCCGATGTGCTCTACCTTCACGGACTGCACGTCATGCACCTGGGCGCCGGGCTGGCCCTCCCCGTCGTCGCCCACGAGGTCGACCCCTGGTCGGAGTACTGGCAGCAGCGTGCGGCGGGCCTACGTGGACCGCGACGCTGGTACGACCTGGTGCAGCAGCGGCGGGCGGCGCGACTGGAGCGGTCCGTGGCCGGGGCCGGCGCCACGCTGGTCGTGGTCAACGAGAACGACGCCGCCTCGCTGCGGCGCAGCAGCGGCGGCCGGGTGGTGGCCCTGCCCAACGGGGTGGAGCAGGCCGCTGCCGGCGCGGTGGTGGTGCCTGAGGAACCGGTGCTGGTGTTCGTCGGGACGCTCGACTACCCGCCCAACGTCGAGGCGGTGACCAGGCTCGCGGCCGAGGTGTGGCCCCGGGTCCGGGCCGCGGTCCCGACGGCGCGGCTCGTCGTCGCGGGACGGCACCCTGCTGCCGAGGTCCTGGCCGTGGCAGGAGAGGGGATCGAGGTGGTCGGCGCCGTCGACGACGTCGCCGCGGTCTTCCGCCAGGCACGGGCGGCGGTGTACGCCGGAGTCACCGGACGGGGCACCAAGAACTCGGTCACCGAGTCGCTGATGGCCGGCTGCCCGGTGGTGGCCTCGCCGGAGTCGGCACGCGGTCAGCTTCCGGGTCCGCACCTGCTGGTCGGCGCGGATGCCGAGGCTCTGGCGTCGCACGCGGTCACGATGCTCACCGACGCGGCCGCGTGCGGTCGCGCGCGGGCTGCCTGCGTGGCGATGCACCATCAGGTCCGCAGCTGGCGGGACGCCGCCACGGAGATGGCGGCGCTGCTGCACGAGGCCGGCGTCCGCTAGGGCTCGCTGCGCCAGCCTCGCCGGCGGGCCAGCTCGACCCAGGCCAACCGGCGGGCCTGCGCGGCCACCGCCTCGCGGGAGCGGGTGACGTCGAGGACGTGGACGCCGGCTCCCGGGAGCGCGCGGTAGCCGGCCCGCCAGGACTCCAGCACCTCGGGGGTGTGCTCGCCCTTGCGGGCGAACAGCACGGCGCCAGGCGCGTCCAGGACCAGGAAGGCGTCCGGGCGCGGGGTGAGCCGGGTGGCCAGCAGTCGCTCGAAGCGGCCACCCCACACGGTGCGGCGCGGACGGACGGCCAACGCGTCGACCGGGTGCCGGTCCAGCAGCACGACGTGGCCCTTCCAGGCCGCTCGGTAGGCGCGAGCGAAGACGGGCAGGGTGCGCAGCCACTTGCGGGTCAGGAACGCGATCTCGCGTGGGCGCAGCAGGCGCTGCCCGCCCGTGGGCAGGGAGGCCGAGTCCGCCGCTGCCGAGCCGTGCCCAGCGGGGCCCGTCCGGTCCGTCGTGCCGAGGCCCTCCGTCGCGGTCGGGCGCGCTCGTCGGATGCCGAGGTACTGGGTGCTCACCCCGACCGGCAGGCTGGTGACGAGCCCCTCGATCACGGTCCCCTTCCCGGCGCCGTCGGGACCCAGCACCGCCAGGACCGGTCCGCTCCGCCGGGGAGCCGGCGGAAGCTGTCGGGCCAGCCGCTCCAGCAGACCGGCCCGCTCTCGGCGACCGGCGGCCCGCTGCTCGCGGTGGCGTCGCTCGTGGCTCTCGTCCGCGACCCAGACCCCGTCCACCGCGACCCTGCTCGCGAGCCAGCCCCGGGTGCTCTCGCCGTCGCTGCCGTAGCGGATGCGCCAGACGACGTCGAGCTTGACCCAGTGGTCCGCCGCGTCCACGGCGAGCCAGAACTGGTGCCCCCAGTGACCCGGGGCACGCAGCGTGCGCCAGCCGTCGGCTCGGAGCACGCCAGCGACGGCCCGCCGCGCGGATCGGTCGACCAGGATGTCGACGTCCTCACCGGGCGCCGGCGCCAGGCCGGTCGGCCCGTTGCGCAGGCAGTACTCGACCCCGGCGGCGTCGAGCGCGCCGACCGCCGCGCGGACCAGGTCGGCGGCGGAGCCCGTCCCCGACGCTGCTGCGCCCACCCCCCCGGCGACGGGTGCGGTCGAGCCCGGCTCCGGACTCACGGAGCACCGATCGGGATCACGGCGGTGTGGTAGACGGCGGCCGCCGCGTTGGAGGCCAGCACGAGCAGGTCGCTGGCGTCCGTCACGCGGGCCCTGGCGACCGTGGCGTCGTTCACGTCGCCACCGGAGGCGCCCAGGATCGGCGTGCCCCGGCCGGGCCCGAACACCAGGCTCTCGGTGTCGGCCGCCTTGGCGTAGATCTCGCCGCCACCCTGCGGCGAGGTCGCGAAGAAGAACAGCTGGGTCTCGTCCTCGTTCAGGACGATCTGCGGTCGCGTCATCTGGTCGGCGGTGGTCGCCACCACGTGCTGGGTCCACCGGCCCCCCGTCGTGCGCACGAGCAGCATCAGCAGCGGGCTGCGGGGCGGGTCCTCGAGCTCGTCTCCCAGCGAGGTCTTGACAGCGGCCAGCAGGCGTCCGTCCCTCATCGCCAGCAGTCGCACGTGCCCGTCGGCCTGACGCAGCCCCTTGACCGGGGGGGTGCTGACCTCGAGACGCCCCAGCGGTTCGGTGTCGCGCCGGATCGCGAAGCGGAACGACCCCTCGATCTGGTCCGACCACATGACCGCGATGGAGCCCGACGTGGCCG
Source organism: uncultured Actinomycetota bacterium (assembly GCA_963781695.1). Taxonomy (GTDB): domain Bacteria; phylum Actinomycetota; class Actinomycetes; order Propionibacteriales; family Nocardioidaceae; genus Nocardioides_B. The sequence goes on from CAWAGE010000007.1 coordinate 1,254,553, forward strand.
TCACCGCGCCGCTGTCGTCAGGCTGGACCCGGTTCGGCCGCGGCAGCGGCCGGGGTGTGGCGAAGCTCGCGCCGCCTTCGCTGCTGTGGGCCAGCCACATCCGGCCTGCCTGGTTGTAGACGGCCCAGACCCGGTTGCGGCTGTCGACGTCGATCGAGAGGGACGAGGACCCGCCGCCGGCGATCAGCACGGGGGCCGGGGCCAGGGGAACCCATCGCGGCCCGGCTCCGCCGGTGACGAGCCGGAACCGGGCCAGCGTCAACGCCCCGCCGGAGGTCCGCGACGCGATGTAGAGGTTCCGGCCGTTCCAGACGGCGTCGCCGAGGCTGTCGGCGCGCCCATCGACGACGACGCCCGTGTCCCGCCACCGCCGTTGCGCCGTCCACTCGTGGATGTGCGTGGCCGAGCTCGCCCCGTTGACCATCACGGCCCACCAGGAGCCGGCGGCGCGCCACAGCTTCGTCTGGGACTTGTCCTTGGTGGCCTGGTGCCCGGGCAACCCGTACCGTGGGCCGCGGTAGGTCTTCACGTCGTCCAGCCGGACCGGCAGCACGTTGGTCGGCAGCGTGTCGGGCGCAGCGCCGTCGTTGACCTGGGAGGGCGCGTCGGCCGGGTCGCTCCGGAACTGCAGCCAGATCAGCGAGGAGACGACGAGGACGGCTGCCAGCGCGTACAAAGCCGTCGTCGACGACGGCGATCTGTCAGGCTGACGCATGTGCTTCCCTTTCCCCCCGACCACGGCGATGCGCGGACCAGCATGCCAGGCATGGAGCGAATGGCGCGAACCACGCGAAACCTGTACTAGGTCCGGCGTCGTGGCGCGGACCTGGCTGACACCTTAGGATAGGGGTCACAACGGACATGGGGGTCAAATCATGCAGGTACTGGTGACCGGGGCGGCAGGCTTCATCGGGTCGCACCTCAGCGAGGCGCTGCTGCGTCGAGGCGACCGGGTCGTCGGGCTCGACGCGTTCATCGACTACTACCCGGCGTCGGTGAAGCGGGCCAACCTCGAGGTCGCGGTGGCCGACCCCGGCTTCCGCCTGGTCGAGGAGGACCTGCGCACCGGGGACCTCGACGCGGTGGTGGAGGGCTGCGACGCGGTCGTCCACGCTGCCGCGATGCCGGGGCTGCCGCGCAGCTGGACCGACTTCGAGCTGTACTCCTCGTGCAACATCAGCGGCACCCAGCGGTTGGCCGAGGCGGCCCGTGGAGCCGGCGTCTCGAAGTTCGTGCACATCAGCACCTCCTCGGTGTACGGGCTCGACGCGCTGGGGGACGAGACGATGCCGGTCCGTCCGGTCTCGCCGTACGGGGTCACGAAGCTGGCCGCGGAGAACCTGTTGTGGGCCTTCCACGAGATGTTCGACCTGCCGGTCTCCGTCGTCCGGTTCTTCTCCGTCTACGGTCCGCGTCAGCGTCCGGACATGGCGTGGCACAAGTTCATCGACGCGATCGCCGCTGACCGCACCATCCAGGTGTTCGGCGACGGGGAGCAGTCCCGCTCCAGCACCTACGTCGACGACGCGGTGCAGGGAACGATCGGAGCCCTGGACAGGGCGGAGGTCGGCGAGACCTACAACATCGGCGGGGGCGAGGTCGTGACCGTCCTGGAGGCCATCGACCTCATCGGTCGGGCGCTGGGACGGACGCCACGTCTCGAGTACGGACCGGTCCGGCCGGGCGACCAGCGAGCCACCCGTGCGGACACCACGAAAGCCCAGGCCCACTTCGGCTACGAGGCGCTCGTGGGCCCGCGGGAAGGGTTCGCGCGGCAGATCGCCTGGCAGACCGGGACGGACGTGCCGACCCCGTCCTGACGGCCGGGCGTTCACCGGTCCTGCGCCGCCTGCGGAGGCCGGTGGGACCGCGGCACGGGAAGGCCCCCGAGACGTCGGTCCGCGGGGGCCTTCCCGTGCGTCGGGTCTCAACCCGCCGGGTCTCAACCCGCCGGCGTCAGGGCGACCAACTGGCCGATCCGCGCCGAGGTCTTGTTCGCGACCGCTGTCCTCACGCCGGTCTCACCTGCGCTCGAGGTGACCAGGTCGGCCGCTTCCACGGTCGTCTTGTAGGTGTTGAGCGGCGTGGCCTCCTCGGCCCGCTCGACCATGCCGGCCGGCGGGGTGATGGTGCCGGCGTTCGCCACGGTGAAGAAGCCGACCACGACCGAGCCTGCCGGGGCGTTGACCGAGGGCGCGGGGATGTTCGTCCCGTCGGCGTTGGCGGCAGTCACCGCGCCGCTGGCGGCCGCGACCGGGTTCACCGCGGCCACGCCGCCGTAGGAGACGAGCGTGACGGCGGCCGTGTGGGCCGAGCTGAGGGTGAAGGTCCAGGCGCTCGGGTCGCCTGCGGCGGCGACCCGCGAGAAGACCCAGGTCGCGGAGGTGGTGCCGTTGACGTCCCTGCGGACCAGGGTCCAGCCCGTGGGGGGCGTCACCGTGGGCGTGCCGCGCACCGACACCCCGGCGAGGACCCGGTCGCCGGCAACGGTGCCGGCGGGCTGCGGGACGGTCAGCGAGGTGGTGGAGCCGTTGTTGCTGCCCGTCGCGGACCCGTGGAAGCCGGGGGCGGACGCCGGAGGAGGCGTGGTGTCCGGGGGAGGCGTGGTGTCCGGGGGAGGCGTGGTGTCCGGCGGCGGAGTCGTGTCCGGCGGCGGAGTGGTGTCCGGCGGCGGAGTCGTGTCCGGCGGCGGAGTGGTCGTGGCGCCGCCCAGCGACATCTCGGTGTGGAAGTAGGTGCGGATGTTGGACGCGCTGCCCAGCGCCACGATCCCGGTCGTGGCGTTGACCGGGTCCTTGGTCGTGCTGATGTCGTTGACCTTCGCCCCGGACGAGGCCATGAACACGGTGCCCTTGCCGGCCGGGAAGGAGATGTTCGACAGCGGCGCCTTCTTGTAGTAGCCGGTCCCGCCGGCCTCCGTCGTCATCATGACGTAGAGGTCCTTGTTGGTCTGGTCGAGCAGCAGCTGGGGCCGGGTGAGGTTGTCCGCGACCGTCGAGACGGTGGCCTTGCTCCACACGCCGGCGGTGGTACGGCTCAGCACGACCAGGCGCGGGTCCGACGGGGAGTCGGTCGAGGCGTCGCCCAGGCTGGTCTTGACCACGGCGTGGATCCGGCCGTTGTCGTCGCCCAGCAGGCTCTTGAGGTTGAGGTGGTCGTCCGCGAGCCGGGTGCCGGCGAGCGGCTCCTCGAGCTTCCAGTCGGAGGCCGGGGCGGACGAGACGTTGTGGGTGGCGTAGCGGAACGCCGAGGACTGCTGGTCCGACCACATGATGCCGACGGTGGAGCCCGCGGCGATGACCGCGGAGATGTCGTCACTGGAGACCGTGGTGTCGGACACGGGGACCAGCACCTTGCCGGACCAGGTGAGGTCCGAGGTGGTGCTGTAGGCCATGTACACCCGTGCCGTCTTGGTCCAGGTGACCCAGAGGCGACCGGTGGAGTCGCGGGCCACGGTGATGCTCTCGGACCCGCCGGTGCCGACCTTGACCGGGAAGCCGCTGTCCTTGCTGTAGCTGCGCGTCCCGGCGGCGTAGGAGAACCGGTACAGGTTCAGGTTGCCGCCACTGGTGCGGCTGGCGACGTACAGCTTGCCGCCGTCCCACAGCGCGTCGGCGGTGGCCGTGGTGCGGCTGTCGACGACCGTGCCGGTGTCCTGCCACGAGTGGCCCACCAGCCGGAAGATGTTGATGCCGCTTCCCGACGGCGTCACCAGCAGTCCCCACCAGGAGCCGTCCTGGTACCACAGCTTGCTCTGCGGCTTGTCGGCGCTCGGCGCCGCGGCGGCCGACGTGGGGTACACGTGGTCCTTGTAGGTGACCGCGGTCCCCTCGGCGGACGCCGGGCCCCCCGGCGCCAGGACGGTGACCAGCGAGAGCAGCATCGCGATGATCAGGACGGGTCGACGCGCGACGGTATTCAAGGGGCCCCCCAGGCCACTAGGACGGTGAGTGCAGACGTCACCGAGAACGAACTGCCTAACCCTCTGCCGGTCCCGCGAGCGTGTCAAGAGGCTCCCGACGTGCCCGGCGCCACACCCGGGCCCGGTGGCTCATACCTGTCTCGACGTGCCCGCCGCAGAATGATCATCGAAGTTTCACCTTTTGGCCTTCCGACGGTAGCGTGAGCGTCCTCGCCCGGGGGGGTGAGATCCCCGTCGCTCATGACGGGGCCAAACGGACTTGGGGGTCTGTTCGATGTCGCTATTGCATTCGGGGCCAGCGCCGTCCGGCGCGCGTGCCTCTGCCTCGACACTCATCGTCACCAACGTCGCGCTCGGACTGACGGCCGGCGTGCTGATGGCCGACGGCAACCTGGTGCTGGGGCCGGCACTCGCCGTCGTCGCGCTCGCCTGCGCCTTCGTGACGGCGCGGATCGTGGTCGGCTGGCTGGACCGGACGGCCGTGACCGGCTGGGAGCGCCTGCGTCAGGAGATCGAGCGCGCTCGGCGTCACAACAGCTCGCTCGTGGTGGCCCGGCTGCCGATCACCGCCACGCCGGAGGCCTCGGCGTCGAGCCTGGTGAGGCGAGCGACCGCGAGCCTGCGGGGCGTCGACCACGCCTGGGTCGAGGGTCGGTCGCTGTACGTGATGCTGGCGGGCGCCGACCGCCAGAGCGCGCAGCACGGCGTGCGGCGGGTCGTGTCGGTGGCCGACGGGCTGCTGAGCGGGACGCCGATGCTGGCCGCGCTGCCCGGCGACGTGCTGACCATGGGTGCGCTGCTCGACCAGCTGCACCCGACGGACCGGTCGCAGTCGGCGCTGGGCCGGGTCCCGCAGCAGGCTGTGCCCCGGCTGGAGTCCGTCCGCGTCGACGCCGAGGGGCAGGCGACCGCCTGATGCCGTCGTCGTCGGTCCTCGCCGTCGTTGAGGCCGTCCGCTGATGGCGCTCGGTCGGATGCCGTCCCAGCGCGACGGGTACGCGGTAGTCAAGCGGGTCTTCGACGTCACGGCGTGCTTGCTCGCCGTGCCGTTCGTCGTGCCGCTGCTCGTGCTGTGCGCCGTGGCGGTCAGGCTGGACTCGCCTGGGCCGGTGCTGTTCAGCCAGAAACGGACCGGGCGGGACAACCGCCGGTTCTCGATGTGGAAGTTCCGCACGATGTGTCGTGACGCCGAGGCGATGAAGGCCTCGCTCCAGCACCTCAACGTGCTGCCACCTCCGGACTTCAAGATCCCGGACGACCCCCGGATCACCCGGGTGGGCCGGGTGCTGCGGGCGACCAGCCTCGACGAGCTGCCACAGCTGTGGAACGTGCTGCGGGGCGACATGTCCTTGGTCGGTCCGCGTCCCACCTCCTTCGCCAGCGACACCTGGGAGCTGTGGCACACGGCACGGCTCGAGGTGCGGCCGGGGCTCACCGGGTTGTGGCAGGTCACCGGCCGCGGAGTGATGAACTTCGACGAGCGGCTCCGGCTCGACATCACCTACCTGCGCACGATGAGCCTGCGGACGGACCTGGCGATCCTGCTACGCACCGCCTCGGTCGTCGTGCGGCGGTCCGGCGCCTGAAGGCGCCGGACCGCGACGACCGGGGTCCACAGCGCTGACCAACTAGACAACTAGACAGCCGAACGGCCGCTCCCCGCCTGGGAGCGGCCGTTTCGTCATTTCTTGTGACCTTTTTGTCTTCGTCGTACAGAACTGGGCAATATCGGACGAAACCCTCTGAGACCACATCGTCTCGCCCACCCCCCGGCGTTCGCCGGGAGGCGTGAGTCCTCGGAGGAGTCCCATGCCCGTCCCCGTCCCCGCCGCCCCCACCTCCCGCCGTCCCGGCCGGACCGTGCTCCGCACCGTCGCGGCCGCCGGCATCGTCCTGGCCGTCGTCGTCCCCGCCGCGGGCGCGAGCGCGGCGACCACAGCCGCCAGCCCGACCGGGCTGGCCGCCGCGGCGGTCAGCACCAGCAGCGTCCGGCTGGACTGGAAGGCCCCTGCGGATCCCGGATCCTCCCCCGTGGAGCGGTACGACGTCCGTGAGGCCGCCAGCGGGACCACCCAGCGGACCACGCCCACGGTCCGGACGCTGACCTGGACCGGGCTGCGAGGCACGACGGTGACCTTCAAGGTGCGCGCGATCACCGCCGCCGGCGCGGGGGCCTGGGCGCAGGTGGACGCGTTGCTGGCCAAGCCGTCCGCGGGCAGCACGGCACCCGCGGCGAGCACCCCCGCACCCGCACCGGCACCCGCACCGGCACCCGTACCGGCACCCGCACCGGCACCCGCACCGGCACCCGCACCGGCACCCGCACCGGCACCCGCACCCGCACCGGCACCCGCACCGGCACCCGCGACGAGTGCACCGGCACCGGCCACCGGGGTGCCCAGCGGGGCCAAGTTCGTGTCGACGATCGGCTCGGACAGCGCCGCGGGGACCGCCGCGGCACCGTTCCGGACGGTGGGCCGCGCACTGAAGGCGCTGCGCGCCGGCGACACCCTGATCGTGCGTGGTGGGCGCTACACCGAGAACGTCACCGGCGGCGGCCTCGCGGCGGGGACCGCGGCCTCCCGCATCACCGTGCGGGCCTACCCCGGGGAGCGTCCCGTCATCGTCGGGCTGCTCTGGCTCTCGGACGCCTCCTACTGGACCTTCGACGGCATCAACGTCACCTGGAACGGGGCCAACAACGCCAGCCAGCACATGGTGAAGATGAGCGGCGGGACCGGCTGGCGGCTGACGAACGCGGAGATCTGGGGAGCGCGCTCGTTCGCGGGCATCCTGGTGGCGGGCACGCCGAAGGACTTCCGCCTGGACCATCTCTACGTGCACGACACCTACGCCTCCAACGCCGCCAACCAGGACCACCTGGTCTACGTCAACGCCGGCATGGGCGGCGGCGTCATCGAGCAGAGTGTCTTCGCCCACAGCCCGAACGGCCGTGGCGTCAAGATCGGCCCGCCGTCGGCGACGGCCACCGCGCCCATCGGCAACGTCGTGATCCGCTACAACACGTTCCTGGACAACCGCGGTCCCTCCAACATCCAGCTGTCCTACACGGCCACGAACAACAAGATCTACCGCAACCTGCTGGTGGCCTCGGGCAGTGAGAGCGTCACGGCCTACAACCTCAAGGGCACCGGCAACACCGCGTGGGAGAACGTCGGCTGGGACTCCTCCGCCATCTTGGAGAAGTCCCCGAACCTTCTCGACAAGGGCGGCAACCTGGTCCGCAACCCCCGGCTCGACGCCGGCTTCCGGCCGCTCGAGGGGACGCTCCAGGGCTACGGCGCGTTCGCCGGCTGAGAACATTTGGTTTGCGTCAGGGCCCCGGCTCGTGGTCCGCTATGCCGGGGTCCTGATGCGCTGAGCCGCGACCTCGTCTGTTGTTGCCCGTACGACGATTGTGAGACGGCTTGCCTGGGGATGGCGTCATCAAGGGAATGCGCAGCCGCACGGCTGCGCTGGTGGTGACCACGCTCGTCGTGGCCCTCGTCGCGGGCATCGTGGCCGCAGCGAGCCCACCGAAGTACGTCAGCACCACCAGCCTGCTGGTCGGACCGGTGACCTCCGACCTCAACACGCTGCGTGCGTCGGAGTCGCTGACCTCGACCTACAGCCAGCTCCTGCTCCGGCCCGCTGCGCTGGCCGAGGTCGGTGGGTTCGTCAGCATGTCGCCGAAGGAGGTCGAGGCGGCCTCCGACGTCAAGTTCAACACCGAGACCCGCATCGTCACCCTCACGGTGACCACCGGGTCTGCCACGCAGTCGCCGCGGATCGCCTCGGCGCTGACCGCGCGGCTGACGCGCCTGGTGGGCACGATCGACCCGACCTCGCCCGGGGCGCTGCAGATCCTCACCGAGCAGCCGCAGACGGTCACCACGGTGTCTCGGTCGGTCACCCGCTACGCCCTGCTCGCGGCGGTCGGCTGGCTGCTGCTTGCAGCTGCGGTGGTGGCGGCCTTCGCCGCCCGGCCGACGGGTGCGGCGGGCCGGGAGTCGGAGCCGGGGGCGCGGCGCGCCCGCTTCCGGACCTCCGTCCCGGACGCTCCGGCGTCCGCGAACGGTGAGGCCGGCGAGCCGCCGGTCGCATCCCGACACGACGGTCCCCGCGAGGGGACCGCCGCGCGCACGCCCGCCGCCCGACCGGGCTCGACCCCGGGATGACCTCGCCCAGCCGGGTCTGGGCAGGGCTGTTCTGGTCCTCGGTCGCTGTCGTGGGGTCGACGTACGTCGGTTTCCCCGTCGTGGCCGTGCTGCGGGCGCGGGTCCGGCCGCGGCCGGTGAGAGCCGCCGACGTCACTCCGTCGGTGTCGCTGGTCATCGCTGCCCACAACGAGGAGCGCGGGCTGGGCGACAAGCTGCGCAGCGTGCTCGACTGCGACTATCCCGCGGACCTGCTCGACGTGGTCGTCGCCAGTGACGGCAGCACCGACCGGACCGTCGAGGTGGCGCAGGCGTTCGCGGGCCGAGGCGTCCGCACCCTCGACCTCCCTCGCGCTGGCAAGGCCGCCACCCTCAACGCGGCGGTCGCGGGCTGCGCCGCCGACGTCGTGGTGCTCTCGGACGCCAACAACCCGCTGGACCCGGCCGCGCTGCGGGAGCTGGTCAAGCCGTTCGCCGACCCCGAGGTGGGGGGCGTCGCCGGCGACCAGCGGTACGCCGTCCCCGACCTGTCGGGTGCCGTCGTCGACGGCACCACCGGGGAGCGCAGCTACTGGGCCCTCGACAGGATGGTCAAGGACGCCGAGAGCCTGGCGGGCAACGTCATCTCCGCGACCGGTGCGCTGTACGCGGTCCGGCGGGACCTCTTCCCGGACGTCGTCGAGGGAGTCACCGACGACTTCTGGGTGTCCACCGCGGTGGTCGCCGCCGGTCGTCGCCTGGTCCAGGCGCCCGACGCGGTGGTCTACGAGATCCCCGCCGCCGGCGCCGGCCCCGAGTTCGACCGCAAGGTCCGGGTGATGACCCGCGGCTTCCGGGGCGTCTACGAGCGTCGAGCCCTCTTCGACGTCCGGACCTACGGCTTCTACAGCGTGCAGCTGCTCTTCCACAAGCTGTTGCGACGGCTCATGGTGGCGCCGATGGTCGTCGCCTGGGTGGCGAGCGTGCTCGCTGCCCGCGGCGGTGGCCGGTGGTGGCGGGTGCTGGCGGGTGCCCAGACGGCCGGCTATGCCGTCGGTGTCGTCGGGCTGCGGGTGCGGCTTCCCGGTGCGGCCGGCAGGCTGCTCTCCCTCGGCTCCTACTTCGTGCTGATCAACGCTGCCTCGGCCGTCGCGGTGTGGAACGTGCTGCGTGGCCGGCGGATCACGGTCTGGGAGCCGGTTCGCGACCAGGGAGGCCGGTCGTGAGCACGCAGCTGCGGCCGGAGGCCGCCCCGGCGGGATCGCAGGCTGCCGGTCCGCTGCGGTCCAGACTGCCGTGGCAGCGGATCGCGCTCGGCCTGGCCGTGCTGACCGGGCTGCTGACCGCGGTCTCGCCCCTGCTCGGGGTCGCGGTGGCGGCGGTCATGGTCGTGCTGGTGGTGCTCGCCCGGTGGCGGGACGCCATCCCCGTGCTCACCATCGCCGTCATCTACAGCAACGCCGTCGTGATCTTCGCCCAGCAGGGGACCGTTCCGACGGCTGCCTCCGGGGTGCTGCTCGCTGCCCTCGGGCTGACCGTGCTGAGGCGGGCACTGGACTCCGGGACGGTGGCGGTCCGGCCACCCGGCTTCGCGCCGGTGCTCGCGTTCGCGGGTGTGCAGTGCATCAGCGCACTCTTCTCCGTCGCTCCCGAGGTGGCGCAGGCCGACGTCATCAGCTCGCTGAGCGAGGGCACGCTGCTCTACGTCCTGGTCGTCTACGCCGTCGTCGAGACTCGGACGATCATGAGCGTGGTCAATGCCCTGCTCGTGGTGGCCGCCGGTCTCGGAGCGTTGTCGCTGACCCAGTTCCTGCTCGGCGACTACACGAACACCTTCTTCGGGTTCGCCGGCGTCAGCAACGCCGTCGTCCCGGGCTCCACGGCCGGGACCGACCTGCAGCAGCTGCGGGTCAACGGGAACATCGGCGAGACCAACCGCTACGGGCAGGTCCTGGCGGTGCTGCTCCCGCTGGCCGTCGTCCGCTTCGCCGCCACCTCCTCGCGGGCGATGAAGGTCTTCGCCGTCGCCTCGGCCGTCCTGATGCTGTGCGGGATCGTGCTGACCTACTCACGGGGGACCGCGGTGGCGCTGGTCGCCATCCTCGTCACCGCCACCCTGTTGCGGTGGATGCGGGCCCGGTGGCTGGCAGGCGCCGTGGCCGTGGCCGCGGTCATCGCCCTGACCGCGCCGGGCTACGCCGAGCGGCTGGACAGCCTGACGACGGTCGCCGGGGTCACCGAGCTTCAAGGCAGCAGCACAGCGGCCGACAACGCCGTACGAGGACGGGCCACGGAGATCGTCTCGGCGGTGCTGGCGTTCGCCGACCACCCCGTGCTGGGGGTCGGTCCCGGCGCCTTCCCGACCGTCTCGCCCCAGTACGCCGCGACGGTCGGGATCCGGCCCCGGCTCGAGGAGCGGGAGTCGCACAACCTCTACGCGGGTACCGCTGCCGAGACCGGGATCCTCGGCCTGACGGCCTTCCTGCTCGTGCTCGTCCAGGTGGTCGCGGGCTGCGCGAAGGCGGTCAGGCGGTGGGCGGCTGTCGACCGGACCCGGGCGCTGCTGGCGCGTGGCTTCCTGGCGGCGGTGCTGGTGTACGCCTACTCCGGCATGTTCCTGCACCTCTCCTACGTGCGGTACTTCTGGCTCCTGATCGCCCTGGCCGCGGCGACGGCGCGGCTCCCCGGTGAGCAGACCCGGCCGATCGGGCGCTCATGGCGTCGCGCGCCGGCCGACGCCTCCGTCCATGCCTGACCGGCTCGGCGAGCTCGCCCTGACGGCATCCCTGGTGCAGCCGCCGGTCAGGACGGCGGTGGACGGGGTTGCGGAGCCGGCCGCCGGCTGGGTGGCGACCGCACCGGCCGGGGCGGGCCCGCTGGCGCTCGTCCGGCACGCCTCGCATCGCAGCGTTCGCCGGGCACGGAGGCCGAGGGGCACCAGGACGGTGCCGCTGCGTCCGCCGGTGATGCGCCCGAGCCTGCGGACGGCGGTGCGCGGGTGGCTGGCCTCGGGCGTCGCGATCGTCGACGCCGACTTCCCGGCGCCGGGGTCGCCGATGGCGGCGGTCGCCGGGCAGGCCGGCGTCCGGTTCCCGTCGGTGGCGCTGTGGCTGGGCTCCGGGGGAGTGCTCGTGGCCCCGGCGCTGATGGGCCGGCTGCCCGTCATGCTGCGGGTCTTCCCTCCGGGCACCGGCGAGGGGCACGCGCACGCCGTCAGCACGCTGACCAGGCTGCGCGGGCTGGCCGGCCAGGGCCTCGTCCCGGCGCTTCACGGGAGCGGTCGCACCGACGGTCTGGACTGGCTCGTCGAGACCCGGCTCGCCGGCACCAGGCCACGCCGCCTCACGCAGCGGCTGGCGAGTGAGGCGGTCGACTTCACCTCGACACTGCCGCTGCCGCCCGGCCCGGTCGTGGGGGCCGAGCAGCGACTACCCCAGGTGCTCGACGCCGGGACCGCCGACCGGCTGGCTGCGGTCGGCCGTGCCGCCTCCTCGTGCTGGTCCGGGGTGCCTGCCGTCGGCACGCACGGGGACCTGTGGCTGGGCAACCTGCTGGCCGACCACGGCGCGCTGAGCGGCGTCGTGGACTGGGACGCCTATCGCGGGGACGTGGTGCCCGGCCTCGACCTCGTCCACCTGCTCGCCACCGAGGAGCGGCTCCGGCAGCGGCGCAGCATGGGGGCCGAGCTGCTCAGCCGCCCCTGGGAGCGCGAGCCGTTGCGCTCGCTGGGACGCCGCTACTTCTCGGCGCTCGGTGTCCACCTGGACGAGGACCGGTGGACCGCGACCGGCAACGCCTGGTGGCTGGGACAGGTCGCGAGCACGCTGACCCGGACCCCCGCCCTGGCCCGCGACGCCCGCTGGATGCAGGCGAACGTCGTCTCCGTGCTCGACGTCGTCGAGCACAGGGGTTGAGCAGCGCTACCGCGCCGCCCGCTCGCCGCGGTAGAACGCACCCAGCCGGCGCGCGAGCACCGAGACGTCGTAGCTCTCCTCGGCGCGCCGCCGGGCGGAGGCTCCCAGTCGCTCCCGCAGGGCGGAGTCCTCCACGATGCGGCGCAGCGCCGAGGTGAGCGAGGCGACGTCACCGGTCTCCACCAGCAGGCCGTCCTTCTCGTGCCGGACGACGTCGGGGATGGCGCCGACGCCCGAGGCGACGACCGGCAGCCCGCTGGCCATCGCCTCCAGGATGACCATCGGCTGTCCCTCCCAGTGTGAGGGCAGCACCAGCGCCGATGCTCCCGCCATCAGCTCGCGTACCTCGCCGGCAGGACGGGAGCCGAGCATCGCCTCAGCGAGGCCACGGTCGGTGAACGCGGCCCGCATCTGTGCGGCCTCCTCCTCGCCGACCTCGGCCGCGCCGCCGACCACCTGGAGGCTCCACGCCGCGGACGTGCTCTCGCCCAGTGCGGCTGCGGCGGCCGCCAGCTCCTCGAGGCCCTTGCGCCGAGACAGCGTGCCGACGAAGAGAAGTACCGCCGGGTCCTGACCGGGACGCGCCCGGGGCTGTGCCCCGACGTCGACGGCGTTGTCGACCCACTCCACGACGGTCCGGCGGGGCACCAGCGGACGGAGCGCCTCGGCGCCGGCCCGGGAGACGGTCAGGAAGGCCTCGACGAACCCCATGCGCGCCAGCACCAGACGGTACGCACGCGTCGGACGGAACCCCTTGGGGTTGCCGCCGTTGATCCGGCCGGAGTGCACGTGGCACAGGACGCGGGCACCGCCGGCTCGGGCGGCCACGCACAGCAGCCACATGCGGAGCAGGGGGAGCAGCCGGCCCGGAGCCGACTGGAGGTGCACCACGTCGGCCGTGCGAGCGGCTCGCCAGACCCGGACCGCGTCGGCGACGACGTTCGCGACGTTCCCACCGGTCAGCCGCCCTGCCGTCCGCACCGCCTGCCTCGTGGTGTTGAGCAGCGTCACCTCGGCCGTCTTCGCCACCACCGGGCTGTCGGCGAGCAGCTCGGCGAAGGTGGCGATACCGCCCAGCGCCGGCCGTGCCTGGGCCACGACCACGACGCGCGGTCGGTCGGCTCCCCGTTCGGTCATGGCCGCAGGCTATCGGTCGGTGCCGGACGGCCGACGAGCGGTCGGCGCGACACCGTCACGCACGAGGCGCGAAGGCGCCGTACCGCGCGGCGACCGGGTCCTTGGGCCGGTAGTCGTCGGACGACGTCGAGCTGAACTCGGGATCGCGGTCGAGGTTCCCGCCCATGTCGACCAGTCCGGGCTGGTCCTCGGTGATGGGACCGATCGAGTCGAAGGTGACGTTGTCGTAGACCAGGTTGCCCCGTCCTGTCAGCCGGTAGGCGCTGACGTTGGGCTCGTCGTCGCTCGAGCGGGACATGATGTTGCGGTAGATGCGGTTCCCGCTGGCGGCGCCGGAGAGCTGGATGTTGCTGGGGCCGAGGTTCGAGAACATCGTGTTGTAGCGGATCACGACGTTGCCGACCCGCTCCGTGCCGAGTGAGGGCGAGCCGATCTTGATGGCCCGGCCGTTCTTGCTGTCGGTGAGGATCGACCGCTCGATCACGCCGCCCCCGAAGCCGCTGCTGACGTAGATGAGGTGGTCCTGGTTGACCCCGTGGGTCTTCTTCGTGCTGTGCACGAACAGGTCCGCGAGGCGCCAGTCCTTGGGGTCGCCGGTGACCAGGATGCCGGCGTAGGACTCCGCCCCCCAGATCTCGCCGTCCGTCAGCGACCAGCCGGTCCCGCCGTCGAACTTGACCATGTGCTCGTTGTCGCGGTTGTCCGAGGACCACGTGACGTTGATCCCGCTGATGTGCCAGTAGTCGGCGTCACGAAGCCACAGCAGCCCCCGGATCAGCGGCTGGGTCCCGGGAGCGGCGACCACCTCGATGGGCTCGGACTGGGTCCCGGGCCGCAGGGTCAGGTCGGTCAGCCGCTCGTCGTAGGTGCCGTCGTCCACGGTCAGGGTGTCGCCGGGCCCCAGGGACGGCAGGGCCTTGGCGAGAGAACGCCAGGGCGCCTCCGGCGTCCCGGCCGCGTCGTCGTTCCCGTCCGGTGCCACCGCCCGCAGCTGCCCGGCCCCGGTCGACGGGCTGGGGGTCGACGACACCGACGGGCTGGGGCTGGCCGTGCTCGCGGGGGGGCTCGGCTGGGGCTGGGTCGAGCGGTCGGGGCGACCCCCGACGAGGTAGGCCACGACGCCGGCTGCCACGGCCAGCACCACGACGAGCGCGACCACGAGCCGGACCCGGGACCGGCGGCCGACGCCGCGATCCGGACGGTTTCCCATCAACTGCTTGTCCTCCAAGAGAGTGAGTCCCGTGCCGGCTGCCGGTGGTCCAGGATAGAGCACGACCCTGGCCGGGTATGCCGACCGCGTCCCTTCCGGGCCGGCACGTCGTGCGACCGAGGCGACGGTCAGCCGCGTCCGGGGCGGCCGATCGGCGCCGCCGTCGCGCCGGTGAGGCGGACCAGGTCGGCCGGGTCGAGACCGACGTCGAGGCCTCGGCGCCCGCCGGAGACGTAGACCTCGTCGAGGGCGAGGACCGAGGAGTCCACCACGGTGGGGTGCCTCCGGCGCTGGCCAACCGGGGAGATGCCCCCCACGACGTACCCGGTGGCCCGCTCGGCGTCGGCCGGATCGGCCATGGCAGCCCGCTTGCCCCCGACCGCGGCCGCGACGGCCTTCAGGTCCAGCTGGCCGGCGACCGGGACCACCGCCACCACGAGCCGGCCGTCGACCGAGACCAGCAGGGTCTTGAGCACCCGGTGCGGGTCGAGACCGAGGGCGGCCGCCGCCTCGAGCCCGTAGGAGGCGGCCGACGGGTCGTGGTCGTAGGTGTGCTCGCTGAACCGCACCCCGGCCCGGGTCAGCGCCAACGTGGCCGGGGTGCTGCCGGACGTCCGGGGCCGGGCCACCGCAGCCTCAGAGCCGGACCGGTGAGAACGAGACCATGGCGGCCCACCGCCCGTCGTCGCGGGCCCAGGACCACAGCAGCCGCTCGACCAGGGCGGCGTCCTCCACCCGGGCGGCATGGTGCTGGTCGGGGCCACCGGCGCGGTGCTCCACCGCCCAGCTGCCGTCCGGGTCGCGGTAGGTCTGGGCGAACACCTGGGGCCGCCGGTGCAGGCTGAGCCAGTGGTAGCGGCCCTGCTCGATGTCGGTGACCACGTCGGCCAGCACCGGCCGGGTGAGGTAGGTGAGCCGGGGGCCGGCCTCGGTCTCGAGGCTGACCTCGACCGCGCCGCGAGGGTCGTACAGCGCCAGGGCCGCCACGTCGAGCACGCACAGCCCCTCGGCGCGAGCCAGGTCGGCGACCACTCGCAGGTTCCCCATCGGGTCCGCCGGGTCGGTCATGACGTACGCCGCGGCGTCGGTGCCGCCGGCCGGCTCGGCGAGCAGGCCCGGCCCCGTCGTGGCGAGGGCGTCGAGGAACCGGGCCATCGGACCGCCCTGGGTCAGCGTGCCGACGGTCCGGCCGGTCTCGACGACCGACGCGACCGACTCGAGGTCGTCGGCCAGCTCCCCGGGCAGCACGAAGAAGTCGTAGGTCGTCAGGTCGTCGCCTCGCTCAGTTCGGGGACCAGCCGGTGCGGGCCACCTCGGTCGCCGGCAGCGACGGGATCGCCCGCATCGCCCGCATCTCCTCGCGCAGCGCGTGGCGGAGCAGGATCAGCCGGTCCACGGCGGTGTCGGCCGCGAGCAGCTCCTGGCGCTCCTGGAGGGTGAGCAGGCAGGTGGCCGCGAGGCTGTAGGAGAGGTAGTCGGGGTCGGTGGGCAGGTCGCCGCCGAGGACGGCGCCGCCCCGGAGCTCGGAGAGCCGGCGTCGGTACTCGGTGAAGGTGGCCAGCGTCCGGGTGGCCTCCCGCTCGGCGTCGCGGGCGCGGCCGGTGTGCTCGGACAGCATCTCGACGTCGCCGACCAGGTAGCTGCCGGAGGTGTCCATGGCGTCGAGCCGCAGCCGCTGCCGCCCGGTCACCTCGATGTCGAACCGGCCGTCCTCGTAGGGCTCCACCGAGGTCATCTGGACCACGCAGCCCACCCGGTGGACGGACTGCACGCCGAGTCGGCCCACCTCGTAGCCCTCCCGGATCGCGACGATCCCGAACAGCCGCAGTGAGCGGTCCGGGATCGTCAGCAGGTGGTGGACCAGGGCCCGGTAGCGGTCCTCGAAGACGTGCAGCGGCAGGCTGACCCCCGGGAACACCACGGTGTTGAGCGGGAAGATGGGGATCTGCTCGGGCACGGGACCAACCTACCCAAGCGTCCCGGGGCGGCCTCGCCCCGACGTCACCGTGACGTCACCGGGACGACATGGTCATCGACGGGTCGACGACGACCCCGACGCCCGCCAGGTCGCTGCCGGCCAGCCCGAGGGCCGTGATGGCGACGACCGCCACCACGGCCAGCCGCCCGGCCAAGGCGGCCCGGACGGGACCGGCAGCCAAGCCGATGGCACCCGCAGCGTGGTCGCGTCCGCGCGCGGCCAGCAGCCGTGCCGCGACCACCAACGTCACCAGCTCCAGCACGCAGCAGACGACGTCGATGAGGCCGACGGCCTCCGCGGTGCCCGGCTCGGGTCCCAACGGCATCCCGACGGTGCGGGAGACCAGCCAGAGGGCGAGCGCGCCGGCGGAGACCACCACGGCCGCCGCCGGCGCCGCCGGCGTCGGCGATCGGCCGGGCTGCCACCGCGCCAGCGCCGCCAAGGCCAGCTGGGCGCCGGCCAGCAGGACGAAGAACGCCCCCGCGGTCGGCCACTCGGCGAGGTGCTCGGGGACCACGAAGGCGTGCAGGACGCCGCCGGCCAGCAGCGAGGCCGCGAGCAGCGGGGACGGGCCCGGGCCGTGGGCCGCGCGGGCGGGCCGCGCGAGCACGAGCCCTCCCCCCCGCAGTGCCAGCACCCACGCGACCGCGAGCAGGCTGGTCAGCAGCAGGATCGGCACACCGAGGCCGACGGTTCGCAGCTGGAGGCCGGCGGCGGCGTGCCGCGGAATGTCCGTGCAGCTGCCCACACAGGTGCCGCCCATCGTGCCCATCATCCCCAGCTGGGCCACCTGCAGGTGGTAGTCGTAGGCCGCGTTCGCCGCCAGCAACGCGGCGCCCGCCAGCGTGCCGGCTGCCGTGAGCAGCAGCGCGGTAGCCGCCAGCCGACGAAGCGTCCTCGGCGCCGGCCCGAACCAGTGGCCCGCGAGCGTCAGCACGCCGAGCACCGCGAGGACGAACAGCGGCAGGGCCAGGGTGGACTCGTGCAGCCAGCTGGTGAACGGCGTCTGGGTCCGGGCCACCGAGCCGGTGGCGCCGCGCAGCGCCACCAGCCAGAACCCGTCGGCGTAGGTCAGCGCGACCGCCAGCGGCAGCACCGTCGCCCACGGCACCACCCCCGTTCCCGGGACCCCGTCCCGGCGGCCCTCGACGGGTGCGAGCGCCGTGCCGGACATCAGGTGATCTCCCAGCCGAACATCATCGCGTGGTCCTCGTGCGCCAGGTTGTGGCAGTGCGCGACGTACGGCCCCGTGAAGTCCCGGAAGCCGCGGTAGACGATCACCGACTCGCTCGGGTCGAGTGCGACGAGGTCCTCACGGGAGACGTCCTCGGGGTGTCCGCGGTCGCCGCCCTTGGTGACGTCCTTGCCGTTGCGCATCACCGTGCGGTGCTCCTCCATGTGGAGGTGGAACGGATGCACCCAGCCGCCACCGCCGTTGCGGATCTCCCACAGGTTGAAGCTGCCCTTCGGCTGCGAGGCCTGCGGGGTCTTGCCCGCCTTGTTCCTCAGGCTCGTGGCGACCTTGTCGGCCTCGAACTCGCGGCCGTTGATCAGCCACTCGATCTCGCCGCCCCCGCTGCCGCGCTGCACCTCGAAGATGGAGCGGTTGTCCATGAGGCTCTGCCAGTTGCCCGGCAGCGGCGGGAGCTCGCGCATCATCCGCTGGGGGTCGGGCACCAGGCTGTCGTCGGGAGCGTCGTCCCCGATGACGATCTTGATCATCGGGACCTTGTAGCTCGGGTCGGGGGAGAACCGGGAGGAGCTGCTCCACATCCGCCCAGTCGGCATCTTCATCACGTTGGTGAGGTAGATGACGTCACCCTTGGTGGTCGGCGAGCCGTCCTGGTAGCGCGTGAAGTCGACGACCATCTCACGCCGCTTGGCCGGCCACAGCTCGAAGGAGTCCCGGGTGATGGGGAACGGCAGCAGCCCGCCGTCGGAGGCGATCTGGGTGAACCTCATGCACTGCTGCGCGTCCGGGATGCGGTACTGACCCTGCAGCTCGTCGCCCGAGTAGCCCAGCGAGACCGCCGTCTTGGGGCCTTGGGTAGACGACATCAGCTTGAGCTCGTAGATGCGGGCGACCGAGGCGTCCAGGAACCGGAACCGGTACTTGCGCCGCTTCACCTCCAGCACCGGCATGGCGGTCCCGTTGACGGTGAAGATGTCCCCCACGAAGCCGTGGCTCGGGAAGTGCTTGTAGAAGCTCTTGCCCCACCACTCCGGGTGCGTCCTGGGGTTCTTCGCCTCCGGGAACTGGCCCATGCTGTCGTGGACGTCCTGGTGCACGGTGGTGCCGTCGTCGAGGCGCAGGTCGAACAGCACCAGCGGGAGGTCGTACTTGACGTCGAAGGAGCCGTCGCTGTTGTCGGTGCGGACGCCTGGCAGCCGCAGGCCCTGCCGCTCGTCGCCCCCGTCGTGCATGCCCGAGCCGTTGTTCTTGGGGTCGTAGATCGGGTAGAGGCCCACCATCCCCTTGTAGACGTTGGCCCCGGTGTGGTCCATCCGGTGGTCGTGGAACCAGAAGAAGCTCTGCTTCTCCCGCTCGTCGTTGCCCGCAGGCCAGTTCAGGTACAGGTTGTCGCACCAGGTCCCGGGCCGGTAGCCGCCGCTCTTGGGGCCGGCGATCATGGAGTAGTGCGGGTTGCCGTCGCTCTCCGGCGCGGTGTGCGCGTTGTGCAGGTGGGTGAGGAAGGACCGGTCGGGGGCCCCGAAGTCCTGGCGGTCCAGGCCCAACGGGTTGTCGTCGAGCTGGTTCTCGAAGCGCACCAGCGCCGGCCGGCCGTACTCGGCGTTGATCATCGGCCCCGGGAACGTGCCGTTGAAGCCGTAGATGGAGCTGGCGGGCAGCTGCTGCGGCGCCCCGACCGGTCGTGGGCGGCCCTGCGCGTCGAAGGAGGCGACCGGCCGGCCGTTCTTGTCGATCGGCAGCACCGGCGACGTGGTGAAGCGGTGGGTCCGCAGCTGCACATCGATCTTGTAGACGATCGGGTCGGGGTAGTCGCGCACCCCCGCCGGGCAGTCGGGCAGGCCCGGCCACATCTGGTGCCGCTCGTTGCCGGCCGAGTTCTGCTGGCCCAGGCCCGGGCCGGGCGGCTTGGCCCAGCTGGTGTAGTCCGAGAGGGAGACCGGCCTGAGCGCCTTCGGGATCGCCAGCGGATCCTTGAACGGCTCCAGGATCAGCGGGCTGGTCGGGAACACCTCGGTGTAGAACAGTGCGTCACCGAGCGCCGTCGAGGTCGCCGCAAAGGCGCCGTCGGGACCGACCAGCCCGCGCTCGGCCAGGAACGGCCCGCCCAGCCCCCGCGCCGTGGCCAGCGCGAAGCCGGTGGCGCCGAGTGCACCGAAGCGCAGCAACGACCGGCGAGACAGCCCGCTCGGGGGGGTGGCCGGCTCGGGTGAGGTAGGTCGGAGCAAGGGAGTGGGGACGGTGCTCGACGGTGAGTCCGCTGGGATGCGTGGAAGCTCGTTCATCGTTTCCTCCTGGCGGCGCCGCTGGCTGGACGCGCTGACCCCGCCAGGCTTCTCGGGCCACCTTGGAGAGAACTTGGAAGATTCAACATGTCTGGACATGCGGCCGGCCGCCCGGCCGGCCGCCCGGCCGGGGCTCGGGTGCGGTCCCGGACGCCGGCCGCCCGTAGACTGGCCGGCATGATCCGCCGCATCGACCTCCGGGACCGGGTCGCCCCCGACTACCGCGCCGTGGTCCCCCGGGCCGCCTTCGACGTCGAGGCGGCCCTCGACGTGGTGCGCCCGATCTGCGACGACGTCCGGCACCGCGGCACGGCCGCGGTGGTGGAGTACAGCCGTCGCTTCGACGGGGTCGAGCAGAGCGACATCGCCGTGCCGGTGGCCGCGACCACCGCGGCGCTCGCCGGCCTCGACCCCTCGGTGCGGGCGGGGCTCGAGGAGTCGATCCGACGGCTTCGCAGCACCTGCGAGGCCGAGCTCGAGGCCGACGTCACGACGGCGGTGGCGCCCGGCGGCACGGTGAGCCGGATGATGGTGCCGATCGACCGGGTCGGCCTCTACGTCCCCGGCGGCATCGCGCCCCTGGTCTCCAGCGTCGTGATGAACGTGGTCCCGGCCCAGGTCGCCGGGGTGCGCTCGATCGCGCTGACCTCGTCGCCGCAGCGCGACAACGGCGGGCTGCCGCACCCCACGATCCTGGCGGCGTGCGCGCTGCTGGGCATCGAGGAGGTGTACGCCGTGGGGGGGGCCCAGGCCATCGCGATGTTCGCCTACGGTGCCGGTCCCTGCACGAAGGTGGACCTCGTCACCGGGCCTGGTGCGATCTACACGGTCGCCGCCAAGCGGCTGCTCAAGGGGGTGGTCGGGATCGACTCCGAGGCGGGCCCGACCGAGATCGCGATCCTCGCCGACGACACCGCCGAGCCGGCGTTCGTCGCCGCGGACCTGCTGAGCCAGGCCGAGCACGACCCGATGGCCGCAGCGGTGCTGGTGACGACGTCGGTGGCGCTGGCCGACGACGTGGAGGCCGAGCTCGACAAGCAGGTGGCCGCCACCCGCCACGTCCAGCGGGTCACCACGTCGCTGGCGGGGGAGCAGTCCGGGATCGTGCTCGTGGACGACCTCGACCAGGGGCTGGCCGTCGTCGACGCCTACGCCGCCGAGCACCTGGAGATCCACACCCGCGACGCGGCGACGCTCGCCCGCCGGGTGCGCAACGCGGGCGCCGTCTTCGTGGGACCGTTCGCCCCGGTGTCGCTGGGCGACTACGCCGCCGGCTCGAACCACGTGCTCCCCACAGGCGGGTGCGCCTGCCACAGCTCCGGGCTGTCGGTGCGCTCGTTCCGCAAGGCGCTGCACGTCGTGGAGTACGACGAGCGGGCACTGCGCGACGTCGCCGGCCACGTCGTGACCTTGGCCGAGGCGGAGGACCTGCCCGGGCACGGCGCCGCGGTCCGGGTCCGGCTCCAGGAGCGGTGATGGAGCTGCCACTGCGCCCCGAGCTGCGGGGCGTCGAGCCCTACGGCGCGCCCCAGCTCGACGTGCCGGTGCGGCTCAACGTCAACGAGAACCCCTACCCACCCGGCCCCGCGGTCGTGGCCGACGTGGCCCGGGCGGTGGCGGAGGTGACCGGGACGCTGAACCGCTACCCGGACCGTGAGTTCACCGCGCTGCGCGAGGACCTGGCCGCCTACCTCGGGCACGGGGTGCGGGCCGAGCAGGTGTGGGCCGCCAACGGCTCCAACGAGGTGATGCTGCAGATCCTGCAGGCCTTCGGCGGTCCCGGCCGGGTGGCCGTCTCGTTCGCCCCGACGTACTCGATGTACCCCGAGTACGCCCGTGACGCGGTCACCGGCTGGGTGGTGGGCCGGCGCGAGGACGACTTCAGCCTGGACGTGGAGCACGCCGTCTCGGTGCTCAAGGAGCACCGGCCCACGGTCGTCCTGATGCCGTCGCCGAACAACCCCACCGGCACCGCGCTGCCGCTGGAGACCGTCACGGCGCTGTGCGCGGCCGCCGCTGAGCACCATGGTGTGGTGGTGGTGGACGAGGCCTACGGGGAGTTCCGTCGCGCCGGGACGCCCAGCGCCCTGGAGGTGCTCGAGCGGACCCCGAACCTCGTGGTCAGCCGCACCATGAGCAAGGCCTTCGCGCTCGCCGGCGCGCGGCTCGGCTACCTGGCCGCCTCGACCGAGATCTGCGACGCGCTGCGCGTGGTGCGGCTGCCCTACCACCTCTCCGCGGTCACCCAGGCGGTGGCGCGGGTGGCCCTGAGCCATGCCGACGAGCTGCTGGCCCGCGTGGACGACCTGCGCTCCGAGCGGGACCGGACCGTTGCCTGGCTCCGCGAGCAGGGGCTGCAGGTGGCCGACAGCGACGCGAACTACGCACTGTTCGGCACCTTCGCCGACCGGCACGCGGTCTGGCAGGGTCTGCTGGACCGCGGCGTGCTGGTGCGCGAGGTCGGCCCCGAGGGCTGGCTCCGGGTGTCGATCGGCACCCCCGAGGAGATGACGAGCTTCAAGCACGCCCTGACGGAGGTACTCCCATGACCGGCCCGACCACGCCCGTGCAGCCCCGCACCGCCCGCATCGAGCGCGCGACCAAGGAGTCGAAGGTGCTGGTCGAGCTCGACCTCGACGGCACCGGGCGGCACGAGGTGTCCACGGGCGTCGGCTTCTACGACCACATGCTCTCGTCGTTCTCCCGGCACTCGCTGGTCGACCTGACGGTGCAGACCGACGGCGACACCCACATCGACGGCCACCACACCGTCGAGGACACCGCGATCGCGCTGGGTGACGCGCTGCGCCTGGCGCTCGGCGACAAGCGCGGGGTGCGTCGCTTCGGAGACGCCCTGGTGCCGCTCGACGAGGCCCTGGTGCAGTGCGCCGTCGACGTCTCGGGGCGGCCGTACTGCGTCCACGTGGGTGAGCCGGACGCTCAGGCGTTCGTGACCATCGGCGGTGCCGGTGTCGGGTACCTCGGCTCGCTGACCCGGCACGTCTTCGAGACGCTCGCCTTCCACGCCCAGATCGCCCTGCACGTCCGGGTGCTCTCGGGCCGGGATCCCCACCACCTGGTCGAGGCCCAGTTCAAGTCGGTCGCACGCGCCCTGCGCGACGCGGTCGCCCTCGACCCCCGCGAGACCGGGGTGCCCAGCACGAAGGGCAGCCTGTGACTGCTGCTGGGCTCGACCCGCGTCCTGACCGGCCGGGCGGGCCCGGAGAGGCTGACGTGGCCCGCCCGGCCGTCACCGTGCTCGACTACGGGTCGGGCAACCTCCGCTCGGCGGTGCGGGCCCTGGAGCGCGCCGGGGCGGCGGTGACGTTGAGCGCCGACCGGACGGCCGCCATGGACTGCGACGGCCTGGTGGTGCCGGGGGTCGGTGCGTTCCGCGCGTGCGTCGAGGGGCTGCGCGCGGTCAAGGGCCACGAGGTGATCGGCCGGCGGCTGGCCGGCGGCAGACCGGTGCTCGGCATCTGCGTGGGCATGCAGATCCTGTTCGGTCACGGCGTCGAGCACGGAGTCGACAGCGAGGGCCTCGACGAGTGGCCCGGAGTCGTCGAGCGGCTCCAGGCGCCGGTCGTGCCCCACATGGGGTGGAACACCGTGCAGGTGCCCGACGGCAGCGTGCTGTTCGAGGGGGTGGCGGACGAGCGGTTCTACTTCGTGCACTCCTACGGCGTGCGGGAGTGGACGCTGCGCACCAACGGGCGCACCACCCCGCCGCGGGTCACCTGGGCCGAGCACGGTGGCGACCGCTTCGTGGCCGCGGTCGAGAACGGCCCGCTGAGCGCGACCCAGTTCCACCCCGAGAAGTCCGGTGACGCCGGCGCCCGGCTGCTGGCGAACTGGGTCCGGTCGCTCACCCGATGAGGGTCATCGGGCGGCCGCGATGAGCAAGGAACGCGCCCGGCGCCGAGCGGCCCGCGAGCACGAGGCGGCGCTCCGCACGGCTGCCCGGGCCGCGCAGGCCGAGCGGCGGGAGCGGCGCGAGACCCGTCGTGCCGGGCTCCGCCAGGCCACGACCGGGCGGCTGGTCCGCGTCGGTCGTCCCACCGGGACGCTGGCACGGCGCCGCCGCCGACGGGTCTGGGCGGTGGTCGCGCTGCTGGTGGTGCTCGACGCGCTCGTCTGGGTCGTCCGTCCGGACTGGCCGGCCCGGCTGGGCGCCGTGGTCGTCAGCTTGCTCGCGCTTCCGGTGCTGGTGACGCTGCTCGTCCCCCGCCGCCGCTGACGGGCCTGCTAGCCGGCGGTGGTGGCGGCACGATGCAGCCGGACCGGGTGACCGGCCGAGGCCAGCGACGCCTTCACCTCGCCGACCCCCAGCGTCCCGAAGTGGAAGACGCTGGCGGCCAGCACGGCGTCCGCGCCAGCCTCGACCGCGGGCGGGAAGTGCTCGACCCGGCCGGCGCCACCCGAGGCGATGACCGGGATGCTCACCACCCGGCGGACCGCCCGGATCAGGTCGAGGTCGAAGCCGTCGCGGGTGCCGTCGGCGTCCATGGCGTTGAGCAGGATCTCTCCGGCGCCGAGCTGGGCGGCCCGGTGCGCCCACTCGACGGCGTCCAGGCCGGCGCTCTCCCGGCCGCCGTGCGTGGTCACCTCGAACCCGCTGTCGGTCCCGGCGGCCCGGCGGGCGTCGACGGAGAGCACGAGCACCTGGTTGCCGAACCTGTCGGCGATCTCCGCGACGAGCTCCGGACGCCGGATCGCCGCGGTGTTCACCGCGATCTTGTCCGCGCCGGCGCGCAGCAGCCCGTCGACGTCGGTCACGCTGCGCACGCCGCCTCCCACGGTGAGCGGGATGAACACCTGCTCGGCGGTCGCCGACACGATCTCCATCGTGGTCGCCCGCCCCTCGTGGGAGGCCGAGATGTCGAGGAACGTCAGCTCGTCGGCGCCCTCGGCGTCGTAGAGGCGGGCCAGCTCGACCGGGTCGCCGGCGTCGCGCAGCTGCTGGAAGTTGACCCCCTTGACCACCCGGCCGGCGTTCACGTCCAGGCACGGGATCACCCGGACGGCCAGGCTCACGCCGCACCCCGGGTCAGCCGCAGCGCGTCCTCGAGGGCGAAGCGCCCCTCGTAGAGGGCGGTGCCGATGATCGCTCCCTCCACGCCGGCCGGCACCAGCTCGGCGAGGGCGGCCAGGTCGCTGAGCTCGGTGACGCCTCCCGAGGCCACCACCGGCCGGTCGGTGGCGTCGCAGACGGCCCGCAGCAGGTCGAGGTTGGGTCCCTGGAGCATCCCGTCCTTGTTGACGTCGGTGACGACGTAGCGGGCGCAGCCCTCGCCGTCCAGCCGGGCCAGCACGTCGTAGAGGTCGCCGCCGTCGCGGGTCCACCCCCGAGCCGCCAGCGTCCGACCACGCACGTCCAGCCCGACCGCCACCCGGTCCCCGTACGCCGCGATCGCGGCGGCGCACCACTGCGGCTGCTCGAGGGCGGCGGTGCCGATGTTCACCCGCCGGCAGCCGGCGTCCATGGCCGCCGCCAGCGACTCGTCGTCGCGGATCCCGCCGCTCATCTCGACCGCGATGTCGAGCGTGCCGACGATGCGTGCCAGCAGGTCGCGGTTGTGCCCGCGCCCGAACGCCGCGTCCAGGTCGACCAGGTGGATCCACTCCGCACCCTGGGCCTGCCAGCCCAGCGCCGCCTCGACGGGGTCCCCGAACCGCTTCTCCGACCCGGCGACGCCCTGGACCAGCTGGACCGCCTGACCGTCCGCGACGTCGACGGCGGGCAGCAGCTCGAGGTAGTCGCTCATGGGCCAAGCCTAGGAGGCCGGGTGCGTGCCCGTCGGCCCGGTCCCACGCGCGGGACGGCACCGTCGGGAGCCGACCGTAGGGTGGTGCCCGTGAGCTCTCCTGCACCCGTCCCGGCCGCCCGGGAGCGGGGCACCCTGCGGGACGGGTTCGCGGTGCTGGGAGTGGCCATCCGGCGCGAGCCGTGGATCTTCACCCTCTCGACGCTGGGCAGCGTGCTGTTCGGGGCGCTGACCGTCGCGGACGCGTGGGTGCTGGGCTGGTCGACCGACCACGTCGTGCTTCCCGCCTTCGCCAGCGGCGAGGTGGCCACCGGCGGGCTGGTGACCATCGTGGCGCTGTTCGTCGCGGTCGCGATCCTGCGCGCGGTCGGCATCGTCGCCCGCCGCCTCGGCGCCGGGATCATGCAGTACCGCATGCAGGCCCACTACCGCCGCGCCGTGACCCGCCAGTACCTCCGGCTGCCGATGGCCTGGCACCAGCAGCACCCCACCGGGCAGCTGCTGTCGAACGCCAACTCCGACGTGGAGGCGGCCTGGGCGCCGATCGCTCCGCTGCCGATGGCCGTCGGCACGGTCGCCATGATGGTCATCGCCGTCGGCCAGATGGTCATCACCGACATCGTGCTGGCGTTGGTCGGGCTGCTGGTGTTCCCACTCGTCATCGCGGTCAACGTCGTGTACCAGAAGATCCAGTCGCCCCTGATGACCCGGGCCCAGGCGCTGCGGGCCGAGCTGAGCGAGGTCGCCCACGAGTCCTTCGACGGCGCGCTGGTCGTCAAGAGCCTGGGCCGCGAGGCGGAGGAGACCGAGCGGTTCGCCGTGAAGGCCCGCGCGCTGCGGGACGTCAACGTGCGCGCCGGCCGGGTGCGCGCTGCCTTCGACCCGGTCCTCGAGGCGCTGCCGAGCCTCGGGGTGCTGGCCGTCCTGGCGGCCGGGGTGCTGCGCGTGGAGCGCGGTCTCACCGACCCCGGCAACGTCGTGACCGTCGCCTACCTGCTCACCATCGTCTCCTTCCCGATCCGCTCGCTGGGCTGGCTGGTCGGCGAGTTCCCGCGCAGCGTGGTGGGCTTCAACCGGGTCCAGGCGGTGCTGGACGCGACCGGCGAGATGCCCTTCGGCGAGGCCGCCGTCCCAGGCACGGGCGCCGGCGCCCGGCTGGAGGTGCGCGAGCTGGGCTACCGCTACGCCGACGGCCCGCCGCTGCTGCGCGGCGTGTCGTTCACCGCGGAGCCCGGACGCACCGTCGCGGTCGTGGGGTCGACGGCGAGCGGCAAGAGCACGCTGACCTCGCTGCTGCTGCGCCTCGTCGACCCTGCCGAGGGGCAGGTCCTGCTCGACGACCGCGACCTGCGGGAGCTGCGCCCCGGGGCGCTCGCCGAGCACGTCAGCCTGGTGCCGCAGCAGGCGTTCCTGTTCGACGACACCGTCCGAGGCAACGTCACCCTCGGGGCCGACCTCGACGACGAGCAGGTCTGGGCCGCGCTGCGGACGGCCCAGGCCGACGGCTTCGTGGCCGCCCTGCCCGAGGGACTCGACTCCCGGCTGGGGGAGCGCGGCACCACCCTGTCCGGCGGGCAGCGGCAACGGCTCTCGCTGGCCCGAGCGCTGGTCCGCCGGCCCCGGCTGCTGGTCATGGACGACGCCACCTCGGCGGTCGACCCCGACGTCGAGGCCCGGATCCTGGCGGGGCTCCGGCGGGCCGGCGGCGGCGCCACGGTCCTGGTCGTGGCCTACCGCAAGGCCACCATCGCGCTGGCCGACCAGGTGGTCCACCTCCGCGACGGCCGCGTCGCCGACCAGGGCACGCACGCCGAGCTGCTGGCTCGCAGCCCGTCGTACGCCGACCTGGTCAACGCCTACGAGCAGGAGCATCCCGGAGTGGACGAGGTGAGCGTGCCGTGACGACCACGACCCGCGGCGGCCGCGGCGACCCTCCCGGAGGTCCCCCCGGAGGTCCCCCCGGCGGCCCCCCTGGCGGCACCGGTCTCGACACCGGCGAGACGCTCTCGGCGTCGGCGACGATCCGTCGCGGCGTCGCGCTCTCCCCGGAGCTCACCGACGGGCTGCGCGGGACGCTCGCCTTCGCGGTGCTCGCCACGGCCGGCCGGATCGTGGTCCCGGTCGCGGTGCAGCAGACCCTCGACCGCGGTGTCAACGCTCCCGGGGGCCCGGACCTGGGCTTCGTCTCGGTGGTCGCCGTCGTGGCCGCGCTCGCGGTGCTGGCCACCGCCCTGGCCTCGTACCAGATGACGACCCGGCTGTTCGCCAGCGCCGAGCGCGGGCTGGCCACCCTGCGGGTCAAGGCGTTCCGGCACGTCCACGACCTGCCGCTCCTCACGCAGAACACCGAGCGACGTGGCGCGCTGGTCTCCCGGGTCACCAGCGATGTCGACCAGGTCTCGCAGTTCCTCATCTTCGGTGGCGTCATCGCGATCGTCAGCGTCGGCCAGATCGCGGTGGCCACCCTGCTGATGGCGGTCTACAGCTGGCAGCTGACGATCGTGGTCTGGGTCTGCTTCCTGCCGCTGTTCGTGTCGCTGCGGTTCTTCCAGCGTCGGCTCTCCGCGGCCTACGGGGTGGTCCGCCAGCAGGTCGGCGCCATGCTCAGCGCCGTCTCGGAGCCGGTGGTCGGGGCGGCGACGGTCCGCTCCTACGCCGTCCAAGGGCGCACCCAGGAGCGCATCGACACCGCGGTCGACCGCTACCAGGCCGCCAGCACCCGCGCGCAGGGGCTGACCGCGTTCTCCTTCTCCCTCGGCGGGGTGTCGGCCGGGCTGGCCAACGCCGGAGTGCTGGTCGTCGGCGTGCTGCTGGGGGTCGACGGCGAGATCACCGCCGGCAAGGTGCTGGCCTTCGCGTTCCTGGTCACGCTGTTCGTGGGGCCGGTCCAGATCGGCACCCAGGTGCTGACCGACGCCCAGAACGCCATCGCCGGCTGGCGGCGGGTCATCGGGATCCTGGACACTCCGGCGGACGTCGTCGACCCCGGCACCGCGGGCACCCCGCTGCCCGAGCGGGCGGTGGGCATCGACTTCGACGGCGTCGGGTTCGCCTACCCCGGCGGCGCGCCGGTCCTGCACGGGGTGGAGCTGCGGATCGAGCCGCACACCCGGGTCGCCGTCGTGGGGGAGACCGGGTCCGGCAAGACGACGCTGGCGAAGCTGCTGACGCGGCTGATGGACCCGACCACCGGCGCCGTCCGGCTCGACGGGCTCGACCTGCGCGACGTGCCGTTCGCGTCGCTGCGGCGCCGCGTGGTGCTGGTGCCGCAGGAGGGCTTCCTGTTCGACGCCACGCTCCGCGCGAACGCGCGCTACGGCCGGCTGGGGGCCACCGACGCCGAGATCGAGGCGGCCGCCACCGAGCTCGGGCTGGCCGACTGGCTCGAGTCGCTGCCGCGCGGCCTCGACACCCGGGTCGGGCAGCGGGGCGAGTCGCTGTCGGCGGGTGAGCGTCAGCTGGTGGCGCTGATGCGCGCGCACCTCGCCGACCCGGACCTGCTGGTCCTCGACGAGGCCACCAGCGCCGTGGACCCGGCGCTGGAGATGCGGATCGCCCGGGCGCTGGAGCGGCTCACCAGCGGCCGGACGTCGGTGACGATCGCCCACCGGATGACGACCGCCGAGAACGCCGACGACGTCGTCGTCGTCGACGCCGGTCGGGTGGTGCAGCGGGGCGTGCACGCCGACCTGCTCGCCGAGGGCGGCGTGTACGGGAGGCTGCACGCGAGCTGGACCGCGCAGCACGCCGCCCACTGACCCTGCCGCCCGGACGGCCGCTGGTGCGGCCCGCGATACTGGGGTCATGACCGTGCCGTCCAGCTCGCTCGATCCCGCCGTCGCGCTGCGCCTCAAGCGCGACGCCGACGGTCTCGTGGCCGCCGTCGTCCAGCAGCACGACACCGGCGAGGTGCTGATGGTCGGCTGGATGGACGACGAGGCCCTGCACCGCACCCTGACCACCGGTCGGACCACGTTCTGGAGCCGGTCCCGTCAGGAGTACTGGGTCAAGGGGGACACCTCCGGTCACGTGCAGCTGGTGCGGGAGGCGCGGCTGGACTGCGACGGCGACACCCTGCTGGTGAAGGTCGAGCAGCACGGCGCGGCCTGCCACACCGGTGACCGCAGCTGCTTCGACGCGGTGGTGCTGCCGGTGTCGACGCCGTCGAGCGCTGCCCTCGCGGATGGCTGACGGGGAGACGACCGGTCGGAGCGGGCGGACCGCCGGACCCCGGACCGGGTCCCGGCCGTCGCCACGTCCGCGCGGCAGCTTCGGGCCGACGGTGCTGGTCGGGCTCACCGCCGCCGTCCTCGCTGCCGTCGCGGCCGCCCGGGACTGGGCCACCGCGTCGGGAGCGGCCGCCGGCGTCGAGGTGACCGGCAGCGTCACCGGATCCTCGACCGCTCCGCTGGCGGTCTCCCTCGCCCTGGTGACGCTGGCGGCCTGGGGCGTGGTGCTGGTGCTGCGGGGCCGGACCCGTCGGGTCGCCGCCGTGGCCGGGACACTGGCCGCGGCCGGGGTCCTCGCGGCGACGGTCGTGGGCTTCGGGACGGCGCCCGACGACGCGCTCGCCGCCGTCGTGTCCCGGGGTGGGACCGGGCGAGGCGTGTCGACCTCGCTGACGGCCTGGTACTGGACCTGTGCCGTGGCCGCGCTGGTCGCGACCGCGGCGTTCGCGGTCGCGGTCCGGGCCGCCCCGGCCTGGCCGGCCATGGGCAGCCGCTACGACGCCCCCGCCGGGCGACCGGACCCGTCGCCCGCCGGGGAGCAGGACCTGTGGCGAGCGCTGGACGACGGCCGCGACCCGACCGAGTGACGGCAGCCGCGGACCGCCTAGGATGGCCTCGTCCGCGTCGCCCCCCCGACCTGCGAGGAGCACCGCTCTCATGGCTCACCACGGCAACACTCCCGCCGCCTGGACCGGCGTGCTGATCATCCTCGTGGGCTTCACGGTCGGCGGCCTCGGCCTCGTGGTGTCGTCGTGGCCGATGTTCTGGGTGGGCGTCGTCATCGGGGTCGTCGGGCCGGTGGTGGGCAAGGTCATGCAGAAGATGGGCCTGGGCGCGGAGCCCGCCTCGGAGTCCCGGCGCTGACCGGGACCGGCTGGGAATGGTGTCGGGCAGCGGAGCCCCGGCGCCGGTGACGGGTCCGGGCGCCGGTCGGGCGACGGGCCAGGCGACGGGCCAAGGCGCAGGTCAGGTGGCGGGCCGGAGGGCAGGCCCGGCCCCTGAGCCCGGCGGCCGCGGCCGCCGGTTGGCCGTTCCGGTGCTGCTCGGCGGCGGGGTGCTGGTCGCCAGCCTGGCGCTGCACCTGCGCGATCCGCACCGCAGCGGGTCGTGGGGCTACTGCCCCTGGCTGCTGCTCAGCGGCACCTACTGCCCCGGCTGCGGCGGGCTGCGGGCGGTCAACGACCTGACCAGAGGCGACCTCGCGGCGGCCGCGTCCAGCAACCTGATGTTCGTCTCCGCGCTCCCGTTGCTGGGGCTCTGGTGGCTGCGCGCTCTGGCCGACGGCTGGCGCGGCCGGGTCCGGGCCGCGTCGGCGCGCCGCGTGGTGGCCGGGACGGTGGTCTTCGCGGTCCTCGCCGTCGCCTTCTGGGTGGCGCGCAACACCACCGGGGGCGCCTGGCTGGCGCCCTGACCCGCAGCGGAGAACGGTCGGGTGCCTCGGTGACCCGACGCCCGGACGTCCGTACGCAGGGCAGGCGTCAGCCGGCGGGGGCGGTGTTGATCTGGAAGCCGTTGCCGCTGCTGAACAAGACGATGGAGACCGCGAACATCACCAGCGCGAGCACGACGTCGACGATCCCCAGGATGAAGCCGGCCTTGGCCATCCCGGCGCCCCGCTGCAGGCCCCCGCTCATCTCGATCTCCTGCCGTGCCATCCGGCCGAGCACGATGGAGGCGATGCCTGCCAGGCCCAGGAGCGAGCAGCACAGCGCCAGGGGCAGGCTCACGAGGCCCACCACCAGCGCCCAGACCGCCTTGGTGTTGGTCGGGCCGGTGCCGGAGCCGCCGTACCCCGAGCCGTAGCCGTAGCCGCCGGGCGGGTACCCGTAGCCCGACTGACCGGGCGGTGGCGGCTGGGCACCGGGGTCGTCGGCGCCGTGCCCGGCGGGGCCGGGCGGGTAGCCGCCGGACGTTCCCGACGGGTCGTCCTCGCCGGGCGGGGGTGGGTAGCTCGTCAAGGCGATCTCCGGTGTCGTGGGCCGCGTGGGGTGCGGTCGCAGACGCTACCCGGTCGGCCGGCGAGGCACGAGGCAGTGGTCCGGGACGGCGCCGGCGTGAGGTGGTCTGCCACGGTAGCAATATGGATACCGTCTGGCCGGGTCGGCGGCGCCCCGCCCTCGGGTTCGAGGCGGCCGGGCCGTCGTGAGAGTGTGGTCCCCGGCTTAGACGGAGGGGTGAGCATGTCCGTACTCGACGAGATCATCGACGGCGTCCGCGTCGACCTCGCCGAACGTGAGGCGACCACGTCCTTGGCGGACCTCAAGGAGCAGGCCCGCCACGCGCGCGACGCCCATGACCCGGTCCCGGCGTTCCGGGCCCCCGGGGTCAGCGTCATCGCCGAGGTGAAGCGCTCGAGCCCCAGCCGCGGTCGGCTGGCCACGATCGGCGACCCGGCCGCGCTCGCTGCGGAGTACCAGGCGGGCGGGGCGGCCACCATCAGCGTCCTCACCGAGGGCCGGCGGTTCGGCGGCAGCCTGGACGACCTGCGGGCCGTCCGCGCCGCCGTCGACGTGCCCGTGCTGCGCAAGGACTTCATCGTCACCTCCTACCAGCTGTGGGAGGCTCGCGCGGCCGGGGCCGACCTGGCGCTGCTGATCGTCGCCGCGCTGCCGCAGACCCAGCTCGAGTCGCTGGTCGAGCGCGCCGTGTCCATCGGGCTGACCCCGCTCGTCGAGGTGCACGACGAGGAGGAGGTGGAGCGGGCCCTCGCCGCCGGCGCCACCATCATCGGAGTCAACGCCCGCAACCTCAGGACGCTCGAGGTCGACCGGGACACCTTCGGCCGGCTGGCGCCGCTGATCCCCGACGGCGTCGTCCGGGTCGCCGAGTCCGGGGTCCGCGGTCCCCACGACGTCTTCGAGTACGCCAAGCAGGGAGCGCACGTCGTACTGGTCGGTGAGACCCTGGTACGGGGGGACGACCCCCGCAGCGCGGTCGCCGACCTCGTCGCCGCCGGGTCGCACCCGTCGTTGAAGCAGCGTGACTGAGGAGCTGACTCACACCATGGCAGACACCTCGACCCCGCCGCGGTCCCCGCGCGTGCCGGCGGACGGCGACGGCACGTTCGGGCGCTTCGGCGGTCGGATGATGCCCGAGGCACTGATGGCGGCGCTGGACGAGCTGACCGCCGCCTGGCAGGGCGCGATGGCGGACCCGGCGTTCACCGGCGAGTTCGATCGGATGCTGCGCGACTACGCCGGCGTCCCCAGCAGGCTGTACGAGGCCAGCAAGCTCTCGGAGGTCGCGGGTGCGCGGATCCTGCTCAAGCGCGAGGACCTCAACCACACCGGCGCCCACAAGATCCGCAACGTCCTCGGCCAGGCGCTGCTGACCCGGCGGATGGGCAAGACCAGGGTGATCGCCGAGACCGGGGCCGGCCAGCACGGGGTGGCCTCCGCCACCGCGGCGGCCTACCTCGGGCTGGACTGCGTGGTCTACATGGGCCAGGTCGACACCGAGCGGCAGGCCCTCAACGTCGCCCGGATGCACCTGCTCGGTGCCGAGGTGGTCTCGGTGACCTCGGGCTCGCGCACCCTGAAGGACGCCATCAACGAGGCCATCCGCGACTGGGTCGCCAGCGTCGACCACACGGCGTACCTGTTCGGCACCGCCGCCGGACCTCACCCGTTCCCCTCGATGGTCCGCGACTTCTGCCGCGGCATCGGCGACGAGGCCAGGGCGCAGTGCCTGGAGCTGACCGGGGCGCTGCCCGACGCCGCGGTCGCGTGCGTCGGCGGCGGCTCCAACGCCATCGGGCTGTTCAGCGCCTTCACCGACGACGACGTGCAGCTGGTCGGCTGTGAGGCCGCCGGCGACGGCGTCGACACCATGCGCCACGCCGCCACGATCTACGCGCGCGAGTTCGGCGTGCTCCATGGTGCGCGGACGTTCGTGCTCCAGGACGAGGACGGCCAGACCAAGGAGTCGCACTCGATCTCGGCGGGGCTGGACTACCCGGGAGTCGGACCCGAGCACGCCTATCTCGCGGAGTCGGGTCGGGCCTCCTACCGGCCGGTGACCGACGTGGAGGCGATGGACGCCTTCGCGCTGCTCTCCCGCACCGAGGGCATCATCCCGGCGATCGAGTCCGCGCACGCCATCGCCGGTGCGCTGCAGCTGGCCAAGGAGCAGCCGGGGTCGACCATCCTGGTCAACCTGTCCGGACGCGGGGACAAGGACATGGGGACCGCCGTCGAGTGGTTCGGGCTGGGCCGGACGGCGACGCCGGACGCCGTGGTGGGCGAGCCGGACGCATGAGCAGCACCGCGACAGCCTTCGCCACGGCGCGAGCGGAGGGCCGCGCCGCCCTGGTCGGCTACCTGCCCGCGGGCTTCCCCGACCTGCCCGGCTCGGTGGCCGCGATGCGGGAGCTGGTCGCCTCGGGGTGCGACGTCATCGAGGTGGGGCTGCCCTACAGCGACCCCGTCATGGACGGACCCACCATCCAGGCCGCGGCCCAGCAGGCGCTGGAGGCCGGGACCCGCACCGCGGACGTGCTGCGCGTGGTCGAGGCGGTCGCCGCCACCGGGGCGCCCGCCGTGGTGATGACCTACTGGAACCCCGTCGAGCGCTACGGCGTGCAGCGGTTCGCCCGCGACCTCGCCGCCGCCGGCGGCGCCGGCCTGATCACCCCCGACCTGGTGCCGGACGAGGCCGACGCGTGGGTCGCGGCCGCCGACGAGCACGGCCTGGACAAGGTCTTCCTGGTGGCCCCCTCCTCCACCGACGACCGGCTGGCGATGACGACAGCGCACTGCAGCGGGTTCGTCTACGCCGCGGCGGTGATGGGCGTCACCGGCGCCCGGGAGACCTCCAGCGACCTGGCGGGGCCGCTGGTCCGCCGGGTCCGTCACGTCAGCGACCTGCCGGTCGGGGTCGGGCTCGGGGTCTCCGACGGCGACCAGGCGGCCGAGGTGGCGAGCTTCGCCGACGGCGTCATCGTGGGCTCCGCGTTCGTCCGCCGGCTGCTGGACGCCGGCAGCGACCGCGCCGCCGGGCTGGCGGCGATGGGCGCGGTCGCCCGTGACCTCGCCGAGGGCGTCAGGCGTGGCTGAGACGCCCGCACCCCCCGTTGAGCCGTCACCCGTGGTCCGTCGAGGCGTCAGTCCTGGTCGGTCCGCCCGCCTGCTGCGGGCCCGGCCGGCCGCCGCCGGGGCCGCCCTGGCGCTGCTGACGCTCACCGCGTGCGGCGGAGGGGCCGCGGACCCCGCCGGCGGGAACGGGCTGGTCTCGAACGTCAGGGTCGAGGACGGCGACGCGCTGCCCAACGGCGTCGTGCTGCCGCGGCCCTACCCGGTGCCGGCGATCCCGCTGGGCGCCACCACCGGTGGCTCGCTGGATCTCGCGGCCGCCACCGGCACGCCGCTGCGGCTGGTCTTCTTCGGCTACACGAACTGCCCCGACGTCTGCCAGACGGTCATGGCGAGCATCACCTCGGCGCTGACGCGGCTGGAGGCCGACCAGCGCTCGGAGGTGGAGATGGTCTTCGTCACCACCGACCCCTCACGCGACACCGTGCCGGTGCTGCGTCGCTACCTGGGCCGGTTCGACCCCCGCTTCGTCGGTCTCACCGGCGAGCTGGATCGCGTGGTCGCGCTGGGGGCCGGCTTCGACGTCGAGGTCGCCCGTGGGCGGAGGCTCCCGTCCGGCGGCTACGAGGTCGAGCACGGCACCCCGGTGCTGGGGCTGCTCCCCGACGGCACGGCCCCCTTCGTCTGGACCGACGCCACCTCACCGGCGGCGCTGGCCGAGGACCTCCGCATCATCCTCGACGGAGAGGTACCGCTCGCGTGAGCCCGCTGTTCATCCCCAGCCCCAGCCAGGGGGTCTGGCACCTCGGGCCGTTCCCGGTGCGGGGGTACGCGCTGTGCATCATCCTCGGCGTCGTCGTCGCCATCTGGATGGGGGAGCGGCGCTGGGTGGCCCGTGGCGGCGTCCGAGGGCAGGTCTCGGACATCGCGATCTGGGCGGTGCCCTTCGGGCTGGTCGGGGGCCGGCTCTACCACGTGATCACCGACCCGGGGCGCTACTTCGGGGCCGGAGGGGACCCGCTGGCGGCCCTGTACGTGTGGCGCGGCGGCCTGGGGATCTGGGGCGCCATCGCCCTCGGCGGGGTGGGCGCCTGGATCGGGGCCCGGCGGATGGGGCTGCGGCTGCCGCCGCTGGCGGACGCGCTCGCGCCGGGCATCCTGGTGGCGCAGGCGATCGGCCGGTGGGGCAACTGGTTCAACCAGGAGCTGTTCGGACGGCCGACGACCCAGCCGTGGGCCCTGGAGATCGCGCCGGCCAACCGGCCACCGGGCTACGAGGAGTTCGCGACCTTCCACCCGACCTTCCTGTACGAGTGCGTGTGGAACCTCGGGGCCGCCGGCCTGGTGCTCTGGGCCGACCGCCGCTTCCGGCTCGGTCACGGCCGCGCCTTCGCGCTCTACGTGATGGCCTACACGGCCGGCCGCGGCTGGATCGAGTACCTGCGCATCGACACCGTCGAGGCCGACGACGTGCTGGGGCTCCGTCTCAACGTCTGGACCTCCATCGTGGTGTTCGTGCTGGCCACCGCGTACTTCCTGGTGGTGAGACGCCGGCGACCCGGCCGCGAGGACACGGTGTGGCGGGAGGGTCACGGGCCCGGCGCCGCGGCGACCGTCCCAGACGGCGACGCCGGCGGCGACCCCCGCGCGGACGAGGGCGACCACCGGAGTGAGCGACGGGGCGTCGAGGCGGACCGCGGTGACGCGCACGAGGGCGGCGCGACCGGGGAGCCGGGGCGGCGCGCGGCTCGTCGCGACCCGCCACCGGCGTCGTGAGGCAAGCCTCGCCTTCGATGAACCGTCGGCGCCGTCCCGGTAGATTCGGGTCCCATGAGGACCGACGCGCTCCCGCACGACATCCCGCCGGTCGACCACGAGCATCCTGACGTCACCGGTGGCTGGCTGCGACCGGCGGTCTTCGGCGCCATGGACGGCCTGGTCTCCAACGTGGCCCTGATCGCCGGCATGGCTGGTGGCACCGCGCACCTGGGCAGCCCCTCGACGGTCGTGCTCGCCGGGGCGGCCGGTCTGGTCGGCGGGGCGTTCTCGATGGCCACGGGCGAGTACATCTCGGTCGCCAGCCAGTCCGAGGCCGCGGCCCGCGAGATCGCCAAGGAACGGCACGAGATCCTGCGCAACCCCGACGGCGAGACCGCCGAGCTCGCGCAGATGTACGTCGCGAAGGGGCTGGCCCCGGAGCTGGCCGCGGAGGTGGCCCGGCAGATCCACAGCGACGTGGAGAACGCGGTCGCGGTGCACGCCCGCGAGGAGCTGGGCGTGGACCCTGACGAGCTGGCCTCGCCCCGGGTCGCTGCGGGCTCCTCGTTCCTGGCCTTCGCCGTGGGGGCACTGGTGCCGCTGGTGCCCTACCTGCTGGGCGCCACCTCGGTGCTGCCCGCGGTGATGCTCACCGTGCTGGCGCTGTTCGGCTGCGGCGCCGTGGTGGCCCGGGTGACCGTGCGGCCGTGGTGGTACGGCGGTCTGCGGCAGGCGCTGATGGGGGCCGGGTCGGCCGGGCTGACCTATGTCGTGGGGTTGCTGATCGGGGCGGCGGTCGTCGGCTGAGGCCGTGACCAGGGGCATGGGCGCCGGTCGCCGACCGTGGCCGGTGCCACGATCGCGGGGGCGGTGGGCCGCCGCGCGTCCTGTAGAGTTTGGCTCGCGCACGGGCCAATGTCGTCCCCTGCCTCACACCCCACGAGCAGCACCCCGAGCGCGTCCCGCAGACGCGTCCCGCAGCGGTGCCCACGACGACGGGAGGAAGGCCGATGAACGCGTTCCCACCGCCCCAGGGCCTCTACGACGGTCTCCACGAGCACGACGCATGCGGGGTCGCCTTCGTGGCCACCCTCAGCGGGGAGGCCAGCCACGACATCGTGGCCAAGGCCGTCACGGCGTTGCGCAACCTGGAGCACCGCGGGGCCACCGGCTCCGAGCCCGACTCCGGCGACGGCGCCGGCATCCTGCTCGGGGTGCCGGACGCCTTCTTCCGGGAGGTCGTGGACTTCGAGCTGCCGGCCCTCCACGGGTACGCGGTCGGGACCGGGTTCCTCTCGGGGGACGCCGACGAGGTGGCCAAGACCCGGCGGCGTATCGAGGAGATCGCCGCCGAGGAGGACCTCGTCGTGCTGGGGTGGCGCGACGTCCCCACCGACGACTCGATGCTCGGCAGCACCGCGCTGTCGGTGATGCCCACCTTCAGCCAGCTCTTCGTGAGCGCCGCCGGAGACCAGAGCGGCATGGCGCTGGAGCGCCTCGCCTTCTGCCTGCGCAAGCGCGCCGAGCACGAGACCGAGGCGTACTTCCCGTCGCTGTCGTCGCGCACCATCGCCTACAAGGGCATGCTGACGACCGACCAGCTCGACCGGTTCTACCCCGACCTCGTCGACGAGCGGGTCGCCTCCGCGGTGGCCGTGGTGCACTCCCGCTTCTCGACCAACACCTTCCCGAGCTGGCCGCTGTCGCACCCGTTCCGGTTCATCGCGCACAACGGCGAGATCAACACCGTCATGGGCAACCGCAACTGGATGCGGGCCCGGGAGGCGCTGCTGTCCAGCGACGTCATCCCCGGCGACCTCGAGCGGCTGTTCCCGATCTGCACCCCCGGCGCCTCGGACTCGGCCTCCTTCGACGAGGTGCTCGAGCTGCTCCACATGGGCGGCCGGTCGCTGCCGCACTCGGTGCTGATGATGATCCCGGAGGCGTGGGAGAACCACGCCGAGATGGACGCGGCGCGGCGCGCGTTCTACGAGTTCCACGCCTCGGTGATGGAGCCCTGGGACGGTCCGGCCTGCGTGGTCTTCACCGACGGCACGCAGGTCGGTGCCGTGCTCGACCGCAACGGGCTGCGCCCCTCGCGCTACTGGGTGACCGACGACGGCCTGGTGGTGCTGGCCTCCGAGGTCGGCGTGCTCGACATCGACCCGGCCACGGTGGTCCGCAAGGGCCGGCTGCAGCCCGGTCGCATGTTCCTCGTGGACACCGCCGAGCACCGGATCGTCGAGGACGAGGAGATCAAGGGCCAGCTCGCGAGCGAGCACCGCTACGACGAGTGGCTGCACGCCGGCATCCTCCACTTCGAGGACCTCACCGACCGCGAGCACATCGTCCACACCCACGCCTCGGTCACCCGGCGCCAGCAGATCTTCGGCTACACCGAGGAGGAGAAGCGCGTCCTGCTCACGCCGATGGCCCGCAGCGGTGCCGAGCCGATCGGCTCGATGGGGACCGACACCCCGATCGCCGCGCTCTCGGAGCGCCCCCGGCTGCTGTTCGACTACTTCGCGCAGCTGTTCGCGCAGGTGACCAACCCGCCGCTGGACGCGATCCGCGAGGAGCTGGTCACGTCGCTGGCGGGGATGATCGGCCCCGAGGCGAACCTGCTGGAGCCGACGCCCGCCTCCTGCCGACAGCTGGTGCTGCCGTTCCCGGTGATCACCAACGACGAGCTCGCCAAGATCCGCCACATCAACCGTGACGGTGACCTGCCGGGCTATGCCACGCACGTCTCCCGGGGGCTGTTCGAGGTCGAGGGCGGCGGCACGTCGCTGACCCGACGCATCGAGGAGGTCTGCGCGGAGGTGTCCGAGGCGATCGCCGCCGGAGCCCGCATCATCGTGCTCTCGGACCGGCACTCCACTGCGGAGCTGGCCCCGATCCCGTCGCTGCTGCTGACCGGGGCGGTGCACCACCACCTGGTCCGCGAGAAATCGCGGACCCAGGTCGGCCTGGTCATCGAGGCCGGTGACGTCCGCGAGGTGCACCACGTCGCGCTGCTGATGGGGTACGGCGCCTCGGCGGTCAACCCCTACCTGGCCATGGAGACGGTCGAGGACCTCGCCCGGAACGGGCACTTCCTCGACGACGTCGAGCCGGACAAGGCCGTGAAGAACCTCCAGAAGTCGCTCGGCAAGGGCGTCCTGAAGGTCATGAGCAAGATGGGCGTCTCGACCGTCGCGTCGTACACCGGTGCCCAGATCTTCGAGGCCGTCGGGCTCTCTCAGCCGCTGGTCGACCGCTACTTCACCGGGACCACCAGCAAGCTCGGCGGTGTCGACATCGACCTGGTCGCCGAGGAGGTCGTCCGCCGGCACCGCAAGGCCTACCCGGTCGACGGGCTGCCGCCCGCACACCGGGCGCTGGAGATCGGCGGCGAGTACCAGTGGCGACGGGAGGGCGAGCCCCACCTGTTCGACCCCGAGACCGTCTTCCGGCTGCAGCACTCCACCCGCACCGGCCGCTACGACGTGTTCAAGCAGTACACCTCCCGGGTCGACGAGCAGTCCAAGCGGCTGATGACGCTGCGCGGGCTGTTCGCCTTCAAGGACGCCGGCGCACTGGGTCGCGCTCCGGTGCCGATCGAGGAGGTCGAGCCGGTCTCGGAGATCGTGAAGCGGTTCTCCACCGGGGCGATGTCCTACGGGTCGATCAGCGGCGAGGCTCACGAGACCCTCGCGATCGCGATGAACCGGATCGGCGGGAAGTCGAACACCGGTGAGGGCGGCGAGGACGCCGACCGGCTCCACGACCCCTCACGGCGGAGCTCGATCAAGCAGGTCGCGTCGGGGCGCTTCGGGGTGACCTCGGAGTACCTCACCAACGCCGACGACATCCAGATCAAGATGGCCCAGGGCGCCAAGCCGGGCGAGGGCGGGCAGCTGCCCGGGCACAAGGTGTACCCGTGGGTGGCCAAGACCCGGCACTCGACGCCCGGGGTCGGGCTGATCTCGCCGCCGCCGCACCACGACATCTACTCCATCGAGGACCTCGCGCAGCTGATCCACGACCTGAAGAACGCGAACCCGCAGGCGCGGGTCCACGTCAAGCTGGTCGCGGAGGTCGGCGTCGGCACGGTCGCGGCGGGCGTGTCGAAGGCGCACGCCGACGTGGTGCTGATCTCGGGCCACGACGGCGGCACCGGTGCCGCGCCGCTGACCTCGCTCAAGCACGCGGGTGGTCCCTGGGAGCTCGGGCTGGCCGAGACGCAGCAGACGCTGCTGCTCAACGGCCTCCGTGACCGCATCGTGGTCCAGGCCGACGGTCAGCTGAAGACCGGTCGCGACGTCGTGGTGGCGGCGTTGCTGGGCGCCGAGGAGTTCGGCTTCGCGACGGCGCCGCTGGTGGTCTCGGGCTGCATCATGATGCGGGTCTGCCACCTCGACACCTGTCCGGTCGGCGTCGCCACGCAGAACCCGCTGCTGCGGCAGCGGTTCGCGGGCAAGCCGGAGTTCGTCGTCAACTTCTTCGAGTTCATCGCCGAGGAGGTCCGCGAGCTGCTCGCGGAGCTCGGGTTCCGGACCCTGGAGGAGGCCGTCGGCCAGGCCGACGCGCTCGACGTCGTCGAGGCCGTCGACCACTGGAAGGCCCAGGGCCTGGACCTGCGCCCCGTCCTGCACGTGCCGGACCTGCCCGAGGGGACGCCGCGTCACCACACCGTCGCCCAGGACCACGGCCTTGAGAAGGCCCTCGACAACGAGCTCGTCGAGCTGGCCCGCGACGCCCTGGAGAACGGCGAGCCGGTCCGCGCCCAGGTCAAGGTCCGCAACGTCAACCGCACGGTCGGCACGATCCTGGGTCACGAGGTCACCAAGCGCTACCGCGGCGAGGGTCTGCCCGACGGGACGATCGACATCACCTTCACCGGCTCCGCGGGTCAGTCGTTCGGCGCCTTCGTGCCTCGCGGGATCACGCTGCGGCTCGAGGGCGACGCGAACGACTACGTCGGCAAGGGCCTGTCCGGAGGGCGCGTGGTGGTCCGGCCGGACCGCAGCGCCACGTTCGACGCGGCCCAGCAGATCATCGCCGGCAACGTCATCGGCTATGGCGCGACGTCGGGGGAGATCTACCTGCGCGGCCAGGTCGGGGAGCGGTTCTGCGTCCGCAACTCGGGCGCCACCGCGGTGGTCGAGGGTGTCGGCGACCACGGCTGCGAGTACATGACCGGCGGTCGGGTGGTGGTGCTGGGCCCGATCGGGCGCAACTTCGCGGCCGGC
The DNA here is from genome assembly GCA_963781695.1 of uncultured Actinomycetota bacterium. Taxonomy (GTDB): domain Bacteria; phylum Actinomycetota; class Actinomycetes; order Propionibacteriales; family Nocardioidaceae; genus Nocardioides_B. Next base: position 1,296,340 of record CAWAGE010000007.1, read on the forward strand.
ATGTCCGGTGGGGTGGCCTTCGTCCTCGACCTCGACGAGCGACGGGTGAACCCCGAGCTGGTCGAGCTCGACGCCGTCGAGGGCGCCGCCGGCGAGGAGCTGGAGGCCATGGTGCGCCGCCACCACGAGGAGACCGGCTCGCCGGTGGCCGAGGCGCTCCTGGCGGACTGGCCGGCCGCGGTCGGCCGCTTCACCGAGGTCATGCCCACCGACTACAAGCGGGTCCTGGCCGTCAAGGAGAGGGCCGAGCAGGAGGGCCTGGACGACGAGCAGACCGCGACCAGGATGATGGAGGCTCTCCATGGGTGAGTCGGGCGTCGCGATGGTCACGACGATGGAGGGCTGGGTACATGGCTGACCCCAAGGGGTTCCTCAAGCACGGTCGCGAGGTGGCGCCCCGGCGCCCCGTCGAGGAGCGGCTGGAGGACTGGCAGGAGGTCTACCCCGGCGGAGCGGGGCGGGCGCTGCTGCCGATCATCACCGAGCAGGCGGGCCGCTGCATGGACTGCGGCATCCCGTTCTGCCACCAGGGCTGCCCGTTGGGCAACATCATCCCGGAGTGGAACGACCTGGTCTGGCGCGACGACTGGGAAGGCGCCATCGAGCGCCTGCACGCCACGAACAACTTCCCGGAGTTCACCGGTCGGCTGTGCCCGGCGCCGTGCGAGACCGCGTGCGTGCTGGGGATCAACCAGGACCCGGTGACGATCAAGAACGTCGAGGTCGCGATCGCCGACCGGGCGATCGAGTCCGGCTGGGTCCGTCCCGAGCCGCCGGAGTGGCTGACGGGGCGCACCGTGGCCGTCGTCGGCTCGGGCCCGGCCGGGCTGGCCGCCGCCCAGCAGCTGACACGGGCCGGTCACACCGTCGCCGTCTACGAGCGGGCGGACGAGCCGGGCGGCCTGCTGCGCTACGGCATCCCCGAGTTCAAGATGGAGAAGCGGCACCTCGACCGACGGCTGGACCAGATGCGACGCGAGGGGACGGTCTTCCGCTCCGGCGTCGACGTCGGCAACGCGGTGCGCGGCGACCAGCTGCGGGAGCGCTTCGACGCCGTGGTGCTCGCCATGGGCTCGACCGTCGGCCGGGACCTCCCGATCACCGGACGCGAGCTCGGCGGCATCCACCAGGCGATGGAGTTCCTGCCGCAGTCCAACCGGGTCTCTGCGGGCCAGCAGGTCGAGGACCAGATCGTGGCCACCGGGAAGCACGTCGTGATCATCGGCGGCGGCGACACCGGGGCGGACTGCCTCGGCACCTCGCACCGTCAGCACGCGGCCTCGGTCACCCAGCTGGAGATCATGCCGCAGCCGGGCGAGGACCGTCCCGCGGCGCAGCCGTGGCCGACGTACCCGATGCTGTTCCGGGTCTCCTCCGCCCACGAGGAGGGTGGCGACCGGCTGTACTCGGTCTCGACCAAGGAGTTCCTCGGTGACGAGGACGGCAACGTCCGCGCGCTGCGCCTGGTCGACGTCGAGATGAAGGACGGCAGGTTCACCGAGGTGGAGGGCTCCGAGCGGGAGCTGCCCGCCGAGCTGGTGCTGCTGGCGATGGGCTTCACCGGCCCCGAGCCGGACGGCGTGATCGCGCAGCTCGAGGTCGAGCTCGACCAGCGCGGCAACGTGGCCCGTGACGGCGCCTACATGACCAACGTGCCGGGCGTCTTCGTGGCCGGCGACGCCGGCCGGGGCCAGTCGCTGATCGTGTGGGCCATCGCGGAGGGGCGGGCCGCGGCGGCGGCCGTCGACACCTACCTCACCGGTGCCACGACACTCCCGGCCCCGATCCCGCCCACCGAGCGCCCGCTGGTCGTCTGAGCGCGCACGTGACGCCGCCGGGGCCGACCGGACCGCGAGGTCCGGTCGGCCCCGGCTCGTTCGCCCGGTCGGTCGAGTCGCTCGACTGGCTCGGGACCGCTCTTTCGAGCCCCCCCGCCGGTCGTGCCCGTCGGGTTCTCGCAACCAGCGCCCGGGGTGAGCGCGAGAACCGGCCGGTAGCGCAGTAGGGTCTGGTCCGTGCGTAGAGCAAAGATCGTCTGCACCCTGGGACCCGCGGTCAACACCCCCGAGCGCATCCGTGCGCTGGTGGATGCCGGCATGGACGTCGCCAGGATGAACCTCAGCCACGGCGCCCACGAGGAGCATGAGCGGGTCTACCGCATGGTCCGCGAGGCCTCCGACCAGAGCGGCCACGGGGTCGGCATCTTCGCCGACCTGCAGGGTCCCAAGATCCGGTTGGGGAAGGTCGCCGGCGGCCCGCTGCAGCTGCAGGGGGGCCAGGAGTTCACGATCACCACGCGTGAGGTGCCCGGTGACACCTCGGTGTGCACCACGACCTACCAGGGCCTGCCGGGCGACGTCAGCGTCGGCGACCCGATCCTGATCGACGACGGCCGGGTGCGCCTGGAGGTGCTCGCCGTCGACGGGACCGACGTGCTCACCCGGGTGGAGGTCCCCGGCCCGGTGAGCAACCACAAGGGCATCAACCTGCCCGGCGTGGCCGTCTCTGTGCCCGCGCTCTCGGAGAAGGACATCGAGGACCTGCGCTGGGCGCTGCGGCTCGGCGTCGACTTCGTCGCGCTGTCCTTCGTCCGCTCGGCCGCGGACGCCGAGGACGTGCGCGTGGTGATGCGCGAGGAGGGCATCACCTTGCCGATCATCGCCAAGATCGAGAAGCCGCAGGCGATCGAGAACATCGAGGAGATCGTCGACGCCTTCGACGGCTTCATGGTGGCGCGCGGCGACCTGGGCGTGGAGTGCCCGCTGGAGGACGTGCCCTTCCTGCAGAAGGGCGTCATCGAGATCGCCCGGCGTCACGCCAAGCCGGTCATCGTGGCGACCCAGATGCTCGAGTCGATGATCTCCTCGCCGCGCCCGACGAGGGCCGAGGCCTCCGACGTGGCCAACGCGGTGCTCGACGGGGCCGACGCCGTGATGCTGTCGGGCGAGACCAGCGTCGGGGAGTTCGCCATCGAGACGGTCGAGACCATGGCCCGGATCATCTCCTCCACCGAGGACCACGGGCTGGCCCGGATGGCTGCGATCGACTGGCAGCCTCGCACCCGCGGTGGGGTCATCGCCAAGGCCGCGGCGGAGGTCGCGGAGCGGATCGGCGCGAAGTACCTCGTCGCCTTCACCCAGAGCGGCGACTCGGCGCGTCGGCTCTCGCGCTACCGCGGCCCCATCCCCACCCTCGCCTTCACCCCCGTCCCGGTGGTCCGCTCGCAGCTCGCGATGTCGTGGGGCGTCGAGACGTTCCTCGGCGAGTACGTCGAGCACACCGACGAGATGGTCCGGCAGGTCGACGAGCACCTGCTGCGGGTCAAGCGTGTCGAGGAGGGCGACCTGGTGGTCATCATCGCCGGCAGCCCGCCCGGCATCGCCGGGTCCACCAACGCACTGCGGATCCACCGGATGGGTGACGCCATCCGCGAGGTGGCCCCGGCGTACTCCCGCCGCGAGCGCTGAGCCGGGCCGGGCGGTGCCCCGGGTGGGATTCGAACCCACACTGGATGGTGTTTGAGACCACTGCCTCTGCCATTGGGCTACCGGGGCGCGGCGGAGCACACAGTAGCGGACGCTCCCCGGCAAGGGGTCACCCTGGGCTCCGTATAGCCTGACGTCGTGGACACCCAGCAGCGTGCCGTGCGGCGCGTGGTCATCGCCGAGGACGAGGCGCTGATCCGGCTCGACCTGGCGGAGATGCTGGCCGAGGAGGGCTACCAGGTCGTGGGGGAGGCCGGCGACGGTGAGCGGGCCGTGGAGCTGGCCGAGGAGCACCGGCCCGACCTCGTGGTGCTCGACGTCAAGATGCCGCGCCTGGACGGCATCTCCGCGGCGCAGCGCATCGCCGAGCACCGGATCGCTCCGGTCGTGATCCTGACCGCCTTCAGCCAGCGCGAGCTCGTGGAGCGGGCCCGGGACGCCGGGGCGATGGCCTACCTCGTCAAGCCGTTCTCCAAGGGTGACCTCGTGCCCGCCATCGAGATGGCGGTCAGCCGGTTCGCCGAGGCCCGGCTGCTGGAGGCCGAGGTGGCCGACCTGACCGACCGGCTGGAGACCCGCAAGTGCGTGGACCGGGCCAAGTCGGTGCTCCAGCGGCAGCTCGACCTGAGCGAGCCGGAGGCGTTCCGCTGGATCCAGAAGACCGCGATGGACCTGCGGCTCTCGATGCGACAGGTCGCGGACGGCGTGATCACGCACGGTCCGTCCCTGGTCGCCGGCTCGTCCGGGGAGCAGTCCACGGCCACGCCGCAGCGGCCGCCGGGCGCCGAGTAGGGCGCAGGCGGACCGCCAGGTCACGAATTGGCAACGAGACGGCGGCGGTTTGCCTGTGGTGGGGCGCCGTGACGGGCGGCGGGCGTTAGGTTGCGTGCATCCACCCACGCGGTGCGTCGCCGGTCGGCTCGGCGCGCACTCACCTCATCACGGAGGCTCCATGATTCGCCCCACCCGCGCCTGGCGCGCGGCCGCGGTGCTCGCGACGGCGTCGCTCGCACTCACGGCTTGCGGCAGCGACGACAGCAGCAACAGCGCCTCTAGCTCGGACAGCTCCTCGGCGCCGTCCTCGAGCGCCCCGGCCAAGGGCGACGGGACGCTGACCATCGGCACCCTGCTGCCGCAGACCGGTGACCTGGCCTTCCTCGGCCCCCCGGAGTTCGCGGGCGTGCAGACCGCGATCGACGACATCAACGCCGCCGGCGGGGTGCTCGGCAAGGACGTCGTCCAGGTGAAGGCCGACTCCGGTGACGGCACCCCCGACATCGCGGGCGCGCAGACCGACAAGCTGCTCGACGCGAACGCAGACGTGGTCGTCGGCGCGGCCTCGTCCTCGGTCTCGCTCAGCGTGATCGACAAGATCACCGGCGCCGGCGTCGTCCAGTTCTCGCCCGCGAACACCTCGCCCGCGCTCGACGACGCGAACACCGACCCGAAGAACCTGTACTTCCGCACCGCGCCGTCCGACGTCCTCCAGGGTGCGGTGATGGCCAACACGCTGATCGAGGACGGTCGCAACAACGTGGCCATCCTGGCCCGCCAGGACTCCTACGGCGAGCTGCTGGCCGGCCAGATCGAGAAGGGCATCAAGGGCAAGGGCGGCGGCATCGCCACCAAGCAGCTCTACTCGGCCGACGCGACCAACTACACCGCCGAGGTCAACAAGGTGGCTGCGGTCAAGCCGGACGCACTGGTGCTGGTGGCCTTCGACGAGACCAAGAAGATCATCCCGCAGCTGATCGCCAAGGGTGTCGGCCCCGCGGACATCCCGATCTACTTCGTGGACGGCAACACCACCGACTACTCCGGTGACTTCCCGAAGGGCACGCTCAAGGGTGTCAAGGCGACCTACCCGGGCGCCGAGCTGACCTCGGACTTCCGGCAGCGGCTGCTGAAGACGGACCCGAAGCTGAAGAGCTTCACCTACGGGCCGGAGTCCTACGACGCCGTCACCCTGACGGCCCTGGCGGCCGTGGCGGCCAAGTCCGACGACCCCTCGACCTTCGCGCCGGAGATCATCAAGGTCTCCGAGGGCGGCACGGAGTGCACCAGCTTCAAGGAGTGCGCCGACCTGCTGGGCCAGGGTGAGGACGTCGACTACCAGGGCGTCTCCGGCCCGGTCGACCTGGGCGAGACCGGCAGCCCGACCAAGGCCACCATCGGCATCTTCGAGTACGGTGCGAACAACAACTTCAGCAACCTGAAGTACGTCACCGGCGTCATCTGAGCAATGCTCTGAGCACGACGAAGGGGCCCGACCTGATGGTCGGGCCCCTTCCTCGTCGTGCCGCCGGCAACGGGGCCGACAGGGGCTCGGCTAGTTGTTGCTGCCCGCCAGGGTGCCCAGGTAGAGCTCGATGACCTTGGGGTCGTTGGCGAGGTCCTTGCCGCTGGCGGTGTAGGCGTTGCGCCCCTGGTCCAGCACGTAGCCGCGGTCGCAGATCTGCAGGCACCGGCGGGCGTTCTGCTCGACCATGACGACCGAGACCCCCGCCCGGTTGATGCGCCTGGTCTGCACGAACACCTCGTCCTGCATCACCGGTGACAGCCCCGCCGACGGCTCGTCGAGCAGCAGCACGGACGGCTCCATCATGAGCGCCCGGCCCATGGCCACCATCTGCCGCTCGCCGCCGGACAGCGAGCCGGCCCGCTGCGTCCGTCTGGTCATCAGGGCGGGGAACAGGTCACCGACGAACTCGAAGCGCTTGCGGAACGACTTGGGCCGCTGGAAGACCCCCATCTCCAGGTTCTCCTGGATGGAGAGCGACGGGAACACGTTGTTGGTCTGGGGCACGAACCCGATGCCGCGGCTCACCAGGTGGTCCGCGCGCCGGTTGGTGATGTCGTCGCCCTTGAGCGTGACCGTCCCCGAGCCGATCTTGACCAGCCCGAACAGTGCCTTGAGCAGCGTCGACTTGCCGGCGCCGTTGGGCCCGATGATGCCGACCAGCTCGTGCTCGCGGCAGTAGAGGTCCGCGCCGTTGAGGATGTTGACCCCCGGCAGGTAGCCGGCGACGAGGTTGTCGGCGCGCAGCACCGCCCCCTCGGCGGCGGCCAGGTGCTGGGTGCGCTCCCGCTCCCCGGTCGCTGCCGTCGCCTCCTCCTCCGGCGCGTCCGGGTCGGGGCCGTCCGCCGGGCGGCGGCCCGGCCTCGATGCCGAGTCCTCAGCCATGGTGCTCTCCCGTCGTGGGCGTGGGCGTGGGCGTGGTCGGAGCCGTGGTCCGGGTCGCGGCGGGGCCGCCGTGCTCCCTGTCCACCTCGGCCTCGGCCTCGGCCAGGATCCGCTCCTCGGTCTCCGGGTCGAGGTCCTGGTCGTGGTGGGAGCCGAGGTAGGCGTCGATGACGCGCTGGTCGCCCATGACCGAGTCCGGGGGCCCCTCGGCGATCACCTTCCCCTGTGCCATCACGATGACCCAGTCGGAGATGTCGCGCACCATGTCCATGTCGTGCTCGACGAACAGCACCGTCCGGCCTTCGTCCCGCAGCGACTTCACGTGCCCCAGCAGCGACTGCTTCAACGCCGGGTTCACCCCGGCCATCGGCTCGTCGAGCATGACCAGCTCCGGGTCGGCCATCAGCGCACGGGCCATCTCCAGCAGCTTCCGCTGGCCGCCGGAGAGCGACCCGGCGAAGTCCTCCCGCTTCTTGATCAGCAGGAAGCGCTCCAGCAGCGCGTCGGCGCGAGCGGTGTTCGACGTCTCCTGGTGGCGCCACAGCGGGGCGAACATGGCCTTCAGCAGGCTCTCGCCCTGCTGTCCGGTCGCCCCGACCCGCATGTTCTCCAGCACCGTCAGCCTGGACAGCACCTTGGTCAGCTGGAACGTGCGGACCATGCCCCGCCGGGAGACCCGGTAGGCGGGGACGCCCTTGAGGCTCTTGCCGTTGAAGGACCAGTCGCCGGTATCGGGCCGGTCGAATCCCGTGATCAGGTTGAAGAAGGTCGTCTTGCCGGCTCCGTTCGGGCCGATCAGGCCGGTGATCACCCCACGCTGGATCTCGACGTGCTCGACGTCGACGGCGGTCAGGCCGCCGAAGGTGCGTCGCACGCCGTCCGCGACCACGATGGGGTCCGGCTTGGCGGCGCCGGGCTCGTGCGGCACCTGCCGCAGGGCGGCCCGGGCGGCCGAGACGTCGATCTTCGCGGTGGCGGCCCCGCCGGGGGGGCCGCCACCCGGGGAGTGGTCGCGACCGGCGTGGTCGGTGGTGTCAGCGGGCATCGAGGGCCAGCTCCCTTCGGTCGCCGAACAGTCCTTGTGGCCGGTAGACCATGAGCAGCATCAGGGCCAGTCCCATGAAGACGAAGCGCATCAGGCTGGCCTGGTTGCTGTTCATGATGAAGTCCGGGATGAGCGGGTTCGCCCCTCGGGTGGCCTGGCCGAAGAACAGGTCCAGGAAGCTGAGCAGGAACCAGAAGATGATCGTCCCCGCGACCGGACCCAGCACCCGGGCGGCCCCGCCGACCAGCAGCACGGTGTAGGCGAAGAACGTGGTGTCGGTGGCGAAGAACGACGGGTTGATCGCCGAGTGCTGCAGCGCGGACATAATGCCGGCGAGGCCACCGATCAGGCCACCGATCATCAGGGACTGCATCTTGTAGGCGTACACGTTCTTGCCCAGGCTGCGCACCGCGTCCTCGTCCTCACGGATCCCCTTGAGGACCCGGCCCCACGGGCTTCGCATCAGCAACCACACGACCAGGCAGCACAGGCCGGCCAGTGTCCAGCAGACCAGCAGCGTCCAGAAGTCGTACGGGCGCCACGACACCACCCCGGGGATGCCGACCCGGCTGTCGAACGGGTTCAAGGAGGCGAAGCTCCGGTTGAACGCCTGCAGCCCGTCCTGGCCGCCGAAGTACTTCAGCAGGCTCACCGAGCCGACCGTCTGCCGGACGATCTCGGCGGCCGCGATCGTGACGATCGCCAGGTAGTCCGCCCGCAGCCGGAGCGTCGGGACGCCGAGCAGCAGCGCCAGCACCCCGGACAGTGCCAGGCCGACCAGGCACCCGAGCCAGAACGAGAGGCCCCAGGTGGCCACGAACGAGGCCATCGCGTAGCCGCCGACGGCCATGAAGCCGGCCTGGCCGAAGTTGAGCAGGCCGGTGTAGCCGAAGTGAACGTTGAGCCCGATGGCTGCCAGGCAGTAGACCGCGGCAACGGGGCCGAGTCCCTGCTGCAGCGCCTGGCTGAAGATCGCTTGCCAGTCCATGCCGACCCCTAACCGACCCGCTGGGACTTGCCGAGCAGGCCCTGCGGCCGGATCAGCAGCACGATGATGAGGACGCCGAGCGCGCCCACGAACTTGAGCTCGGCGGGGATCACGAGGGTCGAGACCTCGACGAACATGCCGATGATGAGAGCGCCGACGATGGCACCCCAAGCCGTCCCGAGGCCGCCGAGGACGGTGGCGGCGAACATGAGCAGCAGGATCTTGAAGCCGAGCTGGAAGTCGAAGCCCTGGGTCATCCCGAGCAGCACCCCGGCGAGCCCGGCGAGACCCGCTCCGACGATCCACACCACCGAGATCACCCGGTCGACGTTGATGCCGGAGGCGGCGGAGAGGGCGGTGTTGTCGGCGACCGCACGGGTCGCCTTCCCCAGCCGGGTGCGCTGCAGCGCGACCGTCACCGCGGTGATGACCGTCGTGGCGAACAGCACCACGAAGATGTCCTTCGGGGTGACCAGGACCGGGCCCCACGTGTACGGCTTGGGGCTGGAGAACTGCGAGTACTGGTGGGTGCTGGCCCCGGCCAGGTACTGGTAGACGTTCCGCAGCAGGATCGACAGGCCGATGCTGACCACCATCATCGCGATGAGCCCGGTGCCACGGCGGCGCAACGGGCGCCAGATGGTGCGGTCGTTGAGCCAGCCGAAGAGTCCCGAGCCGACGATCGCGACGACGATTGCGACGGCGACCGTCAGGTTGACGCCGCCGAGGCTGATGGTCCCCGGCAGCTGGTCCACGGCGTACGCGACGAGCGCACCGAAGGTGACCAGCTCGCCGTGGGCGAAGTTCGTCAGGCCGGTCGTGCCGAAGATCATCGACAGCCCTAGCGACGCCATGGCCAGCAGCAGCGCGAAGACCAGGCCGCCGACGGCGAGCTGGAGCGCCTGGACGCCGGTGCCGGTGCCGGCGCTGGTCGCGTCGCCGATCGGGAAGGTCACGAAGACGTCGGAGTCGAGCTTGGGCGTGATCTCGAGGGACACCTGCTCGGGATTGCGCAGGTCGGCGCCGTCGGGCAGCGTGTCGACGTCGATCTTGACCGTGAACGTCTCACCGAGGTTGTCGATCGCGGCGCCCGGCAGCGCGATGTCGAAGACACCGGTCGGTCCGCTGGTGCCGGTCCCGATGACTGCGCCGTCGGCGTCCTCGATGCTGATCGACACGTCCGGGACGGGCGCGGCGGGCGTCGCCCGGGTGTCGCGCAGGCACCCCTGGACGTGGATGGTGTCGTCGTTGCGCGGTGCCGGCCGCTGGCAGGTCTGTGCGGCCTCCGCCGCCGACGCGGCACCGGGGGACACCGCGGTCACCAGCACGGCGAGGAGGACGGCCAGCAGCGCGCCGGCCAGGGCTCGGATGGTTCTCGGTGGAGCGTGCATGGGGCTCCTGTCGCCTCGTCTCGTGCCAGGTGACGCGGGACTATAGCGTCGGGTTGCTTCCCGGAGGTCTCCGGACACCGGGGCTACGTCGGCCACGCCCGCGACAGGGTCACCCTAGGACCAGTTCGTCGCGGGCGGGGGGCGCTCGCACAACGAAACGACAACGACCCGGCCGGGCGCAGTCTCACCGCAGCGCGGCCACTGCTGCGGTCAGTGCCGGGGCGAGGATCAGGCCCGGCAGCAGGTCCGCGACCGGCACCTGCCTGACCCGGAGCAGCCGCAGCGCCACCCCGACCAGCAGCAGGCCGCCCGTCGCGCCGAGGGCGGCCACCTCGGCCGCCGGCAGCAGGCCGCCGAGTGCGGCCCCGAGACCGGTGAGCGAGCCCTGCACGACGAGCACGGCCAGGGCACTGGCCGCGACGCCCCAGCCGAGGGACGCGGCGAAGGCGATCGCGGCGAACCCGTCCAGGGCCGACTTCAAGAACAGCTGGTCGGCACCGCGACCGAGGCCGTCGCTCAGCGAGCCGAGGACGGTGAGCGGACCGACGCAGAACACCATCGACGCGGTCACGAAGCCCTCGATGAAGCGTTGCCGCTCCACCGACGGCGACGAGCGGTGCCCGCCGCGACGGGACAACCGGGCCTGCAGCCAGCCACCGAAGGCCTCGAGGCGGTCCTCGACCCGCAACGCGGAGCCGAGCATCCCCCCGCTCACCAGCGCGGCCAGCACGATCAGCAGCGGGGCGCTGCCGCCGACGGCCGCCGACCAGGCCGGGTCGGTCAGGCTCGTCGCGGCCGAGGCCGCGATCAGCAGTGTGACCAGCCCCAGCGCGTCGGTGACGACGTCCCGGGTGCGCTGGGAGAGCCGGTGTCCGACCAGGACGCCGAGGGTGGCCCCCAGCAGCACCGTGGCGACGTTCACGACCGTGCCGATTCCGACGAACACCGTGCAACCACCTCCGAGGACGCCCTGGTTGAAACCCCGACTACCCATAAGGGGGTTTCGAGGCGTAATCTCTCATCTCGGTTCGGGGCACGGTCCGGGGGAGCCGTCCGACCCAACTCAGCCCGCGCATCCGCGGGTGGCTCTCGGACGTCGGACCGGAAGGGTGCTCCCCGTCATGTTGCGAAGCGTGGTCCAGGTGGCGGACGCCACCCTCGAGGACGTGGCAGGGCTCGTCGAGATCTGGGGCGGCGGCTCCGGCCGGCCGGACCGCTCCTCGGGCACCGACCCTCTGGCGGTCGGGGCGACGTCGGTGGCCCGCATCGCGGCGGACCCGGACCAGCGACTGCTCGTGGCCCGCGTCGAGGGTGTCGTCGTCGGAGCGGCGCACCTGGTCTGCGCCCAGCTCTCGCCGGTGCACAGCGAGTCGGTGGTGCACCTGCTGCACCTGGGCGTGCTGGAGCCGTACCGGGGCCAGGGGGTCAGCACGGCGCTGGTCGAGGCCACGGTGACGTGGGCGGAGGAGAAGGACGTCTCGCACGTGAGGGGGGCGGTCACCGCCAGCTCGCGTGACGCCAACCGGTTCATGACGAGGCTCGGGCTGGCCCAGGTCGCGGTGCTGCGCGGTGCCACCACCGCGGCGCTGCGGGCCCGGCTCCCGGTCGAGGCGCCGGCGGTGGCGCGCACCGACCGGCGCAGCCACCGCAACGTGGGCACGGTGCTGGCCAAGCGGCGCTCGCTGCGTCGCGCCGAGCAGACCCGCCCCGTCTGAGAGCGCCGGCCGACCGCCGCGCAGCCCGGCTCGCCGGGTCGGGCTCGGGGGGTGGCGCCGACTAGGGTGACGGGGTGCCTGCCACACCGAAGACCGACCGTCCCCGCCTGCTCCTCCTCGACGGCCACTCGCTGGCCTACCGGGCCTTCTTCGCGTTGCCGGTGGAGAACTTCTCGACGACCACCGGGCAGCACACGAACGCGGTCTACGGCTTCACCTCCATGCTCATCAACGTGCTGCGCGACGAGCAGCCCACCCACGTGGGCGTGGCCTTCGACGTCTCCCGCCAGACGTTCCGGGCAGCGGAGTACGCCGACTACAAGGCCAACCGGTCGACCTCGCCCACCGAGTTCGCGGGCCAGGTCTCGCTGGTCAAGGAGGTGCTGTCGGCGCTGCGGATCGCGATGGTCGAGAAGGACGGCTACGAGGCCGACGACGTGATCGGCACCCTCGCGACCCAGGCGGTGGAGCAGGGCTTCGAGGTGCTGATCTGCACCGGGGACCGCGACTCCTTCCAGCTGGTCCGGGACACCGCCACGGTGCTGTACCCGAGTCGCGGGGTCTCGGAGATGGCCCGCATCACCCCGGCCGCGGTGCTGGAGCGCTACGGCGTCCCGCCCAGCCGCTACCCCGAGCTGGCGGCGCTGGTGGGGGAGACCTCCGACAACCTGCCGGGAGTGCCCGGGGTCGGTCCGAAGACCGCCGCGAAGTGGATCAACGCCTACGACGGCCTCGACAACGTGGTCGCCGCCGCGGACCAGATCAAGGGGAAGGTCGGCGACGCGCTGCGGGCCCATCTCGGTGACGTGATCCGCAACCGCCGGCTGAACGCGCTCGTCTGCGACCTCGACCTCACCGCCACCCCGACCGACCTCGTGGTCCAGCCGTGGGACCGCCAGGAGGTGCACACGCTCTTCGACAGCCTGGAGTTCCGGGTGCTTCGCGACCGGCTCTTCGAGACGCTGCAGTCCGAGGAGGAGATCGACGCCTCCGGGTTCGCCTTGGAGACGACCCGGCTCGGGGAGGGCGAGCTCGGAGCGTGGCTCGACGCCCACGCCGTCGACGGGAGCAGGGTCGGCGTGCAGGTGCAGGGCAGCTGGCGGGCCGGCACCGGGGACGTCTTCGCCGTCGCGCTGGCCTCGGCCGACGGGACGGCCGCCTGGCTCGACGCCGAGACGCTGCGACCTGCGGACGACCAGGTGCTGGCTCGGTGGCTGGCCGACCCTGCGGTGCCCAAGGTGCTGCACGACGCCAAGGGGCCCCTGCTGGCGCTGGCCGCCCGGGGCTGGCGGCTGGCCGGGCTGGAGCGCGACACCGCGCTGTCGGCCTACCTGGCCCGTCCGGACCAGCGCTCCTACGACCTCGCCGACCTGACGCTCCGGTACCTCAAGCGGGAGCTCAAGGCCGAGGACACCGGCGACCAGGGCCAGCTCAGCTTCGACCACGTGGGCGAGGACTCCACGGGGGACGCCGCGATGCTCCAGGCCCGGGCGGTCCTCGACCTCGCCGAGGCGCTGGACGCGGAGCTGGACGAGCGCGGTGGCACGAGGCTGCTCTCCGAGGTCGAGCTCCCGCTGGTGCAGGTGCTCGAGCAGATGGAACGACTCGGCGTCGCCGTGGACGGCGAGCACCTGGCCGCCCTGGAGGCGCACTTCGCCGGAGAGGTCAAGCAGGCCGCCGACGCGGCGTACGCCGCCATCGGCAAGGAGATCAACCTCGGCTCCCCCAAGCAGCTGCAGGTGGTGCTGTTCGACGAGCTGGGGATGCCGAAGACGAAGCGGACCAAGACCGGCTACACGACCGACGCCGACGCCCTGTCCGCGCTGAACGTGAAGTCGCCGCACCCGTTCCTCGACGCGCTGCTGCGTCACCGCGACGTCGCCCGGCTGAGGCAGACCGTGGAGGGTCTGCTGAAGACCGTGGCGCCCGACGGCCGGATCCACACCACCTTCAACCAGCTCATCGCTGCCACCGGCCGGCTGTCCTCCACCGACCCGAACCTGCAGAACATCCCGGTCCGCACCGAGGAGGGCCGGCGGATCCGCGAGGCGTTCGTGGTCGGCGCGGGCTACGAGTCGCTGATGACGGCGGACTACAGCCAGATCGAGATGCGCATCATGGCGCACCTGTCCGAGGATGCGCTGCTGGTCGAGGCCTTCCGGTCCGGCCGTGACTTCCACTCGGTGACCGCGGCCCGGGTCTTCGAGGTCAACTCCGCCGACGTGACCCCCGCGATGCGGGCCAAGATCAAGGCGATGAACTACGGGCTGGCCTACGGCCTCTCCGCGTTCGGGCTGTCCGGGCAGCTGGGCATCGACACCGGCGAGGCGCGGGGCCTGATGGAGGAGTACTTCGAGACCTTCGGGGGCGTGCGCGACTACCTCGCCGGCGTCGTCGACGAGGCCCGGCGCACGGGCTACACCGAGACGATCATGGGACGACGGCGCTACCTGCCCGACCTCAGCAGCGACAACCGGCAGCGCCGCGAGATGGCGGAGCGGATGGCGCTCAACGCGCCGATCCAGGGGTCGGCGGCCGACATCATCAAGGTGGCGATGCTCAACGTGGAGCGCGCACTGCGGGACTCAGGGCTGTCCTCGCGGATGCTGCTCCAGGTGCACGACGAGCTGGTCCTCGAGGTGGCCACGGGGGAGGCGGACGCCCTCGAGCGGCTGGTCCGCGAGCAGATGGCGGCCGCCGCCGAGCTCACCGTCCCGCTGGACGTCTCGGTCGGCACCGGAGCCAGCTGGCACCAAGCCGCCCACTGAGCCGCCGGGCCGCGACCCGCACGCTCAGGCCGAGACGTCGGAACGGGCGGGCGGCCGGGACGCGGGGTGGCGGTGGTAGGCGGGGGCGAGGCTGCGCACCAGCAGCAGCAGGAACAGCGCCGCATCCACCGCCAGCACGACGGTGAGCAGCTCCCGGAGCCGGTGGACGCCGGTGGCGGCCACGACCAGCGTCACCAGCGCCGCCCACACCAGCAACACGGCTCGCTGGCGTTGCCTCGCGACGATGTTGTAGACCATCAGCTGCAGCATCGCCAGCAGGGTGCCGAGCGCGGCGAAGGCCCACAACCGAGCTCGCAGGTCGACGTACTCCGGGCCGCCGACGAAGGTCACCGCCAGGCTCGAGAGGGTCGCGACGCCGACCACGGTCACGATGCCGATCGCCAGGACGAGGGCCAGGCTCACCAGGTGCATCCGGCGCCCCGACCCGGTCTGCGACATCGAGGGGAAGGCGACCACCACGACGAACTGTGGCAGGAACAGCACGGCCTTCGCCAGGATCAGCCCGCCGGCGTACAGCCCGGCCTGGTGCTCGCTCAGCGTGCTGCGGGCGATGATGACGTCGGCGTTGGACAGCGCGAAGAAGGCCAGCAGGGCGTGGGAGCTGTGGAACGTCTCGCGCAGCACCGAGGGCGACGGCGCCGCGGCCGGCAGGGCGGCGGGGATGTCCCGGGGCCCGGGCCTGCCGGCGGGACGGCGCAGGGCGAGCCAGCCGACCAGCACCGGAAGCACCGCGCCGGCGGTGACGCCGATCATGGCGCCGAGGGTGTGCGGGTCCAGCGCGAGCGCGAGCACCCCGAACCCGATGCGGCCGACGCCGACCGCGAGGTAGATGCCGGCCAGCGGTCCCCACCGACGCTCGCCCTGGAGGATGCCGGCCTGGCCACCCATCACCGTCAACGGCACGGCAGTGACCGCGACCAGCGCCGCGGACCCCCAGGAGGCGAGGTTGAGCACGTCGGTGACCACCGGGGTGGCAGCCAGCATCAGCGCGCCCAGGGCCAGCGCCGAGGCGTAGCTGGTCGACATCACCTGCCGTTCGATGCGGGGGAGCTGCTCGGGTGCGGCGCTGACCTGCCGCGCTCCGGTCGCCTGCAGTCCCAGTGAGAGCACGTTGACCACGAGGACCAACCCCATGACCGCAGCGAGCGAGCCGTACTCGGCGGGACCGAGCAGGCGCGCCGCGATGATGACGAAGCCGTAGGTCGTCAGGTTCATCACGGCCATCGCCACCGCGATCAACGCGCCACCGCGCAGCAGGTCGCGGCCCTGCGTCTGCCGTCTCATCCCGGCCAGCCTAGTGCCGGGCAGCCGGCCGGGCGGGCGAACGCCGGTCCCCGTGGACCGGCCCGGCCGCCTGCGCGCAGGCCGGGCGGCACCGCGGGCGTCAGCCCGTCGTGCCGAGCCGGGCCGCCAGGATCGCTGTGCCAGGGACGAGCCGGCCCCGCTCGGGTCCCCAGCCCGCCCACACCCTGTCGTTGCCTTCCGGCCACTCCGGCTCGACGAGCCGGGTGAGCACGAACCCGTGGCCGGCGAGGTGCCCCACCCAGTCACCGAGGGTGCGGTGATGCTCGACGTAGGTGGCCCGGCCGTCGTCGTCCTGCTCGACGTAGGGCGTGCGGTCCCAGTACGAGCTGGTCACGACCAGGCCCTCGCTGGTGGGGTCGTCGGGCATGGTCCAGCGAACCGGATGGGTGATCGAGAACGCGAACACGCCGCCGGGGCGCAGCACCCGGGCCGCCTCCGCCACCGCCCGGTCGGCGTCCGCGACGAACTGGAGCGCGCCGAAGGCCGAGAACACCACGTCGAAGGCGTCGTCGGGGAACGGCAGCGCCGTCGCCGTGCCGGCCACGACCGGGAGGCGGCGGCCGTGGGCCTCGTCGATGCGCCGCGCGTGCTGCAGCTGCCGCTCGGACAGGTCGAGCCCGACCGCGTCCGCCCCCTGCGCCATCAGCCACCGGGCGCACTGACCCGCGCCGCAGCCGACCTCCAGCACCCGACCCCGGGTCACGTCGCCCAGGACGCGCGCGTCCGCCTCGCGGACGCCCTCGGGGCACCATAGGAAGTCGACGTCACCCAGGAACTGCCCGTGGGTGGCCTGGTACTCGTCGGCGTAGCCGTCCCACTCGCGGCGGTTCGCCCGCTGGGTCTCCCGCTCGCCGACGGTACGCCGGGTGGGGTTGACCGACTCAGCCTCGGACATCGGCCCGCCGGGTCGCCACACCGGGGCTCCGGGGGCCGGGCAGGCACCGGAGCGGAGGACGGGGT
This sequence comes from uncultured Actinomycetota bacterium, assembly GCA_963781695.1. Taxonomy (GTDB): domain Bacteria; phylum Actinomycetota; class Actinomycetes; order Propionibacteriales; family Nocardioidaceae; genus Nocardioides_B. Next base: position 1,313,202 of record CAWAGE010000007.1, read on the forward strand.
GAGGGGGTCGGCCGCATGGCCCGACCCTAGAGGAGCGGGCCCGCGCCCGCGGATGGCAGCATCGGCGGGGTGAGCGTCGGTGAGGGTGCCGGTCTGCGCCCGCTCCCGGGGGGTCGCAGCGGCGAGACGTTCCTGGCCGAGGCCGGCGGGGAGCGCACCGTGGTGCGGATCTACGGCGCCCGCGGCGCCGCGCGGGGGCCGGCCGCCGCGGCGGTGGACGCGGCGGTGATGGGCCTGGTGCGCGGCCTGCTCCCCGTGCCCGAGGTGCTCGAGGTACGGCGGGCCCGGCCCGCGGCGGGCGTGCCGGCGCTGCTGGTGACCTCGTGCCTGCCCGGCGATCGGCTCGACGTGGTGCTGCCGCGGCTGGCCCCGGTGGCCCGCGGCCGGCTGGGGGAGCGGATCGGCCTGCTGGTCGGGAGGCTGGCGATGATGCCGCTGCCTGCTCGGGGCCGGTTCGTGGACCCCGGGCTGCGAGTCGAGCCGATTTCCGGTGACCCGGACGGGCAGGGCGGGCTCGTCGAGGTGGTCGAGCGGCTGCTGGACGGCCCCGGGCGAGGTGACTGGTCGGCGGCCGACACGCGGGCCCTGGCTGCGGTGGCTCAGGACGCGCAGGCAGTGCTGGACGGCGTGACCCGCGCCTGCCTGGTCCACGGCGACCTGGTCGGCTCGAACCTGCTCCTGGACACGGACCGGCTCGAGGTCACCGGCCTGGTCGACTGGGAGCACGCCCACGCCGGAGCCCCGGGCGTCGACCTCGGGTCGCTGCTGCGCCACCACCGGGACCGGACCCTCACCGCGGCGGTGCTGGCCGGCTACCGGGCGACCGTCGTCGACGCCGCAGGGCTGACCGACCTCGACCTGCTCGACCGCGCCCGCGCCGCCGACCTCGCCGTCCTGGTCCGCGCCGCCGCGAGGCCCGGCCCGGTCGCCGGTGACGTCCGCGACCTGCTGCTCGCCGTCGCCCGAGGTGGGGACCTGCACGCCGTACCCTGAGCGATCCCCCCGAGCGGACCCCGGGCGGACCCCGGGCGGACCCGTGGTCGACCGCGCCCGTCGGCCGCTGCGCGACCGCGGCCCGGGTGAGTTGGACGCGGACGCGCCGCCTTGCGTATCCTGTGGGGTGCGCCTGGAGCCTGCGTGGGTCTCAGACCGAGCAGACCCACGCTCGCTACCGTCACGGCGGTCCACGGACCGTTCCCACGGTATCGGCAGCTGACCCCTACCGGCAGTGCACCCGAAGGCTCCCCGCGCGTCCGCACGACTCCATCCATTCCGAGGAACCAGCCAACCTATGACGATCACCCCCACTATCTCCGACGCCCCGCAGGTCGCTGTCAACGACATCGGGTCGGAGGAGGACTTCCTCGCCGCGATCGACGCCACGATCAAGTACTTCAACGATGGCGACATCGTCGAGGGCACCATCGTGAAGGTGGACCGCGACGAGGTCCTGCTCGACATCGGCTACAAGACCGAGGGCGTCATCCCCTCGCGTGAGCTCTCGATCAAGCACGACGTCGACCCCTCCGAGGTCGTCACCGTCGGCGACAAGGTCGAGGCCCTGGTCCTCCAGAAGGAGGACAAGGAAGGCCGCCTGATCCTGTCCAAGAAGCGCGCCCAGTACGAGCGCGCCTGGGGCACCATCGAGCAGGTCAAGGAAGAGGACGGCGTCGTCACCGGCACCGTCATCGAGGTCGTCAAGGGAGGCCTCATCCTGGACATCGGGCTGCGCGGCTTCCTGCCCGCCTCGCTGGTCGAGATGCGCCGCGTCCGGGACCTCCAGCCGTACGTCGGCCAGGAGCTCGAGGCCAAGATCATCGAGCTGGACAAGAACCGCAACAACGTCGTCCTGTCGCGCCGCGCCTGGCTGGAGCAGACCCAGTCCGAGGTGCGCCAGGGCTTCCTCACGCAGCTCCAGAAGGGCCAGATCCGCAAGGGCGTCGTGTCCTCGATCGTCAACTTCGGCGCCTTCGTGGACCTCGGCGGCGTCGACGGCCTCGTGCACGTCTCCGAGCTCTCCTGGAAGCACATCGACCACCCGAGCGAGGTGGTCGCGGTCGGCGACGAGGTGACCGTCGAGGTGCTCGACGTCGACATGGACCGCGAGCGCGTCTCGCTGTCGTTGAAGGCGACCCAGGAGGACCCCTGGCAGCACTTCGCCCGCACCCACCAGATCGGGCAGATCGTGCCGGGCAAGGTCACCAAGCTGGTGCCGTTCGGCTCGTTCGTTCGGGTCGAGGAGGGCATCGAGGGCCTGGTCCACATCTCCGAGCTCGCCGAGCGTCACGTCGAGATCCCCGAGCAGGTCGTCCAGGTCAACGACGACGTCATGGTCAAGATCATCGACATCGACCTGGAGCGCCGCCGGATCTCGCTGTCGCTGAAGCAGGCCAACGAGACCGCCACCGCGGCCGAGGGTGAGGAGTTCGACCCGACGCTGTACGGCATGACCGCGTCCTACGACGAGCAGGGCAACTACATCTACCCCGAGGGCTTCGACCCGGAGACGGGTGAGTGGCTCGAGGGCTTCGACGAGCAGCGCGCCACCTGGGAGGAGCAGTACGCCAAGGCGCACACCCGTTGGGAGGCTCACGTCAAGCAGCAGGCCGAGGCCGCCCAGGCCGAGGTCGAGGCAGGCGAGGCGACGTCGTACTCCTCCGAGCAGCCCGCCCCCGGTGGCAGCACCGGTGCCGGCGGCAGCAGCACCAGCGGCGGAAGCGACGGCGGCGGTTCGCTCGCCTCCGACGAGGCGCTGCAGGCGCTCCGGGAGAAGCTGACCGGCGGCGGTCAGTAGCCGCCCGGCAGCATCCAGCACGAGCCCGAAGGGCCGGTCACCCGATGGTGGCCGGCCCTTCGGCCTGTGCCGGCCGTGGGTGGCGGGCGCCGGGATGTCGCCCCTGTTCGGGCGCAGGTCGACCGTGACCCGACGACGGCCTTCGGGTCCGTGCCCGGCTCCCTCAGCACACCAGCGACCCTTTCCCCGCCGGCCGGTGGAACGGCACGGTGCCGAGGGCGCGCGGCGCGGACGCCCGCCGGGCTGCCGTGGGGGCGCTGACATACTCCGCGGATGCGGGTGGGACTGACTGGTGGCGTCGCGTCGGGCAAGAGCACGGTGGCGGCCGTGCTCCGCGAGCTGGGGGCGGTGGTCGTGGATGCCGACGTGCTCGCCCGGGAGGTGGTGGCGCCCGGCAGCACCGGTCTCCAGCAGGTCGTGGCCGAGTTCGGGGAGCGGGTGCTGGCCGAGGACGGGACGCTGGACCGGGCTGCGCTCGGGGCGGTCGTCTTCGCCGATGAGGTCGCCCGACGACGGCTGGAGGCGATCGTGCATCCGCTGGTCCGGGCGCGAGCCGCGGAGCTGGAGGCGGCCGCCGGAGGGGAGGCGGTGGTGGTGCACGACATCCCGCTGCTGGTGGAGACCGGCCAGGCGGACCGCTTCGACGCGGTCGTGGTGGTCGACGTACCGGTCGAGACGCAGGTGCGGCGGATGGTCGAGCAACGCGGCTGGGACCCGGCGGACTCACGTGCCCGGGTGGCGGCGCAGGCCGACCGGGAGCGCCGGCGCGCAGCCGCCACCCACGTGGTGGACAACACCGGGACGCACGAAGACCTCCGCGAGCGGGTCGCGGAGGTCTTCGCGGAGCTGGTCTCGACGGACCCGCCCCGGGACTGAACCGGCCTGCCGCCACGGCCGACCGCCTCGGTCCCCGAGGGCGGGCCCGTCGAGCGGTCTCAGGCCGCCAGGTCGGGGTCCGCGAGGGTCCGGAGCTTCTGCAGGGCCTCACGCTCCAGCTGGCGGACCCGCTCGGCGGAGATGCCGTGCTTCGCGCCGATGTCGGCCAGCTTGTGCTGGCGGCCGTCGGTCAGCCCGTAGCGGGAGCGGATGATGTCCGCCGCCCGGTCGTCGAGCAGCTCCACCAGGTGACCGAGCCGGTCCCGCGACTCGACGTCGAGGAACGTGCTGTCCGGCCCGGGCGCCGTCTCCTGGGCGATGAGGTCGCCCAGGGAGGTGTCGCCGTCGTCGTCGACGGGAGTGTCGAGGCTGACGTGCTCGCGGCCCCAGGACAGCAGGTCGACGACTCGGTCGACGTCCATGCCCAGCTCGACGGCGATCTCGTCGGGCTCCGGGTCCCGGCCGAGCTGCCGCTCGAGCGTGCGACGCGCGGCGCCGACCTGGTTCAGCTCCTCGACCACGTGGACCGGCAGCCGCACCACGCGTGCCTGCTGGGCGATGCCCCGGGTGATGGCCTGCCGCACCCACCAGGTGGCGTAGGTGGAGAACTTGTAGCCCTTGGCGTAGTCGAACTTCTCGACCGCCCGGATCAGACCCGTGTTGCCCTCCTGGACCAGGTCCAGCATCGGCATCTGGCTGCGGCCGTACTTGCGGGCGATGGACACCACCAGCCGCAGGTTCGCCTCGATGAAGCGCTGGATCGCGTGCTGCCCCTCGGCGGCGAGCCACTCCAGCTCCTGCTGGGTGGCCGCCTTGGGGGCGCCCCCCTTGCGACGGCCGACGCGGCCCTCGGCGAGCAGGCGCTCGGCCAGCAGGCCTGCCTCGATGGTCTTGCTGAGCTCGACCTCGGTGATAGCGTCGAGCAGAGGGGTTCGTGCGATCTCGTCGAGGTACATCCCGACGCTGTCGCGACCCTCGATCTCACGGCTGACGGTGCGAGTAGCCATGGTGGGTGCGCTCCCTTCCTATGGGGACAAGGACTTACCCCGAGGGGGGACCTTGTAATCACCACAACGACGAACGCATGTTCGAGATTCCCGTCCGCGCGACGCCGTGTGCTGTTGGGTGCCTGCACTGGTTGTACGAACGGGGACGGGCCGAAGTTGGGTCCGGGACCGCTTTTTCAGGGACTTCTCAGGAGCGGCGCTCGTCGGTGCTCCCGGAACCGCCCTGTCTCACGTCGTGGTCGTGGTCGGGCTCGTCGTCGTCGCGATCTGGTCCAGCACCCACGCCAGCGAGAACGCCCGCTCTCGCCAGGCGTTGTGGCGGCCGCTGACCCCACCGTGCCCGGCCGACATCTTCGTGCGCAGCAGCACCTCGGAGCTGTCCGGGAGCGTGGCCCGTAGCCGGGCCACCCACTTGGCGGGCTCGACGTAGAGCACCCGGGTGTCGTTGAGCGAGGTCTCGGCCAGGATCGCCGGGTAGTCACGGGCGGCGACGTTCTCGTAGGGGGAGTAGCTCTTCATGTAGGCGTAGACCTCCGGGTCCTCCAGCGGGTTGCCCCACTCGTCCCACTCGATGACCGTCAGCGGCAGCGCCGGGTCCAGGATCGTGGTCAGCGCGTCGACGAACGGAACCGACGCGAGCACCGCGGCGAACGCGTCCGGGGCGAGGTTCGCCACCGCCCCCATCAGCAGGCCACCGGCGCTGCCTCCTTCGGCCGCCAGCCGGTCCGGCGAGGTCCAGCCCGTCTCGGCCAGGTGCCTGGCGCAGGCGACGAAGTCGGTGAAGGTGTTCCGCTTGCGCAGCAGCTTTCCCTCGTCGTACCAGCGGCGGCCCATCTCGCCGCCGCCGCGGACGTGCGCGATGGCGAACCCGACGCCGCGGTCCAGGAGCGAGAGCCGGGAGACCGAGAACGACGGGTCGATGGACATCTCGTAGGAGCCGTAGCCGTAGAGCACCATCGGCATCGACCCGTCGCGAGGGGCGTCGACCGGAGCCACGACCGAGATCGGGACACGGGTGCCGTCCTCGGCGACCGCCCACTCCCGTGACTGCACGTAGCGGGACCGGTCGAAGGGTGTCCCGTCGGGGCCCGGCAGCACGGGCTGCTGGCGCAGCAGCCGCAGCGAGCGAGTGGCCACGTCGTAGTCGTAGACCGCCGGCGGGTCCGCGAGGGTGACGTAGCCCAGGCGCACGGTGGGCTGGGCGAACTCCGGGTTGCCGCCGGCGCCCACGCTGCGCACCTCCTCGTCGAACCCGATGAGGAAGTCCTCCTCGAGCCCCTCCGCGCCCAGCGTCACCACCCGCAGCTGGGTCAGCCCGCCGCTGCGCTGGCTGATGACGAGGTGACCGGCGAACGCATCCACGTCCTCCAGCCGGACGTCCGGGTCGTGCGGGAGCAGCGGCTCCCACTGCTCCGCGGTGGTGGCGTCCACCGGCGCCTGCGCGAGGGCCCAGTTCTCGGCCCCGTCGTTGTGGAGCACCAGCAGCCGGTCCCGTCCGCCGATGACGGCGTGCTCGAGGGAGTACTCGACGCCGTCCCGGCGGGGTGCGACCACCCGGAACTCGCCGGTCGGGTCCTCGGCGTCGAGCAGCGCGTACTCGGTCGTGGTCCGCGAGCCAGACACCCGGAACAGGAACCGGTCGCTGCGGGTCCGCCCCACAGCCGTCCAGAACCGCTCGTCGGTCTCGTGGAAGACGACGGCGTCGTCCTCGACCCGAGTGCCGAGCACGTGGCGCCGCAGCTTGTCCGGTCGCCAGGCGTCGTCCGGGGTGGTGTAGAACAACGTGGTGCCACGCCGGTCCCACGTCGCACCGCCGAGCGTGTCGGGAACCTGGTCCGGCAGCAGCTCACCGGTCCGCAGGTCCTTGACCCGCAGCAGGTAGCGCTCGTCGCCGACCACGTCGGTGCTGAACGCCAGCAGGTGCCCGTCCGGGCTGACCGAGACCCCGCCGAGCGAGAAGAACTCGTGTCCCTCAGCGAGCTCGTCGGCGTCGAGGATGACCTCCTCGCCGGGCACCGGGACCTCGGGGTCGAGCACCGGGGGGGTCCAGTCGTCGGGGTCCGTGACCGGGCAGCGGCAGCTAGCGCCGTACTGCTTGTCCTCGTGGGAGCGGCCGTAGTACCACCACCGGCCCACCCGCGACGGCACGGAGAGGTCGGTCTCCTTGGTGCGTGACCTGATCTCCTCGAACAGCCGCTCCCGGAGCCCGGCGAGGTGGCCGGTGCGGGCCTCGGTGTAGGCGTTCTCAGCCTCGAGGTAGGACCGGGTCTGCGGGGCGTCCTTGTCGCGCAGCCACTCGTAGTCGTCGACGACGGTGTCGCCGTGGTGGGAGCGCTCGGCAGGGACCCGCCGGGCCACCGGCGGCGTCATGGGGGTGTCGGACGGCATGGCCAGACCCTACGCAGGGCCTGGGCCCGGGGGGCGGACCGGCTCGGTGACGGGGCCGGCGGCAGGGCCGGTGACCGCCGTCCCGGGCGGGGTCGCCGGGGTTAGTGCGGGGTCGTCGGTCCGGAAGGTGCGGACCGGGCCCGGCCCGGTCTCGGCGGTCTCGAAGCGGACCGTCACCCGGCCGAGCCCGGCCCCCCACACCCAGCCCGGTCCGTGCTCGGCATGGACGACGTCCGAGCCGGGAGCCCACGGTCGTGCCTGGGTCAACCCGGCCAGCGCCGCCGCCGTGGCCGCGTCCTCGCCGGGGTGGTCGGTCGAACCGCCGTCGCGCCCGCTGTCCCGTCCCTCGGTGGGCGCCTCGGCGGGCTCGTCGCGAGGCGCGTCCGACGGGGTTCGGCGACCGGGCGCCGGCTCGTGCTCGAACAGGTCCTCCTGGATCCAGTCGGCCAGGCCGGACACTCCCACGCCGAGCAGCCGGACGCCGCCGGAGGTGTCGACCTCCGCCAGCAGCGCGCGGGCCAGGCGGGTCACCACCCGGGCACTGTCGGTGGGCGCCGGCAGCGTGCTGGACCGGGTGTGGGTGCTGAAGTCGTGGAGCCGGACCTTGACGGTGACGGTCCGTCCGGACAGCCGGGCCGTCCGCAGCCGCTCGGTGACCTGGGCGGACTGCCGGTCGAGCAGCCCCTCCAGCAGCCGCCGATCCACCAGGTCGGTGTCGTAGGTGCCCTCGACGGAGACCGACTTGGCCTCCCGCTCTGCGACGACCGGGCGGTCGTCCTCGGCGCGGGCCAGCCGGGACAGCGACGTCCCGTGCGCCTGGCCGACCACCCGGACCAGCTCCGCCACCGGCACCCGCTCCAGGTCCGCGACGGTGTGGACGCCCACCCGGCGCAGCCGCTCCGCGGTGGCGGGGCCCACACCCGGGATCACGCCGACCCCCATCGGCCGGAGCAGGTCGCGCTCGGTGCCGGGCGGGACGACCACCAGCCCGTCCGGCTTGTCCAGGTCGCTGGCGATCTTCGCGACCAGCTTCGAGGTGGCCACGCCGACGGAGCCGCACAGCCCCCCGGTCACCTCCCGGACGTCGTCCTTGAGACGGCGGGCCACCTCGGTGACACCGGCGACGGACAGGTCGTCGATACCGGCGGCCGCCAGGTCCACGAAGGCCTCGTCGAGGGACAGCGGCTCGACGAGCGGCGACAGCTCGCGCAGCATGCTCATCACCGTGCGGCTGCTGGCGCGGTAGGCCTCGAACCGTCCCGACAGGTACGCCGCGTGCGGGCACCGGGCACGCGCCTCCCGGGTGGACATCGCCGAGCGCACCCCGAAGGCGCGGGCCTCGTAGGAGGCCGTCGCGACCACGCCGCGACCGCCCACCCCGCCGACCACCACCGGCCTGCCCCGCAGCGAGGGCTTGTCGCGCTGCTCGACCGCGGCGAAGAAGGCGTCCAGGTCGACGTGGAGGATCGTCGGGTGGGAGCGCACGGAGCCATTCTCGGCGACAGCCGCGGGGGTGAGGGCCCCCGGCGTCCCGTCGGCAGGCCGCCGGGCCGGTCTTCGAGGTCCGTCGGGCCCCCGGCGGGCCCGAGGTCGTGCACACCTCGGCCCCGGCGCGGCTCGTCCCCAGGTCGCCGGCGACCGGGTGCCGGGATCCGCGGCAGTCGGCAGGGTCGACGGCATGACCGACCGACACCCTGACCGCCCCGTCCTCGGCTCCCCAGTCCCCGTCCCCGGCTCGGCTGCCGCGGACCGCCCCGAGCGAGGCCGCCCTCGGCAGCCCACCGTCCTGCGGGTCCGCAGCCCGAGCGACCTGCTCGCCCTGACCCCGCGCCTGCTGGGCTTCCACCCGGAGGACTCGGTCGTGATGATCACCGTCGGTCCGGCGGCCGCTGCCTTCCATGCCCGGGTCGACCTGCCTGGCGACCACGTCGGCGCCGCAGCGGTCGCGACGCAGCTCAGCGCGGTCGCGGCGCGCCACGGGGTCCGCCTGGTCGCCCTCCTGGCCTACACCGAGGACGCCGGGTCCGCCGAGGCGGTGCTCGACGCACTCGGCGAGGCGCTAGCCCGTCGTCGGGTCGGGGTCGCGTGCTGCGTGCGGGCCGACGGTGCGCGGTGGTGGGACCTGATGGCTCCGCGGGTCGGGCCCGACGACCCCGGCAGGCCCTACGACGCGCGGACCCATCCGCTCATGGCCCAGGCGGTCCTCGATGGCCAGGTGGTGCACCGCAGCCGCCAAGCGCTGGCCGACTCCCTCGATCCGGCGGACCCCGACGAGGTGGGCCGGGTCGACACCCTCGCCCGCAGCCTCGCCGGTGGCCGGTCCGGCGGCCGGGCCGACGACCTGGCCGACGACCTGGCCGACGACCTGGCCGACGACCTGGCCGACGACCTGGCGTGGCTGACCCGTCGGATCGCCGGGTTCCTGGCCGAGGGGGACCGGATGGACGCCGAGGACCTCGCGCGGCTCTGCGTCCTCGTCTGCGAGGACGTGGGGCTCCGCGACGCCGTCTGGGGCCGGATGGAGCGGGCAGACGCCGACCGACACGTCGACCTGTGGCGCGACGTGGTCCGGCGGGTGCCGGTGCGGCTGCTGGCGACGCCGGCCGCGCTCCTCGGGTTCGCCGCGTGGCTGTCCGGGGACGGAGCGTTGGCCTGGTGCGCGGTCGAGCGGGCACTGGCCGCCGACCCCGACCACCGGATGGCGGCTCTGGTCGCCCGGGCACTGGAGGACGCGGTGCCGCCGGACGCCTGGCGGCCGGTCGCCCCGGTCCCGCCTCACCCGGCCTGAGGCACGAGGCCGCCGGGCGCCACCGGCGGCCACCGGGCTGCTGCCGCGACCCGCTGACCGTCGGGCCGCGTTCCCGGTCGGTCGTCGGCCGGACGACCCTGCCGGTGGGGCGGAACGGACGGCGCGGAGACCCTAGGCTGCCGCTATGGGCGAAGAGGTGGCACACCAGGAGTTCAGCCGCGCGGACCGGACCCGGTACCGGGAGAAGGTGCGGCGCTGTCTCGACGTCTTCGCCCGGATGCTGCGAGAGGCGCGCTTCGACGCCGACACCCCGATGACGGGCCTGGAGATCGAGCTGAACCTCGTCGACGAGGTCGGCGACCCGGCGCTGAAGAACGCCGAGGTGCTCGCCGAGCTCGCCGACCCGGACTTCCAGACCGAGCTGGGCCAGTTCAACCTCGAGATCAACGTGGCGCCCCGGCAGCTGCGGGACCGAGGTTTCGACGACTTCGAGGAGGGCGTGCGCGCCAGCCTCAACCACGCCGAGGCCAAGGCCACGCAGGTGGGCGCCCACATGGTCATGATCGGGATCCTGCCGACCCTGTCCTCGGGACACCTGAGCCCCGCATCGCTGACCCCCAACCCGCGCTACCAGCTGCTCAGCGACCAGATCCTCGACGCGCGCGGTGAGGACATCATCATCGACATCAGCGGCGTGGAGCGGCTGCGCACCACCGCCGACTCGATCGTTCCCGAGGCCGCCTGCACCAGCACGCAGCTGCACATCCAGGTCAGCCCCGAGCAGTTCCCTGCCTACTGGAACGCCTCCCAGGCGATCGCCGGCGTCCAGCTGGCGCTGGGGGCCAACTCACCGTTCCTGCTCGGGCGCGAGCTGTGGAGCGAGACCCGGGTGCCGTTGTTCCAGCAGGCGACCGACACCCGCAGCGAGGAGCTGAAGGCTCAGGGGGTCCGGCCGCGGGTGTGGTTCGGTGAGCGGTGGATCACCTCCATCTTCGACCTGTTCGAGGAGAACGTCCGGTACTTCCCCGCCCTGCTGCCGGTGCTGGAGGAGGAGGACCCGCTGGAGACCCTGGAGAACGGCCACACCCCGCGGCTGGGGGAGCTGCGGCTGCACAACGGGACCGTCTATCGGTGGAACCGTCCGGTCTACGACGTCGTCGACGACGTCCCGCACCTCCGCGTGGAGAACCGCGTGCTGCCCGCGGGTCCGACCGTCGCCGACACGATGGCCAACGCCGCCTTCTACTTCGGGCTGACCCGCACCCTCGCCGAGTACGAGCGGCCGCTGTGGTCGCAGATGTCCTTCAGTGCCGCCGAGGAGAACTTCGACGTCGCCGCGCGGCACGGCATCGAATCGCGCCTGTACTGGCCCGCCCTCGGCGAGGTGCCGGCCACCGAGCTCGTGGTCCGTCGGCTGCTGCCGATGGCGCGCGCCGGGCTGCAGGAGTGGGGGGTCCACACCGAGGAGATCGACCGGCTGCTCGGCATCGTGGAGCAGCGCTGCGTGCGGGGCCGCAACGGTGCCTCGTGGTTCGGTGCCCGCTTCCACGAGCGGCTCGGCGCTGCCGGCGGCGACCGGCTCGACGCCCTGCGCAGCACGCTGCTGGAGTACCGCGACCGCATGCACTCCAACGAACCCGTCCACACCTGGCCCCTGGACGGCGACGCAGACTGCGACTGACCCCCACCCGCCGGCCGGTGCGGGTCTGCAGTGCGCCGGGGGCGGGCGGCTCACCGTCGCAGGCGCACCCACACCCGGGTCTCGTCGGTGAGCACGTCCCGCCAGCCGGAGCGGGTCAGCACGTAGCAGCCGTCGGGCTGACGACCGTGCATGCCGAAGGCGACCCGGGCGGCCGACCACCACGCGAGATCGGCGTCCCACGACTCCGGGGTGCCCGGCCGGACCAGCCACACGGTCGACCAGGCGGGCTGGGCGAGGTCCAGCAGGGCTGAGACGAGGTCGGCACGCAGCGACGCGTCGAGCACCGGGAGGTCGACAGCGCGGACGACGATGCCGGTGCGCGGCCCTCCCAGAACGCCGACGTGCACCGACGCGTCGAACACCCGTCTGCTCTCGCGAGCCCGCAGGGCGAGCACCTCGCGGCGCAGCAGCGAGTGCACGTCGCCGGCACCGGCGGTCGGGGCGGTGGGAGCCACCGCGCCAGCATGCCCCGGTGACCACGGAGCGAGCGCCCGGCCGTCCACAGGGCGCACGCGCGCCGGGGCTGCGATAGCGTCATCACCGAGGCCGTCCCCTGACGACCCGTTGATGAGCACACCGAGGAGGACGTCGATGGGCACCATCGTCGTGGGCTACGTTCCCAAGCCCGAGGGGCAGGCCGCCCTGCGGCGCGCCACCGAGGAGGCCACGCTGCGCGGCGCCCGGCTGGTCGTCGTCAACTCCCACCGCGGCGGCCGTGAGTTCGAGCGGGACGACGCCCGCGACACCGACAACGACCTCGACCAGATCCGCGCGCAGCTGGACGCGGCTGGAGTCGAGCACGAGGTCCGACAGCTGGTGCGGGGCATGGACCCGGCCGACGACCTGGTGAACGTCGCGGACGAGGTCGACGCCGAGTTCATCATCATCGGGCTGCGCCGCCGCTCTCCGGTCGGCAAGCTGATCCTGGGCAGCAACGCCCAGCGGGTGCTCCTCGACGCCCCCTGCCCCGTGCTGGCGGTGAAGGCGGCGGAGGAGGAGTAGCGGTCGCAGCGGCGTGACGACCGGAGCGTCGGCTCGTCGCTCCACCGGTTGATCGCCGCCTCGACGACCTGGCACCCGGCCGCGACGAGACCGTTCGGTCGCCGAGGGTCGGCTGGTCGAGTGGCCGGTTACACGATGGACCAAGATGGCGGCATGGCCATCTGTATCGCCCAGGACGAGCACGCGGACCGTGTTCTCGAGCAGAGTCCGTTCGCGTTGTTGACCGGGATGCTGCTGGACCAGCAGTTCCCCATGGAGCGGGCCTTCGCGGGTCCCGCGAAGATCCTCGACCGCTTCGGAAGCCTCGATCCGGCGCGGATCGCGGAGGCGGACCCCGACGAGTTCGCCGCGCTGTGCGCCCAGCCACCGGCCGTCCATCGCTTCCCGGGATCGATGTCGACCCGGGTGCGTGAGCTCGCGGCCACCGTCGTGGCCGACTACGAGGGCCGTGCGGAGTTGCTCTGGGAGCAGGCGGCCGACGGCCCGGAGCTGCTGCGACGGCTGCGCGCGCTTCCGGGGTTCGGGCCGCAGAAGGCGCAGATCTTCGTTGCGCTGCTGGCCAAGCAGCGCGGCGTGCGCCCGACTGGCTGGGAGGCCGTGGCCGGGGCGTACGCGGAGGACGGCTGCTACCGGTCGGTCGCCGACGTGGTGGACGGGACCTCGCTGGAGCGGGTGCGTGCCGACAAGCGGGAGCGGAAGCGAGCTGCCCGCGGGTGACCGCCGCCGGGCCTGCAGCCGGGCCTGCCGCCGGGGCCGTTGCCAGGTCGTCCGGCGGCGGGGGCCGAGCGGGGGAGGACTTGGTTCCACTTCCGGTCGTGCCACAATGGGTCACGCGGCCTTGACATGAACGGGCCTTGCCGCGCCCGTGATCCGCCGTACGAGAGGTAGTTCGTGGCGCCGAGCACGTCCCACAAGCAGTCCGCTGACGTCCTGACGCACCCGGACGTCGTCGCCCTGGTGGAGGCCGGTCGACCGTCCGGCCAGGTCTCGGCCGACGCGCTGCGAGCCGCGACCGCCGATGCCGCATCGTCTCCGCAGCACCTCAAGGCCGTGCTCAGGTTGCTCAGCGAGGAAGGGATTGCCGTCGTGGTCTCAGCAGAGGACGCCACGTCCCCCCGGAAGGTGGTCGCAGCCGCGGCCTCCCACGCGCGCACGACCGTGAAGGCCAGTGCGAGCAAGACACCGGCCAAGAAGGCCCCGGCACGCAAGGCGCCGGCGAAGAAGGCCGCCCCGTCCGCCGCCACGGCCGGCGCCCCGGCGGCGTCCGGGGTCGAGGCCCAGGTGGCCGCCGTAGCGGTGGGCCCGGACGGCAAGAAGCTCCTGCCCGACCTCCCCGACGAGCAGTTCGAGAAGGACGTGGCGACCGACCCGTCGCTGAAGGAGGAGGAGGACGAGAGCAAGGGCTTCGTCGTCTCCCAGGCCGACGAGTCCGACGAGCCCGTCCAGCAGGTGATGGTCGCCGGCGCCACGGCGGACCCGGTCAAGGACTACCTCAAGCAGATCGGCAAGGTCCCGCTGCTCAACGCCGAGATGGAGGTCGAGCTCGCCAAGCGCATCGAGGCCGGGCTGTTCTCCGAGGAGAAGCTGGCCAAGGGCGGCAAGATCGCAACCAAGCCGCTCGAGGAGCTGGAGTGGATCGCCGAGGACGGCCGGCGCGCCAAGAACCACCTCCTCGAGGCCAACCTCCGGCTGGTGGTGTCGCTGGCCAAGCGCTACACCGGACGCGGCATGCTGTTCCTGGACCTGATCCAGGAGGGCAACCTGGGCCTGATCCGCGCGGTCGAGAAGTTCGACTACACCAAGGGCTACAAGTTCTCCACCTACGCCACCTGGTGGATCCGGCAGGCGATCACACGGGCGATGGCCGACCAGGCCCGGACCATCCGGATCCCGGTGCACATGGTCGAGGTGATCAACAAGCTGGCCCGCGTCCAGCGGCAGATGCTGCAGGACCTGGGCCGTGAGCCGACCCCGGAGGAGCTCGCCAAGGAGCTCGACATGACCCCGGAGAAGGTCATCGAGGTGCAGAAGTACGGCCGCGAGCCGATCTCGCTGCACACGCCGCTGGGCGAGGACGGCGACTCCGAGTTCGGCGACCTGATCGAGGACTCCGAGGCCATCGTCCCGGCGGACGCGGTCTCCTTCACGCTGCTCCAGGAGCAGCTGCACGCGGTCCTGGACACCCTCTCCGAGCGCGAGGCGGGAGTGGTCTCCATGCGCTTCGGGCTCACCGACGGCCAGCCGAAGACGCTCGACGAGATCGGCAAGGTCTACGGGGTGACCAGGGAGCGGATCCGGCAGATCGAGTCCAAGACCATGTCGAAGCTGCGGCACCCCTCACGCTCCCAGGTGCTGCGCGACTACCTCGACTGACAGGCAGTCCCGACGCGGACCCGCCAGGACCTGAGCAAAGGCCTGTCAAAATCTAAGTATCTGCCATAGATTGTCCGTTTTGTCTCCCTTACGCTGAGCGTGTTCAGGATGAACGCGACGTCTCTGGGGGATTGCTCATGCTCGCTCCACTCGCACGGCCCACCCGCCGCCGGCTCACTGCGGCCGCCGTGGCGACCGCGCTCTGCGCCGGGCTGGCTGGGGCTGCGCTGGCCCCCGGGGTCGCGCTCGCGGCGCCCTCGGCGTCGCTGGGGTACGACCCGGTCGCCAACAAGGGCTCGCTGTGGCACATCGCGGACGCGGTCCACGCCCTCGACTCCTACCGAGCCGGCTACACCGGCGAGGGCATCGGCGTCGCGCTCATCGACACCGGCGTGACCGAGGTGCCGGGACTGGACACCGGCAACGTCTGGCACGGACCCGACCTGTCCTTCGACAGCCAGGATCCGGAGCTGGCTCACCGCGACGCCTACGGGCACGGCACCCACCTCGGCTCGATCATCGCGGGCCGCGACCTCGCCGACACCCCGGCCGGATACGTCGGGCAGGGCCGCTTCCACGGGATCGCTCCCGATGCCAACCTGCTCAGCGTCAAGGTCGGTGCCAGCGACGGTGCCGTCGACGTGACCCAGGTCATCGCCGGGATCGACTGGGTGGTCCAGCACCGCAACGACAACGGACTCAACATCCGGGTCATCAACCTCTCCTACGGCACCGACTCCCTGCAGGACACCCGGGTGGACCCCCTTGCCTACGCCGTGGAGCGGGCGTGGGCCGCCGGCATCGTGGTCGTCGTCGCTGGTGGCAACGACGGCTCGGACAACTACAACCTCGCCGACCCGGCGCGCAGCCCCTACGTCATCGCTGTCGGTGCCGCGGACACCCGCGGGACCATCAGCTTCGTCGATGACACCGTCCCGGCGTGGGGGACCCGCGGCACCAACGCCCGTCACGTGGACGTCGTCGCGCCGGGTGTCTCGGTGCTCGGTCTGCGCGTCCCGAACGGGTACGCCGACGAGCGGAACTCGCAGGCCCGCATCGGGCAGCGCTTCGCCAAGGCCTCCGGCACCTCGCAGGCCGCGGCGGTCGTAAGCGGTGAGGTGGCACTGCTGCTGCAGCGCTACCCCGCGATGACCCCGGACCAGGTCAAGATGCAGCTGCGCTCCACGGCCCACCCGTTCGAGTCCACCTCGAACCAGTACCGCGGGAACGGCCTGACCGACGTTCGCGCCGCCCAGGTCAAGACCGCCAACATCAACAGGCAGCCGGTCACGTTCTACGGTGACGGCACGGGGTCGATCGAGGCGGCTCGCGGCTCCTCGCACGTCACCGACGGCGTCACCGAGCTCACCGGTGAGGTCGACATCTTCGGCAACCCGTGGAACGGGGCGCAGTGGGCCCGTCGCTCGGCCGACCGCGCCGCCTGGTCGGGCGGGCTGTGGCGCGGCTTCACCTGGAGCGGCAACGGCTGGAACGCCCGCTCCTGGCGGGACGCGGCCTGGACGTCCGGCACCTGGTCGGCCCGCTCGTGGCGCGACGAGCAGTGGACGGCTCGCTCCTGGCGGGACGGCGCCTGGACGGGCGCGGACTGGTCCGCGCGCAGCTGGCGGGACTCCTCGTGGACCGCGCGCAGCTGGCGCTCGGCGGACCTGGCCTCCCAGGGCTGGCTGTCGGCCTCCTGGCGCTGACCCGGGCGGCAGCACCTCGGCAGCCTCAGCCGCCGACCACCAGCGCCACCGCCACCGCGCACAGCGCCAGTCCCAGACCCTGGGCGCGGTGCACGCGCTCGTGCAGGACCACGGCCGCGAGCAGCACCGTGCCGGCGGGGTAGAGCGAGGCGAGCACGCCGGCCACGGTCAGGTAGCCGGACTGGGTCGCGAGCAGGAACAGGCCGGTCGCGGCGGCGCCCAGCGGGCCGGCGAGCAGCGCCGGCCGGACCGCTCTGCCGCGGGGCACCCAGGACACGCCGAGCGCGGCGGCCAGCGACACCACCGCCCCGATGCTGACCAGCTGGCACAGTGCGAGCGGCCACCAGCCGGCCGTGTCCGGCACCTGACCCAGACAGGCGAACAGCAACCCGAAACCGAGGCCGGCCAGCAGTCCGTCGGCGACGCCGTCGGCCGGCGCCGGCCACCCGCCGGGTCGACCGACCCTGCGGGTGGTGTCGTCCATGGGTGCATCCCCGGTGGCGGCATCCCCGGGGGCGGCGTCCCCGGTGGCGGCGTCCCCGGTGGCGGCGCGCACTGGGACCGCTTCCACGGGGAGCGCGGCCACCAGCCAGATGGCGGGCAGCGCCAGCGCGATGCCGGTCCAGACCAGTAGGGCCGGACGCTCCCCGCCGAGGGTGCCGGCCAGGACCGGGACCACTGCCGCGCCGACGGCCGAGACCGGCGCGACGACGCCCATGCGGCCCGCCGCGAAACCGCGGTACAGGAATGCGGCTCCGGTCCCGCCGCCGACTCCCGCCAGCGCGCCCCAGGCCAGGTGGCCGGTCGTCGGCGCCCCGCCCGCCAGCAGCGCGACGAGGGTCACGCAGGCGGTCGAGGAGGTCTGCGCCAGGACGGCGACCGGCCACGCCGAGGCCCGGCGCGACACCAGCCCGCCGACGAAGTCGGACAGGCCGTACGCGAGGGCGGAGCCGAGCGCCAGGACGACCACCATGTCAGGTGAGGACCGCCCCGACCAGCCACACCAGCGCGGCGAGCACCCCGGCGGCGAGCTCGATGAGCACCGACAGGCCGACGGCCCGCAGCGCCAGCACCGTCGACGGCCACGCCGCCTCGCCGCCGAGCCGCACCCGCTCCGCTACGTAGACGCCGGCCACGAAGCCGGCGAACAGCCCCACCACGGGAACCACGAAGAAGCCGGCCACTCCGGCCAGCCCACCGACGACCAGCGTCCGCGTCGGCACCCCCGCCCCGGTCAGCCGCCGACCGGGGACGGCGTACTTCACCACCCCGCCGGCGGCCAGCAACGCGGCCGCCACGGCGAAGGCCCACCAGCCCACCGGCTCCGAGACCTGTACGGCCCAGACCAGCATGGTGGCCAGCACCAGTGCGCTGCCCGGCATCAGCGGGACCAGGATGCCGACCAGGCCCACGGCGATCAGCAGCGCCGCGATCAGGTCCGTGGGCGACATGGCGACACCCTGTCACAGGGCTGGTGAAGGCTGCTGCAGGCGCTGTGCAGGCGCTGTGCAGGCGCTGTGCAGGTCGCAGGCCGCCCGTCCGGTGGGCCGGCATGCCGCAGGCCCCGGGCGGTCGCCCGGGGCCTGCAGGGTGTCTGACTGGGGGAGGCGGCTGAGCTCAGCGCGCTCCGTCCGCCGTAGCGGGCTCGACGAGCTTGCCGGTCTCGTCCTGCACCGTAACCGCGATCTCGCGCAGCCGGTCGCCGTGCTCGCGAGCGTGGTGGGCGCAGAAGAGCAGGTCGCCGCCACCGGCGAGCTCGACGCGGAGGTAGGCCTGGGCGCCGCAGCGGTCACAACGGTCGACGGCTGTCAGCGGCGTGCTGGGGGCAACTGCAGTGGTCATCTGAGGCCTCTTCTCCTTGCTGGGTGGTCCTGCTGCAACGCTACCGGTGATCCCAAGCAAGGGACTCACGTCGTGCGTTCAGGTGGACAACGTCTGGAACCGCCGGACGCTTCCCGAGGGGGCTGGTTTCGACCCGGTTGGACCGGGTGACCTGTCCCACAGCTGCCTGTGGCTCCTCGGCTGGTGCAGTGCTGCTGTGCCGCTGGTCGAACGGGTGCTGCTGCAAGTGTGACGCGTCCGGGACCGATGTGGTTGCCAATCCGCCAGACTTGAAACAACTCGTTGCCGCATCGTGACGTCGGTGGGGACGTGACGGGCCAGCGTGGCGGGGCGATGCCCGCGGCCGGGCGCCGGTAGGTTGGCCGGGAGCCGCGGACCACCACGGTCGCGGCGTACCACGGTCCACACCTGTCAGCACCGCCGTCAGCACCGCAGCCACACCATCGGCTGCGACAAGGAGAGCCGTGTCGCAGCGCAGCGCCGGAGGAACCACCATCGACAGCTCCTACAACGCCCACCACCTGCTGGTCCTCGAGGGGCTCGAGGCGGTGCGCAAGCGACCGGGCATGTACATCGGCTCGACCGACACCCGTGGCCTGATGCACTGCGTGTGGGAGATCATCGACAACGGCGTCGACGAGGCGCTGGCCGGGGCCGCCACCCGCATCGAGGTGACGCTGCATCCCGACGGCTCGGTGGAGGTCCACGACGACGGCCGAGGCATCCCGGTCGACAACGAGCCGAAGACCGGCCTGCCCGGGGTGGAGGTGATCTTCACCAAGCTGCACGCGGGGGGGAAGTTCGGCGGCGGCTCCTACGTCGCCACCGGCGGATTGCACGGCGTCGGCGCGTCGGTGGTCAACGCGCTGTCGGCCCGCCTCGACGTGGACGTGGAGCGGTCGCCGGCGCTGCAGGGGATGTCCTTCCAACGGGGCAACCCGGGTGTCTTCGACGGTGAGGGTCCCGGAGCCGGGTTCACCCCGCAGTCCGGCCTCACCCGCCGGGGCGCCCGGGTGCGCAAGGGTGTCACCGGGACCCGCGTCCGGTTCTGGCCGGACCGACAGATCTTCACCCGCGACGCCGGCTTCGTCTTCGACGAGCTGGTCACCCGCGCCCGGCAGACCTCGTTCATCGTGCCCGGCCTGGAGCTGGTGATCCGGGACCTGCGCGCCGACGAGCCGGTCGAGCAGTCCTTCCGGCACGACGGCGGGATCTCGGAGTTCTGCGAGTTCCTCGCCACCGACGAGCCGGTGAGCGAGGTGCTGCGGCTGCAGGGCCACGACACCTTCGTCGAGACGGTCCCGCTGCTCGACGAGCACGGCCACATGACTCCCCAAGATGTCGAGCGCGACCTGGTCGTCGACGTGGCCCTGCGCTGGGGAACCGGCTACGACACGGAGCTGCGCTCCTTCGTCAACGTGATCGCCACCCCCAAGGGCGGCACCCACGTGACCGGGTTCGAGCAGGCCGCGACCCGCACCTTCAACGACGTGCTGCGGGCCACCAAGACCCTCAAGGTCAACGAGCTCGACGTGGTCAAGGACGACGTCCTGGAGGGCCTCACCGCGGTCGTGACGGTCCGGCTGGCCGAGCCGCAGTTCGAGGGGCAGACCAAGGAGGTGCTCGGCACGCCCGCGGCCCGCACCGTGGTGCGCAGGGTCGTGGCCGGAGAGCTGCGCGCGTTCCTCACCTCCACCTCGCGGACCCACAAGGCGCAGGCCAAGGTCGTGCTGGAGAAGGTCGCCAACGCCTCCCGCACCCGGATAGCCGCCCGCACCCACCGGGAGACCCAGCGCCGCAAGAGCGCGCTGGAGTCCAGCGCGCTGCCCTCCAAGCTGGCCGACTGCCGCTCGACCGACATGGACCGCAGCGAGCTGTTCATCGTCGAGGGAGACTCCGCCCTCGGCACCGCCAAGCTGGCCCGGAACTCCGAGTTCCAGGCGCTGCTGCCGATCCGCGGCAAGATCCTGAACGTCCAGAAGGCCTCGGTCGGCGACATGCTGAAGAACACCGAGTGCGCCTCGATCATCCAGGTGGTCGGCGCCGGGTCGGGGCGCACGTTCGACATCGACGCACGCCGCTACGGCCGGATCATCTTCATGGCCGACGCCGACTCCGACGGCGCCCACATCCGGTGCCTGCTGGCCACGCTGTTCTTCAAGTACATGCCTGACCTGATCACGCAGGGTCGCGTCTACAGCGCCGTGCCGCCGCTGCACCGCGTCGAGCTGTCCAACCCGCGCAAGGGCATGGACAAGTACGTCTACACCTACTCCGACACCGAGCTGCAGCGGCGGCTGGCCGAGCTCAGCAAGAAGGGGGTGCGGTGGAAGGACCCGGTGCAGCGCTACAAGGGCCTGGGTGAGATGGACGCCGACCAGCTGGCGGAGACCACGATGGACCCCCGCAAGCGCACCTTGCGCCGCATCACGGCCGACGACGCCGATGCCGCCACCCGGGTGTTCGAGCTGCTGATGGGCTCGGAGGTGGCACCCCGCAAGGAGTTCATCGTCCAGGGGGCCTACGAGGTCGACGCCGACGCCATCGACGCCTGAACGGGCCCGGCACCTCGGCTGCGGTCAGGCGACCCGGCGCAGCAGCCCGGTGTCGACGTCGTACATGAAGCCGCCGATCTCCACCGAGGCCGGGATCAGCGGATGGGCTCGCACGGACCGGACGTCGTCGCTCAGCGTCCCCTCCTGGTCGGTGACGACGCCGAAGGTCTGCCACGAGGCGTCCTGGCCCGCTGAGGCGGTGACGCGGGCGCGGAGCTCGTCGAGGGTGGCGGACGCCATCGCGCAGCGGGTGTGTGGCACGACCAGGATGCGCTGCACGTTGAGCAGGTGGACACCGAGCACCAGCGCCTCCAGCGCCTGCGGCGTCACCCGACCGCCGGGGTTCCGGAAGATCTTCGCGTCCCCCGGCTCCAGGCCGATCATGCGCAGCGGGTCGATGCGGGAGTCCATGCAGGTCACCATGGCCACGCCGGCGTGGGCGATGCCGTCGAAGCCGCTGAGCGAGAACGTGTCGGCGAAGCGGCGGTTGGCGGCGAGGAGGTCCTCGAAGTCGGTCACGGCCGAAAACTAGCCCACCGACGTGTCGTCTCGATGACCTGTCTCAGGACATGTCTCAGGACGGGGCGCCCGACGGGTCGCCGGACGGGTCGCCGGACGAGCCTCGGGTGGGCACTGCCCGGAACACCGCCAGGGCCGTCAGCGCGGCCAGCACCGCACAGACCGCGGCGCCCAGGAACACCGTCTGCAGCTGCTCGAGGCCGGCCTGCTTGAGCAGCAGCGTGTACGCGGGGCACTGCGTGCCTGCGGCGCACACGTCGGCGGGCGCCGGAAGGTCCACCTGGACCGCGTAGTAGCGCCGGAGCCCGATCGTGGTCAGGGCCGAGATCCCCACCAGCATCCCGACCATCCTGGCCACCACCAGCAGCGCGCTGCTGACGCCGTGCACGGCGTCGGCGGTGGCAGCCAGCAGCGCCGCGTTCACGGGGGCGATCGCGAGGCCGAACCCCAGCCCCGCCAGCACCAGCGGCACCGTCGCCCGCGGCTCCGCGAGGCTGGTGAGCCCCCACGTGGACATCTCGACGAACCCGAGGGCCGCCAGCAGCGCCCCGACCGCGGTGAGTGGGCCGGCCGGCACCCACCGCACCAGGTAGCCGCCGGCCAGCGCTCCCACGGGCAGCGCGACGAGCAGCCGCATCAGCACCAGCGCGGCGTCGAGCTGCGAGGTGGGGTAGACCGTCACGCGGGCGAAGATGGGGATGTCGACCAGGGCGGCGATCAGCGCGGCGCCGACGAAGAAGCTGACGACCAGCGAGCCCCATGCGGCCCGGCCCGCCAAGGCTCCGTGGGGGACGATCGGCGACTCCGCACGCCTGCCGTGCACCCAGAACAGCGCCGCCGCGGCGGCCGAGCCGGCCAGCAGCCACGGCCCGAGGGGGGACAGCACCGACACCTCGGGGTCGGCCGTGGCGAAGGCGAGCACGATGCCCGCGAGGCTCGCCGCGAGCAGCGTGGCCCCCAGCGGGTCGGCCCGGCGCAGGTCGCCGCCCCAGCGGCGCAGGTCGACGAGCGGACGTCGCGCCGTCAGCCAGCGCACCAGCAGGGCCGCCGTCAGCACGACGGCGGCCAGGCCCACGGGCGTCAGCCACCGGGAGTCGCCCACCAGCGGCACGAATCCGAGACCGAGCGTCACGTCGGCCGCCAGCGAGGGTGGTGCAGCCATCGTCAGCACCAGCACGGCCAGTGTCGCCAGCAGCAGCCCGACGCCGGCCCAGTCACGGCGAGGGGTCGTCTCCTCCTCGGCACGCCGCGGATCGGCCCGAGGGAGTGACCCCCGGGCTGAGGAGGCCCTGGCGAAGGGGTGGAGGGCGGCGGCGAGCACCAGGCCGACCGCGACGTTGAGCGCGAAGATGGCCTGCCACGGGGCGACCGCCAGCACCAGCGCCCCGTACAGCGGGCCCAGGACGCTGCCGAGCTCCTGGACCGCCCCCACCACGCCGAGCGGGACACCGCGGCGTCGCGGCGGGTACAGGTCGGCGACCAGGGCGAGGGTCGCCGGCACCAGCCCACCGCCGCCGAGACCCTGGAGGAACCGGCCCGCCACCATGCTGGTCAGGTCATAGGCCGCCGCGGTCACCAGCGACCCGAGCGCGAACACGACGAGGGCGGCGACCAGCACCGGGACCCGGCCGCGCAGGTCCGCGACGCGGCCCACCAGCGGCAGCATCGCGACGTAGCCCAGCAGGAACCCCGAGACGATCGGGGCGGCCCGCTGCAGCTCGTCGACGGACAGCTCGACGCCGGCCATCATGTCCGGCAGCGCCAGCACCACGACGTAGGTGTCGGCGGCCGCGAACCCCACCGCCACCGCCGCCAGCGCGAGCAGCAGGCGACCCCGGGCCCCGACCTCGCTCACCGCGGCGCCGGACGGGCGCTCATGGGGCGGTGATCGTCGTGGCCGTGCCGTAGTCCGCGAAGGTGACGGTGTAGGTGACGCTGTCGGCGTCGGGGTAGAACGGTCCGCTCAGCACCGCGGTGGCCAGCCGGTCGTCGTCGGCGACGGTGAAGACGGCCGAGAACGTCGCGGTCGCGTCGGCCGAGGGGATGACCGCGGCGACCGCCGTGCCGGGGACGGTGGCCGTGTAGCTGCGCAGCACCGCCTTGCCCTCCCGCACCTGCTTGCCGGCCTGGATCTTCTCGGCCGCCGTCAGCAGCGAGGACAGCCCACCGTCGGGACGCATCAGATCCGCGGGGTCGGGGGCGCCGTAGGTGGCGGGGTCGATCGGGCGGAACGCGGTCGTGAAGGGCAGCTTGGCGTGGACCTGACCCGCCACGGCGACGACCTGGGCGTCCACGGTCACCCCCGAGGCGGCCACCGTGATGTCGCCCTCGAAGGCTGGTGCGTGTGTGCCGACGCCCTGGGCGTCGAGCAGCCCGCTGACCCCGGGCGGCAGCTTCTCGGTGGACAGCCCGACCCGCACCCCGCTGGTCTCGTCGAGCTGCTGCTTGGCCGCGGCGAGGACCTCGCGGGGGGTGGCGGTATCGGACGTCTCCCCGCCGCTGCAGCCACTGAGCGCCGCGGCCGCCAGCAGCGGCAGGGCGAGCAGCGATGCGAGCCGGGTCCGCAGCGAGGTCATGCCGCTCAGCCTGTCACGGGGGGTCACAACAGCGAGCCGAGCGGTCCGCCGGTCGCGACGACGGGCTGCGAGCCCGGCTCGCCGGAGCCGTCGCGACGGCCCGATGCGGCAGGTAGGTCCACCGCCGCACCGCTGGCCGCCGCCGCACGGGCCGGGCCCGGGCCGGCCCAGGCGAACACCAGGGTGTCCTCGCCCTTGAGGAAGCGGTGGCACCGGACGCCGCCGGTGCCGCGACCCTTGGCCGGGTACTCCGAGAACGGCGTCACCTTCACCGAGCCTGGCTCGGTGCCCGGCAGGGCGGTCCCGGCGCCCGAGACGGTCACCAGCACGGCGCCGGCGGAGTCGTCGGCGTGGACCGCCGTGAACGACACCACGTGCCGACGGGGCGCGAGCCGGACCCCGGCGACGCCACCCCCGGCCCGACCCTGCGGCCGGACCAGCTCGGCGCCGAAGTGCAGCAGCTGGGCGTCGGAGGTGACGAAGCACAGCTGCTCGGTCCCGGTGCGCAGCTGGGCGGCACCGACGACCTCGTCGCCGTCCGCGAGCCGCACCACCTCCCAGGCGTCACGGTTGGCCAGTGGCTCGGGGTTGACCCGCTTGACCACCCCCTGCCGGGTGCCGAGCGCGTAGCCGGGGCCCTCGGCGTCCAAGGAGACCAGTGTCAGCACCCGCTCCCCGCCGGTGAGGGCCAGGAACTCGCTGACCGGGGCACCGCCCTGCAGGTGAGGGTGGTTCGCGGTCCCGGGCAGCGTCGGCAGGTCGAGCACGTCGAGCCGGACCAGCCGACCCGCCGAGGTGAGCGCCCCCACCTGTCCCCGCGCAGTGGTCCGGACCGCGGAGACGACCACGTCGTGCTTGGTGCGCTCCCCGCCGTCGCCGGGCTCGGCCAGGTCGGCTGTGCGGGCCAGCAGGGCACTGCTGGACAGCAGCACCAGGCACGGGTCGTCGCTGACCTCCAGCGGCACCGCCGCCGTCGCGGTCTGCCCGGCCGACGCGAGCAGCACGGTGCGGCGCGGGGTGCCGTAGGTCTTGGCGACCTCGGCGAGCTCGTCGGAGACGACCCGTCGCAGCATCGCGTCGTCGTCCAGGATCGCCTCGAGCCCGGCGATGGTCTCCAGGAGCCCGGCGCGCTCCTGCTCGAGCTCCAGCCGGGAGAACCTGGTGAGCCGCCGCAGCGGCATCTCGAGGATGTAGCCGGCTTGCACGTCGCTGAGGTCGAAGACCTCGACCAGCCGCGATCGGGCCTGCTGGGTGTCGTCGCTGGCGCGGATCAGCGCGATCACCTCGTCGATGTCGAGGATCGCGACCAGCAGCCCGTCCACCAGGTGCAGCCGGTCGGCGGCCCGGTCGCGGCGGAAGACCGAGCGGCGGCGGACGACGTCGAAGCGGTGCCCGAGGAACACCTCCAGCAGCTGCTTGAGGCCCAGCGTGCGGGGCTGGCCGTCGACGAGCGCTACCGCGTTGATGCCGAAGGAGTCCTCCATCGGGGTGAGCCGGTACAGCTGCTCGAGGACCGCCTCGGGGACGAAGCCGTTCTTGACCTCGATCACCAGGCGCAGGCCCTTCTCCCGGTCGGTGAGGTCCTTCACGTCGGCGATGCCCTGCAGCTTCTTGCCCTGCACCAGGCTCTTGACCCGCTCGATCACGCGCTCCGGCCCGACCCCGTAGGGCAGCTCGGTGACCACGATCCCCTTGCGACGCGGGGTCACGCTCTCCACCCGAGCCGTGGCACGCATGCGGAACGAGCCGCGGCCGGTCTCGTAGGCGTCGCGGACCCCGTCCAGGCCCACGATCTTGCCGCCCGTGGGAAGGTCAGGACCGGGGATGAAGCGCATCAGCGCCTCCAGGTCCGCGGTCGGGTGGGTGACCAGGTGCCGCAGGGCCTGCACCACCTCGACCAGGTTGTGGGGGGCGATGTTGGTCGCCATCCCCACCGCGATGCCGGAGGCGCCGTTGACGACCAGGTTCGGGATCGCGGCCGGCAGCACCGCCGGCTCCTGCTCCCGGCTGTCGTAGTTGGGCTTGAAGTCGACGGTCTCCTCGTCGATGGAGGTCGTCATCGCCAGCGCCGCAGGCGCCATCCGGCACTCGGTGTAGCGCATCGCCGCGGGCGGGTCGTCGGGGGACCCGAAGTTGCCGTGCCCGTCGACCAGCGGCACCCGCAGCGACCACGGCTGGACCATCCGGACCAGGGCGTCGTAGATCGCGCTGTCACCGTGCGGGTGCAGCCGGCCCATGACCTCCCCGACCACCCGGGCGCTCTTCACGTGCCCGCGGTCGGGGCGCAGGCCCATGTCGGCCATCGTGTAGAGGATCCGACGCTGCACCGGCTTGAGCCCGTCCCGGGCGTCGGGGAGCGCGCGGCTGTAGATGACGGAGTAGGCGTACTCCAGGAAGCTGGCGCGCATCTCGTCGCCCACGTCGATGTCGAGGATGTGCTCCTCGAAGTCGTCGGGCGGGGGTGCGTGCGTGGTGGAGCGGGCCATGCCGGTCATTGTCGTACGGCGCACCGACACTCGACGTGGGGGCACGCCGTGGTGGTCCGGACGGTAGGTTGACGGCCGTGACCGCCAGCTCGGAGCAAGGCACGCCGCCGTCCGTCGGCTACCCCCGGCACTGGGAGGCCGACGTGCTGCTGCGCGACGGCCAGGTCGCCCACCTGCGACCGATCGGCGCCGGCGACACCGACCTGCTCGTGGACTTCTACGCCCAGGTGTCTGCAGAGTCCAAGTACATGCGCTTCTTCGCGCCGATGCCGACGCTCTCCGAGCGGGACGTGACCCGCTTCACCCAGGTCGACCACGACGAGCGGGTGGCGTTCGTCCTGACGGTCGCGAACCGGATGATCGCGGTGGGCCGCTACGACCGGCTCCCGCCCGAGGAGAGCACCCCCGCCTCCCGCGCGGCAGGGCTGGTCGAGGCCGAGGTGGCGTTCCTGGTCCAGGACGCGCACCAGGGCCGCGGCATCGCGAACCTGCTGCTCGAGCATCTCGCCCAGGCCGGCCGGGAGCGGGGGATCGACACCTTCGTGGCCGAGGTGCTCCCGGAGAACCGCCGGATGCTGCAGACGTTCCGAGACGCCGGCTACCGGGTGGTGGGCGGGTTCACCGACGGCGTGATGCGGGTGGTGTTCCCGATCAGCGCCACCGACACCTCGGTCAGCGTGATGCAGGCGCGGGAGCACCGCGCCGAGGCGGCCTCGATCCAGCGGTTCTTCGACGCCCGTAGCGTCGCGGTGATCGGGGCGTCGCGTCGGCAGGACACCATCGGACAGACGCTGGTCCGCAACCTGGTCCTCGGGGACTACCAGGGCCGCGTCTACGTGGTGAACCCGGCAGCCACCTCGGTGGCGGGGCTGCCGTCGTACCCGACGGTCGGCGACATCCCCGACACCGTCGACGTGGCCATCGTCGCCGTGCCTGCCGAGGCGGTGCAGGACGTGGTGCTCGACTGCGCTGCCAAGGGTGTGCACGGCCTGGTGGTGATCTCCTCCGGGTTCGCCGAGACCGGTGAGGAGGGCCGCCGCCGGCAGCGTCAGCTGGTCGGTCTGGCCCGCTCCTACGGGCTGCGGCTGATCGGCCCGAACTGCCTGGGCATCATCAACACCGCCGCCGACCACTCGCTCAACCTGTCCCTCTCGACGGTGATGCCGCCGCGCGGGCGGGCGGGCTTCTTCTGCCAGTCGGGTGCCCTGGGCGTGGCGATCCTGGAGAAGGTGTCGCGGCGCGGGCTGGGCCTCTCGACGTTCGTCAGCGCAGGCAACCGGGCGGACGTGTCCGGCAACGACCTGCTGCAGTACTGGGAGGAGGACGACGCCACCGAGGTGGTGCTGCTCTACCTCGAGTCGATCGGCAACCCCCGGAAGTTCAGCCGGCTGGCTCGCCGGGTCTCGTTGCGCAAACCGGTGGTGGCGGTGAAGTCGGGCCGCTCCACGCAGGGCGTGCCGATGGGCCACGCGGTGCGCTCGATGCTGGCCCCGCAGGCGGCGGTGGACGCGATGTTCCGGCAGGCCGGGGTGATCCAGGTCGACACCCTCGAGGAGATGTTCGACGTCGCCCAGCTCGTCGCCCACCAGCCGCTGCCCCGGGGCAACCGGGTCGCGGTGGTGGGGAACTCCGACGCGCTGGGGCTGCTCGCGGCCGACGCCGCGGTCGCGGTGGGGCTGCGGGTGCGCACCCCGGTCGCGCTGGGGGCGGACGCGACCGCGGAGGACTTCGAGGAGGCGCTCGACGCCGCCATCGACGACCCCGAGGTCGACTCGGTGGTCGCGGTCTACATCCCGCCGCTCAACATCAGCGGGGAGGAGGTCGCCAACGTGCTGGCCGCCGTCGGGGAGCAGTCCGACAAGCCGCTGGTCTCGACCTTCCTGGCCTCCGAGGGGGTGCCCGAGCTGCTGCGGGTCCCCGACGTCGCCGGCAGCACCGCCGGCCGCGGTTCGGTGCCGTCCTACCCTGCGGTCGAGGCGGCGGTCCGGGCGCTGGCGCGGGTGGTGGAGTACGCCGCCTGGCGGGCCCAGCCCGAGGGCGTGCCGGTCGAGGCCGAGAGCGTCGACCTGGTCTCCGCCCGCCGGCTGGTCTCGGCGGTGCTGGCCGCGAGCCCGCAGGGCCGCGACCTGGAGTTCGAGGAGCTCCACGGGCTGCTCGGCGCGTACGGGATCCACCTGTGGGAGCGGATCGCCGTCACCACCGAGGCTGAGGCGGTCCAGGCCGGGGAGCGGCTCGGCTGGGACGTCGTGCTGAAGGCCACCGCCGAGCACCTGCGTCAGCGCCCCGACCTGGCGCACGTCTGGCGCAGCATCGACAACCCCACCGAGATGGTCGACGCCTGGGCCGGCATGCGGTCGCTGGCCGACTCGCCGCGGTCGACCGGCTTCATCGTCCAGAAGATGGCCCCGCCCGGCGTCCCGGTGCTGGTCGCCGGCATGGAGGACCCGCTGTTCGGTCCGGTCGTCTCCTTCGGCATCTCCGGACCGGCCACCGAGCTGCTCGGCGACCGCTCCTACCGCATCCCGCCGATGCACAGCGGCGACGCCAGCGCGATGGTCCGCGAGATCCGCTCCGCCCCGCTGCTGTTCGGCTACCGCGGGAGCGACGAGGTCGACGTCGAGGACATCGAGCAGCTGCTGCTGCGGCTCGCCCAGCTCAAGAACGACCTGCCCCAGGTCCGCTCGCTGGACCTGAACCTGGTGCTGGCCGGCCCCCACGGGGCGACCGTGCTCGGCGCAGTCGGCCGCGTCGAGCCCGTCGACGACGCGCGCTCGGACTGGTTCGTGCGGCGGCTCTCGACGCAGGCCGGGGACACCCTGCACGACTAGCCGCGCCGCCACCGCGGGCGGTCCGCCCGCCCGCCTGCCCGGCCGACCTCGGCGGCGCCTCCGGTGACCGTGCGATGCTGGTGCCCATGATCCGACCCGACGACCGCAGCGAGGACCTGCGCGTCGCCATCGAGAAGTCCGGCTACTACCCCGACGTCGTGAGCGCCGCCGTGACCTCGGCGCTGGCCCACGAGGAGGTGGTGTCGTTCCTGGTGCACCACGAGCCGACCATCGACGAACGCGACGAGGTGCGCCGCCACGTCACCGTGCTGGTGCTGACGCCGACCCGGCTCATCTTGGCCCACACCGACGAGCACGCGCCCGACGAGCTGCTGCCGGCGCCCTACACCTCGAGCTCGACCGAGGCCGTGACGCTGTCCTCGATCCGCTCGGTGGTGGTCAACCGCATGGTCGCCAACCCTGAGTCGTACGCCGGCCGACCGATCCCGCCCCCGGGCGCCAACGAGGCAGTGCTGAGCATCGGCTGGGGGGCCGTGAGCCGCCTCGACCTGGAGCCGGCCGCCTGCGCCGACCCCGAGTGCGACGCCGACCACGGCTACTCGGGCCTCCTCACCGCCGACGACTTCTCGCTGCGGGTCAGCGCGGCGGCCGAGGGTCCCGAGGCGGTGGCCGGCCTGCTGGGCTTCGCGGACGCGCTGTCCGCGCACACGGCCCGGTGAGCCCGGCGCGATGAGCGACTCCTTCGTCGAGCCGGCCTACGAGGACCGCTCCCTGGGCGACGTGCTGCCCGCGGTCGCCAGCGCACTCGGCATCGACGTCGGGCTGCCCCCCACCGCGCTGGAGCTGCCCGAGGCCTCCCACTTCGTGGTCTTCCTCATCGACGGGCTCGGCTACGAGCTGCTGCGCGACCACGAGCAGGAGGCGCCGTTCCTGCACTCGCTGCTCGGGGAGCACGCACCGGCCACGGCGGGAGTGCCCTCGACGACCGCGACCAGCCTGACCTCCCTGGGCACCGCCCTCACCCCCGGCACCCACGGCGTGGTCGGGTTCACCTCACGGATCCCGGGCACCGACGACCTCCTGAACGCGCTGCAGTGGAGCTCCGCGGTCGACCCCCAGGAGTGGCAGCCGCACCCGACCGCCTTCGAGCGGCTCGCCGCGGCAGGGGTGGCGACCACCGTGGTCAACAGGCGCGAGTTCGTCCGGTCCGGGCTGACGGTGGCCGGCCAGCGGGGAGCCGAGTTCGTCGGCGCCGACAAGGTCGGGGAGCGGATGGCCGCGGTGCTGGCCGCCGCCGCGACCGGCCGCCCGTCGCTGACCTACATGTACGAGGGCGACCTGGACTGGACGGGGCACCGGCACGGCGTGGCGTCCACGTCCTGGCGGCTCCAGCTCTCGATGGTCGATGCCGCGGCCGAGCAACTGCGCGAGACGCTGCCGGCGAGCACCCGGATCGTCGTGGTCGCCGACCACGGCATGGTCGACTCGCCGCCCGAGCAGCGCATCGACGTCGACGAGCACCCCGCGCTGCTCGACGGCGTCAGCCTGCTGGGCGGCGAGGCGAGGTTCCGCCACCTGTACTGCCGTGGCGGCGCGGTCGGCGACGTCGTCGCCGCGTGGCGCTCGGTCCTCGGCGACCGGGCGGAGGTGATGACCCGCGACGACGCCGTCGCCCGGGGCTGGTTCGGGGCGACCACCAGCGTCGTGCGCCCCCGGCTCGGTGACGTGATGGTCGCCGCTCGGGGCCGGCTGGGGGTGATGAGCTCGGCGGCGTTCCCGTACGAGCAGACCCTGGTGGGGCTGCACGGCTCCCTGACGCCGGCCGAGATGCTGGTCCCGCTGCTGGTGACCTGAGCACCGCCCGGCGACGTGCTGCTGGCAGGATGACGGTCCGTGGCCGAACTCCAGTTCTTCACCGGGACCATGGACTCGGGCAAGTCGACGCTCGCCCTGCAGACCAACCACAACCATGCGGCGCGGGGCCGGTCGGGCCGGATCTTCACCAGCCACGACCGGGCCGGGGCCGCCACGCTGTCGAGCCGGCTCGGTCTGCGCCTCGAGGCGATCGAGGTCGACGGCGACTTCGACTTCTGGGCCTACGTCGTGCACACGCTGACCCGGGGCAGCCGGGTCGACTACCTCATCTGCGACGAGGCGCAGTTCTACGCGCCCGGCCAGGTCGACCAGCTCGCCCGGGTCGTCGACGAGCTGCAGGTCGACGTGTTCGCCTTCGGCATCCTCACCGACTTCCGCTCGGTGCTGTTCCCGGGCTCGGCCAGGCTCGTCGAGCTCGCCGACCGGACCCACGTACTGCAGGTGGAGGCGCTGTGCTGGTGCGGGAAGAGGGCCACCCACAACGCCCGCACCCTCGGCGGCGAGATGGTCACCGAGGGTGAGGTGGTGGTCGTCGGCGACGTGCAGCACGCACCGGCGGAGGTCGGCTACGAGGTGCTGTGCCGCCAGCACCACCGACGACGGCTGACGGCTGCCCGGGCCCACGCGGTCTCGATGATCGGGGACCCCCTGCCCTTCGCGTGACAGCGCGAGGGGCAGCGCGGCCGGCCCCGTGCGTCCGCCCGGACCGGTCCGGGGGACCGCCTCGGTAGGGTGCTCCGGTGCCCCCACCGGATCCCGTCCCCGACGCCCGTGACGGCACCGGCCGCGTCAGGGCGGTGCTGGCGGCGGCCGTGGCGGCGCTCGGTGGGCAGGAGCGGTCCGGCCAGGTCCAGATGGCGGAGGCCGTCGCGCGCGCGATGGGCACCGGGGAGCACCTGCTGGTGCAGGCCGGCACCGGCACCGGCAAGTCGCTCGGCTACCTGGTGCCCTCCCTGCTGCACCACGGCCGGGTGGTGGTCGCGACCGCCACCCTGGCGCTGCAGCACCAGCTCGTGGAGCGGGACATCCCGGCGCTGCTCGTGGCCGCGGAGCCGGTGCTCGAGCGCACCCCCAGCTACGCGGTCCTCAAGGGCCGGTCGAACTACGCCTGCCTGCACCGGGTCCGCGAGGGCATGCCCGACGAGCAGGGCGCGCTCGTCGACCTGCCCGAGGGCTCGATGGGTGCAGAGGTGCTGGCGCTGCGGGCCTGGGCCGAGGAGCAGGCCGACCACGGTGGTCCCGGGGACCGTGACGCCGCGCCCAAGCACGGCGACCGGGTGTGGCGGCAGGTCTCGGTCAACCATCGCGAGTGCCTCGGCGCCACCAAGTGCCCGTTCGGCCAGGAGTGCTTCGCCGAGCTGGCCAGGGAGCGCGCCGCGCAGGCGCAGCTGGTGGTCACCAACCACTCGCTGCTGGCCATCGACGCCATCGAGGGGGTGCCGATGATCCCGGAGTACGACGTCGTGGTGATCGACGAGGCGCACGAGCTGGCGGCGCGGGTCACCCAGGCCGCCACCGACGAGCTCGCGGTGCCGGACGTCGAGCGAGCCGCGCGGCGCGCGCAGCGCCACGTCGAGACCACCGAGGCCGACGACCTCGCCGATGCGGCCGAGGCGCTCCGGGCCGCCTTCGACGGCTGCGAGCCGGGCCGGCTGGACGCGCTGCCCACCGCGCTCGCCGACGCCCTGGCCCTGGTGCGCGACTCCGCGCGGGCGCTGCTCTCGGCGTTCCCGCGGGAGACCGCCGGCGGCGCGGGGGAGGGGGACGCCGGCCGGGCGCAGGCCCGGGCGGGCGTCCAGGAGGTCCACCAGCACGCGGAGCGGATGGCCGCCGACGCCGAGGCCGACGTGCTGTGGCTCTCCGAGCGGGACCGGGCCCGCGGTGGGGCCCGGCTGTGCGTGGCGCCGCTCCAGGTGTGGGGGCCGCTGCGGGACCGGCTGCTGGCCGAGAAGACCGTCGTGCTGACCAGCGCGACGCTGATGCTCGGTGGCGACTTCGGTGCTGTCGCGTCCTTGCTGGGCCTGCGGATCGACGAGCGGGTGGACCACTCGATGTCGAGCCGCCCGGTGGACACGGCCCTGGCGGCCCGGTCCGACGTGCGCGACGTGAGCGATCCGGCGCCGTCCGCCGAGCAGGCGGGCACCGGTCCCGGCAGCCAGGACACCCAGCCGTGGCGCGGCATCGACGTCGGCTCCCCGTTCGACTACGCCCGGCAGGCCATCCTCTACGTCGCGCGGCACCTCCCGCCGCCGGGCCGGGACGGGCTCGGGACGGCCCAGCTCGACGAGATCGCCGACCTCGTCGACGCCGCCGACGGGCGCACCCTGGGCCTGTTCTCCAGCCGACGCGCGGCCGAGGCCGCCGCGGAGGCGCTGCGGGAGCGGCTGCCGCACCTGACGATCCTGGCCCAGGGTGACGCCCAGCTGCCGGAGCTGGCCCGGCAGTTCACCGAGGACCCCCACACCTGCCTGTTCGGCACCCTGAGCCTGTGGCAGGGCCTCGACGTGCCCGGACAGACCTGCCAGCTCGTGCTGGTGGACAGGATCCCGTTCCCACGACCCGACGACCCGCTGATGTCGGCGCGGCAGCGGGCGGCCGACCGGGCCGGTGGCAACGGGTTCATGCAGGTGGCCGCCACCCACGCGGCGCTGCTGATGGCCCAGGGCACGGGCCGGCTGATCCGGACGACGGCGGACCGCGGTGTCGTCGCGGTGCTCGACCCGCGGCTGGTGACGGCCCGCTACGGCGGCTTCCTGCGGGCCTCGCTGCCGCCGATGTGGGCCACCACCGACCGTGCCACGGTGCTGGCCGCGCTGCGTCGTCTCGCGGCGGCGGGACCTGGCCTGCCAGGATGACGCCATGGCGGGTACCTACCTGGTCAGCGACGTGCACGGCCACCTCGCCGACCTGCGCGAGCGACTGAGGGACGCCGGGCTGCTGGCCGGTGAGCGGTGGCTGGGAGGCGACGACGGGCAGGCGACCCTGTGGGTGCTGGGCGACCTCGTCGACCGAGGGCCCGAGGGCCTGGGCGTGGTGCGGCTGCTGCGGTCCCTGCAGCAGCAGGCCCCCGACCGGGTCCACGTGCTGCTGGGCAACCACGAGGCACTGATGCTCGGCGAGCGGCTGTTTCCCCGGACGGGCTTCTCCGAGCTGTGGCTCCGCAACGGGGGGCGGGTCGAGGACCAGGACGGCCTGACCGACGACGACGTCGCGTGGCTCCAGGGGCTGCCGGCGATGGGTCGAACCGGGGAGGACCTCCTCGTGCACTCCGACACGGTCGCCTACCTGCAGTGGGGCGACAGCGTCGAGCAGGTCAACTCCCACGTGGCCGCGGTGCTGGCGGGCAACGACCCGCAGCGGCACTACGAGGTGTTCGCCGCGCTCACGGAGCGCTACGACTTCCTCGGCGCCGACGGGCCGGAACAGGCACGACGGATGCTCGACGCCTTCGGCGGCAGCCGCGTCGTCCACGGCCACAGCATCATCGCGACCCTGGTCAACCGGCCTTCGGCGGAGGTCACCGAGCCGTACGCCTACGCGGACGGGCTGGTGCTGGGCATCGACGGCGGCCGCTACGACGGCGGACCGCTGCTGCTGGTCCGCAGCTGAGCAGCCCCTGGCCCCCTTCCGCTGAGGGGTCACTCCCTCGCGCGAGACGCCGAGGTGACCGCGACGACGTGACCCCTCGCCGGGTGCCGGGTGCCGGGTGCCGGGCGCCGAGAGCGGCGGTCGGGGGTCAGCGGATCGCGGTCGCGGCGTACCCGACCCGGAGGCCGTCGTCGCGCGGGATGCCACCACAGGTGAGCAACGAGAAGCTGCCGCAGACGAAGCGGGTGCTGGCGTTGCCGAGGTCCAGGTCGACGTACCGGACGGCGGACCGCCGGAAGTCGACCACGCGGGAGCCGTTGCCGTTGCGGGCCAGCCGGATCGCCCGGGCGACGACACGGCCGTCAGTGCGGTGGATCAGCACCCTGGCCACGGATCCGCGGGCGAGGTCCGGCAGGTTCGCCGAGACCCGCAGCCGGCCGGTGCGCAGCGAGGCGCCGGGCACGAACCGGACGTAGGTGTGCGCCATGTGGTTGGTCCGACGGAACAGCGTGCCGGTGCCCGGGGAGCCTGCGGTCAGCGTCCGGGTGGCGCTCAGCGGCGCGGCGGGGTACGCGGTCCCTTCGGAGAAGTACGTCCTCGGAGCGCGGATCCAGCTGCCGAAGACCCCGTAGGCGGCGGTGAAGCTGCTGCCGCGCTCGCGCAGCGTCGCCGCCAGGGCCGCCGTCGAGTAGCGCGCACCCTGGGCGAGGGTCCAGGTGCGCCGGATCACGGTCGGGTCGTCGCTGCGTCCGGGCCCCGACCACTCGCTGAGGAACCGCCAGAACACCCAGGCGCCGTACGGCTGGTAGTCGCCGTCGGTGAAGTCCAGCGAGGTCCCGGGGAACCGGAGCTGGCTCTGGCTGAAGTACTGCCGGTTGTCGTTGACGCTGTCGTAGACCTCGTCCTCCATCCAGGCGGCGGTGCCCTCCATGAACCAGCGGTCCTCGTTCCAGTCGTAGGCGAACTGGATGGCGTGGAAGAACTCGTGGGCGGCGGTGACCTGGAGGTTCTGGATCGGGGTGTTGTCGGTGCCGAACTCGTCGGGGGAGTAGTCGTTGTCCAGCACGCAGTAGGCGAACACCCGGCGCGTCGTCATCCGGGCCTCGTCGTTGGCGCAGTAGCCGTACAGCGACTGCTCGCCGATGTCGGCCAAGTAGACGTCCACCCGTCCGTCGCCGCCGTTGGTGCGCGCGGCGGCGTCCGACAGCGGCGCCTTGTAGCCCATGGCGCCGACCTCCTTGGCGTAGACCGCCTGCATGGTCCGCAGCGTGCGTGTGACCTGGGCAGGCACGGTCTGCACGTCGCCGTCGTCGCTCACGGAGTCGTCGTGCCCGTCGGTGTCCTGCTCCACCCAGTGCACGCACAGATGGCTGTCGCAGGCGTCGCCGACCGGCGCGCCGGCCGCGTACTTGGGCTCGTCGACCCCCTGGATGTCGGTGCCGTTGGTCGGTCGGGCGAGCAGGCGGGCGGCGGTGCGCCGCTGCGCCGCTGTGGGAAGGTCGTCGCGGCGGCGGGCCAGGTCGCGCAGCACCAGCGTCGCGTCGCGATCCTCGGGGGCCGCCTCGGGCGTCGGGTCCGCCGGGGACGCCTCGTCGACGAACAGCTGCTTCGCCTCGGTCAGGACCGCTCCCGCGCGAGCCGCGGCTCGCGCGGTGACAGCCGCGCCGTCGGCGGGTCCGGTCTCGTCCGGGGCGGCGCTCGCTGCCACGGGGGCGAGCCCGATCAGCGCGAGGGAGGTGGTCAGCCCGAGGGCGAGAAGGCGAGAGCGCACGGATCGTCGATTCGTCGAGACAGGCAGAGGCGGCAACAGCCTAGGCGGCTTCGCCCCACCTGCACCCCGAACGACCTAGTTGCCCGGACGGATCTTGGTCACAGCGGGCCGCAGGCTCGCACGATCGGCTCACATCCGCCGAAGCACGGCGGTCACCTTGCCCAGGATCGTCGCGTGCGTGCCGTCGATGGGCTCGTAGGCGTCGTTGTGCGGCAGCAGCCAGACCGTGCCGTCGCGTCGCTGGAACGTCTTGACCGTGGCCTCGCCGTCCAGCATCGCCGCCACCACCTCGCCGTTCTCGGCGGTCGGCTGCTGGCGGATCACCACGTAGTCGCCGTTGCAGATCGCCGCGTCGACCATCGAGTCCCCAGCGACCTCGAGCAGGAACAACGTGCCGTCGCCGACCAGGCTCTTGGGCAGCGGCATGATCTCCTCCACGCGCTCCTCTGCCAGGATCGGGCCACCGGCTGCGATCCGCCCCACCACCGGGACGTAGGTGGCCGCCGGCCTGGCGTCGCCGACGTCGGTCACGTCGGCAGGCGCCGCCTCGTCGGCGGAGTAGACCGTCAGCGCCCGGGGTCGGTGGGGGTCGCGCTTGAGGAAGCCCTTCTCCTCCAGCACCCGCAGCTGGTGCGCGACCGACGAGGAGCTCGTCAGCCCGACCCGCTCGCCGATCTCGCGCATGCTGGGCGGGTACCCCCGGTCGTCGATCGCGTCCCGGATCACGCTCAGCACGCGTTGCTGGCGCGGCGTCAGGCCGGTCGCGTCCGGGGGACCGTCAGGCAGCTCGGTCACTCCCGATCCGCCCAGGTTCCCTGCCTTGCGACTGCCAGCCATCTCGCGCTCCTCGTCTGCCGTCCACCGGTCGCCCCTGCCCTGCGCCACCGTGGGCTCACCGTAGTCCTGCGGGGAGGGCCCTTCAAACACCTGTTCGAACGGCGTGTCGCGCCGCGTGCCTCGAACGTCCGTTCGGTTCAGGTCTTGTCCTGACCAGGGGGATGCTCTACCGTCGCACACATGTTCGATTCGAACAGGCATTCGACACGTTCGTCGCCCGAGCGTCACAGGAACTGTCGGTGGCCCTCGGTAGAACCGCTGACATGGACACCACGTTGCGCCGGACCTACTCCCTTCCCCGGAGGTCTCAGATGAGCTCGACCGCGATGCACTCTCGTTTCGGACGTCCCACGACCCGTCGGCGCCGTGCCCGGGTTGCCAGCCGGCCCGCCGGTCGGCCGGTCGGTGCGCCGCTCGCGCCGCCCCGGCCGGTCTCGCCGCCCCACCCTGCGGTGGCGCGTCGGTCGGTGGCGGCGTGGGCTGGCCCCTTGCGTCCGGCGAGGGCCTGGCACGTCGACGTGGTGCCGGCCGTGCCCGAATCGTGCGTGGCGACCGCTTCGCGGGCCCTGCCGGTGCACGCGGGCCAGGCTCCTGCGCTGCGGCTGACCCGACGTGGTCGGCTCGCTGTCGCGGTGGGGCTGCTGGCGGTGACGACAGCGGTCGTGCTGGCCATGGGGCTCCGGTCAGCTGCGGCCGGTGGGGGGGCTGACCCCGTGCCGACCCGCACCGTCCAGGTTGCCCCTGGTGACACGCTGTGGGGGATCGCGGCCACCGTCTCGGGGCCCGGCGAGGTTCGCGAGACCGTGTTCCGGATCAAGGAGCTGAACTCGATGACCGGGGCTGCGCTTCGAGCCGGCGAGCGCATCGCGGTGCCGGTCGCTCAGCCGTAGTCGCCGGACAGCACACCGGCTGCCTCGCTGATGCGTAGGTCGGAGCCGGGTCCCGCGATGGTGACCGTGCCCGTGATGTCCTGCCAGTCGCCGTCGCCGACTGTGAATCGGGCCGCGTAGCTGACGTCCACGCTGGGGCGGACCGTGCGGTGCGCGAGCAGGTAGCGGTGGGTCACCAGCAGGCGCGGGTACGGCGCGCCGGGTCCGGCGGTGGACTCCGTCCCTCCGTCCCCGTAGTGCCACAGGTAGGCCACGGGACGAGCCTGCACCCGGACCGCCTGCCCCAGCAGAGTGACCGTCTCCTCGAACGTGTGTGGCTCGGTGAAGAAGTTGGTGTCGAAGTTGACCAGCGTCTTGTCCTCGGGCTGGGTGCGCACGGCCAGAGCGGGGAGCCCGATCCGCTCCAGCGCGGTGAGGACGACGCCGGCGGTGACCTGCGGACGAGCGGGCGGGAGGGCCGGTGGTGGTGCCTGCCCGCAGGTGGCGCAGAACACCGGGGCGCGCCCGGCGGCGCAGAACCCTGGGGTGGAGGGGCAGAGGTGGGTGGGGAGCTGGTCGGGCGTCTTGGTTTCCGAGCGATCGTCGAACTGGTCGCTGGTCCCTTGGTGGGCAGCGAGAGTCGCCCTGGCGCGCGACGGTCGTCTGATCTGATGTGTCACTCAACTTCACGCCGAACGGCGTCAGACCATTGCCGCTTGTCGCACGTGCAAATCTTAGCTTCGGCACGCGGGGTCCGGACTGATTCCTAGAGCAACACGCATGGCAATGGCGCATGACGGCGGGCAGGAGCATGGTCATCCTGACCGCCATTGCTCTGAGGTTCCAGCCTCGAATCGCGCCGACGTCCGCAGAGCGAAGTACCAGACGTCCTCGTCCTGGTCGCTCCGGAACGTGCTCGGTGGTGCGCACCCGTGCGCTCGAGAACCGTTTGCGCTGCTGAAACCTGCACTCTGAGACGGACAGGTGCTACGTCGCTGGTCGATGCCGGCCTCGTCCCAATACGGCGCTACGTCCCACCCGCCCCCACGGATGTGACCCCCGTCTGAGTAGACATCCTCGATATAGTCAGCGATCGCGATGCACGCGGCACACCGGTCAATCGTCAATTGTCGAAGGCTGTCATCGGTGCGGTCGTCGCCGGTACGGATGCGCTGATTGATCAGGTCCACGTAGTACCGAGCGAA
Source organism: uncultured Actinomycetota bacterium (assembly GCA_963781695.1). Taxonomy (GTDB): domain Bacteria; phylum Actinomycetota; class Actinomycetes; order Propionibacteriales; family Nocardioidaceae; genus Nocardioides_B. The sequence continues at coordinate 1,352,711 of CAWAGE010000007.1, forward strand.
CGCGACCGCGGCCGCCCCCGAGGTCCCACGCGCCTCCGTCGGCATCGACGGTGCGACCGCCGCTGGAGTCGCGGGTGCGGAGACCGTCGGCGCGGGTGACGGGGCGACGCTGGGTGTCCCCAGGGGGCGCGGCTCGACGGCAGTGCTGTCGCAGGCGGCCAGCATCATCGCCAGCGCTGCCGCAGCGGCGGCGACGATGGCGCGGGACCGCGCGCTCCTGTGCGGCTGGGACCTGGACCTGCCCCCCACGAGCACCACCCCCCGGTCGTGGGACAAACCGGACACGCTGCGCAGCAACCTATCGGTCCGGACGGGTCGACGGCTACCCCTGTTTCGCACCCTGTGGACCGCGACGGATCGGACCGTGCCGAGCGAGTATCGGTTGGCCTACGGTCGGTGGGAGCCGCCCCGCCGCGCCGGCGGTCGGACCGATGTCGACCATCGTCGCCCGGCGAGTCGAGTGGCGGCAGCGCGGGGACCAGGCGGCGGTGGCCGAGGTCGTCGCGCGGTCAGCGCCCCGGCGGCCGTCACGACCGACGTGGATGGCGAGCAGGACGAGCTTGCCGCAAGCGGCGAGGCAAGGGCGACCCCGTGAGCAGGGGCGGCCCGGGTCCGGGACCGCCTCGGTTCGGACGTCGCGACACTGGCCGCCGCCGTGGTCGCGGCCGGGGGCCTCGGGTCACGTCGCCGGGCTCGCCTCGAACCCGGGGGTAGCCGGCGGTACGGCCATCCCGCACACCGGCTGTCGCGGCCGCGTCGACACTCGCCACGACACGCCGGTCCGGACTCCGTCACCCCCTCTGACCTGGTCTTTCATCGCGACCTCGAAGGACACGCCGAGAAGGCGCGTCGCAGGCTTGCGTCCGGTGCAGACCGGTCCTAGGGTTACCACTACATCTAGTACTTACAGCGGTGTAGTTCTCCACAGGTTGTGGTCGGTTCTACACATGGAGGCACGAGTTGTCCCCACGCCGTCCACAGGTCCACCCACAGCGTCGTGAGCCGAGCACCCCGTCACCAGGGAGCGTCGACCGCACCCACTGATGGGCAGAAACCGTCGGTGCTCGATGTTGGCATGGACACATGAGCGAGCCGTCGACTCCGCACGACCGACCGGGAAGGGGGTGGCCGCGATGCACTGCCCCTACTGTCGCGCCACCGACACCCGGGTGCTCGACAGCCGTGTCGCCGACGACGGTGGCGCGATCCGCCGGCGGCGCTCGTGCGCCAGCTGCGGGAAGCGGTTCAGCACCGTCGAGCAGATGCAGCTGGTGGTGCTCAAGCGGTCGGGCGCGACCGAGCCGTTCACCCGGGAGAAGGCCGTCGCCGGGGTCCGGAAGGCGTGCAAGGGTCGGCCGGTCTCCGAGGACGACCTGGCCTGCCTCGGCCAGACGGTCGAGGACCTGCTGCGTGGCCACGGCTGGGCCGAGGTCCCGGCCCACGAGGTCGGGCTCGCGATCCTGGCGCCGCTGCGCGAGCTCGACGAGGTCGCCTACCTCCGCTTCGCCAGCGTCTACCGCTCGTTCGAGTCCGCCGACGACTTCGAGGCCGAGATCGGGCTGCTGCGCGCGGAGCGTGCGGCTCGCCTCGAGCCAGCGGGCCCGCCCGCCGGGCCGGCCGAGGCCGACGCCCGCAGGCCGGCCGAGGCCGACACCCGCCGGCCGGTGCCCTCGCGCACCGGCTGACCCGAACTGCCCGGCGCATCGTGGGGAAGCGGTGCGTCGGGCACACCACCTGAGTCGGGCGACCGCGACGACCCAGCGCAGCACCGACCAGCAGGGCACCACACGGCACCACACGGCACCGCATCAGCTCGGCTGCACCAACCAGGCACGTGACGAGCACGGCACAGCACCACCAACTCTCGGACGAAGGGGATCAGGCATGACGGAGACGGTCAGCGGCGAGGGGCGAGTCGCCCAGCAGCGCCGCAAGGGCGCCGGCAGCAAGGCGGGACTGAAGATGGAGCGGGTCTTCAGCACCGAGGGTGTGCACCCCTACGACGAGATCACCTGGGAGCGTCGCGACGTCCTCCAGCAGAACTGGAAGACCGGGGTCACCGTCTTCGAGCAGCAGGGCGTGGAGTTCCCGGAGTTCTGGAGCCTGAACGCCTCGACCATCGTCACCACCAAGTACTTTCGCGGCGCCGTCGGGACCGACGCGCGCGAGCGGAGCCTCAAGCAGCTCGTCGACCGCGTCGTGAAGACCTACCGCGCCGGCGGCGAGGAGCACGGCTACTTCGCCACTCCCGTCGACGCGGAGATCTTCGAGCACGAGCTGACGTGGCTCCTGGTCCACCAGTACTTCTCGTTCAACTCCCCGGTCTGGTTCAACGTCGGCACCGCCAGCCCGCAGCAGGTCTCGGCCTGCTTCATCCTGTCCGTCGACGACTCGATGGACTCGATCCTGAACTGGTACAAGGAGGAGGGCTTCATCTTCAAGGGCGGATCCGGCGCCGGCCTGAACCTCTCCCGCATCCGCTCGTCCAAGGAGCTGCTGTCCTCCGGCGGCACTGCGTCGGGCCCCGTCTCCTTCATGCGCGGGGCCGACGCGTCCGCGGGCACCATCAAGTCCGGTGGCGCCACCCGCCGCGCGGCCAAGATGGTCGTCCTCGACGTCGACCACCCGGACATCGAGGAGTTCGTGATGACCAAGGCGCGCGAGGAGGACAAGATCCGCGCGTTGCGCGACGCCGGCTTCGACATGGACCTCGGCGGCGCCGACATCACCTCGGTGCAGTACCAGAACGCCAACAACTCCGTCCGCGTCAGCGACGAGTTCATGCGGGCGGTGGAGGAGGGCACCTCGTTCGGGCTGCGAGCCCGCAAGGACAACGAGGTCATCGAGGAGGTCGACGCCCGCGAGCTGTTCCGCAAGATCGCGGTGGCCGCCTGGGAGTGCGCCGACCCGGGGCTGCAGTACGACGACACCATCAACGACTGGCACACCAACCCCGAGACCGGCCGGATCACCGCGTCGAACCCGTGCAGCGAGTACATGTCGCTGGACAACTCCTCGTGCAACCTCGCCTCGCTGAACCTCCTGAAGTTCCTGCGCGACGATGACACCTTCGACGCCCCGCTGTTCGCCAAGGCCGTCGAGCTGATCATCACCGCGATGGACATCTCGATCTGCTTCGCGGACTTCCCGACCGAGTCGATCGGCGACACCACCCGTGACTACCGTCAGCTGGGCATCGGCTACGCCAACCTCGGCGCGCTGCTCATGGCGATGGGGCTCGGCTACGACTCCGACGGCGGCCGGGCGATGGCCGCGGCCATCACCTCGCTGATGACCGGTACGTCGTACCAGCGCTCCGCCGAGCTCGCCGCGGTCGTCGGCCCGTACGCCGGCTACGCCCGCAACGCCAGCGCCCACCAGCGGGTGATGCGCAAGCACCAGGCCGCCAACGACGCGGTCCGCTCGCTGCACGAGAACGACCGCTCGGTGCACGAGGTGGCCACGAGGGCGTGGGACGCCGTCATCAAGACGGGGGAGAAGCACGGCTTCCGCAACGCCCAGGCCTCGGTGCTCGCGCCGACCGGCACCATCGGCTTCATGATGGACTGCGACACGACAGGCATCGAGCCGGACTTCTCGCTGGTCAAGTTCAAGAAGCTGGTCGGTGGCGGTTCCATGCAGATCGTCAACCAGACGATCCCTCGCGCGCTGCGCAAGCTGGGGTACCAGGAGGAGCAGGTCGAGGCGATCGTCGAGTACATCGGCGAGCACGGCCACGTCATCGACGCCCCGGGCCTCCGGACGGAGCACTACGAGGTGTTCGACTGCGCCATGGGCGCTCGCGCGCTCAAGCCGATGGGTCACGTCCGGATGATGGCCGCCGCCCAGCCGTTCCTGTCCGGCGCGATCAGCAAGACCGTCAACCTCCCTGAGGACGCCACGGTCGAGGAGATCGAGGACGTCTACCTGCAGTCGTGGAAGCTGGGCCTGAAGGCCACCGCGATCTACCGCGACAACTGCAAGGTCGGCCAGCCCCTCTCGGACGGCAAGTCGAAGAAGTCCGACCAGGCCGTCGCGCCCCAGCAGACAGCCGTTCCCGCGGTCCCGGTCGTGGACAACGAGGCGCGTCCGGTTCGCCGGCGGCTGCCGAAGTCCCGCCCGTCGCGGACCACGTCGTTCACCGTCGGCGGTGCGGAGGGCTACATGACCGCGGGGTCGTACCCCGACGACGGTCTGGGAGAGGTGTTCCTCAAGCTCGGCAAGCAGGGCTCGACGCTGGCAGGGGTGATGGACGCCTTCTCGATGGCGATCAGCATCTCGCTGCAGTACGGCGTCCCGCTGGAGACCTACGTCTCGAAGTTCACGAACATGAAGTTCGAGCCGGCCGGTCTGACCGACGACCCCGACGTGCGCATGAGCCAGTCGATCATGGACTACATCTTCCGCCGCCTGGCGCTGGACTACCTGCCGTTCGAGAAGCGCTCGGCGATGGGCATCTACACCGCGCAGGAGCGCAAGCGGCAGCTCGAGACCGGCTCCTACGAGCAGGTCGAGGACGAGCCCGTGGACCAGGGCAGCGTCGAGACGACCCCGGTGGTCGAGCAGGTCGAGACCCGCACCGACGAGCCCCGGGTGGCCGAGGCCGCGTCGTCGCCGTCGGTCGAGGCGACCCCCGAGCCTGCCTCGGTCAAGCAGGCTCCTGCAGGCGCCCACACCTCCGCGGAGCTGATGGAGGCCATCACCGGCACCGCCGTCGACAGCCCGCTGTGCTTCACCTGCGGCACCAAGATGCGGCCCGCCGGCAGCTGCTATGTGTGTGAGGGCTGCGGGAGCACCAGCGGCTGCAGCTGAGGACACACCACGCGACGGTCACGTCGCACGAGGGGCAGGGTCTGGCCGCACCGAACCGGCGACCGACCCTGCCCTCGTCCTCCGTCGAGAGCGAGTGGGCCCAACCGGGTCCCGTGCCTGCCGAACCGTGGCGGGCCGGCGCCCCGCCGGTGCAGCGCGAGGGGCTCGCCGCTCTGTGCTCGGCGGCGCCGGACCCCCCGCGCACCGGGTCGCCAGCGACCCACGTCACAGTTCGGCGAACCGGCCCCCGTCGAGCGATGCCCCACCTCCTAGGCTCGAGGCATGTCTGCGCGCACCGTCGTCCCCCTGTTCAAGGCCGTCGCCCTGCTCGAGGGGCTGTCCTGGCTGGGACTGCTCATCGGGATGTACCTCAAGTGGATCGCCGGCTCCGGCGAGGCCGGCGTCCAGCTGTTCGGCCCGATCCACGGCGGCGTGTTCGTCGCGTACGTCGTGCTCGCCCTGGTCACCGGCCGGTTGCAGCGGTGGTCCATCCCGACGCTGGCGTCATCGCTCGTCGCATCAGTGCCGCCGTTCGGCACTGTCGTCTTCGAGGTGTGGGCACAGCGGACCGGCCGCCTCACCGCGGACCGGCCGGTGGACGAGCGCCTCCCGGAGCCGGCGCTCGACTGAGGTGACCGACCGCGACCACGCGAGCGTCGTCCCAGCGCACGGCGGGCACGTGAGCGAGCTGCTCCTCGTCGGCGCCGGGCACGCCCACCTTCACGTCGTCCGGGAGGCCGCCGCGCTGGTCGCCGCCGGGTACGGCGTGACACTGCTGGCGCCGCGGTTCTTCCACTACAGCGGCGTGGCGTCCGCGACCGCGGCGGGGGCCGTGCCCGCCACCGAGGGTCGTGTCGACGTCGCTGCGCTGGCGCAGCGCGCCGGAATCACCTTCATCGACGGCACGCTCGCCGCCCTGGACCTGATCACGCGGGTAGCGACCACGGCGGCCGGACGGACCATCGGCTACGACGTGCTGTCGCTGAACATCGGCAGCGTCGCGCTGTCGCCGCCCGACACGGCGGTGGGGCCCGGCGTCCTGCGGGTCAAGCCGCTCAGCGACCTGGTCGCCCTCGGCGAGCTGATCGACTCGATGGCCTCGGCGCCCGGTGCCCGGGTCACGGTGGTGGGTGGTGGCGCCACCGGGCTGGAGCTCGCGGGGCACCTCTCGGTGCGTCCCGGGGTCGCGACGGTACGGCTGCTCGAGGCAGGCCCTGGCATCGGCGCCGACCTGCCGGCCGGAGCACGGCGTCGGCTGGAACGGCTGCTGACCCGGCGTGGCGTCGAGGTCCACCGCGGTTGCGCGGTCAGCAACCTCGGCGCCACCGAGGCGCGCTGTGTCGACGGCGTCGTGCTGGATCACGACGTCGTCGTCCTGGCCACCGGTCTGGTCGCACCGTCGCTCGTCAGCGAGGTGGGTCTGGGGGACTCCGGTGGCATCCCGGTGCGGGCCACCCTGCAGCAGGTCGACCACGAGGAGATCTATGCGGTGGGCGACTGTGCGCGGTTCCTGCCCAGGCCGCTTCCCCGTACAGGTGTCCACGGGGTCCGACAGGGGCCGGTGCTGCACGCCAGCCTGCTGGCCCGGGCGCGTGGCGACCGGCTGCCGTCCTACCGCCCGCAGCGGCAGGCGCTGGCGGTCCTCGACCTGGGCGCCGGGACCGGGCTCGCCGTCCGCGGTCGGCTCTGGTGGCTGGGCCGGTCGGCGTTGCTGCTCAAGCGATGGATCGACCGGCGGTGGCTGAGGACGTACCAGACGCCCTGACCCGATCAGCGCACCCGCGCCGCGACGGGTGAGGACGGCGCCACCTCACCGCGCAGGATGTCCGCCAGCGCCTCGACCCCGTCGACCAGCCGGGGTCCCGGTCGCGCGAACGAGGCGTTGGCGTCGACCGCCCAGACCTCGACGTCGTCGCGGAGCAGGTCCCGGTCCACCAGCCCATGAGCCAGCGAGGCCGACTGCTCGAGACCGAAGCCGCACGGCGCGCACACCACGACCTCCGGCCGGGCGGCGGAGACCTCGTCCCAGCCCACCCGGTACGACGGCGCGCCCGCCACCCCCAACACGGAGTCGCCCCCGGCCAGCTCCACCATCTCCGGAACCCAGTGTCCGGGTGCGAAGGCCGGGTCGGTCCACTCGAGCACCAGCGTGCGGGGACGCTCGCGTCCGGCCACCCGTCGTGCGACATCGTCGAGCCGGCCCTGCAACGAGGTGACCAGCTCGTCGGCACGCGTCTCGGTGCCGGTGGCCCTGCCCAGCGTCCGCACGGAGTCCAGCACCTGCGCCATCGTGTGCGGGTCGATGGTGAGCACCTCGGCGCTGCTGCCCAGGTGGGCGAGGGCGTCGTCGACGACAGAGACGTCGACGGCGCAGACCGCGCACAGGTCCTGGGTGACGACGAGGTCGACGTCGAGCCCGGACAACGCGTCCGCGTCGAGGTGGTAGAGGTCCTCGCCACGCCTCAGTGCGTCGGTCACGAACGCATCGACGGCCGCCGGAGCCAACCCGTGCGGCAGCGCGCTCGTGGAGACCACCGTCCGCTCCCTCGCCTCGACCGGGTGGTCGCACTCGAAGGTCACCCCCACCACGTCGTCGCCCGCACCGAGCGCGAAGAGGATCTCGGTGGTCGACGGCAGCAGCGAGACGATGCGCATGCCGCGATCCTATGATCGCGCCATGACCGACGGGGGAGACCTTCCGGGCGACCGGCTGGAGCGTGCGGCACGTGGACGCCGCGAGGCCGAGGGACTACGGGTCCAGCTGGCGGGGGCCCGGCAGCACGCCGAGGCGACCGCCGCGAAAACGCGAGAGGTCCGCGCGGCACTCGCCGAGGAGGACAACGACGTCGAGCGGCTCGAGTCGGCGTCGTGGTCGCGGGTCGTGTCGTCGCTGCGCGGTCGGTTGTCGACGGACTGGGAACGCGAGTCCGCCGAGCGGGACGCTGCCCGCTACCTGCTCGCCGACGCGCTGGCCCGCGCCGACCTGGCCCGGGCGGAGCTCGAGTCGCTGCAGGCACGGCTCGATGCGCTCGGTGACGTGGAAGCGGCGTGGCAGCGCGCGCTCGAGGAGCAGGAGCGGTGGGCGGCTGGTCGCGACCCGGCGACGGCGCGCTCGATCCAGGAGATCAGCCGAGCGCGCGGAGACCTGCTCGCCGAGGACATCGAGGCACGAGAAGCGCACGCCGCCGGCATGCTCGCGCGAGACCACCTGGGGCGGGGGCTGGCCCTGCTGGGTGAGACACGCTCCTGGTCGTCGTGGGACACCTTCGGCGGGGGTGGGCTGTTCACCGACATGATGAAGTACGACAGGCTCGACGACGTCGCGCGCACGCTGAAGGCCGCCGACGCCGCGCTGCAGCGCTTCTCCCGTGAGCTCGCCGATCTGCACCTGTCAGGTGTCGACGGTGTGCGGATCGACGGCTTCACCCAGGTCCTCGACGTCTTCTTCGACAACTTCTTCACCGACCTGGCCGTGCGCTCCCGCATCCGAGACGCCGAGCTCCGGGTCGGCCAGGTGCTGCACACGGTCGAGAGCACGTTGGTCGGGCTCGGCGAGCGGGGACGCGCGATCGAGGCCGAGCTGGGAGAGCTCGCCGTATGGCGTGAACGCCTGCTGGGTGCCTGACCCGAGACCGGGTCCCCATCCCTGCCGGCACGTCCGTCCCCAGACTGGTGCGACGTGGCGCCTCGTCGCGGGCCGGACGAACTGCGTTGCGCGGCACCCGCCCCGCTCGCCGTACAGCGGGATCGCCGGCGACCGCCCGGCGTTCGGCTGCGAGCCGACCGAGTCCTGGCGAGGTCAACCAGGCTGGGTCGAACGTAGGCTGGGACCCGTCCGCTCCCACTCCTGGAGGCCAGCATGATGACCCCGATCGCCGTCCTCGGCCTCCTGCTCATGGGCTCGGTGATCTGGCTGGTGATCCTGCTCCTCGCCCGTGCGACGGCCGCGCAGCCCGTCGACCGTCACGAGCAGGCCGAGCTGCGGGCGCTGCGGGTGCTGGTCGACGACCTGAAGGAGACCGCCTGGGACCATCGCGAGCTCGACTCCCCGCTCGCCACCATCGTCATCGACAAGATCCGTCAGCACGAACGCCGAGGCCGGGAGCTGGGCGGCTGACTGGTCCCCGACAGCCGCGTCGGAGGGTCGAGGCGATACCTCACGCGTGTCGGCTGCCCACGAACTCGACCGGGCGACCCGGGCGACCCGGGGACTCGGGTGTGGGCGCGAGTGTCTACCTCCGGCCGGGCCTCCAGCGGCGCTTCGGGCTGTACCGACGCCCCGAACGCGGTCGCGCGCAGGCGTGACGGAACGTGTCGGAGGCTCATGAGAGCCTGCCTGCCATGACGGTGCGCATCCACCTGGGCGAGCGGACCGACCTGCTCGCTGACGGGCTGGCCGGGCTGCTCGCGACGCCGCTGGCGGACCCGTTCGCCGAGGAGGTCGTGGTCGTGCCGGCCCGTGGCGTCGAGCGGTGGCTCACCCAGCGGCTCTCGCACCGACTCGGCCACGGCCCGCGAGGGGGTGACGGCGTCTGCGCCGGGGTCCGGTTCCTGAGCCCGTCCTCGCTGGTGGCGATGCTGCTGGGCCGCGAGCGCGACGACCCGTGGGACCCCGACCGCCTGGTCTGGCCGCTGCTGCGGGTCGTCGACGGCTCCCTCGACGAGCCATGGTGCCGGACGCTGGCCACGCACCTCGGCCACGGCGTGCAGGGCGACGAGGGCGAGCTGCGACGCAGTCGGCGCTACTCCGTGGCCCGGCGGCTGGCGGGGCTGTTCGCCTCCTACGCCGTCCAGCGCCCGAGCGTGATCACCGACTGGCGGCACGGCCGCGACACGGACGGCAGCGTGCCCCTCGACGCCGACCTCGCCTGGCAGCCCGAGCTGTGGCGCCGGCTGCTGGACGAGGTCGGTGCCCCGGCTCCGGACGAGCGGCACGCCGAGACCGTGGCCCGGCTGCGCCGCGGGGGGGACGGTCTGGTCCTGCCACCCCGGCTGTCGTTGTTCGGACACACCCGGCTGCCGGTCACCGAGGCGCAGCTGCTGGGAGCCCTCGGCGAGCGGTGTGAGGTGCACGTGTGGCTCCCGCAGGCCTCGACCGTGCTGTGGGGGGCGCAGGCCGACGCGGTGGGCGGGCCGGTGCCGCGCGTGGACGACCTGTCCGGCGCCACGGTCGGTCACTGGTTGCTCGGCTCGCTGGGCCGCGACGCCCGGGAGCTGCGGCGGACCCTGTCCGCTGCCGGCGCCGACGGCGACGAGGTGGTCGCCACCGGCGCCTCGACCGGGTCGACGCTGTTGGGCTGGCTGCAGGCGGACCTGCGGGCGAACGCCGAGCCTGACGCCGCGGCGCGCGAGGCGCGAGTGCTCGCCCCTGCCGACCGGTCCGTGCAGGTGCACTCCTGTCACGGACCGACCCGTCAGGTCGACGTGCTGCGAGAGGTCCTGGTCGGACTGCTGCAGGACGACCCGACCCTGGAGCCGCGCGACATCCTCGTCATGTGCCCCGACGTGGAGGCCTACGCCCCGCTGATCCAGTCCGCGTTCGGGCTGGCCGACCTGCCCGGGGTCCGCCACGGTCACCCGGGGCACCGGCTGCGGCTTCGGCTGGCCGACCGCGCCCTGTCCAGCACGAACCCGCTGCTCGCGCTCGGCGCGACCCTGGCCGAGCTCGCCGGCGGCCGGGTCACCGCCACCGAGGTGCTGGACCTGGCCGCCGCGGAGCCGGTGCGTCGCCGTTTCGCGTTCGCCGACGACGACCTCGCGACGCTCGCGCTGTGGGTGGAGCAGGCGGCGGTCAGGTGGGGTCTGGACGCTCACCACCGGGAGGGCTACGGGCTGCGGCTGCCCGACAACACCTGGGAGGCCGGGTTGGACCGGATCCTGCTCGGCGTCGCGATGGCCCAGCACGAGCCGGAGGGGTTCCAGCACCTCGGTGACGCCCTGCCGGTGGACGGAGTCTCCAGCCAGGACGTCGACCTGGCCGGCCGGTTCGCCGAGCTGGTGGACCGGCTGCGGAGCTTCGTGGAGAGGACGGTCGCGGCACGCACCGTCGGCCACTGGGTCGCGGCCCTCGCACACGGCGTCGAGCAGCTGGCGGACGTGCCGCCGCGGGAGGCCTGGCAGCAGACCCAGTTCGACCGCGAGCTCGCGCGCATCATGGACTCGGCTTCGGGCGCCGGTGCCTCCGCGCCGGAGGATGCTGCGGGTGCACCGAGCGGGGGCGAGACGCCCCTGCTGCTCGCCGATGTGCGGCACCTGCTGGCGCACCGGCTGGGTGGCCGGCCCACTCGCTCCAACTTCAGGACCGGGACGCTGACCGTGTGCACGATGGTGCCGATGCGGTCGGTCCCGCACCGGGTGGTGTGCCTGCTCGGGCTCGATGACGGCGTCTTCCCGCGAGCCGGGTCGGTCGACGGTGACGACGTGCTCGCCCGGCGGCCGATGACCGGCGAGCGCGACGTCCGCAGCGAGGACCGGCAGCTGTTCCTCGACGCGATCGTCGCCGCGCGGGACACCCTCGTCGTCACCTACACCGGAGCCAACGAGCAGACCGGTGCGCCACGACCACCAGCGGTCCCGGTCGGCGAGCTGCTCGACACGCTCGACCGGACGGCCACCGCCCCGGCCGCCGCCCGCGCCTCCTCGACCGCCGGCGACGGCTCACGCGGCCCCGGAGTCGGCCCCGGAGTCGGCCCCGGAGTCGGCCCGGTAGTCGGCCGGGTGCGCGACCACGTGCTGGTGCAGCATCCGCTGCAACCGTTCGACGCGCGCAACCACGTGCCGGGCGCGCTGGCCGGGCCGGACGCGTTCAGCTTCGACCGCAGCGCCCTGGCCGGGGCCCGGGCTGCCCGCGGACAACGCGCCGAGGTCACGGTCCTGGTCCCGGAACCGCTGCCGGCGAGGCCGGCCGGCGATGTCGCGCTCGCCGACCTGCAGGCGTTCTTCGCGCACCCGGTACGCGCCTTCCTCCGGTCACGCCTCGACGTCAGCGCTCCGTTGCATGCCGAGGAGACCCTCGACGCCATCCCGATCACCCTCGACGGTCTGGCGAAGTGGCACGTCGGCGATGCCATGCTCGCCGAGATCCTGGCCGGTGCCGCGCCCGGCGACGCCGCCCGGGCGCAGCGGCTGCGCGGCGTGCTGCCTCCGGGCGCTCTCGGGGACCGGATCCTGGCCGAGGTGGACGAGGCACTGCGCCCCCTGGCCCGGGGCGCGCTGCGGCTGCGGAGCACGGCGGCGGGGGAGACCGCCCGGCAGCGGTCGCTCGACGTCGACCTCGAGCTCGGCGGCGGCCGTCGGCTCACCGGGACCGTCACCTCGGTCTGGGGCAACCGGGTGCTCAGCGTCAGCTACTCGCGACTGGCGGCCAAGCACCGGCTCGCGTCGTGGATCGACCTGCTGGCGCTGAGCGCCGGCCGGCCCGACGAGAGCTGGACGGCGCACGCCGTCGGGAGGGGTCGAGGAGCGCCCGCCCTCGCCCAAGCCGGTCCGTTGGACCACCGTGCCCTCGACTGGCTGCGGGAGCTGGTCGACGTCTACGACCGTGGCCTCCGCGAGCCGCTGCCGCTGCCGGTCAAGACGGCGTGCGCCTACGCCGAGGCGCGGGGCCGGGACGCGGACGGGCGGGCCCGCAAGGAGTGGGTGACCGACCCGTTCTCCCCGTATGGCATCAAGGGCGAGGACGCCGACGCCGCTCACCATCAAGCCTACGGCCCGGACGCACCGTACGACTGCCTGACCACACCGCCTCGCGAGGACGAGAGCTGGAACGACGCGCCGCACCGGCTCGGTCGCTACGCCGTGCGGCTCTGGGGGCCGCTCCTCGGTGGCGCGGAGCAGGTGAGCCACCTGTGAGCGAGCGCAAGGTCACGGTGACCGAGCAGGACGTGTTCGACATCGGCGGCCCGCTGCCCACCGGCACCACCCTGCTCGAGGCCAGTGCCGGCACCGGGAAGACCTGGACGATCGGGGCGCTGGTGACCCGCTACGTCGCAGAGGGGGTGGCCACCCTGGAGCAGATGCTCGTGGTCACCTTCGGCCGCGCCGCCAGCCAGGAGCTGCGCGAGCGCGTCCGGGTCCTGCTCGTCGAGGCCGAGCGCGCCCTCGCCGACCCCGAGGCAGTGCGCGAGCCGAGCGAGCTCGTCACGCTGCTGTTGGACGCCACGCCGGCGGAGCGCAGGGTGCGCCGGCAACGGCTGCGCGACGCGCTCGGCGCGTTCGACGGGGCGACGATCGCGACCACCCACCAGTTCTGCCAGCTGGTGCTTCGCAGTCTCGGGGTCGCCGGGGACACCGACGCCGGCGCCACCCTCGTGGAGGACCTCGAGGACCTGCTCTCCGAGGTGGTCGACGACCTCTACCTGCGCCGCTACGGCGACCTCGACACCGCCCCGCCCTTCAGCCACGCCACCGCGCTCGCCCTGGCCCGCGCCGTCGCCGGCGACCCGCAGGCACGACTGGAGCCGTCCGGCGCCGACCCCGGGCAGGTGCCGGGGCAGCGAGTGGCCTTCGCCCGCGAGGTCCGCGCCGAGCTGGACCGGCGCAAGCGCCGGCTCGGGGTGCTCAGCTACGACGACCTGCTCTCCCAGCTCGCGCACGCGCTCGAGGACCCGGCCGCTCCCGCACGGCAGCGGATGCGGCAGCGGTGGCGGGTCGTGTTGGTCGACGAGTTCCAGGACACCGACCCGGTGCAGTGGCAGGTGTTCGACCGCGCCTTCACCGGTCACGCCACGATGGTGCTGATCGGCGACCCCAAGCAGGCGATCTACGCGTTCCGTGGCGGGGACGTGACCACCTACCTGCAGGCGGCCGCGACGGCCACGACCCACCAGACCCTCGCCCGCAACTGGCGCAGTGACGCCGACCTGCTGGCCTCCCTGCAGGTGCTGCTCGGCGGCGCGGCGCTCGGCGACGAGCGCATCGTGGTACGCGCCGTCGAGGCAGAGCACCCGCGGACGCGCCTGACCGGGGCCGGTGAGCCGTTCCGGCTCCGGGCGGTCCGCAAGGACGTCCTGGGTTCCGGCGGGGACCTGGCCGTGGCCCAGGTGCGGACCCACCTGTACACCGACGTGGCGGCCGACATCAAGCGGTTGCTCACCTGCGGGGCCGCCTTCGACGGTGTTCCCCTGGCGCCGCGGGACGTCGCCGTCATCGCCTACAGGAACCACGACCTGCAGCAGGTGCAGCGCGCCCTCGACGCGGTGGGCGTGCCAGCCGTGGTCGCAGGCAGCGGCAGCGTGTTCGCGACTCCTGCGGCCACTGAGTGGCTCCGTCTGCTCGAGGCGCTGGATCAGCCGCACCGCTCGTCGCGGGTGCGCAGCGCCGCGCTGACGTCGTTCCTGGGGCGGACCGTCACGGACCTGGACGCGGGCGGTGACGCGTTGACCGACGAGGTCGCCGGGACGGTGCGCGACTACGCCGACCGCTACGCCGCGCTCGGCGTGGCCGCGGTCCTGGAGGCCACGGTGGCGGCGGGACTGACCCAGCGGGTGCTGTCCCGCGCCGGTGGTGAGCGCCTGCTCACCGACCTGCGGCACGTCGGCCAGTCGCTGCACCAGCAGGCGACCTCGCACCGGCTCGGGCTCGTCGCACTGATCGCCTGGCTGCGGACCCAGATGGCGGAGGACAAGGCCGAGCTCGCCACCGACCGGACCCGGCGCCTGGACAGCGACGCGGCCGCGGTGCAGCTGGTGACGATCCACGGCAGCAAGGGTCTGGAGTACCCGGTCGTCTACCTGCCGACATTGTGGGACCGGTTCCCGCAGCTGCCGGCCGTGCCGCGGTTCCACTCGGGGGTCGAGGACGGCGCGCACCGGTGCCTCGACGTCGGCGCCGGCGGGCCGCAGTGGAAGCAGAGCCTGGCCCGGGCGAGGGCCGAGGAGGACGGCGAGTCGCTGCGGCTGCTCTACGTGGCGATGACCCGGGCGCGCTCCCAGGTCGTCGCCTGGTGGGCCCCCACCCCCCGGAACACGCCCAGCTCACCGTTGCAGCGAATGCTGTTCGGCCGGCGCCCGGGCGACGCCACGGTGAAGCCGTCGCAACAGCTGCACAGCGAGGAGGACGTCGCCCGGATCCTCGACCAGGTGCGCGACCTCGGCGGGGCGTCGTGGGAGGAGTCCCGACTGGACGCCCCCGTCCCGGGGGCGCTGCCGGCCGACGGCCGGCGGCTGACGGTCCGGACGTTCACCCGCGACGTGGACACGGTGTGGCGCCGGACGTCGTACTCCGCGCTCAGCGCGGCCGCCCAGGCACCGCCGACCCGTGCCGGCAGCGAGCCGGAGGAGTCACCGAAGGACGACGAGCCGGTGCTGCCGACCGCGAGTGAGGCAGGCACGACGGCCTCGCCGCGGGCGCTGCGCTCTCCGATGGCCGACCTGCCGGTGGGCGCGACGTTCGGGTCGCTGGTGCACGCCGTCCTGGAGCACGCCGACCCCGACGCCGCGGACTTCCACGCAGAGCTTCGCTCGCAGGTCGTCGAGCAGCTTGTGCGGTGGCCCGTCGCGGTCGACCCCGACCAGCTGGCCACCGCGTTGATGACGGTCTGCGAGAGCCCGCTGGGGCCGCTTGCCGATGGCCGCACGCTGCGCCAGGTCCCGCTGCGGCACCGGCTCCGAGAGCTGGACTTCGAGCTGCCGCTGGCTGGTGGCGACGTTCCCGGCTACCCGGCGGGTCGGGTCACGCTGGGGGACCTGGCGCCGCTGCTGCGCGAGCACCTTCCTGAGGACGACCCCGTGCGTCCCTACGCCGACACGCTCGAGGCCCCCGCGCTCGGTGGCCAGGACCTCCGCGGCTACCTGACCGGATCGCTGGACGTCGTGCTGCGGCTGCCGCAGGATGACGTCGCCCCTGCCACGTCCCGCTACGTGGTGGTCGACTACAAGACCAACTGGCTGGGTGGGCCGCTCGGGGAGGACGGTCCCGTGCTGACCTCCGACGACTACCGTCCCGACCGCCTGCGGGAGGCGATGACGCACTCCGACTACCCGCTGCAGGCGCTGCTGTATGCCGTGGTGCTGCACCGGTTCCTGCGGTGGCGGCAACCCGGCTACGAGCCGGCCCGCCACCTGGGCGGGGTGCTGTACCTCTACCTGCGTGGCATGTGCGGGCCGGACACGCCCGTCATCGAGGGGAACCCAAGCGGGGTGTTCTCGTGGCGGCCGCCGGGTGCCCTCGTCGAGGCGCTCTCGGACCTGCTCGACGGCGCCGGTGCGGTGACGGCGCCGTGACGGAGCTGTTCGAGGTCACCGATCCCGCCGACCGCCGGTTGGCGCTGTCGGCGCGGGGGCTCCTGGCCGACCTCAACCGCGCGGGGGTGCTCAGCGCGGCCGACGTCCACGTGGCGCAGCGGCTCGGCAGACTGGCGGGCGAGTCCGACGAGCGGGTGCTGCTGGCGGCCGGGCTGGCGGTCCGGGCGGTGCGCCTCGGCTCCGTGTGCGTGGACCTGTCGGCGGTCCCCGTCGTGGCGCCAGGGCAGGCCTGGCCGCCGCACGACGAGTGGGTCGCGGCGGTCCGGGCGAGCCCGCTCGTCGGGGAGGCGCTGCGCTGGGAGTTCGGCCTGCTCTACCTCGACCGCTACTGGCACCAGGAGGTCCAGCTCTGCACGGACCTCGAGCGGCGGCTGTCCCGGCCTGCACCGGCGGTCGACGCCGCCGTGCTCGAGGCCGGGCTGCCCAGGGTGTTCCCCGGCGCGACCTACGGCGAGCAGCGGGAGGCCTCGCGTCGTGCGGCGTCCGCGTGGACCACGGTGCTGACGGGAGGACCCGGCAGCGGCAAGACGACCACCGTCGCCGGGCTGCTGGCGCTGCTGGCCGAGCAGTCCGACCGGGCCGGCGCGCCCGGGCTCCGCATCGCCCTCACCGCCCCGACCGGCAAGGCAGCGGCCCGGCTCCAGGAAGCCGTGGCCTCCGCGACCCACCGGCTGCCGGAGCGGGACCAGCGACGCCTGGGCCCGCTGCAGGCTGTGACGCTGCACCGGCTGCTGGGCACGCGCCGCGACAACGGCACCCGCTTCCGGCAGCACCGCGGCAACCGGCTCCCGCACGACGTCGTCGTGGTCGACGAGTCGTCGATGGTGTCGCTGACGCTGATGACCCGGTTGGTCGAGGCGGTGCGTCCCGAGGCCCGACTGGTGCTCGTCGGTGATCCCGACCAGCTGGCCTCGGTGGAGGCGGGGGCGGTGCTCGCGGACCTGGTCTCCGGGCTGGCGGTCCGGAAGCCGAGCCCGGTGGTGCGGCTGGCCACGACCCACCGGTACGGCCCCGAGATCCGGGCCCTCGCGGAGGCCCTGCGTGCCGGCTCCCCGGACGCGGTGCTCGACGTCCTGCGGGACGGCGCGGAGCAGGTGGAGCTCGTCGAGGAGGACCACGCGGAGGCACCGTGGCGCACGCGTGTGGTGGAGGCTGCGGCCGAGGTGCGAGCCCACGCCGATGCGGGCAGGGCAGCCGAGGCGGTGGCCGCGCTCGACGCTCACCGGCTGCTGTGCGCGCACCGCGACGGGCCGTACGGCGTGAAGCACTGGAACCGGCAGATCGAGCACTGGCTGGCGGAGCGGACCGGCGTGCCCATGTACGAGCCGATGTGGGTCGGGCGGCCGCTTCTGGTCACCGCCAACGACTACGGCCTCGGCGTCTACAACGGCGACGCCGGCGTCGTGGTGCGGACGCCGCAGGGACCGCGGGCGGTGGTCGCGGGCTCGCAGGGTCTGGTGGACTTCGCGACCAGCCGGATGAGCGACGTCGAGACGATGTTCGCCACGACGATCCACAAGAGCCAGGGCAGCCAGGCCGCCGAGGTGACTGTCCTGTTGCCGCCGCCGGAGTCTCGGTTGCTCACCCGTGAGCTGTTCTACACGGCGGTCACCCGAGCGCAGCGCAAGGTGCGGGTGGTCGGCACGGAGGCGTCGGTCCGGGCTGCGGTGGAGCGGCGAGCCCAGCGGGCGAGCGGCCTGCAGCAACGGCTCTGAGGCTTCGGCGGAACCGGGGACGGCGCTGCTCGGGCCCGCTCCGTGGTGTGCGCGGGATCCCGCTGCGGCACCCTCCCGGTCCGGGCGGGCCGCCCCGGCGCTGGGGCCTCCCGTGGGCTCGCGCCCCCCGCCGCGATACGGAGGACCGCGCATGCCGCTGGACGCCAGGGTGCCGACCGATGTCGCCACGCCGACGCCGCGGTCCAGGTCGGGGCGGGGAGCACCGGCCGTCCCCCCCCGAGGGGCAGGTGCTCCGGTCGCCGCTCCCGGTGGGTCGAGGCGCCGATGCTGCCGCCCCTCCCGGTTCGAGTTGCAGGCCTTGATCGCGGAGGAGGCCGGCGCCGGCACTCTCGAGCCGGCACGCCGGATGCCGTCCACAACCGGCGCCGGGACTCCGGTGTCCACCTGCTCGACACCAGGTCCGGTCCCCGACCCCCGCTCGTCGCTAGCGTCGTCGACGTGAGCAGCAGCCAGACCCCGCGGGACGATCCGGGCCGGACCCATCCGGTCCTCGCGTTCGCAGCCGGCCTCGCGACCGCGCTCGACACGGTCGCCGACGCGGCCGCGTGGTCGATGACCGAGGCTGAGCAACGCACTGCGCTGGTGCGGCTGACGCGCTGCGCCCATCGGCTCGCCGAGCTGAGGCTGCGGGTGCTGGCAGCGGCGGACCGCACCGACGTCGGGAAGGCGGACGGGTCCGCGAGCACGGCGGCGTGGCTAGCCGGTGCCACCCGTCAGCCCACGCGCTGGTCCGTGCCGACCTGCAGCCCTGGGGCTGACCCACCAGACCTGTGCCGAACAGCGGTGTGACCGCCCGGCGGCCTGGTGCGAGGCCCACCACACGACGCCGTGGGCGCGTGGCGGTGGCACGGCAGCGGACGCCGCCGTGCTGCTGTGCTCCTGGCACCACCACCGTGCCCATGACCCGCTATACGACCTCACCACGCTGCCGGACGGCGCCGTGCGCTTCCATCGGCGGCAATGACAGGCATCCCGACCGTCCCGCCCGGTCGGGACAGTCGGGATGGTCGGGACGGGTGGCCGCAGCGGAGTCGTTGACGGACGCGGCTCCGGCTCGGAGCATGAGGCCATGGCGCTTCGGCTCGGTCCCCACCTGATCAGTCTCACCGACCAGCTGCGGTTCCAGCCGGTGACCAAGCGCGTCCGGGCCACGCTGGAGGCGCAGCCGGTGCTGGACACCACCGATGCCGCCCTGGTGTGGGAGCCGGGCCGCGTGGTGCCGATGTACGCCGTGCCGGCTGCGTCCCTCGCGGCCAGGCTGTCACCCTGCCCGACACCGGTGCGGCCGGACGACCCGCCGGCGGTGCTGGGGCCAGAAGACTTCGGCCGTCACCGGTTGCCCGGTACGTCGTTCACGGTCGAGGTCGCGGGCCGCTCGTTCGAGGCGGCGGCCTTCAGGCCCGAGGATCCCGACCTCGGCGGCCGCATCATCGTGGAGTGGGCGCCGTTCGAGTGGACCGAGGAGGCCCAGCCGGTCGTGGGGCACCCGCACGACCCCTTCAAGCGGTTGGACTTCCTGGTCGCGGACCGGCACGTCGTCGTGCGGCTGGGGACGCGCGTCCTGGCCGACACGCGTCGCGCCGTCGCGGTCTACGAGACCCACCTGCCGACCCGCTGGTATCTCCCGGCCGACGACGTCGTGACGGGTCTGCTGACCCCCAGCGCGACGACCACGACCTGTGCCTACAAGGGGGTCGCGAGCTACTTCTCGGTCGCCCGCGCACGGGTTGCCGACGCCCAGGACGACGAGAACGTCGCGGGCCTCGACTCCGGACCCGCCGTCGACGGGGCGGACGTCGCGTGGACCTACCGCGACCCGCTGCCCGAGGCGGCCGCGATCAAGGATCACGTGTGCTTCTACGCCGAGCGGACGGATCTCTGCGTGGACGGCGTCGACCAGCTCCGACCGACCACGCTCTGGTCCCGGCCGGCACCTCCGACGTCCTGAGCCCCGCCGGCGGCGCCCGCCACCCCGGCCGACGGGTCGGTCAGAGGCCGAACCCACGCAGCCAGTCGCGCACCGCCTCGATGTCGACCCGCTGGTACCCGCCGGGGGAGCGGCAGTTGTCGCTGAGGCCGTAGCTGGTCAGGGCCACGAGCCGACCGTCGAGGAACACCGGGCCGCCGGAGTCGCCGCCACAGGTGCCGCCGGTGCCATGCGGGTCGGAAGGGTTGCCGTTCGTCTGCAGGATCTGCGGGGTCAGCTTCTGACCGGGCATGTCGACGTAGCGCCGTAGCAGGGGGTAGGTGGTGGCCTGCGGTCGCTGGGGTCCGGTGGCGGGCTTGAGCATGTCCACGCCGTAGCCGACAGCCGTGAAGAGCGTCTTGCTGAGCCGGGGCGCCGCGTAGGCGTCGAGGACGCCGAGCCCCCCGAGCCGGGCCGGGACGATGTCGGTGACCGGGCTGTCCAGCACCACGACGCCCACGTCGTTCCAGCGGCGCAGGTCGGTGAAGTGGGAGAACCCGGCGTGCGTCGCCGACGTGCCCGACAGTCGGCCGGCGCGGGCCAGCTCCTCACGGGTGAACCCCGCTGCCGGGTCGGACGGCGTCGGCAGGCCCGAGGGGGCCCGCTCCGCGACGACGGAGTCGAAGGTGACCAGGGTCCGGCCGACGGCAGCATCGGTGCAGTGGGCGGCGGTGAGCACCACCGTCGGCGACACGAGGGTGCCGCTGCACCGCCACGCCCCGGACTCGCCGTAGAACAGCAGCATCGCGACGTTGGGGTGCATCGCGCCGTCGGCAGTGCCGCCGATGCTGGCCGAGGCGCTGCTGGCCGTGCCGAGGACAGCGGCCGGGACCGCGGCGAGGACGGCGGCCAGCACGGTGGCCGCCACGGTGAGGGCGCGCGGCAGGCGGATGGGACGGGGGGCCATGGACAGACAGCTCCTCGGACGGGGCGGAAGGTAAAGCCATTGAACCCGACCGATCAGGCTGGCCTGGGGAGATTCCCGGAACTCGTGGACGTGCTGCCTGCCCACCGCCCGAGGTATGGCGAGCCCCGGCTGGGGGTAGCAGGGCTCCATGGTCGGGTCACGGATGTCGGGAGCGGCGCGTGCCGCGAGACTGGTCGCGGACGTCCTGCGCGGTGCCACCCTGCTCAGCGCGCTGGCCACGGTGGTGTTCTTCGGCGGCCACGGGGTGGTCATCTTCGTGGTGCTGTTCGCGGTGCTGCTGCTCCCGCGCTTCCTCGAGGTCGCCGCACCCTTCGACGCCGCCTTCTGCGCCACGATGCTGGTCGCCGCCTGGGCCGAGCAGCAGAACTGGTACGTGACCGTCTCCTGGGTGGACGAGGTCGTGCACTCGGTGACGCCCGGGGCAGCCGCCGTGGCGACGTACCTGATGCTGGCCCGGCTGGACGTCATGCCCGACGTACGCGAGCACATGGGGTCGACCCGGCGGTTCTCACTGGTGGTGCTGGTGGTCTTCGTCGGGCTGGGCCTGGCGACCCTCTGGGAGTTCTACGAGTGGGTCGCGGAGCAGCTGGCACCTCAGGCCACCCAGGTGGGCTACGACGACACCATCTCCGACCTGGCTCTCGGCGGTGCCGGATCTCTCGTCGCCGGCGTGCTGCTGGTGACCTGGTTCCGGCTGCGCCACGAGGACCGACATGCCTAGCGGCCGGACTCGCTCGCCGCGGTCGGTGACCGCGACGTCAGCCCTTCGGCACGACCGCCTCGCCGCACATGGGGCACTGGATCTCGTCGACGGGCTGGTCGGACTCGTCCTCGTACCCGCAGTGCTCGCACGCCCACTCCATCCCTGGCCTCCCGTCCGTGGCGGCGCCGCTGCGCGCCGTCCGCCGCCCTGCCCCCTGGCGACGATAGCGGCCGCCGTGCGGACGAAGGACGCGCTGCGGGCGGGCCGGTGAGCACCAAGCCGGGGCCGATGCTGCTGCCGCCCCGACCGACGTTCGCCACCTCCAGCGAGCGACTGGTCTGGGAGGCCCTGCGGGACCAGCTCGGGCCGCACGACCTGCTCGTCGCCGGGCTGCGCATCTCCGACCGGGCCAAGGACCACGAGATCGACGTCGCGGTCGTGCTGGCCGACGGGGGCATCGTCGTGGTCGAGGTCAAGGGCAGCGAGGTGTGGTGCGCGGACGGGGCCTGGTGGATCCGTCGGCGGCGCGGTGTCGAGCGCATCGATCCGGTGCGTCAGGCGCGGGAGTCCCAGTACGCGCTGCGCAGCTGGGTCGACCAGGACCCACGATGGCGGGGCAGGACCTCGGTGCGGTGGGCGCACGCGGTGGTGCTGCCCTACACCCGGGTCGAGGAGGACTTCGCGCTCGTCGACGCCCAGCGCTGGCAGGTGGCCGGTCGCGACGACCTGCCCCACCTGGCCGGCTTCCTGCGCGACATCGTCGCGGGACAGACCAATGGCAAGCGCCTGCTCTCGCTCGACGACGTCTATGCCTTGGTCGACGTGCTCGGCGGCCGCGGCCTGCCGCAGCGCGACCTCGTCGGTGAGGCGGCCGAGCGCGAGGACCACGTCGAGCGGCTCAGCGCGGAGCAGGCCGTCATCCTCGACGCGGCCAGGCTGCTGCGCCGGGTCGAGGTCCGCGGCGGTGCCGGCAGCGGCAAGACCTGGCTCGCGGTGGAGCAGGCGCGGCGCCTGAGCCGGGAGGGCCTGCGGGTGGCGCTGACCTGCTACTCCCGGGGCCTGGCCGGCTGGTTGACGCGCCGGGTGGCGACCCTGCCGCGCGAGGAGCGACCGGCGTACGTCGGCACCTTCCACCGGCTCGGTGTCGAATGGGGAGCGTCGTCGGGCAGCGACGACGACAGCCGCTTCTGGGAGGTCGAGCTGCCCGAGCTGATGGTCGACCTCGGTGCCCGTCAGCCGGACGAGGCGCTCTTCGACGCACTGGTCGTCGACGAGGCGCAGGACTTCGCCGACCTCTGGTGGCCGGCTGCGACCGCAGCTCTGCGGGACCCGGACACCGGGGGCCTGTACGTCTTCTCCGACGAGGGACAACGGGTGTTCTCCCGTTTCGGCGGTCCGCCGGCCGGCCTGGTCCCGCTGGTGCTCGACCAGAACCTGCGCAACACGCGGCAGATCGCCCAGAGCTTCTCGACGCTGGCGCCGATCCGGATGCGGCTGGGCGACGTGGACGGCCCGGACATCCGCTTCGTCGAGTGCGAGGCTGGAGCGGTGCTCGCGGCGGCCGACAACCTGGTCGACGTGCTGCTCGACGACGGCTGGCGCCCCGAGGACGTGGCCCTGCTGACGACGGGGTCGCGCCATCCGGAGCAGAAGGCGCGTCAAGGCGGCGGGCCGGAGCGCTACTGGGAGACGTTCTGGGACCGGGACCAGGTGTTCTACGGTCACGTGCTGGGCTTCAAGGGACTGGAGCGACCCGCGGTGGTGCTGGCGCTGAACGAGGAGGCGCCGGCCGAGCGCTCACGCGAACGGCTCTACGTCGGGCTCTCGCGGGCTCGGGACCAGCTGGTGGTCGTCGGCGACCCGGACTTCGTCCGCGACGTCGGCGGCGGGGCCGTGCTGCGTCGGCTCCGGGAGCGGACCGAGCGGACCGAGCGGTCCGTGCCTGACGGCGGCCGGTGACCGGCGCGGGTCGCCCGGTCGCCCGGTCGCCCGGTCGCCCGGTCACCCGGTCAGCCGGTCAGCCCGGTCAGCTGCGGGGCGTAGCGCCCCAGCAGCAGCTCCAGGTCGGGGTTTGCTCCCGACGGGCGACGCGCCTGACCGGGAGCCCGGCGGGCTTCGTGGCGGCTGGCCCCGCCGGTGTCGGGGACGAGGATCGCGAGGGCGCCCACGTGACGGTCGGCCGCGGCCTGCGCTCGGGCCGCGACCAGGTCGCGCCGGGCCCGCAGCCGGTCGGCAACGGCGACCCCCGCCTCGGCCCGCGGAGCCGCTCCGACCGAGCCCGCGGACGGCACCGGCGAGCCGGCGACGGATCCCGACAGCACGGCACCCAGCAGGGCCAGCAGCGACACGGAGGTGAGCGCACCGGGCAGCCCGACCCGGGCGGCGAGCAGGCCGATGACCGCCGGTCCCGCGAGCAGCCCCGCGTACCCGACGGTCGTGGCCAGCCCGATGCCTCGGGCACCCCCGAGCGCACCGGCGCGGGCGATCACCAGCGGGAACACGTTCGCCAGTCCGACGCCCACCAGCACCAGGCCGGCCAGAGCCGGAGCGAGGTTCGCAGACAGTGCCGCGGGCAGCATCCCGGCCGCAGCGAGCAGGCCACCTCCCACCAGCAGCCGGGCCTCACCGAGCAGCCCCAGCAGCCGGTGGCCGGCCAGCCGGGCGCCTGCCATGGCGAGCGAGAAGCAGGCGTAGCCTGCCGCCGCCCATAGCGGCCCGGCACCCACGTCCGTGGCCAGGTGCAGCGCAGCCCAGTCGCTGAGCGCACCCTCGCCGTAGGCGGTGCACGCGGCGATGGCTCCCAGCGTCAGCACCGTGCCCCGGGCCCACTCGAGGCGCCCACCGGGCTCCCGGACCTCGCCGGCGCGGGCCGTCGGCCGGGTCCGGTCGGCGCCGAGCAGCGGCCGGGCCAGCACCGAGACCAGCAGCAGGCCGCCCGCGGCGACACCGAGCAGGTGCGCGCCCGGCGCCGCCGCGGTCGCCGCCAACCCCCCGACGACGCTGCCACCCAGCCCGCCGAAGCTGAACGCCGCGTGCAGCGTGGAGAGCATCGGTCGGCCCGCGGCGGCCTCGAGTCTCACGCCGAGGCTGTTCATGGCGACGTTGAGCACGCCGGTGAGGGCGCCTAGCACGAGCAGCGCGGCGCCGAGGCCGGTGACGGAGCCGGCGAGACCGGGAGCGACCACCCCTACGCAGACCAGCACGGCGGCTACGGTGCTCACCGGTCCCGCCCCGATCCGCTCGCAGAGTGCTCCGGTGAGTCGCATCGTCGCCAGCGCACCGACCGAGACGCCCAGCAGGGCGACGCCGAGGTCGCCGTGGCCGGCTCCGACCTGGTCGGCGATGTCAGGGATCCGGACCGCCCAGGAGGCGATGACGAAGCCACCCAGCGCGAACAGGCCTCGCAGTGCGGCGAGGTCGTGGGCAGGAGCGGGTGCCGTCGTGGTCGTCGGGCACCCGTCGACCGGGGACGGGAAGGTCACGGGCGGGCCTCTCGGGACACGTGTCGTCGTCCCGCCAGGATGACCGAGCCGTGTTGCACCGTCGTTGCGCACGACCGAGCAGCAGGTGAACATGCCCCGAACAGCAGGCCCCTCACGCGTACGGGGTCAGGACAGTCCCAGGATCGCGCCGTCGTCGGCGAGGTCGATGCGGGCGGCCGACGGGTCTCGCGGCAGCCCCGGCATGGTCATGATGTCCCCGCAGACGACCACGACGAAGCCCGCCCCGGCGGAGAGCCGGACCTCACGGACGTGCAGCTCGTGGCCGGAGGGCGCCCCCAGCAGCGTCGGGTCGGTGGAGAAGGAGTACTGCGTCTTGGCCACGCACACCGGGAGGTGGCCGTACCCGTCGGACTCGATGCGGTGGAGCCGTCGTCTCGCCCGGGCGTCCCAGGTCACCATCCCGGCGCCGTAGAGCCGGGTCGCGACCGCCTCCACCTTCGCGGTCAGCGGCAGGTCGTCTGGGTAGGTGAAGGAGAACGTCGCGTCGTCCGGCCCCTCCAGGGCCTGCAGCACGCCCTTCGCGAGCTCCTGCGCGCCGACGCCACCGTCAGCGAAGTGGGTCGCCGGGTACGCCGGGACCCCTTCCGCGGCGACGAGCTCGACGACCTTGGCGACCTCCGCGTCGGTGTCGGAGGGGAACCTGTTGACCGCCACCACGCAACGCAGGCCGTAGACGTCGCGGACGTTGTGCAGGTGGCGCGACAGGTTGGGCATCCCGGCCTCGACGGCGTCGAGATCCTCTCGGCCGAGGTCGGCGAGCGCCGTGCCGCCGTGGTACTTCAGGGCGCGCACGGTCGCGACGACGACGGCCACGTCGGGACGCAGCCCCGACTTGCGGCACTTGATGTCGACGAACTTCTCCGCGCCGAGGTCTGCGCCGAAGCCCGCCTCGGTCACGACGTAGTCCGCCAGCCGCAGGCCCGCGCGGGTGGCAGCCACGGAGCTGCAGCCGTGAGCGATGTTGGCGAACGGGCCGCCGTGCACGAACGCAGGAGCGTGCTCCAGCGTCTGCACGAGGTTCGGGGCGAGGGCGTCGCGCAGCAGCACCGCCATCGCGCCGTCGGCCTCGAGGTCGCGGGCCGTGACCGGCTTCATCTCACGGGTGTAGCCGACGACGATGTCGCCGATGCGGCGTCGTAGGTCGGCCCACGACTCGGTGAGGCAGAAGATGGCCATCAGCTCGGAGGCCACCACGATGTCGAAGCCGTCCTCGCGGGCGAACCCGTTCGCGTGCCCGCCCAGGCCGACGGTCACCTGGCGCAGCGCCCGGTCGTTGACGTCCAGGACGCGTTTCCAGGTCACGCTGCGCACGTCGATGTCGAGGGCGTTGCCCTGGTGCACGTGGTTGTCGATGAGGGCGGCGAGCAGGTTGTTCGCGGCTGCGATCGCGGCGAAGTCGCCGGTGAAGTGCAGGTTGATGTCGGTCATCGGGACGACCTGGGCGTAGCCGCCGCCGGCGGCGCCGCCCTTCATCCCGAACACCGGGCCCATGCTGGGCTCGCGCAGGCAGGCCACGGCTCGGTGCCCGAGGCCGTGCAGGGCGTCGGTGAGCCCGACCGTGGTGGTGGTCTTCCCTTCGCCCGGCGGGGTCGGCGAGAGCGCGGTGACCAGGACCAGGCGGCCCAGCGGCCGGTCGGCCAGCCCCGCGAGGTAGCCGAGGTCGACCTTGGCCTTGTCGTGCCCGTAGGGCACCAGGTGGGCGGCCTCGATGCCGAGCGTCTCCGCCGCCACCTGGGTGATCGGGCGCAGCGTCGCGTTCTGGGCGATCTCGATGTCCGACAGCACGGGGGCGCCTCCTGGTTGACCGCGTGGCTCGGGTCGTTGTGACGCACGGTACCCGCGCGGGGGCTACTTACCGCGCCCGGCCGGGCTCAGGCAGTGGCCCGCCACGCGTCGGCGACGGCGCGGAGGCTCGTGGTGCGGCGCTCACGGTCCAGGCCGGGCGTCACGACCACGAGCTCGTCGACCTGCGCCGCCGCCTTGAGCTCGCGCAGCTGCTGCACCACGGCGTCCGGTGTCCCGGTTGCCATCCGGGGGTCGTGCGTGCGGCGCCGGCCCTGGAACGCCGTTGAGCGGGCGTGCCGGCTGACCTCCTCGGGCCTCAGCGGCTCCCGCACGTTGCGGGCGAGGTTCGCCATCGTGAGCTCCCAGCCGGCCTCGAACTCAGCGACCGCCTCGTCGTCGTGGGCGGCGAAGGTCAGCACCGACATCGCCGACCATGGTCGGTCGCCATCGCCCCTGGGGGTGAAGTCGCGGCGGTAGTCCCGCAGCACCTCGACCGCCAGGTCCGGGCTCTGGTGGTGGGCGAAGACCGCGCTCAGCCCGTTGCGCGCGGCGAACCGCGGACCGTAGCGGCTGGACCCGAGCAGGAACACCGGAGGCCGCTCGGGAACGACGGGCGCCGCGACCAGACCGCGGTAGGGATGGCCCTCACCGAACAGCTCCTCGTCCCCGAGGAAGCCCAGCAGCTCGGCCACCTGGCCGGGGAACGCGGCCGCGGCATCGGTGTCGATGCCGCGGCGCAGCACGTGGGCGGTCAACGGGTCGGTGCCGGGGGCGCGGCCGAGCCCCAGGTCGACGCGACCCGGGTACATCGCCAGCAGGGTGCGGAACGTCTCGGCGACCTTGAACGGAGCGTGGTTGGGCAGCATGATGCCGGCCGCTCCGACGCGGATCCGATCGGTCCTCGCGCCCACGAGGGCCGTCAGCAGCTCCGGGGAGCTGCAGGCGAGGCTGGCCATGTTGTGGTGCTCGGAGACCCAGTAGCGGTGGTAGCCGGCCGCCTCGACGGCCTGGGCGATGCGGACGGCTCCCGCGATCGCGGCGGACGCAGGCTCGCCGTACTCCACGCCGACGAAGTCCAGCACCGCCAGCGGCAGGGTGGTGGCCGCGTCGGCGGCTCGGGCGCTCGGGGTGCTCAGCGGGGTGGCGTCGGCCGGTTCGGTCATACGGGGCACAAGGAGCGATCGGACGACAGGTATTCCGAGCCGGGTCGGCGCCCAGCCTAAATCAGACATTTCACCCCAGCCGAGGACGGGGTGCCAGATACTTCAAGGGGGTTGATGCCGGACGGGGGCGTGGAGATGGGACAGCGGGGCGACCAGACGTGGCCGCACGGCTACGTCGTGACCGCTCTGTCGGCTGCCATCGGGGGCACAGTTCTGCTGATGTGGCTGGTCGGGGACCTGGGTTCGCCGTCGCTGCGCGTGCTGGTCGGGGACCTCGTCTACGTCGGCTCACCGCTGGCCACGGCCCTGGCCTGCTGGGCGGCCCACCGTCGCTCCGGTCGACCCTTCGGGCCGTGGTGGTGGATCGGCGTCGGCTGTCTGACCTGGGCGGTCGGAGCGCTGTACTTCGGCGGCCACCAGCTCGTCTCCGGCCGGGTGCCTCCGCTGCCGTCGCCGGCCGACCTGGCCTTCGTGGGCTACGCCGTGCCCGTCGGGGTCGGGCTGCTGGCGTTCCGGGGACGCCGCCCGACCCTGTGGTCGAGCTGGCGCGCGGGGCTCGACGCCCTGGTGATCGGCGGCTGCCTGCTGGTGACCGGCGTGGACCTGGTCCTCGACCCGGTCCTGGACGCGACCGGACCGGGGATGGTGCGCCTGGTGGCGCTGGCCTACCCGACGGCCGGGGTGCTGGTGACCTCCGTCGTGCTCGCCCGCTCCGTGCTGCTGCCCGACGTGCGACGGCTGGTCTGGGTGCCGCTGGCCCTCGGGCTGCTGCTGCTCGCGCTCACCGACGGCGCCTACGTCGTCTGCAGCCTCGAGGGACGCTACCGGCCGGGGGAGCCGCTGGACCTCGGCTGGTTCGTGGCGTTCGCGCTGGTCGCCCTCGCAGCGACCGGCTCGCCGACCGCCGCACCGACGGCCGACGTCTCTCCCCGAGCCGCGGGCAGTGCCGCGGCCGGTGCCGGCGACGGCCCGGCGAGGTCCGGCGTCGTGGACGTCCCGGGCCTGGTCCGGCAGCTGTTCCCCTCGGCGGCCGTCGCGGGGGCCGCGGTGACCTTCGCGACGCACCCCGAGTTCCTCTCCCGCCCCGATCATCATCACGGTTGGCTGCTGGTCGTGGTCGGGCTCGTGGTCATCGTGCGGCAGGTCGTCCTCGTGGCCGACCACACCGCCCTGGCCACCGGCCTGTCCGAGGCCGTCGAGCATCGCACCCACGAGCTGCGACACCGTGAGCAGTGGTGGCGCGACATCGTGCAGAACCTCACCGACGTGGTCATCGTCGCCGACCGGGACGGCACTATCGCCTACTGCAGCCCCGCCGTCGACAGCACGTTGGGGCACATGCCGGCACTTGCCTCGACCGTGGAGCTGCTGGACCAGGTCCACCCGGACGAGACCGACGCGGTGGCGGCCGAGCTCGCGGAGGTGGTGGCCGGCGACCGTGCACACGGCTTCGTCGAGTGCCGGATCCGCCGCGCCGACGGCAGCTACGGCTGGTTCGAGGTCGACGCGGTCGGGCAGCTGTCCGGCCGGGCGCTGGACGGGGCGGTGCTGACCCTGCACGACGTCAGCGAGCGCCGCGAGCTGACCGACCGGCTGCACCGGCGCGCCTACCACGACATGCTCACCGGTCTGCCGAACCGGGCACTGCTGCTGCAGCGGATCCAGCAGACGCTGCTTCGCCGGCCCCGCCGCGCCTTCGCCCTGCTGCTGCTGGACCTCGACGACTTCAAGATCATCAACGACCGGCACGGTCACGCCGCCGGTGACATCGTGCTCACCGTCATCGCCGAGCGGCTCGCCGCGCTGACCGACGCCGGCGACACCGTCGCCAGGCTGGGCGGGGACGAGTTCGCCCACCTCGTGCACGGCTCCCCGGACCAGGTGCGCGCCCTGGCCGAGCGGCTGGTCCGTGCCATCGAGCAGCCGGTGGTCGCCGGGGGCCGCCGCTTCCACGTGCGGACCAGCATCGGGGTCGTGCTGGCGGCCGACGACGGCTCGGAGACCGCCCAGGTGCTGCTCTCCCACGCCGACATCGCCCTGTACGAGGCGAAGGGCCGCGACAAGGGTGGTGTCGTCGTCCTCGAGGGCGACTCCCGTGCCCACGCGGCGAGCCAGGTGCTCCTGCGCGAGCAGATCGCCCAGCCAGACCTGTCCCAGTTCCCGTTGGTCTACCAGCCCATCGTGGATCTCGCCACCGGGGAGATGCGCGGCGCCGAGGCGCTGCTGCGGTGGCAGCACCCCGTCCTCGGCGCCGTGCCGCCCGAGGTGTTCGTCCCACTCGCCGAGGCGGGCGGCTCGATCCAGCTGCTCGGGTGGCACGTGCTGGGCCTCGCCTGCACCCAGCTGGCCACCTGGCAGCGCGAGGTGCCCGACCGGCGGTTCGCCATCGGCGTGAACGTGTCGGTCCGCCAGCTCGACGAGCCCGGCTTCGCGGACCGGGTCGCCGACCTGGTCACCGCCCACGGGATCGCCCCCGACCAGCTGGTCGTGGAGCTCACCGAGCAGGCGCTGGCAGTCGACTTCGAGACGGCGGTCGCCGTGGTGGCCGAGCTGCGCGCCATCGGGGTCTCGGTGGCCGTCGACGACTACGGCACCGGCTACTCCTCGCTGCGCTACCTCGACCGGTTCGACGCCGACGTGGTGAAGATCGACCGCAGCTTCGTCGCCAACGTCGTCGACAGCGGCCACACCCAGAAGATCGTGCGGTCGGTCATGCACATGGCGCGCTCGCTGGACCTGCAGTCGATCGCCGAGGGCATCGAGACGGTCGAGCAGCTGGCGGTGGTGCAGGCGCTGGGCTGCGAGCTGGGACAGGGCTTCCTGTTCTCCCGCCCGGTGTCGTCGGAGGGGATGACGCGGATGATGCTCGAGCCGCCGCGGTGGCCGGGCTTCGAGCCGGGGGTCCTGGTCGCGAGCGGCTGACCGGGCCGTGCGTACGGCACGGGAGCCGGCGACAGCGGACGCGGGCCGGGGAGGGGGCCGTCAGCCGGCCCGGGTCACCAGCAGCCGGCCCACCACCAGGCCGTCGTCGAGCAGCCGCCCCATGGTGGCGGCCTGCTCGTCGGCCGACCGGAGCCGCTCGTCGCCGCCATGGTCCCGCTCGACGACCCGGTCGACCAGGTCCGCTTGGTGCCGCCACGACTCGTCGGCGGCGGGGAAGTCGGCCAACGCGGCCTCGGCGGTCACGGTCAGGCCGGCTCGGGCGAGCAGCTCCGCCAGCCCGTCCTGGTCTGGGAAGTGGTTGCCCTCGGGCTGCTCGGGGAGGCTGCCGGTGCGGACGAACACCAGCCACCCGACCGCTCCGCCGTCGCGGACCACCCGTCGCAGCTCGCCGACCACGCGAGCCTGATGTGGGACGGTGCTGAGCACCCCCAGGCACCAGGCGGCGTCGAAGGTCGCGTCGGGGAACGGCAGGGCGCCGCCATCGGCCACCACGACCGGCCGCCCGTAGAGCCGCGCCGCGGCGCGGCACGCACCCGGCATCGGGTCGGCCAGCACCGGCCGGGCGCCGAGATCGCGGGCCGCCAGCTCGGCGGGCCCGCCGATCCCGGCGCCGGAGTCCAGCAGCCTCACCCCGTCGTGCAGCCCCATGGTCCGTCCCAGCCAGCGCAGCGCTTCCGGGCTGCCGCTGCCGCGGCAGCCGGCCGGGACCGCGGCCCCCGGCCCGACCTCGCGGACCGCGTCGGCGGTCCACTGCGGCAGGGTGTCGAACTCGTCGACCATCGGCTCGCGGCCCTGGGCCCGACCGGGCGCCGTCATCTCAGCGCCCTGATCCGTCGGCCCACCTCTGCCTTGACCTCGGCCACCGCCATCACCCCTCGTCCCGTCGCGAGACCGGAGACGTTGACCCCGGCCACCTGCTCGATCTCCAGCAGCTCGTGTGCCTGCGCGACGGCCGCCTCGACGCCTGCCCGCTGCGGGTCGACCGCCGTCAGCACCCGCCGTACCCCGTCAGGGTCCAGCTGCAACCCCGGCAGCCGCTGCAACGCCAGCGCGGACGGCTCGTCGGTGTAGACCGCGACGGCGGCGACGACCGGCAGGGTCACCCCGAGGTCGCGGGCAGCGGCCACGAAGTCCCGGACCTCGCCGGCGTCACCGACGCTGTTGAGCACCGCGAGCCTCGCCCCGGCCCGCTGCTTCTCCAGCAGCCGCTGCGGACGCAGCGCCCGCGGCGGCGCGGCCGGCGACTCGGCCACGGCGGCGGGCAGCCCGCGGGCTGCCGCGAGAGCGGCGAGCCGGGTGCCGTCGAGGTCGAAGACCTGCGTCACTTCGGGCCGGACACCGTGGGCGCGACCGTCGCCGGTCACGCACAGCACCCCGTCGGCGCCGGCCAGGCGCAGGCTCGCGAGCTCGGCCTCGAGCACCACCCGGTTGCGGTCCCGACAGGTGAGAGTGAGCCAGCCGGTGCCGCCAGCGCCGGCGATGAGCTGCGCCATCAGGGCGGGGGAGAAGTCGGGCTGGTTCTGGTGCTCACCGACGAGGAGGGCGTCGCAGGAGTCACGCAGCACCCGGGTCAGCGTCCCGACGGCCTCGGCGTCGTACGCCGGGAGGGTGAGGTCGGTCAGCACCACCGGTCGCCCGGCCGCGACGGCCTCGAGCAGCCGGCTCCCCGTCTCGAGCCCCGCCTCGGGCCGGGGAGTCGTCCCGGACCACGGCACCGGGCTCTCCAGGCCCGCGAACGGGCACGGCCGCCGCGCGTCCATCTCGCAGGAATGGTCCGGCCTGACCCCGCCGCACGGCCCGTAGACCATGTGCTTGGGACACCGGTCCGGCGGCGACGAGGCGCTCACCGCAGCGGGTCGACCTCGTCGTGGTCGCCGACCCGGGCTGCCAGCGTGGCCAGGTGGAAGGCGCCGTCGCCGAGCAGGTGGTCCAGGACGGTCAGGTGGCTGGTGTAGCCGCCGACGGCGTACTCGGCGGTCATCGCGATGCCGCCGTGGAGCTGGATCGCCTCCTGGCCGATGTGCCGCGCGGCCCGGCTGACCTGCAGGGCCGCCCGGCTCGCGGCGTCGCGCACGGACTCGTCCCCGCCGGCCGCCGCGACCATCGTCGCCCACAGCTCGACGCTGCGGGCGAGCTCCAACCGGACGTACATGTCCGCGGCGCGGAACGTCAGCGCCTGGAAGCTCTTGAGCGGTACGCCGAACTGGGTGCGGGTCGACAGGTAGGTGCTGGTGGAGGCGAGCGCGAACTCCATCGCCCCGACGGCCTCGCTGCAGGCCACGACGCGGGCGGCGTCCAGCGCTGCCGCGACGACCGCGGTGGCGTCGACGCCGGCGGTGCCCAGCGGCCGTGCCGGCGAGTCGTCGAACGTGACCCGGGCCGCGCGCCCGCCGTCGTACGTGCGGTAGCCGTCCCTGGTCACCCCGGGGGCGTCGGGCGAGACCAGGAACAGTCCGGTGCCACCGTCGGGCAGTCCGGCGCTGACCACGAGCAGGTCCGCGCGGGCGCCGTGCAGGACCGGCTCCTTGACGCCGCTCACGGTCCAGTCCCGGCCGCTGTCGGAGGCGGTGCAGGAGGTCGCCGAGGCAGACCACCTCGACCCGGGCTCGGCGTGTGCGAGGGCCGGGAGACCGGCGCCCGCCGCGAGCGCACCCAGCACCTCACCACGTTGCTCGGCGGTGCCGGCCCGCGCGACGACGCCGCCGGCGAGCACCACCGAGGCGAGGAACGGCTCGGGGGCCAGCACCCGGCCGAGCTCCTGGGCGACGATGCCGACCTCGGCTGGGCCGGCGCCCATCCCGCCGTCGGCCTCGGCGAACGGCAGGCCCAGGACACCCATCTCGGCGAGCCGCGACCACAGCGTCTCGTCGTACCCCGGGTCCTGGGCCACCGCACGGCGCCGGCTCTCGAAGTCGCCGTAGGCCTTCTGGACCAGGCCCCGGACGGCCTCGCGCAGCGCCTGCTGCTCCTCGTCGTAGGTGAAGTCCATGACCGTCGCCTCTCAGAGTCCGAGGATCGTCTTGGCGATGATCTGGCGCTGGATCTCGTTGGACCCGCCGTAGATCGACGCCTTGCGCAGGTTGAGGTAGGCCGGGGCGGCACGCCGCATCCAGTCCGGGACCCCGTGCTGGTCACCGGTCCCGTCACCGGTGGGCGGGACCAGCGAGAACGGGCCGGCCAGGTCCAGCACCAGCTCGCTGACGGCCTGCTGGAGCTCGGTGCCCCTCAGCTTCAGGACCGAGGAGGCGGGATGCGGCTTGCCGTCCGCGGAGCTCGCCACCACCCGGAGGGCGGTCAGCTCCAGCGCCAACAGGTCGTTCTCCAGCTCCGCGATCCGGGACGCGGTCAGCGGATCCTCCAGCAGGCTGCGACCGGTCCCGTCCGGCGTCGACCGTGCCCAGTCCTTCGCCTGCGCCAGCACCCGCTTGGTGGAGCCGACCGGGGCGACCCCCACCCGCTCGTTCCCGAGCAGGAACTTGGCATAGTCCCAGCCCCTGTTCTCCTCGCCGACGAGGTTCTCGGCCGGCACCCGGACGTCGGAGAACCAGACCTCGTTGACCTCGTGCCCGCCGTCGATGAGCTCGATGGGACGGACGGTCACGCCGGGAGAGGCCATGTCGACGAGCAGGAAGGAGATCCCGGCCTGCTTCCTGACCCCGGGGTCGGTGCGGCACAGGCAGAAGATCCAGTCGCCGTGCTGGCCGAGCGTGGTCCAGGTCTTCTGGCCGTTCACGACGAAGTCGCCCGGCCCGGAGCCGACGGCCGGCACGCGGACGGCCGAGGTGCGCAGCGAGGCCAGGTCGGAGCCGGCGTCGGGCTCGGAGAAGCCCTGGCTCCACCAGATGTCCAGGTTCGCGGTCGCCGGGAGGAAGCGCTCCTGCTGCGCGCGGCTTCCGAAGGTCGCGATCACCGGTCCCACCATGTTGGTGTTGAAGGACAGCGGCGGCGGCACGCAGGCCCGCTGCATCTCCTCGTGCCAGATGTGACGACGCAGCGCGCTCCAGCCCCGACCGCCCCACTCCTGAGGCCAGTGCGGGACGGCCAGCCCGGCGGCGTTGAGCACGCGCTGGCTCTCGACCACCTGGTCGCGGCTCAGCTCGCGCCGCGCTGCCACGCTGTCGCGGATGTGACGAGGGACCTGCGTGGTGAAGAACTCCCGCATCTCGCCGCGGAACGCGGCGTCCTGCTGCGACAGTGCCAGCTGCATGCGCTCGCCTCCTGCATGGATGTCGGCTCATCATGGCAAAGCCCCGGTCGCGTCCGGGGACCGGTCGAGCCCTCGGCACGGCGGTGCGTGCCTCGACGCCGGTGCTGGCAGGCTGGAGCCATGAGCGAGCGCAACGTGCTGGGAGAGCCGCTGGAGCCCTGCGGGTCCGACCCGGTCACAGGGTTCTACCGCGACGGGTCCTGCTCCTGCGGACCGGAGGACGTCGGGCTGCATGCGGTGTGCGCGGTGATGACCGAGGAGTTCCTCGACCACCAGCGGAGGGTCGGCAACGACCTGAGCACGCCGCGTCCGCAGTGGCGGTTCCCGGGGCTGCGGCCCGGGGACCGCTGGTGCGTGGTGGCCTCACGCTGGCTGCAGGCCTACGAGGACGGCGCGGCCGCTCCGGTCGTGCTCGCCGCCACCAACGAGCGCGCACTGGAGGCGGTGCCGCTGCCGCTCCTGCGCGAGCACGCGGTCGACGTACCGTCCGATCCCGGCTCGCTGACCTGACCGGCCGCGGCCCCTCCGGTCAGCCCGGCCCGCCCTCGGGCGCCTCGGCCAGCACCTCCTCGGTGTGCTCCCCGAGCCGGGGCGGCTGCCGTCGCACGGCCGGTGCGCAGCGGTCGATCTTGATCGGACCGTTGACCACCTCCGTGGTGGGGTCGTCCGGGTGCCCGACGCGCAGCAGCATCGACCGGCGGCGGACCTCCGGGTCCTCGAGGACCTCCGCAAGGTCCCTGACCGGCCCCACGGGCACGCCAGCGGCCTCGAGCAACCCCGTGACCGCGACGACCGACCGGAGGCGCAGCGTCTGGTCGAGGACCTGCAGAAGCTCGGCCCGGTGCTCCAGGCGGGCTCGGTTGCTGACGAACCGGGCGTCGTCGGCCAGCTCCGGCAGCGCCAGCGCCTCGCTCAGCCGACGGAACTGCGCGTCGTTCCCGACGCAGATGTTGACGTGGCCGTCGGCCACCTCGAAGCTGCCGTACGGGGCGATGCTGGCGTGCCCGTTGACGTCGCTGCCGGGGACCGTGCGGGTGCTCAGGTAGCGGGCGGCCTGGTGCGAGAGCATCGCCACCAGGCTGTCCTGCATCGCGATGTCGATGTGGCAGCCCACCCCGGTCGTGCCACGACGGTAGAGGGCAGCCACGATCGCCGTCGCGGCGAACATCCCGGCCGCGAGGTCGCCGCCGGGCACCCCCCACTTCATCGGCTGTCCTGTCGGGCCGGTCAGCGACATCACCCCCGAGGTGCCCTGCACGATCTGGTCGTAGCCGGCGCGTGGGTCGCCATCCTGCCCGTACCCGCTCACGGAGCAGACCACCAGGCGGGGGTGGTGGCGACGCAGCGACTCCGGGCCGAGGCCGAGCCGGGCCGCTGTCCCGGGGCGCCAGTTCTCGACGACCACGTCGGCGCCGGAGACCAGCCGCAGCGCGGCGTCCCGGTCCTCGTCGTCCTTGAGGTCGAGAGCGACGCTGCGCTTGTTCCGGTTCACGGACAGGAAGTACGCCGCGGTCTCGCCGACGAACGGCGGACCCCAGTGGCGGGAGTCGTCACCGCGGCCGGGCGGCTCGACCTTGACCACGTCGGCGCCCAGGTCTGCCAGCATCATGGTCGCGAACGGTCCGGACAGCGCCTGCGTGAAGTCCACGACCCGCACACCGTCCAGCTCGTGCAGCCCCGCCGACGGCGCCTGCGCGTGCGGCCCGGACGGGCTCATCGCCGGACCCGGGTGACGACCGCCGCGGCACAGCACGGCTCGGCGAGTGCCTCGACGCCCCTCTCGAGTCCATGGCCGGAGCGTCCGACCCCGCCGGACGGGCACTCCACCTGCGCGACCCTCGACGTCGGGTTCACGTCGTGGAACACCGTCGGCGGCGAGCAGCGTCCGGCGGGCCGGGTGGCCACCCGCTCCGGGCCGCCGAGCCGTGGTCCACCGGACGCCGCCGCCTCCGTGACCATCCCGCTCACCCGGTGGTCGCGGGGCCGGAGGTGGGACCGGGTGCGGGGCCGTCCGTGGGACGGGGCCTGGACCGGGGCGTAGGGGCGGGCGACGGCTGCATCTCGGGGTCCCCGGCCCGCAGCGGCGCGTCGTGGTAACGCCCCTCGTGGGCCAGGATCGGCCGTCGGTCGCCCTGCAGCTCGGGGTACTTCTCCTCCAGCCGCTGCCGGCCCTCCCACTGGCGACGCAGTCCGGCGACGTACTCCGGGTGGGCGTCGTGGGTGCCGCGCCAGGTCTGCGGCATCTGCGACATCGCGAGCCCCGGGCTCGCCCGTCCGCCGATGGAGACCGGCGAGGGCACCTTGACCGCCGGTTCTCCGCACGCGGGGCAGGACTGGGACCCGGAGTCGCTGATCGGCACCAGCAGCTCGCTGCGGTGACCTACGGTGCACCGGTAGTCGTAGAGCGGCATCGACTCACCAGTTCTCGATCGAGTGGCGGAAGATCCGGGCGATGTCGTCCTCGTCGACGGGTCGGGGGCAGGTGGCCAGCAGCCGCTGCTGCTTCATCGTGCCGGGCACGAGGTCGTCGACGTCGGCCTCGGTGTAGCCGACGGCACCGATGCCGTTGGGGATCCGGACGTCACGCATCAGCTCGGTCAGCACCCGGGGCAGCTGCTCGCCCGGCGGGACGGTCCGGTCCAGCCGAGGGTCGAGCAGCTCTGCGGCCCGCAGGTGGCGCTCGGGGGCGCTCTCGAAGCTGAACCGGAACGCCTCCGGCGCGGTGAGCGAGACCGACTGCCCGTGCGGCACCATCGGCTCGTCCTGGGGGTAGCCGGCCGGGCGGTAGTCCTTGACCATGCCCGCGATCGGGTAGGCGTTGGCGTGGGGGATGTGCACCCCGGAGTTGCCGAACCCCATGCCGGCGAACGTCGCAGCCAGCATCATGTCGCTGCGTGCCTGGAGCTCGCCGCCCTCGTGGACGGCGGTGCGGAACGACGTCGCTATCAGCCCCATGGCTCGCTCGCACCACAGGTCGGAGACCGGGTTCGACCCGCAGTAGGTGACCCGCTGCTCGGGCTGCTTGCGGTCGAAGCTGGTGTAGTAGCGGGCCGTGTAGGACTCGACCGCGTGGCACACGATGTCCATCCCCGATGCCGCGGTGACCTCCGGTGGCAGGGTCATCGTCAGCAGCGGGTCGACGATGGCGAGCGTCGGCCGGAGCCGCCAGTGGCTGATGCCCGTCTTCACCTTCATCGACAGCACGTCCAGCACGCACATGGCGGTGCTCTCAGAGCCGGTGCCGGCAGTGGTCGGGATGGCGATGAGCGGCTTGAGCTGGCCCCGGGGCGCCACCGCCCGCCCGATCGGCTCGTTGATGTAGTCCATCAGCTCGCCACCGTCGGTCGTGACCAGGTTGACGGCCTTGGCGGTGTCGATCGCCGAGCCACCGCCGACGGCGACGAAGCCGTCCCACGGTCCCTGCTCGCGGGCGTACCCGGCGGCCTTGTCCATGCTGTCGTCGGTCGGCTCGACGTGGCAGCCGTCGAAGATCTCCGACCCGATTCCGTAGCGGCTCAGCGAGTCGGCGACCCGGGCGGGGATGCCGCTGGCGTTGACCCTGGCGTCGGTCAGGATGAGCACGCGCTTGACGCCGAGCTGCGACATCTCGAAGCCGGTCTCGTCGACGGCTCCGGAGCCGAACTTCAGCGGGGGAGCACCCCAGGTGAAGATGGTCTCCTCGGTCGGCTCGGCGGCGGGGTCAGTGCTCACGGTGTGCTCCAGGTCGGTTGCGCTGCATCGGACCGGGGTCGGTCTGGGGTCTGGCCGGCGTCTGGCTGGGGCTGGCTGGCGTCTGCTCAGCGGTAGACGCCGTCGGGTGCCGTGCGCAGGGTGCGGCTCTGCTCCGGGTCGTGGCCGAACACGACGGTGGCGTCGGTGGCGGTGGCGAGGTCCCGCAGCTTCTCGACCGACCCGTACCACTGCTCGAGGTTGTTGACGATCGAGGCGGGCACCGACGGCGGGCCGTAGCTCTCGCCGCGGTAGACGGCGTCCGCGGTGAAGATCATCGTGCCGGCCTCGGGCAGGTCGACCACCATCGACATGCTCCCGGCCGTGTGGCCGGGGGTCTGGACGAAGCTGACGCCGGGGAGGAAGTCCACGTCGCCGGACACCGTCGTGAAGTCGAGACCGTCGTAGTCGGCCCTCAGGTGGGCCCCCAGGAACGGGCCGTCGATGCCGAAGGCCCAGTCCTTCTCGACGTCGCTGCACACCAGCTTCGCCTCGGTGTCGGCGAACAGCCGGGCGTTGCCGGCGTGGTCGAAGTGCAGGTGCGAGAACACCACGTAGTCGATGTCGCCCGGCGCCACCCCCAGCTGGGCGAGGCGGGAGTCGAGGTACTCCTCCTCGGAGACCTTGTCGTAGGGGAAGAAGTCCTGCAGTCCGGTGGGTTCCCAGCGCTCCTCCCAGTCGCGGGGACAGCTGGTGTCCCACAGCAGCGTGCCGTCGGGGGTGTCCACCAGCACGCAGTGGGTGGGCACATCGGTCCACTCCGCCGGCTGCCCCCGGTGCTGCCGGGTCTGCATGGCGCGTCCCGGCGCCAGCAGCATCCAGGTGAGGTCGGCCGTCATCGCGCCACAGGGGATGATCCGGACGCTGGTCGCTTGGCTCATGCGCTGTCTCCTGGTCCCGCCGCCGACGACCGGGCAAGAAATGTACGGCCATTTGAGCTGACCTGGGCAGACTGTCGCACCCGGTGGGATGTGTCAATCGTCACCGCGGGCGGTCGAGCC
This sequence comes from uncultured Actinomycetota bacterium, assembly GCA_963781695.1. GTDB lineage: Bacteria > Actinomycetota > Actinomycetes > Propionibacteriales > Nocardioidaceae > Nocardioides_B. The sequence continues at coordinate 1,392,430 of CAWAGE010000007.1, forward strand.
GGGTGGTCGGAGACCTGTCGCGCCCGGGCCTGTCGAGACCCCGGGCCTCACCCGGGCTGACGGCGCAGCCGTGCCCGGTAGGAGTAGTGCGCCGGGTCGAAGTGGCTCACGGCGAGCTCGAGGGGGCGGTTGTCGGCGTCGAAGTAGACCCGTTCGATCCGCAGCACCGGGGAGCCGGCCGGCGCGAGGAGGTGACCGGCCGGCTCGGCGGGGGCCGTCGTGGCGGTCACGCTCTGCTCGGCGTCGCGAATCCGTCGGCGCAGGCTGCCCTCGATCAGCCCGATCACGGTGACCCGGCTCCGGCGCCCCGGCACCGTCAGCTCCGGCACGCTCGCCAGCCGGCTCCCGACCTCGGGGGGCAGCCTCACCTCGGTGTGGCAGAACACGACGGCGTCGTGGCGGCGGACGAAGGAGACGCCGAAGACCTCGTCGTCGTCGAGCCGCAGCCGGGCGGCCGCGGCGGCGTCGCTGACGGCGGCCAGCGGACGCAGGATCTCGCAGTCGGTGTCCAGCGACAGGCCCATGAGGTCCGCCACGGACCCGAACTGGCGCAGGTAGCGCTCCGAGCGCAGCACCGGGTAGGTGCCTCGCCCGGCGACCCGGTAGACCAGCCCCTCGGCCACCAGCTCCTGCATCGCCCGACGGACGGTCTGCCGGCTCACCGAGTGACGCTCGGCGAGCTCGTGCTCGGTGGGCAGCCGGTCGGTCTCGGCGTACCGGCCGCTACGGACCGCTTCGCGCAGCTGCGCGGCGATGGTGCCGTAGGAGGTCACTCGGTGGCTGCCGGTCATCGGTCCCTCGTCATCCGGTCCGGGCGGCCGGCCACCGGCCCGCCCGGCGTCGAGCCCGGTCACGCTACCGCAGCCGAGGGCGCGGACCCCTGTCGCGACGCGGTCGCAGCGTCTAGGTTGGCTGCCTGCGCGACGCGAGCCGCCGGGCCGGTGCCAGGCCGGACCCGGGGGTCGGAGAGGGGACGGATGCGTTCCAGTGCCGCCTGGGCCATGGGGTTCCCGACCGGCGACCCGGAGCTGGCCGACGAGCGGCTGCGGCTCTCCGACGTCGGCAAGCTGCTGCGCCGGGCCCGGCGGGGCGTCCTGGGCGCCGCGCGCGCCGGCGACCGTCGCGACGTGCGGACGATCCTCGCCGAGCACCTCGGGGACGGGGTCGGGGACGCCGAGGTGGTGGAGGAGGCGTGGCCGGGCTACGACCAGGTCAACGTCCAGGTCGCCCTCGACCACTGGCTGGCCGCGCCGGGCCGCGACCACGAGCTGGTGGGGCTGGTGCACTTCCGGGGTGAGTTCTTCGGGCTGACCGACCTGCTGCACGCGGACCCGTTCAGTCCCGGTCCGCGGCCGGGAGCGGTGTCCTGGCTGACGCTGCCCTGCGGGCCGGACGGCGAGGTGGTGCGCGCCGTGCGGGGCGGTCTCTACCTGGTGAGCGAGGGGCTGCTGCGGCTCGCGGTGCTCGTCGTGGCCGGCGACCCCGACATGGGTGACGGCGGCATCCAGGTCCAGGTCGCCGCCGACGACCCCGAGACCGCGCTGCGAGCGGTCACCGAGCTGCGCGCACTGGCGGTGCGGCACAACGTCTTCCGCGGCCGGATGGTCTCCTTCTCCGGCGACGTCTTCGGCGAGCGGGGACCGGCGCTGCACTTCCAGCGCCGGCCGCACCTATCGCCCGACCAGGTCGTCGTGCCGGCGCAGACGTGGGAGTCGGTGCAGCGCCAGGTGGTCACCGTCGCCCGGCATCGCGACCGGCTGCTGGCGGCCGGGCAGCACCTCAAGCGCGGGCTGCTGCTCTACGGTCCGCCGGGGGTCGGGAAGACCCACCTGGTCCGCTATCTGTGCGGTCAGCTGTCGGGGACCACGGTCATCGAGGTGAGCGGCGCCGCCCTGGGCATGATCTCCGAGGCCTGCTCGGTCGCCCGGACCCTGCAGCCCGCGATGGTCGTGGTCGAGGACGTGGACCTGATCGCCGAGGACCGCGAGCTGGGGATGGGGGACTCGCCGCTGCTGTTCACGCTGCTCAACGAGATGGACGGGCTGGCCGAGGATGCCGACGTGGTCTTCCTGCTGACCACGAACCGGGCCGACCTCCTCGAGCCCGCGCTGGCCTCGCGGCCGGGACGGGTCGACCAGGCGGTGGCCTTGGAGCTCCCCGACGCGGAGGCCCGCGCCCGGTTGTTCGCGCTCTACCGGGGACAGCTCCAGGTCGACGAGTCACGGCTCGACTCGGTGCTGGCCCGCACCGAGGGGGTCACCGCCTCCTTCCTCAAGGAGCTGCTGCGACGCTCCGCCGTGCTCGCAGCGGACGCGGGCCGGCACGACGCCACGGCGCCGCTGTCGGTCAGCGCGGACCAGCTCGACGCCGCGCTCGAGGAGCTGCTGGACTCCGCCAACGCGATGACCCGGGTCCTGCTCGGCAGCCGTCGGTCCCCCGAGTGACCCGGCCCCGTGACCCGGCCTCGTGACCCGGCCTCGTGACCCGGCCTCGTGACCCGGTCCCGTGACCCGGCGCGGTCCCGCTGTCGGTGCCGTCTCCTACGGTGCTGGGCATGGAGCTGAGGGCGGCGTACGACGAGGCGGTCAGGCTGCTGGCCGAGCACGGGTTGGGGCAGTGGCGGGTGGAGCTCGACACCGCCAAACGGCGTGCAGGCGTGTGCCGCTTCAGGGACCGCGTGATCGGTCTCAGCGCACCGTTGGCCCGGTTGCACAGCGAGTCCGAGGTGCGCGACACGGTGCTGCACGAGATCGCTCACGCCCTGAGCGGTCCCGGCGCCGGGCACGGGCCGCGCTGGCAGGCGGAGGCTCGTCGGCTCGGCTGCTCGACGCAGCGGTGCCTGCCGGCGGACGCGCCTCGCGTGCCCGGCGCCTGGGTGGGGGTGTGCCGCCTCGGCCATGTCACCGAGCGGCACCGCCGGCCTGACCGGGTGGTCGCGTGCGCCCGGTGCAGCTCGGTCTTCGACCTCCAGCACGTGCTGGAGTGGACCCACCACGGTCGTCCCGCCCCGATGCACCCGAACTTCGTCGCCGAGCTGGAGGCGCTCGCGGCGGGTCGTCCGCCCAGCCGGTTGCCGGTCGGTGCCACCGTCCGGTTGCTGGCCCCAGGCCGCTACGCCGGGCGGGTCGGGACGGTGCTGCGGCGCGGTCGCACGCGCTATCACGTCCGGCTGCCGGAGGGGGTGCTGACGACGGTGTTCGCCCACGTGGAGGAGTGCGATGCGGACGTGGCTCCGAGGCGGACCGGACGTCCGGCCCGACCTGGGTGAGGGCGGCGCCGACGGCGGTCGGGCTGCTGCTCGACGAGGACGAGTCGTCCTTGCTGCGATGGGTACCGTCCCTCGGTAGCCCGTCAGCCCGAGAGCGAGGAACCCCATGGCCAGCCCCACCGCGCCCGACATCGTCTTCCACTTCGACCCGGTCTGCCCGTTCGCGTGGATGACGAGCAAGTGGGTGCGGTTGGTGCGGGACCGGCGCGAGTACCAGGTCGAGTGGCGGTTCATCTCGCTGCGGCTGCTGAACGCCCACATCGACTACGACGCCCACTTCCCGCCGGAGTACGAGGCCGGCCACACCGCAGGGCTGCGGCTGCTCCGGGTGGCCGCCCGCACCCGCGACGAGCACGGTGAGGCGGCGGTGGACCGGCTCTACGAGGGGCTCGGCACCCGCATCTTCGACCGGGAGCCGACCGATGCTGCGACCGATGCTGCGACCGGAGCGGCGGGCGAGCTCGACGTCCGCGGCACGGCCGCGTTCGTGTCGCCGGTGCTGTCCGAGGCGGGACTGCCGCGCGAGCTGGCGCAGGCGCTGGACGACCCGTCCTGGGACGTGGTGATCCGGGAGGAGACCGACCATGCCCTCTCGCTGACCGGCAAGGACGTCGGCACCCCGATCATCCACTTCCAGCCGCCCGACGGCGTGGCGTTCTTCGGACCGGTGATCAGCCGGCTGCCCGACCCGGACCGCGCCGTGGAGCTGTGGGAGCACGTCGTCGGCCTGGCGTCGTTCCCGGGCTTCGCCGAGCTGAAGCGAAGCCTGCGCGAGCTGCCGCAGCTGCGGGGGCTCGGCGTCGCCGAGGACGAGGTGGGCGTCGCCGAGGACTGGCACGGCGGCAGCCGCCGGCAGAGGTGAGCGCTGACGCCGTCTACCTGGTCGCCGGTCTCGCGCTCCTGCTCGCGGTCGTGCTGCCGGTTGCACTTCGCCGGTTCGCGGTGTCCCCGCCCATCGTGCTGGTCCTTGCGGGTGCCGCCATCGGGCTGCTCCCGCTCCCCGCCGGGGTCTCCCCGGCCCCGGTGGACAACCGGGCCTTCGCCGAGCACCTCACCGAGACCTGCATCCTGGTGGCCCTGATGGGGGTGGGGCTGGCCCTCGACCGCCCGCTGGACCTGCGCCGCTGGTCGTCCTGGCGGCGCTGGGGCACCACCTGGCGACTGCTCGGCGTCACCATGCCGGCGTCCATCGCCGCCGTCGCCCTGCTGGGCTGGTGGGTGATGGGGCTCGCGCCCGCCGCCGCGCTGCTGCTGGGCGCGGTGCTCGCCCCGACCGACCCGGTGCTGGCCTCCGACGTGCAGGTCGGGGGCCCCACCGCCCAGGCCGACGGCCACGAGGAGGTCGACGAGCACGACGAGGTGCGCTTCGCGCTGACCTCCGAGGCCGGACTCAACGACGGTCTCGCGTTCCCGTTCGTCTACGCGGCCATCTTCCTGGTCACGATGGGTGGGGTGGGGGAGTGGGGGCTTCGCTGGCTGGCGTGGGAGCTGCTGGCCAAGATCGTCATCGGCGTCGCGGTCGGTGTCTGCGTCGGCTGGCTGCTGGCGAAGGCCGCGTTCCGGGCGCCGTGGCCGTCGCTGCGGGTGGCCGAGACCGGTGAGCCGCTGCTCGCCCTCGCGGCCGTGCTGGTCTCCTACGGCGCGGCCCAGCTCGCCCACGGCTACGGGTTCCTGGCGGTCTTCGCCTGCGCGATGGTGCTGCGCTCGATGGAGCGCGGGCACGACTACCACGTCCACATGCACCAGGTGGTGGAGCGGCTCGAGCGGCTGCTCACGCTGGTGGTGCTGCTGCTGCTCGGGGTGAGCCTGACCAACGGTCTGCTGGGCTTCCTCACCTGGCAGGCCGCGGCGGTCGGGACCGCTCTGGTGTTCCTGGTCCGGCCACTGGCGGGCCTGGCCGCCCTCCGGCCGTGGCGACACGGCGCCGCGGGGGCGCGGGAGCACGTCGTCACCGCCGGCTTCGGCGTCCGCGGCATCGGGTCGCTGTACTACCTGGCCTACGCGACCGGCGAGGCGGACTTCGGCGACGTCGACCTGCTGTGGGCCACGGTCGCCTTCACCGTGACGCTGTCGGTGGTCTGGCACGGCGTCACGGCCACGCCTGCCATGCGGTGGCTCGAGCGGTCGCGCACCTCGGACCCAGCCGCGCCCGGACGGACGCGCTAGTCCACGACCCCGTCGACGACGGCCATCGTCTGCTGGGCGATCTCCCACTCCTCGTTGGTCGGCACCACCAGCACGGCCACGTCACCATGGTCCGGTGACACCGTCGCCGGTGTGGACGAGCGGGCCGCGTTGCGCTCGGGGTCGACCTCGATGCCGAGTCGTTCCAGGCCCGCGAGGCACGCGGCCCGCAGCGCGGCGGAGTTCTCGCCCACGCCCGCGGTGAACACCACGGCGTCGACCCGTCCCAGCACGGCGTAGTAGGCCCCGACGTACTTGCGGATCCGGTGGCAGGTCACGTCGAAGGCCAGCGCGGCCGATGTGTCGCCGGCGGCCCGCAGCTCGGTGACGGTCCGGAAGTCGTTGTGCCCGGAGAGACCGCGCAGCCCCGAGCGCCGGTTCAGGTCGGCGTCGATCTCGGCGAGCGACCAGCCGAGCTGGCGGTGCAGGTGGGCGTGCACGGCGGGGTCCAGGTCCCCGGACCGGGTGCCCATCACGAGACCCTCCAAGGGGGTCAGCCCCATCGACGTCTCCACCGAGCGACCGCCCTCGACGGCGGTCACCGAGGCGCCGTTCCCCAGGTGCAGCACGACGAGGTTGACGTCCTCGACCTTGCGGCCCAGGTGGGCGGCCGCCGCCCGGGTCACGAACGCGACCGAGGTGCCGTGGAAGCCGTAGCGACGGATCTGGTGCTCTTCGCGCCAGGCAAGCGGCACCGCGTAGGTGTAGGCGTGCTCGGGCAGCGTCTGGTGGAAGGCGGTGTCGAACACGGCCACCTGGGGCAGGTTCGGGAACAGCCGACGTGCGGTGGCGATCCCGTCGAGGTTCGCCGGGTTGTGCAGCGGCGCCAGTGGCACCAGGTCGGTGACCGCCGCCACGAGCCCGTCGTCGACGAGCACGGGTGAGGAGAACCGCGGGCCGCCGTGGACCACCCGGTGCCCGACCGCGCGGATGCCGACATCGCCCAGGGAGGGACCGTGCGTGGCGAAGGCGTCGAGAGCGGCCCGCATGGCGTCGTCGTGGTCGGCGCAGGCACGGTCCTCGCGGTGGCGACCGGACGGCCCGCGGTGGGTCAGCGAGCCGCCCGCCTCCCCGATCTGCTCGACCAGCCCGCTGGCGAGCGCCTCGCCGGTGTCGGCGTCGACCAGGCTGTACTTCAGCGACGACGAGCCGGCGTTGACGACCAGCACCAGCGCGGTCATCGTGCGGCCCCGGTGGTCGCGCGCAGGTCCTGGGCCTGGATCGCGGTGATCGCCACGGTGTTGACGATGTCGCGCACCGTGGCCCCGCGCGACAGGTCGTTGACCGGTTTGCGCAAGCCCTGCAGCACCGGCCCGACCGCGACCGCGCCCGCCGATCGCTGCACGGCCTTGTAGGTGTTGTTGCCGGTGTTGAGGTCCGGGAAGACGAACACCGTCGCCCGCCCGGCGACGTGGGAGTCGGGCAGCTTGGTGGCCGCGACCGCCGCGTCGATCGCGGCGTCGTACTGGATCGGACCCTCCACCAGCAGCTCGGGAGCGCGCTCGCGCACGATCGCGGTGGCCGCCGACACCTTCTCCACGTCGGTGCCGGCGCCTGAGGAGCCCGTCGAGTAGGACAGCATCGCCACCCGGGGGTCGATGCCGAAGGCGGCGGCCGTGCCGGCCGAGGAGATGGCGATGTCCGCGAGCTGCTCGGCGGTCGGGTCGGGGTTCACCGCGCAGTCGCCGTAGACCAGCACCTGGTTCTCCAGGCACATGAAGAAGACCGAGGACACCACGGACACCCCGGGGACGGTCTTGACGATCTCCAGCGACGGGCGGATCGTGTGCGCGGTCGTGTGCGCGGCCCCGGACACCATGCCGTCGGCGAGGCCGAGCTCCACCATCAGCGTCCCGAAGTAGGACACGTCCGCCACGATGGCGCGGGCCTCGAGCAGGTCGATGCCCTTGTGCCGACGACGCTGGTGGTACTCCTCGGCGAACCGCTCGCCCAGCCCGCCGCCGCTGGGGTCCTGCGGGTCCAGCACCCGGGCCTCCGAGACGTCCACGCCGAGGGTGGCGGCCCGCGCGGTGACCCGCAGCGGGTCCCCCAGCAGCGTCAGGTCCGCGACCCCTCGTCGCAGCAGGATGTCGGCGGCGCGCAGCACCCGCTCGTCCTCGCCCTCGGGAAGCACGATGTGCCGACGGTCGGCGACGGCGCGGTCGATGAGCTGGTGCTCGAACATCAGCGGGGTGACCGCGTCGGTGCGGGCGACCTCGAGCCGGTCGAGCAGCGACTCGCCGTCGACCGACCGCTCGAAGAGCGCGAGCGCGGTGGCGACCTTGCGTGGCGAGTCCTTGGTCAGCCGGCCGCGTACGTCGTTGAGCGCGGTCGTGGTCGCGTGCGTGCCGAGCTCGGTGGCGACGATCGGCATCGTGGTGCCGACGCCTGCGATGAGCCGGGCCACTTGGTCGGGCAGGCCCAGCCCGCCGTTCAGGATGATGCCGGCGACCTGTGGGAACCCCGTCGACACGTGGGCCATCAGCACGCCGAGGACCACCTCGGGCCGGTCGCCCGGGGTCACCACGACGGCACCCTCGAAGAGCCGGTCGAGCACGTGGGGCATCGTCATCGCCGCTACCATCAGGCCGTTGGCCTCCCGCGCCAGCAGCTCCGGGTCGCCGCCGACCAGCGTTCCGTCGCAGGCGGCCATCAGGTCGCCCACCGAGGGGGCGCTCAGCAACGGCTCCTCGGGGATCGCGAAGCCGGGAACGCCGTCGACCGAGATCGCCTCGACGGCGGCCGCGGCGTGCGCCTCATCCACCCGGTTGGCGACGACCGCGAACAGGGTGCCGTGCTGCGCCTTCAGCTCCCCGGCGGCCAGGGCGGCCATCGTGTGCAGCTCCGTGGAGCCCCGGCGTCGGCCGTTGAGGACCAGCAGCACCGGGGCGCCGAGGTTGGCGGCGATCCGCGCGTTGTAGGAGAACTCGGTCGGGGTCCCCACATCGGTGTAGTCGCTGCCCACGACGACGACGGCGTCGCAGCGGTCGGCCACCCGGTGGTAGCCCTCGACGATCCGGTCCAGCGCCGCGGTCGGGTCGGCGTGCACCTCGTCGTAGGAGACCCCGGCACACTCCTCGTAGGTGAGGTCCACCGCGTCGTGGGAGGTCAGCAGGTCCAGCACGTAGTCGCGGACCCCGCCGCTCGCGTCGGTGTCGGCGCGGACCACGGGGCGGTACACCCCGACGCGGCTCACCCGGCGTGAGAGCTGCTCCAGCAGCCCGAGGGCCACTGTCGACTTCCCGGTGGAGCCTTCCATCGAGGCGACGTACACGTTGGTCCCCATGCGGCGCAGCCTAGAGCCACGTGCGGCGATGCTCGGCGCCGCGTCACCACCAGGCGTGGAAGTGGTGCACCGGGCCGCGGCCGGTGCCCACCTGCAGCCGGTCGGCGGACTGCAGGGCCCCCGACAGGTAGGCCTTGGCCTGCCGCACGGCGCCGAGCCAGTCCGGTGAACCGGGACGCAGCGCTGCTACGGCGGCGGACAGGGTGCAGCCGGTGCCATGGCTGTTGCCGGTCGGCACCCGTCGGGCCGAGAGCAGCGTGGTCCGTCCGTCGACGCGGAGCAGGTCGGGGCTGAGCGCACCGCCGAGGTGCCCGCCCTTGAGCAGCACCCCGCCGCACAGCTGCGCGAGGTCGGCGAGCTGGGCGCGCATGCCGTCGACGTCGGCCGCCTGCGGCGTGCCGAGCAGGTCGGCGGCCTCGGGAAGGTTCGGGGTGACCAGGTCGCACAGCGGCAGCAGCCGCTCCCGCAGGCTGCTGACGGCCTCCGGCGCCAGAAGCCGGTCGCCGCTGGTGGCGACCATGACCGGGTCGAGCACGACGTAGGGCAGCGAGCGCTGCGTCAGCACGTCGGCGACCGCCTCGACGACCTCCGCGGTCCCCAGCATCCCGATCTTCACCGCGTCGACCTGGACGTCGTCGAGCAAGGTGTCCAGCTGCTCCCGCACGACCTCCCCGGACAGCTGGTGCACGGCGCTCACCCCGCGGGTGCTCTGCGACACGACGGCGGTGACCACGCTGGTGCCGAAGGCGCCGAGGGCCGAGAAGGTCTTGAGGTCCGCCGAGGTGCCGGCGCCGCCGCTGGGGTCGGTGCCCGCGACCGTCAGGACCCGCGGGATCACGCCGACCCCCTCAGGGCCGCGGCGGCGCCGAGCGGTTCGACCGCGGCGCACACGGCGGAGACCACTGCCACGCCCTGCACCCCGGTCTGTCGCACCGCGGCGACGGCCGGCTCGTGGATGCCGCCGATGGCGATGCAGGGCATGCCGGCAGCGGCGGCGACGACCGCGCGAAGGCCATCCACTCCGAGCGGTGGCGCGGCGTCCGGCTTCGTCGAGGTGGCGAACACCGGCCCGACGCCGACATAGTCCAGCGTCCCCGACGGCAGGGTCACTGCCCGCGAGACCTGCTCCACGGTGTGGACCGACAGGCCGACGAGCAGCTCGCGACCCGCGATGCGGCGTACCGCCTGGGGCGGGAGGTCGTCCTGCCCGACGTGGACGCCGTCGGCGCCCACCGCGAGGGCGATGTCCACCCGGTCGTTGACGATGAGGGGCACCCCGGTGCCCTCCAGCACACCCAGCACCGCGACGCTGAGCCCGCACAGCTCGCGAGTGCCCGCGGCCGGCTCGCGGACCTGCACCGCACTGACGCCGCCCCGGACGGCCAGCCGGACCGTCTCGACCACGCTGCGACCCCGGGACCGGCAGAGCGAGGAGTCCGTGACCAGGTAGGTGTGCCACCGCGGGTCGGTCACGGTCGGGCTCCGCCGACAGCGGCGTCGCCGCACGCGCTCGGGCTCGTCAGGGGGGTGGTGCCTGGGTCGGTCGCTACGGCCACGTCGGCCCAGCCTCCTCAGCCGGCGGAAGCCGGGACAGGTTCGAGCGGTCGGCGACCCGGGGTGTCGCCGTCTCGGCCCCCGCTCAGGTCGGGCTCCCGCGTGGTGGCGCAGACACGGTAGCCGAGCGCCCCGGTGACTGCGGTCGGCGGTGACCGGGGCGGTCGGCTGCGCGTCGAGGGTCAGCGCACGCGGCCGTAGCGGACGTTGCTGGTCCAGATCCGCTCGCGGCTGACGCGGCGGCCGGTGTACGGGGAGTGCCACATCGTGTTGTGGCCGGCGTAGATGCCGACGTGGTAGACGCCGCTGCGGCCGCCGAAGAAGACCAGGTCGCCGGGACGCCGAGCGGAGCGGCTGATGTGCCGGGTGGCGCGGGCCTGCGCGCGGGAGGTGCGCGGCAGCCGCTTGCCGACCCGCGCGAACACCCACCGGGTGTAGCCGGAGCAGTCGAAGGCGCCGGGACCGTTGGCGCCCCATCGGTAGGGGACGCCCTTCTTGGAGGCGGCCACCTTCATCACCCGCTGGCTCGTGCGGGTCGACGCGTCGGCCCGGGGACCGACCAGGACGACGGAGGCGACGAGCACGACCGCGACGACGGCGGCGTGGGCGATCAGCCGGTGCGTCGCGGGGCGGGCGGCGGTGTGCGGTGCGGCCGAGCCCCGGGAGTGGGCCTGGCGGCGGTCGTGGGCGGGCGTGGGCAGGGCAGGGTGCAGGGCCATGGTGGGGTCCTTCGGCAACGCCTGCGAACGATGACCTGTCGGGTTCGGGTCCGAAGTGCCCGGCCACCAGGTGGTGGCTTAACCCCAAGACGCGGCGGTGAGACCGCGCCGTACTGCTGGGTCGTCCGTGCCCGCCTGCAGCGACTGTTCGCTCGAGTCGTCGCGGCCACGGCGGGCTTCGGCGTGGACCGGACCGCCCCGTCGAGGCGACGAGGACTGACCCGAAGGAGTGGCCTGGGCCGTCCGCGCGGGATGTGATGAAGGTAGGGGTATGGGAGGCCCTCGGGCAAGAGTGACTTTCCCCACATGGGGACAGCGGACCGCGCCCATGCGGCCGCAGGGGCCCTCGCCCCCGCCGTCGCCCGCCGGCGCCCGCCACGTCGACCGGCGGCCTCGTCGGGTCGGGTCGCGGGCAACCTCTACCCTGAGCCCGTGCCAGGGCCCGTGGACCGCGTCGACGACTTCCAGCGCCGCCACAGCGTCGCCGGCTTCCCGCTGGCGGTCGCCTACAAGTTCTTCGACGACCAGGGGAACTACCTGGCAGCGGTGGTCACCTACTACGCCTTCGTGGCGATCTTCCCGTTGCTGCTGATCGCCTCGCAGGTGCTGGGGTTCATCCTGCAGGGCGACCCCGGCCTGCAGGAGCAGGTGCTGGCCTCGGCCCTGAGCCAGTTCCCGATCGTGGGCACCCAGCTGGGACAGCCCGAAGGGCTGCAGGGCAGCACGTCGGCGGTCGTGGTCGGGTCGCTCGCAGCGCTGTACGGCGTGATCGGGCTGGGCCAGGCCGCGCAGAACGCGGTCAACGTGGCCTGGGCAGTGCCGCGGAACAGTCGCTTCAACCCCCTGGTCAGCCGGGCCAGCAGCCTGGTGATGCTGGTGCTGGCCGGGCTCACGGTGCTGGCGATCACGGTGCTGACCAGCGTCGCCAGCCACGTGGACGTGTTCGGGACCGCGGTCGACGGCTGGCTGCTGGCAGCGGCCTCGATGAGCCTGAACGCGGTGGTGCTCGCCGTGCTGCTGCGGCTGGCGACGGCTCGCCGCCAGCCGATCCGGGCGTCGTTTCCCGGAGCCGTCACGGTCGCGGTGCTGTGGCAGCTGCTGCAGCTGCTCGGGGGTGCCTACGTGAAGCGGGTCGTCTCTCGGGCCACCGACGTGGACGCGGTCTTCGCGGTCGTGCTGGGTCTGGTCGCACTGATCTACGTCGCCTCCGTCATCGCCGTGCTCGGCCTGGAGATCAACGTGGTGCTGTCCAAGCGGCTCTTCCCCCGGGCGCTGCTGACGCCGTTCACGGACTCCGTGGACCTCACCGAGGCGGACCGGCGGGCCTACGCGGCGTACGCGAAAGCCCAGCGGCACAAGGGGTTCGAGCGGGTCCGGGTGACCTTCCGCTCCCGCACGGAGGACGAGGACGTCCCGGCCGACTAGCGCCGCGGTCGCCGGCCAGTCGCCGGGACCGTGGCGCGCCCGAGCATGGCGGTCGTCGCGTGAAGAGTTGCAGATACAACCTCGTAGATCCCTCGCGGTGGGGCCGTCCCCGCTCGCGGTGGTCTAGGCGGACGCGGCGGTGGCGGACTCGTCGTCGTGAGCGACGTGCCGCAGGTCGTGCCAGACCAGCACCACGAAGGCCGCGGAACCGACGAACCCGAACCAGAACGGCGCGACCACGCCCAGGTGCCGCGCCAGCATGCCGCCGACCGCGGATCCCAGCACCAGTCCGCCGTAGACCCCGAGGCCGTAGACGGCCCCGACGCGTCCCTGCAGCGCGGTGGGCACGGCGCGCTGCCGGACCGTGACGGCGGTCGTGCCCCAGACGAACGCGTGCGCACCGAAGACGAAGAACACCGCGAGCGCGACCGCCGGGTCGGTGGTCAGCGCCAGCGCCAGGTGGGTCAGCGTCTCCACGACGAGCCCGACTCGCATCAGGTTCGTCAGGCTCACCCGCCGCGTGAGGGCGCCGTAGCCGAGAGTGCCGACCAGCCCGCCGAGGGCCGAGACCGTGGTGAGGGCCCCGAAGCCCACGGCCCCCATGTCGAGTCGCTGGGTCGCGTACAGCACCAGCACCCCCCAGGCCGCCCCGAAGGTGATGTTGAAGACGAAGATCGTGACCATCAGCGTGCGAACGGCGCGATGGTGCCTCACCCAGCCGAACCCCTCGGCGAGGTCGCGTCGCACGCTCCGTCGGCGTCCGGGGACGGCGCTGGCGCTCGGCAGCACGATCCGGGTCGCGGTGGTGGCGCCGAGGGCAACCAGGGCGGCCTGGGTGAGGAACGGCCAGAACGACCCGACCGCGAACAGGCCGGCCCCCAGCGAGGGACCGGCCAGCTGGTTCATCGTGATGAAGCCGGCCTGGAGGCGGGCGTTGCCGACCGCGAGGTCCGACCTGGACACGAGCATCGGCAGCAGCGTGCCTGTCGTGTTGTCGGCGAACACCTCGGCGATGCTGCCGAGGAACAGCGCGAGCAGCACTCCGCGGACGCCGACGTGGTCGGTCAGCACAGCCGTCGCCAGCACCATGAGCACGCCGGCCCGGAGCCCGTTGACGACGACCACGAGCAGCCGGCGGTCGAGCCGGTCGGAAGCCACGCCGGCACCGAGGCCGAACAGCAGGGGCGGCAGCCACTGCAGGGTCGCCGCCAGGGCGACGATGCGGGCGTCGTCGGTGAGGGAGGCGACCAGCAGCGGGCCCGCCGCCAGCGCGAGGCCGTCGCCGAGGTTGCTCAGCCAGCTGGAGGCCAGCAGCCACCGGAACCCGGTGCCCAGGCGGTGTGGTGCCACCACGTCGACGAGCCTGCTCACCACCCCACCACACCACGCTCTCCACCGCGGCTGGCTAGCGGCCGTGCGAGCCGGCCGCTCCCCGGTGCTTCGGCTGGTGGGCGCTCACTCGGTGCCGATGGCTCGCAGCACGTCGAGCCGCGCCGCCCGGCGCGCCGGCAGCACCGCGGCCAGGACTCCGGCGCCCCCGGCAAGCAGGACGAAGACGCCGAGCTGGCCCCACGGGACCGCCAGCACGTCCACCCCCTGGTCGGCGATGGCCCGCTGCAGGGCGACGCCGAAGGCGAGCCCCAGCAGCACCCCCAACACGGCGCCGAGCACGGCGACCACGACGGCCTCCAGCCGCACCATCCGTCGCAGCTGCCGCCGGGACAGGCCGACGGCACGCAGCAGACCGACCTCCCGAGTCCGCTCGATGACCGACAGTGCGAGCGTGTTGACGATGCCGAGCACCGCGATCACGATCGCCAGCCCGAGCAGCGCGTAGATGAAGTTGAGGAACAGCGCGATCTGCTCGCTCTGCTCCTGCGCGAACCCGCTGGGATCCTTCACGGTCACCGTCGGGAGCTCCTCGACGACGGACTCGATGTCGCGTCGGACCTGAGCCTGGTCAGCGCCGTCGGCGGCGTTCACGAACAGCAGCGAGTCCAGGGGACGAAGCCCGCCCTGGACCAGCGTCTGCGGCGTCACGAGGTACTGGGCGGGTACCACCGGCAGCCGGTCGAAGACGGCGACCAGCCGCAGCGGCACGGTGCCGCCCTGGAAGGTCAGCGGGATGGTGTCGCCGACCTGGTAGCCGCGGCTCGCCGCGGTCCTCGACGAGACCGCCAGCGTGCCGGGACCGAGCCCGAGCAGCGACCCGCTGCGCATCGGGATCGCGAGGGCGAGCCCGAGGTCTCGCGGTGACACGGCCGCCACGAACGCGCGGCGGTCGCGGTCCTGGGCGCTGGCAGTGCGCAGCGCGGCCACCGAGCGGACCCCGTCGACCTCACGGATCCGGTCGGCGATGCTCGGCGAGAAGGGGGTGTTCACCACGTTCGACACGACAAGCTGCGAGGTCAGTGCCCGCTCGACCGCCGCGTCGGTGCTGGCGCTCGCCGAGCGGCCCAGGATCGAGATGAGCGTCACCAGCGTCAGCCCGATCATCAGGGCGCTGGCGGTGGCGGCGGTGCGCCGCGGGTTGCGGAGCGAGTTCTGGGCCGCGAGCGTGCCGACGGTGCCGAACAGCCGTCGGTAGGCGACCTCGAACCCGCGCGTGAGCGGACGTCCGAGCCACGGGCTCAGCAGCGACACCCCCACCAGCACCGCCAGCATGCCGAGGCCGATCAGGGTCAGCCCGAGGTCGCCGTCGACGGCGAAGCCCACGACCATGCTCGCGATGCCCAGCACGATCAGCCCGAAGCCGATGAGCACGCGGCGGCGCAGCGACGACTCGGGCAGCGCCACGTCGTCGCGCAGCGCCGCCACCGGCGGGACCGAGCCGGCCCGGCGGGCAGGGAGGTACGCCGCGATGAGCGTCACCAGCAGGCCCACGGTGTAGGAGGCCAGCACGGCCCGCGGACCGACCGAGAAGCTGGCGCCGCTGAGGTCCAGACCGAACAGCGCGAACAGGCCCTGCAGGGCGCGTGCGAGCAGGTAGCCGGCGCCCACCCCCAGGGTCGAGCCGACGAAGCCGACCACCGCGGCCTCCAGGAGCACCGAGACGTTGACCTGCCGGCGGGAGGCGCCGAGTGCCCGCAGCAGCGCCAGCTCGCGGCTGCGCTGCGCTACCAGGATCGAGAAGGTGTTGATGATCAGGAAGGTCCCGACGACGAGCGAGACGGCGGCGAACACCAGCAGGAACGTGTTGAGGAAGCCCAGCACCGTGTCCAGCTGCTTCTTGTTGCTCTCGACCAGCGCGTCCCCGGCACGCGCCACCACGCCGTCGGGCAGCAACCGCTGGGCGGCGTCGCGCAGCTGCACCTGGGAGACGCCGTCGGCGGCGGTGAGGGAGATCGAGGTGTACACGTCGCGGCCGCCGAAGAACGCCTGCTGCAGCTCGCCGCGGTCGAACACGCTGAGCGAGGCACCGGCAAACCCGCCGGACCCGGAGGTCACCAGGCCGGAGACGGTGGCGCTCAGGGTCGGAGGATCGCCCGGGGTGACGAAGCGGACCCGGTCGCCCACGCCGTACCCGGCCCGTTCGGCGGTGCTCACGTCGAGCGCCACCTGGCCCGGCCGCGTGGGCATGCTGCCCTGGGTCACGACCAGGACGGGGTTGCCGCGGACCGATCGCGCGCCGGTGTCGTTGACCGCCAGCCCCGGGGGACCGTTGGCGCCCACGACCTTGCCGTCGCGACCGATCAGGTACACCGACTCGAGCTGCACCGTCGGGTGGACCGACTCCACCTCCCGCAGCCCCTCGAGGCGACGCACGACCGCGACGGGCATCACCCGCACGTCGGACTGGGAGTCGAAGTCGTTGGCGCCCCGGTAGGCGATCTCGACGTCGGAGGTGGAGCCCTCGATGATCGAGTCGAACGTGTCGCCCATGGCGCTGGTGAAGATGAACGAGCCGGCGACGAACGCCACCCCCAGCACGATCGCGGTCGCGCTGAGCGCCAGCCTGAGCTTGCGCGCCAGCAGGTTGCGCCAGGTCAGCTTCAGCACGCGTCCTCCTGGTTCCCGCCCGGCACAGCCTCGCCCAGTCTGTCAGGCGGGGCCCACTCAGGCGGTCCGAGGCAGGTCTGCCCGGGCAGCCGACGGCCAGGGTCTTGACCAGCCCGGGTCGACTGCGACGGACTCGGCCGGTCGACGCTCGACCGTCGGGTCGGGGTCAGCGACCGCCGCGCGAGGAGGAGAAGCTGGCGGCGCTGTGGCGCGAGCCGGTCCCGGTCGTGGGGCGAGAGCCGCCGCGCTGGCCAGAGCGTCCACCGTTGGAGCGTCCGCCGGCTGCACCGACCGTGTCGCCGCCGGCGGAACGGCCGGAGCCACGCCCACCGCTGCGCCCGGGTGCCGGCGCCGAGCCGGAGCCGGTGCCGCCGCTGGCGGCGCGCTGGCCCTGTCCGCGGCCGCCACTGCCACCGCGTCCGCCGCCGTTGCGTCCACCGCCGCTACGGCCGGAGCCGCCGCGCCCGCCACCGCTGCCGGCGTCGTTGCTGACGGTCACCGTCGGCAGTGCTGATGCCTCGACGTAGCTGCGCTCCCCGGGAGCGATCTGGGACAGCACCGCGTCGCCGGGGGCGGTGCGGCTGATCGTGGGCTTGATGCCCGCCTTGCGGGTCAGGTCCCGGACGTCGCTCACCTGCGCGTCCAGCATCAGGGTGACCACCGTGCCGGTGGCGCCCGCCCGGGCGGTCCGACCCGAGCGGTGCAGGTAGGCCTTGTGCTCGACCGGCGGGTCCGCGTGGACGACGAGGCTGACGTCGTCGACGTGGATCCCACGGGCCGCGATGTCGGTGGCCACCAGGGTGGTGGCGGTGCCGTCGCCGAAGGCCGCCAGGTTGCGGGTCCGGGCGTTCTGCGCCAGGTTGCCGTGCAGCTCCACGGTGGGGACGCCGCGGGCGTTGAGCTGGCGAGCGAGCGCCTTGGCGCCGTGCTTGGTGCGCGTGAACACGACGGTCTTGCCCGGCGCGGCGGTGAGGTCCGCGAGCACGGGGATCCGGCCCTCACGCGTCACGTGCAGCACGTGGTGCGTCATCTGGCTGATCGGCGACTGCGCGGAGTCGACGCTGTGGGTGACCGGGTCGTGGAGGAACCGCTTCACGAGCACGTCCACGCCGGCGTCGAGAGTGGCGGAGAACAACAGCCGCTGGCCGTCGCGCGGCGTGCCGTCGAGCAGTCGTCGTACGACCGGCAGGAAGCCGAGGTCGGCCATGTGGTCGGCCTCGTCGAGGACGGTGACCTCGATCGAGCCGAGGTCGGCGTGGCCGGACTGCACGTGGTCGGCGAGCCGGCCCGGGCAGGCGATCACGATGTCGACGCCGTTGCGCAGTCCCGAGATCTGCGGTCCGGGACGGACGCCGCCGAAGATCGTCAGCGTCCGCAGGCCGAGGGTGGCGGCGAGCGGGGCCATGGCGGCTTCGATCTGGCTGGCCAGCTCCCGGGTGGGGGCGAGCACCAGGGCACGCGGCCGGTTCGGCCGCCGCCGCTCGGGACGGGCGGCGAGCCGTGACAGGAGCGGCAGCACGAAGGCATAGGTCTTGCCCGAGCCGGTGCGGCCACGGCCGAGGACGTCGCGCCCGGCCAGTGAGTCCGGCAGGGTGGCGGACTGGATCGGGAAGGGGCTCGTGATGCCGGCCTTGGTGAGAGCGGCGACGAGCGGAGCTGGGACGCCGAGGTCGGCAAAGGTCGTGGCGGTGGTGGCCGTCATAAGGGGATGACTTTCGATGAGTGGTGCGGGTCGTCCTGCCCGGCGCGACCCTGGTGCCAGCTGGTGGCCGGTCGCGGCGCTCGGTGGATGACGCTCGCTGGCCCGAGGCAGAACTGATGGGGCCAGTGGTTGAAACTGTAGCCGGGATCTGGCCTGCAGGACGAATCGGACAGCAATTGGTGGATGTGACCTTCGTGACGCCGGCGTCGTAGCGGGGTCGCGGCCCGCCCGTCCCGATACCGTGGGCCCCATGAGGCTGCGCTGGCTGCTGCTCGGGCCCGCGCTGGTCGGGCTGCTCGTCGTGTCTGCTGCGGTGACGGCCGCCCGGGTGCTCGCCCCCACCGGCGGCACGTGGGTGCGCCTGGCGGCGTTCACGCCGTACGCGACGGGCCTGTACCTCGCCGCGTTCCTGCTGCTGCTGCCGGCCGTCGCCGGTGGCCGACGGTTCTGGCGTGGCCTCGCCGGCCTGGCGGCGACCGCTGCGCTGCTGGGGCTGGTAATGCACGTCGCCTGGGCCAGCGGCCCGTTCCTCGGCGACCCGGGTACGCCGGCGACGACCGCGACCGCGACCGAGCCGGCGCGGCAGCTGCGGGTGATGACGTCGAACCTGATGTTCGGCGGCGCCGACGTCGCCCTGGTGGTGGCGGCGGCCGAGGACCACGAGGTCGACGTGCTCGTGGTGCAGGAGGTGACCGCAGCGGCCCTGCGCGGCTTGGAGGACGCCGGCGTGGACCGGGTGCTGCCACACCGCGCCGGCCGGCCGGCAGCCGGCCCGGACGGGACGATGGTCTTCGCCCGGGGGCGGATCAGCGGCGTCCGTGCCCTCTCGACGGGGTTCGGCAGCTACTCGATGCGGGTGGGCCTCGTGACCGGCGGAGGCATCCGTCTGGTGGCTGCTCACGTCCGGCCACCGGTCGGTGACGCCGGCGCCTGGTGGTCCGACCTCCGGGCGGTCCGGGCCGCCGCCCGAGGCCTGGCCGGGCCGGCGCTGGTGGTCGGTGACCTCAACGCCACCACCGACCACGCGCCGCTGCGCGAGCTGCGGGGGCGGGGGTACCGCGACGCCGCCACGTCGGCGGCCTCCGGCTGGCAGCCGACCTGGCCTGCGAACGGGTTGCACTCGGTGCTCCAGGTGCCGATCCCGCGGCTGATCGCGATCGACCACGTGCTGGCCCGGGACCTGGACCCGGTGCGGACCGAGACCGTCGACGTCGCCGGCACGGACCACCGGGCGCTCGTCGCCACCCTGGCCCGGTGACGCGGTGGGGAGCTGTGACGACGCCGACGACCCGCCGCCCTCGACCCAGGGCGCGGTCCGCCGGATCCGGACCCCGCGACTGCTGCTGCGGGGCTGGACCGACGGCGACCGGGTCCCGTTCGCCCGGCTGAACGCCGATCCGGAGGTGATGGCGCACTTCCCAGCCCCGCTGACCCGGGCGCAGTCGGACGCCTTCGTCGACCGGATCGGCGAGCACTTCGAACGGCACGGCTTCGGGGCCTGGGCCGTCGAGCTGAGGTCCACCGGGGAGCTGATCGGCTTCACCGGCCTGTCGGTGCCGCGCTTCCGCAGCGACTGGATGGACCAGCGTGAGCAGCCCGTCGTGGAGGTCGGCTGGCGGCTGGCCCGCCCGGCCTGGGGGCAGGGCTACGCCACCGAGGCCGCGCGGTCGGTCCTCGACCTCGCCTTCGACGAGCTCGGCCGACGGGAGGTGGTGTCGTTCACCGTCGTGGGCAACCGGCGGTCCCGCGCGGTCATGGAACGGCTCGGCATGCGCGAGCTGGCGCACTACGACCACCCGATCCCGGACGGTCCGTCCCTGCCCTCGATCGCCTACCTCGTCGACGCAGCGCGGTACCGCGAGCAGCGAACCCGCGGCGGGTGAGCCCGGGCGGGGGCACGCCGTACGCTGGGGACGCCATGGACGACGACATCGAGGACCGCAGCGTCGGCTCGCCCGGCGGCGACCCCGGCGGCGACCCCGGCGGCGACCCCGTGTACCTGGACCACGCCGCCTCGACGCCGATGTTCGCCGAGGCCGTGCGGGTGATGACGGCGCTGATGCAGCGTCCGGGCAACGCCTCGGCGCTGCATGCCTCCGGCCGGGCGGCGCGGCGGGTGGTGGAGGAGTCGCGCGAGACCATCGCGCTCGCGCTCGGCTGCCGTCCCGGCGAGGTGGTGTTCACCTCCGGCGGGACCGAGTCGGACAACCTGGCGCTGAAGGGGATGTTCTGGGCCCGGCGCGATGCCGACCCGCGCCGGACCCGCATCCTGTCGAGCCAGGTGGAGCACCACGCCGTCCTCGACCCCCTCGACTGGCTGGCCGAGCACGAGGGCGCCGAGGTCGAGCTGCTGCCCGTGGACCGGCTCGGCCGCGTGGACCTGACGGCGCTGCGCGCCGCGGTCGAGCGCGACCCCGCCAGCGTGGCGCTGGTGTCGGTGATGTGGGCCAACAACGAGGTGGGGACGGTCCAGCCGGTGGCGGACGTGGTGGCCCTCGCCCACGAGCACGACATCCCGGTCCACACCGACGCCGTGCAGGCGGTGGGCCAGGTTCCGGTGAACTTCGTGACCAGCGGTGTCGACGCGATGACCGTCACCGCCCACAAGCTCGGTGGGCCGCAGGGCGTCGGCGCTCTCGTGGTCCGCCGTGAGCTGGAGGTGGTGCCGCAGCTGCACGGTGGCGGCCAGGAGCGTGACATCCGGTCGGGCACGCTCGACACCCCGGCGGTGGCCGGGTTCGCCGCCGCGGTCGAGGTGGCGGTGCGCGAGCAGCCGGCGCGCGCGGCCCGGCTGGTGGCGCTGCGCGACCGCCTCGTCGAGGGAGTCCGCGAGCGGCTTCCCGACGCCTCGCTGAACGGCGACCCGGACCCTGGGCCCTCGCACCGGCTGCCCGGCAACGCCCACCTGACCTTCCCCGGCTGCGAGGGCGACTCGCTGCTGATGCTGCTCGACGCCCGTGGCGTCGCCTGCTCCACGGGGTCGGCCTGCTCCGCAGGGGTGCCGCAGCCCTCGCACGTGCTGCTGGCGATGGGCCGCGACGACGAGCAGGCGCGCAGCTCGCTGCGGTTCTCGCTCGGTCACACCACCACCGAGCGGGACGTCGCGGTGCTCGTCGACGCCATCGCGCCGGTAGTGGAGCGCGCCCGCGCCGCCGGCGCCGCCTCCGGCTTCGCCGCCCCCGTGAAGGTGGGCTGAGCGTGCGCGTGCTCGCCGCCATGTCCGGCGGTGTCGACTCCGCGGTGGCCGCCGCTCGGGCCGCCGACGCGGGTCACGACGTGACCGGCATCCATCTCGCGCTGTCGCGCAACCCGCAGTCCTACCGCTCCGGGGCCCGCGGCTGCTGCACCGTCGAGGACTCCAACGACGCCCGGCGGGCGGCCGACGTGATCGGGATCCCCTTCTACGTCTGGGACCTCAGTGACCGTTTCCACGAGGACGTGGTCGAGGACTTCGTGGCCGAGTACGCCGCGGGCCGCACGCCCAACCCGTGCCTGCGGTGCAACGAGAAGATCAAGTTCGCCGCCGTGCTCGACCGGGCGCTGGCCCTGGGGTTCGACGCCGTGGCCACCGGGCACTACGCCCGGCTGACCCCGGCGCACGGCTCGGCCGAGGACCGGGCCGACGACTGGGCCGACGACTGGGCCGACGACTGGGCCGACGACTGGGCCGACGTCGAGCTGCATCGCGCCGCGGACCCCGCCAAGGACCAGTCCTACGTCCTGGGGGTGCTGGACCAGCAGCAGCTGCGGCACTCGATGTTCCCGCTCGGCGGCTCGACCAAGACGCAGGTGCGCGACGAGGCCGAGCGACGTGGCCTGCGCGTGGCCCGCAAGCCCGACAGCCACGACATCTGCTTCATCGCCGACGGGGACACCGGCGGCTGGCTGCGCGACCGGCTGGGTGACCAGGCGGGCGAGATCGTGGACCGAGCCAGCGGGGAGGTCCTGGGGCGGCACCACGGCAGCTTCGGCTTCACCATCGGCCAGCGCCGCGGGCTGCGCATCGGTACGCCGACCGGCGACGGCCGTCCCCGCTACGTCCTGGACATCGAGCCGGTCTCCGGCACCGTCACGGTGGGCCCGCGCGAGCAGCTGACGGTTCACACCGTCCACGGCGCCCGTCCCCGCTGGTGCGGACCGGCACCCGGGCCCACCACCGCCGCGACGGTGCAGCTGCGGGCCCACGGTGACGCGCACCGCGCGACCGTCCGGGTCGACGGCGACCGGGTGGAGATCGACCTGCTCGACCCGGCTGAGGGCATCGCCCCGGGGCAGGCCGCGGTGGTCTACGACGGCACCCGTGTCGTGGGCTCCTGCACGGTCTCGGGCACGGGTCGACGCGTCGCGGCCACCGGCGACCGCCGGTGAGCCGCCGCATCCCGGAGGCGCGGCGATGATCGTCGCGAGCGGGGTCGGGTCCATGCCCGGGGCGGACACCGAGGCCTTCGCCGAGGCCGTCGCGCTCGTGCTGGACCGGTTGCCCGACCTGCCGCACCTGCCCGAGCTGCCCGGCCGAGGCCCGCACGGGTCGCTGACCGGGCGGGCCCTGGCCGTGGTCGCCGACCTCGACGTCGACCTCCAGCCGGCAGGGTGGCGGCTGACCGGCGGGCAGGGCTCCCCGGGGCTCGACCAGCGCCGGGCCCGCTCGATGCTGGCACAGGACCTCGACGTGTGGGAGGAGCAGACGCAGGGCTTCTCGGGAGAGGTGAAGGTGCAGGTCGCGGGTCCCTGGACGCTGGCCGCGACGGTCGAGCGTCCCCGCGGTGACCGGGTGCTGGCCGACCACGGGGCTCGTCGCGAGCTCGCCCAGGCCCTCGCGGAGGGAGTGCGGGTCCACGTCGCCGACGTCGCTCGGCGCGTGCGTGACGCCCGGCTGGTCGTGCAGGTCGACGAGCCAGGCCTGCCCGCGGTGCTGGGCGGCGGCGTGCCGACCGCCTCGGGCCTTCACCGGCACCGCACCGTGCACCCGCCCGAGGCGAGTGAGGCGCTGGGCTGGGTCTTCGACGCCATCCGCGAGGCCGGGGCCGTGCCGGTGGCTCACTGCTGCGCCGCCGACGCCCCGCTCCGACTGCTGTCGCAGGCCGGCGCCGACGGCGTCGGCGCCGACCTCGACGCGCTGCCGGTCGCGGCGTACGACGAGCTGGCCGGACTGCTCGAGCAGGGACGCCCCGTGCACCTGGGGGTGCTGCCGGGGGTCCGTCCGGAGACGACGCTGTCCGACGCCGCCGTGACCGAGCGCGTGCTGCGGTGGCTCGAGATGCTGGGCCTCGACCCCGAGGTCGCCGGCTCGCTGGTGGTCACGCCGGCCTGCGGGCTGGCCGGAGCGGACCGGTCCTGGGCGCGGACGGCGCTCGGACTCGTCGCCCGGGTGGCCACCGACCTGCGACCCTGACCGCGGCGCCCGGGGGGCCCGGCGAGGGGGCAAGGCCGTTGCCGGTGTGACCGGTCAGCCCACGTGCACCGGGGCGCTCGTCTCGTCCACGGCCAGCTCCTGGTGGCGGACCGTGAGGAAGACCGCGAGGACCAGCGTGCCGAGCCAGATCATGGCGGCACCGGCGAGGAAGGCGTGGGTGGCGCCCTCGGTGAAGGCCACCTGCCCGATGAGGGCCTGGACGGCCTGCGCCCGGTCGGGGTCCGGTGTGCCCGCGCCCTGGGCGGCCTGGGCGGCGGCGCCGAGCTCGGCTGCCTTGGCCTGCAGGAAGTGCACCGAGACGGTGCTCAAGGTGGCCAGCCCCAGCGCCCCGCCGATCTGCTGCATGGTGTTCAGCACGCCGGACCCGATGCCCGAGTCGCGCGAGCTGACCCCGTGTACCGCGGTGAGCGTCAGCGGGACGAACGTCAGGCCCATGCCCAGCGACATCAGCACGATGTAGGGCAGGATGTCTCGGGCGTAGCTCGCCTGGACCGACAGGGTGGCGAGCGACTCGTCGTAGGGCAGCCGGGAGAAGCCGAACAGCGCCGCGCCCGCCATGAGCGTGCCGACGCCGGCGATCCACCGGGGGTCGACCCGCTCCACCAGCCTGGCGGAGATCGTCGCCGCCACGACGATGCCCGCGCTGAAGGGCAGGAACGCGACGCCGGTGCGCAGCGGTGAGAAGCCCATGACGTTCTGGACGTACTGGCTGAGGAAGTAGAACATCGCGAACATCGCTGCGGGCACCAGCATCATCACCACGAAGCTCGCCGCGCGGTTGCGGTTGGCGAGGATCCGGAACGGCAGCAGCGGGTGCTGCACCCGGCGCTCGACGGCGACGAACAGGGCCAGCAGCGCCACCCCGCCGACCAGGGAGGCCAGGGTCCAGGTGTCGCCCCAGCCGTAGCGGACGTCGCCGGCGCGGGTGAGGCCGTAGACCACGCCGACCAGGCCGAGGGTGCCCGACAGCGCGCCCGGAAGGTCCAGCTCGCCAAGGTGCGACTCGCTCTCGGCGAGCAACCGCGGAGCGGCCAGGGCCGCCAGCACCCCGATGGGGACGTTGATCAGGAAGGTGAGCCGCCAGCCGTCGACGACATGACCGAGAAGCGTCGGCTCCAGGCCGGTCAGCCAGCCGCCGAGGATGAGTCCGACCGCGGCACCGGCGCCCGACATGGCGGCGTACACCGAGAACGCCCGGTTGCGCTGCGGGCCGGCGGGGAAGGTCGTGGTGATCAGTGCGAGGGCGGCGGGGGAGGCGATGGCCGCCCCGAGACCCTGCAGGCCGCGGGCGCCGAGCAGCAGCCCCTCGCTGGTGGCCAGGCCGCCGAGCATCGATGCGACGGCGAAGACCGAGACGCCGACCATGAACATCCGGCGGCGCCCGTAGAGGTCACCGAGCCGGCCTCCGAGCAGCAGCAGCCCGCCGAAGGCCAGTGAGTAGCCGGTCACGATCCAGGAGAGGTCGGCCTGGGAGATGTCGAGGTCCCTGCCGATGAACGGCAGCGCGATGTTGGCGATGGTCGCGTCGAGCACGACCATCAGCTGGGCCACCGAGATCAGCACCAGGGCCCAGCCCAGACCGGGTCGGGTGCCGGTCGGCGGGTCGGTCGTGAGGTCGGGCGGAATGGCGGGCGGGATCTCCGGGGACGCGGCGGACGTGCTGGACGTGGTCATGGGCGAGGTCCTGGTTCTGACCGCGGTGCGGCCGGGTCGGGGGGGCGAGGCGAGGCGGGGAGGCGGGGAGGCGAGGCGAGGGCGTAGGGAGGAGCGGGGAGAGTCGGGCCGGTCAGCAGGGGGCAGCGCGGGTGGCGGCCGGGAGGATGATCTCGTCGACGACCCGGGCGACCGCGTCCTCGTCGGTGACGAGCCCCAGCACCAGACCGCGGTGCAGGATGATCCCGGCCATGGCCGGGGAGAGCAGGTCGAGGTCCAGGTCCGCGGTGATCTCGCCGCGGTCCCGGGCGCGCTCGAAGATCCGGCGGGTCGCTGCGAGCTTCGGGCCGAGCACCCGGGTGCGGAGGTCCTCGGCGAACTCCGGGTCGTGGTGCAAGGCGGTGACGACCCCGGCCATCAGGTGGGCGGAGCGCTGCTCCGTCAGGCCACCGATCCCGCACGCCGCGGCCAGCAGGTCGCCCCGCAGGCTGCCGGTGTCGGCCTCCGGCACCTGGAGGGCCTGCTTGGTGCGCAGCATGGCGTCCACCACCAGCGCCGCCTTGCTGCTCCAGCGCCGGTAGAGGCTGGCCTTGCCCGCCCTGGCCTCGATGGCGATGGCATCCATGGTGAGCCGGTCGTACCCCACGCTGCCCATCAGCCTGAGGGCGGCATCGAGGATCTCGGCCTCCCGGTCACCCTCGATACGGGGGCGGCACCCGGGGCGGAGCGTCCTGCCCATGGCGGCCCTCCGGTGGTGTGGTCCGGCCGGTCCCGGTCCGGCTCGCATGAAACGGAACCGTCTCGTTCCATCGGCGCAAGCCTGACACAGGTGCATGGTCCATGCAAACTAAACCGGCGCGTGGGACGTGCGGACCGCCGACGGTCGCCGGCTCTCAGACGGCCCGGGCAGCGCCGAGAGCGCCCAGACAGTGCCGGATGGCGACGTCGTTCCAGGCTGCCCGACGTCGGAACATGTAGTGGCCCACCCGTCCCATGTCCACGAGCTCGACGTCGGCGGCCACCTCCGCCGCGGCCCGGCAGAAGGCGCGGGTCTGGCGGAACGAGGTGATCGCGTCGTGGCGGCCGTGCGCGGCGACCAGCCGCCGGCCGGCCAGGGTCCCGACCGGCTCGCCCGGCGGCAGCCACGGCGCCAGGGCCACGACGCCCACGACACTCGGGTCGTCGGCGACCGCGACCGCGGTCCGCCCGCCCATCGAGTGGCCCAGCAGCACCACGGGCACGTCGCCGTGCTCCCGTCGCGCCTCGGCGAGGGCCCAGCGGGCGTCGGGCACGGGGAAGGGCTCCCGTCCCCCTCGGTCGTTCCAGCCGCGACGTGCGTACCGCAGCAGCCACACGGCGACGTCGGCGCGGTCGAGGTCGTCGCGGATGTGCTCCATCATCCAGCGCGAGCGGCGCCACGACGCCGAGCTGTCGTCCACCTCGGTGAGGCCCTCGGCGCGGCCGCCGTGCAGCATCAGCACCAGGCCGTCGGGGCGTCCGGTCACGTCATGGCGCAGCAGGGTGGGCGCGGGCACGCCCCCATCATCCGGGGGTGACCAGGACCACCGCAGCCGAACGCTCGACGACGCCCGTCGGGACCACCGCG
This sequence comes from uncultured Actinomycetota bacterium, assembly GCA_963781695.1. Taxonomy (GTDB): domain Bacteria; phylum Actinomycetota; class Actinomycetes; order Propionibacteriales; family Nocardioidaceae; genus Nocardioides_B. The sequence continues at coordinate 1,419,239 of CAWAGE010000007.1, forward strand.
GGGCCCGGGCGGCGTCGGTCCCGGGTGGGCCGGACCGGGGGCACGCAGTGTCGGCGCGACCCGGCAGGATGGCGGTCATGACGTCCCCGACCGAGGATCCCCCGACCGCCGACGCCACCGCCGACGCCGCCTACGTCACCGCCGACGCCGTCACCGTCGCTGCTGCCCCCGACGAGGCCCGGGAGCAGCACCGGCAGCTCGCCGAGGAGGTGGAGGACGCCCGCTGGCGCTACTACGTCCTGGACGACCCGACGCTGTCGGACGCGGCCTTCGACGAGCAGATGGCGGCGCTCTCGGCTCTGGAGGACCGGTTCCCCGAGCTGCGCACTCCCGACTCGCCGACGCAGAAGGTCGGCGGGGCGGTCTCGACCGAGTTCACGCCCGTGGACCACCTCGAGCCGATGATGAGCCTGGACAACGCCTTCTCGCTCGAGGAGCTGCACGCCTGGCGCGACCGGCTGGCCCGGGAGGGCGTCACGGACCCGGACCTGCTCTGCGAGCTCAAGATCGACGGGCTCGCGGTCAACCTGCTCTACGAGGAGGGGCGGCTGGTCCGGGCGCTGACCCGGGGCGACGGCCGCACCGGCGAGGACGTGACACCCAACGTGCGCACCCTCGACGACGTCCCCGACCGCCTCACCGGCACCGAGGAGCTCCCGGTCCCGCGGCTGGTCGAGGTCCGCGGCGAGGTGTTCCTGCCGGTGGCCGCCTTCGAGCGGCTCAACGAGACGATGGCGGCCGCCGGCCGGCCGGTGTTCGCGAACCCGCGCAACGCCGCCGCCGGCTCGCTACGGCAGAAGGACCCGCGGGTCACCGCCGGGCGGGCGCTGGCCATGGTGTGCCACGGCCTCGGCGCCCGTGACGGGTTCACCCCCCGCCGGCAGTCGGAGTCGTACGCCGCGCTGCGCGCCTGGGGGCTGCCGACCAGCGAGCGGGCCAGGGTGGTGGCCGACCTCGATGCGGTCATGGGCTTCGTGGAGCACTACCGGGAGCACCGCCACGACGTCGAGCACGAGATCGACGGCGTGGTGGTCAAGGTCGACGACGTAGCGCAGCAGCGCCGGCTGGGGAGCACCAGCCGCGCCCCCCGATGGGCGATCGCCTTCAAGTACCCGCCGGAGGAGGTCAACGCCCGGCTGCTGGCGATCGAGGTGAACACGGGCAGGACCGGCCGCGTGACCCCCTTCGGTCGGATGGTCCCCACTCGGGTGGCGGGGTCCACGGTGGAGATGGCGACGCTCCACAACGCCTCCGAGGTCCGCCGCAAGGACGTCCGCCCCGGTGACACGGTGGTGCTGCGGAAGGCCGGTGACGTCATCCCCGAGATCGTGGGGCCGGTCCTGGCGCTGCGGCCCGACGGTCTGGCGCCGTGGGTGATGCCCAGCGAGTGCCCGTCGTGCGGGACGACGCTCGCACAGCAGAAGGAGGGCGACGCCGACCTCCGCTGCCCGAACACCCGGCGCTGTCCCGCCCAGGTGCGCGAGCGGATCTTCCACGTGGCCGGCCGCGGCGCGTTCGACATCGAGGGCCTCGGCTACGAGGCCGCGGTCGCGCTGCTGGAGGCCGGGGTGGTCACCGACGAGGGCGACGTGTTCGACCTGACCGAGACCGGCCTGCTGCGCACGCAGCTGTTCACCCGGGCGCCACGCAAGGGCGAGGGCGACGCGCCGGTCCTGTCCGCCAACGGCCGACGGCTGCTGGACCATCTCGACGCGGCGCGGGACCGGCCGCTGTGGCGGGTCCTGGTCGGCCTCTCCATCCGCCACGTCGGCCCCACGGCCGCGCGGGCGCTGGCCGCCGAGTTCGGCTCGATGACGGCCATCCGGGAGGCCGACGAGGAGCGGCTCGCCCAGTCCGAGGGGGTCGGCGGGACGATCGCGGAGTCCGTGCGGCAGTGGTTCGACGGGGCCGACGGCGCGTGGCACGCCAGCATCGTGGACCGCTGGGCCGGCGCCGGGGTGCGGATGGCCGACGAGCGCGACACTGGCGTGCCACGCACCCTCGAGGGCCTCAACGTCGTGGTCACCGGCTCGCTGTCCGGCTACAGCCGCGACCAGGCCAAGGAGGCGATCCTCACGCGAGGCGGCAAGGCCACGGCGTCGGTGTCGCGCAAGACCGACGTCGTCGTGGTCGGCGAGGCGCCCGGCACGAAGGCCGACAAGGCCCGGCAGCTCGGGGTCCCGGTGCTCGACGAGGACGGGTTCACCAGGCTGCTGGAGGAGGGCCGCGACGCACTCCCCGAGGCGCCGACGGAGACCTGAACGCGCGTCAGTGGCCGGAGAGCTGCCCGGAGAGCCGCCCGTGCATCGAGGCGCTCGCCGCGTTCAGGCCCTCGATCTCGACGTGCTTCCCCTTGCGGTGGTACTTCGTCTCGATCCCGTCCAGCGCCGCGACCGTGGAGGCGTCCCAGACGTGGGAGTCGGTGAGGTCGATGACCACCCGGGCCGGGTCGTCGGCGTACCAGAACTGCGTGTAGAGGTCGTTGCTGGAGGCGAAGAACAGCTCGCCCCGGACGGTGTAGCGGGCGGTGACGGTGCCGTCCTCGCTCTCGATCAGCTCGCGGTCCACCTCGGCGAGGTGCGCGACCCGGCGGGCGAAGAGCACCATCGCGACGACCACGCCGAGGATCACCCCGATCGCAAGGTTGTGCGTGGCCACGACCACCGCGACGGTCGATAGCATCACCGTGGTCTCGCTCTTGGGCATCCGGCGCAGCGTGCCGGGCCGGACGCTGTGCCAGTCGAAGGTGCCGACCGAGACCATGATCATCACCGCCACCAGGGCCGCCATCGGGATGACCGCGACGACGTCGCCGAACCCGACGACGAGCACGAGCACGAACACCCCGGCCAGGAAGGTCGAGATCCGGGTGCGGGCCCCGGACGCCTTCACGTTGATCATCGTCTGGCCGATCATGGCGCAGCCGCCCATGCCCCCGAACATGCCGGTGACCAGGTTCGCAGCGCCCTGCCCGAGAGCCTCGCGGGTCTTCGCCGAGGGGGAGTCGGTGATGTCGTCGACCAGCTTGGCGGTCATCAGCGACTCGAGCAGCCCCACCAGGGCCATCGCCAGCGCGTAGGGGCCGATGATCTGCAGGGTCTCGAGGTTCCAGGGCACGTCCGGCACGAACAGCGACGGCAGGCTCGTCGGCAGCCGGCCCTCGTCCCCGACGTCGGGCAGCCCCAGCGCGGCGACGAGCGTCACCACGGTCAGCGCCACGATCGCGACCAGCGGGGCCGGGACCACGGTCGTGAACCGCGGCAGCAGCACCAGGATCGCGATCCCGGCCGCCGTCATCGGGTAGACCAGCCACGGGACCCCGAGCAGGTGTGGCACCTGCGCCAAGAGGATCAGGATCGCCAGGGAGTTGACGAAGCCCACCATCACCGAGCGGGGGATGAACCGCATCAGCCGCGCCACGCCGGCGACACCGAGCAGCACCTGGATGAGACCGCCGAGCAGCACGGTCGCGATCAGGTAGTCGAAGCCGTACTCGCGCATGACCGGCGCGACGACGAGGGCGATGGCGCCCGTCGCCGCCGAGATCATCGCGGGTCGGCCCCCGAGGAAGGCGATGCTGACCGCCATCGTGAACGACGCGAACAGCCCGACTCGCGGGTCGACCCCGGCGATGATGGAGAACGAGATGGCCTCGGGGATCAGCGCCAGCGCCACCACCAGCCCGGCCAGCACCTCGGTGCGCAACCGGGCGGGCGAGCGCAGCGCGGCCCGCACGGAGTGCTCGGGCCGGGACCGCGCTGTCGGTGCCGACGGGTCGGAGGACGGGCGCGCGGGCACGGTCACAGCGGAGCTCCTTCGACGAGCGTCGCGGCCGCGGTGGGTGCACGCGGGTCGAGGCTCGGATGGTGGGACGGGGGGAGGGGTGGCAGGCGTGCGAGGAGTGCACACGAGGCCGACGGGCCGGGTCGGTCGAGCCCTACCCTACCGTTACGTGAGAGTAGGGTCCCCTGTTCCTCGCGTGAAAGGCGCCACGCTGTGACCAGTGACGCGGCGCCGCCGCGGGCGATGCGGATCGGTGAGATCGCCCAGCGCACCGACCTCTCCCTGCGGACCCTCCGTCACTACGACGAGGTGGGCCTGCTGCGACCGTCGGGACGCAGCGAAGGCGGCTTCCGGCTGTACACCGAGCACGACCTCGACGAGCTGCTGGTGATCAGACGGATGAAGCCGCTCGGATTCACCCTCGAGGAGATGGTCGAGGTGATGCGCTCGATCCGGACCGCCGGGCCCGACGACGCCGACGCCGTGCCGGCCCGACACCGGCTCGGCGAGGTCCTTGCCGCGGCCCAGGAACGGCGGGGGCGGCTGGCTCGCCAGCTCGCCATGGCCGACGAGTTCATCGAGATGCTCCGAACCCGGCTGCCGTCGGGCTGAGCGTCCGGTCAGCCCGGCTGCGACGCCGCCGCCCGCTCCAGCACGTCGCCCGCCGCCGGGAACGCGTCCAGCGCTTGGTCGAGGGCCACCCACAGCGCCGCTCCGGTGCCCTCCGGCGCGCCGCGCGCGAGCAGGACCTCGCTGGCCCAGCCGACCGTGTCGGCGACGATCTCGGGGGCGTCGCAGACCAGCGCACCCGCCACGCTGCCGACCAGGTGGGGCAGCTGGTCGCGCAGCACCGCGCGCCACGGCTCCGTTCCTGCCGGACCGCCGGGGCCGGGCGACAGCCCTTCCGGCCCGAGCAGCCGACGCTCGACCTCCTCGGCCAGGATCTCGCGGGCGGAGAAGACGGCGAAGGCGTCCCCGGCCCCGGCGTGGGTGAGCGGCGGCGCGAGCGGCACCGCTGCGGGCAGCGCCGCGACCACCGCAGCGGCGTCCTGGGCGGTGCCGGCGTAGGCGGTGGCGCCCAGGGTTCGGGCCCGGTGGCCGTCCGGGTCGAACGCGGACCCACCTACCACCACCGGCGTCCCGGTCTCCCGGATCGCCTCGACCTGGTGACGGACGAGTGGCAGGAAGGTCGGCAGCGAGCAGCTGAGCAGCACCGCCGCCGGAGCGATCTCGTGCACGTGCCGGACCAGTCCCTGGGCCGAGGCGTTCGCGCCGAGGTAGTGGACTGCGAACCCGGCCGCCCGCAGGTGCTCGCTGACCATCAGGGCCGGCAGGGCGTGCCACTCCTGCTCCACGCAGCTGACCACCAGCGCCGGGCCGTCCACCTCGTCCGGGCGGGACTGCTCCTGGCGACCCAGCGCCAGCGAGCCGATGACGGACTCGCTGACGGCGGTCGCGGCATGCTCCTGGGCCACGCTCCAGGCGTCGGTGACCCACAGCTCCCCGACCCGCAGCTGGGCGGGGACCAGCAGCCGCTGGATCACGGTGAGCACGTCGTGACCGGCCCGCGACAGCGCGGCCACCTGGGCCAGCGCCGCCCGTCGGTCACCTCGCGCCAGCGCGGCCAGGTAGGCCTCCACCTCCGCCGCCCACCGTGGCTCGCCGCTCACGGCGATGCCTGGAGGGCGAGGATCGCGATGTCGTCGTGGTCACGGTCTCGCAGGTGGGTGGCGACGGCCAGCGCCAGCGCCTCCACCTGCGCCTTGACGTGACAGGCCCCCGTCGAGGCGAGCGCCGCGCGCAGCCGCTCCTCGCCGAAGCGGTCGCGGCGCCCCGGTGCCTCCGGGACGCCGTCTGTGTAGACCAGGCAGGTCTCGCCGGGGGCAAGCCGCACGGGAACCACCGCCGGCCGCGGACCGTCGAGGAGACCGAGCACCGTGCCGGACGCGGCCACCTCCTCCACCGTCCCGTCCTGCCGGACCACCAGCGGTGGGGGATGACCGGCGGCGGCGACGTCGAGGACCAGGTGGTCGCCCGACTGTCGGCCGCGCACGCAGACGACGGTGACGAAGGTGTCGTCGCGCTCGGCCAGCAGCGTCCGGTTCGTCAGGGTCAGCACGGCCGCCGGGTCACGGTCGACCAGTGCCGCGGTGCGGATCGTCTGCCGCACCCTGCCGGTCAGGACGGCCGCCTCCACGCCCTTGCCGCACACGTCGCCCATCACCGCGGTCCACTCCTCGTCGTCGCCGTGCACGTCGTAGAAGTCGCCGCCGAGCGCGTCGCTCTCGATCGCGACCCGGTGGTGGGCGGCCATCTCGACACCGGCCAGCGACGGCAGCACCGGCGGCACCAGGTCGCGGGAGAGCACCGCGGCCACCCGGCGCGACTCCGCGACCGCCCGGGTGGTGTCGAGGGTGACCGCCACGTGCTGGGCGACGTCCTCGAGGAACGCCACCGCCGCCTCGTCGAAGCCGTCGCCGGCGGGACGGGCCACCGTGAGGGCGCCGTACGTCGTCCCGCGCGCCCGCAGCGCGATGGTGAGCAGCTCCGCGGGTCGCAGCGCGGCGAGGGTCTCGCGCAGCGGGGCGCAGGGGACGGCGGTGTCCAGCGCGGGAGGGGCGTCCCCGTCCCGACCGGGCACGAGCACCCGGTCGGTGCGTCCGGAGGCCAGTACCCCGGCCAGGCTGGAGCCGGGTGCCAGCCCGTCGACGGGCAGCCCGTCGTGGTCGACGGTGCCGCCCGACCGCTCGGCCCGGCACAGCAGCCGTCGGCGGTCGACCAGCACCACCTGTGCCCACTCCACGACGGAGCCGGTCAGCAGGTCCAGGACCAGGTCGACGGCCCGGGCGGTCTGCATCGCCCCGGACAGGGTGCGGGTGACTCGGGCCAGGAAGCCGGCGCGGTCGTCGGCCTGGCGCAGCCGCGCGCCGAGCGCCGCCCCCGACTCCGGCGCGAGCATGCGGCTCGCTGACCCGCCCATGACCTGACCCACGCCCCTCCTCTCCCGTTCCACCCGAGACTAGTCCCGGTCGGTCGGGGCCTAGGATGAGGCGACCAGTCGAGGGCGCAGACCGGCTTGCACCCGGACGTCCGCACGGCATCGCCCCCGAGCACGAGGAGCCGCACTCCCATGCCCGACATCAGCCGCGACGAGGTCGCCCACCTGGCCGATCTCGCCCGCATCGACCTCTCGGAGGCCGAGCTCGACCACCTGGCCCCGCAGCTCTCGGTGATCCTGGAGGCGGTGGCCGCCATCAGCGAGGTGGGGGCCGCCGACGTGCCGCCGACCTCGCACCCGCTGCCGCTGACCAACGTCTTCCGCGAGGACGTGGTGCTGCCCGGGCTCACCGCCGAGGAGGCGCTGTCGGGTGCGCCGGTGCCGCCCGAGCAGCGGCGGTTCTCGGTTCCCCGGATCCTGGGGGAGGAGGCATGACCGAGCTGGTACGGCGGACCGCCGCCGACCTCGCCGCGGCGCTCGCCGCCCGCGAGGTGTCCTCGGTGGAGCTGACCAGGGCCCACCTGGACCGCATCGAGGAGGTCGACGGCCCGGTGCACGCCTTCCTCCACGTCGACCCGGACGGGGCGCTCGGGGCGGCCCGGGCTGCCGACGAGCGTCGCGCCGCCGGTCGTCCCGCTTCAGGGTTGGACGGGGTGCCGGTCGCGGTCAAGGACGTGCTGGCGACCAAGGGACTGCCGACCACGTGCGGGTCACGGATCCTGCAGGGGTGGGTGCCGCCCTACGACGCCACGGTGGTCGCCCGGCTGCGTCAGGCGGGCCTGCCGATCCTCGGCAAGACCAACATGGACGAGTTCGCGATGGGCTCCTCCACCGAGCACTCGGCCTACGGGCCGACCCACAACCCGTGGGACCTCGACCGCATCCCCGGCGGGTCGGGCGGCGGCTCGGCCGCGGCCGTGGCCGCCTTCGAGGCGCCGTTGGCGCTCGGGACCGACACCGGCGGCTCGATCCGGCAGCCGGGTGCGGTGACCGGCACGGTCGGGGTCAAGCCGACCTACGGCGGAGTGTCCCGCTACGGGCTGGTGGCACTGGCCAACAGCCTCGACCAGGCGGGCCCGGTCACCCGCACCGTGCTCGACGCCGCGCTGCTGCACGAGCTCATCGGCGGGCACGACCCACGCGACTCGACCTCCATCGACGCCCCCGTCCCGGCGGTGGTCGAGGCGGCCCGTCGCGGCGCGCGCGGCGACGTCGGCGGCCTGCGGGTCGGGATCATCAAGGAGCTGTCCGGTGAGGGCTACCAGAGCGGGGTGCAGCAGCGCTTCGAGGAGGCTGTGCAGCTGCTCGTCGAGGCAGGTGCCGAGACGGTCGAGGTCAGCTGTCCCAGCTTCCGCCACGCCCTGGCGACCTACTACCTGCTGATGCCCGCCGAGGCCTCCTCCAACCTGGCCAAGTTCGACGCCATGCGCTACGGGCTGCGGGTGCTGCCGGACGGGGTGGCCGACCCCAGTGCGGAGGAGGTGATGCGAGCGAGCCGCGACCAGGGCTTCGGCGACGAGGTCAAGCGACGCATCATCATCGGCACCTACGCGCTGTCCAGCGGCTACTACGACGCCTACTACGGGCAGGCGCAGAAGGTCCGGACCCTGATCAGCCGGGACTTCGAGGCCGCGTTCGCACAGGCCGACGTGCTGGTCTCCCCGACCGCGCCGACCACCGCGTTCCGGCTCGGCGAGAAGCTCGACGACCCGGTCGCGATGTACCTCAACGACCTGGCCACGATCCCGGCCAACCTCGCCGGGGTGCCGGGCATCTCGGTGCCCAGCGGCCTGGCCGAGGAGGACGGGCTGCCCGCCGGCTTCCAGGTGCTGGCACCCCCCACCGCGGACGACCGCGTCTACCGGGTCGCGGCCGCGGTGGAGACCATGCTGAGCGAGCGCTGGGGCGGGCCGCTGCTCGACCGCGCTCCGGACCTGACGGGAGCGCGGGCATGACCGCCACGACCGCACCGGTGCTGTCCTTCGAGGAGGCGCTCGGGCGCTTCGACCCGGCCCTCGGGCTGGAGGTCCACGTCGAGCTGGGCACCGCCTCGAAGATGTTCTGCGGCTGCGCGACCGGCTTCGGCGCCGAGCCCAACACCCAGGTCTGCCCGGTCTGCCTCGGGCTGCCGGGCGCGATGCCGGTGGTCAACGCGACCGCGGTCGAGTCGGCGGTGCGGATCGGGCTGGCGCTGAACTGCAGCATCGCGTCGTGGTGCCGGTTCGCCAGGAAGAACTACTTCTACCCCGACATGCCGAAGAACTTCCAGACCTCGCAGTACGACGAGCCGATCGCCTTCGACGGGTGGATGGACGTCGACGTGGACGGCGAGACCGTGCGGGTCGACATCGAGCGGGCGCACATGGAGGAGGACACCGGGAAGTCGCTGCACGTGGGCGGGGCGACCGGTCGGATCCACGGCGCCGACCACTCGCTGGTCGACTACAACCGCGCCGGCATCCCGCTGATCGAGATCGTCACGCGACCGGTCACCGGCACCCGCGAGCAGGCCCCGGCCGTGGCCCGCGCCTACGTGGCCCAGCTGCGCGAGGTGCTGCTGGGCCTCGGCGTCTCCGACGTCCGGATGGAGCAGGGCTCGCTGCGCTGCGACGTCAACCTGTCGCTGTCCCCGGCAGGCTCCGGCACCCTGGGGACCCGGACCGAGACCAAGAACGTCAACTCGCTGCGGTCGGTCGAGCGGGCCGTGCGCTACGAGGTGGGACGCCAGGCCGCGGTGCTCGCCGAGGGTGGGTCGGTGCGCCAGGAGACCAGGCACTGGCACGAGGACACCGGCGTCACCACGTCGGGCCGGGAGAAGTCGGACGCGGAGGACTACCGCTACTTCCCGGAGCCGGACCTGGTCCCGATCGCGCCTGAGCCGGAGTGGGTCGAGCGGCTGCGCTCCGCGCTGCCGGAGCCGCCGCGCGTGCGGCGGGCGCGGCTGCAGGAGGAGTGGGGCTTCAGCGACCTCGAGATGCGCGACACCGAGGGCGCCGGCGCGCTGGTGCTGGTGGCGGAGACCATCGCGGCCGGCTCGTCGCCGGCGGCCGCGCGGAAGTGGTGGCTCTCCGAGATGGCCCGGCGCGCCAACGAGCAGGGTGTCGACCTGACCGACCTCGCCATCACCCCGGCGCAGGTGGCCCGGGTGCAGGCGCTGGTCGAGGAGGGCAGGGTCAACGACAAGCTGGCCCGGCAGGTCATCGACGGCGTGCTGGCCGGTGAGGGCGATCCCGACCAGGTGGTGCAGGCGCGCGGCCTGGCCGTCGTGTCCGACGAGGGTGCGCTGGCCGAGGCTGTGGACCGGGCGATCGAGGCGAACCCCGACGTGGCCGACAAGATCAGGGACGGCAAGGTGGCGGCCGCCGGGGCGCTCATCGGCGCGGTGATGAAGCAGATGCGTGGTCAGGCCGACGCCGGGCGGGTCCGCGAGCTGGTGCTCGCCAAGCTGGGCCAGGCCGGCTGACCGCCCGCGGAGCGGCTCAGCGGGGCGCCACCAGCAGGATCCGGTCGTCACCGGCGCGGGGGTCGCCACGGCCGTCGCGGTTGCTGGTGGTCACCCACAGGTTGCCGTCCGGCGCAGCCACCACCGTGCGCAGCCGGCCGTGGTCACCGACCAGGAAGTCCCTCGGCCTGCCGGGCACGCCGTCCACCAGCGGGACCTGCCACAGCCGTCCGCCACGCAGGGCGCCCACCCACAGCGAGCCGTCGAGGTAGGCCAGGCCCGACGGCGAGGCCTGGTCGGTGCGCCACTGCACGTAGGGGTTGCGGTACTCGGGCAGGTCGCCGCGTCCCTCGACCAGCGGCCAGCCGTAGTTGCGCGCCCGGTCGATGCGGTTCAGCTCGTCCCAGGCGTTGCGTCCGAACTCGGTCGCCCACAGCCGGCCCCGGTCGTCGAACGCGAGCCCTTGCACGTTGCGGTGCCCCATCGTCCACACCGGGCTGCCCGCGACCGGGTTGCCGGGGGCCGGCTGCCCGTCGGCGGTGATGCGCAGGACCTTGCCTGCCAAGGAGTCCCGGTCCTGGGCCAGCTGCTCCTCGCCGGTCTCACCGGTCGAGACGAACAGTGTGCCGTCCTCGTCGAACAGCAGCCGCCCACCGTCGTGGATGAAGCCGTTCGGGATGCCGGTCAGGACCGCCCGAGGCGCGCCCAGCCGGCCCCCCGCGTAGCGCATCGTGACGACCCGGTTGTCCCGCTCGGTGGACAGGTACGCGAAGACGAGGCGGTCCTCGGCGTACGTCGGTGAGACCGCCAGGCCGAGCAGCCCGGCCTCGCCGCGGGGGGCGACGCCGCCGACCTTGCCGACGGGGTCGACCCGTCCGTCGCGGATCGCGAGGACCCTCGTGGTGTCACGCTCCCCGACCAGGGCGGTGCCGTCGGGCAGGAACGTGACGCCCCACGGGGCTTGCAGGCCGGTGGCCACCGTGCCGATGACCCGCGGTCGTCCGGGTGCGGGCTGGGCGGTCGACTCGGTGGCAGCCGGGGTCGTGGGCACCCCGGTCCGGGTGGCGGGCTGCGGCGCCGCGTCGGAGGAGCCCAGCGATGACGGGGCTCCCGCTCCGCTGCCGTCGGAGCAGCCGGTCAGTCCGGTCAGCCCCCACAGGGCCGCAGCCACGACCGTGGCCAGGCCCGGCAGCCGGAAGGGCGAACGGGCCGGAGGTGGATCGGCGCGCGTGGGTCTCACCCTGGCCAGGGTACGGATCGCCCCTGGGGGACGGCGGCGCCGGCGCACCTCGCCGAGTTCACCAGGGTCGCCGGTGCACCACCCCCGTCGGGCTCGACCGGGTCGGGGAGTGGTCCCGCTCGACCGCGGTCACCGCGATCCGGTGGCGAGGATCAGCCGGTGTGACGTCCCGCGTGGGCGCCGGATCGGGCCCGGGCCGCCAGGAAGTCCTCGACCTCGAGCCGCTCCTGACGACGCTCGAGCAGCACGGTGGTCGCCACCAGGGCGTTGCGTCGGGCGTGCTGCTGGCTGCCGAGACGGGCCGCGGCCATCGCGCCGACCTTGCGCAGTGTCGGACGCGGTCGCAGGTGTCGTGCCATGGGAGAACCCCCGAGCTGCTGGTTCGTCGAGCCTTGGTGCGGTCGCCGGCGTCACTGCCGGCTGCTCCTCGAAACTATGGGCAGGTGACGACACCGGCGTCAACGCTCGATGACATCGTGATGAACGCCGCAGGGGTGGTACGCCCCACGGTCGACCGCGCTGCGTAGGTTTGGACCATGGTCGACGAGCGCCCCCTGGTCTGGTTGCCCTTCGACGCGGCCGAGCTGGGTGCGGTCCCGCCGCGGCTGCGCTTCGAGACCGTGGTGCCTCGCGCCGACGACCTGCCGGACTCCGCGGCCGAGGTGGAGTTCTACGTCCCGCCCTACGACGTCGGTCGGGGGCATGCCGCGGTGCTGTCGCGACTGCCGCGGCTGCGCGTGGTGCAGACGCTGACCGCCGGGGTGGACGCGGTGCGCGCGGACGTGCCGGACGGGGTGACCCTCTGCAACGGCCGCGGCATCCACAACGCCTCCACCGCCGAGCTGGCGCTGACCCTGACGCTCGCCTCGCTGCGGGGGGTCCCCGGGTTCGTCCGGGACCAGGACCGCGGGGTCTGGAACCAAGGCTGGCGGCCGGCGCTCGCCGACAGCACGGTGCTGGTCGTCGGGTACGGCGACATCGGACGAGACATCGAGCGGCGGCTGGCGCCGTTCGAGGTCGACGTGCTGCGGGTCGCGCGGACGGCCCGCGACGGGGTGCACGCGCTCTCGGCGCTGCCGAGCCTGCTGCCGCGCTGCGAGGTGGTCATCCTCATCGTGCCCGAGACGAGCCTGACCCGCGGCATGGTCGACCACCGCTTCCTCGGGGCGATGAAGCCCGGGGCCCTGCTCGTCAACGTCGCCCGGGGCGCCGTGGTGGTGACCGACGACCTGCTGGCAGCGCTGCGCGCCGGTCGGGTCCACGCCGCGCTCGACGTGACCGACCCGGAGCCGCTGCCCGCCGACCACCCGCTGTGGTCGGCGCCGAACCTCCTGCTCACCCCGCACGTCGGCGGGGCGACGTCGGCCATGTGGCCGCGCGCCCACCGACTGCTCCGGGAGCAGCTCGCCCGCTTCGCCGACGGCGAGCAGCTGGCCAACGTGATGACCGGCGAGTACTGAGGTCCGCCGTCGGTCCGGCGGCCTCCCGTGCGCTCGCTGCGGGGCAGCGATGAGTTCCGGTCCCTGCTCGGGTCTAGCGTGTTCGACGGAGTGGTCGAGGCGGCGTGCCCGCGCGATCGCGGGTGCGGACACGAGGAGGGCGCATGACGGAGACGGTGCTGGTGGTGGGGACCCGGAAGGGCGCGTGGGTGGCCCGGGCCGACGAGGGCCGCGAGCAGTGGGACCTGAGCGGGCCCGACGAGCTGCGCAGCGAGGTGCATGCCGTCGCGATCGACACCCGGGACGCGGCCCCCCGGATCCTGATGGCGAGCCGGCACTGGCACTGGGGGCCGCAGGTCCTGGCCTCCGACGACCTCGGCCGCTCCTGGCAGCCCGGCCCGCCGGGGGCCATCGCGTTCCCCGAGGACACCGGGCGCACGCTCGAGGCCGTGTGGGCGATCGCCCCCTCACCCGCGGACCCGGACGTGGTCTGGGCGGGGACCGAGCCGTCGGCGCTGTTCCGCTCCGCCGACGGTGGACGCACCTTCTCGATGGTGCGCTCGCTGTGGGACCACCCGCACCGGCCGCAGTGGGGCGCCGGTTTCGGGGGGCAGGCCATCCACACGCTGCTGCCTCACCCGAGGGACCCGCAGCAGCTGACGGTGGCGATGTCGACCGGCGGTGTCTACCGGACCTTCGACGGCGGTGAGAGCTGGGCGCCGGCCAACCGGGGGCTCAGGGCGATCTTCCTGCCCGAGGGCGAGCAGTTCCCCGATTTCGGCCAGTGCGTCCACAAGGTGGCGCGAGACCCGGTCGACCCCGACCGGCTCTACCTGCAGAACCACGGCGGGGTGTACCGCAGCGACGACGGGGCGGACTCGTGGACCTCGATCGCGGCCGGGCTTCCCAGCGACTTCGGCTTCCCGGTGGTGACCCATCCCCGCGAACCGGACACCGCCTGGGTGTTCCCGCTGGAGGGGGCCGACGGCCGGTTCCCGGTCGGCGGCTCGTGCAGCGTGTGGGGCACCCGCGACGCCGGCGAGACCTGGCAGCAGCAGCACGCGGGGCTGCCGGACTCCTTCTACTCGGGGGTGATGCGCGACGCCATGTGCACCGACGACGGCGACCCCGCCAGGGTCTACTTCGGCAGCAGGGAGGGCTCGGTCTTCGTCGGCGGCGACGCGGACGGGTCCTGGCAGCCGGTCGCCCAGCACCTGCCCGACGTGCTCTGCGTTCGCGCGGCGACCGTGTAGCCGGTCCCGGTCGTGGCCCGGCGTAGCATCCGTGCCATGCCTGACGCACCCCAGCAGCCCGACATCAAGCCCCGCTCCCGCGACGTCACGGACGGCCTGGAGAAGGCCGCCGCCCGCGGCATGCTGCGGGCGGTGGGGATGGGCGACGAGGACTTCGCCAAGCCGCAGATCGGGGTCGCCTCGTCGTGGAACGAGATCACGCCCTGCAACCTGTCGCTGGACCGGCTCGCCAAGGCGGTCAAGAACGGCGTGCACGCCGCTGGTGGGTACCCGTTGGAGTTCGGCACCATCTCGGTCTCCGACGGCATCTCCATGGGGCACGAGGGGATGCACTTCTCGCTGGTGTCCCGCGAGGTCATCGCCGACAGCGTCGAGACGGTGATGATGGCCGAGCGCCTGGACGGGTCGGTGCTGCTCGCGGGCTGCGACAAGTCGCTGCCCGGCATGCTGATGGCCGCGGCCCGGCTCGACCTCGCCTCGGTCTTCCTCTACGCCGGCTCCATCATGCCCGGCCAGGTCGACGGCCGCGACGTGACGATCATCGACGCCTTCGAGGCGGTGGGAGCCTGCCTGGCGGGTCGGATCACCCGCGAGGAGGTGGACCGCATCGAGCGGGCGATCTGTCCTGGCGAGGGTGCCTGTGGAGGGATGTACACCGCCAACACCATGGCCGCCGTGGGGGAGGCCCTCGGCATGTCCCTCCCGGGCTCCGCGGCGCCGCCGGCGGTGGACCGCCGCCGCGACGGCTTCGCCCATCGCTCCGGGGAGGCGGTCGTGGGCATGCTGCGGCGAGGCACCACCGCCCGGCAGATCATGACCAAGGAGGCCTTCGAGAACGCGATCGCGGTGGTGATGGCGCTGGGCGGCTCGACCAACGCCGTGCTCCACCTGCTGGCCATCGCGCGGGAGGCCGAGGTGGACCTGACGCTCGACGACTTCACCCGGGTGGGGGACCGGGTTCCGCACCTGGGCGACCTGAAGCCGTTCGGTCGCTACGTGATGAACGACGTCGACCGCATCGGCGGCATCCCGGTGGTGATGAAGGCGCTGCTCGACGCCGGTCTGATGCACGGTGACACTCTCACGGTCACCGGCGCGACCATGGCCGAGAACCTTGCCGCGATCAGCCCGCCCGACGTCGACGGCCAGATCATCCGCGAGCTGTCCAAGCCGATCCACGCCACCGGCGGGATCACCATCCTGCGGGGCTCGCTGGCGCCGGAGGGCGCGGTGGTGAAGTCCGCGGGGTTCGACGAGTCGGTGTTCGAGGGCACCGCCCGGGTCTTCGACGGCGAGCGAGCCGCGATGGACGCCCTGGAGGCGGGCCGGATCGTCGCGGGGGACGTCGTGGTGATCCGCTACGAGGGACCCAAGGGTGGGCCGGGGATGCGCGAGATGCTCGCCATCACGGGGGCGATCAAGGGCGCCGGGCTCGGCAAGGACGTGCTGCTGCTGACCGACGGCCGGTTCTCCGGCGGGACCACCGGCCTGTGCGTCGGGCACGTGGCCCCCGAAGCGGTCGATGCCGGGCCGATCGCGTTCCTGCGCGACGGGGACCGGGTCCGGCTGGACGTCGCCAACAAGCTCCTCGACGTCGAGGTCGACCACGACGAGCTGGCCGCCCGTCGCGACGGGTGGACCCCGAACCTGCCGAAGTACACCAAGGGAGTGCTCGGCAAGTACGCGAAGGTGGTGCAGTCGGCCGCGCACGGCGCGGTCTGCGGGTGAGTGGACCCGGAGCGTCGGATCAGCCGCTCGGCCCGGCGGTTCCGGAGTGGGTGGCTCCGCCCTTCCCGGTCCCGGTGGGTCTCGCTGGTCGCTGGGTCCGGCTCGAGCCGCTGGAACGGGGGCCGGTCGAGGACCTGTACGCCGCGGTGTGCGGACCGGGCCGGGAGGGGTTGTGGACCTACCTGTCCGAGGACATGCCCCGGTCGGCGGCCGCCTTCGCCGGCTACGTCGAGCGTCGTCTCGTGCTGCCCGCGACGACCACCCTCTGCCTGGTGCCGCGGTTCCCCCGCGACGCGGGCCGCGGCGGCCTGGTCAGCCTGATGCGCGTGGACCGGCCGAACGGCGCGCTGGAGGTCGGAGCCATCGTCCTGGGTCCGGCGTGCCAGCGGACCACCGCAGCCACCGAGGCGATGTCGCTGCTCGCGCAGCACGTCTTCGACCTCGGCTACCGCCGCCTGGAGTGGAAGTGCGACAGCCTGAACGCGCCGTCCAGGGCAGCGGCGCTCCGGCTCGGCTTCCGCTACGAAGGGACCTCTCGCAACGCCGTGGTGACCAAGGGCCGCAGCCGCGACACCGCTTGGTTCGCGATGACCGACGACGACTGGCGGCTGCTGTCCCCGGTCCACCAGCGCTGGCTGTCGCCGGCCGGCCACGAGGATCCCGTGACCGGAGACGGCCAGCGGTGGTCCCTGTCGCAGGCCACCGCCGACGCGCTCGCCGTCACGACGGGACGGCCATGTGCTGAGACAGCCGTCTCGGAGGATGGGATGCCAAGCGGGCGGGGTCGCGGCTCCCAGAGCCGGCGGATACGGTGACCCCATGCGTTCGGACATTCTCGTAGCCCACGGGCGCGCCTGCTGAGGTCCTCACCTCCCCGCATGCGCGTCACCCCTCGTCTGCCCTTCGGGCCGAGGGGTTTTTTGTTGGGCACCCGGTCTCGGGGCGCACCGTCACCATCGAGCAGCAGCAGCAGAGGAAGGCCATCATGAGCGAGCAGGCCGGCGGCACTCCCGCCACCACGTCGGTCACCGGGGCGCAGAGCCTGATCACGTCGCTGGAGTGCGCCGGGGCCGAGAACGTGTTCGGCATCCCGGGCGGGGCGATCCTGCCCGCCTACGACCCGCTGTTCGACTCGGTGAAGCTCCGCCACATCCTGGTGCGTCACGAGCAGGGCGCCGGTCACGCCGCCCAGGGCTACGCGACGGCGACCGGCAAGGTCGGGGTCTGCATGGCGACCAGCGGCCCGGGCGCGACCAACCTGGTCACGCCGATCGCCGACGCCTACATGGACTCCGTCCCGATGGTCGCCGTCACCGGTCAGGTCGCCAGCTCCGCGATCGGCACCGACGCCTTCCAGGAGGCCGACATCCGCGGCATCACGATGCCGATCACCAAGCACAACTTCCTGGTGACCGACCCCGCCGACATCCCGCGCACCATCGCCGAGGCCTTCTACATCGCCTCCACCGGGCGCCCCGGTCCAGTGCTCGTCGACGTGGCCAAGGACGCGATGCAGGCGCGGACCTCCTTCACCTGGCCGACCGAGCTGCACCTCCCGGGCTACCGACCGGTGACCCGGCCGCACGCCAAGCAGGTGCGCGAGGCCGCCCGGCTGATCCTCGAGGCCCGGCGACCCGTGCTGTACGTCGGTGGGGGCGTGATCCGGGCGCGGGCCTCGCGCGAGCTGCGGGTGCTCGCCGAGATGACCGGGATCCCGGTCGTCACCACCTTGATGGCGCGCGGCGCGTTCCCCGACAGCCACGTGCAGCACCTGGGGATGCCGGGCATGCACGGCACCGTCTCGGCGGTCGCCGGCCTGCAGCGCAGCGACCTGATCATCAGCCTCGGTGCCCGCTTCGACGACCGGGTCACCGGGAACCTCGACTCGTTCGCGCCGCACGCCAAGGTCATCCACGCCGACATCGACCCTGCCGAGATCGGCAAGAACCGGCACACCGACGTCCCGATCGTCGGTGACGCGCGCGAGGTCATCGCCGACCTCGTGGTGGCTCTGCAAGCCGAGTCCGACGCCGGCCACCAGGGCGACTACGAGGCCTGGGTGCAGTTCCTCGCCGGGGTCAAGAAGAAGTACCCGCTCGGGTACGACGTCCCGGCCGACGGGTCGCTGTCCCCGCAGTACGTCATCGAGCGGCTCGGCCGGATCGCGGGCCCGGAGGCGATCTATGCCTCCGGCGTGGGCCAGCACCAGATGTGGGCCGCGCAGTTCATCGGCTACGAGCACCCCGGCACCTGGATCAACTCCGGTGGCCTCGGCACCATGGGCTTCTCGGTGCCCGCGGCGATGGGCGCCAAGGTGGGCCGGCCCGAGGCCACGGTCTGGTCGATCGACGGCGACGGCTGCTTCCAGATGACGAACCAGGAGCTGGCGACCTGCGCGATCGAGGGCATCCCGATCAAGGTCGCGATCATCAACAACGAGTCGCTCGGCATGGTCAGGCAGTGGCAGACGCTGTTCTACAACGAGCGCTACTCCAACACGGACCTGCAGAGCAAGCGCGTCCCGGACTTCGTCAAGCTGGCGGACGCCTACGGCTGCGTCGGGCTCGCGTGCGAGTCGCCCGCCGACGTGGACGCCACCATCGACAAGGCGATGCAGATCGACGACGTGCCCGTCGTCGTGGACTTCCGGGTGCATCGGGACGCGATGGTCTGGCCGATGGTCGCCGCCGGCACCAGCAACGACGACATCAAGTTCGCCCGCGACATGGCACCCGAGTTCGAGGACGACGACCTGGAAGGCGGCAAGCACTGATGAGCAGCAGGCACACCCTGTCCGTGCTGGTGGAGAACAAGCCAGGCGTGCTGGCCCGGATCGCCGGCCTGTTCAGCCGCCGAGGCTTCAACATCGACTCCCTCGCGGTGGGCCCGACCGAGCACCCCGAGGTGTCCCGGATGACCATCGTGGTCAACGTCGCGGACTCGCCGCTGGAGCAGGTGACCAAGCAGCTCAACAAGCTCGTCGAGGTCATCAAGGTGGTCGAGCTCGACCCCTCCGCGGCGGTCTCCCGCGAGCTGATGCTCGTGAAGGTGAAGGCCGACCCGGCCAGCCGCGGGCAGGTCCTCGAGGTGGTGCAGCTCTTCCGGGCGAAGGTCGTCGACGTCGCCGTCGACGCGGTCACCATCCAGATCACCGGCAACCAGGACAAGCTCGAGGACTTCCTGCGGATCATCGAGCCGTTCGGGGTGCGCGAGCTCGTCCAGTCCGGGGTGGTCGCCGTCGGCCGGGGCGGACGCTCGGTCTCCGAGCGCAGCCTGCGACCCGTGACCGTCCCGGTCCCCGCCGCCGGCTGACCGCGGCCGCCCACCCCCACGGGCCGGTCCCGACCGGTCGGCGACCCAGCGGGACCGACCAGCAGAACTGTCAGAAGACCCACCGAAGCAACGAGAAAGTGAGCCACCAGTGGCCGAGATGTTCTACGACGACGACGCCGACCTGTCGGTGATCCAGGGACGCAACGTGGCGGTCCTCGGGTACGGGAGCCAGGGGCACGCCCACGCGCTGTCGCTGCGCGACTCCGGGGTCGACGTCCGCGTCGGTCTGCCCGAGGGCTCCGCGAGCCGCGCCAAGGCGGAGGCGGAGGGCCTGCGGGTGCTCACCCCGGGGGAGGCCTGCGAGGAGGCCGACCTGATCATGATCCTCGCGCCGGACCACATCCAGCGGAAGCTCTACGCCGAGTCGGTGGAGCCGAACCTGGTCGACGGCGACGCCCTGTTCTTCGGGCACGGGTTCAACATCCGCTTCGGCTACATCGAGCCCCCCGCGGGCGTCGACGTGGCGATGGTGGCGCCCAAGGGTCCGGGCCACCTGGTCCGCCGCGAGTACACGGCGGGCCGTGGCGTCCCGGTGCTGGTCGCGGTGGAGAACGACGCCTCGGGCAAGGCCTGGGAGCTGGCGCTGGCCTACGCCAAGGGCATCGGCGGGCTCCGCGCCGGCGGCATCAAGACCACCTTCACCGAGGAGACCGAGACCGACCTGTTCGGGGAGCAGGCGGTCCTCTGCGGCGGCATGTCCGAGCTGGTGATGAAGGGCTTCGAGGTCCTCACCGAGGCCGGCTACCAGCCCGAGGTCGCCTACTTCGAGTGCCTCCACGAGCTGAAGCTCATCGTCGACCTGATGTACGAGGGCGGCATCGCCAAGCAGCGCTGGTCGGTCTCGGACACCGCCGAGTACGGCGACTACGTCTCGGGCCCGCGGGTCGTCGACGACTCGGTGAAGACCCGGATGCAGGACGTGCTGGCCGACATCAAGAACGGCGCCTTCGCCAAGCGCTTCATCGACGACCAGGACGCCGGCGCCCCCGAGTTCAAGCAGCTGCGCGCCCGCGGGGAGCAGCACCCGATCGAGGAGACCGGCCGGGAGCTGCGCAAGCTGATGGCGTGGGTCAAGGACGACGACACCGACTACACCGAGGGCACCGCCACCCGCTGACGCGGGAGCGACGCCACGAGCCACCACGCCCCGGGACCGACGGTCCCGGGGCCGCGGTGCGTCCACGGGCTACCGGGTGGGGCGGTCCCGGTGCGAGAGCCAGGCCAGCAGCGCCGCGACCACGGTCGCGACCGGGAGGCACATCAGCACGCCGGCGGCCATCTGGCCGCCGAGGAACCCGATCTCGGGGAGCTTGGCGAGCACGACCGGCAGCGTCTCGCTGCGGCTGCTGCGGCTGAAGGCGGCGCTGAAGAGGAAGTCGTTCCAGGAGGCGACGAAGACCAGCGCGGTGGTCCCCGCCACGCCCGGGCGTGCGATCGGCAGGACCACGCGCAGCAGTCGCTGACGGGTGGTCGCCCCGTCCATCAGCGCGGCCTCCTCGACCTCCCGGGGCACGGCCCGGAACGCGTAGGTCAGGAACCACACCGCCAGCGGGACGGTGTAGCTGAGCTGCGCGAAGCCGATCCCCCACAGCCGGTCGAGCCAGCCGATGGCCGAGAACGTCTCGCTCAACGGCACCACCACCACCACGCCCGGGAAGAAGGCCATGGTCAGCAGCACCGCCAGCACCGGCGCGGCCCCCGGCACCCGCAGCCGTCCCAGGGCGTACGCCGCAGGGGCGGCCACCAGCAGGCTCGCGGCCGTGGTCGTCACCGAGAGCACCAGGCTGCGGCTCAGCGCCGGGTAGAACCCGAAGGCAGGCGAGGACAGCAGCCGGTAGCTGTCCAGCGAGAGTCGCCGCGGGACCAGGCCGGTGGCGTTGCCGACGGGGTCCGGGTCGAGGCTCAGCACGACCATGTACCACAGCGGGAGCACGGCAGCGGCCACCACCACGAGGGCCCCGAGCGCCACCACGATCCGGAACAGCGGACCGTTGCCCGAGCCGATCCTGGTGGGCCGGCGGCGGCCGGCCTCGACCTGCCTGGTCGGCTCCGCCACGCCCGTCCCCCTGTGCTCCGTCGCCGCTGTCGTCGTGCGGGCCGCAGCCTAGTCCCGGTCGCCGTGCCGGGGCCGACGGGCCGCTCTGCCGACGACCCGCAGCACGTCCGGCCCGAGGGCCCACCCGGGTGGCCGGGCCGGTCGAGGGAAAGCGGGTACAGTCGCGCGCAGGCACAGTGTCGTGCACGACCGCTTCTGCGGCAGTCCCCGTCCTCCGAGGAGTCATGGGGTTCGCGGCTGCCGTCATGACCGCGAAGGACATCACGTGAGCAAGCCCGTCGTACTCATCGCCGAGCAGCTGAGCCCCGCCACCGTCGAGGCGCTGGGGCCCGACTTCGAGATCCGCCACTGCGACGGTTCGGACCGCGCCGCGCTGCTGCCCGCGATCGCGGAGGCGGACGCGGTGCTCGTGCGCAGCGCGACCAGCATCGACGCCGAGGCGCTGGCCGCGGCCCGCCGCCTGAAGGTGGTCGCCCGGGCCGGGGTCGGGCTGGACAACGTCGACGTCCGCGCGGCCACGCAGAGCGGCGTGATGGTGGTCAACGCGCCCACCTCGAACATCGTCTCGGCCGCCGAGCTCGCCGTCGCGCTGATGCTCGCGGCGGCCCGGCACGTGTCGCCCGCCAGCGCGGCGCTGAGACGCGGTGAGTGGAAGCGCAGCCGCTACACCGGCATCGAGCTCTACGAGAAGACGGTGGGCATCGTCGGGCTGGGGCGCATCGGGGTGCTGGTCGCCCAGCGGCTCTCGGCGTTCGGCATGAAGGTGGTCGCGTACGACCCCTACGTGCAGCCCGGTCGTGCGGCGCAGATGGGCGTGCGGCTGGTCAGTCTCGAGGAGCTGCTCGAGCAGTCCGACTTCATGTCGGTGCACCTGCCGAAGACCCCGGAGACGGTGGGCCTGATCGGGGAGGCCGAGCTGGCCCGGGTCCGGCCGCACCTGGTGCTGGTCAACGCCGCCCGCGGCGGGATCGTCGACGAGCACGCTCTCTACGTCGCTCTCAAGGAGGGCCGGGTGGCGGCGGCCGGGCTCGACGTGTTCGCCTCCGAGCCCTGCACCGACAGTCCGTTGTTCGAGTTCGAGAACGTCGTGGCCACCCCGCACCTGGGGGCCTCCACCGACGAGGCCCAGGAGAAGGCCGGTGTGGCCGTGGCCCGGTCGGTGCGGCTGGCGCTCGCGGGCGAGCTCGTCCCCGACGCGGTCAACGTGCAGGGCGGGGTCATCGCGGAGGACGTGCGCCCCGGCATCCCGCTCACCGAGAAGCTCGGCCGGATCTTCACCGCCCTCGCCGGCGAGGTCGCCCAGCAGCTCGACGTCGAGGTCCGCGGCGAGATCACCCAGTACGACGTCAAGGTCCTCGAGCTGGCGGCCCTCAAGGGGGTCTTCTGCGACGTGGTCGAGGACGCGGTCTCCTACGTCAACGCCCCGCTGCTGGCCGCCGAGCGCGGGGTGGCGGTGCGACTGGTCACCGAGGGGGAGAGCCCGGACCACCGCAACCTCATCACCGTGCGGGGCACGCTGGCCGACGGCTCCCAGGTGTCGGTGTCCGGCACGCTGATCGGGTTGAGCCAGCGCGAGCGACTCGTCGAGGTGGACGGCTTCGACCTCGACGTCGAGCCGAGCGAACACCTGGCCTTCCTGCGCTACGAGGACCGGCCTGGGATGGTCGGGACGGTGGGCGGGATCCTGGGCGATGCGGGGGTGAACATCGCCGGCATGCAGGTGGCCCGCGACGTCAAGGGCGGTCACGCGCTGGTCGCGCTGGCCGTCGACTCGGCTATTCCGGCCGACGTGCTCGAGGAGATCAGGGTGGCGATGCAAGCGGTCTCGGTGCGGGCGGTCGACCTCACCGAGCAGTAGCCGCGCGCGTCAGCGCTTGGTGGCGATCAGCACCGACGCGTCCGGTGCGACCATGACCTCGACCGTGGTGAAGCGCTCGTCGGTCAGCCACTGCTCGCGGAGCACGTCGACGCGCCCGCCGTAGACCGGCGGCCACGACGAGCAGGGGGTGAAGTCGTCGAGGACCACCAGCCCACCCGGCTCCACCAGGTCGACGACCGTGTCCGCGCCGCTGTCCTTGGGCTCGCGAGCATCCAGGAACAGCAGCGAGAACGGTCCCCGGTCGCGCAGCGTGGACCAGTCGGCGGCGAGCACCTCGACGCGGTCGTCCTCGCCGAAGATCTGGGCGGCGGCCTTGGCCAGCCGCGGCTCCAGCTCGGCGGTCAGGATGCGGGTGTCGCCTCGGATGCCGCTGCGCAGCCAGGCCGTGCCTACGCCGGTGCCGGTGCCGAACTCGGCGAGCGTCCCGCTCCTGCTGGCGGCCAGGGCCGCGAGCAGCCGCCCCGTCTCGTTGCGGCAGAACGACACGTAGCCGCTGCGTCGGGACACGGCGAAGGCGCGCTGGACGACCTCGGGCAGGTCGGGCGGGGCGCTCATGGGGCGAGTGTCGCAGACCGCACGTCAAGGTCCGGCCGGCGAGATCACGTCTCACCTGGTGGAAGGTCGTGCGACGTCGGTCACATCTCGCGTGCTGCTTTGCTACGGTGACCGCACCATGCGGACGTTCCTCGTACTTATCGAGCGCCGCGGCGAGGCCTCTTAGGTAAGGCCACCTCGTCGCGGTGGTCGGCAGCGTGCGCGCTGTCCCGGTCTTACGAGAACCTCCGCAGCGAGCGAAGCGGCACCACCCGTCCCGCTTCCGACGTCACCGCCCCGACTGGCCGCGTCATCCGCGCCCGGGGCCGGACCTCCACCGCCGGCAGCGGAGCCGACCCCACCCGGCCGCACACCCGCCGGCCGGGTGGCGGTCGACCAACCATCAGGTGCCCCTGGCACCGCCCAGCACACCAGCACCGACGGAGACCGACCATGTACGACATGTACCCCGAGTGGGGACCCAGCCACCTGCGCACCGACCCGAGCGACCGCACCGCCGGCCAGGAGGCCCTGCAGGGCGTCCAGGTCGGACTCGACCTGCGAGACAACGGCGGCCAGCGCCCCGACGACAACTAGGCTCCGGGCGTGCCCGAGACCTCACGCCATCCCGCTGCCTCCTCCACGTCGCCGCTCCCGCCGTCGACCGTCCGGCTCGCCGTCGTCCCCGGTGACGGCATCGGGCCGGAGGTCACGGCAGAGGCGCTCAAGGTGCTCGACGCCGTCGCCCCCGCCGCGGGGGTCGGCTTCGAGGCCACGCACTACGAGCTCGGCGCCGAGCGGTACCTCGCGACGGGCGAGGTGCTTCCCGACTCGGTGCTCGAGGAGATCCGGGAGCACGACGCCATCCTGCTCGGTGCCGTGGGCGGCCGGCCGGGCGACCCGAACCTGCCGCCCGGCATCCTGGAGCGGGGTCTGCTGCTGCGGCTGCGCTTCGAGCTCGACCACTACGTGAACCTGCGGCCGTCGCGGATCTACCCCGGTGCGGTCTCTCCGCTCGCGGACCCGGGCGAGGTCGACTTCGTGGTGGTGCGGGAGGGCACCGAGGGGCCCTACGTCGGCAACGGGGGCGCACTCCGGGTCGGCACGCCCCACGAGATCGCCACCGAGGTGAGCGTCAACACGGCGTTCGGCGTTGAGCGCGTGGTCCGGGACGCCTTCGTCCGGGCGGCCCGCCGGCCTCGTCAGAAGCTCACGCTGGTCCACAAGACCAACGTGCTGGTGCACGCCGGCGCGGTCTGGTCGCGGGTCGTGGCCGCGGTGGCGACGGAGTTCCCCGACGTCACCGTGGACTACCTCCACGTCGACGCGGCCACGATCTTCATGACCACGGACCCCGCACGGTTCGACGTGATCGTCACCGACAACCTGTTCGGCGACATCCTCACCGACCTCGCCGCCGCGGTGACGGGCGGGATCGGGCTGGCGGCCAGCGGCAACGTCAACCCGGACCGGACCGCTCCCAGCATGTTCGAGCCGGTGCACGGCTCCGCCCCCGACATCGCCGGCCAGCAGAAGGCCGACCCCACGGCGGCGATCCTGTCCGCGGCCCTGCTGCTCGAGCACCTCGGTCTCGACAAGGCGGCCCGCACCGTCGAGGAGGCCGTGGTGGCCGAGCTCGCCGCGCGCGACGGCTCGGCTCGCAGCACCGCCGCCGTCGGTGACTCCGTCGCGGCCCGTGTGGCCGGCTGACGGGTCCCGGCCGGGGGCCGTCCACCCACCACCCAGCCCACGGGAGGGCGATACCGTGCACCCCATGCCGTCGATGCAGCCAGTCCAGCCCACGTCGCCGACCGACCCGACGTCGAGCCCGATGCCCATCGAGGTGACCCCCAGCAGCAGCCCGGTCAGTCCGGAGCGGCTGGCCGAGATCCTGGCCGCGCCCGGCTTCGGCGTGCACTTCACCGACCACATGTTCGTGGCCGAGTGGACCCCGGAGCGGGGTTGGCACGACGCCCGGGTGACGCCGTACGCGCCGCTGTCGCTGGACCCGGCCACCGCGGTGCTGCACTACGCCCAGGAGATCTTCGAGGGGATGAAGGCCTACCGCCACCCCGACCGGTCGGTGTGGACGTTCCGTCCCGAGGAGAACGCCGCCCGGATGCAGCGCTCGGCGCGCCGGCTGGCGCTGCCCGAGCTTCCGGTCGCCGACTTCCTCGCCTCGGTCGACGCGCTGGTGCGCGTCGACGAGCGGTGGGTGCCCGAGGCCGCAGGCGAGAAGAGCCTCTACCTGCGGCCGTTCATGTTCGCCTCGGAGGTCTTCCTCGGGGTGCGCCCCGCACGACACGTCACCTACCTGGTGATCGCCTCGCCCGCCGGGGCGTACTTCGCCAACGGCGTCCACCCCGTCTCCATCTGGCTCAGCGAGGACTACACGCGGGCCGGCCGCGGCGGCATGGGGGCGGCCAAGACCGGCGGCAACTACGCCAGCTCGCTGGTGGCGCAGCAGGAGGCCATCGAGCAGGGGTGCGACCAGGTGGTCTTCCTCGACGCGGCGGAGGGTCGCTACGTCGAGGAGCTCGGCGGGATGAACCTGTACTTCGTCCACGGCGACGGCGCCATCGCGACCCCGCCGACCTCCGGGACGATCCTGGAGGGGATCACCCGCAGCTCGATCATGGAGCTGTGCGGCAAGCTCGGGCACCAGGTCGAGGAGCGCCCCGTCAGCATCGACGAGTGGCGTGACGGTGTCGCCTCGGGGCGGATCACCGAGGTCTTCGCGTGCGGGACCGCCGCGGTCGTCACTCCCGTCGGTCGGCTGGCCTGGCGGGGCGGCGAGGTGGGCTCGGACCGCACCGGGCCCGTCACCGAACGGGTGCGTGGCGCGCTGGTCGACCTGCAGTACGGCCGGGCCGAGGACACGTTCGGCTGGATGCACCGGGTCGGCTGACCCGCCGCGGGCCCGCCTCGAGCCGGCGCCCGCCGCGGCAGGGTGTCGGGGGGGCTCGCGATACCGTAGGACGGTGAGCCAACAGCCGATGCCGACGGTCCCCGAGGCCGCCCAGCAGGTGGGGCGCTACCGGCTGCTCGCGCGGATCGGCGAGGGCGGGATGGGGGTGGTCCACCTCGCCCAGGCCCCCGACGGGGCGAGGGTGGCCCTCAAGGTGCTGCGACCGCACATCGTCGGCGACGAGGAGGCCCGGCAGCGGCTGGCCCGCGAGGTGGCGTCGCTGAGCCGGGTCAGCAGCCCTCGGGTCGCCGAGGTGATCGACGCGGAGCCGTGGGGGGAGACGCCGTTCGTCGCGACCCGCTACATCCCCGGCCTCACCCTGCACGAGCACGTCCGACAGGAGGGGCCCGTCCGCGGCGAGGACCTGGTGTTCTTCGCGCACCGGCTCGCCGAGGCGGTCCAGGCCGTGCACCGGGCGGGAGTGCTGCACCGCGACATCAAGCCGGCCAACGTGCTGCTCGAGGGGCGGGCCCCAGTGCTCATCGACTTCGGGCTGGCCCGGTTGGCCGAGGACCCGCGGCTGACCCAGACCGGGTGGCTGCTGGGCACGCCCGGCTACCTGGCCCCGGAGATCCTCTACGGCGAGGACGCGACCACCGCCTCCGACGTGCACTCCTGGGCCGCCACGGTGGTGTTCGCCGCACTCGGTCGGCCGCCGTTCGGCACCGGGCCCGCGATGGCGATCATGGACCGGGTCCGGCGCGGGGAGCACGACCTGTCCGGCCTGCCCGTGGGGGTGCTGCCCACGGTGCTGGCGGCGCTGGCCCCCGAACCGGCCGACCGTCCGGACGTCCCCACGCTGCTCGCGGAGCTGGGCAGCGTGCCGCCCTCGGTGCGTGCGCCCCGCCCGGTGGTGCCCGACCTGCCCACCATGCCGGTCGCGCTCAGCCTGCCGGAGCGGCCCCAGGGCACCGAGGCCACCACCCTCACCCCAGCCGACGCCCCGCCGGCGGTCCAGCCGTCCCCGACGGGCGTCCTCGCGGAGCCGGCCACCGTGGCCGCGCCCGTGGTCACGCCCGCGCCCGTGCCCGCGCCGGCACCGATGCCCACGCGCCGGCTGCCGGTCCCGCCGCCGCACGACGGGTCGGCGGCCCCGTCCACGACGCGTCCTGCGGAGCAGACGTTCGACCGGCCGCCCGCCCGCGCTCCGTACATGCAGCCGCCGCCGCCGCGACAGCAACCGTCGGCGGCGTACCCTGCGCCGGCGCAGCGGGCCGCGCTGCTGCCTCCAGACGCCGTGCGACCGCCGCCGGCGGGGGCGTCCAGGCTGCGGCGGGGCGTCCTGCTCGCCGGGGCGTTCGCCACCGTGACGCTGTCGTTCGCGCACGCGCCGTACCTCACCCTGGTCGTGGTCGGCGTGCTCTGCCTGCTCGTGCGCACCCTGTCCTGGACCACGGAGGCAGCCCGCGAGCGGCAGCATCTGCGCGGCCGTCGCCGCTGGTACGACGGTCCGCTGACCCTGGTCAGCATCCCCTGGTACCTCGTGGTCGCCACCGGTGGCACGCTGGTGCTGCTGGTGTGGTCGGCGTTCGTCGCCTTCACCTCCGCGTTCGCCTACCTGCTGTTCCGCGGGCCGCTGCTGCCCGGGATGCTGCTCACCGGCGCGGTGCTCGCGCTGTCGCTGTGGTGGGGCCCCGGGGCCCGCCGGCTGCGGACCCCGACCCGACGCGCGGCCCGAGCGCTCGCGGCTCGCCCGGGCCGCGGCTGGCTCGCCGTCGGCGTGGTGGTCGCGGCGGCGGTGTGGGCGGGCTGGGTCGCGACCCACACCGGGGTCACGTGGGACCCGCAGCCGGGCCCGCCGTGGCGCAACGGCACCCCGGTCGGGGCCCTCGCCCGTTGGCTCTGACGCCCCGGCCGGCCGAGCCTGTCGAGGACTGAGGCCCCACCGCTGGTCGACCCTGTCGAGTCCTCGTCAGGCCCCGTCCCAGGCCTCCCGGACCAGACCCGCGACCGAGGCGGCCTGGGCCCGCCCGGCCCGGGCGGCTGCTGCCCGCTGTGCCGGGTCGAGCAGGTTGCGGCCGATCGCCGCGACCGCCGAGCGGTCGGGGGAGACGACCGCGCATCGCTGCGCCCCGGTCCGACCGAGCTGTCGCGGGATCGAGTGCCGGCGGGTCATCGAGCGGGTCAGCGGCGCCAGCACCACCACCCGATCCGCGCCTGCCGCGAGGTCGGCGTTGGTGGCCGAGCGGACGCCCCCGTCGACGAGGTGCCGGCCCCCGGCCGGCACCGGGGGCCACACCAGCGGGACCGCGCAGCTCGAGGCCACCGCGGCCACCAGCGGGACCTCGCCGTGCCTGTCCAGCACCACCAGGTCCCCGGTGCGGGCGTCGACGGCGGTGACCCGCAGGTCGTGGTCGGGCCAGCGGTGCGAGGGCAGCGCGGCCGAGATGACCTCGATCCGCTCCGCAGCGGTGACCGCCCCCGGGCGGCCGGCCGCCCGGATCGAGGCACGGCCCAGCCGGCTTCGGCGCCGGACCTCCCCGCCGGGCACCAGCAGCAGCCCGGCGTAGGCCAGCAGCGTGGTGCGTCCGAACACCGTCGCCACCTCGCCGTCGGGGTCGGCCACCTGGTGCCCGTACATCTCCTCCGGGGACAGGTCGCTGCACAGCTGCGCGCCGACCACCGAGCCCGCCGAGGTGCCGATGACCACGTCCGGCTCGGCCAGGTCGACCCCCGCCTCGCGCAGCCCCACCAGCAGTCCGATCTCCCAGGCGATGCCGGTGATGCCGCCGCCGCCGAGCACCAGGGCACGGGTCATGAGGGTCCTTCCTCGACCGGGGCGACGCGCGGCCGATGTGCGAGACGAGGTTTCCGAACGGGGAGGGAGGTGGCAGACTCGGGATCGTGCGACACCTGGAGATCATTATCCGCTAGCGCGCCCGAGCATCCTCCGGCGCGCTGACCTCTCGTCCCCACGGGAGGTCTTTTTGTTGCCCCGCAGCACCTCCCGAGCACCGACCGAGCCGACCAGATGGGTCACCGATGAGCACCGCAGCACCGTCCGCCTCCGGCGCCAGCCCGGCCGGCGACGCCTTCCACGTCTACGACACCACGCTGCGCGACGGCGCGCAGCAGGAGGGCCTCAACCTGTCCGTCGCCGACAAGCTGGCGATCGCTCGTCAGCTCGACGGACTCGGGGTCGGCTACATCGAGGGCGGCTGGCCGGGAGCCAACCCGAAGGACACCGAGTTCTTCCGCCGGGCGACCTCGGAGCTGCGGCTCGAGCACGCGGCGCTGGCCGCGTTCGGGGCCACCAGGCGACCCGGCGTCCGGGCGGGCGACGACCCGCAGGTGGCGGCCCTGCGCGAGAGCGGCGCCGGGGTGGTGACGCTGGTCGCGAAGTCCCACGACCGGCACGTCGAGCTGGCGCTGCGCACGACCCTGGCGGAGAACCTTGCCATGGTGCGCGACACCGTCGAGCACCTGCACCGGGAGGGGCAGCGGGTGTTCCTGGACGCCGAGCACTTCTTCGACGGCTACCGGGACAACCGCTCCTACGCGCTGGAGGTGCTGCGCACCGCCCAGGAGGCCGGCGCCGAGCTGGTCGCGCTGTGCGACACCAACGGTGGGATGCTGCCCGGCTGGGTGGGCGAGGTGGTCGACGACGTGCTGGCCTCGACCGGTGCCCGGGTCGGCATCCACTGCCACAACGACACCGGCTGCGCGGTGGCCAACACGCTGGCCGCCGTCGACGCCGGCGCGACGCACGTGCAGGGCACCCTCAACGGCTACGGCGAGCGCACCGGCAACGCGGACCTGGTCTCCGTGGTCGCCAACCTCGAGCTGAAGCTGGGGCGTCCGGTGCTGCCCGAGGGCCGGCTGCGGGAGGCCACCCGCATCGCCCACGCCGTGGCCGAGGTGACGAACGTGCCGCCCGCCTCGCGGCAGCCGTACGTCGGGGTCAGCGCCTTCGCGCACAAGGCGGGGCTGCACGCCAGCGCGATCAAGGTGGACCCGACGCTCTACCAGCACCTGGACCCCGAGCGCGTCGGCAACGACATGCGGCTGCTCGTCTCCGACATGGCCGGCCGGGCCAGCATCGAGCTGAAGGGGGCCGAGCTCGGCTTCGACCTCGGTGGCCGGCCCGACGGCAAGGCCCTCATCGGCCGGATCACCGCGCGCGTGAAGGAGCTGGAGTCGCGCGGCTACACGTTCGAGGCCGCCGACGCCTCCTTCGAGCTGCTGCTCGTGGAGGAGGTGGAGGGCGCGCGGCCGTCGTACTTCGAGATCGAGTCCTGGCGCGTCATCACCGACTCCCGGCCCGGTGAGGAGGCGGCCTCGGAGGCGACGGTGAAGCTGCTGGCCGGCGGGCAGCGGATCATCACCACCGGCGAGGGGAACGGTCCGGTGAACGCGCTCGACCAGTCGCTGCGCGAGGCGATCGGCCAGGCCTACCCCGAGGTCGCGAAGTTCGAGCTGATCGACTACAAGGTGCGGATCCTGGACCAGGGCCACGGCACCGACGCGATCACCCGGGTGCTCATCGAGACGACCGACGGGGAGCGGTCCTGGGTCACCGTCGGGGTGGGGCACAACGTCATCGAGGCCTCCTGGGGGGCGTTGCTGGACGCCGTGACCTACGGCCTGCGGCGCAACGGCCAGCCCCCCGCCTGAGCCTCCTGGACTCTTCCGGGGTCCCTGGCGGCGGCGGTCTCGGGGGCGACCCTAGGGTGTGCTCACCGCAGCAGCCCGGCCGTGAGAGGAAGCCCCTGATGGCAGACGTGAAGCAGCACAAGATCCAGCTGGACGAGAGCGAGATGCCGACTCGCTGGTACAACGTGCTGCACGACCTGCCTACCCCGCCGCCGCCGGTGCTCCACCCCGGGACCGGCCGGCCGATCGGCCCCGACGACCTGGCGCCCTTGTTCCCGATGGACCTGATCGCGCAAGAGGTCTGCCAGGACCAGTACGTCGACATCCCGCCGGAGGTGCTCGACGTCTACCGGCTGTGGCGGCCGAGCCCGCTGTTCCGGGCCCACCGGCTGGAGAAGGCGCTCGGCACCCCGGCGCGCATCTACTACAAGTACGAGGGCGTCTCGCCGGCCGGCTCCCACAAGCCGAACACCTCGGTGCCGCAGGCCTTCTACAACGCCAAGGCCGGGATCCGGCGGCTGACCACCGAGACCGGCGCGGGCCAGTGGGGGACGGCGCTGGCCTTCGCCTGCGCCCAGTTCGACCTGGCCTGCGAGGTGTGGCAGGTGCGGGCCTCCTACGACCAGAAGCCCTACCGCAAGATGATGATCGAGACCTTCGGCGGGACGGTGCACCCGAGCCCCTCGACGCTGACCGAGGCGGGCCGGGCGATCCTGGCCGAGCACCCGGACTCCCCGGGGTCGCTGGGCATCGCCATCAGCGAGGCCGTGGAGATGGCGGCCGCGGACCCGACCACCAACTACGCCTTGGGCAGCGTGCTGAACCACGTGCTGATGCACCAGACCGTGATCGGCGAGGAGGCGCTGCTCCAGCTGGCGAAGGTGGGCGAGACCCCCGACCTGCTGGTGGGCTGCACCGGCGGCGGCTCGAACTTCGGCGGGCTGATGTTCCCCTTCCTGCGCGAGAGGTGGGCCGGCGCGATGTCGCCGCAGGTGCGAGCCGTCGAGCCGGCGGCCTGCCCGACGCTCACCCAGGGCACCTACGCCTACGACTTCGGCGACACCGCCGGGATGACCCCGTTGATGAAGATGCACACGCTCGGGCATGACTTCGTGCCCGACCCGATCCACGCCGGTGGGCTGCGCTACCACGGGATGAGCCCGCTGATCAGTCACCTCTACGAGACCGGCGAGATCGAGGCCGTCGCGAAGGCACAGTCGGAGTGCTTCGCGGCCGGGCTGCTGTTCGCCCGCACCGAAGGCATCGTGCCCGCCCCGGAGCCGACACACGCGCTGGCCGCCGCGGTCGAGGAGGCGCTCGCCTGCAAGGAGTCCGGCGAGGAGAAGGTCATCCTCACCGCGCTGTGCGGCCACGGCCACCTCGACCTGCCCGCCTACGCCGCCTACCTGGCCGGCGACATCGAGGACACCTCGTGGGAGGACGCAGACCTGCAGGCCGCGGTGGCGGCCGCGCTGACCAGGCTGCCCCAGCTCGCCTGAGACCGAGGGGTCACCAGCCGGGGCGTTCCGACGCGTGTCGCTCGAGCAGCCGACCCCTCGCTGGTGACGGCGCGTAGGTTGCCCGCATGAGCGAGCTGCACGAGCTGACCGGCCTCGAACAGGGGGCCGCCGTCCGGGCGGGCCAGGTCTCGCCGTTGGAGCTGGTCGAGCACCACCTGGAGCGGGTCCGACGGCTCTCCGGCACCGTGGGCGCGTTCGTCACCGTCACCGGCGACCTGGCGCGCCGACAAGCCCAACTGGCCGCCGCCGGGGTGGGGGACCCCGGCTCGCCGCTGTACGGCGTGCCGACCGCGGTCAAGGACCTCAACCTCACCGCCGGGGTGGTCACCGAGCTCGGCTCGGCCACGATGGCCGGCTGGGTGCCCGAGGTCTCCGACGAGGTGGTGCTGCGCATGGAGGCGGCCGGCCTCGTCAGCCTGGGCAAGACCACGACGCCCGAGTTCGGGTCGCCGTGCTACACCGAGCCGGACAACGCGCCGCCGGCGCGCAGCCCCTGGGACCTGACCCGGATGGCCGGCGGCTCCAGTGGCGGCGCCGCCGCGGCGGTCGCCGCCGGCCTGGTCCCGCTGGCGCAGGGGTCCGACGGCGGCGGCTCGATCAGGATCCCGGCCAGCTGCTGCGGCCTCGTCGGGCTGAAGCCGTCCCGCGGTCGCGTCAGCGGCGGCCCGATGTACGGCGATCCGGTCGGTCTGGGCACCAACGGCCCGCTGGCCCGCACCGTGCGCGACGCGGCGGCACTGCTCGACGTGATGGCGGGCCCGGCGGTGGGAGACCCGTTCTGGGCTCCCGAGCCGACCTCGACGTTCCTCGCGGCCTGCGACCGCCCGCCCGGCCGGCTGCGGGTGGCCCGCTTCGTGACGCCGGTGATCGCCGACGCCCCGGTCCATGCCGAGGTGCTGGCCGGCTACGAGGCGGCGTCCCGGCTGCTGCTCGAGCTGGGACACGACGTCGAGGACGTCGACGTACCGGTGCCGCCGGAGGCGGTCGGCACCTTCGAGGTCTGCTGGTCGGTGCTCACCGCGCTCGCGGCGGTCCCGGTGGGCACCGAGCACCTGCTGCGGCCGCTGACCCGCTGGCTGCGCGACCGGGGGCTCGCGGTCACCGGCCCGCAGTTCGGGCTCGCCGTCGCCGAGCTGCGCCGGGTGGCCGCCCGGGCGCTGGTCGCGCTGGCGCCCTACGACGCGGTGCTGACGCCGACCGTGGCGCAGCCACCGCTGCCGCTGGGCGCCATCCGCGACGACGACGACCCGGCCGCCGACTTCGAGAACCAGAAGGCGTTCACGCCGTGGACCTCGGCGTGGAACCTCACCGGGATGCCGGCGGTCTCGCTGCCGCTGCACGTGACCGCCGACGGCCTGCCCGTCGGGATGATGCTGGCGGGCCGGCCGGCGGGGGAGGAGGGGCTGCTCTCGCTCGCCGCCCAGGTCGAGGCGGCCGCACCCTGGTCGGCGCGCCGGCCGCCGCTTCACTGACCACCCTGACCAGGCTGACCAAGATGACGGCGCTGCGCTGACGGCGTCGGACCCCGCAGCCGCTAGGCGGCGACGGCGTCCGCCGCGGCCAGCAGTCGCTCGCACTCCGCGACCAGCCGGGCCCGCAGCGGCGCCGCCCGCTCGACGAAGTCCCGCTGCGCCTCGACGTACTCCGCCTTGCCTGCGGCGGTCTCGATCCGGACGGGGGCGTGGCCCAGCCCGCTCAGGTCGTACGGCGAGGCGCGCATGTCCAGCACCCGGATCGCACGCGCCAGCTCGAAGCAGTCGGCGACCAGCTCGGAGGCCACCATCGGGGACAGCCGGAAGGCGTGCTTGTAGAGGTCCATCCCTGCGTGCAGACAGCCAGGCTGCTCGAAGTCCTGCCGGTCGTCGCTGCCCGGACGCAGCGTGTTGAGCGCCCGGGCCGGCTCGGTGAAGAACCGGAACGCGTCGAAGTGGCTGCAGGCGACCCGGTGCGACTCCACCACGGCGTCGGTGCCCTGCCCGCCCAGCCGCAGCGGCCAGTCCCGGTGCCGCACCGCCTGCTGAGGCTGCCGGTAGACCATCGCCCACTCGTGGAGCCCGAAGCAGCCGAGCCGAGGCTCACGCGCCGCGGTGGCGACCAGCAGCGTGCGCAGCCGGTGCACCACCTCCCGCCGCGAGACCACGTGTTCGGCCGAGACGGTGAGCGCCCCGTCGACCTCGACGTAGCCGCGCAGCCCGCGGTGCTCCGCAGCGTCGGCCAGCGCGGTGCCGTGGCCGGGGTGCCAGCGTCGCAGCGCGGCGGGGCGCTGTGAGTAGTACTCGAACAGGAAGTCCTCGACCGGGTGGGCCACCCCGGCGCGGCGGCGTTCCAGGTGCGGGCGCAGCCACCGGTCGACCCGGGCCTCGTGCGCGGCCTGGCGGACCGTCCACAGCGGTCGGGGCAGGGTTTCCACACCCACCAGGGTAGGCACCGGGCGTCCGGGCGCGCGCCGGTAGGCTCGTGGAGTGCGTATCGCGAGATTCACCACCGGCGAGGAACCCCAGTACGGCATCGTCACGGGCGACGTCGACGAGCACGGCCTGCCCGCCGAGGACACGCTGCTGCTGGGTCTCGCCGGCGACCCGCTGCACGTCGGGGTGAGCCCCAGCGACCTCCGGGTGCCGCTCTCGCAGGTGCGGCTGCTGGCACCGGTGCTGCCGCGCAGCAAGGTGGTGGGCATCGGCAGGAACTACGCCGCCCATGCCGCCGAGATGGGTGGTGGCGTCCCGGCCGAGCCGATGATGTTCCTCAAGCCCAACACCTCGGTGGTCGGTCCCGGCGACCCGGTGTTCTACCCCCGGCAGTCCACCGAGGTGCACTACGAGGGTGAGCTGGCGGTGGTGATCGGGCGCATCTGCCGCGACGTCCCACGCGAGCGGGTCGCCGACGTCGTCTACGGCTACACGGCCGCCAACGACGTCACCGCCCGCGACCTGCAGCACGCCGACGTCCAGTTCACCCGGGCGAAGGGGTTCGACTCCTTCTGCCCGCTGGGCCCGTGGATCGAGACCGAGCTGGACACCTCGGACCTGCGGGTGACCACCCACCTCAACGGCGACCTCGTCCAGGACGGCACCACCGCCGACATGGTCCACGACGTGGCGGCCCTGGTGGCTCACGTCTCCAGCGTGATGACGTTGCTCCCCGGCGACGTCATCCTGACCGGCACCCCCGCGGGTGTCGGTCCCATGCAGGTCGGCGACGAGGTCGAAGTGACCGTCGCCGGCATCGGATCCCTCACCAACAAGGTGGTCTCGCGTGACTGACCTGACCGAGCCCGCCGGCGTGCGGGTCAGGTTCTGCCCCTCCCCGACCGGCTTTCCGCATGTGGGGCTGGCCCGGACCGCGCTGTTCAACTGGGCGTTCGCGCGTCACCACGGTGGCACCTTCGTGTTCCGCGTCGAGGACACCGACACCGCCCGCAACACCACGGAGTCCTACGACTCGCTCCTGGAGGTGATGCGGTGGCTGGGGTTCGAGTGGGACGAGGGGCCAGGGGTCGGCGGCCCGCACGCTCCGTACCTGCAGTCCGAGCGCTTCGAGGTGTACGCCGACGTCGCCCGGCGGCTGCGCGAGTCGGGCCGGGCCTACCACTGCTACTGCTCGGCCGAAGAGCTGGACGCCCGCAACGAGCGGGCCCGCTCGGAGGGTCGCGCTCCCGGGTACGACGGGAGCTGTCGCGCGCTCACCGACGAGCAGCGCAGCGGCTACGAGGCGCAGGGGCGCCGACCGGTGCTCCGGTTCCGGATGCCCGACCGGGCGCTGACCTTCGACGACCTGGTCCGCGGCGAGATCACGTTCCAGT
Source organism: uncultured Actinomycetota bacterium (assembly GCA_963781695.1). Taxonomy (GTDB): domain Bacteria; phylum Actinomycetota; class Actinomycetes; order Propionibacteriales; family Nocardioidaceae; genus Nocardioides_B. Next base: position 1,455,807 of record CAWAGE010000007.1, read on the forward strand.
CCGAGAACGTGCCGGACTACGTGCTCGTGCGGGCCAACGGCCATCCCCTGTACACGCTGGTCAACCCGGTCGATGACGCCCTCATGGAGATCACGCACGTGCTGCGGGGCGAGGACCTGCTGTCCTCGACGCCGCGACAGATCGCGCTGTTCGAGGCCCTGGCCGAGATCGGCGTGGGCACGGGACGGACGCCGCTGTTCGGGCACCTGCCCTACGTGATGGGGCAGGGGAACAAGAAGCTGTCGAAGCGGGACCCGGAGGCCAACCTGCTCGGCTACCGCGAGCGCGGGTTCCTGCCGGAGGGGCTGCTCAACTACCTCGCGCTGCTGGGCTGGGCGATCGCGGAGGACCGCGACGTCTTCGACATGGCCGAGATGGTGGCGGCGTTCCGGCTCGAACGGGTCAACCCCAACCCGGCCCGCTTCGACCTCAAGAAGGCCGAGGCGATCAACGCCGCCCACCTGCGCGCGCTGGCGACCGACGACCTCACCGAGCGGATGCTGCCCTACCTGCAGCACGCCGGCGTGCTCCCCGACCCGACGGAACCCGGCCAGCGCGAGCTGCTCACCCGGGCCACCCCGCTGGTCCAGGAGCGGATGACCACGCTCGACGAGTCGGTGGCGATGCTCGGCTTCCTGTTCGTCGCCGACGAGGACTTCACCCGTGACCCGACCGACGAGGCCAAGCTGCTCGACGACAGCGGTCGGGAGACGGTGCACGTCGCGCACGAGGCGCTGACCGCGCTCGGCACGTGGGACACCGCGGGCATCGAGGAGGCGTTACGGGGCGCGCTGGTAGACGGCCTGGGACTCAAGCCGCGCAACGCGTTCGGACCCGTGCGGGTGGCCATCACCGGACGCCGGATCTCGCCGCCGCTGTTCGAGTCCATGGAGCTGCTGGGGCGCGAGCGCTCGCTGTCCCGGCTGGCCTCGGCCGGGAAGGGCTAGCGCGTGGCTCTGCGACGCTCGGGCTCAGGCAAGGGCGAGTTCTAGGCGATGGACCGGCCCGAGACCACACCCCCGCCGCAGGACGCGCAGCCGGTGCCGTGGCAACCGCGACCCGCGGTCGACCCGCGGATCTTCCCGCACGAGCGGCCGACGCCGTACCACCTGATGCTGCGCACCTGGAGCTACGCGTGGTGGAAGCCGGTGCTGGGCGTCCTCGTGGCGATGCTGGCGATGACGGTGGTGATGCCGCTGCTGCTGCTGCCGGTGCTCGCGGTGGCCGTCGCCGTCAAGGGGGGCCCGTTCCTGGAGACGTTCTTCGCGGCGCTGTCTCTGACGCCGGTCGACGCGGCGGCCCTGCTGTACCTCAACCTGGTGCTGGGCTCGATGATCCTCGTCACCTGGTTCGTCATGCGGGTGGTGCACCGGATGCGGCCGCGCTGGCTCGCCTCGGTGGTGCCCCGCATGCGCTGGCAGTTCTTCTGGGCGTGCCTGGGGCTGGCAGTGGTGGCCATGGTCGCTCAGGCGGCGGTCGCCTCGCTGCTGCCGGTCACTGGTGAGGAGTCGCTGGGGGGCGCCGTGAACAGCTTCACCGTCGCGTCGGCGGTGACGGCAGCCGTGGTGCTGCTGACCACGCCGCTGCAGGCCGCCGGCGAGGAGTACCTGTTCCGTGGCTACCTGCTGATGGCTTTCGGCTCGTGGTTCGGCAGTCGGTGGGCCGCGATCATCGCCACCGCCGCGCTGTTCGCGGCTGCCCATGGGGCGCAGAACTTCCCGCTGTTCTTCGACCGCTTCGCCTTCGGGCTGATCGCGGGGTGGCTGGTGACCCGCACCGGCGGCCTCGAGGCGGGCATCGCCCTGCACATCCTCAACAACTTCCTGGCCTTCGGGCTGGCCCTCACCTTCGGTGACCTGACGGACTCGCTGACGGTCTCCGAGGTCGGCTGGTGGAACATCGCGGTGACCCTGACCCAGTCGGCGGTCTACGTCGCCCTCGTGCTCGCGGTGGCCCGCAGGATGGCGCTGCAGACCGCCACCGCCCCGCCGTGGGACGACCCGGCGGGCGAGGGACAGCAGGGTCCGTCGACCGATCGGGACCCGGTCGGAAAGCCCCGCTGAGGGCGTTTTGGAGGGGGGGAGCGGGACGTGTATTCTCGTCCGGGCTTCGCAAGGAGCCGTCTCCCATGGGGTATGGGGTAATTGGCAGCCCGACTGGTTCTGGTCCAGTTAGTCTAGGTTCGAGTCCTAGTACCCCAGCGATCACCACCGCAGCCCGCGGTGGAGGTTCCGATTGGACGTCGGTCCTCTGGCCTCGCTAGAGTCTCGCCTCGTTCTCAGTCTCGCCCCCGTTGTGTAGTGGCCTAGCACGCCGCCCTCTCAAGGCGGTAGCGCCGGTTCGAATCCGGTCGGGGGTACAAGGTCGAAGGGCGGTCCTGGCCGGCGGAAGCGCTGGACGGGACCGCTTCCTGCTCTCGGAGAACGGCCGGGGCGACGCGTCCGGGCTGTAGCGGCGCAGGGCGGGCCGGCCGACTCGCAGCTCGACCACCGGGCGGGCACCAGGACCGGGCGTCGACTGCCAGCCGACCTTCCGCGACGTTGCCGGCAGCCGGGTTCCCCGTGCTGGACGGAGTCCCACGGAATGTCCTCGCGCGACCTCGAGGCTGCAGCTGCGACCAGTGTCTGGTCCGCCGAGCCTGTCCACGCCACCGCTCCCGCCCCGGCACGCGTCCCGTGTGACCATCAGTGCGGAGCAGGGTTGGCATCGGTCGATCGTCGTGGTTGAGTGAATGAAGGGCTCTCCGCCTGAAGATTGGTTCTGTTGCGTGTCGTTCGCGTCGGGGTTGTCTCCGGGGGTCTGCGCGCGAGTCACCCACAAGGAGCCAGATCATGCCGACGGTCCTGCATCTGCCGCGTACCTTCGTCGTGGTCCTCGTCGCCGCGGCCTTCGTGCTGTTCGGCACGTCGGTCGCGTTCGCGCTGGACAACAGCCTTGGCGGAAAGGTCCGCAGTGGCCAGGACGTGGTCATCCCTGCCGGGCAGACCGTGGAAGGCAACCTGTATGTGTCAGGCGGGACCGTCCGCGTCGAGGGAACGGTCACCGGGGACCTGGTGGCGGCCGGCGGCCAGGTGGAGGTGTCGGGTGAGGTCAAGAACGACCTCCTAGCCGCCGGCGGGACGATCGACGTCTCCGGGAGGGTCGAGGGTGACGCCCGACTGGCCGGCGGCCGGGTCACGGTGAGCGGACCGATCGGCCAGGATCTCGTGCTCGGGGCCGGGCAGGCGACAGTGACGTCGTCGGCGCGGGTCGGGCAGGACCTCGTGTTCGGAGCCGGACAGATGACGCTCGACGGCCGGGTCACAGGCAGCGTGCTGGGCACCACCCCGAACTACTCGAAGCACGGCGCCGTCGGTGGCACCGAGAACGTCACCATCGCCGAACAGGACGAGAAGGCGGAGCCCACTGTCGCGTCCCGGCTGGTCGACGGACTGCAGCGATGGATCGGCATCCTCGCGGTCGCGGCGCTGGCCCTGTGGCTGCTCCCCGGCATCCTGCGAGGGACCGCCGACAGCGTCCACCGTCGCCCGCTGCCCAGCCTGGGATTCGGCGTCCTGGGGATCATCGGCCTCGTCGTCTTCGTCGTCGCTGTGCTGATCGGGGCGGTCCTGTCTGCAGTGGTCTTCGGGTTGCTGGGCCTGGGGGATCTCGTCGCGCTCGCGCTGTTTGGCGCGCTGACCCTCCTGGTCATCGCCGGTTTCGCCTTCTTCGTCGTCGTGACGTTCCTCGCCCCGGCAGCGGTCGGCCTGGCCCTGGGCGCCCTCGCACTCGGCGACGAGCCGCGGAGTCGACGCTGGTTGGGACTGGCGCTCGGCCTGCTCGTCGTCGTGATCCTCACGTCGCTGCCCGTGGTCGGCGGCTGGCTCGGCCTGCTGGTCGTGCTGCTCGGTCTTGGTGCGGCCGTCCGCCTCTCATGGTCACGGCGACGACGCCCCCCCGCACAGGCGGCGGCGGAACCTGCGGCGACGTAGCCGATGGCGGGCATCCGATCGACGAGGTCCTGTGCATGCCGCGCGTGCTGCGGCCTGGCACGCGACGCAGTGCTGCGGTCCTTCGCAGCGACCGTCTCGACCGGGAGCAAGGACCAAGGACCCTGACCGGTGCGAGCGGGGCTGACTAGCGTCGAGCACCAAGGGACGGTCCTTTGTCGAGTCCCGGAGCCGGTCGATCGCTGAGGGCGGACAGGAGACACATCATGGCCGACGTCGACGTGGCGACCGTGCAGGGTGACGCGCGTCAGTGGCGTGGGCTCCTCATCACGGGGGCGTGGTGCGCCTTCGCGAGTGTCGTGATGATCCTCGTGCAGATCCTCATCTACATCGTCTGGCCACCGCCTGAGTCGGCGGCTGGGTTCTTCCAGCTGCTGCTGGACAACCCGGTGGCGGGCCTGGTCTCGCTGGACGTGCTGTACATCGTCTCGAACGCCCTGATGTACGTGGTCTATCTCGCGCTGGCCGTGGTGCTGTGGCGGGTCAGCCGCTCGGCCGTCGTGGTCGCGCTCGCGTTCTGCGTCGTCGGGATAGCCGTCTACATGAGCACCCCGCGCGCGGTCGAGATGCTAGCCCTCGCCCAGGCGTACGCCGACGCCGACGCCGAGACCCGCACCGCCTTGCTGGCCACCGGGGACGGCATGCTCGCGACGTGGAGCGGCACCGGCTACGACATCTACTACTACCTCACCTTCGTGACCTTGGCGGTCCTGGCCGTCCTCATGCTGCGATCCTCGATCTTCAGCCGAGCCACGGCGGTGTGGGGGCTGGTGAGCGCCGCCCTCATGACCGTCCCCACCAACTTCGGTGCGGTCGGCATGGCGTTCGCGATGGCGTCACTGGTGCCGTTCTCGGTGTTCGCCGCTCTGGCGGGGCGGCGCCTGCTGCAGCTCGCAAGCCAGGCGAAGCCCGCGGCGGCCACCGCACCGGTGCCGATGCGTCAGCGCACGCCCTGAGCCACTGGGCAACGTGATCCTTGGACATGCGGTTGTCTCCGTCCGTGCCGGTGCGGAGCCGGAGTTCGAGGCGGCGCTCGGCCAGGCTCGCTCCCTGATCGTCTCCCAGCCGAGTTCCGGAGCCTGTCGCTGTCGCGCTCGGTCGACTCTCCTACCTCCTACCTGCTGGTGGCGTGGGAGAAAGTGGAGGCGCACACCGAGGGCTTCCGTGGCTCCACCGGTTATCAGGACTGGGAGCGACTCCTCCACCACTTCCACGAGCCGTTCCCAACGGTCGAGCGCTTCGTCGCCGCTCCGTAGCGGGATCGGTCAACGACGGTCCGGCTCTCGTCGCACGCGGGGGTCTTCGGTGTCAGACTCGGGGCATGAGCCTCGTCCCGGCCGGTTTCCTGCTTCCCACCCCAGTCGAGACGGGCCTGTTCCGACTCGCACTGCTCGGCCCGGACTACAACGAGTCGGACTACGCTGCGTGGACTCTCACCATGGACTTCGTCCGCAGCCTGCCGGGATGGGGGTCATCGCGCTGGCCAGAACCCATGACCATCGAGGAGAACCTGCGAGACTGCGTCTCCCACCTCGAGAGGTCGACGTCCGGCACCGACCTCGCGTACACGGTGCTGTTGCCCAACCGTGACGAGGTGATCGGGTGCGTCTACTTCAAGCCCACGAGACCGGCCCGGCCCGCAGCGGTCGCCGTGCGGTCGTGGGTCACCGCCGAGCACTCCGATCTCGACAAGCCCCTCTACGAGGCTGTGACCAGATGGCTCGCTGAGGACTGGCCGTGGTCAGCGGTGGAGTACGCGCCGCGTCGTTAGCGGATCCGCTGACAGCCAGTGGCGTCGTCGGCTCGAGCACGGTCGTCGAGGATGACGCGTGCCGGCGGCCGTTCCCGCTGCGGGACGGGGACGAGGGCTCGCGCACGGACGGCCGGGGCTCGCAGATCTCGGTGGATGGTTGGTTGAACCGCGGGGAGCCACGTCGATCGCGAAGAGAGCAACCCGCCTTCGCTGATGCTCGACATCGTCGCGTGCGACTCAGTAGGAGAGCCTTGCCAGCGCCTGCAGCCGCTCCCGACCCTGAACGACGCCACCGGTCCGCATCCGGTCCACTGCCTGTCGCGCGAGCCCCGGAGCCGAGGCATCGCCCACGGCCGTGGCCACCTCCACCTCCGCCCAGCGGGCTTCGTACTGGCCCAGTGGCGGCCCCTCGCCGAGCGCCCGCTCCACTAGCGGCATCGCCTCTCCGGATGCGCCGAGCGACACCAGCACCATCGCCGAGCGAGCCGCAGCCCAGCACGCGAACAGCCCGAGGTGCTCCGACATCTCCAGCGACCTCCCGAACGCATGCAGAGCCACATCCGGCTCGCGGCGCTGCAGCCGCCAGACCGACGGCGCGCCATGCGGTCGCCGTCCAGCCCCTGTGCCCGATCCGAGTGGCGATGGCGAGCGCCTCGGCCGCCTCGGCCGCGGCCTCCTCACCGCGTCCGGTGGCCACCAGCGCCTCCGCCCGGTGCCACAAGGCGTACGCCTGTCCCTCGGGATGACCCAGCGTCCGTGCCAGCTCCAACGCAGCCGTGACATGGACGAGGCCCTGCTCGGCCAGCCCCGCGAACACCGATGCGTGACCAGCTGTCGATCGGGGGGTGACCACGCGGACCAGGTCACCGGAGTCCTCGAAGAGATCAGCGGCGCGCCGTAGGGCAGTCCCGCCGCCGCGGACGTCTCCCTCGAGGAACTGGGCCATCGCCCGGGCGTCGAGGATCCTGGCCATGCCGTTCGTGTCCCCCAGCCGTTCGTACAGCGCGAGGGCCTCGGAGGCTCGCGCAGACGAGCGGTGGCTGTGCCCGAGGTTCATGTCGAGCACCGAGGCGACTTCCAGCGCGCGTGCCCGGACCGGCTCCTCCCCACCCGCCTCCACCACCGCGAGCTCCGCCAGCTGGGCCGCACGCACGATGTCGTCGGCCCCCAAGGAGAGCATGGCGAGCCGGGCCAGCACCCTGGCACGAGGCGGACCAGCGGCGTGCGCCACGAGCGCGGAACGCAGGTCCTCCCTGGCGCCCGGAATGTCACCGAGCCGATGCCTTGCCTGGCCACGGAGCTCCTGCAGCCTCGCTTTCACCGGACCCGTCGGTGCCAGCCCCAACGCGACCGATGCGAGGTGCACTGCCTCGTCGTCGGCGAAGACGTCGTGGGCCCGCTGCGCCGCAAGGGCGAACGCATCGATCGCTCCGCGGGCATCCCCTGCCTCGCGCAGATGATGGGCCAACAGCAACGGGTCGCCCGCCGACCGGAGCGCTCGGCCGAGGCTCGCATGCAGCCCGGCCCGCTCGCCTACGTCGAGTCCGGAGGCCACGACCTCCGTCACCAGGTCGTGGCTGGTGCCCCATCCCTGTTCGCCCAGGCGCACGAGGCCTCTTCGGAACAGTCGGGACAGCGCCTCCAGCACATCCTGCTCGGCCGCCCGAGTGGCGGTGGCGAGCGTCGCCACGGACGTCTCCCGCTCGAGGAGTGACAGGAGGGCCAGGACCCGCCGTTCCGTCTCGGGCTGGGCCGCCACACGTGCCGCGATCGCGAGCCGCTGTCCCTCGCGGGCCACGGCGGCCGCCCGCGCTGGTGCGTCCGTGTCGGCCGACTGCCACCGACCGTCGGGCGAGGACGCGACCAGACCCTCTGCGGCCAGTGCCCTCACGACCTCCGCGACCGCCAGCGGCGTCCGGTCGGTGTGACGGCAGAGGGCCTCGACGATTGCGGCGTCTTCGACCAGGTCGCGGAGCGACTCCTCGGTGAGAGCGCCGAGATCGACGTGCAGTGCGACCTCGCACCGGCCGAGGAATGCGCTCACCGCTGCGCTGTCAGGCACCTCCTCGGGTCGAAACGCCAGCACCGTCCCCCAGCCTGGAATGCGGGCCGTCGCGGCCTCGACAAGGCTGAGGCTGCTCGGGTCGCACCACTGGAAGTCGTCGACCGCGACCACGCCGCCCGCGGCTTCGAGCAGGCGCAGCGAGGCCTCGTGGACGAGGATGCGCCGGCTCTCCGGATCCGCGCCGGCTGGACCGAGGTCGTCGAGCTCGGGAAGCAGCCACGCGAGAGCGGAGGCCATCGGGGGCGGCAGCGCCTCGGAGTGCCCCATGTCTCGCGCCAGGACCTCACGCAGCAAGGTGCGCAGAAGGGTCCAGGGCTGGGAGCGCTCGGGAAGAGAGGCGCGCACATGGATGATCGGTACGTCGCGCGCCAACCGGTCGAGCAGGCGGGACTTCCCCGAGCCGGACGGACCGCTCACCGTGATCACGGTGCCGTGTCCGGTGCGCCTGGTCAGCGCGGCCCGAATGAGCTCGAGCTCCTTGTCGCGGCCCACGAAGGCGAGCTCACCGAATCCACGGCTCCTTCGACGTCGTGACGAGGCCTCCTGCGACGGGAGTCGCTGGAGAAGACGCTGGTGGACACCAGCGGCCTCGCTGCCGGGGCTGACTCCAAGCTCGTCGGCCAGCCCCCGGCGGTACTCCTCGTAGGCCACCAGGGCGGCCGCGCCATCACCTGCAGCCGCCAAGGCGTTCATCAGCGTGACGACCGCGACCTCCCGCAGCGGCTCGGCCTCCACCGCGCGACTGGCCAGCTCCACCGCGGTCTCGAGATCTCCCTCGGCCATGGTCAAGGCGGCGGCCCGTTCAAGAGCCTGCTGATGGAACCGGAAGAGCATGGAGCGGTAGTCGGCTGCCCAGTCGTCGTAGGCCTCCTCGGGCAGCGGGTCGCCCTGCCACAACGACAAGGCGTCGAGCAGCCCCGTCGAGGACAGTGACCGGTCACGCAAGCAGGCAAGGAACATCTCGGTGTCGACACAGCAAGCCGGGTGGCCGGCCAGCGTGTACCCACCCTGCCCCGTGACGAGCAGTGACGAGTCGCCCAGCGCGCGGCGGGCGCGGTTGACCAGGACCTGGAGGTTCGCGACCGGATCCATGGGGAGCCGGTCGGGCCAGAGCGCCTGGGCCAACGAGTCGTTGCTGACGAAGCGTCCCTGGTTGCAGGCCAGCGCCTTCACCAGCGTGCGCACCTTGCGTCCCATGAAGGCGGACGGTGGGATCTCCATGCCATCCCGCAGCGCCGCGAACCGACCCAGCAGTCGGAGCTCCACCCGTCCGGCGTCCCTCACGATCTCATCATCGCCAACCGCTAGGAAACCGCAAGCGACGCTTTCTAGATTTGGCGCTCGCCGCCACCGGGGCGGCCCCTTCGAACTCACGGGAGTCGACATGAGCACCGAGCAGACCACCGAGCAGGTCGTCGAACAGCGCGACTTCGCGGACGCTGACGAGGTTCGACCCTTCGACCACGGCCGCGTCGAGATCCTCAACGTCGGCGGCACCGAGATCGGACGGCTGGTCCTCTCCCCGGGCTGGCGCTGGTCCGAGCACGTCAAGCCCATCGCGGGGACCGACCTGTGCGAGGCTCCGCACTTCCAGTACCACGTTGCCGGCACGTTGAGGATTCGGACCGCCGGGGGCGACGAGTTCGAAGCCACCCCGGGCCAGGTGACGTCCTTGCCGGCCGGGCACGACGCCTGGGTCGTCGGTGACGAGGACGTCGTCGTGGTCGACTGGTTCGGTGCCAGTCACTATGCCAAGCAGGCCTGATGACGGCGGCACCCACGCCGGGTGCGCAGGGCGGCGCACCGCTCTGGCCGCGGCCGTCGTCGGATGCCGCCGAGGAGGCGTCCACGGCCGAAGCGGTGGCCCGGTTCGGCGAGGCCTTCGACCGGCGTGACGTCGACGCGGTGATGGCGGCCATGACGCAGGACTGCGTCTTCGAGACCACAGCTCCTCCCGACGGCGACCGACACGTCGGCACGGGGGCCGTGCGGGCGGCGTGGACGGCGTTCTTCCTCGAGTCGGCGGACGCGGTCTTCGAAGCGGAGGAACAGATCATCCGTGGGGACCGTGCCATCGTGCTATGGCGCTACAGCTGGGAGGGCGGGCATGTTCGCGGTGTCGACGTCTTCCGGGTCCGTGACGGTCGCGTGGCCGAGAAGGTCTCCTACGTCAAGGGCTAGGGATGGCTGGGGATGGCTGCGGATATGCCGTGGCGCCCGCTCCTGCACGGAACGGGCACGCTCGACCATCGGCTGCGGTCATTCCGCCGTGCCTAGTCGTAGATCACCGCGAGGCCTCGGCGCTCCAGGTCGGCAAGGCCGTCTCGCATGGCCCGTAGCTGGTCGGGGGAGTGCCCGGACCAGTCCCGAATCTCGCCGACGATTCTGACGGGCCCTTTGGTGCGGTAGGACCGGGTCGGATTGCCGGGGAACCGCTTGTCGGTGACATTGGGATCATCCTCGAGAGTGCCCAGCGGTTCGACGATGTAGATCCGCCCCTGACCCTCGCCTGCCGCTAGCTCAGCACCCCACGTCGCGGCGTCCAGGGTCTCGGTCACGTAGACGTGGTTCGCCGTCCGGCCCACGCCGAAGTTCGACAGGCGCCCGGGCACGAGGAGGTCGCCCACGTCCAGGTCGGCCTTCGTCCCGTGCAACAGCACCCCCGGCTCATAGACCTGGAAGGGTTTCGGCTCGGGCCTGTCGACCATCAGGGCTCCTCATCCTCCTGACCAGCTCACCTGACATCGCGGGAGGATCCGTGACCGGCAGGTCTCAGCCGGGCGTTCTCGACCGAGGTACGAGCACAGCATGACGGCCGGGCTGGACGAGCGCTAGTCGATGCGGTGGGCGGTCCGGTCACACCGGCGACCCTCGGAAGGCCCCGTTGACAGGCGCCGACCACGCCGGCCGACCACCGGGCCGACCACCGGGCCGACCACCGGGCCGACCACCGGGCCGACCACCGGGCCGACCACCGGGCCGACCACCGTGTCCGATTCCCGCCAGCGGCGTTCCAGGGCATCAGGCAGGATCGAGGTATGGACATCGCCGACGTCGAGGGCTGCTACCGGGCGGTGAAGAGCCGTGACCGCCGCTTCGACGGCGTCTTCTACACCGGGGTGACCTCCACGGGGATCTACTGTCGACCCTCGTGCCCCGCCCGGACCCCGGCCCTGCGGCACGTCACCTTCCACCGGACCGCGGCAGGCGCGCAGAGCGCCGGGTTCCGGGCCTGCAAGCGGTGCCTGCCCGACGCCACCCCGGGCTCCCCGGAGTGGGACGTGTCCGCCGACGCGGCGGGGCGGGCGATGCGCCTGGTCAACGACGGGGTGGTCGAGCGGGAGGGGGTGCAGGGGCTGGCGGCCCGCGTCGGCTACACGCCGCGGCACCTGCACCGGGTGCTGGTCACCGAGCTCGGTGCCGGCCCGCTCGCCCTCGCTCGCGCCCGTCGCGCCGACCAGGCCCGGGTGCTCGTGGAGACCACCGGGATGCCGTTCGCGGACGTCGCGTTCGCGGCCGGGTTCGCCAGCGTCCGGCAGTTCAACGAGACGGTGCGCGAGGTCTACGCCAGCACCCCCACCGAGCTGCGCGCCCGGTCGCGGCGGCGGCCCGGCGAGCCGACGAGCGGACGGCTGGACCTCCGGCTGCCGGTGCGGGCGCCGTACGCAGCCGAGGAGCTGCTGCGCTTCCTGGCGGCCCATCTGGTGCCGGGGGTCGAGGCCAGCGGACCCGACTGGTACGAGCGCACCCTCGACCTGCCGCACGGCGCCGGTCGCGTCCGGATCACGCTGCCGGGGGACGGCCGGGTCGACGAGGGGGCCGACGACGGGGCACACGACGGGGTCGACGACGGGGCACACGACGGGGCACACGACGGGGTCGACGGGCCCGGCAGTGAGTCGGCGCCGACGGGAGTCGTGCAGCTGCGGTGCCTGCTGCAGGTGCAGGACCTGCGGGACGTCGGTGCGGCGGTGGAGCGCTGCCGGCGGCTGCTGGACGCCGACTGCGACCCGGTCGCGGTGTCCGAGGAGCTGTCGGGCGACCCGTGGCTGGCGGGGCTGGTGCGGCACCGACCGGGGCTCCGGGTGCCCGGTGCGGTGGACGGTCCCGAGACCGCCGTCCGGGCCGTCCTCGGCCAACAGATCTCCCTGCTCGGCGCGGTCTCGCTCGGCGGCAAGCTCGTGGCGGCCTACGGCAGACCGGTCCCGCGCACCGACGCCGACTCCCCAGCGACCGGGGCGACGGGGCCGGACCGGCTCTTCCCGCGTCCTGAGGACCTGGCCGAGGTGGACCCGCAGCGGCTGCCGATGGTGCGTGCCCGGGCCCGCGCGCTGGTCGGGCTGTGTGCTGCCCTGGCCGCCGGCGAGGTGCCGCTCGACCGGTCGGCGGACCGGGCGGAGGTGCGCCGCCGGCTGCTGGCCCTGCCCGGCATCGGTCCTTGGACCGCCGACTACGTTGCCCTTCGCGCCCTTGGTGACCCCGACGTGTTCCTGCCCACCGACCTGGGGGTGCGCCGGGCCCTCGCCGCCCGGGGCGTGGACCCCGCCTCGACCGACGAGCTCAGCCGCGGCTGGCGTCCCTGGCGCTCGTACGCGCTGCTGCACCTGTGGTCCACCCTGGAGCTTCCGGTGGCCCGTCCTCGCCCGACCCCGATGAAGGAGACCTGACATGTGGACACTGGTGGACTCCCCGGTCGGACCCGTCCGGATCGTGGCTCACCCAGTGGCCGTGACCGCCGTCGAGTTCGTCGGCGACGCCCCGGCCGACGCCGCACCGCGGTCCTCGATGCGCGCTGCGGAGCTGCGGGCTGCCGGGCGTGAGGTGGGCGACCGCGACGACGACGCCCCGCTGCTGGCCGAGGCGGCCGCCCAGCTGCGCGGCTACTTCGCCGGTGAGGTGCGCGACTTCGACCTGCCGCTGGACCCTGGCGGCACCGACTTCCAGCGCCGGGTGTGGACCGAGCTGCGACGCATCGAGTACGGCCGCACCTCCTCCTACGGCGAGCTGGCCGCGCGGCTGGGGCTGCACCGCGGCGCCTCCCGGGCGGTCGGTGCCGCGAACGGTCGCAACCCGATCGGGATCGTCGTGCCCTGCCACCGGGTGGTGGGCGTGACCGGCTCGCTGAGCGGCTACGCCGGTGGCGTCGAGCGCAAGCGGCTGCTGCTGCGGCTGGAGCAGGACGCGATCGCCTGACGACGGCCTGAGCGGGCCGACCGGCTGCCGCTACTCGGCGGCCCGTCGCAGCGACTCCGAGAGCCGTTCCGCTGCAGCCAGCACCGCGGGGGCGTGCATCCGTCCGGGCTGTCGTGAGAGCCGTTCCAGCGGGCCCGAGACCGAGACCGCCGCGATGATCTTGCCGGAGGGGGAGCGGATCGGGGCCGAGACCGAGGCCACCCCCTGTTCGCGCTCGCCGACCGACTGGGCCCAGCCTCGACGACGGATGCCGGCCAGGGCCGTCGCGGAGAACGCGGCGTTCTGCAGCCCGCGGTGCATCCGCTCCGGGTCCTCCCAGGCCAGCAGCACCTGAGCGGCGGACCCCGCCCGCATCGTCAGCTGCGAGCCGACCGGGATCGTGTCGCGCAGCCCGGAGGGACGCTCCGCCGCCGCGACGCACACCCGGTAGTCACCCTGGCGCCGCCACATCTGGGCCGACTCACCGGTGATGTCGCGCAGCCGCGCGAGCACCGGGCCGGCAGCGGCAAGCAGCCGGTCCTCACCCGCGGCGGCGGAGAGCTCGGCCAGCCGGGGTCCGAGGATGAAGCGGCCCTGCAGGTCCCGCGCGACCAGCCGGTGGTGCTCGAGGGCCACCGCCAGCCGGTGGGCGGTCGGCCGGGCCAGGCCGGTGCCGGCCACCAGGCCGGCCAACGTGGCGGGTCCCGCCTCGAGCGCCGACAGCACCAGCGCGGCTTTGTCGAGCACGCCGACTCCGCTAGAGTTGTCCATACTCTGATAATGCCGTCTCACATGATGGATTACAAGTCGAACAGTCGGGGCCCGGTGTCGGAGGCTGAAGGCGCCGGCAGGGGCTCGTCGGGGCCGGCCGGACGGCGGTCGCAGCGCCCGTGGGCCGATCCTCGGACGAGCGACGCAGGTATGGATGGTCGAGATGGGCCTCACGGCCCGGACAAGGAGATGGTGATGGGCAGGACCCTGAGCGAGAAGGTCTGGGACGAGCACGTCGTCCGGAGCGCACCGGGGGAGCCCGACCTTCTCTTCGTCGACCTCCACCTGCTGCACGAGGTCACCTCGCCGCAGGCCTTCGACGGGCTGCGACTGGCCGGCCGCCCGGTACGCCGTACCGACCTGACCCTGGCCACCGAGGACCACAACGTCCCCACCGTCGACTGGGACAAGCCGATCGCCGACCCGGTCTCGCGCACGCAGGTCGAGACGCTGCGCCGCAACGCGGAGGAGTTCGGCGTCCGGCTGCACTCCCTCGGTGACGTCGAGCAGGGCATCGTGCACATCATCGGCCCGCAGCTGGGCCTGACCCAGCCGGGCATGACGATCGTGTGCGGCGACTCGCACACCTCCACCCACGGCGCCTTCGGTGCGATCGCCTTCGGGATCGGCACCAGCGAGGTGGAGCACGTGCTGGCCACCCAGACCCTGATGCAGGCCAGGCCGAAGACGATGGCGGTCACCGTCAACGGCTCCCTGCCCGAGGGGGTCACCGCCAAGGACCTGGTGCTGACGCTGATCGCCCACACCGGTACCGGCGGCGGCCAGGGCTACATCGTGGAGTACCGCGGCCAGGCCATCGAAGAGCTGTCGATGGAGGCGCGGATGACCATCTGCAACATGTCCATCGAGTGGGGCGCCAAGGCCGGGCTGATCGCTCCCGACCAGACCACGTTCGACTACATCGCCGGTCGACCCCACGCTCCCACCGGCGCCGACTGGGACGCGGCGGTGCAGCACTGGCGGGGCTTGGTCACCGACGAGGACGCGACCTTCGACGAGGAGATCGTGCTCGACGCGGGCACCATGACGCCGTTCGTGACCTGGGGGACCAACCCCGGTCAGGGCGTCCCGCTGGGTGCCGCGGTGCCGGCACCCGAGGACTTCGACAGTGAGGGCGACCGGGTCGCCGCCGAGAAGGCCCTGGAGTACATGGGGCTCGCGGCCGGCACGCCGATGCGGGAGGTCACGGTGGACACGGTCTTCGTGGGCTCGTGCACGAACGGTCGCATCGAGGACCTCCGTGCGGCCGCCGAGGTCATCAAGGGCCGCCACGTCGCCAAGGACACCAGGCTGCTGGTGGTTCCGGGCTCGGTCCGGGTGCGGCTGCAGGCCGAGGAGGAGGGCCTCGACGTGGTGTTCAAGGAGGCCGGGGGCGAGTGGCGCGGTGCCGGTTGCTCGATGTGCCTGGGCATGAACCCCGACCAGCTCCAGCCGGGAGAGCGCAGCGCGTCGACGTCCAACCGCAACTTCGAGGGACGGCAGGGCAAGGGCGGCCGCACCCACCTGGTCTCACCCCTGGTCGCCGCCGCCACGGCCGTGACCGGCACCCTGTCCGCCCCCAGCGACCTGCCGCCGCGGGGCTGAGCCCGCAGACGAGAGGACACACAGCCATGGAGAAGTTCGCCCGGCACGCCGGAACCGCGCTGCCGCTGCGCCGCAGCAACGTCGACACCGACCAGATCATCCCGGCGGTCTACCTGAAGCGGGTCACCCGCACCGGCTTCGAGGACGGGCTGTTCGCGGCCTGGCGCAAGGATCCGCAGTTCGTCATCAACCGTGCGGAGCACGCCGGGGCGACCGTCCTGGTCGCCGGCCCGGACTTCGGCACCGGTTCCTCACGCGAGCACGCGGTCTGGGCGCTGATGGACTACGGGTTCAAGGTCGTGATCTCCAGTCGCTTCGCCGACATCTTCCGCGGCAACTCGGGCAAGGCCGGGCTGGTGGCGGCGGAGGTGACGCAGGACGTCGTCGAGCAGCTCTGGAAGCTCATCGAGAACGAGCCGACCACCGAGGTCGTCGTCGACCTGGAGCAGCGCTCGATCCAGGCCGGAGCGCTCACCGCGCCCTTCCACATCGACGACTACACACGCTGGCGGCTGCTCGAGGGGCTCGACGACATCGGCATCACGTTGTCGCACCAGGACGACATCGCGTCCTTCGAGGGGACCCGCCAGGCGTGGAAGCCCGCCACCCTCTGATCCACCTTTCACACGCCCGACCTCGTCGAGAACGGGCTACTGCCCGCTTTTCCCCAGATATGTAAGGGAAAAGCGCGTGTAGTGATTGTGAGATCGGCTACTTGTCCCTAGCGTTCCAAGCAGTAGTCGGGCGAGCGCTCGACCCTGGGCAGTTCACGAAAGGGATTCCAGTGAACAAGAGTCAGCTGATCGACGCTCTCGCCGCACGTTTCGAGGGCAACCGCAAACAGGCCGCTCACGCGCTCGAGTCGGTGCTCGACACGATCACCCGCGAGGTCGCGAAGGGCGAGAAGGTCGGGATCACCGGCTTCGGCTCCTTCGAGAAGCGCGTCCGCGACGCACGCTGGGTCCGCAACCCGCGCACGGGTCAGCGGATCAAGGCCAAGAAGACGGCCATCCCGAAGTTCAACGCGGGCGCGGACCTGAAGGCGGTCGTGTCCGGCGCCAAGAAGCTCCCCAAGCTCAGCCTCGCCACGGCGAGCGCCGCAGGCAAGCGAACGGCCTCGGCCTCGACTGCTACGAAGGCTACCGGCGCCACGCGTACGACGGGTTCGGCGTCGAAGGCCGCCGCGACCAAGGCACCGGCGAGGAAGACCGCCACGAAGACGACCGCGAAGAAGGCCACCGGCGCCACGGCGACCAAGACGGCCGCGAAGCAGACCACGGGCGCCACGGCGACCAAGGCACCGGCGAGGAAGACCGCCACGAAGACGGCCGCCAAGAAGGCCACCGGCGCCACGGCGACCAAGGCACCGGCGAGGAAGACCGCCACGAAGACGGCCGCCACGAAGACGGCCGCCAAGAAGGCCACCGGCGCCACGGCGACCAAGGCACCGGCGAGGAAGACCGCGACCAAGACGGCCGCCAAGAAGACCACCGGCGCCACGGCGACCAAGGCACCGGCGAGGAAGACCGCCACCAAGACGGCCGCCAAGAAGACCACCGGCGCCACGGCGACCAAGGCACCGGCGAAGAAGACGACCACCAAGCGGGCCGTCAAGAAGCCCTAGTCCCGACCGGCCCCGACGACGGGCGCACCTGACGGCAGCACCGGCCCCGAAGGGCCCGTCCCACTGCGGGGCGGGCCCTTCGACGTCGGTCTGTGCGGTCAACCCAGAGTCAGCACCCGGATGGAGATGGTGCGTGCGGTGCGGGGGTCGGTCCCGTCGGTGTCGACGCGGACCCGCTGACCGGGCCGAAGCAGCCGGCAGCCTCCGGCCGCGAAGGCCGCTGCGTCGAAGGACAGCCGAGTCCCGTCGTCCAGGAGCACCGTGCCGTCGCGGGTGCCGGCGTCGAACGCCGACACGGTGCCTTGCAGGGTGTGCGTGCCGTGCGTCGGTGCCGCCGTCGCCGGCAGCGTCGCCACGACGACCGCGGTGCGCGGCCCCAGACCGAGCGTCATGGCCTGCTCGAGATCCTTCGGGTCGTCCACGTCTCGTCGCAACCCCGGCATGTCGGCCGGGTCGATCTCCACGGCCCCCACGGCGAGATGGGCCGACCGCGAGCCGGGGCCGAAGACGGGCCGGAAGGACGAGAGGCCCGGTGCCGTCACCATCGTGGTGCCCTCGCCGGCAGCGTCCGGGACGAAGCACATCCGGTCGCCGGCAGCAGAGCGCAACGCTGTGCCCACCTCGTGCGGACGCAGCGCCGGCAGGTCGGCGCACACCGCGGCTATCCGCAGCTCCGGGTCCCTCCGGTGCATCACCGCGGCCGCCTGCACCAGCGTGCCGTTCAGGTCACTGGTGCCGTCCGGGACCACCTCGGCTCCCAGCTCGACCATCGTCGCGGCGAGGACGTGGTCGTCGGTCACCACGAGCACCCTGGCGACCAGGTCGCAGCCGAGCACGGCAGCGACCGTGTCCACGGCGAACGCGACCGCCAGGTCCCGACGTGCCTCGTCGCCGAGCAGGGCCAGTCGAGACTTCGCGACGGAGGTCGGCTTGACGGGCACGAGGACGGCGTACCGGTCGGAGCGCGAGGAGGGTGGCGTCGACATCGCTGCCGATCCTGCCAGCAGGACGCGGGCCGCCGGAACGCGGTCCGCCCCACAGGCGCTCGACCGTTGCGCGCTGTCCGCAGGTAGCCTCACGGGCACCGCCGGTGGGCCGTGCCGGTGAGCGACGAGACGAGGACGTGGTGGCCAGACCGCGCAGGCTGCAGCAGCGCCGAGGATGGGCGTTCGGCTTCTGCGTCGCCGTCCTCGAGCCGCTGCTGCTGCTGCTGACCCGGCGTCGCTGGCGGGGCGGGGAGAACATCCCTGCGCGCGGCGGCTGCGTCCTCGCGGTCAACCACATCTCACACCTGGACCCGATCACCTGCGCGCACTTCGTCTTCTCCTGGGGGCGGCTGCCGCGTTTCCTCGGCAAGGCCGAGGTCTTCGAGATCCCGGTCCTGGGTCGCATCGCGCACAGCGCGAAGCAGATCCCGGTCCACCGTCTCACCAGCGAGGCGGCCCGGTCGTTCTCGGCGGCCGTGACCGCGGTGGAGCAGGGCGAGTGCGTGGTGGTCTACCCGGAGGGCACCATCACCCGGCAGCCCGACCTGTGGCCGATGCGCGGCAAGACCGGCGCCGCCCGGATCGCCCTGGCGACCGGAGCACCGGTGGTGCCGGTGGCGCAGTGGGGAGCGCACGAGATCCTGCCCCCCTATGCCAGGCGTCCGCACCTGCTGCCCCGGCACACCGTGTCGATGACCGCCGGAGCGCCGGTCGACCTCGACGACCTCCGGCGGCGTCCGGTGACCCCCCAGGTGCTGGCCGAGGCGACCGGCCGGATCATGGACGACGTGACCCGGCTGCTGGAGGAGATCAGGGCCGCGCGGGCGCCCGCCGAACGGTTCGACCCGCGCCAGGCCGGGGTGCGGGAGATCGGCAACCCCCGACGCAAGCAGTCACGCGACAGGAGACACGGATGAGCAAGGTGGCGGTCTTCGGGGCCGGCTCGTGGGGCACGGCCTTCTCGGTCGTGCTGGCCGACGCCGGCAGCGAGGTGACGATCTGGGGACGTCGTGAGGAGCTCTGCACGACGATCAACGAGAAGCGCGAGAACAGCGACTACCTGCCCGGCGTCGAGCTGCCGCCGTCGGTCTCCGCGACCCACGACCCCGAGCGGACGCTGGCCGGCGCCGAGTTCGTGGTGCTGGCCGTGCCGTCGCAGACCCTGCGCACCAACCTTGCCGAGTGGGCCGACCTGATCCCGCGCGACGCCGTGCTGGTGTCGCTGATGAAGGGGGTCGAGCTCGGCACGCTCAAGCGGATGAGCGAGGTGATCGCCGACGTGACGGGTGCCGGCCCGGACCGCATCGGGGTGCTCAGCGGGCCCAACCTCGCCAAGGAGATCGCCACCCGGGAGCCGGCGGCAAGTGTGGTCGCCTGCCAGGACGAGGACGTGGTGACCCGGCTGCGGGTGCTGTGCCACTCGGCGACGTTCCGGCCCTACTCCAGCACCGACGTGATCGGGTGCGAGCTCGGGGGGGCCTACAAGAACGTGATCGCGCTCAGTGTCGGGATGGCGACGGGGCTGGGCTTCGGCGACAACACGACGGCATCGGTGATCACGCGCGGGCTCGCGGAGATCGCCCGGCTCGCGGTCGCACTGGGTGCCGACCCCATGACGCTGATGGGGCTCGCCGGGCTCGGGGACCTCGTCGCGAGCTGCTCGAGCCCGTTGTCCCGCAACCGCACGTTCGGGGAGCGGCTGGGACAGGGCCTGACCACCGCGGAGATCACGGCCTCGACGCGACAGGTGGCCGAAGGCGTCAAGACCGCCTCGTCCCTGCTGGCGCTGACCCGGCAGGCGGGCGTCTACGCCCCCATCGTGGAGGCCGTGCACGCCGTCGTCGAGGGGGAGATGACCGCGGCGGAGATGCTCACCGCGCTGATCTCCAAGGAGACCAAGCACGAGCGCGACTGAGGCGGCTCTCAGCCGACCAGGTCGTCCAGCGCGCCGGCCAGGTCGCTCCACAGGTCGTCGACGTCCTCGATGCCCACCGAGAGCCGCACCAGCCCCTCGGGGATGGTGGCCGGCTCGGTCTTCCAGCGTCGGCGGCGCTCCAAGGTCGACTCCACCCCGCCGAGGCTGGTGGCGTGCACCCACAGGCTGGTCTTGCGGGTGAGCAGGTCCGCGGCCATGGCGCCCTCGGCGGTGACGAGAGCCACGACCGCCCCGAAGCCGGGGTAGCGCACCTCCGCCACCGCCGGGTGGTCCGCGAGCCGGCGCACCAGCTCCTGGGCGTTGGACTGCGCACGTTCCAGCCGCACGTGCAGGGTGCGCAGACCGCGCAGCGCGAGCCAGGTCTCGAGCGTGCCGGGGACGGCGCCGATCATGTCGCGACGCTTCTTGAGCACGTCGTAGAGCTGGTCGTCGGCGGTCACCACAGCGCCCAGCACCGCGTCGCTGTGCCCGGCGATGAACTTGGTCGCCGAGTGCACCACGATGTCGGCGCCCATCGACAGCGGCTGCTGGAGCAGTGGGGTCGCGAAGGTGTTGTCCACCACGACGTAGGCGCCCGCGTCGTGGGCGGCCGCGACCGCAGCGGGGATGTCGGCCACCTCCAGCGCCGGGTTGGTCGGCGACTCCAGCCACACCAGGGCGGCGTCACGGCACGCCGCGACGACGGCTGCCGTGTCGGTGACGTCGACCAGCACGGTCCGCAGCCGGCCCCGGGCCTCGAGGTCGGCCATCTGGCCGATACTGCCCAGGTAGGCGTGGCGGGGGGCCACGACGGTGGCGTCGGCACCGACCAGGTCCAGGATCGTGGAGACCGCCGCCAGGCCCGACGCGAACGCCAGGCAGCGACCACCCTCCAGCTGGCCCAGGGTGTCCTCGAAGGCGGACCAAGTGGGGTTGCCGTAGCGGCCGTACTCGATCTCGCCGCCGGCGACGTACGTCGAGGCCATCGTCAGCGGCTCGTTCAGCGGGCTGTCGGGCCGGTGCGGCGGCCTCCCGGCGGTCACCGCCAGCGTGGCGGGGCGATACGGCGACGGGATGCCGGCGCCGGTCCGGCCGCGAGTGGGCGACACGATGGGGTCCGGGGAGTGGTCGGAAGACATGGCGCCAGCCTAGGGACGAGGTGAGTGGTCGCGGCGGCCGGGACCGGTAGGGTCGTCGCCATCATGGGACCACGCGACGAGCCGCAGCCGCCCACCCGCAAGCCCTGCGTCGCCGTGGTGTTCGGCGGCCGCTCCAGCGAGCACGCCATCTCCTGCGTGACCGCCGGCAGCGTGCTGGCCGCGGTGGACCGCGGCCGCTACGACGTGCTGCCGGTGGGCATCACCCGCGACGGTCGGTGGGTGCTGGAGTCCGACGACCCGCAGCGGCTCGCCATCGGCGCCGGGGACAAGCTGCCGGAGGTGGACCCGACCCGACCCACGGTCGCCCTCGCGGGTCGCCAGGGCACCACCGAGCTGTTGCTGCAGGAGCCGGGCGCGGTGCCGCGCAGCCTCGGCGAGGTCGACGTCGTGTTCCCGGTGCTGCACGGGCCATGGGGCGAGGACGGCACCATCCAGGGGCTGCTGGAGATGGCGGGAGTGCGCTACGTCGGCGCCGGGGTGCTGGCCAGCGCCGTGGGGATGGACAAGCACTACATGAAGGTGGTGCTGCAGTCCCACGGTCTCCCGGTGCTGCCCTACACGGTGATCTCCCGTCAGGGCTGGGCGAGTGACCCGGCAGCGTGCGCCGAGACCGTCGACTCCCTCGGGTACCCGGTGTTCGTCAAGCCGGCCCGGGGCGGCTCCAGCATCGGGATCAGCAAGGTCCGCGACCGGGACGGGCTCGACGCCGCCGTGCAGGAGGCGCAGCGTCACGACCCCAAGGTGCTCGTCGAGGTCTCCGCCGAGGGCGGTCGCGAGATCGAGTGCGGGGTGGTCGCCGGCTTCGGGGACAACCCGCCGGACGCCTCCGTCGTCGCGGAGATCCGGGTCGAGGACGGTCACGACTTCTACGACTTCGCCGCCAAGTACCTACCGGAGGAGCGAACCTCGCTCAGTGTTCCTGCCGAGCTGGCGGAGGTGCTCGTCGAGCGGGTCCAGCGGTTGTCGGTGCAGGCCTTCGAGGTGCTGTCCTGCGAGGGGCTGGCCCGGGTCGACTTCTTCGTGCTGCCCGACGACCGGGTGGTGGTCAACGAGATCAACACGATGCCCGGGTTCACGCCCTCGTCGATGTTCCCGCGGATGTGGGACGCGAGCGGGCTGGCCTACCCCGAGCTGGTCGACCGGCTGGTCCAGCTGGCACTGCACCGCGAGACCGGCCTGCGCTGAGCCGGCCGGCCGTGGGTCTCAGACGCAGGGCTTCACCTTGCGCACCGTCCGCTTGAGGGCGGGGGCCAGGTCGACCATGGTGTTGACCGGGGGGAAGAACTTCTCCGGGATGGAGACCTCGACGTTCTGCGCCCGGCCGACGGTCGTCATCCTCACCGCGACCGGGTGGCCGGACTGCTGGGACTCGGGGATGAACCAGTCGACCCCGTTGGCGTTCTGACAGCCGGAGAACCGGTCGAAGCCGCGTGGGCGCGGGACGCCGCAGCGCAGCACGATGGCGGGGTCCCCCCAGGCGGCGACGTAGCCCCCCTCGGAGCGGACCTCGCGACGGTCCTGGTCCGCCACCCGGTCGGGCAGCGCCGCGACCAGCGCGGCGCACGCTCGGGCGGCCTCGGCCGACGTGCGGGGCGGGTCGACGTCGACCGGACGGGCGCAGCCGCCGACCAGCAGCAGGGCTGCCACGGCCCCGACACGTGCGACGACGCCCACCTTCGAGACAGGCGGGCGTCGTGGCATCGGCCCGTGGCCCGGCCAGGAAGGCCGGCCGGCGGGGGTCCGGCTCAGATGTGCACGACCGGACAGGTCAGGGTGCGCGTGATGCCGGGGATGTTCTGGACCTGGGCGACCACCAGCTTGCCGAGCTCGTCGACGTTGTGCGCCTCGGCGCGGACGATGACGTCGTAGGGGCCGGTGACGTCCTCGGCCAGCGTGACCCCCTGGACCTGGCCGATCGCCGCTGCCACCTCGGCAGCCTTGCCGACGTCGGTCTGGATCAAGATGTAGGCCTGCACCACCATGCCGGTCTCCTTCTCGCTACTCGGGTTGCGTCCTCGTCGCCGTCGACGGGCTCGTCGACCGACCGGTCCGGCTCAACCTACCCCGCCCCGAGCCCCCGCAGGAACACGGCCGGCGCGCTGGGGTTGGATGGCTGCCATGACCACACCCACCGGCGCGACGCTGGCCGACATCGGCGAGTTCGGCCTCGTCGACGCCCTCGTCGAGCTCTTCGAGCAGGGCGAGCAGGTGCTGCTCGGTCCCGGCGACGACGCGGCCGTGGTGGCCGTCCCCAGCGGCCGGGTGGTGGTCTCGACCGACGTGCTGGTCGATGGCCGGCACTTCCGCCGCGACTGGGCGCCGGCCGTCGACATCGGGCACCGGGTGGCCGCTGCCAATCTGTCCGACCTCAACGCCATGGGGGGACGGGCCACCGCCCTCACCGTGGCGCTGGCCGCGCCCGCCGACCTGCCCGTCGCCTGGGCGCTGGAGCTGGCCCGCGGCATCGCGGCGGAGTGCGCGCTGGTGGGCGCCAGTGTCGTGGGCGGCGACGTCACCGGGGCGGACCAGGTGATGGTGGCCGTCACGGCGCTCGGCGAGGTCGAGGGCGCCCCGGTCCCACGCAGCGGCGCGCACCCCGGCGACCGGGTCGCCGTGGCCGGCCGGCAGGGCTGGGCCGCCGGCGGTCTGGCGGTGCTCACGCGCGGCTTCCGCTCGCCGCGGGCGCTGGTGGAGGCCTACCGTCGACCCGACCCTCCGTACCAGGCCGGGCCCGAAGCGGCCGCCGCGGGCGCGACGGCGATGATCGACGTCTCCGACGGCCTGCTGGCCGACGTGGGCCACCTCGCCCGCTCCAGTGGCGTCCTGGTGGACCTGCGCAGCGACCGGTTCGAGGTGGCCGAGCCGTTGCACGCCGTGGGCGCCGCACTCGGGGCGGACCCGCTGCGCTTCGTGCTGACCGGGGGGGACGACCACGCGCTGGTCGCCACCTTCCCTCCCGACGCCGTCCTCCCGCCGAGATGGCGCGTCGTCGGGGAGGTTCACGACGGCGAGGGAGTCACCGTGGACGGCTCGGTGCCCGAGGGTCCCGGTGGTCACACCCACTTCTGACCCGCTACGGGGTCGCTGTGAGGGCGTTAACGCACCGGAGCCGCCCCCGAGGGGCGGCTCCGGTCAGTCGGGTGGGACGGGCTCAGCGAGAGACCTTGCCGGCCTTCAGGCACCCGGTGCAGACGTTGAGGCGCTTGGGGGTGCCGTTCACGGTCGCCCGCACCCGCTGGATGTTGGGGTTGAAGCGACGGTTCGTAATCTTGCGGGACCACGGCCGGTTGTGACCGAAGCCCGGGCCCTTGGCGCAGATGTCACAGACGGCAGCCACCGTGAACTCCTGGGATTGCTAGATGTCGAGGACGATCGTGCCCCCCGCCGTGGCGGGCGCCGACACGCGGCACGTGCCGAGCGGCATCGGGACAACCGCGTCAGGATATCGGACCGGCGCACTCGGACGCCAATCGTGGCGTCGGAGCGTCCCGTTGGCGCGCCGCGGTCCACTACCCTGACCGCCGGGTGTCGGCTCCCTGCCGGTGCCCCGCCAGGCCCGACCAGGCCCGACCAGAGACCGACGGAGCGAGGACGGAGGGTGCCATGACCGTCGCCGGCAGCGCCGCGGCAGCTCCGCTGGACCTCCAGGTGGTGCTCCGGTTCGCCGGCCTCGCTCTCGACGGGCTCGGCAGGGCACGGGAGGAGATCGACGCCCTCAACGTCTACCCGGTGCCCGACGGGGACACCGGCACCAACCTGTTCCTGACGTTCGAGGCTGCCTACGAGGCGCTGGTGGAGTCGGTCGGTGGCGACCCGGCCCGGTCGGTGGCGACCGACCCGGTCGCGGCCATGAACGCGTTCTCCCGCGGGGCGCTGCTCGGTGCCCGAGGCAGCTCCGGGGTCATCTTCTCCCAGCTGCTGGGTGCGGCCGGCGCCCGGCTCGCTCGGACCGGTCCCGGCGAGCGGTCGCCGCTGGCGTTCGCCGACGCCTTGTCGCTGGCCGCCGAGGCCGGGTACAGCGCGGTGGGGCAGCCTGTGGAGGGAACCATCCTGTCGGTGGTCCGCGCCGCGGCGGAAGCGGCCCGCGGCTCGGCCGAGGAGCCGAGCCACCGTCTCGGTCACGTGGTCCAGGCAGCGGCCACGGCGGCCAGGGTCGCACTCGCCGGGACGCCCGACCAGCTGGCGGTGCTGCGCGAGGCCGGCGTCGTCGACGCGGGCGGCCGGGGCCTGTGCGTGGTCCTGGACGCCGTCGAGACCGCCGTGACCGGACGGGTCCGCACCGGGGTCCTCCCGCTCGGCAGCAGGAGCATCCCCGTGCCGGCGCCGGTGGCGAGCGACGACCTGAGCGCTGCGGGGCCCGCGTACGAGGTGATGTACCTGCTGGACGCCGACGACACGGCGGTCCCGGCGCTGCGCGCGTCGCTGGCTCCGTTGGGCGACTCGCTGGTGGTCGTCGGGGGGGCCGGGCTCTGGAACGTGCACGTGCACGTGGACGACGTCGGCGCCGCGATCGAGGCCGGGATCGAGGCCGGCCGTCCGCACCGGGTCCGGGTGACCCACTTCGCCGACCAGGACGCGCACCGCCACGCCCATCGGTGGCACCGGTCCGGCTCCGGTCCGGGCGCCGGCCTGCCCGGTCCGGACGAGACGGGCGGTGGCGGTCGCACCGCGACCGACCCGGATCCCGCCGGCCACGTGGCCCCCGAGGCCGCCGCACGGGCCGCGTCCGAGGGCGTCGGCTGCGCTCCCGCCCGGCGCGCAGGTGACCCGCCGCGGCCGGACCTGGCCACCCGGCGGCAGGGACGGCAGCGCCGCCCCGGACGGACCGTCGTCGCGGTGGCGACGGGGTCCGGGCTGGCGGACCTGTTCGTGCAGGCGGGGGCGACGGTGCTGCCGGGAGGTCGGGGGCGCCGGCCCAGCACGGCCCAGGTCGTGGAGGCCGTGGTGAGCGCCGGGACCGCCGAGGTGGTCGTGCTCCCGAACGACCGCGAAGCCGTCGCGGTGGCCGAGGCAGCGGCCCGCGAGGTCAACGAGCGCGGTGAGGTCCGGGTCGCGGTGGTGCGCACCGACGCGCAGGTGCAGGGGCTCGCCGCGCTGGCCGTGCACGAGCCCGGACGGCCCTTCGACCAGGACGTGGTGGAGATGACCGCGGCGGCGCGGCATGCTCGGGCAGGGGCGGTCACGGTCGCCGAAGAGCACGCGATGACCACCGCGGGGCCGTGTCGGCCCGGCGACGTCCTGGGGATGATCGAGGGGGACTACGTGCTGGTCGGGTCGGACCAGTTCGACGTCGCCACCGGGATCCTCGAGCGGCTGCTGGGTGGTGGCGGCGAGCTGGTGACGGTCCTGGCGGGCGCCGCCGGCAGCGCCTTGGCCACACGCTGCGCGGCGTACCTGCACGAGCAGCACCCGACCGTCGACGTGGTGGTCTACCAGGGCGGCCAGGAGAGCCATCCGTTGCTGCTGGGGGTGGAGTAGCCGGTGGTCGGCGGGAGTCCGGTGGCCCGCCCGTCGATGGTGGGCGGGAGCATGGGGCGGTGAGCACGGACGCACGGCGGCTGGCGGCCACCATCGGCTGGGACGCCCGGCTCGCGACCGTGGCCGGCAAGCACGCCACCAAGATCGAGAAGGCGTTCGGCTACCGCACCGTGGGCGACCTGCTGCAGCACTACCCCCGGCGCTGGGTGGACAAGGGGTCGCTGAGCGAGCTCGGCGAGCTCGAGCCGGACGAGCACGTCACCGTGATCGCGCGGGTCGTGGAGGCGCGCCAGCACCAGTACGCCGACCGGCGCCGCGGGGGGGTCGCCTACCGACTCGAGGTGGTGGTGGCCACCGACGGCGACCAGGTCGTGCTGACGTTCTTCGACAAGGCCAAGCACCAGGCGGACTGGCGGCAGCGGCAGCTGCTGCGGGGGCGGATCGGGCTGTTCTCCGGCAAGGTCGGCTCGTTCCGCGGCCGCACCCAGCTGGTCAACCCGCAGACCCAGATGTTCGGCGGCGAGGACGGTGACGCCGAGGCCGTCGCGGAGTGGGCCCGGATCCCGCAGCTGGTGACCATCTACCCGGCGACCGCCGCGGTGCAGAGCTGGCAGCTGGCAGAGGCGGTCAGGGTCGCCCTCGACCTCGTCGACGAGGTGCCCGAGCTGCTGCCCGAGCAGGTGCGCCGCGACCACGGGTTCGTCTCCGCGCGCGCGGCACTGGTCGGCCTGCACCGGCCCGAGACGTGGGAGCAGCAGCGGGAGGCCGCCCGCCGGCTGCGCTTCGACGAGGCCTTCGTCACCCAGACGGTCCTGGCTCAGCGTCGGGCCGCGACGCGGGCGCTGGCCGCTCGGACCCGCACCGGCCGCGACGGCGGCCTGCTGGACCGCTTCGACCAGCGGCTGCCGTTCGAGCTGACCGCCGGACAGGTCGAGGTCGGCCGCACGGTGCTGGCGGACCTCGCTGCCGACCATCCGATGCACCGGCTGCTGCAGGGCGAGGTCGGCTCCGGCAAGACCGTGGTGGCCCTGCGGGCGATGCTGCGGGTCGTCGACTCCGGCGGGCAGGCCGCGCTGCTGGCGCCCACCGAGGTGCTGGCCCAGCAGCACCACCGCTCCGTGACCGCCATGCTCGGAGATCTCGCCGGGGCGGGGATGCTGGGCGGCGCCGCCGACGCCACCGCGGTGACCCTCCTCACCGGGTCGCTGGGCGCGGCGGCGCGGCGAGCGGCGCTGCTCGACACGGCCAGCGGCGCGGCGGGCATCGTGATCGGCACGCACGCGCTGCTCGAGGAGCGGGTCCGGTTCGCCGACCTCGGGCTCGTCGTCGTCGACGAGCAGCACCGCTTCGGGGTGGAGCAGCGCGCAGCGCTCGCCGCCAAGAGCGACGGCGCCCCACCGCACGTCCTGGTGATGACCGCGACGCCGATCCCCCGGACCGTCGCGATGACGGTGTTCGGCGACCTGGAGACCTCGACGCTGCGAGAGCTGCCGTCGGGGCGGGCGCCGGTGCAGACCAACGTGGTGGCGCTGCCCGACCACCCGTCGTGGCTGGCCCGTGCCTACGCCCGGGTCCGCGAGGAGGTCGAGAGGGGGCACCAGGTCTACGTCGTCTGCCCGCGCATCGGCGGTGACGACCCAGCCGGCGCCGGGCCGCGCGACGCGCGCAGTGCCGGCACCGCGTCCGCCGCCGAGGATGAGGGACCGGGCACGGCCGCGGTCGACGAGGTCGTCCCGATGCTCGCCCAGGGTCCGTTGCAGGGGCTACGCGTCCAGGCGCTGCACGGTCGCCTGGCGGCCGATCGCAAGGACGAGGTGATGCGGGCCTTCGCGGCCGGGGACGTGGACGTGCTGGTGTCCACGACGGTCATCGAGGTCGGGGTCGACGTCGGGAACGCCACCATGATGGTGATCCTCGACGCCGAGCGGTTCGGGGTCTCCCAGCTGCACCAGCTGCGCGGCCGGGTCGGCCGCGGTGGGCATCCGGGGCTGTGCCTGCTGGTGACCAACGCCCCCGTGGGCAGTCCGCCGCTGCGACGGCTCGAGGCGGTCGCCGCGACCTCCGACGGCTTCGAGCTGTCCCGGGTCGACCTCGAGCAACGCCGGGAGGGTGACGTGCTCGGCGTCTCCCAGTCCGGGCGCCGCTCGAGCCTGCGCCTGCTGAACGTCCTGGACCACGAGGAGGACATCGTCGAGGCCCGGGCGGTGGCGACCGAGCTGGTGGCAGCGGACCCGGACCTGGCCGACCACCCGCTGCTCGCGGCGCAGGTGCGTCGGATGCACGAGGCGGAGCAGGCCGACTACCTGGAGAAGGCGTGACCGGGTGACCCGGATCATCGGCGGCGAGGCGGGTGGACGGCGGCTCCGGACACCGGCGGGGGAGGCGACGCGCCCCACCTCCGACCGGGTCCGGGAGGCGCTGTTCTCAGCCCTTGACTCCGCCCTCGGCAGCCTGCACGGCCTGGGCTTCCTCGACCTGTACGCGGGCAGCGGCGCAGTCGGGCTCGAGGCACGGTCGCGAGGCGCCGCGCCGGTCACCCTCGTCGAGCAGGACCGGCGCACCGCGGCCGTGATCCGGGCCAACGTGGCGGCGGTGGCCCTCGACCGGGTGGAGGTGGTCGCCAGCCCGGTGCTGCGCGCGCTGGACCGGTCGCCGCACGTCGCCTACGACGTGGCGTTCCTGGACCCGCCCTACGCCGAGCCGGTGGCTCAGGTCGGCACGGTGCTGGCCGCGCTGCACCGACACCACTGGCTCGCGGCGGAGGCCGTGGTCGTCGTGGAGCGGTCCCGCCGCGGGTCGCCGATGGTGTGGCCGCCGGGCTACGAGCCGCAGCGGTCGCGGGCCTACGGGGAGACGCTGCTTTGGTACGGTCGCGCCACCGTCTGAGACAGGAGTCGCCGTGCGCCGAGCCGCCTGCCCGGGGTCCTTCGACCCGGTGACCAACGGCCACATCGACATCATCCAGCGGGCCTCGACCCTGTTCGACGAGGTCGTGGTGGCCGTGGGGGTGAACCAGTCGAAGCGCCGGCTGTTCAGCCCGAGCGAGCGGATCGACATGCTGCGGCAGGCCTGCGCCGGTCTCGGCAACGTCACCATCGACTCCTTCGACGGTCTGTTGACGGACTTCTGCCGCGCCCGCGGCGTGCACGCGATCGTCAAGGGCCTGCGGGCGGTCACCGACTTCGACTACGAGCTCCAGATGGCGCAGATGAACTCCAGCCTCTCCGGGGTGGAGACCGTGTTCGTGCCGACCAGCCCGGAGTACTCGTTCCTGGCCTCGAGCCTGGTCAAGGAGGTTGCCACGTACGGCGGCGACGTGTCCGGGCTGGTGCCGGAGTTCGTGCTGGACCAGCTCACCGCTCGGCTGAGCGGACCGGCCGGGTCGTAGGCTCCTGTGCAGCGCCCCGTCAGGGGATGCCGGGACGAAGGGGACGACGTGACGGACAGCGCGCACCAGGCCGACGTGCGAGCCGTGCTCGCGCGGCTGCGGGAGACTGTCGCCGGCGCCCGGTCGCGACCTGGGTCGACGGCGGTGAGGGTGGACCGCGACACCCTGCTCGGCCTCGTCGAGGAGCTCGACGCGGGACTCGAGCAGGCGCTCGAGGCGTCGCGAGAGGTGGTCGCGGAGCGCGAGGCGCTGCTGGCGAGAGCCGGGGCCGAGGCGGACCGGATCGTCGCCGAGGCCGGCCGGGAGCGGGACAAGCTGGTCTCCGACACCGACGTCTACCGCGCGGCGCGCCGGCAGGCCGACGTGCTGCTTGAACGGGCACGGGAGGACGACCGGGCGATGAGGGCCGAGACCGACGCCTACGTCGACGCCAAGCTGGCCAACTTCGAGGTCACCCTGACCCGGACGACCGAGGCCGTACGCCGGGGACGGGAGCGGCTGGCGGGCCAGGCCGAGCAGGCCGGGGCGGCCGAGCCCGACCTCGGCACCGACGGCTAGCCACCGCGGGGTCGGCGGCCACCGGCGCGGCACCCGCGACCGGGTTTTTGGTCGCAGCGCCCTGTGTTCGGTACGCTGCGGGACGGTCCTTCGAGTGGAGGCCGGGTGACCGCCCGGCCGAGGCAGGAGGACCGTGGTCTGTCGTGTCCTTCGGGGCACCCGCCGTCGTCAGGAAGTGAAACCGTGCGTCTCGACCCGAGAGCGCCGCTCGTGCTCGACACTCGCGAGCTCGGCCGCCGCCCGGGGTCGCAACGACGGTCGAGCATCACGGCGCCGGCACCGGCAGATCTCGGCATCGAAGTTCTCCGCGTCCCGGAAGGGTCGACGATCGAGTTCGAGCTCCGGCTCGAGGCGGTCATGGAGGGCGTGCTCGTCACCGGGGAGGCCACCGCCGACCTGGTCGGGGAGTGCGTGCGGTGCCTGGAGGAGATCCGCGAGCAGGTCGTGGCCGACTTCCAGGAGCTCTTCGCCTACGAGGAGCGCGACGCCGGCACGGATGACGACGGTGTCAGCCGGATGGAGGGCGACCTGCTCGACCTCGAGCCGCTGCTGCGGGACGCAGTGGTGCTCACGCTGCCGTTCCAGCCGCTGTGCCGCGAGGACTGCCCCGGTCTGTGCATCGAGTGCGGGGCGCGACTGGCGGACGACCCGCAACACCAGCACGAGGAGCCGGTCGACCCCAGGTGGGCGGCGCTGCAGAGGCTCCCCGGGCTGACCGACGACCCGAACCAAGACTGACCGGACCAGAGGAGATCATCGTGGCTGTCCCGAAGCGGAAGATGTCGCGCAGCAACACGCGCCACCGTCGTTCACAGTGGAAGGCCGTCGCACCGTCACTGGTGACGTGCGCCAACCCGGCCTGCGGCTCCAAGCACCTGCCGCACCGGGCCTGCCCGGAGTGCGGTCAGTACGGCGCTCGCGCCGACCGTCGCCAGGTCCTCTGACGGTCGGGACTGCGGGTCCTGTGGGCACCTCCGAGGTGTCGCCCTACGACGACCTGCGTGAGGCGCTCGGCGAGCCGGTCCTGGACGCCGAGCTCCTCGACCGCGCGCTGACCCACCGGTCGTTCGCGTACGAGAACGGCGGCCTGCCCACCAACGAGCGGCTGGAGTTCCTCGGTGACTCGGTGCTGGGCGTGGTGGTCACCGACACGCTGTTCCGCGCTCACCCGGACCTGTCCGAGGGCCGGCTGGCGAAGCTGCGCGCAGCCGTCGTGAACGCGCGCGCCCTCGCGGAGGTCGCCCGCACGATCGGCGTCGGCGACCACATCAAGCTGGGCCGCGGCGAGGAGACGACCGGGGGGCGCCACAAGTCCTCGATCCTCTCCGACACCGTGGAGGCGCTGATCGGGGCGGTCTACCTCAGCGGTGGGTTCGAGGCGGCCGGCGAGGTCGTGCACCGGCTGTTCGACCCGTTGATGGCGAATGCGGCCGGGCTGGGTGCCGGCCTGGACTGGAAGACCTCGTTGCAGGAGCTCTCGGCCGGTCACTCCCTCGGCGTCCCCGAGTACGTCATCGACGACGAGGGGCCGGACCACGAGAAGACCTTCACCGCACGGGTGCGCGTGGGGGAGCAGCTCTACGGGCACGGCACCGGCCGGTCCAAGAAGGAGGCCGAGCAGCAGGCCGCCGAGACCGCCTACACCGCCATCGTCGCCGTGCACGGCACCGTGCTGAACGGCTGAGGTGCCGGAGCTCCCCGAGGTCGAGGTCGTCCGCCGCGGGTTGGCCCAGCACGTGGTGGGCCGCACCATCGCCCGGGTCCAGGTGCTGCACCCGCGGCCGCTGCGACGCCATCACGCCGGCGCGGACGACTTCGTCGCGATCCTGTCCGGTCGGGCCGTGCTGGACGCACGCCGGCGGGGCAAGTACCTCTGGCTCCCCCTCGACAGCGGGGACGCGGTCCTCGCCCACCTCGGCATGAGCGGCCAGCTGCTGGTGCAGCCGCCGACGGCGACCGACGAGCGGCACCTGCGGGTCCGGTTCACCCTGTCCGGGGCGGCGGGGGAGGACCGGGAGCTCCGGTTCGTCGACCAGCGCATGTTCGGCGGCCTCTCGGTCTCGACCGAGGGCGCCGACCTGCCGCCGGAGATCGCGCACATCGCCCGCGACCCGCTCGACCCGCTGTTCGACGACGGCCTGTTCGTGGCTGCGGTGCGGCGGCGCGGGTCGGCGCTGAAGCGGATCCTGCTCGACCAGACCGTGGTGTCGGGGATCGGCAACATCTACGCCGACGAGGCCCTGTGGCGAGCACGGCTCAACGGGCTGCGACCCGGGGCCCGGCTGCGCGCCGGCGACGTACGCCGCGTGCTCGACGAGGTCCGGACGGTGATGGGGGCCGCCCTGGAGCAGGGCGGCACGTCCTTCGACGCGCTCTACGTCGACGTGAACGGGCGGAGCGGGTACTTCGACCGCTCGTTGCACGCCTACGGGCAGGAGGGCCGACCGTGCGAGCGCTGCGGCACGCCCATCCGCAGGGTCGCCTTCACCAACCGGTCGTCCTTCTTCTGCCCGCGCTGTCAGCCGGTTCCTCGACCGCCGCGTGCGGTCGTGACCGCCGCGGGTATCCGGCCGTCGTAGTCGAGGGGGGTCCAGGGTTCGCTCGGCACCCACTCGCTGCCGCAGCCCCGGCAGGCGAACAGTGGCTCGGCGCCCAGGTCGGCCCCGGCCGGCCGCCACCGGCACCGCGACCGGCACGGTGCGATCACCAGCTCCCGCTCCACCCCGGCACGGTAGCGCGTCGCAGGCGTCGGGATTGACCCGTGCCAGCCGAAGTGGGACTCTTGTAGACGACCTCACCCCATTCTCCCGGCCGCTACCGCGGTCGGGTCCCATGGCGTGCCCCACCTCTCACCCCTCGGAGGACACGACGATGGCCAAGGCCCTCCTCGGCTACATGAGCAACAACGACCCTCGGGTGGTCACCTCGCTCACCGCGGAGAACCGGCGGCTCAGCCAGCGCGTGGCCGACCTCGAGGCGCAGGTGCTGCGCCTCTCGTCGGAGAACGACGCCCTGGCGGCGGCGGTGCACGAGTTCTCGCTGTTGAGGCTCGACGAGAGCATGCAGCCCGCCTGAGCGACCCGCTCACGCACGCGTCACACCGTTGCGCCGGCTCACGGCGCGGTGTGCGGCTCGACCCCGGTTCACTACCCGGGGCCTCAGGTCTTCCGGCGGCTACTGCCGGGGGTCTGGAGCGCAGGTGACGGACTCGGCTTCCGGCCCGAGGTCCACGGCCTCGCCCGCTTGGCGCTCCTCGCATGGCTGGCAGGCGCTCGCGTCGGGGGACGGCGAGGACGCGGCGGCCGGTCGGGTCGCCGGTCCGGCGGTCCCGTCGGCGCTCGACGCGGCAGCGTTGCCCGCCTGATCGCAGGCGGCGACATCCGTGGAGCCGGCCGGCTCTGGACCGGCAGCGTCGCTGCCCGCGTCGGACGGTGACTCCGAACCCGCAGCGGCGGGGGCGCCGGTCGGGCTGCCGGTCGCGGTGGTGACCGGAGCGCTGCTGGGGGTGGCCGCGGGGGTGCCGGTCGGGGTGGCGGCGGGGGTGCCGGTGGGAGCGCCGGTCGGGCTGCCGGTCGCGGTGGTGACCGGAGCGCTGCTGGGGGTGGCCGCCGTGGTGCTGGCAGGGGATCCGGTGGGGGTGGTCGCGGGGGTGCCGGTCGGGGTGGCGGCGGGGGTGCCGGTCGCGACGGCGGCCGTCGTGGTGGGGGTGCTCGACGTCGTGGGGGTGCTCGACGTCGTGGGGGTGCTCGACGTCGTGGGGGTGCTCGACGTCGTGGGGGTGCTCGACGTGGTGGGGGTGCCGGCCGGCGCGAGCGGTGTCCGCGCGGGCCGGGCCGGCCGGACGGCGGGCTCGGCGAACGGGGCAGGATCGCGCCGGGCCCGGGTGTCGTCGCCGGGCGACCACAGGTCGTCGAGGGCGGTGGCGGTCAGTCCTGACGTGACGGGCAGCGCCGCCGGCGGCAGGCTGACCCCGTCCCCCTGGTCCATCCCCTGCTCGGCGTACCGGCTCCGGTAGGTCAGGACCAGCCGCTGATAGGGCAGCGAGTGGTTGTAGGCCAGGACCGCGGTGCGGAGCTGGTCGGGCCGCGCCAGGTCCCGACCGCCGTAGCAGAGGAAGGACGCCGCGCTCGCCGCGGCGTCCTCGACGTCCTGTGGCTCGGCGACGCCGTCACCGTCGCCGTCGACACCGAAGACACGCCACGTGGCCGGCAGGAACTGCATCGGGCCGACCGCCCGGTCCCAGCGGGTGTTGCCGTCCAGCCGACCGTCGTCGGTGTCCGGGACGGCGGCGAAGCCGTGACCGTCCAGGACGGGCCCCAGGACCGACGTCCGGTGCCGGGCGTCGAGCCGGCGTCCCGACAGCGACCCGGACTCGACCTCGCCGATGGCGGCCAGCAGGCTCACCGGCAGGTGGCACGAGGGCGGCGCCCCAGCCGCGGCGGCCCGGTAGGCCTCGAGCAGGACCACCGGGACCTCGGTGCCGGGGCGCGCCTCTTCGAGGCCGTCCGGTGCGACCACCTGGAGCGGCGGCGGCGGCGCCGCGGTCACCGACACCGGGTCCGCGACCACGCGCGGGGGTGTCCGAGCCTCGACGTGGACCCTCGACGCGGGGTCGACCGGCGGGGCCGCGGAGCCGGTCGCCGGCGAGGGGGGGCCCCCGAGGACCAGCAGTCCGAGGCCCAGCATCAGCGGGGCCCGGAGACTGCCCAGCGTGCGTAGGTCCGGCACCACCACAGTTCACACGGCCGGGCCCCGGCCCGCCACCGGAACGGCGATTCGTCCCGGCCCGCGACCCGGACGCCCCGCCCTGGGCGGCACTGGTCTGGACCCGTGGACCGCCGTCCGGGCTGCGAGCCCGCGCCGCGCCCGGGTGACGTGGGTGCCGGACCGGCCCGGTCGTGGCGGGTAGGCTGCCACGCGCTGAGCTTCCCCACGGTCGCCCGACCCGATCCGACGGGTGCCCGGTCAGCACCCGTAGCCGCCCGGGCCGTCCCGGTCGCCGCCCGGCCGTCGTGGACGGCCCGGACCCCGAGGGGAGTGCCGGATGTACCTCAAGAGCCTGACGATGCGCGGCTTCAAGTCGTTCGCGTCCGCGACCACGTTGCAGCTCGAGCCGGGCATCACCTGCATCGTGGGGCCGAACGGGTCCGGCAAGTCCAACGTCGTGGACGCACTCGCCTGGGTGATGGGGGAGCAGGGCGCCAAGTCGCTGCGCGGCGGCAAGATGGAGGACGTCATCTTCGCCGGCACCTCCGGACGTCCGCCGCTGGGCCGTGCCGAGGTCGCCCTCACCATCGACAACACCGATGGTGCGCTGCCCATCGAGTACGCCGAGGTGACGATCAGCCGCACCATGTTCCGCAACGGCGGGTCGGAGTACGCGATCAACGGCTCGTCGTGCCGGCTGCTCGACGTCCAGGAGCTGCTCTCCGACTCCGGTATCGGTCGGGAGATGCACGTCATCGTCGGCCAGGGACAGCTCGACTCGATCCTGCACGCGACGCCGGAGGACCGGCGCGGCTTCATCGAGGAGGCGGCCGGGGTCCTCAAGCACCGCAAGCGCAAGGAGAAGGCGCTACGCAAGCTCGACTCCACCGAGGGCAACCTCACCCGCCTCCAGGACCTGCTGACCGAGATCCGCCGCCAGCTCAAGCCGTTGGGGCGGCAGGCGGAGGTGGCCCGCCGAGCGGCCGTCATCCAGGCGGACGTCCGCGACGCTCGCGCCCGGCTGTTGGCCGACGAGCTGCTCACCACCCGGACCGCCCTCGAGCAGGAGCTTGCTGACGAGACGGTGCTGCTCGAGCAGCGGAGGGCCGTCGAGGCCGAGCTGGCCCGCGCCCGCGACCGGGAGTCCGCGCTGGAGGCTTCGCTGCGGGAGGAGCTCCCGGCCCTCGCGGCGGCCCAGGACGGCTGGTTCGCGCTGTCGGGGCTGCGGGAGCGGGTGCGAGGGACCGCCGGGCTGGCCGCCGAGCGGGTGCGCAACGCCGCCGACCAGGTGGAGCCCGCGCCTGCCCCGGGCCGCGACCCGGAGCAGCTGGAGGCCGACGCCGCCCGGTTCCGCGCCCAGGAGGAGGAGATCGACGCCGAGGTCGACCGGCACCGCGTCTCGCTCGACGAGGCGCTGGTGGCGCGCCGCCGCACCGAGGACGAGCACGAGCAGGAGGAGCGCCGCGTGGCCGCCGTGGAGCGGGCCGCCGCCGACCGACGCGAGGGGCTCGCCCGGCTGCGGGGCCAGGTCAACGCGCTGCGCAGCCGCGCTGCGGCCGCCGAGGACGAGATAGGTCGGCTCTCCGGGGCGCGCGCGTCGGCCGAGGCGAGGACCGAGCGGGCGCAGCGCGAGTTCACCTCCTTGGAGTCGCGGGTGGCCGGGCTGGACGCGGGGGAGGAGGGACTCGACGCGGAGCACGAGGCGGCCGTGGCCCAGCTCTGTGACGTCGAGGACCGGCTGGCCAAGACCCGCGACGAGGCCCAGGGTGCCGATCGGGAGCGCGCCGGCCTCGCGGCCCGCGTGGACGCCCTCGAGCTCGGCCTGAACCGCAAGGACGGGGCCGGGGCGCTGCTGGCCGCCGAGGAGCCGGCCGCCGGCCTGCTCGGGTCCGTCGCCGCCCTGCTCACGGTCCGGCCCGGTCACGAGGCCGCCGTCGCGGCGGCGCTGGGCGCGGCCGCGGACGCCGTCGCCGTCGAGCACCTCGATGCCGCCCTCGACCTCGTCGGACACCTCAAGGAAGAGGACCTCGGCCGGGCGAGCCTGCTGCTCGGCTCTGCCGTGGCCGCGACCGGTCCCGGCGAGCGAGCCTCGCTGCCCGCCGGCGGTCACTGGGCCGTCGACCTCGTGGACTGCCCAGGGCCGCTGCGACCGGCCGTCGCGCGGCTGCTGGCGGACGTGGTGGTCGTCGACGACCTCGGCGCGGCCCGGTCGCTGGTCTCGCACACCCCTCACCTGACGGCGGTCACCCGCGACGGTGACCTGCTGAGCGGGCACTTCGTCGCCGGTGGGTCCGCGTCCCAGCCCAGCCTGATCGAGGTCCAGGCCGCCGTGGACGAGGCCGCCGACCAGCTGCGGGCGGCCATCCATAGCGGTGAGCGGTTGGGCTTCGAGCTGGCTCGGCTCGAGGAGGAGCGCGAGCAGGCCCAGCACCGCGTCGACGTGGCGCTGGCCCGGCTCCACGAGTCGGACGCCACGCTCGCGGCGGTCGCCGAGGAGCTCGGCCAGCTCGGCTCGCTCGCCCGGTCGGCGCGCGGCGAGGCGGAGCGGGTCGCCGCCGCCATCGGGCAGGCGGAGCAGGCTCGCGACCGGGACCTGGTCGGGCTGGCGGAGCTGGAGACGCGTCTGGCCGCGGCGGAGGCGTCGCCCGACGAGGTCCCCGACACCGACGACCGGGATCGGCTCGCCGAGGCTGCTCGGGTGGCCCGACAGCGGGAGATGGACTCACGGCTGGCGCTGCGGACGGCCGAGGAGCGTGCCCGAGCCCTGGCCGGTCGGGCCGACGCGCTGCAGCGGGCGGCTCGACAGGAGCGAGAGGCACGCGCGCGGGCGGCCGAGCGGCGGGAGCGACTCCGACGGGAGGCCGCCGTCGCGGCTGTGGTCGTGGCGGCGACGGCGGTGCTGATGGCCCGGCTCGAGGACTCCCTGGAGCAGGCCGCGGCGCAGCGGGCGGCGGTCGAGGCGGCCCGCCGCGAGCGGGAGCAGGACCTGATGTCGGCGCGCTCGACGCTGCGGGACCTGACCCGGCAGCACGACGAGCTGGTCAGCACCGTCCACCGCGACGAGGTGGCCCGCACCCAGCAGCGGATGCGGCTCGAGCAGCTGGAGCAGCGCAGCCTCGACGAGCTCGGGGTCGACGGCGAGACGCTCGTCGGCGAGTACGGGCCGCACCTCCCGGTCCCGGTGCCGGCAGACGCCCAGCCCGAATCCCAGCCCGACTCCCACGGGCCGGCGCAGGAGGCCACGGTTCCGGCCGGGGTTCGGGCCGGGGTGCCGTTCGTCCGCGAGGAGCAGCTCAAGCGGCTCCGCTCTGCCGAGCGGTCCCTCGCGACGCTGGGTCGGGTCAACCCTCTGGCGCTCGAGGAGTTCTCGGCCCTCGAGGAGCGCCACCAGTTCCTGGGCGAGCAGCTGGAGGACCTGCGGCGTACCCGCCGCGACCTGCTCGACATCGTCCGCGAGGTCGACGAGCGGGTCGAGCAGGTGTTCGCCGAGGCCTGGCGGGACGTGCGCGACGCCTTCGACGGGGTGTTCCGCCGGCTGTTCCCCGGCGGTGAGGGGCGGCTGGTGCTCACCGATCCGGACGACCTGCTGGCGACGGGGGTGGAGGTGGAGGCCCGGCCTGCGGGCAAGAAGGTGAAGCGGCTCTCGCTGCTGTCGGGAGGCGAGCGGTCCCTGGTCGCCGTGGCGTTCCTGGTCTCGCTCTTCAAGGCACGCCCCTCGCCCTTCTACATCCTGGACGAGGTCGAGGCCGCGCTCGACGACACCAACCTCGGGCGGCTGCTGGAGATCTACGAGGAGCTGCGCGAGAACAGCCAGCTGCTCGTGATCACCCACCAGAAGCGGACCATGGAGGTCGGGGACGCGCTCTACGGCGTCACGATGCGCGGCGACGGCGTGTCCGCCGTGATCAGCCAGCGGTTGCGGGAGTCCGAACCCGCTTGACCCGGGACGGGACCGACCGGGTCTCGCGCTCCACGTGAGTTCGCTCACGCCGCGAGCGTGCGTGACCGGCGGAAGCCGTCGACCGCTGGGGTCGGGCGGGTCGCGGCACCCTACCCTGGACGGGGCGGCCCCGCCCTGCCTGTCCTCGTCTCTCGGGAGTGTTCCTTCTTGATCCCCATCCTGCTGGCGATGTTCTGCATCGTCGCGCTGGCCTCGCTCGTCGTCGTCTACGTCGCCTACCCGCACCGCGGGCACGAGGTGCCCAGCGCTCCTTGGGTCGGTGACGCGATGCGTCGTGGCGTCGCGATGCTGCCGACCCTGGACAACCAGGCGGCGCCGGACTCCGCCGCACCGGCCGCCCGTTCGCGGACCGACCGACGGTCCTGAGGACCCCCGTGGCTGTGGTGGGATGGACGCGTGGCTGAGTACCTCTACCTGATCATCGCCCTGGCCGTCCTGTTGGTCGGCGGGCTCGTCGGCCTCGTCTCCACACGCCTGCGGGGTCGTGGCGGGCGCACGCCCGTCGAGCCGCCGTCGACCGCGCCGGGCGAGCCCCGCGTCGGCGACGACGCGGAGACCCCGCGCGACACCGCCACCCGCACCATCGAGCAGGTCGAGCTCCCCGACGCCGTCGTCACCGAGCCGTCGCCCGAGCCCGGGGCCCCCCCGCTGGAGGTGCCGGAGTCCGCGGCCCGCAGGTTGGTCCGACTGCGGCAGCGGCTCGCCCGCTCGCAGGGTCCGCTGGGCCGCGGCCTGCTCGCGCTGCTCTCCCGCGAGGTGGTCGATGAGGACACCTGGGAGGAGATCGAGGACACCTTGATCACCGCCGACGTGGGCGTGGCCGCCACCCAGGAGCTGGTGGCGCGGCTGCGGACCCGCGTGAAGGTGGAGGGCGCCTCGACCGGCGTGCACGACATCCTGCGCCAGGAGCTGCTCACCCTCATCGACCCGAGCCTGGACCGGTCGCTCTCGGTCGCCCGCAGCGAGGGCAAGCCGGCGGTGCTGCTCATGGTCGGGGTCAACGGCACTGGCAAGACCACGACCGTCGGCAAGCTGGCGCGGGTTCTCGTCGCCGAGGACAAGCACGTCGTGCTGGGGGCCGCGGACACCTTCCGAGCGGCCGCCGCCGAGCAGCTGACCACCTGGGGTGAGCGCGTCGGGGTCGCCGCGGTCCGCGGCCCTGAGGGCAGCGACCCGGCCAGCGTCGCGTTCGAGGCGGTCCGCCAGGGCATCGAGCAGGAGGCCGACGTCGTCCTCGTGGACACCGCCGGCCGGCTGCAGAACAAGGCCGGGCTGATGGACGAGCTAGGCAAGGTCAAGCGCGTCGTGGCGAAGCAGGCCGCGGTCAGCGAGGTGCTGCTGGTCCTCGACGCCACCACGGGGCAGAACGGGCTCCAGCAGGCACGGGTGTTCCGCGAGGCCGTGGACGTCACCGGCATCGTGCTCACCAAGCTCGACGGCTCGGCCAAGGGCGGCATCGTGGTGGCAGTGCAGCGCGAGCTGGGCGTCCCGGTGAAGCTGGTGGGCATCGGCGAAGGCGCCGACGACCTGGCCCCCTTCGAGCCGGAGGCGTTCGTCGACGCCCTGCTCGGTCACGACGCCTGACCAGCCCGGCGGCCGCCCCGGGGCGCTCGAGGACTGGTGCGGTGCCTCAGCTGCCCATGCCGCGCAGTGCGAACCGGACCAGCCGGGGCACGTCCTCGAGCCGCGGCATCGCCCGATGGGTGACCACCCGCGTGACGATCAGGCCGCCGAGCCACTGCACCGCGGCGTCCATGTCGATGTCGGGCCGCACCTCGCCGCGCTCGATGCCCCGCTGAATCGTCTGCCGGTGGTAGCTCTCCCGCCGCTCGGTGGACGCGCGGTGCAGTGCGGCGATGCGGTCGTCGCGCACCGACTCGCTGACGGTGGTGCGCAGGTAGGCGTGGCCCTGCGGTGAGTTGGCGAAGGCGAGCACAGCGCGGTAGCTCTCGGTGAGGTCCTGCTCGATCGAGCCGGTGTCGGGCTCGGGGAACTCGGACTCGTAGAGCGTCTCCATCGCCGCGACCGCGAGGTCCTCCTTGGACGGCCAGCGACGGTAGACCGTGGCCTTGCCGACCCCGGCCCGCTCGGCGACCTCGTCGACGGTCGTGCCGTCGAAGCCGTGGCGGAGCAGCAGCTCGGCGGCCGCGGTGGTGATCCGCTCGTCGGCATAGGGGTCTCGGGGTCGTCCCCGCGGCCGGCGTACCCGCGCCTGGTTCGGGGCCTGGGTGGGGGCCTGGGTGGGGGCCTGGGTGGGGCCCTGGGTAGGGGCCGGGCCGGGGTCCGGATCCGGGATCGTCGCGCGGCCGGGCCCTGAGACTGTCACTCGGCTGACCCTAGCCAGGAATTCGAGACCGAACAATGGATCCGGTGGTCGAACCCGTCCGGCGCGACCGGCGCGGGCCGCGGCGCGTCATCTGGCTGTAACACATCCGGGGCAACCGTCACCTCGACGCAACATCGGCCGCCAGACCTTGAAACCTGCGGCCAGCAGGGTGGGTGCACCGGGGCTGGGGGGCGTCGACAGCGGCGTCGCGGCCTGCCACCCGATTGACGAGACTCGTTAGAGGTAGAGACACATGGATACTGGCGACACCGCATGGGTGATGGCCTCCGCGGCGTTGGTGCTGCTGATGACCCCCGGCCTGGCCCTGTTCTACGGCGGGATGGTGCGTGCCAAGAGCGTCCTGAACATGATGATGATGAGCTTCTCGGCTCTGGCTCTCATCGGGGTGCTCTGGGTGTTCTACGGCTACTCGCTCGCCTTCGGCGACGACGTCGTGGGCGGACTGTTCGGCAACCCGTTCGACTATCTCGGTCTGTCCGGCCTGATGGGGGAGGAGTCGCTGGTCGCGACGCTTCCCAGCATGGCGTTCGTGGGCTTCCAGGCCGTCTTCGCCATCATCACGGTGGCCCTGATCTCCGGCGCGATCGCGGACCGTGCGCGGTTCGGCCCGTGGCTGGTGTTCGCCGGCATCTGGGCGACGGTCGTCTACTTCCCGGTGGCGCACTGGGTGTTCGCCTTCGACGACACGACCGGTCCGGGCTTCGCCGGTGGCTGGATCGCCAACAAGCTGGCCGCGATCGACTTCGCCGGCGGGACGGCCGTCCACATCAACGCCGGTGCCGCCGGCCTGGCGCTCGCACTGGTGCTCGGCAAGCGCGTGGGCTGGAAGCGTGACCCGATGCGGCCCCACAACCTGCCGCTGGTCATGCTCGGCGCGGGCCTGCTCTGGTTCGGGTGGTTCGGGTTCAACGCCGGCTCCGCGCTGGGCGCCAACCACCTGGCCGCCGTCGCCTGGGTCAACACCCTCGTCGCCACCTCCGCCGCCGCGCTGGGCTGGCTGCTGCTGGAGAAGCTCCGCGACGGCCACGCCACCTCCCTCGGCGCCGCCTCCGGCGTCGTCGCCGGGCTGGTCGCCATCACGCCGTCCTGCTCGTCGGTCAACCCGGTCGGGGCCGTGATCCTCGGCTTCGTGGCCGGCATCCTGTGCGCGCTGGCGGTCGGCCTGAAGTTCCGGTTCGGCTACGACGACTCCCTGGACGTCGTCGGCGTCCACCTGGTGGGCGGTGTCTGGGGCACCCTCGCGGTCGGGCTGCTGGCCACGGCGAACGCGCCGGCCGGGGTCGACGGGCTCTTCTTCGGCGGCGGCGTCGACCAGCTCTGGCGGCAGGCGGTGGGCGCCTTCTCGGTGCTGGCGTTCTCGTTCGTGCTGACCTATGTCATCGGCCTGGCGATCTCCAAGACCATCGGCTTCCGGCTCACCGAGGAGGACGAGGTCGAGGGCATCGACGGCAACGAGCACGCCGAGTCGGCCTACGACTTCGCGACCACCGGCGGCGCCGGTCGGGCGCTCCACGGGACGGCGCTGAGCGCGGCCGCCCAGTCCGATG
Organism: uncultured Actinomycetota bacterium; assembly: GCA_963781695.1. Classification (GTDB taxonomy): domain Bacteria; phylum Actinomycetota; class Actinomycetes; order Propionibacteriales; family Nocardioidaceae; genus Nocardioides_B. The sequence goes on from CAWAGE010000007.1 coordinate 1,498,833, forward strand.
CCGAGGCACGGGGGGTGAACGCGTGAAGCTCGTGACAGCGGTGATCAAGCCGCACAAGTGGGAAGAGGTCCGCGAGGCGCTCGAGACCTTCGGCGTGACCGGCATGACCGTCAGCGAGGTCAGCGGCTACGGCCGGCAGAAGGGCCACACCGAGGTCTACCGGGGCGCGGAGTACGACATCGCGCTGGTGCCGAAGATCCGGATCGAGATCGTGGTCGAGGCAGACGACGTCCAGGACGTCGTGGGGATCGTCGTCAAGACCGCGCAGACGGGCCGGATCGGCGACGGCAAGGTGTGGGTGCAGCCGGTCGAGTCGGTGGTCCGGGTCCGAACCGGTGACCGGGACGAGGCCGCCCTCTAGGCAGCCTCCTGTCGAGCCCCGACCACGCCAGGCGGGACCGGGCGAGCGCAGCACTGCGTCGCCGGGTCCCGCCTGGCGTCCGTCGTCGGCCGACACCCCAGGCCGCTGCCACACTGCCGGCAGCACCGGTGTCGTCGCGGCAGGGTCGTTGCACCCACCCCCCGTCCCCAGGCACGTCCACTCAGTTCAGGAAAGGGAGATCGATGAAGCTGGTCACCGCGGTCGTCAAGCCGCACAAGTGGGAAGACGTCCGGGCGGCTCTCGAGGCGGTCGGCATCACCGGCATGACCGTCAGCGAGGTCAGCGGCTACGGCCGGCAGAAGGGCCACACCGAGGTCTACCGGGGCGCGGAGTACGACATCGCGCTGGTGCCGAAGATCCGGATCGAGATCGTCGTCGAGGACGTCGAGGCCGGCGAGGTCGTGGCCGCCGTCGTCGCGGCGGCGCGCACCGGCAAGATCGGTGACGGCAAGGTCTGGGTCCAGGCCGTCGACACACTGGTGCGAGTCCGCACCGGCGACGAGGACGAGGCCGCGCTCTGAGACGAGGACGGACGTGAGCGCAAGCGAGCGGCGGAGCCGGACGGCCCAGGCCGACCGGCACTGCCGGGACGCCTTCGAGCGGGCGCTGGCCGCCGCCGACGACACCGGCCTGGCGCTGGTGGCGGTCGGCGGCTACGGCCGCGGCGAGCTTGCGCCCCACAGCGACCTCGACGTGGTCCTGGTCCACGACGACGCCGCCGTCACCGCCGACGTCCACCGGGTCGCGGAGCGGGTCTGGTACCCGCTGTGGGACCAGGGCTCGAAGCTCGACCACTCGGTGCGGGCTCTCTCGGAGGTGACCGACGCCGCGCGCCGGGACCCGCGGGTGGCGCTGGGGCTGCTGGACGCCCGACACCTGGCCGGCGACGCCTCGGTGACCCTGAGGCTGCGCACCGGCCTGCTCGCCCACTGGCGTCGCGACGCACGCGAGCAACTGCCGGCGCTGCGCGAGCTGGTCCACCGTCGCGGGTCCCAGCAGGGTGAGCTGGCGCACGCCTCGGTCCCCGACCTGAAGGAGTCGGTGGGCGGCCTTCGTGACGCCACGGTGCTCAAGGCCCTGGTCGCGACCTGGCTGGTCGACGTGCCGCACGCCGACCTCGAGCCGAGACGGCTCCAGCTGCTCGACGTCCGTGACGTGCTGCACGAGATCGCCGGCCGCTCGAGCGACCGGATCGCCCCGGAGATGTGGGGCGCTCTCGCTGTCCGGCTGCGGCTGCCCGACGCGGAGGCCGCCCAGCGCCACGTCCGTGAGCTCGGGAGGCGCATCACCCACCTGTCCCGGCTGACCTGGCACCGGGTCGACGCGGTGCTGGCCCGCCCGCCGGCACGCCAGCGTCGCGCCCCCGACCTGGTGAGGGTTGCCCCCGGCGTGGCCGTCTCGGGTGCCGAGGTGGTGCTGGAGCGCGGCACACGGCCCGCGCAGGACCCGTTGCTGCTGCTGCGAGCCGCGGCCGAGGCCTCCGAGCGCCGGCTGCTGCTGGCGCCCGCGACCGCCGCCCGGCTGGCGCGGGAGGGTGTCGCGGTTCCCGAGCCGTGGAGCCGCGAGGCCCGCAACCTGCTCACCCGGCTGCTCGCCGGGCCGGGGCTGCTGACGGTGTGGGAGACCCTCGAGGAGACCGGAGCCATGGACCGGGTGCTGCCCGAGTGGAACCGGGTCCGGGCGCTTCCGCACGCCTCGGCGGTGCACCGGTTCACCGTGGACCGGCACCTGGTGGAGACCTGCGTCGAGGCCTCGCGGCTGATCCGCCGGGTGGCACGCGCGGACGTCCTGATGGTGGCGGCGATCCTGCACGACGTCGGCAAGTCCGAGCACGGTGACCACTCGGTCACCGGCGAGCCACTCGCCGGTGCCGCGGCCATCCGGATGGGCTTCGACGAGGTCGAGGTCGCGCTGATCCGGGCGCTGGTGCGCTGGCACCTGCTGCTCGCCGACGTGGCCACCACGCGGGACCTCCAGGACCCGGCCACCGTCGCCCACGTCGTGGCTCGGGTGCCGGATGTGGAGACTCTCGACCTGCTCGAGGTGCTGACCGAGGCCGACGCACGCGCGGCCTCGCCGCAGGCCTGGACCGCGTGGCGGGCCGGGTTGGTCGCCGACCTCGCCCGCCGGGTCCGGCTGGACCGGCACGACCAGCCGCCGCCGCCGGTCCCCGGCTCGGCGACGCACCCGGCCGTCGCGGTCGACCCCGTCGTGCGGAAGGACCCGAGACGCTTCGACGTACGGCTCGAGGACGTCGTGGACGGTGCCGTCCTGACGGTGGTCTCAGGGGACCGGGTGGGACTGATGGCCGACATCGCCGGGGCGCTCGCCACGCTGCGGGTCTCGGTGCGCTCGGCGCGGGTCTGGACCCAGGACGACCTGGCGGTCTTCGCGTGGGACGTGGCGGACCCGCACCGCACCGCGGACGAGCTCCGGCTGCGCTTCGAGGCGGTGGCAGAGGGCCGGCTGAACCCGGCCACCCGGCTGCGGCCATCGCGCGAGGGCCGGCTGGCCCCGGTGGTGCAGGTCCGCCACGACGCCTCCCAGCAGGCGACCGTGCTGGAGGTGCGCACCGACGACAGCCCGGGCGCGGTCTACCTGGTGTGCGCCGCGCTGGCCGGGCAGGACGTCTCGGTGCGCTCGGCCCACCTCGCCACCCTCGGGCCCCAGACCGCCGACGTGTTCTACGTCCAAGAGCTCGGGGCCGGCGTGCTGTCCGACGAGCGGGCCGCCGCAGCGGTGCACGCGGTCCGGGCAGCCCTCGAGGACCCGGCTACCCTGGACGCTGCCCGGGGCTGAGCATCGGCCGCCACCGACCCGCCCTCCCCGCCGACCGATCGAGGAAGACCGCCTGTGTTTGCCACTCTGTCCGACCGCCTCGCCGCGACGTTCAAGAACCTGCGCGGCAAGGGCCGGCTCTCCGACGCCGACGTCGACGCGACCGCCCGCGAGATCCGCATCGCGCTGCTCGAGGCGGACGTCGCGCTGCCGGTGGTGAAGAAGTTCGTCGAGGCGGTCAAGACGCGGGCCCGCGGCTCCGAGGTGAGCCAGTCGCTCAACCCTGCCCAGCAGATCGTCAAGATCGTCAACGAGGAGCTCGTGACGATCCTCGGTGGCGAGACCCGACGGCTGCGGTTCGCCAAGACCCCGCCCACCGTCATCATGCTGGCCGGACTGCAGGGCGCCGGCAAGACCACGCTGGCCGCCAAGCTCGCGCTCTGGCTGAAGGGCCAGGGGAGCAGCCCGCTGCTGGTTGCCGCGGACCTGCAGCGGCCCAACGCGGTCAACCAGCTCCAGGTCAACGGCGAGCGTGCCGGCATCAAGGTCTTCGCGCCCGAGCCCGGCAACGGCGTCGGGGACCCGGTCGCGGTGGCGCGCGCCGGGGTGGCGGAGGCACGCCGCACGCTGCACGACGTCGTGATCGTGGACACCGCCGGCCGGCTGGGCGTCGACGCGGACATGATGCGGCAGGCCAGCGACATCCGTGACGCGGTCTCGCCCGACGAGATCCTGTTCGTGGTCGACGCGATGGTGGGCCAGGACGCGGTCAACACCGCGCAGGCGTTCCTGGACGGAGTGGGGTACGACGGCGTCGTGCTCACCAAGCTGGACGGTGACGCCCGCGGCGGCGCCGCGCTCTCGATCGCCTCGCTGACCGGCAAGCCGGTGATGTTCGCGTCGAACGGCGAGAAGCTGACCGACTTCGACCTCTTCCACCCCGACCGGATGGCCTCCCGGATCCTCGACATGGGGGACGTGCTCACTCTCATCGAGCAGGCCGAGAAGACCTTCGACGCCGACCAGGCGGCGGCCGCGGCCGCGAAGCTGACCGGCCAGGGCGGCGAGTTCACGCTCGACGACTTCCTGCAGCAGATGCAGCAGCTGCGCAAGATGGGGTCGCTGTCGAAGATCATGGGGATGCTGCCGGGGATGGGGCAGTTCCGCGAGCAGCTGGAGAACTTCGACGAGCGCGAGATCGACCGGATCGAGGCGATCATCCACTCGATGACGCCTGCCGAGCGCGCCAACCCCAAGATCATCGACGGGTCCCGGCGGGCGCGCATCTCGCGTGGCTCGGGCACGCAGGTCGCGGACGTCAACTCCCTGGTGGACCGGTTCTTCGACGCCCGGAAGATGATGATGTCGATGGCTCGCGGTGGCGGGATGCCGGGGATGCCGGGCATGCCTGGGATGCCGGGACTGGGTGCCGGCGGCAGGCGGGGCAAGGGCAAGCAGCAGGCCAAGAAGACCAAGGCGCGCCGCGTGTCGGGCAACCCCGCCAAGCGGGCGGCCGAGCAGCGCTCGGGCCCGCAGCCGCGGCCCGCGGCGGCGCCCGAGAACCCGCTGGGCACCCCCGACGCCGGCCCGGACGCTGGCCCAGGGACCTTCGACCCGGCCTCGCTGGAGCTGCCCGCCGACCTCTCGAAGTACCTGCGGTAGCCAACGCCCGGCCGGCGGCGGCTACCGCTAGGGTGCGCAGCCATGAGCGCTCTGCGGGTCCGCGGACCGGTGCTGCCCGACGGGGAGACCCGCGACCTGTACGTCGTCGACGGCCGGGTCACCTACGAGCGGGTCGCCTCGGCCGAGCTGGTGGCGCAGGGGTGGGTGGTGCCGGGGCTCGTCGACGCGCACTGCCACGTCGGGCTCGACGCGGACGGGGCCGTGCCGCCCGCGGAGCAGGAGCGGCAGGCTCTCACCGACCGTGACGCCGGCGCGCTGCTGCTGCGCGACTGCGGGTCGGCCGCGGACACCGCCTGGATCCACGACCGCGACGACCTGCCGAGGCTGGTGCGGGCGGGCCGCCACATCGCGCGCACCCGCCGCTACATCCGCAACTACGCCCATGAGATCGAGCCGGCGGAGCTGTCGGCCTACGTCACGCAGGAGGCGCGCCGAGGCGATGGCTGGGTCAAGCTGGTCGGGGACTGGATCGAGCGCGACGCCGGCGACCTGACGCCGTCGTGGCCGCGCGACGCGCTCGAGGGGGCCATGCGGGCCGCGCACGAGGAGGGTGCCCGGGTCACCGCCCACGTCTTCGGCGAGGCCGCCCTCCCCGACCTGATCGGGGCCGGCATCGACTGCATCGAGCACGGCACCGGGCTGTCGGCCGACCTGGTCGAGGAGATGGTCCGGCGCGGGGTGGCGCTGGTGCCGACGGTGCGCCAGCTCGACAACTTCCCCGGCTACGCCGAGGCGGGACGGGCGAAGTTCCCCGCCTACGCCGACCACATGATGCGGCTGCACGCCTCCCGGCACGAGGTCATCGGCGCCGCGCACGAGGCCGGCGTGGCCCTCTACGCGGGCACCGACGCGGGCGGTGTGCTGCCGCACGGCCTGATCGCCGAGGAGGTGCGCGCACTCACCCGGTGCGGGCTGAGCGCCTTCGACGCGCTCGGCGCGGCCTCGTGGCGGGCCCGGGCCTGGCTCGGGCTCGACGGCGACCTGGCGGAGGGCACCAGCGCGGACCTCGTCGTCTACGACCGCGACCCGGTGGCGGACCTGACCGTGCTGGCAAGCCCCAGCCGGATCGTGCTGCGCGGCGTCGTGGTCGCCTGAGCCCGCCGATTTCGGCCCCGGCCCGGTGGTCTGGCAGAATGACCGGCTGAGTCATGCGTGCCGGCCCCTCTCATCCGGTCATGCACGACACCGCGCAGCGCACCCGGCCTGGCCCCACCCAGGAGCGGGACGCTCACCCCGCTCTCGAAACTTCTGAGGAGACACCACACCCGTGGCCGTCAAGATTCGCCTGAAGCGTATGGGCAAGATCCGTACGCCCTACTACCGTGTCGTCGTCGTCGACTCCCGCAAGAAGCGGGACGGTCGGGTCATCGAGGAGATCGGCAAGTACCACCCCAAGGAGGAGCCCTCCTTCATCGAGGTCACCTCCGACCGAGCGCAGTACTGGCTCGGCGTCGGCGCCCAGCCCAGCGAGGCCGTCGAGGCCCTGCTGAAGGTCACCGGCGACTGGCAGACGTTCAAGGGTCTGCCGGGGACCGAGGGGACCCTCAAGGTGAAGGAGCCCAAGCGCGACAAGGCCGAGCTGTTCAACGAGGCGCTCAAGGAGGCAGGCAGCTCCAGGCAGGCCGACGCCACGACCGCAAAGAGGTCGTCGTCGAAGAAGGCCGAGTCCTCGGCTGAGCCCACCGCCGGGCCCACCGCTGAGGACGCCGCCGCCCGCACCCCGGGCGAGCAGACCCCCGAGGGCGCGACCGAGCAGGCCGAGGCCGACGAGGTCAAGGCGGTCGACTCCGAGCAGCAGTCCGACGACAAGCCCGCCGAGAGCTGACCGCCGTGCTCGCCGACGCACTCGAGCACCTGGTCCGCGGCATCGTCAGGCACCCGGACGACGTCGAGGTCGCTGACAAGCAGCTGCGCCGCGGCTCGGTGCTGGAGGTCCGGGTGCACCCGGAGGACCTCGGCAAGGTCATCGGTCGCGGCGGCCGCACCGCGACAGCGCTGCGCACGGTCATCGGCGCGCTGGCCGGCAAGAGCGGCGCGCGCGTCGACTTCGTCGACGTCGACCGCCGGCGCTGACCGGTCGCCCCGACGGGCGCCGCCCTCGTCCCCTGGGACGGGTCGGCGCCCGTTCGCCGTACCGGCCCCGGACGAGACCGGCACCGGACCGGTACCGCGAGCCCGACGAGAGGACACCCATGGGCACCACCGAGGTCGTGGTCGGCCGCGTCGGCCGGGCGCACGGCATCAAGGGCGAGGTGTCGGTGGAGCTGCGCACCGACGAGCCTGAGCGCCGCTTCGCCGACGGCGCGAGGCTGGGCACCCGCACCCCCACCGGGGTGCTGCCGCAGGGCCCGGGCCGTCCCGCCACCCTCACGGTCCGGCGCACCCGGTGGCACCAGAGCAGGCTCCTGGTCACCTTCGCCGAGGTCCACGACCGCACGGCCGCCGAGGCGGTGCGCGGGCTCACGCTGGTCACCGACGTCGACGCGAGCGAGTCGCCCGAGGACCCCGAGGAGTTCTACGACCACCAGCTCGTCGGGCTGTCGGTGCGCACGACCGAGGGCGTGCCCGTCGGAGAGGTCAGCGAGGTGCTGCACGGCGCCGGCCCGGACCTGCTCGTGATCCGCACGCCCGACGACCAGGAGGTGCTGGTGCCCTTCGTCACCGCTCTGGTCCCGGAGGTGGACCCGGCCGGGGGAACCCTCGACGTGGTTCCCCGGCCGGGGCTGCTGGCCCCGCTGCCCACCGACGACCCGGCCGGCCAGGGCTGAGACGTGCGCATCGACGTCGTCTCGATCTTTCCCGACTACCTCGCGCCGCTCGGGCTGTCGCTGGCCGGCCGGGCGCAGCAGGCCGGCCTGCTCGACGTCCGGGTGCACGATCTTCGGGACTGGGCCCACGACCGGCACCGCACCGTCGACGACACCCCCTACGGCGGTGGCGCCGGGATGGTGATGCGGCCCGAGCCGTGGGGCGAGGCGCTCGATGCCCTGGTGACCGCCGGCGAGGACGCCGTGCTGGTCGTGCCGACCCCGTCCGGCGAGCCGTTCAGCCAGCGGGTCGCCGCCGAGCTCGCCGGTGAGGACCGGCTGGTCTTCGCCTGCGGCCGCTACGAGGGCATCGACCAGCGGGTGCTGGACGACGCGGCGCGCCGGGTGCGGGTGCGGGAGGTCTCCGTCGGGGACTACGTGCTCAACGGCGGCGAGGTCGCCGCCCTGGTGGTCACCGAGGCGGTGGTCCGGCTGCTCCCCGGCTTCATGGGAAACCCCGGCTCGCTGGTCGAGGAGTCCCACGGTGAGTCCGGGCTGCTGGAGTACCCGGTCTACACCAAGCCGGCGACCTGGCGCGGTCTGGAGGTGCCGGCGGTGCTGCGCGGTGGCGACCATGCCCGGATCGCCGCCTGGCGGCACGAGCAGTCGCTGCGGCGTACCGCCCGGCGGCGGCCGGACCTGCTGCACCCCAGCCGGGCCGTCGACGTCGGGGACGTCGACCTGGTGGTCGGCCCGGGCACCCGCGGCGACGCCGGGGAGGTGCTGACCCTCCAGCTCGCGTGCTGGGTGGCGGAGGGACAGGCCAACCACAGCCTCGACATCCCGGCGCTGCGCGAGGGCCTGCCCGAGGTGGAGACCTGGATCGCGGAGTGGACCACGCTCCTGCTCCGCTCGCACGGCCGGCTCGTGGCCGCCGGCCGCGCGCGGCTCGACGGCGACGTCTGGCAGGTCGGCCGACTGATGGTGGCCCCGGACCTGCGCGGCCGCGGACTCGGCCGGTGGCTGCTCGAGCGACTGGAGGAGGCCGCGCCGCCGCAGGCACGGCGGGTGGCGCTGTTCACCGGAAGCCGCAGCGAGGCCAACCTGCGGCGGTACCGCCGAGCCGGCTACCGCCGCGAGACTCGCGAGCCCGCCGAGGTCGGCGTGGTGCACCTGAGCAAGCCGCTGCCGCACGGCGCAGACCCACGGCCGCGACCGTGATTTCCGAGGGCCACCGCCCTGTGGCAGACTTGGCTGTCGCATCCGTCGCGTCCCGGCCGACCTCTGCTCGACGAGGGGAAGCCGGCGGGCCACCTGCCACAGGGGGCGCCCCGCACGACGAGCCCGACGGCTGCTCGACTGCATCCGACGATCCGCGTTCCGCGGGTGACCTGTGGCGCCCCTAGGAGACCCCATGACCAACGTCATCGACACGCTCGCCGCCGCCACCCAGCGCGACGACAACCCCGCGTTCCGCGCGGGCGACACCCTCAAGGTCCACGTCAAGGTGGTCGAGGGCAACCGCTCCCGGGTCCAGGTGTTCCAGGGTGTCTGCATCCGGGTCCAGGGCTCCGGCGTCGGCCGCACCTTCACGGTCCGCAAGGTCTCCTTCGGCGTCGGGGTGGAGCGCACCTTCCCGCTGCACACGCCGATCATCGACCACATCGAGGTCGTCAGCCGCGGTGACGTCCGCCGCGCCAAGCTCTACTACCTGCGCAACCTGCGCGGCAAGGCCGCCAAGATCAAGGAGAAGCGCGACGCCTGAGCGGGTCTCCGGCCCTGCCGGTCCTCGCAGGCTGCGGTTCTGGCAGGAGTCGCTGCTGCTGCTCCTCGTGGCCGTGCTCGTGGCGGCAGTGCTGAAGGCCTTCGTCGTGCAGGCCTTCTACATCCCGTCGGCCTCGATGAACGACACCCTCGTCCTCGACGACCGGATCCTTGTCGAGAAGGTCTCCTACTGGGGGAGCGGCGCGCCGCGCCGGGGCGACGTCATCGTGTTCGCCGACCCCGGCGGCTGGCTGGGCCGAGCGCAGACCGCCGAGCCGGGGCCCGTGGCACGGGTGCTGGGCGCGGCGGGGCTCTACCCGGCCGGTGGGCACCTGGTGAAGCGGGTGATCGGCGTGGCCGGGGACCGGGTGGTCTGCTGCGACCCGCAGGGGCGGATCACGGTCAACGGCGGGCCGCTGGACGAGCAGTCCTACCTGGCTGCCGGGCAGCCCCCCTCCCAGGTCCGGTTCGACGTCCGCGTCGCGCCAGGCCGGCTGTGGGTGCAGGGGGACAACCGTGTCGCCTCGGCCGACTCCCGTGCCCACCTGGGCGACCCCGGCGGCGGGCAGGTGCCGGTCGGCGAGGTCGTGGGACGGGTGGTGGCGGTGGTGTGGCCGCTGGACCACGCCCGGAGAGTGGCGACCCCGCCCGTCGTCCGAGCGGTCAGGTAGCCGTCGTCTCGTGCCGGACGGCTCCGGTCGGGCGCCGGCTGGAGCGAGGTACAAAGGAGCCGTCATGACCCAGCTTCCCCGAGGTCTCACGGTGCGCCGCGACGCCGGCCTCTACGGCTACGAGCGAGCCCTGCGCCGAGTGGGGTTGGAGCCGGTCGCCGGCGTCGACGAGGCCGGCCGCGGGGCATGCGCCGGCCCGCTCGTCGCCGCCGCCGTGGTCCTCCCCGACGGCCGTCGGGGCCAGGTCCCCGGCCTGGCCGACTCCAAGCTGCTGACTCCGCCGGCCCGGGACCGCGCGTACGCCGAGGTGGTGCGACGAGCGGTGGCCTGGTCGGTGGTCGTGGTCTCTCCCGAGGAGTGCGACCGGTTGGGCATGCACGTCGCGAACGTGGCGGCGCTGCGGCGGACGCTGGCGCGGCTCGACACCCGGCCCTCCTACGTGCTCACCGACGGCTTCCCGGTCGACGGGCTCGCGGTGCCGGGCCTGGCGATCTGGAAGGGCGACCGGGTGGCGGCCTGCATCGCGGCGGCGTCGGTGGTCGCCAAGGTCACCCGGGACCGGATCATGACCAGGCTCCACGAGGACTTCCCGGTCTACGACTTCCTCACCCACAAGGGGTACGTCACGCCCACGCACGCCGCCGCCCTGCAGGCCCACGGACCGAGCGCGGTGCACCGGCGTCGGTTCGTCAACGTCCGCCGGGCCGCGGGTGCGGCGGTGCCGGGCTACCCCGGCGCCGTCGGGGACAATGGCCAGGTCGTGACGGACCAGGCGAAGGCGGGGCGATGAGCGCCGAGGATCTCGAGAAGTACGAGACCGAGATGGAGCTGCACCTGTACCGCGAGTACCGCGACGTGGTGAGCATCTTCAAGTACGTCGTGGAGACCGACCGGCGGTTCTACCTGTGCAACCAGGTCGACGTGAAGGCCCGCACCGAGGCCGGGGACGTCTTCTTCGAGGTCACCATGACCGATGCCTGGGTGTGGGACATGTACCGTCCGGCGCGCTTCGCGAAGAACGTGAAGGTGCTGACGTTCAAGGACGTCAACGTCGAGGAGCTGAGCCCGGCCGAGATCGAGCTGCCCAAGACCTGAGGGTCCAGGCGAGCCAGGTTCGGTCCACAGCGCCGGTGGTGCGCCGGTCGTCCCCAGTCCGCCGTCGGTCCCGCCCGTTCGGGCGTGGTGCGGGGGAGCCTTCCGTGCAGGAGGTTCCCGATGACCGAAGACCAGCAGCTGGACCCAGACCGGTGCAAGCGCTCCGAGGCGCCGGGCAGCCCCGACCGCGGGGCTGCACGCCGCCGTGAGGTCGGGCGCTACGGGGAGGACGTCGCCGCCCGCCATCTCGTCGATGACGGCATGGTGGTGCTCGACCGCAACTGGCGGTGCGAGACCGGTGAGCTCGACCTGGTGCTCCGCGACGGTCGCGTGCTGGTCGTGTGCGAGGTGAAGACGCGTTCCTCGACGGCCTACGGCTCCCCGGTCGAGGCGGTGACCGCCGCCAAGGGCGACCGGCTGCGGCGACTGGCCGACCTATGGGTCGAGGACCATCGGGTGCGGCCGGCGGAGCTGCGCATCGACCTGGTCGGCGTGCTGCTCCAGCGTCGCGGGGCGCCGACCCTCCAGCACGTGCGCGGGGTGGGCTGATGGGCTTCGCGACCGCCCGCACGATCTCGCTGACCGGTGCGTCCGGCCACCTCATCGACGTGCAGGTCGACCTCGCTCCCGGCCTGGTGGCGACCGCGCTGGTCGGACGCCCAGACGCCTCCATCGTGGAGGCGCGCGACCGCTGCCGGGCCGCCGTGGTCAACAGCGGGCTGGACTGGCCGACGACACGACGGGTGACCGTGCTGCTCTCACCCGCCGACCTGCCCAAGAGCGGGCCCCACTTCGACCTCGGCATCGCCGTCGGCGTCCTCGCAGCGGCGGGGCAGCTGCCCGGCGCCGCGCTGTCCGGGGTGGTGTTCGTGGGTGAGCTGACCCTCGACGGCCGGCTGCGGGCCGTGCCGGGGGTGCTGCCGATGGCCATGGTCGCGAAGGCTCGCGGCATCACCTGCATGGTGGTCCCGGAGCCACAGGCGGAGGAGGCCGCCCTCGTGCCGGGGATGGCGGTTGTCGGGGTCCGGTCCCTGCGGCAGGTGGTCGCGCACCTGCGCGGCGAGGAGCTGCCGTCGGCGCCGCCGGTCGAGCCGTTCGTCGGGGCGGCCCTCCTCTCGTGGCGCGGGGACCACCGGATCGAGGACCTCGACATGGCCGACGTCGTCGGTCTCGCCGACCCGCGGTACGCGCTCGAGGTCGCCGCCGCGGGCGGCCACCACCTCATGCTCACCGGGCCGAAGGGCGCCGGGAAGACGACGCTCGCCGAGAGGGTCCCCGGCCTGCTGCCCGACCTGGGCCTGGAGGAGGCGCTGGAGCTGACCGCCATCCACTCGCTGTCCGGGGGCCTGCCGCCCGGCCGCAGCCTGCTGACCCGACCGCCGTTCCGCGCCCCCCACCACTCCGCCTCGCGCACCAGCCTCCTCGGCGGCGGGTCCGGCCGGGTCCGGCCCGGCGAGGTGAGCCGGGCGCACACCGGCTGCCTGTTCCTCGACGAGTTCCCGCTGTTCGGCGCCGACATCATCGAGGCGTTGCGACAGCCGTTGGAGAGCGGCGAGGTGACCATCACGCGGGGCGACGAGGCCGCCACCTTCCCAGCGAGGACGATGATGCTGATCGCCTGCAACCCGTGCCCGTGCGGGGAGTACCACCCCACCCGGCGCGACAACCGCTGCACCTGCACCGAGCTGCGTCGCCGGGACTACCGCAAGAAGCTGTCCGGCCCGATCGTCGACCGGATCGACATCACCCGACAGGTCGAGCCGGTCCCGCCGCACGAAGCAACCGACCCGCTGGCGCGGCCCGAGCCGAGCGCGACGGTCCGGGGTCGGGTGAGCGCAGCCCGTCAGCGGCAGACCGACCGGTACGCGGCGTCGCCGTGGCGGCTCAACGCCGACGTCCCCGGCCCGGTGCTGCAGCGGCAGTGGCCACTGACCGAGGCCGCGACCCGGCTGCTGGAGCACCGGGTCTACGGCGGGGCGCTCACCGGCCGGGGCGGGACCCGCGTCCACCGCCTCGCCTGGACGGTCGCCGACCTGCGCGAGGTCGACCGCCCCGGTCCCGAGGAGCTGGACGTGGCGCTGCGGCTCCGTTCGGGCGACCCGTTGCTGGTCTCCTCGCTGGCGGCCCGGTGAGCGTCGCCCCGGCCGAGCGGCTGGCCCGCGTGACGCTCGGTTCGCTGGCGGAGCCCGGCGACCCGCGGCTGTCCCGGCTCGTGGCCGACGTCGGGGCCGAACGGGTCCTCGCGCTGCTGGCCGAGGACCGGGACGGCGGGAGCCTGGCCGCCGACGTGGCCGCTCGTGCCGCCATCCTCGAGCCTCGTCGCATCCTCGACGACGCGGTCGGTGCGGGGGTGCGGTTCGTGTGTCCCGGCGACCCGGAGTGGCCCGAGCAGCTCGGCGACCTGGACCGCTCAGGCGGGCTCAACGGTCGTGGTGGTGCGCCGCTGGGGCTCTGGGTCCGCGGCCCGCTGCGGCTGGACGTCGTGTGCGCCCGAGCCGTCTCCGTGGTGGGGTCACGCTCCGCGACGACGTACGGCACCGGCGTCGCGGGGGAGCTGGCCGCTCACCTGGCCGGTGCCGGGCTGGGGGTCGTCTCAGGGGCGGCCTTCGGTATCGACCAGGCCGCCCACCGAGGTGCCCTGGCGGTGCGCGGCGGGACCGTCGCGGTGCTCGCCTGCGGTGCGGACCGTGCCTACCCCTCGGCGCATCGTGAGCTGCTCGCCTACATCGCCGAGACCGGACTGGTGGTCTCCGAGCTGCCGCCCGGCGCCGCACCCACCCGACTGCGGTTCCTGGCCCGCAACCGCCTGATCGCGGGTCTGAGCCTCGGCACCGTGGTGGTCGAGGCGGCGGTGCGCTCAGGGGCCTTGAACAGCGCGAACTGGGCCGGTCTGCTGCACCGCACCGTGATGGGGGTCCCCGGCCCGGTGACCAGTGCGCCCTCCGAGGGGGTGCACGAGCTGATCCGTACCGGCGCGGCGTCCCTGGTGACGTGCGGCAGCGACGTCCTCGACCTGGTCTCGCCTGCCGGCACCGACTCCCGGCCACGGCGCCGCGCGCCGGAGGGCCCCGTCGACCGGCTCAGCGACACCGACAAGCAGCTGCTCGACGCGGTCCCGGTGCTGCGGCCCGCGCCGGTGGCGGCGCTGGCGCGAACCGCCGGGCTGGCCACCGACCGGGTCGTCGCGGGGCTGGGCCGGCTTCTGGCGGCCGGCCTGGTCGAGCAGTGCGCCCCCGGCTGGCGGCGGCGCGAGACCGGCGGGGCGACGTGATCGGGCGTCGCAGCGGGTGGACGCACCCCGACCGCCGTAGGCTGCCGGCGTGAGCGCCGAGCTGCCCGGGTCGACGCCCGGGTCGACGCCCGGGTTGCCAGCGGAGTCGGCGCCGGACCCACGGCCGGGCTCACTGCCGGAGCCGTTGGCGCGGGTGCTGACGGACTACGAGCGGCACCTGGTGGCCGAGCGCGACCTGGCGCCGCACACGGTGCGGGCCTACCTCGGCGACGTCGCCGCCATGCTCGCGCAGGCGGCGCGGCTGGGGCATGAGGACCTGGACCGCCTCGACATCGGCGTGCTGCGCAGCTGGCTGGCGACCCAGCAGACGCTCGGCCGGGCGCGGACGACGCTGGCCCGGCGGGCCACCGCCGTGCGCGTGTTCACCGGCTGGGCGCACCGCACCGGGCGCATCGCCACGGATCCCGGGTCACTGCTGGGCACCCCCAAGCCCCACCGCACGCTCCCGTCCGCGCTGCGCGCCGACGAGGCCCGGGCGCTGATGGAGGCCGCGGCACGGCGGGCCGACGACGGCTCCCCGGTCGGGTGCCGCGACGTCGCCGTCCTCGAGCTGCTGTACGCGACCGGCATCCGGGTGGGGGAGCTGTGTGGCCTCGACGTGGACGACGTCGACCACGAGCGGCGGGTGGTGCGGGTGCTCGGCAAGGGACGCAAGGAGCGGACCGTGCCCTACGGGCTGCCCGCCTCGCGGGCGCTCGACCGGTGGCTGCAGGCGGGGCGGCCCGCGCTCGTCGCGCCGGCCGCCGGGCCCGCGCTCCTGCTGGGCGCCCGCGGCGGCCGGATCGACCAGCGAGCGGTGCGAACCCTGGTCCACGCCCGGCTCGCCGAGGTTCCCGGTGCGCCCGACCTCGGCCCTCACGGCCTCAGGCACACGGCGGCCACCCACCTGCTCGAGGGGGGAGCGGACCTCCGCAGTGTCCAGGAGCTGTTGGGGCACGCCTCGATGTCGACCACCCAGCTGTACACCCACGTCACCTCTGACCGGCTGCGTCAGGCGTACCGACAGGCGCATCCTCGGGCCTGAGACGTCCCGCGCAGCCCGAGACGTGGCGCCGTGAGATGGCTAGGGTGCTGCCGTGGCCGCTGCGACGACGAACCCTCTCGAAGAGTACTTCCGCAAGAACGACGACCGGCTGATCCATAAGTGGATCCACTACTTCGACGTGTACCACCGGCACTTCGAGCGGTTCCGTGGGACCAAGCCGGTGGTCCTCGAGTTCGGCGTGTCCCAGGGCGGGTCGCTGCAGATGTGGCGTGACTACTTCGGTCGCGGAGCGAGCATCCACGGCGTGGACATCAACCCCAAGTGCAAGAGCCTCGAGCAGAAGCGCACCAAGATCTTCGTCGGTGACCAGGAGGACCGCGACTTCCTCCGCTCGATCGCCGACGAGATCGGGCCGATCGACATCGTGATCGAGGACGGCGGCCACTTCTTCGGCCAGCAGATCAACACCTTCGAGGAGATCTTCCCGCGGGTCACCGACAACGGCGTCTTCCTGATCGAGGACCTGCACACCTCCTACTGGCCCCGCTACGGCGGTCGGCTCAAGCAGCCGGGCAGCTTCATCGAGTACGCCAAGGACCTCACCGACCAGCTGAACGCCTGGCACTCCCGGGAGCCGGGCTTCGCGGTCGACGAGATCACCAGGACGGTCAGGTCCATGCACTGGTACGACAGCATCATCGTGTTCGAGAAGGGGGTGGTGACCAAGCCGCGGGCGGAGAAGACCGGGACGGCGACCGTGAAGGACCCCGGGTGGAAACCCAGACGGCGGTCCCCGCTGACGCTGCTGAGCGGCCGACGGGCCTGACCGGCACTCCTCCTCGGGGCGCGCCGAGCGGAAGCAGCATCACCGGAGGGGCGCCCACCAGGCTCAGCGGGTCGAGGTAGCGGTCCCGGCCCTCGACCAGGCCCCAGTGCAGGCACGCCAGCGGGAAGCAGTGCGACCCGAACAGGGTCAGCCGTCCCAGGACCGCCCCCGCGCTGACGTGGTCACCTGCCGCGACGGAGGGCAGCACGGGCTCGTAGGTGGTCCGGACCGACCCATGGTCGACCGCCACGACCCCGCGCCCGGCAACCTTCCCGGCGAAGGCCACTCGGCCCGCCAGCGCGGTGCGGACCACCCGCCCGGGGGCCGCGGCGAGGTCCACCCCGCGGTGGCCTGTCTCCCAGCGCTGCGCCGGGGGCGCGAAGCCACGCACCACGTCGGGTCGAGGCGCCAGCGGCCAGACTCCCTGGGATCGAGGCGCCGGAGCGGCCGCCTGCGGCCACGGAACCCGGGGCGCGGCCGTCGGGTCCGTGCGCCCGGTGGGACCGGTGTCCGGGCTCGGTGCCGGAGCAGCCGCCACCGCCGCGGTGAGCCCGGCCAGGCCGCTCACGGGCACCCACAGCGGCACCGTCAGCAGGACCCCGACCACAAGTGACGTGCGCGGTGCGCTCGGCCGCCGGCCTCGATGCAGCGGGAGACCGTGGCCGAGTCGGTGGGTCGGCGACGGGCAGGCGGGGGTGGACGTGGAGGTGGACGTGGAGGTGGACATGGCGCGAGCATGGCGCGGACGCTGCGGCCCGGTCGCCGCCGCTGCTGAGCTGTGGACGACGACGCCGGTCGGCGTGGCTGGGGACGATTAGCGGTCGTCCGGCTGGTGGACTAAACTGCTCGACGGCGAGCCGTGCATCGGCTCGTACTTCGCACGCCCGACACCGCACCGAGTCGACCCACCCCGGGCCGGCCCAGCGCGGGCGACGTCCCTCAGTCCTCGCCGCCAGGCGAGGTCAGGACGCGCCGGGCGTCAGGGCAGGCCGGCACCCGTCGACCTGCGACAACTGAGGCGACCAGCCGCCACGGTCGTGCCGCTCGCGCGCGCACGAGGTGGGCCGGTCACGACGAGAGAGGACGATCGGCATGGCCGTCGTCACGATGCGCCAGCTCCTGGAGAGCGGCGTCCACTTCGGGCACCAGACCCGTCGGTGGAACCCGAAGATGAAGCGCTTCATCATGACCGAGCGCAACGGGATCTACATCATCGACCTGCAGCAGTCGCTGGCCTACATCGACCGCGCCTACGCGTTCGTGAAGGACACCGTCGCCAAGGGCGGCACCGTGCTGTTCGTCGGCACGAAGAAGCAGGCCCAGGAGGCGATCGCCGAGCAGTCCACCCGGGTCGGTATGCCCTACGTCAACCAGCGCTGGCTGGGCGGCATGCTCACCAACTTCCAGACCGTGCACCAGCGCATCAACCGGCTCAAGGAGCTCGACGAGATCGACTTCGACGACGTGGCCGGCAGCGGCCGCACGAAGAAGGAGCTGCTCGGCATGAAGCGCGAGCGCGACAAGCTCGACAAGACGCTCGGCGGCATCCGGGAGATGAGCCGGACCCCCTCGGCGGTCTGGATCGTCGACACCAACAAGGAGCACCTCGCCGTCGAGGAGGCCCGCAAGCTGCGGATCCCGATCATCGGCATCCTCGACTCCAACTGCGACCCCGACCAGGTCGACTTCCCGATCCCTGGCAACGACGACGCGATCCGCGCCGTCGGGCTCCTCACCCGCGTCGTGGCCGACGCCGTCGCGGACGGGCTGATCGCCCGCTCCGGGGCCCGCACGGGCGCTGGCGAGGCTGCCCAGGAGCCGCTGGCCGAATGGGAGCGCGAGCTGCTGCAGGGCGACGCCGACCAGGCCGCTGCCGCTGCCACCGGCGACCCGGCGGCCGAGGCGCCGGCGTCCGAGGCCACGGGCGCCGCCTCCGAGGGCACCGAGGCCCCCGCCGAGCCGCAGCCGGCAGAGTCGGCCGCGGAGTCGGCTGAGGCTCCGGCCGCGGAGTCGGCTGAGGCTCCGGCCGCGGAGTCGGCTGAGGCTCCGGCCGCGGAGTCGACCGACGCCGAGTCGCAGGCCTGAGTCACCGGTCCCGCCGTCCCCATCAGCGGCGGCGGGACCGTTCGACCACCCCACCCGTCCCACCAGCACGAGGGAGTGCAGCACCCATGGCGAACATCACCGCCACCGACGTGAAGAAGCTCCGCGACATCACCAGCGCGGGAATGATGGACAGCAAGAAGGCCCTCCAGGAGGCTGACGGCGACTTCGACCGGGCCATCGAGATCCTGCGGGTCAAGGGCGCCGCGAAGGCCGAGAAGCGCGGGTCCGAGCGCACCGCCACCGCCGGCCTGGTGGCCGCTAGTGGGACCGCCCTGGTGGAGCTGAGCAGCGAGACGGACTTCGTCGCCAAGAGCGAGGAGTTCATCGCGACGGCGCAGCGCATCGCGGACGCGGCCGACGCGGCCAAGCCGGCCGACGCTGAGGCCCTCAAGAGCGTCCCGCTGGACGGTGCGACCGTCGATGAGGTCGTCTCCGCACTAGCCATCAAGATCGGGGAGAAGATCGAGCTCGGTCGCGTGGCGGTCTTCGACGGGCCGGTCGCGACGTACATGCATCGTCGGGCCTCCGACCTCCCGCCTGCCGTGGGCGTCCTGGTGGAGTACTCCGGCCAGGCCGAGGACGCCGCTCGCGGCGTCGCGATGCAGATCGCCGCGATGAGGCCGCAGTACGTCTCGCGCGACGAGGTGCCCGCGGACGTCGTGGCCAAGGAGCGCGAGATCGCCGAGGCCACCGCTCGCGAGGAGGGCAAGCCCGAGCAGGCGCTGCCCAAGATCGTCGAGGGTCGCCTCAACGGCTTCTTCAAGCAGGTCGCCCTGCTCGAGCAGCCGTCGGTGCAGGACTCGAAGAAGACGGTCAAGGCCGTCCTCGCCGAGTCCGGCGTCGACGTCGTGCGCTTCGCGCGCTTCGAGATCGGGCAGTGACGCAGCGCTGAGCCCGGCCCGGGTCGAGCCCCTCGGGGCCCCGACCCGGGCCATCCCCTCTCGGGGGGGGCACACCCGGGGACGTCCACGACGACGTGCACCGGACCACCTGACGGCGAAAGGAACGTCCGTGACGGCCTACAAGCGGGTACTGCTCAAGCTCTCCGGCGAGGTCTTCGGCGGCGGACAGGTCGGCGTCGACCCGGCGGTCGTGAACGCCATCGCCGCCGAGATCGCCGATGTCGTCCGCAGCGGCGTCCAGGTCGCAGTGGTCGTCGGGGGTGGCAACTTCTTCCGCGGCGCGGAGCTGCACAAGAGCGGCATGGACCGGGCGCGCGCCGACTACATGGGGATGCTCGGCACCGTCATGAACTGTCTCGCCCTGCAGGACTTCCTCGAGAAGCAGGGCGTCGAGACCCGGGTGCAGACCGCCATCGCGATGGGTCAGGTCGCCGAGCCCTACATCCCGCGCCGTGCGATGCGGCACCTCGACAAGGGGCGCGTCGTGATCTTCGGCGCCGGCGCCGGGATGCCGTACTTCTCCACCGACACCGTCGCCGCACAGCGGGCTCTGGAGATCGGCGCGCAGGTGATCCTGATGGGCAAGCAGGGGGTCGACGGTGTCTACGACGCGGACCCCCACCGCACCCCCGACGCGGTGAAGTTCGACCACCTCACCTACGACGAGTTCCTCTCCCGTGGCCTGCAGGTCGCCGACGCGACCTCGGTCAGCCTGGCCCGCGACAACGACATGACGATGATCGTGTTCAACCTGTCCGAGGAGGGCAACATCGCCCGGGTCGTCCGAGGTGAGAAGATCGGCACGACGGTCGCCCGCGACGCCTGAGGCACGCGCCGACCCGCCAGCACCAGGTACGCCGCCACGGACGGCGGCGCGAGAACAGGAGCAGCCGTGATCAGCCAGACCCTCAACGAAGCCGACACCAAGATGGGCAAGGCCGTCGAGGTCGCTCGGGAGGACTTCGCCACGATCCGCACCGGACGGGCCAACCCCTCGATGTTCCACAAGCTGACAGCCGACTACTACGGCGCGCCGACCCCGCTGCAGCAGCTGGCGTCCTTCACCGCCCCCGAGCCCCGGGTGATCATCATCAGCCCGTACGACGCCGGGTCGTTGACCGCGATCGAGAAGTCCATCCGCGACTCCGACCTCGGAGTCAACCCGACCGACGACGGCAAGACCATCCGCGTCACGCTCCCCGAGCTCACCGAGGAGCGGCGCAAGGACTACATCAAGATGGCACGGGGCAAGGCTGAGGACGGCCGCGTGGCGGTGCGAAACATCCGCCGTAACGCCAAGCAGGCGCTGGAGAAGCTCGAGAAGGACGGCGAGGTCGGCAAGGACGACGTCACCGGCGCCGAGAAGCGGCTCGACGGCATCACCAAG
Organism: uncultured Actinomycetota bacterium; assembly: GCA_963781695.1. Classification (GTDB taxonomy): domain Bacteria; phylum Actinomycetota; class Actinomycetes; order Propionibacteriales; family Nocardioidaceae; genus Nocardioides_B. Next base: position 1,519,451 of record CAWAGE010000007.1, read on the forward strand.
CGGCACGTGGACGAGATCGACGAGATGCTCAAGCACAAGGAAGCCGAGCTCATCGAGGTCTGAGGACCGCGCGTCGACATGGCCTCTTCCGACCTCCCGTCCTCCTCCGCCACTCCGGCCCCGCCGACCGGGGTCCGCTCCAGCCGGGCAGGGCGCAACCTGCCGGCAGCCATCGGCTCGGCCGTCGTGCTCCTCGGTGCCATCGTGGCCTCGCTGGTGCTCTGGAAGCCGGCCTTCATGCTCATCGTGGTCGCCGCGGTGGTCGTGGCGGTCTGGGAGCTGGGCCAGGCCTTCGGCACCGGCGAGATCAGGCTGGCCCGCGGCCCGGTGATGGTCGGTGGCGTGGTCATGGTGCTGGTCGCCTACGCGTTCGGAGCGCCGGTCCTGGTGACGGCCACTGCGGTCACGGCCCTGGTGACGATGCTGTGGCGGCTTCGGGGCGGGGTGGCCGGCTACGTCACCGACGTGACGGCGGCCGTCTTCACGATCGTCTACGTCCCGTTCCTCGGCGGCTTCGTCGCGCTGCTGCTCGCCGAGGACCGAGGTCAGCTGGCGATCCTCACGTTCATCCTGGTGACCATCGCCTCCGACATCGGCGGCTACGCCGTGGGCGTGCTGGCCGGGCGGCATCCGATGGCCCCGGTGATCTCGCCGAAGAAGTCCTGGGAAGGCTTCGCCGGGTCGGCCGCCTCGTGCGTGCTGGTGGGCTGGCTGACGGTGCACCTGATGCTGGGGGGCGACTGGTGGGTCGGGGTCGCGCTCGGGCTGGTCACGGTGGTGATGGCGACGCTGGGGGACCTCTGCGAGTCGGTCATGAAGCGCGACCTCGGCATCAAGGACATGTCGCAGATCATCCCTGGTCACGGCGGCCTGATGGACCGGCTGGACTCGCTGCTGGCCACGGCGGCGCCGATCTGGCTGATGCTCCACTACCTGGTGTTCTAGCCCTCGTCGTACCGACGCGGGACGGTGCCGGGGGCCTGTGAGCGGGGTCGCGCCCCTCGGATTCGGTGAGCGGCGGCCCGGGGTGGGACACTCGCGGTGATGTCTGACGCACCCAGGACCCTCCCGCTGGTGTTCGACGAGCCGCGTGGCCGCAAGAAGCCGCCGCGGCACCTGGCCGACCTCTCGGCGGCGGAGCGCAAGGAGCTGGTCGCTGCGGCCGGGCTTCCCGGCTTCCGCGCCCGGCAGCTCTCGACCCACTACTTCGCCCGGCTGGCCGACGACCCCGCCCAGATGACCGACCTGCCGGCGACGGACCGCGAGCAGCTGGTCGCCACGCTGCTGCCCGAGCTGATGACCCCGTTGCGCACCCTCGAGGCGGACCGCGGCACGACCCGGAAGACCTTGTGGCGGCTCTTCGACGGGGCACTGGTGGAGTCGGTGCTGATGCGCTACCCCGAGCGCGTGACCATGTGCGTGTCGTCGCAGGCCGGCTGCGGGATGGCTTGCCCGTTCTGCGCGACCGGCCAGGGCGGGCTGCAGCGCAACATGTCCACCGCCGAGATCGTGGAGCAGGTCGTCGCCGGCGCCCGGTCGCTGGCTCGGGGCGAGGTCCCCGGTGGCCCGGCCCGAGTCTCGAACGTGGTGTTCATGGGCATGGGCGAGCCGATGGCCAACTACCGCGCCGTGATCGGCGCGGTGCGACGCCTCACCGACCCCACGCCCGATGGGCTGGGGATGTCCGCGCGGGGGATCACCGTCTCGACGGTGGGCCTGGTGCCGAGGATCCGCCAGCTCGCCGAGGAGGGCATCCCCGTCACGCTGGCACTCTCGCTGCACGCCCCCGACGACGAGCTGCGCAACGAGCTGGTCCCGGTCAACACCCGGTGGTCGGTGCTCGAGACGGTCTCGGCCGCGTGGGACTACGCGCGGACGACCAAGCGCCGGGTGAGCATCGAGTACGCCATGATGCGCGACATCAACGACCAGGCGTGGCGCGCGGACCTCCTCGGTGACGTGCTCAACGGGTTCGGCGACTGGGGCTGGGTGCACGTCAACCTGATCCCGCTCAACCCGACCCCCGGCTCGAAGTGGACGGCCTCCCGCCGTGAGGACGAGCGCGAGTTCGTCCGCCGGCTGGAGGCCAAGGGCATCCCGACCACGGTCCGCGACACCCGCGGCAGCGAGATCGACGGGGCCTGCGGCCAGCTCGCCGCCCTCGACAGCTGACCCGGCGCGTGTGGCGGCGGTGGACCCGCTGACCCGGCGCGTGTGGCGGCGGTGGACCCGCTGACCCGGCGCGTGTGGCGGCGGTGGACTCGCTGACCCGGCGCGTGTGGCGGCGGTGGACTCGCTGACCCGGCGCGTGTGGCGGCGGTGGACTCGCTGACCCGGCGCGTGTGGCGGCGGTGGACCCGCTGGCCCGGCGCGTGTGGGGAGATGCCGGACCGAGGCGTGGGTGCCCGGGCCCATTTGCGAGACTGCTGGGGTGAACCGCTTTTGCTCGACGAGCGAGTCGGAGGCGGTCGTGCCCGCCGACATCCACACGATCTGGGACGTGCTGACCAACCCTGAAGTGCTTGCTGACCTCACCCCCATGCTGCGACACATCGAGGTGGACGGCGATCACTGGCGCTGGGAGCTGACGAGCATCAGGGTGCTGACCACCGCCGTCACCCCGTCCTTCACCGAGCAGATGACGTTCCTGCGGCCCTCACGCATCGACTTCTCCCACGAGCCCCCACCAGGCAGGACCGAGCGAGTGGGTGCCGACGGGGTCTACCGTCTCGACGAGGTCGCCGGCGGCACCCATCTGCGTATCTCGTTGACGATATCGGTCGACCTGCCGCTGGGCCGGGCCGCGCGCCCGGCAGTCGAACGCATCATGGGCGCCGTCATCGCCCGGACCGGCGATCGCTTCTCGGAGAACCTGCTGCGGCACCTCGGCCTCCCCACCTGACCGTTGCCCTCCCGCCGGCGCCGCCAGACGCGCCGGGTCGGGGTACCGGGGGCCGCCAGACGCGCCGGGTCGGCTTACCGGGGGCCGCCAGACGCGCCGGGTCGGCATGGGGGAGCGGAGGTCGGGCAGGATGAGGCCATGGTGGACTACCGCGCCGAGCACGCGCGCAGCATCGAGGACCCGGAGGGCTACTGGGGCGAGCAGGCCGCCCTCGTCGACTGGATCAAGAAGCCCAAGCGGGTCCTGGACGACGACCGGCCACCGTTCTACCGCTGGTTCCCCGACGCCTCGCTGAACACCTGCTACAACGCGCTGGACCGGCACGTCGTGCACGGGCACGGCGAGCGCACGGCGCTGGTCTACGACAGCCCGGTGACCGGCACGAAGGCGTCCTACAGCTACGCCGAGCTGCTCGAGCGCACCGCCGCGTTCGCGGGGGCGCTGCGTGGCTTCGGGGTCGAGAAGGGCGACCGGGTCGTCATCTACATGCCGATGGTCCCGGAGGCCGTCGTCGCGATGCTGGCGTGTGCGCGGATCGGGGCGGTGCACAGCGTCGTGTTCGGCGGGTTCGCCCCCCACGAGCTGGCGGTGCGCATCGACGACGCCCGTCCGACCGTGCTGGTCACCGCGTCGTGCGGGATCGAGCCGGCCCGAGTGGTGGAGTACCTGCCGATCGTCGACCGCGCGCTCGCGCTGGCCAGCCACCGGCCCGCCGCCGTGGTGGTCAAGCAGCGATCCGCCTCACCCGCCCAGCTGGACCCGGCGCGCCACACCGACTGGGACACCGCGATGCGCGCCGGAGCCACCGACCCCGCCGAGTGCGTCGAGGTCGCAGCCACCGACCCGCTCTACGTGCTGTACACCTCCGGGACCACGGGCAAGCCCAAGGGCATCGTGCGCGACAACGGCGGGCACGCGGTGGCGATGGCATGGTCGCTGCCCAACATCTACGACGTGCACGCCGGCCAGGTGTGGTGGACGGCCTCCGACGTCGGCTGGGTCGTCGGTCACTCCTACATCGTCTACGCACCGCTCATCACAGGCGCCACGACGGTGCTCTACGAGGGCAAGCCCGTCGGTACGCCGGACGCCGGCGCGTTCTGGCGGGTGATCGCCGAGCACGGCGTCGAGGCGCTGTTCACCGCTCCGACCGCGATCCGGGCGGTAAAGAAGGAGGACTCCGCAGGGGCACTGCTGGCCGGGCACGACCTGAGCCGGTTCCGGACCCTGTTCCTGGCGGGGGAGCGGCTGGACCCCGACACCTACCACTGGGCGACCGAGCGGCTCGGGGTCCCGGTGGTCGACAACTGGTGGCAGACCGAGACCGGCTGGCCGATCGCGGCGAACCTGCGGGGCCTCGCCCCGATGCCGATCCGTCCCGGCTCACCGACCGTCCCGGTGCCCGGCTACCAGGTCGAGGTCCTCGGTGAGCAGGGCACCGCGGTGCCGGCCGGGCAGGAGGGGGCGATCTGCCTGCGCCTGCCGCTGCCGCCCGGCACGCTGACCACGTTGTGGGGTGACGACGAGCGGTTCGTGTCCTCCTACCTCTCCGCGTTCGAGGGCTACTACCTCTCCGGTGACGGCGGCTACCTCGACCAGGACGGCTACCTGTTCGTCATGGGCCGCACCGACGACGTCATCAACGTCGCCGGGCACCGGCTGTCCACCGGCTCGATGGAGGCCGTCATCGCCACCCACCCCGCGGTCGCGGAGTGCGCGGTCATCGGCGTGGCCGACCCGCTGAAGGGCCAGCTGCCACGCGGCTTCGTGGTGCTCAAGACCGGGGTTGACTCCGACCCCGACGAGGTGGAGCGGCAGCTGGTCGCGATGGTCCGCGACGAGATCGGGGCGGTGGCCGCGTTCAAGGACGTCACGGTGGTGGCGGGGCTGCCCAAGACCCGCAGCGGCAAGATCCTGCGCAAGACCATGCGCGAGATCGCCGACGGCAAGGATGCCCGGGTGCCCTCGACGATCGAGGACGCCGAGGTGCTCGACCGGCTGCGGCCCTCGCTGCAGCGGGGCTGAGCCGCCCCGCGGCCCCCGGCGGCACCGGCCACCCCGGTCGGCCACCCCGGCCGGCACCGTGACCGGACCTGCCGGGAGCGGGCTCAGGACACCCGTGGCAGCCGGGCCGGGCGGACGCCGCGCAGCAGCAGGGTGCGGGCCTGCTCCAGCTCGACGGGACGCGACCACAGGTAGCCCTGTCCCAGCGAGCACTGCGCCGACCTCAGCCACTCCGCCTGCTCGACGCACTCGACCCCCTCAGCGACGGTCGCCAGCTCCATGCCCTGGCCCATCGCCACGATGGCCCGGACCAGCGAGGCGTCGGCGGTGCTGTCGCAGACGTGGTCGATGAAGGACTTGTCGACCTTCAGCACGTCGACCGGCAGCTGCGAGAGGTACGACAGCGAGCTGTAGCCGGTCCCGAAGTCGTCGATCGCGATCCGCACGCCCTGCCGACGGAGCCGGGTCAGGGCCGCGATGGTGCCCTCCATGTCGTCGAGCAGCGTGCCCTCGGTGATCTCCAGGACCAGCCGGTCGGGCCGCATCCCGGTGCGGCGCAGCACCTCGTCGACCTCGCCGGCGAAGTCGGGCTTCGCCAGCTGCGCGGCCGCGACGTTCACCGCCACCGAGGGCGAGAAGCCGCCGTGCTGCAGGGTCGCCCCGTCCCGGCAGGCCCGGTCCAGCACCCAGCTGCCGAGCGGCACGATCAGCCCGCTCTCCTCGGCGACCGAGATGAAGTCGCCGGGAGGCAGCAGGCCCCGCACCGGGTGGCGCCACCGGACCAGGGCCTCGAAGCCCGAGATCACGCCGGACTCCAGGTGCACGGTCGGCTGGTAGTGCAGCGTGAGCTGGTCCTCCCGGATCGCGCGCTGGAGCTCCCCGCGGAGCTCGAGGCGGTCCAGCGCGCGGGCGTGCAGCCCGGCCTCGTAGACGGCGACGGTGTTCTTGCCGCGCCCCTTCGCCCAGTACATGGCGACGTCGGCGTTGCGCAGTGTCGCCTCCTGCTCGGACTCGCCCGGGACGGCCTGGCACATGCCGATGCTGGCGCAGACGGTGTGCAGCGAGTCCCCCACGGCGACGGGGACGCCGAGAGCGGCGAGCAACCGGTCGGCCACCTCGCGGGCCTCGGTCAGGTCGGCGTCCTCCAGCAGCACCGCGAACTCGTCGCCGCCGAGCCGTGCGGCGGTGTCGCCCTGCCGGATCGAGGCGCCGATGCGCTCGGCGACGGTGACCAGGAGCTGGTCCCCGGTCCCGTGGCCCAGGCTGTCGTTGACCTCCTTGAAGTCGTCGAGGTCCAGGAGCATCACCACCAACGGCTCCGCGGCGCCGTCTCGACGGCGCAGCGCATGGGCGAGCCGGTCGCCGAACAGCTGCCGGTTGGCGAGTCCCGTCAGGGCGTCGTGGAAGGCCTGGTGCGTCAGCTGCTCCTCGAGCTCCTGGCGGGCGGTCACGTCACGGACCGTGAGCACCCAGCCGGCCACTGCGGGGTCGGCCATCAGGTTGTTCACGGCGCCCTCCAGGACCAGCTCGCGCCCGTCGGCGTGGCTGGTGCGCAGCGTGACAGGTTGGGCGCCGTCCTTCGCGCTCGCCAGCAGCGAGACCAGCACGGGTACGTCGGACGGGGCCACCAGGTCGAGCAGCCGCCGGCCCTGCAGCCGGTCGGGGGCCATCCCGAGCACGGCGGTCGAGGACGGGCTCACGAAGGACGCGGTCGAGTCCGGGTCGAGGACGGCGACGACGTCGGCGCTGTTCTGCACCAGCGCCAGCAGCCGTCGCTCGCCGACGTCCAGGACCAGCTTCTCGGTCAGCGCTCGGGTCTCGGCCCGGTGCCGTCGCACCAGCTTCCGGAACCAGACGAACCACCCGGTCGAGACCGCGAGCAGCACCGAGGTGAGGATCCCCGCGGTGCGTACGTCGACCCGGTGGGCGTCGGCCGCGAGCACGCTCGCCATCGACCGGCTGCCGGCCCGCAGCGCGCGGGTCGACCCGTCGTCGGGAGCGGCCGCCCAGCGACGCGCGCGGTCCTGCAGCGCGGCGCGGCCGGGGGTGCCGGCCGGCAGCGAGCGAACGGCTGCCTCGACCGGGGCCGTCGAGCTGCCCGGCTGCCATCCCGTCAGGGCGCCCGCCACCCGGGCCTGGGCGGTGCGCTGCTGCTGGACGGCGTCGTCGAGGTGGTAGACCGTCATCAGGAACACGAACTCGCCGAGCAGGATGACTGCCGTGACCAGGAAGGTCACCGCGATCCTGCCTCGCGATGCGCGAGGTTCCACGCGACGCCACCCCCCCGGTCGTGCTGTCGGACCCCTGACCGGACCACGGTAGCGCTAAAAGCCATAAATCATACTGGACTTCCCAAAACGACCCAAACAGACTCGGAACGGCAGGATAGCGGCCCGGCTCGACCGGGCACGGGTTTCAGATCCTGGTCCAGGCCTCCTCCAGGACCGAGCGCAGCCGCTGCTCGATCTCGTCGAAGTGCTCCTGGCCGCAGGTCAGCGGCGGAGCGAGCTGGACCACCGGGTCGCCCCGGTCGTCGGCGCGGCAGTAGAGGCCGGCCTCGAGCAGCGCCCGGCCCAGGAACCCGCGCAGCAGCCGCTCGGACTCGGCGGCATCGAAGGTCTGCCTCGTAGCCCGGTCCTTGACCAGCTCGACGGCGTAGAAGTAGCCGTCGCCGCGGACGTCCCCGACGATGGGCAGGTCCAGCAGCCGCTCCAGGGTCGCCCGGAACGCGTCCTGGTGGTCCAGCACGTGCCGGTTGAGCCCCTCGCGCTCGAAGATGTCGAGGTTCGCGTTGCCCACCGCGGCCGAGACCGGGTGCCCGCCGAAGGTGTAGCCGTGGCTGAAGGACGCGGTGCCGTGCCGGAACGGCTCCATCAGCCGGTCCGAGGCGACCATGGCGCCGAGCGGTGCGTACCCGGAGGTGAGGCCCTTCGCGCAGGTGATGATGTCCGGCTGGTAGCCGTAGCGCTCCGCGCCGAACATGTGGCCGAGCCGTCCGAAGGCGCAGATCACCTCGTCGCTGACCAGCAGCACGTCGTAGCGGTCGCAGATCTCCCGGACCCGTTGGAAGTAGCCGGGAGGCGGCACGAAGCAGCCGCCCGCGTTCTGGACCGGCTCGAGGAACACCGCGGCGACGGTGTCGGGTCCCTCGTTCTCGATGGCCACCGCGATCTGGTCGGCGGCCCACAGGCCGAACGCCTCGAGGTCGACCGGAGCCGTGAAGGGTGCCGGCGCCCGGTAGACGTTGGTGTTGGGGACGCGGAAGGTCGAGGGGACCAGCGGCTCGAAGGCCGCCTTCATCGCGGGAACGCCCGTGATGGACAGCGCCCCCTGGGTGGTGCCGTGGTAGGCGACGGCGCGACTGACCACCTTGTGCTTGAGCGGGCGGCCGGTGAGCTTGAAGTAGTTCTTCGCCAGCTTCCACGCCGTCTCGACGGCCTCGCCGCCACCGCTGGTGAAGAAGACCCGGCTCAGGTCACCGGGGGCGTAGTTGGCCACCCGCTCGGCCAGCCGGATCGCCTGCGGGTGGGCGTAGGACCACAGTGGGAAGTAGGCGAGCTCGCCGGCCTGCCGTGCGGCCGCCTCCGCGAGCTCGACCCGGCCGTGTCCGACCTGGCTCACGAACAGGCCGGCCAGGGCGTCGAGGTAGCGGCGACCCTTGGCGTCGTAGACGTAGGGGCCCTCACCCCGCACGATCACCGGCACGTCGGCGTGGTCGAAGCCGGACATCCGGGTGAAGTGCATCCACAGGTGCTCGCGGGCCGACTTCTGGAGACCGGCATAGGTCTCGTCGTCGTAGGGCAGCCCGGCGGGCAGCTCGCTCGGTGAGGTCATCGGGTCTCCTGGTCGGTGGTGATGACCTCATGGTGCCGCCCAGCCCGGGTGCCTGCAATCGCGGCGATCGGAGCCGGCACGGCGGTTCGTCGGCGCAGCGGCGGTCGGGTTGCTAGCGTCGGCCCTCCTCCCTGCGCCGCGGGGAGGGCCGCGCCGACCTGCCGGGAGCCGACCATGGTGCACCGTCGCCGCCCCGGACCGTCGCCGGGAGGCCGCTGGCCCGATGCCGCGGTCGTCGTCGTGGTGGTCCTGGCGACCGTCCTGGCGACCGTCCTCGCCGCGGCCGCCCTGCCGCGAGCCGGCCATGCCGCGGTCCCGACGGCCACGGCCGGTGGCCACAGCGGGGGCGACCCGCTGTTCCCGACGGCCGGCAACACCGGCTACGACGTGTCGCACTACACGGTCGCGCTGCGGTACCTCGCCGGCGGCCGGATCGAGGGCACCACCACCGTGACCGCGCGGGCGGCTCATCGGCTGTCGTCGTTCTCCCTGGACCTCCAGGGGCTGCGGGTGCACTCGGTCCGGGTCGACGGCTCCGGGGCCGGGTTCCGACGGCTCGGCGCGAAGCTGGTCGTGACACCGGTCCGTCCCGTGCGGGGGCGCTTCACCGCGACCATCCGGTACGGCGGGCGTCCGGTGCCGATCGTCGACGCCGACGGGACCCGCGAGGGCTGGGTCGCCACCGACGACGGTGCCACCGTGGTGGCCGAGCCGCTGGGGGCGATGACCTGGTTCCCCGACAACGACACCCCGCGCGACAAGGCCACCTTCACGCTCCGGGTCAGCGCCCCCTCGGGGCTCGCCGTCGCCGGCAACGGAAGGCTCGCCGGCCGCCGCACCCGGGGCCGGGTGACCACCTGGACCTGGCGGCAGCCCGTCCCGATGGCCCCCTATCTGGCCACCGTCTCGATCGGTCGGTTCCGGGTGGTGCGGACCTCGTTGCGCACCACCTCCGGGCGCCGGCTGCCGGCGTGGAGCTTCGTCGACCCTCGGTTCGGCAGCCAGCGAGTGGTGACGGCCTCGGTCCCGGGAGTGCTGCGGTTCCTGGAGCGCCGGTTCGGCCCCTACCCGATGTCCAGCGCCGGTGTCGTCGTCGACGACCTGCGCGTCGGCTACGCCCTGGAGACCCAGGACCGGCCCGTCTTCGACGGTCCGCCCGACGCCTCGACCCTGGTGCACGAGGTCGCCCACCAGTGGTACGGCGACTCGGTGACGGTGCGGTCCTGGGGCGACATCTGGCTCAGCGAGGCGTTCGCGACGTACGCCGAGCAGATGTGGCAGGCCGCTCACGGCGGACCAAGCGTGGCACAGTGGTTCCGCGACCTCTACGCCGAGCACCCCGCCGACTCGGCGCTGTGGCGGCCGGCACCCACGGCGCTGACCGATCCCGCCGACCTGTTCGGTCCTCCGGTGTACGAGCGCGGCGCCATGACGCTGCAGGTGCTCCGCGAGCGGGTCGGAGACGAGGCGTTCTTCACGGTGCTGCGACGCTGGGCCGCCGACCACCGGCACGGGCACGGCACCACGGCCCAGCTGACCGCCCTCGCAGAGCGGGTCAGCGGGCAGGACCTGGACGTCCTCTTCCGCGACTGGCTGTCGGTCCCGGGGAGGCCGGAGGGGTACGCCGAGCCGCCGACCGCCGGCGGGTGAGGGCAGCCGGTTCGAGCCGACCGGTCCCCAGCACCGCCTCGAGCCGTTCCCCGTGGCCTGCCCGACGACCGGCCCAGCAGCCTGGTCATCGCCCCTAGAACGGGTTGGTCCACCACCCCAGGTCCGTGCCCGGTGCCCCCGGCTGGCGAGCGTCCCGGCAGACCCAGTGCGGCGTGGGACCGACCCGCCAGTCGAGCCGGTAGCTGCGGTAGTCCCCGCCGGCCACCGTGTTGCACTGCGCGTGCGCGGCGGTGCGGGTGCCCGTGGCCAGCGCCGGCCCGTAGAGGTAGCACAGCAGGGCGAACCCCGCGACGACCGTCGCCGCGGTCCGCCGGACCGCCGTGAACCACGTGCTCGACCCGCTCATCGACACGACCATGCCTGTGCCCCCGTCACGGGAGCACCCCCGCGGGCTCCCGGCACCAGGGTAGGCGGGGTGCGGCGGAGTGGTCCGCGGATCGGCGGAACTGCCCGGTGCCCGGCCATCACCGGCCGGGTCCGGCAGGATGGGGCGATGCCCTCCCCGCCCGACCCCTCGCCCGACCCCTCGCCCGACTCCTCGCCCGACCCCTCGCCCGACCCCTCGCCCGACCCCTCGCCCGACCCCTCGCCCGAACCCGCACCCGGCCGGCGAGGTGGCGGGCCGAGCCGTCGGGCTCGCGGTCGCCGCGACGTCGTGGTCCTCGGGTCGACGGGCTCGATCGGCACCCAGGCGCTCGAGGTCGTCCGGGCCCACCCCGAGCTGTTCCGGGTCGTCGGGCTCACCGCGGGCGGCGGCCGACGTGAGGAGTTCGCGGCCCAGGTCCAGGAGTTCGGCCCGCGCTTCGCGGACCTGGGCGAGGAGGCGTCGTGCGCGGCCGCCGGCCTGGACTGCGACGTGGTGCTCAACGCCATGACCGGCGCGGTGGGGCTGCGTCCCACCCTGGCCGCGCTCGACGCCGGCAGCACGCTCGCGCTGGCGAACAAGGAGTCCCTGATCATCGGTGGGCCGGTGGTCACCGGACGGGCACGGCCCGGCCAGATCGTGCCGGTGGACTCCGAGCACAGCGCGCTCGCGCAGTGCCTGCGCGCCGGCCGGGCCGCGGAGGTGTCCCGCCTGGTGCTGACGGCCAGCGGTGGGCCGTTCCGTGGCCGCCGCCGCGAGGAGCTTCACGACGTGACCCCCGCGCAGGCCCTGGCGCACCCGACCTGGTCGATGGGCCCCCTCGTCACGGTCAACTCCGCGACCCTGGTCAACAAGGGGCTCGAGGTGATCGAGGCGCACCTGCTCTTCGACCTCCCGCTGGACCGGATCGAGGTGGTGGTCCACCCCACCTCGGTGGTGCACTCCATGGTCGAGTTCCACGACGGGTCGACCCTGGCGCAGGCCTCGCCGCCCACGATGCTGATCCCGATCGCGCTGGGGCTGGCATGGCCCGACCGCGTGCCGGGCACCGCCGCCCCGGTCGACTGGACCCGGGCGCAGACCTGGGAGTTCCAGCCGCTCGACGACGCGGCGTTCCCGGCCGTGGCGCTGGCGCGGGAGGCCGGCCGGCGGGGCGGTACCGCCCCGGCGGTCTACAACGCGGCGAACGAGGTCGCGGTGGCCGGGTTCCTGCGCGGTGAGACGAGGTTCACCGACATCGTCCCGCTGGTGGAGCGCGTGCTGCGCGGCCACGACGTACGCTCGGACCCGACGGGTGTCACCGTCGACGACGTGCTGGCGGCCGACGCCTGGGCGCGGGCAGAGGCGACGAGAGGGACCGGGACCACCGCGACATGACTGTGCTGACGTTCGTCCTCGGGGTGCTGGTGTTCGCGGTCGGGGTGGCGGTCTCCATCGGCCTCCACGAGCTGGGCCACCTCGTGCCCGGCAAGCTGTTCGGCGTCAAGGTCACCCAGTACTTCGTGGGGTTCGGCCCGACGGTGTGGTCGCGGCGTCGCGGGGAGACCGAGTACGGCGTCAAGGCGATCCCGTTCGGGGGCTACGTCAAGCTCGTCGGGATGCTGCCGCCGGCGCCCGACCAGGCTCCGGGGACGCTGCGGGGCAGCAACACCGGCGTCGTCTCCCAGCTGATCCGCGACGCCCGCTCGGCCGAGTACGACCTGGTCGAGGAGGGCGACGAGGACCGGCTCTTCTACCGGCTGCCCGCCTGGAAGAAGCTGGTCATCATGGGGTCGGGCGTGATGACGAACCTGGTCCTCGGGTTCGTGCTCTTCGCGGTCGTCTTCATGGGCCACGGCGTCCCGGAGCCGACCACCACGGTGGCGGCGGTGTCCCAGTGCGTCATCGCCACCAGCAGCACCGACGACGTGCGGGAGTGCACCCCCGCGGACCCGGAGGCGCCGGCGAAGCGGGCCGGCCTCCGGCCCGGCGACGAGATCGTGGCGTTCAACGGCGCCCGGATCCGCGACTGGGAGCAGCTGCGTGACGTGATCCGCTCCAACGACGACGGCGTCGCCGTGATCGTCGTACGCCGTGGCGGCGAGCAGGTCACGCTGCGCACCAGCACGACCGTGACGGCTCGGCCGGCCGAGCCCGGCTCGGAGCAGGTCACCCGCACCGGCTTCCTCGGCGTCGTGCCCGACAGCGAGTACGTCAGGCAGGGTCCCGGCTTCGTGGTGTCCACCATGGCGAGCGGCACCTGGCGGACGGTCCAGGCGATCGGGGACCTGCCGGTGAAGCTGTACCACGTCGGCCTCGCCGCGCTCGGTCTCGAGGCGCGCGACCAGAACGGTCCGATGAGCGTCGTCGGGGCCGGCCGCGTGGCCGGCGAGCTCACCTCGCGCGAGGGGGTCCCGCTCGGCGACGGGGTGTTCTCGGTCCTGCTGCTGCTGGCCGGGCTGAACCTCTTCCTCGGCGTGCTCAACCTGGTGCCGCTGCTGCCGCTGGACGGCGGCCAGATGGCCGGGGCCCTCTACGAGGGGCTGCGCCGCGGCGTCGCCCGGGTGCTGCGGCGCCCCGACCCGGGCTTCGTCGACGTCGCCAAGCTGCTCCCCATCGGCTACGTGATGGCAGGTGTCATCCTGGTGGCGAGCCTGGTGCTGATCTACGCCGACATCGTCGCACCGGTCAGTCTGGGCTGAGCGGCTCGACGACACCGGCGCACCGTTCACCCGGCACCACCACCTCACAGATCACAGCAGATCGCAGCAGAAGGAGCTGACATGACCTCGGTCGACCTGGGGATGCCGTCCGCACCCCCGCCGGTGCTCGCCCCGCGACGCCCGACCCGCCAGATCAAGGTGGGCTCGGTGCTCGTCGGCGGCGACGCCCCGGTGTCGGTGCAGTCGATGACCACGACGCTGACCTCCGAGGTGAACACCACGTTGCAGCAGATCGCCGAGCTGACCGCCGCCGGCTGCGACATCGTGCGGGTGGCGTGCCCCTCGCAGGACGACGCCGACGCGCTGCCGGCGATCGCGACCAAGTCGCAGATCCCCGTGATCGCCGACATCCACTTCCAGCCGAAGTACGTCTACGCCGCCATCGACGCCGGCTGCGCCGCGGTCCGGGTCAACCCCGGCAACATCCGGCAGTTCGACGACCAGGTCAAGCAGATCGCCCAGGCGGCGAAGGACCGCGGCACCTCGATCCGCATCGGTGTCAACGCCGGCTCCCTCGACAAGCGGCTGCTGGCGAAGTACGGCAAGGCCACGCCGGAGGCGCTCGTGGAGTCCGCGGTCTGGGAGGCCTCGCTGTTCGAGGAGCACGACTTCCACGACTTCAAGATCTCGGTCAAGCACAACGACCCGGTCGTGATGGTGCAGGCCTACGAGATGCTCTCCGAGCGCGGCGACTGGCCGCTCCACCTCGGCGTCACCGAGGCCGGTCCGGCGTTCCAGGGCACGATCAAGTCCAGCGTCGCGTTCGGGTCGCTGCTCTCACGCGGCATCGGCGACACCATCCGGGTCTCGCTCTCGGCGCCCCCCGTGGAGGAGGTCAAGGTCGGCATCTCGATCCTGCAGTCGCTGAACCTTCGTCCCCGCAAGCTCGAGATCGTGTCCTGCCCGTCCTGCGGCCGGGCCCAGGTCGACGTCTACAAGCTCGCCGACGAGGTGACCGCCGGGCTCGACGGGCTGGAGGTCCCGCTGCGGGTCGCGGTGATGGGCTGCGTGGTGAACGGTCCCGGGGAGGCGCGTGAGGCAGACCTCGGCGTGGCCTCCGGCAACGGCAAGGGGCAGATCTTCGTCAGGGGTGAGGTCGTCAAGACCGTCCCGGAGTCGCAGATCGTGGAGACCCTCATCGAGGAGGCCCTGCGGATCGCCGAGGAGATGGGCGAGTCCGACGACGGCGGCCCCAGCGGGACCGCCGGCGCCGTCGTCACCGTGAGCTGACCTGCTCCTTCGTCCGGCTCCCGGCATCGCCGAGCCGGTGCTCCATGGAGAAGGCGCGGTAGGTCGCCACGCACATGCCCAGCATGACCAGGCTGAACGGCAGCGCCGTGATGATGGCGCCGGTCTGCAACGCGGTCAGGCCTCCCGCCAGCAGCAACCCTGCTGCCACCACGCCCTCCACCGACGCCCACAGCACCCGGCTCCACGTCGGCGGGTCGGGGTTGCCGCCGGAGGCCAGCATGTCGACCACCAGCGAGCCGGAGTCGGAGGAGGTCACGAAGAAGATCGTGACCAGCACGATGGCCAGCACCGACAGCAGCCCGCCCAGCGGCAGGCCCTGCAGCACGTCGAAGAGCACGTTCTGGCTGATGATGCTGCCGTCGTCCTCGAGCAGGCTGCCCGGCCCGTTCAGCTGCCGGTACATGGCGGTTCCGCCCAGCACCGAGAACCACGCGAACGTGACCAGGGTGGGCACGAGCAGCACGCCGGCGACGAACTGACGGACGGTCCTGCCCCGTGAGATCCGGGCGATGAAGACCCCGACGAACGGCGCCCACGACATCCACCAGCCCCAGTAGAACATCGTCCAGGACCCCTGCCAGGCCTCGCCCGCGTCGCCTTGGAAGGCGCTGGTGGAGAAGGTCAGCGGCAGCACCGACCCGAGGTAGACCCCGACGTTCTGGACCAGGTCGCGCAGGATGAACAGCGTCGGGCCGAGGGCCAGCACCGCCAGCAGGAAGACGCCGGCCAGGATGAGGTTGATGTTGGACAGCCACTTGATGCCCTTGCCGATGCCGCTGACCACCGAGGCGATCGCGATCAGGGTGATGACCACGATCAGCGGGATCATCAGGCCGTTCCCGGCGGTGTCGAAGACCCCCAGGTGCACCAGCCCGGCGGCGATCTGCTGGACGCCGAGCCCCAGCGAGGTGGCGACGCCGGCCACGGTGCCGACGACCGCGACGGTGTCGACGGCGTCCCCGAGCCGGCCACGCACCCGCTCGCCGAGCAGCGGCTCGAGGGCCCACCGGATCGAGACCGGGTTCCCCTTGCGGTGGATCGAGTAGGCGAGCGCCAGGCCCACCACGACGTAGATCGCCCACGCGTGCAGCCCCCAGTGCAGGAACACCTGGGCCATGGACTGCTCGGCGAGGGTGGAGGGCGGGCCGCTGACTCCCGGCTTCGGGTTGACCAGGAAGGTCAGCGGCTCGGCCGCGCCCCAGAACACCAGGCCGATTCCCATGCCGGCCGCGAACAGCATCGAGAACCAGGCGAGCACGCCGTACTCAGGCTCCTCGTCGTCGGGGCCCAGCCTGATCCGGCCGAACCGGCTCAGCCCCATCCACAGCGAGAACGCGACGAACACCGCGACGACCAGGACGTAGTACCAGCCCCACCCGGCCACGATCGCGGTCTGGATCTCCGCGAGCACCTTGCTCGTGCCGTCGGGGAACGCCATCGCCAGCGCCGCCGAGAGCACCAGGATCGTCAGCGCGGGCCAGAACACCCCCGGGTGCACCGCCGTCGACGGCGCCGGTCGGACCGGCTGGGCCGCTGCCCCGCCGGGGTCCTGCGAGGTGTCGGTGGTCATTCGTTCGCCTCCAGAGGTCGAGGCGGCGCCGCGTGGACCGGTGCCCGAGCACCCACGGACCGCAGGCCGGTCATGTCGCCTCGAGGCTACTCCGTGCGGTCCGCGGGCTCGCACGGCGATCAGCCGGGCTGCCGGGCTGCCGGGCTGCCGGGGCTGCCGTGTCGCTTCGAGCGTGGTCCGGCCACTGAGGGGGCAACAGCAGCGACCGCGCCGTGGCCGATCAGGCCCCGGTCCAGCGGTACTCCACCTCGGGGCGCCCGCTGCCGCCGTAGCGCACCGACCGCTCCACGACGCGCTCGGCGGCCAGGTACTCCAGGTAGCGGCGGGCGGTCACCCGAGAGGCGCCGATCGTGGTCGCGAGCTCCGAGGCCGACCGACCGACGCCGTCGCCCAGCGCCAGCGTCACCTCGCGCAGCGTGTCCACGCTCATCCCCTTGGGGACGCTCGTCCGCTGCGGGGCACCGCGGAGCGAGCCCAGCAGCCGGTCGACCTCGTCCTGCCCGACGGCTCCCTCGCTGGCGCGGAGCCGGACCCGGTAGCCGGCGTACTGCTCGAGCTTGGCGCGGAACCCCGCGTAGGTGAAGGGCTTGAGCAGGTAGAGCACCACTCCCTGCGCGACCGCCTGCTGGACCACGTCGAGGTCGCGCGCAGCCGTCACCGCGACGACGTCGCACAGGTGCCCCTCGGCGCGGATCGTTCGCAGCAGGGCGAGGCCGTGCCCGTCGGGGAGGTTCATGTCGAGCAGCAGCAGCTCCACGGGGGCGCCCGCGTCCGCCGCGGTCCGCAGCTCGCGCAGCGCCGACCGGGCGGAGCGCACCGCCCCGACGAGCGCGAACCCGGCGGTACGTCGGACGTAGTCGGCGTGCGCCTGCACGGCGAGCTCCTCGTCCTCCACGACCAGGGTGCGCAGCCCTGGCGGCGAGCCGGCGCCCGGCCGCGGGCCGACGGGGCTCCTGGGGGTTCCCATCAGCCGATGCTCACCTCGAACCGTGCGCCGCCCAGGTCCGAGACACCGGCATCGACCCGTCCGCCGTAGCGCCGGGCCGTCTGGGCCACCAGCGCCAGGCCGAGGCCACGCCCGGTGGGCCGGCGCGCCGCCGGGCCCGAGTCGCTCGTGGTCTTCGTGGACCAGCCACGCTGGAAGACCGTGCGGACCAGCTCGTCGGGGATCCCCGGACCGGAGTCGGAGACGCTCAGCCACAGCCGGTCGGCGGAGGCACGAAGCTCCACCACGACCACCCGCGTCTCGCACTCGCCGACGGCGTCGATGGCGTTGTCGACGAGGTTCCCCAGCAGCGTGACCGCGTCCCGTGCCTCGACGGGCAGCCCCTCCACGACCGTGCCCTCCGCCAGCCGCAGCTGCACGCCCCGCTCGGCCGCCTGGGCGGTCTTGCCCAGCAGCAGCGCCGCGACCACCGGGTCGGAGACCGATCCGACGACGCGGTCGGCGAGCAGCTGGGCGAGGGCCAGCTCCTCGGTCGCGAAGTCCAGGGCCTCCTCGGTGCGTCCCAGCTCGACCAGCGACACCACGGTGTGAAGCCGGTTCGTGGCCTCGTGGTTCTGCGAGCGCAGCGACTCCGCCAGGCCACGGACGCTGTCGAGCTCGCCGGCGACCGCCTGGATCGCGGTGTGGTCGCGCAGCGTGACCACCGATCCCACGTCGTGCCCGGCCCACGTCGCCGGCGCGGTGGAGAGCACCAGCACGACCTCGTCGAGGACGTGGATCTCGTCGGGCCCGGGTCCGCCCGACAGCATCGAGCGGGTGAGGGCGGCCGGGAGGCCCAGGTCCTCGACGTGACGGCCGACGACGTCGCGGTCCAGCCCGAGCAACGCCACGGCTGCGTCGTTGGCCAGCAGCAGCCGTCCCTCGGTGTCCACCAGCAGCAGCCCCTCGCGCACGGCGTGCAGCACGGCGTCGTGGTACTCATACATCCGGGTGATCTCCTGCTCGCCCAGTCCGTGGGTCTGGCGCCGCAGCCGGCGGGCGATCAGCCAGGTCCCGGCGAGGCCGAGGCCGAGCACCAGCAGCGCTGCGACGGCGATACTGGGCAGCCGCTCGGCGAGCGCACCCTGGACCCGGTCCAGGGTGATGCCGACCGAGACCAGTGCCACGACGCCGCCGTCTCGAGCCCGGACCGGCACCACGGCCCGGATCGACGGACCGAGCGTGCCGGTGTACTGCTGGGTGAACGGCCGGCCCGCCGGGGCACCGCCGAGGTCGCCGATGAAGGCCCGCCCGATCAGCTCCGGGTCGGGATGCGACCACCGGGTCCGGTCCAGGCCCATCACCACGACGAAGTCCGTACCGGAGTCGCGCCGGACCCGCTCGGCGAACGGCTGGACCACGGCCGACGGGTCCGACCGGGCCGCCGCGTCGCGGACCTGCGGGGTGTCGGCCACGCTGGCGGCGACGGCCAGCACCCGGCCGCGGGCGTCGTCGAGCTGGCTGCGTCGCGCGTCGAGGTAGGCAAACGCGACCGCGCAGACGACGACCGCCACGACGACCAGCACCTGGAGCACGAGGAGCTGCCGCGCGACGGTGCTGCCGCGACCGCGGTGCGAGCGCCGTGCGGAGCGTGCCACCCGGCCATTGTGGGCCCGAGCGCTACGGGCGCGCCCGCCAGGGCCACGGCCGGCCCGGTCCAGCCGCTGAGAACACAACGAACACAACGGTGACGCCGCACACACGGCGCGACATGCTGCCGGGGGCCGGCACCAGCGCGGCCCACAGCCCGGCGACAGCCCGGAGAACCTGGAGGACCCATGAGCAGCCAGTCGTCAGCCGCCGACGCCGCCACCGGTGGCGCCGCCCCTCGCCAGCGGCGGGACCGGTCGCACTACCTCTACCTCGCCGTCATCGGGGCGGTGCTGCTCGGCATCGTGGTGGGCTTCGCCGCCCCGGACCTCGCCGTCGAGCTGAAGCCGATCGGCACGGCGTTCGTCGCCCTCATCAAGATGATGATCTCCCCGGTCATCTTCTGCACCATCGTGCTCGGCGTCGGCTCGGTGGCCAGCGCGGCCCAGGTCGGCCGGGTGGGCGGCCTGGCCCTCGGCTACTTCCTGTCGATGTCGACCGTCGCGCTGGCCATCGGGCTGGTCGTCGGCAACATCCTGCACCCCGGCTCGGGGCTGAACCTCACCCCGGACGTCGCCGCCGCCGGCGCGGAGCAGGCGGGCGAGGCGGGCAGCACCACGGACTTCCTGCTGGGGATCATCCCCACGACGCTGGTCTCCGCGCTCACCGAGGGCGAGGTGCTCCAGACGCTGCTGGTGGCGCTGCTCGTCGGGTTCGCGGTGCAGGCCATGGGCCGGGCCGGCCGTCCTGTCATCCGCGGCGTCGAGCACCTCCAGCGGGTCGTGTTCCGGGTGCTGGCGATGATCATGTGGGCCGCGCCGGTCGGCGCCTTCGGGGCGATCGCCGCAGTCGTCGGGGAGACGGGGCTCGACGCCCTGAAGAGCCTGGCCGTCATCATGGTCGGCTTCTACCTCACCTGCACGGTGTTCGTCTTCGTGGTGCTCGGCGGCCTCCTCAAGCTCACCACCGGCATCAACATCTGGCACCTGCTGCGGTACCTGGCCCGCGAGTTCCTGCTGATCCTGTCCACCTCGTCCTCGGAGTCGGCGCTGCCACGGCTCATCGCGAAGATGGAGCACGCCGGGGTCGAGCGCACCACGGTCGGCGTCGTGGTCCCGACCGGCTACTCCTTCAACCTCGACGGCACCGCGATCTACCTGACGATGGCATCGCTCTTCGTCGCCGAGGCGCTGGGCAAGCCGCTGGCGATCGGCGAGCAGATCTCGCTGCTGGTCTTCATGGTCATCGCCTCCAAGGGAGCCGCGGGAGTCACCGGGGCCGGGCTGGCCACGCTGGCCGGCGGGCTGTCCTCCCACCGCCCCGAGCTCCTCGACGGGGTCGGCCTCATCGTCGGCATCGACCGGTTCATGTCCGAGGCGCGGGCGCTGACGAACTTCGCCGGCAACTCGGTGGCCACCGTGCTGATCGGGCACTGGACCGGGGGCCTGGACCGCGAGCAGCTGGACGCGGTGCTGTCCGGGCAGCGGCCGTTCGACGAGACCACGATGCTCGACGACGACGGCCCCGACGAGGGCCCCGACGACGGCCCCGACGACGGCCCCGCTGACGGCGCCGCCGACGGCGCCGCCGACCGGCAGGACCCCCAGGACCAGCGGGGGGACCGGAGCGACCAGGACCGCCGGCCCGCGTCGGTGGAGCGTCCCGGCACGCCGTGACGCCCTGACACGCCGGGGCCGGGGCGCGTAGGCTCCGCCTGTGCTCGGCACCCAGCACGGACTGCGCCTGCTCGGCCCCTCCGACCTCCCCGCGATGCTGGGGCTCGCCGCCCGCGACCCGGTGGTCAACGTGTTCGCCGACCACCGGGCCCGGCTGACCCGGCTGGACCCCCGCTGGCTCGGCGGCGAGGTGTGGGGCTACCAGGAGGCCGGCCAGCTGGTCGCGGCCTGCCACGCGGCGGCCAACCTGGTCCCGGTCCAGGCGACGGCGCGGGCGCTGGCCGCCTTCGCCGACCGGGCGGCGTCAGGTCCGCGCCGGTGCGCCACGATCGTCGGACCGGCCGACCACGTCAGCGCGCTGTGGGACCGGCTCGAGCCGGCCTGGTCGCCGGCGCGGGAGCTGCGGTGGGATCAGCCGCACCTCGAGACCGCGAGCCGGGCGCCCATCGCGCCGGACCCGCTGGTGCGCCGGGCCGTCCGTGAGGACCTCGACGCGCTGTACCCGGCGTGCGTCGCGATGTACACCGAGGAGGTCGGGGTCTCCCCGGAGACCGGCGGCGGCGGCGACCTGTACCGGGCCCGCGTGGCCCAGCTGGTGGCGAAGGGGTGGTCCTTCGTCCGGGTCGAGGACGACGAGGTGGTGTTCAAGGCCGAGGTCGCGGTCGCCTCGCCGTACGCCTGCCAGGTCCAGGGCGTCTACGTGGCGCCGCACCGACGCGGCGAGGGCCTGGCGGCCGCTGGGATGGCCGCCGTGGTGGACCACGCGCTGCGCGACATCGCGCCCGTCGTCTCGCTGTACGTGAACGCCCACAACGTGGCGGCGCGCCGGGCCTACGCCCGGGCCGGGTTCCGGCAGACCGGCACCTTCGCCACCATCATGTTCTGAGCCGGCGCGGCCGACCGGTGGGCGGCACGACCGCGCGCCGGCCGGGCACCCGTCGGCGCAGGGCCGGGCCGGAAACGGGTGTGCGGGCCGCTCGGCGGTGCCGATAGCCTTCGCCCATGATCCTGCGGATGTCGACCCTGTTCGTGCGCACGCTGCGTGACGACCCCGCCGACGCCGAGGTGCCGAGCCACCGGCTGCTGGTGCGCGCCGGCTACATCCGCCGGGCCGCCCCCGGCATCTACTCCTGGCTGCCGCTCGGGCTGCGGGTGCTGCGCAACGTCGAGCGGGTGGTCCGCGAAGAGATGGACGCCATGGGCGCGCAGGAGCTGCAGTTCCCGGCGCTGCTGCCGCGGGAGCCCTACGAGGCCACCGGGCGGTGGACCGAGTACGGCGACGGCCTGTTCCGGCTCAAGGACCGCAAGGGCAACGACTACCTGCTCGGTCCGACCCACGAGGAGCTCTTCACCCTCGTCGTGAAGGACCTCTACTCCTCCTACAAGGACCTGCCGGTCTGGCTCTACCAGATCCAGACCAAGTACCGCGACGAGGCCCGGCCGCGTGCCGGCATCCTGCGGGGCCGGGAGTTCGTGATGAAGGACTCCTACTCCTTCGACACCTCCGACGAGGGGCTCGCGCGGTCCTACGCGGCGCACCGGGCGGCCTACGTGCGGACCTTCGACCGGCTCGGCTTCGACTACGTGGTGGTCAAGGCCACCTCCGGGGCCATGGGTGGCTCGATGTCCGAGGAGTTCCTGGCGACCGCCGCGAACGGCGAGGACACCTACGTCCGCTGCTCGAGCTGCGACTACGCCGCCAACGTCGAGGCCGTCCAGGTAAGCGCTCCCAGCCCCGTCCCCTACGACGACGCACCCGCGGCGCACGCCGAGGACACCCCGGACACGCCGACCATCGAGACCCTGGTGGCCCACCTCAACCAGGCGTTCCCCCGCGACGACCGGCCCTGGGCCGCCGCCGACACCCTGAAGAACGTCATCGTCGTGCTCAGGCACCCCGACGGCACCCGCGAGCCGGTGGCCATCGGACTGCCCGGGGACCGCGAGGTCGACGAGAAGCGGCTCGGCGGCCAGCTGGAGCCCACCGAGGTGGAGGCCTTCGACGAGGCGGACTTCGCCCGGTACCCCTCGCTGGCGAAGGGCTACATCGGCCCGGGGGTGCTCGGGGAGAAGAACGAGTCGGGCATCCGCTACCTGGTCGACCCCCGTGTCGTCGAGGGCACCCGCTGGGCCACCGGGGCCGACGTCGCCGGCTCGCACGTGCTCGACCTGGTCGCCGGCCGGGACTTCACCCCCGACGGCACCATCGAGGCCGCCGAGATCCGTGACGGCGACCCCTGCCCCAGCTGCGACGGGACGCTCCACACGGCCCGCGGCATCGAGATGGGCCACATCTTCGCTCTGGGCCGCAAGTACGCCGACGCGCTCGGCCTGCAGGTCCTCGACGAGCGCGGCAAGCTGGTGACCGTCACCATGGGCTCCTACGGCATCGGCGTCTCGCGTGCGGTCGCGGCCATCGCGGAGAACACCCACGACGACCTCGGTCTGGCGTGGCCGCGCGAGATCGCGCCCGCCGACGTGCACCTGGTGGCGACCGGGAAGGACCAGGCGGTCTTCGAGGCCGCGGAGCGGCTGGCCGGCGACCTCGACGCGCACGGCGTCCGGGTCCTGTACGACGACCGGCCCAAGGTCTCGCCGGGGGTGAAGTTCAAGGACGCCGAGCTGATCGGCGTCCCCACCATCGTCGTGGTCGGCAGGGGCCTGGCCGACGGCGTGGTCGAGGTCAAGGACCGGGTCAGCGGGCAGCGCGAGGACGTGCCGCTGGAGGCTGTCCTCGACCACGTCCGCGGGCTCGTGGCGCCACCGGCCTGACCGGCCGGCGACATTCGCGGGAGCGCGTGGCAGGGCCCCGCGGGCGCCGGTCAGAGCTCCGCGACGCCGGGGTAGGGGTCGGCAGCACCACCGAAGGACAGCTGTCGCACGGCTGCGTCGGTCAGCGCGGCCACCGCCCACCGGCGGTCGGCACCGGCCGTGGCGCCGACCGCGGCGGCGTAGGTGGCCGTGCAGCGCCGCTCCACGAGCAGGCCGGCCGCGCGCAGCTGGGACGCCGTACGGGCCGCGCCGGGCAGCCGGTAGCTGACGGCGGCGGCCACCGGCTCACCGCCGGAGCTGCGCACCTTCGGGCCCAGCTGGTCGCGACGACCGCGGTGGGCCACGTAGGCGGCCGTGATGCTGCCGGCCAGCGCGGGCTGGTCCGTCGCGGACACCCGGGCACCCAGCACCCCGAGGACGTAGACCGCCGCGTGCTCGGCCGCCAGCGTCGCCTGCAGCGCCGCGAGCGGGGTCACCCGGCCGCCCTCCCACCCGGGGGCGTGGGCGTCGACGGGGGCACCGTCGCGGCCAGCAGGGACGCCTGCTGCGCCGCCGCCGCCGCCATCGACGCCAGCACCCTCGCGAAGGGTCCGCTCCCGGCGGCCACGCTCGAGGCCCGGCCCGCCGCGGCGTGCCGCTGCTCGGCGCGTGCCACCGCTGACAGCGCTGCCGCGCGACCCGTCGGGACCGCGGGGGAGCCCTCGGCGCTGCCGGGGCCGGGTGGGACGGTCGTGGTCGGGGCTGGGGTGGGCGCCGGGATGGGCGCCGGGGTGGGCGCTGGGGTGGGCGCTGCGGTGGGCGCCGCGGAGCCGGGGACGGCGCCGGCCAGCAGCGCCAGGTGGGTGCGGTGACCTGCCTCCGCGCCGGCCAGCGCGGCCGACAGGGTGGGATGACGGTCGACGGTCGCCGTCACCAGGTCGAGCAGCGCCTGCTCGCCCCGTGCCACGACACCTGCCAGCGCCAGGTCGACGTCCGGGCCGGCCCCGTTCCGCACAGCGGTCCCGGGACCTCCCCGCTGCCCGCCACCGGGCCCGCCACCGGTGCACCCCGAGGCACCGGCGGCCGTCGCCGCGACGAGGCCCGTGACAGCGCGGCGACGGGACAGGGACGGTGGGAGAGGCACCCGAGGAGTCTCCCAGGGCGTCGTGCCGTGGCACCACCGGCACGCGTTAGGCTGGCGGTCGGGCCAGCGCGACCCCCGACCTCCGACGCCCGGTGACGCAGACCCGTCAGACCGGCCTCGTCCACAACCGCACAGCAGGAGGAACCCGTGACAACCGACCGGACCCGGGACCTCCTCGTGGCGGAGCTGACACCCCCCCTGGCCGCCGCCGGGCTCGACGTCGAGGACGTCGGGCTCAGCCAGGTCGGGCGGCGACGGATGCTGCGGCTCGCGGTGGACAAGGACGGCGGCGTCACCCTCGACGACATCGCCGCCGCCACCCGTGAGGTCTCCCGGCTGCTGGACGACTCCGAGGTGATGGGCGAGCAGCCGTACACCCTCGAGGTGACCTCCCGCGGCGCCGACCGTCCCCTCACCCTGCCTCGGCACTGGCGCCGGAACCAGGACCGGCTGGTCAAGGTCGCGCTCGCGGACGGCGGCACCCTGACCGGGCGCATCACCGACAGCGACGACGACCGGGTGGTGCTCGACGTCGACGGCACCCGACACGAGGTGGCGTTGGCAGCGGTCTCCCGGGCCGTGGTCCAGATCGAGTTCAACCGGAAGGAGACCTGAGACCGTGGACATCGACATGAACATCCTGCGTGCCCTCGAGCGCGAGAAGGAGATCTCCTTCGACATCCTCGTCGAGGCGATCGAGCAGGCCCTGCTCACCGCGTACCACAAGACCGCCGGCCCGCAGGCCAAGGCGCGGGTGGTCCTGGACCGCAGGACCGGCCATGTCACGGTGCTCGCCGCCGAGACCGACGAGGAGGGCACCGTGCTCTCCGAGTACGACGACACGCCGGACGGGTTCGGGCGCATCGCGGCCACCACGGCCAAGCAGATCATGCTGCAGCGGCTGCGTGACGCCGAGGACGACATCAAGTTCGGCGAGTTCTCCGGCAGGGAGGGCGACATCGTCTCCGGGACGATCCAGCAGGGTCGCGACCCTCAGGACGTGATGGTCGACCTCGGCCGGCTCGAGGCGCTGCTGCCGGCCGGGGAGCAGGTGCCGGGGGAGGACTACTCGCACGGGACCCGGATCCGCTGCCTGGTGATCTCGGTCCGCAAGGGGCTGCGTGGGCCGCAGGTGATGCTGTCGCGATCCCACCCCAACCTGGTCAAGAAGCTCTTCGCGCTCGAGGTGCCGGAGATCGCCGACGGCACCGTCGAGGTCTGCGCCATCGCCCGTGAGGCCGGGCACCGGACCAAGATCTCGGTCCGCACGACGGTGCCCGGCGTGAACGCCAAGGGCTCCTGCATCGGCCCCATGGGCCAGCGGGTCCGTGCGGTGATGAACGAGCTGCACGGCGAGAAGATCGACATCGTGGACTTCTCCGAGGACCCGGCCGAGCTGGTGGCGCACGCCCTCTCACCCGCGCGGGTGAGCCGGGTCGAGGTCGTCGACCTGGCCGCCCGCTCCGCACGTGTCGTGGTCCCCGACTACCAGCTCTCGCTGGCCATCGGGAAGGAGGGGCAGAACGCCCGGCTCGCGGCCCGCCTGACCGGCTGGCGCATCGACATCCGCAGTGACGAGGCCCCCGACCAGCCGGCCGCCAGGTCCGGGCCGGGCGCCAGAGGCCGCACCGACGGTCGCCCCCCGGTGGCCCCGCCGCTGGCCCCGCGGCGGACGCCGCCCGCGCAGCGGCGTCCCGAGGGCTGACCCGGCGCACGCACCGGTTTCGGTGCAGGGGACCGCAACGGCTAGACTCACCTACGGCTCGCCACCGCCACCCGAACGCGGAGGTCGTCGCATGTCAGCACCAGCCCCGATGGGGCCGGCCGCCGGCAGCGTCCGCACCTGCGTCGGATGTCGGCAGCGGGCTGCGAAGCCCGACCTGGTGCGAGTCGTCGTCCAGGACCGGGGTCACGGCCCAGAGGTCGTCCCTGATCCTCGTCGGCGGGCTCCGGGGCGGGGGGCGCACCTGCATCCCAGCGTCCACTGCCTGCAGCTGGCACTGAGGCGTCGCGCGTTCGGCCGGGCCCTCCGCGTGGGGGGCGCGGGTCTGAGGACAGCAGCGCTCGAGGAGCTGGTCACGCGGCTCGCTGCACCCGGCACCACCAGCACCACACCGGCACCACCAGCACCACCGACCAGTGCACGACCGACAAGAAATTGGAGCAGCAGCTCATGAGCACTCGATGAGTACTTCCCGATGAGCATGCACACCAGCTAACGGTCCAGTCGACCCCTCACCGAGAGGGGACTCCCCGGCTCGGACCAGAAGGAGAAGCGTGGCTAAGGTCCGAGTCCACGAGCTCGCCAAAGAGCTCGGCGTCGAGAGCAAGGTCGTCCTGGCCAAGCTCAAGGAGATGGGAGAGTTCGTCAAGTCGGCATCGTCGACGGTCGAGCCTCCCGTCGTGAAGAGGTTCGCCGACACGTTCGGCAACGAGCTCCGAGCATCCGGCGGTGCCGCGCCCGCGCCTGCCAAGCCGGGCCCCCAGCGTCCCACCGCCCCCCGTCCGGGCCCCGCGGCCCCTCCGGCGGCATCCCGTCCCGCCCCCGTCGAGCCCGCAGCCCCGGCCGCACCCGTCGAGCCGGCAGCTCCGGCCGCACCCGTCGAGCCGGCAGCCACGGCCCCCGCCGCGCCCTCCGGTCCGCGTCCGGGTCCGCGTCCAGCACCAGCCCAGGCGCCGGCCCGGGAACCAGCCCGGGAACCGGCCCAGGTCGCCCAGCCCGCTGCCCCGACGGAGCCGGACCTCCCCGCCCGCCCGGCCGCCGCGTCGCAGCCCCCCGCCGCCCCGGCAGCCAGCGCCGAGACCCGTGCGCCGTCCTCGGGGGAGGGTGGCGCCACCACGCGTCGTCCGGGCCCGCCGCCGGCGCGACCGTCGGCTCGTCCCTCGGGCGGCCGGCAGGGCTCACCTCGCCCCGGCAACAACCCGTTCGCGCCCAGCCAGGGCATGGGCCGGCGGCCCGCGCCGCGACCCGGTGCCGAGCCCGCCGCACCGGCTGACCGGCCGCCGCGTCCGCCGGCAGGCCGCGACGGCGGTGCCCCGCCGCGTCCCGGAGGTGCGCCGAGCGCCGGCCGCCCGGGGATGCCACGTCCCAACCCGGCGATGATGCCGAAGTCCCCGGCCGCCTTCGGCGGCGGCCCCGGCGGTCGTCCCGGTCCCGGTGCCGGCCGTCCCGGCGCCCCGGGCCGCGGGGGTCCCGGCGCCGGCCGTCCCGGCGCGCCGGGACGTGGCGGTGCGCCCGGTGGTGCCCCCGCGGGACCCGGCGGCTTCGCCGGTCGTCCCGGTGGCGGCGGTCGCCCCGGTGGCGGCCGTCCCGGCCAGCGTGGCCAGACCCAGGGCGCCTTCGGGCGGCCCGGCGGTCCCTCGCGTCGCGGTCGCAAGTCGAAGCGGGCGCGTCGCCAGGAGTTCGAGGCCATGCAGGCCCCGACCATCGGCGGTGTGCGCGTCCGCAAGGGCGACGGCGAGACGATCCGGCTGGCCCGGGGCTCCTCGCTGACCGACTTCGCCGAGAAGATCGGCGTCGACGCGGCCTCGCTGGTGCAGATGCTGTTCAGCCTCGGCGAGATGGTCACGGCCACCGAGTCGGTCAACGACGAGACCCTCGAGCTCCTCGGCGACGAGCTGAACTACATCATCGCCGTGGTCTCGCCCGAGGACGAGGACCGGGAGCTGCTGGAGTCCTTCGACCTCGAGTTCGGCGAGGACGAGGGCGACGAGTCCGACCTGGCGGCCCGCCCGCCGGTCGTCACCGTCATGGGTCACGTCGACCACGGCAAGACGAAGCTGCTCGACGCTCTCCGCAACGCCAACGTGGTCGCCAAGGAGGCCGGTGGGATCACCCAGCACATCGGTGCCTACCAGGTGGCCACCCAGGTCGACGGCGACGAGCGTCGGATCACCTTCATCGACACCCCGGGTCACGAGGCGTTCACCGCCATGCGTGCGCGCGGTGCCCAGGCGACCGACATCGCGGTGCTGGTCGTCGCGGCCGACGACGGCGTGATGCCGCAGACGGTCGAGGCGCTCAACCACGCGAAGGCGGCCAACGTGCCGATCGTGGTGGCGGTCAACAAGATCGACAAGCCCGACGCCGACCCGACCAAGGTGCGCGGCCAGCTCACCGAGTACGGCCTGGTCCCCGAGGAGTACGGCGGCGACACCATGTTCGTCGACGTCTCGGCGAAGTCCGAGCTCAACCTCGACAAGCTGCTCGAAGCCGTCGTGCTCACCGCGGACGCGTCGCTGGACCTGCGAGCCAACCCCGACCAGGACGCCCAGGGCCTGATCGTCGAGGCGCACCTGGACCGCGGTCGCGGTCCGGT
Source organism: uncultured Actinomycetota bacterium (assembly GCA_963781695.1). Classification (GTDB taxonomy): domain Bacteria; phylum Actinomycetota; class Actinomycetes; order Propionibacteriales; family Nocardioidaceae; genus Nocardioides_B. The sequence continues at coordinate 1,548,214 of CAWAGE010000007.1, forward strand.
CGCCACCGTCCTGGTGCAGCGCGGCACGCTGCGCGTGGGCGACTCCATCGTCGCGGGTCCGGCCTACGGCCGGGTGCGGGCGATGCTCGACGAGCACGGCGACAACATCGAGGAGGCCGACCCGTCGCGGCCGGCGATGGTCCTCGGGCTCACCGCGGTGCCGGGGGCCGGCCAGAACCTGATCGTCGTCGACGACGACCGGGTGGCCCGGCAGATCGCCGAGAAGCGCGAGTCGCGCGAGCGGGCGGCCATGCAGGCCAAGCGTCGCGTGCGTCGCACCCTGGAGGACTTCATGGCCTCCATGGAGAAGGGCGAGAGCCAGGAGCTCAACCTCATCCTCAAGGGCGACGTGTCCGGCTCGGTCGAGGCGCTCGAGGACTCGCTGGCCAAGATCGACGTCGGCGACGGCGTCAGCCTGCGGGTCATCGACCGCGGTGTCGGTGCGATCACCGAGACCAACGTCGACCTGGCAGCCGCCTCCGACGCCATCATCATCGGGTTCAACGTCCGCCCCCAGGGCAAGGCGACCGAGATGGCCGACAAGGAGGGTGTCGAGATCCGCTACTACTCGGTCATCTACCAGGCGATCGAGGAGATCGAGGCGGCCCTCAAGGGCATGCTCAAGCCCGAGTACGAAGAGGTCTCGCTCGGTCGGGCCGAGATCCGGGAGATCTTCCGCTCCAGCAAGATCGGCAACATCGCCGGCTGCATGGTCCTCTCGGGCACGATCCGACGCAACGCGAAGGCGCGGCTCATCCGCGACGGCAACGTGGTCTCGGAGAGCCTGGACCTGGCGTCGTTGCGCCGCGAGAAGGACGACGTCACCGAGGTCCGCGAGGGCTTCGAGTGCGGTCTGGTGCTGCGCGGCTACAACGACATCAAGCAGGGCGACGTGGTCGAGTGCTTCGAGATGCGCGAGATCCCGCGGGGGTAGCCCGTCCCGCGGGGGGTGGGGCGGTCCGCTACGGCGCGACCGGCGCGGCAGCGGACCGCCCTACCCCCCGCCACGGTGCGCGGTCGCCGGCCTGCGTCCGCTGACCGGGCCGCCCCGCGCCGAAGCACCACCCACGCCACCGAGAGCAGCAGGAGCAGTCATGGCAAGCCCCCGGGTCCGCAAGGTGGCGGACCGCATCCAGGTGATCGTCGCGGAGATGCTGGAGCGCCGGATCAAGGACCCCCGCCTCGGGTTCGTCACCGTGACCGACGTCCGGGTCAGCGGTGACACCCAGCAGGCCTCGGTCTTCTACACGGTGCTCGGCGAGGAGCAGGAGGTGCTGGGCTCCGCCATCGCGCTGGAGTCGGCGAAGGGGCTGATCCGCTCCGAGGTCGGCAAGCAGCTCGGCATGCGGCACGTGCCGACCCTGGAGTTCATCCATGACGCGCTCCCCGACACCGCCCGTCACATCGACGAGCTGCTCGCTTCGGCGCGGGAGTCCGACGCGGTCGTGGCCGCCGCAGCCGCCGGGGCGGCGTACGCCGGTGAGGCGGACCCGTACCGCAAGCCGCACGAGCGCGACGAGGAGGAGCCGGGCGAGGACGTCGGCCCGGCGGCGCCGCCGGAGCCGTCCGGGCAGTGACCGGCGCACCGCCGCCCGGGCTGGTCGTCGTCGACAAGCCCGGCGGTCTGACCTCGCACGACGTGGTCGCCCGGGTGCGGCGGCTGGCGGGGACCCGCAAGGTCGGTCACGCCGGCACGCTGGACCCGATGGCCACCGGGGTGCTGCTGGTCGGCGTCGAGCGGGCCACCCGGCTGCTGGGGCACCTGATGCTCACCGAGAAGGCCTACGACGCGACCGTCCGGCTCGGTTCCGCGACCACCACCGACGACGCGGAGGGTGAGCCGACCGGCGGGGCCGACGCCTCGCACCTGACTCGGGCCGCCGTGCTCGAGGCCGTCTCGCGCTTCGTCGGCGACATCGAGCAGCGGCCCTCGGCGGTCTCCGCGATCAAGGTCGGCGGTCGGCGGGCCTACGCCCGGGTCCGCGCCGGGGAGCAGGTCGACCTGCCCGCCCGCGGCGTCACGGTGCATGAGCTGAGGGTCGGGACGGCCCGCGCCGAGGGAGCTCGGCTCGACGTGGAGGTGTCGGTGCGCTGCAGCAGCGGCACCTACGTCCGTGCGATCGCGCGCGACCTGGGCGAGGTGCTCGGGGTAGGCGGCCACCTCACCGCGCTGCGACGTACCGCGGTGGGGCCGTTCACGCTGGCCGACGCACGCCCGCTGGACCGGCTGGGGGACGGCACCCCGGGCAGCCTGGGCGCCGGGGCCGCCGGCGACGGCCTGCTCCCGATGACCGAGGTCGCGCGGCGGTGCTTCCCAGGGGTCACGCTGGGGGAGGAGCAGGCCCGGGACGTCGGCTTCGGTCGGAGGCTGACCCTGCGTTTGGGTGCCCCGGGCCCCGTCGCCGTGTTCGCCCCCGACGGCCGGTTCCTGGCGTTGTACGAGCAACGTGGCGAGGTGGCGGCCCCGGTGGCGGTGCTGGGCTGAGCCGTTGTGGGACGATCGTCCCCGCCCAGGGCCGGGACGGAGAGCGAGGAGGGACCGTGCACGTGTGGCGCACGCTGGACCAGCTGCCCGAGGACCTCGGCGCGACGGTCGTCACGGTGGGCAACTTCGACGGGGTCCACCTGGGCCACCGTCACGTCGTGGCCCGGGCCCTGCGGGTCGCCGAGGCCGCCGGGCTGCCGACCGTGGTGGTGACCTTCGACCCGCACCCGGTCGCGGTGCTTCGTCCCGAGCACGCGCCGCCCAGTCTCACCACGCTCGAGACCAGGGCGGAGCTGCTCGCCGACGCCGGCGCGGACGGGCTGCTCGTGGTCCCGTTCACCCGGGAGGTGGCGGCCTGGAGTCCCGAGCAGTTCGTGCGACGGGTCCTGGTCGAGGGGCTGCACGCCCGCGCGGTGGTGGTCGGCGCCAACTTCCGCTTCGGTGCCCGGGCCGCCGGGGACGTGGACACCCTGCGCGAGCTCGGCGACCGCCACGGGTTCACCGCCGAGGGCGTCCCTCTCGACGGCGGGGCCCAGGTGTGGTCCTCCACCTACGTCCGTGACCGGCTCGCGGCCGGCGACGTCGGTGGGGCCGCCGTCGCGCTGGGGCGCTGGGCGGCCGTGCGCGGGGTCGTGGTGCGCGGTGACCAGCGCGGCCGAGGACTCGGCTACCCCACCGCGAACGTGCCCCCCGGGGACGTGGCCGTGCCGGCCGACGGCGTCTACGCCGGCTGGCTGCGCCGCCGCGACGTCGCGGCCGACGCCGGGCGGACCGGCTCCATGTCCGGGGACGGTCCGGAGGCCGGGCCGTGGCCGGCGGCGATCAGCGTCGGGACGAACCCGACCTTCGCCGGCGAGCGGGACCGGCGCGTCGAGGCCTACGTGCTCGACCGCGACGACCTGGAGCTGTACGGCGCGGAGGTGGAGGTCAGCTTCGTGGCCCGCGTCCGCGGCATGCTCGCCTTCGACTCGGTGGCCGAGCTGGTGGCGCGGATGGCGGCCGACGTCGAGGCGACCCGGCGGCTCCTCGCGGCGGCGCCGCGCCCCGGGGCCTGAGGTCGGCGATGGGTGCCGGAGGTCGGCATCAGCCGGCGCTGCTGGAGACCGAGCGGTGGTTCCTGCGGCACGGTCTGCCGTACTTCGTGGAGGAGGAGCGACAGCAGGTCCGCCGCGGCCTGGGCCGGGCCCGCCTGCTGCGGCTGGTGGCGGTGGCGGTGCTGCTCGGGGCCGGGATCGGGGTGCCGCTCGGTGTCGTGGCGCGCGAGCTCTCGACCGGCCTGGCCGCCGGGCTGTGGAGCGCTGGACTGGTGGTGGCCGGCTATGCCGCGACGACGCTGCGGCTGCGGGTCATCGCCCGGTGGGCGGTCGGCCGCACGCTCGCCAGCCTGGGGACGATGTTCCCGCTGGTGACCCGCGCGCTGCCGCTGCTGATGCTGTTCGTCACGTTCCTGTTCATCAACACCGAGGTGTGGATGGTGGCGGCCTCGTTGGAGCCCGGCGTGCTGACCCTGGCGGTGACCTTCTTCGCCGCCCTCGCCGTCGGGTTCCTGCTGGTCCGGCTGCCCGAGGAGATGGACCGCGTCGACGACGACGTGGACCCGGGGCGGCTGGCAGCCCGCACCGTCGGGACGCCGGTCGAGGGGCACGCCGCCGGAGTCTTCCACGGCGTCGAACGCCGGCAGCTCGCCGGTCTGGTGGAGGTCGCGGGCCTGGCGAAGTGGAACCTGGTCCTGGTGCTGCTCGTCGCCCAGGCGGTCCAGGTGCTGCTGCTGTCGCTGGCCGTGCTGGTCTTCTTCCTCGGCTTCGGGTCGGTGGTCATGCAGCCGGAGGTGGTGGCGGCCTGGCTCGGTGAGGACCGCCTCACCGATGTGTGGGTGCCGCTGCTGAAGGTCTCGGTGTTCCTCGCCGGGTTCTCGGGGCTGTACTTCACGGTCGGCGCCGTGACCGACGAGACGTACCGGCAGCAGTTCTTCACCTCGGTGACCCGGGAGCTCGAGCGCGCGGTGGCAGTCCGTGCGGTGTACCGGACGCTCCGGGCACGCTGAGCGCTGACCCGCCTGCTCGCTTCCCGCTGCTCGCTGGCCCGCGGGCCCGACCCGACGCGACGGTCCCGGCGCCCGGACGCGACGACGCCCCTGTCCCGGTCGGGGCAGGGGCGTCGTACGGCCGGTCAGGTGCTCAGGCGTCGAGGTCCTTCTCCACCAGGGCGGCGATGGTGTCCACCGCGACCTGGTCGTCCCCGCTGACCTCGATCGAGTCGCCGCACGAGGCGCCGAGGGTCATGATCAGCAGCGAGGACGAGGCGTCCACCGGCTCTTCGCCGGGCATCGCCAGGGTGACCTCCGAGTCGAGGTCACCGGCCGCCTCGGCGATGATCGCGGCGGGTCGGGCGTGCAGGCCGACGGACGATCCGACGGTCACGGTCTTGCTGGGCATCTGGTGCTCCCTTTCGTTGGTGCTGCGGTCGGGTGGGCGGGTCAGGCGATGGCGGAGACTTCCTCCAGGTTGGTCTTGCGGGCCTCCAGGGACTTGAGAGCCACGACGGCCGCACAGCCGACCAGCACCCCGGCGACCAGGGCCACGATGTACCCGATCACGTTCGAGACCGCGAACAGCACGAAGATGCCGCCGTGCGGTGCGCGGACAGCGACGTCCAGCGCCTGGCTGAGACCGCCGGTCACCGCGCTGCCGAGCATGATCGCGGGGATCACCCGCAGCGGGTCGGCGGCCGCGAACGGGATCGCCCCCTCGGTGATGAAGGAGGCGCCGAGCAGCCACCCCGCCTTGCCGTTCTCCCGCTCCGCGGGGGTGAACAGGTGCGGCCGGACCACGGTCGCCAGGGCGAGCGCGATCGGCGGCACCATGCCGGCCAGCATCACGGCCGCCATGATCTTCAGCTCGGGGGCGTTGGCAGAGGCGGCGGCGGCGGTGCCCACGCCGGCGGCGGCGAAGCTGTAGGCCACCTTGTTCAGCGGACCGCCCATGTCGAAGGCCATCATCAGGCCGAGGATCACGCCGAGCAGCACGGCGCTGCTGCCGCTCATCGAGCTGAGCCCGTCGGTGAGCTGGGTCATGAGCCAGCCGATCGGCTTGCCGAACACGACGATCATGGCCAGACCCGCCAGCACCGAGGTGAACAGCGGGATCACCAGGACGGGCATCAGCCCTCGGGCCCACGAGGGAACCTTCCACGAGGCGATCCAGTGGGCGATGATGCCGGCGAGCACGCCGCCGATGATCGCGCCGATGAAGCCGGTGGCCGGCAGCGCCACGGGGCTGTCGCCGGAGGTCTGCACGTTGAACAGGTTCGCGGCCAGCGCACCCATGACGAACCCGGGGGCGATACCGGGCCGGTCGGCGATGGCGTAGGCGATGTAGCCGGCCAGCGCGGGGATGAACAGCAGGAACGCGGTCTTGCCGATGATGAAGAACAGCGCGCCCAGGTAGGCGGCCAGGCCCGAGCCGAACAGCGCGTGTTCGAGGCCGAGAGCGCCGGTGTCGGGCAGGTCGAACAGCGTGTTGTTGACCGCGATGTCGCCGTACGGGCCCACGATCTCGTAACCGCCGAGCAGGAAGCTCAGGGCGATGAGCAGGCCGCCGGCGGCCACGAACGGGATCATGTAGGACACGCCGGTCATCAGCACCCGGCGGGTGCGGGTGCCCCATGACTCCTCGCCGGAGCCGCCGGTGGTGGCCCCGGCCGCGTCGCCGCCGCCACCGCCCTCGACCCGGGGGGCACCCGGGTCGTCGGCGTAGCGGAGCGCCTCGGCGATCATGGCGTCGGCGTCGCCCATCGGGCGCTTGACGCCGGAGGCGACCAGCGGCTTGCCGGCGAAGCGGTGACGCTCGCGCACGCCCACGTCGACGGCGAAGATCGCGGCGTCGGCGGCGGCGATGGTCTCGGCCGACAGCGGGGTGGCGCCGGCCGAGCCCTGGGTCTCGACGCTGATGTCGACCCCGGCCCGCTCGGCGGCCGCCTCGAGAGCCTCGGCAGCCATGTAGGTGTGGGCGATGCCGGTCGGGCAGGCGGTCACGGCGACCAGCGAGCGGCGGGGGGCCGTGGCCTGTGCGGCCGGCTGATCGGTGGACTGGCCGGTGGACTGGCCGGTGGACTGGGTGGCGGACTCGCTGGCGGCGGCGGCGGCGGCGGCGGACCCGGCCGGTGCCGCCGCGGCCCGCGGCGGCGCCGCGGCGGGCGTGCCGCCGACGACGTCGTTGACCTGGTCGACGATCTCCTCAGGCGAGGTGGCGGCGCGCAGCCCGTCGGTGAAGCTCTTCTTCACCAGCGCACGGGCCAGCTGCGTGAGCACCTTCAGGTGGGTCGCGTCACCTCCCGCGGGCGCGGCGATCAGGAACGCCAGGTCGGCAGGGCCGTCCTTGGCGCCGAAGTCCGTGGCCGGGGAGAGCCGGGCGAACGCGAGGGTCGGCACGTCGACCGCCGCTGTGCGGCAGTGCGGGATCGCGATGCCGCCGGGCAGCCCGGTGGCGGACGTGGCCTCGCGGGCCAGCGCGTCCTCGGTCAGTTGCTCGGGGTCCTGGGTCCGTCCGGCCTCCGCGACCTGGGCGGCCAGCGCCCGGATCACCTCGGTCTTGTCGGTGCCCAGCGATACGTCCAGGCGGACGAGCGCCGGGACGATCATCGGCTCGGAGCCGGTGGTGTCGGTCATCGCTTCCTCGGTTCTGTGGGAGAAGGTGTCGTGCGGTGCTGCTGTCCTGCTCGTGGTGCTGGTGGTAGTGCTGGTGCTGCCGTGGTGCTGTCTACCGCGTGTCGGCGGGGTCCGAGCCGCCGACCTGCCGGTCGCTGGAGGGGAGATCGAGCCTTCGGACCTCGACCAGGTCGGGGCGGACGTCGGCCGGGGTGGGGATGGTGGTGCCAGGCAGGGCGGCGGCCGCGCTGCCGTAGGCCACCGCGAGTCGCAGTCGACCGGGCTCGTCGGCGCCGCGGAGGTCGGCCAGCAGGTAGCCGAACAGGCTGGAGTCGCCGGCCCCCACGGTGCTCACGACGGTGGTGGGCGGGGGAGAGGCGTGCCAGGCCCCGGCCGGCGTGACCAGCACCGCGCCGGCACCCCCGAGCGTGGCCATCACGGCGCCGACGCCCCGCTCGAGCAGCTGGCGAGCAGCCGCGGCGGCCGCCCGGGGGTCGGCCTCGATGACGTCGGCGTCGCCACCGGTCAGCGAGGCCAGCTCCTCGCCGTTGGGCTTCATCAGCGCGGGGGCGCCGGACTCCAGGTCCGCCACCAGTGCCGCCAGCGGTGCGTCGGAGGTGTCGACCGCGACCGGGACCCCGCTGCCGGCCAGGGCACGCACCAGCTCGCCGTACCAGCCGGCGGGGGCCCCCGGAGGCAGCGAGCCGGCGAGCACGACCCAGCCGGCCCGTCGGCTGCGCTGGACGAGTGCGTCCGCGAGCCGGTCGAGGTCGGCGGCGCTCACCACGGCGCCGGGGGTGTTGATCTTGGTGGTGGTGCCGTCGGGCTCGGTGAGGGTGAGGTTGACCCGGACGTCGCCGGCGGGCGGCTCCGGGCGGCAGTCGATGCCGGCCCGCAGCAGGTCGAGGACGAAGGGGTCGTCGGGCTCGGCCGGCAGCACTGCGATCGTGGGCACGTCGGCCGCCACCGCGGCCCGGGAAATGTTCACGCCCTTCCCGCCGGACTGCGAGATGACCGACTCGGCCCGCAGCACGCTGCCGCGCTGCAGCTGGCCGCTGAGGGTGACGGTGCGGTCGATGCTGGGGTTGGGGGTCAGCGTGACGATCATGCGACCCGCACCTCGATCCCCGCCGCCTCCAGTGCGTCGCGGTCGCGGTGACCGATCCCGGAGTCGGTGACCAGCACGTCTATCTCGGAGAGTTGGGCGAACCGCACGGTGTGCTCCTGACCGAGCTTCGATGAGTCGACGAGCAGGACCACTCGCCGGGCGCTCGCGACCATAGCGCGCTTCGTGGCTGCCTCGGTGTGGTCGGGAGTGCTGACGCCGTGTGTCCTGGACACCCCGTTGGCGCCGACGAACGCGACGTCGGTGCGCAGTCGTCCCAGAGCCTCGACGGTGTCCTCGCCCACGGCGGCGTGGGTGGTGCGGCGGACCCGTCCCGGCAGCAGGTGCAGGTCGATGCTCGGCGAGCCGGCGATCCGGGCCGCGATGGGCACGCCGTTGGTGACCACGGTCAGCGACAGGTCGCGGGGCAGCAGCATGGCCAGCCGGGCGGTCGTGGTGCCGGCGTCCAGCAGGACCGAGCCCTCGGCCGGCGGCAGCAGCAGCACCGCGGCACGGGCGATCCGGTCCTTCTCGTCCGCGTACGCCAGGTCGCGCTCGCCGACTCGGCGCTCCAGCCCGCTCAGCGCCGCGACGGGGACGGCGCCGCCGTGCACCCGGCGGAGCACGCCGGCGCGCTCGAGAAGAGACAGGTCGCGGCGGACGGTCTCGGTGGTCACGTCGTAGCGCTCGGCGAGGGCGTTGACCGACAACCGTCCCTGCTGCGCCACCAGGTCGGCCATGGCTTGCTGCCGTTCCTCTGCGTACATCCGACCCCCCTTCGACCCGCTCGCTTTTTGTATGTGTTGTTTTACGCCCGAACGTGTTGCCTGTCAAGTGTGACGTGCTCGACAGTGAGCCATAGAGTTGCGCCATGTCTCAGACCACCGCCGACACCGCAGTCATCGACACCGCCACCGCCGTGCTGCGTGGCACGCCCGTCGTCCCGGGCGTGGCCTACGCCCCGGCCGTCGTGGCCACCGCGACCGTCTCCCCGACGGCGATCGCCGCCTTCGAGTCGTCCGGTCCCACCGACGCCGAGCAGGCGCTGGCGGCCTACGACGCGGCGGTCGCAGCGACCGCCGACGGGCTCGGCGCCCGGGCGACGGCCCTGAGCGGCGCGGCGGCCGAGGTGCTGACCGCGACCGCCGCCCTGGCCCGCGACAAGGGGCTGCGCTCGGCGGTCCGCAAGCGGCTGGCCGCGGGTGACTCGCTGCTGACCGCCCTGAACGCCGCCGTCGACCAGTTCGCGGGCATCTTCACCCAGATGGGCGGGCTGATGGCCGAGCGGGTCACCGACCTGCGCGACATCGAGCGTCGGGTGACCGCGCGGCTGGTCGGGGAGCCCGAGCCCGGAGTGCCGGTGCCCGACACTGCCTCCGTCCTGCTCGCCGAGGACCTCGCGCCGGCCGACACCGCGGGGCTCGACGCGACCACGGTGGTCGGGCTGGTCACCGAGAAGGGTGGCCCCACCAGCCACACCGCGATCATCGCCCGCCAGCTCGGCATCCCGTGCGTGGTGGGCGTGGCCGGGCTGCACGCTGTCCGCACCGGGACGCCGCTGCTCGTCGACGGCGTGACCGGGCAGGTGCTGCTGGAGCCGGACCCGGACCGCGCCGCCGTGCTCGTCGAGGAGTCGCGGGCGAGCCGGGAGGCCCTGCAGCGGTGGACCGGTCCCGGGCGCACCGCCGACGGCACCTCGGTCAAGCTGCTGGCCAACGTCGCCGACGGCGCCTCCGCCGCCTCGGCCGGGGAGGGGCCGGTGGAGGGGGTCGGCCTGTTCCGGACCGAGCTGTGCTTCCTCAACCGCAAGGAGGAGCCGTCGGTCGAGGAGCAGGCCGAGATCTACGCCGGCGTGCTGCGCCCGTTCGCCGACCGCTACGTCGTGGTGCGCACGCTGGACGCCGGGTCCGACAAGCCGATCGCCTTCGCCACCATGGAGGGTGAGGAGAACCCGGCCCTGGGTGTGCGCGGGCTGCGGCTGTCTTTCGGCAACCCTGCCCTGATGGACCGCCAGCTGGAGAGCATCGCCCGCGCGGCCGAGCAGACCGGCACCGAGACCTGGGTGATGGCACCGATGGTGGCCACGGTGGCGGAGGCCGCGGAGTTCGCCGCCCAGGTCCGCACCCACGGGCTCAAGGCCGGCGTGATGGTGGAGATCCCCAGCGCGGCGCTGCTGGCGCCCAAGATGCTGGAGGTCGTGGACTTCTTGTCGATCGGGACCAACGACCTCACCCAGTACACGATGGCCGCCGACCGGATGGCCACCGACCTCGCCCACCTGACCGACGCCTGGCAGCCCGCCGTCCTGCAGCTGATCGCGATCACCGCCGAGGCCGGGCGGCAGTCCGGCAAGCCCGTGGGGGTGTGCGGTGAGGCGGCCGCCGACCCGGTGCTGGCCACCGCCCTGGTCGGCATGGGCATCACCTCGCTGTCGATGGCGCCGGCCGCCGTACGCCCGGTCGGCGCGCAGCTGGCAGCGGTCACCATGGACGCCTGCGAGCAGGCCGCGGAGGCGGCGCTCGGCGCGACCGACCCGGCCGACGCCCGCGACGCGGTCCGGGCCGTCCTCGCCGCCGCCCCCCGATGAGTTGAGAGGTCACCCGTGGTCCGTCGAGCGGTCACCCGTGGTCCGACCCGGCCGCCCGCAACCGCTACTGACGTCTCGACGGACCACGCCTGACGTCTCGACGGACCACCAGTGACGTCTCAACGAGTCGGGGATTCGGAGAACCGGCACGCGCGTTGCTAGGCTGGGGCGGTTGTCCGTCGGGAGACGGGCGACATCTCACACGCCGTACGACGGCCGCGGATCGAGAGTGCCCGGGTGGACAGGCCCCGGCGCGCCGCGCAACGAGACGAACCGAGAGGAGCTGCGCGTGGCCACTGGAACCGACGCGGAGACCAAGAAGAAGATCATCGCCGACTACGGCCTCAGCGAGGGCGACACCGGCAGCCCCGAGGTGCAGGTCGCGCTGCTGACGCACCGCATCAGCCACCTGACCGAGCACCTCAAGGAGCACAAGCACGACCACCACAGCCGTCGTGGCCTGCTGCTGCTCGTCGGTCAGCGTCGCCGGCTCCTGAACTACATGCGGCGCGAGGACATCAACCGCTACCGCTCGATCATCGAGCGGCTCGGCCTGCGTCGATGACGCACGGGGCGATCTTCCAGTGACTGGGAGGTCGCCCTGCTTCGTCTCCGGGCCCCGGCCGGACTAAGGTCGCTACGGTGCCCTTGACCGGCTCGGCCGGACACCACAACTGAACACACACCAACCACTGGAGCGACCGCGGACGTCCTGCCCGGTCCTCGGTAGTGGCTCTCGGATCTCGACGGCGACGCCGTCCGGGGACCCGCGGGCTTCGATCGAAGGCCGGCCCACCGCCACGGACACCTGCGCGGAAGGGCGCCCTCGCGTGATCGCTCCGCGAGCACAGAAATGAGGTACCCCCGTGACCGAGGGACCCGAGATCTACGCCGTCGAGACCGTCATCGACAACGGCAAGCACGGCACCCGCACCGTCACCTTCGAGAGCGGCCTGCTCGCCCGGCAGGCTGCCGGGTCGGTGACCGCCTACCTGGACGGCGACACCATGCTGCTGTCCGCGACGACCGCGGGCAAGCACCCGAAGGACCACTTCGACTTCTTCCCGCTGACCATCGACGTGGAGGAGCGGATGTACGCCGCGGGCCGGATCCCCGGCTCGTTCTTCCGCCGCGAGGGTCGCCCGGGCGAGGACGCCATCCTCACCTGCCGGCTCATCGACCGGCCGCTGCGCCCGACGTTCAAGAAGGGCCTGCGCAACGAGGTCCAGGTCGTCATCACCGTGATGGCGCTGAACCCCGACAACCCCTACGACGTGCTGGCCATCAACGCCGCCTCGATGTCGACCCAGCTGTCCGGGCTGCCGTTCTCCGGGCCGGTCGGGGCGACCCGGGTCGCGCTCATCGACGGCCAGTGGGTGGCGTTCCCCTCCCACAGCCAGCTGGAGCGGGCCGTCTTCGACATGGTCGTGGCCGGTCGCGTGACCGACACCGGCGACGTCGCGATCATGATGGTCGAGGCCGAGTCCACCGACCAGACCTGGGACCTGGTGCAGTCCGGTGTCCAGGCGCCGACCGAGGAGGTCGTGGCCGGCGGCCTCGACGCCGCCAAGCCGTTCATCAAGCAGCTGTGCGACGCGCAGGCCGAGCTGGCCAAGCAGGCCGCCAAGCCGGTCGCCGACTTCCCGGTGTTCCTGGACTACCAGGACGACGCCTTCGACGCCGTCGAGGCCGCCGCCTCCGCCGCCCTGGCGCCGGCGCTGACCATCGCGGGCAAGCAGGAGCGCGACGCCGCGGTCGACGAGGTCAAGGACTCGGTGCTCGACAAGCTCGGGGCCGACTTCGAGGGTCGCGAGAAGGAGCTCGGCGCGGCGTTCCGCTCGCTGACCAAGAAGCTGGTCCGCGACCGGGTGCTGCGCGACAAGGTCCGCATGGACGGCCGCGGCCTGTCCGACATCCGCACCCTGTCCGCCGAGGTCGGAGTGATCCCGCGGGTGCACGGCTCGGCCCTGTTCGAGCGCGGTGAGACCCAGATCCTGGGTGTGACCACCCTGAACATGCTCACCATGGAGCAGAAGCTGGACACGCTGTCGCCGGAGACGTCGCGGCGCTACCTGCACAACTACAACTTCCCGCCCTACTCCACCGGTGAGACCGGTCGGGTCGGCTCGCCGAAGCGACGCGAGATCGGGCACGGCGCCCTCGCCGGGCGTGCGCTGATGCCGGTGCTGCCGACGCGTGAGGAGTTCCCCTACGCGATCCGCCAGGTCTCCGAGGCGATGGGGTCCAACGGCTCGACGTCGATGGGCTCGGTCTGCGCCTCGACGCTGTCGCTGCTCCAGGCCGGCGTCCCGCTGCGGGCGCCCGTGGCGGGCATCGCGATGGGGCTGATCTCCGGTGAGGTGGACGGCGAGACGCAGTACGTCGCGCTGACCGACATCCTCGGCGCGGAGGACGCCTTCGGTGACATGGACTTCAAGGTCGCCGGCACCCCCGAGTTCGTCACCGCGCTGCAGCTGGACACCAAGCTCGACGGCATCCCCGCCGAGGTGCTGGGCGCCGCGCTCACCCAGGCCAAGGACGCCCGGATGGCGATCCTCGAGGTCATGAGCGAGGCCATCGACGGTCCCGGCGAGATGTCGCTGAACGCACCCCGGATCATCACGATGCGGGTCCCGGTGGACAAGATCGGCGAGGTGATCGGCCCCAAGGGCAAGGTCATCAACCAGATCCAGGACGACACCGGCGCGCAGATCACGATCGAGGACGACGGCACGATCTACGTCGGGGCGACCAACGGCGAGTCCGCGGAGGCCGCTCGCTCGATCATCAACGGCATCGCGAACCCGACGATGCCCGAGGTGGGCGAGCGCTACCTCGGCACCGTCGTGAAGACCACGAACTTCGGGGCGTTCGTCTCGCTGCTGCCCGGCAAGGACGGCCTGCTGCACATCAGCAAGCTGCGTCCGCTCGCCGGCGGCAAGCGCGTCGAGGCCGTGGAGGACGTGGTCTCGGTCGGCCAGAAGATCCAGGTCGAGATCGGCGAGATCGACGACCGCGGCAAGCTGTCGCTGATCCCGGTGGTCGACGAGTCGGCCGCACCGGAGTCGGGGGAGTAGCACTCGCCCGTGGTCCGTCGCACCGCACCGCAGCGCCCCGGCACGACCCGCACCCTCCTGTCCTCACCGGACGGGGGAGCCACCGTCCGACGGACGGTCCTCCCCGGAGGGCTGCGGGTCGTGACCGAGGCCATGCCCGGCGTCCGCTCCGCCTCGGTCGGGGTGTGGGTCAACGTCGGGTCACGTGACGAGACACCCGGTCAGTCGGGTGCCTCGCACTTCCTCGAGCACCTGCTGTTCAAGGGCACGCCGTCGCGCTCGGCGCTGGAGATCTCCGTGGCCCTCGACGAGGTGGGCGGCGAGTTCAACGCCTTCACGGCCAAGGAGTACACCTGCTTCCACGCCCGGGTCCTCGACGAGGACCTGCCGCTGGCGGTGGACGTGCTCGGGGACATGCTCACCTCCTCGACGCTGACGCGCGAGGACGTCGAGGCCGAGCGCGACGTCATCCTCGACGAGATCGCCATGCACGACGACGACCCCGACGACGTGGTGAGCAACGTCTACGCGGGTCTGGCGTGGCAGGGCTCGCCACTGGGTCGTCCGATCGCGGGCACGGCCGAGTCGATCCAGGCACTCTCCCGGGCCCAGATCCGCGGCTACTACCGCGCGCGCTACACCCCGGACCGGATGGTCGTCGCCGTGGCCGGCAACGTGGACCACGCCGCGGTGGTCCGGCAGGTGCGGCGGGCGTTCGGTCGGTCCGGGTTCCTCGACGACCGCGACGTCCGGCCCGCACCGGTGCGACGCGCGTCCCGGCCGCGGCGTACCACGCCGGGGCAGGTGACGGTGCACCGGCCGTTCGAGCAGGTCAACCTGATGCTCGGCGTCAACGGCCCGGTCCGCACCGACGACTCCCGGTACGCGCTCGGCGTGCTGAACAACGCCTTGGGCGGAGGCACCTCGAGCCGGCTGTTCCAGGAGGTGCGCGAGCGTCGCGGGCTGGCCTACTCGGTGTTCTCCTACGCCTCCCACTACGCCGACGCCGGGACCGTGGCGGTGGCGGTCGGGTGCCTGCCGACGAAGGCTGCGGAGGTGCTCGACACCGTGCGGGGCGAGCTCGCCACGCTGGCCGAGCACGGCCTCAGCGCCGAGGAGGTCCGACGGGGGCAGGGGCAGCTGCGCGGCGGCCTGGTGCTGGCGCTGGAGGACTCGGGCTCCCGGATGTCGCGGATCGCGAAGGCGGAGCTGCTCTACGACGAGCTGCCCAGCATCGACGAGGTGCTGCACCGCGTCGCGTCCGTCACCCTCGAGGACGTCAACACGATCGCCCGTCGGCTGTTCCGGCAGCCGCAGACGCTGGCCGTCGTCGGGCCGCCCGGTGTGTCGGTCTCGATCGACTAGGTTGGCCCGGTGAGCGGACGGATCAGGGTCGGGGTGCTCGGTGCCCGGGGGAAGGTCGGCCGTGAGGTCGTGGCTGCCGTGTCGGCGGCCGACGACCTCGAGCTGGTGGCCGAGGTGGACACCGGCGACGGGGACGACCGGCTGGAGGACCTGCCCGGCCGCCGGGTCGAGGTGGTCGTCGACTTCACCCACCCCGACGTGGTGATGGGCAGCCTCGACTTCTGCGTGCGGCACGGCATCCATGCGGTGGTGGGCACGACCGGCTTCGACGACGACCGGCTCGCCGAGCTGCGCGGCTGGCTCGACGGCTCGGCGACGGGGGTGCTGGTGGCCCCCAACTTCTCGATCGGCGCGGTGCTGATGATGCGGTTCGCCGCGGCGGCGGCGCCGTTCTACGAGTCGGTGGAGATCGTGGAGCTGCACCACCCGGAGAAGGCGGACGCGCCCTCTGGCACGGCCCGGCGGACGGCGTCCCTGGTGGCCGCCGCGCGGCGGGACGCGGGGCTGGGCCCGGTCCCGGACGCGACCTCCACGATGCTGGACGGCGCCCGCGGCGCCGACGTCGAGGGGGTCCGGGTGCACGGCCTGCGGATCCGTGGGCTGGTGGCGCACCAGGAGGTGGTGCTCGGCGGGGAGGGCGAGACCCTGACCGTGCGGCACGACTCGATGGACCGTGCCTCGTTCACCCCAGGGGTGCTGCTGGGGGTGCGCGGGATCGCGGACCACCCCGGTCTGACCGTGGGGCTCGAGCCCTTCCTCGGTCTGGACTGACGCGAGACCTCGCGGCAGTTCAGCTCAGCGCTGTTTTCCGGGTCAATACAGCCCAGGGCTGAACGGCTATCCCAGCAGCAGGACCAGCACCCAGCCGCCGAGGGCCAGCAGCCAGCTCGCGAAGCTGCCGATCAGGAAGTACTCCGAGAGGTCCGTCGGGCCGTCGTCGCGCCCCGAGCGCTGAAGCTCGGGGTAGCGGAGCAGTCCCTTGGCCGCCACCACCACGCCACCCACTCCCAGCTGCCCCACCAGGGCCAGCACCAGCAGGAACAGCCGCTCCATCGGCCCGAGCAGCCGGCCCCCCCGCAGCCGCTTCTCGTTGGTCACCGCCGGCACACCGACCGCGTCCAGCAGGAGCCGGACCAGCACGTTGCCGGTGGCGAGCAGGGCCAGGGCGACGCCGAGCGTGGTCACGAGGCGAGGTCCGTCGACGCTGCCGACCAGGGTGCCGGCGAGCGGTCCGGCCGTCAGGTCCGGCCCGGGCAGCGACCGCGGGCCGACCAGCGCCAGGGCCGCCACCGGCACGCCGAAGCAGACGAAGGCGGCGGCCCGCCACCGGCCCCGGTGCCGGGAGGAGGGGTCGAGGGCGGCCGAGGAGCACAGCACCCACCCGGTGAGGCCGGCGATCCAGCACAGCCCCACGGTGGCCCACCACGCCAGCGGGAACCCGGCCGCCAGGCCGACCAGGACCAGGGTCGAGACGCCCGCCAGGACCAGCCACAGCCGCCGTCTGCGCGACGTGGCGTCGCGAGCGGCCCGGAGCAGGTCGCAGAGCCCGACGACGGCGAGCCAGACGCCCGCGCTCACGGGGGCCCGTCGTCGAGCCGGAGCAGAGCGTGGGCGTCGATGACGGCGGCGATGCCGCGCCGGAACTGCTGCGAGACCGCGGAGGGCCACACGCCCTCTGCGGCCGCGATCTCCTTCTGGGTGCGGCCGAGCAGGGCGAGGCGGAGCATCCGGACCCCCCGGGGGTTGAGACGGGCCACGACCTGGTCGCGGCAGGTGAGGAAGGCGTTGATCATGGCAGCGCCCTCCCCCACGAACCAGGTGCGACGCTCGTCCCGCGGGCCGCCGACCTCCTCGATCGCCTCCCGAGCGGCCCACCAGCCGGGGCCGTCCTGGAGCAGCGGGGTGCGGCTGCCGTCGTAGACCTGCACCGGCCCCAGCCCGATCCCGCACCGCACGTCGACGGTCTCGTGAAGTCCGAGGCGGACCAGCAGTGCGGCGGTCACCGCCTCGGCCAGCGTGGCGGCGGCGCCCTGGAACTCGTCGCCGACCGTCGGCTCGAACGGCTGCGCCACCGGGTAGAGGTCGTTGGTCTCGCCGAGCACCTCGCCGACCCGACGCTGCAGGGCGGCTCGGTCAGCGGCGCGGCGGGACCCGACGAGGTCGCCGACGACGGTGAAGAGCACAGTAGTCACGACAGCAATGTACTGAACTTCGACCCAGTTCAGCGACAGGCTGTCGACGGGGACGGCGGGCCGGTGACAACGGCCGGTCGCAATGCGGGACCGCTGGCCCGGACGGCTACCGTGAGGACCGTGCGGACCAAGTCGACGATCGCCCTCCTGGTCCTGGTCCTGGTCTTCTACGCCCTGGTGATCGGAGCCAAGGGGGTGGCGCTGCTGGGCACGGCCACCGTCGTCGGACAGGTGCTGGGCGTGGCTCTGCTGGTGCTGCCGCTGCTGGGGCTGTTCCTGGTGTGGCGGGAGATCGAGTTCGGTCGGCGGACCGCCCGGCTCGCCCGCGACCTGGCCGCGGAGGACGCGCTGCCCGTCGACGACCTGCCCCGCCGGGCCTCCGGTCGGGTGGACCGCGCCGCGGCCGACCGGCTGTTCGAGCAGATGCGGGCGGAGACCGAGCGTTCCCCCGAGGACTGGCGCAGCTGGTTCCGGCTGGCGCTCGCCTACGACGCGGCCGGCGACCGGGCCCGGGCCCGAGGCGCGGCCCGGCACGCGGTGGCGCTGCGCGGCTGACCCGCCGACCGGCCGCCGGCTGGCCCTCCCACCGCCCGGCTCTGCAGAGTTGTGCAGCGCACAAAGCTGAGCCCGCGATGGGCTTCCCCGGGCAGGCGGCGCGGGAGAGGTTGGTCCCGCGGGGGATGCCGACACACGCGCCTCCACAGCTGCCGTCGCCCTCGCGGTCCTGCCCCGAGGGGGCGACGGCCCAGCTGTCGCCGAGTCCCTGTGGACACAGGTGGTCGAGCCGGCCGGGACGGAGCCCCGGCTGGTCGTGCCTGCCGATACCTCCGGTCGGTACGTCGGGCTACCGTCGGGCCATGAGAGTCGCCGTCCACGTCGCGAACTTCACGCTGCCCGGTGGGCCGGGTGCGCTCGCCGCGACGCTCGCGGACGTGGCGCGAGCCGCCGACGAGGGCGGCTGCGCTGCGCTGACGGTGATGGACCACTACTTCCAGATGGAGAGCCTGGCGACCGCGCAGGACCCGATGCTGGAGGGCTACACGACCCTCGGCTTCCTGGCCGGCCACACCGAGCGGATCCGGCTCGGGCTGCTGGTCACCGGCGTGACCTACCGTCATCCGGGCCTGCTCGCCAAGATCGTCACGAGCCTCGACGTGCTCTCCGGCGGTCGGGCCCTGCTGGGGCTGGGGGCCGCCTGGTACGAGCGGGAGCACCACGGTCTCGGCGTGCCCTTCCCTCCGCTGGCCGAGCGGTTCGAGCGCCTCGAGGAGACGCTGCAGGTGGTGCGGCAGATGTGGAGCGATGAGGACGGCCCGTTCGAGGGGCGGCACTACCGCCTCGCCGAGACGATCTGCTCGCCCCGGCCGCTGCAGGTTCCGGGGCCGCCGGTGATGGTCGGTGGCAGCGGCGAGCGCAAGACGCTGCGGCTGGTCGCCCGGTACGCCGACGCCTGCAACCTGTTCGCGGCCGACGAGGCCACGCTGTCGCACAAGCTGGCCGTCCTCGACGGGCACTGCCGCGACCTCGGGCGCGACCCGGCGACGATCACCCGGACGGTGATCTCCGGTGCGGACCCGTTCGACCCGGCGTTCCCGGAGACCGTCGCCGGCTACGGCCGGCTGGGGATCGAGCAGGTCTGGGTCGGCCCGAGCGGGCCCGACCCGGTCGCCTGGGTCAGGCGGCTCACCGAGCAGGTGCTGCCGCGGGTCGCCGCCCTCTGAGGCAGTGGGGCACCACCCTCGCGAGCGGTGGTCGGCCCGGGGCACGCTCAGTCGTCGGCCAGGTCCGTGTGCAGCCGCACCTGCCGGACCCGGACGGCGCCGTCACCGTGCAGGTCGAGCTCACGGTGGGCGCCGTCGGGCGCCCAGCCCGCTGACGCCAGGAAGCCGCGGCGAGGGTCGTCAGTGGCGGTCAGCCACGTCACGGCCAGCTCGAAGCGGTCGGCCCGCAGCGTGTCGGCGCACGCCTGCACGAGTCGGGAGCCGTGCCCGCGGCCGGTCTGACCGGGGTCGACGATGAGCTCGGCCACCTCGCCGACCCGGACCGGGTCCAGGTCGGGGTCGGTCGCCGGCCCGGTCACCGCGAACCCGCGCACCGTGGCCCGCTCCAGCGCGACGAGCACCCGGTTGCGGGCATCGCCGGGACGTGCGAGGGACGACCGCCACGCTGCGGCGACCTCCGCCACGTCCATGGCCGCGAGCACGTCGCCCGGGAGCGTCCCGGCGTACTCCGAGCGCCACGCCCGGACCTGGACCGCCGCGACGGCCTCGGCGTCGTCGGCCCAGCCCACGCGGACCGACACGTCCGCGGTCGGGCCGGTCGAGGGGGTGCCAGGCTCGCTCACGCGTCCATCCTCGCAGGGTGCTCGTCCCGGTCGGCGCTCGCCGGGCCCAGAGCGAGTCCCGCGCCCGCCGCGGCCGTCACCAGACCCGCGAGCAGCAGCAGCCGGGGCAGGCCCAGCAGGGGCACCAGCGCGCCGGCGACCACCGGTGCGGCGATCCCGGCGACCGAGGCGACCAGCAGCGCGAGCGTGAACGCGGCGGCGGCGTCGGTCGGCACCCGCTGCGCGGTCCAGATCGCCAGCACCGCGGCGCCGGTCATGTAGCCCACGCCGAAGACCGCTGCCGAGACCAGGACGGCGGGCCAGGACCCGCTCCACGTGGCCAGCACGACGAGCGCGGTCCCCACCGTCACGCAGCAGGCCGCGGCGACGCGACGGGGACCGACGGCGCGGGTCGCGGTCCCGGTCCGCAGCGCCACCAGGCCGCTCACCCCGATGAGCGCGTACAGCGTCGGGCCTGCCGCGGCGGGCAGACCCGCCCCCGCGACCGCGTCGGCGGCGTAGGTGAAGTACACCGTGCACGCCGCGACGTACACGACGGCGAAGCCCACCGGGGCGCCCAGCGGTCGCCACGGCAGGGGGCGGCGCCGACCCGGTCCGGCGCGAGGGCGCGGCGAGAGCCGGGGCACCAGTCGCAGGTTGAGGACACCGGCCACCGCGGTCGTGAGCGCGGTACCTGCCCACACCAGCCGCCACGAGCCGGAGGCCGAGGCGAGGACGGCGAGCAGCCCGACCAGGACCAGACCGCCGCTGGTACCGGTGGAGATGGCGGCCAGCAGCGTCGGGTGCCGGCCCCGCGGCGCGAGCCGGACGACGAGGTCGGAGTAGGGCGCCCACACCCAGCCGGCGGCGCTGCCGGCGAGCGCCGCGCCGAGCGCCAGCACCACGGCGGTCGGGGCCAGCGCGACCCCGACGCAGCCGAGGACGCCGCACCACGACCCCACCGTGACGGGGGCCCGTGGCCCGTGCCGGGCCGCCACCGGTCCTGCCAGCAGCAGCCCGACCAGGTATCCGGCGAACGTGCCCCCGGCGATGGCGCCCAGCAGCGCCTCGGGCAGCCCGAGCTCGGCGCGCACCTGCGGCAGCGTGAGGCCGAACAGGTAGCGGACCATGCCGAAGGCGACCCCCACCACGCCGGCCCCCGCCAGCCCCACTCGGGTTCCAGGAGACGGCCGCACGGGGTGGAGTATGCCGGTCCCGGCTAGGCTGGCGCGGTGCAGCAGTACCTCGACCTCCTCGCCCGGGTCCTCGACGAGGGGGTCCCCAAGCGGGACCGCACGGGCACCGGCACCCGCAGCGTGTTCGGGCACCAGATGCGGTTCGACCTGTCCGCCGGCTTCCCGCTGGTGACCACCAAGAGGGTGCACACCCGGTCGGTGTTCGCCGAGCTGCTGTGGTTCCTGCGGGGCGACACCAACGTGAGGTGGCTGCAGGACCGCGGCGTCACCATCTGGGACGAGTGGGCCGACGAGGCCGGTGACCTCGGCCCCGTGTACGGCCACCAGTGGCGCTCGTGGCCGACGCCGGACGGCCGGCACGTCGACCAGCTCGCCCAGGTGGTGGCGGCCATCCGCGCGGACCCGGACTCCCGACGACACCTGGTCTCGGCCTGGAACGTCGCCGACCTGCCGCGGATGGCGCTGGCGCCCTGCCACGCGCTGTTCCAGTTCTACGTCGCCGACGGCCGGCTGAGCTGCCAGCTCTACCAGCGCTCGGCCGACGTCTTCCTGGGCGTCCCCTTCAACATCGCCTCCTACGCCCTGCTCACCCACATGGTGGCCCAGGTGACCGGGCTCGAGGCCGGCGACTTCGTGCACACCCTCGGCGACGCCCACCTGTACCGCAACCACCTGGACCAGGCACGGATCCAGCTGGGCCGCGAGCCCCGGGCGCTGCCGACGCTGCGGCTGGACCCGACGGTGGGCGCCCTGGACGCGTTCGACCTCGAGCACGTCTCGGTCGACGGCTACGACCCGCACCCGGCGATCAAGGCCCCGATCGCGGTATGAGCCGCGGGGAGCACCGGCCGGAGCCCGCGGCCGGCAAGCGGCTGGTGCTGGTCGCGGCGGTGGCCGACAACGGGGTGATCGGCGCCGAGGGCGACATCCCGTGGCGGATCCCCGAGGACCTGCGGCACTTCCGCGACACCACCCGTGGGAACACCGTGGTGATGGGCCGGCGCACCTTCGAGAGCATCGGCCGGGCGCTGCCGCAGCGCTCCAACATCGTGCTGACCCGTGACCCGGACTGGCGCGGCGAGGGCGTCCTGGTCGCTGCCGGGCTGGAGCAGGCGCTCGCGCTGGCCCAGGGGCTGGCCGGCGACGTCATGGTCATCGGCGGCGCCGAGGTCTACGCCAGGGCGCTGCCGGTCGCCACCCACCAGGTGATCACCGAGGTCCACCGCTCGCCCGCAGGTGACACGCGCTACCCCGAGGTGAGCTGGGACCGGTGGGTCGAGACCCACCGCGAGCCGCACGACGGCTACGACTTCGTGTGGTGGGAGCGCACCGCTCAGGACCCGGCCCGCCCCTGACCCCCGCGGGTGCATCGCAGAGTCCGTGGGGCTGACGCGCTGCTCGGGGGAGCGGAACCGCTAGCCTGGCCACCATGACGTCCGGCATTCTTCCCGACGCGCCCTTCGGGCGTGTGCTCACCGCCATGGTGACCGCCTTCGACGACGACGGCGGTGTCGACCTCGAGGCCACGGCCCGGGTCGCCGAGTACCTGGTGGCCCACGGCCACGACGGCGTCGTCGTGTCCGGGACCACGGGGGAGTCGCCGACCACCAGCACGGAGGAGGACGGTCTTCTGCTCCGCGCGGTCCTCGAGGCCGTGGGTGACCGGGCCACCGTGGTCGCCGGGGTGGGCACCAACGACACCGCCCACTCCGTCGAGCTCGCCGCGCAGGCCGAGAAGCTGGGCGCACACGGCGTGCTGGTGGTCTCGCCCTACTACAACAAGCCGACCCAGGCCGGCCTCGCCGCCCACTTCGAGGCGGTCGCCGACGCCAGCGGGCTGCCGGTGATGCTCTACGACATCCCCGGACGCACCGGGGTCACCATCGCCCCGCAGACCTACCGGCGCGTCGCCGCCCACGAGCGGGTGGTCGCCGTCAAGGACGCCGTCGGCGACCTCGCGCGCGGCGTGGCGATCATGGCCGAGACCGGGTTGTCGTACTACTCCGGGGACGACGTGCTGAACCTCGGCTGGCTGACCCACGGCGGCTGCGGCATCGTCTCGGTCGTCGGCCACGTCGCCGGCGACCACTACCGGGCGATGGTGGACGCGGTCGACCGCGGCGACCTCGCCTCGGCGCTGGCCACCTACCGGGCGCTGGTGCCGGTCGTGGACGCGGTGATGACCACCGCGCAGGGCGCCATGACCGCCAAGGCCGCCCTGGAACTGCTCGGCGTGCTGCCCAACCGCCGGGTCCGGCTGCCGCTCGTGGCAGCCGACGAGCCGCTCGTCGACCACCTGCGCGAGGTGCTGACCCGCGCGGACCTGCTGACCCCCTGACCGAGGAGTGCCATGACCCCCATCCATCCCGGGACCCTCCCCGCGCCTCGACAGGCCGCTGCATGAGCAGGCCGCACCTGGAGCTCTCCGCCCCCAAGCCGCTGCCCGCGGGCGGCCTGCGCGTCATCCCCCTCGGCGGGCTCGGCGACGTCGGGCGCAACATGACGGTCTTCGAGTTCGACGGACGGCTGCTGGTCGTCGACTGCGGCGTGCTGTTCCCCGAGGACCACCACCCCGGTGTCGACCTGATCCTGCCCGACTTCGACCCGATCCGCGGCCGGCTCGACAAGGTCGAGGCGCTGGTCCTGACGCACGGGCACGAGGACCACATCGGCGCCACGCCGTACCTGCTCCGTGAGCGCGGGGACATCCCGCTCGTCGGCTCGAAGCTGACCCTGGCGCTGCTGACCTCCAAGCTGCGCGAGCACCGGCTCAAGGAGACCGTGCAGCACGTGGTCAAGGAGGGGGACTCGATGCAGCTGGGCCCCTTCACGCTCGAGTTCGTGGCGGTCAACCACTCGATCCCCGACGCGCTCGCGGTGGCCATCCGCACCGGCGCCGGCACGGTCCTGCACACGGGCGACTTCAAGATGGACCAGCTCCCGCTGGACGGGCGGATCACCGACCTGCGCGAGTTCGCCCGACTCGGCGTCGAGGGCGTGGACCTGTTCATGGTCGACTCGACCAACGCCGAGGTCCCCGGGTTCACCACCTCGGAGGTGGAGATCGGACCGGTGCTCGACCGGGTCTTCCACACCAGCCGCGACCAGCGCATCATCGTGGCCTGCTTCGCCTCCCACATCCACCGGGTCCAGCAGGTCCTGGACGCGGCGGTGGCGCACGGTCGCAAGGTCGCGTACGTCGGCCGCTCGATGGTCCGCAACATGGGGGTCGCCCGGGAGCTGGGCTACCTCACCGTCCCGCCGAACACGCTGGTCGACGCCAAGCAGCTGGCGGACTACCCGCCGGAGCGGACGGTGCTGATCTCCACGGGCAGCCAGGGCGAGCCGCTCTCGGCCCTGTCACGGATCGCGCAGCGCAACCACAACTTCGTGCACATCGAGGAGGGCGACACCGTCATCCTCGCCTCCTCGCTGATCCCCGGCAACGAGAACGCCGTCTACCGCGTCATCAACGGCCTCTCGCGCTGGGGCGCGAACGTCGTCCACAAGGGCAACGCGCTGGTCCACGTCTCAGGCCACGCCTCGGCGGGCGAGCTGCTCTACTGCTACAACATCGTGCAGCCGAGCAACGTGATGCCGATCCACGGCGAGATCCGCCACCTGCGCGCCAACGCCGACCTGGCACGGCGTACCGGCGTGCCCGCCGACCAGGTCGTGCTGGCCGAGGACGGCCTCGTGGTCGACCTGGTCGAGGGCAAGGCGGCGATCACCGGCAAGGTCGACTGCGGCTACGTGTTCGTCGACGGCTCGTCGGTCGGCGACATCACCGAGTCGTCGCTGAAGGACCGTCGCATCCTGGGCGAGGAGGGCTTCATCTCGGTGATCGTCGTGGTCGACTCGGTGACCGGCAAGGTCTCCGGTGGCCCGGAGATCCACGCTCGCGGCTTCGTGGAGAACGACTCGATGTTCGACGAGATCAAGCCCGCGATCATCGACGCCCTCGACGTGGCGGCTCGCGACGGCGTCGGCGACACCTTCGCGCTGCAGCAGACGATCCGCCGGGTGGTGGGTCGGTGGGTCTCCAACAAGCACCGCCGCCGCCCGATGATCATCCCGGTGGTCGTCGAGGCCTGAGGGGTCCCGGACGGGCCGGACCGGGCCCAGCAGCCCCGTCCCGGTCCGGCGTGTGGTGCATGTGACTGGTGGGGCGATCCCGTAGATTCCTGGTCATGGCGACCCGAACCAGCTCCCCGCCGGCGTCGCGGACGCGAGGCAGCACCACGACCGGCCGCGGCAGCGGTCGCTCCGGCGGCTCGGGCCGCGGTTCGTCGGCGACGTCCCGCGGCCGGTCCGGCAACCAGACCTCGACCACCGGCCGGGCCGCTCGCCCCAGGTCGAAGGGCGCCGGGTCGAAGGGCGCCGGGTCGAAGGGCGCCGCCCGCAAGGGGCGCCCCGCGCCTCGGGCGGTCCGCAACGGGACCGGGCCGGTGGCCACGGTAGGGCTCGCCGCCGGCCGGACGCTGGCGGCGCTGTGGCTCGGCGTCGCCCACGTGGTCGGGGCCGGCGCGCGCCGCGTCGGTCGGACCGCCCGCGAGCTGGAGCCGGAGCATCGTCGAGACGGCGCCGGACTGTTCCTGGTCGGGCTCGCCGTCGTGGTGGCGGCGGCCGTGTGGTGGCAGCTGCCCGGCGGCATGGGGGACGCCGTCCGCACCGTCGTCAACGGGTCGGTGGGGCTGGTCGGCTGGTTCGTGCCGCTGCTGCTCTGCTTCGTCGCCTGGCGGACGCTGCGCAACCCCGAGGACAACGGGCCTGCCGGCCGGCAGGTGATCGGTTGGACCGCGCTGTTGTTCGGCGTGCTGGGGATGGTCCACATCGCCCACGGCATGCCGCGCCCGGTCAGGGGCGACACCGCCGACCTGCAGCAGGCGGGCGGAGCCATCGGCTTCGTGGTCTCCTCGCTGCTCACCGACCTGCTGCGCAGCAGCTTCGTCGTGGTGCCGCTGCTGGTGCTGCTCTCGGTGTTCGGGGTCCTCGTGATCACCGGCACGCCGGTCTACCAGGTGCCGGCCCGGCTGGCCGGCCTGCGTGACCGGCTGCTCGGCCGGACCGCGGCCGAGCCGGCCGGGGCCCACGCCGGCCAGTCCGAGCCCGAGCCGACCCAGCGCCGCGGCGGCCGGGCCCGACGACGGGTCTCGGCGATGGCCGAGAACGCCACCGAGCCGACCGGTGACCTGCCCTACGACTCACCCGTGCTGGAGGACCGGGCCCTGGGCCGCCGCCGGTCCAAGGCCACCGTCCCCGCGCAGGGCTCCGCCCCGGCGGGGGAGACCGTCGAGGACGCGGCTGCGGACGCGTCCCCCGTGGTCGTCGAGGCGTCGGAGGAGCGGGTCGAGGCGCCGCCGCACAGTCCGCTGCCCCAGCGCGTCGAGCAGCTGGCGCTGTCCGGCGACATCACCTACTCGCTGCCCGCCAACGAGGTGCTCAAGGCCGGCTCGGTGCACAAGGCCCGGTCGCAGGCCTCCGACGCCGTGGTGGCGCGGCTGACCGAGGTGCTCGAGCAGTTCGACATCGACGCGCAGGTCACCGGCTACACCCGCGGGCCGACGGTGACGCGCTACGAGGTCGAGCTCGGCCCGGCGGTAAAGGTGGAGAAGGTCACCGCGCTGGGCCGCAACATCGCCTACGCCGTGGCCTCGGCCGACGTGCGCATCCTCTCGCCGATCCCGGGGAAGTCCGCGATCGGCATCGAGATCCCGAACACCGACAAGGAGATCGTCTCCCTCGGGGACGTGCTCCGGTCGGGCAACGCCCGCACCGACCACCACCCGATGATCGTCGGCCTCGGCAAGGACGTCGAGGGCGGCTTCGTGGTGGCGAACATGGCGAAGATGCCCCACCTGCTGGTCGCCGGTGCCACCGGGTCGGGCAAGTCGTCGTTCGTGAACTCCATGATCACCTCGATCCTGATGCGGTCCACGCCCGACGAGGTGCGGATGATCCTGGTCGATCCAAAGCGGGTGGAGCTCAACATCTACGAAGGCGTGCCGCACCTCATCACGCCCATCATCACCAGTCCGAAGAAGGCGGCTGAGGCGCTCGCCTGGGTGGTCCGAGAGATGGACCTGCGCTACGACGACCTGGCCGCCTTCGGGTTCCGCCACGTCGACGACTTCAACAAGGCGGTCCGGGCCGGGAAGGTCCAGGTGCCGCCGGGCAGCGAGCGGGTGCTGGCGCCGTACCCCTACCTGCTGGTCGTGGTCGACGAGCTCGCCGACCTGATGATGGTGGCTCCCAGGGACGTCGAGGACGCGGTCGTCCGGATCACGCAGCTGGCGCGAGCGGCCGGCATCCACCTGATCCTGGCGACCCAGCGGCCCTCGGTCGACGTGGTGACCGGCCTGATCAAGGCCAACGTGCCGTCGCGGCTGGCGTTCGCGACCTCGTCGCTGGCGGACTCCCGCGTCATCCTGGACCAGCCGGGGGCCGAGAAGCTGGTGGGCCAGGGCGACGGCCTGTTCCTGCCGATGGGCGCCAGCAAGCCGGTCAGGGTCCAGGGCTCGTGGGTGACCGAGGCCGAGGTGCACCAGGTGGTGCGGCACTGCAAGGAGCAGCTGGAGCCGAGCTACCGCGACGACGTCACGGCGCCGGCCCAGTCCAAGCGCGAGCTCGACGACGACATCGGCGACGACCTCGACCTGGTGGTGCAGGCCATCGAGCTGGTGGTGTCCACCCAGTTCGGGTCCACCTCGATGCTGCAGCGCAAGCTGCGGGTGGGCTTCGCCAAGGCGGGCCGGCTGATGGACATCCTGGAGAGTCGCGGCGTGGTCGGGCCCAGCGAGGGGTCCAAGGCGCGCGACGTGCTGATCAAGCCCGACGACCTCGACGGTGTCGTCGCCACGCTGCAGGCGGAGTAGGGGACCCACGTGAGCACCACGACGTCTCGGCCGGGTCGCACTGCCCGGTCGCACCCGGACCGGGCCCGTGAGGCGGCGGAGATGACTGCTGCGAGCCGACGCGCCGACCCGCCGGCCGAGGCCGCCGACGACACCGCGTCGCCGGTCGAGGTCGTGGTGCGGCGCAACGCCAGGCTCGCGGCCCTGGTCGGGGCCGGTGCGTCGGCGGTGGCGATCGCCTACCTCTGGCGGGTCACCCACACCGGCAGCCTCCTCGACGGCGTGCTGTGCGTCGTGCTGGCCGGCATCGCCGCGGTCCACCTCGTCGAGCTGGTGGACGCTCGGACGCCGCTGCTGGTCGCCGACGAGCACGGGGTCCGGCTCCGGCTGGGCCGACAGTGGCGCGGCCTCCCCTGGGACGCCGTCGGCTCGGTGACGGTCCGACCGCGTGCCCGGTGGGTCGCGGACGGACGGCTGAGCCTGCTGCCGCGATCCGACGCCGACGTCCTCGCGGGACTGGACGGCCCCGGCCGTCGGGCCGCCTCGCTGAACCGGCGGTGGTACGGCGCACCGCTCGCCGTCCCGCTGGGGATGACCACGCGGGTCTCCGCCGGTGCCGCGGACCTCGCCGGACAGCTGCGCGACCTGGCGGCGGGCCGGGCCGACGTCGTCGTCGGCGAGGGGGGTCGCGGTGGCCGCCGGGCGCCCGGTCCCGACCCTGGGCCCGGCCGCGAGGCGGACCACGGGACCGGCCACGCGACCGGCGCCCGCTCGCCGGGCAGGTCGGCCCCCCTGTGCGCGGAGGTGTTGCCGGAGTCGTTGCCGGAGGTGTTGCCGGAGTCGTTGCCGGAGTCGTTGCCGGAGTCGTCGCCGTTGCCGGAGTCGTCGCCGGAGCCGCACCGGCCTGCGGGTGGGGCGACCGGAGCTGCGCCCGGGGACGCCTCGCTCGACCGACCAGGCGACCCGGCGACGGACGCACGGGTCCCGGCACGGGTCGAGGCGCCGTCGGACGGGAGCGGGCGGGCCGCCGGCGCAGCACGGTGGACCCCGCTGCGAGGCCTGGACGCGCTGGTCTCGCGGGCGAACCGGACCCGACGCCGCGACGACGCGCCGCCGGACGACGCGGGCGGCCCGTCGCGCCCCCACGACCCGGACCGGCTGGACCTGGTTGAGCTGCTGAGCCCCGGCGAGCCGGGCGAGGCCGCCGGCACCGGTCTTGTCGACGCGGAGCAGTCGGTGACCCTCACGGTGCTGACGCCCGGCGAGGGGTCGACCGGCGCGCGGACCGCCGGCCCCCCGGTCGTCGGCGCCAGGACGATCCCGTTCCGGTCCGCTCGCGAGCGGGCACGGACCACGGTCCGCGCCGAGACCGGGTCCGGCCCCGACGTGTCCGCCCCGACGTCCGGGCCGGCCGTGATCGGCGCGGAGCTGGCGGAGGCCCGCAACCGGGTGGGACTGAGCGTCGACGAGCTGGCCGAGCGGACGCGGATCCGGCCGCACGTGATCGAGGCGATCGAGTCCGACGACTTCGCACCCTGCGGCGGCGACTTCTACGCCCGCGGCCACCTGCGGACGCTAGCCCGGGTGCTGGGCCGCGACCCCGGCGCGCTGTTGGCCCGCTACGACGCGCACCACGCCGGTGAGCCGGTCGACGCCCGCCGGGTGTTCGAGGCCGAGCTCGCCACCGGGATGACCGGAAGCATGCGCAGCACGGCCGGGGGAGCGAGCTGGGCGCTGCTGCTGGGCGTGGTGGTGCTGCTGCTGGCCGCCTGGATCGTCGTCCGGCTCGCCGCTGCGGAGCCGGAGCCGGTGCTGCAGGACCCCTCGGCTGCCATCGCCGGCGGTGCCATCACCTCGGCCCGCGCCCCCGGTCCTATTCCGGCCGCCGCTCTGGCCACCTCCCGGGAGGCCGGGGCCTCGACGGGTGGTTCCTGAGCCTGGCGAGACCCCTGGCCGGCCGCAGCGCCGACGGGCCAGGGGTCTCGGCCGGCCGGGGAGCGAGAGCGTGGTTCGCCCTGGCCCCGCCCCGACCGTCATACTCGGTCGCAGTCATGACTGCACACAGCGAACAGCACTCCGTCCCGCCCGTCCCCACCACGGTCGCCCTGGTGACCCTCGGCTGCGCCCGCAACGAGGTGGACTCCGAGGAGCTCGCCGGACGCTTGGAGGCCGGAGGCTTCCGTCTTGTCGATGATCCCGCGCAGGCCCAGACGGTGTTGGTGAACACCTGTGGCTTCGTCGAGGCGGCGAAGAAGGACTCCGTCGACACCCTGCTGGAGGCGGCCGACCTCAAGACCGACGGTGGCGCCACCCAGGCGGTGGTCGCGGTCGGCTGTCTCGCTGAGCGCTACGGCAAGGACCTCGCGGACTCGCTGCCCGAGGCCGATGCCGTGCTGGGCTTCGACGACTACCCCGACATCGCCGCGCGGCTCCGCTCGATCCTCGCCGGCGAGCAGCATCTCGCCCACACGCCGCAGGACCGGCGCACGCTGCTGCCGATCAGCCCGGCGGAGCGGGACGCGAGCGCCGTCGTGGTCCCCGGTCACACCGTCGCGGCGCCCGACCTGCCGGACGAGGTCGCCCCGGCCTCCGGACCGCGGGCCGTGCGGCGACGTCTCGACGGCGGTCCGATGGCACCGCTGAAGCTGGCCAGCGGCTGCGACCGACGCTGCACCTTCTGCGCGATCCCGTCCTTCCGCGGCTCGTTCGTCTCCCGTCGCCCCGCCGACGTCCTTGGCGAGGCTCGGTGGCTGGCCGGCCAGGACGTCCGGGAGCTGTTCCTGGTCAGCGAGAACTCCACCTCCTACGGCAAGGACCTGGGCGACCTGCGACTGCTGGAGACGCTGCTGCCGGAGCTGGCCGGGATCGAGGGCGTCGAGCGGGTCCGGGTCTCCTACCTGCAGCCGGCCGAGACCCGACCCGGCCTGGTCACCGCCATCGCCTCGACGCCCGGCGTGGCGCCGTACTTCGACCTGTCGTTCCAGCACGCCTCGAACGCGGTGCTGCGGCGGATGCGCCGCTTCGGGGACCCCGACAGCTTCCTGGCGCTGATCGAGCAGGCGCGCTCGCAGGCGCCGCTGGCAGGGGTGCGCTCCAACGTGATCGTCGGCTTCCCCGGCGAGACCGAGGCGGACCTGGAGACGCTCTGTGACTTCCTGGTCGACGCCCGGATGGACGTCGTCGGGGTGTTCGGCTACTCCGACGAGGACGGCACCGAGGCGGCCTCCTACGACCGGAAGCTGGGTGAGGACGAGATCCGGGACCGGACCGACCACGTCACCCGGCTGGTGGAGGAGCTGACGTCACAGCGCGCCGAGGACCGGGTGGGCGAGACGGTGGAGGTGCTGGTCGAGTCGCTGCACGACGACGTCGCGGAGGGGCGCGCCGCGCACCAGGGACCCGAGGTCGACGGCATCACCGTGCTCACCGGTGCGCCGCCCGGAACCTTGGTGGGCGCCCTGCTCCGCGGGCTCGTGACCGGCTCCGACGGGGTCGACCTCGTCGCGGACGTGGTCGCGTGAGCCCGCCGTCCGACGGCGCGACCACCAGGCCCACGAACTGGAACCTGCCGAACGCGCTGACGACGTTGCGCATCTTCATGGTGCCCTTCTTCGGGTGGGCGCTGTTGGCCCACGACGGTGAGTCGGTGGGGCTGCGGCTGCTCGCGTGGGTGCTCTTCGCGCTGGCGATGGTGACCGACAAGGTGGACGGGGACATCGCCCGCAGCCGGAACCTGGTCACCGACTTCGGCAAGATCGCGGACCCCATCGCCGACAAGGCGCTGACCGGGATGGCCTTCGTGGGGCTGTCGGTCATCGGGGAGCTGTGGTGGTGGGTCACGGTGCTGGTGCTGGTGCGGGAGTGGGGCGTCACGCTGCTGCGGCTGTGGGTGATCCGGCACGGCGTGATGGCAGCCGGTCGCGGCGGCAAGCTCAAGACGGTGCTGCAGACCGCGGCGCTCGGGATGCTGGTGCTGCCGTTGACGCTGCTGGAGGGCACCCTCGGTGATGTCGCCCTGGTCCTGTGGTGGGTCGCGGTGCTGGTGATGGCGGCCGCTGTCGCGGTCACCGTCGTGACCGGCGTCGACTACGTGCTGAAGGCGCGCGCGGTGCGTCGCTCCGGTCGGTCCGGAGCAGTCCGCCGCTAGCGGTCCACGGGCTAGCGCCCGGTGCGGCGAGGACGGGGCGAGAGTCGGCCCTCGGCGCGGTTGAGCTCGTTGGCAGCCGCCACCAGGGCGAGGTGGGAGAAGGCCTGCGGGAAGTTCCCGACGAACCGGTGGTTGCCGGTGTCGTACTCCTCGGAGAGCAGACCGACGTCGTTGGACAGCGCCACCAGCCGTGCCATCAGCGCGTGCGCGTCCTCGAGGCGGCCGGCGTGGGTGTAGGCCTGGACCAGCCAGAACGAGCACGCCAGGAACGGGTGCTCGTCGCCGGCGAGCCCGTCGACACCCGAGGCGGTGCGGTAGCGCAGCACCAGGCCGTCGCGCATCAGGTCCTCCTCGACGGCCCTGATGGTGCCGAGCATGCGCGGGTCGTCCCCGGCGACGAAGCCGACGTCGGAGAGCACCAGCAAGGACGCGTCGACCTCGCCGGTCTCGTAGTGCTGGGTGAAGGTGCCGCGGGTGTGGTCGTACCCGTGGGTCAGCACCTCCTCGCGGACGGCGTCCCGCAGCGCTCGCCAGCGCGCGACCGGCCCGTCGAGGCCGTGCTGCTCGATGGCGGCGATGGCGCGGTCGAACGCGACCCACACCATCACCCGCGAGTGCGTGAAGTGGCGGCGTGGGCCGCGGATCTCCCAGAGCCCGTTGTCCGGCTCCTGCCAGTGCTGGGCCAGGTCGTCCACGAGCTGACGCTGCAGGGACCAGGAGTCGTCGCTGTCCTCGATGCCGAGGTCGCGGGCCATCGTCAGGGC
This sequence comes from uncultured Actinomycetota bacterium, assembly GCA_963781695.1. GTDB lineage: Bacteria > Actinomycetota > Actinomycetes > Propionibacteriales > Nocardioidaceae > Nocardioides_B. The sequence goes on from CAWAGE010000007.1 coordinate 1,580,933, forward strand.
GATCATCACCTCCCCCAGCACGTCGGTCTGGCGCTGGCCGACGGCGGCGTTCCCGACGCGCACCGGGACCGAGCCGGCGTAGCCGGGCAGGTGCGTCAGCGTCCGCTCGGGGATGTCACGGCCACCGTCGACGGCGTACATGATCTGGAGGTCGGCGGGGTCGCCCGCGACCGCGCGCAGCAGCCAGCCGCGCCACAGCCGGGCCTCGTGCTCGTAGCCGGACTCGAGCAGGGACTCCAGCGTCAGCGCAGCGTCGCGCAGCCAGCAGAACCGGTAGTCCCAGTTGCGCTCGCCGCCGATGCTCTCCGGCAGCGAGGTGGTCGGGGCGGCGACGATGCCACCGGTGCCGCCGTGGGTGAGCAGCCGCAGCGTCACCAGCGACCGGATCACGGCGTCCCGGTAGGGACCCACGTGGCTGCACGCCCCCGCCCAGGCGTTGCTGACCTCGATGGTGCGGGCGATCCGGTCGTCGAACTCCAGCGGTTCGGGCAGCGGGTGGTGGGAGGGGACCCAGGTGGTGGAGAAGGTCAGCTCGTCACCGGCCTCCACCGGGAACTCGTCGACGTGCCGGCCGTCCACCGCGTGCGGCAGCCGGGGCCCCCGCAGCATGAGCCGGTCCGGCCCGGCCACGGCGGTGATCGCCTCCTCGCCGTGGACGGTCACGCGGCGGACCCACGGGCGGATCGCCCCGTACCCGAAGCGGACCACCCACTCGTGCCGCATCCGCACCGTTCCGCTGACGCCTCGCACCCGTCGCACCAGGTCGGCGCGATGGTCGGCGACCGGCATCACGTCCAGGACGGTCACCTGCCCGGTGTCGGTGGTGAACGTGGTCTCGAGGGCGGCACTGGCGTCGACGTAGCGACGGGTGGAGCGGGCCTCCGGGTCGGTGGGCCCCAGCAGCCAGCGGCCGTGCTCGGGTCCGCCCAGGAGCGCTGCGAAGCACGCCGTCGAGTCGAACCGGGGCAGGCACAGCCAGTCCACGGAACCGTCCGTGCCGACCAACGCGGCCGTTGCTCTGTCGCCCAGCATCGCGTAGGCCTCGATCGGTAGCGGCATGCCGCCAACGTAGCGGCCGACGCATGGGGTCGCCGCGGCTGGATACGTTGCCCGCATGGACGCCCTGGAGAGGCACGCGGACCAGCAGGTCCTGGGAGCCACCCTGCACGCCGAGCTGCTGCGCCGCTCGATGACCCTGGCCACCGCGGAGTCGCTGACCGGTGGCGCGCTTGCCGACCTGTGCTCGGCGTCGCCGGGGGCCAGCGAGACGTACCCGGGCGGCGTCGTCAGCTACGCGACCGAGGTGAAGACGGGCCTGCTGCGGGTCGCCGAGCGGACGGTCGCCGAGCACGGGGTGATCTCCGACGAGTGCGCCCGTGAGATGGCGCTGGGGGTCCGGGCGGTGCTCGGCACCGACTGGGGCCTCGCGACCACCGGAGTGGCGGGACCGACCACCCAGGAGGGGAAGCCCGTCGGCGAGGTCCACCTGGCCGTCGCCGGTCCCGACGCCGTCGTGTGCCGCCGGCTGGACCTCGGCGGCGACCGCGCCAGCATCCGCGAGCAGGCTGTGGTCGAGGCCGCTCGACTGGCTCTCGAGGCCGTCACGGGGCACGCTGCGACGGAGCGCCACCGCGCTGCCGGGGCTGGGAGTTGACCGGTTCCGCTTCGGGATGTTTTCGCGAGCCGGTAGCGTTGCGCCACAGCACCGACCCGCAGCGTGCTCGACCGAGGAAGGACCGAGGCCCGTGGTGATCTTCCGCCGACTGCTCGGCGAGGTGCTGCGCGCCCGGCGGATGCAGCAGGGCCGCACCCTGCGTCAGGTCTCCGCCGACGCCCGCGTCAGCCTGGGCTACATCTCGGAGATCGAGCGCGGGCAGAAGGAGGCTTCCTCGGAGCTGCTGGCCTCGATCTGCTCGGCCCTCGACGTGCCGCTCTCGGAGATCCTGTCCGAGGTCAGCGACGCGGTGGCGATCGAGGAGGCCGCGCTGGCGATGCAGCTCGAGCACCTCGCGGCGGACACCGCCGCGCTCGGGGGACCGCTGCGCCCGCCGCCCGCCGGCACGGCTGGGCCGCGCGCCGGCGACGTCGTCGCCTCCGCCGCCTGAGCCTCGTCCCGGCGACTGGCCGCCACCACGCGGGGGGCGACGGTCGAGGATCCCGCGTAGGCTGCCCGTGACGGGGGTCACGTTCGTCTCGAGAGGTCCGCGATGTCGATCCGTGTGTCGTCGACGCTGCGGTGGGTTCTGTCTCCCACGGTCCCGGACGTCCCCCGCAGCCACGCCGTCGCGTCTGCCTTCCTCCGGGTCCTGGTCGGGCTGCTGTGGCTCTACAACGTGTCGTGGAAGCGGCCGCCCGACTTCGGCCAGGACCGGGACAACGGGCTGTGGCACTTCACCCTAGCGGCGGTCGAGAACCCGGTGTTCCCGCCGTACTCCTGGGTGGTGGAGCACCTGGTGCTCCCGGTGTTCCCGCTGTTCGGCTGGGGGGTGCTGGTCGCCGAGACCGCTCTCGCGGTGACGCTGCTGACCGGGTCGTTCGTGCGGCTGGCCGCGCTGCTGGGCGTCGCGCAGTCGCTGGCCATCGGTCTCTCGGTGGCGCAGACGCCGGGGGAGTGGCCGTGGTCGTACTGGATGATGATCGGCATCCATGTGGTGCTGCTGTTCAGCGCCGCCGGGAGCGTGCTCGCGGTGGACGCCTGGCGGGCCCGCCCCCGCCGGGACCCGCGCCACCGCCGGCTGCTGCCGCTGGTGTGGGGGACGGTCACCGTGGTCGCCGGCGTCGTGGCGCTCGCGCTCTCGCTGGGCGACCCGCTGGCCGGTCGCGGTGCGGCACTCGGCGGACCGGGGCTGTCGATCTCGCTCGGCAGCTACAACCTGCTCGGCGCGCTGGTGCTGGTGCTGGTGGGTGCGCTGCTGGTGGTGATGGCCGTGACCGCGAACCGGGGACCGGGGAAGGTGGCGGCGGCCGTCGCGGCGGTGGCCGCGGTGTCGATCTACCTCCAGCTGCCGTTCACCTCGAGCTGGCTGGGCGGCACCAACACCTCGGCCGCGTTCCTGGTCTGCGCCGGCGTCATCGGGTGGGTGGGCGCGACGGCCGCCCGCGAGACGGCGGACCGAGCGGGCCCACCGGGTACCGGACCCGAGACGGCTACGGTCGACGGCACCGGAGCCGAACCGCGCCCGGTCCACGGGTGAGCGCGGTGCTGCTCGTCGACGGAGGGGACCGGTCCTGTGGCGAGCTGCTGCTGGTGCTGGCGAAGCAGGCCCGCGGGCTGCCGCCCGGCTCGCACGTCCGACTGGTGGCGACCGACCCCGCCGCCGCTCTCGACCTGCCGGCCTGGTGCCACCTGACGGGGCACGGCTTCCTCGGGAGTGGCGTCCACACCGACGGCCGCCCGCACTACGACCTGCGCACCTGCCATCGGGCGCGCGAGACCAGGGCCGACCAGCCCTGGCGACTGACCGAGCCGGTGCCGAGCGCCGGTCCCGACCGAGAGGAAACCCCTTCATGAACGGCCTCGTCATCAACCTGACCCGCTCCGTCGACGACCCCGACCGCTCCAGCGTGGCGATGGTGGTCGCCGGTGCGTCGGTGGCCTCCGAGCAGGTGACCACCGTCTTCCTGTCCTCCGAGGGCACCAGGCTCGCCGCCAAGGGCGTCGCCGAGGAGCTGCACGAGGAGGGGTTCGCGCCGATGGCCGAGCTGGTGTCGTCCTTCGTGGAGGCCGGCGGACGGTTCCTGGTGTGCAGCCCGTGCGCCAAGAAGCGGGGCATCGGGGAGGACGACCTCATCGAGGGTGCCAGCATCGTCGGTGGCGCCTCCCTGGTCGCGCTGCTCGCCGACGGCGCGTCGTCGCTGTCGTTCTGATCTCGTGACGACGACCGGGCAGCCCGACCGCGCCAGCCCCGTCCACCCCACTGCGCGGCCGTCGCCGGTCCTGGAGTACGACGGCGGCGACATGGACTGCGGCAGCGGGCTGCTGCTGGCGATCACCTCCCGGATGCGGCGCATCGAGCCCGGCGAGGTGCTGCTGCTGCACACCAGGGAGCCGTCCGTGCTGGCCGACCTGCCGGCCTGGGCCAGGCTTGCCGGGCACGCCCTCCTCGACGTGGCGGGCGGGGCCGCCGGGCCGTGGCGGCTGCTCATCGAGCGCGGTCAGCCGCGCGGCACGCCGCCTGCCCCGGCCCCGGCGTACTCCTCGGGGGCGGCCGCGCCTCTGGGAAGCCGGCTGTGGCTCTACTCCAACTTCCACTGCAACCTGTCCTGTGGCTACTGCTGCGCAGGCTCCTCGCCACAGGCGGCGGCGCGGCTGCTGCCGGTGACGGTGGCCCGGGCGGCCGCCGACGAGCTGGTGGCCCTTGGCGGGCGCGAGCTGCTGGTGACGGGCGGCGAGCCGTTCCTGCACCCGCAGCTCGACGAGCTGGTGGCCGCGTGTGCGGACCTGGTGCCGGTCACCGTGCTCACCAACGCCATGGTCTTCGGCCGTGGCCGGCGCCGGGAGATGCTCGAGAGCATGGACCGGGACGCGGTCACCCTCCAGATCAGCCTGGACTCCGCCGGTCCCGCCCTCCACGACCGGCAGCGCGGCGTGGGCTCGCACGCGCGGGCGCTCGTCGGCATCGAGCTGGCGCGTGACCTCGGCTTCAGGGTCCGGGTCGCCGCGACGTACCTGCCGCAGGACGCCGGCGAGGCGGGCGACCTGCGCCGGCGGTTGGACGGGTTGGGGATCGCGGAGCCCGACCAGCTGGTCCGGCCGGTCGCGAAGGAGGGCTACGCCGACGAGGGCGTGCTGATCAGCCTGGACTCGGTCGAGCCCGAGCCGACCCTGACGGTGGACGGCGCCTGGTGGCATCCGGTCGGTGTCACGAACCGGCACCTGCGGGTGGCCGACCAGCCGTTGCCACTCGCGCACGTCCTCGACGTCGTGCGCGACGTGGTGGCGGTGCAGGAGGCCGCCGGTGACCAGGGCCGGACGGTCTTCCGCTGCACCTGAGGCCTTCCCCGGCCCGCTGCGTCATCTGCCGCCTGCCGACCCGCAGCCGCTCCCGACCTGGAGGACCATCATGACCGAGCCGCCCCGCCCCCTGCTGTCGCGCCGCGGCCTGGTGCTGCTCTCAGGCGGGAGCGTGCTGCTCGCTGCCTGCGGTGGGAGCGACCGTCCGGGAACGGCGACGACGTCGGAGGCCGTACCGCTGCGGGTCTCCGCGATCCCCGACCAGGACCCGGAGCTGCTCAACCGGCTCTACCCTGCGCTGGCCGAGCGGCTGAGCGAGGCGCTGGGCTCGCCGGTCGTCTACGAGCCGGTCACCGACTACACCGCCGTCGTCCGGGCCTTCGAGGTCGGGGACGTTCAGCTGGCCTGGATGGGCGGCCTCACCGGGGTCCAGGCGCGGTCCCGCGTCCCTGGGGCCAGGGCGCTGGTGCAGCGGGACATCGACGCCGACTTCCACAGTCTCTTCATCGCCAACCGACGCGCCGGGCTGGCACCGTTCACCGAGGTGGCCGGCCTGCGCCGGCTGGCGGGTCACACGCTGACGTTCGGGAGCCAGACCTCGACCTCGGGGCGGTTGATGCCGCAGTACTTCATGGGCCGGGCCGGACTGACCGAGGCCGACCTGTCCGGAAGTCCCGGCTTCTCCGGCTCGCACGACGCGACCATCGAGGCGGTCGCGTCGGGCAGCTTCGAGGTCGGTGCCGTCAACGAGCAGGTCTGGAAGGCCACCGTGGCTGCCGGCGAGGTGGACCTGGGCGAGGTCGTCGTGCTGTTCCGGACGCCGGGGTACGTCGACTACCACTGGCTCGCCCGACCAGACCTCGACGCCTCCTTCGGTGCCGGCACGACCGACACGGTCGTCGAGTTCCTGCTCGGGCTGGCCCGCGACCGTCCCGAGGACGCCACCATCCTGGACCTGTTCGGCGCGCAGCGGTTCGTCCGGACCGACAACGCGGCGTACGGCCGGATCGAGCAGGTGGCGAGGGAGCAAGGACTGCTGACGTGACCGCGTCGGCGTCGCCCGCTGAGCCTCGGGCACCGCACGGGCCCGACGGGGGGCCCGTCGGGGGGGCCGTCGTGGAGCTGGCGGTGCAGCTGACCGGGGTGACGGTGAGGTTCGGCCCGGTGGTGGCCCTGCGCGGCGTGGACCTGCGCGTCGAGCCCGGCGAGCGGGTCGCCCTGCTCGGGGCGAGCGGCGCCGGGAAGAGCACGCTGCTGGGGCTGCTCAACGGCTCGCTGCTCGCCGACGAGGGTCTCGTCCGGCTGCTCGGCCACGAACCGGCCGCCCTGTCCCCGAGGCGGCTGCGGGCGGTGCAGCGCCGCATCGGGTCGGTGCACCAGCGACTGGGGCTCATCGAGCAGGTCCGGGTCGTGCACAACGTGAACGCCGGCCAGCTCGGCCGATGGGGAGCGTGGCGGGCGCTGAGCTCGCTGGTGTGGCCCCGGGACCGGCGTACCGCCCACGCGGCGCTCGCCCGGGTGGGGCTCGGCTGGGCGCTGTTCGAGCGCACCGAGCGGCTCTCGGGGGGCGAGCGCCAACGGGTCGCCATCGCCCGGCTCCTCGTGCAGGACCCCGACCTGACGCTCGCGGACGAGCCGGTCGCCAGCCTCGACCCGGCCCGCGCCGTCGACGTCCTGCGCCTGCTGGTCGACGGCAGCCGACAGCGCACGCTCGTGGTGAGCCTGCACCAGCCCGAGCTCGCCCGCGCCCACTGCACCCGCGCGGTGGGACTGCGGGGGGGACGCGTGGTCTTCGATGTCGCCACCGTCGACCTCACCGAGGACCGGCTCGCGGCACTCTACGAGCTGGCATGACAGCGCCGGCCGGTGCCCCGCCGGCCGCCGTCCCACCGGGGACGGCGACGGGTCCCGAGACGTCGCGCGGGGTCGCCGCCAGCACCGTGGTCCGGCGCCGGCTGGTCGGGCTCGCGATCGTGGTGGTGCCCGTCGGCTGGGCGCTGGCACGGGCCGGCACCACCGGCGGCGACCTCGTCAACACCGGCGGGCTGCGGCAGCTGGGCCGGTTGCTCGCCTCGGCCGGGCACCCGGACCTCAGCGGCGCCTTCCTGGTCCGGGTGGCCGACGCGGCCGTCGTGACGGTGGTCTTCGCGGCGCTCGGCACCGCCGGGGCGCTGGTCGTCGGTCTGCTCGGTGGCGTGGTGCTCTCCGAGCGCGCGTGGTCGAGACGCCCGCCGCTGGCGGTCCGACTGCTGCGCGGGGTGCTGCGGGGGGCGCTGGTCGCGGTCCGGTCCGTGCACGAGATCGTCTGGGCGCTGCTGCTGCTCAGCGTGCTGGGGCTGGACCCGCTCGTTGCGGTGCTGGCCATCGCGCTGCCGTTCGGGGCACAGACGGCCAAGGTCTTCGGCGAGACCTTCGACAACGTGCCGTCCGGCGCCCTGCTCGGGCTGCGGCACAGTGGTGCCCGGCCTGTCTCCGCGCTCGCCTACGGTCTGCTTCCCGCCGCCGCGCCGGTGCTGACGTCGTACTCGTTCTACCGGTTCGAGTGCGCCATCCGGTCGGCGGTCGTGCTGGGCGTCGTCGGGGTGGGCGGTCTCGGCCAGGAGCTGGTGGTCAGCCTCCAGTCCCGCAACTGGGACGAGGTGTGGACGCTGATCGGGGCCGTGGTGCTGCTCTCGGCGGTCGTCGACGCCTGGAGCGGACTGGTGCGGGCCGAGTCCTCGACGGCCACCTGCGCCGAGTGGTCGGCGCGAGGACAGCGAAGCGGCCGCTGGTCCAGGCTGGCGCGGGTCGGCCTGGTGGCGCTCGTCCCGGCGCTGGGCTTCGCCTGGCTCGCCTCCGGGGTGTCGTTGGCGGGGCTCGTCTCGCCGCGCAGCCGCGAGCTGGGGCTGCGGCTGGCGACGGAGCTGTGGCCGCCGGCGCTGCCGGCGGGCGGGGGCGCGGCGGTGTGGACGGCGACCCTCGACACGCTGGCGATGGCGTTGCTCGCCATGGTCGTGGCGGTCCTGGTGACCGCCGTCGTGGGACCGTGGGCGACCCGGCCCCGGCGCCGGTCCCGGGCGGGGGCCCGTGCCGGCCGGGGAGTTGCCGGCTGGCAGGTGGCGACGCGGTGGACCGGCTGGGGGGTGGCCCGGATGCTGCTGCTCGTGCTGCGATCCGTGCCGGCCCCGGTGTGGGCGGTGCTCGCGCTGCTCGCGCTGTTCCCGGGGATCCTGCCGGGCGCGCTCGCCCTGGGCCTCTACACCGGTGGCATCCTCGGCCGACTGGTGGCGGAGGCCTGGGAGAGCCTGGACCGTGGACCCCTGGACGCGCTCGTCGCGGCCGGCACGGGTCGCCGGCTCGCGGCGTTGGCCGCGGTCGGCCCCGCCTCGGTGCACCATCTGACGACCTACACCCTGTACCGGTTCGAGATCTGCGTGCGCGACACCGCGGTGGTCGGGGTGGTGGGGGCCGCGGGCCTGGGCCGGCTCCTCAGCGAGCAGCTCTCGGCCTTCCGGTTCCCGGTGGTGACCACCGTGCTCGCGGCGTTCCTGCTCGTCAGCGGCGCCAGCGAGATCGCCGGCCGGCGGCTCCGCGCGGCGCTGCGGGCCTGAGGTCGCGCCGGCCTCCGACCGACCGGCTCAGCCAGGCTCCGGCTGGCAGCTCGGGCACCAGTAGTCGGACCGTTCCTGCGTGAGGGGTCCGCTCGTGCCGACCTGGACCGGGGTGCCGCAGCGTCGGCACGGCTGCCGTTCCCGGCGGTAGACCCAGGTCTGCCGCCCCCTCCGCAGGTCCCCGGTGAGCGTCTGCTGCACCCGCTCCTTGTTGGCCTCCAAGGCGGCCCGTGCCCGGCGTACCAGACGGGGCAGGTCCGGCACCTCGCCGACCGGTGTGAGGGGGTGGACTCCGGCGAGGAAGCACAGCTCGTTGCGGTAGAGGTTGCCGATCCCGGCCAGGTTGCGCTGGTCCAGCAGCGCCTCGCCGACGGGACGGTCCGGCTCCGACCGCAGCCGTCGCAGCGCTTCGGACTCGTCCCAGTCCGGGCCCAGCAGGTCCGGCCCGAGATGGCCCACCGCGTCGTCCTCCGCGTCTCGGGCCAGCAGCTCGACGATCCCGAGGGCGAAGCCGACCGCCGTCCAGGTGTCGGTCCGCAACACGATCCGGGCCTCGTGGGCGGGACGGCGCCAGCGGGTCCCCGGCCGGTAGAGGTGCCAGGCGCCCTCCATCTTCAGGTGGGTGTGCAGCGTGGTCCCGGCGCCGGGCGCGCCCGCTCCGGCCGGCTGCGCAGGGACGGAGCCGCCGTCGCCGAGCGTCGGCACAGGGCCGAGCCGGGTCAGCAGGTGCTTGCCACGCGACACCGTCTGCTCGACGACGGCACCGGTGAGGTCGGCCGTGGCGAAGGCCGGCACGCGGATGTCGCAGTCCACCAGCCGGTGCCCGCGCAGCGCCTGGTCCAGGTGCCTGGCGGTGCGCCAGACGGTGTCGCCCTCGGGCATCTCGCCCCCTCTGCGTCGCGGCCGCCGCCGGGACGCGGTGACGTGTCGGTGCCGATGTCTAGCATCTCGGCCATGACCGAGGCGGTGCAGGGGCGGGCATCGACCCACGTCCCAGGGGGCGCGGCCGACCGCGCGGTGTCGGCGCAGCGGGCCGCGCAGCGCCAGGAGCGGGTGCGTCTCGGCCTCGACGAGCTCGACCTCTGGCTCGCGGATCAGGTGCGCGGTGGCCTGGCCTCGCTGCAACGGGCCGGCTACCGGCGTGTCGACACGATGGCGGCCCGCCTGGTCGACGCGCAGGCTCCCGGGCTCGCCGGGCTCCTCCGGGCGCTGCCCGCCAGCCTGGTCGGCGAGGGCTGGCCCGGTCGCGCGCTCGAGCAGCTGGCCCTGCTGCGGCTGCTGGTGGCCGCCCACCGGCGGCTCGAGGAGCTCCCGGGCCCGCTGGCGGCGACGGTACGGTCCCGGGTCGGCTACCCGACCGCCAAACGGGCGGTGTTGGAGACGCCCGGCGTCCGGGACGAGTGGGCGGTGCTGGGAGCACTGGACGTGACCGAGGAGCGGCTCACCAGCCGCCGGGTGTGGCTGCGCGGTCGGCGCACCGGCCGGTGGGTGCTGCTGCTCAGCTTCGCGGTCGGCGCAGCCGGTCTCGACACCAGCATGGAGCCGGGCACGACCGTGGAGGCCGCGGTGCACCGCTACCCGGGTGCCGGGCAGCTGCGCGGGCTGGTGGGGGAGCGGTTCGGCTCCGCGACCGCAGGCGTCGGGGAGGTGCCCACGACCGGCGTCGCCGACGCGGCGCGGGCCTTCGGCCGGCTGCTGGCCGAGGACCCGTGGGCCGAGCGGCTTCCCGTCGTGCTGGAGGGCGCGCCGCTGCGGCCGAGCCGACCGGACGAGCCCTGGCGGTTCCGCGGCGAGGACGGCGCCGTGGTGCCGCTCGTGCCCGGCGTCGAGGCGTGGCCGCTGTTGGCGCGCTCGATGGGAGACCCGGTGGCGGTGGTCGCCGAGTGGTCCCGCTCCGGCCTGCGACCGTTGGCGGTGCTCCCGCACCCGTTGGACCCGGTGTTCAGCTGCGAGGTGCTGGGTCCGTGACCGGCTGGGAGGAGCTGGTGACCGCGGCGCTGCTCGGGACCGATCGGCGCCCGCTGCCCGCGCTGCCGCCGGCGGCAGCGGCGCTGGCGACCGCGGAGCGCGACCCGGGGCTCGCGGTGCTGGCCGCCGCCGCCGGTCTCGCCACCTATCGGCGCGCGAGCGCGTCCCCGGCGACCTGTCCGCCGCCGCGGGCGGCCCCGCGGCAGCGGCTGGACCCTGCCCCAGCCGAGGCGCAGGCGCTGCTCGGGCGGCTGCTCGGCGGCGGGGACGTCGAGCTCGTCGACGCCTGGCTGCAGGCCTGCGCGCTGCGTGGGCTCGGGGTTCGCCCTGGCCTGTGGTGCCGGTTGGGAGCGGCGGCGTCGTCGCGTGGCGGAGTCGACCCGCTACTCGTCGGCCCGGTGCTCGGCGAGCGCGGTCTGGCCTTCCTGGCGCAGCACCCCCGCTGGCAGCGGGTGGCGAGAGCCTGCTCCGAGGCCGCCGACGATCCCCACCTCGGTCCGGCCGGAGCGACGCATCGCCGGTCCGACCCGGCCCGCGGCCGGTCCCTCATCGACCGGTGCTTCGACGCACCCGTCCCACCACGCCAGGAGCTGCCATGACCGTCCCGGTCCGTCCCGTCCTTCGGCCCCACGCCGAGCACGAGCACGCCGAGGAGCTGGTGAGGCTGAGCCGCTGCGACGACCGGCCGCGGCCACCCGGCTGGCGGATGTCGCCGTGGGCGGTGGTGACCTACCTGGTGGGTGGCCGGCTGCCGGACGGCAGCGTCGTGGCACCCAAGTACGTCGGCGCCCGACGACTGATGGAGATGGCGGTGGCCACGCTGGCCACCGACCGGGCGCTGCTGCTGCTCGGCGTGCCCGGCACCGCGAAGTCGTGGGTCTCCGAGCACCTCGCCGCCGCCGTCTCGGGCGACTCGACGCTGCTGGTGCAGGGCACCTCCGGGACGGCCGAGGAGTCCGTCCGCTACGGCTGGAACTACGCGCGGCTGCTCGCGGAGGGGCCCACCGACGCGGCGGTGGTCCCGTCGCCGGTCATGGTGGCGATGCGCACCGGCGCGCTGGCCCGGGTCGAGGAGCTGACCCGGATCCCCAGCGACGTCCAGGACGCGCTCATCACCGTCCTGTCCGAGAAGACGCTGCCGGTCCCGGAGCTCGGCAGCGAGGTGCAGGCCGCGCGCGGGTTCAACGTCATCGCGACCGCCAACGACCGGGACCGTGGCGTCAACGAGCTGTCCTCGGCGTTGCGCCGGCGCTTCAACACCGTGGTGCTGCCCCTGCCGGCGAGTGCCGAGGAGGAGGTCGGGATCGTCGCCAGCCGGGTGACGGCGATGGCGGCCGGGCTCGAGCTTCCGGCGGTGCCGTCGGCGCTGACGGAGATCCGCCGCGTGGTCACGGTGTTCCGCGAGCTGCGCTCCGGGGTCACCGGTGACGGCCGCAGCCGGGTCAAGTCGCCGTCGGGCACGTTGTCGACGGCCGAGGCCATCTCCGTGGTCACCCACGGGATCGCCCTGGCCCACCACTTCGGGGACGGCAGGCTCGGTGCGGCCGACGTCGCCGCGGGCGTCGTCGGAGCCGTGGTCAAGGACCCGGTCTCCGACTCGGTGGTGTGGCAGGAGTACCTCGAGGCCGTCGTCCGCGAGCGCAGCGACTGGGCGGACTTCTACCACGCCTGCCGGGAGGCGTCCGGGTGACACCGCCAGGTCCTGGCGCCCGCTCGGTCGTCGGCGCCGGCGCGCCCGGTTGCCAGCCGGCGCACGAGGTCTTCGGCATCCGGCACCACGGACCGGGGTCGTCCCGGTCGCTGCTCCGGGCGCTGACCGACCTTCGCCCGGACGCGGTGCTGGTGGAGGGGCCCTCCGACGCGGACCCGCTGCTCGCGGACGCGACGACGGTCGGGGGGCTCGTGCCGCCGGTCGCGCTCCTGGGGCATGTCGCGGACGACCCGGCGCGCGCGGCGTTCTGGCCGCTCGCGGACTTCTCGCCGGAGTGGCAGGCGATCAGGTGGGCGCACGCGGCGGGGGTGCCGGTCACGTTCTGCGACCTGCCGGCGGCAGTGGTGCTGGCGCGCCCGGGGGTCGCGGCCGGCGCGGCCCCACGTGCCGGTCGGCCCCGTGACCCGTTGGCCGGGCTGGCGGCCGCCGCGGGCTACGACGACGCCGAGCGCTGGTGGGACGACGTGGTCGAGTCGCGGCTCGACGGCGCCTCGCCGTTCCCGGCGCTGACCGAGGCGATGGCGGCGCTGCGCGCGGACCAGGCACCGAGCGACGACGCCGAGGCGCTCCGCGAGGCGTGGATGCGGCAGGTGCTGCGCCGGACCTGGCGGTCCGGGGCCCGCCGGGTGGCCGTGGTGTGCGGGGCATGGCACGCGCCTGCCCTGGTCGCGCCGCTGCCACCGGCAGCCGCCGACGCCCGGCTGCTGCGAGGGCTGCCCCGGACCCGGGTGCGGCTCACCTGGGTGCCGTGGGCACACTCCCGGCTGGCCTCCGCCTCGGGCTACGGGGCGGGGGTGACCTCGCCCGGCTGGTACCACCACCTGTGGACCGCTCCCGACCGGCCGGTGGCCCGCTGGCTGACCGGGGTCGCGCACGCGCTGCGGGAGCGTGACCTGCCGGTGTCGACGGCCCACGTGATCGAGGCGGTGCGGCTCGCGGACACCCTCGCCGCGCTGCGCGGTCGGCCGTTGGCAGGGCTGGCCGAGGTCAGCGAGGCGACCCTGGCAGTGCTGTGCGAGGGCGAGGAGCCGCTGGCCCGGTTCGTCACCGACCACCTCGTGGTGGGGGAGCGGCTGGGCAGCGTGCCCGACGACGTGCCGACGGTGCCCCTGGAGGCCGACCTGGCCCGCAGCTGTCGCACCCTGCGGCTTCGTCGCGAGCCGGCCGGTCGCACCCTCGACCTGGACCTGCGGCGGCCGCTGGACCTCGCCCGCTCCCGGCTGTTCCACCGGTTGGCGCTGGTCGGCCTGAGGTGGGCGGTACCGGCCCGCAGCGCGGTCCGGGCCACCGGCAGCTTCCGCGAGACCTGGCGGCTGGCCTGGCAGCCCGAGCTGGCGGTGTCGGTGGTCGAGGCCTCCCGGTGGGGGACGACGGTGGAGTCCGCGGCCCAGGCCGCGGTCCTCGACCTGGCCGAGCGTGCCTCGCTGCCCGACCTGACCGCTTCCCTGCGCAGCTGCCTGGACGCCGACCTCCCAACGGGCCGGGCGGCGCTGCTGGCTGCGCTGGAGCGGCGTGCCGCCCTGGACGGCGACGTCGTGCACCTGATGGAGGCGCTGCCGGCGCTGGCATGGTCCCAGCGGTACGGCGACGTGCGGGGCACCGATGTCGCCGCGATCGCCCGGGTCGCCGCCGGGCTCGTGCTGCGGGTCTGCGCCGCCCTGCCGACGACGCTGACCGGGCTCGACCGGGACGGGGCGGCGACGCTGCGTCGCCGGCTCGACGGCGTCCACGACGCCGTGGCGCTGCTCGCCCTCGGGCCGGAGCCCCTCGCCAGCCGGACCCGCGAGCGGTGGCTGGGGACCCTGGCGGGGGCGGTAGACCGCGACGACGTGCACGGTCTCCTGGCGGGCCGCATGGTCCGGCTGCTGCGCGACGCCGGGCGACTCGACGACGTCCCGGCACGGCTGGGACGCGCCCTCTCCCGCGCCGTCCCGGCCGAGCAGCAGGCGGGCTGGGTCGACGGGTTCTTCGCCGACGGCGCCCTGCTGGTCGTGCACGACCGGGAGCTGCTGGCGCTGCTCGATGGCTGGGTGCGGTCGCTGACGGAGACTCGGTTCGTCGATGTGCTGCCGATGCTGAGGCGCACGTTCGGGGGCTACGCACCGGCCGACCGGCGGTCGGTGGCGACCGCCGTCCGCCGGCTCGAGACGGAGGCGGCCGGGCCGGCGTCGCGCACCGGCAGCCCCGGCGACCCCGACGACCTCGACGACCTCGACGACCTCGACGACGAGTGTGGGCTGGTGGCGCTGGCCACCGTCGCCGCGCTGCTCGGGGCCCGCGCGTGAGCGCGCCGCGCCCCGAGGACGAGCAGCGGCGCCGCTGGCGGCTGCTGCTGGGCAGCGACGGGGAAGACGATCTCGGCGGTGGGGGCGGTGAGCTGTCGTCCGACGACGCCGCCATGGACGCGGCCCTGGGCCTGCTCTACGACCAGAACGGCAGCGACGCGGCACTCGGCCCGTCGGACCGGTCCCGGTCGGCCACGCTCGGACGGTCGGCGCCGCGAGTCGCGCGCTGGCTCGGTGACATCCGCACCTTCTTCCCCAGCAGCGTGGTGCAGGTGATGCAGCGTGACGCCGTCGAGCGGCTGGCGTTGCACGAGCTGCTGCTGGAGCCGGAGATGCTGGAGGCGGCGCAACCCGACGTGCACCTGGTCGGCGTGCTGGTCGGGCTGAACCGGCTGCTCCCCGAGCGCACCCGGACGACGGCGCGGGCGGTGGTGCAGCAGGTGGTCGACCAGGTCGAGGCGCGGGTCGCCGACCGCACCCGATCGGCGGTGGCCGGTGCCCTGGACCGGTCGGCGCGCACCCGCCGGCCCCGGCACGCGGACATCGACTGGAACCGCACCATCGCGGCCAACCTGCGGCACTACCTGCCCGAGCAGCGGACCGTGGTCCCGGCCCGGCTGGTCGGCTGGGCCCGCGGGTCCCGGGTGGTGGCCAAGGACGTCGTCGTCGCGATCGACCAGTCCGCCTCGATGGCGGAGTCCGTGGTCTATGCCTCCGTGTTCGGGGCGGTCCTTGCCGGGATGCGAACCGTCCGCACCTCGCTGGTCGCCTTCGACACCGCCGTCGTCGACCTCACCGACCTGCTCCACGACCCGGTCGACGTCCTGTTTGGCTGCCAGCTCGGCGGCGGCACCGACATCAACGCGGCGCTGGCCTACTGCGCGTCGCTGGTGACCCGTCCCCGGGAGACCGTGCTGGTGCTGGTCTCCGACCTCGTCGAGGGCGGCGTCGCCGGCGAGCTGGTGCGTCGCGTCACCCGGCTGCGGTCGGACGGGGTGACCGTGGTGGTGCTGCTCGCCCTCTCCGACTCGGGTGCGCCGGCCTACGACCACGACCATGCCGCCGCCCTCGCGGCCGTCGGGGTGCCTGCCTTCGCGTGCACGCCGGACGCGTTCCCCGACCTGCTGGCCCACGCCCTGGGCGGCGGCGAGCCCACCGGTTGGGTCGACACGTCGCGCCCGACCGACCCGCCGCCCTGACCGGGACGGTGCCGGCGGGGTCGTGAGGTCCGCGTCCGGGAACCCCTCAGCCGCGCTGGGAACCGCCTGCGACGGTGTAGGACCACACCTCGCTGGAGATGCCGACAGGCTTCGAAGCCTCGCCGCCCTCACGCTCGGACTGGGAGCGGTGCCCGTGGCTGAAGGCGGGCGAGCTCATCCAGGCGGCGAACGACTCCTCGTCGACCCATCGGGTCACCACCAGCCAGGTGGTGCGGTCGTCGGTGGGCTTGAGCAGCTCGAAGCCCTCGAAGCCGTCGGCGCCGTCGACGGCGCCGGCGCGGGCCGCGAAACGGTGGGCGAGCTCGTCCCCGGAGTCGGCGGGCACGGTGATGGCGTTGATCTTGATGACGGTCACGCCACGATCGTGCCACCCTGCGTCACGGCGCTCCCGTCCGGTGGGGCGGGACTCCGGCCGTGGCTGGCGGCAGGCTCACCGTGTGCGCCCGGGACCGGCGTCGCCCCGGGGTCGTGCTCGCGCCGGGAGGCGGCTCCCACCGCGGAAACGGGACGGGCCTCAGCAGGCGGCGATCACGGTGATCTCGACCGCCATGCCGGGCAGGGCCAACGCCCCCACCTGTGTCGCGATGCCGCCGGCCGGCGGTGTCGTCCCGGCCCGGACGAAGCGGGTCGCCACCTGCTCGTGACCGCCGCCCCCGAAGTAGGCGGCCAGGTCGGTGGCGTGGACGTCGTAGCGGACGACGTCCGCCAGCGTCATGCCGGCCTCGGTGAGCACGGCCTCGACGTTGTCCATGGCCCGGGCGGCCTGCCCGGCGATGTCCGCTACCTCGGCCAGGTTCCCCTCGGCGTCGAGTGAGCCTTGCCCGGCGGCGTACAGCGTCCGGTGCGGCCGGTCGACGACGACCCCCTGGGAGTATCCGAGCGGCTCCTGCCAGGTCCACGGGTTGACGGCCTGCTTGTTCATGACTGACGTCCTCTCTCTGGGTCTCGGGGCTCCGATGTCGGCGACATCGGGGTGTCAGCGGCCGACGGGCCGGTTGCTGCGGATGGTCCCCAGCGGGTCGCTCTCCCGCTTCGCGAGCTGGAGCCGGGCGCGCGTCTCGCTCGCCCACCACCGGCCGGGGTCCTCGCCCGCCTCCAGGAAGTTCAGCAGCGTGCGGCCGCTGGCCACCGGCGCGACGGCCGAGCTGATCTCGTCGAAGCGGCTGCGGATGGCCTCCTCCTGCTGGGGTGCGACGGGAACGCCGAGCGCGAACAAGGTGTAGTCCTCGGTGACGGGGCCGTGGGCCCCGGGCTCGCGGTCCTCCCGGGCGAAGGCCCCACCGAGGTGCCGCACCTGCACGATCGGCAACGGGAAGCCGGTGTCCGGCCCGACCGAGGCGACCAGTGCGTCGACGGTCCGCTCGTCCAGGCGGGTGAGCAGGTGGGAGCGCTGCATCCCCGGCATCGGCTCGGTCGGCTCGTCGGCGACCCCGCCGAGCCGTGCCAGCGGCACGTCGCCGAGCAGGTCCAGAGCGAGGTCGGGGATCGCGCGGAACGGCGCCAGCAGCACCTTGGCCTCCGCCCGCGGCCCGAGGAAGGCCACCGCCACCGAGGCGAACGCCTGGCCCCGGACCGCCTCGGGAACCTCCGGCAGCGGCGGGAACCGGTAGGCGTGGAACCAGACCGTCAGCTCCTCCGGCGCCGCCGCCGTCACGTCGGCGAACGCGCACAGCACCTCGGCCGTCCGCGCGACGGGCCACAGCAGTCGGCCGCCGAACAGCTGGGGGGCGGGGTGGAGGGCGACCTCCATCCGGGTGATGATCCCGAAGGCGCCGCCGCCGCCGCGCAGCGCCCAGAACAGCTCCGGGTCCTCGCTCGCGTCGACCCGTCGGAGCCGGCCGAGTCCGTCGACCAGCTCGATGGTGACGATGCTGTCGCTGCCCAGTCCGTAGCGGCGCCCGAACCAGCTGATCCCTCCGGTGACGGTCATGCCGACCACCGTGGGGTCGGGGTTCGACCCCGCCAGGAAGGTGAGACCGGTCCCGTCGAGGGCCGCCAGCAGCTCGCCCGCCTTGACCCCGGCCCCCACCCATGCGGTGCGGCGTCGCACGTCGACGTCGATGTCGGCCAGCGCCCGGGTGCGCAGCAGCAGGACGTCGTCCAGCGTGTCGTTGGCGCCGTGCCCGGTGGGCTGGGCGGTCACCTGCACGCCGTGGCTGTCGGCCCACCGGACGGCTGCGATCACGTCGTCGGCGTCGCGGACCTGCAGCACCGCCATCGGGTGCTGCTCGATGTTGACCAGCCACGGCGTCGAAGCCGCCGCCCAGCTCGGGTCCCCGGGCACGTGCAGCCGGCCGGCGACCCGTCGTCGCAGGTGCCGCAGCGGGGTGGACCGTCCCGGATCGGGGTCGGCGACGGGGGTCTCGCCGGTGGCGGTCGGAGTGGGGGACATCGTCTCGGACATCGAGGGCTCCTCTCGGTGGGGGACGGCTCGGCTGCTACGAGCCGGTGCCACCGAGGGTGCGCGCCGGTACTTGCCGACGACCTTCACCGCACTTTCCCAGCCCGGACGGGTGACCGGTCGGTTGCCGGCCGGGTGCGACTAGCCGGACAGCCGGGCCAGCAGGGCCTGGGACCGCCGCAGCCACGGGGCGCACTGCAGCCCCCGGTTGAGGTCCACCGCCCGCTCGGCGAACGCCACCGCGCGGGAGTCCCCGAGCGCGGCGTACCCGTGGGCGATGAAGTGGTCGACGGCCCCCAGGTGCTCGACGCTCCCGTACGTCACGGTCCGGCCCGCGTGCTCGACGACCCGGACCAGCGCCCGGCCCGTCGCTCGCCGGTGGTCGGTCTCGGCGAGCACGAGCAGCCTCAGGCAGCGAGCGGCCAGGACGGAGTAGTCACCTGCCCCATCGGGCTCGGGCTCCCCGAGCGTCGCGAGAGCCTGGTCGGCGTCTCCCGCCTCCAGCAGGGCGTGCGCAACGACCGCGCGCAGCCCGGCGTTCGACGACGCGACCCGCTCGACCGCCCACGGGTCCACCGGCTGCCCCGGGGCGCGCAGCCTGATCCTGGCCAGGCACTCGAGGTCGTCTGCGTGCGGGTAGCCGCTGTCGCGGTGCAGGCGGAGCGCTGCACGGCCCAACGAGGGCCCGGCGGGGTCGTCGAGGTCGCGGGCGCGGGCGAAGCGCCACCAGGCCAGCGGGATCTCGACGCCGCTGTGACGGAGATCGGCGGCCTCGCGTGCGCACCGCTCCATCTGCTCGTCGGCTGCCACCGGGTCAGCGGCCTCGTAGAGGGCGCTGCCGAGCTGGAACAGGGCCAGGACCCGGAGCTCACCGGCCGGTCGGTGGTCGAGCAGCTCGCGTACCAGGGCGAGCCGTTCCTCGCCCCGGCCCGGTCCCCAGGCCGCGACGACCCGCACCGTCAGCACCTCCAGCAGCAGCGCCGAGTCGCCGCACGCGCGGGCCAGCTCGAGGGCGGCCCGGCCGGCCCGCTCCGCGGTCCCGGGCTCGCGGCCGTAGTAGTGCTCCAGCTGCAGCGTCGCGAGCAGCCTGGCGCGGTCCGGGCCGTCGACCTGGTCGGCCACCTCGGTCAGCAGGGCGATGAAGTCCTCGTCGCAGGTCCCGTGCTCCCGCGAGGACCAGACCCCGGCCTGGTTGAGGATGCCCGCGGACGCAGCGACCAGGTCCCAGCGACCCAGCTGGTGCGCCAGTTGCACGGCTCGGTCGATGCTCGCCCGGGCCTCGGCGGTGCGTCCCATGCGGAACAGGGCAGCCGCAGCGCCGTTGCGTGCCGTCACCGTCGTGGCGTCCTCGGCAGGGACGTCCGCCTCGACGAGCCGCCACAGCCGCAGCGCCTCGGGATGGGCATGGCGGTCCCGTGCCGACCGGGCGGCACGAGCGAGCCGGTCGCCCGCCCGCCGCGCCTGCTCCGGCCCCAGCGGTGCCGCGAGGTGGGCATGATGGGCGATCGGGCCGACCGCGTCCGGGTCGTGTCCGCGCAGCGACTCGAGCACCCGCCCGGCCCGGTCGTGCAGCCTCATCCGACGGGCGGCGCTCAGCTCGCCGTAGACGACGTCGCGCTCCAGGGCGTGGACGAAGCGGTACCCGGCACCGTCGTCGGTGACCAGGCCGCTGGTCAGCGCCAGGTCCAGCAGGTCGACGCACTCCTCGACCGGTGCGCCGACGAGGTCGGCGACCAGGTCCGGATCGATGTGGTCGCCCATCACGGCCGCGGCCTCGAGCATCCGCACGGCCGCCGGAGGCAGCCGGGCGATGCGCTGTCGCAGCACGTCACGGACGCCGTCGGGGACAGGCAACGTCGCCGGGTCGACCTGTCGTCGGTCGGGGAGACCGGCCAGCAGCCGGGCGTACTGCAGCACGAAGAACGGGTTGCCACCGGTGAAGGACGCCACCCCGTCGGCGAGGGCGCGGTCATGGGCTCCGACCTCCATAGTCAGGAGCGCGCGGACCGCGTCCGTGCGCAGACCGTCGAGCCGGATCCGCTCGGCGCCGACGCGTGCGAAGGATGCCATCGTGTCGAGCAGGGCCGTGGGTGTGCGCGCCTCCGAGGTACGCCGCGTGCAGACCAGCGTCACCGGGCACGGCAGCCGCGACTCGACCAGGTGCCGGAGCAGCTGCAGGGACGTGGCGTCGGCCCAGTGCACGTCCTCGAGCACCAGCAGCAGCGGGCGCGCCGCTGCCGAGACGCGGATGAGGTCGACCACGGCGTCGAACATGCGCAGGACGGTGCCGCTGCCGCGGTCCGCGGCCTCGGCGCCGCCGTCGTGCAGCGGTGCCAGCAACGGGTCGACGACCGGGCCGGCAACGAGCGCCCGGACCACGGTGACCCACGGTGACAGGGCCGGCGCGTAGTCCCCCTCGTGGCAGCGTGCGACCAGCACGCGCCAGCCGGCGGCCGCGGCGACCACCCCCAGGTCCTCCACCAGCCGGGACTTGCCGATGCCCGGCTCTCCGGCGACCAGGAGGCACCGAGCCGAACGCTCGGCCCGGCAACGGTCGAGCAGTCCGGTCGCCGAGACCAGGACGGACTCGCGACCGACCGTCGTGCTGGCGGCCCGGCGCGGGCGCCCCTCCCGGACCCGGAGGGGGACGGGCGCACGGGACGGACCGCTCGGCCCGGTCAGCCCGAGGTCGGTGAGCGGTCCGGTGAGCAGGTCTGGGTCCTGGACGAGAACGGCGTGCTCGAGCCGCTGCAGCTCGGACGTGGGGTCGACCCCGAGCTCGCCGGCCAGCTGGTGCCGCAGCGAGCGGAGGGTGGCCAAGGCGTCGGCCTGCCGCGCGCAGCGGTACTGCGCGAGGGCGAGCAGGGCCCACAGCCGCTCGCGGAACGGGTGCCGGGGGGCCACCTCGGCCAGCGCCTGCTGGGCCCGGTCCGGTCTGCCCAGGTCGAGCAGGGCCCGGCACCGCTGCTCCGCGACGAGCAGCGCGAGCTCGTCGAGGCGCGAGACCTCGGTCCTCACCAGAGGCGCGTCCGTGCCCGCGTAGGGAGGTCCGCGCCAGAGCGCGCAGGCGTCCTCGCTCCGGGTCAGCCGGGAGCCGGGGTCGGTCGCGGCCAGCGCGGTCTCCGCCTGGACCCCGAACCGCCACGTGTCCACGTCCTCGACGGCCGCGACCACCGCGTACCCCGCGGCGGTGCTGCCCAGGTGTGAGCACGTGCGCGCCGTCCGGTGCGGCTCGAGCAGGGTGCGCAGCCTCGAGACCACGACCTGCAGGGACCCGAGCGTGGTGCCGGCGGCCTGGTCGCCCCACACCTCGGCGAGCAGCCGCTCGGCCGTCACCGGCGAGCCGTGAGCGGCCAGCAGCACGGAGAGCACGTCGCGCTCACGACGCCGCGTCAGCGGCGCCCGGGTCCCTGCCACGGACACCGACATCTCCCCGAAGGCGGTGTACTGCACGTTCACCGACCCATGCTAGGGCCGGCCCGGATCGTGGGCGACCCGGGCCGCCGAGGCCTCAGGTGAGCAGCAGCGTGTCCAGACCCCGGGTCAGACCGACGCGTGAGACGACGGCTCGCACCGCCAACAGCGTGCCGGCGACGTACGGCGTCGCGCTGCTTCCGGCGTCGTGCCGGATGGTCAGCCGCTCGTCGGGAAGGCCGAAGACCGTCTCGACCGAGAGCACGTGCCCGGGGAGCCGCACCGAGTGGACCTGGGTGCCGGCGACGCGTGCGCCGCGGGCCTCCAGCGGTCCGACGGTCTCCGCGACCGTCAGCTCGACCGCCGGGGTGTGGACCTCCGCCAGGCGCTCGGCGAGCTCACGGGCGGTCCCGCTCGGGGCGTCCGGCTTCGAGGCCGCGGCATAGTCGACGATCTCCCAGCTCGGCAGGTGCCGGGCGGCGAGCACCGCCGCCGCCTGGGCGAGGGCGCCGGTCAGTGAGAAGTTCCCGGCGGCTACCACGCCGACCTCGCCGTCCGTGGCGGCCCGGTCGATCTCGGCGTAGTCCGGCGCGGCGAGCCCGGAGGAGCCGATCACCACCGCCACGCCACGCTCGAGCGCGAACCGGGTGTGGTCGAGGACGGCGGTATGGGAGGTGTAGTCCACAAGGACGTCGACGCCGTCGAGGGCGTCCACCACGCAGCCGTGAACGGGGACGCTGTTGGCGGGGCCGCCCCACAGCGTGCCGAGGTCGCGACCGGCGCCGGACCTGGACACGCCGGCGACCAGGGTGAGGTCGTCGGCGGCGAGTACGCCCTCGGCCACGGCACGTCCGGTCCAGCCGGTCGCCCCCGCCACGCAGATCCGCAGGCTCATCTGGGCTCCAGGGCGGCCGTCCAGTGCGGTGGGCGGTCGAGGTGGTCGGGCAGCGAGGTGGCGTCGTCGCCGTGGGCGGCGCCGAGCTGCATCTGGGTCAGGAACAGGGCGGAGTCCAACCTAGCCCCACCGAGGTCGGCGCCGCGCAGGTCGGCACCGGCGAGGTCGGCACGCGAGAGGTCGGTTGCGCGGAGGTCGACGCCGAGCAGCAGCACGCCGCGCAGGTCAGCGCCCCGCAGCTCGGCTCTCCGCAGGTCGCGACCCGACAGGTCGGGCCCCCAGGCGCGTCCGGCACCCGGCTGACCGCTGCGGGCGCGCTCGCCGGCCTCTCGCAGCAGCGGCAGCAGCCGGTCGCGGACGGAAGGCGCCGACGGGTCGCGCAGCACCTCGGGCTGCTGCCCGGTGAGGTCTCGCACCTCCGCGAGGGCGTCCGAGAGCCGGTCGAGCAGTGGACCGGATTCGGTGATGGCAACCGCCTCGACCAGGTGCCACATCAGCTCGTGGAGGTCGCGCATCACGGCGAACACGGCGAACACCACCGTTGCCGTGTCCGGGGAGTCTCGCCAGTCCTCTCCGGCGCACGTCTCCTGGACGACCCGCTGGCCGGCGCCGAAGCAGTCGTAGGCGGTGCAGCCGCCGAAGCCGGAGGGGCGTAGCCGGTCGTGGATCGAGCAGCGGAGGTCGTCCGCGAGGTGCAGGCACGGGGTGCCGGCCGGCTTGTCCACGGCGAAGTCGCTGGAACGGCGGAAGCCGGTGGCGACGCAGCACAGACCGGCGCAGCGGGAGCAGTCCGCCCGCAGGCCGGCGCGGGGATCGACACGCCGGCCGCTCCGCTCCTGCGTCGCGTCCCCGGCCACCGGGGGAGGGGGCGGCGCCTCAGCCACGCAGCCTCAGCCCCCGAGGGGTGGCGACGAAACCAGCCGACTCCAGCGCCTGGCGCAGCGCGCCCGCGCGCTCGCCGACGGCGAGGATGTTCTGGCCGTCGGCACGCTCGACGGTGAGCCGGCCCAGCGCGCCCTGCCGCACCGCGGTGGCGAGCGCACCCATGGCCGGGCCGAGCACGTCGAGGTCGTCGGCGAAGGTCAGCAGCGTCCGACCGCCCCGCTCGACGTAGACGGTGAGCTCGCCGTCGACCAGGACCACCAGCGCCCCGGCCTTGCGCCCAGGCCGATGGCCCTTGGAGGGACCGCCAGGCGGGCTGCTCGTCGGGCTGCTCGACAAGTCGGCGGTGGTCTCGGCGGTGCGCTCAGGCCACGGCAGCGCGGCACCGTAGGGGTTGGCGGGGTCGGTGGCGGCCAGCGCCAGCGCCGAGACCTTGTCCTCGGCGGGCGCCGTGCCGAGCTCGCGGGAGAAGGACCGAAGCCGGTCGACCGCGCCGGGCACGCCGAACTGGGCGGCCCCGAGCGAGCCCACGAAGTAGCCGCGTCGGCAGCGGCCGGTCTCCTCGAAGGCGGCCAGCACCTTGTAGACCGCGGCGAAGCCACCAGGGACGCGCTCGCTGGCGACGGCTCCACGGGTGACCACGCCGTGCCGCTCGAGCAGGCCCTCCGCCCAGGCATGCGCCCGGCGGGTGGCGTCCGGCTCCAGCTCCGGCAGCAGCGACCACCGGCCGGCGGTCGTCGGCGGACCGGTCCGCGAGGGCAGGTCGAGGCGACCCCGACCGGGCCGGGACGACCGCCCCGACGTGACCCGGGCGCGGGGCGCTGCACGCCGGGTGCGGTGCGCCGTCCGGCCCCCCGAGGTCAGTGCCCGCACCGGCGCCAGCGTGTCGTTGCCGATGCGGCCGGCCCAGACCAGGTCCCAGAGGGCGGCCTCGAGGGCTCGGTCGTCGGTCGACCCGGCGGTGTCGGACAGCTGGCGGAAGAAGTACGCCCCACCTCCGGCCAGCGCCGACAGGACGGCCTGGTGCAACGGGGTGTCGTCGAGCTCGCCGTGGTCGGGCAGCGTCAGGTGCGCGGTCTCGGCGAGGTGCAGCGAGACCCAGCCGTCGGTGCCCGGCAGGGTGCCGTGGCCGGCCCACAGCACCTCACCGGTGGCGGTGAGCTCGTCGAGCAGGGCCGGGGCGTAGTCCACCACCCGGCTGCCCAGCACCAGCGGCTCGAGCGCGGAGGCGGGCACGGCGCAGCCGGCGAGCTGGTCGACGACCGAGACCACCCCGTCCAGCCCGCGCAGCCGATGGCTGCCCCGTCCGGTCTGGGAGCCGGTCTGGGAGCCGGTCTGGGAGCTGGTCTGAGAGCCGGTCCGGGCGACGTTCTGCCAGGCGGGCAGGAACCTGCCGAGGGTGGCCGGCTCGACCGGCTCGACCTCCTTGCGCAACGCTGCCAGGGACCGGCGCCGCAGCCGTCGCAGCACCTCGGCGTCGCACCACTCGGTGCCGGCGCCGGCTGGGCGGAACTCGCCCTCGAGCACCCGGCCCTGGGCTCCCAGCCGGGCCAGGGTCTGCTGCGCGACCGCCACGCCGAGGCCGAGGCGCTCGGCGAGCTCGGTGGGGGTGAACGGGCCGTGGGTGCGGGCGAAGCGGGCGACCAGGTCGGCCAGCGGGTCGTCCACCGGCTCGGTGAAGACCTCCGGGGTCCCCGGCGGGACGGGCACCCCCAGCGCGTCCCGCAGCCGTGCGACGTCCTCGACCGCGCTCCACCGCTCCACGCCGCTCATCCGCACCTCGACGACTCGGCGGGCGTCGGCGAGCAGGCCCAGCCAGGAGCCGACATCGGCGTCGGGCACGCACCGCTGCGCCACCTCGGGCCCTGACAAGGGCCCGAGCAGACGCAGCAGGTCGGCCACCCCCTCGGCGTCCCGGGCCCTGCGGTCGGGCGCCAGCCGCTGGAGCTCCTGCTCGAGCGCGGCCAGCACGTCGGGATCGAGCAGCTCGCGCAGCTCGGCCCGCCCCAGCAGCTCGGCGAGCAGTCCTTGGTCGAGGGAGAGCGCGGCGGCGCGGCGCTCGGCGACGGGGGAGTCGCCCTCGTACATGAAGGCGGCGACGTAGCCGAACATCAGCGACCGCGCGAACGGCGACGGCGAGGTGGTCGCGACGTCCACGACGCGGACCCGGCGGGCGGACAGGTCGCGCATCAGGCCGAGCAGGGCCGGCACGTCGTAGACGTCCTGGAGGCACTCGCGCACGGCCTCCAGGACGATCGGGAACGACGGGTACTTCACGGCGACCTCGAGCAGCTGCGCGCTGCGCTGGCGCTGCTGCCACAGCGGCGAGCGGCGACCAGGGTCGCGTCGCGGCAGCAACAGGGCGCGCGCCGCGCACTCCCGGAACCGGGACGCGAACAGCGCCGAGCCACCGACCTCCGCGGTGACGATGTCCTCGATCTCGTCGGCGTCGAAGACCACCACGTCGGCCGCCGGCGGGTCCTGGTCGGTCTCCGGGACCCGCAGCACGATGCCGTCGTCGCCCGGCATCGCCTGCGCGTCGATGCCGTAGCGCTCCCGCAGCCGGACCCCGATGGCCAGCGCCCAGGGCGCGTGCACCTGGGCCCCGAACGGTGAGTGCACGACGATGCGCCAGTCGCCCAGCTCGTCACGGAACCGCTCGACGACGACGGTGCGGTCGGTGGGGAGGGTTGCCGTCGCCGCGCGCTGCTCGGTCAGGAAGGCGACGAGGTTGCCCGCGGCCCAGTCGTCGAGGCCGGCCTCGGTGCAGCGCTGGGTCGCCTGCGCCACCGGGAGGCCCCCTAGCTCCCGGGTGAACGCCCCGATCGCGCGCCCCAGCTCGGCGGGGCGACCGAGCTGGTCGCCCTTCCAGAACGGCAGCCGCCCGGGCTGGCCGGGGGCGGGTGAGACGAGCACCCGGTCGTGGGTGATGTCCTCGATGCGCCAGGAGGTCGCTCCCAGCGCGAAGACGTCCCCCACGCGGGACTCGTAGACCATCTCCTCGTCGAGCTCGCCGACCCGGCTCGCCTTCTCGCCGACGAGGAAGACGCCGAACAGCCCCCGGTCGGGGATGGTGCCGCCGCTGGTCACCGCGAGCCGCTGCGCGCCCGGCCGGGCCGAGAGGGTGCCGGCCACCCGGTCCCAGACGATCCGCGGGCGCAGCTCGCGGAACTCGTCGGAGGGGTAGCGCCCGCTCAGCAGGTCCAGCGTCGCGTCGTAGGCCGAGCGGGGCAGCGTCGCGAACGGCGCCGCGCGGCGCACCAGGGCGAACAGCTCCTCGACGTCCCACTCGTCCTGCGAGGTGGCCGCCACGACGTGCTGGGCCAGCACGTCGAGGGGGTTGGCCGGCACCCGCAGCGCCTCGATGGCGCCGGAGCGCATGCGTTCCACCGCGACCGCGGTCTGCACCAGGTCGCCGCGGTGCTTGGGAAGCAGCACCCCTCGCGAGACCTCGCCCACCTGGTGACCGGCCCGGCCCACCCGTTGCAGCGCGGAGGCCACCGAGGGCGGCGACTCGATCTGCACGACCAGGTCCACCGCTCCCATGTCGATGCCGAGCTCGAGGCTGGAGGTGGCGACCACGCACGGCAGCAGACCGCGTTTGAGGTCGTCCTCGATGAGGGCCCGCTGCTCCTTCGACACCGACCCGTGGTGGGCGCGGGCGATGACGGTCTCGACGCCCTCGCTGCGGCCGCCCTGGCCCATGAGCGCCGCCGGGCTCCGGGTCGCGTCATCCTGGTCGGGCGTGCCGTCGGCCCGCCCGGCCGCCCGCTCCGTCGCGAGCTCGTTGAAGCGTGCTGTCAGCCGCTCGGCCAGCCGACGGGAGTTCGCGAACACGATGGTCGAGCGGTGCTGCTCGATGAGGTCGACCACCCGCTCCTCGACGTGCGGCCAGATCGACCCCCGACGCTCGGCGCTTCCGGCGGCGGAACCCTCGGCCACGCCGTCCATCGCAGCGGCCAGTGCCAGCTCGGTCATGTCCTCCACGGGGACCACCACGCGCAGGTCCCACTCCTTCTCCGAGGGTGGGGCCACCACCTCGACGGGACGGCTGCCGCCGAGGAAGCGGGCCACCTCCTCGAGTGGACGGACCGTGGCCGAGAGCCCGATGCGCTGCGCGGGCTCGTCCCCGGCGGCGCGGCGCAGCTCGTCGAGGCGCTCCAGCGACAGCGCGAGGTGGGCGCCCCGCTTGGTCCCGGCCACGGCGTGCACCTCGTCGAGGATGACGGTCTCGACGCCGCGCAGCGTGTCGCGGGCCCGGGAGGTCAGCATGAGGAACAGCGACTCGGGAGTGGTGATCAAGATGTCGGGCGGGGTGGTCCCGAGCCGTCGCCGGTCCGCGGCGCTGGTGTCGCCCGACCGTAGCCCGACGGTGATGTCGGGCACCGGGACCCCCAACCGGTCGGAGGTGTGCCTGATCCCGGCCAGCGGCGCCCGCAGGTTGCGCTCGACGTCGACGGCGAGGGCCTTGAGCGGGGAGACGTAGAGGACCCGGCAGCGGTGCAGCCGGTCCGCGGGGGGTGGCGACGCGGCGAGCCGGTCCAGGGACCACAGGAACGCCGAGAGCGTCTTGCCCGATCCGGTGGGTGCGACGACGAGGGCGTTGCGACCCGCGGAGACCGCCTGCCAGGCGCCCAGCTGGGCCGGTGTCGGCGCGGCGAAGGCCGCTCGGAACCAGGTGCGCGTCGGGTCGCTGAAGGTGTCGAGCACGTTCGTGCCCGCCCCCGTCCCGCTCGTGTCCGCGCTCGCCCTTGCCACGGACTCATCCTGCCCGACGGCACCGACAACCTCGGCCCGGCCGGTCGGGCTAGGGTCGGTCGGGTGCGTCCCACCCCTCGTCCCGACGCGCCTGCCGACGCCGTCGGCGCGGGAGCCCGGACCGTCCCCCCGCTGGTGCGGGCGCGAGGGCTGCGCAAGGCCTTCGGCGAGAACGAGGCGGTGCGTGGCATCGATCTGGACGTCCACCGGGGCGAGGCGTTCGGCTTCCTCGGGCCCAACGGTGCGGGCAAGTCCTCCACGATGCGGATGGTGGCGGCGGTCTCGCCCCCGTCGGGCGGCGAGCTGCGCATCCTGGGCCGCGACCCGCGTACCGACGGCCGCGAGATCCGGGCGCGGCTCGGCGTCTGTCCCCAGGAGGACACCCTGGACAAGGAGCTCACCGTCCGCGAGAACCTGGTGGTCTACGCGGGCTACTTCGGGATCCGCAAGGCCGAGGCCTCCGCCCGGGCCGAGGAGCTGCTCGCGTTCGTGCAGCTGGGGGACCGCGCCCGCAGTCGCATCGAGGACCTCTCCGGAGGCATGAGGCGCCGGCTGATGATCGCCCGCTCGCTGATCAACAACCCCGACCTGCTGCTGCTCGACGAGCCCACCACCGGCCTTGATCCGCAGGCCAGGCACCTGGTGTGGGACCGGCTGTTCAGGCTCCGCTCGCGCGGGGTCACGCTGGTCGTCACCACCCACTACATGGACGAGGCCGAGCAGCTGTGCGACCGGCTCGTGGTGATGGACGCGGGCCGGATCGTCGCGGCCGGCTCTCCGGCGCAGCTGATCACCGCCCACTCCACCCGCGAGGTCGCCGAGCTGCGGTTCGCCGACGGGACCCTCGAGCAGCTGGCCGAGCGGGTGGCCGACCTCGCCGACCGGGTCGAGGTGCTGCCGGACCGGCTGCTGCTCTACACCGACGACGCCGAGACGGCCGTGGTGCGGGTCCACGAGCGGGGTCTGCGCCCGGCCGCCGTCCTGGTGCGCCGCTCCAGCCTGGAGGACGTGTTCCTGCGGCTGACCGGCCGGACGCTGGTCGACTGATGGCGGCGCGGACCCGGCCGGTCGCGGAGCTGGTCGGCTCGCTGCTGCCACGGTGGCCGATGGTGGCACGGCAGCACCGGTACTGGGCCAGCGTCTACCGGCGGACCTGGCGGGGCTCGGTGTTCAGCTCCTTCCTGCTGCCCCTGCTGTACGTCGTGGCCATGGGAGTGCTGCTCGGCCAGTTCGTCGACGCGGTGCCGTCGCGGCTGGAGGGTGCCCCGTCGTACCTCGCCTTCGTGGCGCCCGGCCTCGTCGCCGCCCAGGCCATGCAGACCGCGGTGGCCGAGACCACCTGGCCGGTGATGAGCATGCTGAAGTGGGACCGCACCTACCTGGCGATGATGGCCTCCCCGCTCGCGGTGGCCGACATCGTCGCGGCCCAGCTGCTGTTCGTGGCCTTCCGGCTGACCGCCACCTGCGGGGTGTTCCTGCTCGTGATGGCCCCGTTCGGTGTGTTCGGCTCCTGGACGGGGGTGCTGCTGGCCTGGCCGGTCACGGTGCTCACGGGGATGGCGTTCGCCGGGCCGTTGCACGCGCTGGCCTCGACCCTGCGCGACGAGGGCGGGTTCGCGCTGCTCTACCGGCTGCTGGTGGTCCCGTTGTTCCTGGTCTCGGGAGCGTTCTTCCCGGTCGCGAACCTGCCCTCGGCACTGGAGGTGGTGGCGCGGCTGCTGCCGCTGTGGCACGGGGTGGACCTCACCCGGATGCTGGTCCTCGACCGGCCGGCGCTCGGTCCGGCGCTGTGGCACCTGGGCTACCTGCTGGTGCTGGCGGTGCTTGGGTGGGTGCTGGCGACGTACCGGCTCGGCCGGCGGCTGGAGGTCTGAGTCATGGTGCTGCTGGCCCGGATGGCGGCCCGACCGGGGGCGGCGGCGCTGGTGCGGCGCAACCTGGTCGTCTACCGCAAGGCCTGGCTGGTGCTGGCGAGCGGTTTCGTCGAGCCGCTGCTCTACCTGCTCTCGATCGGGGTGGGGGTGGGAGCGTTCGTGTCGGGGTTCGAGGTCGGCGGCCGCGCGGTCTCCTACGCGGCGTTCGTGGCTCCCGGCATGCTGGCCGCCTCCGCGATGCAGGGGGCGCTGCTGGACTCGACGTTCGGCATCTTCTTCAAGCTGCGCTACGACTTGGTCTACGACGGGGTCCTGGCGACGCCGATGCGTGCCGTCGACGTCGCCCGGGGCGAGCTGGTGTGGTGCCTGCTGCGGTCGTCGGCCTACTCGGGGGGCTTCCTGCTGGTGATGACCGCGATGGGCCTGGTGTCCTCCGCCTGGGCGGTGCTGGCGTGGCCGGCGGCGTGGCTGGTGGGCTTCGCGTTCGCCGGCGCCGGGATGGCGCTGACGACGTTCATGCGGTCGTGGCAGGACTTCGAGCTGGTCCAGCTGGCCGTGATGCCGATGTTCCTGTTCTCCGCGACCTTCTTCCCGGTCAGGGTCCTCGGCCCGGTGCTGCGCTGGGTGGTCGAGGTGACCCCGCTCTACCGTGGCGTGGTCCTGGTGCGGGGGCTGACGACCGGGACGGCCGGGACCGCCGAGCTGTGGTCGGTGGGCTACCTGCTCGCGATGGGTGCCCTGGGGCTGGCCGTGGCCTCGCGCCGGTTCGACCGGCTGCTGCTGCGCTGAGCAGGTCCGGTCGCCGGTGGCGGGCCGACCGTCAGGTCAGCAGCTTCTGGTACCACTCGACGTCGACCCACTGGTCGAACTTGTAGCCGACCTCGCGCATCGACCCGACGTGCTCGAAGCCGCAGGCCTTGTGGAGCGCCTGGCTGCCCGGGTTCGGAAGGGCCACCAGCGCCACGGCGGTGTGCACGCCGGTCTCGGCCATGGCGTCCAGCAGGGCGGGATAGAGCCGTCGTCCGACGCCGTGGCCACGGACCGACGGGTCGAGGTAGATCGACGTCTCCCGGGTCAGCCGGTAGGCGGGGCGGGGTCGGTAGGACCAGGAGTAGGCGTAGCCCACTACGTCCTGGTCGGCGTCGACCGCGACGAGGAGGTGGTCCCCCTGCTCCTGGCCGGCGAGCCGCTGCAGCCAGTAGCCGTCGGTGGGGGGCTCGAGGTCGAAGGTGGCGGTGCTGTTGGCGATCTCGTGGTTGTAGATGGCGGCGATGTCGCTGAGGTCGTCCTGGACGGCGGGCCTGATGATGACGTCGGAGGCCATGGTCGCCATTCTCGCACCACGTCCCGGTCGGTCCGGGACCCGTCCACCCGGGCATACTGGCCCGGTGACCTCCGAGACCGCTCCCGACGCGACCCCTCTGACCGGGGGGCAGCCGCCGGCGGAGCCGGATCGCAAGGACTGGACCTGGGTGCTGGACCGGGCCTGCCCCGAGTGCGGGTACGACGCCCGGGCGGTGCGCCCGGTCGAGGTGAAGAACCGCGTGTATGCGAACGCGAGCGCGTGGCGCGGGGTGCTAGCGGCTCCGCACCCGCGGCTGCGACCCTCGCCCCGGGTGTGGTCCCCGCTTGAGTACGCCTGCCACGTCCGCGACGTCCACCGGGTGTTCGCGCAGCGGGTGGCGAGGATGCTGGCCGACCACGACCCGGTCTTCGACGACTGGGACCAGGACGAGGCGGCGGTCGCCGGTGACTACGCCTCTGCGCGCGCCACCGAGGTCGCGGCGGAGCTGGTCGAGGAGGCCGCCAGGGTCACCGAGCTGTACGGCTCGATCGAGGACGCCCAGTGGGACCGGCCGGGACGCCGCAGCAACGGCTCGGTGTTCACGCTCGCCAGCCTGGCCCGCTACCACCTGCACGACGTGGAGCACCATCTGGTCGACGTGTCCGGCCGGGCCGACGGCCCCGAGCCGGCCGACGCCGGCCGCGCCACCGCCTAGGCTCGTCGCCATGCGGTACACGGAGTTCTGGGCGCGGATGGAGGAGGCACTGGGCTCCGGCTACGCCCGCAGCTGGGCCGACCAGCAGGTGCTCCGGGGCCTGGAGGGTCGCACGGTCCTCGAGGCGATCGAGGCCGGCGACCCGCTCAGGCTGGTGTGGCGCGCTGTGTCGGCCGAGCTGGACCTCCCGGCCGCCCAGCGATGACCGGCACCGGAGCGGCTGTCGCCACGACGCGGCCGGCCGAGGTGCAGCGACGGACCGTCCGCACCCTGGTGGTCTCCCAAGCCTGCGGCGGGCTCGGGATGAGCATCGGCATCGCCGTCACCGCTCTGCTCGCGGAGCAGGTGTCGGGCCGTGAGGAGCTGGCCGGGCTCGCCCAGACCATGCAGGTCCTCGGCGCGGCCGGCGCGTCGTTCCTGCTGGCGCGGGTGATGGGCCTGCGGGGCCGCCGGATCGGCCTCGCGCTCGGCTACCTGCTCGGCGCGGCCGGGGCACTGCTGTGCGTCGTGGCCGGGGTGGTCTCCTCCTTCCCGCTGCTGCTCGTCGCGACCCTGCTGCTCGGGTCCGCGACCGCGGCCAACAACCAGTCCCGCTACGCCGCCACCGACCTGGCCGCGCCGAAGCGGCGGGCCCGGGACCTGTCGCTGGTCGTCTGGGCGACGACGATCGGGGCGGTGGCCGGCCCCAACCTGGTCGGCGCGACGGGGCGGGCCGGGTTCGCGGTCGGGCTGCCGGGCGTGACCGGCCCGTTCCTGTTCGGCGGCATCGGGATCGCGGTCGCGGCCGTCGTGGTGCTGCTGGGGCTGCGGCCGGACCCGCTGCTGCTGGCGCAGGAGCAGGCCCGGCTGCTGGCCCAGGAGCGTGTCGAGGTCAGGGATCGGGACAGGCGCGCGGCAGCGCTGGCGCCGGGGCACGCAGGGGGGGAGCCCCCCCTCGTCGCGGAGGTCGCCGTCCCGACCGGCAAGGCCTGGTCCCGGGTCGTGGCGGCGTTCCGGACCCGGCCCGGAGTCGCGGCCGGGGTGGTGGCGCTGGCGCTGGCGCACTCCGTCATGGTCTCGGTGATGGTGATGACGCCGCTGCGGATGCACCATGGCGGCGCCTCGCTGGAGGTGATCGGGGTGGTGATCAGCGTCCACGTGCTCGGCATGTTCGCCTTCGCGCCGTTGGTTGGCTGGGCCGTCGATCGGGCGGGACGGCCCGCGGTGCTGTCGGCTGGGGCCGTCGTGCTGTTCCTGGCGCTCTTCCTGGCGGGCACGGCCCCCGGCGGCGCGTCGCTCGGCATCGGCGCCGGCCTGTTCCTGCTGGGGCTCGGCTGGTCGCTGTGCACGGTCTCGGCCTCGACGCTGCTCTCGGAGTCGGCACCGGAGCATGTGCGCACCGACGTGCAGGGAGCAGCCGACCTGGTGATGAACCTGGCCGCCGCCGCCGCAGGTGCGCTGGCCGGCCTGGTCGTCGGGACGCTCGGCTTCCCGGTGCTCACCGGCTTCGCTGCGGTCCTGGCGGCCGGCATCGTGACCGCCGCCGAGTACGCCCGTCGCTCCGCCCGGCAGCCCGACAGCCACGACCCGCTCGCGCTGTAGCACCGGGCTACCGTGGGGATGTGCGAACGCCGTCGACGGAGCGATCCCCAGCCACCCGGGAGACCCCGCTGTCCGCGATGCGGGTGGTCTTCGGGTTCGTGGCCCTGTTGTGGGCCATCGAGGGGATCGACACGCTGCTCGGGCACCGGCTCGACGCGGGCGGCGTGCGCCCGCGCGAGGTCGACGGGCTCGACGGGATCCTGTTCGCGCCGCTGCTGCACGGTGGCTGGGGCCACCTCGCCGGGAACACCCTGCCGCTGCTGGTGCTCGGGTCGCTCATCGCGCTCTCGGGACTGGCCCGGTGGCTGCTGGTGACGAGCATCGTGTGGGTGGTCGGTGGCGCCGGCACCTGGCTGACCGGCCAGCCCGGATCGGTGCACCTGGGCGCCTCGGTGCTGGCGTTCGGCTGGCTGACCTACCTGCTGCTACGGGGCGTCTTCTCGAAGCGGCCGGGGCAGATCCTGCTGGGGCTGGTGCTGCTCATGCTGTACGGCGGACTCCTGTGGGGGGTGCTGCCGGGGCAGCCCGGGATCTCCTGGCAGGGCCACCTGTTCGGCGCCGCCGGCGGTGCGCTGGCAGCGATGTGGCTCGGTGAGCGGGACCGGCCCCCGCGACGGCACGGGCGGTCGTCGACGACGCCCGGCGGGATGTGAGGATGTGGCATGCCTCGCAGCCGCATCCTCGCGATCATCCAGGCGGGCGGTGCGGGCGGTCGCATGGACGTGCTCACCCGGGAGCGCGCCAAGCCCGCCCTGCCGTTCGCCGGCGTGTACCAGCTCGTCGACTTCCCGCTGTCGAACCTGACGCACAGCGGCATCACCGACGTCTGGCTGTCGCTGCAGTTCCAGGGCGCCACCGTCGAGGCGCCGGTGGCCAACGGCCGGCCTTGGGATCTCGACCGCACCCGCGGCGGACTGCGGCTGCTGATGCCGCAGGAGGGCAGCGGCTCCAGCGACGAGGACGGCTTCGCCCGAGGCAACGCTGACGAGCTGTTCCGGATCCGTGACCAGATCCGGGCCGCCGACCCGGAGATCGTGGTCGTGGTCAGCGCCGACCACGTGTACCGGTTCGACTACACCGAGGCGGTGCGGACCCACCAGTCCACCGGGGCCGAGTGCACGGTCGTCACCACCGAGGTCGACATCGAGGAGGCCTCGGAGCACGCCACGGTGGAGTGCGACGCCGAGGGGACCGTCACCGGGTTCGCCTACAAGCCGGACGACCCCGCCACCGGCACCGTCGCCACCGAGATCTTCCTCTACGACACCGGGGTGCTCATCGAGGTGCTGGAGGAGCTGCACCGCGAGCACGCCGACGGCTCCCAGGACGACAACGGCCTCGGTGACTTCGGCGAGACCCTGGTCCCGCGGTTCGTGGACCGCGGGCGAACCGTCGCGCACCCGCTGCCCGGCTACTGGCGGGACCTCGGCCAGCCCCACCAGTACCTCGCCGCCCACCGCGACGTCCTGCTCGAGGACCAGGGCGTCTTCGGGGAGCCGGGGTGGCCGATCCTCACCCACCAGCCGCAGCGGGTCCCGGCGCGGGTGCTCGAGGGCGGCACCGTCGTCGACAGCCTGGTCTCCCCGGGCGCCCGGGTCCAGGGCGAGGTGCGGCGCAGCGTGCTCGGTCCCGGCGTGGTGGTCGAGCCGGGAGCGCTCGTCAGCGACAGCGTGGTGTTCGCCGACTGCGTGGTCGAGCGCGACGCGAGGGTGCACTGGGCCATCGTCGACGAGGGCTGCGTGGTCGGTGCCGGTCGCCGGGTCGGCGACCCGGACGCCGACGGCACCGGCGACCCGGACCAGGTCACGATCCTCGGCCGGGACTCGAGCGTCAGCGACCACCTGGCCGCTGGAGCAAGGTTGGAGCCGGGCACCACCTGACCGTCCCGGGTCAGTCGGTCGGTCGGTCGGTCGTCGAGACCAGGTTCGGTCGAGCCTGCCGGGATCCCGCGCGGAGTGACGACGCAGCGCCGAGCCTCGAGCGACGCCGTGTCAAGACGGTTCCGGCAGAAAAGAGTCATGTTCGCGGGCCGCTCACCGATATCCCTAGGGACGACGGCCGCCTTCGGATGGCGCCGCCGCATGACCTAGGAGCAGTCAGTTGAAGAAGTTCCAGAGCCGCACCGTGGCGGTCGTGTCCGCCGCCCTCGTGCTCAGCACCGTCGGGGCGACCGGGGCGGCCGTCGCCGGCGGTCTCATCGGGTCCGCTGACATCAGAGACGGATCGATCCGGTCGGTCGACCTGCACGACGGCGCCGTCCACCTCAACGACCTCTCCGACGGCCTGAAGAGCAAGGTCAAGGACTCCGGCGAGGACGGCAAGGACGGCACGGACGGCAAGAACGGCGCCAAGGGCCGCGACGGCGTGGACGGCCACGACGGGGCCGACGGGGCCGACG
Source organism: uncultured Actinomycetota bacterium (assembly GCA_963781695.1). Taxonomy (GTDB): domain Bacteria; phylum Actinomycetota; class Actinomycetes; order Propionibacteriales; family Nocardioidaceae; genus Nocardioides_B. The sequence continues at coordinate 1,616,864 of CAWAGE010000007.1, forward strand.
GGGCCGACGGGATCGACGGGATCGACGGGATCGACGGGATCGACGGGGCCACGGGCGATAAGGGCGACACCGGCGAGGAGGGCGAGACCGGGGAGACCGGCGCCGAGGGTGCGCAGGGCGAGACCGGCCTGAAGGGCGAGACCGGGGAGACCGGCGCCGACGGGCAGGACGGTGCCGACGGGCTGTCCGCCTACGACCTGGCGGTCCAGGACGGCTACGTCGGCGACGGCGCCTCGTGGTTGATGTCGCTGCGCGGCACGGACGGTGCCGACGGTGCCGACGGTCAGAACGGCGCTGACGGCGACGAGGGTGCTGCGGGCGCCGACGGTGCCGACGGTCAGAACGGCCTCGCAGGCGCCGACGGCCCTGCCGGTGCCACCGGCGCGACCGGCTCGACCGGCCCGATGGGCCCGCAAGGGCCTGCCGGCAACGACGGCCTCGACGGCGCGACCGGCCCGATGGGCCCGCAGGGCCCGCAGGGCCTCGCCGGCAACCCCGGCACCCCCGGCGCTCCGGGCCCGCAGGGCCCGCAGGGCAGCACCGGTCCCGCGGTGAGCTCGTGGACCTTCACCTACTCCGGCACCACCTACACCTGCAGCGACGGCAACGCGGACGGCGACTACGACTGCGTGTCCTGACCTCTGCCTGCTCCACGTGGACGGCCCTCGGATCGACGATCCGGGGGCCGCTCCCGTTCCCCGGGGTGGTGGCGGTCGGGGTCTCGACGAGACGACCGAGCGAGCTCGACCGACAGGCCCGCGCTCGGGTACGACGGCGCTTGGGTGGGAGACTCGGCGCCATGCCACCAGCCTCCGCGCAGGTCGCCGTCATCGGCGGCAGCGGGTTCTACGAGTTCCTCGACGATGCTCGTGAGCTCGTGGTGGCGACGCCGTACGGCGAGCCCTCGGCACCGGTCACGATCGGCGAGGTCCGCGGGGTCCCGGTGGCGTTCGTGCCCCGGCACGGCCGCGGCCACGCCCACCCGCCGCACCTGATCAACTACCGCGCCAACCTGTGGGCGCTGGCCTCGCTCGGCGTCCGGCAGGTGGTCGCGCCGTGTGCCGTCGGTGGGCTGCGCGACGAGGTGGCGCCCGGTGACCTCGTGGTGCCCGACCAGCTCGTGGACCGCACGTCGGGGCGGGTCCAGTCCTTCGTGGAGCGGGGCGCGGTGCACGTGCCGTTCGCCGACCCGTACTGCCCGTCGCTGTCGGCCGTCCTGGCCGCGCAGGACGGCGTGACGCTGGGAGGGACCATGGTGGTCGTCGACGGTCCGCGGTTCTCCACCCGCGCCGAGTCCCGGCACTTCGCCGCCCAGGGCTGGACCTTGGTCAACATGACGGGGCACCCTGAGGCGGTGCTGGCCCGCGAGCTGCGGCTCTGCTACGCCGCCGTCGCGCTCGTCACCGACATGGACGCCGGTGTGGAGTCCGGTCAGGGCGTCGGCCAGGCCGAGGTGTTCGCGATGTTCGCCGAGAACGTCGGGCGGCTCAAGGCGATCCTCGCCGCGGTCCTCGACCGGCTGCCCGCACCCGGTGCAGGCTGCGGCTGCGCCTCCTGGGCCGACGGCCTCGACCTGCCCTACCTGACGTCGTGAAGATCCTGCTGACCGGGGCTGCCGGGTTCATCGGCGCGGCGGTGGCCGACCGGCTCCGCGATGCCGGCGACGAGGTCGTGGGCGTGGACCTGCTGATCCCGGCGGCACACCCGGCCGACGCCACGACCGCCCCGGGCACGCACCGGGTGGACATCCGGGACGCCGCCGCCCTGCTGCCGCTGCTGCGGGGAGCCGACGTGGTGTGCCACCAGGCGGCGATGGTGGGCGCCGGCGTGACCGTGGCCGACCTGCCGTCGTACGCCTCCCACAACGACCTCGGAACCGCGGTGCTGCTCGCGGCCATGCACGAGGCCGGCGTGGGGCGACTGGTCTTCGCCTCCTCGATGGTGGTCTACGGCGAGGGTCGCTACGCCTGCCCCGCACACGGCCCGCAGGCCCCGGGACCGCGCCGGCGCGAGGCGCTGGACGGCGGCGACTTCGAGAACCACTGCACGACCTGCGGACGCGCCCTCGACTGGCTGAGCGTCGCGGAGGGGACCGGCCTCGACCCGCGCAGCAGCTACGCCGCCAGCAAGGTCGCGACCGAGCACTACGTGGCCGCCTGGGCGAGGCAGGCGCCGGGCGCCGCGGTGGCGCTGCGCTACCACAACGTGTACGGGCCGGGGATGCCCCGAGACACGCCCTACTCCGGGGTGGCCGCGCTGTTCCGCTCCGCGATCGAGCAGGGCCGTCCTCCGGAGGTCTTCGAGGACGGTGGCCAGATGCGGGACTTCGTGCACGTCGGCGACGTCGCGCGCGCAAACCTGCTGGCACTACGCCGGGTGATGGCCGACCCGCCGGATTCCTACGCGGCCTACAACGTGTGCTCCGGTGAGCCGGTCCCCATCGGGCGGGTCGCCGAGCTGGTCGCGAGGGGTACGGGCAGCGGGCTGACCCCGCGCGTCACGGGTCGCTACCGGCTCGGGGACGTGCGGCACGTGGTGGCCTCGCCCGAGCTGGCTCGCACGGAGCTGGGGTTCGCGGCGCAGGTCCGCCCCGACGAGGGCCTTCCCGGCTTCGCCACCGCCCCGCTGCGCGGCTGACCCGGTCGCCGGGCTCACCAGCCGGTGAACAGCAGGTGCTGGACCACCAGCGCCGTGCCGAGCTGCAGCACCAGTCCCCGGCGTCGCCACCCCTCCGGCAGCAGCGCGCAAGACACCAGCAGCCACGGCACGAACGGCAGCCAGATCCGCTCCACCTCGGCCTTGCTCATCAGGGACGCCTCGGCCAGGGCCACCATCGCCACACCGGCCCCGGCCAGCAGCACCACGACCCGGGCACCTGGCTCCCGGTGCCGGCCGCGCACCCCCGCGAGCAGGTGCCCGAGGCCGGCCCCGGCCAGCGGGCCGGCGCTGAGCGCCAGCGCGGCCAGGTTGCCCCACAGCCAGTAGGCCTCCGGACGACGGCCGCCGACGCCCTCCCAGTAGCGGTCGTGGATGGCTGGCAGCGCCTCCAGGTAGCTGAACCCCGCGACCCAGAAGGCAGCCACCACCACCAGCGCCGACGCGGCGGCAAGCGGGAGCGGGACCCACGACCGAGCGAGGAACAGGACAGCCAGAGCGAGCACTCCGAGCAGCGGCAGGCCGTAGGACAGCATCACGCAGTAGCCAAGCAGGCCGCCGGCCAGCGCGGACCAGCCGATCCGGGCGCGCAGCCCGTCGCGGGTCCGGGTCCGCGTCGCTGCGACGGCCAGGCACGCCGTACCCCAGGCGGCGGCCGCCGCGAACCCGGCGTCGGCCGAGACCGACTGCCACACCGCCGCGGGTCCGAAGGCCAGGAACGGCGCCGCGCGGCGGGCCATCGTCTCGGCGCCCAGCGTGCGGAGCGTCACCATGACCGCGACCGCGGTCGTGGCGGCCAGGACGGTGACGACCATGCCTGCCGCGAAGCCGCTGCCGAGACCGAGCCGGACCAGCACCACGAAGAACAGCAGCGCCCCCGGGGGGTGCCCGGCGATGTGCACCGGCCAGTTGCGCGGCGCGGCGTCGTAGCGGATCCGGCTGACGTACTCCTGGAGCGTCGCGGACACGTCGGTGGTGGCGCGGGCTGTGCGCAGGTACTCGTACGGCGTGCCGAGGATCCGGCTGACGCCGTGGGAGCCGTCGACGAAGGCGAGCGCCAGCAGCCAGAGCAGGCCGCCGGCGAAGACCAGCAGCAGGAGCCGTCGCCAGGGGAGCCGCTCGGCGAGCCCGACCATGCTCCGGCCGGCCAGCACCGCCAGCACCACGGCGGGCCCGGTGCCCCAGCCGACGCGTGGTGCCCACTCGGCGTGCAACGGGGGGAACGAGTTGACGCGGACGTTCCAGCCGGTCACCGCCGGGACCGCCACCGCCAGCACCACCAGGACGAGGGCCGCCGTCAGGCCGGCCGCGGCCGGCGACGGCCGGTGCCGGGAGCCGGGCCGCGGGCCCGTGGAGGTCATGGTCGCGAGCCTAGGCGGGCGGTGCCCGTCCGCCGCCGTACGGTGGCCGCATGGTCGAGCCGCCGCTCGCGCTCTGCGACCTCGTCCTGCCGTGCCGGGACGAGGCGGCGGCGCTGCGCTCGCTGCTGCCGAGGGTGCCTCCCGGGTTCGGGGTCGTCGTCGTCGACAACGGCTCCACCGACGGGACCGCGACGGTCGCCCACGAGCACGGGGCCCGGGTGGTCAGCGAGGACCGGCCCGGCTACGGCGCCGCGGTCCAGGCCGGGGTCGAGGCGGCGCGAGCGGAGTTCCTGGCCGTCATGGACGGCGACGGCTCCTTCGACCCGGCCGACCTGGTGCCGCTGCTCGAGCAGGTCTGCGACGGGACCGCCGACCTGGCGACCGGGCGTCGTCGTCCGGTTCGCCGTGGCGTGTGGCCCTGGCACGCCCGTGCCGGGAACCGGCTGGTGCTGTGGTGGCTGCGGCGCCGGACCGGCCTCCCGGTGCACGACATCGCGCCGATGCGGGTCTGCCGACGCTCGGCGCTGCTGGCGCTGGGCGTCGAGGACCGTCGCTTCGGCTACCCGGTCGAGCTGCTCCAGAGGGCGCAGCACGCCGGGTGGCGGATCACCGAGCGCGACGTCGCGTACCACCCCCGTGCCGCCGGCACCCGCTCCAAGGTGTCCGGCTCGGTCCGGGGCACCGTGCGTGCCGCCCGCGACTTCGCCCGGGTGCTGCGATGACGGGTGCCGCGAGCGGCGGGTCGTCGGTCGAGCCGGTGCCGCCGGCGGTGCTGGTGATGGCCAAGGCGCCTGTCCCGGGGCAGGTGAAGACCCGCTTGGGAGCGGTGGTCGGCGACGACGTGGCCGCCGAGCTGGCCGCTGCGGCGCTGCTGGACACGCTCGACGTGTGCGAGTCGGTGTTCGCGGGACGCTCGCGCCGCCACCTCGCGCTGGCCGGTGACCTGACCGGCGCCGCCGGTGCCGACCAGATCGCGCCCCGGCTCGACGGCTGGACGGTCCACCCGCAGCGCGGGGACGGGTTCGCGCAGCGGCTGGTGCGGGCGCACGAGGACGCCGCTCGTGCCTCCTGCGCGCCGGTGGTGCAGATCGGCATGGACACCCCGCACCTGTCCGCCCACGACCTGACCGTCGTGGTCGAGCTGCTCGGGGTCGGCAACGACGCCGTCCTGGGCCCGGCCACCGACGGTGGCTGGTGGGTGCTGGCGGTGACGGACGCCAGGTTCGCGGCTCCGTTGGCGGGAGTGACCATGTCGACGGGGCGGACCTGCCGCGACACCGAGTCGGCGCTGCGCGGGGCCGGCGCCCGGGTGGTGCGGGCTCCGGTGCGCTCCGACCTCGACACCGTCGCCGACGCGGCGGTCGTGGCCGAGGCGGCGCCCGGCACGAGGTTCGCTCGCCGGTGGCGCGAGCTGCGGGAGCGCTGAGGCGACTGGGCCGACCGGGCCGACCGGCCGACCGGGCCGGGGTGCGGTGGCGGCGTGTCGGCCGTGGTCGAACAGGTGTTCGGGATAGCCTCGCGGTGACGCGCGAGCAGACCCTCCCTCGTCGACGTCGTCACCAGGCGGCGCCCGGTCGTCCCCAGGGCGGGATCTCGGGCTCGTGAACTGTCGGAGGGCCTCTCTAGGGTCGACCACACGATGAAGAAGACAGCAGGCTCCGCACCGAGGCGGACAGACGGACGGACGACAATCATGGCTGGTGGAGATCGCGACAAGGCGTTGGACGCCGCTCTGGCGAACATCGAGCGGCAGTTCGGCAAGGGCTCGGTCATGCGGCTGGGGGAGGAGACCCGTGCCGCGCTGGAGGTGATCCCCACCGGGGCGATCGCGCTCGACGTGGCGCTCGGCATCGGTGGGCTGCCGCGTGGTCGCGTGGTGGAGATCTACGGGCCGGAGTCCTCCGGCAAGACCACGGTCGCCCTGCATGCAGTGGCCAACGCGCAGCGGGCCGGGGGAATCGTGGCCTTCATCGACGCCGAGCACGCGCTCGACCCCGACTACGCCAAGGCGCTCGGCGTCGACACCGACGCGCTGCTGGTCTCGCAGCCGGACTCCGGTGAGCAGGCGCTCGAGATCGCGGACATGCTGGTCCGCTCCGGGGCGCTGGACCTGATCGTCATCGACTCGGTGGCGGCCCTGGTGCCCCGCGCCGAGATCGAGGGCGAGATGGGCGACAGCCACGTCGGCCTCCAGGCCCGGTTGATGAGCCAGGCGCTGCGGAAGATGACCGGTGCGCTCAACGGCGCCGGCACGACGATGATCTTCATCAACCAGCTGCGCGAGAAGATCGGCGTCATGTTCGGCTCGCCCGAGACCACCACCGGGGGTCGGGCGCTGAAGTTCTACTCCTCCGTGCGCCTGGACGTGCGTCGCATCGAGACGCTCAAGGACGGCCAGGAGATGGTCGGCAACCGGACTCGCATCAAGGTCGTGAAGAACAAGGTCGCCCCGCCGTTCAAGCAGGCGGAGTTCGACATCATGTACGGCCAGGGCATCAGCCGCGAGGGCGGGCTGATCGACGTGGGCGTCGAGGCGGGCCTGGTCCGCAAGGCAGGGGCCTGGTACACCTACGAGGGCGACCAGCTCGGCCAGGGCAAGGAGAACGCGCGGGCGTTCCTGCGCGACAACCCCGATCTGGCCAACGAGCTGGAGAAGCGCATCCTGGAGAAGCTCGGCGTGGTGCCGTCGGTGGCGGAGCCCATTGCCGAGCCGGCTGCTCAGCCGGCTGCGCAGCCCACCGGCATCGACTTCTGAGTCGAGTGACGAGCGACGACGACAGCAGGGGCCCGGACGCCGACCCCGAGGCGGTGGCCCGTGCCATCCTGCTCGATCAGCTGACCGGTCGGGCGCGCAGCCGCTCCGAGCTGGCCGACAAGCTGGCCAGGAAGGGGGTCCCGGCGGACCTGGGAGAGCGCCTGCTCGACCGGTTCGAAGAGGTCGGTCTCGTCGACGACGCCGCCTTCGCCCGATCCTGGGTGCAGTCCCGGCAGTCTGGAAAGGGGCTCGCGAGGCGGGCGTTGTCCCTGGAGCTGCGCCGCAAGGGAGTCGCCGACGAGGTCGCCCGCAGTGCCCTCGACGAGGTGGACGCCGACGACGAGATCGAGACGGCACGAGCCCTCGTCCGGCGACGGCTGCGGGCCACGGCGGGGCTGACCCGTGACGTGGCGGTCCGTCGTCTCACCGGGATGCTGGCGCGCAAGGGATACCCGGCTGGGGTCTGCTTCCGGGTGGTGCGCGAGGAGCTCGACCGCCTCGGGCACGACGTGGCGGACCTTCGCGCCGGACTGCACGACTAGCCCCCGTCCCGGTATCGGCAGACCGCCCTGCCTTCCCGGACCGCCCGCCTCCCCGGACGGGGTCGCCTCCCCCGGACGGGGCCGGGCAGATGAACGGGCGGGGCAACCGGCGCTCGTTGACCGGTCGGGGGTGCGGTCTTAGCCTCAGATCCCAACCGTCCCCAGCTCGGGTGCCGGGGCTGAGAAACAGGAGCAGGCCATGACGCTGCAGACTGCGTGGCTCGTCAGCCTGCCCGGCTGGGTCTCGCTTGCGCTGGCCTTGGTGTTCCTGCTGGGCGCCGGGGCGGTAGCCGCGCTCGTCGTGGTGCTGCTGCGGCTCCGCAACGGACGCGGGGGCGACCCGGTGCGGGACCAGGAGCGCGAGCTGCGCGAGCGACGCCGTGACGTCGAGCGGCGCGAGCAGCGGCTCGCCGAGCGGGAGAGACGCCTCGACGAGGACTCCAGGATGGTGGCGGACCGGTCTCGAGAGCTCAGTGCCGCCGAGGCGCGACAGCAGGCTGCGCTCGAGATGCAGGCGGGCCTGACGGCCGAGCAGGCGCGCGCCGAGGTGGTCGACGCCATCGAGGCCGACGCCAAGCGTCACGCCGTGGTCAGCGCTCGTGCGATCGAGCGCGCCGCCGAGGAGGAGGCGGAGGAGCGGGCGAAGGGGGTGCTGGCGACCGCCATCCAGCGACTGGCGTCCGAGCAGACCAGCGAGACCGTCGTCTCGGTGGTGCATCTGGCCACCGATGACATGAAGGGCCGCATCATCGGCCGCGAGGGTCGCAACATCCGGTCCTTCGAGCAGGTCACCGGCGTCAACCTGGTCATCGACGACACGCCCGAAGCGGTGGTCCTCAGCTGTTTCGACCCGGTCCGTCGCGAGGTCGCCCGGCTGACCCTGGAGCAGCTGCTCGAGGACGGGCGGATCCACCCGTCCCGGATCGAGGAGCAGCACGAGCGCAGCACCCGCGAGGTGGAGAGTCGCTGCGTGCAAGCCGGTCAGGACGCAGCCCTGGAGCTGGGGATCACCGACCTGCACCCCGAGCTGGTCGCCACGCTGGGGAAGCTTCGCTACCGCACGTCCTACGGGCAGAACGTGCTGCGGCACCTGGTCGAGTCCGGGCAGGCCGCCGGGCTGCTGGCCGACGAGCTCGGCGTCCGCCGAGCCCCCTGCGTCCGGGCGGCGTTCCTGCACGACGTCGGCAAGGCGCTGACCCATGAGGTGGAGGGGTCGCACGCCGCCGTCGGTGCCGACCTGGCCCGCTCCTGCGGTGAGCACGAGGACGTCGCCCACGCCATCGAGGCCCATCACAACGAGGTCGAGCCGCTGACCGTCGAGGCGTTCATCACCCAGGCCGCCGACGCGGTCAGCGGGGGCCGGCCGGGGGCGCGCCGGGAGTCGATGGAGAAGTACGTCGAGCGCCTGCACCGGCTCGAGGAGATCGCCGCCGCCAGGCCGGGTGTCCAGAAGGTCTTCGCGATGCAGGCCGGACGCGACGTCCGGGTGATGGTGGCCCCCGAGCAGGTCGACGACATCGGCGCGCAGGTGCTGGCCCGCGACATCGCCAAGCAGTTCGAGCAGGAGCTGACCTACCCGGGACAGATCAAGGTGACCGTGATCCGGGAGTCGCGGGCCACCGAGACAGCACGCTGACATCGGGCCGAGGGGCGTCGCGCGCCCGGCCGCCGTCCCGCCCCGCCGGGACCCGGTCCTATGCTCGCCGCCATGGACATCTCAGGAGTCAGTGCGGTGGTCACCGGGGGCGCCTCGGGCATCGGTGCCGCGGTCGCGCGTCGGCTGGCGGCCGCCGGCGCCCTGGTCGTGGTGGCAGACCTCCAGGAGGAGAAGGGACGTGCGCTGGCCGCGGAGATCGGCGCCACGTTCGTCCGTGTCGACGTGACCAGCACCGACGACCTGACGCGGGCCGTCGAGGCGGCAGAGGCCCTCGGGCCCCTGCGGGTGCTGGTCAACTCCGCCGGCATCGGCTGGGCGCAGCGGACGGTCGGCAAGGACGGCACCCTCGCGTCAGCGGCCGACCTGGCAGCCTTCACCCGGGTCGTCACGATCAACCTCGTCGGCACCTTCGACGCGGTCCGGATCGCCGCCACCGCCATGGGCCGGACCGAGCCCCTCGAGGGTGGTGAGCGCGGCGCGGTGGTGAACCTCGCCAGCGTCGCGGCCTTCGACGGACAGATCGGGCAGGCGGCGTACTCCGCGTCCAAGGGCGGCGTCGTCGGGATGACCCTGCCCGTGGCGCGAGACCTGTCCGCGATCGGGGTGCGGGTCAACACCGTCGCGCCCGGCCTCGTGGACACCCCGATCTACGGAGAGGGCGAGGAGAGCGAGGCGTTCAAGGCTCATCTGGAGCAGGGGGTGCTGTTCCCCAAGCGGCTCGGTCGCGGCGAGGAGCTGGCGTCGATGGTGATCGAGTGCCTGACGAACAGCTACATGAACGGTGAGACGGTCCGAGTCGATGGCGGCATCCGGATGCAGCCGCGATGACCGACGCCGACCAGGCATCGTGTTCCCGGAACGGGATACCCGCATCGGGACCGGTCGACGAGGAAAGGCACTGACGTGGCAGACAACAGCCCGGCGGACAAGCTCAAGAACGCGGCCGTCGACACGGTCAGGGACCCGTTGGCGGCGGTCGGCAAGGCGGTGGACCAGGCTCGAGGCGTGGCGGCCGTCGGACGCATGGTCGCGGGCCAGCTGACCCGGGCGGCGCTCTCAGCCACCGGAGAGGCGATCGGGAACATCGTCACCCGGTCCGCGGCGCACCCCGATCCGGACGTCGACCCGGTGGAACCGGTCGCCGACCCCTTGGTGAGGACGCTGCGCTCGGTCCCGACGACGTCCGCACCGACGGGTCCTCCCGTCCCGCCATCGGGGGACGCGGCCACGGCGGCGGGCATCGTCGGCGCGGCGAAGCAGGCCCCGGCGGCGAGGAAGGCCCCGGCGAGGAAGGCCCCGGCGGCGAAGCAGGCCCCGGCGGCGAAGCAGGCCCCGGCGAGGAAGGCCCCGGCGGCGAAGCAGGCCGCGACGGCAACGGCGAAGCGGACGCCTGCCGCGAAGGCGCCTACGAAGCAGGCGCCCGCCCCGACGGCGCCCCCGACGAGAGCGACGCCGGCGAAGGCCCCGGCGAAGAAGGCCCCGGCGAAGAAGGCCCCGGCGAAGAAGGCCCCGGCGAGGAAGGCCCAGGCGAGGAAGGCCCAGGCGAGAAAGACCCCGGCGAAGAAGACCCCGGCGAAGAAGGCCCCGGCTGCGACAGCGCCCACCACGGAGGCTGCCGCCAGCACGACGGCTGCCGGCACATCAGCGGTCCGAGCTTCGCCGACCACGACGTCGCCCGTCACGAGCACCCCCGCCGCGAAGGCGCCATCCCCTCGTTCGACCAGCACCGCGCCTGGGGCGAGGCTGCCGACTCGGAAGGCGACGGCGACGAAGGCTCCGGAGGCTCCGGTCACGAAGGCTGCCGCGACCAAGGCTGCCGCGACAAAGGCCCCGGCCACGAAGGCCCCGGCGACGAAGGCCCCGGCGACGAAGGCCCCGGCGACGAAGGCCCCGGCGACGAAGGCCCCGGCGACGAAGGCCCCGGCGACGAAGGCCCCGGCGACGAAGGCCCCGGCGACGAAGGCCCCCGCGACGAAGGCCCCCGCGACGAAGGCCCCCGCGACGAAGGCCCCCGCGACGAAGGCCTCGGCGACGAGGACTCCGGCGGGGCCGGCAGACGGCGCCACGTCGCCCGGCTCGTCTGCGACCGGCCGGTCCGCACCGACGCCCGCCGACGTCGCGGAGCACATCGCCCCCCGCCCGCGGAGCGGTGACCAGGGCGGCGGCGGTGCGTCCGCTCCCGCCCCCGCCCGCGAGGCGCGCCCCGACGGCGGGGCGTCCCCCGAGGGCCGGCGCGGGGACTGAGCGGCGACCCCTGCCACAGTGACGCTGACCCGGGCCGGCGGCTGGGCCGTCTCGGTCGGGACCGCACCATCTACGATGATGCCCTGATGTCCAGTGATCTTCTGACTCCTCCGCCCCCCACGTCGGCAGCGGTCCGCACCTACCAGGTCCGGACCTTCGGCTGCCAGATGAACGTCCACGACTCCGAGCGGCTGGCCGGGCTGCTCGAGGCCGCGGGCTACCGACGGGCGGAGACGGAGCAGGCCGACCTGGTCGTGCTGAACACCTGCGCGGTCCGGGAGAACGCCGACAACAAGCTCTACGGCAACCTCGGTCACCTCGCTCCGGTCAAGGCGGGTCGGCCGGGGATGCAGATCGCGGTCGGCGGCTGCCTCGCGCAGAAGGACCGTGGCGAGATCACGCGCCGCGCGCCCTGGGTCGACGTGGTCTTCGGCACCCACAACATCGGCTCGCTGCCGGTGCTGCTCGAGCGCGCCCGGGTGCAGCAGGAGGCGCAGGTCGAGATCCTGGAGTCGCTGGACGTGTTCCCCTCCACCCTCCCGACCCGGCGCGAGTCGGCGTACGCCGCCTGGGTGTCGATCTCCGTCGGCTGCAACAACACCTGCACGTTCTGCATCGTGCCCGCGCTACGAGGGCGCGAGAAGGACCGTCGCCCCGGTGACGTGCTGGCCGAGGTGGAGGCGCTCGTGGCCGAGGGGGTCACCGAGGTCACCCTGCTCGGGCAGAACGTCAACGCCTACGGCGTCGAGTTCGGCGACCGGCAGGCGTTCTCCAAGCTGCTGCGGGCCTGCGGCGAGGTCGACGGCCTGGAACGGGTGCGGTTCACCTCGCCCCACCCGGCGGAGTTCACCGACGACGTCATCGAGGCCATGGCGCAGACGCCGGCCGTCATGCCCTCGCTGCACATGCCGCTGCAGTCCGGCTCGGACAAGGTGCTGCGGGACATGCGGCGGTCCTACCGGCAGGCGAGGTACCTGGGCATCATCGACCGGGTCCGGGCGGCCATGCCCGACGCCGCGATCACCACCGACATCATCGTCGGCTTCCCCGGCGAGACCGAGGCGGACTTCGCCGAGACGATGAACGTCGTCGAGCGCGCCCGGTTCGCGGGGGCGTTCACGTTCCAGTACTCCAAGCGGCCCGGCACCCCGGCCGCGTCGCTCGCCGATCAGGTCCCGAAGCAGGTCGTGCAGGAGCGGTACGAGCGGCTGGTCGAGCGAGTCGACGCGATCGCCTGGCAGGAGAACATCGCGCTCGTCGACAGGACCGTCGAGCTGATGGTCGCGGAGGGTGAGGGCCGCAAGGACGGGCAGACCCACCGGCTGTCAGGGCGTGGGCCGGACAACCGGCTGGTGCACTTCGCGCCGGTCGACCTCCGGGGTGACGAGGTGCAGGTCCGCCCTGGCGACATGGTGCGGGTCCAGCTCACTCGCGCGGCACCCCACCACCTGGTCGCGGACGCGGGTGTCGAGTCCGTACGCCGGACCCGGGCGGGTGACGCGTGGCAGGCGCGGACGGCGCCCGCGCCTCGGGCGGTCTCGCTCGGGCTGCCGGCTGTAGGGGTTCCGGAGGCGCCGGTAGTCGTTCCCGGGTGCTCGGCGCCGGGCTGAGGCGGTCCGTCCGGACTCAGAAGCCCTCGGAGACGAACGGCGGCGTCCGGCCGGTCCGGACCGTCGCCAGCACTCGGCCCTCGTGCGGCACGACCGGCGACGGCAGCGAGCCGAGGTCGAACCACTGCAGGTCCGCGCACTTGTCCGGCTCCCGGATGCTCGGCACCCCGTGCCAGGCTCGGGCCACGAAGAAGTAGTCGACCCGCTCGTCGACGGCCAGCCCGGTCCTCCCCGTTCGCTGCATGGCGCACCACGGCTCCAGGTCCACCTCGGTGAGCCCGACCTCCTCGGCGGCCTCGCGTCGCGCCGCCGCTGCCACTGTCTCGCCCTGCTCCACGTGGCCCGCGACCGCGGCCGCCCAGTACCCGTCCATGAAGCCCGTCCCGCGACGGAGCTGGAGCAGCACCTCGGTCCCGCCGGAGGTCGGGCCCGTGCGCAGCAGGTACACGTAGGTGGCCGGGACGACCACGAGACGGTGCGTCACCCGGCGCTGCCTCAGTGCCGCGGGTTGCGGCCAGGGTCGAAGTCGTGACCGTGCTCGACCGGATCGGGTTGCACCTCACCGACCGTGCGGTCGACGTCGCTGACGGCGGCTGACTGGTCCGGCTTGTTCAGCTCGTCGGCAGGCACCGCTCCTAGGGCCACCGCATCCGGCGCCCCGGGCACGACCGGTGCCGACTCGCCGTCGGTGCTGGTCTGTGCCGAGCGCAGACTCCCGGTGCCCTCGATGCCGTCGAACGGCCCGGTGCGCTCGCTGCTCAGACCCATGTCGCCGGTCAGCCCGTCGGGGCCCGCCGCCTGCGGATGGGACTCCCGGTTGAGACTGTCATGACCCGGCTGTGGGTCGTCCCTGGTGTCCTCGCCACCCTCGCCGCTCACCGCTCACTCACCCCCTGAGCCGTCTGACGGCTGGTCGAGGGCGGTCTCCGCGTTCTCCGACTGCAGCTCCTCGTTGGCCTGCTCCGTCTGCGTGGTCGCGTGGACCTCGCCCTCGGTCGTCGGCTCCGGCTGCGAGTCGACCGGCGCCGCGGGCGACTGGTCGGCCCGGTGCTGACCGGTGTCCTGACCGGTCACGGCTCCGGCGCCGGCGGCACTGGCCGAGCCGCCACTGGTGCCCTCACCGGGATGCAGCGGAGCCTCGGGCCCGGTGCTCTGCTCGGGCCCTCCAGGCGACGTCGAGCCGGACGGTTCGTCGGCGCGCAACGGCCCGCCCGGCGGCGCCGGGGCGTCGGGACCGGACGGACCACGAGGGTTCTCCGGTCCGGTCGGGGAGCCTGACTGTCCGCTCGAGGTGCTCATCTGGCTGGTGTACCCGGCCGGTCCGGCCCGAAACGGCCCCTCAGCGGCGACGGAAGTCGTCGTTCTTGCCGTCCAGGGAGTCCAGGCCGCGACGCAGCTGCGCCTTGCCCTGGTTCACCTTGTCGGCGTGCTTGTTGCCGGTCCGCTGGTTGATGACCCGCCCGACCTTGTCCGTGCCGCGGTCGATGGTGTCACCGTGCTGGTCGACGGCCTTGGTGAGTGACTTCTTCGCCTTGTCCAGAAATCCCATGATGCGTCCTCCCGCTCCCGCACGCAGGATCAGTCCGCGTGCTTGCCAGACTCTTGAGTGTGTCCCCCATCATGCCTAACGGGTCAACCGTGGTCGCGGTCGTCGGCCCCACGGCGGCCGGCAAGTCCGATCTCGCCCTCGACCTCGCGGTGCGGCTGGGCGGCGAGATCGTCAACACCGACGCGATGCAGGTCTACCGTGGGATGGACATCGGGACCGCCAAGCTGCCGCTCGCCGAGCGTCGCGGGGTGCCCCATCACCTGTTGGACCTGCTCGAGGTCACCGAGACCGCCACCGTGGCCGAGTTCCAGCAGCGGGCCCGCGCCGTCGTCGCCGACTGCCACCGCCGCGACGTGGTGCCGGTGCTGGTCGGCGGGTCCGCCCTCTACACCCGGGCGGTGCTCGACCGGTTCGACTTCCCGGGCACCGACCCCGCCCTGCGAGCTCGGCTCGAGGCGGAGCTCGCCGAGCACGGCGCGGGCGAGCTGCACCGGCGGCTGGCGTCGCTGGACCCGGCGGCGGCGCGCTCGATCCAGCCCGGCAACGGTCGGCGCGTGGTCCGGGCCCTGGAGGTGGTGCAGCTCACGGGGCGTCCCTACGCGGCGACGTTGCCCGCGCCGTCGTACTGGTACCCGGGTGCGGTTCAGGTCGGCGTCCGGGTCGCGCGCGACGTCCTCGACCGGCGGATCGAGCGGCGGGTCGCCGCCATGTGGCAGGCCGGTCTGGTGGCGGAGGTGCGCGAGCTCGCGACCCGAGGCCTGCGGGAGGGGCGGACCGCGTCCCGAGCCCTCGGCTACCGCCAGGTCCTGGCGCAGCTCGATGGCGAGTGCACCCCGGAGCAGGCCGTCGAGGCCACCGTCGTCGGCACCCGCCGCTTCGCGCGGCGGCAGGGGTCCTGGTTCGGCAAGGACCACCGCGTGCGGTGGGTCGACCACGACGACCCCGCCCGAGCGGACCGGGCCGTGGAGCTGGTCGAGCGGGCCACCCTGGACCGCGAGTGAGGGGAGCTGCTGCGCGCGGTTGACGTGCCGGGGCCGGGGTACGAGCCTGCACGAGAGCCCGACCCGATCCGGGCCCGAGTCGCTGGAGGAGCCATGTCCGTCACCGACCGGCCCAGTCGTCGGCCCAGTCGTCGGCCCAGTCGTCGGCCCAGTCGTCTGGCAGCGTGGGCGGCGGTGGGGGTCACGGCCGTCGCGGCCGTCGCCACGCCCCAGACCGCCCGGGCCGGGGGTCGTGTCGGCGTCGGCGGAGACATCGCGACCGGTCGGGTCCATGCCCCGGTCAAGGTGCCGACGAGCAGGGGGTACGGCGGCGCGGTCGCCTCGGTCGACCCCGACGCGACGCGGATCGGGCTGCGGGTGCTCCGGCGGGGCGGCAACGCGATCGACGCCGCCATCGCCACTGCCGCGGCGCTGGGGGTCACCGAGCCCTACAGCTCCGGACTGGGTGGGGGCGGCTATCTGCTCTACTACGACGCCAGGACCCGTTCGGTGCACACCCTCGACGGCCGGGAGACGGCCCCGGCCGCCATGCCGCGCAACGCGTTCCTGGACCCGGCGACCGGTCTGCCGTACCGGTTCACCCCCGAGCTGGTGACCAGCGGCGTCTCGGTCGGGGTGCCGGGCACCCCGGCCACCTGGGACGCGGCCCTGCGCCGGTGGGGCACCTACGACCTCCGGCGGGCGCTGGCCCCGGCGGCCCGGCTGGCGCGGCGGGGGTTCGTCGTCGACGAGACCTTCCGGCAGCAGACGGCCGACAACGAGACCCGGTTCGAGGCGTACACCACGACACCGCGGCTGTTCCTCCCCGGTGGGCGGCCGCCCGAGGTGGGGTCGGTGCTCCGCAACCCTGGCCTCGCCCGCACCTACCGGCTGCTCGGACGGCGCGGCGTCCGCGCGTTCTACGACGGGCCGCTGGCACGTCAGATCGCCCGGCTGGTCCAGCACCCGCCGACCGCCCCCGGCACCGACCTTCCCGTCCCGGCCGGCTACCTGCGCGCCGCCGACCTGGCTGGGTACCGGGTGCTGGAGCGGCGCCCCACCCGTGTCGACTACCGCGGCTACGACGTCTACGGCATGGCGCCCTCGTCGTCGGGCGGCACGACGGTGGGGGAGTCGCTGGAGATCATGGAGCGCTTCGACCTCGCCGCGATGACGGCGCCTGTCGCGTTGCACCACTACCTGGAGGCCACTGCACTGGCCTTCGCCGACCGCGGGGCCTTCCTCGGCGACCCGGCCTACACCGACGTCCCGGTGAGCGAGCTGCTCTCGGACCGGTACGGGCGCGAGCGCGCTTGCCGGGTGTCGCCGACCACGGCCGCGACCAAGCCCGTCCCACCCGGCGACGGCACCGGCAACGGCACCGGCTGCCCGGGGCCCGTCCGACGTGGCATGACGGCCCCCGACACCGAGAACGTCGAGACCACGAACCTCACCGTCGCCGACCGGTGGGGCAACGTCGTGGAGTACACGCTGACCATCGAGCAGACCGGCGGGTCCGGGATGCTGGTCCCGGGCCGTGGCTTCCTGCTCAACAACGAGCTCACCGACTTCAGCCCCGAGTACGTCGCGACCGACCCCAACCGGATCCAGCCCGGCAAGCGGCCCCGGTCCTCGATCTCGCCGACCATCGTGCTGCGCCACGGCCGGCCCCGGTTGGCGCTGGGCTCGCCCGGGGGGTCGACGATCATCACCACCGTCACCCAGCTGCTGTTCAACCGGCTCGACCGAGAGATGTCGCTCACGGCGGCGATCGCGGCACCTCGTGCCTCGCAGCGCAACACCGTCCAGGTGAGCGCCGAGCAGGGGTTCCTCGACCGCTACGGCCCGGCGCTGATGGCTCGCGGCCACTCCTTCGCGGCCGCCGGGGACGGCTTGACCAGCCTGCCCGAGATCGGTGCCGCGACGGCGATCGGCTTCGGGCCCCGCGGTCGGCTGACCGCGGTCGCCGAACCGGTGCGGCGCGGCGGCGGGTCGGCGCTGGTGGTACGGCCCGGTCGCTGAGCCGGTCGCTGAGCCAGTCGCTGAGCCGGTCGCTGAGCCGGTCGCCGAGCCGGTCGCCGAGCCGGTCGCTGAGCCGGTCGCTGAGCCGGTCGGCATCGGGAAGAGCAGCTCGGGCATCCGTGTGTCCGTCACGGCGGCGGAGGCCGCCGTCGACCGACCGACATCGTCGGCCCGCTGACCTAGGATCACCCGAGTGGACCGGACGCTGGCATTCCTCAAGGGGCACGGCACCCTGAACGACTTCGTGGTGATCCCCGACCCCGACAACGAGCTGGGCGACCTCGACCCGGTGACCGTGGCGGCGCTGTGCGACCGCCGCGCCGGGCTGGGTGCCGACGGGGTGCTGCGCGTCGTGCGGACCGCCGCCTACGACGACCCGTCGGCGGTCGCAGCGCGTCACCAGGCCGAGTGGTTCATGGACTACCGCAACGCGGACGGGTCGGTCTCGGAGATGTGCGGCAACGGCATCCGGGTGTTCGGCCGCTACCTCCTGGAGCACGAGCAGGTCGAGACCGCCGTCCCGTTGCCGGTCGGGACGAGGGCCGGGACCAAGGAGCTGACCTTCGGGCGGCGCTACGGCGGGGGTGACGGGCACGACGGGGGCGACGACGGGGCCGATGCCGACGACGGGCCGACGACGGGGCCGACGACGGGGCCGTGGTGGCCGACCTCATCAGCGTCGACATGGGCGCGCCCCGGGTCCCCGGCGAGACCACCGTGTCCGTCGACGGCCGGTCCTGGCCGGCGGTGCACGTCTCGACCGGCAACCCGCACGCCGTCGTCCTGCTCGAGTCCCTGGCGGAGGCCGGCCCGCTCACCGAGGCTCCGGGGCACGACGAGGCGGTGTACCCCGACGGGGTCAACGTCGAGTTCGTGGTCCGCCGCGGCCGACGGCACATCGCGATGCGGGTCCACGAGCGGGGCTCGGGGGAGACCCGCTCGTGCGGCACGGGAGCGTGCGCCGCGATGGTGGCCGCGGCCCTGGCGGACGGGTCGGGGCCGGGGTCGAGCTACCGGGTGGACGTCCCAGGCGGCCGGCTCGAAGTGGCCTGGACCGAGCACGGCCGGCTCGTGCTGACCGGGCCCGCGGTGCTCGTGGCCAGCGGCACGGTCCGGCTGGACGCACTGCGGTGTGCCTCGCCCGCTCGAAACCGAGTCGATCGGGTGCCGCATTAGGGGTTTACTGGGAATCGTCCAGCCCTTCCCGACGTTCGACCTGGTGGATATGACCCACGCACACGAGCACGACCTCGACCAGACCCGGCCCTCGCCCGTCCTGCCCGACGACGGTGCGACGCCGGAGCAGCGCATCGACCTCGACGACGCCCTGCTGGAGACCGACGACTGGGAGCAGGACGGGGCCGAGGCCGACCCCTTCGGCGACCCGGACGCCCCCGATCCCGAGGAGGACGGCTCCGCGGGCACCTACGACCTGGCCGAGCGGCACGCACTGCGCCGGGTCGCCGGGCTGTCCACCGAGCTCGAGGACATCACCGAGGTCGAGTACCGCCAGCTCCGGCTCGAGCGTGTGGTTCTCGTGGGGGTGTGGACCGAGGGCAGCGTCGCCGACGCCGAGAACTCGATGGCCGAGCTCGCGCTGCTCGCGGAGACCGCCGGCTCGACCGTCCTGGACGCCTTCTTCCAGCGCCGGCAGAGCCCCGACCCGGCGACCTTCATCGGTCGCGGCAAGGTCGAGGCGCTGCGCGAGATCGTGCAGGTCACCGGCGCGGACACCGTCATCCTCGACGGCGAGCTCGCGCCCAGCCAGCTGCGCAACCTCGAGGACCGGGTCAAGGTGAAGGTGGTCGACCGCACCGCGCTGATCCTCGACATCTTCGCCCAGCACGCCAAGTCCCGCGAGGGGCAGGCCCAGGTCGAGCTCGCCCAGCTGAACTACATGAAGCAGCGGCTGCGCGGCTGGGGAGGCAACCTGTCCCGCCAGGCCGGTGGCCGGGTCGGCGCACAGGGCGGCGGCATCGGTGGTCGCGGCCCCGGCGAGACCAAGATCGAGACCGACCGTCGTCGGATCAACACCAAGATCGCCAAGCTGCGGGCCGAGCTGGCGCACATGCGGACCACGCGTGACACCAAGCGCGCCGATCGTCGGCGCCACCAGATCCCGTCGGTCGCGATCGCCGGCTACACCAACGCGGGCAAGTCCTCGCTGCTCAACCGGCTCACCGACGCCGGGGTGCTGGTCGAAGACTCGCTGTTCGCGACCTTGGACCCGACCACCCGCAAGACCACCACCAGCGACGGCCGGATCTACACGATGTCCGACACAGTCGGGTTCGTCCGGCACCTCCCGCACCAGCTGGTCGAGGCGTTCCGCTCGACGCTGGAGGAGGTCGCCGACTCCGACCTGGTCCTGCACGTGGTGGACGGCTCCCACGCCGACCCCGAGGGGCAGCTGGCCGCGGTCCGCGAGGTGTTCGCCGAGATCGGCGCCGACAAGGTCCCCGAGCTGGTGGTCATCAACAAGGCCGACGCCGCCGACCCCATGGTGCTGGCCCGGCTCAAGCAGCGCGAGCCGCACTCGGTGGTGGTCTCGGCGCGCACCGGGGAGGGTGTCGCCGAGGCGCTGCGGGCGGTCGAGGCGGACCTCCCGCGCCCCGGGGTGATGGTGGAGGCGCTGCTGCCCTACGAGCGTGGCGATCTGCTGAACCGCATCCACGTCTCCGGAGAGGTCGAGTCCGTCGAGCACACCGGGGACGGCACCGTCGTGCGCGGCCGGGTGCACGAGGACCTCGCCGGCGAGCTCGCCCCCTACCTGGTCACCGCCTGACCCGTTGAGAGGTCACCCGTGGCCTGTTGAGAGGTCACCCGTGGCCTGTTGAGAGGTCACCCGTGGCCTGTTGAGAGGTCACCCGTGGCCTGTTGAGGCGTCACTAGTGGTCGCGTCGGCGCTGCTGGAGGAGTGGGGAGCCGTCATCCGAGGACCGGTCGGGCGCCATGTCCTGGTCGCCGCCCGTTCGCACGCGGCCAGCAGGGTCCACGACATGGACCTTCGTCGACGTACCCTCCGCGCCGGCGGTGCCGGCGTCCTCACGGGAGCCCTGGCCCAGTCGGCTGAGGCGTTCCCGCTCTCGGCCGCCACCGCTCCAGCCTGCCCCCAGGGTGCAGAGCGGTGACGTGACCACGGACAGTGTGCCGTGGTCCGGGCCCGCTCCAGCATTTCTGGCCCGACTGGTCGCCGATGTCCGCAGCGGCCCGCTGTACCTCCGGGTCCGGGGCCCGTGGGCGTCCGTTGCCACCGGCCTCACCGCGCGGCTGCAGCTGCGCGGGCTGCGTCCGGGCCGCGAGTACGACGTCGCCCTGCGGTTCGAGACCGAGGACGGCGTCGCGGGGAGCAGGCCACCGCCCGCTCCAGGACCGCCTCGACACACCCGGCCGCCGCGTCGTTCGTCTGGAGCGCAGACACCTGCGGCCAGGGTTGGGGGATGAACCCCGATCTCGGCTGGATGCTCGGCTACCGGGCCCTGCACGAGACCCGGCCCGACTTCTTCATCCATTGCGGCGACACCGTGCATGCCGACTCCCCGACCGCCGAGACGGTGACCGAGCCCGATGGGCAGGTGTGGCGGAACCTGGTCACCCCCGAGGTGGCGAAGGTCGCTGAGTCGCTGCAGGAGCTCCGCGGCCGGCACCGCTGCACGATGCTCGACGCCAACGTCCGCGCGATGTACGCCGACGTCCCGCTGCTGGCCCAGTGGGACGACCACGAGACCCACGACAACTGGCATCCCGGCCAGGTGCTCACCGTCGACCGCTACACCGAGCGACGCATCGACGTCCTCGCCGCGCGGGCGCGGGGCGCCTGGCAGGAGAGCATGCCGGTCGCGGACCGCCGGGGGCACCACGCTGGCTCGGGCTTTGCGTCGCGAGCAGCGGGACTGGCTGGTCCGCGAGGTGTCGCGCTCCCGCCCCACCTGGACGTGATCTCCGCCGACCCGCCGCTGGAGCTGGCCTCGGTGCTCTCCGACTCCAAGCGTCACGGCGTCCGCGACGTGGTCTGGGTGCCCGGGGACGTGCACCACTGCGCGGCGCACCGCTACGACCCCGCACGAGCGGCGGTCCCCGACCTCGACCCGTCCTGGGAGCTCGTGGCCGGCCCCCTCGTGGCGGGGACGTTCGGCCCCAACCAGCTCGACGCCACCTTCGGCTCCGACGTGGTCTTCGCCAAGGCCGGCGACTGCCCGGGCCAGTCGCCGCGCGGCGGGAACCGGTTCCTCCGCCACGCCGAGATCGAGCCCGACGGGCGGCTCGAGGTGAGCCTGCGGGACCTGGGTGGAGCGGTGCTGTGGCGCCGGACCATCCAGCCGTCCCGTTGAGTGGTCAGGCATGGTCGCCGTCCGGAGGCCGCTAGGGTCGGGAGCCAGACCAGGACTGACGTCTCGACGGACCACGACTGACGTTTCAACGAGGCGGGGGTGGCGGGATGGACCACGGCAACGGCGCGGTGGAGCCGGCGCGGACGCTGGTCCAGGTCGCGGAGCTGGGGCGGCTGCTCGGCGAGGTGACGGTGCTCGACGTGCGCTGGCAGCTCGGCCGCGACGACGGCTACCAGCAGTACCTCGCGGGTCACGTGCCCACCGCCCGGTACGTCGACCTGGCGACCGACCTGGCTGAGCCGCGGGACCCGGCCCACCCACCGGGGCCGCAGGGCCGCCACCCGCTGCCTGACCCCGAGCGCTTCGCGGCGGCGATGCGCCGATGCGGGGTGAGCCGGGGGCGGCCCGTGGTCGTCTACGACGACTGGTCGTCGATGGCGGCGACCCGGGCCTGGTGGTTGCTGCGCTTTCACGGCCACCGCAACGTCCGGGTCCTCGATGGCGGCTGGGGCTGGTGGCGGCGCGAGGGCGGAGCGGTCGAGACCGGACCGGCGCGCGCCGGCCTTGGCGGCTTCGACGCCGACCCCGGCCACCTGCCGGTGCTCGACGCCGACGGCGCCGCGCGGACCGCTCGCAGCGGGGTGCTCATCGACGCCAGGGCGCCCGAGCGGTACCGCGGCGAGACCGAGCCGGTGGACCCGGTCGCCGGACACGTTCCGGGTGCGGTGAACGTGCCGACGGCAGCGAACCTGAGCGACGGCCGGTTCCGGCCGGTGCCGGAGCTGGCTGAGGTCTACCGCGCGACGCGGCCACGGGCAGACGGCACCCCGCGACCGGTCGGGGTCTACTGCGGGTCGGGAGTCACCGCCACCCACGACCTGCTGGCGCTGCACCTGCTGGGACGTGAGGCGGTGCTGTACCCCGCCTCGTGGAGCGGCTGGGTCAGTGATCCGGACCGGCCCGTCGAGCGCGATGAAACAAACTTGACTAAGCCAAGGGGGTGACGGCGAGCCGCCGCTCAGGTTGACTGTGCGTGTCGGGGGGGCGGTGATCTCCCAGGGGCCGGCCCCCCGACGCCTGACCCTCTGCGAGCGGCGAGTCCGGTCGTCCGTGCATGACCGTCAGGCTCCCGCTACTCGGGCTTGCCGCCGCCGCCGAACATGATCTCGTCCCAGCTCGGCACCGACGCCCGACCCTTCTTGCGCTGTGGGCGTCGCGGAGCGGGGTCGCCGCTTTCGTCCTGCGAGGCCTCGGGCTCGGCACCCGGCTGGGTCGGCTCGTCGTCCCGCCCGGTCCCGGCGGTGTCTGCGTCGACGGGCCCGCCGTCCGTCAGCGCCACCTCGGCCGGCTCGCCGTCCGTCGGCGCCATCCCGGCCGGGTGGACGTCGACCGGGGCCACCGCAGTGGTCGGCTCCTGCGCCGGCCTCTCGCCGACAGCATCGTCCCCGGCGTCGTCCCCGGCATCCGGGCCGGCTGCACCGGCCGGCGGCACGTCGGTGGCCGCTGCCGCGTCGCCGGGGCGGTGCCAGCGCAGCGGGGAGCCGGTGCCGGTGACCTCGACGGTCGGCTCCTCGTCGCCGACCGCATCGGGGGGCGACGCCTCGACCCGGTCCGGCTCGTCCGCCTCGCTGCCGAGCTCGACCGGCCGCTCGGTGGCCTGGGTGGCCATCCAGTCGGCATCCGCCGACACCGCGAACGGCGGCTCGGTGACCATCTCGATGGCGTCCTCGCCCAAGGGCAGCTCGACGTCCGCGCCGTGGCCGGCGGGTCGCCTGGTGCCGCCGGACGCCCGCGGCTGCGGGCCGTGGCTGCCGGACTGCTCGCCGACCAGCCAGCGGGCCTCGTCGTCCTCCGCCACGACGTACCTGCCGGCGGTGTCGAAGACGAACTCGGCGTGGCGGGGACGCTCACCCGATCGGTAGTCCGCGACGAGCGTCCACCGGCCGTCCTCGCGACGCCACGAGTCCCACTCCACCGTGTCCGGGTCGATGTTGCGCGTGCGCAGCCGCTCCGCGACCGCCTCCGCGAGCAACCGGGCCGGGCCGTCGCCGGCGACACGGCGAACCGAGGCACGCTGCGCACGGTCGGCGATGTGGGCCCGCTCGGCGAGCACCGGGGTCGCGTAGGTCATGACCCGGTCCAGCGTCGTCTGGGCGGCCGCTGCCACCGCTTCCGGGCTCTCCCCGGCGCGGATCCGGGCCTGGATGTCGCGGGGGCGCAGGGCGCTGTCCATGGTGATCTCCAACTGACCGAGTCTGGCGTGCTCGCCGCGCAGCGCGGCGCGGAGCCGGGCGTCCGCGGCGAGGGTGAACTCCTCACCGGCGTCACTGACCAGGACCAGCCGCTGGCGGTCCTCGGTCAGCCCCACGAGCGTGAGGTCGTGGTCCTGCATCGGGCTCGCGCGCTCCTTCATCCGCTCCCGCGTGGGGTCAGGGTCCGGTGCACACGGGTCGCTGCGGCCGAGCCTACGTGGTCACCCGCGCCGCGGACGGTAGTGCCCACCCCTGGGGGCCGACGCAGCCGGGTGGACACGGACCGCACGACGGGCGCCGGTGCCCCACCCTGCGGCCGCCGGAGGTGCGTGGTCGCGGACGCGGCCTACCCTGCTCCCCATGCTGACGGCCCTGGACCCCATCGCCCCCACCCCCGGGACCGTGCTGGTCGTCCTGGACCTGGTCGGCATCTTCGTCTTCGCGCTGACCGGGGCGCTGGTCGCGGTGCGCAAGGACCTCGACCTCTTCGCCGTCCTGGTGCTCGCCGGCACCACCGGTCTCGGCGGCGGGTTCGTGCGCGACGTGCTCATCGACGCCACCCCTCCCGCCGCCCTCAACGACTGGCGCTACCTGCTGGTGCCGGTGGTTGCCGGACTGGTCACCTTCTTCTTCCATCCCTCGCTCGCGCGCAAGGAGCGGGTCATCAACGTGCTCGACGCTGCCGGGCTGGCACTGTTCTGCGTGACGGGCGCCCTCAAGGCGCTCTCCTACGGGCTGGGCCCGCTGCCTGCGGCGCTGATGGGCATGCTGACCGCGATCGGGGGCGGGATCGTGCGCGACATCCTCACCGGCCGGGTCCCGCTGGTCTTCCGGGGCGAGCTGTACGCCACGCCCGCCCTGGTCGGGGCCGCCGTTGCGGTGGCCGGCCGTCAGGCCGGGCTCGACGCCGCAGTCGTGGCAGGGCCGGCCGCCGCCCTGTGCTTCGGGTGGCGGGCCCTCGCGATGCGGCGCGGCTGGAACGCCCCGCGCGCCGCCGCGTCGGCCAGCAGCTGACTCACCACCACATCGAGCCCGGCCCACCCTTGAACGGGCCCGTCACCGAGCTGGTCACCCAGCCGCCGTAGAAGCCACCCGGCTGCGGCGTCACGAGCTGTCCGTCGACGGTGCACCGCTCCATGGCTCCCGGGTAGAGCGCGACGTGGTCCCGGATCGCGGCGAACGCCGGCGTGGGGTCCGGGTAGTGCCATGCCGCCCGCGGCGCCACCAGGTCGCCGCCGACCACGTCGGCGTAGCTCGCGCGGCCCTTCCACTCGCAGACGGTCCCGTCGCCGGCGGGTCGGAGCGCGCCGTCGACGAAGCAGGACCTCGGCAGGTAGTAGGTCGGCGGGTGGCTGGTCTCCAGGACTCGCAGCGCGGTCCCGGTGGCGGCGATCACGTGTCCGCCCAGGACCACCTCGATCCGGCTGCGGGTGCGCTCCAGCCGGGGTGGTCGGGGATAGGCCCACACGGACTCCTGGCCGGGTCCGGGAGGGTCGGGGAGGGGGCGACGCATGTCGCCATCCAACTCCCCACCACCAACCCCCACCACCAACTCCCACCATCGATTCCCGCCACCAAGCCCGCCGTCCGCCCGCTCCCGCGGTTGGGAGGCCCCGGCATACTCGGGGAGTGCCGGACCTGAACGCGCGCAGTGCGCTGCCCGACGTGCGCCAAGAGCTGGGCCGTCGCCTGTTCGCCCGGGTGGCCGGCCCCGAGGGAGCTGCCCGCCGCGACCGCATCCACGGTGCCGAGGGGGAGCGCTGGTTCGAGGAGGGCGCGGCGATCCGGCGGGTCCACGGCGACGCCTCGATGTTCGTCGGGGGCATCCGGGCCCTGCTGCTGCAGTCGCTGCACCCGCTGGCGATGGCCGGCGTCAGCGACCACTCCGGCTTCGAGGGGGACCCCTGGGGACGCCTGCAGCGCACGTCGTACTTCCTGGCGGTCACGACGTTCGGCACCGTAGCGGATGCCGAGCGGATGGTCGCCGCCGTCCGACGGGTGCACGAGAAGGTGGTCGGGATCTCCCCCGACGGGCGCGCGTACGCCGCCTCGGACCCGCACCTGCTGCGCTGGGTGCACGTCGCGGAGGTGGACAGCTTCCTGGCCGCGCACCAGCGCTACGGCGTCCAGCCGCTGGACGCCGCCGGCCGGGACCGCTACGTCAGCGAGGCGGCGCGGGTCGCTGAGGCGCTGGGCGCCGAGGGTCCGCCCCGCTCCGAGGCCGAGCTGCGTGCCCAGCTCGAGGCCTACCGACCCGAGCTCGACGGCACGCCCGGGGCTCGGCGGACGGCCAGGTTCCTGCTGCTGCACCCGCCGCTGCCGCTGCTCGCCCGGGCGCCGTACGGCGGCCTGGCCGCCTCGGCCGTCTCCCTGCTGCCGCTGTGGGCGCGCCGGCAGCTGCTGCTGCCCTACCTGCCGCTGACCGAGCGCGTGCTGGTGCGGGCCACCGGCACCGCGCTCACCCGGAGCATCCGGTGGGCGATGGGCACCGCCACCTGAGGAGCATGACCTCGACGTCGCGGCACGGCGGCGAACCATGGCCGGCAGCCGACCAGGAGCGACGCCTCGCGGGACCACGGGTGACGCTTCAACGGGGTCAGCGGCGCCGGCTGGTGACCGCCGCGGTCGCGAACGCCAGAGCGGCCCCGGCGAGACCCGCCGCCGCCGGCACCCAGTAGGCGCGCGAGGCGCCGGCGACGTCCACCACGACGCCGACCAGCGCCGCCCCGGGGGCGACGCCCGCGGCCAGTCCGGTGGTGAACAGCGTCATTCCCTCGGTGATCCGACCGGCGGGCACCACCTCCTCGATCCAGCCGGCGCTGGCGATCAGCGTCGGGGAGATCGCGAAGCCGGCCAGGAACAGCACCAGCGCCAGGACGACGAAGCCCTCGACGAAGGGCAGCGGCACCATCAGCAGCGCCAGCAGCAGCAGCCCCCACCGGAACCGGGTGGCGTTGCCCGCCCGCACCTGCACGCCGCCGGTCACCAGCCCGGCGAGCAGGCTGCCGAGGGCCCAGACAGCGAGCATCAGGCCGGACAGCGCCGTGTTGCCCGCCTCGTCGGCGAACGCGACGGTCGCCACCTCCGTGCCACCGAACAGCACCCCCAGCGCGCCGGCGCTCGCGGTCAGCGGCACCAGCACCTCCCAGGGCATGGCCTCGTCGCCGCGGCGGACGCGCCCCCCCGGCGGGGGCTCGGTGCCCCGCTGCGCGGTCAGCGCCACCGTGCCGACCACGGCGGCCATGGCGGCGGTGACCAGCCCCGCGAGCGGGTGCACGGTCGTGGACAGCAGCGTGACCAGGGCGGGACCGACCATGAACACGGTCTCGTCGACCACCGCCTCGAACGCGAAGGCCGTGTGGAGCTGACGCCGCTCCTGGACCAGCAGGGACCAGCGGGCGCGCACGCAGGAGCCGATCTGCGGCATGGTGGCCCCGGCGACCGCGGCGCACAGGTGCGGCCACGGGGACCGGGCACCGGTCTCGACCGCGACCATCATCGAGGCTAGCCCGGTGGCGAAGACCGCGATGGCGGGCAGCAGCACCCGCCGCTGCCCGAGCCGGTCGATCAGCCGGGCCTGGGCCACGGCGAGCAGGGCGTTGGCGATCAGGAACGCCGCCGAGACCGTCCCGGCCAGCGCGTAGGACCCGGTCCGGGTGGAGACCAGCAGCACGATCCCGAGACTGACCATCGAGATCGGCAGCCGGGCGACCAGCCCGCTGAGGGAGAACCCGAGGGCCCCGGGCAGGCCGAGCACCCGTCGGTAGGTGGTGAGCATCAGGGAAGATCCTAGGATTGGCCGCATGCCCCCCGACGCCACGCCCTACGACGCGGTCCTGCTGGTCTCCTTCGGCGGTCCGGAGAAGCCCGAGGACGTGCTGCCGTTCCTGGAGAACGTCACTCGCGGCCGGGGGATCCCGCGCGAGCGGCTGGCCGACGTGGGCGAGCACTACCACCTGTTCGGTGGGCGCAGCCCGATCAACGACCAGAACCGGGACCTGCTGGCGGCCATCGAGGTGGACCTGCGCTCGGCCGGCCTCGACCTGCCGGTCTACTGGGGGAACCGCAACTGGGACCCCTACCTGTCCGACACGGTGGCGAGGATGAAGGCCGACGGGGTCGTCCGCGCCGCGTGCCTGGTGACCAGCGCCTACTCGTCGTACTCGGGGTGCCGGCAGTACCGGGAGAACCTGTTCGACGCCGTCGCGACGGTCGAGGACGCCCCCCGGCTCGACAAGCTGCGTCACTACTTCAACCACCCCGGCTTCGTGGAGCCCATGGTCGACGCCACCCTCACCGCGCTGGCCGACCTGCCCGACGAGGCCCGTCGTGACGCCCGGCTGCTGTTCGTCACCCACTCGATCCCGGTGACGATGAACGACGCCTCCGGACCCGACGGCAACGCCTACGTGAGCCAGCACGAGTCGGTCGCGGAGGAGATCGGCGAGCGGGTGCGGCAGGAGACCGGACACCGCTACCCCGGGGAGCTGGTGTTCTGCTCCCGGTCGGGACCGCCGCACGTGCCCTGGCTCGAGCCCGACGTCAACGACCGCATCGAGGACCTCGCCCGCGAGCAGGCCGGAGGCGTCGTGGTGGTCCCGATCGGCTTCGTCTCGGACCACATGGAGGTCATCTACGACCTGGACACCGAGGCGTCCGCCACGGCCGAGAAGGCGGGCGTCCCGTTCGCCCGGGCCGCCACGGCCGGCCTCGACCCGCGGTTCGTGTCGATGGTGCGTGACCTGCTGCTGGAGCGGGCGGCCCGCGAACGTGACGAGGAGCCGGAGCGCAGCGCCGTCGGGGCGCTGCCACCGTCCTGGGACATCTGCCCGCAGGGGTGCTGTCCGGGCCGCCAGCCGCGTCCGGCGCTGTGCGGGAAGGACTGACCCGGTGAGCATCATCGAGAGCGCCCCCGCCGGCTCCGAGGGGCGCGGCGTCCCGCCGTACGCCGACCTGCTGGAGCTCGCCGTCCCGGTCGCGGTGGCGACCGCGGACATGGTGCGGCAGCGGCGCCGCGAGGGGGTCGAGGTCGAGGCGACGAAGTCCAGCCCGGTCGACATCGTCACGGCGGTGGACCGGGCTGCCGAGACGATGATCTTCGAGCGGCTGATGGCGGCCCGGCCGGCGGACGGGTTCGTCGGCGAGGAGGGCGGCAGCACCGCCGGCAGCAGCGGCGTCGAGTGGGTCGTCGACCCCATCGACGGCACCGTGAACTTCCTCTACGGCATCCCCAGCTACGCCGTGTCCATCGCCGCGACCGTCGGCGGCGAGTCCGTCGCCGGCGTCGTGGTCAACGTCGCGACCAGGGAGGTGTTCACCGCCACCCGCGGTGGTGGCGCGTACCTCGACGGGACGGTGCTCCGGGTCGCTGGGAGCGAGCCGGCCCCGGCGCTGTCACAGCGCCTGGTGGCGACCGGGTTCAACTACCTCGAGTCGGTCAAGCTGCTGCAGACCGGCGCGGTCTCGGCCCTGCTGGCCGAGGTCCGTGACATCCGTCGCATCGGCGCCGCCTCCCTGGACCTCTGCAACGTCGCCAGCCGCCGGGTCGACGCTTACGTCGAGGAGGGCCTGAACGCCTGGGACGTCGCCGCCGGCGGGCTGGTCGCGACCGAGGCGGGCGCGGTCCTGGAGCGGCACCGCGGGGTCGGCGGGACCGACCTGTACCTGTGCGCGCCCCGGGTGGGGGTCGAGGAATTGCGCGACCTGGTGGCGCGCTGCGGCTTCCTGGCCGAGCCGGAGGACGCGGCCGGCGACGACCGGGAATAGCGCGGCCGGGCCCGGACGTTGAGGCGGCCACGCGGCCCCGGAGGGGATCGTGGGAGCGCGCGGGTGGCGTGACTCCGGCGACACCAGACGGTACGGCCGTGCGCTCACGGCCCTCGATGGTGCACAATCCGCCACGCACGGCCACACACCAGCGAACCCGGCCACCCCGGGGGCCCTCGACGAGGGCAGGAGAAGGACATGGCAACTGACTACGACGCTCCCCGCAAGACCGAGGAGGACCAGAGCGAAGAGAGCCTCGAGGAGCTCAAGGCTCGACGGCACGACAAGAACTCGGGCAAGGTCGACGAGGACGAGGCCGAGGCCGCCGAGTCCTTCGAGCTCCCCGGTGCGGATCTGTCCCACGAGGAGCTCGCGGTCGAGGTGCGCCCGCGGCAGGACGACGAGTTCACCTGCATGAGCTGCTTCCTGGTGCACCACCGCAGCCAGCTCGCGGACGCCGGCAAGCTGATCTGCAAGGACTGCGCCTGACCCCAGCGAGGGGCCATGACGACGGCCGGGACCCTGAGGGGCCCCGGCTCGTCCGGCCCGCTCGTCCCGGCGGGCTCGCCCGGGCCCGCGCGCGCCCGGCGGGCGCCGCTCAGACCGAGACGTCCTCCAGGTTGCCGGGCAGGTGCCCCGTCGAGCGACGGTAGTACTCGGCGGTCTTGCGGCCCGCGAGCATCCGAGCGATGCCGACCGCCACCCCGCTGGCCACCGCCCACGCGACCGCCTCCGCCATCGAGACGTCCGGGTGCTCGGGGTTGGTCGGTGGCTCCTTGCCGGTGGAGACCTTCCAGGTCGCGGTCATCGCCTTCCGCGCGATGATGGTGGCCACCACGGTCGCTGCCAGACCCGCCAGCGAGTAGACCTTCGAACCCGACGCCATGTGAATCAGTCTCCTTCTCGTGTTCCGCCACTCGACGGTAGAGCGTCCCCTACCCCGCGCGGGTGGGCGTGATGCGCCAGCGCAGCCACCAGCCGGTCCGGGTGCCGCGTCGAGACCAGCCAGTACGGCGTCGGGTCGGCGGGGTCCTCGACCGACACCCGCACCCCGCGGGCGAGGTAGGGGCGCAGCAGCAGGAATGCTCGGGCGTCGGCATCGCGTCCGGCCAGCAGCCTCAGCCCGGTGGCGTCCAGCGCCGTCGCGGGGCCGAGATGCTCGACCCCGATCCGGGCCGGACCGGCGCCGAGCACGCCGTCGCGCACGGTGACGCGGGCGGCGCCGTAGCCGACCAGCGCCGCGGCGCCGAGGCCTCCCAGCGCCCCGGTGGCGGCGAGGGCGACCCACACGGGGACGGCCACCAGGAAGGCGATCACCAGGCTGGCCCAGAACATGGTCGCCAGGGCCCACCAGCGCAGCGGCACACTCAACCGCTCGTCGTACCCGGTAGCGGCTGGCATGGCTCCATCCTGGCACCAGCGGAGCCCGCTGGCCTCGATAGGGTCGGCCGGTGACCCCGCAGCCCCCCGGGCGTGACTCCCTCACGGACCGCGCCGTGCCCGACCCGGCCGACGACCCCGGCGACCCGGACGCCGGCAGTGGCCGTGTCGACATCGAGGTCGTGCGGCTGGACGCCGACGTCCCGCTGCCGTCCTACGCCCATCCCGGCGACGCGGGCGCGGACCTGGTCAGCACCGTCGAGGTCCGGCTGGCCCCGGGGGAGCGGGCGCTGGTGCCGACCGGGCTGGCGCTGGCGCTGCCGCCGGGCTACGTGGGGCTGGTGCACCCGCGCTCGGGGCTGGCGGCTCGGCACGGGGTGTCGGTCGTCAACGCGCCCGGCACGATCGACGCGGGCTACCGCGGCGAGGTGCTGGTCTGCCTGGTCAACCTCGACCCCGTCACCCCGGTCGTGCTGCGACGCGGCGACCGGATCGCGCAGCTCGTCGTGCAGCGGGTGGAGCACGCCACGTTCCGGGAGGTCTCACGGCTTCCGGGGTCGGCGCGGGGCCAGGGCGGGTACGGTTCCACCGGCGGCTTCGGGGCCGGCGCTCCCGTCGCGGGCGGCGCGGCACCGCCCGGGTCGCCAGCGACGCAGCGGCCGGACGACCCGGCCCGGGAGAGGCAGTGAATGTTCCGACGTAGGAAGCTCAGCGACGACCAGCCGCCCGCCGGCTCGGAGGCCGGGCCGGCCGACGACGCGGCCGACGACGCGGCCGACGACGCGCCCGGCGAGGCAGCCGACGGGGGCACGGACGGGGGGCCGGACGGCGGCCGCGGCCTCACCCACGGTCCCTGGGACGACACCGAGCTCGAGCGGGACGAGGACGACGTCCGCATCGACCTGGGCTGCCTCTTGGTAGCCCCTCCCGACGGGCTCGACCTGCAGCTCCAGGTCGAGGAGGCCAGCGGGGAGGTCATGGCGGCCGTGCTCGCGGGACAGACAGGCGCGGCGGAGCTGCGCGTGTTCGCCGCTCCCCGCCACGGCGACGTGTGGGAGTCGCTGCGCCGGGCCGTCGCGGCCGAGGTGACCCGCATGGGCGGCACCGCGACCGAGGACGAGGGGCCGTGGGGCACCGGGGTCACGGTGCAGCTCGACGTCGAGCTCGAGGACGGTCAGCGGGCCACCCAGATCTCGCGCGTCATCGGGGTCCCCGGCCCGCGCTGGCTGCTGCGGGTGACGATGTTCGGCCGCCCGGCCGTCGACTTCGACGAGCAGGGTGACGTCGAGCGCGCGGTGCGCGACCTCGTCGTGGTGCGCGGCAGCCAGCCGTTCCCACCGGGCGAGCCGCTGCCCTTCACGATGCCCCCGGAGGCGCGCCCCCTCGGGGGCTAGCGCCGGCAGGGGCAGGGGCACCGGTAGGGGCAGCCGCCCCGGCGGGTCTGGTCGAGCCGGGTGCACTCCGGCCGCGGGCGGTTACGCTGGAGATATGGCAGAGGTGAGGGGCCGGCTCCGCAAGAGCCTCAGTCGGTGGGCGAGCTCCGCCGACATGGATGCCCGGGAGCTCAAGCAGGACGCGGAGAAGGCCGGCTGTCCGCAGATCGTCGACTGCGGCGACCGGCAGCGGGTGGAGCTGCAGGGCAGCCTGCGCACGGTCACGCTGCGCCCCCGGGGCGGGGTGCCCGCCCTGGAGGCCGAGCTCTACGACGGCTCGGCGATCGTGACGCTGGTCTGGCTGGGCCGGCGGCGGATCGCGGGCATCGAGCCCGGACGGTCCATCCGGGTGACCGGGCGCGTCGGCGTGCAGGAGCGGACCAGGGTGATGTTCAACCCGCGCTACGAGCTGAAGTAGGCCGCGTGAGGGAGTCCACCCCCATCGACCACCCGGGTGCGGAGCCGACCGGTACGTCCCCGGTCGCGCCGCAGACCGTCGAGCACGTCGTGCGGGCGCAGCTGTCCAAGGCCCTCGGCGGCCGCCGGGGCATGCTCGAGGCCGCGGTCCCCACCCTGATGTTCACCGTCGTGTTCCTGCTCGGCCGGGATCTGCGGCTCGCTCTGGGCGTCAGCGTGGCCGCGGCGCTGGTGCTGCTCGTGGTCCGGCTGTTGCAGCGCAGCACCGTGCAGTTCGTGGTCAACAGCCTGTTCGGGATCGGCATCGGCGCGTTCTTCGCCTGGCGCTCGGCCCAGGGTGGCGGTGACGCCGACGCCCAGGCGCTGGCCTACTTCCTGCCCGGCATCCTCTACAACGCCGGCTACGCGGTCCTCATGGGGCTGAGCACCGCCGTCGGCTGGCCGCTGGTCGGCTTCATGGTCGGCAGCGTGGCCGGTGACCCGACCGAATGGCACCGCGACCCCATGGTGGTGCGGCTGTGCCGCAACCTGACGCTGATGCTGGCGGCCCCCTGCATCGTCCGGGTGCTGGTGCAGACGCCGGTCTACCTGGCCGGCAAGGCGGCCGACGACGCCGGTCCGATGATCGCGGCGCTGGGGATCAGCAAGGTCGTCATGGGATGGCCGCTGCAGATCCTCGCCCTCGCCGGCATGGCCTGGCTGCTGGCCCGCAACAGCACCGCGGCCTCACCGGAGGCCACCCCGCACACCGACGGGGACCGTCGCCCCCCGAGCGCCGACCCCACCGGGGTCACCCCCACCGCCGGCTGAGCCAGGCTCAGGAGCGCTGCTCGCCGTGGTCGGGGCTCAGCAGCTGCTGCAGGGGCTCCTCGGACTCGACGCTGCTGACCAGGAGCAGCTCGTCCCCGGACTCGATCGGCTGCTCCTCCGAGGGTGTGTAGACCTGGCCGTCTCGCAGGATCGCCACCAGCGAGGTGTTCTCCGGCCACGGGATCAGCCCGACGGGGGTGCCGACATGCGGCGAGCCCTCCGGCAGCGTCATCTCCACGAGGTTGGCGTTGCCCTTGCGGAAGGTGAACAGCCGCACGATGTCGCCGACCGTCACCGCTTCCTCGACCAGGGCGGACATGATGCGGGGGGTGGAGACGTTGACGTCGACCCCCCAGGCCTCCGTGAACAGCCACTCGTTGTTCGGGTGGTTGACCCGGGCCACCGTGCGTGGCACGGCGAACTCGGTCTTCGCCAGCAGCGAGGTGACGAGGTTGACCTTGTCGTCACCGGTCGCGGCGATCACGACGTCGCACGACTCGAGCCGGGCCTCCTCGAGCGAGGACAGCTCGCAGGAGTCCGCCAGCAGCCACTCGGCGTCCGGGACCCGCTCGGGCTTGAGCGCGGTGGGGTCCTTGTCGATGAGCAGCACCCGGTGGCCGTTCCCGATGAGCTCGCGGGCCACGGAGCGGCCGACCGCGCCGGCGCCGGCGATCGCGACGCGCATCAGTCGGCCTCGGGCCCGGAGTTGAACACGGCGTAGACGCGCTCGGCGTGCTCCTCGCGCATCACCAGGTGCAGCAGGTCGCCCTCCTGGATCACCGTCTCCCGGGTCGGGAGCATGCCCTCGCCCAGCCGGTCGATCCACGCGATGCGGCTGCCGGACTCCTCCTGGAGCTTGATGGTGCGCCGGCCGATCCAGGCCTCGGTCACCGGGACGTGGTCGACCCGGATGGTTCCCGAGGGGTCCCGGAAGTCCGGCTCGGCGCCCGCCGGCAGCAGCCGTCGCAGCACCTGGTCGGCGGTCCACTTCACGGTGGCGACCGTCGTGATCCCCAGCCGCTGATAGACCTCGGCCCGACCGGGGTCGTAGATGCGGGCCACGACCTGCTGGATCCCGAACGTCTCGCGGGCGACCCGCGCGGCAATGATGTTGGAGTTGTCGCCGCTGGAGACGGCCGCGAAGGCGTCCGCCTGATCGACCCCGGCCCGCTCCAGCACGCTCTGGTCGAAGCCGATGCCGGTGACCTTGGTGCCGTTGAAGGAGGGCCCGAGCCGTCGGAAGGCGTCGGGGTTGGTGTCGATGACCGACACGTCGTGGTCCCGGTCCTCCAGGGACCGAGCCAGCGTCGATCCGACCCGGCCGCAGCCCATGATGACGACATGCACGGGGCAGACGCTACTACGAGCCATCGGCGTCCGGACGGTCCGGCGTGCGACGGTGCCGAGCGGGGGGGGCCCGGCACGGTCTAGCCTTCCGTCCGTGGGAGTCGCCGACGTCTCGAAACGCATCCTGCTGGGTCGCAAGCTGCGCAGCACCCAGCTGGGCGAGACGCTGCTGCCCAAGCGGGTCGCGCTGCCGGTGTTCGCCAGCGACGCGCTCTCGTCCGTGGC
Organism: uncultured Actinomycetota bacterium; assembly: GCA_963781695.1. GTDB lineage: Bacteria > Actinomycetota > Actinomycetes > Propionibacteriales > Nocardioidaceae > Nocardioides_B. Next base: position 1,652,200 of record CAWAGE010000007.1, read on the forward strand.
GTACGCCCCTGACGAGATCTTCATCATGCTCTCGGCCGCCGGGGTCGGCGCGTACGCCTTCTCCTGGAAGATCGGCATCCTGGTGGCGGTGATGATGCTGACCGTCGTGGCCTCCTACCGGCAGAACGTGCACGCCTACCCGTCCGGTGGCGGCGACTACGAGGTAGCCTCGGTCAACCTCGGGCCGACCGCGGGCGTCACCGTCGCGAGTGCGCTGCTGGTGGACTACGTGCTGACCGTCGCGGTGTCGATCTCGTCGGGCATCCAGAACGCCGGCTCCGCGCTGGGCTTCGTCTCCGGGCACGAGGCGTTCTGGGCCGCCGTCATGGTGATGGTGCTGGCCGCGCTGAACCTGCGCGGCGTCCGGGAGTCCGGGACGTTCTTCGCCATCCCCACCTACGGCTTCATGATCGGGGTGCTGGGCATGGCGGCCTACGGCCTGTTCCGGTCGCTGAACGGGACCCTGCCCGACGTGGAGAGCGCCCAGTTCACGCTGGTCAAGGCGGAGGGGTACGAGGGACAGATCACCACGGTCGCCTTGGTCTTCCTGCTCGCGAAGGCGTTCTCCTCCGGCTGCGCGGCGCTGACCGGGGTGGAGGCCATCTCCAACGGCGTGCCCGCGTTCCGCAAGCCGAAGAGCCGCAACGCCGCGACCACCCTGCTGCTGCTCGGCAGCATCGCGGTCACGATGCTGATCAGCGTCATCGTGCTCGCCAACGCGATGAACCTGCGCTACGTCGACCCGGGTGACATCGACCGGCTCCGGACGCCGGACGGCAGCCCGGTGCCGGCCGACTACGACGAGCACACGGTCATCGCGCAGCTCGCCCGGGCGGTCTTCGACAACTTCGACCCCGGTTTCTACTTCGTCATCGCGATGACCGGGGTCATCCTGGTGCTCGCCGCCAACACCGCGTTCAACGGGTTCCCGGTGCTGGCCTCGATCCTGGCCAAGGACGGCTTCCTGCCCCGGCAGCTGAGCTCGCGCGGGGACCGGCTCGCCTACAGCAACGGCATCCTGATCCTGGCGTTCATGGCGATCGCGCTCATCGTCGCGTTCGACGCCGAGGTCACCCGGCTGATCCAGCTCTACATCGTCGGGGTCTTCGTCTCCTTCAACCTCAGCCAGCTCGGGATGATCCGGCACTGGACCCGGCATCTGCGGACCGAGACCGACCCGGCCGCCCGCCGGCGGATGTACCGCTCCCGGGCCATCAACGCCTTCGGGCTGGCGATGACGGCGGTGGTCTTCGTGATCGTGCTGGTCACGAAGTTCCTGGCGGGCGCCTGGATCGCGATCCTCGCGATGGGCACGTTCTTCATGCTCATGCAGAGCATCCGCCGGCACTACGACAACGTCGGCAGCGAGCTGAAGATCGAGGCCGACGACCAGGTGCTGCCGACCCGGGTGCACGCGATCGTGCTGGTCTCCAAGGTCCACAAGCCGACGATGCGGGCCCTGGCCTACGCGAAGGCCTCGCGACCCAACGTGCTCGAGGCGGTCATGGTCGACGCCGACGCGGTCTCCACTGCCACGATCCTCGAGGAGTGGGACGAGCGCCGCATCGACGTCCCGCTGAAGGTGCTGTACTCGCCCTACCGCGAGATCATCAAGCCGATCGTCGACTACACGCGCAGCATCCGCGACGCCAACCCGCGAGGGGTGGTGGCGGTCTACATCCCCGAGTATGTCGTCGGGCACTGGTGGGAGCAGGTGCTGCACAACCAGACCGCGCTGCGGCTCAAGGGCCGGCTGCTGTTCACCCCGGGCGTCATGGTCATCTCGGTGCCCTACCAGCTGCGCTCCTCCGCGGCCGCCAAGCAGCGGGCCGAGCGGGCGGTCAACCAGGTGCGGGCCGGCGACGTACGTCGGGGCCGGACGCTGCGGGCCCCCACCCCGGGGGAGAGCGACGACCCGCGCAAGCGGACCGGTGACCGGCGTTGACGCGACCGACGCCTCGCCGTCGGCGCGCCCGAGCCCAGGGCGGACGCTCGCTGGTCGGTGAGCGCTACGTGCTCGAGGTCGCCCGGGTCGCGCACGGCGGGTTCTGCGTCGGGCGGCACGAGGGCGTGGTGGTCTTCGTCCGGCACGCCCTGCCCGGGGAGCGCGTCGTCGCGGAGGTGACGGAGGGCCGGCAGGGAGACCGGTTCCTGCGGGCCGACGCCGTCGAGGTGCTCGCGGCCTCGCCGGACCGGGTGACGCCGCCCTGCCCGTTCGCGGGGCCGGGACGGTGCGGCGGCTGCGACTTCCAGCATGCGAGCCTGCGCGCGCAGCGACGGCTCAAGGGCGACGTGGTGGCCGAGCAGCTGCGACGGCTGGCGGGTCTCGACGTCGCGGTCGAGGTCCGGGCCGTGCCCGGTGACGCCGACGGGCTCGGGTGGCGGACGCGGGTGCAATGGGCGGTCGACCGGGACGGGACGCCGGGGCTGCGCCGGCACCGCTCCCACGACGTGGTGGCCGTGGACCGCTGCCGCATCGCGCACCCGGACCTGCCCGACGTCACCGGCAGCCGGTGGCCGGAGGCCGCGGCGGTCGAGGCCATCGTGTCCGGCACCGGCGAGCAGCTGCGGCTCGTCACCGCCCGCGACGGCGCCACCTTCGCCGACGGTCCCCTGGTGCTCCACGAGCGTGCCGCGGACCGGGACTGGCAGGTCGGCGGGTCGGGCTTCTGGCAGGTCCATCCCGGCGCCGCCGACACGCTGGTGACCGCGGTGCTCGACGGCCTGGCGCCCCGGCCGGGGGAGCGCGCCCTCGACCTGTACGCCGGCGTCGGGCTGTTCTCGGCCGCCCTGGGCTCGGCCGTGGGCGCGACCGGCCACGTGCTCGCGGTGGAGGCGGACGAGACCGCCGCCGCTGACGCCGCCGCGAACCTTGCCGACCTGGCGCAGGTCTCGGTGCGAGCGGCGCGGGTCGAGCCAGCCCTGGCCGACCTGCTGGCGGAGCGGTCTGCCGGCCCGCGGGCCGGCCGGCCGATGGACCTGGTCGTGCTGGACCCGCCCCGGGTCGGTGCCCGCCGACCGGTCGTGGACGCGGTCGCCGCGCTCGGGCCGCGGGCCGTGGCCTACGTGGCCTGCGACCCGGCGGCGCTGGCGCGCGACGTGGAGACCTTCGCCGAGCACGGCTACCGGCTGGGCTCGCTCTCGGCCTTCGACCTGTTCCCGATGACGCACCACGTGGAGGTCGTTGCGCATCTTGCGAAAAGCGACTCTGGCCTGCGGTGATGTGATCGGGGCTTGTGGACACGGGCCCCGAACGGGCCGTTGGGCTCGCTTTGGACTCGCGTTGAAGATTCCGAGCATTCTTCCACAATCCTTGAAACTCTTCTAGGATTGTGCGCATGGGAGCAGTCAGCGTCGCACAGGCCGCGGAGCGGCTGGGCGTCAGCGTGCCCCGGATCCACCAGCGCATCGCGGACGGCTCGCTGTCCGCTGAGCGGATCGGTTCCCAGTGGGTGGTCGATGAGCGCTCACTCCTGCGTATCCAGGAGCGCAGCAAGGCAGGTCGTCCGCATTCGGCCCGCTCTGCATGGGCGGTCATCGCGGCGTCCGAGGACGACAGCGACCGGGTAGGCGGCAGCGGGCCTGCGGTGTCGGCGCGGGTACGGATGCAGTTAAAGCGTTTGCTCGAGCCGGCCGCGGAGCCCGTCGCCGATGAGGAAGTCGTCAGGCGACTTGTGGTGTCGCTCCGGTCGGTCTTCCGCAACCGGGCCCACCGGCGACTTCTTCGTGCGGCGCCGGCAGATCTTGCCGATCTCAGGTCCGATGGTCGCTGGGCCATGCTCGTCGACCTGGGGGCGAGCGGCATGGCCTCGCCCGACGTCGAGGGATACCTCGGCGAATCGGATGTGGATGGGGTCGTGAGGGATTACCTGTTGGTCGAGGCTGACAGGGATGCGAACGTCGTGCTGCACATCCTCCCAGATGCGCAGTACCCGTATCCGGACTCACGTCTTCGGCTCGCGGCGGACCTCGCCGAACATCGCGGGCCGAGGGAGGAGGCTAGGGCAGCCGAGCTGCTGCACGAGCTGGCCATCGAGGGGAAGGCAGGCGAGCGATGATCTTCCTACCGCCGATGCCGCCCGAGCAGACCGCCTCGTGGATGGGCTTGCTTGACCTCCACGAGCGGCTTGCCGACGGCTGGACCCTCATCGGCGGTCAACTCGTCCACCTGCACTGCGCCGAACGAGGGCAGTTCCCGGTGCGCCCCACGAACGACGCTGACACGGTGATCGACGTGCGCGCCGACCCCGAGATGCTCGCCACGTTCACCGGGGTCCTGTCCGACCTCGGGTTCACCTCAGCGGACATCTCGGCCGAGGGGCTCCAGCACCGCTGGGTCCGCGGCGACGCGTCCCTCGACGTGCTGCTGCCGGACGGCATCGGTGAGCGAGCGAGCCTGCGTCCCGGTGTCACCGGCAGCCCGACCCTCCCGACGGCCGGCGGGACCCAGGCGCTGCAGCGCAGCGAGACCGTCGCGGTGACTGTCGCCGACCGCGAAGGATCGGTACGTCGTCCCAACCTCGTCGGCGCACTGGTCGGCAAGGCGGCAGCACTGCGCAACGCAGGCGACCCCGGCCTCGGTCGGCACCGGCGCGACTTCGTCATTCTCGCCGGGCTGCTCACAGCCCGCGACTTCAGGAACGAAGAGCTCACGAAGAAGGACCGGCAGCGGCTGCGCGCCATGGTCACCGCGGTCGGGAAGGACCGGGCGCTGCTGATCGAGATCCCGGACGCCCAGATCTCGCTCGATCGGCTCATCACGGCGGGGGAGTTGTAGTCATGCCGGAGGACTTCGTTGTCGAGTTGCAGCGAAGATTGATGACCCGCCAGCGGGGCAAGTTGGCGAGACCGGTCGACCGATGACTGGTCGTCAAAGTAGGGGCCCTCACCCTTACGCCACCCGACAGCCGGCGGCAGATCGTCCGGATAGGGCTCCGTCACCGGTGAACGTCCCGGGCGGGTCTTGTGGGACGCCCGGTTGCCGGCAGGCGGGCTGGCCAGCGGTTGTCCCGCTGGAGGTTCCTCTTGCGGGACGGCTCCGGACAAAATCCGAAACGTGCGATCGTGCCGATGTGCCGATCTACTGCTCCTGAGTCACCTGGACATAGTTGGGCAACTTGTCCTTGAGGTAAGTCCGGATTCCGGCGGCCGTCGGCTGGGCGAGCGCGGTGAACTCAAAGACATGGGCCTCGCGCCGGATGGCGCGCCTGATCGCCTCGTTGGTGTCGTTCACCGCCGACGTCACGGAGCACGGCTTGAACGGGCTCACGACGGAGTCCGGACGCACGCCCAGGAACCCGTCGGCCCGGGTGTCGTAGCCGGGCAGGAGCTCCTTCAGCGCGGTCTCGTAGACCCCAGCTCGCGGCTGACCGGCGCCCCAGAACGGGGAGAGGTCCCGCGCCGAGGCCGGCCAGTCGTCCACCGTCGCTTGGAGGCCCGCTGTGTACTGCGCCCGCGCTGGCGCCTTCGTGCCCGGCCCCTGGAAGGTTTTCAGCGCGTTGAGGAGGCCGCTGACCGCGTCCCAGTGCTCCGCCGGCCTGGGGTTGCCACCGGCGTCGAGCAGGCTGCGGATGAAGGGCAGGCCCAGTGTCGCGACCCGTAGCACCCACTCGGACTCGAGGAGCGTGCGCTCACGGCCGTCCATCTCTGCGGGCGCCCACCCCTCCTCGAAGAGGTACGCGGACATCCACTCGTGGTCGATCTCGGTTCGCTTGACGTCTGCGAACCCCTGCACGCCGACCTCCGCCGCTCGGTCAGAATTGGCGAGCGCAATGAGCGTGATGACGTTCCGCTTGGCTGGCCGACCGGTCCGATTCCTCGACGCCTTGTCCACCGCCATGAACGAGTCGGGGAAGGTGGACTCGCCCTCCAGCGCCCGCTTGAGCGCCTCGCGGTCGTCGTTCGTCCCCTGGTCGATGCTGGACCAGTAGGTCACGGGATTCAGCCGGTTCGTGTTGACCCGGATGATCGTCTCCTTGGTGGGGGCGTCGGGCAGTCGCAGCGGCACGATCTCCATCAGGTGCTTCTGCTGGAGGTCGACCTGCTCCTGAAGGGCCAGGAGAAACAGGTCGTCGTTGCTGAGCAGCACGAGCATCGACCCCTTGAGGTCACCCCTCATGTGCTCCACCAGCCGCTGGGCGGCGAGCCTGTTGAGGCCCTCGCTGTCGGTCAGGGACATGAACTCGACGTCGCTCATCTCGACGAGCCCCTGGCGGAAGTAGCCGCGCTCCGCATTGTCGGCGAGGAGGACACAGGCCCTGTCCGCCTGGCCAGCGAGGACGCGGCTAGCGTCGGCCACCCATGAGGTCTTGTTCTCGATCTCCTCCAAGACGGTCTTGGCGGTCTTCTGCTTGATTAGGTCGGAGTTGAGGCGCTTGCCGTCCCGTCCGACGACGCGGTGCCACATGTTGTTCTCATCGGCGGGCGCGTTGCCGGGGCGAGAGATCTGGAAGTCCTCGACCAGCTTCTTGGTCAGCAGCGTCTTCCCGGCGCCCTGCGGCCCATAGATCGCCAGAATGCTGGTCTCACCGCGGTTCGACAGAGGCTCCCATCGCTGCCGAAGCTCCTCTGCAATCGGCTCCCATGGGTCGAGGAACACCCGGTAGCTCTGGAAGTCGCCCAGCAGCTCGGCTCGGACTGGAAACCTGATTCCGGGATAGCTCGCTTTCACAAAGGCATGTTCCCATGCGCACGCAGGCAACCCCCGCTCACGCGGCTCCGGAGGGCCGCTCTGCCGTGGCCGTTCATCCACGCACCAGGTCGCTCCGCGAGCCCATGGTCACGCGGAGCGTGCCGGTACGGGATCGGCAACGGGCACGCTCCGAGTGGCCGGCTTCGACGGGTGAGGCTTGGTCACCGGGTTGCGGTCGCGCTTCGTCGAGAAAGCCAGAGGGAGAGGACCAAGGCGCCGCCCCAAAGGAGGAACAGCGGGTCCCACAGGTAGGCGTGGCCTTTCATCGCCACAGGGTCGTAGCCACCATCTGGGTCGAGCACGCCAAGGAGCACGGCGTTGCTCACGACGACGTTGACTCCGCCGTAGACAACGAGCAGCGACCCGCCAGCCCAGCTCACCGCACGCCACGGGCGGCGACCCGGGATCCTTTCGTAGGCGACGGCGATCGGTACCACCGCCGCCACCACCTTGATCAAAGCGATGAGCCCCAGCGCGGCACCCGCCTTCAGGGGTGCATCCGCCGACAGGTCCACTGCCCACTGGCCGACCGTCGCGAGGAGCCGCTGGCCGCCGAGAGCCCAGTACAGGCTGAAAGCGGCGTGAGTGATCCCTGCCACGCCGGCGAGCCAGACGAGTGGCCGGCTGAGCGGGTCCTTCGAATGGCCCGTCATGTCGTGCACGCTAGCGGCCCGATCCCGTCCCGGGGACCCGACCCCGGTACAGGATCGGCTTGTCGTCACGCTCCGCGTGACGATCTCTCTGTGGACCGGACTGGGTGTTGCGGGCGTGCTGTCGCCGGGGCTTCCTGAGGAGGTCGGGCGTTGCCCCGACGCCCGAGTCGTCCGCGTCCCGCGGCACGATCGGGTCAACCTCCTGGAGGTCCGTCATGAGCGCGCTGCTTGTCGGGTACGCCCGCTGCTCCACCGACCAACAAGACCTCACCGCACAACGCGACGCCCTGCTCGGTCTGGGCGTCGAGGCCGAGCGGATCTACGTCGACCACGGTCGCACCGGCACCAATCGCGAACGGTTCGGTCTACGACCCCACCGACGCCGTCGGACGCCTGCTCTTCAACGTCCTTGCGATGGTCGCCGAGTTCGAGTCCGACCTCATCCGGCTCCGCACCGTCGAGGGAAGGAAGGTGGCGAGAGCCAAGGGCCGGCTGCGCGGCAAGCAACCCAAGCTCAACCGCAAACAGGAGGGTCATCTGGTCTCCTTGGTGCACAGCGGTGAGTACAGCACCGCCGAGGTCGCCGAGCTGTTCGGCGTCGGCCGCTCCACGGTCTACCGGGCCATCGAACGGCAACGAGTGGCCGCCAAAGCGGGCATCGCTGAGGCGTCTTCACGGCGCTGACCCAGCCACGGCCGCCGTTCCGTTTCCGACACCCCTCCGGAACGGCGGCGCGCTCAGCCTTCAGGCGCGCTGCTCATCTCCGGTCGAGGTTCGGCAACTGGGAAATGCGCAGCGCCTCCACTGCCCGGCTCGAGGTCCTGTGTCTGGATCTGTGGAGCGTGGGTAGATCGGGTGGCGAGGGCGGCGATGTGTTCGCGCAGTTCGGGGGATCGTGGGTGAGGTTGTCGACCTCGTGAGGGAATGAGCCCATGAGCATCCCGCCCGCGCCCCTTGATCGGCGACGCACCATCCCGGCCCCATTGGTCGCACTCCTGGGCTCCCGCGGACTCGCGGTCCGGTACGCAACGCTGCTTGCGCTCGGTGCCATCACCTTCGTTCTGTGCCAAGCCGTTGCCTTCTGGTGGCTGCCCGAAGGTCTGCTGCGTGGCCGTAGTGCCGGAGCACTCGTCACGGGCCGGGACGCCGCCGACAGTTTTGTGGTCGAGTGGGCGCGCATCGCCCTCTTCAACGTGGCGATCCTCCTGCTCTTCTACGTGGGAGGCAATCTCATCCGGTTCTCCAACTGGGTGCCCTTGGGCTACAGCACGGTGATCGTCATGCAGGGCTATTTCGGGGTCGTCACCGGAACCAACTCCTTCACGATGCTCACCGAAGAGGGCAAGATCGCGCCCTCGTTCTACTGGCTCGCCACTCCCGGCTTCTATGAGCTCGCGGCCTATGCCCTTGCTGCTGCGGCCACCTATGAGATCAGCAGGTGGCGGGATGTCAAGATCGCTGGCAGGACCAGGGCAGTGCGGATCCAACCGGCTGGACGAGGATGGAGGAGCCCTCAGGTGAAAGTCGGGCTGACCGTCGCGATCTTGATGTTAGTCGCGACAAGCAGTTGGGAAGCCAACGTGATCATGGGACTCTGATCTCGACCCCGCGCCCCCAACGACACCGGAGGGACAGCTAATCCCACGGGCTGCGACCCGGTCGCCGGCGACCATCCTCTGGGTCTGACAGGAGGCCAGAGCCGTCACGATCGGCACACACCGGTAGCCGATCCGCGCTGGCGCGCTCCGCGAGCCTATGGACCGGGGCGCCTATAGATCAAGTGGGGGCTGCCCCGACCACAGTTGTTCCCTGCGGTTCGACCAGCCGGTCAGGTCATCGCTGATCCTTGAGTGTGCGTACTTCATCGAGCAGACGCTTGGCATCAGGGCGATCCTTGAGCTTGTCGATCTCGCTGACTGCTCGCTTCGTATCGGGGCGGTCCTTCACCTTGTCGAAGGCATCGACCAACCGCTCCGTATCGGGACGACTTCGGAGCTTACGAACCTCATCGACTATCCGGCCAGTCCTCTTGGAGCGGGCCGCTTGGTCTTTCATGCTGTCTCCTTCCGGGCACTGGAACACGTCATCGAGTGGGACGCCGAGCGCGTGGGCGATGCGGAACGCCATCTCGAGGGAAGGCGAGTAGCGGCCCTTCTCGATGGAGATGACCGTCTGGCGAGTCACACCGATCAGCTCGGCGAGTTCCGCCTGTGTCATCTCGTCGTGGGCGAACCTGAGTGACCGAATCGAGTTGGTGACTTTGGTTGGCTTGACCACGAGCGAAGCGTATATCGAACTTGACACAAGGTGCAACATTCTTTACGTGCATGGCCAACTTGATGGAGCGTTAGGTATGTGGGACGGCACCGGATTGGCTTGTGGGGGTCCGCGCCCGGTGCGCACTGTGAGGGTGTTCGTAGCAGGCGCCGCGGGAGCCGTCGACGGTCACGCCGTGCCCGGTCGTCAGCCGAGCATGGCATTGCCTTGTAAGGAACCTCGACCGGAGGTGAGCAGCGCGCTTGAAGGCTGAACGCACCGCCGTCCCGCTGAGGTGTCGGATGCGGGACAGCTGCACCGATAGCGGATTCGCATACGGTGATCAACCAAGAGCCGAGGCAGGTGCTGCCACCGGTCCGGGTCGCCACGGGAGGTCGCGCTGCACTTGTCGTGACACTCCAATCTGGCGGTGATATCGTTTGGGTGATATCGGAGGTGGTCGTTATGGAACAGATCTTGATCCGCAACCTTCCCGTGGGGACCAAGGCCGCGCTTCGTGCGCGTGCCAATCAGCGTCACCGATCGGTTGAGGCGGAGGCGCGCGACCTGCTCACCAAGGCTCTGGAGGGCGAGCCCGTCACTATCGTTGACCTCTTGGGCACCGACGACGGTGCCGACATCGAGTTCGAACCTGAGCGCCTGGGCCTGACGGCTCGCTCGGCGCAACTGTGAAATACCTCTTGGACACCAACGTGGTGTCCGCAATGCGGGTCCGAGGGCGCAACCGGCCTGTCGAAGTGTGGGCAGCGTCGATTCCCTTCGGTGACCAGTTCGTCTCAGCATTCACCATCGCGGAGATCGAGCGAGGAGTGATTGCCAAGGAACGATCCGACGCTGAGCAAGGAGCAGTCCTGCGTCGCTGGTTCGAGGAGAACGTCTTGCCCACGTTCGCCGACCGAGTCCTGCCGTTCGACTTGTCGGCGGCCCGAATCCTGGCGGCCTATCGCGTCTCCGAGCACGCACCGTTCGACGACGCCCTCATCGCCGCCGTCGCGCAGTCTGCAGAGATGACCATCGCGACGCGGAACACCAAACACTTCGAACCCCTCGGCGTCCCTTGCCTCAATCCATGGGACACGACCACGCCCAGAGACTGAGCCATCCCCAGAGCGTTGGGCGTCGATGGCGGCCACGAGCGGGACCACGCCCACGAGGTCGCGTACCGGCCTTGCGCCAGGAGGCCAGCTGGGCGCTGGCTGGTGCAATCGGGTGTTGCCCGATGCCCGAGCCGGCCGCAGCCCGTGGCCCGGCCAGGCCCACCCTTGGGGGTGCGCCATGAGCGCGCTACTTGTCGGGTACGCCCGATGCTCCACCGATCAACAAGACCTGACCGCCCAACGCGACGGACTGACCATGCTCGGCGTAGCGCCGGAGCGCGTCTACGTCGACCACGGCCTGACCGGCACCAACCGCGAACGACCCGGACTCCGTGGAGCCCTGGCGGCATGCCGAGCCGGAGACACCCTGGTGGTCACCAAACTCGACCGCTTGGCCCGATCCCTGCCTGATGCGCGAGCGATCGCTGACGAGCTGACAACCCGACAGATCAGCCTCTCGCTCGGTGGCTCGGTCTACGACCCAACCGACGCAGTCGGGCGACTGCTGAACCGCCCTGGGTTCTGTAGAGGCTCGTTTCATTTGATTTCAAGCAGGGCCAGGTGGTCCTGTGGTTCAGTGAAGCGCCCCGGGTTCTCGGCCGTTCCTATACGGGGTGCGGCTCTCGGTTGAGAGCAGCGTAGTGGGCTTGCTCGTACTCGACGGGCGGGACGTTTCCCAGCGTCGAGTGCAGGCGTCGGTTGTTGTACCAGTCGACCCAGCCGGCGGTGGCGTATTCGACGTCGGCGATGGTCTTGTAGGGGCGGCGCCGCAGCGGTGAAGTCACGGTCGAGCAGGTCCCCGGCCCGGATCCCGTCCTTGGCCGGGATCGTGGTCCGGATCCCCTTGTCACGCCGGACCCCGGACAGCCCGAGTGTCCGCATGGCGCGGTCGACCGACCCGAACGAGGCCTCTGGAACAACGGTGCGACGCAGGTGGGCCGTCATCTTCCGACGCCCGTAGAGCCCCTCAGGGGCCAACTTGCGAACCAGGACGCCGTCGCCGTCGACCTTGGCCGTCCAGGCGATGTCACGCACCGCGTCCACGACGTGGGCATCGGCGACGGTCCGAGCAGCGACGACTCGCCCCGTCCGCTTCCAGCTGCGGTAGGTCCGCGCGGCGACCTGGCAGCCCTGCTCACGCAGCACCCGACAGATCGACTCGACCGCGTGGCCCTCGGCTCTCATGGTGTCGATGAACCCCATGATCAGCGGTTGCGGGGGTCGAGTTCCCCGACGAAGAAAGTCGTCGCTCCGCGGAGGATCTCGACGTCCTCACGCAGCCGCCGGTTCTCGGCCTTCAGCGCCTTGATCTCGGCCAACTCCTCGCTGGTCGGGCCCTGTCGACGCCCGCCGTCAATCTCGGCCTGCAGCACCCAGCGACGCACCGACTCCTTGCCCACGCCGAGCTGCTTGGCCACCACCTCCGCAGCAGCTGTCAGGGAGGAGTACTCACCACGGTGGTCCTGGACCAGTCGCACGGCCCTGGCCTTGAGCTCATCATCGATCTTCTTCGGCATGGTGCTCATCCTCCTGGACTCAAACAGGAGCGGCATCGAACCTGGGGCGCTTCAGACCGGCCTTCATCGTTGTCGCGGTTTGGGCGCGCTTCGAATCGCGGACGGTCGCTATCAGGTGCTGGCGCAATGAGCGTTGCAAACGGCAAAGCCGCAGGTCAGCGGCCGGTTTCGTCTGATGAACGCAGTTGTCGGCAAAGGATCGCGCTCCCGCTCTGGTTCATGCGTGTCATCCCGATGACGCCACGCCGTCGAGTGTCGCGCTACCGGAGAAAGCCGGTCAGTAGATACCGCTCGATTTCCGCGACCGCCAACTCGGGTGGCGTCGACGGCGGCCTATCCTCAACTGGAAGCACGCCCAGCCTGCTCAGGTTGCGCAGCAGCAGGCGCAGCGCCCGCCGTGAATACAGCGCTGTGTAGGACGAACGACGCTCGAACAAGAACTCGTCAACCCGAGCCTCGGTGAGCTGTCCGACCCCCAGGCGGTGGGCGAGCATCCAACGGCTGAGATGAGCGAGCAGCCGCATCTGATGCATCGCCGACAACGGCACGAAACCACGGCGCCCGAGCTCGGCCGCAAAGCCAGGCGCGTACTCGGCCAACGGACCGGACAACACGACGCCCTTCGGCGTCCGCGCAGGAACAGTCGTGATCGTCTCCTTCTCGACAGACAGTGAGAAGGACAGGCGATCAGCAGCACCGCGTTATGCCAACACATCACCCCGGCACGACGGCGCTTCGGCGTCCGGGTGTCCTGCTCACGCTCACCTGAACCAGTCGGCGGCCTGAGTAGGGTCGACACCATCCGCGGCGAGTGCCGCGTTGTAGGCGCTGTTGTCCAACGACAGCCAGTGGTCCGCGGTGATGACGACCGCCGAGTCGTCGTACCGCGCCATTGCGGTGCCCAGCTGCTCCTCGCCCGCGGGGGTCAGGTAGCGGCCGCATAGCTTACGGCCCAACGGCTCCGCGGCTGGGCCCGTGACGATCGCCACCGGACCGGACCCCGACACCCAGGCCTCGTCCTGGGCAGCGGGGTCCAGCACCACGACCGTGGCGTGCGGGTGAGTGGCGAGGTTGCGTGCATTGCGGGTGGCCAGGCCGGTCGTTCAGGATCCGGTCGCCGCCGACCCCGTACATCACCGGCACCAGGTGCATGCTTCCGTCACCGTTCCGGGTGCCGAGTACGACGCATCGTCCCCGCTCCAGGATGGCGCGTGCCCCGTCCGTCAGCCCATGGCTGGTCCGGTGGACCGCATGCACGGCGGTCATCATCGGCCCGCATCCGTGTCGGCGGGGGTCGCGACCAGGACGGAGCCCGCGAGGGGCAGTTCAAGCCCGTCCTCTGTCCGGAACTGCTCGAACACCTTGTGGGAGTCCGCGATGATCCGTTCCAGCTGCTCGGGGCCGAGGCTCTCGGCGAGCGGCGTGGAGTTCACCTCGGTCAGCACCATCGCCTCCACCGAGGGGAAGTACGCGGGCCTCTCCAGGTCGTGCACCGCGCTCACCCTCAGCCCGGCCTCGGCGCAACGGGACCGGAGCTGATCGGTGTCGCCCTGCGACCAGTAGGTGCCGAGCAACCGCCGCGCGTCCTGTCCGGCGTGGCGGGCCACCACTTCGATCCACGGGCCATACGCCGGCTGGTCTCCGATGCTGCTGAACACCTGCACCCCGACCGTGCCGTCGGGGCGGGTCACCCGCCCCACCTCCTGCAGTGCGGCCGTCACGTCGGGGAAGAAGAACAGCGCTGCCTGGCAGGTGACGACGTCGAAGGAGTCGACGTCGAAGGGGATCGCGGCCGCGTCGCCGCGTCGCCAATTGAGGTCCGGACGAACCCGGCTCGCCACGTCCAGCATCGCCTGGTTGAGGTCCAGCCCGGTGGCTTGGCCGGCCGGCCCGACCCGGTCCGCCGCGTGCCGGGTGAGGATCCCCGTGCCGCACGCGACGTCCAGGATCGACTGGCCTTCACGGATCCCGACGGCGTCAAGCATGGGCTCGACCCACTGGGCGAACAACGCTGGCACGAACCGCTCCTCGTAGGCCTCGGCCTGCTCGTGGGTGATCTGGAATCTCTCCGGTGTGGTGGTCATCGTTCTGCTCCTTCGTCCGGGTCTCGGGGACCGTGTTGGCCCGTGCTCTCACTGTTGATCGGCGTCGGCTGTCGGAGGATGGGGCGGTCGCCCCATTCGCCATCGCGTTTCGACGTGAATCGCCCCACGCCGACGGGCGCGATCCGACGGATACTGGGGAACGTGGACACAGGAGACCCGGCCGGGCTGGAACGTCGCGCGGAGGAACGGGCCGAGGCCGGGGACTTCGCCGGCGCGTTGCTGCTGCGAGAGCAAGCGTTCGCAGCGCTTCGCGCCGGTGGAGAGACCCGTCGGGCAGCCTGGCTCGCTGCCTACCAGATCGCCTTCGACCACGTCGGCCTGTTCGGCAACCACGCGGTGGCGAGCGGTTGGTTGGAGCGGGGCGTCCGGCTCGCCGAGGAGTCCGGAGACTGCGTCGAGGCCGGCTGGGTCGCGCTGGCGCGGGCGTTGCACTGCGCCGAACCCGCGGATCGGGCGCGGTGGGTCGAGGAGGCGGCCCGGACGGCAGCCCGGTTCGCGGACGCCGACCTGCACTTCGACACGCTCGCCTACCTCGGCCTGGCGCTAGTGGAGGAAGGGCAGATCAGCGCCGGGATGCGTCACCTCGATGAGGCGGCCGCAGCCGCCCAGGGCGGTGAGGTCTCCAGCAAGGTCGTGTCCGGCGAGATCTACTGCAAGCTGCTGATCGCGTGCGAGACGACGTTGGACGTGCGCCGGGCCGAGGAGTGGCAGCAGGTCACCGGACCGCTGGCCGGCCGGCCGTCCCTGGCGTGGGCCTCAGCGATCTGCCGGATGCACTACGGCGGCATCCTGGTCGCCTCCGGGCGGTGGAGCGAGGCCGAGGAGGAGCTCGGCCGAGCGGTGGAGCTGTACGACGCCAGCTACCGCGCGCTGCGCTCCGCTGCCCTGGTCCGGCTCGGCGAGCTGCGGGTGCGGCAGGGGCGGCTGATGGAGGCCGAGCAGCTGCTGGCGGGCCAGCAGCAGGACAGCTACGCAATGCGGCCGTGGGCCCGGCTTCAGTGGGCCCGTGCGGAACGCCGTACCGACCGACGCGTGGTCGCTGCGCAACTGGAGCGAGCCCTGCGTGGGCACGGTGCCAGTGTGCTCACCGTACCCACCCTCGCCCTGTTGGCCGAGATGGAGCTGGGGTGCGGTGAGGTCGAGCGGGCACGCGTGACAGTGGCACGACTGACCGAACTCACCGCGCTGGACCCGGTGGACGCACTGGTCGGGTACGCCCGCCAGGCGGCGGGCCTGGTCTCGGGCGCGGACGACAGGTCCGAGGCGGCCGAGGCACTGGAGGCGGCGATCGCCTGCTTCGCGGCGGCCCGGCTGCCGTTGGAGGAGGCCTGCGCGAGGCTCAGTCTGGCCGAGCTGTTGGCCACGGCGGCCCCCGAGTTGGCGGCGGCTGAGGCACGCACCGCGGCGGAGTCGTTCGCCTGGCTGGGCGCCACCTCGGAGCTCGACCGGGCGACCGCCATGCTGCGCTCCCTGGGCGGACCGGCCCGCACCGCCGTACGGCGTCCGGGGGAGCTGACCGTCCGCGAGGACGAGGTCCTGGCCCTGGTGGCCCAGGGACTCTCGAACCCCGAGATCGCGCGGCGACTGTTCATCAGCCCCAAGACTGCGTCGCACCACGTGAGCAACATGCTGGTCAAGCTAGGGCTGCGCAACCGGGCGGAGGCGGCGGCGTGGGCCGCGGCGCACGGCCGGAGCCTGACCCGCTGACGCTCGCGCTTCTGCTCCTTCCGCTTTCGAACTCACGGAGCCGGCTCTACATAGCGTCACCAGATGGACTTGCTGCGCGAGAAGCAGAGTTCGCCGCATGTCGACAGCTCAGGCCTCGGTTCGATCAAGCCGATTCAGCTCTCCAACTTCGACTTCGACGGCTACGTCGCCTCGCGTCGAGAGCTCACCACCGACGAGTGAATCGATCTCCTGATCCAGTCGATCGGGTTCAACCCGGAGCTGTTCGGTCGCCGCGCCAAGCTCATCCAGCTGGTGCGCCTGATTCCGTTCGTCGAGCGGAACTACAGCCTGGTCGAGCTCGGCCCGAAGGGCACCGGCAAGTCCCACATCTTCTCGGAGTTCTCGCCCCACGGCATGTTGATCTCTGGCGGGGAGGTCACGGTCCCGAAGCTCTTCGTCAACAACTCCAGTGGCCGCCCGGTCTCGTCGGCTACTGGGACGTCGTCGCCTTTGATGAGTTCGCGGGCAAGAAGAAGCGCACCGACAAGGCGTTCGTCGACATCACGAAGAACTACATGGCGAACAAGTCGTTCTCTCGCGGTGTCGAGACCCTGGGTGCCCAGGCGTCGATGGTCTTCGTCGGCAACACGTCGCACAACGTGCCGTACATGCTGAAACACTCCGACCTGTTTGACGAACTTCCCGAGAGCTACCACGACTCGGCTTACCTCGACCGCCTTCACTGCTACATCCCGGGCTGGGAAGTAGACGCGATCCGCAGCGAGATGTTCTCCGACGGCTATGGGTTCGTCGTCGACTACATCGCTGAGGTGCTGAAGTCGATGGGCGACGCCGACTACTCGGATCCGTACGCGGGGCACTTCACGCTGGACTCAGACATCTCCACCCGCGACCGCGACGGGATATCCAAGACATTCTCGGGTCTGATGAAGATCATCTACCCGCAAGGCGAGGCCACGAAGGAACAGATCGAGGAGATCCTTCAATTCGCGGTCGAAGGTCGCAAGCGGGTCACGGACCAGACCCTCAGGATTGACACCTCCCGGCGTGTCCGGAGGCTCCCTTCGTTGGGAGGATCTGGAACATGGGAAGACCGAGCAAGTACCCCGAGGAGCTTCGCGGACGCGCGGTGCGGATGGTCGCAGATGTCGCGCCGCAGTACGGGTCGCAGTGGGCTGCGATCTGCGCGGTGGCCGGCAAGCTCGGAGTTTGGTGCCCCGGAGACCGTGCGCACGTGGGTGCGCCGTGCCGAGGTCGACGCTTGCAAGCGGCCGGGGGTGACCAGCGACGATGCCGAGGAGCTGAAGCGACTCAAGCGCGAGGTCGCGCAGCTTAGTGCTGAGAGGTTTTCGCACGCGACGGCTGCTCCACCACCGTCCGCAGCCTCGCGTTGAGGGACGTGAAACGGAGCTCCGGGTACCGGTCGTTGTCGACGGCTGACAGCTTGGCCTGCCCGGTAAACATGTCGCGCATGTACTGCATGCCCTGCCAGGCCGGGAAGATGTCGTCAGGCTCCGGGGCGAAGCGCTTCGTGAGGGCAATGATGCCGCTCAGGGCAGCGACCGGCCCGACCCACATCGATCGGTAGCGCTGGCCGCTCACCTCCGACATCGTTTCTGCGAGCTGCCTTGCACTCGCGGTGCCGCCCGCGATGCGCAGCATCCGCGGCGTCGAGGGGTCAAGCGCGGCCGACGCAGTGAAGGCGGCGACGTCATCCTTCATGGTGAAGTCCATGGGCTGGCTTGCGCTGCCCCAGTACAGCACCCTCTTGATCTTCGGCTGGATGATCGGCATCTCTGCTCCGAGCATGTCCATGAATGCTCCATTGAGGATGGACGTAACCTGGATGGGCGCGGCGTCCGCACGTGCCTTGAACTCCCGGCGCAGGTCGAAATTCCGGTTACGCCCCGGCTGCGTCGCTGTGAAGTCGGCCGAATAGTCGGACGGGATCAATCGATGCACTCCGGCCATGACAGCGGCGTCGAGCAGCACGACCTGACGATCGACAATGACGTCGCGCAAACCGTTGAGCGCGGACACCACGCAGTCTGCACCGGCGCATGCGGTAGTCATCGCGGCAACGTCCGTAGGGTCGGCGGCCACGAGGTCGACCCCGAGCCCTGACAACCTCTCGGCGTCTGAAGCGGAGAGGCCATGGCGGACGAGCGCGCGCACGTTGGCCCCGCGCGCTACCAGTGCTGCGGCGATGCGAAACCCGAGGTCCCCCGTCGCACCCGCGAGGGCGATCGTGCCGACATGCTGTGGGTCGGTTTCATGAGCCGTCATGAGGAGTGAGCCTATGCGCCATCCGGTCGTGCTCCGTCGGCGGCGCCGTGATCTCCATCAGGCGGTGGAGAGGCGCATGGGACTGCCCCCGGTTTGGTTGACACTCGGGGGCGGTGATTCTCAGGCCGCGGTGGCAACTGAGTAGATGGTCTCAAACTCGACCGGGGTGAGCCTGCTGAGGCGACGTTGCCGGCGCCGGCGGTTGTACTTGGTCTCGATCCAGATCACGATCGCGAGGCGGAGCTCCTCGCGGGTGTCCCAGCGTCGGGTGTTCAGGACGTTCTTCTGCAGCAGCGAGAAGAAGCTCTGTGAGACTTCCAGCATGCTGCGCGGCAAGGTGGTGCCGGCTGACGTGACCCACAGAATGACCGACCCCACCGGTGTCCTCGTCAAGAGATATGTCCGTCAGCCGCACCGCCGACCTCGATGGCTTGATTAGGAGCTTGTCCCTTCGGGTGACCCATCACAGTCCTGCCTCACTTCTCGGCGGAGCCGTATCCGCCGAACCAGAGGAGCAAGGTATGGCACTCGCAGATCTCGTCGATCACATCATCGGCGTCGACCCCGATCGCGACCGGATCACCGCCGCAGTTGTGTGCGCAAGACCCAGGGCGAACTCGCTTCACGAATCTTCCCAACGACCGCCCGCGGCTACGGCCAAGCGTTGCGTTGGGCGGAGGCCTCCACGACCCAGGGCCGCCGCGCCTGGTCGATCGAGTCGACGGGCAGCTACGGAGCCGGGCTGGCGGCGGCTCTGGCAGCCAAGGGTGAGCTCGTCATCCAGTTCGATCACCCGACACCCGGCCGTCCAAGGACGGCGCGAAGTCAGACTCCCTCGACGCGGTCCGAGCAGCCAGAGAGATCCTCGGCCGCAAGACGTGGGCAACTCCGCGATCGCGCGGAGACGCGAAGGACTACGCACCCTCATCGCTGCACGTGACAGCGCCAAGTTCGCCCCGGGTCGCGGCGATCAACGTGCTCAAGGCCTTGGTTGTCACAGCACCGGTCGACCATCGTGAGGAGCGCGCGGTCGTCCGTTGATGGACTTGGTAGGTCGCTGCCAGCGGCTTCGGCCAGACACGGCTACCGATCCCGAGTACGCGGCGACGAAGCTGTCGTTGCGCAGCACCGCCACCCGATTGCGTCAGCTCACCGACGAGTGCCGCGAGCTGGAGCAGGCCATGATTCCGCTGGTGCGCTCGATGGCTCCCGCGCTGCTGACGAGCCTGGCATCGGCGTGCTCATGGCCGCCCAGATCCTGGTGTCGTGGTCGCATCCGGGCCGCTGCCGGGACGAGGCAGCGTTCGCGCGTCTCGGCGGTGTCGCTCCGCTCGAGGCAACTTCGGGTCAGACCCAGACACGGCACCGACTCTCCCGTGGCGGCGACCGACAGCTCAACCGCGCACTGCACACGGCGATCCTGGCCCGGACGAAGCACCACCAGCCGACCAAGGACTACATCGCTCGTCGAATCATCGAGGGGAAGACCAAACGAGAGGCAATGCGGTGCCTGAAGCGCTACTACGCCCGCCACCTATTCAGGCTTCTTGAGTCCGCCCCGATGACCACTAGACGGTGATAGGAGGCATCTCCATGGCGGCGATGTCGCCCGAGGACCCCACGCGGCCCATCGAGCCGCGAAGGCCGTTGTTCTTCAGATCCGCACCACCTTCTTCGACCTGAATTGACTGCCTCGATCCGAGTGGCAGACCGTGTCGACCGGCGCGCGGAGCGCGATCGCGTTCCGTAGGGCTGATGCGGCGAGATCGGAGGTCATCTGGGAGTCGATGGAGTAGCCCACGATCTTGTTGCAGTAGCAGTCCTTGATCGCGCAGAGGTAGAGCTTTCCCTGGCTTGTGGGGTGCTCGGTGATGTCCGTTGAGCCAGTGAACCGCCTGTAAGTGTTCGTGGTGGCTGGCCTGGGGCTGGCTGGCAGGGTTGGCGGCGGTCCTCCGGATTCGGCGTGACTCATGAATCGCCTGACCCCTGCGGGGTGTCTTGCCCGGGATCTGTCCGTCAGATCCGGAGGCCGGCGTCGACCCTGGCCCACCACGATGGCTTGATGAGAAGCATGTCCAACCAGCGCCGCTGAAACGACTCTGATTGTGACCCGTCACAGACCTGCCTCGTAGTGACTTCACTCCCGGGCCGACGTCGGCAACGACGCCATCCCCGGTGAACTGAAGGAGACATCGCCATGCCCAGTGTGACAAACAACAGCGCGCCGATCACCCTAGTGACGGTCGCGCAGACCTACCAGTTCGTAGTCGGGGTCGACACCCACGCCGCGACCCACAGCTACGCCGTCCTCGACTCGACCGGCTTCCTGCCGGATGAGCAGACGTTCCCGACCACCACGTCTGGCATCGGCCGGGCGTGCGAGTGGATCGCGCGTCGCACCGACGGCGACCTCGACGGTGTCTTGGTCGCCGCGGAAGGCACCGGCTCCTATGGCGCCGTGCTTGCCGAGGCCCTCGCCGAGGTCGGCTACCGAGTGGTCGAGGCGCCGACACCGCGCCGTGAACGGGGCCGAGGAAAGACCGACGCCATGGACGCAGCCACCGCGGCCCGCAACACCCTGACCATGCCGATGGCTCGGCTCAGGGACCGCCGTGGCGGCCAAGACCAGGTCGCACTCCAAGTCCTCACCACAGCCCGTGAGCAGATCAACGCCGAGCGCCTACGCGCCATCAACGCCCTCACCGCGTTGGTGCGCGCCCACGACCTCGGTATCGACGCACGCTGTGCGTTGGCCAGCACCCAGATACGCCAGATCGCCAGATGGCGTCGACGCAACGAGCCAGTGGGGCTCGCGACCGCGCGCGCCGAGGCCGTCCGTCTGGCCGGCCGTGTCGCTCAGCTCGACGCCGAACTGAAGAGAAACCGCGACCAGCTCACGACGATTGTCACCGCCCGTGCACCCGAGCTCCTGGCGATGCGGGGCGTCGGGGCCGTCACCGCAGCCGTCGTGCTGTGCGTGTGGTCCCACCCCGGACGGGTGCGCAGCGAGGCCGCCATGGCGCAGATCGCCGGCACCTGTCCGATCCCGGCGTCTTCCGGGAACACTGTGCGCCACAGGCTCAACCGCGGCGGCGACCGACGCCTGAACTGGGCACTGAACACCGTCGTGCTGACCCGCATGCGCACTGATCCAGCCACCCGCGACTACGTCGCGCGACGCGCCGCCGAAGGCAAGACCGACCGAGAGATCCGACGCTGTCTCAAGCGCTACACGACCCGCCAGATCTACCGGGCCCTCAACGCCGCCGCTGCTCTCGAACTGCCCGCGGTCGCCGCTTGACAGCACATAGAAGCATCCCGGCGAGTCCGGAGACTCCAGTCCTTGAGGAGGATGGGGTCATGCCAGGGAACGCGACGCGAAGGTATCCGCCGGAGCTGCAGGAACGAGCGGTGCGGATGGTCGCTGAGATCCGCCGAGATCACGAGTCGCAGTGGGCGGCGATGGCCAAGGTCGCCGAGCTGCTCGGGGTCGGGACACCGGGGACGTTGCGCAAGTGGGTGCGGCGTGCCGAGGTCGATGCCGGCGATCGGCCTGGGGTGACGACCGGGGAGACCGCGGGGTTGAAGCGGTTGAAGCGGGAGAACGCCGAGCTCAAGCGTGCCAACGCGATCTTGCGGAGTGCCTCAGCTTTCTTCGCGGCCGAACTCGACCGGCCACAGCGTTGATCGTGACCTACATCGACTCGGTCGCGGGCCACCGCGACGGGGACGGTCTGCGATGGGGTGTCGAGTCGATCTGTGCCCAGCTCACCGGGCTGGGAGCCAAGATCGCCCCTGCGACCTACTACGAGCACCGCGGTCGTCGACCGACCGCCCAAGAAGTCAGGGACGCCGAGCTGAGGCCGAAGGTCGCCCAGGTTCACGCCGACAACGACGGCGTCTACGGGGCCTGCAGGGTCTGGCTGACGCTAGACCGCGAACGGACCGTCGACGCGTCACCGATCGCACGCTGCACCGTCGAGCGCCTCATGGGTGAGTTGGGACTGCGAGGAGGCGTGCGGGGCAAGGTCAGGCGCACCACCATCAGCGACCCGCGCACCCCCAAACAGGCCGACCTGGTCGACCGGAACTTCCAGCCGCTGGCACCAGACCGGCTCTGGGTCGCGGACTTCACCTACGTGTCGACCTGGTCGGGCTGGTGCTACACCGCGTTCGTCATCGACGCCTACGCCCGCGGGATCTTGGGCTGGTCGGTGTCGACCACGATGACCAGCCAACTCACCGTGGACGCGGTGGAGCAGGCCACCTGGACCCGCGGCCGGGAAGGCCGTGACCTGACCAGTCTGGTCGCCCACCACGACCACGGGGTCCAGTACCTGTCGGTGGCCTACTCCGAGCACCTCGCGGCCGCGGGGATCAAGCCCTCGACCGGCGCTGTCGGCTCCAGCCACGACAACGCGCTCGCGGAGTCGGTGATCGGGCTCTACAAGACCGAGTTGATCAAGCCGCGGCGACCCTGGAAGGGCCTCGACGACCTCGAGATCGCCACCGCCGAATGGGTCGACTGGTTCAAACCACCGCCGGCTCTTCGAATGCTGCGACGACCTCACACCGGTCGAAGCCGAGCACGCTCACTACGCTCACCACCAGACCCCGACAACCGTCGGAGTCTCAAACTAGAAAGTCTCCGGACTCGCCGGGGCGGTTGAGTCGCCCGATGCTGCCCATCGAGGCCAGCAGCCCGGAGTCACGGGCACGCTGGGTGAATGCCCAGGACCCGAATCGACCGGGTTCAACCAGTCGATGCAACACCGGCTTGATGGACAACACTAGTTGCTCGTTGAGTGCTTCGGCTGGTGTCTTCCAGTCCAGGGTCTTCCTTGGTCTGTGTTGAGAGCATGAGCGACGGCCACGAGGCCTCGGCGGTCCAGCGGGGCTCCGTCTCGTCTTACACTTCGAGGGTGGGAGACTCCAGCTGGCTGTCCTCGATGCCGGAGACGTACGACAGGTGTCTCGGTGACCCGGTCTTCGGCCCCTACGCCGCGGAGGTGGCGCGACGCGCTGCTGACCTGGCTCCAAAGCGCGTGCTCGAGCTAGCAGCCGGCACTGGCATCGGTACCGCAGCCTTGGTGGCCGCACTGCCCAACGCCGAAATCACGGCGACGGACCTGAACCCGCCGATGGTCGCCTACGCCCAGGAACGCGTCCCAGGTCCGAAGTGGGAGGTCGTCGATGCACAGGCGCTGCCCTACTCCGAAGTCTCCTTCGAGCTCGTCGTCTGCCAGTTCGGAGTGATGTTCCTTCCCGACCGGGTGGCTGCGTATCGCGGCATTCGCACCGTGCTCCGAGCCGGTGGTTCGTTCCTGTTCACTGCGTGGGACACGCTCGACAAGCACGTTGTCGAAGCCGCCGTCATCGATGCGATGGCCGAGCTCTTCCCGCAGGATCCGCCTGACTTCCTGCGCCGGGTGCCGCACGGCTACGCGGACTCGCGACGGATCCGCGCGAACCTGCGGGAGGCGGGCTTCGAGCAGATTGAGGTGGAGAGCGTCGCGCTCACGGGCCGTGCGCCCTCGGCGGTGATGCTGGCCGAGGGGTACTGCCTCGGTACGCCGCTGCGGTTCGAGCTCGCCGAGCGCGGCGACCCGGCCGATGTGGTCGAACCGCTCGCCGCGGTTCTGACGGACCGGTTCGGTGCTGGCGAGGTGGGGGTGGAGATGTCGGCTCATGTCGCGCTTGCCGCACGATCATCGAACTAGACGTGGGGCCGCGATGGCGAGAGGTCAAGCCGACCAGTCACTGGTGAGCGGTGTCCAGTGCGTGATGGGCCGACAGGAGCGGCGTAAACGATGACCATGGGACGGTGGCTTCAAGTCACCTGGCGAGCCGGAAGAGGGTGGCCTCGTCACCGAACCGGCCGAGGAAATGGACTCAGACCGGTATTCCGTCGGGTCGTCTTCAGGCCGAACACTCCGCAGGCCGAAGCCGGTTAGCGGATGGATCCGCCGAGGTCGCTGTCGTGCGCCATCGGCACCATCCTGGCGGCGACCGCCGCGGCTGACCCACCGCTGGAGCCGCTGGTGGAGCGACCGGGATCCCACGGGTTGCGGGCGGGTCCGTAGAGCTCGGACTCGCAGGTGGGCGCCATCCCGAACTCCTGGGTGTTCGTCCTGCCGAGGATGATCAGGCCCGCGGCACGCTGCCTGCGCGGATGAGCTCGCTGTCGTAGCTGGACAAGAATCCTTGAAGGAATCGCGAGCCCTCGGAGAATGCGAGGCCGTCGACCTCCGCGATGAGGTCCTTGACAAGGAACGGAACCCCAGCCAGCGGCGCGTCCTCGGTGACGGTCGCCACCCCGGACAATGCCTGTTCGTAGGACGTCTGGACCACGGCGTTGAGAGCGGGGTTGATCTGCTCGATCCGCTCGATCGCCCACTCGACGAGCTCGACCGCGGTGACCTCGCCCGACCGGACCAGCTCAGCCTGGGCGACCGCGGCGAGCTCAGCCATGTCACGGGCGCTCATCGTGCCGTTTCCTTCGTCGCTGTTGCAGGTTCGGCGTTGTCGCCGAGCGGTCGATACTCCGTGATGGGAGTCCGGCTTCGGAGAGCACCGTTCGGAAACCCGGACTGGTACTGAACTCCTCGAACACCGTTCGGCTTGGACAGGCGTCGAGCACGGTGATCCCGGTCCTCCCTCACAACGACGACGTGCAGACCTGCGCGCACGGCCGGGATTGCGGCCACCAGGCACTCGTGACGCCGTACGAGCTAGGCGGAGATCCCATCGAAGTGGTAGGCGGTCAGGTACATGATGCGGCTCCTTCGATCGCGCCCTCTTCGCAAGTCGACCGACTCGCTCGACTCACGACATCAGGAGGTACACGATGACGACGGACACGATCGACCTGGAGCAGGCGGCGGAGGAGCAGATGGGTCGGCTGGTGTCAGAACTGGCCAGCGGTCTGGAGATCATGCTGTTCTCTCTGGGAACGCGCAGCGGGCTGTGGTCTGCCCTGGCCGGCGCCGGGCCGCCGACCAGCGAGGACGTGGCAGCGAAGGCCTCCGTCGACCGGGCGCCAGTGCGCGAGTGGCTGCGGTCGCAGGCAGCCGGTGGCTACCTGGAGTACGACGCGGAGCACGACACGTTCGAGCTCCCCGCAGCCGGCGCCGCGGTCTTCGTCGACGGCCTAGGTGGCCCGATGGTCGAGGCAAGTCTGGACATGGTGCGGTCGATAGCGAGCTGCTAAGAGGACTTCAGCACGGCCTTCGCCACTGGGCAGGGCTTCGGCTGGCACCACGTTCGTCGACTCCCTGCACGACATCGGTGACGCCCGTGGCGCCCTGATCAGCGCCCGGAAGGTGGTCTCCGAGGACGGCGTCGTCCTGCTGTTCGAGCCCCTGGGTGCGGACAGCGTGGCCGAGAACCTCAACCCGAGTGGCCAGATGTTCTACTCGATCTCGACCCTCGCCTGCACGCCGAATGCGCTGTCCCAGCGGACCGCGACCTCCTCGGAGCCCCTCGGAGCCCAGGCCGGCGAACAAGCCCTGCGCGAGGTCGCGGCGGAGGCTGGGCGTCTTCGACCTGGCCGTGATCGCCTACCTGCAGCTCGCGTTTCACGCAGGTACATCGCCTGAACTGCCGCGCCGCTCAACCTGGTCTTGGAGCTGCGACCCTGACCGAGGATCACGACGACCATGGCTCGCTGCGAATGGTTCGTCGGCCGCGAGCAGGCCCGCACCGTGCTCTCGGCCGCGCTCGAGGCCGCCCGCAGCGGTGCGGGTGGCCTCGTCCTGCTCAGCAGCGAGCCGGGCATCGGCAGATCGGCACTGCCGGCTTGGGCAGGAGCGAGCGAGACCCGACGTTCGCGTGTTGCGCGGATTCTGCTGGGACAGCGCGAGCGCGCCGCCGTACTGGCTGTGGACCCAGGTGCTCCGCGCCTCCGGGATCCGGCCGCCGACCTGGGCGCTGCCGGTCTGCTGCTCGCTCCCTTCGACGCGGACGACCCGGTCGGCTCGAGAGATCTGCTGGCCGGGTCCGACGCGAAGTTCAGGCTCCTCGACGCGGTCACTGACGCCTTGCGGACCCTGGCCCGGACCGGACCGATCCTCATCGCCGTCGACGACGTGCACTGGGCCGACGACGCCTCGCTCGAGCTGCTGTCCTTCCAGGGCATGACGGCAATGATCGGACTGCACGCTCCTGCCGCCACCTGTTGACGAGTTGTGGCACACGCTCCTCGACCTAGGCGAGAGCCTGGATGTGCCTTGGGCGCTGATCGGCGGTCAGATGGTGCTGCTGCACGCGCTCGAGCACGGACAGATCCCCGCCGCTGGTCAGTCAGGACGGTGACGTGATCGTGGACATCCGGGCTGTCCCGGGTGCCTTGACTCAGGTCGTGTCCCGCCTGGAGCGCTTGGGATTCGTGTTGCAGTCGATCAGCGCCGATGGACTTGCGGACCGCTACATCCGGGCCGCGAAACCACGTCCGGTCGTCATCGACGTCCTGGCACCGGAAGGGCTGGGGGAGCGGGCCGACCTCACTACGACCCCGCCTGGGCGGACCATCGAGGTGCCCGGCGGCACTCAGGCACTCAGCCGGACCGAGCAGATCATCGTCGTGCACGAGGGACGCAGTGGCACGATCCCGAGGCCGACCCTGCTGGCTGCGACCGTCGGCAAGGCCGCAGCGACAGCACTGCCCCGCCCGGACCGGCATCGCCGAGACCTCGCCCTGCCCTGCGCACTCGTCGGGGACCCGTTCGAGGTCGTCGACCAGATGACCCGCAAGGACCGGCGACGGCCGCGTCTGACGAGCAGGCTCCTCGGCGACCCACCCAGCCTGGGCACTGGTGCCCTCCGCGATCAGGAGTGCAGGTCAGATCGCGTACGGCGTCCTGCACGGCTGAGCCGCCGCTATCGTGACGACGTGCCGGAGGACTTCGTGATCGCCCGCAACGCCGAACCCGGGTCGACGCTGCCCTACCTGCTCCGGGTCCCGCTCGGGGACGGGATCATCCTCAAGGTGAAGGACAGCTGGCCGCGCACCGGCAAGGTCTACTGCCATCGCGTCGAGGAGTGGCCGACCGACGCCGAGATCATCGAGCGGGTGCCGGTGCGGTCCTGTGTGAGGCGGGGCGCCGCCATCGACCTCGTGCTCGACCGGGGGCGAGAGAACCGCTCCCAGATCGTCGTCACCAACGCCCGCGGCCGGCAGATGATCTTCTGGCAGACCGCCCGCACCGCCAAGCAAGCGCGTCCGGCGGTGAACCTCCCCGGAGCCCGCGCCAGCGGAGTCGCCGACCTTGAGATCGTGGTCGACATCCGCGAGCGCTATCGGTTCACCTTCGCCGACCGGCAGGCGACGACCCGACGTGCGACGCTGAGCGCCGGCGACTACGGACTCGTCGTCGACGGGCTGTTGCAGGCGTCGGTGGAGCGCAAGTCCCTGGCGGACCTGGTCTCCTCGCTGACCACGGGCACACTGAAGTTCCAGCTCACCGAGCTGTCCGCGATCCCACGTGCCGCGGTGGTCGTCGAGGAGCGCTACTCCCAGGTCTTCAAGCTCGACCACGTCCGGCCCAGCGTCGTGGCTGACGCGATCGCCGAATGCCAGATCCGGTTCCCGACGGTTCCGATCGTCTTCTGTGACACCCGCAAGCTCGCCCAGGAGTGGACCTATCGGTTCCTCGCCGCTGCTCGCGTCGGGCTCTCCGAGGAGATGGTCGGCGACGTCGCCGTCCGCGGCCTCGAAGCGGCGCCGCCGCTCGCGCCCGCCCCGCCGACCCCCGCCGCCGTACGTCGATGGGCGACGACGAACAACATCGCCGTCGCCGACCGCGGCCGCATCCCGGCGGCCGTGATGGACCGGTACCTCGGGGCCCGCGCCAGAGGCGATACCTGAGCAGACTGCGGTCGGTCGTGGTCGGCGGCACCGACTGCTTCGAGGGCGCGGTTCGGGCGCACCTCGAACCCACCCCCGAATGCGTCGTGGTGCTGACCCGCCCGGCAGGTCGAGCCCGGAAGCCGTCGCGGCGGTGTATCTTGACGTCAAGAGATACTTGTGGGGGCGACTGTCCGTCGGCGGAACGCGATGGGCAAGATGGCCTCGACGAGTAACCACACCTCACGAGGAGATGGCGCATGTCGGACGTCGACAGCTTCGGTGCCAAGGGCACGCTGGACGTAGGGGACCGGACCTACGAGATCTACCGCCTCGGCGCCGTCGCCGCGGACGGGCTGGCCCCGGACGCCGTCGCCACCCTGCCCTACAGCCTCAAGGTGCTGCTGGAGAACCTGCTGCGGACCGAGGACGGCGCCAACATCACCGCCGAGGACATCCTGGCGCTGGCCGGCTGGGACGCCGACGCGGACCCCAGCAAGGAGATCCAGTTCACCCCGGCGCGGGTCATCATGCAGGACTTCACCGGGGTGCCGTGCGTGGTGGACCTGGCCACGATGCGCGAGGCGATGTCGGAGCTCGGCGGCGACCCGACCCTCATCAACCCGCTGGCCCCGGCCGAGATGGTCATCGACCACTCGGTGATCGCCGACGTGTTCGGCACACCTGAGTCCTTCGAGCGCAACGTCGAGATCGAGTACGAGCGCAACAAGGAGCGCTACCAGTTCCTGCGCTGGGGCCAGGGCGCCTTCGACGACTTCAAGGTCGTGCCGCCCGGCACCGGCATCGTGCACCAGGTCAACATCGAGCACCTGGCCCGCACCGTCTTCACCCGGGAGTCCGGCGACGCCGCCGGCACGACCGTCGCCTATCCCGACACCTGTGTGGGCACCGACTCCCACACCACGATGGTCAACGGCATCGGGGTCGTCGGCTGGGGCGTGGGCGGCATCGAGGCCGAGGCGGCGATGCTGGGTCAGCCGGTCTCGATGCTCATCCCGAGGGTCGTCGGCTTCAAGCTCAACGGCGACCTCCCCGAGGGCGCCACCGCCACCGACCTGGTCCTCACGATCACCGAGATGCTGCGCAAGCACGGCGTCGTCGGCAAGTTCGTGGAGTTCTACGGGCCCGGCGTCTCCGCGCTGCCGCTGGCCAACCGCGCCACCATCGGCAACATGTCGCCGGAGTTCGGGTCCACCATCGCGGTGTTCCCGATCGACGAGGAGACCACGAAGTACCTCGAGCTCACCGGCCGGCCGGCCGACCAGCTCGCGCTGGTCGAGGCCTACGCCAAGGAGCAGGGCCTCTGGCACGACCCCGACGCCGAGCCCCGGTTCTCCGAGAAGCTCGAGCTCGACCTGGCCACGGTCGTCCCGTCGCTGGCGGGACCGAAGCGGCCGCAGGACCGGGTCTCGCTCTCCGACGCCAAGGCAGCCTTCCGCGGTGCCCTGGCCGACTACGTCGACACCTCCGGAGACCAGGACGGCTACGACGAGGCGGTCGCCGAGACCTTCCCGGCCTCGGACGCGCCCTCGCACGAGGGCAACGGCTCGCGTGCGCCGCGCGACTACGTCTCCGCGGCCCCCGCCGACGGCGGCCGTCCCAGCAACCCGGCGATGGTCTCCCTCCAGGACGGCACCACCTTCGAGCTCGACCACGGCGCGGTCGCGATCGCTGCCATCACCTCGTGCACGAACACCTCCAACCCGTCGGTGATGATCGGCGCAGCGCTGCTGGCGAAGAAGGCCGTCGAGAAGGGGCTCGCGAGCAAGCCCTGGGTGAAGACCACGCTCGCGCCCGGCTCCAAGGTGGTCTCCGACTACTACGAGCGCGCCGGCCTCACGCCGTACCTCGACAAGCTCGGGTTCAACCTCGTCGGCTACGGCTGCACCACCTGCATCGGCAACTCGGGTCCGCTGATCCCCGAGGTGAGCCAGGCCGTCAACGACAACGACCTCTCGGTGGTCTCGGTGCTCTCGGGCAACCGCAACTTCGAGGGCCGGATCAACCCCGACGTGAAGATGAACTACCTGGCCTCGCCGCCGCTGGTGGTGGCCTACGCGCTGGCCGGCTCGATGGACCTCGACCTCTACAGCGACCCGCTGGGCCAGGACACCGACGGGAACGACGTGTTCCTCAAGGACGTCTGGCCCTCCGCCGCGGAGGTGGAGGAGGTCATCGCGCACGCCATCACCTCGGACATGTTCACCGACGACTACGCCGACGTCTTCGCCGGTGACGAGCGCTGGCGCAACCTGGAGACGCCGTCGGGCGACACCTTCGCGTGGGACCCGGAGTCGACCTACGTACGCAAGCCGCCGTACTTCGACGGGATGCCCGAGGAGCCCACGGCGGTCGAGGACATCGAAGGGGCCCGGGTGCTGGCCAAGCTCGGGGACTCGGTGACCACCGACCACATCAGCCCGGCCGGTGCGATCAAGAAGGACTCCCCGGCGGGCCGCTACCTGGCGGACCACGGCGTGGCCAACCGGGACTTCAACTCCTACGGCTCCCGGCGCGGCAACCACGAGGTGATGATCCGCGGCACGTTCGCGAACATCCGGCTGCGCAACCAGCTCGCTCCGGGCACCGAAGGCGGCTTCACCGTCGACCTCACCGCCGAGGACAAGCCGGTCACCACGATCTACGAGGCATCCGAGGCCTACCTTCGCGCCGGGATCCCGCTGGTGATCCTCTCAGGCAAGGAGTACGGCTCGGGCTCCTCGCGCGACTGGGCGGCGAAGGGCACCGCGCTGCTGGGCGTCAAGGCGGTCATCGCGGAGTCCTACGAGCGGATCCACCGGTCGAACCTGATCGGCATGGGTGTGCTGCCGCTGCAGTACCCCGAGGGCGAGAGCGCGGAGTCCCTGGGTCTCACCGGCGAGGAGACGTTCTCGATCACCGGCGTCACCGCGCTCAACGAGGGCAGCACTCCCCGGACGGTCAAGGTCACCGCCGGCGACGTCGAGTTCGACGCCGTCGTCCGCATCGACACCCCGGGCGAGGCGGACTACTACCGCCACGGCGGCATCATGCAGTACGTGCTGCGGAGCCTGCGCTCGCGCTGAGTCACCGTCGCCGTCGTCCCACCGCCTCCCCGGCGGCGAGGACGGCGGCGACGAGGGCGCCCACGCCCGCGCCCAGCAGCGCGCCGGTCACGTTGTCGACGACGTCGGTGACGTCGCAGGCACGGTCCAGCCTGGCCAGCACCAGCTGCGTCCACTCGATGCCCACCGAGTACGCCGCGAGCAGCGCGACGCCGGGCAGCGCCAGCCACCACGTCCGTGGCCGCCCCACCAGGAGCACGAGCAGCAGCCCCGCGGGCACGAACAGGGCGGTGTTGAGGGTCCGCTGGCCGCCGCCGACGATCCAGAAGCCGTCCGGCGCCGGTCCGCCGAGGTCGAAGGAGCAGGCCGTCTGCGCCTCGCTGGCGGGCACCAGGCCAGGCGGCCCCGACGCAGGCAGCAGCGTGACCAGGGCGATCACCAGCAGCCACCACACCAAGCCGGCCGCGGCCCAGGCCGTGCGGGCCCCCAGCCGGCGGCGCACGAGCGTCGCGGCCAGCCCGCACCCGGCCGCCGCGACCAGGGCCCCGAGCAGCATGACCCAAGGCCCGCCGACACTCACCACCGTGCGAGCCTAGCGAGCGCGTCGTGGCAGGCTGGGGGCATGATCGTGGCCTTCAGCATCAGTCCGTCGGCAGGCGACGGGACCGGGGGAGTCGGCGAGGCGGTGGCCGAGGCCGTCCGCGTGGTCCGGGCCTCCGGGCTGCCGTGTGAGACGAACGCGATGTTCACCAACATCGAGGGGGACTGGGACGAGGTGATGGCGGTGGTCAAGCAGGCGGTCGACGTGGTCGCCGCCGTCTCCCCGCGGGTCGCGCTCGTCCTGAAGGCGGACATCCGGTCGGGGTTCTCAGGCCAGCTGAGCGCCAAGGTCGAGCGGATCGAGCAGCACCTTGCACAGTGAGACGCTGTCGGTGCGCACCGGGGGCCGCGAGGTCGTCGCCGACCTGACCCGCGCCTGCACCACGTTCGTCGAGAACCGGGGGGACGGCCTGCTACACGTCTTCGTGCCGCACGCGACTGCGGGACTGGCGATCCTGGAGACCGGGGCCGGCAGTGACGAGGACCTGCTGGCCGCGCTGGGCGACCTGCTGCCGGCCGACGACCGCTGGCGTCACCGGCACGGCTCGCCCGGCCACGGGCGCTCGCACGTGATGCCGGCGATCGTGCCGCCGTACGCGACCGTGCCGGTGCTGGCGGGCCGGCTGGCACTGGGCACCTGGCAGAGCGTGTGCCTGGTGGACCTGAACCTCGACAACGCCGACCGCGAGGTGCGGCTGTCCTTCCTGCCGGGCTGAGCCACACTGAGACTCGAACAGGTGTTCGATCCCCTGATAGGCTCGTGCCATGCCGCAGCTCGTCGCCCCGCCCGGCTGGCCCCGTGTGGTCCGCCCCCCCGGAGCGCCCGGCTGGGAGGGCACCGCGGTCTCCTGGCTGCTCGACCTGTGCCCGCCGGAGTTCCGCTCCTATCCGGTGCTGCGCCGCCACGACGTGGTGCTCGCCAGGTTCGCGGTGCTGCACGTGGAGGCCTGTCAGGCCGCGGTCCGCTCCGGGCTGAGCCAGGCCCGGGCCGAGTTGCGCGACGTCACCGACCCGGACGTCGTCGAGAGCGCGATCGAGACCTGGCACGCCGAGGCCGCCCGGCTGCTGGCCGAGCGACGGGCGGTGGGGCTCGTGGAGGAGGCGCTGCGCGGGCGCCGGTTCGTAGCCCGGCTCTGAGCGCGGGCGGGGTCCGGGCGGGCGGCTCATGAGCCTGACGAGGGATGGTCCGATCGGGGAGCGAACCTGTCCAGTGGCGTGTCGGAACCGGCAATTCGGGCTATCGTGGAGGCTGTCCCTCGCGGGAGGGGCACCAGAGTGAGCCAGCTCACACCCAGGCGACGCAGGAGGAGGCGGCCGTGAAGCCGACGCTCGACATCAGCCTGGACGACGAGGTCACCGTCGAGGAGATCCGCCTGGTCACCGAGCTCATCGTGGTCGCGGCCGACGCGCCCGCCACCTTGGAGCCCGACGTCATCGACAGGGTCCTCGGCCTCGAGGCGCCGCACGACGCCGGCTTCCCGAGCCAGCGCCGCTCCGACTGAGGGCGGCTCCACCGGCCCTGCGCCCCCCGGCCGCCGGGCCCACCCCGATGCCTACACTGGCGATCCACCGGCGGTCACCACCGTCCGGTGTCGTCGCGGCCCGAGGAGGATCCCAGATGGCCCTGCTGGACCGGATCGCCGGCCCAGGCGACCTGCGCGACCTCACCGACGACGAGCTGGAGCAGCTGGCCGCCGAGATCCGGGACTTCCTGGTCGCGAAGGTCTCCCGCACCGGCGGTCACCTGGGGCCGAACCTGGGGGTGGTCGAGCTGACGCTGGCGCTCCACCGGGTCTTCGAGTCCCCGCGGGACCGGCTGGTCTTCGACACCGGCCACCAGGCCTACGTGCACAAGATCCTCACCGGCCGGGCCCCGGGCTTCGACCGGCTCCGTCAGGAGGGGGGCCTGTCCGGCTACCCCAGCCGCGCCGAGTCGCCCCACGACGTCGTGGAGAACTCCCACGCGTCCACCTCGCTGTCCTACGCCGACGGCCTGGCCAAGGCGTTCGCGATCCGCGGCGAGGACCGTCACGTGGTCGCCGTCATCGGCGACGGGGCCCTGACCGGGGGGATGGCCTGGGAGGCGCTGAACAACATCGCCGCCGACCACGACCGGCGCATGGTCATCGTCGTCAACGACAACGGGCGGTCCTACACCCCCACCGTCGGGGGTCTGGCCAACCACCTCACCGTGCTGCGCACCAACCCGCACTACGAGCAGGTCCTCGACCTGGTCAAGAAGCGGCTCAACGGGGTGCGCGGCGTCGGCCCCGCGGTCTACGACGCCCTGCACGCGATGAAGAAGGGCATGAAGGACGCGCTCGCGCCGCAGGGGCTCTTCGAGGACCTGGGACTGAAGTACGTCGGTCCGGTCGACGGCCACGACCGGGCCGCCGTCGAGCACGCACTCGCCCAGGCCAAGCGGTTCGACGGGCCGGTGCTGGTGCACGTGATGACCCGCAAGGGCTTCGGCTACGACCCCGCCGAGCGGCACGAGGCCGACCAGTTCCACGGGCCCGGCCCGTTCAACGCCGAGACCGGCGAGGAGAACCCGAAGGGCCGCACCTGGACCGACGTGTTCGCGGAGGAGATGCTCGCCCTCGGGGGCGAGCGACCCGACCTGGTGGCGATCACCGCCGCGATGATGCACCCGGTGGGACTCGACGGGTTCGCCGCGGCGTACCCCGACCGGACCTTCGACGTCGGCATCGCCGAGCAGCACGCCGCCACCTCCGCCGCCGGCCTGGCGATGGGCGGGCTGCACCCGGTGGTCGCGCTGTACGCGACCTTCCTCAACCGCGCCTTCGACCAGGTCCTGATGGACGTCGCGCTGCACCGCTGCGGGGTCACCTTCGTCCTGGACCGGTCGGGCGTGACCGGCGACGACGGCGCGTCCCACAACGGCATGTGGGACATGTCGATGCTCCAGCTCGTGCCGGGACTGCGGCTGGCCGCACCGCGCGACGCGACCCGGCTGCGCGAACTGCTGCGCGAGGCGGTGCTGGTCGACGACGCCCCCACCGTGGTCCGCTACCCGAAGGGCCCGCCCACCGCCGACCTCCCCACGGTGGACCGGGCCGGCGGCTGCGACGTGCTGGTCCGCAGCGGCGCCCGCGACGTGCTCCTGGTGGGGGTGGGGTCGATGGCCGCGACCTGTGTCGAGGTCGCCGACCGGCTGACCGCCCAGGGGATCGGCGTCACCGTGGTCGACCCGCGCTGGGTCAAGCCGGTCGACCCGGCGCTGGTCACGCTGGCCCGGCAGCACCGCCTGGTCGTCAGCGTCGAGGACAACGGCATCGTCGGCGGCTGCGGGTCGGTCCTGCTGCAGACACTCAACGCCGAGCGCGTGGCCACGCCGGTGCGACTCCACGGCGTCCCGCAGGAGTTCCTCGACCACGCGAAGCGGGCCGCGATCCTGCAACGGTGCGGTCTGACGGCGCAGAGCCTGGCCCGCGGCATCGTCGAGGACGTCACCGCCCTCGATGCCGGCGGCTCGCTGCTGCCCGTGGAGTGAGCCGCGCCCGCTCAGGCGTCGATCGAGGACATGTCGCCGTAGCGCGCGCCCACGACGGCGTCACGGGGGACGGCCCGCTCCAGGTCGGCCAGGTCCTCGGCGTCGAGCCGCACCCCTGCCGCAGCGACGTTCTCCTCCAGGTAGCTCACCCGCTTGGTGCCCGGGATCGGCACCACGTCGTCGCCCTGCGCCATCACCCACGCCAGCGCCAGCTGCCCCGACGTGCAGCCCTTGGCCTGCGCGATCGCACGGATCCGTGAGACCAGCGCCAGGTTGGCGTCCAGTGCCTCGCCCCCGAAGCGCGGGAAGTACGCCGTCCGGCGCGAGTCCTGCTCCTCCAGCGCGTCCGCGGTCGTGATCGCACCGGTCAGCAGGCCGCGGCCCAGCGGCGAGTAGGGCACCAGCCCGATCCCGAGCTCGCGCAGCACCGGCAGGATCTCGTCCTCGAGGTCGCGGGTGAACAACGAGTACTCGGTCTGCAGCGCCGTGATGGGGTGCACGGCGTGCGCCCGGCGGATGGTCTGCGCCGAGGCCTCGGACAGGCCGAGGTGCCGGACCTTGCCGGCGGCCACGAGCTCGGCCATGGCGCCGACGGTCTCCTCGATGGGGACGTTCTTGTCCACCCGGTGCTGGTAGTAGAGGTCGATGTGCTCGACGCCGAGCCGCCGCAGCGAGGCGTCGCAGGCCGAGCGGACGTAGTCCGGTCGACCGTTGATGCCCAGCCGGGTGCCGTCCTCGGCACGCTCGTTGCCGAACTTGGTGGCCAGCTGCACCTCGTCGCGACGGTCGGCGATCGCGGTCCCGACCAGCCGCTCGTTGGTGAACGGCCCGTACATGTCGGCGGTGTCCAGGAAGCTGACGCCCAGGTCCAGCGCCCGCCGGATGGTGTCGACCCCCTGCTGCTGGTCGCCGGTCCCGTAGAACTCCGACATCCCCATGCAGCCCAGCCCGAGGGCCGAGACCGACAGCGGGGTGACGGTGCCGAGGGTGCGTGCGGGCAGGGGCGCGAGGTGTCGTTCGGTCATGGCCCCAGTCAACCGCGGCACCCAAGCAGTGCCGGCGGCGGCCCGGCACGCCGTGGCCGCTGGCACGGGTTTCGATGAAGGTGCAGAGGGCAAGTATCCCGCCATGAGCGTGTTCCGCACGAAGTCGGTCGAGCAGTCCATCCGCGACACCGACGAGCCGGCCCACCGGCTCAAGAAGGACCTCGGCGCCCTCGACCTGACCGTCTTCGGGGTCGGCGTCACGATCGGCGGTGGCCTGTTCGTGCTGACCGGGTCGGCGGCCGCCCAGTTCGCCGGCCCGGCCATCGCGATCTCGTTCGTCATCGCCGCGGTCGCCTGCGGGCTGGCAGCGCTGTGCTACGCGGAGTTCGCCTCGACCGTGCCGGTCGCCGGGAGCGCGTACACCTTCTCCTACGCCACCTTGGGAGAGCTGGTGGCCTGGGTCATCGGATGGGACCTGATGCTCGAGTTCGTGGTGGGCGCGGCCGCGGTCGCGGGCGGATGGTCCGGCTACCTGGCGAACATCCTCGACGGGACCCCGCTGGAGATCCCGGCTGCGGTGGCGAGTACGAGCGACGGCGTCGTCAACCTACCGGCCGGCCTGCTGGTGCTGGTGCTCACCGGGGTGCTGGTGCTCGGGGTGAAGCTGTCCAGCCGGGTCAACCAGGTCGCCGTAGCCGTGAAGGTGGCGGTCGCGCTGCTGTTCGTGGTCGCGGGTCTGTTCTTCGTCCGGGCTGCGAACCTCTCGCCGTTCGTGCCTGCGGCGCAGCCGTCGCAGGGCAACACCGGGCTGAAGCAGCCGCTGGTCGAGGTGCTGTTCGGGCTGGAGCCGCTCACGTATGGCTGGGGCGGCGTGATCACGGGGGCTGCCGTGGTCTTCTTCGCCTTCATCGGGTTCGACGTCGTGGCCACCACCGCCGAGGAGACCCGACGGCCGGCCCGCGACGTGCCGATCGGGATCTTCGGCTCGCTGGCGGTCTGCACGCTGCTCTACGTCGGCGTCGCGGTCGTCCTCAACGGGATGCAGAGCTACCGCGACATCGACCCCGCGGACCCGGCGCCGCTGTCGACGGCCTTCACCCAGGCGGGTCATGACGGGATCGCGAACGTCATCGCGCTCGGCGCCGCGGCCGGCATCGTCGTGGTGGTGATGATCTTGCTGCTCGGCCAGAGCCGCGTGGCCTTCGCGATGGCCCGCGACGGCCTGCTCCCGCCGGTGTTCGCGAAGGTCCACCCGACCTACCGCACGCCGTACGTGATCACCACCTCGGTCGGGGTGGGGGTCGCGGTGCTGGCCTCGTTCACCTCGATCGACGTCCTTGCCGAGCTGGTCAACGTGGGGACGCTGTTCGCCTTCATCCTGGTCAGCCTGGGCGTGATCGTGCTGCGCCGGCGCCGTCCCGACCTGGAGCGGTCCTTCCGGGTGCCGCTGGTGCCGGTGCTCCCGGTCGTGGCGGCGCTGATCTGCTTCTACCTGATGCTGAACCTCGCCGTGGAGACCTGGCTGCGGTTCGTCGTCTGGATGGCGATCGGGCTCGTGGTGTACGCCGGCTACGGCTACCGGCACAGTCGGCTCGGCGCGCGGTCCCGGGCGGAGGTCGGTGGTCGCGGCTAGCTGTCCCGCGGTCGGCCCGGTCGGTTCCGGCTCGTCACAGGTCAGGCCGTGAGCGCCTCGCGCATGGCCGCGATGTGGCCGGGCGTCGACCCGCAGCAGGCGCCGATCAGGTCGACCCCGAGGGTGCGCAGCGCCCGGGCGTGCTCGGCCAGGTCGGCCGGCGAGCGGTCGTACTCGAAGTGGTCGCCGACGACCTGCGGCAGCCCGGCGTTCGACTGGGCCACCAGCAGCAGGCCCTCGGGCCGCGCCTCCGCCATCTGGGCGGCGATGGTCTCCATCTCCTCGGGACCACGCCCGCAGTTGGCGCCCACAGCGTCGAGACCCGCCGCCGCCAGGGCCTCGACGGCCTCGGCGGGGCGGACTCCCATCATGGTGCGGAGATTGGTGTCGAAGGACAGCGTGGCCACCACCGGCAGGTCCGGGGCGACGGCGCGCGAGGCGCGCACCGCCGCGAGCACCTCGCCCAGGTCACTCATCGTCTCCACCAGGACCAGGTCGATGCCGCCCTCGGCCAGACCTCGCAGCTGCTCGGCGAACAGCTCCTCGGCCTGCTGCGACGACATCGTCCCCAGCGGCGCCAGCAGCTCGCCGGTGGGCCCGAGGTCACCGGCCACCAGCAGCCCGTGCTCGTCCGCGACGGTCCTCGCGATCCGGGCCGCGGCTCGGTTCAGCTCGTGCACACGGTCCTCGAGGCCGTGCATGGCCAGCCGCGGCCGGGTGCCGCCGAAGGTGTTGGTGGTGAGCACCCGGGCCCCCGCCCGGGCGTACTCGACATGGCTGTCGCGCACCGCCTCGGGTCGGTCGACGTTCCACAGCTCGCCCGCGCCGCCGTCGTCGAGGCCGCGGTCCTGCAGCAGCGTGCCCATCCCGCCGTCGAGCAGCACCGGGCCGCCACCGAGCAGGCTGCGCAGCCGGTTCACTGTTCCACCTGCGCCGAGCCCAGCGAGTCGAGGTACGCGACGACCCGGTCGGCGGGCCACGCCTGCTCGAGGTCGGCGACCACCCGGTCGGCGACCGAGATGGGATCGCCGTCGGCGGGTGTCCACTCGCCGCGTGCCCAGCCGGCGAGGTAGGCGTCGCTGCCGGTCTCACCGAGCCGCATCGCCGCCTCGTCGACCGCCTCCTGGAAGCGGGCGGGCAGCGGGGCCTTCGTCACGTGGTCGCCGGCGCGGGCGACCACCAGCGAGGGCAGGTCACGCCAGGAGGTCACCTGGAACTGGGTCTGGTCGGGCACTGGGTCAGCGTAGTCGCCGCCCGGGCGGCCGCCGGCCAGGGCCGGGGGAGGTGGGCCGGATGGGAGACCGGACCCGGGTCCGGGGTCAGGTCGCGGCGTCCGCGACCACGCGACCGCCCGGGGAGGGGTGGCCGCTGGCGTCGGTGCCCCCACCCCACCACTGCTCGAGCATCGCCGGTGACATCGGCGTGCCGAGATGGAAGCCCTGAACCACGTCGCAGCCGAGCGCCAGCAGGGCGTCGACGGTCTCCTGGTCCTCGACGCCCTCCGCCACCACCGACAGGCCGAGGTTGTGCGCGAGGTCGATCGAGGACCGGACCAGCACGTCGTCGCTGTCCACCTGCAACATGTGGGTGACGAACGCCCGGTCGATCTTGAGCTCGTCGACGGGCAGCTGCTTGAGGTGCGACATCGAGGAGTAGCCGGTGCCGAAGTCGTCGATCGAGAGCGAGATCCCGAGCCCACGCAGCCCCGTGAGGACCGCGTGGGCGCGGGCCGGATCGGTCATGAAGGTGCTCTCGGTGACCTCCAGGCGCAGCAGCCGGGGCGGCAGCCCGTGCCGGTCCAGGACGGTCCGCACCGCACCCAGCAGGTCCCCTTCCAGGAGGCAGCGGGGCGAGAGGTTGACCGCCACCTGCACCGGCCGGTCCTGACCCTGCCAACGGGCCGCCTGGGCGACGGCCAGGTCGATCGTCAGCAGTGTCAACGGCATCATCAGTCCCGTGCCCTCCGCCACCGGGATGAACTCGGTGGGTGCCACCAGGCCGCGGCTGGGATGACGCCAGCGCACCAGCGCCTCGACGCTGGTCGCGGTCCCGGTGACCAGGCTGACCTTCGGCTGGTAGTCCAGGAACAGCTCGTCGCCCTGGATGGCCCGGCGCAGGTCACCGAGCATCGCCAACCGGGTCGGGGTGTGGATGTCGGTGCCCGGCTCGTAGACGACCACGCCGCCGTGCCGGGCCTTCGCCTCGTACATGGCCACGTCGGCCGCGCGCATCAGCGCGGTGGCGTCGTGCCCGTGCTCCGGGGCCAGCGCCAGCCCGATGCTCGCCTCGACGTTGAGCAGGACGCCGTGGACCGCGAACGGCTGGTGCAGCGCGTCCAGGCAGACCCCGGCGAGGTGGGTCGCGGCCTCGACGTCGACGACGTCGGGCAACAGGACCGCGAACTCGTCGCCGCCCAGCCGTGCGACGGTGTCGCCGTGCCGCAGGGAGCCCGCGAGGCGGCCGGCGACTGCCTGGAGCAACGCGTCGCCGTGCTGGTGGCCGAGGGTGTCGTTGACCTCCTTGAACCGGTCGAGGTCGATCATCAGCAGCGCGCTGGGACCGTCGCGTCGCCGCCGTCCCGCCAGGGCCTCGGTGAGCCGCAGCGTCACCAGCCGGCGGTTCGGCAGCCCGGTCAGCTCGTCGGTGTGGCTGGCCCGGTGCAGGGTCCGGTGTGCGGCGCGCAGGCTGGTGGCGGCGTAGAGCAGCAGCAGCAGCGCGGCGAGCGCCATCATCGCCGGCGCCGGTCCGACCCGGTCCCACCAGCCGACCCGGGCTCCGGCCGGCTCGGTGACCACCACGGTCCAGGCGTTCTGGTTGTCGGCGCCGACCGGGACCCGCACCAGGGCGGTGCGCCGTCTCGACCAGGACGTCGCCACCGGAGCCGCGTGGCCGCGCGCGCTGACCAGCAGGTCGGCGGGGAGCGCGGCGGCGCGCCGCCCGTCGGGGATCCTCTCCCCCGAGCGCCGGTCGAGCACCGACCAGTCCTGCGCAGCCGCGCTGTCGGTCGCACCACGGCCGAGCAGGCTGTCCAGTCGGACCTCGAAGTGCACGATCGCCCATGGGCGCTCGGTCCCGGTCGCCAGCGGCACCGCGTTGGCGACCACCCAGGTGGCCGTGTCCTCCGAGACGTAGGGCCGGGACTGGTGGACCTGGCCCGGCCGCAGCCGCAGCGTCGGGGTGAAGAACGGGGCGCCGGTCTCGTCGGCGGACAGGTCGTCGTCCCGCGCGACGGATCGGTCCACCACCCTGGCCAGCTCCGTTCCGTCCGCCGCGATCAGGCAGGCCTCGCTGATCTGACCGGGGTAGAGCGTCTCGAGGTACCTCATCGCCCGTGCGGCCTGCCGCAGCGACGCAGCACGGGTCCGGTCAGGTCGGGGCGGGGCGTCCGGGGCCAGCTCCTCGAACACCGGGTTCTGCGCGATCAGCAGGATCGTGGTCCGGGCCCTCTCGAAGTAGTCCGACAGCGCGGCGGCCCGCCGGTTCGCCGTGCGCAGCAGGCTCTGGTCGCGCTGGTCCCGCGCCTCGCTCCGGGCGTCGTGGACCGTCACCACCACCGCCAGCACCAGCAGCGTGACGGCCAGGACAGCCACGAGCGCCCGGGTGCGCCTGGGAGGTCCGTGGTCCGGGGCGCGACGTGGCGACAGCGGGAAGGTCACCGACCCAGGGTGACAGCAAAACCATCTGTTTTTGGACATATGGGAGGTTGCGTCGGTCTGGTCCCGTCGTCGCTGTCGCGCCGGGGCTGGTCGGCCCAGTCGACGGCCGGGTGCTGCCGACGGTCGAGCACGGCGGGTCGGGCATAGTTGCCTCCCGGCAGGTGTTGGACGAGCATGCGAGGAGACCGATGACGGAGCCGGCTCGTTACGTCCACATCGTCGACGAGGTCCCCGAGCTCGAGGGACGTGGACGTGGACCGGTGCTGGTGCACTCCCTCGACGGGTTCCTCGACGCCGGCAACGCGGCCTCGCTGGCCGCGGAGCACCTGCGTCGGGTGGGTCCGGGCCGGGTGGTGGCGACCTTCGAGGTCGACGCGTTCTACGACTACCGTGCCCGCCGGCCCCCGCTGACCTTCTCCGAGCACCGCTACGAGGGCTACGAGCGTCCCCGGCTGGTGGTCCGGCTGCAGGCCGACGACCTCGGGACGCCGTACCTGCTGCTGACCGGCCCCGAGCCCGACACGCACTGGGAGGCGTTCGCGCTGGCCGTCCGCGAGGTGGTCCAGCAGCTGGACGTGCGGCTCACCGTCGCCTTGGGGGCGGTTCCGATGGCCGTCCCCCACACCCGTCCGGTGATGGTGACCAACCACGCCACGTCCGAGGACCTGCTGGTCTCGGAGAACGTCTGGAAGGGACGGATCCGGGTGCCCGCCAGCGCTCAGGCCCTCCTGGAGCTGCGGCTGGGGGAGTGGGGCCACCCAGCCACCGGCTTCGTGGCCCACATTCCCCACTACGTCGCCCAGTTCGACTACCCGGCAGCGGCCGCGACCATGCTGGAGTCGGTCGAGGTGGTCACCGGGCTGCAGTGGGACCTCGCGCTGCTGGAGGAGGCGGGCCGCACCAAGCTGGCCGAGATCACCGCCCAGATCGACGACTCCGCCGAGGTGCAGGAGGTGGTCAGCGGCCTCGAGCAGCAGTACGACGCGTTCCAGCGCGGCGGCAGCGAGGAGGCGGAGGCGCTGCCGCTGGCCCAGGAGCGGGACCTGCCCACCGGTGAGGAGCTCGGCGCGGAGTTCGAGCGGTTCCTCGCCGGGCTGGACACGCCCGACGACAAGCAGACCGACCGTCCCACAGACAACGACTAGGACGACCGCCCGTGCCCAGCTCCGCCGACGAGCTCGTCGAGCTGCTCGACCTCGAGACCATCGACCTGAACCTGTTCCGCGGCATCCAGCCCGACTCCGGGCTCCAGCGGGTCTTCGGCGGCCAGGTCGCCGCCCAGGCGCTGGTTGCCGGCGCCAGGACGGTCGACGTCGCCTTGACGGTGCACTCGCTGCACAGCTACTTCCTGCGCCCGGGGGACACGGCCGTCCCCATCGTCTACGACGTCGAGCGGATCCGAGACGGCCGGTCGTTCTCCACCCGTCGCGTGGTGGCCCGACAGCACGGCCGGCCCATCTACTTCATGACGGCGAGCTTCCAGACGCCCGAGAGCGGCCTGGACCACCAGGACGTGATGCCGGCGGCTCCCGACCCGGCCGAGGCCGTCGACATGGCAGACCTGGTCCGGCAGCGCGCCGGCGACGCGGCGGGGAGCTGGATCAAGGAGTGGGCGGTGCTCGAGCTCCGGGTGGTGGGGGACTCGGGTCGCGACGGCGTGCTCTCCGGGTCGACCAGCCCGGCCAGGTCCCGGCTGTGGCTTCGGGTCTCCGGGCGGCTCGACGACGCGGCGCTGACCCACCAGGCGGCGCTGACCTACGCCAGCGACCTCACGCTGCTCGGCTCGACGCTGGTGCCGCACGGGCTGATGATCTCCGCGCCGGGACTGCAGGCCGCCTCGATCGACCACACCGTGTGGTTCCACCGACCGTTCCGGGCCGACGAGTGGCTGCTCTACGACCAGGTCTCCCCATCGGCGTCCGGAGGTCGGGGGCTCGCACTGGGGCGGTTGTTCACCGAGGACGGCCGCCTGGTCGCGACGGTCGCCCA
This sequence comes from uncultured Actinomycetota bacterium, assembly GCA_963781695.1. Lineage (GTDB taxonomy): Bacteria > Actinomycetota > Actinomycetes > Propionibacteriales > Nocardioidaceae > Nocardioides_B. The sequence continues at coordinate 1,695,802 of CAWAGE010000007.1, forward strand.
GGAGGGCCTGATCCGGGTCTCCGACTGAGTGTCATTCGGGTGCTTTTAGCACCTGTCTGACGGTTTGGGCTGACAGACACGCTGATAGCGGGATACGGTTTTCCTTTGGTGGGGCTTGCGTGGCCCTTGTGACAGCTGTGACACAGGTGGCCAGCAGAGGAGTCCCGCATGCCCGTGCCCACGTTCCCGACCGGCACCGTTGTCCCGTCCCGATCGCGCCGCATGCTTCCCGTGCCGGGTCGGCTGCTGGGTCGGCTGCCGGGTCGGCTGCTGGGTCGGCTGCTGGGCTCGCTGATGGCAGCCCTGCTCGCCATCGGCACCCTCGGTGCGGGCCCGGCCTCGGCGGTGGCACCCGCGGTGAGCGGGCCCGACTACGAGATGCCGTTCAGCTGCGGCGACCTGTGGAACGGGCGCACGTACCACGGCCACAGCCCGAGCGAGATGTCCATCGACTGGAACCGGGACCGCGACCTCGGCGCCGTGGTCGTCGCCGCCGCTCCGGGGGTCGTCACGAGTGTGGTCGACCTCGGCAACCGCAGCTACGGCCGCTATGTCGTGGTCGACCACGGCAACGGCCGCACCACCCTCTACGCGCACCTGAGCGCGTTCTGGACCACGACCGGCGCCACTGTCGACCAGGGCACCCCGATCGGCCTGGTGGGCTCCTCCGGCGGCAGCACCGGCCCGCACCTGCACTTCGAGGAGCGGCTCGACCGGCGCGACCATCGCGCCTGGTTCCACCGCCAGCTGTTCGTCATGGGCCGGACGCAGGCCTCGACCAACTGCGGCGACGCCCCGGTGGTCGGCGACTGGGACGGCAACGGCACGGTGAACGTCGGGGTGCGGCGGCGCGAGGTCACTCCGACCTTCCGGCTGAAGCGGCCGGGCCGCCGCACCCTCGTGGTGCCGTTCGGCCTGCCCACGGACCAGCCGGTCAGCGGCGACTGGGACGGCAACGGCACGACGGACGTCGGGGTACGCCGGCAGGCGAACCGTGCCTTCCTGCTGCGCCGGGCGAACGGCACCACAAGCCAGGTCGCCCTCGGGCGGGTCAGCGACGTGGCCGTGACCGGTGACTGGAACGGCGACGGTCGCACCGACCTCGGTGTCTGGAGCCCCGCGAGCAGGGTCTTCACGCTGCGGGCCGCGAACGGGTCCACCCGCACGGTCTCGCTCGGGTCGACCGGCGACCAGCCGGTCACCGGCGACTGGAACGGCGACCGTGTCACCGATCTGGGGGTGTGGTCGAGCCGTACCTCGACCTTCACGCTGCGTACGGTCTCGCGCGCCGGTGCCGTCGGCTACACCCGGATCCCGTGGGGCAGCCCGACGGCCATCCCGGTGGCGGGGGACTGGAACGCCGACGGGACCGGCGACGTCGGCGCGTGGGACCCGGCGACCGGCGGCTTCGCGCTCCGGCTGACCCCGAGCAGCACGGCCCGCAGTGTCGTGACCCGGCGGCCGCGCTGGGGAGCGGCGCGCGGCTGACGGCAACGACCGCTCCCGCGCGTGGGGTGCTGCGGAGCCGGGACGGGTCTCAGTCGCCGGCGACCGCCACGCCGAGCAGGTGCGACGCCCCGCTGGCCGGGTCGATGAGAGCGAAGACGTGGTCGTCCCCGTCTCGGCGGGCGCCGAAGCCGACGGCCCCGGGCAGGAACACCGGCCTGGTGAAGGCCACCTCGACGGTGACCGCCTCCGGCAGCCGGCCCTGCAGGGCGGCCAGGCAGCGCGCGAGGCTCCACATGCCGTGGGCGATGGGTGAGCGGAAGCCGAGAGCGCGCGCGGTCAGCCGGTACAGGTGGATCGGGTTCCGGTCCCCGGACACCGCCGCATACCGGCGACCGAGGTCACCGGCCAGCTGCCAGGGCGCGCCGGCGGGCGAGGGCACGTCTAGCCCGGTCAGCCGGTCGTGTCGAGGCTCCGGGGCAGCCGTGGCGTCGGCTCCGCGGCGGCCCGGCCGCAGGAAGGTGCTGGTCTCCTCCCAGACCGGCTCCTCGTCCGAGGACACCGTCGTCAGCAGGTCGAACACGCGCCCCTTCGGGTGCGCGCGCGCATTGCCGGCGCGGGCGGACACCGCCAGCGGCTCGCGCGCCCCGATCGCGCGGTGCGACGTCACGGTGTTGCGCAGGTGCACCGTGCCCATCGCGACGTGCGGGAAGGACCGGTCCGTCATGATCACCAGGTGCAGGCCGAAGGCCAGCAGGTGGGGGTACGTCAGGGGCAGCGCGTCCCGCACCGGGAACCCGCACACCTGCGCGTAGGCCGCCACGTGGGCCCGGTCGACCACCACGTCGCGTCGCGCCACGCTCCACGTGGGCAGGTCGGTCCCGGTGCGGGCGACCCCCGGGAGCCGGTTCACGAGAGGCAGCACCGGCAGAGCGGCCTTCGCCAGCAGCGGCAGCGTCGCCGGCGCGGAGCGCAGCAGCCGGGTCCCACGGTCGTCGGCCGGCATCAGGCCCCCAGCATCATCTGGCCGCACACCCGCACCACGTTGCCGTTGACCGCCGTGGAGCCGGGGTGGGCGAGCCAGGCGATCGCCTCGGCGACATCGACCGGGAGCCCGCCCTGCGCCAGGGAGTTCATCCGGCGGCCCACCTCGCGGGTGGCCAGTGGCACGGCGGCGGTCATCGCGGTCTCGATGAACCCCGGCGCGACGGCGTTGACGGTGACGCCGTCGGTGAGCCGGTCGCGCAGGCTCTCGACGAGACCGATCACCCCGGCCTTGGAGGCCGCGTAGTTGGTCTGCCCGGTGTTGCCAGCGATGCCGGCGATCGAGGCGATGGCGACGATCCGGCCGTTGGGCCGGACCAGGCCCTGCCCCAGCAGCTCGTCGGTGATCCGCTCCGGCGCGGTCAGGTTGACCGCGATGGTGGAGGCGAACGCGTCGGCGGACATGTTGCGCAGTCGGCGGTCCCGGGTGATGCCGGCGTTGTGCACGACGATGTCGAGGCCGCCGTAGCCGTCCCGGACGTGCCGGGCGATCCGCTGGGGTGCGTCCTTGGCGGTGATGTCCAGGGCCAGCAGGTCGCCCTCGACCGACCGGGCCACCGCCTGCAGCTCCGAGGCCGCCTGGGGCACGTCGACGGCCACCACCGTCGCGCCGTCGCGATGCAGCACCCGCGCGATCTGCTCACCGATGCCGCGGCCGGCGCCGGTGACGACCGCGACCCGGCCCGCCAACGGTCGCGCGGGGTCCGCGGTCCGGTCGTCGCCGGCGGCCGCGGCCGCCCCGGACATCGACGGCTGGCCGTGGACACCGAGCCGGACCACCTGGCCCGAGACGTAGGCGGACTTGCCCGACAGCAGGAACGCCAGGGTCGAGGCGAGCCCCGCCTCGGCCCCGGGGGCGACGTAGACCAGCTGGACCGTGCCGCCGCGGCCGACCTCCTTGCCCAAGGAGCGGGTGAACCCCTCCAGGGCGCGCTGGGCGACCCGTTCGGCCGGGGTGGTGGCGACCTCTGGCGGCGTACCCAGCACCACCACCCGCGAGCAAGGCTCCAGGCTCCGCAGCAGCGGGCCGAAGAACGCCTGCAGTGCCGACAGCGAGGCCGACGTCGTCAGTCCGGAGGCGTCGAAGACCAGTCCCAGGTAGCGGCGCTCCGCGGCCGGGGCCGGGTCGGTGGTGACGCCGAGACCGTCCAGGGTGCCGGCCACCGCCGGGGCGAGCCGGCCGTCGCCGCCCAGCCCGACCGTGCCCGGGACCAGCGGGTCACCCTCGCGCCAGCGTCGCAGCGGCACCGGGTCGGGCAGGCCCAGGCGCTTGGCCAGCAGCTGCCCCACAGGCGTGCGGATCAGGGACTGGTAGCGGTCGCTCATCTCGTCGGGTCCTCGCTGGGCTGGGGGATGATGGCTACCGACCAGTATGTACCCGCCGGTAACCGCCGGTTACGCTGGTGCCGCCGCGGGGTCGTCGACCTCGCCCTCCCCTTCCGCTGTCAGGAGCCCGCATGCAGGCCACCAGCCGTCGCGTCGCCGTCGTCGGCGGCAACCGGACGCCGTTCGCGCGCGCCCAGTCGGTCTACGCCACCGTCTCCGCCCAGGACCTGCTGACCGCCGCCCTCGACGGCCTGGTGACCCGGTACGGCCTCGAGGGCGAGCGGGTCGGCGAGGTGGTGGCCGGCGCGGTGCTGCGGCACTCCCGGGACCTCAACCTCACCCGCGAGGCGGTGCTGGGCTCGCGGCTGTCCCCGGAGACGCCCGCCTACGACGTCGCCCAGGCCTGCGACACCGGTCTGCAGGCCACCGTCCAGGTCGCGAACAAGATCGCGCTGGGTCAGATCGAGGTCGGCATCGCCGGCGGCGTCGACACCGCCTCCGACGTGCCGGTGGCGGTCAGCGACAAGCTGCGACGCTCGCTCCTCGCGGCCAACCGGGCCCGCAGCGTCCAGGGCCGGCTGGCGGCGCTGGCGCGAATCCGACCGAAGCACCTGGTGCCCGTCCCGCCACGCAACGCCGAGCCCCGCACGGGCCTGTCCATGGGGGAGTCGGCGGCGCTCACCGCGGTCGAGTGGCAGATCGGGCGTGCCGAGCAGGACGAGCTGGCAGCCGCCTCCCACCACCGGCTCGCCGCCGCCTACGAGCGCGGGCTCCTCGAGGACCTGGTGACGCCGTTCCTGGGTCTCGAACGCGACGAGAACCTGCGTCCGGACACCTCGGTCGAGAAGCTGGCCACGCTGCGACCGGTGTTCGGGCGCGGTGAGGCGGCGACGATGACCGCCGGGAACTCCACGCCGTTGACCGACGGCGCGTCCGCGGTGCTGCTGTGCTCGGAGGACTACGCCGCCGCGCGGGGCTGGGAGGTGCTGGCCTTCCTCACCGCCCACGAGACGGCGGCCGTCGACTACGTGCACGGCGCCGAGGGCCTGCTGATGGCGCCCGCCTACGCGATGCCCCGGATGCTGGCCCGTGCCGGGCGCGGCCTCGCGGACTTCGACCTCTACGAGATCCACGAGGCGTTCGCCTCCCAGGTGCTCGCCACCCTCAAGGCATGGGAGGACCCCATCTTCTGCCGGGAGCGGCTCGGGCTCGACGCGCCGCTGGGTCCGGTCGACCGCTCCCGCCTCAACGTCGCCGGCTCGTCGCTGGCGACCGGTCACCCGTTCGCGGCCACCGGCGCCAGGATCGTTGCCACGTTGGCGGCGCTGCTGCGCGAGCGTGGGTCCGGCGCGGGTGTGATCTCGATCTGCGCCGCCGGCGGGCAGGGCGTCACGGCGATCCTCGAGCGGTGACCCCGCCCGCCCCGCCGCGGTGCAGCCCGCACCGGTCGAGGTCGGACCCTGCCCAGGGCGCGACGTGCCAGAGGTCGCTGACCCGGAGGTCGCTGACCCGGAGGTCGCGGCGCGCTGAGAGGGCCACCGTTCGCCGGCCCACGGGCCCTTCAGGGGGTGCCGACGACTGTTGCCCAGGGGACACGGCACCTGTCCGGGCTATAGGAAGCCACGCACGGCATCGACGGTGTCGGCCTCGTCAGCGGCCTTGTCGTCGCGGTAGCCCTTCACGCGGGCGAACCTGAGCGTGACGCCGCCGGGGTACCGGGTGGATCGCTGCACCCCGTCGAACGCGACCTCGACCACCTGCTCGGGCCGCACGTGGACGACGTGCCCCTCTCGGTGTGTCTCCATCTCGAGGAAGCGTCCGGTCTGCCAGGTCAGCATCTCGTCGGTCATCCCCTTGAACGTCTTCCCGAGCATCACGAAGCCCCCACCGTCGGGGTCGCGGGCACCGAGATGGAGGTTGGACAGCAGCCCCTGGCGGCGCCCGCTGCCCCACTCGACCGCGAGCACGACCAGGTCGAGGGTGTGCCGCGGCTTGACCTTCACCCACGCCGCGCCGCGGCGGCCGGCGTCGTAGGGCGCCGTCAGGGACTTCAGCACCACGCCCTCGTGCCCCCCGGCGATCGCGGCCGCGAACAGCCGAGCGCCCTCGTCCGGGTCGGCGGTCACCGCGCGTGGCACGACGAGAGCGGGCGGCAGCGCCTGCGCGAGCCGGGCGAACCGATCGCGGCCCGGCCGGTCGAGCAGGTCCTCGCCGTCGAGGTGCAGCACGTCGAAGTAGTACGACGTCAGCGGCACCCGTCGCCGCAGTGTCGCCACATCGAGGCGGCCGGCCGTTCGGGCGCCAGTCTCCTGGAACGGCCGCGCGCGGCCGTCGGCCGTGAGGGCGATCGCCTCGCCGTCCAGGACCAGGGCGGTCGTCGGCAGTGCGGCGACGGCCTCGACGACCTCCGGGACACGGTCGGTGATGTCCTCGAGGCTGCGGGTGAACACCCGCACCTCGCCGTCGTGCTTGTGCACCTGGACCCGGATGCCGTCGAGCTTGGTGTCCACGGCCACCGCCCCGCCCGACGTGCCGGCGGCACGGAGCATCGCCTCGGCCACCGTCGGGGCGCTGGAGGCCAGCATCGGTCGCACCGGTTGCCCGGGGCGGAGCGTGAACCGGGTCAGCCCGGGGCGCCCTGCCGTGAGAGCGGCCGCGGCGACCGGCAGCGTGCTGCCGGCCAGCATCGAGGCCCGCCGGACCTCCTCGGCCCCCAGACCGGCCGCCACGGCGACGGCCTCGACCACCAGCCCGTCGAGGGCCCCCTGCCGCAGCCCCCCGGTCACGAGGTCGCGCAGGTAGCGCTGCTCGGCCGCGGTCGCCAGCCCGAACAGGTCGTCGACCAGGGCCGCCCGCTGTCGCCGCGAGCCCGACCCCGAGACCGCGGCGACCTCCTCCAGCCGCTGGTGCACCTCGACCACCTCGAGGCTGCTGGTCGGGGCCGGGTCGGGGAGCCCCTGCAGCGCCCGGTGACCCAGGCCGGTCCGGCGCTGGCGGAGCACTCCGGACAGGTACGCGGTCGCCGTCAGCACCTGCTCGGACCCGCCGGTGGCGGCCAGGGTCAGCGCGTGGGCGAGGGCCGCGACCTTCGCGGTCCGGGACCGGGTGCCCGCGACCCTGGCGGAGGCATCGACCAGGTCCGTGAGCAGCATGGTGCCATCCTTCCCGACCGCACCGACGGTCCGGCGACCGAGGGCGCTGAGCCGTGACCCCTGCGAGCGGTCGGCCCGCGCACCACGGTCGTGACCACCTACGCTGGGTGGCGTGACCGGCACCGATCGCGCTCTTCGATGACGGCGCAGCCGCAGGAGCGGGTGTGGCGGCCGGGATGGGTCTGCTCGGTCGGCGCCACGCTGCGGATCCTGCGCCGTGGCGCCGGTGACCCGACCTTCCGGCTGGACCCGGACGGCACGGTCTGGCGCGGCCTGCGCACTCCCGAAGGCACGGCGACGCTGCGGGTGACCGCGCGACCGGACCTGGCCGAGGTCCACGCCACGGCGTGGGGGAGCGGTGCCGACTGGGCGCTGACCGGGCTGCCCGCGCTGCTGGGGGCCGAGGACGACCCCTCCGGGTTCGAGCCGACCCACCCCGTGCTGGCCGATGCGCACCGGCGGCTGCCGCACTGGCGGGTCTGCCGGACCGGGCTGGTGTGGGAGGCGCTGGTGCCGGCGGTCATCGAGCAGAAGGTCACCGGGCAGGAGGCGTTCGGCGGGTTCCGGCGGCTGGTCCACCGGTTCGGCGAGCGTGCCCCGGGAGACGGCCGGGAGCGTGGCGTGTGGGTGCAGCCGGATGCGGCCACCGTCCGGCTGGTCCCGTCCTGGGAGTGGCTGCGCATGCACATCGACCCCGCCCGGTCGCGCACGCTGGTCCGTGCCGCGCAGGTGGCGACGGCGCTGGAGCGCACCGCGTCCCTGCCCGTCGACGAGGCCGACCGCAGGCTGCGTTCGCTGCCGGGGATCGGCGTCTGGACCAGTGCCGAGGTGCGGGTCCGCGCCCACGGTGACGCCGACGCCGTGAGCTTCGGGGACTACCACGTCGCCAAGGACGTGGGCTGGGCGCTGACCGGTGCCGAGGTCGACGACGACGGGCTGGCGGCGCTGCTGGAGCCGTACCGGCCTCACCGGCAGCGGGTCCAGCGGCTGGTCGGGATGGCCGGGCTGCACAGGCCGCGCCACGGTCCCCGGATGGCGCCGCGCCGGCACCTGCCGGTCACCTGACGGTCACCTGACGGTCACCTGACGGTCACCTGACGGGGCCGCTGCCGGCGTCATCCGCCGGGGCCGCGCGTCTTTCTCCCGGACGACCCGCACCGCGTAGTCACCTGCTCCCCGGTGCGACGGACGGCGACGAGCGGGACGAACCGGTGCCGGCCCTCGTCCGCAGGCCCCCCCGCCTCAGGCGCCGCCGTCGGGCACGACGTGGTCGCGCCAGCTGTGCTGCGGCTCGTAGCCCAGCACGCGCCGGGCCTTCTCGATGGACAGCAGCGTCTGGGTGCCGACCAGGTCGCCGCGGACCTCGACGTCGGGGTAGACCTGCGCGGCGAGGTCGGCGCTCGGAGTGGACATCACGGTGTCGGCGTTCGCGACGATGAAGACGTCGCAGCCGGTGGCGTCGTGCTCGAGCGCCAGCCGGCAGGCCTGCGCGCCGTCGCGGGCGTCGATGTAGCCCCAGAGGTTCCAGCGGCGCAGCTGGGGGTCCCGGTCGAAACCCGGGAACGCGTCGTAGTCCTCGGGGTGCATGACGTTGGAGAACCGCAGCCCGACCATCCGCAGCGACGGGTCCCAGCGGCACAGCTGGTGGGCCATCTCCTCCTCCAGCGTCTTGGCGAGCGAGTACGACGACTCCGGGCGGGGGTGGTACTCCTCGTCCACCGGGAGGTAGGGGGGCGGGGTGTCGAAGGGCAGCCCCAGCACCGTCTCGGAGGAGGCCCACACGACGGTTCGGATGCCGGCCACCCGGGCGGCGGCGAAGACGTGGTGGGTGGCGCTGATGTTGGCCACGAACGTGGTGGCGTTGGGGAGCAGGCCGGGGGCGGGCACTGCCGCCAGGTGGACGATCTGCGTCACCCCGTCGTAGCGGTCCTCGAGGCCGGTCAGTGCTCCCAGGACCTGCCCGTAGTCGGTCAGGTCGACCGAGACGAAGTCCCCCGGTGCGCCGGCCGGCGGCGGCGTCCGGTCGAGGTTGACCACGGCGTAGCCGTGCTCGCTGAGGTCGCGCACCACGGCGCGGCCGAGCCGGCCGCTGCCTCCGGTCACCGCGACGCGGGTGGCTGTCTGGGTCATGGACTCCGTCCTACCCCCGCCGGGCGGACCCAACCCGCGCGGCTGCCGCCGGTCGCCCGCCGGTTGCTCAGCCGCGCAGCGAGCGGGGGAGCACGTCGGCCTCCCTCACCTGCCGCCGCAGCGGGTCGAGCAGGTCCCGCAGCCTCGCGGTGCGCTCGAGGCCGACGTGCGCCCAGCCCTCGACCGCCAGCCGGTCGGTCTCCCGCTCCAGCCGCCGGCGTCGTTCCTGGCCGTCCTCGCTCAGCTGCCCGTCGTCGCCCAGCCAGCCCCGCTCGCGCAACCGGCCCGCCGCGGCGTCGTGCTCCGCCTCGGTCCAACCGCGGGTGCGGCGCAGGAAGCGCGTCGTGCCGGACCACAGGCCGCCGACCACCGTGGCCTCCACCGGGTCGAGCCCGGCGAGCTGCAGGACCGAGAGGTGGCCGTCGCCCCGGTGCTCGCGGACCAGGGTGGCGGCGTGCCACAGCGCCGTGAGGTCGTCGCCGGGCCAGGGCAGGTCGGCGTGCGCGGCGTACAGGGGGCGCCCCGGGGCGGTCAGCGCCGAGCAGGCGTCGCGGGCGATCTCCAGCGCCTCGCCGACCTCCGGGCTGCCCAGCACCCGCCGAAGCGCCTCGGTGACGCCGTCACGGCGGGCCCGCAGCAGCGCCGCAGGAGAGGTGATGCCCCAGGCCGCGGGGAGCGCAGCAGCCACCCGTCGGGGCGCGAAGACGTAGAAGGCGGCGACGGTCAGACCCACCCCGGCCTCGCCCATGGCGGCCGCTCTCGACGGGACGTACGCCGTGGCGTCGTCCAGACCGAGGGCGAGGTAGCGGTCCCGGGTCTCGGGGACGAAGTAGCCCACCACGTGCAGGGTCTCCAGGGCGGCCCAGGCCTGCCGGGAGGCCAGGAGCAGCTCGGCGTCGGGCTCGGTCACCACCGCACCGTAGCCGCGGTCTGGACGGGGCGGGGTCGTCCCGGCAGGATGACGACCGAGGTGACCCAGGTCACACCCCGAGATCCGAGGTGCAGCCATGCGCAGCACGATGCAGGACTTCCAGCTGACCGTCGGCGCCATCCTGCGCCACGGGTCGCAGGTGCACGGGGACGGGAAGGTCCTCACCGCCACCGCCGACGGGTCCCGGTCCAGGACCTACGCCGAGACCGGCGAGCGTGCCGCCCGCCTCGCCGGCGCGCTGCGCGGCCTGGGGATCACCGGCGACCAACGGGTCGCCACGTTCCAGTGGAACAACGCCGAGCACCTCGAGGCGTACCTCGCGGTGCCGTCGATGGGGGCGGTGCTGCACACGCTGAACATCCGGCTGTTCCCGGACCAGCTGGTCTACATCGCCAACCACGCGGAGGACCGGGTCGTCGTGGTCGACGACTCCCTGGTCCCGCTGCTGGCCCGGCAGCTGCCGAAGCTGGAGACGGTCCGGCACGTGCTGGTGGCAGGTCCGGAGGCGGCCGCGGCCGACCTCGACTCCCTGCGCGGGCGCGGGGTGGAGGTTCATCTCTACGAGGACCTGCTCTCGGCGGCCGGGCCCGGGTTCGACTGGCCAGATCTAGACGAGCTGGACGCCGCGGCGATGTGCTACACCTCCGGCACGACCGGCAACCCCAAGGGGGTCGTCTACAGCCACCGGTCCTCCTACCTGCACTCGATGGCGGTCGGCCTGGGCATCGCCGGCGGCCTCACCTGGTCGGACCGGGTGCTGCCGGTCGTGCCGATGTTCCATGCCAACTCCTGGGGCCTCGCCTACGCCGCGGTGATGACCGGCGCGTCGCTGACGATGCCCGACCGCTGGCTGCAGGCCGAGCCGCTGTGCCGCTTCATGCGCGAGACGCGGCCGACGGTGTCGGGAGCCGTGCCCACGGTCTGGAACGACGTGCTCTCCTACCTCGACCAGCACCAGGACGTCGAGCTGTCCTCCCACCTGCGGCTGGTGCTGTGCGGCGGGTCCGCCGTGCCGGTGTCGCTGCAGCAGGCCCTCGCCGACCGGCACGGCATCACGATGGTGCAGGCATGGGGGATGACCGAGACCTCGCCGGTGGCCTCGGTGGCCCGCCCGCCCGTGGGCGTGACCGGGGAGGAAGCCTGGCGCTACCGGGGAAGCCAGGGCCGGCTGCTGCCCGGTGTCGAGGGTCGCATCGTGGGCGAGGACGGGCAGGTGCTGGCCAGCGACGGCGAGGGGGTCGGCGAGCTCGAGGTCCGGGGCGCCTGGGTGACCGGCGCGTACTACCGCGACGACGATCCCGAGAGGTTCCGGGACGGCTGGCTGCGCACCGGCGACGTGGGCCGGCTCGACAGGCTCGGCTACATCACCCTCACCGACCGGTCGAAGGACGTCATCAAGTCCGGCGGGGAGTGGATCTCGTCGGTGGAGCTGGAGAACGCGCTGATGGCTCACCCTGACGTCGTGGAGGCCGCGGTCGTCGGGATCCCGGACGAGAAGTGGCAGGAGCGGCCGCTCGCCTCCGTCGTGCTCCGGGAGGGGGCCACGGTGACGCCCGCCACGCTGCGGGAGTTCCTGGGCCGCTCCGTGGCGGCGTGGCAGCTGCCGGACGCCTGGACGTTCATCGAGTCGGTGCCCCGGACCTCGGTGGGGAAGTTCGACAAGAAGGTGATCCGCCGCTGGTACGCCGACGGGGAGCTCGCCGTGTCCGGCGCCGACGACCGGACCGCCTCCGGTCCCGGCTAGCGCCCCGTGCGCAGCCAGGCGGTCGCGGTGCCCCGGTCCAGCGGCCGCCCGATCCAGAAGCCCTGGGCCAGCTCGCAGCCGAGGTCCGTCACCAGGGCCAGGGTCGCCTCGTCCTCGATCCCCTCGGCGACGGTCGTCAGCCCCATCCGGGTGCCCAGCTCCACCACCGCCGTGACCACCGAGCGCGACTCGTGGGAGGTCGTGGCGGTCGTGACGAAGGACCGGTCGACCTTCAGCTCGGAGAAGGGCAGCCGGACCAGCTGGCTCATCGTGGAGTAGCCGGTGCCGAAGTCGTCCAGGGACAGCTGGAACCCGTGCAGCCGGAGCTGGGTCAGCACTCGGAGCGACCGGACCGGGTCCGCGAGCCGGCTGGTCTCGGTGAGCTCCAGGATCAGCGAGCCGGGCGCGACCCCGTGCCGGTCGCAGTGGGCGCCGAGCCGGTCCACCAGCGCCGGGTCCTCCAGCGACATGGCCGAGATGTTCACCGACAGCCGGATCCGCTCGTCGTCCACCTGTGCCGCCCACCACGACAGCGACGCCTCCAGGACCCGGTCGGTCAGCAGGTCGACGAGCCCGTTCTGCTCCGCCAGCGGCACGAACCGGACCGGCGGGACCGCCCCGAGCCGGGGATGGGTCCAGCGGGCCAGCACCTCGAAGCCGGCGAGCGAGCGACCGTCGCAGCGCACCTTGGGCTGGAAGGCGACGGTGATGCCCTCCCCGTCGTGCAGCGCCCGCTCGAGGGCGACCAGGGTGGGTGGGGGCCCCCGACGAGGATCCCCGGGCGGTGACGGGTCGGCGCCGTCCCCACCGTCGGTGTCGGGCGCGTCCAGCAGCTGCGCGAGCTGCGCGATCCCGAACGGCTTGGCCAGCACGCCGACGACCCGCAGGCCGTTCTCCTCCGCGAAGCGGGCGGCCGCGTCCACGACCCGGGGGGCGACGCCGCTCGCGATGATGACCCCGGCGGCGCAACCCGCCTCCGCGAGCCCGGCGAGCACGTCGATGCCGTCGGCGCCGGGCATCCGCAGGTCGACGAGCACGTGGCTGGGACGCCACCGGTGGTGCAGCTCCAGGAAGAGGTCGGGGTCCGTGGTGAACCGGGCCGTGTGACCGGCGGCCTCGCACAGCGCCGTGATCGACGCCGCGACCGCCGGCTCGTCGTCGAGGACCAGCACCGTCGCCCCGCTCGTCACCGCCGGCCGCCGGCGGTGTCCAGCGTCCGGCGCACCAGCCGGGCGAGCTCGGGACGGTCGTAGGGCTTGGTCAGCAGGCTGTCGCCCGGCACCAGCGAGGCGCCGCGGCCGGACGGCGACGGGACGAACCCGGACACGTAGAGCACCCGGAGCCCAGGGCGCAGCGACAGCGCCCGCTCAGCCAGCTCCTGGCCGTCCATCCCACCGGGCATCATCACGTCGGTCAGCAGCAGGTCCACCGGGAGGTCGGTGCGCAGCACGGCCAGCGCGGACTCCCCGTCGCCGGCCTCCACCACCGCGTAGTCCAGCGCCGCGAGGTGGGCTCGCCCCACCTCCCGCACCTGCTGGTCGTCCTCGACCAGCAGCACCCGTTCGCCGTGGGCGGCAGGAGCCGGGACCCAGGCGGGGTCCGGGCTCGGCGCGGCCGGCCGGTGCCCGACCGGCCGGGCCGGGAGCAGCATTCGCACCGTCGTCCCCCGGCCGGGCGTCGACTCCAGCCGCAGGTCGCCGTCGGACTGCTTGACGAACCCGTAGACCATCGCCAGGCCCAGTCCGGACCCCTCGCCGCTGCGCTTGGTGGTGAAGAACGGCTCGACCACCCGCGGCAGCCTCGACGGCTCGATGCCGACGCCGTCGTCGCTGACCTGGACGCAGACGTAGTCGCCGCCGGACAGCCGCTCGCCGCCTTCGCCCACCGTCTCGTCGAGGGCGACGGCCCGGGTGCTCAGCCGCAGGCTGCCGCCGTCCGGCATCGCGTCGCGCGCGTTCAGGCACAGGTTGACCACGGCACTGTGCAGCTGGCCGCGGTCCACCAGGCAGCGCGGCAGGCCGGGTGCCAGCGAGACGTCGACGGCGACCCGGTCGCCCAGCGTCCGGCCGAGCAGCCCCGCAGCCCCGGCGACCAGCTCGTTGACGTCCACCACGGTGGGGACCAGCGGCTGCCGGCCGGCGAACGCCAGCAGGTTGTGGGTCAGCTCGGAGCCGCGGCGGGCGCCCGTGTGGATGCCCTCGAGCAGGTCGCGTGCGGCGGGGTCGATCCCGGGCTGCGCGAGCAGCACCTCCGCGTTGCCGAGCACCACCGTGAGCAGGTTGTTGAAGTCGTGGGCCAGTCCGCCGGTCAGCCGGCCGACAGCCTCCAGGCGCTGGGCGTGGGCCAGCTGCTCGGCCAGCTCCCGGGTCCGGGTCACGTCTCGGAAGTAGATCGTCAGGCCCTGCTCGTTGGGGTGGGCGCTGACCTCGAGCCAGGCATCCAGCGGGTCGTAGCGCGCCTCGAAGCGGTCGGCCACCCCGCTGCTGACCACCTGCTGGAAGCGCCGCTCGAAGACCGAGCCCACCGCCTCGGGGAACTCCTCCCACAGGTGGCGGCCCAACAACGCCTCCCGCGGCCGGCGCAGCAGTCTCTCGGCGTGACGGTTGGTCACCGTGACGACCCAGGAGTCGTCGACCGAGACCACGGCGTCCCCGATGCTCTCCAGGGTCCTCGTCAGCCGGTCGGCCAGCTCACGCGACTGCAGCTCCAGCACCCGGACCTCGTGGATATCGGTGGAGCTGCCCCACCACTTGACGACCGTCCCGTCAGCGTCGCGCTCGGGCGAGGCCCGGTTGCGGTGCCACCGGTACTCGCCGTCGTGGCGGCGGATGCGGAAGTCGACCTCGTAGTCGGACCCGTGCGAGACGGCCGTCCGCCAGGCCCGCACGCCGTGGTCGCGCTCGTCGGGGTGGACCAGGCCCGCCCACGCCGAGCCCAGCACCGCCTCTGCCGGCGCCCCGGTGTACTCCGCCAGGCCACGGCTCAGGTAGTCGATCTCGCCGACGGCGTCGGTCGTCCACACCAGCACCGGCATCGCGTCGGCCAGCGACTCCAGCTGACGGCGCCTGCTCTCGGCCCGCCGTTCGGCGTCCTTGCGCTCGGTGACGTCCTGGAAGGCGCCGTCGACGCGCACGATCTCCCCTTGCTCGTCGCGGACCGCCCGTCCGATGGTGTTCACCCACACGCGCCGACCGTCCAGCCGGACGATCTGGAGCTCCTCGTCGAAGGGCGTGCCGCGGCGTACGCAGTCCTCGAAGGCCGACTCGATGCGGTGCCGGTGCTCAGGGGCGTAGAACGAGATGCCCGTGGCGACCAGTGGGGCATAGCCGGGCGGGGCGCCGTGGATGGCACAGACCTGCTCGGACCAGTGGGTCTGCCCGGTGGCGACGTCGACCGACCAGCCGCCGAAGCGGCCGACCCGGCCGGCCAGGTCGAGCAGCGCGTGCTGCTCGGCGACGGCGGCCTGCGCCGTCAGCAGCCGCTGCCCGACGTGCTCCAGCCGGTGCCGGCCGCGCAGGCTCAGCACGGTCAGCCAGGCGCTGAAGACGAGCACGAGAGCCACCAGGGAGCGGTTCACCACCACGAGCACCGGGTCGTCCCCGCCGGCGGGGGACGGGGAGAGCACGGCGCCGACCACGCAGAGCAGGCAGCAGCCGACCGCCACCGCCACCACCGTCGTGACCCGGCCGAGCAGGCCGCTCAGCAGCACCAGCGGGACGTAGAGCAGGCCGACCGGCACTCCCCGTGCCGTCAGCAGGTCCCCGGCGAGGACCACCCCGGCCAGGAGGTAGACGATGGGCACCCAGGCAACCGTCCGAGACTCGGCCCGGGTCGTGCTCGTCATCGCACCCCCGGTGGTGGAACCGTGTCACGCCGGTTCGCACCGAACCGATCGAGATCTTTACCCTATCCTCACAGCAGCGGGCGAAGCGGAGCCAGGACCAGCTCGGTGAACTTGCGGTGCACCCCCCGGCCGTCCCACTCCTCCGCCGTCAGCTCGACGCAGTTGGTCAGGTCGGTCTCGAAGATCCGCTCCATCTCGGCCGCGAAGGAGGCGTCGATGAACTCGACGTTGACCTCGTAGTTGCCGGTCATCGAGAGCCGGTCGATGTTCGCGGTGCCGATCGTGGACCAGCGGCCGTCCACCGTCGACGTCTTCGCGTGCACCATCGCACCCTGGAACCGGAAGATGCGGACGCCGGCGGCCAGCAGCTCGCCGTAGTAGCCGCGGGAGAGCCAGTCGGCGACCACGTGGTTCGAGATGGCCGGGAGGAGCAGCCGCACGTCGACCCCGCGCCGGGCCGCCGCGGCGATGGCGTCGACCACGTCGGAGTCGGGGATGAAGTAGGCGTGCGTCATCCAGATGTGGTGCGAGGCGCGGTTGACCGCCTCCAGGTACATCGACCGGATCGGGAACATCCACAGCCGCGGCACGTTGCGGTGGACCCGGATCCGGGGCTCCCAGTCTGCGATGGTCTGCAGCAGCAGTGGCCGGACGCCGTGCCGTGGCCGGCGGTGCAGGTTCCAGAAGTCCGCGAACGCGCGCTCCAGGTCGAAGACCCCGGGGCCGGTGATCCTGACGTGGGTGTCGCGCCACTCCGTCGCATAGGCCGCGCCGACGTTGTAGCCGCCGACGAAGGCCACCCGGTCGTCGACCACGAGGATCTTGCGGTGGTCACGGCCGTAGCGGCGCAGGTCGAAGAACCGCCAGCCGGCGCTGTAGACGGGGTACTCCAGCACCTTGAGCCGCGGGCCGAACCGCTTGAACAGCGGCGAGACCACCAGGTTGGCGAAACCGTCGTAGACGACGTACACGTCGACCCCGCGGCCGGCCGCCGCGCTGAGCGCCCGCTTGAACCGCAGGCCGGTCGCGTCCCCCTTCCAGATGTAGGTCTCGAACAGGATCTGGTCCTGGGCGGACTCGATCGCCGCGAGCATGTCGTCGTACAGGTCCTGCCCGTAGGTGTAGGTGGTGACCGCGCTCTCGCCGATCCTGACCTCGCGCGGGGGAGTGGTCGGGAACGGGCGTGGCCGGCGGCCGCGCCGGCGGTAGGAGTCGACGAGGGTCAGAGCGAGGGCCAGGGCCACCTGAAGCCCCAGCACGGACAGCACGGCGCGCCTGACCAGTGTCGTCAGCGAACCCCGGGAGGAGGCCGACCACGGACGTCGTCGGGGGGTGCTCACCCCCGCAACCTATCGCGGCCTCGTGGTGTCGGTGCCGGGCCGTAGGCTGGCCGCCATGAGGCCAGTGACCGATCTGCAGCGCCGGGTCGCGCCGTTCACCGTGGAGTCCGACTACCGGCCGTCGGGGGACCAGCCGACCGCCATCAAGGACATCCAGCAGCGCATCGAGCGGGGTGAGCAGGACGTCGTGCTGCTGGGAGCCACCGGCACCGGCAAGACCGCGACGATCGCCTGGGCCGTGGAGCAGCTGCAACGCCCCACCCTGGTGATGCAGCCCAACAAGACCCTGGCCGCCCAGTTCGCCAACGAGCTGCGTCAGCTGATGCCGCACAACGCGGTGGAGTACTTCGTCTCCTACTACGACTACTACCAGCCCGAGGCCTACGTCCCGCAGACCGACACCTACATCGAGAAGGACTCCTCGATCAACGAGGAGGTGGAGCGGCTGCGCCACTCCGCGACGAACTCGCTGCTGACGCGGCGCGACGTGATCGTGGTCTCGACGGTCTCGTGCATCTACGGCCTGGGCACCCCGCAGGAGTACGTCGACCGGATGGTGCGGCTCAAGGTCGGCGACGAGGTCGACCGCGACTCCCTGCTGCGACGGCTGGTCGAGATCCAGTACACCCGCAACGACATGGCGTTCACCCGTGGCACCTTCCGGGTCCGCGGGGACACCCTGGAGGTGTTCCCGGTCTACGAGGAGCTCGCGATCCGGGTCGAGTTCTTCGGCGACGAGGTCGAGCGACTGAGCACGCTTCACCCGCTCACCGGCGAGGTGGTCACCGAGGACACCGAGCTGCATGTGTTCCCCGCCACCCACTACGTCGCCGGCCCGGAGCGGATGGAGCGCGCGATCCGGGGCATCGAGCTCGAGCTGGAGGACCAGCTCGCCGCCTTCGAGCGGCAGGGCAAGCTGCTGGAGGCCCAGCGGCTGCGGATGCGGACCACCTACGACGTCGAGATGATGCGGCAGGTCGGGTCCTGCTCGGGCATCGAGAACTACTCGATGCACATCGACGGGCGCAGCCGCGGCTCTGCCCCGAACTGCCTGCTCGACTACTTCCCCGAGGACTTCCTGCTCGTCGTCGACGAGTCCCACGTCGCGGTCCCGCAGATCGGCGGGATGTACGAGGGTGACATGTCTCGCAAACGGAACCTCGTCGACCACGGTTTCCGGCTGCCGAGCGCCATGGACAACCGGCCGCTGCGGTGGGAGGAGTTCCTGGAGCGCATCGGCCAGACCATCTACCTGTCCGCCACCCCCGGCAACTACGAGCTCGCCAAGGTGGGCGGCGAGGTGGTCGAGCAGATCATCCGGCCGACGGGCCTGGTGGATCCTGAGGTCGTGGTGAAGCCGACCAAGGGCCAGATCGACGACCTGATCCACGAGATCAACACCCGGGTCGAGCGCAACGAGCGGGTGCTGGTGACCACGCTGACGAAGAAGATGTCCGAGGACCTCACCGACTACCTGCTGGAGGCGGGGATCCGGACCCGCTACCTGCACAGCGAGGTAGACACGCTGCGCCGCATCGAGCTGCTGCGCGAACTGCGGCTCGGGCAGTACGACGTCCTGGTCGGCATCAACCTGCTCCGGGAGGGCCTCGACCTCCCGGAGGTCTCGCTGGTGGCGATCCTCGATGCCGACAAGGAGGGCTTCCTCCGCTCGGACAAGTCGCTGATCCAGACGATCGGCCGCGCCGCCCGCAACGTGTCGGGCCAGGTCGTGATGTATGCGGACAAGATGACAGCCTCCATGGAGTCGGCCATCGACGAGACCAACCGCCGACGCGAGAAGCAGGTCGCCTACAACACCGCGCACGGGGTGGACCCGCAGCCGCTGCGCAAGAAGATCGCCGACATCACCGAGATGCTGGCCCGGGAGGACGAGGACACCGCCGAGCTGCTGGGCGGCGGTGGCAGGCAGCAGTCCCGCGGGAAGGCGCCGGTGCCGGGACTGTCCTCGAAGGCCGCCGAGACCGGCCGGCACGCGGCCCAGCTCGCCGGCATGCCGTCCTCGGACCTCGCCGAGCTCGTCCAGTCCCTCACCGACCAGATGCACACCGCCGCGGCCGAGCTGCAGTTCGAGCTCGCCGCGCGGCTGCGCGACGAGATCTCCGACCTCAAGCGCGAGCTGCGGCAGATGGTCGAGGCCGGTGCCCGATGAAGCGGAGCCCGACGTCGCGACCAGCGGACGGGCCGGCTGGCAGCCCGGGAGACGGACCGGCGGCCCGAGCGGGATGCTGACGCCGGGGCTGCCACGCCCGGGGCCGGCGTAGGCGCACTGTCAGGACCCGTCTGCCACACTAGGCGCGGTGGAGGGGAGTATTCCTTCGCAACGGTGCCGTCACCACGGACACCGGCCGGTCGGCCGGACCCGGTGCCGTTGGTTCGCCACGGCGGGCGGGAGAGACCTCCGGGACTGTCATGCGGCCGCTGTCCGCGCGCCGCAACGCTCTTTCCGGAAGGGTCCAACCTGTGGATGTACCAACCTGGGTCTGGTGGACGACCATCATCGTCACGATGTCGGTGCTGCTCTTCGACGTCGTCGTCATCGGCCGCCGCCCCCACGAGCCGTCGACGAAGGAGGTCTCCGTCGCGCTCGGCATCTACGTCGGGCTGGCGGTGGTCTTCGGCATCGCGGTGTGGGTGCTGGCCGGGCACCGGTACGGCACCGAGTTCTTCGCCGGATGGCTGACCGAGTACTCGCTGTCGGTCGACAACCTCTTCATCTTCATCATCATCATGGCCAAGTTCGGGGTGCCCCGGAAGTTCCAGCAGGAGGCCCTGATGGTGGGCATCGTGCTGGCGCTGGTCATGCGTGGGATCTTCATCGCCGTCGGCGCGGCCGCCATCAACGAGTTCTCGTGGATCTTCTACCTGTTCGGGATCTTCCTGGTGTGGACCGCGTACAAGCTGGCACGCGAGGGGGCCAGCGACGACGACGAGTACGAGGAGAACCGGCTGATCAAGTGGGCCGAGTCCCACCTGCCGGCGACCGACCAGTGGCACGGAGCGAAGATCCTGGCGCGCGAGGGCGGCAAGCGTGTGGTCACTCCGATGTTCATCGTGATCCTCGCGCTCGGGACCACCGACCTGCTGTTCGCACTGGACTCGATCCCCGCCATCTACGGGCTCACGAAGGAGCCCTACCTGGTGCTGACCGCGAACATCTTCGCGCTGATGGGCCTGCGCCAGCTCTACTTCCTCATCGGCGGGCTGCTGCAGAGGCTGGTGTACCTCTCCTACGGGCTGGCGGTGCTGCTCGGCTTCATCGGCCTCAAGCTGATCCTGCACGCCATGCACGAGAACGAGCTGCCGTTCGTCAACGGCGGCGAGCACATCACCTGGGCACCGGACATCCCGATCCTGGTCTCGCTCGGCGTCATCGTGGGGGTGCTGGTGGTGACGACGGTGGTCAGCCTCATCGCCTCCAAGCACGGCGTCGAGACCGCCAACCCCGTCGCCTCGGCGCTGGGCGACGCGGACGAGGTGGACGAGGTGACGCCCGGCGACGCGTCGGACCGTGACGGCGACAACACCGACGTGGAGCCGGCCGACCGGTCCTGACCGGGAGGTCACGGTTGGGTCGCAGTCGGCGCGGCGGACCGCGTGGACATGGCCCGCCGGCGCCGGATATGGATAAGTTGCGATGTATGAACGACGTCGCGAACGGCCGAGCGGGTGGCGGGACGGGTGACCCGCTGGTCGTCCTGGAGCACGTGGACAAGTGGTTCGGGGACCTGCACGTGCTGCAGGACATCGACCTCACCATCACGCGCGGCGAGGTGGCGGTGGTGATCGGTCCGTCCGGGTCGGGCAAGTCGACGCTCTGCCGTGCCATCAACCGGCTCGAGACGATCGACAAGGGCAGCATCAGCATCGACGGCAAGGCACTGCCCGAGGAGGGGAAGGCGCTGGCGACGCTGCGCGCCGACGTCGGCATGGTGTTCCAGAGCTTCAACCTGTTCGCGCACAAGACGATCCTGGAGAACGTCACCCTCGGCCCGATCAAGGTCCGCGGGAAGAGCAAGGCCGACGCCGACAAGCGAGGCATGGAGCTGCTCGAGCGCGTGGGTGTCGCCCACCAGGCCGAGAAGTACCCCGCCCAGCTCTCGGGCGGCCAGCAGCAGCGGGTCGCCATCGCCCGCGCGCTGGCCATGGAGCCGAAGGTGATGCTGTTCGACGAGCCCACCTCGGCGCTGGACCCGGAGATGATCAAGGAGGTCCTCGACGTCATGGTCGGGCTCGCCGAGCAGGGGATGACGATGGTGGTCGTCACCCACGAGATGGGCTTCGCACGGACGGCGGCCGACCGGGTGCTGTTCATGGCCGACGGTGCCGTCGTCGAGGAGAACACCCCGGAGGAGTTCTTCACCAACCCTCAGTCCGAGCGCGCGCGGGACTTCCTCGGCAAGATCCTCAAGCACTAGCGGACCGACCGCCCCCACCAGAACCCACAGACCCTCGGGCCGGACGCTCGGGAACAAGGAGGATCAGATGCGCATCAAGCAGATCACGGCGGCGATGACCGGTCTCGGCCTGGCCGCCTCGCTGGCCGCGTGCGGCGGTGGCGACACCGGGGCGACCGACGTCAAGGTGGAGGACAACCCCACCT
Source organism: uncultured Actinomycetota bacterium (assembly GCA_963781695.1). Taxonomy (GTDB): domain Bacteria; phylum Actinomycetota; class Actinomycetes; order Propionibacteriales; family Nocardioidaceae; genus Nocardioides_B. The sequence continues at coordinate 1,717,380 of CAWAGE010000007.1, forward strand.
TCGACTCCGGGACCACCATGGCCAAGCTGGCTGACGCCGACAAGATCACCATCGGGGTCAAGTACGACCAGCCCGGCATCGGCTTCCTCAAGCCGGGAGCCGACTCACCGGAGGGCTTCGACGTGGAGATGGGTCGGATCGTGGCTGCCGGGCTCGGCATCGACGACAGCGGGATCACCTGGAAGCAGACCGTCTCGGACAACCGCGAGCCGTTCCTCCAAAGCGGCACGGTCGACCTGGTGATCGCGTCGTACTCGATCACCGACGACCGTCGCAAGGTGGTCGGTCAGGCCGGTCCCTACTACGTGACCGGTCAGCAGCTCCTGGTCCAGAAGAAGGACAAGGACACCATCACGACGCCCGAGGACACCAAGGGCAAGAAGGTCTGCTCGGTCACCGGGTCCACGTCGCTGCAGCGCATGGAGGACGAGTACGGCGCGTCCCCGGTGCCGTTCGACACCTACTCCGAGTGCGTCGACCAGCTGGAGAAGGGCACCGTCGACGCGGTGACCACCGACGGGGCGATCCTGCTCGGCTACGCCGCCGAGAACCCCGACGAGCTCGAGGTGGTCGGCGAGCCGTTCAGCGAGGAGCGCTACGGGATCGGCTTCAAGCAGGGTGACACCGAGATGTGCACCTTCATCACCGACACCATCCAGGAGGCGATGGACGACGGGACCTGGGCGGACGCCTTCGAGGCGACGCTGGGCGAGTCGGGCGTCGAGACGCCGGACCCGCCGACGATGGACAGCTGCTCCTGAGCGAGCCCCGCGCCGGGTCCGCCTGCCGTCGGCGGGCGGACCCGGGCCCCTCCGGACGAAAGGTCGGTGCATGGGCACCCTGGTCGACAACCTCGACGTGATCTTGAAGGGCTTCGCCACCACCTTGTGGCTGCTGCTGTTCTCGGCCCTGATCGCGACCGTCGTAGGCACCGTGATGGCGGCCTTCCGGGTGTCCCCGGTCGCCTCGCTGCGGGCCATCGGAACCAGCTACGTGAACATCTTCCGGAACACCCCGCTGGTGCTGATCCTGGCGCTGGCCAGCGGGGTGCTTCCCACGCTGGGGTTCAACGACCTCGGCTTCAGCATCGGCATCCGCAGCTTCTCGACCTTCTTCGTGGTCGCGATGCTCGGGCTCTCGCTGTACACCGCCTCGTTCGTCTGCGAGGGGGTCCGCTCCGGCATCAACTCCGTCGATCCCGGTCAGGCGGAGGCGGCGCGCTCCATCGGGATGGCGTTCGGTCCGTCGCTGCGGCTGGTGGTGCTGCCGCAGGCGTTCCGCGCGGTCGTGCCGCCGCTGACCAGCACCTACATCGCGCTCGCCAAGAACACCAGCGTGGTCGCCATCTTCGGCGTGCCGGAGGCGGCGTACTACATGCGCAAGCTGGCCAACCAGTACGCCTCGGACCTGTGGTTCATCTTCATCGGCATCGCGCTCGGCTACGTGCTGATCGTGGCCGCGATCTCGTTCGTCGGCTCGACCGTCGAGCGCCGCCTGGCGGTGTCGCGATGAGCAGCGTCCTGTTCGACGTCCCGGGGCCCCGGGCACGCGCCCGGCACCGGCTGCTGACCGTGGGCTCCGCCTTGGTCGCCCTCGCGTTGCTGGGCTGGGTGATCTGGAAGCTGGCCCAGGAGGGCGAGTTCGACGCCGAGCTCTGGGCGGCCATGGCCGAGCCGAACATCACCAACGCCTACGTGGACGGGCTGGTGACCACGCTGTCGGCCGCGGGGACGGCCATCGTGCTCGGCGTCGGCTTCGGTGCCCTGCTGGCGGTGGCGCGGCTCTCCGACCATCGCTGGGTGAGTCTCCCGGCCCGGCTCTTCGTCGAGTTCTTCCGTGCCGTCCCGCTGCTGCTGCTGATCGTGTTCGTCTTCTTCGGCCTCGGCCTCGGCCTCTACTGGAGCCTGGTCGTGGCGCTGGTGCTCTACAACGGGTCGGTGCTGGCCGAGGTGTTCCGGGCCGGCATCGAGGCGGTGCCGCGCGGGCAGTCCGAGGCCGCCTACGCCATCGGGATGCGCAAGCACCAGGTGATGCGGTTGGTGCTGCTCCCGCAGTCGGTGCGGATCATGCTGCCGGCGATCATCAGCCAGTGCGTGATCATCCTCAAGGACACCTCGCTCGGCGCGATCGTGGCGTTCTTCGACCTGGTCGCGGTCTCCCGCAACATCGCGCAGTTCGTCAACCACAGCGTGGTGCCGCTGACCATCGCGGCGATCATCTTCATCGTCATCAACTACTCGCTCTCCCGGCTGGCGATCTTCCTGGAGGCTTGGCTGGGGAGGTCCAGCGGTGGCGCGACGACCCCGCCCGCGAGCGCGGTGACCGGCCCGGTGGCGGGGTGAGCACCCTGCTCGGGTTCGCCTCCCGAGCCGGGTCGTGAGGTGGACGTGATAGGAACGCCTCCTACGTGGGCGCGCGTCCCGGCGCGCTGACCACAGACCGTCGGAGGTGGGGGTGCGCGTCGCCCTGCTGTCGTACCGCAGCAAGCCGCACTGCGGTGGGCAAGGGGTCTACGTCCGTCACCTCAGCCGCGAGCTGGTGGCCCTCGGGCACGACGTCGAGGTCTTCTCCGGGCAGCCCTACCCGGTGCTGGACGCGGGCGTGCGGCTCACGGAGGTCCCGGGGCTCGACCTCTACCGGGAGCCGGACCCGTTCCGGACGCCGCGGCTACGAGAGCTGCGCGACCGGGTCGACCTGCTCGAGCTGGCGACGATGTGGACCGCCGGCTTCCCCGAGCCCCGCACCTTCAGCCTGCGGGTGGCGCGGCTGCTGCGCGAGCGCGTCGCGGACTTCGACGTGGTGCACGACAACCAGACCCTGGGGTACGCGCTGGCGGACCTCGAGGCGGCCGGGCTGCCGGTGGTGACCACCATCCACCACCCCATCACCCGCGACCGCCGGCTCGACCTGGCGGCGGCCACGACGCTGCGGCGGCGGGTGACGCTGCTGCGGTGGTACGGCTTCCTGCGGATGCAGGCCCGGGTCGCTCGGCGGGCCGGCAGCGTGCTGACCCCCTCGGCGAGCTCCGCGCGGGACGTGGTCACCGACTTCGGCGTCGACCCGGCACGGATCCGGGTGGTCCCGCTCGGGGTGGACGGCGGGTTCGTCCCTCCCACGGTGCCGCGGGTGCCCGGCCGGATCGTCGCCATGGCCAGCGCCGACACGCCGCTGAAGGGAGTCGGCACCCTGCTGGAGGCGGTGGCCAAGCTGCGCACCGAGCGGGCCGTCGAGCTGCTGCTGGTGAGCCGGCCCACGCCCGGGGGCGCCACGGAGCGGATCGTCGAGCGGCTCGGCATCGGCGACGCCGTCCACGTCGTCAGCGGGCTCTCGGACGCGCGGCTCGCCGAGGTCGTCGGGTCGGCCGAGGTGGCGTGCGTCCCCTCGCTCTACGAGGGCTTCTCGCTGCCCACGGTGGAGGCGATGGCCTGCGCGACGCCGCTCGTGGTCAGCCGCGCCGGAGCCCTGCCGGAGGTGGTCGGCACCGACGGGAGCTGCGCCGACCTGGTGACGCCGGGCGACGTCGGCGAGCTGGCGGCGGCGCTCGGCGCGCTGCTCGACGACCCCGAGCGGCGCGAGCGGATGGGCGCCGCCGGCCTGCGCCGGGCGCACCAGCGGTACAGCTGGCGGGCGGTCGCCCGGGCCACGGCCCAGGCGTACGTCGACGCCGTCGACGCCCGAGCAGAAGGAGCGCAGCGTGCTCACCGTTGACTTCGACCGGCTGGGGCTGCGGCCGGGGGACCGGGTCCTCGACATGGGCTGCGGTGCCGGCCGGCACGCCTACGAGGCGTTCCGGCGGGGGGCGGACGTGGTGGCCTTCGACCAGGACGGCGACGAGCTGGCCGGCGTGCGGGAGCTGTTCGCGGCGATGCGCGAGGCCGGCGAGGTGCCGGCCGGTGCGGAGGCAGACATCAAGCAGGGGGACGCGCTCTCGCTGCCGTTCCCGGACGGGGAGTTCGACCGGGTGGTGGCCGCCGAGGTGCTCGAGCACATCCCGGACGACATCACCTCGGTCGCCGAGCTGGCCCGGGTGCTGCGCCCCGGCGGCACGATCGCGGTCAGCGTCCCCCGCTGGCTGCCGGAGCGGGTCTGCTGGGCGCTGTCGGAGGCCTACCACGGCAACGAAGGGGGCCACGTCCGCATCTACACGGCCGGCACGCTGCGGGCCCGGCTGCGCGCGGCCGGCCTGGTCGTCGAGGGGACGCACCACGCGCATGCCCTGCACTCGCCGTACTGGTGGCTCAAGTGCGCGGTCGGGGTCGAGCGCGACCGGCACCCGCTGGTCCGCGCCTACCACCGGCTGCTGGTCTGGGACATCATGCGCCGGCCGGGAGTGACGCGGTGGGCCGAGCGGGCGCTCAACCCGCTGATCGGCAAGAGCCTGGTGGTGTACCTGCGCAAGCCGGACCCGGCCGCGTGAGCGCCCTGCTGCCGGAGCTGCCGGAGCTGCCGGGGCTGCTGAGCCGCCGGGACACCGCCGCCACCGCTGCCTCGATCGCCCGGGTGCAGGAGCCGGACGGTGCGGTCCCGTGGGCCGAGGGCTCCCACACCGACACCTGGAACCACGTCGAGGCGGCGATGGGGCTGCTCGTCGGCGGGGAGGTGGCAGCCGCGCACCGGGCCTACGACTGGTGCCTGGCGACCCAGCGCGCCGACGGCTCCTGGCCGATGCGGCTGACCCGCGGGGTGGTGCAGGACGCCAGCGCGGAGACCAACATGTCGGGCTACCTCGCCGTGGGCGTGTGGCACCACTGGCTGGTCCGCCGGGACGAGACGTTCCTGCGGCGCTGCTGGCCGTCGGTCCGTCGCGGCCTGGACTTCGTGGTCTCGCTGCAGCTGCCCTACGGCGGGATCGCCTGGTCGCGCGAGGACGGCGGGCGGGTCAACGCCGAGGCGCTGCTCGCCGGGAGCTCGAGCCTCTACCACGCGCTGCGGGCCGGCCTGGCGCTCGCCGACCTGCTCGGGGACACCCAGCCGGAGTGGGAGCTGGCCACCGGGCGGCTCGGGCACGCCCTGCGCGAGCACCGGGACCGGTTCCTGGACAAGCAGACGTTCTCGATGGACTGGTACTACCCGGTGCTCGGCGGTGCCGTGCGCGGCGGGCCGGGACGTGCGCTGCTGGCGAGCCGGTGGGAGGACTTCGTGGTCCCCGGCCTGGGGATCCGGTGCGTCGACACGAACGACTGGGTCACCGGCGCCGAGACCTGCGAGCTGGTGCTGGCCCTGGACGCGATGGGGGACCGGGCGAGGGCGAGTGCCCTGCTGGCCGACATGCAGCACCTGCGGCACGACGACGGCGGCTACTGGACCGGGTTCGTGTACCGCGACGACGCCCTGTGGCCGGAGGAGCAGACCACCTACACCGCCGCCGCGGTGCTGCTGGCCCTCGACGCGCTGTCCTCGACCACGCCCGGGTCGGACCTGTTCCGTGGCAGCACGCTGCCGGCGGAGGCACCCGGGATCGGTCTGGAGTGCGGCTGCAGCGACCCGCGCACGGCGGAGCGGGTCCGCTGAGCGGCGTCCGGGTGTTGCTCACCGCCGACACGCACCTGCCGCGGCGGGCGAAGGTGCTGCCGGGACCGCTGTGGGACGCGGTCGAGGCCGCCGACCTGGTGGTCCACGCCGGGGACTGGGTGACCGAGCCGCTCCTGGACGAGCTGCTCGACCGCTCCGCTCGGCTGCTGGCGGTGGTCGGCAACAACGACGGCCCGTCGCTGCGGGCCCGGCTGCCCGAGGTGGCCACCGAGACCGTCGCGGGGGTCCGGCTCGCAGTGGTGCACGAGACCGGCGCGGCGACCGGTCGCGAGGCCCGGTGCGACCGGCTGTTCCCGGACACGGACCTGCTGGTGTTCGGGCACAGCCACATCCCGTGGGACAGCACGACGCCGGCGGGGATGCGGCTGCTGAACCCGGGATCCCCCACCGATCGCCGGCGCCAGCCGCACTGCACCTTCACCACCCTGACGCTGTGGGACGGGCAGGTGAGGGACGTCGTGCTGCACCGGCTGCCGCCGCGGCCGCGCCCCGCGCGGGACTGACTGCCGCGGCCGGCACCGGGCCAGGGACCGCCTCAGCCGCCGGCTGGGGACCCCGGCCACCGGACCGGGTCGCCGGCGGTGCCGCGGCGCCGGGTCAGCACCCGCATCGAGCCCAGCGCCCGCCGCTCGACGAAGCCGTCCGCCAGCGCCTGCTGGTGGACCCGGTGCGGCGCCTGGCCGCCGTCGGCGGGGTCGGGGAAGACGTCGTGCACGACCAGGGTGCCGCCGTGGGCCAGCCACCGTGCCCAGCCGACGTAGTCGTGCCCGGCATGCTCGTCGGTGTGCCCACCGTCGACGAACAGCAGCGCGAGCGGGGTGCGCCAGTGGCTGCTGACCGTCCGGGACCGGCCGACGACCGCGACCACCTCGTCCTCGAGGCCCGCCGCCGCGATCGTGCGACGGAACGCCGGCAGCGTGTCGAGCCGCCCGAACACCGGGTCCGCGAGCGTGGGGTCGTGGTACTCCCAGCCGACCTGGTTCTCCTCGGACCCGCGGTGGTGGTCGACGGCGAACACGGTGCTGCCGGCGGCCCGGGCCGCCGCACCCAGGTAGAGCGTCGACCGGCCGCAGTAGCTGCCGACCTCCACCCCCGGACCTGCGACCAGCGCCCGGAGCGCGACCTCGTGGAGCAGGTCGCCCTCGTCCTCGGGCATGAACCCGGTCGTGGCCAGCGCCGCGGCCCGCAGCTCCGCGGGCATGGCCGGCACCGGTGGGTCGGCGGGGGCATGGGCGGTGGGGGTGGGTGGGGCATGGGCGGTGGGGGTGGGTGGGGCGTCGGTCCGGGGGATGGCGTGGGGAGGAAGCGGCGAGGGCGCGTCTGCAGGCGGGTGCTCGGGCGGCGGTGGCATGGCGCCACGGTAGCCAGCGGACCGGCCGCTGAGCATCGCCGACCTCGCGGGCCGCCCGGGACCCGGCCTAGGCGTTCGGCGGAGCCGAGAGCCGCTCCAGCCGGCTGCGCAGCAGCGCCTCCCGATGGGCGTTGCCGTGCAACGTGAGGTAGCGGCTGCCGAAGACGGCCAGCAGCGCGTCGTCGAGCCGGCGCACCGCACCGGGCGGGTAGCGGTACCCCATCCGGACGTTGATCGCGGCACTGTCCACCGAGGAGAGCAGGCCGGCCAGCTCCGTCAGCGAGGTCACGCCGAGCTCGAGCAGCAGCCCCGACACCCAGGCGTAGTGATCGGTGCGGGACCAGCCGGCATCGGCGTACTGCTCGGCGAGGAAGGTGGCGAGCTCCTGGGCGCTGATCCGGGGGTCGCCGACGTCCGCCTCCGGGGGCTGCTCGCCGGCGGCGGCCTGGAGCCGGTCCCGGATCAAGGTGAACTCGCGGTCGGCGAGCTCGAGCAGCCCGGCGGCCAGCGTGAACCGCCGGTCCAGGTCGGGGGCGAACTCCGCGGGGATCGTGCCCTTGTAGCGGATCGCGTGCTCGAACTCGGCCCACGCGTGCTGGAGCACGGTGCGGACCTGGACCTGCGCCGGACGCCCGTCGGGCAGCGCCACCAGCAGGTGTCGGCTGGCGTAGCCGAACCGGCCCTCGCTGGCGGTCTCCTGCCCGAGGTCCCGGTCGTCCAGGACGCTCAGCTGGTCGTCGATCAGGTCCGCGACCGCCGTGACGTCGCTGTGCAGGTAGGTGATCACCCGCACCCCGACCTGGTCGGTGATCTGCCGCAACGGGTCGCTGAAGACCGGCACCCCAGCGACCCGGCGGTCGGCCTTCGCCGCGAAGGAAGCCACCGTCTTGGCCCGACCCGTCACGCTGAGGTAGTTGATGCCGGCGTCGTCGATCAGGGTGGTCAGCAGATCGACGAACGCGTCCGTGGCCTCGCGCAGCCCCGGTTGCTGGACGGCGTAGTCGCGGACCGCGTGCCGGACCGGGTCCCGGTCCACCGGCTCGGGTGCCGGGACCGGACCGGTGCTCGGGGCGGGCCCGTCGCCGGTCGGCCCGGGCTCGGGCCCGTCGCCGGTCGGCTGTCGCGGTGTCGGCCGCAGGTCCGGGGGCAGGGTCGGGGTCACGATGTAGCCGGTGGCGTAGTCGCCGTAGGTCGTGGTCAGCTCGGGCCGACGCTCGGCGAACAGCGCGACGTAGGCGCACACCACCGCGTCGACCTCGTCCTCGACCCGGCGCAGCTCGCTCTTGCGCCTCGCCCCGTCGACCTTCTCGACCAGGTCGCGCCAGTGGGTGTTGCCGGTCAGGTGGAGGGCGGGCGAGGCGGTGCGGAGCCCTTCCAGCGCGGTCACCAGGCGGAGCATCTCCTCGCGCAGCAGGTGCAGCGGCCGGCCTGTCTTGTCCTTGTACTTGAGGGTGCGGCCGAGCCGGAACAGCGCCACCGTGGCCGGGTGGGGGTAGACCTCGATGGCGCGGCGGCTCGAACGGGACGCGGGGTCCATGTCGAGGCCGAGCCGGGTCGCGAGACGGGCCCCGCGCGAGCCGTCGACGAACTCGCGCCGGCTGGTGTTCGACGGGTGCGCGCCCGCGTCGAAGCGCGCGAAGTCCCGGTTCAGCGCCGCCTCGCACGGCCGGTTGCCGGTGGGGTTGACGACCACCAGGGACGCGTCGAAGCCGACCAGGCACGGTCCCTCGACGTACGGCGCGAGGGTGGCGAGCAGCGCGTTCTCGTCCACCTCGTGGCTGAGGTGGCGCAGCTGCCCGTCGGAGTCGAGGACGGCGAGACCGGTGGGCCTTCGCTGGCCCCAGGCCAGGTCGACGCCGACGTAGTGCATGGGCCCAGCCTGCCCTGTCCCCGTCGAGGCCGTCGCGTGGGGGCCGGGCGGAAAACTCGGTCGCGCCCGAGCCGAGGGTAGGGCAGCCTGGGGGTGTGTCCGACCTCTGCCTGCGCCGCTTCGGCCCCGAGGACGACGACGAGGTCGACGCCGCGATCGCGGTCGTCGACGCGGCGTCCGCCCTCGACTCGCCCTGGGAGCGTCCCACCCGTCGCGTCGCCTACGTCGCCGGGCTGCGGCTCGGCTGGGACGGTGACCCCGAGCGGTGCTGGCTGGCGACGGTGGGCGGCGACCCCGTCGCGGTGGGCGGACTGACCCTGTTCGAGCGGGACAACCCCCGGTTGGCATGGGTGGCGGTGACGGTGCACCCCGACTGCCGCCGGCGCGGCTACGGCCGCGTGGTGTTCGACCGGTTGGTGCACGAGGCGCGGGCTGCCGGCCGCAGCAGCATCGGTGCCGACGTCTGGGAGACCAGCCCCGGGGTCGACTTCGTCCGCCGCCGGGGGCTGGTCCAGAGGTCCCAGGCGATCCAGCGGCGACAGCACCTCGCCGACGTGGACCGTGTGGAGCTGCGACGGCTGCACGACGAGGCGGCGGCGGTCGCGGGCGACTACGAGCTGTTCCGCTTGGTGGGGCGCACGCCGCCCGAGCTCGTGGCCGACATGGTCGCGCTGGTGGCGGCGATCAACGACGCCCCGACCGACGACCTGGACATCGAGGACGAGGTGTTCTCCCCCGCACGGCTGGCGACCTACGAGGAGTCCACCCTCGCCCAGGACAACCGGATGTACCGGCTCGTCGCCCGGCACCGGGCCACCGGCGCACTGGCCGGCCACACCGTGGTCGCCGTGGAGGCGGACCGGCCGGCCATCGGCGCCCAGCACGACACCGCGGTGGCCCGAGGCCACCGCGGCCACCGGCTCGGGCTGCTGCTGAAGACCGGCATGCTGGCCTGGCTCGCCGAGGCCGAGCCGCAGCTGGAGACGATCGACACCTGGAACGCGGAGTCCAACGATCACATGATCGAGGTCAACGAGCGCCTGGGCTACCGGGTGGTGGCGCGGGGGCTGCAGTTCCAGCGGTCCTGGTAGCCGCGGAGGGCTTCCCCCGGTTTCCCAGGGGATCGACCTTTCCCGACGGCCCCCGCGTCATATTTCGCACGGTAGGTGTGGGGTACCCAAGGGCGGTGTGACAGGGGGAGACGGGCGGCGCGCCCGGCCCGAGGGCGATGTCGTCGCGGGCGGCCGGCCTCAGGCGGCCTGGCGCAGCAGCCGGCGCACCCGCGCGGCGGTGGCGGCGGGGCGTGCGAGGTCGTCCCACGTCAGCCGCACCATGCGCGCGCCGGTCAGCTCGCGGATGCGGTCCTCGCGCTGCTTCTCCCGGTAGACCGCGTCGGCGGCCGTCTCGCCCTCGCGCAGCAGTCGGCCGTACTTCACCCGGCCGTCGAACTCCCCGAGCAGCCCGTGCCCCAGCCAGCCGAAGTCGGTGACGCCGACGAGCGTGCCCGACGCGTCGTGCACCGGGACCTGCAGCGTGGGCGCCGGGAGGGCCTGGCAGGCGAAGAGGTAGCGCGACCTCGACTCGCCCGGTGACTCCGAGCCGCCGTCCGCGAACGCGAGAACGGCGTGCGTACGCCGGATCCGGGGCCAGGTCTGCAGCCGGGCGTGGGTCCGGGTCAGCGTCTCGCGGTCGGTCAGTGACTGGTGGAGCGCGGAGTCGGCGCTGACCACCGCCGCCTCGACGGTGAGCAGGGCGGTCGACTCGACCACGGCCCGCGCCGGGGAGGTCAGGAGCAGGCCGCCGCGTCGGCACAGGTCCTCGTCGGGAGCCAGGCCTTCGTGGTGGACGGTGTCGCGCTGGCGACGACCGGCCGCACCGTCGAGTCGGGTGACGTGGACCCGGGACAGGTCGGCGCCCCACAGCGCGATCCCGTGCTCGGCCAGGGCGCTGACGTGGCTCAGCGCCACCCGGCCGGTGAGCGAGCGCAGCACCGCCCGGCTCAGGATCCGGTGCCGCTCGACCGGGTCCGCCGCCGACCACAGCGCCGCGGCGGTGTAGCACCCGTGACGGACCCGGACCCACTCCCGGTGCCGAAGCATGGCCGCGATGGACGCGTCGTCGTGCCCGACGGCGCACGCCTCACGCCGGAGGAACACGCCGTGCGCGGTGATGATCGACTGCAGTCGTGGGTCCACGTCGCCATGGTGGGCGGGTCGCGACTGACCGGCGATCGGCTCGGCGTGGGGCTGGGGACACGGCGATGAGGACTGTCCCTGTGCACGGCACCCGGCCAAGCCCGTCGCGACGTACCGGCCCACCCAGCGGCCGCCGCCATGCCGGTGTCCCAGCCGCCGCCACGCCGGTGTCCCAGCCGCTGCCGCCATGCCGGTGTGCCAGCCGCGGCGACAGCGCGGGGCCCCAGCCGTCACACCGGCCGTGCCGTTCCGACGGTTCTCGTGCGACATATGACGAGGGAGCCGTGGGGAAAGGTCGATGCCCTGGGAATCCGAGGGGCCCCGGCCACCACGGTCAGTCGCGGGCGGTGAGCACCAGCGGGCCGTCGGGGGTGATGGCGATGGTGTGCTCCATGTGGGCGCCGCGGGAGCCGTCGCCGCTGCGCAGCGTCCAGCCGTCGGGGTCGGTGCGCAGCACGTCGGTGGACTGCAGGAACCACGGCTCGATGGCGATGACCAGGCCCGGCTTGAGCGGGTAGCCGCGACCTGGACGGCCGTTGTTCGGCACGTGCGGGTCGCCGTGCATCGTGCGCCCGACGCCGTGGCCGCCGAAGTCGGTGTTGATGCTGAGCCCGTCGGCGTGCGCGACGGCCGCGATGGCGGCGGAGATGTCACCGATCCGGGAGCCGGCCCTGGCCGCGGCGATGCCGGCGTCGAGGGCCCGCGTCGCGGTGTCGATCAGGGCGAGGTCGTGCGGGTCCGGCGTCCCGACCACCAGGCTGATCGCGGAGTCGGAGACCCAGCCGTCGACCGAGGCGGCGAAGTCGAGACTGAGCAGGTCCCCGTCACGCAGCCGGTAGTCGAAGGGCAGGCCGTGCAGGACGGCGTCGTTGACCGAGGTGCACAGGGTCTTGCCGAACGGCATCGCCCCGAACGACGGGTGGTAGTCGATGTAGCAGGACTCGGCGCCGCGGTCCCGGATCAGCTGGTGCGCGAGCGCGTCGAGCTCCAGGAGGTTGACGCCGACGTCGGCGGCGTCGGCCAGGCGCAGCAGGGTGTCGGCCACGAAGCGGCCGGCGGGTCTCATCTGCTCGATCTCGGCAGGGGTTCGCAGCTCGATCACGGGGGCGAGCCTACGGCGTCCCGGGATGGCGGCCTCGACGCAGTGCCGCCGGCCGATCCTGCGGGTGGACCGCGCCGCGGCAGCGGTCCGCGACGAAGGATCGGCGCTCACGAGCGGGCCGCGGACGGCGATGGGCCCGGGGTCGGTGCGGCGACCGAGCCGGGCCTCCGCCGTCCGGGGTCAGCGGGAGCTGGCGGCCCTGGCCGACGCGGACCGGGTGCCGGTCGTCGGCGCCACGATGCACACGCGCTCGCGGGTCAGCTTGAGCTTCTGCTTGCCGGTGACGGAGGCGTCGGTGATGACCGAGACGGACGTTCCGGCGCAGGCCCGGCTGCCGAGGTCGACCGCGACCTCGGTCTCGGCGTCCTTCCCGTCCTTCCCGGCCTTGCCCCGGACGCCGCGGGCGCCGCGGGCGCCGTCGACGCCGTCGGCGCCGTCCTGCCCGGTCAGTCCAGTCGGGCCGGTCGCGCCGGTCAGACCCGTCGGGCCCTGGTCACCACGGAGCGAGTCGTGGAACACGGCGACACCACCGACCGCGCCACCGAACCCGAAGACGAGGGCGAGCGCACACGTGAGCAAGATCTTCCCCATGCGTCCACGGTAAAGGGTGAACGGGCATACGTCCCCAAATCTCCCAAAACAGACACCATCGTCAGCGCCGACGCAGGGGCGTCACCAGCCACGCTCCCGCCACTGCGGCAGCTGCGGCCGCTGCTCCCCGAGAGTCGAGTCCGCTCCGTGGCCGGGGTAGATCCAGGTCTCGTCCGGCAGTCTGTCGAACACCTTCGCGGTGACGTCGCGCAGCAGGGACTCGAAGTCCTCCGGCGACCAGGTCTTGCCGATCCCGCCCGGGAACAACGAGTCCCCGGTGAACAGGTGCGGGGTGCCGTCGGGGTCGTCGTACAGCAACGCCACCGACCCGGGGGTGTGGCCGACGAGGCTGATCACCTCCAGGCGGCACGAGCCGACCTCGACCACGTCGCCGTCCTCGAGGCGACGGTCGACGGGGACCGGCAGCTCGTCGGCGTCCGCCGCGCCGGCCGCGGTGACGGCGCCGGTGGCCGCGACCACGTCCGCCAGCGCCCGGACGTGGTCCCAGTGCCGGTGCGTGGTGACCAGGGTCGCCAAGCCGTCGGCGCCCACCGTGGCCAGGATGGTGGCCGCGTCGTCGGCGGCGTCGACGAGCAGCTGCTCGTCGCTGCGCCGGCAGCGCAGCAGGTAGACGTTGTTGTCCATCTCGCTCACCGAGAGCTTGGTGATGACGAGCCGGGAGAGCTCGCGCACGTCGGGGCGGCCGCCGGGGTGGACCTTGCCGGTGTAGGACATCGCTCTGCGCTCCATCGTCGTAGGGTGCGCGGTCTGCGGGACCGCCCGTCGGCTGTCGCCGGGACCCGTCGGCGAGCCCCGATACCGTGTGTGGAGGAGTGTCGCCCACGAGGTGGCCGCGGGCCGCACGACGGTCCGTTCGACCATCCAACCGGCCGTGCTCAGCTTTTTACCAGCCCGGTATCATGGCGAACGCTTGTTCGAACCACCCAGTCGTCGCCTGTCGGGCCGACCGGCACCAACCCATCGCATCGAGACGGACCCGAGGGGACTCGCCTGTGGCCGACCAGCTGATCATCCGAGGCGCGCGCGAGCACAACCTCAAGGACGTCTCCCTCGACCTGCCCCGCGACGCGCTGATCGTGTTCACGGGGCTGTCGGGGTCCGGCAAGTCGAGCCTCGCCTTCGACACGATCTTCGCGGAGGGCCAGCGGCGCTACGTCGAGTCGCTCTCGGCGTACGCCCGTCAGTTCCTGGGCCAGATGGACAAGCCCGACGTCGACTTCATCGAGGGGCTGTCCCCGGCGGTGTCGATCGACCAGAAGTCCACCTCGAAGAACCCCCGTTCCACGGTCGGCACCATCACCGAGGTCTACGACTACCTGCGGCTGCTCTACGCGCGGGCGGGTCGTCCCCACTGCCCGACCTGCGGGGCGCCGATCTCCCGGCAGACCCCGCAGCAGATCGTGGACCGGATGCTCACGCTCCCCGACGGTGCCCGCTTCCAGGTGCTGGCGCCGGTGATCCGCGGCCGCAAGGGCGAGTACGTCGACCTGTTCCGGCAGCTCCAGACCCAGGGGTTCGCCCGGGCCCGGGTCGACGGCGAGACCCATCCCCTCGACGCGCCGCCGACCCTCGACAAGCAGAAGAAGCACACCATCGAGGTCGTGGTGGACCGGCTCGCGGTCAAGGCGTCGTCCAAGCGGCGGCTCACCGACTCGGTGGAGACGGCGCTGGGGCTGGCCGGGGGCCTGGTGGTCTTCGACTTCGTCGACCTGGCCGCCGACGACCCCGGCCGGGAGCTCAGGTTCTCCGAGAGGATGGCCTGTCCCAACGACCACCCGATCGACACCGACGAGCTGGAGCCCCGGTCGTTCTCGTTCAACTCGCCGTTCGGTGCCTGCCCGGTCTGCCACGGCCTGGGCACCCGGATGGAGGTCGACCCCGAGCTGGTCGTCTCCGACCCGGCGGCCACGCTGGCGGAGGGGGCCATCGACCCGTGGTCGGGGGCGCACGTCGCCGACTTCTTCGTGAGGCTGATGGGCGCCCTGGGGGAGGAGCTCGGGTTCGACCTCGACACCCCGTGGGAGAGGCTGCCGGCCAAGGCGCGACGCTCGATCCTCGACGGTCACCCGACCAAGGTGCACGTCCAGCACACCAACCGGTACGGCCGGAAGCGCTCCTACTACACCAGCTTCGAGGGGGTCCGCCCCTACATCGAGCGCCGGCACCGCGAGGCGGAGACCGACACCAGCCGGGAGCGGTTCGAGGGCTTCATGCGCGAGGTCCCGTGCCCGGAGTGCGAGGGCAGCCGGCTCAAGCCGGTCTCGATGGCGGTCACCCTGGCAGGACCGGGTGGGGACCGAAACATCGCCGAGGTCTGCCGCCTGCCGATCAACGAGACCGCCGACTTCCTGGCCGAGCTGGAGATGTCGGCGCGGGAGCGCCAGATCGGGGAACGGGTCCTCAAGGAGATCCAGGACCGGCTCAACTTCCTGCTCGACGTGGGCCTGGACTACCTGTCGCTGGACCGGCCGTCGGGCTCGCTGTCCGGGGGTGAGGCGCAGCGGATCCGGCTCGCCACCCAGATCGGCGCCGGGCTGGTGGGTGTGCTCTACGTCCTCGACGAGCCCTCCATCGGGCTTCACCAGCGCGACAACCACCGGTTGATCGAGACGCTGGTCCGGCTCAAGGACCTGGGCAACACCCTGATCGTGGTCGAGCACGACGAGGACACCATCAAGGTGGCCGACTGGGTGGTCGACATCGGCCCGGGCGCCGGCGAGCACGGGGGTCAGGTCGTGGTCTCCGGGCCGGTCTCGGAGCTGATGGCCCACCACGACTCGGCGACCGGCATGTACCTGTCCGGACGCAAGAAGATCCCCGTCCCGGAGGTCCGCCGGCCCCGCACCGCGGGGCGGAGCCTGGTCGTGAAGGGGGCCCGCGAGCACAACCTGCGCGACATCGACGTGACCTTCCCGCTGGGGGTGTTCGTCGCCGTCACGGGAGTCTCCGGCTCGGGGAAGTCCACCCTCGTCAACGACATCCTCTACACCTCCCTCGCCAAACAGCTCTACAACGCCCGCACCGTCCCGGGCCGGCACCGGCGCATCGAGGGGCTCGACCACGTCGACAAGGTCATCCACGTCGACCAGTCGCCGATCGGCCGGACCCCCAGGTCCAACCCGGCGACCTACACCGGCGTGTTCGACCACGTCCGCAAGCTCTTCGCCTCCACCGCGGAGGCCAAGATGCGCGGCTACCAGCAGGGCAGGTTCTCCTTCAACGTCAAGGGCGGCCGGTGCGAGGCGTGCCACGGTGACGGCACGATCAAGATCGAGATGAACTTCCTGCCGGACGTCTACGTCCCGTGCGAGGTGTGCCACGGCGCCCGCTACAACCGCGAGACGCTCGAGGTGCACTACAAGGGCAAGACGATCGCCGAGGTGCTCGACATGCCGATCGAGGAGGCGGTGGACTTCTTCGCGGCCATCCCCGCGATAGCCCGGCACATGCGGACACTGGTCGACGTGGGCCTCGGGTACGTCCGGCTCGGCCAGCCGGCCCCCACGCTCTCCGGGGGCGAGGCGCAACGGGTCAAGCTCTCCTCCGAGCTGCAGAAGCGCTCGACCGGTCGCACCGTCTACGTCCTCGACGAGCCGACCACCGGGCTCCACTTCGAGGACATCCGCAAGCTGCTGCTGGTGCTGGGCCGGCTCGTGGACCAGGGCAACACCGTGCTGGTGATCGAGCACAACCTCGACGTGATCAAGACCGCGGACTGGCTCATCGACATGGGGCCCGAGGGAGGGAGCCGAGGCGGCTACGTGGTGGCGGAGGGCACTCCGGAGACGGTGGCGGCCCATCCCGACAGCTTCACCGGGGAGTTCCTGCGCCCGCTGCTGGCGGACAGCCCGGCGCGCCAGCCGTCGGCACCGAGGCGGTCCCGGACCACCGCGGCGACGCCGCCGGCGGACAAGCGGACGTCTCGCGCCCGTCGTCAGACCGCCTGAGGCCCGGACGACCCTGGGGAAACCTTGGACTGGGACTCCAGTCACCAAATCCTCAGGCTCCTCTCAGGTATGGCGGGCGTGCGCTGTCTACGGTGAAGCTTCAACCGTCAACCGATCTGGGAGCATTCATGCCGAGCACCGAGCCGTCGTCCCCTCCCGCGGACGTGACCCGTCGGACCATGCTGCGCACCGCGACCGTCGGGGGCGTGGCGCTGCCGCTGCTCGCGGCCTGCGGCGGCAGCGACAGCGGCGAGAGTGCCTCGTCGGCCGCCACCTCGGACGCGGCGTCGTCGACGGCCACCTCGCCGTCGCCCGCGGCGGGCACGGGCGTGACCGTGCCGGTGGCCGACGTCCCGGTGGGCGGCGGCACGATCCTCAAGGCCGACAAGGTGGTCGTCACCCAGCCGAGTGACGGCGAGTTCAAGGCCTTCGACGCCACCTGCACCCACAAGGGCTGCCAGGTCAGCAAGATCGAGGGCGACCACATCGTCTGCCCGTGCCACGGCAGCATGTTCTCGATCACCGACGGCTCGGTGGTCGGTGGTCCGGCCCCGTCGCCGCTGGGGGCCAAGACCGTGACGGTGGAGGGAGACCAGGTCACGGTCGCCTGACGTCTCGCACCGCAGCCGCGCCGGTAGGCCGTCGGCGGGCCTGAGCCCGGCTTCGACCGGGCGGGCCCGTCGTCGGCGCCGGGGTCGGCGGGCCCCCGTAGGCTGGCAGGTGTGGCTGACCCGTCGACCTACCGCCCCGCGCCGGGCTCGATCCCGACGTCCCCGGGGGTCTACCGGTTCCGCGACGAGCACGGCCGGGTGGTCTACGTCGGCAAGGCGAAGAACCTCCGTGCCCGGCTGACGTCCTACTTCCAGGACATCGTCAACCTGCACCCCCGGACGGCGTCCATGGTCACCCACGCCGCCGCGGTGGAGTGGACGGTGGTCAACACCGAGGTCGAGGCGCTCCAGCTGGAGTACTCCTGGATCAAGGAGTTCGACCCGCGGTTCAACGTCAAGTACCGCGACGACAAGTCCTACCCGTGGCTGGCGGTCACCGTCGGCGAGGAGTTCCCCCGGGTGATGGTCGGCCGCGGCGCGAAGAAGCGTGGCACCCGCTACTTCGGGCCGTACTCCCACGCCTGGGCGATCCGCGAGACCGTCGACCTGCTGCTGCGGGTGTTCCCGATGCGCTCCTGCTCCACGGGCGTCTTCCGACGCTCGGCACAGATCGGCCGGCCGTGCCTGCTGGGCTACATCGGCAAGTGCTCGGCGCCCTGCGTGGGCCGGGTCAGCGCCGAGGAGCACCGCGCCATCGTCGAGGACTTCTGCGACTTCATGGCCGGGAACACCACCGCGTTCGTCCGTCGCCTGGAGAAGCAGATGTACGCCGCCTCCGCCGACACCGACTACGAGCGGGCCGCCCGGCTCCGCGACGACATCGGCGCGCTCAACCGGGCCATGGAGAAGCAGGCCGTCGTGCTGGGCGACGGCACCGACGCCGACGTGGTGGCCGTCAGCGAGGACCCGCTCGAGGTCGCTGTGCAGATCTTCTACGTGCGCGGCGGCCGGATCCGTGGTCAGCGGGGGTGGGTGGCCGACAAGATGGACGACGCCGACACCGCCGGCCTGGTCGAGGGCTTCCTGCTCCAGCTGTACGACGGCGAGGTCGGTGACGCCATCCCGCGAGAGGTGCTGGTGCCGGCGCTGCCGGAGGACACCGACGCGCTGGAGCAGTGGCTGAGCGACCTGCGTGGCAGCCGGGTGTCGATCCGGGTGCCCCAGCGAGGCCCGAAGCTGGCGCTGCAGGAGACGGTGGCACGCAACGCGCTGCAGGCGCTGGGCCTGCACAAGACCAAGCGGGCCAGCGACCTGACCACGCGCAACCGGGCCCTGGAGGAGATCCAGGCCTCGCTCGGGCTGCCGACCGCTCCGCTGCGCATCGAGTGCTACGACATCTCGAACCTCCAGGGCACCGAGGTGGTGGCGTCGATGGTGGTCTTCGAGGACGGACTGGCGCGCAAGAGCGAGTACCGCCGGTTCGTCATCAGGGGAGTCGACGGTCAGAACGACGTGGCCTCGATGCACGAGGTGCTCACCCGACGGTTCCGGCGGCTGCTGGACGAGCGGGCCGAGTCCGGCGACGTCGCCGAGACCGGGGACCGGGGGGAGCCGGACGGCCCGCTGCTGGTCGACCCCGACACCGGCCGCCCCAAGAGGTTCGCCTACGTGCCCGGCCTGGTCGTCGTGGACGGCGGCCCGCCGCAGGTGGCGGCGGCCCAGCGCGCCCTCGACGAGCTCGGCATCGACGACGTCCCGGTGTGTGGGCTGGCCAAACGGCTCGAGGAGGTGTGGCTGCCCGGCCAGGAGGACCCGGTCATCCTGCCGCGCACCAGCGAGGGGCTGTACCTCCTGCAGCGGGTGCGGGACGAGGCGCACCGGTTCGCGATCAGCCACCACCGCTCGCGGCGGTCCAAGACCATGGTGGAGAGCCTCCTCGACGACGTGCCGGGCCTCGGCGAGGTCCGGCGCCGCTCGCTGCTCAAGCGGTTCGGCTCGCTGCGCAAGCTGCGGACGGCCACGGTCGAGGAGGTGGCCGAGGTGCCCGGCATCGGCCTCCGCACGGCCGAGGCCATCGTGGCGGCGCTGGCCGAGCAGCCGCGACGTCGTACCGTCAGCGTCAACACCGCCACCGGAGAGATCGAGGAGGGCTGACGTGTCCCACGTCCCGCTGCCGGCGTCCGCACCCGAGCCTGTCGCCGCCGTGCCGGACCCGGCCCACCGGGGTGAGGTCGTGGTGGTCACCGGCATGACCGGCGCCGGACGCAGCACCGCCGCCAAGGAGCTGGAGGACCTCGGCTACTTCGTGGTGGACAACCTGCCGCCGCAGCTGGTCGGGGACGTGGTGCGCCTCGTCGACGAGAGCCGCGGCCCACTCCAGCCGATCGCCGTCGTCGTCGACGTCCGCTCCGGCTCGTTCTTCACCGGGCTCGCCGAGGTGCTCGCCAAGCGCAGCACCAGCCGCCGCACCACCCTGCTGTTCCTGGAGGCCACCGACGAGGTCCTGGTGCGACGCCAGGAGGCGGTTCGCCGCCCGCACCCGCTGCAGGAGGGCGGTCGGCTGCTGGACGGGCTGCGCCGTGAGCGCAACGCCCTCGACGACCTGCGCGCCGAGGCGGACCTCGTCATCGACACCAGCAGCCTCAACGTGCACCAGCTCACCGACAAGGTGGCCGAGGCCTTCGGCACCGAGCAGACCACGCGGCTCAAGGCGACCGTGGTGAGCTTCGGCTTCAAGTACGGCATCCCGGTCGATGCCGACCTGGTGGCCGACATGCGGTTCCTGCCCAACCCGCACTGGGTCCCTGAGCTGCGCCCCCTGTCGGGACGCGACAGCGAGGTCGCGGCCTATGTCAAGGAGCGTCCGGGCGCCCAGGTGTTCCTCGACCAGTACCTGCCGCTGCTGGAGACGGTCAGCGAGGGCTACCTGCGGGAGGGCAAGCGGTTCATGACGGTGGCGATCGGCTGCACCGGAGGCAAGCACCGCAGCGTCGCGATGACCGAGGAGATCGCGGCCCGCCTCAACGCCCGCGGGATCGCGGCCCGTCCCGCGCACCGCGACCTCGGGCGGGAGTGAGGTGTCGCCGGCAGGACCGGGTCCGCGCCCCGGTCCCAAGGTGGTGGCGCTCGGCGGCGGGCACGGGCTGTCCGCTTCGCTGTCGGCCCTGCGCCAGGTCGTCGACGACCTGACCGCGGTGGTCACGGTGGCCGACAACGGCGGGTCGTCGGGCCGGCTGCGCCGGGAGTTCGGGGTGCTGCCGCCGGGCGACCTGCGCCAGGCGCTGTCGGCGCTGTGCGGCGACGACGACTGGGGGCGCACCTGGGCCCGGGTGCTGCAGCACCGGTTCGCCAGCGACGGCGAGATGGACAACCATGCGGTCGGCAACCTGCTGATCGTCACGCTGTGGGAGCTGCTCGAGGACCACGTCGGCGGCCTTGACTGGGTCGGCCGGCTCCTCGGGGCCCACGGCCGGGTGCTGCCCATGGCCGTCACCCCGATCGACATCACCGCGTCGGTGCAGGGCGTCGACCCGGACCGACCGGACGAGCTGACGACGGTCAGGGGGCAGGTCGAGGTCGCCTCCACGACCGGGCACGTGGCCGCGGTGCAGCTCGAGCCCGTCGACCCGCCCGCCTGCCGGGAGGCGCTGGCGGCGATCAAGGCCGCCGACTGGGTGGTGATCGGCCCGGGCTCCTGGTTCACCAGCGTCATCCCGCACCTGCTCGTCCCCGAGCTGCTGGTGTCGCTGGTGGAGTCCCGGGCCCGGACCGCGGTGGTGCTCAACCTCGCCCCGCAGCCGGGGGAGACCGACGGCTTCTCCCCGGCCCAGCACCTGGAGGTACTGGCCCGGCACGCGCCGGACCTGCGCCTGGACCTGGTGCTGGCGGACCCGGCCGCGGTCCCGGACCCGGTGGAGCTGGCGGCTGCGGCGGCCGCGCTCGGGGCCCGGCTGGAGCTCGCGGACCTCGCCGTCGCGGACGGCACCCCGCGCCACGACCCGGTCAAGCTGGCCGACGCGTTCGCACGGCTGCTGGCGGGGCAGGGATGACCGCGACGGCGCGACCAGGTACTTTACCGCCGTGACGACGGTTCTCTCGGGAAGGCCCCAACGTGGCAGGATCGGCCCCATGGCGATGACCGCGCAGGTGAAGGCAGAGCTCGCCGGAACCCAGGTCACGAAGTCCTGCTGCCGCAAGTCCGAGGTGTCCTCGATGCTGAGGTTCGCCGGCGGCCTGCACATCGTCAGCGGCCGGATCGTGGTTGAGGCCGAGCTGGACACCGGCGCCGCGGCCCGGCGGCTGCGTCGTGACATCGCCGAGGTCTACGGCCATCCCTCTGACGTGGTGGTGGTGGCCGGGAACGGCATCCGCAAGGGCACCCGCTACGTGGTTCGGGTGGTCCGCGACGGCGAGGCGCTGGCCAGGCAGACCGGCCTGCTGGACGGACGCGGCCGCCCGGTCCGCGGGCTGCCCCCGCAGGTGGTCTCCGGGGCGGGCTGCGACGCGGTGGCCGCCTGGCGCGGCGCCTTCCTCGCGCACGGCTCGCTCACCGAGCCCGGCCGGTCCTCCTCGTTGGAGGTCACCTGTCCGGGGCCGGAGGCCGCGCTCGCGCTGGTCGGTGCGGCCCGGCGGATCGGCATCTCCGCGAAGGCCCGCGAGGTCCGCGGGGTCGACCGGGTGGTGATCCGCGACGGCGACGCCATCGGCCAGCTGCTGACCAGGCTGGGCGCGCACGAGTCGCTGATGGCGTGGGAGGAGCGCCGGATGCGACGGGAGGTCCGTGCCACCGCCAACCGGCTCGCCAACTTCGACGATGCCAACCTGCGGCGCTCCGCCCGGGCCGCCGTCGCCGCCGGCGCCAGGGTCGAGCGGGCCCTCCAGATCCTCGCCGACGAGGTGCCCGACCACCTGAAGATGGCCGGTGACCTGCGGCTCGAGCACAAGCAGGCGTCGCTGGAGGAGCTGGGGCAGCTGCACGTGCCGCCGCTGACCAAGGACGCGATCGCCGGTCGCATCCGCCGGCTGCTGGCGATGGCCGACAAGCGCGCCCACGAGCTCGGCGTCGACGACACCGAGACCAGCCTGACCCCGGAGATGCTCGCCGACCAGGCCTGAGCCCGGTCACCCCCGTCGCACGGCGGACGTCGCAGTGGAGGTGCGGGTCACACCCGGTAGGGTCGGGTCGCGGCGCTGCTCCATGCAGCGACCGCGAGCGGATCCGCTGCCTCGCGGCAGCTCGGATCCCTGTTCGTGGCCCCGACTTGTTCATAGGAGAGACAGACTCATGACCGTACGCGTGGGTATCAACGGATTCGGCCGCATCGGCCGCAACTTCTTCCGAGCCGTGCAGGCCTCCGGTGCCGACATCGAGATCGTGGCAGCCAACGACCTCGGTGACCTCAAGACGATGGCGCACCTGCTCAAGTACGACTCCATCCTGGGCAGGTTCCCGGCGGAGGTGTCGGTGACCGACGGCGGCATCAAGGTCGGCGACAAGATGCTGACGATCCTCGCCGAGAAGGACCCGGCGCAGCTGCCGTGGAAGGACCACGGCGTCGACGTGGTCGTCGAGTCCACCGGCTTCTTCACCGACGCCGCCAAGGCGAAGGCGCACATCGACGGTGGCGCGAAGAAGGTCATCATCTCGGCTCCGGCCTCCAACGAGGACGTCACCATCGTGATGGGCGTCAACCACGAGGACTACGACGGGGACTCCCACCACGTCATCTCCAACGCCTCCTGCACCACCAACTGCCTCGGCCCGATGGCGAAGGTGCTGCACGAGCAGTTCGGGATCGTGAAGGGCCTGATGACCACGGTCCACGCCTACACCCAGGACCAGAACCTGCAGGACGCGCCGCACAAGGACCTGCGACGCGCGCGCGCGGCCGCGCTCAACATCGTGCCGACCTCGACCGGTGCCGCCAAGGCCATCGGCCTGGTCATGCCCGACCTGAAGGGCAAGCTCGACGGCTACGCCCTGCGTGTCCCGCTCCCGACCGGTTCCGCGACCGACCTGACCGTCGAGACCGGCCGCGAGACCTCCGCCGACGAGGTCAACGCCGCCATCAAGGCCGCCGCCGACTCGGACCTCAAGGGGATCCTGAAGTACACCGAGGACCCGATCGTGTCCTCCGACATCGTGACCGACCCGCACTCGTGCATCTTCGACGCCGGGCTGACCAAGGTGATCGGCAACCAGGTCAAGGTGGTCGGCTGGTACGACAACGAGTGGGGCTACTCCAACCGCCTCGCCGACCTGATCACCTACGTCGGAAAGAGCCTCTGACCTTGAGGCAGCTCGATGACCTCGGGGACGTCCGGGGCGCCCGGGTCCTGGTGAGGTCGGACCTGAACGTGCCGCTCGACGACGCCACGATCACCGACGACGGCCGGGTCCGGGCGAGCGTGCCCACCATCAAGCGGCTCGCCGACGCCGGCGCACGGGTGGTGGTCGTCGCGCACCTGGGCCGTCCCAAGGGAGCTCCGGACCCCCGGTACTCGCTGCGTCCGGTAGCGGCCCGGCTCGGTGAGCTGCTGGGCACCGAGGTGGGCTTCGCCGAGGACACCGTCGGCGAGTCCGCCCACGCGGTGGTCGCCGGCCTCGGCGACGGCCAGGTCGCCGTCCTGGAGAACGTCCGCTTCAACGAGGGCGAGACCAGCAAGGACGACGAGGTCCGCGGTCGGTTCGCCGACCAGCTGGCCGCGCTCGCGGACGTCTTCGTCAGCGACGGGTTCGGGGTGGTGCATCGCAAGCAGGCCTCGGTCTACGACGTCGCTCAGCGACTGCCGCATGCCATGGGCGGGCTGGTGGCGGCGGAGATCGACGTGCTGCGACGGCTGACCCAGGACCCCGAGCGTCCGTACGCCGTGGTGCTGGGCGGGTCGAAGGTCTCCGACAAGCTGGGCGTCATCGACAACCTGCTGGGCAAGGCGGACCGGCTGCTGATCGGCGGGGGGATGGTCTTCACGTTCCTCGCTGCCCAGGGTCACGAGGTCGGCAGGAGCCTGCTCGAGGCCGACCAGCTCGACACCTGCCGGTCCTACCTGCGCCGCGCCGAGGAGTCGGGCGTGCAGATCCTGCTCCCGACCGACGTGGTCGTGGCCCCCGAGTTCGCCGCGGACGCCCCGCCGACGGTGGTGGCGGCCACCGCCATTCCCGCGGACCAGCTGGGTCTCGACATCGGGCCCGAGTCGGGGCGCGCGTTCGCCGAGGCGCTGGCCGACACCCGGACGGTGTTCTGGAACGGCCCGATGGGCGTCTTCGAGTTCGACGCCTTCGCCGAGGGCACCCGGGCCGTCGCCCAGGCGCTGACCGAGGTCGACGGGCTGTCCGTCGTGGGTGGCGGCGACTCCGCCGCGGCCGTGCGGCGGCTCGGCTTCGACGAGGCGGCGTTCGGGCACATCTCGACCGGTGGCGGCGCGAGCCTCGAGTACCTCGAGGGCAGGGACCTGCCCGGCATCGACGTCCTGGACGACTGACCGCGACCGGCGGCGTTGCGGGGTCGCGTGCCCCGGGACGTCGCGCCCCCCTCCGAAACCCGCGCTGACACCCCGTTCGACATCACCTTCGACACCACTGACATCACTCGCTCCGAGCACGAGGTAGGCAACCGACCATGGCCAAGCAGACGCGCGTCCCGCTGATGGCGGGCAACTGGAAGATGAACCTGAACCACCAGGAGGCGGTGGTCCTGGTGCAGAAGCTCGCCTGGACGCTGTCGGACAAGCGCCACGACTACGGTCGCGCCGAGGTGGTCGTGGTACCGCCCTTCACCGACCTCCGCGGCGTGCAGACGGTCGTCGACGGTGACCGTCTCGAGATCCGCTACGGCGCCCAGGACGTCTCCACCCACGACGAGGGGGCCTACACCGGCGAGATCTCCGCCGGGATGCTGTCCAAGCTCGGCTGCTCCTACGTGGTGGTCGGGCACTCCGAGCGCCGCGAGTACCACGCCGAGTCCGACGAGACCGTGAACGCCAAGGCCCGCAAGAGCCTGGACGCCGGCATGACTCCGATCGTCTGCGTCGGCGAGGGGCTGGACGTGCGACAGGCCGGCGAGCACGTCGCCTACACCGTCGCCCAGCTCGACGGCTCGCTGGCGGGCTTCGACGCCGACCAGGTCGCCGGCCTGGTCGTCGCCTACGAGCCGGTGTGGGCCATCGGCACCGGCGAGGTCGCCACGCCCGACGACGCGCAGGAGGTCTGCGCCGCGCTGCGCGCCCGGGTCGCGGAGGTGTGGAGCCAGGACGCCGCGGACTCGGTACGCATCCTGTACGGCGGCTCGGTGAAGGCGGCCAACGTGGCGGGGATCATGGTCAAGGCGGACGTCGACGGCTGCCTGGTCGGTGGTGCGAGCCTGCAGGCCGAGGAGTTCGGCGGAATCTGCCGGTTCTACGACATGCCTGTCATCTGAGCGGACCTTGCTGAGCTAGGATCTGTGACCGTGGTCATCACCTTCACCGTCCTGCTCCTCGCCACCAGCCTGCTGCTGATCCTGCTCGTGCTGCTGCACAAGGGGCGGGGCGGCGGTCTGTCCGACATGTTCGGCGGCGGCGTCTCGAGTGGGCTGGGGGGGTCCTCGGTGGCCGAGCGCAACCTCGACCGGATCACCATCGGCGCGGGCGTCATCTGGTTCGCCTGCATCGTGGCCCTGGGACTGCTGCTCAAGGCCGGGAACTGAGCCCGGGCCACCGGGCCGCACACCTTCGCGATCGACAGGAGCACAGGCGTGGCACAAGGTGGGGGCAGCGCCATCCGGGGGAGCCGGGTCGGGGCCGGACCGATGGGGGAGGCGGAGCGCGGCGACGCCGCACCGCGTCAGACCGTGGTGTACTTCTGCGCCCACGACCACGAGTCGGTGATCACGTTCGCGGTCGAGGCGCAGATCCCGTCCTCCTGGGACTGCCCGCGTTGCGGGCTGCCGGCCAGCCTCGACTGCGACAACCCGCCGCCGCCGCCGAAGATCGAGCCCTACAAGACCCATCTCGCCTACGTCAAGGAACGGCGCTCCGACCAGGAGGCCGAGGACATCCTCGACGAGGCCATCAAGACGCTGCGTGACCGCCGCAAGCGCGGCGACGTCATCTTCTGACCTGCCGCGCCGGGCCGCGGGTCGCCCTCGGGCGGGGACTCACAGCCGGGAGGCGGCACCCTCGTCGAGGAACCACAGCGTCCGCTCCCGACCGCTGACCCCCGCCGCGGGGATGTCGTGGACGTCGGCGGGTCCGCCATGGGCCCCCAGGGCCGCGGCCACCGCCGCCGACTTGCCCTCACCGGCGACCACGAACCACACCTCGCGGGCCCGGTTCAGCACCGGAAGCGTCAGCGAGACGCGTTCCGGCGGCGGCTTGGGGGAGTCGGTGACCCCGACCGCCTCACGGTCGTCGACGTCGAGCTGCGGGAAGCCGGGGAACAGGGACGCGACGTGACCGTCGGGGCCGACCCCCAGCATCAGCACGTCGAGACCGTCGGGAGCGACCCGGCGGACCACCTCGGCGTAGGAGGCGGCGGCAGCGTCCACGTCGGTCTCGGGACCGTCCGAGGCGGGCATCTCGTGCACTCGGGCGGGGTCGACGCCGACGTGGGCCAGCAGCACCTGCGCCTGCTTGGCGTTGCGGTCGTCGTCGGCGGCCGGCACGAAGCGCTCGTCCCCCCAGAGCACCTCGACCCGAGACCAGTCGACGGTCGGGTCGGAGCCGGCCGTGGCCGTCACCAGCGCCTCGTGGATGGTGACCGCGACCGTCCCGCCGGTGAGCGCGATGGTCGGCACCCGGCCGGCGGCCTGGGCTGCCGCGAGGTGCGCCACCAGTCGGCCGGCCACCGCCGCGGACAGTGCCTCGGCGTGGGGGTGGGTGAGGATCTCGGGCTCGTGCATGTCAGGCCTTCCCGGTCGTCGTCGACGTGCGGCGGCGCGCGGACCCGCCCCGTCCGGTGGCACCCTTGCTCGCCCGGCGAGCGCGCTTGGCCGCGGTGCCCACGCCGTGGCTGGCGAGGTGGGCCGCGGTCGCGGCGTACACGTCGTCGGGATCGAGCCGGCGCAGCTCCTCGGACAGCAGCTCGTCGAGGTCGCGCCTCTTCAGCGCGACCGGGCGGTCGGGCGCGCCCGGCGTGGACATCAGCGCCAGGCGGCCGTCGGAACGGGCGATGCGGACCTCGCCCTGCCGGGTGGAGAGCACCACCTCGGTGATCCCCGGGCCGGCCGAGCTGCCGCGGGTGACCTCGCAGCGGAGGCGGTCGGCCAGCCAGGCCGAGAGCAGGTCGGCGCTCGGGCTGATCCGCTCCGCGGTCACCGACGCCGACAGCACCTTCTCTCGGTGCTGGTCCAGCGCCGCGGCGAGCAGCGCCCGCCAGCCGGTGATCCTGGTCCAGGCCAGGTCGGTGTTGCCGGGGGCGTAGCTGCGGCACTGGCCCAGCATCGCGCGGCCCTTCGCGGTCGGTGCCGAGGCGGCGTCGGTGATCCGCCGGGTCCCCAGTCGGCCGATCGGGTCGGCGGCGGGGTCGGACGGCGCCCGCCCGGGCCACCAGACGACAACCGGCGAGTCGGGGAGCAGCAGCGGCAGCACCACCGACTCGGGATGTCGCGTGACCTCGCCGGTCAGCGTGATCAGGGCGCGCTCGCCGGAGGCACCCGAGCCGATGCCGACCCGGGCGTCCACCCGCGCCGCCCCACGCCCGTCGCCGAGGACGACGGCGAGGATGCGGGCGGGATGCTCGCGGGACGCGGCCCGGGCGACGGCCATCGACTCGTCGGCCTCGGCATGGACGGCCACGACCACGATGGTCATGATCATGCCCATCGCCGGGCTGCCCGCCCGGCGTCGCGCCCGGACGAACTCGGCCGCGATCGCGGTCGCGGTGGTGTCGGCCAGGTCGATCACGACGGTCCTTCCGGGGTCGGTCGGCGACGGCTGTCGTCGAGCTGGGTCACGGTCGTCGCCAGGCGCGGCCGTCGCGGGCCAGCATGCGCTCCGCCGACTCGGGGCCCCAGGTGCCGGCCTCGTAGGTGTCGGGGGAGCCGTGCTCCGCCCAGTGCTGCACGATCGGGTCCAGGATCTTCCAGGACAGCTCGACCTCCTCGACCTGGGGGAACAGCGGGGGGTCGCCGAGGAGGACGTCGAGGATGAGACGCTCGTAGGCCTCCGGCGAGGACTCCGTGAACGAGCCGCCGTAGGCGAAGTCCATGTTGACGTCGCGGATCTCCATGGCGCCGCCGCCCGGGACCTTGGACCCGAACCGCAGCGTGATGCCCTCGTCGGGCTGGACCCGGATCACCAGCGCGTTGTGGGTGAGCTCCTCGGTGGCGGTCTCGGAGAACGGCAGGTGTGGCGCCCGCTTGAACACCACGGCCACCTCGGTGACGCGCCGCCCGAGCCGCTTGCCGTGACGCAGGTAGAAGGGCACCCCGGCCCAGCGGCGGGTGTCGATGCCGAGCTTGATGGCGGCGTAGGTCTCGGTGGTCGAGCGCGTCGGGATGTCCTGCTCCTGGTGGTAGCCCGGCACCTTGCGGCCACCGGCCCAGCCCTGGACGTACTGGGCCCGGGCGGTGTGCAGGTCGAGCCGCTGCGGCAGCACCACCGAGGAGAGCACCTTCTGCTTCTCCAGCCGCAGGCTGTGGGCGTCGAAGGAGGTCGGCTCCTCCATCGCGATCAGCGCCATCAGCTGCAGCAGGTGGTTCTGGATGACGTCGCGGGCGGCGCCGATCCCGTCGTAGTAGCCGGCCCGACCGCCGATGCCGATGTCCTCGGCCATCGTGATCTGGACGTGGTCGACGTAGTGGGCGTTCCAGATCGGCTCGAACATGGCGTTGGCGAAGCGCATCGCCAGGATGTTCTGTACCGTCTCCTTGCCGAGGTAGTGGTCGATGCGGAACACGGACTCGGCGGGGAAGACCTCGCCGATCACCTTGTTCAGCGCTTGGGCACTCGCCAGGTCGGAGCCGAACGGCTTCTCGACGACCACCCGCCGCCAGCTGTCCGGGTCAGGGTCGGCGAGCCCGTGCTCCTTCAGCTGACCGATGACGTCGGGGAAGAACTTCGGCGGGATGGACAGGTAGAAGGCGTGGTTGCCACCGGTGCCACGCACCCGGTCCAGGTCCAGCATGGTCTGGCGCAGGTTGTCGAAGGCGAGGTCGTCACTGAAGTCGCCCGGCACGAACCGGAACCCCTCCGCGAGCTGGTCCCAGACCTCCTCGCGGAACTCGGTCCGCGCGTGCTCCTTGACCGAGTCGTGCACCACCTTGGCGAAGTCCTGGTTGGCCCAGTCCCGGCGGGCGTACCCCACCAGGGAGAAGCCCGGCGGCAGCAGCCCCCGGTTGGCGAGGTCGTAGACGGCCGGCATCACCTTCTTGCGCGAGAGGTCGCCGGTGACGCCGAAGATCACCATGCCGCAAGGACCCGCGATCCGCGGGAGCCGGCGGTCCTGCGGGTCGCGCAAGGGGTTGTCCCACCCGAGTGGCTCCCCGACGCGACCCGCGCGGCTCACGAAAGCGCCTCGCGCAGCGCTGCGAGCCCGACCTTCTGGTCGGTGAGGTGCAGCCGGAGCACCGGCCGGTCGTGGTCCGCGAGCACCGCTGCGTCGCCCGCCGCCTGGGAGGAGATCAGCCGGCCGAAGGAGTAGTCGCGCCCCGGCACGTCCAGGTCCGAGACCGGCTCGGCGGTGATCTGCAGGTAGACGCCGACCGCTGGGCCGCCCTTGTGGAACTGTCCGGTCGAGTGCAGGAACCGGGGGCCCCAGCCGAAGGTCACCGGCCGGCGCACCCGGTGGGCCAGCGTGCCTCGCACCTCGGCCAGGTCGGCGTGCTCGATCCGGTCGAGGTAGGCCATCACCGCGACGTAGCCCCGGGCGTCGTCGACCTGGTCCAGCAGCGCCGTCACGGCCTCGCCGAGGCTGGCCGCGTCACCCAGGAAGGCCGGGCCGAGGGCCCGGACCTCGACCGCGCCGTCGGTGAAGGCCGGCTCGCTGGTCTCCGGCCGGCCCTCCAGCATCGACCGGGCGGCCGTCTTGGCACTCTCGACGTCGGGCTGGTCGAACGGGTTGATGCTCAGGATCCGACCCGCGGTCGCGGTGGCGACCTCCCACAGCATCAGCTGGGCGCCGAGGGCGCCGGTCACCACCACGTCGGACCCGCCGGATCCTCCCGACGAGTCGCCGAGTGGGTCGCCGGTCGGGTCGGCCGCGGTGTCGTCTGCGAGGTGCACCACGGTGACGTCGTGGGGCGGCAGCGCCACCTCGGGGGCGGAGTCGTCGGTCACCACGACCGGCAGCAGCCCGGTGCCCTGCTTGCCGGTGCTCTCGGCCACCAGCTGCTCGGCCCAGTCGGGGAACCCGACCAGGCCCGAGCCCTGGTCCACCACGACCAGCTTGTCGCGCAACGGCGAGGTCCCGGCGATGGCGGCCCCCAGCCGCAGCCCCGGGTTCGCCTCGTCGTCGGCCGCGAGCAGGTCGGTGACGGCGTCCGCCTCGTCGAGCAGCCGGCTGACGTCGGCCCCCGCGAGCGCGCAGGGCACCAGTCCGAAGGCGGTGAGCGCGGAGTACCTGCCCCCCACGTCGGGGTCGGCGTTGACCACCCGGTAGCCCTCGGCGCGGGACTGCTCGTCGAGCGGGCTGCCGGGGTCGGTGACGATGACGATCCGGCTGGTCGGGTCGATGCCCGCATCGGTGAAGGCCTGCTGGTAGGCACGACGCTGCGAGTCGGTCTCGACGGTCGAGCCCGACTTGCTGGACACGACCACGACGGTGCGGTCGAGCCGGTCGGACACCGCGGCCCGCACCTGGTCCGGGCTGCTGGAGTCCAGCACCGTCAGCTCGGCGCCGTACGTCGCGCAGATCACCTCCGGGGCCAGGCTGGAGCCACCCATGCCGCAGAGCACGACGTGGTCGAGCTCGGGGCCGAGGTCGGCGCGCAGCCTCGCGATCTCCGCCACCAGCGGCTGCGAGCTCTGCGCCAGCCCTACCCAGGACAACCGCTTCGCGGACTCCGCCTCGGCCTCGGGACCCCACAGCGTGTGGTCCTGGGCGAAGAGCCTGCCGGCGAAGCCGTCGGCGACGAGGCGCGGGACGTGCGCAGCGATGGCGTCGGCCGCGGCTCCCGTCGCGACCACCTCGAACGTCTCGCTCACGCGCTCGGGCCCTCGGCGCCGGCGAGCTGGCCGCGCACGGTCTCGACCAGCTCGTCCCAGGAGGCCACGAACTTCTCGACGCCCTCGCGCTCGAGAACCCCGATCACGTCGTCGTAGTCGACCCCGACCCGGGCGAGGTCGGCCATCACCTGCCGGGCCTCGGCGTAGTGGGTGGTGACCTGGTCGCCCGCGACCTCGCCGTGGTCGGCGAACGCCTGCATGGTCTTCTCCGGCATGGTGTTGACGGTGTTCGCGACGACCAGGTCGGCGACGTACATCGTGTCGCGGTAGTCGGGGTTCTTCACGCCGGTGGAGGCCCAGAGCGGACGCTGGGTGTTGGCGCCGTCGGCCTTGAGGGCCGCGAAGCGCTCGCCGGCGAACTTCTGCTCGTAGGCCTCGTAGGCGAGGCGGGCGTTCGCCACCCCGGCCAGCCCGAGCAGGTTCTCGGCCTGCGGGTCGCCCGACGCGGCCAGCCGCTTGTCGATCTCGCTGTCCACGCGGGAGACGAAGAACGACGCGACCGAGTGGATGCCGGCCAGGTCGTGGCCGTTGGCCTTGGCCTTCTCCAGCCCCTCGAGGTACGCGTCCATGACGGCGTCGTAGCGGCCCAGACCGAAGATCAGCGTGACGTTCACGCTGATCCCCTCCGCGAGCACCTCGGTGATGGCGGGGGCGCCGGCGGTGGTGGCCGGGATCTTGATGAACAGGTTGGGCCGGTCGACGGCCGCCCACAGCTCCTTGGCGGAGGCCACGGTGGCCGTCTGGTCCTCGGCCAGGCCGGGCGCGACCTCGATCGAGACGCGCCCGTCGACGCCGCCGGTGGCCTCGTAGACCTCACGCAGCACGTCGCAGGCGTCGCGCACGTCGGTCGTGGTGAGCGCGAAGATGGCCTCGTCGACGTCCTTGCCGTCGGCGGCGAGCTGCCTCACCTGGTCGTCGTACCGCTCGCCGTCGGCCAGCGCCCCGGCGAAGATCGTCGGGTTCGTGGTGACGCCGACGACGGAGCTGTCCTTGACCAGGTCGGCGAGGTTCCCGGTCTCGATGCGCTCGCGGGAGAGGTCGTCCAGCCAGATGGAGACGCCTGCGTCTGCCAGGGCCTTGAGTCGTTCGGACATCGGGTTCCTTCCGGTTGTTGCGTGGTCGCGCGGCCGGGCCGCGCATGGTGGGGGGCCGGTCCGGCGACCGACCGTGGGATCAGCCCTGCGAGTCCGCGATGGACTCCTCCGCGGCGAGGGCCACGGCCTCGGCGGTGATGCCGAACTCGCGGTAGATCGTCTGGTAGTCGGCGGAGGCGCCGTAGTGCTCCAGCGAGATGCAGCGACCGCGGTCGCCGACCACCTCGCGCCAGCCCATCGACACCCCCGCCTCGACGCTGACGCGCGCCTTCACCGTCGGCGGCAGCACGGTGTCGCGGTAGGCCTGGTCCTGCTGGTCGAACCACTCGCGGCACGGCATCGAGACGACCCGCGCCGAGAGGCCCTTCTCGGCCAGCAGGGCTCGGGCCTGCACCGCGAGCTGCACCTCGGATCCGGTGCCCATCAGGATCACGTCGGGCTCGCCGCCGTCCGCGTCCAGCAGCACGTAGCCGCCGCGGCGCACGTCGGCGGTGCCGGCGAAGCCGTCCTCACCGCGCGGGAAGGTCGGCACGTTCTGCCGGGTGAGCACGATGCCGGCGGGGTTGCCGGTGTTCTCCAGGATCCGCTTCCAGGCGGCGACGGTCTCGTTCGCGTCAGCGGGCCGGACCACGTCGAGCCCCGGGATGGCGCGCAGCGCGGCCAGGTGCTCGACCGGCTGGTGGGTCGGACCGTCCTCGCCGAGACCGATCGAGTCGTGGGTCCAGACGTAGGTCACCGGCAGCTGCATCAGCGCCGCGAGCCGCACCGCCCCGCGCATGTAGTCGGAGAAGGTCAAGAACGTGCCGCCGTAGACCCGGGTGCCGCCGTGCAGGGCGATGCCGTTCATCACCGAGGCCATGCCGTGCTCGCGGATCCCGAAGTGCAGCACCCGGCCGTACTGGTCGCCGGTGAAGTCCTTGGTCGACCGCTCGGCCGGGATGAACGACGGCTCGCCCCTGGGGGTGGTGTTGTTGGACTCGGCGAGGTCGGCCGACCCGCCCCACAGTTCCGGCAGCCCGGGGGCCAGCGCCGAGAGCACCTCGCCGGAGGCCTTTCGTGTCGCCACCCCCTTCTCGTCGGCGGGGAACGACGGGAGCACGGCGTCCCAGCCGGTCGGCAGCGTGCGGGTGCGCATCCGCTCGAACAGCTCCGCCCGCTGCGGGTTTGCCGCGGCCCACTTGTCGTAGGACTCCTGCCAGCGGGCGGCCGTCTCCTTGCCGCGGCCGACCACCGCACGGGTGTGGTCGATGACGTCCTCGGGCACCTCGAAGGTCAGGGCCGGGTCGAAGCCGAGGATCTTCTTGGTCGCCGCGACCTCCTCCTCCCCGAGGGCGGAGCCGTGCGACTTGCCGGTGCCCTGGGCGTTCGGGGCGGGCCAGGCGATGACGGTGCGCACCGCGATGAAGCTGGGGCGGTCGGTGACCCGACGGGCCTTCTCCAGCGCCTCCCACAGCTCGGGGACGTTCTCCTCGTAGGAGGTGCCGCCGTTGGTCCAGTCCAGCCGGTGGACGTCCCAGCCGAACGCCTCGTACCGGGCGGCGACGTCCTCGGTGAAGGCGATGTCGGTGTCGCCCTCGATGGAGATGTCGTTGTCGTCGTAGATCAGCGTCAGGTTGCCCAGCTGCTGGGTGCCGGCCAGGGACGAGGCCTCGGCGGAGACGCCCTCCTGGAGGTCACCGTCGCTGCAGATCGCGTAGATGTGGTGGTCGAAAGGGCTCTCCCCGGCGGCTGCGTCCGGGTCCAGCAGACCGCGCTCGCGACGGGCGGCCATCGCCATCCCGACCGCGTTCCCGACGCCCTGGCCGAGCGGGCCGGTGGTCGTCTCGACGCCCGCGGTGTGGCCGTGCTCGGGGTGGCCCGGGGTCTTGCTGCCCCAGGTCCGCAGCGACCGGAGGTCGTCGAGCTCGAGGCCGTAGCCGGCCAGGTAGAGCTGGGTGTAGAGGGTGATGCTGCTGTGGCCGGCGGACAGCACGAACCGGTCGCGCCCCGCCCAGTCGGGGTCAGCGGGGCTGTGCCGCATCGCCTTGTGGAACAGCGTGTACGCGATCGGGGCCAGGCTCATCGCGGTCCCGGGGTGGCCGTTGCCCACCTTCTGGACCGCGTCCATGGCGAGCACCCTGGCCGTGTCGACGGCACGCTGGTCCAGGTCTGTCCAGTCGAGCTTGCTCACGAGTGACCGTTCCTCTCACCGGGGCCGGCGTCAGCCGCCTCCGTCGTCTGGTTGCACAGTGCCACGTCCTGGGTGCCACCAACCCTGTGGTGACCCCCTCGGAGCCTACTGACAAACGACTCCCCGCCGCACCGGGGTCCGGCCACGCCCCGGCCCCTCGACCCGGGCGAGCGGCAACTAGACTCCTGCGGTGACCACCCTCGACCCGCACGTGTCCGTGCCGCGGGGTGGCCCGGGGGAGTCCTCGAGGCCACGGCGCCGGGACGTGCTGGCCGCCTACGTCGGCCTGACGAAGCCGCGCATCATCGAGCTGCTGCTGCTCACCACGGTGCCTGTCATGTTCCTGGCGCAGCGGGGCGTCCCGCCGCTCGGGCTGGTCGTCGCCACGGTGCTGGGCGGCACGCTGTCGGCCGGCAGCGCGAACACCCTCAACTGCGTCTACGACGCAGACATCGACGAGCGGATGCGGCGCACCCGTCGCCGGGCGCTGCCGCGGCACGTGGTCAGCCGAGGGGCGGCGCTGGCGTTCGGGCTGACGCTCGGCGTGGTCTCCACACTGTGGCTGGGGCTGCTGGTGAACTGGCTCTCGGCCGGGCTGGCGCTGGCCGCGAACGTCTTCTACGTCGTGGGCTACACGATGATCCTCAAGCGGCGCACCACCCAGAACATCGTCTGGGGCGGTGCCGCCGGGTGCTTCCCGGCCCTGATCGGGTGGACGGCGGTCACCGGCTCGCTCGCCTGGGCGCCGGTCGTGCTCTTCGCGGTGGTGTTCTTCTGGACCCCGCCGCACTTCTGGGCGCTGGCGATCCGCTACCGCGAGGACTACGCGGCCGCCGGCGTGCCGATGCTGCCGGTCCGGGCGGGGGCGCGGGTGGTGGCCCGCCAGATCGTGGCCTACAGCTATGTCATGGTGGCGACCTCGCTGCTGCTGTGGCCGGTCGCCGGCACCGGTTGGCTCTACCCGGGGGCCGCGGTCGTGCTGGGGGCGGCCTTCCTGGTCGAGTCCCACCTGCTGCTGCGCCGGGCCGCGACGGCCGCCGACGACGACGTCGTGGCGCTCCGGCCGATGCGGCTGTTCCACTGGTCGAACATGTACCTGTCCCTGCTGTTCGTCGCGGTCGCGCTGGACCCGCTCCTCAAGCGCTGAGGCCGGCCCGCGGCGTCAGGCCCGCTCCCGGACGGAGACCAGCAGCCACGTGAGCGCGGCCGCGACCAGCGCCGCGCCGAGCAGGTGGAGGGCGACGAGCGCCTCGGGCAGCCGCGTCAGCGTCTGCGCCAGGCCGACCGTCGCCTGCAGCACCTCGACGGCCAGCAGCAGGTCGACGGCGCGGCGCACCCCGGCAGCGGCCTCCCCGGCGTGCACGACGACCGCCAGCGCGACCGTGAGCCCGACGAGCACGAAGACCAGGTCCGCGTGCGCCTGGCTGAGCGCAGCCGGGTCCAGGCCGTTGCGTGGCGCCTGCGCGTCGCCGGCGTGCGGTCCGCTGCCGGTGACGACGGTCCCGACGTAGAGGACCACCCAGCCGAGCGCGAACATGCCCCGCGCGAGCCGGACGACCTCGGCCGAGGCCACCGGCCGGGGGACGCCGTCGCCCTCCTGCAGCCGACGCAACAGGGTGACCGCGAGCCCCACCATCGCCAGCGACACCAGCAGGTGCAGGGACACCACCCACGGGTTGAGGTCGGTCAGCACCGTGACCCCGCCGATGACGGCCTGCGCGGGCACCCCGAGGGCGAGCAGGAACGCCAGCCGGAGCACCGCCGGCCGGCCGTGGCGCCAGGCCAGCACGAACGTGGTGACCGCGACCGCGGCGACCACGAAGGTGAGCATCCGGTTGCCGAACTCGATGGCGCTGTGCACGCCCATCGCCTGGTGCGGCACGAACGAGGCGTCGGTGCACCGGGGCCACGTCGGGCAGCCCAGGCCCGAGCCGGTCAGCCGGACCACGCCGCCGGTGACGACGATGCCGATGTTGGCCAGCAGCGAGGCCCAGGCAGCTCGTCGCAGCCAGTCCGTCGCCGCTCGGTCGGGAGGTGCCCCGGCGGCCGTCGGTCTCCGGTCGGTCAGCTTCGCTCCCACCCGGTCACGGTACCGGGCGCGCGCCTGCGGCGTACCAGGCGGCCAACCTCGCGAAGCCCTCGTCGAGGCCGACCCGCGGCCGCCAGTCCAGGGCCTCGCCGGTCCGGTGCTGGTCGAACCAGTGCGCGGTCGTCAGCTGCTCCACCAGGAACCGGGTCAGCGGCGGGGTGTCCTGGCGTCCCGAGACCCGCCACGCCACGTCCACGGCCGTCCCCGCGAGGCGGGCGGCGCGGACCGGCAGCCGGTGCCGGGGGGCCGGGGCGCCCGCGGCCCGGCACAGTCCCACCAGCACGTCGAGGACCGGCCGAGGCTCGCCGTTCGAGACCACGAGGGCCTCCCCGTGCACCGGGCTCTCCACGGCGGCCACCAGCGCGGCGGCGGCGTTCTCGATGTAGGTGGTGTCGACGAGCGCGGCGCCCGAGCCCAGCACCGGCAGCCGACCGGCCCGGGCGCGGGCGACGATGCGACCCACGAGCTGGGTGTCTCCGGGTCCCCACACCAGGTGCGGCCGGAGCGCCAGCACCGCGAGGCCCTCGGTGTCGGCGGCCAGGGCGACCTGCTCGGCCACCGCCTTCGACCTCGCGTAGTGGCCGCGGGCGCGGACCGGGTCCGCCGGCTCGGCACCGACACCCACCAGCGGCCGCCCCGCGTGGGCGACCGAGGGGGAGGACACGTGCACCAGCCTCGCGACCTCGGCCCGTCGGCAGGCGTCCACCACGGTCCGGGTGCCGGCGATGTTCGTGGCGGCGTAGTCGGACCACCGGCCGACGACGTCGACCTTCGCGGCCAGGTGCACCACCGCGTCCCGCCCGGCGACCGCGCGGCGCACTGCGTCCGGATCGGTGACCGACCCCAGGACCTCCTCGCCGGACAGTCCCGCAGGACGCCGCTGCAGCACGCGCACCTCGTGGCCCCGGTCGGCCAGCGCGCGGGCCGTGACCCGCCCCAGCAGGCCGCTGGCACCGGTCACCAGGACCCTCATCGCAGGCTCACCGGGACGCGTGCCCGGCGAGCAGGCGCGCCGCGTCGGCGGCCACCCGGGCGCGGTCGATCTTGGAGGCGTGCCGGATGTCCAGAGGGAGCCGATCGGTCCTCAGCACCGCCGCGACCGTCGCCCCCGCCGCGTCCCGGACCGCCCGGGTGAGGTCCGGGTCCGCCACCGCGGTCCGCGACCGGCGGCGGCGCGACGGCGACTCCGACACCACCACCACCACGAGCACCTGCCGGCCCGCCGGGCCCACCCCGACGGCCGCCGCGGCCCGGACCGTGCTCAGCCGCTCCACCCGCTGCTCCACCCCCACCGGCGTCACCGGACCGGACGCGGTGGTCACCACGTGCACGAGGCGACCCTCGACCCACAGCCGGCCCTCGGCGTCGAGCCGGCCCACGTCCCCCGTGCGGTGCCAGCCCCCGACCGCCGAGGCGGCCCGCTCGGTGGCCCACAAAGCGTCGTAGCGGTCCTTGACGTGCGCTGCGCGCACGCAGATCTCCCCCACCCGGTCCGGGTCCTCGACCAGCTCGGCGGCGGGCACGCCGTCCCTGTCCAGGGGTGCCAGCCGGACCTCCACCCCGGGCAGCGGCCGTCCGACGCAGACACCCTCGCCGTCTCCGGCGGCCACGATGTCCGCCAGGCTGACGTCGGTCACCGGCAGTGCCTCGGTCATCCCGTACGGCGTGTGGGCGCTGGCCTGGGGCAGCAGCGACCGCAGCGACTCCAGCAGCGGCACCGGCACCGGGGCGCCGGCCGACATCAGCAGCCGGACCCCCGCGAGCTCGTCGCGCCGTGCCGGCGACAGGTCGCCCCCCGTCGCCGCGACGTTGCGCAGGGCGGCGGGAGAGGCGAACACCACCGTGCCGCCCACCGCGGTCACTGCGTCGGCGAGGGTCGCGGCGGTGAGGGTGCCGGGCCGGGTCACGTCGATGTCCGGCGCGCAGGAGCCGATCCCCAGGGCGGGACCGAGCAGCGCGAACGGCGCGAACGCGGCCACCAGCCGGTCCTCGTCGCTCAGCCCGTACGTCGAGCGCAGCAGCGACAGCTGCGCCAGCACCTGGCGCTGGCGGTAGACGACGCCCTTCGCTGGGCCGGTGGCGCCGGAGGTGAACACGACCGCGCAGTCCGCGTCGGGACCCGGGACCGGCGGGGCGGCCCGGCCGCGACCGGACTCGGCGAGCCCGTCGAGGTCGTGGTCGGCCGCGAGCGCCCGTCGCAGCGGCGGCGCGAGCGTCCCGACCGCGATCCGGGACCCCGGCAGCCCCATCAGCCGGGCGGCGGCGAGACCGGCCGCGCCGCCCACCACGTGGTCGACGTCGGCGCTGCGCAGCGCCCGGCGCATGCCGGCCAGTCCCAGGCCCTTGTCGGCCACGACGATGACCGCCCCGGCGCGCCACAGCGCGTAGACCGCGGCGGTGAGGTCGGCGGAGGGCTCCACCAGCAGCGCCACCCGGTGGCCGGGACGCACGCCGGCGGCGGCCAGCCCCGCGGCCACGTCGCCGACCCGGGCCGCCAGGGTCCGCCAGCTCGTGGTGGCGCCGCCGACCTCGACGACCGCGGGGCCGGGGTCGTCGGCGCGGGCGGCCAGCGCGGTCCACAGCCGTCGTCCGTCGTCGTCGGCCGTCGGGTGGTCGGGGGGCGGGTGGCCGGTGCTGCCACCGGGGGTCACGTGGTCGGCCAGCCAGCCCCCGATTGCGGCGACGTACTGCGGGGCGTCCTCGGTGACCAGGTGCGACGCGCCCTCGTAGCGGTGCAGCTGCGCGTGCGGCAGCCGCTCGCGCAGGTCGGCCAGGTACCGCTCGCCGAAGACCGGGTCGCGCGGTCCCCACAGCAGCAGCGCCGGCACCTCGAGCGAGCGGACACCGGCCGCGATCGCCTCGATGGTCGGTCGCGAGGGGTGGTCGCGCGCGAACGGGACGTCGGCGACGAAGTCCCCGACGGCCTGCCGTCGCGCCGCTGTGCGGTACGGCGCGGCGAGGCCCCGCCGGACCTCTCGCGGCAGGGCCGGCCTCGACAGGGCGCTGGTGGCGCGCACGAACAGCGGTGTGCGGACGCACGCCAGGCTCCACAGCAGCCGGTGGTGGGCCAGCCGGATCAGCAGCGGGCCACGGTCCCCGACCGGCTGCGCCACCGCGGTGTTGGTGAGGACCACGCCGCGCAGCTGCGACCGGTGGGCCAGCGCCCAGCCCAGCGAGACCGCCCCGCCCCAGTCGTGGCCGACCGTCACCACCGGGCCCGTCACGCCCAGCGCGGCGGTCACGGCCGACAGGTCGGCGACCCGCTGGGCGAGCGTTCGCCGGCCGTCCGGTCGCTCGGACCATCCCATCCCCAGATGATCCGGCGCCACCACCCGCCACCCGTCGGGCGCACCGGCGAGCAGCCCGCGCCACAGGTAGGACCAGGTCGGGTTGCCGTGCACGCACAGGAGCGTCCCCTGCGTCGGCTCGACCGCGTTGTCGAGCACGTGCCAGGTGCGCTGCAGGCCGGCGTCGTCGGTGGCCGTGACCAGCCGCGACCAGCGGGGGTCCAGTGCGGGCAGTGCCGGGTCGAGAACCTGGGCGACGCTCACCACTCGATCTCGAGGCAGGTGGCGTTGAGCCCCGACCCGATGCCCATCAGCAGCACACGCTGACCCGGCTCGAGCCGGTCGACCTCCGCGGCCAGGGTGTAGGGGACCGAGACCGGGCCCATGTTGCCGCGGTCGGGGAACGTGCGCGGCACCAGGTCCGGGTCGATCCCGAGCCGCTGGCACAGCGCCTCGGTGTGGACCTGGGAGACCTGGTGGATGATGTAGCGGTCCATCCCCTCGGCCCAGTCCAGCTCACGGGAGGCCTCGGCCCACAGGTCC
This sequence comes from uncultured Actinomycetota bacterium, assembly GCA_963781695.1. GTDB lineage: Bacteria > Actinomycetota > Actinomycetes > Propionibacteriales > Nocardioidaceae > Nocardioides_B. Next base: position 1,757,865 of record CAWAGE010000007.1, read on the forward strand.
GAGGACAGCGCCAGGCCGGCGTCGAGCAGGCCCTTGAGGTCGGTGTGCATCAGATCGTTGTCACCGATGCACAGCTCGTGGTGCTCGGTGCCTGCGCGGCTGGCCGACGCGACCATGCGGTGGCCGCCCGGGTGGTCGTCGGCCCGGCCGAGCACCATCGCCGCGGCGCCGGAGCCGAGGGTGAAGGTCGCGAACTGCGCCATGACGTCCTTGGCGGTCGTGCCGGGCTCGGAGAGTCGGCGCATGGTGGCCTCCTGGACGTCGCGAGCGTCCTCGCCGTCCACGACCAGGGCGTACTCGACGTGGCCGGCGTCGATCATCGCGGCCGCGATCTCCATGCCGTTCACGAAGCCCAGGCAGGCGTTGGTGACGTCGAAGTTCTGGCAGGAGGCGGGCAGTCCGAGACCGTCGTGGACGGCGGTCGCCGTGGCCGGCTCGAGGTAGCGACGGCTCACCGAGGTGTTCACCAGCAGCCCGATCTCGGCGGGGTCGACGCCGCTCTCGCTGATCGCCTTGCCGGCGGCCGTGACGGCCCCGTCGACGAAGCTCACCCCGGCCGGCCACCAGCGACGCTCGCGGATGCCGACCAGGCGCTCGAGCAGACCGGGCCGCAGCCCCACGCGCTGGTAGAGGTCGCCGAGACGCTCGTCGAGGGCGTCGGAGGTGATCACCTCCGAGGCGTCGGCCCGGCCGACGGACAGGATGGCGGTGTTGCGGAATCGGTGCGTGGTGTTGCCGGTCAAGGCGAGGCTCCCTCTACTTGCTTCGGGGCTGGCGTCGGGCTGGGAGCCCCGTGACGTGTCTGAGCCCCGGGCGTACCCGGTTCCGATTCTCTCATCCCCCGGCTTTCGCCCGCGCCCGTGCCGTGTGACCCCCGCCACCGCGACTCGTCGCGCCGGCCTACTCCCAGCGGAACGTGCGCGCCGTCACGACGGTGCCCACCGCCGCCCAGGCGGCCAGGACGGCCAGCGGCCAGGTCGGGAAGGCACCGTCGAGGAACGCCGTCCGCATCCCGGCCCCCAGCGCCCCCGACGGCAGCAGCGAGAGCAGCGGGCCGGCGGCGCCGTAGGACCCCGACGGGAACACGACCGCCCCGCCCGCGAGCAGCAGCAGGTAGACCAGGTTGGCGGCGGCCAGGGTCGCCTCGGCCCGCAGCGTGCCTGCCAGCAGGAGTCCCAGCGAGGCGAAGGCCGCCGTCCCGAGCAGCGTGACGACCAACGCCCCGAGCACCCCGGTCACGCCGGGCTGCGGCGCCCACCCGAGCAGCAGGGCCGCGGCGCCGATCACGACCAGCTGCACGGCCTCGACGACCAGCAGCGCGCCCACCTTGCCGGCCAGCAGCCCGGACCGGGGGAGCGGCGAGGCGCCGAGCCGCTTGAGCACGCCGTAGCGGCGCTCGAAGCCGGTCGCGATGGCGAGCGAGGTGAAGCTGGTCGACATCACCGCCAGGGCCAGCACGCCCGGCGTCAGCGTGTCCACGGCCCGGTGGGAGAAGCTCAGGTCGAGGTGCTGCGCGGCGGCGATGCCACCCACCAGCACGATGAGCGGGATGGCCACCGCGATCAGCAGCTGCTCCCCGTTGCGCAGCAGCAGCCGGGTCTCCATCCGGGCCTGGGCCCGAACCATGACCGCCAGGCTCGCGGCGCCGGGACGGGGGGCGAAGGTGCCCGCGGGACGGCCGGCGGGCGGGACGGCCGGCTGGCGGACGGGGGTGGTCATACCGCCAGCTCCCGGCCGGTGATCTGGAGGAAGACGTCCTCGAGGGTGCGGCGTCCCATCGTCAGGGACTCCGGGAGCACGTCGTGCTCGACGCACCACGCGGACACCGTGGCCAGGGTGCTGGGGTCGGCCGGCCCGGTGATCAGCAGACTGTGGTCGTCGACCGCCTGGACGACGGTGCTCGGACCGAGGGCGATCCGCAGCGAGGCCGGCGCCGAGGCCGGGAACGGCTCGGTGACCACGAGCCGGATGATGCTGCCGCCCGTCGACCGGGTCAGGTCCAGGGGGCTTCCCGACGCGATCAGCCGGCCGCGGTCGATGACGTGGACCTGGTCGGCGAGCCGCTCCGCCTCGTCCATGTAGTGAGTGGTGAGCACGATCGTGACGCCGTCGCCGCGCAGCTCGTCGAGCAGCTCCCAGGTGGTGCGTCGGGCCTGCGGGTCCATGCCGGCGGTGGGCTCGTCGACGAACACCAGCTCGGGACGGCCGACCACCGCCATCGCCAGCGCGAGCCGCTGCTGCTGGCCGCCGGAGAGGCGACGGTACGGCGTGCGGCCGCAGGACCCCAGGCCGAGCCGGTCCACCAGCATCGCGACGTCGAGGGGGTGGGCGTGCAGGGTGGCGATGTGGCGCAGCATCTCCACGGCGCGGACGCCGGACCAGGCCCCGCCGCTCTGCAGCATCACGCCGATGCGCGGCAGCAGCTCACGTCGGTCGGCGTGCGGGTCGAGGCCGAGCACCCGGACGTGGCCGCCCTGGGCCCGACGGTAGCCCTCGCAGGTCTCCAGCGTGGTGGTCTTGCCCGCGCCGTTCGGCCCGAGCACCGCGGTGATCGACCCACGGGCGACCTCGAGGTCCAGCCCGTCGACGGCAGTGGTGTCGCCGTACCGCATGCGCAGACCCGCCACGACCACGGCGGCGCCCGAGTCGGTGAGGGGGTCGGTGCGGGGAGGACTCACCACGCCAGTCTAGGAACGCCGCGGGCCCGGCGGGCGGTAAGGGTGGACATGCCCGTTCTCGGGCGCAAGGGGTAAGGGGAGCCTTATTTGAAGCCTCCTCGCAATAACGTCACAATGGTGTTGTGGAAATCCAGGAGCTGCGTTCCGTGCCCTCCGTGGCCGACGCTCCCACCCGGGAGCGGGTCGCGCGAGCGATCCTGGAGCAGGGCCCCAGCACCGCCGCAGCGCTGGCCGGACGGCTCGGGCTGACCCCGGCCGCGGTCCGACGGCACCTGGACCACCTGTCCGCGGACGGCGCCGTCGAGCCGCGCGAGGCCCGGGTGCACGGCGCCCGGGGCCGCGGCCGACCGGCCAAGGTGTTCGCGCTGACCGAGTCCGGCCGCGACCAGTTCGACCAGCACTACGACGACCTGGCGGTCCAGGCGCTGCGCTTCCTGGCCGAGAGCGGCGGTGACGAGGCCGTGCTGGCCTTCGCCCGTCGCCGGGCCGCGGGCATCGAGCAGCGCACCGCACAGGTCCTGGCCGAGGAGCCGGGTCTGCCCGCCGCCGAGGCGCTGGCCCGGGCGCTGACCCACGACGGCTACGCTGCCTCCGTCCGGCCCGGTCCCGTCGGCGAGCAGCTGTGCCAGCAGCACTGCCCGGTCTCCCACGTAGCCCACGAGTTCCCGCAGCTGTGCGAGGCGGAGACCGAGATGTTCTCCTCGATCCTCGGCCGGCACGTGCAGCGGCTGGCCACCATCGCCCACGGCGACGGCGTCTGCACCACCTGTATCCCCCCGACCGCCACCAGCACGCCCCATACGTCACAGGAGAGGTTGTCGTCATGACCACGATCGACGAGCGCAATCCCGAGCTCGAGGGTCTCGGCCGGTACCAGTTCGGCTGGTCCGACTCCGACACCGCCGGCGCGACCGCCAAGCGCGGCCTCTCCGAGGAGGTCGTGGCCGACATCTCAAGCAAGAAGAGCGAGCCGCAGTGGATGCTCGACATGCGGATGAAGGGTCTCAAGCTGTTCCACCGCAAGCCCATGCCCACGTGGGGCAGCGAGCTCGGCGGCATCGACTTCGACAACATCAAGTACTTCGTCCGGTCGACCGAGAAGCAGGCGGCGACCTGGGACGACCTGCCCGCCGACATCAAGAACACCTACGACCGGCTCGGCATCCCCGAGGCGGAGAAGCAGCGGCTGGTCTCCGGCGTCGCGGCGCAGTACGAGTCCGAGGTCGTCTACCACCAGATCCGGGAGGACCTGGAGGAGCAGGGCGTGATCTTCGTCGACACCGACACCGCGCTGCGTGAGCACGAGGACCTGTTCCGGGAGTACTTCGGCACCGTCATCCCGACCGGTGACAACAAGTTCTCGGCGCTGAACACCTCGGTGTGGTCCGGCGGCTCCTTCATCTACGTCCCCAAGGGCGTCCACGTCGACATCCCGCTGCAGGCCTACTTCCGGATCAACACCGAGAACATGGGCCAGTTCGAGCGGACGCTGATCATCGTGGACGAGGACGCCTACGTGCACTACGTCGAGGGCTGCACCGCGCCGATCTACAGCTCGGACTCGCTGCACTCGGCGGTCGTCGAGATCATCGTGAAGAAGGGCGCTCGCTGCCGCTACACCACCATCCAGAACTGGTCGAACAACGTCTACAACCTGGTGACCAAGCGGGCGACCTGCGAGGCCGGCGCGACCATGGAGTGGGTCGACGGCAACATCGGCTCGAAGGTGACGATGAAGTACCCGGCCGTCTACCTGATGGGCGAGCACGCGCGCGGCGAGACGCTGTCGATCGCGTTCGCCGGACAGGGCCAGCACCAGGACGCCGGGGCCAAGATGGTCCACGCCGCGCCGTACACGTCCAGCTCGATCATCTCCAAGTCGGTGGCCCGCGGCGGTGGCCGTACCTCGTACCGGGGCCTGATCCAGGTCAACGACGGTGCGCACCACTCGGCGAGCATCGTCAAGTGCGACGCGCTGCTGGTCGACCAGATCAGCCGCTCGGACACCTACCCCTACGTCGACGTCCGCGAGGACGACGTGTCGATGGCCCACGAGGCCACCGTCTCGAAGGTCTCCGACGACCAGCTCTTCTACCTGATGAGCCGGGGCATGGAGGAGGACGAGGCGATGGCCATGATCGTGCGCGGCTTCGTCGAGCCCATCGCCAAGGAGCTCCCGATGGAGTACGCCCTCGAGCTGAACCGGCTGATCGAGCTGCAGATGGAAGGCGCCGTCGGCTGACGTCCGGCAGGACGAGCCGACACTGCGACCGACACCGACTGGAGACCAACCCGTGACTGTGACCGACACCCCGACCGTGGCGCACGCCCTGGAGACCCCCGGCGAGGGCCGCGTGGCCTCCCACCTGCACCCGGAGGGCTCCTTCGACGTCGCCGCCCACCCGGTGCCCACCGGCCGCGAGGAGATCTGGCGGTTCACCCCGCTCAAGCGGCTGCGTGGTCTGCACACCGACGACTCCGTGACCCCGCTGGGCTCGGCCACCACCTCCGTGGAGGTCCAGGCCGCCCCCGGCGTCACGGTGCGCACCGTGCCGGCCGACGACTCCGCCCGCGGCTCCAGCGGGTACGTGCCCACCGACCGGGTCACGGCCCGCGCCTGGGCGGCCGTGAGCGGGGCCACGGTCGTGACCGTCCCGAGCGAGGCCGTGATCGCGGACGCGACGCTGGTCACCCACCGCGGCACCACCACCGACACCGCGTCGGCGGACCACCTCGTGATCGTCGCCGAGCCGCACAGCAAGGCGACGGTGGTGCTCACCTTCGAGGGATCCGCGGTCCTGGCCGACGTGGTGGAGATCGTCGTCGGCGTCGGCGCCCAGCTCACCGTGGTCTCGGTGCAGGACTGGGCCGACGACGCCGTCCACTACAGCACCCAGCACGCCCGGGTGGGTCGGGACGGCTCGCTGCGACACGTCGCGGTGTCCTTCGGCGGCGACCTGGTCCGGATGAACGCCTCGGTCGACTACGACGGGCCGGGCGGACAGGCCGAGCTGCTCGGGCTGTACTTCGCCGACGCCGGCCAGCACCTCGAGCACCGGCTGTTCGTGGACCACAACGCCCCGCGCACCCGCAGCAACGTGGACTACAAGGGCGCGCTGCAGGGCCAGGGCGCGCACGCGGTCTGGATCGGCGACGTGCTGATCCGCCAGGTGGCCGAGGGGATCGAGACCTACGAGTCCAACCGCAACCTGGTGCTCACCGACGGCTGCCAGGCCGACTCGGTCCCCAACCTCGAGATCGAGACGGGGGAGATCGAGGGCGCCGGGCACGCCTCCACCACCGGCCGGTTCGACGACCAGCAGCTGTTCTACCTGCAGTCCCGCGGCATCCCCGAGGACGAGGCCCGGCGCCTGGTCGTCCACGGCTTCTTCGCCGACATCATCCGGCGCATCGGCGTACCGGCCATCGAGGAGCGGCTGCTGTCGACCCTCGAGGCCGAGCTGGAGAAGAACGTCGGCACCCCCCGGCTGGTCGACCCGCTCCTCGACCCGGCGGCCGTCGAGGCGGAGGGCCGGGCATGAGCTTCGTCCGCGTCTGCGGCGTCTCCGAGGTGGCCCCCGGCTGCGCCCTCGCGGTCGACCTGGAGGCGCCCAGCGGCGTCTCCGTGGCCGTCGTCCGCGCGGGTGACGACTGGTACGCCGTCGACGACGAGTGCTCCCACGCGGCGGTGCCGCTCTCGGAGGGCGACGTCGAGGGCTGCGAGATCGAGTGCTGGCTGCACGGGTCCCGCTTCGACCTGCGCACCGGGAAGCCGTCCGGGCCGCCGGCCACCGACCCGGTCTCGACCTACCCGGTCCGGGTCGAGGGTGACGACGTCCTGGTCGACGTGACCACGCCGCTCAACGCCTGACCGACCCGCACGACAGTCCCCGACACGACGAAGGAAGAGAACCCACATGGCAACGCTCGAGATCCGCGACCTGCACGTCACGGTCGACACCGGCAGCGAGGGCGACGGTCCCAAGGAGATCCTGAAGGGCGTCACCCTCACCATCGCGGGCGGTCAGACCCACGCGATCATGGGTCCCAACGGCTCCGGCAAGTCGACGCTGGCCTACTCCATCGCCGGCCACCCCAAGTACACCGTGACCGGTGGCAGCGTGACCCTCGACGGCGAGGACGTGCTGGCGATGTCGGTCGACGAGCGCGCCCGGGCCGGACTGTTCCTGGCGATGCAGTACCCGGTCGAGGTCCCCGGCGTCTCCGTCGCGAACTTCCTGCGGACCGCCAAGACCGCCATCGACGGCGAGGCGCCCAAGCTGCGGACCTGGATCAAGGACGTCAACGCCTCCATGGAGCAGATGAAGATGGACCCCGCGTTCGCGCAGCGGTCGGTCAACGAGGGCTTCTCCGGTGGTGAGAAGAAGCGGCACGAGATCGTCCAGCTCGAGCTGCTGAACCCGAAGATGGCCATCCTCGACGAGACCGACTCGGGTCTCGACATCGACGCGCTGAAGATCGTCTCCGAGGGCGTCAACCGCTACCGCACCCAGCCGGACCGCGGCGTGCTGCTGATCACGCACTACACCCGCATCCTGCGCTACATCACGCCCGACTTCGTGCACGTCTTCGTCGACGGCCGGATCGCCGAGGAGGGCGGGCCCGAGCTCGCCGAGCAGCTCGAGGCCGAGGGCTACGACAAGTACGTCCGCGCCGCGGTCTGACCCCGACCGGGCCCGAGGGCGACTCGGGCCCGACGGCGACGGCGCACGACACGACAGGAGGCGCAATGACGGTGGACACGCGGCACGCCCTGCCCGGGCTGCTCGAGGGGCTGGACCTGGTCCGAGCCGACTTCCCGATCCTGTCCCGGACGATGGCCGACGGGCATCCGTTGGTCTACCTCGACAGCGCCAACACCTCCCAGAAGCCACAGGTCGTCATCGACGCCATGGTCGACCACCTGGAGCGCCGCAACGCCAACGTGGCCCGCGCCATGCACCAGCTCGGCGCGGAGTCCACCGCCGGCTTCGAGGGTGGTCGCGACAAGGTGACGGCGTTCCTCAACGCCCCCTCCCGCGAGGAGGTGATCTTCACCAAGAACGCCACCGAGGCACTGAACCTGGTGGCCAACACGCTGGCCTGGGCCCGTGGCCCGCTGGCCGTCGGCGAGGGCGACGAGGTGCTCATCACCGAGATGGAGCACCACTCCAACATCGTGCCGTGGCAGCTGCTGACCGAGCGGACGGGCGCCACGCTGCGGTGGTTCGGCCTGACCGACGACGGCCGGCTCGACCTGTCCCGCATCGACGAGCTCATCACGGAACGGACCAAGGTGGTCTCGCTGACGTGGGTCTCGAACATGCTCGGCACCGTCAACCCGGTGGCCGAGATCGCCCGCCGCGCCCACGAGGTGGGCGCGCTCGTGGTCGTCGACGCGGCTCAGGCCGTCCCCCAGATGCCGGTCGACGTGCAGGCGGTCGGCGCGGACTTCCTGGTGTTCACCGGACACAAGGTGACCGGCCCGACCGGCATCGGTGTGCTGTGGGGCCGTCGCCAGGTGCTGGAGCAGCTGCCGCCGTTCCTGGGTGGCGGCGAGATGATCGCGACCGTGTCCATGGAGCGCTCGACGTACGCCGGGATCCCGCACCGGTTCGAGGCCGGCACTCCGCCGATCGTGGAGGCCGTCGGTCTGGGCGCGGCGGTGGACTACCTCGCCGCTCTCGGCATGGACAACGTCCGACGCCACGAGGAGGCCATCACCGGCTACGCGTTGGAGGGACTGGCCAGCATCGACGGGCTCACGGTCCTGGGCCCGCGGGACGCCTCGCTGCGAGGCGGGGCCATCGCCTTCGAGCTCGACGGGGTCCACCCCCACGACGTGAGCCAGGTCCTCGACAGCCGCGGCATCGCGGTCCGGGCCGGGCACCACTGCGCGAAGCCGGCGCACAAGCGCTTCGGGGTGCAGAGCTCGACCCGGATGTCGTCGTACCTGTACACGACCCCCGGCGAAATAGACGCCCTGGTCGACGGGTTGAACTACACCAAGAAGTACTTCCGGGTGGACTGAAAGGCCTATGGACCTCGACACGCTGTACCAGGAGATCATCCTGGACCACTACAAGAACCCTCACCACCAGGGGCTCCGGGAGCCCTTCGAGGCCGAGGTGCACCACGTCAACCCCACCTGCGGGGACGAGCTCACGCTCCGGGTCCACCTGTCCGGGGACCCGGCCGACCCGGTCGTGGCGGACGTGTCCTACGACGCCGAGGGCTGCTCGATCAGCCAGGCGGCGACCTCGGTCATGACCGACCTGGTGATCGGCAAGCCGCTCTCCCAGGCGCTGTCGGTGCATGCCACCTTCCTGGAGCTGATGCAGGGCCGCGGCGGGGTCGAGCCCGACGAGGACGTCCTGGAGGACGCCGTCGCGTTCGTGGGGGTGGCCAAGTTCCCCGCCCGGGTCAAGTGCGCCCTGCTGTCGTGGATGGCCTGGAAGGACGCCACCTCCCGGGTCGTCGCCGCAACCGACGGTCCCACCGCCGAGACCACCATCGAGGAGACCCCATGAGCACCCACACCCCCGACCACAGCGACCTCCCCGAGGCCCCCGCGACGGGTGGGGTCGCGACCGTCACCAAGGACGAGGTCACCGAGGCGATGAAGGACGTCGTCGACCCGGAGCTGGGGATCAACGTCGTCGACCTGGGCCTGGTCTACGACGTGCACCTGGACGAGGCGACCAACGTCGTGCTCGACATGACGCTGACCTCCGCGGCCTGCCCGCTGACCGACGTGATCCAGGACCAGACCAACCAGGCGCTCGAGGGTCTCGTCAACGACGTGACGATCAACTGGGTCTGGATGCCGCCGTGGGGTCCGGACAAGATCACCGAGGACGGCCGCGAGATGCTGCGCGCCCTCGGCTTCAACGTCTGACCCGCCCGCGGTGGCTGTGACGCCATCTCGCGTCGTCCTCGTCCCGCGGGAGCGGGTGGTGCGCTGGTGCGAGAACTTCGAGGCCCGGCACGGACCGGCCCGCTTCCAGGTGGAGTCCGGCGTGCTGGGCGCGGTCTCGCCCGACGGCGCCGGGGCTGCCCTGCGGCTGCCGTTCGGCGAGCGGTACGCCGGACCCGCCGACCCTGCCGCGCTCGCGGCCGCGGTCACCATGCCGCTGCGCTGGGGGGTGCTGCTGGTCCGCAAGGGCGGCTTCGCCGTCGCGGTCGTCGAGCGGGGGACGGTGACGGTCTCGAAGGTCGGCCAGCGGCACGTGCAGGGGCGCACCAAGGCCGGCGGCCAGAGCCAGCAGCGCTTCGCACGGCGCCGTGACAACCAGGCCCGGCAGGCCTACGCGGCGGCGGCCGAGCACGCCGCCCGGGTGCTCACCGGGCCGCTGGCCGCCCTGGTGTGCGGCGGAGACCGCACCGCGGTCGAGGAGGTGCTGCGCGACGCCCGGCTGACCGGCCTGGCGACGGTGCGGGTGGATCCCTGGCTGGCGGTGCCCGACCCCCGCCGCGCCGTCTTGGACCAGGCGGTCGTCGACGCGGCGGCGGTCCACGTGACCGTGACGGACCCCGACCCCGACGAACCCGACGACCCCGGGGACCCCGACGACCCCGGCCGCGCCGGGGCAGCGCCGGGTGGGCAGTGACGGCGACCGTCGCGCGGGCCGTCAGAGCCGGTCGAGCAGCCAGCCGGGGGAGCGGGTGCCGCCGCCCGCCCGGATGACCCGGCCGCACAGCTCCCGGTCGGCGGTCACCACCTGCACCTCCGGCGGGTCCGGGTCGCGCGAGCGGCGGCGCCGCACCTCCCCGACCACGGTGTCGTCCCCCTCGCCGGCGGCGTGCACCGTCGTCACCTCCGGCAGCCGTCCGGCAGCGACCCCGCGCCGGGCCTGCCCCTCGAGCACCAGCACCACCTCGTCGTACCCCAGCGACGCGGCCACCAGCCGGTCGTGCAGCCGTCGCGCCGCGCCGGGGCGGTCACGCCACCAGCCGTCCGGTCGACTGCCCACCACGTTGGCACCGTCGACCACCAGGACTCGCACCGGGCCAGGGTAGGCCCGGAGGTCCCCGCCGGCGGCACGGACGTGCCTGGCGCGGGCATCTCCGTCGGGGCCACCGTGGCTGCCGCGGCGAGCTGTCCGAGGTCATCCGAGGCGAGCGCATCGCGCTCACCGACCTGCTCGAGACACTGAGCCCCGAGGAGTGGGCCACCCCCGTCGCTGTGCCAGGGATGGACGGTGCGCGACGTCGCCGGCCACCTGGGCTGGCGTCACGGCAGCGGCCCGGAGGTGCACGCCGCCGGCGAGAGGGTGCTGCTGCTGCTGACCGGTCGCCCGGTCGGTCCCGACGTGCTCACCGGCCCGGGTGCCGGCCTCCTTCAGGCCGGTCGCTGGGCCCGGGGGCCGCGCGCGGCGGGGCCCTCGCCAGGTCTTCGACGGCCCGGTCAGCGCGGCAGCCGGTCCCCCCGCCGCTCGACCAGCTCCGCGGGGGCGGTGAGCCGCCAGGCCTCGAACACCAGCTCGGCGAGCTCGGCGCGGTCGACCCCCTCGAGGTGCACCACGACCCAGCCGAAGCGGCCAGAGGTGAACTGGACCTCGAAGACCTCCGGCCGCTCCGCGACCAGCGCCAGCTGCTCGGCGAGCTCCTGCTTGAGGCCGACGGTCCGGGTCGGGCGCCACAGGTAGCCGAAGGCGTGCGCGTGGACGGTGAAGGTGGTGTAGCGGAGGCCCTCGCTGGCGAGGACGTCGTCCAGCTGGGCGGCCAGGTCCAACGCATCCTCGATGCCGCTCACCCGACCATCCAACAGCCTCGCGCCGACGGTCGGCCCTACGGCCCGCGGGCCGGGTGGCAGGATCGGGTCCGATGCCAGATCACAGCTGCGGCGAGCGGGCCGGTACGTCGGCGGGGGTCGACCCGGCGCCCATGCCCGCGGCCGTGGGCAGCCTGGTCCGCCGGCTCCAGCAGGCGGGCTGCGTGTACGCCGAGGACGAGGCCGCGCTGCTGCTGGCGGAGGCGCCGGGACCGGCGCGTCTGGAGGCGATGCTGGCGGAGCGGGTGGCGGGACGACCGCTGGAGCTGGTGCTGGGCTGGGCCGAGCTGGCGGGGGTGCGGGTGCGGGTCGAGCCGGGGGTCTTCGTCCCCCGTCGTCGCACCGAGCTGATGGTGCGGGAGGCCGTGGCGCTCGTGGTGGCGGCGGCGGGAGCGGGTGGACGACCCGTGCTGGTGGACCTGTGCTGCGGCACCGGCGCCGTCGGGTTGGCCGTGCTCGCCGGACTGGGCGCAGAAGTCGCTGCCGGCGTCGAGCTGCATGCCTGCGACGTCGACCCGGCCGCGGTGCGCTGCGCCCGGGCGAACCTGGGTGGGCTCGGCACGGTGCACGGGGGAGACCTGGACCGGTCGCTGCCGGACTCGGTGCGCGGCCGGGTCGCCGTCCTGGCCGCCAACGTCCCCTACGTCCCCAGCGCCGAGATCGCGCTGCTGCCGGCCGAGGCGCGCCTGCACGAGCCGCGTCGGACCCTCGACGGTGGCCCGGACGGGCTGCGGGTGGTGGCCCGGGTCGCGGACGTGGCGCCGAGCTGGCTCGCCCCGGGCGGGTCGGTGCTCGTCGAGACCGGTGAGCGCCAGGTCCGAGCGGGCACAGTGCTGCTGGCGGACGCGGGGCTGGTGGTGCGCACGGTCCGGGACGAGGAGCTGGGGGCGACCGTCCTGGTCGGGCGACGACCGTGACCGCGGTCCGGCCGGTCCGGGCGGTCCGGGCGGTCCGGGCGGTCCAGGGTCGGCCCAGGAGCGCTCAGTCGTCGACGCCGCGAGCGACCAGGGCCTCGCCCAGTGCGTCGGCGTGCCGCAGTGACCGCACGATGAGCGGGACCGCGAACGCTCGCGGGCTGGCGGTCAGGCCCCGTGCCCGCTGCGCGTCGCGCACCTCCGTCGCCAGGGCGAGCACCACCGGGACGCATCGGATGCCGAGCGCCAGCAGCAGCCCGACCCGCTCGGGGTCGACCCCGAGCCTGCGGAGCGGGCGGCAGCCGCGCACCACGGCGTCGACGAGGTCGGTGGTCCGGGTGGTCAGGGTCACCAGGGCGGCGAGCAGCACGAGGACCGCCAGCACCCCGACGACGACCAGGGCGCGCTGCCAGCCGGAGACCAGCAGGTGGAAGCCCGCCGTGACGGCGCCGACCCACAGCAGCGGCCGCAGCTGCCTCGCGGCCAGCCGCAGCGAGAGCCCCGCCGCGACGTACAGCACCAGCACGGCGGTGAGGGCGGCGACCACCTGCCACGGCCGGTCCAGCAGCACCGAGCCCACCCCGGCGACGACCAGCCCGAGCAGCTTGCCGCCCGCGGGCGCCCGGTGCAGCCAGGACGAGCCGGGGACGTAGAGGCCGAGCACGCCGACGCTCACGCCATCAGCGCCCGGTACGCCGCGACGGCGGTCGCGGCGGCCCCGTCGTGGACCAGTCGACCGTCGTCGAAGACCAGCACCCGGTCGAAGCCGTCGAGGAGGTCGAGGTGGTGGGTGACCAGCACCACCTGCTGTCGCAGGGTCGCGACCGCCGCCCGGACCCGCTCCGCGTTGCGCAGGTCCAGCAGCGTGGTGGGCTCGTCCATCACCAGCAGGTCCGGCTCGGTCACCAGCACCGACGCCAGCGCCAGCAGCTGCTTCTGGCCGCCGGAGAGCAGGTGCGCGGGATGGTCGGCGTGACCGGCCAGGCCGTGGGAGCCCAGCGCGGTCTCGACCCGGGCCCGCACCTCGGCCCGGGACAGGCCCTGTCGCCGGAGCCCGAACGCGACGTCCTCGGCGACGGTGGGCATCACGATCTGGGCGTCCGGGTCGGTGAAGCAGAAGCCGACCCGGCGACGGACCGCCCGGCCGTCCCGGCCCGTGTCGAGACCGTCGACGGTGACCGTCCCCGCGGTGGGGACGACCAGGCCGTTCAGCATCCGGGCGAAGGTCGACTTCCCGGACCCGTTGGCCCCCACGATCCCGATGCGGGGCTCCTCCAGACGGACGTCGAGGTCGTGGAGCACCATCCGGTCGCCGTACCGGTGGCTGACGGCGCGTGCCTCGATCACCGGCATCGCTCGACCACCATCGCGACCCCCTGGCCGCCGCCCGCGGCGATCGCCGCCAGGCCGTAGCGGGCGTCCTGGGCGGGCACCAGCTGGCTGAACAGCCGCACCGCCAGCACCGCCCCGGAGGCGCCCCAGGGGTGACCGAGCGCGAGTGCCCCGCCCTGCCGGCAGACCCGCTCCGACGCCAGCCCCAGCTCGTCGCAGCAGGCCAGCACCTGGCCGGCGAACGCCTCGTTGAGCTCGACCACGTCGACGTCGGACAGCGTGAGGCCGGCAGCGGCCAACGCGGCGCGAACCGCGGGCACCAGCCCGAGTCCGGGCAGCGCCGGGTCCACCCCGGCGCTCGCGGTGGCCAGGATCCGCAGCCCGGGGACGTCGAGGCGGCGGTGGGTGGTCGCGTCGACCAGCGCGAGGGCCGCGGCGCCGTCGTTGACCCCGCACGAGTTGCCGGCGGTGACCGTGCCGCCGTCGTCGGCGGGGCGGAACGCGGTCGGGAGCCTGGCCAGCCGCTCGGCGGTCAGGCCGGCCCGCGGCCGCTCGTCGCGGCGGAGCGTCCCGACCGGCACCACCTCGGCGTCGAACCCGCCCCCATCGCGGGTCGCGGCCGCAGCGGCGTGGGAGCGTGCGGCGTAGGCGTCCTGCCGGGACCGGGAGACCCCCGCCCGCTGCGCGAGCACGTCCGCGGCGTGCCCCATGTCGGGGTCGCCGAGCGAGGCCGGGGCGAACGGGGCGCGCTCGTAGCGCGTCGGCGGGTCGCCGGGCCAGGACCGCAACGGCGCGGTCGAGGCCGACTCCACCCCGCCGGCCAGCACGACCCCGCCGGTCCGGTGGAGCAGGGCTGCGGCGACGTCCAGCGCGGCCAGCCCGGAGGCGCACTGCCGGTCCACGGTCAGGGCGGGGACCTCGACCGGCAGGCCCGCCGTGAGGGCGGCGACCCGGGCGACGTCCCCGCCCGGACCCGTGCAGTTGCCCAGGACCACCTCGTCAACCAGTCGGCGCGCGTCCGGCCCGAGCCCGAGCTCGACCAGCCGCCCCACCAGGGCCCCGAGGACGGGCGCGGCCAGCTCGGCCGCTCCGATGCGGGAGAGCCCCCGGCCGGCGGTCCCGACCGGGGTGCGCAGCGCCGCGACCATGACGGGACCGTCCTCGGCCGAAGGTCGCCGGGTCCGCACGCTCACCGGCTGGTCCCGACCGGCGGCGCAGTGCCCGCCAGCGGCAGCCCGACCGGACGGTGCGCCGGGTCCGGGGCGACCAGCAGGTCGGTGAGCGCGGCCCGGTTGACCTTGCCCGAGCCGGTCGCCGGCAGGGTCGGCAGGTGGAACCACAGTCGCGGCCGGTGCCCTCCCGCCAACGCGGTGCGGGCCCTGGCTCGGACCGGTGCCAGGTCCTCGACGGTGGTCAGCACGACCGCGAGGACGGTGCCGACCGTCGCGCGCGGGACGCCGAGCACGACCAGGTCCCCGGCGGCGGCCTCGCGCAGCGTCGCCTCCACCTCGGCCACCTCGACGGTCGCTCCGGCGACGGTGACCGTCCCGGGACGCCCCGCGACCCGCAGCCGCCCGGCGTCGCAGGTGCCCCGGTCGCCGACGGTGGCGAACCCGTCCGGGGCGCGGCGCCAGGGTCCGGCGGTCCCGTCGTACCCGGTGCACAGGTACGGCGACCGCACCCAGATCTCACCGGAGCGGACGGACACGTCGACGTCGGGGAAGGGCCTGAGCTCCTCGGCGTGCGGCCCCCACGCGACGAACGATAGCTCCGCTGCGCCGTAGTAGTGGTGCACCACCGCGCCGGCCGCCCGGGCCCGGTCGTGCAGGCCGCCGGCCAGCCGGTCCCCGGCGACGACGACGGTCAGCCCGGCCAGCGCGGCTCCCTCGTCCAGCAGCCGGGCGAGCCGGGTCGGGGTCAGGTGGGCGTGGCTGGCGTCGCGGCGGTCGATGACGAGCCGGAGGTTGCAGGCCCGGGCGTGGACCGCGGCGAACAGGTTCATCGTGGCGGTGACCGGCCCGGGCACCCAGACCCGGGAGTCCGGGCCCACGCCCGCGAGCCGGCTGACGTGGTCGAAGGAGTCGACCCAGGAGGCGCTGGTGCGGACCACCGTGCGACTCGTCCCGCTGGTCCCCGAGGTGGCCAGGGACACCTGGAGCCCGGCATCGTGCGCGGCCAGGAACGCCGCCACCGGGTCGGCGGCGGCCAGGACGGCGACGGCCCGGTCAGGCAGCCGAGCCCACCAGGTCGCGGCGGACGTCACGCTGCAGCAGTCCGGGGTAGGCGGCATGCACGCCGCGGGCCACCAGCGCCGCCACCACGACCTTGGCCAGGTCGCCGACGACGTACCAGGCGTTGGCGGCGACCGCGGCGCCGACGCTGAGGTGGGCCACCGCGACCATGCCGACGGTGCCGGCGGCGTAGAGCACCACGATGCCCCCGACCAGGTTGGCGACCACGCCCCAGCCGAGCCGGTAGCGGGGGCCGCCGCGCTCCACCAGCCAGCCGATCAGGCCCGCACAGACAGGCCACGCCAGCAGGAAGCCGACACTGGCTCCGGCGAACACGCCCAGACCACCCCGGCCGCCGGCCAGCAGTGGCAGGCCGACGGCGACCAGCGCCAGGAACAGCGCCAGCGACGCGAAGCCGCGGCGGGCGCCCAGGATCGACCCGGCGAGCATGACCCCCAGCGACTGGGCGGTGATGGGGACCGGCACCGGCAGGCTGATGGCCGGGACCAGGCCGAGGGCGGCCACGAAGCCCGCGAAGGTGGCGACCAGCGCGAGGTCACGGGAGGTGTGTCGGCGAGTGCTCACCAGCCGGAGTGTAGGGAACAGGACCCCGAGAGCTGCGACGGGACCGGATCGCGGTCCGTCGCCGCGGCCGGGCGCCGGGACGAGGGCCACTCGATCCGGCCTGTGGGACCACGGGTGACGTCTCGACGGACCACGAGTGACGTCTCGACGAAGGTCAGAGGCGGTCGACGGCGAAGGTGTCGCAGGCTGCCAGCGTGCCGCGCTGCCGGCCGGTGCTGAACCAGCGCTTGCGCTGCTCGGCCGAGCCGTGCGTCCAGGTCTCGGGGCTGACCTGGCCGCCGGCACGGCGCTGGATCCGGTCGTCGCCGACGGCCGCGGCCGCGTCGAGGGCGCGGTCGACGTCGTCCTGGCTGAGGTCGACGATGAGCGGCAGGCCGTCGGCGTCGGTGGCGGTGGTGGCGTGCCTGGTCCACACGCCGGCGAGGCAGTCGGCCTGCAGCTCGAGCCGGACGGCATCGCTGCCGCTGCCCTGGCGTGAGCGCACCCGGTCCATGGTGCCGAGCAGGTCCTGGACGTGGTGACCGTACTCGTGGGCCAGCACGTAGGAGCGGGCGAACGCCCCGCCGCGCGCCCCGAGCCGGCCCTGCAGCATGTCGGTGAAGAACGTGGTGTCGAGGTAGACGTTCCGGTCGGCCGGGCAGTAGAAGGGTCCCACGTCGGAGGCCGCCACCCCGCAGCCGGTCTGCACGCGGCCGGAGAACAGGTCGGTCTGGGCGGGGGTGTAGTCCACCCCGGCCTGCGTCGGGAGGGCCTGCTCCCAGTAGGACTGGATCGAGTTCACGTCGGCCAGGATCGCGCAGTCCTGGTCCTGGTTGGCCTGGGCGCCGCTGCTGCACTGGGTCAGCGCGGTGCCGCCGGCCCCGCTGCCCGAGCCGCCGCCCGAGCCGGCGCCGGCCCCTGGGTCGGGGCCGCCCAGCTGGGACTGCACCAGCACCACCAGGACCAGCAGGAGCAGGCCGCCGAGACCGCCGCCGACCCTGACCCCGGTCCCTCCCAGTGACGGGCGGCCGCCACCGCCGCCGAGGCCACCGCCACCGCCGCGGCGGTTCGAGACCTGGCTGCGGTCGAGCCGTGCCCTCGGGTTGTAGCGCATCACGGCTCCTGACGTCCGGGGTGGCCCTGGCTGGGTGCGAGAGGCCACGGTCGGCCCCGTGGCGCGACCGGAGTGTGCCCCAGAGCACGACGGGCACACCTGGCACCCCGGCTAGACTGGGGCGGTGAGGCACGCCGACGACTGAGTCCCGGGCGCTGCTGCCGTGCCCGTGTCCGCTCCACTGCTCGTCGAGGTCGCCCCCCATGATCACCGCCCACCAGCTAGAGGTCCGCGCGGGCTCACGCCTGCTCATGGAGGACGTCTCGTTCCGCGTCGCCGCCGGCGACAAGGTCGGGCTCGTCGGCCGCAACGGCGCCGGCAAGACCACCCTCACCAAGATCCTGGCCGGCGACGTCCTGCCCGCCGCCGGCTCGGTGACCCGCGGCGGCAGCGTCGGCTACCTGCCGCAGGACCCGCGCACCGGCGACCCCGAGGTGCTCGCGCTCAACCGGATCCTGTCGGCACGCGGCCTGGACGCCGTCGTGTCCCGGCTGCGGGAGGCGGAGCGGGAGATGGGCTCCGACGACCCGGTGGTCCGTGACCGTGGGATGCGGCGCTACGAGAAGGCCGACGCCGCTCTGCACGCGAGCGGGGGCTACGCCGCTGAGGCCGAGGCCCGGCAGATCGCCTCCAGCCTCAACATCGCCGACCGGATCCTGGCGCAGCCGCTGAGCACGCTGAGCGGCGGGCAGCGCCGCCGCGTGGAGCTGGCCCGGATCCTGTTCTCCGGGGCCGAGACGCTGCTGCTGGACGAGCCCACCAACCACCTCGACGCCGACTCGATCGTCTGGCTGCGCGACTTCCTACGGGCCTTCAAGGGCGGCGTCATCCTGATCAGCCACGACGTGGGCCTGCTCGAGGCGTGCGTGACCAAGGTGCTGCACCTCGACGCGAACCGGGCCGAGGTCGACCTCTACAACATGGGCTGGAAGGCCTACCTCGCCCAGCGCGAGACCGACGAGCGACGTCGCCGCCGGGAGCGCCAGAACGCCGAGCGCAAGGCGAACACGCTGACCGACCAGGCGAACCGGATGCGCGCCAAGGCGTCGAAGGCGCAGGCCGCGCAGTCCATGCTCAAGCGTGCCGACAAGCTGCGCGAGGGCCTCGAGGCCGAGCGCCGCAGCGACCGCGTCGCCAAGATCGCCTTCCCTGCGCCGGCGCCGTGCGGCAGGACGCCGTTGACCGCCGCGGAGCTGTCGAAGTCCTACGGCTCGCTCGAGGTCTTCACCGACGTCGACCTGGCCGTCGACAAGGGCAGCCGGGTCGTCATCCTGGGGCTCAACGGGGCCGGGAAGACCACGCTGCTGCGCATCCTCGGCGGCGTGGACACTCCCGACACCGGACGGGTGCAGCCCGGGCACGGGCTCAAGCTCGGCTACTACGCCCAGGAGCACGAGACCCTCGACACCAACCTCTCGGTGCTGGACAACATGCGGCACGCCGCGCCGCAGCTGACCGACACCGAGGCGCGCAGCGTGCTCGGCTCGTTCCTCTTCAGCGGCGACGACGCCACCAAGCCGGCGGCGGTGCTCTCCGGCGGCGAGAAGACCCGGCTGGCGCTCGCGATCCTGGTGGTCTCCAGCGCCAACGTGCTGCTCCTGGACGAGCCCACCAACAACCTGGACCCGGCCTCCCGCGAGGAGGTGCTGGGCGCGATCCGCAGCTACCAGGGCGCGATCATCCTGGTCACCCACGACGAGGGCGCGGTGACCGCTCTCGAGCCCGACCGCGTGCTGATCCTGCCCGACGGGGTGGAGGACCTGTGGAACGCCGACTACGCGGACCTGGTGTCGCTGGCCTGACCACGCCCCGACTCGGACATGACCGTCGAGCGAGAGGGTAGGAGGCGTCCATGTGGTTCGACTCCTGGTCCGACGTCGCGCGGGTGCTGCTGGTCGGCCCGTCGGCCTACGTCGCGCTGGTGGTGGTGCTCCGGGTCTCCGGCAAGCGCACCCTGGCCAAGCTGAACGCCTTCGACTTCATCGTCACCGTCGCTCTCGGATCGACGCTGGCGACGATCCTGCTCAGCTCGGAGGTGTCGTGGGCCGAGGGCGCCGCCGCCCTGCTGGCACTCGCGCTGCTCCAGCTCGTGGTCGCCCTGGGAGTGTCCCGGTGGCCACCGGTGCAGCGACTGGTCACCTCGAGCCCGACCTGCCTGGTGGTCGACGGGGAGCTGGTGGACGCCGCGCTCCGCGGGCAGCGGATCGCGCGTGCCGAGGTGTGGCAGGCGGTCCGGGGCGCCGGATACGGGGATCTGGCCCAGGTCGCCGCGGTCGTGCTGGAGAGCGACGGCTCGCTCAGCGTCGTCGGCACCGCCCAGCGCGGCGACGGGTCGGCCCTGCGCGACGTGGACGGGGCCTCCCGCGGCTAGGCTGCCCGCCATGCACAGCGGCGGAGTCGAGAGCGACGTCCTCGAAGCCGGGGGCCTCCGGTTCGAGCAGACCGGGCTCGTGGCCACCATCACCCTGGACCGCCCTGCCACCCGCAACTCCCAGACCCCGGCGACCTGGCAGGCGCTGCGCATCATCGGTGCCTCGCTGCGCCCCGAGGTGCGGGTGGTGGTGGTGACCGGGGCCGGGGACACGTTCTCCGCCGGGCTCGACCGCCGGATGCTCGGCCCCGACGGCGTGGCCGGGGAGGCGTCGGTCATGCAGCTGCTCGACGTACCCGACCCGGAGCTCGCGGAGATCATCGCGTCCTGGCAGGAGGGCTTCACCTGGCTGCGGCGTCCCGACATCGTCAGCGTCGCGGCGGTGCGCGGCGCCGCGGTCGGGGCCGGCTTCCAGCTGGCTCTGGCCTGCGACCTGCGTCTGCTCGCCGACGACGCCCGGTTCGCGATGCGCGAGCCGTTGCTCGGACTGGTGCCGGACCTGACGGGAACAAAACCGCTGGTGGAGCTGGTTGGCTACTCGCGAGCCCTGGAGATCTGCGCCACCACCCGGTGGGTGCACGCCGACGAGGCTCGTGAGATCGGGCTGGCCACCGCCGTCGTCCCCGCAGCCGAGCTGAGCGGTGCGGTCGAAGACCTGGTGGCAGCCCTGACCGCGCCCCTCTACGGCGCGGTCAGCGAGACGAAAGCGCTGCTGCGCAGCGCGGGTGAGCTGGACCTCGAGTCCCAGCGGCTCGCGGAGCGGGAGGCGCAGGTACGCCGGCTCCGTGAGCTGGCTGCCCTGATGGGGGAGTGAGTCCCCCGATCGGAGGTGGGCGGATGTCCATGGGGTCCGGAATGGGTCCGGTGTGGCGGCACATGCGCACCGACCGCAGCATCGCCGACCAGAAGCTCGGCAAGGA
This sequence comes from uncultured Actinomycetota bacterium, assembly GCA_963781695.1. Classification (GTDB taxonomy): domain Bacteria; phylum Actinomycetota; class Actinomycetes; order Propionibacteriales; family Nocardioidaceae; genus Nocardioides_B. The sequence goes on from CAWAGE010000007.1 coordinate 1,778,762, forward strand.
CACGGTGCGCCGGGTCGTGGCCCTCTCCACGCCGCACCGGCCTTCGATCGCGGTCTTCCTGGCGCTGACGGTCGTGGACGCGGCGCTGGTCGTGGTCACGCCACTGCTCATCAAGCGGATCGTCGACGACGGGATCCTGCAGTCCGACGCCGGGCTGGTCGCGGTGCTGGCGCTGGCGATCGCGGGGGTCGCGGTCGTGGACGCCGCGCTGGCACTGGGCATGGGCTGGCTGTCCTCCCGCATCGGCGAGGGACTGATCTACGACCTCCGCACGAGCGTGTTCGCGCACGTCCAGCGGATGTCCCTGGCGTTCTTCACGCGCACCCAGACCGGGGCGCTGGTGTCCCGGCTGAACAACGACGTCATCGGCGCCCAGCGGGCCTTCACCTCGGTGCTGTCGAGCACGGTCTCCAACCTCATCAGCGTGCTGGTGGTGGGGATCGCGATGATCGCGCTGAGCTGGCAGGTCACGCTGCTGTGCCTGCTGACGTTCCCGCTGCTGCTGGTGGCCTCGCGCTGGGTCGGCCGACAGCTGGCCGGGCTGACCCGTGACCAGATGCAGGGCAACGCCGACCTGGGCAACTCGATGACCGAGCGGTTCAACGTGGGCGGCGCGATGCTCCTCAAGCTGTTCGGCCGCCGTGACGAGGAGGACGCCGGCTTCGGCGCGAAGGCGGGTTACGTCCGCGACCTCGGCATCCGCATCGCGCTGATCACCCGCGTCTTCAGCGCGACCCTGATGCTGATCCCGGCGCTGGCCACCGCGCTGGTCTACGGCGTCGGCGGCGTGCTGGTCATCGACGGCACCCTCACGGTCGGGACCCTGCTGGCGTTGGCCACGCTGCTGCTTCGGCTGCTGGGGCCGCTGCAGGGGCTGTCCAACGTGCGCATCGACGTGATGACGGCCCTGGTGAGCTTCGAGCGGGTCTTCGAGGTCCTGGACCTGCCCTCGATGATCCGGGAGCGTCCGGACGCTGTCGTGCTGTCGCCGCAGGCTGCGACGGTCGAGTTCGACGGGGTCGCGTTCCGCTACCCCCGGGCCGACGAGGTGTCGCTGGCGAGCCTGGAGACGGTCGCCCGGGCGGAGTCCCGGGACAACGGCATGGTGCTGCGCGACATCAGCTTCACGGCCCGGCCGGGGCAGATGGTCGCGCTGGTCGGGCCCTCGGGGGGCGGCAAGACCACGATCACCCATCTGGTGGCTCGCCTCTACGACGTCACGGCGGGGACGGTGAGAGTCGACGGTCACGACGTCCGCGACGTCAGCCTGCAGTCGTTGGAGGACGTCGTCGGCTACGTCACCCAGGACGCGCACATGTTCCACGACACGATCCGGGAGAACCTCCGCTACGCGCGGCCGGGCGCCACCGACGAGCAGGTCTGGGACGCGCTCGCCGCGGCGCAGATCGGCGACCTGGTGCGCTCCCTGCCGGACGGCCTGGACACCGTCGTGGGGGACCGGGGCTACCGGCTCTCGGGGGGTGAGCGGCAGCGGCTGGCCATCGCGAGGCTGCTGCTGAAGGCGCCTTCGATCGTGGTGCTGGACGAGGCCACCGCCCACCTCGACTCCGAGTCCGAGGTCGCCGTGCAACGGGCCCTGGACCAGGCCCTGCAAGGTCGCACCTCGCTCGTCATCGCTCACCGGCTCTCCACCATCCGCAGCGCCGACCTGATCCTCGTGGTCGACGACGGGGAGGTCGTGCAGTCCGGCAGCCACGAGTCGCTGCTGGCCGAGGGTGGGCTGTACGCGACGCTCTACGAGACCCAGTTCGCCGCTCGCTCCACGCCTGCCGCAGCCGGCTGAGCCGCCGCTGCCTGTCGTGGCCGTCCGCTCGGCGCGGCTCCGCCGGGGCTGCGCGTCGCCCGACGCTCAGCCCTGCCGGGCCGTGGTGCCGGCGTGGTGCTCCCGGTCGTCGGCGGCCTGCCGCGGGCGGGCGGAGTCGGGTCCGCCCCCGTTCCCCGGAGGCGGCAGGGGGCGGCCCTCGTGGTCGGTGCCGGACCGCAGCCGGCGGCGCTCGTCGTAGGCGAAGTACCCGAAGCCGAAGACGGCGAGCACACCGAAGAACCACCACTGCAGGCCGTAGAAGAAGTGCGGTCCGTCCCCGAGGTCCGGCAGCTCCGTCTTGACCAGCGGGGTCGCCGGGGCGGGAGACTCGGTGTCCACGTCGACGAAGCCCCCGTACACCGGTCCGTCCAGCGTGGCTGCGATCCGGCGGCTGGAGACAGCGCGCGCGGACCCGTCGGTGACCTGCGCCGCGGACCCGGTGGCGTCGGCGCGAACCCACCCGACGACCCTCACCTGTCCGGTCGGCGGGGGCGGCGCGTCGACCCGGTCGGCGCCCACGTTGCCGGTGCGCAGCCACCCCCGGTCCACGAGCAGGTACGGGCCCTCCGCGGTGCGCAGCGGCGTGACGATGTCGACGCCGGACGCGCCGTCGCGGGTCTGGTACCGGATGACGACCGACCGGGCCGCGTCGTAGCTGCCGGTCGCCCGGACCCGCCGCCACTCGTCCCGGTCCCGCACCGGCCTCCCGGGCGACAGCACGTCGGCGACGCCCGCGGGGTCGGCCCGCAGGTTCACCCTCGTCGTGGCGTTGCTGGCCTCACGCTCGGCCAGCCGGTGGAACTGCCACTGGCCCAGCAGCCAGCAGCCGTACGCCAGCACCACGACGGTGACGGCGAACAGCACCCACCGGCGGCTGAACAGGAAGCTCACGGGGTCGACCCTAGGCGGTGCCGAAAACGTGGGCGCCCCGCGGCGCGCCGGGCCCGTCGGGACCGTCACGGGTGGTCCGGTCCGTCGAGACCGGTGCCGGCTGTGAGGGTGCCCACGAGGCGCGGGCCTCCAGCCCCCCACGACCTATGCTGGGCCCATGCCCCTTCGCCCGCTCAAGGACTCCTTCGGCCGAGTGGCGACCGACCTGCGGGTCTCGCTGACCGACCGGTGCAACCTCCGGTGCTCCTACTGCATGCCCGCCGAGGGGCTCGACTGGCTTCCCGGCGACGAGGTGCTCACCGACGACGAGGTGGTGCGGCTCATCAGGATCGGGGTCGAGCTGCTGGGCGTGCGGGAGGTGCGGTTCACCGGGGGCGAGCCGCTGCTGCGTCGCGGTCTGCCCGACATCGTCGCCCGCACCGCGGCCCTGCGTCCCCGACCGGAGACCTCGATCACGACGAACGCGCTCGGGTTGCGGCGGACCGCGAGCGCACTGGCCGCCGCGGGCCTCGACCGGGTCAACGTCAGCCTGGACACGGTGCGTCGCGAGGACTTCGCCACGATCACCCGGCGGGACCGTCTCGACGACGTCGTGGCAGGCCTCGCCGCCGCCTCGGCGGCCGGCCTGGGGCCGGTCAAGGTCAACGCGGTGCTGCTGCGAGGCGTGAACGACGCGCAGGCGCCCGAGCTGCTCCGCTGGTGCCTGGACCGCGGCTACGAGCTCCGGTTCATCGAGCAGATGCCGCTGGACGCCCAGCACGGCTGGAGCCGCGCGCTGATGGTCACGGCAGCGGAGATCTTCGAGGCGCTCCGCGGCGAGTTCGTGCTGGAGCCGGCCGAGGAGCCTCGCGGGAGCGCCCCCGCCGAGCTCTTCACCGTCGACGGCGGTCCGCAGACCGTGGGCGTCATCGCCTCGGTGACCAGGCCGTTCTGCGGCGACTGCGACCGGGTCCGGCTGACCGCAGACGGCCAGGTGCGCAACTGCCTGTTCGCCCGGGAGGAGAGCGACCTCCGCGGCGCGCTGCGGTCCGGTGCCGACGACGAGGAGATCGCGGAGCGGTGGCGCGTGGCGATGGTCGGGAAGCGGCCGGGCCACGGCATCGACGACATCAGCTTCCTGCAACCGGCCCGTCCCATGTCGGCGATCGGCGGCTGACTGGCAGGATGCCCGCATGCGGATGTTTGCTGCGATCGTCCCGCCCCGGGCCGTCATCGACGAGATCGTCGCGGTGGTGGAGTCGGTTCGTCCCGAGGGGGAGCCGGCCCCGGCCCCGCGCCGGTCCCTGTTCCGCCGCCGGGCGTCCGGGACAACGGCTCCCGAGGCGGACACGGGCTCGAATCCTGAGCTCGACCGCGCGACGGTCGAGGAGATGTACATCCCGATCACCAACTTCGGGAACGTCACCCTCGGCGACTCGGTGACGCTGGCGGGGGCGCTGCGCGAGGCGGTCGCCGGGTGGACTGCCCCCGAGGTCGCGTTCCGGGGTGCCGCGGCCCTGGAGTTCACCGGCGACCAGTCGGTCTGGGCCAAGCTGACCGGGGACCTCGACGCGGTGGTCACCATCGGCCGCGGTGTCCCGCAGGTGGTGCAGCGGCTCGGGTTCTTCGTGGACCGGCGGGTGTTCCGGCCGTGGCTGTCGGTCGGCACCATCACCGACGCGACGACCGCGCCGTACCTCGAGCGGCTGGTGGCGGCCCTCGACCGTTTCCACGGCGCGACGTGGACTCTCGACCACGTCCACCTGATGCAACGGCCGCCGGAGGCCGCCGGGACCGGCGGCTACGAGGTGCTGGAGCGGATGCCGCTACGCGGTGCGTGAGCGGCGGTCGTCCGGCGCAGCCGGGCGACGGTCCAGCTCCTCGGCCAGGTCGGTCTCCTCGCGCCGGTTCTGCTCCACGACCCGCAGCAGCTGGTCCAGCGGCATCGGCCGGTGCATGAGGTAGCCCTGGGCGTACGGCGCGTGCACGTGGTCGCACAGGTGCTCGAGCTGGCTGGGCCGCTCGATCCCCTCGACGACGACGTCGAGCCCCAGTGCCTGGCCCATCATCGTGATCGAGCACAGCAGCGCGCAGGACCGCTCGTCGCGGTCGATGCTCTCCGAGAACGACAGGTCGGTCTTGATGATCTGCACCGGCATGTCCTGGAGGTAGCCGATCGAGGAGAAGCCGATCCCGAAGTCGTCGATGGCGAACGGGACCCCGGCGTCCGCGAGGCTGCGCATGGCCTCCAGCGAGGCGGGGTCGTTGCCGATCCCGTCCCGCTCGGTGATCTCCAGGATCAGCCCGGAGCCGCCCATCCGGCTCAGCGCGCGCTGCACCTTCGCCACGAAGTCCGGCTCCCGCAGCTGCTTGGCGGAGATGTTGACGCTCACGTTGATGTCGCCGCCGCCGGCGGCGGCGATCGCGACCGCGTCGTTCGCGGCCTGCTCGAGGACCACGTCACCGAGGGCGGTGATCAGGCCGGTCTCCTCGGCGACCCGGATGAACACGTCGGGCGGCACGTCGACACCGTTCGAGCGCCAACGGGCCAGCGCCTCGACGCCGGTGATGCGTCCCGTGGCGGCCCGCACGACGGGCTGGTAGACGAGGGTGAGGTCGGAGGCCGCGACCGAGGCCCGCAGCGACTCGACCAGCTCGAGCCGCTGCAGGCGGGACCGGCCGATGGCGCGCTCGTACTCGACGTACTGGTTCTTGCCTCGGGCCTTCGCCTCGTACATCGCCAGGTCCGCGTTGCGCAGCATGCTCTCCGCGGTCTCGGTGCTGTCGCCGAACGCCACGCCCACGCTCGCCGAGAGCGACAGCTGGTGACCGGCCACGTGAACGCCGGCGGACAGCGAGCTCAGGATCCGCTCGCAGGCCGACCCCACCTCGTCGGGGAGCATGTCCTCGAGCAGCAGCGCGAACTCGTCGCCACCGAGGCGGGCGACCGTGTCGCTCGCCCGCACGCAGCCGACGAGCCGCTGTGCCACGTCGACGAGCACCGCGTCCCCGGCGGCGTGACCGAAACGGTCGTTGACCGGCTTGAAGCCGTCGAGGTCGACGAACAGCAGCGCGATCCGGCTGCCCCGGCGCCGGGAGACCTCGAGGGCGTGCTCGACGCGGTCGAGCAGCAGCCCGCGGTTGGGCAGGTTCGTGAGCAGGTCGTGGCGCGCCAGATGGGTCATGTCGTCGGTCAGGCGCAGTCGTGCGAAGGCGTCGGAGGAGACCGCCACCAGGGCCTCCAGCGCCTTCTGGTCCGCGGTCGCGGTGGAGCGGGCCCGGTGCCGGCTCGGCGCCACGATCCACCGGTCGTGCTGGCCGTCGCGCAGCTGGGCCCCGATCTCCTGGGACGCCGGCGGCGACGGCCGCACCTCGACCTGGCTGAGCTTGAGAAGCTTCTGGGCGTCGTCGACCAGCGCGTCGAGCACCTGGCGGCGGTCCGAGAGGGTCTGCGCCCGGACCGCGGCCTCGAACAGCACGCTGAGCCGCCGGGAGTTCTCCGAGCCGCGGGTGACGGCCCGGGTGGCGACCAGCAGGGTCAGCAGCGGCACCCCCAGCAGGAGCAGCAGCCACTTCTCCCGGGCGAAGAGCACCGCCCCCAGGTAGCCCACGGACGCGAACGGCACCAGCGCCCCGATGGCCAGCAGCGTGCCCCGCTGCCGGATCTGGGTGATGACCCGGGCGCGGGTCTCCAGCGCCACCGACACCGCGGAGAGCACGAAGTCGACGAGGAAGTAGCAGGCCGCGGCCAGCACCACCGCCAGCAGCTTGCCGGGGCTGGTGAGGTCGGCACCGCCGACGTGGGGGACGACCGCCGCGGCGAGCGCGCCGCCGATGATCCCCAGCCCGATGTTGAACATCTTGACGAGCGGGTCCTTGTGGGTGCTGAGCTGGGTCAGCAGCACGCCCAGGGACCAGATCAGCAGCGCCTCGAACGGCGACAGGACGAAGACCAGGAACATCAACACGGTGGAGTCGAAGCCGACCTCGATGCCCCCGTCGCCGCTGTCGATCACCATCGGGAAGCGCGCGATGACCGCGATGAGGGGGACCGCGACGAGGGGGAACCAGATGTTGGGCCACCCGTGGTTGGCGACGTCGACCACGGCGTACAGCGCCAGGGTCAGGCCCAGCGCGAACACGGTCAGGTCGAACCAGCTGCTGCGTGAGTCCAGCCACGCAGCCCAAGGTCGGGCCATGGTCCTCCGCTCCGGGTCGGCCTCCATTATCAGTGCGTTCGGCCCGGTCGTATCGGTTTTGGGACTACTCGGACGACCTGGCACCGTCGGCCGGGTCCGGGAGGGTCTCGACGGCCACGACGTCGCGCAGGAACGAGCGCGCACCGAGGAACTGCGACAGCGACTCCCGGTGCTCCGCACAGGCCAGCCACGTCTTGCGCCGGTCGGGGGTGTGCAGCGTGGGGTTGTTCCACAGCAGCGCCCAGCGGGCATCGGCCCGACAGTCCCGGGCCGAGCAGGTCTGCGTCATGGCTCCACCGTAGCGAGAGCGGCACGCCGGTCGGCTGTTGGCACGCGGTCGACGACGCCAAGCGTCGACGTCAGGCATCCACGCCAGGGAACGATGCCAGGGAACGATGCCAGGGAACGACGACGCCGGACGACCACGGGGGGAGTCGTCCGGCGCCGACGAAGGGCGAACTCAGACGGGGGAGGCTGAGTTCGCCCACCTGAAGTGTGTCACGGGTCCACCCCCAAATCCAACAGGGTGTCGGTTTTAGTTCCCGGCCGGGTCACGGGGCTCGAGCGCCGGCGTGGCGGGGTCCGGGGCGAAGTACTCCGGGCCGCCTGGGTCCGGGGCGGCGCCGGCGTTGGCGACCACGACGGCGATGGTCGGCAGCACGAACGAGCACGCCAGGAACACCCACATGAACCAGTGGCCGATCGTCAGCACGGCCAGCACGAAGCAGGCGGTCCGGATGCCCATCGAGATCAGGTAGCGCCGCTGCCGGCCCGCGATGTCCTCGCGGTGGCTGCGCTGGGCGGTGGTGATGCGGATCGGAGCCGCCGGCTTGGCCATGCCAGCGAGCCTACGTCGCAGGACCCTAGGATCACAGGGACGACCACCGCCCGGGGACGGCTCGGGCCCGGTCGCGAAGGAGAGAGCATGTCGAACCGCGTCTACCGCGTCACGGAGATCGTCGGCACCTCGCCCGACGGCATCGACCAGGCCATCCGCAACGGGATCGAGCGAGCCTCGACGACCCTGCGCCACCTGGACTGGTTCGAGGTGACCCAGATCCGTGGCCAGGTGAAGGACCACACCGTCGAGCACTACCAGGTGGGGCTGAAGCTCGGCTTCCGGCTCGAGGACGACTGAGCCTGCCGATCGAGCCGCCGCGAGGCCGAGGGTCACGCGTCCGGCGGGGGCAGGTTCCGTCTACCCCCCGGTAGCCGATAGCGTCCGACCATGAGCAGATCGGTACTCGTCACGGGCGGCAACCGCGGCATCGGCCGCGCGATCGCGGAGGCCTTCGTCGCGGCCGGTGACCAGGTGGCGGTCACCTACCGCAGCGGCGAACCACCCGAGGGCATGCTCGGGGTCCGGTGCGACGTCACCGACCCCGAGTCCGTCGAGGCCGCCTTCGCCGAGGTGGAGGCCGCCCACGGGCCGGTCGAGGTGCTGGTCGCCAACGCCGGGGTCACCCAGGACACCCTGCTCCTGCGGATGAGCGAGGACGACTGGTCGAAGGTCATCGACACCAACCTCACCGGCTCCTTCCGGGTGGCGAAGCGGGCCGCCAAGGGCATGCTGCGGCTGCGGCGTGGCCGCCTGATCTTCATCTCCTCGGTGGTGGGGCTGCTCGGCTCGGCCGGTCAGGTCAACTACGCGGCGAGCAAGGCCGGGCTGGTCGGCATGGCCCGCTCGATGGCGCGCGAGCTGGGCAGCCGCTCGATCACCGCCAACGTCGTCGCGCCCGGCTTCGTCGAGACCGAGATGACCGCGGTGCTCCCCGAGGACACCCAGGCCCGGTACAAGCAGCAGATCCCACTCGGGCGCTACGCCTCCACCGAGGAGGTGGCGGCGGTCGTGGAGTGGCTGGCCTCGGCCGGCGCCGGCTACGTCACCGGCGCGGTGATCCCCGTCGACGGCGGCCTCGGCATGGGGCACTGAGCCGGCAGCACGGTCGCGGTGCCGGACGCGGCGCCGCAGGCACCCCGCTGCGGCCGCTTCGGCCGGTCCCAGCGGACCATCCCAACCAGACCAAGGAGCGGCACGACATGGGCATTCTCGAGGGCAAGCGGATCCTCGTCGCGGGGGTCACGATGGACAGCTCCATCGGGTTCGCGGTGGCACGGATCGCCCAGGAGCAGGGCGCGACGGTGGTGGTCTCGAACTTCGGCCGCGCGCTGGGGATCACCAAGCGCATCGTCGGGCGGCTGCCGCAGCCGACTCCCGTCGTGGAGCTCGACGTCACCGACCCCGAGCACCTCCAGCGGCTGCCGGAGCTGCTGCGCGAGCACGTCGACGGCCTCGACGGCGTCGTCCACTCGATCGCCTACGGCAACCCCGAGACCCTCCTGGGCGGCAAGTTCCTCGACGGGCCCTGGGACGACGTCGCCCAGGCGGTGCAGGTCTCGGCGTTCTCGCTGAAGTCGCTCGCGACCGCCTGTGCCCCGATGATGGACGGCGGCGGCTCGCTGGTCGGTCTCACCTTCGACGCGTCGGTCGCGTGGCCCGCCTACGACTGGATGGGCGTCGCCAAGGCGGGTCTCGAGTCCTGCTCGCGCTACCTGGCGCGAGACCTCGGGCCGCGCGGCATCCGGGTGAACCTGGTCTCCGCGGGGCCGCTCAAGACGCTGGCCGCCAAGGCCATCCCGGGCTTCGAGGAGCTCGAGTCGATGTGGAGCGACCGCTCGCCGCTGGGCTGGGACGAGACCGACACCGACCCCACGGCCAGGGCGGTCGTGGCGCTGCTCAGCGACTTCTTCCCGGCCACGACGGGCGAGATCGTCCACGTCGACGGCGGCTACCACGCGATGGGGTCCTGACCGGCGGCCGCTGCTCCAGACGGTTTCGGTAGCGTCGCGGCAATGACGTCCGCCCTGGTCGAGCTTCGTGTACTCGAAGGCCCGAACCTCTACTTCCCTCGCCCGGCGGTCAAGCTCACGCTCGACCTGACTCCGCTGGTGGAGGCCCCGGTCGAGGTCGCGCGCCGGCTGGCGGCGCGCACGGGACTGCGCTCCGCCCGGCCCGGTGCCCCTGGCAGCGGGTTCCGGCAGCGGTTCGCGGTGCGGGCCGTGGAACGGCTGGTGCGGCAGGTGGCGCGCGAGTCCGGCACCGTCCGTCTCGGGGTCCGGGTCCGCCCGACCAGCGACGTGCACCGCGTCGTCGTCGCCTACCCGTGGCGGCACCGCGGTCGGGCCGAGGCGCTCGGTCTGGCCGTGGCCGCGGTCCTCGACGAGCTGGGACGGCCGGCGGACGCCCCCGACGGCGGCCCGGACCCCGACACCGTCCTGGACCGGGCCGCCGCCGCCGTCCGCGAGGCCGAGCCGGGGCCCGGGCCGACCACGCTGCGTCCCCGGGTGCCCGTGGTCGCGGTGACCGGCACCAACGGCAAGACGACCACCTCCAGGATGGTCGCCCACATCGCCCGCACCGCCGGACTGCACGTCGGCTGGTCGAGCACCGACGGGATCTACGTCGACGGCGAGCTGGTGGAGCCGGGGGACTACTCGGGACCCTCGGGCGCTGGTCGGGTGCTGGCCCACCGGCAGGTCCAGCTCGCCGTCACCGAGACCGCCCGCGGCGGGATCCTCCTCAAGGGCGTCGGTGTCGCCTGGAACAACGTCTCGGTCTTCACCAACGTCTCGGCCGACCACCTCGGGCTGCACGGCATCGACACCCTGGACCAGCTCGCCGAGGTCAAGGGCGTGGTCTGTCGCATCACCCGGCCCGACGGCTGGGCGGTGCTGAACGGCGACGACCCGCGGGTGATGGCCACCCGCGCGCTCGTCCGGGCACGGCCGTGGGTGTTCTCCCGCGACCCGGACTCCCCGGCGGTCCGGGAGTCGCTCTCGGGCGGCGGGCGGGCCACCACCGTCATCGACGGCTGGATCGCGGTGCTGGCGCCGGGCACCGACCCGGATCCGCTGGTCGAGGTCGCCGACGTCCCGATGACGCTCGCCGGGCTGTCCCGCTTCAACGTGGAGAACGCGTTGGCCGCGGCGTCCGCGGCGCTGGGGGTGGGGCTGCCTCGGCAGGCCGTCGTCGACGGGCTCACCTCGTTCCGTCCCGACCCGGCGCACAACCCGGGCCGGATGAACTTCTTCTCCGGCAGCGACCACAGCGTCGTCGTCGACCTGGCCCACAACGAGGCCGGCCTCGAGGCGCTGCTGGAGATCATGAACGGCGTACGGCGTCCCGGGGCCAGGCTGCTGCTGGCCCTCGGAGCAGTCGGGGACCGGCAGGACGGGCTCGTCGCGAGCCTGGGGGAGGTCGGCGCACGCGACGCCGACGTCGTGGTGGTCGCGCACAAGGAGAGGTACCTGCGGGGCCGCACGACCGAGGAGCTCGACGAGCTGTTCCGGGCGGGCGCCGCGCGGGTCGGCGTGCCCGAGCTGGTCTCCCACCCCACCGAGGTGGCGGGGCTGGCCGCGCTCGTCGAGCAGGCCGAGCCCGGCGACGTGGTGGCGCTGATGTGCCACGAGGACCGGCAGGGCGTCTACGACTGGCTCGCCGAGCACGGTTTCGTGACCGACACGCCCGAGACGCTGCGCGAGAAGGTCAGGACGGCCCGCGCCTGACCCCGCCCGACAGGGGTCGGGCCTGTCGAGGTCCCGCCGGTCCCGGGCCGCTCAGCCGTCGTGCGAGGGGCTGAAGTCAGGGTCTCCGACCGGTCCGCCGGGCGCACCGGCGCCGGCCTGGGCGAAGCTGGACCAGTTCTCCAGCTCGGCCATCACCACTGGGTGCTGGTCGACGCAGACCACCACGAGGTCACCGGCGTTGGCCCGCGACATCGCGTGCCGGACCGCCTCGATCTCGTCGAGCACGATCTCCAGCTGTCGGCACCGGCCACCGTCTGCCATCGTCTGCCTGACACCCTCGGCGACCAGCGCCGCGGTGTCGCCCCGGCTGCGGCGCCGCAGCGACTGGTCCTCGCGGACCACGACGACGTCGAAGTGCTTCGCGGCGACCGCGCCCAGCTCGCGCATGTCGTCGTCGCGACGGTCCCCGGCGGTCGCGATGACGCCGATGCGTGAGGGTCGCCCGAGCTCGCTGGTGGTGGTCAGGCCGTCACCGACCCGGTCCACGAAGTCACCCAGCATCCGCATCCCTGGGGCGTTGTGGCAGTAGTCGACGATCACCTGGACACCGTTGACCTCCACCTCGTTGAGCCGTCCCGGGGACAGGTAGTAGCTGGTGGAGAACGTCCGCAGCCCCTGCCGGATGTCGTGCAGCGGGGCACCGGCGGCGAACGCGGCGGCCGCCGCGGCGAGCGCGTTCTGCACGTTCATCCGAGCCCGCCCGGCGAACGTCGCCGGCAGCAGGTGGGTCCAGGCCAGCTGCATCTCGCGGCGGCCGTGCCGGACCACGATCATCTCGCCTCGCTCGCTGGGCTCGAGCACCAGCGCCTTGCCACCGCGACGGCAGTGCTGGTCGATCAGCTCGCGCTCCGGCGACCCGGGCCCGGCCATGGAGAACCAGACCACCTGGCCCGAGCAGCGGCGCCGCATCGCCCGCACCAACGGGTCGTCGGCGTTGAGCACCGCGTGGCCGTGCCGCGGCACCGCCTCGACCAGTACGGCCTTGACGTCCGCGAGCTGCTCGACGGTGTCGATGCCTCGCAGGCCCAGGTGGTCGGGCTGGACGTTGAGCACGACAGCCACGTCGTTTCGCTCGTACCCGAGACCCTCGCGCAGGATGCCGCCGCGGGCCACCTCGAACACGGCGAAGTCGATGCGAGGGTTCTGCAGCACCATCCGCGCCGAGCGCGGGCCCGACGCGTCGGCACGGATCACCAGCCGCTCGTCGATGACGACGCCGTCGGTCGAGGTCATCCCGACCTTGCGGCCCATGCCCTTGAAGATGTGGGAGATCATCCGCGACGTGGTCGTCTTGCCGTTGGTCCCGGTCACCGCCACGATCGGGATGCGGCTGGGGGTGCCCGGCGGGAAGAGCATGTCGACGACGGGCTTGGAGATGAACTGCGGGTCCCCGATGGTGGGATGGGTGTGCATCCGGAAGCCGGGCGCCGCGTTCACCTCGCAGATGGCGCCGCCGGTCTCGCGCACCGGCTCGGTGATGTCGGGGCAGATGAAGTCGATGCCGGCGATGTCGAGGCCGACCATCCGGGCGGCCTCCTCGGCGATCTCGACATTCTCCGGGTGCGCCTCGACGGTGCGGTCGATGGAGATCCCGCCCGTGGACATGTTGCCGGTGAGCGTGAGCTTCACCATCTCCCCCGCCGGGGGGACGTCGGTGACCCGGTAGCCCTGGTCGGCCAGCAGCGCCAGCGCGGCGTCGTCGACCTTGATCCGGGTCAGCACCTTCTCGTGCCCGACGCCGCGACGCGGGTCGGCGTTGGTCAGCTCCACCAGGGCCTCGATGGTGCTCCGGCCGTCGCCGACGACGTGGGCCGGCACCCGTTCGGCCACCGCGGCCAGCCGCCCGTCGACGATCAGGCAGCGGTAGTCGCGGCCGGTGATGTAGGACTCCACGATCACCCAGCCCCGTCGGGTCTGGTCCTTGGCGACCGGGAACGCCGCCCGGACGGCGTCGGCGTCCTGGAGGTCCAGGCACACGCCGCGGCCGTGGTTGCCGTCCAGCGGCTTGACGACGACCGGGTAGCCGATCCGCTCCGCCACGGCGACGGCCTGCTCGGCGGTGCGGACCGACTCCTGCCTGGGGACCGGCAGCCCGGCCGCTCCCAGCAGCCGGGTGGTCAGGTCCTTGTCCGAGGCCACGTCGACGGCGATGGCGCTGGTGGCCGAGGTCATCGTGGCGCGGATGCGCTTCTGGTGCACCCCCTGCCCGAGCTGCACCAGCGAGTGCTTGTTCAACCGGATCCAGGGGATGTCACGGGAGACGGCCTCGTCGAGGATGGCCTGCGTCGAGGGCCCGAAGGCGGTGCGCTCGGCGCGGAGGATGAAGGCCTCCAGCTCCTCGTCCCAGTCGAGCTCGGGGTCGGCCTCGACGAGATGGTTGACCAGCCGGACGGCGAGCCGCGACGCCGCCAGCCCGACCTGCTCGTCGACGTACCCGTAGATGATGTTGTAGCGGCCCTTGTGGCCCTTCACCTGCCGGGTCTTCCCGCGGCGGATGTCGTGCCCGACGACCTGCTGGAGCGCGAGCGCGACGTGCTCGGTCACGTGACCCAACCAGGTGCCCTCGTTGAGACGCTCCACGAAGCCGCCGCGCCGGCCCCGCGAGCAGGAGTGCTCGCGCAGCCCGGGCAGCATCCCCAGCAGCTGCTCGGTGAAGCCGGGCAGCGTGTTGGTCGGGTGCTCCTCCAGGGAGCCGAGGTCCACCACCAGGTGGATGGCCCGGTCGTAGGACCACACGTTCGCGCCGCGGTAGACCCGGGTCTCGAGGACCGCCAGGTCGGGGGAAGGGATGCTCACAGCTGCTCTCCTTCGTGACGCTGCCTCGCGAGACGACGACGCAGGAAGCTCGGGCCGGAATCGCCGGCGGCGATGCCGCGGGCCAGCCGGGCGAGGTCACGACCGGCGACCGTCAGCTCCTCGGCCTCGACGGGGTCGGCCGCCACCTCCCCGGTGACCAGGGTGCGTGTGGTGAGGTCGAACACCGCGCCGGCGGGCAGCGCGTGCAGGACGACGCCGGAGGCAAGCAGCGGCGCCGTGCCGGGAGCCTCGTGGGCGTTGCAGACGGCCTTGCGCCCGTCGAGGACGGTGACGACGCCGCGCCCGACGACGCGCAGGATCTCGTGGCCGCCCTCGATGGTGACCACGGCGCCGGTGTCCTCGTCGACGCCGATGCCGAGGAGGCCGGGGCTCTGCGCGACCAACGTCAGCAGCCGGCCGTAGCGGTTGCGCTGCGCGAAGTGCTGGTCGATCACGACGTCGCGGATGAGCCCCAGGCCCGCCGCGAGCTGCGTCATGCGCTGCTTGGGGGTGGTCCCGCCCGGCCCGAACGCGACCATGTGGGAGGACTGGATGCTGGCCCCGGCGCTGGTGCCGCCGACGGTCACGCCCTCACGGTGCGCGCGGACGAGCGCGTCGCCGAGGGCGGTGCCGTTCACGACCGCGGACAGCTTGAGTTGGTTGCCCCCCGTCATGAACACCCCGGTGACCCCGTCGAGGAGTTCGACGGTCTCCCGCGCGTCGGCCTCGTCACGAGACTGCGGCCGGAGCGCGCGGACCTCCTTGACCCCGAGCCGCCGGAACAGCGCGTCGTAGACCTCGACGATCTCCGGCCCGAGCGACGAGGCGGTGGGCACGACGGCGATGACTGCGTCGGGGCCACCGCACAGCTTCACGAACGCCTTCAGCACCGAGCGCCGGCCGACCTTGTCCTCGGCGCCGCCGATGGCCATCAGCGCGCCCGGTGTGGTGGGGCCTCGCCAGTGCTTGCGTCCCGGCTGCCGACCCCGGTCGCGGCCCGGGCCAGGTCCGGCGCCGTGTTCCCACTGACTTGGACCGTTGGGCATGCGGCGAAGCGTACGGGGTGTCAGAGTAGAGCCGATGAGTGACCTGCGACGGCTGGTGGTGCTCCGCCATGCCAAGGCCGAGCCTTTCGGCGAGACCGACCACGCCCGCCGGCTGACCGAGCGCGGGCAGGCCGCAGCCGCCGACGTCGGCCGGCACCTGCGGGCGCGAGCGGTGCGACCCGACCTGGTGCTGGTCTCCTCGGCCGTGCGCACCCGCGAGACCTGGACGGCAGCCGCCTCGGCGGGGCGACTCGCCGAGTGCCCCGCCCGGTACGAGGACGCGCTGTTCAGCGGCAGCTTCGACCGCGTCCTGGAGCTGCTTCGCGAGGCGCCGGCAGCGGCGGGCACCGTGCTGCTGGTGGGCCACAACCCGACCGCGGAGCTGCTGTGCCACTTCCTCGATGACGGTGAGGGCGACCCCGAGGCGACCACCGGTCTGCTCGGCGGGTTCCCGCCCGGAGCGCTGGCGTTGCTGGAGGTCACCGTGCCGTGGGCCGGGCTCGCCCCCGAGACCGGCCGGGTCGCGGGCTACTACGTCGGCCGGGGCTGAGCGCCGGCGACCAGCGGTGGCGCCGGCGTCGTGACCCCCTCCAGGGCGTCCGCCGCCTCGACCTCCTCGCGGCTGATGCCGAGCAGGTAGACGACCGCGTCCAGGTAGGGGACGTTGACGGCGGTGTCCGCGGCCTGCTGCACCACGGGCTTGGCGTTGAAGGCGATCCCGAGCCCGGCGGCGGCGAGCATGTCGAGGTCGTTGGCCCCGTCCCCGACAGCCACCGTGGCACCGACGGCGACTCCTGCCTGCGCCGCGAAGCGGCGCAGCGCCTCCGCCTTGCCGGCCCGGTCGACCACGGCGCCGACGACCCGTCCGGTGAGCCGCCCGCCCTCCACCTCCAGCTCGTTGGCGGCGGAGAAGTCGATGCCCAGGTCCGCCGCGAGCCGGTCGGTCACCTGGCTGAAGCCGCCGGAGACGATGGCGAAGCGGTAGCCGAGCCGCTTGAGCGTGCGCACCATCGTGCGCGCCCCCGGGGCGAGCACCAGGTCGTCGTACACGCGGTCGAGGGCGGTGGCCTCCAGGCCCGCCAGCAGCGCGACCCGGTCGCGCAGCGACTGCTCGAAGTCGAGCTCACCGCGCATCGCCGCCTCGGTCACCCGGCGAACCTCCTCGAGGCACCCGGCGTGGGCCGCCAGCATCTCGATGACCTCGCCCTGGACCAGCGTGGAGTCGACGTCCATCACCACCAGCCTCATCCCGTGGCGCAGCATCGAGGCCGGCTGGACCGCGACGTCGACGGCCTGGACCGCGGCCTCCTCCGCCAGCAGCAGGCGCAGCCGCTGCGGGTCCACCCCCGACACGTGAAGCTCGATGGCGGTGACCGGGTAGCGGGCCATCCGCTCGATCCGGTCGATGTTGGCGCCGGTGTCGGCGATCCGGCCCGCGATCGCGGCCATCGCGGCCGAGCGCAGCGGCATGCCGAGCACGGTGACGTGCGTGCGCCCCTGCGGGCGGGCCCGGTTGTCGCCGGTGCCGCGGTCCACCTCGACCTGCATGTCCAGCTCGTCGGCCAGCCTCTCCAAGGAGGTGCGCAGCGCCTTCCAGTCGCGGGGAGCGGTGACCAGCACCCCCAGCACCAGTCGACGGCGCAGCACGATCTGCTCGACGTCGAGCACCGCCACCCCGAAGGCGGCGAGCCGGTCGAACACCGTCGACGTCACGCCCGGGCGGTCCGTCCCCGTCAGCGTGATCAGCAGCGTCTTGGAGTCATCCATGGCGATGCGCAGGCTACCCCGACCGGCGGGACGGACAGCGCCTCAGCCGGGGTGCGGCGCCCAGACCCGGGGCGAGCAGGCGGCGACCAGGCCGCGTCGGGCGGCCCGGTCGAGCGGCAGCAGCGCCCGCCGCCTGGTGTCGGCCTCGGCCGCGGTGACGCTGCCGCCGTCGTCGCCGAGCGCGAGCTCCACGATCGTGCGGCACCGGCTCGCCCGCCCGGCCAGCTGAACCGCGGCCGGTGCCATCGTGGCGGGGACGTCGAGGTCGGCGTCGCGGCGCAGCGCCATCAGCTCGTCCGCCACGTCCGGCCGCCACCGGGCCACGTCCAGCGCCGCCAGGGCCTGCGTGGTCTCGAGCAGGGCCCGGCGGAGCGCGCGGTCGGCCTCCGCCGGGTCCGGGAGCTGACGGCGTGAGGTCGCGGCGTGACAGACCCACACCACCCCGGCACCGGCCCGGTGCGGCACCAGAGCGAGGTCCGCACCGTCCAGGACGACGGCCTCGCCGACCTCGAGCGCCTCGGCGTTGAAGGCCGGCGGCCCCGCCAGCCCGAGCGGGTCGCCGGGCACCGGGAGCGCGACCCCGGCCCCGGTGGCTCCTTCCGCTCGCAGCAGCCCCAGGGCGACGATGAGCGGTCGGGTGGCGGTCTCGCCCGGCAGCCCGGCGACGTCGTGGGCGGCGTCCGGTCCCACCACCCGGTCCCGGGTGTCGTCGAGGCTCGGGCCGCCCTCGGCCCAGGCCGAGAACCACAGCGCGAGGCGCGCGGACAGGGGCAGCGAGGTCGTGCTCACGCCCTCGAGGGTACGCACGACACCGACCGGCCCTCCCGGATGCCCGGCCGGGAGCGCCCCCGATAGGTTGACGCCCATGCACGCCGTACTCGAGCTCGCCGACGTCTCGGTCCGCCGGGGGGAGTCCACCCTTCTGGACGGCGTCGACTGGACCGTCGAGGAGGACGAGCGCTGGGTGGTGCTGGGACCCAACGGCGCCGGCAAGACCACCCTGCTGCAGGTCGCCGCGGCCCAGATCCACCCCACGTCCGGGGTCGCGGGGATCCTCGGGGAGGTGCTGGGCACCGTCGACGTGTTCGAGCTGCGGCCCCGCATCGGGCTGAGCAGCGCCGCCATCGCCGAGCGGGTGCCCCGCGTCGAGCGCGTCCACGACGTGGTGGTCTCGGCCTCGTACGGCGTGCTGGGTCGCTGGCGCGAGCAGTACGACGCCCTCGACCACGACCGGGCCGTCGAGCTGTTGGCCGACGTCGGGGCCGCGCACCTGCGCGACCGGACCTTCGGCACGCTCTCGGAAGGAGAGCGCAAGCGGGTGCAGATCGCCCGGGCGCTGATGACCGACCCGGAGCTGCTGCTGCTCGACGAGCCGGCGGCGGGCCTCGACCTCGGCGGCCGCGAGGACCTGGTGTCGACGCTGTCGTCGCTGGCCCTGGACGAGGTCGCCCCGGCCACGGTGCTGGTCTCCCACCACGTCGAGGAGATCCCACCGGGGTTCACCCACGTGCTGCTGCTGCGCGAGGGCGCGGTCGTGGCCGCCGGCCCGCTGGAGCAGGTGCTGACCGCGGAGGTGCTCTCGGAGACCTTCGGGATGCCGCTGCTGCTGGGGCACGAGGACGGCCGCTGGTCCGCTCGACGACGCGAGCCGCGCCCGGTGCGCTGACCCGGCCGGGACCGGCTGCCGCGGGCGAGCCGGTGGGTACCGGTCGGTAGGGTGGGCTCATGTTCGACTTCGAGCCCTGGCAGGCCTGGCTGGCCGTCGCGGTGCTGCTCGGGGTCGCCGAGCTGCTCAGCCTCGACCTGTTCCTGCTGATGCTGGCCGCCGGGGCTCTGGTGGGGATGGGGGCCGACCTGCTGGGTGCGCCCGGGTGGCTGCAGGTGCTCTCCGCCGCCGGGGCGTCGGTCGCCGCGCTGGGTCTGGTCCGTCCCGCGGTGGTCCGGCGGATGCAGTCCGGCCCGCAGCTGGTGCTGGGACACGACGCCCTGGTAGGGCGTCAGGGCCTGGTGCTCCAGCGGGTCACTGCCGAGGGTGGCAGGATCCGGATCGGCGGCGAGGAGTGGACCGCCCGTCCCTACGACGAGGACGGCGTCATCGAGGTCGGCTCCCGGGTCGACGTCCTGCAGATCAAGGGGGCCACCGCCCTGGTCCACGAGATCCCGCAGCTCGGGCCCGGCGACTGAGGGTCCGTCCGCACGGCGGCCGCCGGCTTCGCCGGTCCTGAGGCCGACCAACAGCAACGAGAGAGAGGCGCCGGATGAGTACAGCCCTGGTCCTGCTGGTCCTGGTGGTCGCGCTGGCCGTGGCGGTGTTGGCGAAGACGATCCGGATCGTCCCGCAGGCGCGAGCCGGCATCGTCGAGCGGTTCGGCAAGTACAAGGCCAGCCTGCCCGCCGGACTGAACGTCGTGGTCCCGTTCGTGGACAAGGTGCGGTACATGATCGACCTGCGCGAGCAGGTGGTCTCGTTCCCCCCGCAGCCGGTGATCACCGAGGACAACCTGGTCGTCTCCATCGACACCGTCATCTACTTCCAGGTCACCGACCCGGTCGCCGCGACCTACGAGATCGCGAACTACATCCAGGCGGTCGAGCAGCTCACCATGACGACGCTGCGCAACATCGTCGGCGGCATGGACCTCGAGGAGACGCTGACCAGCCGCGACGAGATCAACAGCCGGCTGCGCGGGGTCCTGGACGAGGCCACCGGCAAGTGGGGGATCCGGGTCAACCGCGTCGAGCTCAAGGGCATCGACCCGCCGCCGTCCATCAAGGACTCGATGGAGAAGCAGATGCGCGCGGACCGCGACAAGCGGGCCGTGATCCTCACCGCCGAAGGCCAGCGGCAGTCCGCGATCCTGACCGCGGAGGGCAGCAAGCAGTCCGCGATCCTCACCGCCGAGGGTGCCCGCGAGTCGACGATCCTGCGGGCGCAGGCCGACCGGGAGTCCGCGATCCTGCGGGCGCAGGGCGAGGGACAGGCCATCCAGACGGTCTTCCAGGCCATCCACGACGGCCGCCCCGACCAGTCGCTGCTCGCCTACCAGTACCTCCAGATGATGCCGAAGATCGCGCAGGGCGACGCGAACAAGCTGTGGATCGTGCCCAGTGAGATCGGTCGTGCGCTCGAGGGGCTGGGCTCCACGATGAACAGCCTGTCGGGCATCCCCGACGACGTGGACGGTCCCCGCACCCGCGTCGACATGGGCCCCAGCCATCCCGAGCTGCCCGACGACGGGTCGCTGAAGGCCACCCACGAGGAGGTGGCCGCCGCCATCGCCGCCGCGCAGGCCTCCAGCGAGGGGACCTCCCCGGTGCCGGGCGCCGCGACCGCCGCGGGTGCCGACGCGGAGGACCGGTCGGCCGAGCAGCTGGGTGCGGAGGACCAGGCGGTCGCCGGGGGTGACCCCGGGGAGCCCCCTGCCCAGTGACCGTCGCGGAGATGGTGGCCGTCCTGCTGGCCGGGGTGGCCGCCGGCACCATCAACACCGTGGTGGGGTCGGGAACGCTGATCACGTTCCCGACCCTTGTCGCGCTCGGCGTGCCCCCGGTGACCGCCAACGTCTCCAACACGCTGGGACTCGTGCCCGGGTCGCTGTCGGGCGCCATCGGCTACCGGCGCGAGCTGCGCGGCCAGCGCCCGCGGCTGGTGCGGCTCGGCTCGGCGTCGGTGCTCGGCGGGGTCTCCGGCGCGGTGCTGCTGCTGGTGCTGCCCGCCGAGGCGTTCGGGCGGATCGTGCCCGTGCTCATCGGCCTCGGGGTGCTGCTGGTGCTGCTGCAGCCGGCGATCAGCCGCCGGGTGGCCGCCAGGGCGGCCTCGCGCGGGGTCGAGCGTCCGGAGCACGGCGCGGCCTGGGTGTGGGTGCTGGTCTACCTGACCGGGGTGTACGGCGGCTACTTCGGCGCCGCTCAAGGCGTGCTGCTGATGGCGGTGCTCGGCATCGGGCTGAGCGAGACCATGCAGCGCAACAACGCCACCAAGAACGTCCTGGCGCTGCTGGTGAACCTGGTCGCGGCCGTGCTCTTCGTGCTCGTCGCCGACATCAACTGGTCGGTGGCCGGGCTGATCGCGGTCGGGTCCGTGGTCGGGGGCCAGCTGGGTGCCACCGTGGGGCGCCGGCTCCCGCCGTGGGCGCTGCGGGCGGTGATCGTCGTGGTCGGCGTCGCTGCCCTGACCCAGTTCCTCCGATCCCCCAGTTGAGCGGTCAGGCGTGGTCCGTTGAGCGGTCAGGCGTGGTCCGTTGAGCGGTCGGGCGTGGTCCGTTGAGCGGTCAGGCGTGGGCTGTTGAGCGGTCAGGCGTGGTCGTGGGTGAGGTCGGCGCGCGTCCGTGGCTGGTCGCCGGCCCGTCGTACCAAGCGGCCGGGCGGCCCCGACCTGCCCTGAAGGGACCACGAGTGACGCCTCGACGGACCACGAGTGACGCCTCGACGGACCACGAGTGACGCCTCAACAGGGGCGGGGAGCGGGGGTGGGGACAGCGGGGGCGCGGTCAGCGCACGTAGGCGTCGCACCAGCGGGAGATCTCGTCGAAGGCGCGGTCCCGGACCGGCGCCCGGGAGAGGGTGACGTCATGCAGCGCGCCGTGGACCCGGACCATCGTCACGTGGTCGGCCAGCCGGTGCGCCCACCTGCGGATCTGCTCGACGTCGAGAACGATGTCGCTGCTCGCGCAGGTCTCGTCGTAGTCCTGGGGGCTGCTGCTTCGGTCCGAGGTCAGCACCAGCACCGGGGCGCCGAGGTCGAGACCGCGGTGCGCCCGAGCGTGCCCCCGGCGCACCGCGCGGAGCCAGCCGGCGTACACCGGCCAGGACTGCATCGGCTTCCAGGCTAGGTCGAAGTCCCACTCACCCTCGTGGTCGCGGTGCAGGCTGCGGGCGTACAGGCCGGAGACGTCGCGGGGCAGGGTGAGGTAGGGACGCCGCAGCCCGAGCTGGTCGATCGCCTTCGTGCCCGCGGTGCGCAGCAGCAGGCTCCCGTGCAGGTCCAGCCACGGCGCGTTCAGCACCAGGCCCGCCACGGCCGGGCGGCGGTCGTGCATCCACAACGGCGTGATCAGGCCACCGGTGGAGTGCGCGCTGAGCACCACCCGCGCGTGGCCGTCGCGTTCGGCCACCAGGCGGTAGGCCGCGTCGAGCTCGTCGTAGTACTCGGCGAGGTCGGTGACGAAGTTCGGGGTCTGGTGCGCGCGCAGCGACCGGCCGTACTTGCGGAGGTCCAGGGCGTAGAAGTCGTAGCCCCGGTCGACCCAGTAGTCGGCGGCCGAGGTCTGGAAGAAGTAGTCGGCGAAACCGTGCACGTGCAGCACGGCACGGTCGGTGGGCGCCGGCGCCCGCCGGCTGACCAGCGTGGCGACGACCTCGCCCTCGTCGTCGGCGGGCAGGTCGATGGTCTCGACGCGGTAGGGGTGACCCAGGACGTCGACGGCTGGCTCGCTCACCGGCCCATCATGCCCGCGTCCGGGCGCGGGCGGCACCGGATGTCGCCCAGCGGGCGGTGCAGCCCTGCCCAGGCGAGGGTGTCGGCGCGCCGGACGGGCGAATGACCAGCAGGCGCGGGGGTACGCGCCGCGTGACAGATCCTATGACCTCAGGAGGGACGCCCCGATGACCCAGCCCGAGCAGCAGCAGCAGCCCCCCGGCTCGCAGGCCGAGATGGACCCGGTCCCCGACTGCGGCGAGGCCTCGTACGTGGGGCACGGCCGGCTCGAGGGCAAGGTGGCCCTCATCACCGGGGCCGACAGCGGCATCGGCCGCGCCGTCGCGATCGCCTACGCCCGTGAGGGCGCCGACGTGGTGGTCAGCTACCTGTCGGAGCACGAGGACGCCCAGGACACGGCCGGGTGGGTGGAGAAGGCAGGCCGCCGGGCGGTGCTGGCGCCGGGCGACGTCTCGGACGCCGCGCACTGCCGAGCCCTCGTCGAGCGGACGGTGGCCGAGCTGGGGCGTCTGGACGTGCTGGTCAGCAACGCGGCGTACCAGATGAGCCACGAGAGCCTGGAGGAGGTCAGCGACGAGGAGTGGGAGCACACCTTCGCCACGAACGTCTCGGCGATGTTCTACCTCGTGAAGGCGGCGCTGCCGCACCTGGAGCCGGGCGCGTCGATCATCGGCAGCTCGTCGGTGAACTCCGACATGCCCTCGCCCGCACTGGCGCCGTACGCCGCCACCAAGGCGGCGATCGCCAACTTCTGCGCCAGCCTCGCGCAGCTGCTCGGGCCTCGTGGCATCCGGGTGAACAGCGTGGCCCCTGGGCCGGTGTGGACACCGTTGATCCCGGCGACGATGCCGCCGGAGAAGGTGGCGGCGTTCGGCGACGACGTGCCGTTGGGGCGCCCCGGCCAGCCGGCGGAGCTGGCGGGCAGCTACGTGCTGCTGGCCAGCGAGGAGGGCAGCTACATGTCGGGCGCCCGGATCGCCGTGACCGGTGGCCGCCCGATCCTCTAGGCCGTGGACATCGCGGGTCGGCGTGACACGACGCGGCCCGGTCCCCCTCGTGGGGGACCGGGCCTGCGTGCGGGGCGACGACGCCGGGGTCGCCGGCGAGGGCTGTCTCAGTCCTCGATGACGCCTTCGCGCTTGGCCGGGTGCGGCGCCGGGAGCTCCTCGTGCCCGGCGAGCACCAGCTCCTCGATCTGCTTGCCGGTGTCGGCGTCGACGTTCTTCCAGTAGTCGACGACTCGCGGCAGCAGCTTGTCCGAGACACCACCGAGGATGTGGCCGGCGACGTTGTGCACGAACCGCTCCCGGGCTGCGTCGTCCCAGACCTCTCGGACCAAGGTGCCGGGCTGGCCGAAGTCGTCGTCCTCGGGGCGCAGCGAGTACGCAGCGCGCACCATCTCGCCGTCGACCTCCCACGCGTCCTCGGGGACGCCGGTGCTGTCGGCGTAGCCGCGGCCGTAGGAGTTGGGGGCGTAGACCGGGGCGTCGGCGGTGTGGTCGTAGGCCATCGGCCCGTCGAACTGGTAGGTGTTCGCACCCTCGACCCGGTGCCGGTTGACCGGGAGCTGCTGGTAGTTCGGGCCGATCCGGTAGCGCTGGGTGTCGGCATAGGCGAACACCCGGCCCTGCAGCATCTTGTCCGGGCTGGCCGCGATCCCCGGGACCAGCGAGCTGGGCGCGAAGCTGGCCTGCTCGATCTGGGCGAAGAAGTTGTCGGGGTTCTTGTTCAGCGTCATCGTGCCGACCTTGATCAGCGGGTAGTCGCCGTGCGGCCACACCTTCGTCAGGTCGAACGGGTTGAAGCGGTAGGTCTTGGCCTCCTCGTACGGCATCACCTGCACGTGCAGGGTCCAGGACGGGAAGTCACCGCGCTCGATCGCCTCGGACAGGTCGCGACGGTGGAAGTCGGAGTCCTCGCCGGCGATCTTGTTGGCGGCCTCCTGGGTGAGGTTCCGGACGCCCTGGTCGGACTTGAAGTGGTACTTCACCCAGAACCGGTCGCCGGCGGCGTTGACCCACATGAAGGTGTGGGAGCCGTAGCCGTTCATCTCCCGCCAGGAGGCGGGTACGCCGCGGTCGCCCATCAGGTAGGTCACCTGGTGCGCCGACTCGGGGTTGTTCACCCAGAAGTCCCACTGCATGTCGTTGTCACGCAGGCCGGTGCCGCCACGCCGCTTCTGCGAGCGGATGAAGTGGGGGAACTTGATGGTGTCGCGGATGAAGAACACCGGGGTGTTGTTCCCGACGAGGTCGTAGTTGCCCTCGGTGGTGTAGAACTTCAGCGCGAAGCCGCGCGGGTCGCGCCAGGTGTCGGGGCTGCCCTGCTCGCCCGCGACGGTCGAGAACCGCGCCAGCATGTCGGTGCGGACACCGGGCTGGAACAGCGCGGCCTTGGTGTAGGCGGTCACGTCCTCGGTGGTCTCGAAGACGCCGAACGCCCCGGACCCCTTGGCGTGCACGTTGCGCTCGGGCACACGCTCACGGTTGAAGTGCGCCATCTGCTCGATGTTGTGGTGGTCCGCGAGCAGGATCGGGCCGGTGTCGCCCAGCGTCAGCGAGTTGAGGTCACTGGCGGCCGGCGCGCCGGTCCCGGTGGTCGAGCCGCTGGTGGGCCGGGTCTCGAGTTCGGTCA
This sequence comes from uncultured Actinomycetota bacterium, assembly GCA_963781695.1. Lineage (GTDB taxonomy): Bacteria > Actinomycetota > Actinomycetes > Propionibacteriales > Nocardioidaceae > Nocardioides_B. The sequence continues at coordinate 1,803,923 of CAWAGE010000007.1, forward strand.
TCAGTACTCCTCCTGGGTGGGGGTGAGGGGTGGTGGTGCGACGAGCGGGGTGGCGAGCTCAGGGGGTCGCCGAGGTGGTGCTGCAGTCCTGGCAGAGCCCCCAGAACGTGACCTCGGCCTCGCTCACGACGAAGCCAGGGGAGGGGTCGGCCGCCAGGCACGGCGCGCGACCGACGGCACAGTCGACGTCGACCACGCTGCCGCACCGACGACACACCAGGTGGTGGTGGTTGTCCCCGACCCGGAGCTCGTAGCGGGCCGTGGACCCCGCCGGCTGGATCCGCCGGAGGATGCCGCGATCGGTGAGGGTGTTGAGCACGTCGTACACCGCCTGGGTGGACACCTGGCCCACCTCGCCGCGGACGGCGCTGATGACGGCCTCGGCGGCGGCGTGCGGACGCTGCGCCAGGGTGGACATCACCGCCAGCCGCTGCTTGGTGACCCGCAGCCCGTGGGCGCGCAGCAGCAGCGCCGGCTCGGGAACGGTAGGGGCGGGCATGCACGACAACCTTCCACGGATTCTGGACTCAGTCAAGAAAACACGCGAGGCGGCGGGTGCCGGACGCGCCTAGTGCTGGTAGGTCCCGGTCAGGATCGCCCGCCCGGCCGTCTTGAAGGCCAGGTTGAACGACACCACCGCCGGGCTTGCGTCGGAGTCGACGCCCAGCGACTCCTCGGTGACTGCGTGCACCACGAAGAAGTAGCGGTGGACCTGGTCGCCTTCAGGCGGCGCCGCCCCGGTGAACGCCGACGTGCCGACGTCGTTGCGGCACATGAAGGCACTGCCGGGCAGGCTCGCTCCCTCCGCGCCGGCGCCGGCCTCGAGGCTCGTCACGTCGGCGGGGAGGTCCACGAGCACCCAGTGCCAGAACCCGGACGGCGTCGGTGCGTCGGGGTCGAAGCAGGTGACGGTGTAGCTCCGGGTCCCCTCGGGGGCCCCTGACCAGCTCAGCTGCGGCGACGTGTCACCGGCGTCGGCCACCTGGTCCGGCTTCAGGGGCGACCCGTCGGTCACGTCGTCGCTGGTCACGGCGAACGACGGCACGCTGGGCAGCAGCTCGTAGGGGTCCGGGGTGACGGGACGCTCCAGGCTCATGGTTCTCCTTCGAAGACGGGTCGGCACGACGTGTGGGCCGGCGCGAGCCGGCATCGGCAGGCTAGCGCGGTGGTCCCCACCGCCCGGCTGTCCGGCCACCGGTCCGGTGCGCGGCGTCCGCGGCCGGACGGGAGAATGAACCCATGACCGACGAACGCCTGCACCACCTGCTCGGCGCGATCACCCCGATCGACGCCGCCGCCGTGACCGACGCCGGCAACCGGCAGGGGCAGCTCACGAAGCCGGCGGGGGCGCTGGGGATGCTCGAGGACGCCTCCCTGCGGCTGTGCGGCATCGCAGGCGCCTGTCCCTCGCCGCCGTTGCGGCGCCCGGTGGTGGCGGTGTTCGCCGGCGACCACGGCGTCCACGCCCAGGGGGTGACCCCGTGGCCGCAGCAGGTCACCACCGCCATGGTCGCCAACATCCGCACCGGCGGGGCGGCCATCAACGTCCTGGCCCGGCAGGCCGGGGCCGACGTGGTGGTCGTCGACATGGGGGTCGCGGCCGACCTGGAGGCCGGGCCGGGGCTGTGGGACCACAAGCTCCGCCACGGTACGTCGGACCTGGCGACCGGACCGGCGATGAGCCGGGACGAGGCCGTGACCGCGGTGCTCGCCGGTGCCGCGGTGGCGGACGCTCTCCTGGACGAGGGCTACGACTGCCTGCTGTGCGGGGACATGGGCATCGCCAACACCACGCCGTCGGCGGCGCTGGTCGCCGCGCTGACCGGCGCCGACCCGGCCCAGGTCACCGGCCGCGGCACCGGCGTCGACGGGGCGACCCTGGCCCGCAAGGTGGCCGTGGTGCGTGGCGCGCTCGCCGCGAGGCCGGTCACCGACGACGCGCTGGACACCCTCGCCTCGGTGGGTGGCTTCGAGCACGCCGGGCTGGTCGGCTTCATGCTCGGGGCGGCGGCCCGGCGGGCACCGGTCCTGCTCGACGGGGTGATCGCCGGCTCCGCGGCGCTGGTCGCCGCCGCGCTCGCCCCGGACGTGGTCGGCTACTGCTTCGCGGGGCACCGCAGCGTCGAGCCCGGGCACGGGGTGGCGCTGCAGCACCTGGGGCTGCGCCCGCTGGTGGACCTGGACCTGCGACTGGGGGAGGGGACCGGCGCGGTGCTCGCGTTCCCCATCGTCGCGGCCGCCGGCGCGCTGCTGCGGGAGATGGCCACCTTCGACTCGGCCGGTGTGGCCCGCAAGGACGAGGAGTGAGCGACTTCCCGCCGTACCCCTCCGGGCTGCGGCTGGCGGGGCGTCGCGTGCTGGTGGTCGGCGGCGGCCACGTCGCCCAGCGCCGGATCCCCCGGCTGCTGGCCGCCGGGGCCGAGGTGGCGGTGGTCTCGCCCGTCACCACCCCGGCGGTCGAGGGTCTGGCCGGGTCGGGCGAGGTCACTTGGCACGAGCGGCCCTACCGTGACGGCGACCTCGACGAGGTCTGGTACGCGATCGCCGCCACCGACGACCCGGGCGTCAACGAGCGGGTCTGTGCCGACGCCGAGCGGCGGCGGGTCTTCTGCGTCCGCGCCGACGACGCCTCCGGCGGGTCGGCGTGGACGCCGGCGGTCGGCCGGCACGCCGGTGTCAGCGTCGCGGTGCTGGGGAACCGGGAGCCGCGTCGCTCCGCCGCGATCCGGGACGCGATCGTCACCGGGCTGCGCGACGGAGCCATCGCCGCGCCGGACGACGACGAGGCGGACCGAGCCGGTGTGGTGCTGGTCGGCGGCGGCCCCGGCGACCCCGACCTGGTGACGCTGGCCGCCCGCCGGGCGCTCAGCGAGGCCGACGTGGTGGTGGCCGACCGGCTGGCACCACGCGAGCTGCTCGAGGAGCTCGCCCCCGACGTGGAGCTGATCGACGTCACCAAGCTCCCTCGAGGCCGCGCCGCTGCGCAGGAGGAGATCAACCGCGTCATCGTGCAGCGCGCGCTGGAGGGCAAGCGCGTGGTGCGCTTCAAGGGCGGCGACTCCTTCGTCTACGGCCGCGGCTACGAGGAGGCGCTGGCCTGCCAGGAGGCCGGCGTTCCCTGGCGGGTGATCCCCGGTCTCACCAGCGCGATCTCCGTCCCGGCGGTGGCCGGCATCCCGGTGACCCACCGCGGCGTGGCGCACGAGTTCGTGGTGATCTCCGGTCACCTGCCTCCCGACCACCCGGAGTCGCTGGTGGAGTGGGACGCGGTGGCCAGGCTGCGCGGCACCGTCGTGCTGCTGATGGCGGTGCAGAACCTGCCCCTGATCGCGGCGCGGCTGCTCGCCGGGGGCCGCGACGCCGCCACTCCGGTGGCGATCGTGTCCGAGGGCACCATGCCCGGGGAGCGGACGCTGCTGAGCACGCTCGGAGCCGTCCACGAGGACATGGTCGCGGAGTCGGTGCGTCCACCCGCGATCGTCGTGGTCGGCGACGTGGTGGCCGTCGCGAACCCGCAGCGCTACCCCCGCGCCACCGGTCGCGACCTGGCCGGCGGCGTCCCGGGGGACCAGGGATAGCGTTCCCGGGTGGCTGACCTGGTGCCGATCGACGACCCCGACGACCCGCGGCTGGCCGACTACCGCGACCTGCGCGACGTGCAGCTGCGGACCCACCTGGAGGCCGAGCACGGGCTGTTCCTCGCGGAGGGCGAGAAGGTGGTCCGGCGGGCCGTGACCAGCGGGTACGCGGCCCGGTCGTTCCTGATGGCGCCGCGCTGGCTGGACGGTCTCGCTGACGTGCTCTCCAGCAGCCGGGCCCCCTGCTTCGTGCTGAGCGAGGCGCTGGCCGAGCGGGTCACCGGGTTCCACGTCCACCGCGGCGCGCTGGCCTCGCTGCACCGTCGGCCGCTGCCGAGCCCCGAGCAGGTGGTGGCAGGTGCCCGCACGGTGGTGGTGCTCGAGGACGTGGTCGACCACACCAACGTCGGGGCGATCTTCCGCTGCGCGGCCGCCCTCGGGGTCGACGGGGTGCTGCTCGCGCCACGGTGCGCCGACCCGCTCTACCGCCGCGCCGTGAAGGTGGCGATGGGTGCGGTGTTCACGCTCCCCTATGCGCGGCTGACCGACTGGTACGACGCCCTGCCGCGGCTGTCCGGTCTCGGCTTCACCACCGTGGCGCTGACGCTGGCCCCGGACGCCGTACCCGTCGAGGAGGCGGTCGATGGGCTCGACCGGGTCGCCCTGGTGCTGGGCAGCGAGGGTCACGGGCTCTCCGAGCGGTGGCAGGCCACGGCCGACCGGCGCGCCGTGATCCCCATGCAGGCGGGCATCGACTCGCTCAACGTGGCTGCGGCCGCTGGCATCACCTGCTACGTCGCCGGGCGGCGGTAGCCCTCCGGGGCCCGAGAGCCCTTCCTCACGCATGTCGCGCCGCCAGACGCGCCGGGTCGGCACCGGTCGAACCGCCAGACGCGCCGGGTCGGCACCGGTCGAACCGCCAGACGCGCCGGGTCGGCACCGGTCGAGCCGCCAGACGCGCCGGGTCGGCACCGTGTCGCGCCGCCAGACGCGCCGGGTCGGCGTGGTCACCAGCGGTAGCCGTACCGCCGCTCGACCTGGTCGGCCTGCCGCTCGGTGGCCGCCGCCAACGCGGCGGGAGCCCGCCGCAGCGACGCCGGCAGCGGCGCGCGGCAGCCGGGTCCGGCGCAGTCCTCGCGCTCGGCCCACAGCCGGGCCAGCCGGCGCTGGACGTCGGCCAGCCGTGGGTCGTCGAAGCGGTTGGTGAGCTCGTTGGGGTCGGTGTCGAGGTCGTAGAGCTCGCCGTCGCCGTCGACGTAGCGGACGTACTTCCACCGGGCGGTCCGCACCCCGATCGTGGTGCGCGGGTCGTGGAAGCCTGGGGCGGGGTCGCGCCCGGCCCGGCGGAAGACCCCGGAGGTCTCCATACCCTCGGTGACGACCGGGACGGTCCAGCCGCCGTCGGCGGCGAGGCTCGGCACCAGCGACCGGCCGTCGGCGGGCCGGGGCGCTCGGGCGCCGGCGAGGTCGAGGATGGTGGCGGAGACGTCCGGGGTGGCGACCGGGTCGTAGCGGACGCCTTGGGGGATCCCTGGGCCCGTGACCAGGAACGGCACCCGCAGCGACGGCTCGTGCGGCTTGATCTTCCCCTGCCGCATCCGGTGCTCACCGAGGAAGTAGCCGTTGTCGGAGGTGAACATGAACACGGTGTTGTCGTACTCGTCGGTGGCCTTGAGGGTCCGCACGATCCGGGCCACCTCACGGTCGAGGACGAACAGCGCCTCGGCCCGCTGACGGGTCAGCGAGCGCACCGCGTCCCGCTCCTGGTCGGTGAGCTCGAGGCGGCCGTTCATCGGCCGGGGCTTGTCGCTGACGTCGGCCTCACTGGGGCCGCCGTCCGAGGGCAGACCCGACGCGAGCGGGATCTCGTCGTCGAACCTGCCTCGCACCCACCTCGGGCGGGCGGGGGTCTTGATCTTCTCGATCCGGCCCGTCGCGGGGTCGACCACGTCGATGGGGTCGTCCTTCTCCCGCGGTGTGCCGAAGTGCGGCGCGACGGGGGAGAGGTGGAGGAAGAACGGCTTCGGGGAGCGGTGGTACTTCCGGATGAGCATGCGCGACAGCTTGCCGACGACGTCGGTCTGGTACTGGCCGCGGTAGCTGTCGTCGATGCTGCCGTTGACGTTGAACAGCGTGTTCCAGTAGCTGTACGTGCCTCCCGAGGAGTAGCCGCTGCCCTTCGGTCGGCTGACCGCGGCGTACCAGTCGGTCCAGCCCGGCGGGACGTAGCGGAAGGACGGCCGGCCGGTCACCAGCGAGTCCTGCACGCCGTAGCCGTTGAGGTACTTGCCGAGGAAGAGGGTGTTGTAGCCGGCACGGTTGAGGCTGGTGCCGATCGTCGCGCGGTCGTCGAAGGCACCGAACCCGAACGGGTCGACGTGGGAGAAGACCTTGTGGTTGTGGGCGTACTGGCCGGACAGCAGGGACGCCCGCGCCGGGCAGCACAGGGGGTAGGGGCTGAAGGAGTTGCGGAAGGTGAGTCCCCGGCCCGCGACCAGCCGCCGGACGTTCGGCATCCAGCGCAGGTCGTCGGCGCGCATGTCGTCGGTGAGCAGCAGCACGATGTTGGGCCGCTCGGACTGGGCCGGCGCGGGGGCACCGACCGGTGCCAGCAGGGCGGGCTCCGCCGTCGGTCGCCCGGCGGGCAGGGACCGTGGCTGCCGGCCGGCCGGGTCCTGGCCGCCGAGGAGCGCGAGGCCGGCCGCGACCAGGGCGGCCACCACCACTGCGGCCGCCACGACGACGCGGCGGCGCCCGGGGCGGGGGCGTGAGGATGCGGCGGCGGGCCGGAACATGGAAGAGGCTGCTCCCGAGACGTGGCGAGGCGGGCGCGGCTGCGGCCCGTCGACCAGGGTACGAGAGCCGGGCGACATTCTCCCGCCCGGCGGGCCGGGTCAGCCCGGCCAGGTGCCCGGATAGTCCTCCGCGGCGGACTCGGCCTGCTGGTGCAGCCGCTTGCGGGCCCGGCGGTTGAGCCGGTCCCCGAAGACCGTGCCCTGGCAGTGGTCGCTCTCGTGCTGCAGGCAGCGGGCGAGCAGGCCCCGTCCCTCGTAGCTCACCGGGTCGCCGTCCAGCCCCTGGCCGGTCACCCGGGCGTACGACGGACGCGGGCACACGACGAAGGCTCCCGGCAGCGACAGGCAGCCCTCCTCGTCCTCGTCGAGGTCGCGGTCCCGGCCCACCGGCAGCAGCAGCGTCGGGTTGCAGACCACGCCCTGGCGGTCGACCCCGTCCTCGTCGGGACAGTCGAAGACGAAGAGCGACCGGTCCACGCCGATCTGGCAGGCGGCGAGACCGACGCCGTCGGCGGCGTACATGGTCGCGACCATGTCCGCGACCAGGACGCGGAGGTCCTCGTCGAAGGCCGTCACCGGCTCCAGGGTCCGGTGCATCACCTCGGCCCCCCAGCGGGTGATGGCACGAGCCACGCCGCCGGCGGGAAGCACGAGGGACTGCTCGGGGGCCGGTTGACCGGGGAGCGGCGGGCCGGAGCTGGACACGTCGGACATACGCCTCACGCTAGCCCAGCCGGCGGTCCACCGGCCGCACGGACCTCATCGACGACGGAGGCGGAGCCACCGTGCGGCGAGCACGGTTGCCCCGACCAGCGCGGCGGCGGCGGCCAGCAGCGTGGAGTCCACGCTGCGGCGCACCGTCGGCGGCCGGTGCCGGGTCGGCCCCGAGCTGGGGCGGCCAAGGCCCTGCTCAGTCACCGGGCCACTCCCCGGTGGCTCGCTGGAAGGCGCGGGCACCACCTCGGCTGATGACGGCCTTGACCGCGGCGAAGATCGCACCCTGGATGGCAGCGGCGACCAGGACCTCCCGCATCCGGTACTCCGACTGCAGCGCGCCGGGGGCGTCCTCGTTGTCCCCGGGTGCCGCCTTCTTCCAGACCTGTTTGAACACCGCCCCTGCGATGACCCCGGCCACGACGCTGCCCACCAGGCCTACGGGGCGGTAGAGGATCTTCGCGGAGGTGGAGGTGGTCTCCTCAGGACGCATCGGAGTGCTCCCTCGTGTCGTGGCCCGACCGTCGGCCGGGTCTTTCCGACTCCTTGTGGTCGGCGTGGTCGGCAGGGTCGCCATCGAGGGCGTCGTCGGGGTCCTGGCTCTCGCCCCGGGACCTGCGGAGCTGACGTCCGCGCTCGACGTCCTCCTCGGCCTTGGCAGCCTTCTTGTCGCTGACCGTGGTGTCGCGGGGCGGCAGCTGGACCGTCTCCTCCGCGGCGATGCCGGCCTGCAGCTCCCGGCCCCGTTCGAGCTCGGAGTCCAGCTCGGCGCCGAACAGCAGCGCGAGGTTGGTCAGCCAGAGCCAGAGCAGGAACACGATGACCCCGGCCAGCGAGCCGTAGGTCTTGTTGTAGCTGGAGAAGTTCGCGACGTAGAACCCGAACAGCGCCGACACCACGATCCAGGTGAGGATCGCGAACACCGCTCCCACGCTCAGCCAGCGGAACTTCGGCTGCTTGATGTTGGGCGTGGCGTAGTAGAGCAGGGCCACGATGAGCACCACGACGCCGAGGATCACCGGCCACTTGGCGATGTTCCACACCAGGACCGCGGTCGATCCGATGCCGACGGCGTTGCCGACGGCCTGCGCGGCTGGACCGGTCAGGACGAGCGCCAGCATCACGAGCGCGGCGAGCACGACGGCCAGCAGCGTGACCAGGAGCATCACCGGGCGCAGCTTCCAGACCGGCCGACCCTCGTCGATCTCGTACATCCGGTTCAGCGCCCGGCCGAAGGACCCGACGTAGCCCGACGCCGACCACAGCGCGCTGGCCAGACCGATCACCAGCGCCAGCCCGGCGCCCGGTGTGTTGGCGAGCTGCAGCAGCGTGGGTCGCAGCGTGTCGGCCGCCGACGATGCGCCGACGTCGGAGAGGATGCCGAGCAGCGTCTCGACGGTCTTCTGGCTGTTGCCGACCAGCCCCACCAGGGACAGCAGCGCGATCGCGGCTGGGAACAGCGCCAGCACCGCGTAGTAGGTCAACGCCGCGGCCTGGTCGGTGCACTGGTCCTTGGAGAACTCCCGCATGGTCTTGCGGACCACGTAGAGCGCGGACGGCTTGGTCAGGTCACCGAGCGAGTCCGGCTTCTGGTCGCTGTCGGGGTGCGGGGCGTCCTCGCGCTCCGCGGCCCGGCCCTGGACGGAGGACTCGCTCATCGGCGTCGTCTCCACACGAGGACGAGCGAGGCCGCCAGGACCGCCGCGGCGACGCCGATGCCGACCAGCACCGGGGTCGTCGGCCGGCCGTCCGTGCCGGTCGCGGAGTCCTTGGCGCGGGCCGCCGAGCGGGCGACGTTCGCCTTGACCGCGACGGCGCGGTCGGCGGCCTGGTCGCGGGTCGACGACACCTTCTGCTTCGCGCGACCCTTGACGTCCAGCTTGGCGCTCAGCGCCTCGACGGTCGCGCCGAGGTCCTCGCGGGTCCGCTCGATGTCGGCCTGGAGCTGGTCGACGTCGGGGGAGGCGCCGTCCTGGTCCTCGGGCCGCGGCGAGCCGTGCTCGATGCCCTCGTGCGTCGTGGTCATCGCTGACCTCCCTTGATCGTCGCCACGTCCTGCTTGACGTTCTCGATGGTCTGCTGCGGCGCCGCCGGTGTGGCCTGCGTGACCTGCTTCTTGCCGACGAGTGCGACCACGCCGGCGATCACGAAGAGCACGACCGTGACGATGAGCGCCGCGAGCCAGGGCGGCACGACCAGCGCCAGCGCCAGGATGACGGTCGCAACGAGCGCGCCGACGCCGTACAGTGCGACGACTCCGGCTCCCCCGAGGAGACCGGCACCGACGCCGGCGTGCTTCGCCTTGTGGGTCATCTCGGCCTGGGCGAGCCGCAGCTCGTTGCGGATCAGCTCCGTGGACTGCTGGGTCAGCCGGGTCACGAGCTCGGCTGTGGAGGGGTCGTGCTCGGTCGCCGCACCGGGCGTGGTCGTGGTGGTGTTCGGGTCACCCATCGGTGTCGCCTCCGGAGGTCGGTGTCAGTGGCGTGGCGGACTCCGTGGCTGCCACCCCGCTCGGCGTCGGCCGGTCGGGACCCTGGCTGCCGCCCTCGAGGTCGGCCTGGGTCGGGGTGTCGCCGACGCCCCCACCGGTGCGACCGCTGGTGGCACCCGCCAGCCTGTCCGCGACTCCCGGCGCCTTGCGCCGGACCAGGTCCTCGGCCTTCGCGGCCCGGTCCTGCACGCGCGGGTCGGACCGGAGCCGGTCGGCACGCGCCTTGATCTCCTGGTAGCGGCCGCGGCCGTCGCGGGTGCCCAGGACGTAGCCGGCCGCGAGGCCGGCGACCAGTGCTGCTTTGCCCTTCATGTCTGCTCCTTCTTTGGGGTTCGAGACGTCGTTGTGCCACCGCCCGTCCGGGGGCGTGAGAGCGACCGCGGTGCGACGGTCGGGTGGCGCCGGTAGGCGGTGCTCGACCAGCCATCCGGTGCGGCCGCCGTCCTCCTGGACGCCACGCTCGATAAAGGTGCGTGCCCATCCTGTGCGGGCCTATGCACATCGATCCTCATCCCGGTCAGCGCTCGGCCAGGTCGCGCGAGGTTCGGGTCCCGGGGTGCCGGGGCACGATGGTCGCGTGGCCACCAGCACCGCGAGCCGACGGCAGCGACTCATCGTCGAGGTCCTCCAGGATGCCTTCGCGGAGCTGATCCGCTCCGACCCTCGGGCGTTCCGGACCAAGTTCCGGAAGATGGCGGCGGACCCGTTCGCGTTCTACCGGGGCTCCGCCTGCCTGTTCTACGCGGACGTGACCGCGGCGAGCGACCCCTGGGCCGACGACCGCACCGGGTCGGTGTGGATCCACGGCGACCTGCACGCGGAGAACTTCGGCACGTACCTGAACTCCGAGGGCCGGCTGGTCTTCGACGTCAACGACTTCGACGAGGCCTACATCGGACACTTCACCTGGGACCTGCGCCGGTTCGCCGCGAGCCTGGCGCTGCTGGGCTGGCAGAAGGCCCTGCCGACGACGGTGGTGCAGTCGCTGGTGCGCCGCTACCTGCGCGCCTACCTTGCCCAGGTGACCGGCTACGCGCAGGGCGACGAGGACGACTTCGCGCTGCGGCTCGACAACACCCGTGGGCCGGTCCAGGAGGTGCTGCGTGAGGCCCGTCGCGCCAGCCGGGTGACGCTGCTGGACTCGATGACCCGGGTCGAGGAGGACAGCAGGAGGTTCGCCGACGGACCCTCGGTCCGCCGCCTCGGCAGGACCGAGCGGCGCAGGGTCGAGGCGGCGTTCGCCGGCTACCTGGAGTCCATCCCGGCCACCAAGCGGTTCGACCGGGCGCTGTTCTACGAGGTGCGTGACCTCGTCGGGGTGACAGGCTTCGGCATCGGCAGCGCCGGGCTGCCGGCATACAACCTGCTCGTCGAGGGCTACAGCCAGGCGCTGGACAACGACGTGGTGCTGACGATGAAGCAGGCGAACGTCCCGGCGGTCAGCCGCTTCGTCGACACCTCCGCCGTGGAGTCCTACTTCGAGCACGAGGGCCACCGCACCGTCGTGTCCCAGCGGGCGCTGCAGGTGCACACGGACCCGCTGCTCGGCTTCACGACCCTGGACGACGTCGGCTACGTGGTCGCCGAGCTCTCGCCCTACGAGTTCGACCTCGACTGGGGCGAGGTCAACGAGCCCGACGAGATGGCGGTGGTGGTCGCCGACCTCGGGCGCGCGACCGCGAAGGTGCACTGCTCCTCCGACGAGGACAGCGACCAGAGCCTGGTCGACTTCCAGACCGAGGAGGCCGTCAGCGCCGTGCTGCAGGGACGGCGGCGCGAGTTCGTCACGGAGGTGACCGACTTCGCCCTCGACTACGCAGACCGGGTCCGCAGCGACCACGACCTGTTCGTCGAGGCATTCCGGGCAGGTCGTGTCGGCGGGGTGGCCGCCACCTGACGCGGCCTGGTCCCTGGCGGCGACCGGAGCGGATCCGAGGAGGTCAGCGGAGCCGACGGGCGCCCGCGGAGGCCGGCGCGCTCAGCAGCCCCGGTGTTCCCCAGCCGTGCTCGTCGAAGGCGGCGGTGACGGCGGCGGCGACGGCGGGGATCGCGGCCGCGGGGACGAGGACGACCGCAGAGCCGCCGAAGCCGCCGCCGGTCATCCGGGCGCCGAGGGCGCCGTGGGCCAGCGCGGTCTCCACCACGACGTCCAGCTCGGGACAGGAGACCTCGTAGTCGTCGCGCAGCGAGGCGTGGGAGGCGGACAGCAGCGGTCCGACCCCGGCCAGATCCCCCTGGTCCAGCAGCCGGACGGTCTCGCTCACGCGGTCGATCTCGGCGAACACGTGCCTCACCCGACGCCGGACCCGCTCGTCGCGCAGCGCCTGCAGGGCGGCGGCCTGGTCCGGGACGTCGCGCAGCAGCTCCACACCCAGCGCCCGCGCGGCGGTCTCGCAGTCGGCGCGCCGGGACGCGTAGCCGCCGTCCGACAGCGAGTGGGAGGCCCGCGTGTCCACGACGAGCAGCGCCAGGCCGGCGGCCGCCGGGTCCCAGGGCACCTGCCGCGTCGTCCAGTCGCGGCAGTCGAGCAGCAGCGCGGCGCCGGCGCCGGCGAACAGCGAGACGGTCTGGTCCATACCACCGGTCGGGGCGCCGGCCACCTCCGCCTCGGCCCGCATGCAGGCCCGCACCAGGCGGTGCCTGGTCGCCTCGTCGGGGTCCGCCGAGCCGGCCGCCGCAGCCGCTCCGACCGCGACCGCGCACTCCAGGGCGGCCGAGCTGGACAGCCCCGCCCCCAGTGGCACCCGGCTGTCCACGACCACGTCGAGTCCCGGCACGGCCCAGCCGTCCTCGCGCATCGCCCACACCACCCCGGCCGCGTACGCCGCCCACCCGTGGACCTGCCCCGGCCCGAGGGAGTCCACCCGCCCCTCGAACCGGTCGGTCTGCTGCCGGCTCGTGACCGAGACGATGTCGTCGGCGCGGGCGGCGACCGCGGCGTAGGTGGCGTGCGGCAGTGCCAGCGGCAGGCACAGCCCGCCGTTGTAGTCGACGTGCTCGCCGATCAGGTTCACCCGTCCCGGGGCGACGTAGACGCCGTCGGGCTCCCGCCCGTGCCGGTCGCGGAAGCCGGCGGCGAGGTCGTCGGCTATCCGGTCGGGAACGCCGGGGTCCAGGGTCTCGGGCGCAGGCACGGAGGTCACTCTAGGGGCGGCGGCGAGAAGGCCCGGACCGCACCCGTGACCGCTGCGGCCGCCGGGCGTTGGACCCGGTGACGGCACGCGGGGGAGCGGGCCGGGACCAGGGGTCGGCCCAGAAGCGGGCAGGGCGACGGGCCGGGGGTCGGGGGACGAGGGGGAGCGGGGTGTGCGAGGGGTCGGCCCACAGGTCGACCCCTCCACCCCGCCGTGGCACCGGTGCGGGACACTCGAGGTCATGAGCGGCCACCAGAGCCGGCCCGACGACGGCGTCGTCGAGCTGGCGCACCGGATGTTCGACCTCGCCCGGGCCGGGGAGGGCCGGCTGCTCGCGGACTACGTGGGTGCCGGGGTCCCGGTGAACCTCACCGACACGTCCGGGAACACCCTGCTCATGCTGGCCGCCTACCACGGGCACGCCGCGACGGTGCGTGCCCTGGTGGACCTGGGCGCCGACGTCGACCGGCTCAACGACCGTGGCCAGAGCCCGTTGGCCGGCGCGGTCTTCAAGGACGACGGCGACGTGGTGACGGCGCTGCTGCTCGCCGGCGCCGACCCCGACGCCGGAACCCCCAGCGCCCGCGCCACCGCCGAGATGTTCGGCCGGGCCGACCTCGTCCAGCCGCCCGGCCACAGCCCCGGCTGACGGTGCCGGCCACCCATCCGACAACCGCGTGACCACGAACCAGAGCTGGCACACCCCCTGCACGAGAGGTCGCCCATGACACTCACCCACGAGCGGTCGACCCGTCGGGCTGGCGCCGCGCAGGAGCTGGCCGAGGTCGTCGCACCGATGTTCGGGGGCCGGCTGCCGGTGCGGCTGCGTGCCTGGGACGGCACCGTCGCCGGCCCCGAGGGCGCACCCACGCTCGTCGTCCGAGATGCCGCCGCGCTCCGGCGGCTGCTGTTCCACCCGGGCGAGCTGGGCCTGGCCCAGGCCTACGTCACCGGCGAGATCGACGTCGAGGGCGACCTCCTCGACGGCTTCCGCCGGGTGTGGCGAGCGGTCCGGGAGCGAGGCGCCTCGCCCCGGCTCAGCCCGGCCACGGTGGTGGCGGGCCTGCGCGCCGCCAGGTCGCTCGGGGCGGTCGGCCGGCCACCGGCAGCGCCGGCCTCGCAGGCCCACCTGCGCGGTCGGCTGCACTCGCTGTCCCGCGACCGGGACGCGATCTCGCACCACTACGACCTGTCCAACGACTTCTACGCGCTGATCCTCGACCCGCACATGGCCTACTCGTGCGCCTACTTCACCAGCGACGACCCGGCGTACCCGCTGGCGGACGCGCAGCGCGACAAGCTCGACCTGGTGTGCCGCAAGCTCGGCCTGGACCGGGCCGCGCCGGGCCACCGCCATCTCGACATCGGCTGCGGCTGGGGCTCGCTGTCGCTGTACGCCGCCCAGCGGTACGGCGTGCGGGTCGTCGGGGTGACCATCGCTCGGGAGCAGAAGGCCTTCGTCGACGCCCGGATCGCCGAGCGGGGCCTCGGCGACCTGGTGGAGATCCGGCTGCAGGACTACCGCGACGTGCCCGACGGGCCGTTCGACACCATCTCCTCCATCGAGATGGGCGAGCACGTCGGTGAGCGCAACTACCCGGTGTACGCGGCAGGCATCCGCGACCTGCTGCGCGACGGGGGCCTCGCCGTGGTGCAGCAGATGTCGAGGCGCAGCCGACCCGGGGGCGGGCCCTTCATCGAGGCCTTCATCGCCCCGGACATGCACATGAGGCCGGTCGGCGAGACCGTCGAGCTGTTCGAGGAGGCCGGCCTCGAGGTCCGCGACGTCCACGCCCTGCGGGAGCACTACGTGCGGACCGTCGAGGCCTGGTACGCCACCTTCGAGGCGAACTGGGCCGAGGCGGTCGCGCTGGTCGGTCGCGAGGTCGCCCGGGTCTGGCGGCTCTACCTGGTGGGCGGCGCCCTGGCCTTCGAGGAGGGCCGGATGGGGGTCGACCAGCTGCTGATGGTCCGACCGGACCGCCAGGGGCGCTCCGGCCTGCCGTGGGTGCGCGCCTGGTGAGGCCGCTGCTGACCGACTTCCCGCTGGGTGCGTTCTTGGGGGCGCTGCCGTTCACGCTGCTCGCGGTGGCTGGCGTGCTGGGGGCGACCTTCCTGGTCGCGCTGCGGCTGGGGCGGCACGCCGTCGTCGACGTCGCCTGGGGCCTGGGGTTCGCTGGCATCGCGGTCGCGGCGTTCCTGGCCGCCGAGGGTGAGGGCGACGGCCTGGTCAGCGGCCTGGCCCTGGTGCTGACCCTGCTGTGGGGGGTACGGCTGGCGGTGCACATCGGGCTTCGCTCCCGAGGGCACGGCGAGGACCCCCGTTACGTCGAGCTGCTCGCCCGCGCCCCCGGCAACCCGCAGCTGTTCGCGCTGCGAAAGATCTACCTCACCCAGGGTCTGGTGATGTGGTTCGTATCGCTGCCGGTCCAGGTCGCGATGTTCGAGCACGGCGAGGCCAACCTGGCGACCCTGCTCGGCGTCCTGGTGTGGCTGGTGGGGTTCGGCTTCGAGACCGTCGGCGACTACCAGCTGTCCCGGTTCCGCAACGACCCCGCCAGTCGCGGGCAGGTGCTGGACACCGGCCTGTGGCGCTACACCCGGCACCCGAACTACTTCGGCGACGCGTGCGTGTGGTGGGGGCTGTCGCTGGTGGCGTTCAGCGCCTGGCCGGGCATCCTGACCATCGGCTCGCCGCTGCTGATGACCTGGCTGCTGGCCAAGGGCACCGGCAAGCCGCTCCTGGAGAAGGACATGGCCGGCCGCCGTCCCGGCTACGTCGACTACGTACGACGCACCAGCGGGTTCCTGCCGCTGCCCCCGAGGCCGGCCGCGGCGACCGACCGACCGGCCGACCCACCGGCCGACCCGCCGACCCGACAGGACGAGACCCCGTGAAGACGATCGCCGAAGGCACCCAGGTCCCCGACTTCGAGCTGCCCGACCAGGAGGGCCGACCGGTCCGGCTCAGCAGCGTGCTGGCCGACGGGCCGGCGGTGCTGTTCTTCTACCCCGGTGCGATGACCGGCGGCTGCACCAAGCAGGCCTGCTACTTCCGCGACCTCGCCGCGGAGTTCCGGGCGGCCGGGGCGCAGCGGCTCGGGATCTCGATGGACGCAGTGGCCAAGCAGAGGGAGTTCGCCGAGGCGAACGGGTTCGACTACCCGCTGCTCTCCGACGAGGACGGCGCCGTGGCCCGGTCGTTCGGGGTCCGCCGCAAGTACGTCACCCCGGTCAAGCGCGCCACGTTCGTGATCGACCGCGACCGTCGGGTGCGGGCCGTCATCGCCAGCGAGCTGAGCATGGAGGTGCACGCGGACAAGGCGCTCGCCGCCCTGCGCGCCGCCTGAGGCCGCCACCCGCGGCGGCGCACCGCCGGGGGTAGACTCCCCGTCCCGTGCAGTTCTTGAGCGAGACCGCCCCCGGGCAGGACCTGACCTACGACGACGTCTTCATGGTCCCGCAGCGCTCCGACGTCGCGTCCCGCTACGACGTCGACCTGTCCACCCGTGACGGGTCCGGGGCGACCGTGCCGGTGGTGGTGGCGAACATGACGGCGGTCGCCGGGCGCCGGATGGCCGAGACCGTGGCCCGGCGGGGCGGCGTCTGCGTCCTGCCGCAGGACATCCCGCTGCCGGTCGTGGCCGAGGTGATCGAGTGGGTCAAGGCCCGGCACCCGGTCTTCGACACCCCCATCACCCTCGACCCGCACCAGACCGTCGGCGAGGCGCTCGCGCTGCTCCCGAAGCGCGCCCACCGCGCCGCCTTCGTCCTCAGCGACGGCCGGCCGGTGGGGGTGCTCACCGAGGAGGACTGTGCCGGAGTCGACCGGTTCACCCAGGTGCACCAGGTGATGTCGACCTCGCCGCTGTGCCTGCCGGCCGACGTGGCGCCACGGGAGGCCTTCGAGCGGCTGGAGCAGGCGCGGCGTCGCGTCGCCCCGGTCGTCGACACCGGGGGCCGCCTCGTCGGTGGCCTCACCCGCACCGCGGCGCTCCGCTCCACGATCTACCTGCCGGCGCTCGACGCCGGCGGCCGGTTCCGGGTGGCGGTCGCGCTCGGCGTGAACGGGGACGTCAAGGCCAAGGCCGCCGAGCTGCTCGAGGCCGGCGCGGACTGCCTCGTGCTCGACACCGCCCACGGTCACCAGGAGCGGATGCTCGACGCGCTCGCGGCGGTCCGCGGGCTCGCTCCCCAGGTGCCTCTGGTGGCCGGCAACGTGGTCTCGGGGCAGGGCGTGCGCGACCTGGTCGCGGCCGGCGCGGACATCGTCAAGGTGGGCGTCGGGCCCGGGGCGATGTGCACCACTCGGATGATGACCGGGGTGGGCCGTCCGCAGTTCTCGGCGGTGCTGGAGTGTGCCGGCGCGGCCGCCGAGCTGGGCGCCCACGTGTGGGCCGACGGCGGGGTCCGGCACCCGCGCGACGTCGCGCTGGCACTCGCGGCGGGGGCCTCCTCGGTGATGGTCGGCTCCTGGTTCGCTGGCACCCACGAGTCGCCGGGCGACCTGCACGTCGACGCTCACGGCCGCGCCTACAAGGAGTCCTTCGGGATGGCCTCCGCTCGCGCGGTGGCGCAGCGCACCGGAGCCGAGACCGCCTTCGAGCGCGCCCGCAAGGGCCTGTACGAGGAGGGCATCTCCTCCTCGCGGATGTACCTGGACCCGCAGCGCCCCGGGGTCGAGGACCTGCTGGACCAGATCTGCGCCGGCGTGCGCTCGGCGTGCACGTACGCCGGCGCCCGGTCCCTGGCCGAGCTGCACGAGCGCGCCGTGGTGGGGGTCCAGTCCGCCGCCGGCTTCCACGAGGGCCGTCCCACCCCCACCGGCTGGTGACGAGGGGTCGGCCGTTCGCGCGCGCCGCGGCGTGTCGCGCGAAGCAGTGACCCCTCAGCGGCGGGGGCGCCGTCGTGGGGTCTGCCCGGACCGTCCCGCAGCCGAGCCCCGCGAGCTGTTGGCGGTGCGGCCACGCACGAGGCCGACGACGTCCTGGACCCGAGGGTCGTCGAGGTCGCGCCGCCAGGCCAGCGCGACCGTGGTCGGCGGGACCCCTCGCACCGGGACCGCCACCACGTCCTTGCGGTGGTGCTGCCTGGCCAGCGACATGGGGACGACCACCACCCCGGTGCCGGCTGCCACGGTCGCCACCGCCTCACGCAGCGACATCGACGGCACCGGGTGCCGGCTCCCGTCGGCCACCTCGGTGGCGAGGTCGCGCCACACCGGCACCTCGTCGGGGTCCTGCAGCAGGTGCTCGTCGAGCAGGTCGGCTACGTCGATCTCATCGTAGGCCGCCACCGGGTGCTCGCGACCGACCACCACCACCGGCACCTCGTCGTAGAGCGCGACGACGTGGAGCCCGTCGCGCTCGACCGGCAGCCGCAGCAGGCACAGCTGCAGGTCGCCGGCGTGCAGCAGCGCTACCGGGTCGGCCTGGTCCAGGGGCACCAGCCGCAGCGGGTCGCTCGGGCGGCGCTGCGCCCAGGTGCGGGCCCACTTGTCGGGCGTGACGCCGGGCACGAAGCCCAGGTGCAACGGTGCGCTGTCCACCCGGCCCAGGGTAGGCAATCATGCGGTCCATGGACGCACTGGACGGCTGGGAGCGGGGCAGGCACACCGCGGACGGCGTCACCCACGCCACCTGGCGGCGAGGCCGCGGTCCGGGCGTGGTGCTGATCCACGAGATGCCGGGTATCACCCCCGAGGTGACGCGCTTCGCCGAGGAGGTCGTGGACGCCGGGCACACCGTTGTCATGCCCCAGCTGTTCGGCACCCCAGGCGCGTCGATGACGCCGGGACAGGTGGCCCGCGTGGCGCCCCGGGTGTGCGTGTCCAAGGAGTTCCACACGCTCGCCCGGGGCCGCACCTCGCCGGTCGCCGGCTGGCTGCGCTCGCTCGCCCGGGAGCTGCACGCGGAGCTGGGCGGTCCGGGCGTCGGCGCCGTCGGCATGTGCTTCACCGGCGGTTTCGCGTTGGCCATGATGGTCGAGGAGGCCGTGGTCGCGCCGGTGGTGTGCCAGCCGAGCCTGCCGCTGGCGATCGGCAGCAGCCGTCGTGCGGACCTCGGGCTCTCGCCGGCCGACCTCGACGTGGTGCGGCGCCGGGCCGCCTCCGGATGCTCGGTGCTGGGGCTGCGCTACCGCGGCGACCCCGCCACCGGCACGCGCTTCGAGACCCTGCGCCGGGAGCTGGGCGACGACTTCGTCGCGGTGGAGTTCGAGGGCGAGGGCCACTCGGTCCTCACCGAGCACCGGCAGGAGGCCGGGGTCCGGCAGGTGCTCGACTTCCTGACCACGCGCCTTGCCCCTGCCACCGGCTGACGGCGGGACCGCCGCGTCAGCGGCTCCGGGCGCGGCGGGTCAGCAGCGCGACCGCAAGCGTGCCGGCGAGCCCGACCAGCACCTCCTGCGGCATCCGGCGAGGCGACTCGCGCTGCAGCCGGAGGTGGACGTCGTCGACGGCGGGGGGGAACGGGGAGAAGCCGAAGAACAGCATGCTCGGCTTGTCGAGGTCGAGCAGGGCCGCGCCGGCCATGCCGGCCAGCACGGCACCCCGCCGCGGTGCGGGGGTGGCCGCGGTGATGACGCCCATCACGCCGGCCCCGATGAGGCCGTCGGGGACCGCGACGTGGAGCAGCTCGCGGATCGGCCGGTCGACCCCCCAGTGCGGGACGGAGTCCAACAGCAGGTGGGAGAGCACCCCGGCGGTGAACGCGGCCGTGGGTCGGCGCAGCGCGTGGCCGATCATCGCGCCGGACAGGACGTGGTTGGTGACGAGCATGGTCCGCCATTGTCCGTGCCTGTCGCTGGCGTCCGCGGGCGGGGGCCGACGTCACCGTGCCGACACCCGACGATGGCTGCGCGAAACAGGGCCCGTGGTGGGCTGCTCACCGTCCCCCACCCCGGCTGCGGCCAGCAGGATCCGTGACCCCGACGCCCTCCCGCCCCGACGGGCTCGCCGCCGACGCTCCACCTGCCGGTGCAGGACCCCGGCGCGCGTGTGCCTCACCGGGGATCGCACGTGGCGCAGAGTGACGGCAAGGTGGCGCTCACCGCGGTGGAGGCCTCGCCGCGGCCGGCCTTCCGGCTCACGGTCGTGATGAGGGAGGCGGCGCGCCGAAGGCGGCGTTCGACCACGGTCCGCGACGGGCTGGCGTTCCCGACCGAGGGCCTCGGCCTGACCGGCCCGCAGCGCGGGGACACCGCGCTGCGGACCGGTGAGGACCGGGTCGTGCGCAGGAGGTCAGGCGACCATGCCGTGCGGGTCGATGACGTACTTCTTGGCCGCACCCTGGTCGAACTCCTGGTAGCCGCGCGGGGCCTCGTCCAGGCTGATCGTGGTGGCGTTCACGGCCTTCGCGATCTCGGCGCGGCCGCTGAGGATGAGGTTCATCAGCTGCCGGTTGTACCGCTTCACCGGGCACTGTCCGGTGGTGAACGCGTGCGACTTCGCCCAGCCGAGGCCGAGCTTGACCCCGATCTGTCCCTGCTTGGCGGCGTCGTCGGCGGCGCCCGGGTCGCCGGTGACGTAGAGACCGGGGATGCCGAGCGAGGCGCCCGCCCGGGCCAGCGTCATGATGTCGTTGAGGACGGTCGCCGGGGCCTCCGCGGCGTCGGCGCCGTGGCCGCGGGCCTCGAAGCCGACGGCGTCCACGGCCGCGTCGACCACGGGCTCGCCGAGCACCTGCTCGACCATGTCCGGCAGCTCACTGCCGGAGCTGAGGTCGACGGTCTCGCAGCCGAAGCTGGCCGCCTGCTGCAGCCGTTCGGCGTTCATGTCGCCGACGATGACCACCGAGGCTCCCAACAGCTGCGCGGCGTGCGCTGCCGCTAGCCCCACCGGCCCGGCTCCGGCGACGTACACCGTCGACCCGGTGGTGACGCCCGCGGTGTAGGCGCCGTGGTAGCCGGTCGGGAAGATGTCGGAGAGCATCGTCAGGTCCAGGATCTTCTCCAGGGCCTGGTCCCGGTCGGGGAACTTGAGGAGGTTGAAGTCGGCGTAGGGCACCATCACGTACTCCGCCTGGCCACCGACCCAGCCGCCCATGTCGACGTAGCCGTAGGCGGCCCCCGCCCGGGCCGGGTTGACGTTGAGGCAGATGCCGGTCTTGCCCTCGTTGCACATCCGACACCGGCCGCAGGCGATGTTGAACGGGACCGAGCAGATGTCGCCCTCCTTCACGAACAGCACGTCCTCGCCGCACTCGACCACCTCGCCGGTGATCTCGTGCCCGAGGGACTGGCCGATAGGAGCGGTCGTCCGGCCGCGGACCATGTGCTGGTCGCTGCCGCAGATGTTCGTGGTGACGAGCTTCAGGATCGCCGCGTGCGGCGCCTTCTTCTTGATGCCGAGGCCGTTGACGACGTCCTCAGGAAGCTCGAGCGTGGGGTAGTCGATCGACTCGACAGCGACCTCTCCGGGCCCCTTGTAGACGACGACGCGATTGCCTGTCATGCGCGTTCCTCTCCGCTCCGTTGCGGGAGCTGCTGCCCGGGGATCCCGGGACGGTCGGACCGAGCGGGTGACGACGCCTGTGATGGCAGTCACACCCGTTCGTTCCAACCTAGGAGAGCACCCGCCGGCACTCAAGGCCGCAGCGGGGGGGGAGAACAGGGAGTGGCGAAGCGGGGATCAGACCGTGTCGCTGGACCAGAACGCCGCGATGGTCGCGTCCAGGTCGAGGTGGACCGACTCGCGGCCGGGAGCGACCGCGGCGTGGGACCGGTCGATGAAGGCCTCGGTGTCGGCGGCGGGCATCTCCACGAGCGCGTCACCGAAGGGCGAGCAGAGCTCGACGACCACGACCGAGCGGCCCTCGTCGCTCAGGGCCGGCCACACGTGCACGTCGCCGTCGCCGGTGGGCTGCGCCAGGCCGGAGTCGAGCAGGTCCCGCCCGAAGGTCCAGCGGACCGGGGTCGGGGAGATGTGGAAGGCGAGGGTGGCCGCGAACGGGTCGGAGGAGTCGTAGCCCAGCTCGGCTGTGACCGGGACGGCGTAGCCCTCCTCGGTGCGCACGTGGACCACCAGGTGCTGCACGAAGGACTGGGTGGCGAGGCGGCTGGTGCTCATGGGCGGGGCCTTTCCGGTCTCTCGGCGCCGGGCGGCGCGACGACTTCCAGCAGCAACATCGACCCGCGAGGCCCCAGGCTTGAGGCATCCGTGGCGGCTCATTCGTGTCCAGGGCCGGTGAGGGCGCCTTTCTGTCCGGTTCTGTCCGCACAAGCGCCAGAAGTTTTGCCGCGGGACGATGCCGGAGTGTCCACGATGTGGGATGGCGTGCCCTCGGCGGTGCGACAGGGGCTCAGGTGCGCCGCGGTAGGTTGGGGTCGGTGGACGGCCTGCGTCCGCGTCGATGGGTCGGAGGTCTGCCGTGCAGTGGTGGGGTTGGTTGATCGTGGTGCTGGTCGTGCTGCTGGCCGCGGTCGTGGCGGTCCTGGCGGTGCAGGCACGTCGGCGCCGCGGTGGCGTGATCGTCGACGCCGCCACGCCGGAGGACCGGCCGCGCCGATGAGGCTGATGCGGACCTCGGAGATCGCGCGGCGTCCCGTCGTGACGCTCGCCGGGGAAGACGTTGCGCAGGTCAAGGACATCGTCTACGCGGCCGACGGCGGAACCGTCGAGGGCTTCACGCTGGCCGGTCGCGGACTGTTCGCCGGACCGCTGAAGGAGGGGCTCGCCTGGGACTCGGTGGCAGCACTCGGTGCCCACGCGGTGATGGTCCGCGACGAGGACGCTCTCGAGCCGGCCGCCTCGGTGGTCGAGAGGTCGCGCGGTGCCGGTGGCTCGTCGGGTGACGTGCTGGGATCCCAGGTCCTCACCGACGCAGGTGCCGGGCTCGGCACGGTCCACGACGTGGTCGTGGCGGTCGACCCTGGCCGAGACGGCGGCTGCGAGGTCGTCGGCTACGAGATCGAGGCCTCGGAGAACCTCGGCACCCAGGGGGAGCTCGTCCTGATCCCGCTCCCGGACACGATGGCCGCCTCGGGTGAGCACCTGATCGTCCCGGCGAGTGCGAAGGAGTTCGTGGGACGCGACCTGGCCGGCTTCGGCGCGGCCGTCGAGGCCTTCCGTGCCCAGCTGAAAGGCGACGGCTGATGCTGTTCTCTGCTGCCAAGGGGCACAAGGTGGTCAGCACCGGCACCGCGGACACGGTCGGCCGGGTCAAGGAGCTCGTCGTCGACCCCGCGTCCCGTTCCGTGGTGGCGTTGCGCCTGCGCAAGACCGACTCCGGGAACGTGCTGGCGTGGTCGGACCTGACCGGCTTCGGCACCGAGGCGGTCACCGTCAGCGACGCCGACCGGATCGGGGACGGCGGCGACCTCCAGCCGCTGCTCGACAAGCGCCACCGCCTGGTGGGGAAGCGGGTGCTGACCGCCGGCGGTGACGAGCTCGGGAGCGTCGCGGACGTCGACTTCGACCTCGACACCGGGAGCGTCACCACGCTTCTGCTCAAGGACGGCGCCGACGTGGCCGGCTCCCGGCTGCTCGGCGTCGGCTCCTACGCCGTCGTGGTCCGCTCGGAGTAGCCTCCCGAAGGCGGACATCGGGCGGTCGGAGGCCGCGCACGGGCAGGCTCGATGACGCCCACGACGGGCGCAACGGGGTCGGTGAGATCCGGCATGCCGTGACCTCGGGCGCGGCTGCCGCACGGCCACGTCGGCCGCGGCGCGGGTTCACCGGCCGCCGGGGTCCTCGGTGTCGCCGGCCGGCCAGGTCGCCGTGACGAGCCGGTCGAGGCTCCGCCCGCGCAGCGCCGGTGGGAACCGGTCCGCGAGCCGGTAGTACGCCGCCCGCCCGTCCTTGCGACGCGTCACCAGGCCGGCGGTGCGCAGCACCCGGAGGCCGTAGCCGGCGGCGTCCTCGCTGATCCCGAGGGCGAGCGCCAGGTCGCCGACGCAGATCTCCTCGACCGTGTCGAGGGCGAGCAGCAGCCGCAGCCGGGTGGTCTCCGAGAGCAGCCTCAGCAGCCCGGCGAGCCGCTCGGCCTGCGGCACGTCGGCGAGCCGCTCTCGCGCTGCGCGCACGGCCGGCGCGTCGAGTGGGTGCTGGTGCCCTGCGACACGGGCGGGCGGGTCCGTCATCGCGATCCTCCGTTCATCACCTGCATACCCGCACGGTTGTACGGGTATGCAGGGCGGCGGGACGGCTGGGAGGCTCGACCGTGGACGAAGGGAGCGTGACGGTGTACCTCGGTCTGGTGGCCATGGTCGGCGTGGCCGGCCTCGGCGTGCTCGCCCTGCTGGGGCTGCACCGGTTGACCGTCGTGGCGACGGACCCGGTCGAGGTCCTGCCGTTCCTGTCCGGTCACGAGCCCCGGGAGCACGCCCTCTCCCGCTTCCACGTCCGCTGGTACCTCGCCACGCTGGTCTTCCTCGCCTTCGACGTCGAGATGCTCTTCATGTACCCGTGGGCCGTCGTGGTGTCCGACCTGGGTCGAGGCGCCGTCGTCGAGATGTTCCTGTTCCTGGGTGCGCTGTTGGTGGCGGTGTGGTGGGCCCGGCGTGAGGGGGCCTTCCGATGGTCCTGACCGGAGCACTGGCCAGGATCGCGGTGGCCCGGGCGCACGTGGTGGTCGTCGAGCAGCCGGGCTGCCTCGACCTGCGACTGGCGGCCGACCGGGCGGTGCGCGAGCGCGGCTGGGTGCCGGCCGACTCGCCGGCCGACGGGGACGTCCTGCTGGTCTGCGGCGGGCCTGTTGCGGCCACCGAGGACGCCGTCGCTGCGGTGTGGGACGCGCTGCCGGGACCCCGGGTCCGGTGCGAGGTGACCCACGAGGGTCAGCTCGCCGAGGCCCTGGAGCGGGCCGGCGACCGCCTGCGTGACACCGCCGCGCACCGCACCGACCCCCACGGGCGCCGGGCAGGGGAGCCCGAGCCGGACCACGGCGACATGGACCACGGCGACGTGGGACCACGGCGACATGGACCACGGCGACATGGACCACGGCGACATGGACCACGGCGACATGGACCACGGCGACATGGACCACGGCGACATGGACCACGGCGACATGGAGATGGCCCCGGGCGGCATTCCGCTCGCCGAGGGTGCCGACGACCGCGACGGTCTCGAGATGGACGTGCTGCGCCTGCCGCTCGGCCCGGTGCTGCCGCACTGGCCGTCCGGGCTGGTGCTGCACTGCACCCTGCACGGTGACGTGGTGATGCAGGCCACGGTCGAGGACCTCGGCGTCGGCAGCGGCAGGCCGGCGTCGCCCGCCACCGTGGCGGCGCGACACAGCGATCTCGTCGTCGACCTGCTCGCGCTCGCCGGCTGGGGGAGCGGCGCCGACCTGGCACGACGGGCGCGCGACGCCGCCCTCGACGGCGACACGACCACCGCGGAGCGGCTGCTCGTCCGGCTGCGGACCAGGACGCGTCGCTCCCGGGTGCTGCGCTGGATGCTGCGCGGGCTCGGAACGCTCGACCCGGCGGACGTCGACCCGACAGCGGGACGTCGCCTGCCCGACCACCTGGTCGGTGACGTGCACCAGCGGCTGCTCGCGCTGGTCGACCGGGCGGTCGCGGCGGTGCGCGGCGAGCTCGTCGCGGTGCCGGTCGCCGTGGACCTGCTGGCCGTGCTCCCCGTCCTGGTGGCCGGCACGGAGCTGGCCACCACGAGGCTGGTGGTGGCCAGCCTGGGGCTGCCGGTCGCCCGCCCGGCCGAACGAGTCGACCATGGCTGAGCCCGCGTTGGCCGTGGAGGTGGCGACCGCCCCCGCCTACCTCGCGCTGCCGGCCGCGATGCTGCTGCTGGTGGCGGCCGCCCTCTCCGCCGCGCTCCACGGGTTCGCCTCGGCGAGCGCCGGCTCGAGCCGAGGCGCCGGGCTCGCCACCCCGTTCCGGGAGGCCGCCCGGTTGCTGCGGCAGCGACGACGGCAGCCGGTGGCCGCCGATCGGCTGCTCTGGCGAATCGGCACCGGCGGGCTGCTGCCCGTCGCGCTGCTGATGGTCACGGTCGTGCCGTTCGGAGGCTGGACGCTGTTCGACAGCCCGGTCGGCGTCGTGTGGTTCAACGCGCTGGACGTGATGCTGTGGGCGCTGGTGTGGTTGGCCGGGTGGGGTCCCAACGCCGTCTACCCGCTGGTCGGCGGCTATCGCTTCCTCGCTCAGGCCGTGGCCTACGAGCTCCCGCTGATGTTCGCCCTGGTGGCGCCCCCGGTCGCCACGGGCAGCCTCCGGGTGGCCGACGTCGCGGCCGCGCAGGAGGACCTGTGGTTCGTGGTGTGGATGCCGGTCGCCTTCGGTGTGTACGCGCTCAGCGTGGTGGCGTTCTCGGTCTGGGGGCCGTTCGGCGTGGCCGGCGGGACCGACCTCGCCGGCGGGGTGCTGGCTGAGACCTCCGGCGTGGACCGGCTGCTGTTCCTGGTCGGCCGTCACGCCCTGCTGGTGGCCGGTGCCGCCTTCGCCGTGCCGATGTTCCTCGGCGGCGGCGCGGGCCCGCTGCTGCCCGGCTGGGCCTGGGTCCTGGTCAAGACGCTGCTGCTCACGGCCGCGCTGGTGCTGGTGCGGCACCGGGTGCCGGCCATCCGTCCGGACCGCTTTCTCGAGGCCGCCTGGGTGGTGCTGCTGCCGCTCGTGGTCGCCCAGGACCTGGTGGTCGCCGTCGTCGCCGTCGGGAGGTCCTGAGGTGCTGGTGGACGTCGTGTTCTGGGTGCTGGCGGTGGTCTCCGTCGCCACCGGCATCGCCGTCTTCGTGGTCGACTCGATGGCGCGGGCGACGTACGCCCTGGCCGTCTCCTTCGTCGCCGTCGGGTTCGTGGTGCTGATGCTGCACCAGGACTACGTGGGCGTCGTGACGGTGCTGATGATGGTCATGGAGATGGCGGTCATGGCCGTCTACATGGTCATGTACATGGGCATGAACCCGGCGCTGATGCCCATGAGCATGGTGCACGGGAAGCGTGCCGCGCTGGCGTTGTCGGTCGGCTGCTTCGTGGTGCTGTCCGCCGGGGCGGTGCTGGTGCCGTGGCCCGAGCGCCTCGGCGCGGTGCCGCGCGACCCCACCGCGGCGCTCGGCCGAGCCCTGATGGAGTCGAAGATGCTGGTCATGGTCGTGGTCAGCCCGGTCATGGTCGCCACCATCGTGGCCGGCGTCGTGCTCGCCGCCGGCCGCGGCCGCTACGACCGGCTCGGGGACGACCTGCGACGGGCCGATGCCGACGATCCCCAGCCCGGTGGGGTGGGCCGATGACGATCGAGACCGTGCTCGTCGTCGCCGCGGCGCTGTTCAGCGTCGGGCTCTACGGCGCCGTCTCCCAGCAGGTCGTGGTCATGGTGATGATGGGCCTGGAGCTGATGATCAACGGCGTCGTGCTCGCAGCGGCCGGGGTGTGGTGGTTCCTCGCCCCGGACCCGTCCGGGCAGGTGCTGCTGCTGGTGGTCATCGCCGCGATGACGGTCGAGATGGCGATGGGGTTCGCCGTGGCGACGCTGCTGCATCGCGAGCGCGGGGCCGACATGACCGACATGGCCGGGGACCTGCGGCGATGAGCGGGCTGGTGCTGTGGGGCGCGGTCGCCCTACCCGCGCTGGTCGGCAGCCTGCTGCTGGCCGCCGCGGTCGCCGGGGGCGCGCGCGCCTTGGAGCGGTCGGCGGCCCCGGTGTCGGTCGCAGCCGCCGGGGGAACGCTGGCCCTGGCCGTCGCAGCCGCGCTCGCGGGCGGGAGGACGAGCGCGCCGTTCCTGGCCGGGGCCTCCTTCGGCCTCGGCGTGGACCCGCTGTCGGCGGTGCTGCTGCCGACCGTCGCGACGGTGACCCTGCTCGTCCTGGTGTTCGCGGCCGGGGACGTGATAGAGGCTCAGGCCCGCTTCCACGGCCTGATGCTGGTCTTCGCCTCGGCCGCCCTGCTGACCGTGGCCGCGACCACGCTGCCGGTCCTGCTGCTGGCGTGGGAGCTGATGGGCGCCACCTCCTACGGCCTGATCGGCTTCTGGTGGCGCGAGGAGCGCCGGGTCACCTCGGGGCTGACCGCGTTCCTCACCACCCGGGCGGCCGATCTCGGGCTGTACGCCGCGGCCGGCGCCGCGCTCGCGGGCGGAGCCGGCCTCGGCCTGGCGGACCTCGCGCAGGCCGGGGACGGCTGGCGGGACGCGGTGGCGCTGGGGGTGCTGGTCGCGGCGCTCGGGAAGGCCGCCCAGCTGCCGTTCTCGTTCTGGCTGTCGCGTGCCATGGACGGTCCGAGCCCCGTCAGCGCTCTGCTGCACTCGGCCGCGATGGTCGCCCTGGGCGGCTACCTGCTGCTGCGGTCCCAGCCGGTGCTGGCGGCCACCGGCTGGGCGGCCCACACCGCTGCCTGGGTGGGGGCGGTGACCGCGCTGCTGCTCGGAGCCGTCGCCCTCGCGCAACGGGACCTCAAGCAGCTGCTGGCCGCCTCGACGTCGGCCCAGCTCGGGTTCGTGGTGATGGCCGCGGGGGTGGGGGCGGTGGCCGGCGGCACCGCCCACCTGGTCGCCCACGCCGCCACCAAGGCGCTGCTGTTCCTGGTCGCCGGCGCGTGGCTGAGCGCCCTGGGCACGAAGCGGCTGGGGTCGCTGCGCGGTGCCGCCCGGCGGTGGCCGCTGGTCGGGGCGACGGCCACGGTCGGGGCGCTGGCACTGGCCGGGGTGGCGCCGTTGTCGTTGTGGGCGACCAAGGACGCGGTGCTTGCCGGGGTGCTCGAGGAGTCCGCGGCGCTCTACGTGGTGGGGCTCGCCGCCGCCGCCCTGTCCGCGGCGTACGCGGGCAAGCTGGTCTGGCTGGTGTGGCGTCCGGCGGACGACGACGCGAGGGCCGGTCTCGACGAGGAGCTGGCCGGGGACCGGCGCGTGGGGCCGCTGCTGCAGGCGCCGCTGGTGGTGCTCGCCACCGGTGCGGCGGCGCTGGGTCTGCTGGCACTGCCGCCGGTCGGCGACGCGCTCCGGCGGGCGCTCGGCGGGCCGGCCGAGCACACCGGGTCGGTGGCCGAGCTGGCCGGCTCGGCGCTGCTGGCGCTGGTCGTCCTGCTCGCGATGGCCAGGGTGCGGGTGCCCTCGGTGGCCCTGCTGCGGGACTGGCTGGGGCTGGAGGCGGCCGTCCAGGCGGCCGTGGTCCGGCCGACGCTGTGGCTCGCGGGTGCCCTGGCGCGCTTCGACGACCGGGTGCTGGACCGGTCCGTGCGGCTCGCCGGCCAGGGGGGGCTCCGGCTAGGCCGTCGGGTGGCCGGGCTCGACGTCCACGTCGTGGCGCGTGCCGTCGACGCCGTCGCAGCCGGGTCCCGGCGGCTCGGCACCCTGGCGGGCCGACCGCAGACCGGCCAGCTCCACCAGTACTACGTCCAGGCCGTCGCGGTTCTCGCGCTGGCGGCCGTGTTCCTCGTCGTCGTGAGGTGAGCGTGCTCAGTCTCGTCGTGTTCCTGCCCCTGCTGGTGGCCGTGGCGCTGCTGGCCGCCCCGCGGGTCGGGGACGCCGTCGCCCGGTGGGTGTTCCTGGGCACCGCCCTCACCGAGGTCGCCCTCGTCGGGGGCCTGTGGCTGGGCTACCGCGACCCCGGCCCGGGCCGGCTCGCCTTCGAGGAGCAGGTGCCCTGGATCCCGGGGGTGGGGAGCAGCTACCACGTCGGCGTGGACGGGCTCTCGCTGCCGCTGGTGGCGATGACCGTCGTGGTGTTCGCGGCGGTCGCCGTCTACGCCCTGCGCGAGCGCGACCGGCCCCGGCTGCAGGCGGCGCTGTTCCTGTTCCTGGAGTCCGTCTCCCTCGGGCTGTTCGTCTCGGCGGACCTGCTGGTGTTCTTCGTGTTCTTCGACCTGTCCATCGTGGGGATGTACTTCTCCATCGCCGGCTGGGGGCATGGCGAGGCGGCCCGGTCGGCGTTGACGTTCTTCCTCTACACGTTCTTGGGCTCGCTGGCGCTGCTGCTGGGGTTCATCGGCCTCTACGTCGCCGCCGACCCGCACACCTTCGACATGGTCGAGCTGGCTCGCACCACGCCGCTGGCGGACAGCCCGGTCGCCGGGGGGCTGGTGCTGGCGGCCATCCTGCTGGGCCTGGCCGTCAAGACTCCGACCGTCCCGTTCCACACCTGGCTACCGCCGGCCCACACCGACGCCCCGGCGATCGGCTCGGCGGTGCTGGCGGGGGTGCTGCTGAAGATGGGCACCTACGGCTTCGTCCGGGTCGCCATGCCGATGCTCCCCTCGGCCTGGCAGGCGTGGGCTCCGGTCATCATCGTCGTGGGCGTGGTCTCGGTTCTCTACGGAGCGCTGGTGGCTCTGGCGCAGACGAACCTCAAGCGGATGGTGGCCTACACCTCGGTCAACCACATGGGCTACGTCGTCCTGGCGGTCGGCGTCGCGGGTGTGGTCGCCGGCGACACCGAGCAGGCGCGTTCGGTCGCCGTCGCCGGCGCGGTCACCCAGATGGTCAGCCACGCGCTCATCACCGCCGCGCTGTTCCTGCTCGCCGGCACCATGCAGGACCGGGCCGGCAGCTACGAGATGGGCGAGTACGGCGGCCTGGCTGCCGTCGCGCCGAGGTACACCGGGCTGTTCGCGGTCGCCGCCTTCGCCTCGCTGGGGCTGCCGGCGTTCTCCGGCTTCGTCGCCGAGCTGCAGGTCTTCGCCGGCGCCGTCGCGACCGTCCCGGTCACCGCCGTGGCGCTCCTCGGCATCCTGGTGACCGCCGCGCTGTTCCTGCGGGCGCTGCAGACGGTGTTCACCGGAACCACCCGGGGCCGCTCGGCCGGCTTCACCGACGTCACGGCGGCCGAGGCGTGGTCGGTGGCACCGCTGCTGGCGCTGTCGCTGGCGATCGGCCTGCTGCCGCGACCGCTGCTCGACGTCGTGGAGCCGGCGGCTCGCGGACTCGTCACGCTGGTCGGACGGTGAGCGGTGGCGGCTGAGATGGCGATGCAGCCAGGGGCGCTGCTGCCGGAGGCGATCGTGTTCGCCGGAGGCCTGCTGGTGCTGGTCACCGGGTCGCTGCTCGCCCGGGACCGGCAGCGGCTGACCCGGGTCCTGACCGTGGTGGTGCTCACGGCCGGGGTCGCGGCGGCCGTCGTCGGGCTGCTGCAGCCGAGCCGGGCCGTCTTCGGCTCGACCTTCGCCGTGGACACCCTGACCGGGGTCGCCCGGGTGGTCGCGATGGTGGCCTCGCTGCTGGTGGTGCTGCTCGCCGCCGACGAGGTCACCGGGCACCCGCGCGAGAGCGAGTGCTACGCGTTGGTCCTGTTCGCCACCACCGGGGTGATGGTGCTCGCTGGAGCCAGCGACCTGCTGCTGCTGGCGGTCGCGTTCCTGCTCGCCTCGATCCCGCTGTACGGCCTGCTGGGGTTGCTGCGCCGCGACGGCTCGGCGGAGGCGGTGCTGAAGGCGTACCTGCTCGGGGCCCTGTTCGGCATCGTGCTGCTGCTGGGGGTCACCCTGCTCTACGGGTCGGCCGGTGGGAGCACCTACGCCGACCTGTCGACGCGGCTCGCCGCCGGACCGCACCCGGCGGTCGCCGTCGGGGTGGTGCTGGTGCTGTCCGGGCTGATGTTCGAGGCCGGCGCGGTCCCCGCCCACTTCTGGGTGCCCGACGCCGCTCAGGGAGCGTCCGGCACCGCGGCCGCCTTCGCGACCACCGTCCCGAAGGTCGGTGCGCTGGCGGCCGCCTACCGCCTGGTCGTCGCGCTGCCCGACACCGTCGCGTGGCCGGCCCTGGTGGCGGGCCTGGCGGTGCTGAGCATGACGCTGGGGAACCTGGCGGCGTACCCGCAGTCCGACCCCCGCCGGCTGCTGGGCTGGTCGACGGTCAGCCAGGTGGGCTACCTGCTGGTGCCGGTGGCCGTGGCCGGCCGGAGCGAGCTGGCACAGCCGGCGCTGCTGCTCTACCTCGCCGGGTACGCGGTGACGAACCTCGCGGCCTTCGCGGTGACCTGTTCGCTGCCCGAGCGCCGGGACCTGCGCTCCTACCGAGGTCTGTCCCGGTCCCAGCCGCTGCTCGCGGGTGCCCTGGTCGTCGCGCTCCTGGGACTGGTCGGGACCCCGCCGACGGCGGTGTTCGTCGGCAAGGTCACCGTCACGGCCGCTGCCTGGGACGGCGGGCTGGCCTGGCTGGCCGTCGCCGTGGTCCTCAACACGGTGTTGAGCCTGTACTACTACCTCCGCTGGGTCGTGGCGGCCTACCGGCCGGCGGAGCGGAGCGATCGCGGCGGCGTCGCGGCGGCGCCGCTGCGGGACTCCGCCGCGGTCGCGGTCGCGCTGGCCGCCGCCGGGCTGCTGCTGGGGCTGACGGCCGGCTTGTTCTGGCCTGCGCTGGGGGCTCCGGTGGTGCGGTAGCGGCGCCGGAAACGACCCGACGCCGCCCCGCTACCGGCTCAGACCGACGGGGCAGCGGGCAGGTCGACCTCGGTCCGCACGAGGTGGTTGAAGTAGTTCGTGAACAGGTTCAGGGTCACGTGCGTGGTGAGCTCGGTCAGCTCGACGTCGCTCCAACCCGCATCCAGCGCGGCCTGCCAGCTGGCGTCCTCCACGTCCCCGACACGCAGGGTCATCTCCCGGGCGAGGGTGAGCAGTGCGGCCAGCTTCGGGTCGAAGCTCACGTCGTCGCGGCGGATGAGCAGCATCTGCTCGTCGCTGAGCCCGGCGCCCTTCCCGCCGGCGGTGTGGGCGGCCTGGCAGTAGTCGCAGTCGTCGGCGTTGGCGACGGCGAGCGCGATCGCCTCCCGCGTGGCCCCGTCGAAGCTCCCGTAGTCGGCGACCACGGACTGGATCGCGACGTAGGCCTGCAGCACCACGGGGGAGTGGGCCATCTCACCGTGGATGTTGAGGACCTTGCCGAAGCGGGCCTCGAGCGCCTTCAGCGCGTCGCGGCTGGGCTCGGGGGCGGTCTCGACGGAGTGGACGGGGATGCGGGGCACAGGGTCTCCTGGGTGGAGCGTCGACACGAGGACGAGGGGGGAACACGGCCTGCGCCCCGTTCTCTTCCCTCGCGCGTCCATGCGCGTCCATGCGCGTCCATGTGCGTCCAGGGTCACGTCCGGGTCACGGCAGGGTCACGCCCGGGGCCGTGCCCACGGCCGTGCCACGGCCGTGCCCTGGCGGTCACCAGTCGGAGTTGACCCCGATGGTGTCCACGGCCCCGCCGCGGACCCCCCAGCGGTCCAGGAGCCGCCGGTAGGTCCCGCTCCGAAGCAGCTCCTCGCAGGCCTCCCGAACGGCGTCGCGCAGTCCGGTCTGCGTCTTGGCCACGCCGATCCCGTACAGGCCGGGCTCGTACTGCGTGGTCGAGGCCAGCTGGTACTGGTGGGGATTCCCGACATCCGTCGACCCGGCGCGTGTGGCGGCGGGCGGGTGCTCGACCCGGCGCGTGTGGCGGCGGGCGGGTGCTCGACCCGGCGCGTATGGCGGCGGGCGGGTGCTCGACTCGGCGCGTGTGGCGGCCGGTGAGAGGTCGACCCGGCGCGTATGGCGGCGGGCGGGTGGCCGACCCGGCGCGTGTGGCGACTGCTTGGGTAGGACGGCCCTCATGGGAGGTCTCAGACTCGGCTGGGTCGCTCACAGCCCGGGTCGATGGCTCACGCGAGGTCAGCGTCGAGCAGCAGCTCCGTCGCGGGGTGGAACGCCGCCCAGGCGAACCAGAAGGTGTCGAGGAAGGTCACCGGCTGCAAACGGGCGCCCGCCAACGGCCCCGAGACGGCGCGTCCGAGCACGTTCCAGCTGCTGCCGGTCTCGGCGTCCTCGACCCGACGCCCGCGCTCATCCTCGACCTCGACGAGGCGCAACCGGCGACCGTCCGTGACCGGGGCGAACACCGCGACCGTACCGAGGTCGGCCCCGCCGGCCACCGTCCCGGCGTCCAGCGCCGACACCTGGCCGGGCCGGTGCCACAACACCAGGTCCTGCCCGCCGACAGTGACCTCCACCGGTCCGGCGCCGACCAGCGCCATGCGGCGTACGGCCACGGCGGTGCCGACCTCACCGAGCCCGATCACCCGCTCCTTGACCGGAAGCCGCCGGTCGGCGTCGGTCGGCAGGGCGAACAGCAGCTCACCGCTCGGGTCGTCGTACCCGACGTAGGGATTGACGCCGTAGGGTCGGCCGAACCCGGTGTCCTGGCTGAGCACGAGGGCCGCAGGATGGGCCTTGCGGAACTCCTGCCACGCCACGGTGCCCATCGGGATAGCCGTCAGACGGCTCCCGGTCAGCTCCCCGAGCGACGCCTGCCCGGTCAGCTGTGGCCACAGCGACTCGGTCTGTCGGTCATACATCACCAGGTTGTCGGCGTAGAGCATGCCGGAGGTGCCGAACGAGAGCACACGGTCCTCCACCGTGCGCTCGAAGGCCACCCCGGAGGCGCACAGCGGGCAGTACGTCACCGCGACCGGGACCCCTCCGACGGTGTCGTTGACGATCTCGTGCCACGTCATCACGCGCAACGGGTAGGCGCGCGTCTCGCCGCCGACGGTCAGCGACAACACGCCCTCCTGCGCATCCAGCCAGGACACGCGGTCCGCTCGCTGGAACGTGGGGGAGTCGATCGCCGGGATGCCGTCGGGCGGCGGGCCGCCGGAGAGAACGTGGTCCGGGTCGACCAGCGGCGTGGGCAGCCGGTCGTCGAAGCGGTCGGCCAGGGCCGACGGTGCGCCGCGAGCGGGACGATCGCTCGACTCGATGACGGCTCCAGGCGCGGTCGTCCCGCCCACGGTGGGGGCCGAGCAGCCGACCACCGTCGCGAGCACGGCAGCAACCGCTGCGACCCACCACCGGTTGCGGTGGGTCCAGGAGGGTCGCGACAGACGACGGGACACAAGGGCAGCATGGCGCCGGACGCAGCCCACGTCGGTGATCGCGCTTACGGACGGCTCAGGACGCCTCGTACACACTGGGGTTGCTGGACCGCGCGCGGAGCAGCCCTCGGCTCGCCGGCCGCGTTCATTCACACCAGACTCACGAGGAGGTCCGATGCCGCTTGCACGAGTCGGACCGTCCCTCGCCTCGCGCGTCCGGTCCGGGCTGCGACGCCGACCCGGCGCGTCCGGTTGTGGCTGCGACGCCGACCCGGAGCGTCCGGTTGTGGCTGCGACGCCGACCCGGCGCGTCTGGCTCCCTCGCGGCCGCCACACGCGCCGGGTCGGCACTCTCGCGGCCGCCGAACGCGCCGGGTCGGCACTCTCGCGGCCGCCATACGCGCCGGGTCGGCACTCTCGCGGCCGCCGAACGCGCCGGGTCGGCACTCTCGCGGCCGCCATACGCGCCGGGTCGGCACTCTCGCGGCCGCCACACGCGCCGGGTCGGTGCTCTCGCGGCCGCCACACGCGCCGGGTCGGCACCCTCACGTCTAGGAGGAGATCGCATGTCACTGCTTCCGGTCCGGATCGTGGTCCCCGCCGTGCTCATCGCCCTGCTCACGGTCGCCGGGTGCGGCAGCCGTGACGCGGTCCCGGCGGCCGACGCCACCGGAGGGGAGAGCGCCGACCTCGTCTTCACCGCCCGGACCCTCGACGGTGCCAGCTTCGACGGGACCAGCCTGGCCGGCCGCCCCGCCGTGCTGTGGTTCTGGGCGCCCTGGTGCCCCACCTGTCGCGCGCAGGCCCCCGCGGTCGCCCGCCTCGCGAAGCGGTACGAGGGCCAGGTCTCGGTCCTCGGCGTCGGCGGACTCGCGGCCGCCGCCGACATCCGCGCGTTCGCCGAGCAGGTCGACGGGCCGCTCCACCTGGTCGACGAGCCGGGCGAGGTGTGGCGGCACTTCGGAGTGACCGCCCAGAGCACCTACCTCGTGATCGACGGCGAGGGACGAGTCGTCGACGACGGGTACCTCGACGACGACGACCTCGCCGCCGAAGTGGCCCGGCTCGTAGGCTGAGGTGCTCGACGGGACCGCCGCCGTCGCGCTGGGTGCCGGCATGCTCGCTGCCCTGAACCCCTGCGGGTTCGCGCTGCTACCGGCCTACCTCGGGCTGCTGGTGACCCACGACGACCCCGGCCCAGCAGCGGCGGTGCGGCGGGCGCTGACCGCGACGCTCGCCATGACGACCGGGTTCCTCGTGGTGTTCGCCGGGTTCGGGCTCCTCGTGGCACCGGCGGCCTCGTCCGCGCAGCGCTTCCTGCCATGGGTGACGGTCGTCGTGGGCCTGGTGCTGGTCGGTGCGGGAGCGTGGGTGCTGGCCGGCCGGACGTTGCCGACCCCCGGTCGCCGGGCCGGGTCCGGCGTCGCGGTGACCGCGTCGCTGCCCTCGATGTTCGGCTTCGGCGTGTCGTACGCCGCGGCGAGCCTGACGTGCACCATCGCACCGTTTCTGGCCGTCGTGGTCGCGTCCTTCCGGGCCGGCTCCGTCTCGGAGGGCCTGCTCCTGTTCGCCCTGTACGCCGCAGGCATGGGCCTGGTCGTGGGGACCGCAGCCCTGGCCGTCGCGCTGGCACGACCCAGCCTGCTGCTCCGGGCCCGGCGGCTGGGGCGGGGGGTCCCGGCGGTGGCCGGGCTGCTGCTGGTGGGGGTCGGTCTCTACGTGGCCTACTACGGCTGGTGGGAGATCCGCGTGCTCGCCGGGGCGGTGACCGGCGACCCCGTCGTCGGTGTCGCGGCCTCGGTGCAACAACGGCTGGCCGGCACGGTCGCCGACCTCGGCCCCGCCGGGTTCCTGCTGGTCGCCGCCGTCGTCGTCGCGCTCCTCCTGGCGATCGCCGTGAGCAGGCGCCGCCGTCCTCGGTCGGCGACCGCCGCGGACCCGGCGCCACCCCGCGGCGGCGCGGGGACGGACCGACGTCCGACGTGAGACTGCCGGCCCGTGTGTGAGCGTCGTCACGGACCCAGCCGTCGACCGGCTCCTAGCCTCGAGGTCCGAGCCGTTCGACTGACCTCAGGAGGTCGGAGATGACAACGCACGCACACGCACCGACACTGTCGACGAGTGCACATCGAGCCGTGGCCGGGGTGGCCGGCGGGGTCGCCGGGGGAGCGGTCTTCGGAGTGCTGATGCAGGTCGTCGACCTCATGCCGATGGTCGCCCAGCTGGTGGGCAGCAGCTCGGTGGTCGTCGGCTGGGTCGTGCACCTGGGCATCTCCGCCATCGCAGGCGCCGTGTTCGCCGTCGGGGTCGGCGCCTTCACGGCCGCGCTGCTGCCCACGGCGGCGGCCGGGCTGGCCTACGGCGCCCTCTGGTGGGTGCTCGGCGCGCTGCTCGTCATGCCGGCCCAGCTGGGCATGCCGGTCCTCGAGCTGAACACCACCGCGTGGCAGAGCCTGGTCGGCCACCTGCTGTTCGGACTCGTGCTGGGACTGACGACCGCGGCGCTGCTGCGCCACCACGACCGGCAGCACTGAGCCGGTGACGACCGGGAACGACCTGCCCGTCGGTCGAGCAGCCCTCGCGCTCTCCCGGGTGCCGGGCCCGCCGGCGTACTGTCTGGTGGAGAGGATGTCGGACCCCGAGGTGGACGCGAGGGCGCCCTGGGCGCCCGGGCGCCGTGAGGAGTTGTCGGACGTGGAGCGCGCAGGCGCGGCCGACGGGGACGTGTGGTGCATGTCCGAGGTCGACATCTTCTCGGACCTCTCGGTCGCCGAGATGGCGGTGCTCGCCGACGCCGCGCCGATGCGAGGGTTCGCGGCCGGCGACCTGCTCTACTCGCCGCTGCACCCCACCGAGACCCTGTTCATCCTGAAGGCGGGCCGGGTCCGGATCTTCCGGGTCTCGCCGGACGGCCGGGCGCTGACGACCGCCATCGTGGTCCCAGGGACGATCTTCGGCGACATGCGACTGCTCGGGCAGCAGATGCACGACAGCTTCGCGGAGGCCCTGGACGCGGTCACGGTCTGCGTCATGGACCGCCGCGACGTCGAACGGTTCCTGCTCTCCGACGTCCGGATCGCCGCGCGGATCTCCGAGCTGCTCGGCGACCGGGTCTCCCAGCTCGAGCGACGGCTCTCCGACTCCGTGTTCAAGTCCGTGCCCGAGCGGGTGGCCACGACGCTGTGCCTGCTGGCCGACGAGGACCGGCGACGCCCGCTCAGTCGCGGCGCGCAGGTCGCGCTCACCCACGAGCAGCTGGCCGCGCTCGTCGGAACCTCCCGGGAGACGACGAGCAAGGTGCTCGGCGAGCTCGCCGAGCGGGGCCTGGTCCGGCTGGGACGAGGCCGGATCAACATCCTCGACCGAACGGGCCTGGCCGCTCGGTCCGGCGACTGAGCGTCCGTGCTCCCCAGCGGACGACCCCTTGTCCTGCCGCGAGTGGCGAGCAAGGGTGGGAACGATGGGGCGTCGTGGCGACCGTCGCGGCGGAGCCTTCCGGACAAGGTGGCAAGGACATGACCCACGGCGACTCTCTGACACGCACCGTCGAGGCGACACACCGGTCCCTGGAGGACCGGCTGGCGGCGTGCCTCGCGCCACCCGGCGACGACCGGCCGGCCCGCGAGACCCATACGCAGTCCGACGCGTTCCTGGCCGCCACCAGCCGGCACGTCTCGGCGGTGGAGGCGGTCCTGCTGCCGGCTGCCGGCCGCAGCGGCCCCACCAGCGACGCGTTGGTGCACGGCTACCTCGAGGCGGCGCGCGAGCTCGAGCAGACGCTGACGACGCTGAAGGCGCGACTGTACGGCGGATCGCAGGTGGCGGCGCTGTCCTGGCCGGGACTGTGGGCCGTGGTGCGCCAGCAGCTGGCCGAGCACAACCGTCTCGAGCGTGCCCTGGTCGAGCTGCTGCAGGACGCGGAGCCGGAGCGCCTCGACGCGCTCGCCCGGCAGCTGTTCGACGCCGAGACCCGCGGACCGACCCGGCCGCACCCGCACCTTCCTCACACCGGGGCGGCCGGTCGCGTCGCCCGCCGCGTCTGGGCGGTCGCCGACCGGTTCTGGGACAGCGCCGAGGGGCGGGTCATCCCGCAGCCCGTACGTGCCCCCGCACACCGGCACGACAGCCTGCTCGCGCAGTACCTCGTCGGCGACCCCCACTTCGACGACAGCGCCAAGCTGCGAGACCGGCGCCACCCCCCTCGTTGAGGCGTCACTCGTGGTCGGTTTGAGCCGTCACTCGTGGTCCGCGGCCGGCCACCGAGTCGCCGGCCCGGGCGGCCTACGGGCTCGGTCAGGTCGGCCGACCCCGTGTGCTGGGCAGTGGCCAGAGCCGTCCGACCCCTGCTCTAGCGGTGCTCGGCGCGCTTCGACATCTGTCCCCGGACCAGACCGTTGACCAGCAGCACCAGAACGGCAGCGACCAACACCTGGACGATGAGCACCTGCCACCACACGTCGAGGTCCATGCCCTCCGCGAGGAAGCCGCCGACGAAGGCGCCGACCAGGCCGACCACGAACGTCAGGATCCATCCGATCGCCTGCCGACCAGGGATGATGAGCCTCCCTAGAGCACCGATCACGATGCCCGCCAGCAGTGCGGTGAAGATTCCTCCGGTGCCCATGACACTCCCTCTGATCGGCCTGCGGGTGAGTAGCGTACGTCGCAGGGGGCTCCGTCACCCGGCGGCGGCCCCCTCGGCCGGCCGGTCTTCGGCGAGACGGAGAACCGATCCTGGCGTCCTCCTCGGAGCGTGAGCGTCCGAGATGACGCGGTGGCGGTGGGGCTTCCGGGTCGGGAGGTCGCTGCCGCCTACCGGGTCGCGTGGGCGGTCGTCCCGCTCACTGGCCCGTTCGGGGGGTAAAGAAATGGCCATTTCCAGATCGGACGCCGGGCGCTAGTGTCCGCCTAGGCGCTGACCCGGGGGGGTCGGCCTAGGGCCGGGTGGGGTGAAGGACATGGGGTCGAGTCGTCGTGCGTCCAGATGGCTGGGACGAGCAGCGCTAGCACTGGCGGTGGCATCGCCACTCGTGGTGGGGGTCAGCACCGGAGCCTCCGGGGCTGTGGCGACCGGCAACGGCAGCTGGGGACCGGTCGCGGACTGGGGCCTGCAGGGCAAGCACATGGCGACCCTGGCCTCGGGCAAGGTGATGGTGTGGTCCACCGGGGCCAACGCCCGCATCTGGGACCCCGCGACCAATGGCTTCACCGCCAACACCCCTGCGGTGTTCGGAGACCTGCACTGCGCCGGCAACGCCCAGCTGGCCGACGGTCGGCTGGTGGTCCTCGGCGGGCAGAACGGCGGCACGCACATCGGTACGCCGGTGACGGCCCTGTTCGACCCGGCCGCGCAGAGCTGGACCCAGGGCGCGCCGATGGGCTACTCGCGCTGGTACCCCAGCGTCACGCCGCTTCCGGACGGTCGGGTGCTGGCCACCTCCGGTGACGACGCGAGCGGGGCCCGGGTCACCACCCCCGAGGTCTACGACCCGCTGCGCAACACCTGGACGAAGCTGACCGGTGGGGTTCGCAACCAGGGCCTGTACCCCCAGATGTACGTGCTGCCCAACGGCAAGGTCTTCGAGGCCGCACCCGCGGCCGCGACTGCCATCCTCGACACCACCGGCACCGGCTCGTGGTCGCCCGGACCGGTCAACGCTTGGTCGACGAACGGCTACTCGGAGTCCTCGGTGATGTACGAGCCGGGCAAGATCCTGCGCGCCGGCGGTGGTGACCCCGCCATCGCCCGCACCGCGGTGGTCGACATGAACCAGGCGAACCCGCAGTGGCAGGAGACCGCCTCGATGGCGTTCCCGCGCCGCCGGATGAACCTCGTCATCATGGCCGACGGCGAGCTGCTGGCCATCGGCGGCACGGCTCGCGCCGACGACGAAGGGTCCGCGGTGCTCCCGGCCGAGATCTGGAACCCCGAGACGAAGACGTGGCGGACCGTGTCAGGGATGAGCGAGGCGCGGATGTACCACTCCTCGGCGGTGCTGCTGCCCGATGGTCGAGTGCTGACCGCCGGCGGTGAGGCAGCCGGTCGGCTGCGGGCACAGATCTACTCCCCGCCCTACCTCTCGGCCGGACCGCGCCCCACGATCAGCTCCGCGCCGAGCGCCTCGTCGTACGGCGCGGGGATCCAGGTCACCTCCGCGCAGGCAGCCGACATCACCTCCGTGGCGCTGATCCGGCTCAGCACCGCCACCCACGCCTGGGACCAGAACCAGCGCTACGTCCCGTTGTCGTTCACTCGGACCGGCACCACGCTCACGGCCAGCGCACCGGCCAACGCCAACATCGCGCCGCCGGGCACCTACCAGCTGGTGATCAAGACCGGCGCGGGCGTTCCGTCGGTGGCCCGCATGATCCGCATCGACTCGGCAGGCTCGCTGGTGCCGGGCAGTGTCAGCGGCACGGTCACCGACACCACGACCGGCCAGCCGGTCGCCGGAGCCCGGGTGAGCACGGCCGCGGGGTCGGCGACCACCGGCGCCACCGGCGCCTACCGGCTCGACGGGCTCGCCAGCGGTGAGCACGAGCTCACCGTCTCGGCGACCGGCTACGCGCCGGTCAGCCGCTCGCTGATCGTGACTGCCGGCGCGA
This sequence comes from uncultured Actinomycetota bacterium, assembly GCA_963781695.1. Taxonomy (GTDB): domain Bacteria; phylum Actinomycetota; class Actinomycetes; order Propionibacteriales; family Nocardioidaceae; genus Nocardioides_B. Next base: position 1,844,961 of record CAWAGE010000007.1, read on the forward strand.
CGACCAACGCGTCGTTCTCGCTGTCGGCGCCCGGCACCGTGACCGGCACCATCACCCTCACGCCGGGCGGTGCTCCGGTCGCGGGGGCCCAGGTCACCTACGCCGGCGGGTCCGCGACGACCAGCGCCACCGGCCGGTACACCATCAACAACCTGCCCGCCGGTCGGCTCGACCTCAACGTCACGGCGGCGGGGTACGGCGACGCACAGCGCACGGTCACCGTGGTGTCCGGATCGACCACGACCGCGGACTTCGGCCTCACCCGGGCGGCCACGTTCATCACCGGCGGGGTCACCCGAGGAGCCACCGACCAACCGGTCGTCGGCGCGAGGGTGACCCTCGACAACGGTGCCTCGACCGTCACCGACGCGCTGGGCTCCTACCGCATCGACGTCCCGCCGGGGATGTACATGGTGACCGCGAGCGCCGCTGGGTACACCACGCCTCCTGAGGCGCATGCCACCGTCACCGAGGGCACCTACGCCGTCGTCGACTTCAAGCTGGACCCGGTGGGCACCACCGGCGGCACGCCGCTGAAGCGCATCACCTTGGAGAACCCCAGCCTCACCGACCCCCAGACGGGTGCCGACGTGGTCTCGGGCACGGTGACCCGGGACACGGCGGCTCCGCTGGCGGGTGCGGCGTCGGCGAAGTTCACCGCAGCGACCTCGGCGTACCTGGCGGAGAACGTGCCGGCGACCGACGACCTGTACGTCTCGGCCCTGGTGCGGCCCGCCTCGTCGCCGACCGGCGACGCCCGGGTGCTGATGGTGCAGAACAGCGGCACCACGGTCGGACAGGTGCAGCTCCGGGCCAGCGGCCGACTACGAGTCCGCCTGGGAGCGACCACGGTCGGTGTCGAGTCTGCGCCGCTGACGCCGGGCACGACGTACCGGGTGGGGCTGCACCAGAGGCGCGGGACCGGCGCGAACGCCGTGCTCGAGGCGTTCCTCGCGCCCGTGGGCTCGGACTTCGGCGCGCCGTTCGCTCGGACCACCACGGGCACGTGGACCGGCGCCGCTACCGCGGTGCGGTTCGGGGCGACGAGCGGGGCGGCGGTGAGCATGAGCGTCGACGACGTGTTCCTCGACTCCGGGGCCTTCGGGGCCGGTGGCGGCACGCCGCCTCCTCCGCCGCCTCCGCCGCCGCCGCCGCCTCCGCCGCCGCCCCCGCCGCCCTCGGGCGGGATGACGATGACGTTCGCCCCGACGGCGGACGCCCAGGTCAAGTCGACCTCCGCGGGCACGAACTACGGCTCGCTGACGAGCCTCCGGCTCCGCGGTGGCACCACGGCGTCGCCCGGTGACTACAAGAGCTACCTGCGGTTCGCCGTGTCCGGCGTGACGGGTCCGGTGAGCTCTGCGAAGCTGCGGCTCTTCGTGACCGACGCGAGCAAGGTCGGCGGCACGGTCTTCACCACCACCAGTGGGTGGACCGAGCAGGGCCTGGTCTGGGGCAACGCCCCGGCCGCGAGCGGCGCGGCGGTCTCGACCGGGGGCGCAGCCACCCTCAACACCTACCTGGAGCTGGACGTCACCTCGGCGGTGCAGGCCAACGGGACCGTCGACTTCCTGGTCACCAGCCCCTCGACGGACTCGGCGATCTTCAGCAGTCGAGAGGGGGCGAACCCGCCGCAGCTGGTGGTCACGCACCCCTGAGCGAGCGGCCGCCCGGGTCGGCGGCGAGCCTGTCGTGACCCGGGCGGTCCGGCCGTCACGGGCCGGTGGCGCTCGCCGAGGCGGGCGGTTGGCCCGACGGCTACGGACCAAGGACTCATGGCCGGACGCCCTACCTGTCCCTACAGTGGAGGGGCGGAAGGCGGTGCCGATGAGCGATCACGTGATCGAGACCCGCGGGCTGACCAAGCACTACGGCGAGGTCGCTGCCGTGGACGACCTCGACCTGCAGGTCGACCGAGGCGAGGTCTTCGGCTTCCTCGGTCCCAACGGTGCCGGGAAGACCACCACGATGCGGACGCTGCTGGACCAGGTCCGGGCGACGCGGGGCTCGGCCACGATCCTTGGACGCGACAGCCACGCGGAGTCCCTCGAGATCCGCCGGCACGTCGGCTACCTGCCGGGAGACCTGGCGCTCTACCCGAAGCTGACCGGAGCCCAGACGCTGCGCTACTTCTCCCGCCTGCGCGGCGGCGTGGACGAGACCCTGGTGGCCGGGCTCGCCGAGCGGCTGAACGCCGACCTGACCCGGAGGGTGGGGGAGTACTCGACCGGCAACCGGCAGAAGATCGGGCTCATCCAGGCGTTCATGCACCGACCCGAGCTGATGGTGCTCGACGAGCCGACCGCCGGCCTGGACCCCCTGGTCCAGCAGGAGTTCCACCAGATGCTCGCGGAGGTCTGCGCCGAGGGCCGCACGGTGTTCCTGTCCTCGCACTCGCTGTCCGAGGTGGAGCACGTCGCCGACCGGGTCGGCATCATCCGGAACGGACGACTGGTGGTCGTCGAGCGGGTCGACGAGCTCAAGCGCAAGGCGATCCGACGCATCGACTTCGAGTTCGCAGCCGACGTTCCCCCCGACCTGTTCGACGGGGTCAGGGGGGTGAGGTCGGCCGAGGTCCACGGCCGGGTGGCGGCCGTCTCCTTCGAGGGGTCGGTCAACGCCCTGCTGCAGGCCGCGATGTCGCACGAGGTGCTCAACCTGCACAGCCGGGAGTCGGACCTCGAGGAGATCTTCCTTGCCTACTACCGAGACACCCAACCGCTCGAAGACCACCCCCCGCAGGACGGTCGGCTACGGGGACGTCGGAGCCGGGGCGGACGCGCCGACTCCAGCAGGGCGGGTGCCGATGTCGGTTGACGTGCTTCGCAAGGACCTGCGCGAGCGCACGGTGGCCGTCCTCGTGCTCGGTCTGGCCGTCGGGGTGTTGAGCCTGTTCGCGCTCGGGGTGTACGCCGGCATGAGCGGGACCCTGGACGAGCTGACGAAGCGCTTCCCGCCGGAGCTGATGGCCTTCATCGGTGGTGACGCGCCCGGCGGGTACGTCGTCGGCGAGGTGTTCAACCTGATCGCGCCGCTGGCCCTGGTGACCTACGCGGTGATGACCGGTGCCTCGGCCATCGCCGGGGAGGAGGAGCGCAAGACGATGGGCGTCCTGCTGGGCGTGCCGCTGCGCCGCCGCGACCTGCTGCTGTCGAAGGCGGTCGGGCTGAGCGTCGGGCTGGCCGTGGCCACCGGCCTGTTCCTGGTCGCGACCGTCGTCGCGTCGACGGCCTTCGACGTCGGGCTGCGCACCGCGGACGTGGCGGCGACAGGCGCGCACCTCGGACTGCTGGCCCTGCTGTTCGGTGTTCTCGCGCTCGCGGTCGGGGCCGCTACGGGCCGGCCCGCCCTGGCCGCCGGGGTGACCGGGCTGCTGGCGGTGACGTCCTACCTGGCGGACAGCATGCTCCCGCTGGTCGGTCTCGAGCGCTGGGCCGAGCTCAGTCCCTGGTACTACTACGCGGGGAGCAACCCGCTCAGCAACGGGTTCGACCTGCCGAACGCCGTGGTACTGGCCGCCCTCACCGTGCTCGCCCTCACGGCCGCCGTGCTCGCCTTCGACCGCCGCGACCTGCGGGGCTGATGCCGATGGCCACCACTGCCGCTCCCCGCACCTCGCGACGCTCCACCGTGGGAGCCATCAGGGTGGTCCTACCGCTGGTGGGCCACGCGGTGCGCGCCCAGCTTCGGCTGGTGACGGCCGTCGCGGCGCTCATGGTCGGGATGGGCCTGCTCGTGGGGTCGCTGTGGCCGTCGCTCCAGGACACCCTGGCCGAGATGCAGGCGGCCCTCCCGGACGCGTTCGCGACGATCCTCGCCGGCGCCGACATGTCGACGGCGAGCGGTTGGGCGAACGCCGAGATGATGTCCATGGTCGCCCCGGCCGGGGTCATCGTGGTCGCGGTCGTGTCCGCGACGAAGGCCACCGCGGGGGAGGAGCAGGACAAGACCCTCGGCTTGCTGCTCGGGGCGCCGGTCACCCGCTCGGCGTTCCTGGTCGCCAAGACCGTCGCGATGGTGGTCCACGCGCTGCTCGTGGCGGGCGCGGTAGGCGTGGGGCTGGCGCTGGGCAGCGTCGTCGGCGACATGGGACTGAGCCTTCCCGGCGTCGCGGCCGTGGCACTGCACACCTGGCTGCTCGGGGTCGTCTTCGGCGCGGTGGCGATCGCGGTCGGGGCCGGGACGGGGGACCGCCGCGTGACCCTGGCCGTCGCGGCGGGGCTCGCCGTCGCCGCCTTCGCAGTCGCGAGCTTCCTGCCGCTCTCGAGCTCGCTGGCCGACGGCGTGCGGGTGAGCCCCTGGTACTACTTCAACTCCTCCGACCCGCTCGCCCATGGTGCCGACATCGCGCACCTGACCGTGCTGCTGGTCACCGCGGTCGTCGTCGCCGCCGTCGGCGTGCTCAGGTTCCGGCGCCGCGATCTGCGCGGGTGAGGACGCCTTGCGTCGGCGGACCCGGACCGGTCAGCCCGACCGGTCAGCCCCTCGGGGAGGTCGTCGACCGCTCGGCGAAGGCCCGGGCGCCGCGTGCGCCCAGGCTGCGGCGGAGCGCACGCTCGCGTGCCTCGTTCGACGCCAGCTCGCCCGTCGAGCTGTCGAAGGGCTGCACGTCGCCGGTGCAGGTCCTGCCTCGAGGTGGGAGCACCACGCGCAGCAGGTACCGGTCGACGGCGGACGTCACGCAGTCCGAGGTCCCGTAGGCGGTGTGGCCGAACGAGTTGCTGGACAGCAGACGGCTGTTCGGCAGTCGCCGGGACGCGGACACGGCCCCCTGGTAGATGGTGGCGGGATCGTGGACGGTGCCGACGAACAGCACCGGCGCCGTCGTCGCGCGGGTGAACGGACCCCGGTAGCCGTCCTCGTCCTCACCTGTGAACGAGTCACCGGCGCAGACCGACGTCTGCCAGGTCCAGAGCCGGCCGAAGTAGGGCGCGCTCCGGTCCGCCGCCGCGGCGTAGGCGGGGTAGTCCCGTCCGCTGGTGGCTTCTCGCGAGTCGGTGCAGGTCACCGCCGCGTAGGCGTCCCGTTCGTTGGCGTAGGGGAAGTCGAAGCGTGGTGGGTGAGCCCCCGCAGGATGCTTCCGCCGGACCAGGGCGAACGCCCGCAGCGCCGCCGACGTCCGCCCTCGTCCGGCGGCCTTCCGGTCGGCGGGGGGCTCGGTCAGCACCATCAGCTGGGTCAGCATGTCGACGACGCCCAGGTAGCCCGCCGGGTCGTAGAGCATGGCCGAGAGCGTCGCCACGAGGTCGGCGTAGCCGAAGGTGAAGGTCTGGCCCGAGAAGGGGTCGACCTCGGTGTACGGGTGGGTCTTGAGACGTTCGGCGATGAGCGCCAGGTTGGCCACCGGGTCCCCGGGGGCGAACGTGCACTGCGCACCGCCTACCCGGTCGCAGCGGACCAGGATCTCCCGCAGTGCCTGCCACGATCCGCGCGCGGACCCGAGCCGGTCCGCCAGCGGACGGTCCTGGTTCGCCGGGGACCCCGCCCAGGCGACGGGATCGATCACCCCGTCGACCGCCACCGCCCGGAACCGGTGCGGGAACATGGCGGCGTAGACCTGGCCCAGGTAGGTGCCGTAGGAGAACCCGAGGTAGGTGAGCTTGCGGTCGCCGACGGCTCGACGCATCAGCTCCATGTCCCGTGCCACCTCGGCCGTCGACATCGACGTGGCCAGGCTGTCCCGGCTGCAGGCGCCGCCGAGCGCGCGGTCCGAGCGCAGCCACCGCCGCTGCGAGCCCGCCGTCGTCGGGAAGAAGCGGTCGTAGCCAGCCGTTCCCACGGCCTGCTCGTGCGGGCCCGCGAAGCACGTCACGTTGTCGCTGAACCCGACCCCGCGAGGGTCCATCCCGACCACGTCGAAGCGGCTGCGCACCGACGGGGACAGCACCGCATCGGAGAAGTAGGCCAGCTCGGTCGCCGACGAACCGGGCCCGCCGGGGTTGAGGAACAGGCTGCCGATCCGACGTCGCGGATCGGTGGCCTTGAGCCGGAGCAGCGCCAGCTCCACCTGAGCACCGTCAGGATCGTCGTAGTCGAGCGGCACCCTGGAGGTGGCGCACTCCGCCTTCCCGAGGCAGGGATACCAGTCCAGCGTGGGGGTGGGAACGCCGTCGGTGCTCGCGCGGCTCGCCACGGCAGGCCGGTCGCGTACCGTCCCTCCCGCCGTCGACGCCGTCGTCGCCACGAGCGCGACGCTCGACACGGCCACCGCCACCGTGGTCACCAGCCTGCTCATCATGATCGCTCCTGCCCCGTGATGCCGCCGGCGGGCTGCCTGCGCCGATTGACAACGTAGGGCCGCCACCGCCGGCAGCAGAAGCAGACTCGCCGTGTGCCCGTCACGGGCCGGCCTGAGGCGGGGGTAGGGCGTCACCGGGTCGCTGCCGGTGCGGGAACGGCCCGCCGGCACGGGTCCAGCGGCTACGGTCGGACACGATGCCGGGCACGGCGAGGTGCCCGGTCGTCGAGGTCGACGGAGGGAGGTCGGTATGTCGTGGTTGAGCGGTGGTGCGCATGCTCGGTGGTTGGAGGGGGAGGGGGACCGGTTGCTGGAGTTCGGTCGGGCTGCTCGTCTTGGTGGGGGTGGGTTCGGGTGGTTGGGGGAGGACGGTGCGGTGCTGGATCGGCCGGTGGAGCTGTGGGTGACGTGTCGGATGACGCATGTGTACTCGTTGGGTCATCTGATGGGTCGTCCGGATTGTGGGGCGCTGGCTGATCATGGTGTGGCGGCGTTGCGGGGGCGGTTCCACGACGGGGTTCATGGTGGGTGGTATGCGCGGGTCGGTCCGGGGGGTCCGGTGGTGCGTGAGAAGACGGCGTATGAGCATGCGTTCGTGGTGCTTGCGGGGGCGAGTGCTGCGGCGGCGGGGCGGGCTGGTGGGCGTGAGCTGCTCGAGGACGCGTTAGGGGTGCTGGTGGGGCGGTTCTGGGACGAGGGCGACGGGATGGTGCGTGAGCAGTGGGACGAGTCGTTCTCGAGGTTGGACGGGTATCGGGGTGTGAACGCGAACATGCACACGGTCGAGGCGCTGCTCTCGGCTGCGGATGTGACGGGGGAGGTGTCGTTGCGGGACAAGGCGCTGCGGATCGTGGCGCGGGTGGTCCATGACCTGGCGCGGGGCAACCAGTGGCGGATCCCGGAGCATTTCGATGACGCCTGGGCGCCGGTGTGGGAGTACAACGTCGAGGAGCCGGGGCATCCGTTCCGGCCCTATGGGGCGACGATCGGGCATTGGCTGGAGTGGGCGCGGTTGGCGCTGCATCTGCGGGCGGGGCTGGGTGGGGATGCTCCTGGCTGGTTGCTGGACGATGCGCGCTCGTTGTTCGACGCGGCGGTTGGTGAGGGGTGGGCGGTCGACGGTGCGGACGGGTTCGTCTACACGGTGGACTGGTCGGGTGCGCCGGTGGTGCGTGAGCGGATGCACTGGGTGGCGGCCGAAGCGACCGCGACCGCTGCGGCGTTGTATGCCGCGACCGGGGACCCGGCCTATGAGCGGTGGTACACCCGGTGGTGGCAGCACGTCGCGGACTGCTTCGTGGATCGCAGGCAGGGGTCGTGGCGCCACGAGCTGTCCCCGTCCAACGAGCCCAGCAGCGCCACCTGGCAGGGCAAGCCCGACATCTACCACGCCTTCCAGGCCACCCTCATCCCACGACTGCCGCTGTCCCCGACCCTGGCCACCGCCCTGCGCGACGGACTCCTCGACTGAGCGACCCGCCGACCGACCGACCGGCCGACCGACCGACCGGCTGATCGCCTGGCCGGTCGATCGGGTTCCTTCCACGAGCCGGGTGCCACCCCTCCGGTGGTGGGCGTGGTGACGGGGCCGGCCCGGGGCCTGGCTAGGTCACGGCCGGGAGCCAGGCGGCCAGCGCCGCCGCCACCTCCGCGGGTCGATCCTCAGGCAGGAAGTGGGAGGAGGGCCCGGCGTCCACCACGGTGAGCGCCGGGAGCGAGGCGCGGCACTCGGCCACCAGGTCCGCTCCGACGACGACCCCCGGGGTGCCGTGCACGAGCAGCTTGGGGACCGCCGAGGTCGTCGCGTGCTCCCAGGCCTGCGCCATGAGCGCGACGGTGCCGGCCGGCTCTCCGGCCACGGGGATCTCCCTCGCCCACTGAAGCAACGGACGCCGCGAGGCGGGGTCGGGGTACGGCGCCCGGTAGACCGCCAGCTCCTCCTCGGTCAGCGTCCGGTGCATGCCGGCCGGGAGCAACGTCTCGACGAGGAAGTTCTCCTCCAGCACCTGTCGCTCGCCGTCGGGTCCGCGCAGCGTCCGGAAGAGCGTCCGGCCGCCCTCGTCGAAGGCGTCCCACCCGGTGAGCGGGTGCAGGTGGCCCTCCATGAGCGCCACGGCCCGCACCAGGTCCGGCCGCCGGTGGAGCAGCGCCAGGCTGAGGGCGACGCCCCAGTCGTGGCCGACGAGGATGAGGTCGTCCAGGCCCTGGGCGTCGGCGTACCCCTCGACATGAGCGAGGTGGTCGGCCAGCGTGTAGTCGAGGGCGGGCTTGCCGGAGGCGCCCATCCCGACCAGGTCGATGGCGACCAGGCGACCGATGTCCTTCGGGAGCCGGTCGAGCACATGGCGCCACAGGTAGGACGACGTGGGGTTCCCGTGCAGGAAGAGCACCGGTCGGCCCGACCCACGCTCCGTCGAGGTCATCGTGGTCCCCAGCACCTTCACGACTGCCACGACAGCCTCCCGCTCTCAGACCCGGCACGGTCATCGTGACAGCGCACGGGCCCGGACACGCCCCGCCCCGCCAGCGGCGGACAGCCGGAGCCTCGCTCAGACATGACCGCTGAGCTGCGCCAGCCGGGCCGCGAGCGCATCGACCATCGCGCCGGCCCGCTTGGTCGAGATGACCGACGTGCGGTCGCCACCCTGGCTGGACACCGGCAGAACGTCGACCGAGAGCCTCGCGCCGCCCGCCAGCGCCCGCAGCTCGTCGACCTTGTCGCCGAACGGTGAGCCACTTCCCGGTGAGTAGTAGCGCACGACCTCCTCCAGCTCACCGGCGTACAGGTCGGTCTTGGTCACCGCGATGACCAGCCAGACCGGCTTGTCCCGGCGCACGGCCATCGAGGCGATCCGGTGCGACGTGATCGCCCAGTCCTCGAGCTCCGCCGCGAGCTGCACCTCGCGGGTGGCGCTCGCCGTGCCGGTGGTGCCCGCCGTACGCCGCGGCGTCGCGTGACCGTTGGCGACCACGTGGATCACACCGTCGACCGGCTCGTCGTGGAAGACCTCGTCGAGGGCACCGAGCCGGGTCGCCGCGTTGTCGCCCGGCACGACCAGGAAGCGGAAGCCCTGCAGCCGGGGAGAGCGGCGGGTGCGGCGCTCCATCACCGCCGAGCCGACCTCGGCCACGCGGTCGCCGGAGGCACGTCGCGCGAGCCGGTCGGCGAGCTGGGTCTTGCCGACCCCCGTCATCCCGGTCACCGCGACCGTGGGGAAACGCCGCCGGAACAGCCGGCCCATGCGCTCGGGAGCCGACGTCAGACCGGTCAGCACACCACCGGCGATGGTCGCGCCGAGTGCGGTGCGACCCGAGCTGGGCAGGACGGCCCGGAGTCGGGTGGCGGTGCGGGACACGGGGCCTCCTCGGCCTGCGGATCAGGAGGAACGGGGAGGTCCGAGCCTACGTTCCACCGGACACGGCGCACCGGCCAGGAAGGACAACCTTGGTTCGGGTCGCTCGCTCCGCCAGCGGCCCTGCCGCGCGACGAGCCCACGAGCGCACCCGCGAGCGTCGAGAGCACCGAGGCAGCCGGTCTCAGCGAGCAGGACACGACGCGGCCCGCGCGGCGTCGTGACAGACCGGAGCGCCGGCGCGTGCGCGACTCGGTCTCGCCGTCGACGAGGCCGGCGGCTGGACGGGGCCACGCAGCTGATGTCGGGCTCGACCGCCATCCCCGGCCTGCGACGTCAGGCTGCCTCGGGGCCTCGCACCAGGTCACCTCCTGGCCAAGCTCGACATCCCCGACTCCCACCAGGCGCACCGCCGCGTCCTGGCCGTGCTCGCCTGGTTCCACGCCTCCGCCCGAGCCGGCGCCGGCTCCGCAGTGGTGCGGGTCAGGCCGGGGTCGCGGGCAGAGCGGGTCGGCTGCGAAGCACGACGACACCGGTCAGGATCGCGACCACCGCGGCTGCGTCCACGATGGTCAGCGGTTCGTCGACCAGGAGCCAGCCGATGGCGAGGGCCACGACGGGAGGGATGTAGGTGGCGCTCGACGCGGTGACGGCCCCGAGACGGTCGACGACGACGTAGTAGAGGATGTACGCGACGCCGGTGCCGAGGATGCCGAGGCCGATCACCAGGCCGATCGTCGCCCGGCGATCCTCGGCGATGGCGGTGATGCCATCGAGGGGCGTCAGGATGAGCAGCGTCAGCAGCGCCAGCCCGATCTGGTACGTCGTGAGGGCGACAGGCGGGATGCCGAGGTCGCTGAGGAACCTCTTGGCGTACACGAACGACAGACCGACGCTGGCCGAGCCGAGCAGCATGTACAGCACGCCGGACGTGTCGACGGCGTCGGCCGCTGCCCAAGGACGCGCAATGAGCAGCACGCCGCTGAAGCCCAGGAGGATGCCGGACAGTCGCCGTGGGGTGACCTGCTCGCTGCGCAGCAGCAACGCGGCGCTGAGGAACGAGAACAGTGGGATCGCGCCGCTGAGGGCTCCCGCGATGCCTGAGGGGAGCAGCGAGGTTCCGGCGGCGAAGGCGAAGTAGTAGATGCTGGTGGCGAGCAGGGACATCACGAAGAAGTGGTGTGCGTGTCGCAGGTGGCGCCGGGCGAGAGCACCTCGTGCCACCGCGTACGCGAGGACAGGCAGGAAGCCGAACAACACCCTCAGCAGCGTGACCTGCCCCGCCGTGATGGTCTCCGAGGCCCACTTCATGAAGATGAAGTTGCTGCCCCAGATGAGCCCCAGGGCGAGGAAGGCTGTGGGGGCGACGTTGTTCACGCGCGGAGTCTCGCACGACGTCGAGGCTGCGCCTCGACTGCTGACTGACGACCCGAGGCGCGGTGCGAGGGCCTGGGGAAGGTCCGGGTGCGCAGCCGGGAGCGCGGGGCCGCGGGTCCTCTGGCACACTCCGGCGCGAGGACTCTGGTAGAACGAGACCGTCCGGTGGTGGAGGTGGCGATGTGACGAGCGGCGTCAGTCCGCACACCGTCCTGGCGACGGCCGAGGGCGAGGCGTTCGGCTCGCTGCGGAAGCGGCCGACCGCTCGGCGGGAACGGTTCGCCCTCGGCCGGGCGCTCCGCCAGCAGGTGCCCCGCAAGTCCCTGGGGCGATGGGATGTCCCACCCGACCGCAGGGACCCGGTCCAGCTGATCCAGGAGTCGCATCGGGGTCGAGTGGACGAGCTGATCCCGATCCGGGTCGGCCGGATGGTCAGCTCGCCGTACGGCTTCCTGCGTGGCACCGCCATCGTGATGGCCGAGGACGTCGCCGGGTTGCCGGCCACCGGGATCACTCCGGTGATCTGCGGTGACGCGCACCTGGGGAACTTCGGTTTCTACGCCTCGCCCGAGGGTGAGCTCGTGATCGACCTCAACGACTTCGACGAGGCCCATCCCGGTGGGTGGGAGTGGGACCTTCGGCGGCTCGTCGCCAGCATCTGGGTGGCCGGGCGGGAGAACTCCTCCAGCGAGCAGCAGTGCACGGATGCTGTCCGCTCGTGCGTGTCGGCCTATCGGGCGGAGGTGAACTTCCTGGCGGAGCAGCCGCTGCTCATGCGCTCCTACAACCGCCTGGACGTGAAGCGGCTCCACGAGACCGCCACCGAGAAGACGCTGCGGGCCGAGATCGCCCGGTCCGCCAAGCGAGCCCGGAACCGCACCAGTGACCGCGCGCTGCCGCGGTTCACCCGGGAGCACGAGGGGCGTCGGCACATCGTGGACGAGCCGCCGCTGATCACCCACGTCCCCGACCAGGACAGCGAGCTGATCGGCGCCGCGCTGGACGACTACCTGACCACCCTGGCTCCGCACTGGCGACGGATGCTCGGCGGCTACACCCTGCTCGACGTCGCCCACAAGGTCGTCGGCGTCGGCAGCGTCGGCCTGCGTGCCTACGTGGCACTGCTCGAGGGCAGCAGTCCCGAGGACGTCTTGTTCCTCCAGCTGAAGCAGGCACGTCGATCGGTTCTGGCCGAGCATGTGCACGGCGAGTCCGCCTGGCACGCGCACCAGGGCCAGCGAGTGGTCGAGTACCAGCAGGCCCTGCAGACGGTCAGCGACCCGCTCCTCGGGTGGACCACCGTCGGCGAGCGGCAGTACTACGTCCGGCAGTTCCGGAACATGAAGGGCACGATCCCGCTCGACGCCATCGACCCCGCGGCGCTGGCCGACTACGCCGGCATCGTCGGGCACCTCCTGGCCAAGGGCCACGCTCGCACGAGTGGCGCCTCCATGATCGCGGGGTACGCCGGCAGATCCGACAAGCTGGAGCGGGCGATGGCCGCCTTCGCCCGGGCCTACGCGGACCAGACCGAAGCCGACCACGCTGAGCTGGTCCGGGCGGTCCGGAGAGGGGTGGTGCCGGTCACGGAGGGCGTCCTGGATCGGGCCGGCTCCGCCTTCCGCCCCTGACCCGTCGGGTCCCACTGCTCGACGGCCCCACGTCGGGGCGCGTCCCTCAGAGATCTTCGCAGCCGACGCCTGTTCGTCTCGTCATCTCCGGCTCGGAGACCGTGCAGTCCCAGCGCGGACACGGATGCCCGGTGGCGCGGTCGTGAGGCCCTAGGTCCCAACGACGGTGACCTACGTGCCTGCCCGGAACGCTCGGAGGTGACCAGACTGAGGGCGTCGACAGCGAAGGAGACCGGGGCCCCATGACGACACCGATACCGGGCCTGCGCCCGGCGGCCAGGCGCCGTGACGCCAGCCCTGGCTATGTCCACCGTCGCAGTGCCGGCCCCGGCCATGCGCAGATCGCGCCGTTCCCCGAGCACGGCGGTGATCGATGAGCGACCACGCACCCCCGCCGTACCTCTCGCTGCGCGAGACCCACTGCGCAGGGCTCCTGCTCGTGGGGGCCCGGGCCCTGAAGTTCAAGAAGCCGGTGGAGCTGGGCTTCCTGGACTTCCGGACGCAGCGGGCGCGCGCCGAGGCGTGCCGACGGGAGGTGGAGCTGAATCGCCGGTTCTCCCCGGACGTCTACCTCGGGCTCGGTCACCTCGAGCTGCCGTTCCAGGCGATGCCCGAGCCCGTCGTCGTGATGCGTCGCATGCCCGACGACCGGCGGCTCTCGCACCTGGTCGCCTGCGGGGTGGACGTGCGGCAGGACCTGCGTCGGCTGGCACGACGACTGGCCGTCGTGCACGCGGCCGGCTCGCGGCGTCCGGAGGTGGACCGGGAGGCCTCCCTCGACCGGCTCCGGGACCGGTGGGAGCACAGCTTCGCCCACGTACGCGAGCACGCCGACGGCATCGTCGGGACCGGCGCGCTCGACGAGGTCGAGCGGCTCACCCACAGGTTCCTGGACGGCCGCGGCACGCTGTTCGCGGAACGTGTGGCGCGCGGGTGCGCGGTCGACGGGCACGGCGACCTCCTCGCCGACGACGTCTTCTGTCTCGACGACGGGCCGCGTGCGCTGGACTGCCTGGAGTTCGACGACCGGCTCCGTTTCGTCGACCGGATCGACGACGTGTGCTTCCTGGCGATGGACCTCGAGCGGCTCGGCGCCCCCGAGCTCGGGGCGGCGTTCGTCGACTGGTACGTCGAGTTCTCCGGCGACGATCCACCGCCGGCCCTGGTGCACCACTACGTCGCCTACCGTGCCTTCGTCCGCGCGAAGGTGGCCTGTCTGCGCCAGGCGCAGGGTGTCGAGTCGCTCGAGGACATCGAGGCCCACCTCGCGCTCGCACGGGGTCACCTGGTCGCTGGCGCGGTGACGCTGGTCCTCGTGGGTGGCCCACCGGGCTCGGGCAAGACCACGGTCGCCTCCGGCGTCGCGGACCGCTTGGGGTTGGTCGTGCTGGGCTCCGACCGGGTCCGCAAGGAGCTGGCCGGTCTCGACCCGGCTGCGTCGGCGGCGGCCGAGTACGGCGAGGGCATCTACAGTGACGGCCACACTGCGCGGACCTATGCCGAGCTGCTGCGGAGGGCCGACGCGCTCCTGGCGCGGGGCGAGTCGGTGGTCGTCGACGCGACCTGGACCTCGTCGACGTGGCGCGAGCGAGCCCGCACGGTCGCCGCCGGCTCGCACAGCGACCTCGTCGAGATCCGATGCGTGGTGCCCCCGACCCAGGCGGACGCCCGCGTGACGGCACGCCGTGCGGGGCGACAGCACGTCTCGGACGCCGACGCCGGCGTGGCCACGGCGCTGCGGGAGGCGGTCGTCGCCTGGCCCGAGGCCGACGACCTCGACACGTCGCAGCCGGCTGCCCGAGCCGTGGCGGCCGTCGTCTCACGCGTGCGGCCCTCGCACGCGTCACGCCTGAACCCACCGCATCAGGTCGAGCGGACCACATGCCCGCCTCACGACGGAGGAGGCGGTCTGAGTGGACCACGCGCCTGACGCGGCCCAGTCGTCGGCGGCGGACCTGCGGCGGACCCCCGTCGCGGAGGTGATGAGCGCCGGCGTGGTCGCGATCCGGGCGGACTGCCACCTCAGCGTCGCCGTGGACCGGCTCATCGGGACAGGTCTCCACCAGCTCGTCGTGGTCGACGTGGAGGGAGGGGTGGCCGGGCTGGTCTCCCACGACCAGGTCACCGCGACCTGGCTCGGTCAACGGTCGCACGGCCCCCTGCACGTGCGGGACGCCGTGGAGGCGGCCGGGGTCACGATCGCGCCGGAGACGACGGTGCAGCAGGCCGCTTCGCTGATGGTCCGACACCGGCTCCACGCCCTGCCGGTCGTAGGTGCCGACGGTCTGCTGATGGGGGTGCTGACACGGTCCGACCTGGTGGCGGTGCTGGCGGGCCCGTCATGAGCGTCGACTCGGCCCCCGTGCTGCCGGCGCTGCACCGGCCCGAGCTGGCGACCTGGGTGGTGCTCTGCGCGGCCGCGGCGGCAGTCGGTGTGACGGCGGCGGCCGCGGCCGTCCGCGGTGCCGACACGCTGCTGCAGGGCACCACGTCGTGGCAGACGGCGCTCGCCTGGGCCGTGGTGCCGGCCGCCGGCACGACGGGGGCCGTGACCATCGGGCTGGCACAGTCGCGGGCCCTGCGCCGACGCTGGCCCGACCTGAGCCCGCAACGGTTCGTCGGGGTCACCGTGCTCGTCGGGGCAGCGGTTTGGGCGGCGGGGTCCCTGCTCTCGCTGACAACGGCACCCGGCAGCGTCACCACGACCGGCACCGCGGGCACGGGGCACTCGTGGCCGGTGCTGGTCGCCGGCGGCGCCCTGCTCGGCGCGACCGCGGGTGGGATCCTCGGCCTGGCGCAGGCCTGGTCGATGCCGCGACGCTGGCGCAGCCGGTCTGTCTGGGTGCTGGGCAGCGCGGTCGCCTGGATGCCCGCGATGAGCGTCATCGTGCTCGGTGCCGGGGCTCCTGGGGCCGCGTGGCCACTGGCCACGCTGCTCGCCCGGGCGGCCGTGACCGGGCTCCTGGCCGGCGCGCTGCTCGGCCTGGTGCTCGGCTGGGTCTCGCCGTCGCTGGACGGTGTGCCGCTGTCGCGACGCGCCGTCCTCGCCGCGCTGCGGCACGGTCGACCCCGCCGACTGGGCCGGGCCGTGCTGGGGCTCAGGGTGACCGGTCGGGTCACCGGCGCCGGGTACGAGCTGCCGGTGATGTACGTCGAGCACGGGGGCGACCTCTGGGTGGCCGTGCGCGGATCCTCGCAGAAGACCTGGTGGCGCAACCTCGGGACCAAGACGTCCGTCGCGGTGCTCGACGAGGCAGGCTGGCACGCCGCCGTCGCCGACCTGGTGCCCGCGACCGACTCGCGCTTCCTCAACGCGTTCGCGTGGTACCTGGTCAGGTGGCCCCATGCCGTGCTCGGACTCGAGGACCCGATGGTCCGGATCCGACGGTGTGACGAGCAGGCCGAAGCCGGACGCTGACCAGGGTCCGCGGGCAGGACGCCTTCTGCAGCCCGGCCAGGCCGAGCGTCATCAGCACGGCCGAGGCCGGCCGCGAACGTCCGGTCGTGCGTCGCGAGGACCGAAGGTCACCCGCGCGCGGGACATCAGGCACTGCCCCGCCGCGCGGGCGGCACTCACGCTGGTCCGAGGGAACGGGACCGCGTGCGGCCCATCCTTCCCCCGCACGACGGCGCCGTGGCGGGGCATCGAGCACGAGAGCGGAGGGACACATGACCGGCACCATCCAGAACACCGTCGTCGTCGGTGTCGACGGGACCGAGGACGGGGAGCGAGCACTCCGGTACGCGCTCAGCCTTGTCGAGCGCGAGGGCCTGGACCTCCGAATCGTCCACGTCGCGCACGAGTACCAGATGTACGCCCCGATGCTTCCCTACCTGCCCGAGCCGCAGCTGCTCCAGATCGGCGAGGCGGTCCTGGAGGATGCCCGGCGGCTGGCCGAGGCGGCTGGCGTCGGCGCGGGCCGCACGGGCAGCGTGCTCGCGCACGGGCCTCGCACGTCGGCGCTGCTCTCTCACACCCACGACGCCCGCGCCGTGGTCCTCGGGACCCGCTCGTCGGTGCTCGGGCACCTCGTGACCGGGTCGACGTCGGTCTCGATAGCCGCCCACGCGGACGCACCCGTCCACTGCGTCCCTCGCGGGTGGACCACTGAGGGACCGGCGCACACCCGCATCGTCGCGGGACTGGACGGTTCGGCAGCCGACGCCGATGTGCTGGCCGAGGCGTTCCGCGAGGGGGACGCGCGCCGCGCCGACGTGCGGCTCGTGCACGCCTGGCGGCCGGTCAGCCCCTACGACTCCGCGATCATGGGCCGCACGCTCCGCGGCGACTGGGAGGAGTCGGCGCGCGACGCGCTCCTCAAGCGGGTCGAGGAGGCGGCTGCGGGTCACGCCGGGATCGAGTGGGACCTCGACCTACGGTTCGAGCGCGTGCCCGTGGCGCTGCACGAGGCGGCCGCAGAGGCCGACCTGCTGGTGCTCGGGCGGCATGGGCACCTGCTGCCCGCTGCCCTCCTGGTCGGGTCGAACACCCGCACCCTCCTGCGGACCGCGACGTGCCCTGTCGTGGTGGTCCCCATCGCCGCCCATCACGACAGGTAGGTAGCTCGACATGATGGCACTGGTCATCGAGGAATCCATGTTCAGCGACACCGAGGGGGTCGCCCGCGCTGTGGCCGCCGGCCGCTGCCTTCGACACCAGGGTCGAGCGGGTGCGGCGGCTGCAGGGCTCCGCGACGCGTGCCGCGGCGACGCTGCTCGGCGAGGACGTGGCCGCGCGCTCTCACGGACGGCGAGGACATGAACGGGCCCTCGGTGGTCCCCGGGCGACGAAGCATCGGACCCGGGTGGCCCACGGCGCGGGTCGTCGTCGGCGTCGACGGTGACCGCGACCCGGTCGTCCTCGCGTACGCGTTCTCTCGCGCGGACGAGCTGGGCGTGTCGCTGGTCGTGGTCGGCTGCTGGAGTCTGCCGGCGACGTATACCCGGTCCGCCGACGAGATCGCGCACCTCGACCGGCAAGCGCACGAGCAGATCGAGACGGTCCTTCGACCGTGGCGCAGGCGGCACCCGCGGGTGCCGCTGCGGACGGAGGCGCCGCTCTTGACCCCCGCCGTCGCGCTCTCCAGCGCGGCCAGCGACCCGCAGCTGGTCGTGCTGGGGCGCCACACCGGCCCGGGTCACCCCGGCGGGCTCCGACTGGGCTCGACGACCCGCCGGGTGCTGCACCACGCGACCTGTCCGGTCGCAGTGGTGCCGCCACCGGTCGCCCGCCCCGATGACGCACCGGAGCCCTTCGATGACACCGACGCTCCCCAGTTCTGAGCAGCGGCGCCACCGGACGGGCCCGGCTACTACTCGACGCTCCACCTCATCGGCCGGCGTGACCCGCCGGGTCGCTGCGCTCCTCGACAGGGTCGGGCGCGTGGCGGGCGAGCAGTCCAGGCGGCAGCCACGGTCGCTCGGGTGGCCCGTAGGTCCAGCTGGGTCAGCGGGGGTGGCCGGCCACCGGCATGGCGTCACCAGCGTGGGCCCAGCAGGTCATCAGCAGCGAGGAGGGCATGGGCGACCCCGCGCGGTCTCAGCCGTGGTCGGGGCGGGTGCGCGCGGCCTGGGCGTCCAGGGCGGACGCGAACGCCTCGGCGGTCCAGCCTTCGGCGACGGCCCGGCGCAGCAGGTCGGCCTGGGTCTGGGGCGCGATGCCGCCGATCGGCTGGTCGCGGTCGAGGTTGGTCGGGAAGGCGTACCCCTCGGCGGAGGCAGCGATGATGTTGTCCAGGTAGCAGTCGGAGGCGCCGGCTGCCTTCTTCTCCGCCAGGACCGGGAACAGGGCTCGACACATCGCGACCCGGTCGACGGTCTCCATGGCTCGACCGAACGGGGAGGACACCTGCAGGAGGTTCGCCATCCGCCGGACGGTGGGCGAGACGTTCGTGCCGGCACCGTGGAACAGGGCGGGGTTGAAGAACGCGGCGTCGCCCTTGTCCAGCGGCAGCTGGGTGTAGTGCTGCCGGAAGTACTCGGTGAACTCGGGCAGGTGGAAGGCGAGATATCCGAGCTCGTACTGGTGTGAGTAGGGCAGATAGAGGGTCGGGCCGGTCTCGACGGGCATGTCGCAGTGTGCGACCGCGCCCTGCAGGGTCAGCGCGGGCGACAGCCGGTGCACGTGGGCAGGGAATCTGGCGGCCGCCTCGACGTCCATGAAGCCGAGGTGGTAGTCGCGGTGGGCGGTCTGGGCCTGACCACCGGGGTTGACCACGTTGACCTGGGAGGTCACCTGGTAGCCCGGTCCCAGCCAGGCCTCGCTGATCAGCGCGATGATGTCGTTGGCGTAGTACTGGGCGAACACCTCCGGGTCCGCCACGGCCAGCTTGTCCAGCGCACCCCAGACCCGGTCGTTCGCGCCGGGCTTGGCGAAGTGGTCCCCGCCGGCGACGCCGCTGGCCTTCTCGGCGGCGATCTGGGTCAGGAAGGCCTCGGTTGCCCGGTCGACCACCGACAGATCGTCGAACGCCCGCTTGAACACCACGACGCCCGGGCCGTCGGTCAACGCGCGCATCAGCTCGGCCTGCACCGCCGAGCGGCCGGCGGTGGTACCGATGCCGGCGCGGAGCTTCTCGCCGTAGATCAGCACGTTGCGCTCGACGGCGTCGGCGTAGGGGTAGTCCGGCAGCTGCGTGTGCTGCTCGACGAGGGCGGCGAAGTCCTCGATCGAGCAGTCGGCCGACGACAGCCATCCGGTCGTGGTCGGGACGGTGAACGCGGTCATCGTGGTGACCTCCTGGGTGGTGGGGGAGTCTCAAGCGTAGAGTCTTCGTGCGGGCTTGCAACCGTCAATGATCCGTCAAAAACACGTCATTGGGCGGTCGAGGGGGGACCAGGCCGGGCCGGGCGGGGCTGCAGCCCCACAGCGCGGTAGCAGTCGTCGATCAGCGACATGGTCGCGACGGCGTCCTCGGCGTCGGTCCGGAAGGCGCTGCCGTGGCGGACCGCGTCGATGAAGGCCCGGAGCTGGTAGGTGTAGGAGGTGGCGTCGCCACAGTGCTCGGTCCGTGGTCCGGACGGCGACGTGACGATGAGCCGGTCGTCGCCCTGCTGGTAGAGGAAGTCGGGAACGAGGGCCTCCCCCCCGGTCCCGACGACCCGCAGCGACATGTCCCAGTGGTCGCTGGTCATGCTGCACCGGGCGAGACCGGTGGCACCGGAGGGGAACAGCAGACGCGCGTCGACCCAGGCGTCGACGCCGGGGACGCCGGCTCGCTCCTCCCCGGTCGCGTCGAGGAGGGAGGGCTCGCCACCGGCGACGTCCCCGAGGACGCGCTGGGCGTGCAGCGCGTAACAGCCGAGGTCCATCAGCGCTCCGCCGGCCAGGTCGAGTGACCATCGCGGGTCGCTCGCCGGGGGCGCAGGCATCAGCATGGTGCTCTCGACTCGCTGCACCGCACCCAGCTCGCCGTCGGCGAGCAGCGCCATCAGCCGGGTCATCAGGGGGTGGTACAGGTAGTGGAACCCCTCGAACAGCACCAGCGACCGGCCCCGCGCCAGATCGCGCACCTCGGCGGCCTCGACGCTGTTGCTCGCGAACGGCTTCTCGGTCAGGACGTGCTTCCCGGCGAGGATCGCCGCCCTGTTCCACGGCGCGTGCAGGCTGTTGGCGAGCGGGTTGTAGATCGCCTCGACGTCGGGGTCGGCGATCACGTCGGCGTACGACTCGTGGACCCGCTCGACGTGGTGGGCCCGGGCGAAGGTCTCGGCCCGGTTGCGGTCGCGGGCCGCCACCGCGACGAGCCGCGTCCCGGTGGCTGCCGCGGGACCGACGATGGACCGCTCGCTGATACGGGCCGCGCCCAGCACCCCGACTCGCAGCGGCTCCACGGGTAGGGCCGCTCCTGCCCGGTCCGGACGCGGGGAGCGGCGCACGGTGGCGGGTGTCTCCCGGGCGCCGGTTGGCGTGGTCACCGCTGGACCTCGGCCGTCCGCACCGGACGGTGCTGTCGCAGGGACAGGGTGGCCGCCTCGGCGATCCACGCGACGGCCAGCGCGTCGTCGACGGTGCACGGGGACGGACGACGCCCGGAGACGACCTCGGTGAACGCGGTGAGCTCGGCCCGGAAGGCATCGGCGAGCCGGTCCATGAAGAACGTCCACGGCTCCGCGGCGGGCCAGCGAGTGCCTGGCTCGAGGTTGCGCAGCGGGGTCCGGTCCGTCAAGCCTGCGACGACACTGTCGGCGGTGCCGTGCAGCTCGAGCCGGACGTCGTACCCGCGCGGGTTGTACCGGGTGTTGGACACCACCGCGGTGGCACCGTCGTCGAAGGTCAGCAGCGTCTGCGCGGTGGCGACGTCGCCGAGCTCGGCGAAGAGGTCGTCGCCGCGGGCGCTGCCGGTGGCGTAGACCTCGACGACCTCCCGGCCGGTGACCCACCGCACGGTGTCGAAGTCGTGGACGGAGCAGTCACGGAAGATCCCACCGGAGCCGGCGATGTAGCCGCGGGGCGCCGGTGCGGGATCCAGGGTGGTCGAGCGCACGGTGTGCACCCAGCCGAGCTCGCCGTCGTGGGCCGCGGTGCGGGCCGCGAGACAGGCGGCGTCGAACCGGCGGGGGTAGCCGACCTGGACCGGCACTCCGCTGGCGTTGACGTGCGCGGCGGTGGCGACCGCCTCGTCGACGATCCCGGACAGCGGCTTCTCGCAGAACACCGGGATGCCCGCGTCGACGCCAGCCGCGATCAGCGCGGTGTGCGCGTCGGTGGCGGCAGCGATCACGATGCCGTCGACGCCGCTGCTGATCAGCGCCGCCGGTGACTCCGCGGTCTCGGCGCCGACCCGTTCGGCGACGGCCGCGGTGACGGCGGGAACCGCATCGGTGACGACGAGAGAGTCGACCTCACCGAGCCGGGACAGGGTCTCGGCGTGGAACGCGCCGATCCGGCCGAGTCCGATCAGACCGAGTCGCATGGGGGAGTCCTTGGTGGGAGATGGTGGGAGAGGTGGTGTGGGAGGCGGCAGGACAGGGGGCGGTCAGTCACCGAGGCCGCCGATGACGTTCTGGTCCCAGTCGATGACGGACCCGGTGACGACGCCGCTGCGGTCGGAGAGCAGGAACGCGACGAAGTCGGCGATCTCCTCGACCTGGCCGAGCTTGCCCATCGGCAGCGCGGCGGCGGCCTGCTCCTGCCAGTCCGCGTCGGCGCCGTGGAACCGGCGCTGGGTCAGGTCCTCACCGTCGGTCGCTGACCAGCCCAGGTTGAGCCCGTTGATCCGGATCCGGTCCCAGCGATGGGCGTGCGCCGCGTTGCGGGTCAGCCCGGCGAGGCCGGCCTTCGCGGCGACGTACGGCGCCAGGAACGACTGACCGCCGTGGGAGTCGATGGAGATGATGTTGACGATCGTCCCGGGGGAGCCGCGTCTCCTCATGTCGGCGACCGCCGCCTGCATCAGGAAGAACGGGGCCCTCAGGTTGACCGCGACGTGCCGGTCGAACAGCTCCTCGGTGGTGTCCAGCAGGGAACCGCGGCTGGTCAGGCCGGCCGAGTTGACCAGCGAGTCGATCCGCCCGTGCCTGCTCACCGTCGTCTCCACCGCGGCGACCGCCTGCGCCACCTCTGCGATGTCCGCCTGCACGTAGCTGGCCTCGGCGCCCGCGGCCGCCAGCTCGGCGGCGACCTGCTCACCGAGTGCGGCGTTGCGCCCGGCGAGGACAAGGGTGGCGCCCTCTCGGGCGGCGGCCCGTGCGACCCCGGCACCGAGACCCTGGGTGCCGCCGCTGACCAGGATGACCTTCCCCGCGAGGAGCTCCTTCACCGCGAACCTCCGGGACACGGACGTGGGACAGGACAGCCGGCACACGGCACGGCACGGGCCACCCTGGACGATCCACGATGATCGAGCTCGGATGCGGTGGTAGCGCACCGTCAGCCTGCGGCCCACAACGGCCACCGTCAAGGGTGGCGAGGCCGTCAGAAACACCTCATTCAGGCGACCTGGACCGTGGGAAGCTGACAGCGGAGCGGCAGGTTGCCGCTTGACCGTGCCATCACCAAGCCATCACGATCGTCCGCGTGGGACATGCCTACCCGATCCGGGAGATCGCCCGTCAGGCGGGGCTCAGCGAAGCCACCGTCGACCGGGTCCTCAACGGTCGGCCCGGGGTGCGCGCCAGCACCGCGAGCACCGTGCGGCAGGCCATCACCGACCTGGACCGGCAGCGCAGCCAGCTGCGGCTGAACGGCCGCAGCTTCCTCGTCGACGTGGTCATGCAGGCCCCGGACCGGTTCTCCTCAGCCGTCAAGTCGGCGTTGGAGGCCGAGCTGCCGTCACTGCGACCGGCCGTGGTCCGGTCCCGGTTCGACTTCCGCGAGAGGGGTCGTCCCGCGGACATCGTGAAGGTCCTCGACGACATCCGCCACCGCGGATCCATGGGCGTGGTCCTCAAGGCCCCCGACGTCCCCGAGATCGCCGAGGCCATCGCGAGGCTCGACCAGCGCGGGATCCCCGTCGTCACTCTCGTCACCGACATCCCGCTGAGCCAACGCGTCGCCTATGTCGGCATCGACAACCGAGCCGCCGGCTCCACCGCGGCGTACCTCGTCGACCGGCTCCTCGGCGACGGCCGCGGTGACGTGCTGGTCGCGTTGAGTCGCAGTGTGTTCCGCGGTGAGGAGGAGCGCGAGATCGGGTTCCGGGCCACCATGAGAAGCCGCTCCAGCCAGAGGGTCCTGGTCGAGCAGACCGACACCGACGGGCTCGACGCCACCGTCGAGGAGTCGACCCTGCGGACGCTGCGACAACACCCCGGCATCACCTCGGTCTACTCCGTCGGCGGCGGCAACCAAGCGATCCTCGAGGCGTTCGACGCCGCCGGCCGTCCTTGCCAGGTGTTCGTGGGGCACGACCTCGACCGAGACAACCTGCGGCTGCTCCACGACGAACGGCTGACCGCCGTCCTGCACCACGACCTCAGGTACGACATGCGGCTCGCGTGTCACATCATCATGCAAGCCCAGGGCGCCATCGAGGGCCCGATCGAGTCCGTCCGGTCCCCGATCCACATCGTGACGCCCTTCAACCTCCCCGCGCCCGGCTGAGGCGCACACGGTGGGACTGCATGCCGTCGCACGACCCGGGTAGGGGACGGCATGGCCGATGACAAGGACCTCAGCTCCGGAGACAAGGTCGCGTGGAAGAGCCACGGCGGCACCGCGAAGGGCGAGGTGAAGGAGCGGATCACCCAAGACACCGAGGCCGCGGGCAGGACGGTCAGGGCGTCCCCCGAGGATCCGCAGTACCGGGTGGTGAGCGAGAAGAGCGGCGGGGACGCGGTGCACAAGCCGGACGCCTTGACCAAGCAGGACGGATCCTGATGGCGGGCGTGGTCACGGCGGTCGAGGACGTCTGGGAGGACTGGCGCGACGCGGTGAACATGACCGCGGGCGATCTGGAGACCTGGCTCGAGACCGACGAGTCGCGGTCGGTGGGCCAGGGCGATGGCGAGTCCACGGGACACCGATCGGGTCGCCGGATCGCGGCCATCCTGCGGACCAAGAAGGCGGACCTCGCCGACGACGACGCTGCCCACATGCGCAAGGTGGTCGGCTACGTCCACCGCCACCTCGCGCAGCGTCCGTCCGGCGACGTCACCGACACCGCCTGGCGCTACTCGCTGATGAACTGGGGTCACGACCCGCTCGCCTGACGGGGCTCGCGCGGACCCGCCGAACGAGATCTACTGGGGTGTGGGCACGACACGGTCCTCCTCGAGCCGGTCGAACAGCTCGAGGAAGCTGGCGAGCGTCGAGCGGTGACCGGTGAACCCGGCTGCCCTGCTGCGGGCGAGGTCGGTGAAGCACTCCATGTCGCGGCCGAGGTCGCCGTCGGTGTGCCACCACGACGCGACCCGGTCCAGGTCGTCCTCGCGCAGCCGCTCGCGTGCCGCGAGCCTGGCCCACACCGGTGAGGCACTCGCCATCTGCTCCTGGAGGGGACGCGGGCGGGCGTCGTACCCCACGGGGTGGACGCCGAGCCGCTCGGCGAGGCGCGGCCACATCCAGCGCCACCGGAAGACGTCTCCGTTGGCGACGTTGAAGGCGGTGTCGGCGGCGGCGGGCGTGACAGCCGCCCAGTGCATCTGCTCGGCCAGCAACCCGGCGTCGGTCATGTCGGTCACGCCGTTCCACTGGGTCTCGGACCCCGGGAAGACGAAGGGCAGCCCCTGCTCGCGACAGACGGCGGCCTGCGCGGCGAGCGTCTGGCCCAGGTTCATCGCGTTGCCGATGGCGTAGCCGATGATCGTGTGGGCCCGGTGCACGCTCCAGGTGAAGCCGTCGCGCTCGGCGGCCGCGAACAGCTCGTCCTCCTGGGCGTAGTAGAAGTTCGGGTACGGCAGCCGGTCCTCGTCCTCGTGGAACGGCGTGTCCGGGACGTCGCCCTCGCCGTACGCCTCGAAGGGACCGAGGTAGTGCTTGAGCCCCGTCAGCAGCGCGACGTGACGCACCGACCCCGGGGTCCGCACGGCTTCCAGGACGTCGCGGACCATCGCGCCGTTGACGCGGATGTTCTCCGCCTCGGTCTCCTGACGGGCCCATGCCGTCACGAAGACGTGCGTCGGCCGGTAGCCGGCGAGGGCGTTCCGCAGTCCAGCGGCGTCGGTCAGGTCAACCTGGACGGGTACGACGCCTCGGACGTCGCTCGCGCCACGTCGCGACAGGCCGAGGACCTCCCAGCCCGCGTCGACGAGGAGACGAGTCAGGGCCTGTCCGGCGATGCCGGTGGCGCCGACGACCAGGGCGGTGTCCGGAGTAGGAGGGGTCATCCTTCCGAGGCTAGGCGGTGCGCACAACCTCGACGCTCGGCGGCGGTTGGTCGTGATGGGGCGATGTGTTGCCGGTGCCGCGGTGAGGTAGGGGGCCACCGTGCCACGCTCGATATGACCTGCGAGGGTGGTCATCGATGGGACACGAAGCACGATGGCCTTCGTGCGACCCGGCCGTAGTCCCGAACAACAGGAGGAGCCATGCGCCAACTGATCGTCACCGAGCTGATCAGCCTCGACGGCGTCGTCGACTCTCCTGGTGGCGGGGAGCACCCTCGGGCAGGCTGGAGCCTCAAGGAGGTCGACTTCGAACCGGCGGCCTATGAGATCAAGGGCCGCGAGCAGGACGAGGCCTCAGCGATGCTCCTGGGTCGCGTCAGCTACGAGGAGTTCGCCCCGGTGTGGCCCGGCATGACCGAGGAGTTCGCGGGCTACAACGCGATGCCCAAGTACGTCGTGTCGACCACGCTGACCGAGACCGACCCGGGGTGGCAACCCACCACTGTTCTCGGCTCCATCGACGACGTCGCTCAGCTCAAAGCGGGTGATGGCGGGCCGATCATCCTTCACGGCAGCGCCATGCTGGCTCAGGGCCTCGCCGCCGCCGGTCTCGTCGACCGCTACCACCTCTTGGTCTTCCCGGTCCTGCTCGGCACTGGCAAGCGGCTGTTCGCCGGCGGTCCTTGCACCGGCCCCAGCCGGCTCGAGCTCGTCGAGCACACCGGCTTCGACAACGGCGTGACCCTCGCCGTCTACGACGTCCGCCGCTGAGTCGCACGCCGCTCCGCGGACGATCCACCACCTGGGTCTGGTCAGGGTCGGACCCGCAGGCCGGCGAGCCGGTCCTCAACCGACGAGCGGAGCCCCGCACGGCAAACCGTCATCGTCGGGTGCCTCTCCCGGCCACCGGGTACCAGGCGCGCTCCTCGCCCCGCACGACGCCTGCCTTCGAGGATGCGTTCACGCATCCGGGTCGGGCAGGTTGCCGGCCAAGCCGCGACCCGATCGTCATGAAGCAGTGGTTTGCGCTCGAGAGCCTCCGGCTGCGCGTCGTGGAAGAGGTAGGTAGGTGAGTCCGGGAGGCTCATCCGTTGATCGCGGAGAAGTGGTCGACATCAGGCATGTCCACCACGACGAAGCCGCTCTTGCCGCGACGAGTGAGCAGCGGGACGAGGGCGGAAGCCGACAAGCCACCAACGCGCAGCCCAGGCGTGGAGTTCCCTGGCGTCGCGCTTGCGCGCCGTTCGCCGATCCCCGCGTTGCCACCAGCACCAGTCCCACGTGCCGGCGCTACGCCGCAGAGTCGCCTCGCCCGAGGTGCAGCGTCCAGTAGGGTGGGACGCCTCATGTGAGGCGACGGAGGCCTGATGAGCGACCCGAGCCCGTACGTCATCCTCGACGCGGCCGGCTGGAACGTCACCAAGGTCGACGGTGACCCCACGGGCGGCAAGATGCGTTACGGCAAAGGCGACTGGGAGCTGCGCGTCAACTGGCGGCCGCGCCACTTCTTCGACGGCTACCTCGCCAGCCGCCGGCGCATCGGCCCGGCAACCACGGTCACCCTGTTCGGTGAGTCCGTTGAGCTGTGGGGCTACGACCGACGCGATCACACGGTGCTGGCCCCCGTCCAGACAGAGACCTTCCTCGAGGTTCGGGGCGAGGGCATGGAGTGTGCGGCGTTCGTGGGGCTGCTCGGCCGACTGCGCCGGGTCCACGCCGATGAGTTCGACGCGAGGCTGCCCGCCGACGTCGTGCGCCCTCACCAGGTCGCGGCCACCGTGACCCGGTTGCTGTCCGGCGTCGAGACACCGGACGGGTTCGACGGCTCCACGATCGAACTTCCGCCGTACCAGGAGCCCTATCACGTGGCTGCGTACGTCACCGGGAGCGTTGGGTGTGCCTGGATCGACCACTACGCCGCCGCACGTGCCTCTGGTGACAGCGCCTCACAGGGGCGTGCCGTCGTCGCCATGCGTGGCAGCCGACGCTGGCCGGTGCTGCGCGAGGTCCAGGACGCCGGCGGCTGGTCGGAGGAGTTCTGGTGCGTCGCCGACGACATGGCTTCCGGCAAGCCTCCTGATGAGCTGCACGGCCGCATCTGCCAGAGGATCTCGGACGGGATCGATGGTGCGTCCCCCCGGGCGCTCCTGCCCGCTCCTGATGCGACGCGGCTACCGCCACCAGGTGGACCTGTCGATCGTGCCTCTGCTGCTCCCCAGGGAGGAACCGCGGACGAATCAGGCATGCGCCTACGTAAGGGATGACCGGGATCCGTGCGGATCGTCCCGCAGGGAATCCTCGACCGGGCAACTGGCGGCGGAGTACCTTGACCCTGTGGGCGGCTTGCCACTTCCGCAGAGGGTGGCCCGGGCCGTGGGCGAGAGCCCAGCTTCCGGGCGGGTGGCCGATGCGCAGGAGTTCGTCTACGGACCGGTGCTCGACTGGGCGCGGCGCAGCCCGCTGCACACCGATGCCCTCGGCCACTCGGTGCATCCCCCGCTCACCGACCTGACGCTCGGATGCTGGAACAGTGCATCGCTGCTCGACCTGGCCGGTGGGGCTCAGACCCGTCGCGCCGCGACGCTCCTCGTCGGAGCCGGGCTTGCGGCGGCTGTGCCGACCGCAGTCGCGGGTGCCGGCGACTGGGCAGGGATGTCGGGGGCCGAGCGTCGAATCGGAGCGGTGCATGCCTTGGGCACCGACATTGCCACGTTGCTCCTCCTGGGCTCGCTCGTCGCGCGGCTGCGTGGCCGGTACACCGTCGGCACCAAGCTGGGCCTCGCAGGGAACGCGGTCGCCGCGGGTGCGGGGTTCCTCGGGGGACACCTGGCGCTCAACCGTGGAACGGCGCGCCGGACCCGGCCAGAGGCTGACCCCCTGCCCCCTGCCGAACCTCTGCGCGTCGTCGCGGAAGGGTTGGTCGCGCAAGACGCACCTCGGTCATGATCGCGCTCTGAGACGGCGACGACCTGCTCGACCGTGAGACGTGGCTCGTAGACGTGGGGGAGGGAGTGAGCCGCCCTGCAACGGGCGTCGTCCACGGGTGGTGGAACGCCGGCCGTAGCCGGGACCGGGCCGCGGAGGGGACACTGACGTTGTGTACGCGCGAGACGAAGCCTTGGCCCAGGCCCACGCGCACGCGGTGGACTGGCTCGGGTCGCTCGGAGATCGGGCGGTGGCGCCGCAGGCCACGGTGGAGGAGATCGTGGCCGCGCTGGGACGCGACCTTCCTGATGACCCGACGGAACCGGTCGCCGTCATCGACTTGCTGGCTACTGCCAGCGACCCCGGGTTGACGGCGATGCCGTCCGGTCGCTTCTACGGCATGGTCATCGGTGGCACCCACCCGGCGGCGCTGGCCGCCGACTGGCTGGTGAGCGCTTGGGACCAGAACGCCGGCCTCGGCAACCTGACGCCCGCTGCCGCCGCAGTCGAGGAGGTCGCCACGACCTGGTTGCTCGACCTGCTCGGCCTGCCGACCGGTGCGGCGGTCGGGTTCGCCACCGGTGCCACGATGGCGAACTTCACCGGCCTGGCTGCCGCCCGCGACGAGGTGCTGCGCCGTGCGGGGTGGGACCAGGCCGCCAACGGCATGACCGGCGGGCCCCGCGTCAGGGTCATCGTCGGCGAGGAACGCCACGACAGCATCGACCTGGTGCTGCGCTACCTCGGTCTCGGTGCACCCGAGACGGTTGCCGTCGACGACCAGGGGCGGCTCCGGACGGACGCGCTGGCCGACGCATTGGCCCAGCACACCGCGGACCGGCCCACGATCGTCGCGCTCCAAGCGGGCAACGTGCACTCGGGTGCCTTCGACCCGTTCGAGGAAGCCGCGACGGTCGCCCATGAGCGCGGCGCTTGGGTGCACGTCGACGGGGCCTTCGGGCTCTTCGCGACGGCCTCCGACCAGCTGCGACATCTCACTCGTGGGATCGGCGGGGCCGATTCCTGGGCCACCGACGCCCACAAGACCCTCAACGTTCCCTACGACTGCGGCCTCGCGATCGTCCGCGACTCGGCCGCCCTCAAGGCGGCGATGACGATGTACGGCGACTATCTGATCCACGACGCCGTCGGCGACCCGTTCGAGAAGGTCCCCGAGCTGTCCCGGCGGTCGCGTGCAGTGCCGGTATGGGCCGTGCTGCGCAGCCTCGGTCGTACAGGAGTGGCGGACCTGGTCGAAGGTCTGGTCTCCCACGCCCAAGCCTTCGCTGGCGCGGTCGGCACCGTCGACGGCGCGGAGGTGCTCAACGACGTCGTCTTCACCCAGGTGTCCGCAAGCTTCGGCAGCGACGACCGGACCCGCGACGTCGTGCGCCGGGTGCTCGAGGACGGCACCACCTGGATGTCGGGGTCACGATGGCGCAACCGGGCGGTGCTCCGGATCTCGGTCTGCAACTGGTCGACAACGGAGGCTGACGTCGAGCGCAGCATGGCCGCCCTCCGTCGTGCCAGCACACTCGCACGGTGACCTGGGGCTGCCGCATCGCAGAACCTGCCGTGCTGACGTCCCTCCGCGGGGTGGAACCGCCGGTCTGTGACCGGCTTCGCGTCACCGCGGTGAGCTCGGTCGGCTGAACCGTCAGCGCTTGGGCGGCCAGGGCACGAAGAAGGACACCTCGCGACGGTAGGCGTCGTACCCGTCGCGGTCCTTCATCCGCTCCTCCGCCGGCTTGGCGCCGGACCCGAGGACCAGCAGATAGGTCATCACGGCGGGCGACACGAAGGTCCAGGCGCCGGGGGAGGCGGATGCGGCCACGAGGTAGGCGCCGTTCCAGAAGGCGGCGTCACCGAAGTAGTTCGGATGCCGCGACCACCCCCACACACCCTCGCGCATGATCGCTGTGCGGTCCTCAGCATCGCGGTCGTAGAACGCGTCCTTCTGCCGGTCCGCGACGCTCTCGATGGCCAGGCCGCCAGCCATCGCCGCACCGCCGAGGAGCGCCACCCAGCGTCCTACCCGCCCGGGAGGGCCGGACGCGGCGGCGACCTGGAGCGGCAACGAGATCGTCCACTGGGCGAGGCCCTGCCCCGCGAAGACCTTGGCGATCCGCTGCAGCTCCGAGGCACCCTCGAGCATGTCGGCGTAACGCGGGTCCTCCTCGTCCTGGCTGCGCATCCGCTGCAGCAGGTGAGAGCCCAGGCGCAACCCCCACGTCGTGACCCCGGCCGCGAGCATGCCCCGGCGCACACGGTCCCCGCTGCCAACCAAGGCGGTGCCCACCGCGATGGCCGCGAGGCCGGGACCCCACGCGACGTCGACGACGGCGGTACGCCCGTCGCGGCGCGAGGCGACGTACGCCGCCACCTGGGTCGCCGTCGCCACTGCGGCCGCCGTGCCAGCGGTGCGTGCGAAGCCTCGTGCGTCGAACTCCATTGGACCTCCCTGGTCGTCCTCGTCCCCACTCTCCACCCGCGCTGCGGGCCGGTAGTCACGCGGAGATGCGCGTTGTCAGACGGAGTTCCACTATCTCAGGCAACGCCCAGCTCGGACCGAAGGTGACCAGCACCGCCGACGCCACCGTCCGCCGCGACGGCGAGCTCGTCGGCATGCAAGAAGGTTGAACAGCCGCCTGCTGACGTTGCGCGGTGAGGTCTTGTTGATCGGCGGAGGATCGGGCGTACCGACGAGCAGCGCGCTCGTGGCGCGCCTCCAGAACTGGGCCCGTTGGGACCGCGGGCCGCGACCGACTCGAGCATCGGGCTGAGCCCGACTACAACAGCAAGACGCCCCCCACTCGCGGCCGCACGGCGGCCGCCGACCCCATGATTACCCGGTGGCACGCTCCGCGTGCCGGTCCGGTCCGGTCCGGACGGGGTCACTTGCGGCCGTGGTCCCGAAGGTGAGGCGCGGCGGGCGGGCTGCCCTGCCGGGATCCGATTGACGCCGCGCGAGTGCGCCGGAGAGGGGCAGTCATGGCGCCGGTATGCGCGCCTCGGACCTGCCTTGACGTCACGCGCCGGGGTCCGGTGGGGGTGTTGGATACGGGACACCGCGCTCCGTATGCCGATCGGTCCCTGGTCACGCTACGCGTGACGATCCCTCGCGACATGCGGGCATAGAGTGGCCGTATGCGGGCCGTCGTGATCTATGAGTCGATGTTCGGCGACAACCAGCAGGTGGCGCGGGCCATTGCGAGTGGGCTGGTCGAGGCGGGGGTTGCAGCCGAGGCGATCGAGGTGGGTACCGCCCCGACTGCGATCGGCTCGGACGTCGCCCTTCTCGTCGTGGGGTCGCCCAACCACGCCTGGAGCATGCCGAGACCCAGCACTCGTGAGAGCGCCGAGGCCAAGGCGGACATCCCACTGGTCAGCCGGGGGATCGGGGTGCGCGAGTGGCTCGGGAGCGCCTCCCTCATCCCCGGGCTGCGGACGGTCGCCTATGACACCCGCGGCTCCCATCCCAAGGCGGTCGTGGCGATAGACCATGCTTCGAAGAGCATCGAGAAGGGCCTGGCGAAACTCGGAGGGACGCGCCTGGTGCCCGCAGAGCACTTCCGCGTGGCGGACATGAAGGGCCCGCTGGAGCGCGGCGAACCTGAGCGCGCGCACGCCTGGGGCGTGACCCTGGCCGGCCTGCTGACGGGCTAGGGCGGGGCGGCTGCAAGCCAAACCGGATCCTCGCCGCTGCGACTCGTGGCCAGCCGGACCGTCTTCCGGGTGCATGCTTGTCCTCGCGGCCGATGGTGAGCCTGGAGGGGCACGACGCATGCCGATGGGAGTGTGAGCCGGTCCGAGATGTCTGACGGCGAGGAGAGCGGAGCGAGACCGTCGGGGTCTGACGGCACCGACCGGGTTCCCGCCATGCTCTTCGGGTCATGGATCGCGCTCGCGCTGACGGGCGTCACCGTCGTCACGTTCGCGTTGGCGCTGACGGCTCTCCCCGATCACGTCCCCTATCCCTTCACCAGCGGCGTCATCGCTGCTCAGTGGCCCGGGGACTACGTGTGGATGTATCCGGCCATGCTGTCGATGCTCCTCTTCATCGCCTTGGTCGCGTCAGTTCATCTCTACGCTCCTCCGACGCGGAGGATCTTCAGCCTGCTCGGCCTGTCTGTCGCGAGCGTCGCTGCCGCGGTCTTGCTCATCGACTACTTCATCCAGGTCACCGTTGGGTGTTCCTGCTGAACTTCTCAGCAGTGGTCGGCGCGCTCGTGGCCGTGTCGTTGCTGTACGGCATGGACAGGAGATATGTCTTCGAGATCATCGAGATCTCGATCGTCTGGTTGACGCTCATCGTCGCCGGACCGCTTGTCGCGGGCGTGTTGCGGCGCGCCTCTGACCAATCCTGACATGTTGGAGGCGCGCCTCCGGGCTCAGAAGCGAGCTGCGTTCCGCAAGACGAACCTCGAACGCGCGCGGAGGGCTCCTTCGAGCAGCGCCGTCACCATGGCCACGCCGATCAGCACCGGATGGCGCCACACCCGTTCGGGCGTGTCTTCGGCGCCGGGCTCCTCCGAGAGCGAGCGCAGGGCGGTGGTGACCACACACCCAGCCTAGGGTCAGCCGAGGCGTCAGGGACCGGCCGAAAGAACGAGACGTCCTCCTCCCCATGGCAGAGGCGGGTCCGGCCTCGACGCCGATGTGCCCGGGCCGCCGCTGCGCGAGCGTGGAACAACCGGGGAGAGAGGCCCGGACCTCGCAACGCAAGACCACCTGCAAGGAGCATCGCCCATGTCTCTCCCCGCCGGCAGCAGCAGCAGCCAACCGACCAGCCAGGCTCGCGCCACCAGAGCCACCGGGTCCGGGCAGTCGATCCGCCGGACTGCCCGCACCACAGGCGCCCTGTACCTCGGCTTCGTCGTCGCCGGGATCCTCGGCTTCGTGATCATCCGCCCGCAGCTCTACGCACCCGGTGATCCGACCGCCACGCTCGACAACTTGGTCGACAATGAAGGACTGGCCCGCGTCGGCGTCGTTCTCGAGATGGGCATCGTCGTCGCCCAAGCCCTGACCGCCTTGTGGTTCTACCGGCTGTTCCGCTCGGTGGACGCCTTCGCGGCCGGCGCCCTCGCCGCGTTCGGCATGGTCAATGCCGTTGCGATCCTTGGCAGCGCAGCATCTCTGGCCACTGCCACCCAGATCGCTGCCAAGCCGCTCGAGAACGCAGCGGCCGACGTGCAGCTGGCCTACCTCGTGAGCGAGAACCTGTGGGGCGTCGGTGCGCTCTTCTTCGGACTGTGGCTCATCCCGATGGGCGCCTGCGTCCTTCGCGCCCAGGCCATGCCCCGCACCCTGGGATGGATCCTGATCGGCGGGGGCGCCGGGTTCCTGGTCAACGCGTTCGTTACCTACCTCACCCCCGACCTCGATGCCATCGCCGGAGTCCTGGTCGTTCCCGCAACCATCGGCGAGTTCTGGATGATCGCGTACCTGCTCTTCCGTGGCATCAACCAAACGGCGATCGTCTCGGGCACCGTGGCCGATGCGGCACCTGAAGCCGCCCCCACGCAGTAGCCATGTCCCTGTAGTACTCGACCGCCTCCGCACGCGGGGGAGTGGCTCACTTGCAAGAGTCGCCCGGATCGCGGCATGAGCGCGCGACCGCACCGGCCGCCCATCGTCGGCTGCGGCCCCTGGCACCTCCTCTTCGCGGCGAGCTCATCGATCTCGCAGTCGATGCTGTTGACTGTGCCCGTATGACGTCGCACGCTGTTGCCCGCGTCTGAGCGGAGGGCTCATGGGTAAGTTGATCTACGCGGCCAACATCTCGCTCGACGGCTTCCTCGAGGACGAGACGGGTTCGTTCGACTGGTCCGTGCCGGACGAGGACGTGCACGCGTTCTGGAACGAGCACGAACGGCACATCGGCACGTCGCTCTACGGGCGACGCATGTACGAGACGATGCGCGTGTGGGAGAGCGACGACTGGTTGAGTGACGAGCCTCCGGTGGTCCGCGAGTACGCCGAGATCTGGCGTGACGCCGACAAGGTCGTCTACTCCACCTCGCTCACCGACGTGTCCACCGCGCGCACGAGGATCGAGCGGCAGTTCGAGCCCGAGGCGGTACGAGAGCTCAAGGAGACCTCCGGCTCGGACCTGAGCATCGGAGGCGCGGGGCTCGCAGCCGAGGCCTTCCGGCACGGCCTGGTCGACGAGTGCGTGCTGCTGCTGTGCCCGGTCCTCGTCGGCGGCGGCAAGCCGGCGCTGCCTCGAGGCGTGCGACTCGACCTCGAGCTGCTGGACCACCGACGGTTCGACAACGGCGTGGTCCACGTGCGCCACGCCGTCCGACACCCCGCCTGACACGTGCGCCGGATCGCGGCCGATGAGGGCGTCCGGTTGCGGTCGGAAGACTGCCCCGGCGCTTGCGGCGCCCGGGTCAGGCACATGCGGCCATGCTGGTCCTGACGGTTCTCGTGCTCACGCTGCCGTTGCCCGCGGTCACGCTCCTCGGAGCATACCGGCGTGGATCGGCCGTGCCGACCGCAGGTGAGCTGCGGCTCGTAGGCTCAGCGCAGGGTGGGGTCCATGGCGCTGCAGAGCGGGCTGCCGTGCGCTGGGCGTTGGACCAGGTCCGCAGCCAGGAGCGGGTCGGTCTCGCGCGCGAGCTGCACGACATGGTCGCCCACCACGTCTCGGCGATCGCGGTGCAGGCGCAGGCGGGCCGGGCGATGGCCGGGCAGCGACCTGGGGTGGCGCTCGAGGCGCTGTCGGTCATCGAGGGGGAGGCGTCGCGGACGCTCGCGGAGATGCGGGCGATGGTCCGGGTGCTGCGCGACGGTGCGTCGCGGGACGTCGCAGCCGCTCCGGAGCCACCGGCGCGCCGGCGCAGTACGCCCCCCGGCCCGGCGTCGCCGACCTGGTGTCGCTGGCCCGCCGGGTCCCGGTCCCGGTCGTCGACGTGGAGGTGCCGAGCGACCTGGACGACCTTCCGCTCCAGGTCGACGCGGCGGTCTACCGGTTGGCGCAGGAGGCGCTGACCAACGCTCGGCGGCACGCTGCGTGCCGGGCCGGCGCTCGAGGGCGGGTGGACGGTCGACGCCGAGCTGCCGACGGCGCTACGCCGATGACGGTGCGCGTGCTGGTGGCCGACGGCCACGCCGCGGTCGAGCTGGCGCGTCGGCTCCGCCCCGACGTGTGCCTGGTCGACATCCGGATGCCCGGGCTCGACGGGATCGAGGTGACCGAGCTCCTGCTCGTCCAGGCCGTGCATGCCGCCGCCGTCGGCGATGCCCTGATCGCACCGAACATCACCCGACGGCTGCTGGCCACCCTGGCCGCCCGGGAACCCTCGAGCCGACGTACCCAACCGAACCACTCGCTCACCGAGCGTGAGGAGCAGGTGTTGACGCTGGTGGCTCGCGGCCGTAGAACGCCGAGATCGCCCCGACTGGTTCCCGGCCGGGGGCGCGACCTCAGGTCCTCGAGGAGCACCGCTCCACCACCGCTCACGCCAGGAGCACCGTGACGAGCGCCCCGTCCCGCCACACCCGCCGCGGGGGGTTTCGCCGGTCGAGGCTCTCAGCCCACCACGAGCGCGGTGCCTTCGTCACCAGCTGTCCAGTGCAGGGACAGCGCGGCAGCGGTGGGTCAGCCGGAAGCACGACAGAGAGCCCATGCCATCGGCCAGGCGAACTCCGGCCTCCGGGCCGGTGTGCCCGTCGCCGGGCTCAGCGATCGTGGACCTACCGGTCCTCACCCACAACAACGGAGCCCATGATGAGAACACGTCGACCCACCACCGCACTGGAAGACCAGCCGATCCCGGTGAGGGCCAAGCTCGCCGCAGCGTGGACAAGCATCATGTTCCTGTACGCCTACGTGGACATCATCGCCTTCTTCAAGCCCGGCGTCGTCGATGACATCCTCGCCGGCAAGGTCTGGGAGTTCGATGTCAGCCAGACGCTGTTGACCACCTTCCTCACGCTCATGGCGATCCCCATCTTCATGGTCGTGCTGTCGATGACGCTGCCCGCCCGAGCGAACCGCATCACGAACCTCATCGTGGCTTCGGTACAGGTCCCCTACGCGGCATTCAACGTGGTGGGCGAGTCCTGGACGTACTTCTACGGCCTCGGCGTCGTACTGGAAGTGATCCTTCTCGTCCTCATCCTGCGGTACGCCTGGACCTGGCCCCGCACCGCGACCATGGCGACCAGCCCGGACCGTGCAGCCGTTCGCGCCCAGCAGCAAGCGTGAACCCAAGAGCGGTCCCCGTCCTGTTCGGCGCCCTCTGCCTCGGTGCTGAGGTGTGGGCCTCCGGGCGGTGGGACACCAGCTACCACTGGGACGTCGTAGGGGCCTTCCAAGTCCCGACCGGCAGGTGAGCTCATCGGATGCGCACACAGGCCCACCGCCCCTATGTACCGGCCCGAGAATCTTGCGCTCACGACGAACCGGCGCTCATCGATGAGCTCGACCTCGCGACCTGACGCCGCCTGCGCTCATGGCGACCCGGAGGACGAGCTGCGCCCGGTTGACTGGACGCCCTGCGCCGGGAGGCAGTGGGGGGAGAGGCGTGACCTCAACCAGTTGGTCGACTGATCCGGCAGTCCCACCGGCTCCCGCCGACGGTGATCTCGCTGCTGGGGCACCGCCACGACGAGATGGCGAGATCTCTCCGAGCGGCACCTTCCCGTCCGTGCCGGTTACCACGGCGAGGCCCGACCCAGTGCCCCGGCAGCGTGGCGCCGTGACTCCTGGTACGTCCAGCACGGGCT
Source organism: uncultured Actinomycetota bacterium (assembly GCA_963781695.1). Taxonomy (GTDB): domain Bacteria; phylum Actinomycetota; class Actinomycetes; order Propionibacteriales; family Nocardioidaceae; genus Nocardioides_B. The sequence continues at coordinate 1,881,992 of CAWAGE010000007.1, forward strand.
GCACGGGATGGTTGCGGCGTGCGGCACCCGGATCAACAGCGACCGGCCTACTCGCGACCGCCTGGCCCGGCGAGCCCCGATCGACTTGTCGCTGGTCTTCGATCAACCCGCTGGGCGGCTCGACGGCCAGATCAAGCTGCGCCCGGATGCGCCGCTGCCTCTCGCCGATCGTGATCGAGGGAGGTGAGGGTGGAGATGGTGTCCGAGGGGGGACTTGAACCCCCACGCCCGATAAAGGGCACTAGCACCTCAAGCTAGCGCGTCTACCTATTCCGCCACCCGGACAGGGTGCGCGCACCAAGGATGAGCACCCTGATCGCGGCGGTAACTGTAGCAAAGCCGAACCCCGTTCCCTGCATCGGCGGCCGTCCGGCACCGAGTGCCAGGATGGGCGCATGTGCACGCCCGCCGAAGCCCCGTCACACCCACCGTCGTACGACCCGGCGGGCGAGGTGGTGGAGATCTGTCGTGACCTGATCCGGATGGACACCACCAACTACGGCGACGGCTCCGGGCCGGGGGAGCGCAAGGCCGCCGAGCACGTCGCCGCGCTGCTCGACGAGGTCGGCATCGACGCGGAGCTGTTCGAGGGCGTCGCGGGGCGCACCAACGTGGTGGCACGGTGGGGCGACGGGGACGGTGAGCCGCTGCTGCTGCACGGCCACCTCGACGTGGTCCCCGCCGCGGCAGACGACTGGACCGTGCACCCGTTCTCCGGGGAGGTGCGGGACGGCTACCTGTGGGGCCGCGGCGCGGTGGACATGAAGGACTTCGACGCGATGCTGCTCTCGGTGGTCCGGGCCCGGGCGCGCGCCGGTGCCCAGCCCCGGCGACCCCTCGTCCTCTGCTTCACCGCCGACGAGGAGGCCGGCGGCCACCAGGGGGCCGAGCAGATCGTGCTCCAGCGACCCGACCTGCTGGAGGGCTGCCGTGAGGCGGTCGGCGAGGTGGGCGGCTTCAGTGCGACGGTGAGGGGCCGCCGGGTCTACCTCGTGGAGGCCGCCGAGAAGGGGATGGCCTGGATGCGGCTGACGGCCCAGGGCAACGCCGGGCACGGCTCGATGCGGCACCCCGACAACGCCGTCACCGCGCTGGCCACGGCGGTCGCCAGGATCGGGGCGCACGAGTGGCCGGTGCGGCTGACCCCGTCCATGCAGGTGCTGCTGTCCACCATCGGCGAGCTGGCCGGGGTCGAGGCCACGCCCGCGAACGCCGAGGCGCTGGTCGAGGAGTTCGGTCCGGCGGCCCGGATGCTGGGCGCGGTCATCAAGCACACCACCAACCCGACGATGCTCGAGGCCGGCTACAAGGTGAACGTGGTCCCGAGCGAGGCGACCGCGCACGTGGACGGACGCTTCCTGCCGGGCTTCGAGGACGAGTTCTTCGACACCCTGGCGGAGCTGGTGGGGGACCGGGTCAGCCTCGACTACGTGTCCCGTCAGCAGGGGCTGGAGACCACCTTCGACGGCGCGCTGGTCGAGGCGATGACCGCGTCGCTGCTGGCCGAGGACCCCGACGCCGTCGTCGCGCCGTACCTGATGTCGGGCGGCACCGACGCGAAGCACTGGGACAAGCTCGGGATCCGATGCTTCGGCTTCGCCCCGCTGCGGCTGCCGGCCGACCTGGACTTCACCGCGCTGTTCCACGGCGTGGACGAGCGGGTCCCCACCGACGCGCTGCAGTTCGGTGCCCGGGTGCTCGACCGGTTCCTCGACCGCGCCTGAGGCCCCACCCCGGGTACGCCGCGGCAGGTCGTGCTCAGCGGTCGCGGAGCCCGGCGTCCGGCTCCGCGGAGGCGTCGGCGGCGGTCACCGGGACCACCACCACCGGGACCGCGGCATGGCCCACCAGCTGGTTGGCGGTCGACCCCAGCACGAGGCCGCGGAACCCGCCGCGACCCCGGCTGCCGACGACCAGCAGCTGCGCCCGCCCACACGACTCCAGCAGCCGCCGGGCCGGCGAGCCGTGCAGGACGTGACAGACGACCGGCACGTCGCTGCGGAGGTCCAGCGCGGCCACGTCGCGCTCCAGCTCCCCCAGCACCGCCGCCTCGAAGTCCACCAGCGGCGGCACGTAGCCCGGCGCCCAGGACGCCGGACGCGGCGCGCTGGACAGCGACCAGGTCCGCACCACGTGGACGGTGCACCCCAGCCGGTCAGCGGTGTGCACGGCCCAGCGCACGGCGGCCGAGGACTGCGGCGACCCGTCCTGGCCGACCACGATCCCGCCGTCGGCGTCGAAGCTGGTGGCGACCTGGTCCATGACTGTCTCCTCGGTCAGCGGCCGGTGTGGCTCAGCCGTAGTAGGTCGAGCGCTGGCGGATGATCTTGCGTCGCAGCACGACACGACGCGTGCCGTCGGTCGCGAGCCGGAGCCGGTCCAGCTCCCAGCCACCGTGCTCGGCGCGGTCGACCAGCAGCCGGGTCACGGCGCTGCGGGACAGCTCGCGGGAGATGGTCAGTCGCTCGAACTCGAACTCTACGCCGGGACTCAACGCACGGCGCTTGGGCAGCGTCACGAGGGCGGTGCGAGACATGCGCACCATCCTGGCATGGGGGTGGGCGCCGCGGCAGTGACACTCCCGTGCCTCGACACGGCGGTTCCCGAGCCGGTCGAGAAGCCCGACTCGGCGGGCGGTCGGACCGGGCCGTGCTCAGGTCCCGGCGGGGTCGGACACGTCGTCGAGGGCGGTGACGATCTGGGCCGGCAGCTCCAGATCCTCGACGGTCAGCGCCCCGCGCAGCTGGGCGGCGGTGCGGGCGCCGACGATCGGGGCGGTCACCCCGGGGCGGTCCCGGACCCAGGTCAGCGCCACCTCCAGCGGCGACCAGTCCAGGCCCTCCGCGGCCCGGGCCACGGCCTCGACGATCCGGCCGGTGCGCTCGTCGAGGTAGGAGCCCACGAAGCTGGCGAAGTGCGGCGACGCACCGCGGGAGTCGGCCGGGGTGCCGTGGCGGTACTTGCCGGTCAGCACACCGCGGCCGAGCGGCGACCAGGGCAGCACCCCGAGCCCCAGCGCCGCGGCCGCGGGCAGCACCTCGGCCTCGACCCGCCGGTTCACCAGGGAGTACTCCACCTGGTTCGAGGCGAGCACCGCCCGGCCGGGGACGGCACGCTGCCAGGTGGCCGCCTGCGCGCTCTGCCAGCCGCGGTAGTTCGACACCCCGACGTACGCCGCCCGCCCGGAGGACACCGCGATGTCCAGCGCGGACAGCGTCTCCTCCAGCGGGGTGTCCTCCACCCAGGTGTGCACCTGCCAGAGGTCGACGTGGTCGACGCCCAGGCGCTTGAGCGAGGCGTCCAGCGTCGGCAGCAGGTAGCCCCGGGAGGCGTTCGTGGTCCGTTGGCCGCGGCCCCGGCTGATGCCGGCCTTCGTCGCGATGACCAGGTCGTCGCGGCGGACCACGTCGCCGATCAGCGACCCCAGCAGCTCCTCGGCGGCGCCCTCGCCGTAGCCGGCGGCGGTGTCCACCAGCGTGCCGCCCGCCTCGGTGAACGCCCGGAGCTGGTCGCGGGCCTCGTGCTCGTCGGTGTCGCGTCCCCAGGTGAGCGTGCCGAGGCCCAGGCGGGAGACGCGCAGGCCGGTGCGGCCGAGGTAGCGCTGCTGCATGGGGGTAAAGGTAGCGATGCGGCGACGCCGGTCGACGGCGCGCCCCGGCTCCCGGCCCGTCAGGCAGGCAGGCCGCGAGGCCCGGCAGCAGTCAGGTCGTGGTCAGGTCGTGGTCAGGCCGTGGTCAGGTCGTGGTCAGGTGCCGGTCCACCACGGCGCGCCCCCAGCCCGTACCCTGGTCGACGGCCCGCCCCTGCAGCAGGAAGCACAGATGGACTACATCCAGGCAGTCGTTCTCGGCATCGTCGAAGGGCTGACCGAGTTCCTTCCGGTCTCCAGCACCGGTCACCTCACCATCGCCGAGAAGCTCATGGGGCTCGACGTCGCCGACAAGGGGGTCACCGCCTACACCGCGGTGATCCAGATGGGCGCGATCGCAGCGGTCCTGGTGTACTTCTGGACCGACATCTGGCGGATCGCCCGGGCCTGGGTGGCCGGCCTGGCCAAGCCCGAGCTCCGCGGCACCCTCGACCACCGGATGGGCTGGTACATCATCGCCGGCTCGCTGCCCATCGGCGTCGTCGGGCTGGCCGCCAAGGACCTGATCACTGGTCCGCTGCGCTCGCTGTGGGTGGTCGCCGGCGCGCTGATCCTGTGGAGCGCGGTGATGCTGGTCGCGGAGCGTCGGGGTCGTCAGCTGCGGGCCGAGAAGGACCTCACGCTGCGCGACGCCTTGACCGTCGGGCTGCTCCAGTGCGTGGCCCTCGTGCCGGGGGTGTCGCGCTCCGGCGCGACCATCTCCACCGGCCTGCTGCTCGGGCTGGACCGGGTGACGGCTACCCGGCTGTCGTTCTTCCTGTCCATCCCGGCACTGCTCGCGGCCGGTCTCTACGAGCTGCCCGACGCCCTCGCCAGCGACATCAGCCTCGGTCAGACCGTCGTGGGCACCCTGGTCAGCTTCGTGGTGGCCTACGCCTCGATCGCCTGGCTGCTGCGGTTCGTCGCCGGACACTCGATCGCGACCTTCGTGCCCTACCGCGTCGTGCTGGGCCTGGTGGTGCTGGCCCTGCTGGGCTCCGGCGTCATGAGCGCCACGTGAGACGCTGCCGGCCGGCCCTCACAGCCAGCCGGACCGCTTGAACAGGGCGTAGAGCAGCACCGAGGCGCCCGCCATCAGGCTGAGCGCGTAGGCGTAGCCGTAGTGCCAGCCGAGCTCGGGGATGTGGGTGAAGTTCATCCCGTAGACCCCGGCCACCAGGGTGCCGACGGCGGCGATCGCGACCCAGGCGGAGATCTTCCGCATGTCCTCGTTCTGCTGGACGCTGATCTGGGCCAGGTGGGCGTCGAAGGCCGTGGACAGCAGCGTGTCGAGGGTCTCGACAGCATCGGAGACCCGCAGCAGGTGGTCGGCCACGTCCCGGAAGAACGGCGCCGCCTCCTGGGTGACGAACGGGACGGACCCCGTCGCGAACCGCTTCATCGGCTCGCGGAGCGGGTTCACGGCGCGACGCACCTCTGCCAGCTCGCGCTTGAGCACGTAGATCCGCTGCGAGTCCTGGGTGCGGTCGGGGGAGAAGACCGAGGTCTCCACCTCGTCGACGTCCTCCTCCAGCGCGGTGGCGACGGCCTCGTACTCGTCGACGACCCGGTCGCAGACGGCGTACAGCACCGCGGAGGGACCGTGTCCGAGCACCGCGGCCCGGTCCTCGAGGTCCAGGCGCGCCGAGTGCAGCTCGCCGCCCGATCCGTGCCGGACGGTGACCACGTAGTCGCGGCCGACGAACAGGTTCACCTCGCCGGTCTCCACGGCGTCCTGCTCGTCGACGTACCAGAGGGTCTTCAGGACGAGGAACAACCCGTCCTGGTAGCGCTCGAGCTTCGGGCGCTGGTGGGCCTTGAGGGCGTCCTCGACGGCCAGCGGATGCAGCGAGAACGCTTCGGCGACCCGGTCCAGCTCGTCCTCGTCCGGCTCGTGGAGCCCGACCCAGACGAAGTCGCCCTCGCCGTCGGCCTGCCTGCGGACGGCGTCCAGGTCGTCCTTGGCGCAGTCGACGACGACCCGGACGCCGCCGCGGTAGAGGGCGCTGTCGACGATCATGCGGCTCAGGGTACGTCGCCTAGGGTTCTGGCCATGGCAACCCTGATCCTGGCCCGGCACGGCCGCACCACCGCCAACGCCACCGGGGTGCTGGCCGGTCGCAGCAAGGGGGTCCACCTCGACGAGCGAGGGCGCGAGCAGGCCGAGGTCGCGGGCGAGCGGCTGGCCCCGCTGAGCCTGGCCACGGTGGTGACCAGCCCGCTGGAGCGCTGCCGGGAGACCGCACGGGCGCTCGTCCGCGGTCGGCAGCCGACACCCGCCGTCCGCACCGACCGGGGGCTGCTGGAGTGCGACTACGGCGACTGGACCGGCCGCGAGCTGAAGACCCTCGTTAAGGAGCCGCTGTGGCGCACGGTGCAGGGCCACCCCTCCGCGGCGGTCTTCCCGGCCGGGGAGTCGATGGCCGACATGTCCGCCCGGGCGGTCGCCACGGTGCGCGCCTGGGACGCCGCCGTGGAGGCGGAGCACGGCCCCGAGGCGATCTGGGTCGCCGTCAGCCACGGCGACGTCATCAAGGCGATCCTCGCCGACGCCCTCGGCAGCCACCTCGACAGCTTCCAGCGGATCGTGGTCGACCCGGCCTCGCTGTCGGTGGTGCGGTACACGCCACTGCGTCCGTTCGTGGTCACCATGAACAGCTCCTCCGGCGACCTGTCCCATCTCAAGCCGCCACCGAAGCGCCGCCGGACGCGCAAGGTCAGCAGCGACGCGGTGGTCGGCGGCGGCGCCGGCACCACCCCCTAGGCTCGTCGCATGGCATCGGTGATCCACAGCTTCGACCCCCCGGAGCGGTTCGTCGCGGGCACGGTGGGTCCGCCCGGCCAGCGGACCTTCTTCCTGCAGGCGCGCAGCGGCACCCGGGTGACCAGTGTCGCGCTGGAGAAGCAGCAGGTCTCGGTGCTGGCCGAGCGCATCGACGGGCTTCTGGACGAGCTGCTCCGCTCCACCGAGGGCGAGGCCACGATCCCGGCGATCCCGCCGGTGTCGCTGGAGGACAACGACCCGCTCGAGCAGCCGATCGTCGAGGAGTTCCGCGCCGGCACGATGACGCTGTCGTGGGACACCGAGGACCAGCGTCTCGTCGTCGAGGTGTTCCCGCTCACCGAGGAGAGCGTCGTCGAGCCGGGCACCCCGGAGGAGCAGATCGAGGAGCCCGAGCCCGAGGAGGTGCTGGTCGTCCGGCTGCCGGCGGGCCTCGCCCGGGCCTTCAGCGCCCGCGCCCAGGCTGTCGTCGGGGCGGGCCGCGAGCCCTGCCCGTTCTGCGGCGGGCCACTGGACCCGTCGGGTCACCTGTGCCCGCGCGCCAACGGCTTCCGGCGCACCGCGACCCAGCCCGACCCGTGAGCGCCTGCGTGGACGGCGATGCCGGCTCCGACCACGAGCTGCTCAACCGCGGCCACGTCGAGCTCCGGGGCCGGATCATGCCGGCCTCGAACGCCACCTTCTTCGGGACGGTCACGCTCGACGGGATCGCCGTCGACTGCGTCTACAAGCCGGTGGCCGGGGAGCGTCCACTGTGGGACTTCCCACTGGGCACGCTGGCCGGTCGCGAGGTCGCGGCGTACGCGGTCTCGGAGGCGCTGGGGTGGGACGTCGTCCCGCCGACGGTGCTGCGCGGGGACGGGCCCGCCGGGGTCGGGATGCTGCAGGCCTGGCGGGAGCCGGACCCCGGTCAGGACCCGGTCGACATCGTCCCGGGCGGGACCGTGCCCGAGGGCTACCTGCACGTCCTCGACGCCTACGACGCGACCGACCAGCCGGTCACGCTGGTGCACGAGGACAGCGAGGAGCTGCTCCGGATGGCCGTGTTCGACGTGGTGGTCAACAACGCCGACCGCAAGGGCGGCCACGTGCTGGCCATGCCCGACGGCCGCCGCTTCGGCGTGGACCACGGGATCGCGTTCCACACCGAGGACAAGCTCCGGACGGTGCTGTGGGGCTGGGCCGGCGAGCCGTTGGACGACCGGCTCGCCGCCGACCTGCGGCGGCTGCTGGACCAGCTGTGCGACCCGGACCCGCTGGCGTCCGCGCTGTCCCGGCTGGTCGACGCCGAGGAGGTGGCGGCGACCCGGCTGCGGGTCGAGGCACTGCTGCGCCACGGCACGATGCCGACGCCTTCGCGGCGGCGTCCCGCGATCCCGTGGCCGGCCTTCTGAGGCTCCCGTTAGGCTTCGCGCATGCGTGCCTGGACGAGCCCTGACGTTCCCCGGCTCGACCTCGGCCCCGCGGCCACGGTCCGGGTCCACGACACCGCGACCGCGGTCACCGTCGAGACGGACCCGGACGGCACGGCCCGGATGTACGTCTGCGGCATCACGCCGTACGACGCCACGCACATCGGTCACGCCGCCACGTACATCGGCTTCGACCTGCTGAACCGCGCCTGGCGCGACGCCGGTCTCGCCGTGCACTACACGCAGAACGTCACCGACGTCGACGACCCGCTGCTGGAGCGGGCGACCGCGACCGGGGTCGACTGGGTCGAGCTCGCGGAGCGCGAGACCGAGCTGTTCCGCGAGGACATGACCGCGCTGCGGGTGCTGGCCCCCGACGACTACGTCGGTGCCGTCGAGTCCATCCAGCTCGACGTCGAGCTGGTCGAGCGGCTGCGCGAGCGGGGGCACGTCTACGACGTCGACGGCGACCTCTACTTCGACGTCCACTCCGACCCCCGGTTCGGGGCGGTCTCCCGGCTCGACGAGGCGCAGATGCTGGAGCTGTTCCCGCAGCGCGGCGGCGACCCGGACCGCGCCGGGAAGAAGCACCCGCTCGACTGCCTGCTCTGGCAGGCCGAGCGACCGGGGGAGCCGGCCTGGGACTCGCCACTGGGTCGTGGCCGTCCCGGCTGGCACATCGAGTGCTCGGCGATCGCCCTGCACCACCTCGGCCGCGACTTCGACGTACAGGGCGGCGGCTCCGACCTGGCGTTCCCGCACCACGAGATGAGCGCGGCGCACGCCCAGGCCGGGTACGACGACCTGCGCTTCGCCCGCGCCTACGTGCACGCCGGGATGGTCGCCTACGACGGCGAGAAGATGTCGAAGTCGAAGGGCAACCTGGTGCTGGTCTCGCGGCTGCGTGGGGCCGGCGTCGACCCGATGGCCGTCCGGTTGGCGATCCTGGCGCACCACTACCGTTCCGACTGGGAGTGGACCGACGAGGAGCTGCGGACCGCCGAGAAGCGGCTAGCGGCCTGGCGGGCAGCACTGCCCGGCGCCACGCGAGCCGAGGCGGAGTCCCTCGTGGTCGAGGTCCGTGCCGCGCTGGCCCAGGACCTGGACGCCCCCACCGCGCTGGCTGCCGTCGACGCGTGGGCCGCGCGGACGCCCGGTCCGAGCGAGATGGAGAGCGGCGAGGGCGAGGGCGGCGGCGACGGTGTCGAGGGCTGCGGGAGCGTTCTGCTGCGGGACCTGGTCGACGCCCGGCTCGGCATCCTGCTCTGACGCTGACCCGGCGCGTGTGGCGGCGCTGGGCATGTCGACCCGGCGCGTGTGGCGGCGCTGGGCATGTCGACCCGGCGCGTGTGGCGGCGCTGCGCATGTCGACCCGGCGCGTGTGGCGGCGCTGGGCATGTCGACCCGGCGCGTGTGGCGACGCCGGGTCAGCGGGTCTCCGGCCGCCGGACGCGCCGGGTCAGCGGGTCTCCGGCCGCCGGACGCGCCGGGTCAGCGGGTCTCCGACCGCCGGACGCGCCGGGTCAGCGGGTCTCCGGCCGCCGGACGCGCCGGGTCAGTCCAGGTCGGTGCCGCGACGCTTGAGGTAGCGCTCGAACTCCAGGGCGATGGCCTCGCCGCTCGCCTCCGGCAGGTCCGCGGTGTCGCGGGACTCCTCCAGGGCCCGGACGTAGTCCCCGATCTCCTCGTCATCCTCGGAGAGCTCGTCGACCCCGCGCTCCCAGGCGCGGGCCTCCTCGGGCAGGTCGGCGAGCGGGACGCTCACCTGGAGCAGGTCCTCGACGCGGCCGAGCAGCGCCAGGGTCGCCTTCGGGCAGGGCGGCTGCGCGACGTAATGCGGGACGGCGGCCCAGAACGAGGCCGACGGCATGTCGGCCTGGGTGCAGGCGTCCTGGAACACCCCGACGATGCCGGTCGGACCCTCGTAGTTGCTCTGCTCCAGCTGCAGCCGGTCGGCGAGGTCCGGCTCGGTGGTGGTGCCCGACAGCGGGATCGGCCGGGTGTGGGGGGTGTCGGCCAGCAGCGCGCCCAACGTCACCACCAGCTCGGCCCCGAGCTCCTCGGCCGCGGCCAGCAGCTCGGCGCAGAACTGCCGCCACCGCATGTTCGGCTCGATGCCGCGCAGCAGGATCACGTCGCGCAGCGCACCGGGGGGTGAGCAGATCGAGAGCTGCGTCGAGGGCCAGGTGATGCGTCGCATCCCGTCCTCGGTGCTCGAGACGGCGGGCCGGTTGACCTGGAAGTCGTAGAAGTCCTCCGGGTCGATCGCGGCGACGACCCGGGCGTTCCAGACCTGGGCCAGGTGGTCCACGACGGACGAGGCCGCGTCCGCGGCGTCGTTCCACCCCTCGAAGGCCGCGATGAGGACAGGCGACCTCAGCTCGGGCACCTCTTCGATCTCGATCACCCCCTCAGACTAGACCGCGGCGGCGACGCGCGGACGCCTGGCCAAGGGCGCCGGGGGCCACGATGCGGAATCGGCCTGGGGCCCCTCGCGACCCGCCCCTACCCTTGCCGAGGGCGTCGACAGTCCGCCGGTCCGTCGACCGCGCCCCGACGACCCCTAGCCGCTCTCAACCCCCAGCCACCCCCAGCCACCCCCAGCCACCCCGGGGCCGACAGCGACCCGAACCCGCCCAGCCGAGACCTGCCCGCCCCCGACCTGCCGAGGAAGCCTTGACCGACGTGACCAGCCCGTCCTTCCGCCCGGACGCCACCGCGGCGCTGACTGCCGCCCTGCGGCAGCGGATCCTGGTCATGGACGGCGCCATGGGGACGATGATCCAGCGGCACGCTCTCGACGAGGCGGGCTACCGCGGGGAGCGGTTCGCGGACTGGGACCACGACCTGCGTGGCAACTCCGACCTGCTCAGCCTCTCCCAGCCGGACATCATCCGAGACATCCACCGGGCCTACCTCGAGGCCGGGGCGGACCTGGTCGAGACCAACACGTTCAACGCCCAGCGGATCTCGCAGGCGGACTACGGCACGCAGGAGCTCGCCTACGAGCTCAACGTGGCCTCCGCCCGGCTCGCCCGGGAGGCCTGTGACGCGATGACCGACCTCACCCCCGACCGGCCCCGCTGGGTGATCGGCGCGCTGGGCCCCACCAGCACCACCGCCTCGATCTCTCCCGACGTCAACGACCCCGGCCGGCGCAACGTCACCTACGACCGACTGGTGACGGCCTACCTCGAGCAGGCGAGCGGGCTCGTCGACGGCGGCGCCGACCTGCTGCTGATCGAGACCGTGTTCGACACCCTGAACGCGAAGGCCGCGATCTTCGCCCTCGAGACGCTCTTCGAGCAGCACGGCCGACGCTGGCCGGTGGTGATCTCCGGCACCATCACCGACGCATCGGGCCGGACGCTGTCGGGGCAGGTCACCGAGGCCTTCTGGAACTCGGTGCGCCACGCGCGCCCGCTGGCCATCGGGCTGAACTGCGCGCTGGGCGCCGCGGAGATGCGGCCCTACGTCGCCGAGCTGTCGCGGGTGGCGGACACGTTCGTCTCCTGCTACCCCAACGCCGGGCTGCCCAACGCCTTCGGCGAGTACGACGAGGCGCCCGAGGAGACTGCGGCGGTGCTCGAGGAGTTCGCGGGCAGCGGCCTCGTGAACCTGCTCGGCGGCTGCTGCGGCACCACGCCCGAGCACCTCGAGGCCATCGCACGGGCCGCCGGGGGCAGACCGCCGCGCGAGGTCCCGTCGCTCCGTCCCGCGCTGCGGCTGGCAGGCCTGGAGCCCGTCACCGTCGTCCCCGAGTCGCTGTTCGTCAACGTGGGGGAGCGCACCAACATCACCGGGTCGGCCCGGTTCCGGCGCCTGGTGAAGGAGGGTGACTACACCACCGCGCTCTCGGTCGCGCGCCAGCAGGTCGAGGCCGGGGCCCAGGTCATCGACGTCAACATGGACGAGGGGATGATCGACGGCGTCGCCGCGATGGACCGCTTCGTCAAGCTGATCGCCAGCGAGCCGGACATCTCGCGGGTGCCGCTGATGGTGGACTCCTCGAAGTTCGAGGTGATCGAGGCCGGGCTCAAGTGCGTCCAGGGCAAGCCGATCGTCAACTCGATCTCGATGAAGGAGGGCGAGGACGCCTTCCGCGAGCATGCTCGCCTGTGCCGCAAGTACGGCGCCGCCGTCGTGGTGATGGCCTTCGACGAGGACGGTCAGGCCGACAACCTCGAGCGACGCAAGGCGATCTGCCGTCGTGCCTACGACATCCTCGTCGACGAGGTCGGCTTCCCCGGGGAGGACATCATCTTCGACCCGAACGTGTTCGCCGTCGCGACCGGCATCGAGGAGCACGCCAACTACGGCGTCGACTTCATCGAGGCGACGCGCTGGATCAAGGCCGAGCTGCCGGGGGCCCTGGTCTCTGGCGGGGTCTCCAACGTCTCCTTCTCCTTCCGCGGCAACAACCCGGTACGCGAGGCGATCCACTCGGTCTTCCTGTTCCACGCCATCGCGGCGGGGATGGACATGGGGATCGTGAACGCCGGAGCGCTGGTGGTCTACGACGAGATCGACCCGCGGCTGCGCGAGCGCATCGAGGACGTCGTCCTCAACCGCCGACCCGACAGCACGGAGCGGCTGCTGGAGATCGCCCCCGACTTCGCCGGCGACGGCTCGGTGAAGGAGGTCGCCACCGAGGAGTGGCGATCGCTGCCGGTGGGGGAGCGGATCACGCACGCGCTCGTCAAGGGCATCGACGAGTTCGCCGAGTCCGACACCGAGGAGCTGCGGGGCGAGATCGCGGCCAGGGGCGGCAGGCCCATCGAGGTGATCGAGGGGCCGCTGATGGACGGGATGAACGTCGTCGGCGACCTGTTCGGCGCAGGCCGGATGTTCCTGCCGCAGGTGGTGAAGTCCGCCCGGGTGATGAAGAAGGCCGTCGCCTACCTCATCCCCTTCATCGAGGCCGAGAAGAAGCCCGGCGACGTGGAGGAGAAGAAGGGCACGATCGTGATGGCCACCGTCAAGGGCGACGTGCACGACATCGGGAAGAACATCGTCGGTGTGGTGCTGCAGTGCAACAACTACGAGGTCATCGACCTCGGCGTGATGGTGCCGGGGCAGAAGATCATCGACACCGCCCGCGAGGTCGACGCCGACCTGATCGGCCTGTCCGGCCTCATCACGCCCTCGCTGGACGAGATGGTCGGCTTCGCCGCCGAGATGCAGCGACAGGGCTTCTCGATCCCGCTGCTGGTCGGGGGTGCCACCACGTCGCGAGCCCACACCGCGGTGAAGGTGGACCCCCGCTACGACGGCCCGGTGGTGTGGGTCAAGGACGCCTCTCGCTCGGTGCCGGTGGCCGCCGCCCTGCTGTCGGCGGAGCGCCGCGGTCGCCTGCTGGCCGAGGTCACCGCCGACTACGACTCGATCCGGGAGCGACACGCCGCCAAGCACAACGACCGGGTCATCCTGCCGCTGGCCGACGCCCGGGCGAACCGGACCCCGATCACGTGGGACGGGTACGCGCCACCGCAGCCGAGGATGGCCGAACGGGTCCGCGTCCTGTCCGGCTATCCGCTGGCGGAGCTGCGCGACTACATCGACTGGCAGCCGTTCTTCAACGCCTGGGAGATGAAGGGCCGGTTCCCCGACATCCTGAACAACCCCGCCTCCGGCGAGGCGGCGCGGCGGCTCTACGAGGACGCGCAGCAGATGCTGGACCGGGTCGTGGCCGAGGGATGGCTGAGCGCCAACGGGGTGATGGGGTTGTTCCCCGCCAACGCCGTCGGCGACGACATCGAGGTCTACACCGACGAGTCCCGCACCACGGTGCTCGCCAGGCTCGCGCACCTGCGGCAGCAGGGCCAGCACCGCGACGGCGTGCCGAACCGCTCCCTGGCCGACTACGTCGCCCCCAGCGACACCGGCCTGCGCGACCACGTGGGCGCGTTCGCGGTCACCGCCGGCCTCGGCAGCCAGGACCGGGTCGCGGCCTTCAAGGCCGAGCACGACGACTACTCAGCGATCCTGCTGGAGTCGCTGGCGGACCGGCTCGCGGAGGCCTTCGCCGAACGGCTGCACGAGCTCGTGCGCACCGATCTGTGGGGCTACGCCGAGGACGAGGACCTCGACGCCGACGGCCTGCTCAAGGAGCGGTACGACGGGATCCGGCCGGCGCCCGGCTACCCCGCCTGTCCCGAGCACACCGAGAAGGCCACGCTGTGGCAGCTGCTCGATGTGGAGGCCGCCACCGGGATCACGCTCACCGAGAGCATGGCCATGTGGCCGGGCGCCTCGGTGAGCGGCTGGTACCTGTCCCACCCGCAGTCGCAGTACTTCGTCGTCGGCCGGATCGGCAAGGACCAGGTCGAGGACTACGCCGCCCGCAAGGGACTGAGCCTGGCAGAGGCGGAGCGATGGCTCTCACCCAACCTCGGCTACGAGCCGGAGGACTGAGCCCATGACGAGCACCGGGGCAGGCATCGGGGCGGACGGTGTGGCAGGCGGCGTGGACAACGGCTGGCCGAGCGCCGGAAGGATGGTCTGGGAGCGCAGAAGGAGCGTCAGCTCAGGCGCTGCTGACGGGCCCTGCGAGCCCGAGGGACCGGGTCCCCGTCGTCACCGCGGGTACCGGGCCTGGTGAGCACACCGGTGGGACTGCCCCCATCGAGCTGGGTTTGGAGGAGTTGCATAGGTTGTCCCCTACGCTTCGTCAACGTTGGAGGACCGGTGAGCCCACCCACCGCCGAGGCAGCTCTGCAGCGCGTGCTGGACCAAGGCCGTGCGCGCGCCACGGCCACCGACCCGGAACACGCGCTGCTGTGGGACGCCCTGGCCGTTGCTGCGGTCGGTGGCAAGCGGTTCCGGCCCGCTCTGGTGTCAGCCACCCACGACGCCCTCGGCGGGACCTGTCCGGGCGCGGCGGCCGAGGTGGGGGCGGCGGTGGAGCTGCTGCACACGGCCTTCGTGATCCACGACGACGTCATCGACTGCGACGACCGGCGCCGCGGCCGCTTGAACGTCGGTGGCACGTTCACGGCCCGCGCTGCTTCCTCGGGAGCCTCCCTCGAGGGGGCCGAGTCCCTGGGTCGCACCGCAGGCATCCTGGCCGGTGACCTGGCGCTGGCTGCTGCCGTGCGCGCGGTCGCGACCTGTGGGGCGCCCACGGCGGTCGTGCACCGGCTGCTCGACCACTTCGATGTGGCGCTGCACACCACGGCGGCCGGCGAGCTCGCCGACGTGGGCCTCGCCGTGAGGGTCTCCGCGGCGTCGCTGCCCGAGAGCCTGGACATGGAGGAGAAGAAGACGAGCGCCTACTCGTTCGTGCTGCCGCTGCAGGCCGGGGCGGTGCTCGCCGACGCGGACGAGACGACGGTGCGCGGGCTCGCTCGGGTGGGCAGCAGGCTGGGGATCGCCTTCCAGCTCGTCGACGACCTGCTCGGGGTGTTCGGCGACCCGGTCGTGACGGGCAAGAGCGCGACGAGCGACCTGCGCACCCGCAAGCAGACCCCCCTGCTCGCCCACGCGCGAACCACCGCCGAGTGGGACCGGATCAGCCAGTACGTCGGCCGCGACCTGGACGACGAGGAGCTGGACGACGTACGGCGGCTGCTGACGTGCTCGGGCTCACGGCAGTTCGTCGAGGAGCTGGCCGAGATCCACCTCGTCGAGGCCAGGGACGCCGTCGCGGAGATGGGCCTTCCACCCGACCTGCTCGCCAGCGTCTCGTTGCCCGCGGTCACCCCCGCCGGCAGCGACCACGTGGCCGCATGAGCCTCTTCTTCGTGGGGCGACGACCCGCGCCGGGCCTCTACGACTCCGTCTGCGAGAGCAGCGCCGCGGTCGTCATCCGCACCTACTCCAGCTCGTTCGGGCTGGCGTCGCGGCTGCTCGCCGACCCCGTGCGCACCCGGGTGCGCAACATCTACGCGTTGGTGCGGGTCGCCGACGAGATCGTCGACAACCCCGATCCCGCGCTCGGGCGCGAAGCCCGGGCGCGCATGCTCGACTGGCTCCTCGACGACGTGCGTCACGCCCTGCAGCATGGCTACAGCGGGAACCTCGTGGTGCACGCCTTCGCACGCACCGCGGTCGAGTGCGGCATCGACGCCGACGTCATCGACCCGTTCTTCGCCTCGATGCGCATGGACCTCGACCCCACCGTGCACACGCGCGAGACCTTCGACCGCTACGTCTACGGCTCCGCGGAGGTGGTGGGCCTGATGTGCCTGCGCGTCTTCGTCGCCGGGGACGGCGTCGGGGCTGGCACGACGGAACCCACCAGGGCGGCGCGGGACTACGACCGGCTCGCTCCGGGCGCTCGACGCCTGGGTGCCGCGTTCCAGAAGCTCAACTTCATCCGCGACCTGGCCGAGGACCACGACACGCTGGGTCGGCGGTACTTCCCGGGACTCGACGTGGACCTGTTCTGCGACGCCGATCGTGACCGGATCCTCGACGACATCGAGGCCGACCTCGCCGCCGCCGCCGCGGTCGTCCCCGAGCTGCCGGTCAGCAGTCGCCGTGCGGTGCGTGTCGCGCACGCGATCTTCACCGAGCTCGCCATCCGGGTCCGGACCACTCCGGCCGCCGAGATCCGGCGGACCCGCGTGCGCGTTCCCGACTCGGTGAAGGTCCGGCTCGTGGCCGCCGCGCTGTACCGGGACCGCTCGTGACGTCCTTGTTGCCCCTGCGCTCCGCGGGGCGGCCGAAGGTGGCGTACGGCGCGTCGCGGGTCGTCGTCATCGGTGGCGGGATCGCCGGGCTCGCCACGGCCGCGCTGCTCGCCTCGCGCGGCCACAGCGTCGACCTCCTCGAGAAGAACGCCGAGCTCGGTGGCCGCGTCGGCAGCGTGGAGCGCGACGGCTTCCGCTTCGACACTGGCGCGTCGTGGTACCTCATGCCCGAGGTGTTCGAGCACTTCTTCGACCTGCTCGGCACGTCCGCCGACGCCGAGCTCGACCTGCAGGTGCTCGACCCCAGCTACCGCGTGTTCTTCGAGGACCATGCCGAGCCGGTCGACGTCCGGCCCGACCGCGCGCACAACCGGGCGCTGTTCGAGTCCCTGGAGCCGGGTGCGGGGGCCCGCTTCGACGACTACCTCCAGTCGGCCGAGGAGACCTACGACCTCGCCCTGCGTCGCTTCCTCTACAGCAACTTCGACACGGCGTCATCCTTCCTGCATCCCGACATCGTCCGGCGCACCCCGGCGCTCGGCCGGCTGCTGTCCCGGTCGCTCCGCAGCCACGTGGCCGCGCAGTTCACCGACAACCGGCTCCGCCAAGTGCTGGGCTACCCCGCGGTCTTCCTCGGCTCGTCGCCCAGCCGGGCGCCGAGCCTCTACCACCTGATGAGCCGGCTCGACCTGGGCGACCGGGTGCTCTACCCGCAGGGCGGGTTCACGCGGCTCATCGAGGTGATCGCCGGGCTCGCCGAGCGTCATGGTGCACGGCTGCACACCGACGCCCGGGTCACCGGGATCCTCACCGGCACGGGCACCCGCGGTGCCCGGGCGCACGTGACCGGAGTCGAGCACGTCACGGCCGACGGCAGCGCGCTCACCCTCCCCGCCGACGTGGTCGTGGGCGCCGCCGACCTGCACCACCTGGAGACCGCACTGCTCCCTGCCGAGCTCCAGACCCACCCGAAGAAGGCGTGGCGGCGGCGGACCCCCGGACCGGGAGCCGTGCTGGCGATGCTCGGCGTGGAGGGGCGCCTCCCGCAGCTGGCCCACCACTCGCTGTTCTTCACCTCCGACTGGGACCAGAACTTCGACGACATCTTCGGTCGCGAGGCTCGCGTTCCCAGCCCCGCGTCGGTCTATGTCTGCAAGCCCTCCGAGACCGACCCGACCGTGGCGCCCGAGGGGTGCGAGAACCTGTTCGTCCTGGTGCCGGTGCCGGCCGACGTGGAGATCGGCAGCGGCGGGGACGACGGGCAGGGTTCCGTGATCGTCGAGCGGACGGCGGACGCCGCCATGGACCAAGTGGCCCACTGGGCCGGTGTTCCCGACCTGCGCGACCGCGTCCTCGTGCGGCACACCGTCGGCCCGAGGGACTTCTGCGACCGCTACAACGCCTGGCGCGGGGGCGCGCTCGGCCTCGAGCACACGCTGCGGCAGAGCGCGTTCTTCCGGCCCGGCAACATGTCGGCGAAGGTCGACGGCCTGCTCTACGCCGGCGCCAGCACGGTCCCCGGCGTGGGCCTGCCGATGTGCCTGATCAGCGCCGAGCTCGTGCTCAAGCGGCTGGCCGGCGACCACTCGGCGCTGCCGGTCTCCGGGTCGTGATGGACCAGCCGCACTGGTCGTACGTCGCGATGCTGGTGTTCTGCCTCGTCGGGACCCTCCCCTTGGTGCCAGCGTTCCGCCTCCGGGTGCTGCGGCAGCCGCGTCGGCTGCTCCTGACGGTCCTCGTCGCCGGGACGCCGTTCCTGCTGTGGGACCTGTACGCCACCGACGCCGGCCACTGGTGGTTCGACGAGGCACAGACGCTGCCGTGGCGGGTGGCCGGCCTCCCGCTGGAGGAGATCGCGTTCTTCGTCGTCATCCCGCTCGTCTCCGTGCTCACCTACGAGGCGGTGCGTGCCGTCGGTCGCCCGGTGCGGGACCGTCGGGACAGCCTCAGCCGGTCGGGCCGCGGCGGGGAGGCCCGTTGACCTACACGGCCATCGTCGTGGTCGCCGTCGTGGCGGCGCTCGCACTCGACCGGTGGGTGGTGGGCACCCGCCTGACGGGCACACGCTCCTGGTGGGCGGCGTACGGCATCGTCGTCTTCTTCCAGCTCCTCACCAACGGCTGGCTGACCGGCCGCCGCATCGTCCAGTACGACCCGGACGCCATCATCGGCGACGAGCGCGTGACCTGGTTCGGCAACGGCCGGCTCGTCTACGCGCCGGTTGAGGACCTCGGCTTCGGCTTCGCCCTGGTGCTCACGACCTGCGCGGTGTGGGTGTGGCTGGGTCGCCGGCACGCCGAGGACGCGGCATGAGGGCCGCACGCCGGCTTCAGGCCCTGCAACCCACCGACATCGGCGTGGCCGGACCCAGCTCGCTCGACATGGCGCGGGCGTTCCGGTCGGTCCGCGCCGCGCCGCTCTCCTTCCTCGAGGAGGTCTCCGAGCGCTTCGGCGACCTGGTCGCCTTCCCGGTGCCGGGCCCCCCGGCCCTGCTGGTCAACGACCCGGCCGACGCCCGGCACGTGCTGCAGACCTCGGCCCGGCACTGGGGCAAGCAAACCGTCCAGTACGCCGCGCTGGGGCGGGTGACCGGGCCCGGGCTGCTGGCGTCGTCCGAGCCGAGCTGGATCGAGCACCGGCGGATCGCCGCCCCCGCCTTCCACCACCAGCGGCTCGAGGCCGTGGGCGACCAGGTGCGCGCGGCGGCGGACGCGGCGATCACGGCGCGGCTCGCGGGGGAGTCTCTCGGCAGCGGTGCCGTGGTCGACGTCGCGGAGCTCACCCACCGCATCGGCTTGGACGCCGTCGGCCGCGCCCTGTTCTCCGCGGACCTCTCAGGCCAGGCCCGGCAGCTGCTGGACGCCACCAGCGAGGCGGCAGGGCTGGTGGTGCGCCTGGGCCGGTCGATCGTGCCGACGGTCGAGTGGGCTCCCACCCCGACGAACCTCCGCCTGCGCACCACCCGCAGACGGCTGGACGCCATCTGCACCCAGATCGTGGCTGAGCGGCGACGGCGACGCGGCGTCGCGCCGGCCGGCTCGCACGGGGACGACCTCCTCGACCTCCTGCTCGACAGCGCGATGACCGACGCCGAGATCCGCCACGAGCTGGTCACCATGGTCATCGCGGGACACGAGACCGTGGCAGCAGGCCTCTCCTGGACCCTCATGCTGCTGGCCGAGCACCAGCCCGCACAGGACCTGGTGCGCGCAGAGCTCGCCGGTCACGCGGGGCCGGTGTCTCTCCTCGGACATCGAGAGACGCTCCCGTGGACGCGGGCGGTCGTCGACGAGGCGCTCCGTCTCTACCCGCCCGCCTGGGTGCTGTCGAGGCGCGCGCTCCGGGCGGACGTGCTCGGAGGTCGCGAGGTGCCGGTCGGCACGCTGGCCATCGTGAGCCCGTGGTTGCTGCACCGTCGCAGCGACTCCTGGCCCGACCCCCTGGTCTTCCAGCCAGACCGCTTCCTCGAGCCCGATGCGGCCCGGTCGGGGTACCTGCCGTTCGGCCAGGGGCCGCGCCTCTGCATCGGTCGCGAGTTCGCCCTCGGCGAGATGGTCGTGGTGCTGGGCCGGCTGCTGTCCGAGTTCCGGCTCGCTACGCCGCCCGACTGGTCCCGGCCGGCGGCGCAGGCACAGGTCGCGGTCCATCCACGCGGCGGCATGCCGCTCGTCGTCACCCGGGCAGCGGGGCTCCAGCGTGGTTGACCTCGTCCTGCTCGTCGTGCTGCTGCTCGCCGGAGGCTGCGCGGGGTGGCTGCTGCGGGACCTGGGAACGGTTCCGCCCGGCAGGGTCCACCACGGCCGGGTGGCGTCGGTGTCGGTCGTCATCCCGGCGCGGGACGAGGCGACGACGATCCCGCCACTGCTGGGGTCCCTGCAGCGACTCACGGTGAGGGCCTCCGACGTCGTCGTGATCGACGACGGGTCGCGTGACGCGACGGCCGCGGTCGCGCGGGCCGCCGGCGTCGACGTGCTGACTGTCACTGCTCCTCCGCCCGGGTGGACAGGCAAGGCCTGGGCCTGCCACCAGGGTGCGCGGGCCGGCACCGCAGACCTGGTGCTGTTCCTGGACGCCGACACCGTGCTGGCACCCGATGCGCTGGACGGGCTCCTGGAGCTGCACCGGCGGCACGGAGGTCTCGTGTCGGTGCAGCCCTTCCACCGCGTCGAGCGTCCCTACGAGCAGCTCTCGTCGTACTTCAACGTGGTGTCGTTGCTGGCCAGCGCGGCCTTCACGCGGCGGCGCCGCGGGACGCGGCCCATGGCCTTCGGACCCTGCCTGCTGACCTCGCGGGCCGACTACCAACGCGCTGGTGGTCATGAGGCGGTGCGCGGAGCGATCCTCGACGACGTCGCGCTGGCGGCCGCCTACCACCGCGTCGGGCTGCCGGTGCTGTGCGTCGTGGGTGGGAGGTCGATCCGGATGCGGAGCTACCCGGGGGGCCTGCGCCAGCTGGCCGACGGATGGACGAAGAACTTCGCGTCCGGAGCGTCGGCAGCGGCACCGGGACCGGCCCTGGCCTCCGTGCTCTGGGTCAGCGCCCACCACGCGGTCGCCGTGGGAGCGGTGCTCGCGCTCGCCGAGGCCACGACCGGGCTCGGATCGGGCCTGACCCACGGCCACCCCGCACTGTGGGTGATCGGGTGGTGCGGCGTCTCCTGGCAGCTGCGCGCGATCCTGCGCCGGATCGGCACCTTCCGCTGGTGGACCTGGGTGCTGTTCCCGGTGCCCCTCATCGCGTTCGACGTCATCTTCGCGCGGTCGGCGGTGCGCACCCTCGTCCGACAGTCGGTGCTGTGGCGTGGCCGCGAGGTGGATCTCCGAAGCCACGGGTCAGCGGACCAGGGGTCCTGATGCTCCGCCTGGTGATGCCGCAGGCTCTGACCATCGTGGTGGACATCGTGGCCTGGGGGATCTTTCACGCCGCCACGGGCTACGCGGCCCACCGGCTGCCCGACAGCCGACTGCGCCGTGACGGCTGGCTGCTGCGGCCGCGACGTCTCGAGACCGCCGCCCGGTACCGCCGCCGTCTGCGCATCCACCGCTGGAAGGACCGAGTGCCCGAGGCGGGCGACCTGTTCCGCGGGGGGGTCAGCAAGCGTCGACTACCGGCGTACGACGTCGCGGGGCTGGAGCTGTTCGTCCGCGAGACGCGCCGAGCGGAGCTTGGGCACTGGTGGGCCCTGGCCTGCGGACCCCTCTTCGTCCTCTGGAACCCACCGTTGGCCTCCGGACTCCTGTTCGCCTACGGCGTGGCGGTCAACCTGCCCTTCATCCTGATCCAGCGCTACAACCGGTCCAGGACCCAGGCACTCGTCGAGCGACGTAGGCGCTCATGACCGGCCAGCACAGTGGCGGCTCCGCGCAGCCGGGGGCGTATCTCGACACCGTCACCTCGGACGCCGCCACGGCGCGCGACGAGCCGACCGCCTCCCGGCACGGACCCGTGGCCCAGCTGCTCATCGCACTGGCACCGCTCAGCCTGATCCTGCTCGCCTACGGGCTGGCGACGTGGATCAGCGCCCCCCTCGAGCAGCGCCTCGGAGCAGGCGTGAACCGGCTGGGCTTCGGGGTCCACGTCACGGGACCTGCCCGGGTCGACGCGTGGCTCTTCGGGGCCGTCCCGTCCGTGTGGCTGCAGGAACGGCTCGTCGACGGGTCCGGGCACTGGTACGACGCCGCTGCCGCGTTGGTCTACAGCACCCACTTCGTCGCGATCCCCGTGGTCACCGCCCTCGCGTGGTTCCGTCGCAGGGATCGCTTCACGGCCTGGATCGCGGCCGTGCTCGCGTTCACGACCGTGGGGGTGGGCGGGTACGTCGGGTACCCGGCCGCACCGCCGTGGCTGGCCTCCGACCTCGGGGAGATCGGGCCCGTGGTCCGCATCTCCGCTCTGGGTTGGGACTACCTGCACCTCGACCTGCCCGGGAGGCTGACCGCCCTCGGTCAGGACAGCAGCAACCCGGTGGCAGCCATGCCGTCGCTGCACGCCGGGAGCGCGATGCTGGTCGCCCTGTTCCTGTGGCCCCTGGCCTCCCGGGCGTGGCGGGCCGTGCTGATCGCCTATGTGGTGGCCATGGCCGTCACGCTGGTCTACACCGGTGAGCACTACGTCGCCGATGTGGTCGCCGGGTGGCTGACGGCGGCGGTCGCCGTGGCCGTCGGCGCGGGGCTCCACCACCTCCGGTCCCAACGGCGGGCGAAGGTCGAGGCAGGCTCGGCATGAGCCGCTCCGCGTGAGAACGCTGGCCACCCGCTCGCGCACCCTCGAGTGTGAGCCGGGGGACACCCATCTCGTGGCGAGGCGCGTGGCGCACCGCCCTCCGAGGCACCGGCCGGCTGGGTGGCACGTCCCCTAGGGTGAGTCGTCGCACGGTCCGTCTCCTGGAGCGTTTCGGAGGGCATCCTGAGCACCGCCAATTCACGCGAACCTGCACGTCAGCTCCCGGATGGGGGAGGGCGGCTGCCGGCGGCCGTGCTGTGGGACATGGACGGCACGCTGGTCGACACCGAGCCGGACTGGATCGCCAGCGAGTTCGAGCTCGTCGAGGAGCACGGCGGCACCTGGTCGACCGAGCATGCGCTCAACCTCGTCGGCAACGACCTGATGGTCTCCGGTCGCTACATCCGCGAGCACGCGGGCATCGACCTCGCCCCCGAGGAGATCGTCGCGCAGCTGCTCGACCGGGTCCTGGCCCGGGTGGGCGACCGGGTGCCGTGGCGGCCCGGTGCCCGCGAGCTGCTCGAGGATCTGCGGCGCCACGGCGTCCGGTGCGCCCTGGTGACGATGTCCTACCGGCGGTTCGTGGACCCGATCCTGCGGCACCTGGCCGCCGACACCTTCGAGGTCGTCGTCACGGGGGACTCGGTCCGCCACGGCAAGCCCCACCCGGAGCCGTACCTCACGGCGGCGGCCGGGCTCGGTGTCGACCCCGCCCAGACGGTGGCCATCGAGGACTCCGACACCGGGGCGGCCTCCGCGGAGGCGGCCGGCTGCACGGTGCTCGTGGTGCCCCACCACGTGCCCGTCGGGCCGGGGGAGCGCCGGCTGTTCCTCGACTCGCTCGCGGGCCTGACCGCGGCCCGGCTGCCGGTGCCCGGCGGCCACGCGCTGAGATAGCCGGCCGGCGCGGGGTCTCGCTCCCCGCGGAACGCCTCGACAGGGTGCTAGCACCAGCGACCAATGGCAGGCTGCCCCCCGCGCAGGAGATGGTTGTGCTCCCCAATCGAAGGAGCACGACCATGAGCGCACCGATCATCTCCGGTCCCCGCCGCACCCGTTCGGCCGTCGCGGGACTCCTCTGTCTGGTCACCCTCGTGGGTGCGTCGGCAGTGTCGGCCCCCGCCGAGGCGAAGGGCGGGGACGTCGTCCGCCGCGGCGACTGCGCACGCACGACCGACTGGAAGCTGAAGGTCGGCCCGGAGGACGGCCGGCTGGAGGTCGAGGCCCAGGTCGACAGCAACCGGGCCCGGCAGACCTGGCGCTGGCGCCTCGTCCACAACGGCTCCGTATCCGCTTCCGGGCTCCGGGTCACCCGGCCGCCGAGTGGCTCGTTCACCGTGCGCCGCGTGATGGTCAACCTGCCCGGCCGCGACGTCGTCACCGTCCGGGCCGTCAACATCCGCTCCGGCGAGGTATGTCGCGGAACCGTCCGCTTCTGAGGTCCGACAGCGCCATACTGGCGCTTCCCCGACCCATGCGAGGCACCCCGATGAGACGCCTGCTCACGAACCCGGTGGCCCAGTTCCTGGCCGCCGGGTTCGTGGTGCTCCTCGTCGTCGTGCTGGGCTCGGTCCACCTGGGCCGGCAGGCCGCGGAGCGCGAGGCAGTCCACGACGCCAGTGCCACCACGCAGCTGCTCGCCCGCTCGGTCGTCGAGCCGGCGGTCCCGCGAGGGCTGCTGACCGGCGACCCCGGTGCAGTGGACCGGTTCGACCGGGTGATGCGCCGCCGCAACCCGGGCGGCGACCTGAAGCGGATCAAGGTCTGGCGGGCGGACGGCCGCATCGTCTACTCCGACGAGAGCCGGTTGATCGGCAGTCGGTACCCGCTCGGGACCGACGAGCGCGAGGCGCTCGACCGGGGGGTCACCGAGGCCGAGGTCTCCGACCTGAGCAAGCCGGAGAACCGGTTCGACCGGGGCATGGGCGGACTCCTCGAGGTCTACACCAGGATCGCGACGCCGGAGGGTCCGCCGCTGCTGTTCGAGGCCTACTACTCCTCCGCCGACATCGCGACCCGTCGCAGTGAGGTCGCCGCGGGGTTCCGGCCGATAGCGCTGGGCGGGATCGCCGTGCTGGTGGCCTTCACGACCCCGCTGCTGTGGGTGCTGACCCGGCGGCTGGACCGGATCGCGCGCGACCGCGAGCGGCTGCTGGTCGCGTCCGCCGGCGCCTCCGAGGCGGAGCGGCGGCGGATCGCGCGGGACCTGCACGACGGCGTGGTGCAGGACCTCGCCGGCACCTCGTTCGCGCTGGCGGCCGCGGTGCGCGACCCGACGACCGACGACCGGACGGCCGCCCGGCTGCGGCCGATGAGCGACTCGCTGCGGCGCTCGCTGCGGTCGCTGCGGTCGCTGCTGGTGGAGATCTACCCTGCCGAGCTGGACGCCGCCGGGCTGGCGGCCGCGGTCGACGACCTGGTCGCCCCGGCAGCCGGCGCCGGGGTCTCGGTCTCGGTCGACGTCCGCGGGGTCGACGGCGCCTCGGTGGAGTCGGTGCGGCTGGTGTGGCGGGTGGCGCAGGAAGCGGTCCGCAACGCGCTCCGGCACGCCGATGCGAGCCGGCTCGAGCGTGCTGGTGCAGGATCACCACGGACGACTGAGCCTCGTCGTCACCGACGACGGCCGGGGCTTCAGCCACGAACCGGCCGGCGACGGTCTGGGGCTCCGCTGCATGCGGGACCTGATCCGGGAGGCCGGCGGAACGCTCCACGTGGACAGTCGACCCGAGCAGGGGACCACCGTGTCCCTGGAGGTGGCACGATGAGCGAGCAGACGGTGCGCGTGGTGCTGGTCGACGACCATGCCCTGGTCCGGTCCGGCTTGGCGCAGCTGATCGGCGGGGCGCCCGACCTGGAGGTGGTGGGCGAGGCCTCCGACGGCGCGCAGGCCGTCGAGGTGGTCAGGGCGGCCCGGCCGGACGTCGTCGTGATGGACCTGCAGATGCCGCGGGTCGACGGGGTGGAGGCCACCCGGCGGATCCTGGCCGAGGACCTTGGCTGCGAGGTGGTGGTGCTCACCTCCTTCTCCGACAGCCCTCGCATCGTCGCCGCCCTCGACGCGGGCGCGGTCGGCTACCTGCTCAAGGACGCGGACCCGGACGACGTGCTCGACGGGGTGCGGGCCGTCAGCCGCGGCGAGTCACCGCTCCACCCGAAGGTCGCTCGCCAGCTGTTGACCGCGCGTGCGGGCACCGCGCAGGGCGGCCGCGACGACGTCGCGCTGACCCCCCGGGAGGCCGAGGTCCTCTCGCTGGTGCGCGCGGGCCTGGCCAACAAGCAGATCGCCCGGCGCCTCGGCATCACCGAGCGCACCGTGAAGGCCCATCTGACCTCGGCCTTCCAGCGCATCGGTGTCGTCGACCGGACCCAGGCCGCGGTCTGGGCCGAGCGTCACCTCTGAGCCAGCCGACCCGCCGTCAGCCCGTCGGCGACCCGGTCGGCAGCGGCGGCGGGGTGCCGCCCCACTCCGGGCACAGCTCCCGGTGCGCGCACCACCCGCAGAGTGCGCTGCGCCGCGGCTGCCAGTCCCCGGTCGCCTGTGCGGTCGCCATCGCGTCCCACACCGCCTGCACCTTGCGCTCGGTCGCGAGCAGGTCCTGCTCGTCGGGACGGTCGCGCAGCACCTCGCCACTGCCGAGGTAGACCAGCTGCAGCACCCGGGGGATCACGCCCCTGGTCCGCCAGATCACCAGCGCGTAGAACCGCATCTGGAACAGCGCGCGAGCCTCGTAGCCGACGGCTGGAGCGCGCCCGGTCTTGTAGTCCACCACCCGGATGTCCCCGTCGGGGGTGATGTCCAGCCGATCCACGATGCCGCGCAGCAGCAGCCGCGAGCTCAGCACGGTCTCGACGTACGCCTCTCGCTGGGCGGGCTCCAGCCGGGTCGGGTCCTCGAGCACGAAGTAGCCGGCCAGCGACTCCCGGCAGGAGTCCAGCCACGCCTCCAGCCCGGTGTCCACCGTGACCGCCTCGACCTCGGGCTCGGCCGCGAGCACGTGCTGCCACGCGGGTCCCACCAGCCCGGCTGCGCGCTCGGGGGTGCGCTCGGTGGCCGGCAGGTCGAACAGCGTCTCCAGCACGCGGTGCACCACCGTGCCGCGCACGGCAGCGGCGGAGACCGGCTCCGGCAGCCGGTCGACCGTGCGGAAGCGGAACAGCAGCGGGCAGGACAGGAACTCCGCCGCCCGGCTGGGCGAGAGGGAGCCGACCACCTCCACCCCGTCCACCGCGGTGCGGACCGGAGCGGCGGCGGCCAGGCACGCCTGCTCCTCGTCCGCGACCATGGTCTCGTCCACTGGCTCTCCCGTCCTGACGGGTCGCCGGGCGGGTCGTCGCCGCCGGCTCGACCCGGTTCCCGACAGACACTAGGGCAGGGCTCGGACAGTCCCGGTCGGTCCTGGGGCAGTCGGGGGTGCGCGATAGCCTCGGGGCATGGAGCCACCCGCCGGTGGTCCCGGCCGCGCCCGCGACCCGGGCCGCGCCGTCCGCCGCCCGCCCGGCACGCTCCGGGTGGGCCGGATCGCCGGGGTCGACGTCCTGGTCCGCTCCTCCTGGCTGCTGGTCGCCGCGCTGATCGCGGTCTGGGCCGCGCCGCAGGCCGAGCGGGTGCAACCCGGGCTGGGCCCGTTGGCCTACGTCGCCGGGTTCGCCTTCGCCGTGCTGCTGTACCTGTCGGTGCTGCTGCACGAGGCCTCCCACGCCCTGATGGCGCAGCACTACGGGCTCCCGGTCACCTCGATCACACTGCACTTCCTGGGCGGGGTGACCGAGATCCAGGGCGAGCCGGACACCCCCGGCCGGGAGTTCGGCGTCTCCGTGGTGGGACCGCTGACCTCGCTGGGGGTGGCCGCCGCCGCGTTCGCCGTGCTGCCGCTCGTGCCGTTCGGGCTGGCCTGGCTGGCGGTCTGGGGACTGGGCGCGACCAACCTGCTGGTGGGCGTCGTCAACCTGGTGCCGGGGCTCCCGCTCGACGGCGGCCGGGTGCTGCGGGCGGCCGTGTGGCGCCACACCGGCAACCCGCACCTGGGCACCATCGTCGCCGGCTGGGGCGGGCGGGTCACCGCGCTGCTGGTGCTCTGCTACCCGGTCGCCCGGCACGGACTGGTCTTCGACCAGCGCTCCCTGGGCAGCTACCTCGTCGCGGCCGTGATGGCGGCGTTCCTGTGGACCGGGGCCTCCTCGTCGATCGTCTCGGCCCGGATCCGCCGACGGCTGCCCGCGCTCCAGGCCCGTGGGCTGGCGCGGCGGGCGCTGACCGTGCCGCACGACCTGCCGCTGGCCGAGGCGGTCCGCCGGGCCCGGGAGGACGGGGCGGGCAGCATCGTCGTCCTCGACGGCGCCGGTCTCCCTACCGGGATCGTCAGCGCGGCGGCGGTGGAGGCGACCCCCGAGGAGCGCCGACCGTGGCTGCCGGTCAGCGCGGTGGCTCGCACGGTGGTCCCGGACGTCGCCCTGTCCGCCGACCTGTCCGGTGAGCCGCTGATCCTGGCCATGCAGCGGGTACCGGCGAGCGAGTACCTCCTGGTCGAGGGCGACGGCGCCGTGTTCGGCGTCCTGGTGGCCGACGACGTCGACCGCGCCTTCGCCGACGGCGCCTGAGCCCCTCGCCGGGACCACGCCCGGGACCTCGGACCGGGCGACGAGCGCACCCGCTCCTGCGTGAGAGGGTGCACGCATGTCCGCCGAGCCGTCCGAACCCTCCCTGCCCCACCCGGACGACAGCCACTCCGACACCGGCCCGGCCGCTCGAGACGACAGCAGTCCAGATCGGCACCCGGGCGCCTGGTCCGGCGTCCGCCGCGGCCCGCTGCGAGCAGGGGAGTGGGTGCGGCTGACCGACAGCAAGGGACGCCGGCACAACATCTGCCTGACCCCGGGCAAGCGCTTCTTCACGAACCGCGGCTCCCTGGACCACGACGACCTCATCGGCCGTGACGAGGGGTTCTCACTGACCTCGACCGCAGGCGGGGAGTACCTGGTGTTCCGGCCGTTGCTCGGCGAGTTCGTGGTCTCCATGCCCCGTGGCGCAGCGGTGGTCTACCCCAAGGACGCCGCCCAGATCATCGCGATGGCCGACGTCTACCCCGGTGCTCGCGTCGTGGAGGCCGGGGTGGGCTCGGGGGCGCTGACCTGCTCGCTGCTGCGTGCGGTCGGACCGACCGGCCGGGTCTCCTCCTACGAGCGGCGGCAGGAGTTCGCGGAGGTCGCCGAGCGCAACGTCGACCAGTTCTTCGAGGGCCGCCACCCGGCCTGGGCGCTCACCGTCGGCGACCTGGTGGAGGCCATGGACGAGACGCCGGGCAGCGTCGACCGGGTGGTGCTCGACATGCTGGCGCCGTGGGAGTGCGTGGACCGGGTCGCGGAAGCGCTCGGCCCCGGTGGGCTGGTGTGCGCCTACGTCGCGACCACCACCCAGCTCGGACGCACCGTCGAGACGCTGCGTGCCCACGGCGGTTTCACCGAGCCGCAGCCGTGGGAGTCGCTGGTCCGCGACTGGCACGTCGAGGGTCTCGCGGTCCGCCCCGGCCACAAGATGATCGGTCACACCGGCTTCCTGGTGACGGCCCGCCGGATGGCGCCGGGGGAGTCCGCCCCGGTCCGCAAGCGCCGCCCGGCCCCCGGGGCGTACGGCGTGGACTACAGCGGGCCCCGACCCGGTGGGCTCCCCGCCGAGCTGGCCGAGGAGCCCTTCGACGGCTGAGGGTCGGGCACCGGTCCGCACGCTGTCCAGGCCCGCGGCGGGCCCAGGTTCCGGTCGCGTTTCCGCCAGGTCACGGTTGGGAGAAGTAGGTGGTGACACCTGCCTCGTTCCGCTTTGCTGGACCTCCGGCCCAGGTAGGGTCGGAACCGGAGACACCCACAGGTATCCACAGCAGTGGAGGTGCTGACATGTCAGCTTCAGAGAGTGGTCAGGGGCGGTCGGGGTCGCGCTCGCCCGAGGAGCTGCAGACCCAGCTCGGTTTCCTCCAGGACGAGGTCGGCGAGCTCCGCCGGCGGCTCGCCGAGAGCCCGCTGCACTCCCGCGCCGTCGAGCAGCGGCTCGCCGAGACGCAGCGCTCGCTGGCCGCCGTCACCTCCCAGAACGAGCGGCTCGCGCAGACGCTGCGCGAGGCCCGCGACCAGATCATGACGCTGAAGGAGGAGGTCGACCGGCTCGCGCAGCCGCCGGCCGGTTTCGGCACCTTCCTTTCGCGCAACGACGACGACTCCATCGACGTCTTCACCGGCGGCCGCAAGCTCCGCGTCAACGTCAGCCCCTCGGTGGACCTCGACGAGCTGCAGCGTGGCCAGGAGGTCATGCTCAACGAGGCGCTCAACGTGGTCGCGGCCCTGCAGTTCGAGAAGGTCGGCGAGGTCGTGATGCTCAAGGAGGTGCTCGCCGACGGGGAGCGCGTCCTGGTGATCGCGAACGCCGACGAGGAGCGGGTGGTGCGGATCGCGGAGCCGCTGGCCCGCAGCGTCCTGCGTGCCGGTGACTCGCTGCTGCTGGACGGGCGCTCGGGCTACGTCTACGAGAAGGTGCCGAAGTCCGAGGTCGAGGAGCTCGTCCTGGAGGAGGTCCCCGACATCGACTACACCGACATCGGGGGGCTCTTCGCTCAGATCGAGACCATCCGCGACGCGGTCGAGCTGCCCTACCTGCACCCCGAGCTGTTCGTCGAGCACGAGCTCAAGCCTCCCAAGGGCGTGCTGCTCTACGGTCCCCCCGGCTGCGGCAAAACGCTCATCGCCAAGGCGGTGGCCAACTCGCTGGCCAAGAAGGTCGCGGCGAAGACCGGCCAGGAGGGCAAGAGCTACTTCCTGAACATCAAGGGTCCCGAGCTGTTGAACAAGTACGTCGGCGAGACCGAGCGGCACATCCGGCTGGTGTTCCAGCGGGCACGTGAGAAGGCCAGCGAAGGCACCCCGGTCATCGTCTTCTTCGACGAGATGGACTCGCTGTTCCGCACCCGCGGCTCCGGGGTGTCCTCCGACGTCGAGAACACCATCGTCCCGCAGCTGCTCAGCGAGATCGACGGCGTCGAGACCCTCGAGAACGTCCTGGTGATCGGCGCCTCCAACCGCGAGGACATGATCGACCCTGCGATCCTGCGACCGGGCCGGCTCGACGTGAAGATCAAGATCGAGCGGCCCGACGCGGAGTCCGCGCGCGACATCTTCTCCAAGTACCTCACCGCGTCCCTGCCGCTGCACGCCGACGACCTCGCCGAGTTCGGCGGCGACCGCAACGAGTGCGTGGCCGGGATGATCCGTGCGGCGGTGGAGCGGATGTACACCGAGACCGAGGAGAACCGGTTCCTCGAGGTGACCTACGCCAACGGTGACAAGGAGGTCCTGTACTTCAAGGACTTCAACTCCGGCGCCATGATCCAGAACATCGTCGACCGGGCGAAGAAGATGGCGATCAAGGAGCTGCTCGACAACAACCAGAAGGGTCTGCGGGTGACCCACATGCTGCAGGCCTGTGTCGACGAGTTCAAGGAGAACGAGGACCTCCCGAACACCACGAACCCCGACGACTGGGCGCGCATCTCCGGCAAGAAGGGGGAGCGCATCGTGTTCATCCGCACCCTCATCACCGGCAAGCAGGGCACCGAGCCGGGGCGTTCGATCGACACCGTCTCGAACACCGGTCAGTACCTGTAGGCCGGTGTCGGGGGCGGGGCCGCGATGGGCACCGGTCATCACCTAGCCTGGGCGGATGTTCTTCTGGGTCGCGGTCTGCGTCGTCCTGCTGGTCGTGGTGACCGCGGTCTCCTGGGGTGCGCGGGGGATGTCCGGTCGGGTCCACGAGCCAGGCACCCAGCGACTGCTCCGCCGGGCGCCGACCGGGGCCGAGACCGACGGGTCCGCGTAGGTTGACAGCGCCGCCCCGGTGGTGGACCGTCAGGGTCCCCGACGGAAGGCGGCCGTAGCCGTGAAGACCATCCTCATCATCGTCGTGATCGTTCTGGTCGTGCTGTTCCTGGTCGGGAAGTTCCGGCCCGGACGCTGACCCGGCGCGACGCTGACGTCGGCGCCCGGCTCCCCGGGGACGCCGTGCCCGCTCACGGTCCGGACAGCAGGCCGTAGTCGCCGACCCGCTCGGCGGCCAGTCTCCGCAGCAGTGCGCGGGTGTCGGGCACGAAGGGCCAGGAGGGGTCCGCCAGCCGCGCCGCCAGCTCGGGCAGCGTCAGCCAGGCGCCCCAGACCACCTCGCCGTCGACGTGGTGCACCGTGCCCGCGAAGGTGGTCTCGAAGCAGTGCTCCACGCACCGGGTGGAGTCGTCCTCGAAGACCGAGAGCCCCAGCGGGATCAGGCGGACGCCCGTGACGCCCAGCTCCTCGGCGAGCTCGCGGCGCGCCGCCGAGCGGGGGTCCTCGCCGTGCCTGCGGACCCCGCCTGCCGCCGCGTCGTGGTGTGCGGGTGCCCAGTCCTTGTCCTGGGAGCGGCGGTGCACGTAGATCCTGCCGGCGGGGTCGCGGACCAGCACGGCGGTCGCGGCGTGCAGCAGGTTGTCCCGGCGGACGACGAGGCGCTCCGCAGCCCCGACGACCGCGCCGGAGCGATCCACCAACGCCACCTGCTCGGACATGGGTCCATGCTGCCACCGCCGGACGCGGACGGGCGCCGTCCGGGGGAGGTACCGCGTACGCTCGAGACCATGGACCTGACCGTCTGGGAACGTCTCGCCACGGCTGTGCCCGCGCGGGGTGCCGCATGAGCGTGCGCCGCATCATGGGCACCGAGACGGAGTTCGGGATCTCGGTCCAGGGCCAACCCACCGCCAACCCGATGGTGGCCTCCTCGCAGGTGGTCAACGCCTACGCCACCAGCACGCTGCGCGCCCGCCGGGCCCGGTGGGACTTCGAGGAGGAGTCGCCGTTGCGCGACGCCCGCGGCTTCGACATGTCCCGCGACGTCGCGGACCCCAGCCAGCTGACCGACGAGGACCTCGGGCTCGCCAACGTCATCTTGACCAACGGTGCCCGGCTCTACGTCGACCACGCCCACCCGGAGTACTCCACCCCGGAGTGCACCAACCCCCGCGACGTGGTGCTGTGGGACAAGGCCGGCGAGCAGATCGCCCTCGACGCCACCAGGTTCGCCGCGGCCATCCCGGGGGCCAACCAGATCGTGCTGTACAAGAACAACACCGACAACAAGGGCGCCTCCTACGGCGACCACGAGAACTACCTGATGCGGCGCTCCACCCCGTTCAGCGACATCGTGCGTCACCTGACGCCGTTCTTCGTCAGCCGTCAGGTGGTGTGTGGCGCGGGACGGGTGGGGATCGGCCAGGACGGCCGCGAGCACGGCTTCCAGGTCAGCCAGCGCGCGGACTACTTCGAGGTGGAGGTCGGTCTCGAGACCACCCTGAAGCGGCCGATCATCAACACCCGCGACGAGCCGCACGCCGACCCCGACAAGTACCGCCGCCTGCACGTCATCCTCGGCGACGCGAACCTCGCCGAGGTCTCGACGTACCTGAAGATGGGCACCACCGCACTGGTGCTCTCGATGATCGAGGACCGCTTCCTGGGGGTGGACCTCGCGGTCGAGCAGCCGGTCCGCAGCCTGCGGGCGGTCTCCCACGACCCGACGCTGACCCACCTGCTGAGACTGGCCGACGGGCGCCGGCTCACCGCGGTCCAGCTCCAGCTGGAGTACCTCGACCTCGCCAAGAAGTACGTCGAGGACCGGTACGGCTCCGACGCCGACCCCCAGACGGTCGACGTGCTGGCACGGTGGGAGTCCGTGCTCGACCGCCTGGAGCGTGACCCGATGCTGTGCTCGCGCGAGCTCGACTGGGTCGCCAAGCTGCAGCTGCTCCAGCAGTACCGCGACCGGGACGGCCTGGACTGGGACGACCCCAAGCTGCACCTGATCGACCTCCAGTACGCCGACGTCCGACCCGACAAGGGGCTCTACCACCGGCTGGTCGGCCTGGGCCGCATCGAGCGGCTGCTCGGCGACGAGGAGGTCTCCGCGGCGATGCACCGGCCGCCCACCGACACCCGGGCCTACTTCCGGGGCCGGTGCCTGGAGAAGTACGCCGACCAGATCGCCGCCGCCTCCTGGGACTCGGTGATCTTCGACCTGCCGGGCCGGGAGTCGCTGCAGCGGGTCCCGACGATCGACCCGATGCGCGGCAGCCGCGCCCACGTCGGCGACCTGTTGGACCGTTGCGACACGGCCGAGGCGCTGTTCGCGGCGCTGACTCGGTAGGGTCGAGACCAACGCCGGTGGTCTCGACGCGACCGACGTGCCAGCGCACGGAACCCGTCGAGGCCCGCACC
Organism: uncultured Actinomycetota bacterium; assembly: GCA_963781695.1. Classification (GTDB taxonomy): domain Bacteria; phylum Actinomycetota; class Actinomycetes; order Propionibacteriales; family Nocardioidaceae; genus Nocardioides_B. The sequence goes on from CAWAGE010000007.1 coordinate 1,915,950, forward strand.
CAGGAGGGACCTGATGGCACAGGAGCACAAGCACTCGAAGAGGGCCGCCGACGAGGAGGAGCAGACCGAGTCCGCGGCCACCGGTGACGTGGCCGAGCGCAAGGAGCAGCTCGACGAGGACATCGACGCCATCCTCGGCGAGATCGACGACGTGCTCGAGACCAACGCCGAGGACTTCGTGAAGTCCTTCATCCAGAAGGGCGGGGAGTAGCCGGTGCCGGAGCGTCTCGGGCCCGCGTTCCTCGCCTCGGGGTCCTCGTCCTTCACGGACTTCCTCTCCGAGCAGGCGCCCGACCTGCTGCCCAGCCGCCGCTCGCTGCCCGAGGGCAGCGCCGGCGGCCTCACCCCGCACGCCACCACGATCGTGGCCGCCACGTTCCCCGGCGGCGTGGTGATGGCCGGTGACCGGCGCGCGACGATGGGCAACATCATCGCCCAGCGCGACATCGAGAAGGTCTTCCCCGCCGACGAGTTCTCCTGCGTCGGCATCGCCGGCGCCGCCGGCATCGCCGTGGAGATGGTCCGGCTGTTCGCCACCGAGCTCGAGCACTACGAGAAGATCGAGGGCATCACGCTCTCCGTCGACGGCAAGGCGAACCGGCTTGCGGCGCTGATCCGCTCCAACCTGGGCATGGCGATGCAGGGGCTCGCGGTGGTGCCGCTGTTCGCGGGCTACGACCTGGTCGCCGAGCAGGGCCGGATCTTCTCCTACGACGTGACCGGTGGCCGCTACGAGGAGACCGCCTTCCACTCGGTCGGCTCCGGCTCGCTGTTCGCGCGAGGCTCCCTGAAGAAGCTGTACGACGAGGACCTCGACGAGCGGGGCTGCGTGACGGCGCTGGTGCAGGCGCTGTACGACGCAGCCGACGACGACTCGGCGACCGGGGGCCCCGACGTGACCCGGCGGATCTTCCCGGTGGTCGGGGTGATCACCGTCGACGGCTACCGGCGGCTCCCCGACGACGAGGTGGCCGGTGTGGCCGACCGGGTCATCGCGGCCCGGATGCGCCGGCCCGACGGTCCGTCCGCACCGTTGACCTGACCCGGCGGCCGAGCGTGTCGAGACCTCCCGCCCCCGACCCCGAGGACCCCCATGAGCATGCCCTTCTACGTCTCGCCCGAGCAGCTGATGAAGGACCGGGCCGACTTCGCCCGCAAGGGCATCGCCCGCGGCCGTTCGCTGGTCGTCGTCCAGTACTCCGACGGGATCGTGTTCGTCTCGGAGAACCTCTCCCAGGCCCTCCACAAGGTCAGCGAGGTGTACGACCGGATCGCGTTCGCCGCGGTCGGCCGCTACAACGAGTTCGAGACGCTGCGGATCGCCGGGGTGCGGCTGGCCGACATGCGTGGCTACGCCTACGACCGTCGCGACGTCACCGGCCGGGGCCTGGCCAACGCCTACGCGCAGACCTTGGGAGCGATCTTCTCCAGTGGCGGCGAGAAGCCCTATGAGGTCGAGATCTTCGTCGCCGAGGTCGGCGACCACGCCGCCGACGACCAGATCTACCGGCTCACCTACGACGGACAGGTCGCCGACGAGCACGGGTTCGCGGTCATGGGCGGAGCGGCCGAGCCGCCCACCACCTACCTGAAGGAGCACTACCGACCTGGGACCGGTCTTGAGGACAGCATCCGGCTCGCCGTGGCGGCCCTGGGCCGGGGGGACAAGGAGACCCGCTCGGTGCCGGCGGGCAACCTGGAGGTGGCGGTGCTCGACCGCACCCGCACCCAGCAGCGCAAGTTCAAGCGGATCACCGCGGCGACACTGAGCTCGATCCTCGGCAACGGCGGCCCGCCCGAGACCCCGGGTGCCGGCGACGGGCCGGGACCGTCGACCGACCCCAGCGGCCCCGACGCCCCGGCTGACCCCACCGACACCATCAGTGACGTCCCGCCGCTGGAGAACCCGTTGACCGGGGCGCCCGACGACGCGCCCGTCGCCCCACCCCTGTCCTGACGCGGCCTCCGGCCGGCCGTGGCTGGTCGCTGCTCGACCTGCGGCAGGCCGACCAGTTCCGGGAACGTGGATCTGCGAGTCTGCTGCGGGGTGTTGCGCCGTGCGCATAGGGTGACGACGTGGACCGCCGGATCTTCGGGATCGAGAACGAGTACGGCGTCACCTGCACGTTCCGCGGGCAGAGGCGCCTCTCGCCGGACGAGGTTGCCCGCTACCTGTTCCGCAAGGTGGTGTCCTGGGGCCGCAGCAGCAACGTGTTCCTGCGCAACGGCGCCCGGCTCTACCTCGACGTCGGCAGCCACCCGGAGTACGCGACCCCCGAGTGCGACGACATCGTCGACCTCGTCGCCCACGACAAGGCGGGGGAGCGGGTCCTCGAGGGCCTGCTCGTCGACGCGGAGCGGCGGCTGCGCGACGAGGGCATCGCCGGGGACGTGTACCTGTTCAAGAACAACACCGACTCGGCCGGCAACTCCTACGGCTGCCACGAGAACTACCTGGTCAGCCGGCACGGCGAGTTCTCCAAGCTCGCCGACGTGCTGATCCCGTTCCTGGTGACCCGGCAGATCATCGTCGGGGCCGGCAAGGTCATCCAGACCCCCCGCGGCGCGATGTACTCGGTCTCCCAGCGTGCCGAGCACATCTGGGAGGGGGTCTCGAGCGCCACCACCCGCAGCCGCCCGATCATCAACACCCGCGACGAGCCGCACGCCGATGCGGAGCGGTACCGCCGCCTGCACGTCATCGTCGGCGACTCCAACATGAGCGAGACGACCACCATGCTCAAGGTGGCCACGTGTGACCTCGTGCTGCGGATGATCGAGGAGGGCGTGGTGATGCGCGACCTCACCATGGAGAACCCGATCCGGGCGATCCGGGAGATCTCGCACGACATGACCGGCCGGCGGAAGGTGCGGCTGGCCAACGGCCGCGAGGCGAGCGCTCTGGAGATCCAGCAGGAGTACCTCTCCCGGGCCCGGGACTTCGTTGACCGCCGCGACCTGGAGACCCCGCTGGTCGCCCGTGTCCTGGACCTGTGGGAGCGGACCCTGAAGGCCGTCGAGTCCGAGGACTTCGGCCTGGTCGAGCGGGAGATCGACTGGATCATCAAGTGGAAGCTGATCGACCGGTACCGCGCCCAGCACGGCCTCCCGCTGAGCCACCCCCGGGTCGCCCAGCTCGACCTCGCCTACCACGACATCCACCGTGGCCGCGGGCTCTACTACCTCCTCGAGCGGCGGGGCGCGGTCACCCGCGTGACCACCGACTTGCAGGTCTTCGAGGCCAAGTCGGTGCCCCCCCAGACCACCCGGGCGCGGTTGCGCGGCGAGTTCATCAAGCGCGCCCAGGAGCGCCGTCGCGACTTCACCGTCGACTGGGTGCACCTGAAGCTCAACGACCAGGCGCAGCGGACGGTGCTCTGCAAGGACCCGTTCCGCGCCTACGACGAACGGGTCCACAAGCTGATCGAGGGCATGTAGCCCGCATTCGACCGCCGGTCGCAGCAGGGGTCCTCTCAGGTGCCCCGGCTATCGTGGCCGACGTCTTTCCCCCACTCCCAGCCTCCGAGGTGTCTTCTCCGTGCGTCGCTCGCTCACTCTGCTCCTGACCGCCCTGCTGCTGCTGGTCACCGCGGCCTGCGGCGGCTCCGGCGGCTCGTCCAGCACGTCCAAGACCGACGTCGACATGGGTGAGGACATCCCGGGACTCACGGTGACCGGCACCTTCGGAGCCGATCCCGTCGTGAAGATCGACGACGCCCTGGCGGTGAAGACGCCGATGACCGAGGTGGTCTCCGCCGGGGACGGGGACCCTGTCAAGGCCAACAGGAAGGCGATGTTCAACATCTTCCTGGCCAACGGCTCGGACGGGAAGAAGCTCTACAGCGACGCCGACCGCGGCACCCCGACGCAGGTCACCATGGAGGAGAGCCAGTTCTTCAAGGTGATCGTCTCCGGCCTGGTCGGCAAGCCGCAGGGGTCGCGGGTCGCCATCGCGGCCACGGTGAAGGACGTCTGGGGCGAGTCCGGCGTCCCCCAGCTGAAGCTCAAGACCACCGACACCGTGCTGTTCGTCATCGACGTGCTCTCGGTCGAGCCGACCAAGGTCCTCGACGGTCCTGAGGGCGACCAGGTCGACCCGCCCGCCATCGCCCCGGCCGTGGAGTCCACCGACGGCAAGGTCACGGGTCTCGACTTCTCCAGCGCCCCCGAGGAGGCGCCGACCAAGCTGCAGGTCATCCCGCTGGTGCAGGGTGACGGGCCTGCCGCGAAGGCCGGCCGGCTGGTCACCTTCAACTACTACGGCGCGGTGTGGGGAGCCGACAAGCCGTTCGACACGTCCTTCACCAAGGACGCCCCGGTGCCGTTCGGTGTCGGCGTCAAGGGCCTCATCCCCGCCTGGGACAAGGTCATCCCCGGGCTGAAGCGAGGCAGCCGGGTGCTGATCATCGCGCCGCCGGCGCAGGCCTACGGCGACCAGGCCCAGCAGTCCATCCCCGCCAACTCGACGCTCGTCTTCGTGGTCGACGTGCTGGGTGTGGACGCCTGATCGACCGCACCCCGACCGGGTAGGGTCCATCCGGCCATGAACACCTCGAGGGACGAGATGACTGCCCGCAAGAGTGAGCGCCTGCTGAACCTCCTGATCACGCTGCTGGTCTCGCGCACCTACGTGTCCAAGGAGCGTCTGCGGGCGGTGGTGGAGCCCTACCGCGAGGCGGGGGACGAGGCGTTCGAGAAGATGTTCGAGCGCGACAAGGAGGAGCTGCGGTCCCTGGGCATCCCGATCGAGGTCGGGTACGTCGACCGCGCCTTCGAGGACGAGCCGGGCTACCGGATCGAGCGCAGCGCCTTCGAGCTCCCCGAGATCGACCTCGACCCGCAGGAGGCCGCCGTGCTCGGGCTCGCGGCCCGGGTCTGGCAGCACGCCGGGCTCGCGGCGGCCACCTCGGACGCCCTGGTCAAGCTCAAGGCCGCTGGTGTCACGGTCGACCGGGGCGTCCTGGACATGGTGCAGCCGCAGCTGAGCGCCGACGAGCCGGCCTTCGAGCCGCTGTGGGAGGCCACCCGAACCCGCACGCCGGTCCGCTTCGAGTACCGCACGTCCGGTGCGGCCCGCGTCGAGACCAGGCACCTGCAGCCGTGGGGGGTGGTCTCGGTCAGCGGGCGCTGGTACGTCGTCGGCCACGACACCGACAGGCGGGAGCCGCGGGTGTTCCGGCTCTCGCGGGTGCAGGACCGGGTCGTGACCGACGGGCCCCGGGGCGGCTACGAGGTGCCACCGGGCACGGACCTGCGGGCGCTGACGCGGTCGCTGGCCCCCCCGGCGGCCGACCGCACCGCCGACGTGCTGGTGCGGCGCGACTGTGCCCACGGGCTGCGCCGGCACGCCCGGACGCTGACGCCCGAGGACCACGTCGCCCCCGTCGACGTACCGGCCGGCTGGGAGCGGCTGCTGGTCAGCTTCGGTCGGGCGGCGGCCCTGGCGGACGAGGTGCTGGGCTACGCCGCCGACGTGGTCGTGCTCGCCCCGGACGAGGTCCGCGACTCCGTGGTCCGCCGGCTCCGCGAGGCGGCGCAGACCCAGGAGCTCGGCGCGTGAGCGGCGCTCGCGACCAGGTCGCCCGGCTGCTGGCGCTGGTGCCCTACATCCAGTCCCGCCGGGAGGTCCCGCTCGCGGAGGCGGCCGCTGACTTCGGGGTGCGGCCCGCCCAGATCGTGAAGGACCTGAACGTGCTCTGGTACTGCGGCCTGCCGGGGCTCGGGATGGGCGACCTGATCGACGTCGACATGGAGGCGCTCCAGGGTGACGGCGTCATCCGCGTGTCCAACGTCGACTACCTGACCCGACCGTTGCGCCTGGAGAGCTCGGAGGCCTCCGCCCTGATCGTCGCGCTTCGCGCACTGCGAGAGGGCGGTGACGACGAGACCCGGCCGATCGTCGACCGGACGCTGGCCAAGCTCGAGGCCGCGGCCGGCGACGGCGCGGCGCTGGCCGCCCGGGTCGACATCCACCTGCCTCGCCAGCGGCGGCACCTGCAGGACCTCGCCGACCGCCTCCACCGGGCCGTGTCGACGGGTCGCCAGGTGCGCCTCGACTACTACGTCCCGACCCGGGACGAGTCGACCGAGCGGGTGGTGGACCCGGTCCGCGTCGTCTCGGCCGGGCAGCACAGCTACCTCGACGCCTGGTGCCATCTCGCGCAGGACCAGCGGCTGTTCCGGCTCGACCGGGTCTCCCACGCCACCGTCCTCGACAGCCCCGTCGAGCCGCACGCGGGGCTCGCGCCGCGCGACCTGGCCGACGGCATCTTCGCGCCGTCCAGCGACGACCTGCTGGTCACGCTGCGGCTGGACCCCACCGCACGCTGGGTGGCCGAGTACTACCCGGTCGAGGACAGCCGGGAGGAGCTCGGAGGCGGACTCACGGTCCGGCTCCGGGTCGGGGACCCGGCCTGGCTGGTCCGGCTGCTGCTCCGGCTGGGTGCCGGGGCCGAGCTGCTGGCGCCGGCCGAGCCCGCCGTCCGGGTTCGCGAGGTCGCGCTGCAGGCCCTGGACAACTACCGCCGCGGGCCACGCTGAGCGAGACGCAGACCTCCGCGAACCGCCCGGGACGCTGTGTTGTTGCTGTGTCCACGGATTTCCACGCCCAACCAGGTCCCGCTGCCCACCGCCCGTGCGTAGGATGGCACCGACCGCGACTTCGACGAAGGTGACCTGACATGGCAGCCCCCCTGGCGATGAACCTCGGCCCGACCGAGATCCTGCTGATCATCCTCGTCCTGATCCTGCTGTTCGGCGCCAAGAAGCTGCCGGAGCTGGCCCGCGGCAGCGGCCGCGCCCTGCGGATCTTCAAGGCGGAGACCAAGGGCCTGCTCGACGACGACGACGACGTCAAGGACTCGGAGAAGACCGAGGCCGAGCGTCAGCTCGACGCGCAGCGGCGTGCGGAGGCGGCGGAGCGGATCGATACGCCCTCGCACACCGAGCAGTCGCGTCCCGACGCCGAGCGCTGACCCGGGCGGTTCGTCCCATCCGTCCCGTCCGCCCGTCCTGACAGCGAGTACCGATGTCCATCGCCGGAGTGCTGGGACTGTTCCGCGCCAACCCCCAGAACCCGATCGGTCCCGACGGCCGGATGGCGCTGGCCGACCATCTGCGTGAGCTGCGGGCCCGCCTGCTGCGCTCGGTGCTGGCCCTGACCGTGGCGCTCGTGGTGGCCCTGTTCTTCTACGACCGGCTCTTCGACCTGATCTACCGGCCGTACCAGATCGCGCAGGAGCAGCTCACCGGCAAGGTCGACACCCAGGGCACGATCAGCGGCGCGGGCGGGCCGCTGCTGCTGCAGCTGAAGATGTGCGGCGTGGCAGCCATCGTCGCGACGAGCCCGTACTGGCTGCTGCAGGTCTGGGGCTTCATCGTGCCGGGGCTGCACGCGCACGAGCGGCGCTGGACCCGGCTGTTCGCGGCGGTGGCCGGCCCGCTGTTCCTGATCGGCGTGGCCGTCGGCTACTACGTCCTGCCCCAGGGTCTGGAGGTGCTGATCGGCTTCGCGCCGGCGAAGCTGCAGAGCCTCGTGGACTTCGGCGACTACTTCGCCTTCTTCAGCCGGATGCTGCTGGTCTTCGGCGTCTCCTTCGAGATCCCGCTGTTCGTCCTCATGCTGAACCTGGCCGGCATCATCTCCGGCAAGAGCCTCGGCCGGCACCGGCCCTGGATCATCCTGGGCACCTTCGTCTTCGCGGCGGTCGCGACACCGTCGACCGACCCGTTCTCGATGCTGATGCTGGCCATCCCGATGACGCTGCTCTTCCTGGGCTCCGAGCTCATCGCCCGCGTGCTCGACACCCGCCGACGCCGGGTGTCCTACGAGGGCCTCGACGACGACGCCCGGTCCACGCTCGATGACGCCCCCGGCCCGGTACGACGCTCCGACCTCGACGAGCCCGACGACCTCGACCGGGACTGACCTGTGGTGGCCGCGCGGTGAGTCGCTCCGGCACGGGCGCCGTCGAGCCGGTCGACCCCTTCGACCTGCCTGACTGGCTGGGCACCGCCGACGTCGTCTGGTCCGCGCTGTCCGGGGTGCGGGGCGCCCGGCGGATCACCGGCCGGCTGGCTCCGGCGGTCGTGACCGCGCCGGGCGACGGGTCCGGCCGGCCCGGCCCCCTCGCCGCGGGCCGACCCGGGTCCCGCGGTCTCGACTGCGACCTCCTGGCCGCCGATGTGGCCTACCCCGAGCCGCATCTCGACGACACCTCGCGACGCCGCGCACACCAGGCGTGGGAGCTCGGCCAGGTGCTGCTGGTCCGGCTGGACGGTCGGCTCACGCTGCCGGTCCCCGGCACGGCGTACTCGGCCGACGGCGTGCTGGAGACGCTCGGCAGGTTCGCCCGCGCGCTGGGAGCCGACCCGTCCCGGTTCACCGTCGCACTGCGGCTCTGAGCCCGTTCGCCGGGACTTGCGCGGCGTCCTAGGTTGGGGCGATGGACATCCCCACCCACACACTCAACGACGACACCACCCTCCCGGCGGTCGGCTTCGGCACCTACCCGCTGACCGGCGCCGACGGCGTCCAGGCGATCGTCTCGGCCCTCACCACCGGCTACCGGCTGCTCGACACCGCGGTCAACTACGGCAACGAGGAGGAGGTCGGCGAGGCTGTCCGGACCTCCGGGGTGCCCCGTGAGGAGATCGTGCTCACCAGCAAGATCCCCGGCCGGCACCACGGCTTCGACGACGCCGTCCGGTCCACGAAGGAGTCCCTTCAACGGCTCGGCGTCGACCACCTGGACCTCCACCTGATCCACTGGCCCAACCCCAGCGTCGACCGCTACACCGAGGCCTGGGGCGCCCTGGTCGAGCTGCAGCGCCAGGGCCTGGTCCGCAGCATCGGCGTCTCCAACTTCACCGAGGCCCACCTCGCCAGGATCATCGACGACACCGGCGTGACGCCGGCGGTCAACCAGATCGAGCTGCACCCCTACTTCGTCCAGGAGTCCATGCGGGCCGTGCACGAACGGCTCGGGATCCGCACCGAGGCGTGGAGCCCGATGGGGAAGAGCCAGGCCCCGTTCGCGGAGCCGGCGGTGGCCGAGGCCGCCGAGGCGCACGGGGTCTCTCCCGGGCAGGTGCTGGTGCGCTGGCACGTCCAGCTCGGGTCCGTGCCGATCCCGAAGTCCGCGACGCCCGACCGGCAGCGGCAGAACCTCGACGCGTTCGGCTTCGAGCTCAGCGACGCCGAGATGAGCGCGATCTCCGCGCTGGACCGTCCCGACGGCCGGCTCTTCGGCGGCGACCCCGACACCCACGAGGAGATGTGAGCGCGCCTACCCGCCGTCGGTCACCGACAGGCTCGACGGACAACCCGGGTCTCGACGGGCCACCTCAGGCTCGACCAACCCACGGGCCTCGCGCCGGACGCTCCGCGTAGGCTCGCGGGGTGCCCAGCCAGCCCTCCGCCGCGGAGCGGTTCGCCCGCGCCCGCCGGGAGCGGGGCTCACCGGTGTTCTACGACTTCGCCCAGCTCTACGACTTCGAGCTGGACGGCTTCCAGGTCGAGTCGTGCCGGCAGCTGGAGGCGGGTCGCGGCGTCCTGGTGGCCGCACCCACCGGGTCTGGCAAGACGCTGGTCGGTGAGTTCGCGGTCCACCTGGCCCTCGAGCAGGGCCGCAAGTGCTTCTACACCGCACCGATCAAGGCGCTGTCGAACCAGAAGTTCGGCGACCTGGTGCGCCGCTACGGTGCCGACCAGGTGGGGCTGCTCACCGGGGACAACACCATCAACGGCGAGGCGCCGATCGTGGTGATGACCACCGAGGTGCTGCGCAACATGCTGTACGCCGGCTCCTCGACCCTGTCGGGGCTCGGCTACGTGGTCATGGACGAGGTGCACTACCTGGCGGACCGTTTCCGCGGCGCGGTCTGGGAGGAGGTCATCATCCACCTGCCGGAGTCGGTGTCGCTGGTCTCGCTGTCGGCGACGGTCTCCAACGCCGAGGAGTTCGGCGAGTGGCTGCAGACCGTGCGCGGGGACACCTCGGTGATCGTCGAGGAGCGGCGACCCGTCCCGCTCTACCAGCACGTCCTGGTCGGTCGACGGATGTTCGACCTGTTCGCCGACGACGGTACGGACCAGGCGGCGCTCCACGGCGCGGTGAACCCGGAGCTGCTGCGGGTGGCCCGGGACGACTGGCGCGCGGCGCGGACCTCCGACCGCCGCAGCCCGCGGGGGAAGCCGCAGCGGGCCGGAGCCCGTGGCCAGCGTCCGCGTGGCCCGGCGCTGCCCAGCCGAGTCGACGTGGTGGACCGGCTGGACGCCGCGGGCCTGCTGCCGGCGATCGTGTTCGTGTTCAGCCGGGTCGGCTGCGCCGCCGCGGTCTCGCAGTGCCTGGCGGCCAACGTGCGGCTCACCACACCCGCGGAGCGCGACGAGATCGTCGCCGTCGTCGAGGCGGGGTGCCGCAACCTGCCCGACGAGGACCTGCACGTGCTCGGCTACCACGACTTCCTCGACGGGTTGTCGCGCGGCGTCGCGGCGCACCACGCCGGGATGCTGCCGACCTTCAAGGAGATCGTCGAGCGGCTGTTCGCCGTCGGGCTGTGCAAGGTCGTCTTCGCCACCGAGACGCTGGCGCTGGGCATCAACATGCCGGCCCGCTCGGTGGTGATCGAGAAGCTCTCGAAGTGGAACGGCGAGACTCACGCCGACATCACGCCAGGGGAGTACACCCAGCTCACCGGGCGGGCCGGTCGGCGCGGGATCGACGTCGAGGGGCACGGCGTGGTGCTATGGCAGCCCGGCTTCGACCCGGGGGCGGTGGCCGGCCTCGCCTCCACGCGCACCTACCCGCTCAAGTCGTCGTTCCGTCCGTCGTACAACATGGCGGTGAACCTGGTCCACCAGGTCGGCCGCAGCACCGCTCGGGAGCTCCTGGAGTCGTCGTTCGCCCAGTTCCAGGCCGACAAGGCCGTCGTGGGACTGGCGCGCCAGCTCCGGAAGGCCGAGAACGCGCTGGAGGGCTACGCCGAGGCCGCCACCTGTCACCTCGGCGACTTCATGGCGTACTCCGCGCTGCGGCGACGCCTTTCCGACACCGAGGCGCACCAGGCCCGGGCCCGCCGGGCGGACAAGCGGGACGCGGTGCTGGCCTCGCTGGAGGCGCTGCGGCCTGGTGACGTGATCGAGGTCCCGGGGGGGAAGTTCGCCGGGCTGGCGGTGGTGCTCGACCCGGGCACCCGGTCGGACCGGGACGGCCCCCGCCCCTACGTGCTGACCGCCGACCGCCACGCCCGACGGCTCTCCATGGTCGACTTCCCGGTCCCCGTCGAGTCGCTCAGCCGGCTGCGGATCCCCAAGAGCTTCAACGGCCGCAACCCGCAGTCGCGACGTGACCTGGCCATGACCCTGAAGGCCCGCACCCACGGGTTCACGCCGCCTCCCGGCCCCCACCCGTCAGGGGCAGGCCGCCGCAGGGGCGACCGGCAGGAGGTCGAGGGGGAGCGGGAGATCAGCCGGCTGCGCGCCGACCTGCGGGCGCATCCCTGCCACGGCTGCGCGGACCGCGAGGACCACGCCCGGTGGGCCGAGCGGCACCACAAGCTGGCCCGGGACGCCAAGACCCTGCAGCGCCGCATCGAAGCACGGACCAACACCATCGCGCGCCAGTTCGACCGGGTCTGCGAGGTGCTCACCGCGCTGGGCTACCTCGTCGACGACCAGGTCTCGGACCCCGGCCGCCGGCTGATGCGGATCTACACCGACATGGACCTCGTCGCCGCGGAGTCGCTGCGGCACGGTCTGTGGGACTCGCTGTCCCCGAGCGAGCTCGCGGCGGCGCTCTCGGCGCTGGTGTTCGAGGCCCGCCGCCCCGACGACGCGGTGTCGCCGCGCCTGCCGGGCGGCCGCGTGAAGCAGGTGCTGGCCGACATGGTCTCGCTGTGGGCCGACCTCGACGCGCTCGAGCGCGACCACCACCTCGACTTCCTGCGCGAGCCGGACCTGGGCTTCGCGTGGGCGGCCTACCGGTGGGCCGAGGGGGCAGCCCTCGACGAGGTGCTCACCGAGACCGACCTCGCCGCCGGCGACTTCGTGCGCTGGGTCAAGCAGCTGCTGGACCTGACCGACCAGGTGGCCGACGCGGCCGGCGACGGCGCCCTGCGGCGTACGGCGCGGGAGACGGCGGGTGCGCTGCGCCGCGGGGTGGTGGCCTACTCCTCCGTCGCGGACTGACGCCCCAGGCTGGGAATGGCGGCGGGGGCCGTCGGTCGGCGTCGTCTCAGCTGACGGGACGGTTCTCGTAGGGCGTCGAGAGCACGATCGTCGTCCGCGTGGACACGTTGGCCACCGAGCGGACCCGCGCCAGCAGCTCCTCGAGGTCGGTGGGAGCGGCCACCCGCACCTTCAAGATGTAGGACTCGTCCCCCGCCACCGACCAGCAGCTCTCGATCTCGTGGATGCCGCGCAGCCGTTCGGGGGAGTCGTCGGGCTCGGAGGGATCGATGGGGCGGATCGAGATGAACGCGGTCAGCGGGCGCCCGACCTGGTCGTAGTCGACCGCCGCGCCGTACCCCTTGATCATGCCGCGCTGCTCGAGCCGCTTGACGCGCTGGTGCACCGCCGAGGTGGACAGCCCCGTCGCCTTGCCCAGGTCGGTGAAGGACATCCGGCCGTCGGTGGCGAGCAGCGTCAGGATGTGCTGGTCGAGGTCTTCCACGGGCGTCACCCTAACCGGCACGGGCCCCGGGGCGGGGCGACCCGGCCGGCAGGCTCACGCCAGGGTCGGCGGGGGGCCGAGGATCTCGATGTCGTGGGCGGGTGCGGCGGCCATGATGCGCTCCACGTCGAAGGACCAGGTCGCCGGCCGGTCCCCGTCGACCGGCATGCCCGCGGCCCGCACGAAGGCGGCGAACCCGGCCGGCGCGGTCACGGTCAGGATGCGCGCGCGCTGGCTGTGAACGCCGAGGGCGTGCGGCTGCCCCGCCGGGAGGTGGACGGCATCGCCGACGCCGAGCCGGTGCCGGTCCTCGCCGACCCACGCGGTGACCTCGCCGTCGAGAACGTAGAAGATCTCCGCCTCGTGGCGGTGCAGGTGCAACGGGGTCACGTCACCGTGGACGCCCTCCTGGTCCAGCAACGCGACGCCACCCCCGGTGGCCTCCCCGCCGAGGACGACGTCGAAGACGGTGCCTCCCGCCCACAGCAGTGGCGGGCGCTCCGCCCGACGGCTCACCTGGGGGCCGGCTCCGACAATGCTCACGTGTCTTCCTGACGTCGAGCCGGGATCGGTCGGGGCCTGGGCGGCCGGGGGTCTCCGGCGGGGAGGCCAGTCTGCCCTCCCGCCGGGTCGGTCGCCAGGGGTCGGCGGGAGCGGCACGACAGGCGTGGCCGCCAGACGCGCCGGGTCGGCCGGGTGGGGGCCGCCAGACGCGCCGGGTCAGCCGGGTGGGGGCCGCCAGACGCGCCGGGTCGGCGGGGTGGGGCGGCGGGTGCGTGCCAGACTCGGCCCGTGGCCTCGCGTCTCATGCTGCTCGACACCGCCTCGATGTACTTCCGCGCGTTCTACGGCGTCCCGGACAGCATCCGTGCCCCCGACGGGACGCCGGTCAACGCGGTGCGCGGGCTGCTGGACTTCGTGTCACGGCTGGTGGGGGAGTACCGCCCCACGCACCTGGCCTGCTGCTGGGACAACGACTGGCGGCCGCAGTGGCGGGTGGACCTGATCGGCTCCTACAAGTCCCACCGGGTCGAGCACGTCGTCGCGACCGGCCCGGACGTGGAGCAGGTGCCGGACCCGCTCCAGGCGCAGGTGCCGGTGATCCGGGAGGTGCTGGCGGCGTTCGGCATCCCGGTGGTCGGTGCGGACGGCTACGAGGCCGACGACGTCATCGGGACGCTCTCGCTCGAGGCGGGGATGCCGGTCGACGTGGTCACCGGCGACCGGGACCTGTTCCAGCTCGTGGACGACGAGGCCGCGGTGCGGGTGCTCTACATCGCCCGTGGTGTCGGCCGCCACGAGCGGGTCACGAACCAGGTGGTGCGCGACAAGTACGGCATCGACGGCCACCAGTACGCCGACTTCGCGGCGCTGCGCGGCGACCCCTCCGACGGGCTGCCGGGCGTGGCCGGGGTGGGGGAGAAGACCGCGACCACGCTGCTGCGGCGGTTCGGGGACATGGCCGGGCTGCGGGCAGCGGCCGAGGACCCCGGCTCCGACCTGGCCCCCGGCCCACGGCGCCGTATCCGGGAGGCGGCCGACTACCTGGAGGTGGCGCCGGCCGTGACCGCGGTCGCGCGCGACCTCGACCTCGGCGGGCCCGACCTGACGCTGCCGCTCACGCCGGTGGACCCCGAGGCCCTGGTGGCGCTGTCGCAGCAGTGGAACCTGGAGAGTCCGGTGGCGCGGCTGGTGGAGACGCTGACGGGGCTGCGCTGACCGGGCTGGGCCCACCCGCCGGCACGGCGCCGGCTCACCCCAGCGGCAGCAGCTGCTGGGACGCCGCGGTCGCCCGGGAGGTGGCGGCTGAGCGCACGGCCGCGTCGTGCGCCTGCGCGCTGCTCGCGTCGGCGTGCTCGCGCCACCAGTCCTGCCCCGCCACCGGCAGCGTGTGGATCGGGTCGTAGTAGGGGTAGGTCCGGGTCAGCGCGTCGGGGTCGGTGGCCTCGATCGAGGTGCGGTAGTTCTTCGTCCACCCCGAGACGCCGAGCTCGCGGTCGTACTGGGCGACCTGGTGCACCCAGCGCTTGCCGACGAAGGGCACGTCGCACACGATCCGCGGGGTGGCGAAGCCGGGCAGGTAGCCCATCAGGTGGTGCTGCAGCCGCTGCGCGTCCGCCACCGAGACCCGCCAGTGCTCGCTGAACGGGATCATGTCGCACATGTAGAAGTAGTACGGCGTCACCGAGGCGCCGTCGAGCAGGGCGAAGCACAGGTCCAGCAGCGTGTGCGGGTCGGCGTTCACCCCGGCCAGCAGCACCCCCTGGTTGCGCACGTCGCGAACGCCGGCCTCGAGCATCGCCCGGGAGGCGCGGGCCACCAGCGGCGTCACCGACGCCGCATGGTTGACGTGGGTGTGGATCGCCAGCGCGACCCCACGCTCCCGTGCGGTCCGCGCGACCCGCTCCACCCCGGCCCGGACCTCGTCCTGGAGCCAGTGCTGCGGCAGCCCGGCGAGTGCCTTGGTGGCCAGCCGGACGTCCCGGACGGAGTCGACCTCCAGCAGCCGGGCCAGGAACAGCTCGAGCCGCGGCCAGGGCATGTTCGCCACGTCTCCGCCGGAGACGACCACGTCGCGCACCGACGGCGTCGCGCGCAGGTAGGCGAGGATCTCCTCGTGCCGGTCGACGGGTCGGGCGTGGAAGGCGAGCTTCTGCACGACCGGGGTGGAGTTGCCGACGAGGTCCATCCGGGTGCAGTGCCCGCAGTACTGCGGGCACGTCGGCAGCAGCTCGGCGAGCACCTTGGTCGGGTAGCGGTGGGTCAGCCCCTCGGCGACCCACATGTCGTGCTCGTGGAGCGAGTCCCGGGTGGCGTACGGATGGGACGGCCAGTCGGTGCGCCGGTCGGAGAACACCGGCAGCATGTAGCGGCGGACCGGGTCGGCGTAGACCGCCTCGGTGAGCGACCCGCGCCCCCGGGGGGCCTCGCGAGGCGCCATCGTGTTGAGCATCTGGGGCGGCACGAGCATGGACATGGTCGCCCGCTGCGCCTGGTCCCGCTCGAGGTCGGCGTAGAACGCCTCGTCGACCAGGTCGCCCCACAGCGCGCGCAGCTGGCGGACGTTCTTGACGCAGTGGGCGCGCTGCCACTGCACCGAGGACCAGTCCCGCTCGCTGACCTGCGACCACCCGGGGAGGCGGGTCCAGTCGGGCTCGACGAGCTCGGTGCGCCGGTACCGGTAGGGCTGCCCGTTCGTCGGCCCGGCCGTCGGCCCGGTCGCCTCACGGGTGGCCTGCTCGATGCTCATCGTCGACTCCTTCGCTGCGCTTCTCGGGCGTCCGCGACCACGGCCCGTCGAGACCACGGCCCGTCGAGACGGCGGCCACCCCCATTGATGCCACAGTAGACAGAGGATATCTCGCCTGTCTAACGTATGACCGTAGAATCTACGGTTTGCACGAAGGTTGGAAGGAGAACCACCCGAATGGAGCGGCCTCGTCCCGGCAGCCCGGTGGGCCTGCACCGGGTGCTGTCGCCGGCGGGGGTGCTTCCGCAGGCGGCCGCCCGCCTGGACACCCGCCGCGAGCTGTGGCCGGACGAGACCCGGGTCCGCGTCGAGCGCCTCAACCTCGACGCCGCGTCCTTCCGTGACCTGGCGGCCACCCACACCGCTGACGGGGCACCCGGTGGCCAGCCCGACGGCGACGCGGTCCGCGCCGCCGTCCTCGACATCGTCGCGACCCACGGCAAGATGCAGAACCCGCGGACCGGGTCCGGCGGCATGCTGGTCGGGACCGTCGAGGCGGTGGGCGAGCAGTCGCCGTCGGGGCTGGTGGTCGGGGACCGCGTCGCCACCCTGGTGTCCCTCACCCTCACGCCGCTGGTCATCGAGGACGGCCTCGCCGGCTGGGACGGCCGGTCGGAGCAGGTCCCGTGCCAGGGCTATGCGGTGCTGTTCGCTCGGTCGATCGCCGCGGTCCTGCCGACGGACCTGCCCACCGACCTGGCGCTGGCGGTGCTCGACGTCTGCGGCGCCCCGGCCCTCACCGCCCGCGTCGTCGACCAGTACGTCCTCGACCGTTCCGCGGGCGTCGAGCGAGGCTCGACAGGCTCGACCCGCCGGAGCGGTCCGGTGGTGGCGGTGGTCGGCGGTGGCGGCAAGTCCGGTTCGCTTTCGCTGGCGGCGGCACGGCGGGCCGGAGCGGGGCGCACCATCGCGGTGGTGCCCGACCGGGACGAGGCGGACCGGCTCGAGGCCGCCCACGTCGCCGACCTGGTGACCGTCGCCGACGCCCGCGACCCGGTCGGCCTGGCCGAGGCGGTCCAGGCCGCCGGCGGACCGGCCGACGTGACCGTCGTGTGCGTGGACGTGCCGGGCTGCGAGGGGGGCGCCGTCCTGGCCACCGCGTCCGGCGGCACGGTCGTGTTCTTCTCCATGGCGACCTCGTTCACGGCCGCCGCGCTCGGCGCCGAGGGGCTCGCCGCCGACGTGACCATGCTGATCGGCAACGGCTACGTCCCCGGCCATGCCGAGCAGGCGCTCGGCCTGGTCCGGGACCACGCCGGTGTGCGGTCGCTGTTCGAGCAGCGGCTCGGGAGCGGTCGCGAGGGTGCTGCGACCATGGCACCGTGACCCGGATCCTGCTTCGCGGTGGCTACGTCCACTCGCCCGCCGACCCGCACGCCTCGGCTCTCTGCCTCGACGACGGTGCCGTCGTCTGGACGGGGGACGACGACGCCGCCGTCCACTTCCTCGACGGCGCGGACCGGGTCGTCGACCTCGCCGGACGGCTGGTGACGCCGGCCTTCGTCGACTCCCACGCCCACCTGGCGCAGACGGGGCTGGCGGCTGCCGGCATCGACCTCGCAGGGGTGGGAAGCCTGCACGAGGCGCTGGACCTGGTGGCCGCCGCGTCCCGGACCGGTGCGTCGGCGGTGCTGCTGGGCTTCGGCTGGGACGAGACCCGGTGGCCCGAGGCCCGGCCGCCGACACGCGAGGAGCTGGACCGCGCCGGCGGTGGTCGGCCCGTCCTGCTGGGACGGGTCGACGAGCACTCGGCCGTGGTGTCCTCGGCGTTCCTCGACGCCTGCCCCGACGTCGTGCACTCCGACGGCTACGAGGTCACCGGCCTGGTCGCCCGCGAGGCCCAGCACGCCGCCCGTGAAGGGCTGTTCCGGCTGCAGACCGCCTCGGCACGCGAGGACGCCGTGCTCCGGGCGCTGCAGCAGGCGGCTCGTCAGGGGATCGGCATGGTGCACGAGCTGGGAGCACCGCACATCTGCCCGCCCGGCGACCTGCTGCTGGCGACAGCGCTCGCCGAGCGCGCCGCACTCCCCGAGACGGTGACGTACTGGGGGTCCCTCGACGTGGACCAGGCGGTCGCCCTCGGCTGCGCCGGCGCCGCCGGGGACCTGTGCCTCGACGGCTCCATCGGCTCGCGAACGTCGGCGCTGCACCACCCGTACGCCGACGCGCAGGAGTCCGGCCACCTCTACCTGGAGGCGGACGCGGTCGCCGACCACGTCGTGGCCTGCACCCGCGTCGGGATCCAGGCCGGCTTCCACGTGATCGGCGACCGGGCCGTCAGCGAGGTCGTCGCCGGGTTCGCCGCCGCCGCCGAGGTGGTCGGCGTGCCGGCCCTTCTGCAGTCGCGGCACCGGCTCGAGCACGTCGAGATGGCCACGACCGAGGAGATGACGGCACTCGGCGGGTTCGGGGTCACCGCCAGCATGCAGCCGATGTTCGACGCCTTCTGGGGCGGCCAGGACAGCCTGTACGCGCAGCGCCTCGGCGCCGACCGGGCCCGCCCGATGAACGCGTTCGCCTCGATGAACCGCGCCGGGGTGCCGCTGGCGTTCGGTTCCGACACCCCCGTGACGCCGTTCGACCCCTGGGCCGGTGTCCGCGCCGCGGTGTGGCACCACACCGAGAGCGAGCGGATCACGGTGCGTGCCGCGTTCAACGCCTACACCCGCGGCGGCTGGCGGGCGGCCCGCCGCGACGAGGGCGGGGTGGTCGCCCTGGGAGCGCCCGCCAGCCTCGCCGTCTGGGACGTCCCCGGGGACCTGCTCGTGCAGACCCCCGACGCCCGCGTCGCGGCGTGGTCGACCGACCCGCGCGCCGGGGTCCCGCACCTGCCCGACCTGCACCCCGACCTCGACCTGCCGACCTGCGTGATGACGCTGGTCCGCGGCGAGGTCGCCTTCGAGGAAGCTGGAGCGATGGAGTGAGACGTGATCGATGACCGGGTCGTGACGGCCTCGACCACCCGGGACGGCTCGACCGGCCCGGGCGGGCGGCGGCCCCTGCTGGACCTGGATCCGGCGACGGTGAGCCGCGCCCGCTCGCTCGCGGCGGCAGTGGGGGCCCCGGTGGTCGACCTCGCACGACGCCACACCACCGTGTCGGTGGAGCGGGCGACGCTCCGGCTCGGTGGGCTCGCCGGGGCCGACCCCGACGGGATCCCCTGGGTGAACCGGCTGCTGGACGTCGCTCGGGCGGACGTCGGCCTCGAGCACGGCGTCGCGCTGCCGGTGTGGGATGCCCTGGTCCGCGGCGAGGCCCACGACCTCACCGAGCTGGCGCAGAAGGCGGCCTCCGGGTCGGTGCGGTTCCGGCTCCCCGAGGGGCGTGCCCTGGTGCAGGCCCGGTCGGCGGCCCGCCGTCAGGTGGGGTCCGGGCTCCGCCGCGTCGACGCCCGCCGTCGCGAGCGCGAGCGGCTGGTCGCCCGCCACGGTGACCCGGACCACCAGCCGTGGATCTACCTGATCGTGGCGACCGGCGACATCTACGAGGACATCCCGCAGGCGCAGCAGGCCGCACGGGAGGGCGCCGACGTCATCGCCGTGATCCGCTCGACCGGTCAGTCCCTGCTGGACTACGTCCCCGAGGGCGCCACCCGGGAGGGGTTCGCGGGCACCTACGCCACGCAGGAGAACTTCCGGCTGATGCGGGCCGCCCTCGACGAGTCCAGCCGCGAGCTGGGCCGCTACGTGCGGCTGACCAACTACGCCTCCGGCCTCTGCATGCCCGAGATCGCGGCGCTGGCCGGTCTGGAGCGGTTGGACATGATGCTCAACGACTCGATGTACGGCATCCTGTTCCGCGACATCAACCCGGTGCGGACCTTCGTCGACCAGCGGTTCAGCCGTCAGGTCCACGCGCGGGCCGGGATCGTGATCAACACCGGCGAGGACAACTACCTCACCACCGCGGATGCCGTCGAGGCGGCCCATACCGTGACCGTGAGCCAGCTGCTGAACGAGTTCTTCGCCCGGGAGGCCGGGCTCGAGGACTGGCAGCTGGGGCTGGGGCACGCCTTCGAGATCGACCCGGACCTGCCCGACAGCTTCCGGATGGAGCTGGCCCACGCCCTGCTGGCGCGCGAGCTGTTCCCGGACGCGCCGCTGAAGTGGATGCCACCGACCCGGCACATGACCGGGGACGTGTTCCGCGGCTACCTGCTCGATGCCTTCTTCAACCTGGCCGGCGTGCTGACCGGCCAGGGAATCCTGCTGGTGGGGATGATGACCGAGGCGGTCGTCACGCCGTGGCTCTCCGACCGCGACCTGGCGCTGCAGTCGGTGCGCTACGTGATGAACGCGGCCGGGAACCTGCACGAGGACTTCGTGCCGGCTCCGGACGGCTTCATCGTCCAACGGGCCCGCCGGGTGCTGGCCGAGAGCATCGAGCTGCTGGACCGGATCGCGGCGCTCGGGTCCGGGACGGGACTGCTGGACGCCATCGCCGACGGCACCTTCGGCCTGATGCGACGCCCCGCCGACGGGGGCCGGGGGCTCGACGGCGTCGCGGTCAAGGCCGAGGGCTACCTCAACCCGGCCGTGGAGATCCTGGAGGGACGGGGGTGAGCATCCTGCGTCCGTACGGCGACACCACCGGCGACGGCATGGTCCAGGTGTCCTTCACGCTGCCGGTCTCCGCACTCGGCGAGCAGCGCAAGGCCGCGGAGGGTGCCGCCGCCCAGCTGGCCAACAAGATGGGCATCGACCCGGCCCTGGTGGTGCACGCGCGCCCGATGGGCCCCGGCTTCACGTTCTTCGTCGTCTACGGCCCCGTCCGCCACCTGGTCGACACCGACGAGGTCCGGGTGGTGGAGCGCGACTACCCGCTGCTGTCCCCGAAGGAGGTCAACCTCGCCATCCGTGCCGGACTGCGGCGACGGCTGACCGTGGTGGGCGGCTGCATCGGCACCGATGCCCACACCGTGGGCATCGACGCCATCCTCAACGTCAAGGGGTTCGCCGGTGAGAAGGGGCTGGAGTACTACCGCGAGCTCAAGGTCGTCAACCTCGGTGCGCAGGTCTCGGTGCCGCAGCTGGTCGAGCGCGCCCGTGCCGAGCGAGCCGACGCGGTGCTGGTCTCTCAGGTGGTCACCCAGCGCGACGCCCACCTGACCAACACGCGAGAGATGGCAGCGGCGTTCCGCGAGGCCTACCCGAGCGACCGGCGACCGCTGCTGGTGGTCGGCGGGCCGCGCTTCGACGAGGCGATGGCCGCGGACCTCGGCGTCGACCGGGTCTTCGCCCGCGGGACGACGCCGGGGGAGGTCGCCTCCTTCCTGACCCACCGGCTGGTGGGCACGGCGTCGGCCAGGCCGGCAGCGGGGGGTGCGGCATGACCGAGGATCCCCGGGTGGGGCTGCGGGTCACGCACCGGTGCTACGTCTCGTACTCCCGCGCCCACTACGCCGGTCACCTGGTGGACGGCGCCTACAGCCTCGGCCTGTTCGGCGACGTGGCCACCGAGGTCTGCATCCGCACCGACGGCGACGAGGGCCTGTTCGCCTCCTACAACGACGTGCAGTTCCTGGCGCCTGTCCGTGCCGGGGACCTGCTCGAGGTCACCGCCGAGGTGGTGGCGGTCGGCCGTCGGTCCCGCACGCTCGAGCTGCGCGCCACCGTGATCGGCCGCAGCCGCCCGGACCTCTCGCCGTCCGCCTCGCAGCTGCTCGCCGAGCCGATCCTGGCCACCACCGCCCGCGGGGTCGTGGTCGTGCCCGCAGCCGGCTGAGCCCTCGAGGCGAGTCGAGTCCGGACCGCTGTCACCGGTCTCGGCGTGTCGAGGCCCGACACGCCGCCGCGCCGGAAAAACAGCCCTCGCGGCGGCGGTCCCAGACACCGGCGCTGACCTGCGGGTTCATCCGGAACGGCGAGGTCAGGACCGGGTTGACACCTACCACTGCGCACCGACAGTCTCTGCTGGTTCCACCGAGCAGGTCGCCGTCGTGTGTCGACGTCCAGGTGGCCGCGTGACCGGGTCGGGTACCACGATCCAGGAGCGACGCGGTTCCTGGAGGTCGCCGCTGCCTCGGCGGGGTGGACACGACCAAGAGCCCGGCGCCCAGTAGACAACGGCCTCGACCTCCGCAGCCGGCGGACGGCGAGGTCGGTCCGAAGGGTGACGGGCTCTTGTCGCGTCATGTGTCGTCGCTCGCGGCTCGGTCGGTAGGTTTGGCGTCGCCGGGCCGGCGGTCGTCCCGGCACCCCCGACCCGTCAGGAGGACCCGATGCTGCTCGCGCGCAGCGGCGCAGCGGCGCTCGCCGGAGCAGCCGTCGCCCTGGCGTTCGAGCCGTACCGCTGGGTGGTCCTGGCACCGGTCGGCATCGCGGTGCTGACGCTGCTCTGCGTCGGCCGGGGCCCCCGGACCTCGTTCTGGCTCGGCACGGTCTTCGGGACCGCGTTCATGGCGGTGCTGCTGCCCTGGCTCCAGGTGATCGGGGTGTTCGCGTGGCTGCCGCTGGCGGCGTTCGAAGGGCTCTTCTACGGTCTCGCCGGGCTCGCGGTCGGGGTGCTGACCCGGCGCCCGCGGCCCACGACCCGATCCGGTGCCTCCGGCGTCCCCGGCTGGCCGCTGCTGGTCGCCTGCGCCTGGGTGCTGCTGGAGGCGCTTCGCTCGAGCGTCCCCTTCGGCGGCTTCCCGTGGGGCCGCCTGGCGTTCGCGACGGCCGACACCCCCGTCGCACCGATGCTCGCCTACGTCGGCTCGGCCGGGGTCAGCCTGCTGGTGGCTCTGACCGGGACGACCCTGGCATGGGCGGTGCTGCGCGTGCGGCAGGCACCGGTCGCAGCGGTGGCGGGAGCGGTGGCGGTGGGCGCGCTGGCGAGTGCGGGGTCGCTCCTGCCCTGGCAGCCGGTGACCGGTGAGGAACCGACGGTCCGGGTCGCCAGCGTGCAGGGCAACGTCCCGGGGGAGGGGCTGGAGGCCTTCGCCGAGCGTCGTGCCGTGCTCGACAACCACGTCGCCGCCACCCTCGACCTGGCCCGCCGGATCGAGTCCGGCGCGGCGGCACGCCCCGACCTGGTGCTCTGGCCGGAGAACTCCTCCGACATCGACCCCTACGCCGACGCTGCCGCCCGAGCGGCGGTCAGCGGCACCGCCGCGGCGGTCGGGGCGCCGCTGCTGATGGGCGCGGTCGTCGGCGACCGCGTGGAGAACCGATGGCGCAACCGCGCGATCGTCTGGTCGCCGTCAGGCACCCCCGGCGCGTTCTACGACAAGACCCACCCGGTGCCGTTCGGGGAGTACATCCCGCTGCGGGCGATGCTCGCGCCCCTGGTCCCAGCGCTGGACCAGATCGCCAGCGACATGATCCCCGGCGTCAGCCCCGGGCTGCTCAGGGTCGGCCCCGCCAGGGTGGGGGTGCTGATGTGCTTCGAGGTGGCCTACGACGGTCTGCTCCGCGACCTGGTGCGCGGCGGCGCGGACGTCATCGTTGTGCCCACGAACAACGCCACCTACATCGGCACCGGCCAGGTCGCCCAGCAGTTCGCGATGTCACGGCTGCGGGCGATCGAGACCGGGCGCTCGGTGGTGGTGGCCTCGACCAACGGGATCTCGGGGATCGTGGCCCCGGACGGCTCCGTCGTCCAGCGTGCACCGCAGCGCCGGACCGTCGTCCTCGAGCAGGAGGTCGTCCTGGTCGGCCGCGACACGCCCGCCACCGTGCTGGGCGCCTGGCCGGAACGCGTCGCCTCGGCCGTCGCGGCGCTCGCCCTGCTCGGCGGCCTGCTCGGCGGGGTCGGCCAGGTCGCTCGGCGGCGCCGTCGTGGGGCCGACACCACCGACCGCACCGACCGCACGGGGTCCGCGGCGACGACCGCCGCGCTCTCGCCCAGGGGGACGCGATGAGCTGCGGCCGGGCGGGTGGGCCCCCCGGCGACCCGGGCCGACCCCACGGGCCCGGCGACGGCTGTGGGACCGATCGTCGGGTGGTCATGGTGGTGCCCACCTACAACGAGTGTGAGAACCTCCCCTGGATCGTCGGTCGGTTGCGGACGGCCGTCCCCGAGGCCGACGTCCTGGTCGTCGACGACGCCTCCCCGGACGGCACCGGCGCGGTCGCGGACCGCCTGGCGCGTCGAGACCCGGCGGTGAGCGTGCTGCACCGCGCGGGGAAGGCCGGGCTGGGTGCGGCGTACCTGCACGGGTTCCGGGTCGCGCTCGAGCGTGGCTACGACGTCGTGGGCGAGATGGACGCCGACGGCTCCCACCAGCCCGAGCAGCTGCGCGACCTGCTGGCCGCGCTCGACCGGGCCGACCTGGTGATCGGGTCCCGGTGGGTGCCCGGCGGCTCGGTGGTGAACTGGCCTCGGCACCGGAGGCTGCTCTCGATCGGCGGCAACCTGTACGCACGCTCCCTGCTCGGCATCCGGATCCGCGACGTGACGGCCGGCTACCGGTTGTTCCGCCGGAGCACGCTGGAGCGCATCGACCTGCGGACCGTGGAGTCCGCCGGCTACATCTTCCAGGCGGACCTGGCCTACCGGACGCTCCGCGCCGGCCTCACCGTCGTCGAGGTCCCCATCGAGTTCGTCGAGCGACGGGTGGGGGAGTCCAAGATGAGCTCCGAGGTGGCCTGGGAGTCGCTGCGGCGGATCACGGCGTGGGGGCTGGCGGAGCGGTCGCGGCAGCTGCGCGACGTACTCTCGAGGCATCGGACGGATTCCCGGCGCGCCTGAGCCGGACCAGCGACGGGAGGCAGGATGTCGGCACAGCAGCGCGCGTCGTCGCGACGGAGGGTGCCCTGGTGGGTGCTGGCCCTGCTGTTCGTGGTGGTGCCGGTCGTCGAGATCTACGTCCTCATCCAGGTCGGCCAGGTCATCGGGGCCTGGTGGACGGTGCTGCTGCTGGTCGGCGACGGCTTCCTCGGCGCCTGGCTGATGAAGCGCGAGGGCACCCGCGCGCTGCACTCACTGCGCGACGCACTGCGGGCGGGCAGGGTGCCCGGACGCGAGCTGGCCGACGGGGCGCTGGTGCTCGTGGGCGGGACGCTGCTGCTCACCCCCGGCTTCGTCACCGACGCCGTGGGGCTGTTCTTCGTGGTCCCGTTTACCCGCCCACTGGCCCGTCGAGGACTGACCCGGTTCGTGACCGCCAGGCTGCTGGTAGGGCCGGCCGGGGTCGCGGCGGGCGGGTTCAGCGGCTTCGGCGGCCACCCGCAGCGTCCCGAGGCCCACCCGGGCTGGGCACCCGAGGACGCCCGGACGCGACGACGCCCCGGACCGGGGGTGGTCCGGGGCGAAGTGGTCGAGGACCCCGACGGCGTCGGTGGTCCCGAGACCGGCGGTCCGACCGGCTCCTGAGAACCGTTGCGGCGTCGCCGGGTCAGGCGCTGCGGACCTTCTTCTTCGAGGGCCGGTGCAGGTGGGCCGGGCCGATCTCGCCGCCTCGCAGCAGCTCGAGCCGCTCGGTCAGGATCTCCTCCAGCTCGGAGATGGAGCGCCGCTCGAGCAGCATGTCCCAGTGCGTGCGGACCGGCTTCTCGACCTTGACCTCCTTGATCAGGCCGTCCCGGCTCAGCGCCTCGGCGCCGCAGCGGGGGCACTCCCAGACCGCCGGCACCTCCGCCTCCACCGACATCGGGATCTCGAACTCGTGCCCCTGGGGGCAGGCATAGCCGACGTTCTGCCGAGCCGCGAACTCGATGCCACGCTCGTCCTCGAAGCTCTGGCCGCCCAGGCGCGCGCCGCGCAGTGTGCGCTCTCCCATGAGCCACCTCCTGTTGTCTTGGTTCCCCGTGTGGTCCACGACCCGGCGGTGCGAAGGCCAGGTCGTCGGCGTACACGATGGTCAACGACCGAGCGTCCCACAGGATTCCCCCGGATGTCGGGTGGCCGCGGTGCCGTGTCGTCCTCCCAGGCTCTTACCCAACAGAGGGCCGGTCCACGCCTGCGCGGTCCCGCCGACGGTAAAGTAAATGAGATGTCGGTCACAGGTCCAGGTCGTGGGAGACCCCTGCGCCTCACCCGAGACACCGGTCTCACGCGGGACACACCGGTCACAGCGTGGCAGGGACGGCGTTGCCTGCCTCCCGGATGCCTCGGGCCGGGTCGAGCCGGAGCAGGAAGCCGGCACCGAGGACGAAGAACACGATCAGCGCCACGATGGCCGGCCGGTAGGAACCGGTGAGCTGGAACACCAGGGCGAACACGAACGTGCCGAACCAGGACGTGCCCCGCTCACAGGCGTTGTACAGCGCGAAGTACTCACCCTCCCGGCCGCGGGGGATCAGCAGGCTGTAGAAGGAGCGCGAGAGCGCCTGGGTCCCGCCCAGCACGACGGCGATGGCGATCCCGAGCGCCAGGAAGAGCGGCACGTTCCCTGCGGGCAGGAACACCGCGGCGACGACGATGACCATCCAGCCGACCGTGCCGCCCAGGATCGACCGGTAGGCGCCGACGCGGGCCGCGAGCCGACCGAAGGCCAGGGCCCCGCCGAAGGCCACGAACTGGATCAGCAGGATCGTGCCGATCAGCACCGACTGCCCGAAGCCCAGCTGCTTGGAGCCGTAGGTCGAGGCCACCGCGATCACCGTCTGGATGCCGTCGTTGTAGAACAGGAACGCCAGCAGGAACGTCAGCGTGGCTGGGTAGGAGCGCATCTCCCGCAGCGTCGCCCACAGCTGGCCGAAGCTGCGGCGCAGCAGCCCCCCGGGCTCGGCGACGACGTGGCGCGGGGGGTGGTTGCGCAGCCGCCGGACCGGGATCACCGTGAAGCCGGCCCACCACAGGCCCGCCGAGAGCAGCGAGAGCCGCACCGCGAGGCCCTGGGACAGACCGAGCGCGTCATGGCCGAGGAACACCGCGAGGTTGACCGCCAGCAGCAGGCCGCCGCCCAGGTAGCCGAAGGCCCAGCCGCGGGCGGAGACCCGGTCGCGCTCCGCCTCGGTCGCGACGTCGGCGAGCATGGCGTAGTAGCTGACCAGCGAGCAGCCGGCGCACAGGCTGCTGGCGACGACGGCGACCGCCCCCAGCTGCCAGTTGTCGCCGGTCATGAAGAACAGCAGCGCCGTGAACAGCGACCCGGTCCAGGCGAACCCGGCCAGGTGCCACTTCTTGTGGGCCGAACGGTCCACCATGGCGCCCACCACCGGCAGCAGGAAGGCGCTCAGGACGGTGGCGAAGCTGGTCAGGTAGAACGGCAGCGAGCCGGCCGCGAGGTTCAGGCCGAGCAGGTTGACGGTGCGGGTGCAGGTCTCGTCGGGGTCCGGGCAGCCGGCCGCCCGGCCGGCGACGGTGATCATGTAGGGCGCGAACAGCACGCTCAGCACCGTCGTGAAGTACGCCGAGTTGGCCCAGTCGTACCAGTACCAGGCCCGCTGGTCGCGCTGCCGTGCCAGCGGCTCGAGGTCGGCGACCCCGCCGGGGGCGCCGCCGGGGGCGCCGCTCATCGGTGCGCCCCCCGCCACTGGCCGCGCTCGCGCAGCACGTCGCGGAGCACGTCGGTGCGGTCGGTCATCAGCCCGTCGACCTCGAGGTCCAGCAGGTGGTGCATCCGCGCCGGGTCGTCGACGGTCCACACGTGCACCGCCTTGCCGGCGGCGTGGGCACGCGCGACCAGCGTTGGCGTGGTGACCGCCATCCCGCGGTGCCGGTCCGGCACCTGCAGGGCGTCGCCGGGGCCGTGCAGCACCCGCTCGGCGATTCGGCGAGGGGCCAGCCGGGCCAGGCCCACCCCGACCGGGCCGTAGGAGGTAGCTGTGCGGCGGGAGACCTGCCGCCGGAACCGGCGCAGCCGGCTTCCGGAGAACGCCCCGATGCACACCCGGTCGTGCCAGCGGGTCCGCTCGACGAGGGCGGCGACCAGGTCGACGGCCGCCTCGGACTTGAGGTCGATGTTGAACCGGGCGTCGGGCAGCTCCTCGAGAAGGTCCGGCAGCCGCGGGATCGGCTCCCGGCCCCCGATGAGGGTCTCCCGCAAGTCGGCGTACGCGTGCTCGGCGACGCTGCCGACCCCGGTGGTGACCCGGTCCAGCGCGTCGTCGTGGAAGGCCAGCAGCACGCCGTCGCTGGTGGCGTGGGCGTCGGTCTCGAGGTAGGTGTAGCCGAGCCCGACCGCGTGACGGAACGCCGTCAGCGTGTTCTCCAGCCCCACCAGGTCCGGGTGTCGGGCGCCGCCGCGGTGGGCGAACGCCAGCACGGTGCCCTCCTCACGACCCTCGTCGAGGAACGGCAGACCGGTGCACGGACGCGTCACGACTGCAGTATGGCCAGACATGTCCCCGATGATGGCCGCGCCCCGACGGCGGCGCATCGGCGTTCCTACTCAGGTCTCGAGCCCGGCTCGGCTCCGTCGAGCGGCTCGGCACCCGTCCTCCGCCGCCGGGGTCAGCCGAACAGCGACTCGATGTAGGACCTGCTGGCCGGCCTGCTCGGTGGGGGCGGCGCGACCGTGTCCGCGGTGATCCGGGGCAGCGGCTGGGTCATGGGTCCGCTGTCTCGGTGGTAGTCGTTCTCGGCCTCGACCAGGTTCGCCAGCTCAGCGCGCTCCAGGAAGACGCCGTGGCAGGACGCGCACTGATGGACGGTGACGTCGCCGAGCCGGCGCGGCGACATCGCGGACTGGCACTGGGGGCAGCTCATCTCCTCGGGCATGGCCTCGACCGTACGCCGTCCGGGGCCGCCCCGACAGGGCCCCCGGCCGCGTCGGGCCGTACCGCCGGGGTCGGCCCGACGACCTCAGATGTCCCGGAACGTCTCGATGCTGGCGCCCAGGTCGTTGAGCCGGGTGGCGAGGTCCTCGTAGCCGCGGTTGATGACGTACACCGAGCGGAGCACCGAGGTGCCCTTCGAGGCGAGCATCGCCAGCAGGATGACCACCGCCGGCCGAAGCGCGGGCGGGCACACGATCTCGGTGCCGGACCAGTGCGTCGGCCCCTCGATCATCACCCGGTGCGGGTCGAGCAGCTTGACGGAGGCACCGAGCTTGGTCAGCTCGGTCAGGTAGATCGCGCGGTTCTCGTAGACCCAGTCGTGCAGCAGCGTCTGCCCCTCGGCCACCGCGGCGATGACCGCGAAGAAGGGCAGGTTGTCGATGTTCAGCCCCGGGAACGGCATCGGGTGGATCTTGTCGATGGGGGAGTGGAGCATCGAGACCAGGGTGTCGAGGTCCACCAGTCGGGTGTGGCCGTTGGCCGCGACGTACTCCTCGCTGCGGCGGTAGCGGAAGCCCATCTCCTCCAGCAGCGCCAGCTCGATCTCGAGGAACTCGATCGGCACCCGGCGGATGGTGATCTCCGAGCCGGTGACGATGGCGGCGGCCAGCAGCGACATCGCCTCGATCGGGTCCTCGGAGGGTGCGTAGTCGACGTCCACGTCGATGTCGCGCACGCCGTGCACCCGCAGCGTGGTGGTGCCGACGCCCTCGATGCGGACGCCGAGCTTCTCCAGGAAGAAGCACAGGTCCTGGACCATGTAGTTGGGGCTGGCGTTCCGGATCACGGTCACACCCTCGCGTCGCGCCGCGGCGAGCAGGGCGTTCTCGGTGACGGTGTCGCCACGCTCGGTGAGCACGATCGGTCGGGTGGGCGCGACCGCCCGGTTGACGGTGACGTGGTAGCTGCCCTCGGTCGCCTTGACCTCCAGGCCGAAGGGCCGCAGCGCGGCCATGTGCGGCTCGACGGTGCGGGTGCCGAGGTCGCAGCCGCCGGCGTAGGGCAGCTCGAAGGTGTCGTGGCCGTGCATCAGCGGACCCAGGAACATGATGATCGAGCGGGTGCGCCGGGCCGCCTCCTCGTCGACGCGGTCGACGTCGAGCTCCGCCGGAGGCACGATCTCGAGGTCGTTGTCGGCGTTGAGCCAGGTGGTCTTGACGCCCATGCTGTTGAGCACCTCGAGGAGCCGGTTGACCTCCTCGATCCGGGCGACGCGGCGCAGCGTGGTGCGGCCGCGGTTCAGCAGCGACGCGCACAGCAGCGCGACACCGGCGTTCTTCGACGACTTCACGTCGATGGCGCCCGACAGCGTGGTCGGACCGGTCACCCGCAGGTGGGTGGGACCGGCCCCCAGGGAGACGATCTCGGAGTCGAGAGCCTCCCCGATACGGGCCAGCATCTCCAGGGAGAGGTTCTGGTGGCCGCGTTCGATCCGGTTCACCGCGCTCTGGCTGGTGGCCAGCACGTCGGCCAGCTGGGCCTGAGTCCAGCCGCGGTGCTTGCGGGCGTCACGGATGAGCATCCCGATACGTTCGAGGTAGTGGTCAGCCATGGCCGGCACGCTATCTCACATATGAGATACCTACGTCGACGCCACGCTCGATGTGTGACCACCTTCACGAGCCCGGAGTCCCGGCAGCGCCGGCAGGCCGCGGTCGGAGGTCGGCGACCACGGGCCAGTGGTCGGACGCCGGACGGTACGTCGCCCGCACCACCCGGCTCGCCGCGACCTCGACGGCCGCCGGCACCAGCACGTGGTCGATGCGGGCCCCATCGGCGGTGCCCGTGAAGCCGTGGAACGTGGCCGCCGCCGAGCCGCGCGGCGGCAACGAAGCCAGGGCGTCGGACCAGCCACCGTCGAGCAGCGGCGCCAGCTCGGGAGCGTCGACGGCGCAGTTCAGGTCGCCGACCACCACCCACGGCCGGTCGTCGGCCTCGGCCCACTGCCGCAGCAGCCGTGCCGAACGTGCTCGCAGGTCCCGGCGACGGTGGTCCAGGTGGGTGTTCGCGACCGTCAGCCGGGCACCGGTCGCGACATCGGTGACCCGGGCGAGCGTGCAGATGCGGGGGAGGGTGGCCCCGGGGAACCGGGAGCCGGCGACGTCCGGCTCCGGGGACAGCCAGCGCACCTCCCAGCCGTCGAGGACACAGCCGGGACCGACGAGGACGGGGCAGGCCTCGCCCCGGCCGTCGCGGTCGCGACCGGAAGCGGCGACCCGGTGATCGGGCAGGCGCCGGCTGAGGTAGCGCAGCTGCCCGGGCCTGACCTCCTGCAGGGCCACCACCTGGGCCCCCGCCTCGCGGAGGGTCCGCAGCACCCGGTGGCGCCGGAGCCACCAGTGGTCGAGGCCGTCGTCGAGGGCCGAGGACGTGCGGACGTTGAACGTCATCAGCCGCATCGACGGCCTCGGCCCGCGGTCCTAGGGTGGGTCACGTGGTCTCCTTCGCAGACGTCGAGCGCTTCGCCCTCAGCCTGCCCGAGACCACCAGCACCCCGTCCTACGGCGGCGCGCCGGCCCTGCGCGTCAACCGCAGGCTGTTCGCGCGGCTGCGCGGCGAGATGGCCGGCCAGCGGGACGAGCTCACCGGCACGACGTACGGCGAGGTGCTGATGGTGAAGGTGGCCGACCTGGGGGAGAAGGAGGCGCTCATCAGCGACGACCCGCGGGCCTACCTCACCCTCTCGCACTACGACGGCTTCCCCGCGGTGCTCGTGCGGCTCGCCCGGGCCGACGAGAACGAGGTGCGCGAGCTGGTGCTCGACGCCTGGGCACGGACGGCCCCGAAGCGAGCGCTCGCCGCCTACGCCGAGCGGTTCGGGCCGTTGCCGGCCGGCTGAGACCAGCCGTCGGCCAGGCCCGTCGGCGACGTCACCGCGAGGAGGTCCACGACCGGCGGGTCTCGGTTATCGTCGCTCTCGTGACCACCGCACGGGGACCAGCCGGTGGCTGGGTGACGGCCGTGCTGGCGGTGGCCACCTCGCTCGCCCTGGCCTCGGTCGGCCCGCCACCGGTCACGGCAGCCACGGCCCCGGACCCGCCACCCGCCCGCGCCGTGGCGGTGGGCGACTCGACGAGGTCGCCTCGGCCTCCGAGGATCTCACTGCGCATCCTCCCCGCCGCGCCGCACGCCGGGAGGCGCTTCACGGCCAGGGGCCGGCTGCGCGGCCACGTCCGACGCCCGGTGACCCTCCAGATGCGGGTGGGCCCGTCGAGCCCCTGGGTGAGGGTCGGCGCCTCCCGAAGCCGCCGTGACGGCACCTACGTGATCGTGTCGCGACCCCTGCACCGCTCGGGCACCGTGACGTTCCGCGCGCGGGCACCAGCGGTCACGGTGCACTCCCGGCGCTACCGGGCGGTGCGCAGTCGCCACGTGACCAGGAGACTGGTCGACCGGTTCCCCGGGGCGTTCCACCAGGTCAGCCGCCAGGCCGCGCCGTGGCGGTTCGCCCGCAACGCCTTCCAGGGCGCCGTCGTCGCCTCCGACGCCAACGACGTCGTCGTGTACGCGATGACCACCCACCCGTCGTCGAGCTCGCCGCTGTCGTGGTTCGTCGAGGACGTGACCCGCGGGACGACCCGTCGGCTCGACCGAGACATCCACGGGGTGCTGGACCTCTCCGGGGACGGCACCCAGCTGCTGTACCGACCGACCAGCGCGACCGTGCCCGCCGGCACACCCGGCCAGCTGACCCTCCTGGACCTCACGTCCGGGGACACCACGGACGTCCCACTGCCGCCACGCAGCGTGCTGGACGGGGCCGTCCTCAGCGGTGACGGTGACACCGTGGCGTACTCCGTGACCGAGGTGCTCGAGCCACGGGGGACCGGCACGAGGCTCATGGTCTGGGACCGTTCCTCCGGCTCGCTGACCGAGGCTCCGCACGCGTTCGCGGACGGCCCGGACGAGATGCAGTCCCAGCCCGGACTCTCCGCGGACGGCCGCGTCGTGTCCTACGCGTCGCGCCGTCGTGTCGCCGGGAACGACGTCCAGGTCGTGGTGGTCTGGGACCGGGTCGCCGGCACGCTGGACCGGCTGACCGGCGACGAGGAGTTCCTGTCCGCCCGCACCAGCCTCTCGCCCGACGGTCAGGCCCTCGTCCTGTCCACCTACGTGTTCGCGGACGCCACGGACGTCGCGCCCGGGAAGGGCACGCTGACGCTGTTCGACCTGCGGTCGGGGCAGCGGCTCGGCGTCGCCTCGGGCACCTTCGAGAACCAGTGGCGGTTCGACCACCCGACGGTGTCGGCGGGCGGACGACACGTCGCGTACGGGTCGGACCGCACCGACCTCCTGGCGGGCTCCGACACGAGCGCCTACGACGACCTCTTCGTGTGGGACCGCGACACCGGCGCCACCACCCGGTTGACGAACACGCCGCCCGACGGCCTGCGGGTCCGCCAGATCTCGGCGGACGGTGGCAGCATCCTCGTCGACTCGACCGTGCGGCTGGCCGCGTCGGACACCGACAGCGGCGGGTCCGGCAGCGATGTGTTCCTCTGGCGAGCGCCGCCGCCCCGCTCAGTGCCTGGCTGACCAACCGGCGTGCCACTGGCGTGACCGGCGTCCTACGCGGTCATCGAGGACGTCGCCGGTGCGGCATGATGGCGCGGTGAACGACACCCTCCGACGCCAGGTCTCCGCCACCCTCGAGGCGGCGGTCAACGGTCCGACCCGGGTCGAGCTGCTGGTGTCGCTGCCGGCCCTGGCCGGCCTGAGCGTGAAGGAGGACCTCTCGGTGCTGGTCGACGGCCGGCCGGTCGAGCCCGAGGAGGTGGTGCTCGACCACGGCAGCCGGGTTCACCTGCTCGACGCCGTCGACGGCCGCCTGAGCGTGTCCTACTCCGCGACCGCCACCGGGACGGCCGAACCGCTGGCGGTGACCGAGCAGGACCGGATCGTCTACACCCGGCCCAGCCGCTACGTGGACTCCGACAAGCTGATGGGATTCGCGACCAAGCAGTTCGGCGGCCGCGATCCCGACAGCCGGCTGGTTCTGGACGTCGCGGACTGGGTCGGCTCGCTGCTGAGCTACGTGCCCGGCAGCAGCGGTCCCACGGACGGCGCCACCGACACCCTGCTGGCCGGTGCCGGCGTCTGCCGGGACTACGCCCACCTGGTGCTCGCGACGCTGCGGGCCCTGGACACCCCGGCCCGGCTGGTGGCCGTCTATGCCCCCGGCTGCGACCCGATGGACTTCCATGCCGTCGTCGAGGCCGCCGTCGGCGACCAGTGGCAGGTGGTCGACGCGACGTTGCTGGCCCCCCGCCAGTCGCTGCTGCGGATCAGCACCGGACGCGACGCCGCGGACACCGCCTTCCTGACCAACCACGGCGGCGGCCTGACGCTGGAGTCGAGCATCGTCACCGCGGTCGTCGACGGCGACCTCCCCGTCGACGACATCGGCTCCGTCGTCGTGATGGGCTGAGCGAGCCGCCCCGGCCGGGCAGAGGTCGCCTGCCCGGGTTCAACTCCCCGGGTTTGCCTGCCCGGGACGCGGGTACGTCGCCGCCATGAGCACCTCGAACACACATTCGATCAGCCCCGAGCAGCCCGACGCCACCCACCAGGACACTGCCCCGCACGAGACCAGCCCGGCCCGGGACGCCGACACCGCGCCGGCCGACGTGCTCGGCGCCGGCGCGCCGGACCGCGGCAGCAGCACCGAGAAGGACCCGGACGCCTGGGTCACCGGGGACGAGCCGATGACCGGC
This sequence comes from uncultured Actinomycetota bacterium, assembly GCA_963781695.1. Classification (GTDB taxonomy): domain Bacteria; phylum Actinomycetota; class Actinomycetes; order Propionibacteriales; family Nocardioidaceae; genus Nocardioides_B. The sequence goes on from CAWAGE010000007.1 coordinate 1,950,235, forward strand.
GCCCAGCGCAGCTACCTCGACACGCTGGCGCGCGAGGCGGGCGAGACCCTGCCGGCCGACCTGACCAAGGCCGACGCCTCCGCGCACATCGACCGGCTCCAGTCCGTGACCGGACGCGGCCGCTCCTGAGCGGTCTCAGGCGCGGTCTCAGGAGCGGTCTCAGGAGCGGTCCGCGGCGGGCGGGTCGAGCGTGACGCCCTGCGCCTCGGCCGCCAGCACCGCGGCGCCGACGATGCCCGCGGTGTTCCGCAGCGTCGCCGGCACGATCGGGGTGTTGAGCTCCAGCAGCGGCAGGAACCGGTGGGCGTGCTTGCTGACGCCGCCGCCGACGACGAACAGCTCGGGGGAGAACAGCGCCTCGAGCATCCGGTAGTAGTCGGTGAGCACCTCGGCCCAGTCCTGCCAGGACAGGTCCTTGCTCTCCCGGACGCTGTTGGCGGCCTGCTTCTCCGCGTCCTTGCCGTTCAGCTCCAGGTGCCCGAGCTCGGCGTTGGGCACGAGCACGCCGTCGTGCACCAGCGCGGTGCCGATGCCGGTGCCGAGCGTGGTGACGATCACCAGGCCCTGCTGGTCCTTGGCGGCTCCGTAGCGGACCTCGGCAAGCCCGGCCGCGTCGGCGTCGTTGACGACCACCACCTCCCGGCGCAGCCGCTCGCGGAACATCGTGGCGGCGTCGGTGTAGATCCAGGCCGAGTCGATGTTCGCCGCGGACTTCACCACCCCGTGCACGACCACGCCAGGGATGGTGATGCCCACCGGCGCGCCGTCGGCGGCCCCGTCACGGACCAGCTCCCCGATGACCTCCGCGACGTCCTGCGGCCGGCCGCCCTTGGGAGTCTCGATCCGGGTCCGGTCGGCAGCGAACTCGCCGGTGGCGAGGTCGACCGGGGCACCCTTGATCCCGCTGCCGCCGAAGTCGACGCCGAACGGCACCGGCGCGTCGGCACCGGGGGAGGAGTCGGCGGAGGGGGCGGCAGAGTTCGTCGGCATGCAGCGATGATCCCCTGCTGACGCCCGTGTCATGCACCGGGACCGTGGCTGTCGGAGCCGAGGGGTGCGACTGCCGTCGGGGAGTCGGGCGGACGCGACCCGGGCGTCCGCCTCGGACGTGCCGGTGACCTGCAGGGAGGGAGGTCCCTGCAGGTCACCTGATCAGGTCACCACCGCCGGCGACGGGACCGGAGACGGGCCTGGAGACGGGGCTGGAGACGGGGCTGGAGACGGGGCTGGAGACGGGGCTGGAGACGGGGGCGGAGACGGGGCGGAGACGGGGGCGGCCGGCCATCGACCGCCCCCGGCCATGGCTAGCGGGCGCCGGTCCGGAACACCCAGCTGGTGGTGGTCAGCCGGTTGCCGGCCGTGTCCAGCACCCCGGGCTTGACCGTCACCCGGTAGCGGGTGGAGGCGGCCAGCAGCGTCCGCGCACCGCCGAACGGGTTGAGGGTGCCCACGCGAGTGGTGCCGTTGTAGCCCAGCGTGCCCGGGACGGTCTGCACCACCCGGCCGGCGGCCGAGAGCCGCTGCAGGGTCACGTTGGCCGCGCTCCAGCCGGTCACCGGCTCGGAGAAGGTCGCCGACACGTTCCCGCCGCGGCGCACCCCGGTCGCGTTCGGTGCCGGGGTCCGGCCGGTCAGCCGCGGCGCGGTCCGGTCGACCGGTGCCACCCCGTTGCCGGTGAGCGCGACGGTCCTCACCTCACCGTCGGCGTCGATCGACAGGGTGGCCGTCTTGGCGCCCAGGCCGACCGGTCGGTGCCGCACCTGGACCACGCACGTGCTGTGAGGAGCGATGTTGGCCCCCACCGTGCAGGTCGTCGTACCGAGCGAGAACTCGGCGGCGTTCGCTCCCGAGATCGACACGTCGTGGATGGTCACCTGCGCGGTGCCGCTGTTGGTCAGCGTCACGGCGCGGGCGGGTCCCGTGGTGCCGGTGGTCACGTCCCCGAACGCGACCGCGGCGGTCGACAGTCCGACCACCGGCGTGGTGCCGGTGCCGGTCAGCGCGACGGCCAGGTCGCCCCCGTCGGAGCGGACCGTCAGCGAGGCGCTCTTCGCGCCGTTGCTCGACGGCGCGAAGGCGAGCGTGACGTCGCAGCTGCCGCCGACCGGGACCGCCGCGACGCACGCCGCGGAGTCGGCGGTGAACTGGCTTGCCGCTGCGCCGGTGAGCGAGACCGTGGACACGTGCAGCGGGGCGACGCCGTCGTTGGTGACCGAGACGGTCTCCGTGGCTGAGGTGGTGCCCGCCTTCTGGGTCCCGAAGCCCACCGCGCGCGGCGTCGCACCGGCCACGGGGAGCGAGGAGCCCTTCAACGTCACCGTCCGGGGCGAGCCCGAGGTGCTGTCGGCGACGCGGACCGAGCCGGTGGCCGTGGTGCCTGCGACCGGGGTGTACGTCACGTCGATGGTGCACGAGGTCCCGGGTGCGACGCTGGTGCCGGCGCAGCTGTCCGCCAGCGAGAAGTCCGCGGACCCGCCGGCACTGACCGAGCCGACCGTGACGGGCTCCGTGCCCGTGGAGGTGTAGCGCAGCCTGGTCGTGGCAGCCGTGGCGGTGTTGCCGAAGTCGAGCGAGGGCGCGCTCAGGTGGGCCGACGGGCCCGGCTGCACCTTCCCCTGCACGACGAACAGGTCGGTCTCGGCGCAGTCGGCGGCGGCGCCGGTCCAGTCGGCGGCGCAGGGCTGGCTGCCGTCGGCGTTGATGCCGGGACCGACGACGCGGACCTTGTTGAAGCCGGTGGGGCTGCCGGTCACCCGGTGCGGGGTGGCGTTGTCACCGATGTACCCGGCCGGCGGCGGGGCACCGAGGCTCGGGTCGCCGTAGGTGTCCCACGTCAGGAACGGGCCGACGCGGCCGTTCAGCGCGCCGTTGAAGTCCTGCGCGGCCGGCACGGTCTCGGTGCGGCAGGCGTTGTTGCGCAGCTGCCCCGAGGCGTTGGCGGTGCAGCTGTTCAGCGTGCCGTAGGGGTCGGTGACGGTGTAGGTGCCGCCGGGGACGAGACCACCGGCGTGCGCCGCGACCTGGGTGCGGACGAACACCATCTCCTGGCCGGGCCCGTCGCCGGCGTACGCGGCCTCCACCGCGTTGTGCACCGTGATCGGGCCGACGGCGGCGTCGGCTGCGAAGTAGAAGCCCTCGCCACCGGAGTCGGCCATCAGGTCGGCGGCGGAGGCCAGGCACATCGGCAGCCCGTCCAGGCACGGCTGCAGCGCCGTGCCGTCGGTGTCGGCGTACCAGGTCGGGAAGCCCGGCGCCAGAGCACCGGCCCCCGCGACCGCTCCGACCCTGCCCAGTGCGGCCGACGCCGGCGGCGCGGCGGCGACCGCGGCCGTGGCGACCATGGCCGAGATCGTGGCGACCGCCGCGGCTCGGCGCACCTTTCCCTTGTTCCTTCGTGCCAGCCAGTGGGTCATGGCCGTTCTCCTTCGCTCGGGTCTCTGACGTCGACGTCCGACGACCGGTTCATGTCGACGCCAGCATCCTGCGCTTTCATCCCTGTAAAAACCTTGAAGGCATGACGTGGGGTATGTGTCCGGTTAGACCGGTACGGGCTGCCAGCGGCCGCGAGCAGACAGAACAGGCCCCGACACACAGGCGGCACGCGTATGCGTATCGCCGATAAGCCACATTATGTCAACTAGCGCCCAGCGGAGACGGACGGCAGCCGTCCCTCCTCGCGTGCCCACTGCCCCGGGATCGCCGAGCCCGATCGACGGGGGGTCGCCGGCGGGGCTTTTGCACGACGACTTCGTCTGCCGCTACGTCGACACCGGCGAGATCTTCGATCGAGGCGCGTGGCTGCGACTGAACGTGAGCCATCCCGGGTTCGACCACCTCGTGCTCCAGGACTGCGTCGCCGGGGTCTGGGCGGTCGTCGACGCGGAAGGCCCCCGCAGGCACGCGAGCCGACCGAGGTCGCGCTGCGGACCCGACGCGTCCTCGGTGGCCGAGGCTCAGCCTCCGTCGGGGACGACCCGAGCTCCGCGCTGCCGAGTGCCTGCCACGGCGGCGAGGCCACCGAGCACGGTCACCGCCGGCAACAGCATCGCCATCGTCGGCAGCTGCCAGAGCACCGGGACCACTAGGTCGGGAGACGACGCCGAGAGGTCGACGACCCAGCCCCCGCCCGGATCGGGGCGGCCCGGGCCGTAGACCGCGTAGAACGGCCCCTGCCAGGCCCACAGCAGGGAGAAGGCCGCCACGATCACCACCGGCACCAGACGGGCCCCCCGGCTCAGCACGGCAGCCACGGCACCGGCCAGCAGCCCGCCGAGCAGGATCGCGGCTCCGTGTCCCACGGTGGTCAGCAGGACCTCCTGGGCACCAGGGGACGACCCCGGGCCGGCAGTGCCTGTGGGGCCGAGGGAGAGCACGACGGCGAGCTTGACCGCCCAGGCCCCGGCGACGCCCAGCGCCACCCACCTGAAGCGCGTGGTGGCGCCATGCCACAGCAGATGCGGCACGGCCCGCACCACCTGGCGGCGGTACCACCCCCGCGCAGCAGCAGCGCCGCCGGTTGCCTCGCGACGCGCCCGACCCTCCGCGAGGTCGCCCAACAGCTCGTCGTCGACGACCAGTCCGACCAGGACCAGCTCGGCCAGCGGTTCTCCCCGACGCCCCGCGGTGCTCATGACAGGCCCCCCTGCGGCTCGGCACCCCAGCGCCTCGCCGATCGCTCACGCTCGGCGGCCAGCGCCATCCGTGCCGCACCGGTCAGCTGGTACTCACGCCGCGAGCGCCCGCCCCGCACCGCCAGCGGTTCGGTGACCCGTCCCGCGAGCAGGCCCTTGGCCTCGAGCCGTGCCAGTGTCGTGTAGATCGCACCGACCGACGACTCCCGACCCCGTGCCTGCTCCACGTGGTCGCGCACCGCCAGCCCGTAGGCCGCCCCGTCCAGCGCGGCCACCGCCAGGAGGACGTCGAGCTCCAGCCCGCCACCGATCGACCGCATGTGTTCTATTCTGTAGAACAAACCTGCCGTCGTCAACCATCGCCCGGAGGCCGGGCCCGGCTCCCCCACCGGTCCCCAGGGTCCCGACGGGTTTTCCTGAGCCGGCCGACGGGACCGGTCGGGTCAGCTCGGGTAGCCGGCGCCGCTTCCCCAGCCGTCACCCGGACCGCCGGGCAGCGTCGGGTACTTCGGAGAGGGACCGAAGCGGTTCGGGCCGGGGGTGCTGTCCAGCACCTCGAAGACCAGCAGCACGATGAACCCCGCCAGCGGCACCAGCCCGACGAGGACCCACCAGCCGGTCCGGTTGGTGTCGTGGAGCCGGCGCACCGTGACCGCGATCGTGGGCACCAGCAGCAGCAGACCCACCAGCGAGACCAGGGAGTCGTTCGCGGTCGGGTCGAGCAGGGTCATCACGATGTTCAGCAGCAGCAGGAACAGCGCGAAGTACCAGAACTCCGAGCGGCGGGCGCGGCCGCTGAAACCGGCGTACTGGCGGAAGCAGGAGCTGACGGCTTCGGTGAAGCTCATGGTGGGCCTCCTCGGTGACGGCTGGGTCTCAGTCGTTGCTGAGCGTGGTCATCCGGCGGTGGATCTCGGGACTGAGCTCGGCCTCCGGGGCCAGGTCGAAGCGCACCCGGTGGATCGTGCCGGTGAAGGCGTTGCGCACGGCGGGATAGTCGTCCACGACCGGCGACCCCCGGTCGACACCGACGTTGAGGGTCTCGTCGAAGGCGAAGTAGTAGGCCGTGGTGGCGGGCACGCTCCCGGTGGCGACCTCGGCGTCGTCGACGAGCAGCGTGACCTCCGCGGCGTCGCCGGGCGGTCCCCCGGCGTACTCGAAGCGCAGCGCCACCTCCCGGGTGCCCGGGGCGAGGGCGACCTCGCTGCGGACCACGGTGAGGTCACGTCCGTAGCGGTTGTAGGCGTACGCCGGCCGGCCGCCGACGCAGTACAGGGACCAGCCGCCGAACCGACCGCCCTGCGCGACCAGCACCCCGGTGTCGTCACCGGCGGCGTCGAGCCGCACCGTGACCGTGTGGGAGCGGTTCTTGGTGTTGGGGGCGGCCTCCTCCGAGAGCCGGCCCATCCCCGGGCCCAGATCGATGCGGGTGCGGCCCCGGTGCAGGTCGAGCCGACCAGCCACGGCCGGGTTCTCCCGCTCGGTGACCCGGTCGTCGAGCGGGAAGACCTGGTGCCGGGCCGCCTCGCTGACGAAGACGTCGCGCAGCTCGGCCAGCCGAGCCGGTTGCTCGGCCGCGAGGTCCCGCGACTGCGACCAGTCCGTGGTGGTGTCGTAGAGCTCCCAGACGTCGTCCTCGAACGGTCGGTCTCCCCCGTCGACCATCAGCCACGGCGTCCCGTGCCTGGTCACCGCGCACCAGCCCTGGTGGTAGATCCCGCGGTTGCCGACCATCTCGAAGTACTGCGTGACCCGGCGGTCCGCGGCGTCGGGGTCGTCGAAGGAGTAGCGCATGCTGGTGCCCTCGATGACCTGCTGGGTGACCCCGCGCACCGTGGTCGGGTGCGGCACCCCTGCGGCCTCCAGCACGGTCGGCAGCACGTCGATGACGTGGTGCCACTGGTGGCGCACCTCTCCCCGCGCCCGGAACCCGGCCGGCCAGTGCACGACCAGCCCGTCACGGGTGCCGCCGTAGTGGGAGGCGACCTGCTTGGTCCACTGGTAGGGGGTGTTCATCGCCAGCGCCCAGCCGACCGGGTAGATCGGGTAGGTCGTCGGGTCGCCGAAGCGGTCCAGGACGGCGTGCATCGTCTCCAGGTCGTCGGCCAGCCCGTGGCCGACCAGGTGCTCGAGCAGGGTTCCCTCCGGTCCCCCCTCCCCCGACGCGCCGTTGTCGCCGAGCAGGTAGAGGACCAGCGTGTCGTCGAGGACGTCGAGGTCCGCGAGCGCGTCGACCAGCCGGCCGACGTGGTGGTCGGCGTGGCTGGCGAAGCCGGCGTAGGTCTCCATGAAGCGGGCCGCGACCCGGCGCGCGGGTGCGTCGAGCTCGTCCCAGTGCGGCACCCCGGCGGCCCACGGTGCGAGCTGGGTGTGCTCGGGAACCAGTCCCTGCTCCTTCTGGGCGGCCAGGATCCGCTCCCGCGCCGCGTCCCAGCCGTCGTCGAAGCGCCCGGCGTAGTGCTCCCGCCACTCCGGCGCGACGTGGAACGGAGCGTGGGTGGCGCCGAGCGCGAGGTAGGCGAAGAACGGCTTGTCCGGGGTGAGCGCCTGCTGGGTGCGCACCCAGTCCACGGTGTGGTCGACCAGGTCCTCGGTGAGGTGGTAGCCGTCCTCGGGCAGCCGGTCCGGCTCGACGGGGGTGGTGCCGGCATACAGCTGCGGGTACCAGTGGTTCATCTCGGCGCCCATGAAGCCGTAGAACGAGTCGAACCCCTCGCCGGTCGGCCACCGGGTGAACGGCCCCGAGGAGCTGACCTCCACCGGCGGCGTCTGGTGCCACTTGCCGAAGGCCGCGGTGCTGTAGCCGTTGCCGCCCAGGATCTGCGCCATGGTGGCCGCGCTGGCCGGCCGGTAGCCGGTGTAGCCCGGCTCCAGGGTCGACATCTCCGAGGTGACGCCCATGCCGACCGAGTGGTGGTTGCGGCCGGTCATCAGCGCCTGCCGCGTCGGCGAGCACAGCGACGTGACGTGGAACCGGCTGTAGCGCAGCCCGTCACCGGCGAGCCGTTCGGCGGTGGGCATCTCGCACGGCCCGCCATAGGCGCTCGACGCGCCGAAGCCCATGTCGTCGACGAGCACGACGAGCACGTTCGGCGCCCCGGCCGGGGGCCGCACCGGCCGGATCGGCTCCCGGGTCTCCTGGTCGGCGACGATCCCGGGCGAACGGGTATGGGCCTCCGCGGTCGCGGTGCGGACGTCGATCGGCAGCACGGTGCGGTCTGGCTCGCGGTCGGGCACGACCCGATAGGACCACGCCCGGCGCGTCGGCACCACCACCGACCCGCCACCAGGTGGCGCGGCGCGACCTCTCGGTCGCGCCTAGGCCGACTGCGCGGCGTCCGCAGCCAGGATCCGGGCTCCCAGCGACAGCGGCTGCTCCCGGTGCTGCAGCAGCATCGCCACGGCCTCGTCGGCCGGGAGCGGACGCGCGAACAGGTAGCCCTGGCCGATCTCGCAGCCGCTGGACACCAGTCGCCGGCGCTGCGCGTCGTCCTCGATGCCCTCGCCGTACACCTTGATCCCGAGCGCCTGACCGAGGCCGATCACACCGCGCAGCAGGTCGTCGCCGCGTCGGCCGTCGGCGTGCTGCTCGTCGATGCTCTCCAGGTAGGTCCGGTCCACCTTGAGGATGTCGACGGTCAGGGTCTGCAGGTAGGCCAGCGCGGAGCGGCCGGTGCCGAAGTCGTCGAGGGCCACCCGCACGCCGAGGTCGTGCAGCGCCTCGAACCGGCTCCGCGCCACCTCCAGGTCCGGCGCCACGGTGGCCTCGGTGACCTCCAGGACCAGCTGTGACGGCGGCAGCCCGCTGCCCTCCAGGCACTCCTGGACCATGGCCACGAACCCGTCGTTGCGCAGGTCCTGGCCGGAGACGTTGACGTGCGCGTCCAGTGGCAGCGAGAAGGTCGTGGACCAGCGCTGGACCTGGGCACTGGCCGTGGACAGCACCATCCGCCCGAGCTCGGAGATCAGCCCCAGCTCCTCGGCGACCGGCACGAACCGGGCCGGCGAGACCTGGCCGCGCACCGGGTGGCTCCAGCGCACGAGCGCCTCGAAGCCGAGCACGGAGCGGTGGGTGAGGTCGACCAGCGGCTGGTAGCAGACGTTGAGGCCCTGCTCCTGCAGCGCCTTGCGGAGGTCCTTGCCGATGGCCAGGGTCTCGTCGGCGTCGGCCACCATCTCAGCGGTGGCCACCTCGATGCGGTTGCGGCCGTCCCGGCCCGCCTCGCGGACCGCGAGCCCGGCGGCCCGCACGAGGTCGGAGGCGGTGGCGCGCTCCGGGAGCACGTCACGGGTCACCAGCCCGCAGCCGGCCGACAGGACCACGCGACGCTGGCTGTCGAGCACGGCGGGCGAGGAGACCGCCGTCACGATCCGGTAGGCGAGGTCGAGCGCGACGGCCGGGTCGGCGAGGTCCTCGAAGAGCACCCCTACCTGGTGGTCCGCCATCCGGGCGAGCGTGCCCAACGAGCCCAGCTCGCGAGCGACCCGACCGGCCACCACCCGCATCAGCTCGTCCCCCGCGTCGTGACCGTGGGTCAACGAGGTCTCGTCGATCCCCTCCAGGTCGACCAGGAGCACGGCCGGTCGTGACCGGCCGCCGTCGCCGCCGGGGGCGGCCAGCGCGTCTGCGACCTCGTGCAGGAAGCCCGCGTAGGTGACCAGGCCGGTGGCCTCGTCCCGCGGGGTGCGGACACCGCTGACCGCGGTCGGGCGTTGACGTGTGCGTTGACCCCAGCGCATGTGCAAAACCCCCGGGAGCGGTGGACGAGGAGGACCTCGGCGCGGGGAGGCGCGTCGGCGTAGCCCAAAGAATAGGGCGAGACTCGTCGGCTTATGCCCGTTTCTTCACAATCGTCCCGGGGGCCTCCTCGCCCGACCCGCCGCCTCGTCACGTTGAGCTGGTTCCGCCGTACTGTGACAGGGCCCGCCCCTGCGTAGCCCGCGACTGGAGACCCGATGACCGACCTGCGCCTCGTCGCCCTGATCCACGCCGCCACCGGGTCGGAGGACACCGTCCGCGGCGCCCTCGCGATGCACCCGCCGGCCCCCGTCCCCTCCTCCAGCTGAGCCACGGTCCGGCCCAGTGGGACCGTGGTTCGGTCGGGGAGGGGACCGCGACCGCGCGACCGCGGGGCGGGAGTGCCTCGATGCACCCCTCGCGGGCCGGTCGACGCCGTTCCTGCTGGTCGACGAGCAGGTGCTGACCGACAACATCAGGGCGATGGCCGACCTGGCGCGACGCCGGGGCTGTCGGCTGCGACCCCACGCCAAGACCCACAAGAGCCCCGACATCGCCCGGCTGCAGCTCGACGCAGGAGCCGTCGGGCTCACCGTGGCCACGCTCGGCGAGGCCGAGGTGTTCGCGGCGGCCGGGTTCGCCGACCTGTTCGTGGCGTACCCGCTGTGGGTGGACCGGGCACGTGGGGCCCGGCTGCGAGCGTTGCGGCGGACCGCCTCGGTGCTGGTGGGGGTGGACTCCGAAGCCGGGGTCCGTGCGCTGTCGACGGAGGCGCCGGGGACCGCCGTCCTGGTCGAGGTCGACAGCGGGCAGCACCGCTCAGGCACGGCTCCTGAGCGGACCGGGGAGCTTGCCCGGCTCGCGCGGTCCAGCGGCCTGGCGGTCCGTGGCGTCTTCACGTTCCCCGGGCACGGCTACCACCCGGACCGCCGGCACGAGGCCGCTGCGCAGGAGGCCGACGCGCTGGGTCGTGCAGTGGGCTCGATGAGCGCGGCCGGGGTCACCGCAGCCGTCGTCAGCGGCGGCTCCACCCCGACCGCCGGGTGCCCGCCCGCAGGCCCGACCACCGAGCTGAGACCGGGCAGCTACGTCTTCAACGACGCCCAGCAGTGGGAGCTGGGATCCTGCACCCCCGCCGCGCTGGCACTCACCTGCGTGGCCACCGTCGTCAGCCACGGCACCGGGGACGGGGTCGTGCTCGACGCCGGCAGCAAGGCACTGGGCGCCGACCGGCCCGACTGGACGACCGGCTGGGGTCGGCTGCCGGACCACCCGGACGTCCGGGTGGTCTCGCTCTCCGAGCACCACGCGGTCCTCGCGTGGGACGGCTCCGCACCGCCGACCGTCGGCAGCCGGGTGAGGGTGGTGCCCAACCACGTCTGCAACGCCGTGGCCCTGGCCGACGAGCTGGTCCGACCGGACGGTACGACGTGGCCGGTGTCGGCCCGCGGAGCGCTCAGCTGACCCGCCGGACCTGCCCGGTGCGAGCCCTCCCTCTCCGGACGTGACACGTCCGACCCGGCTGGCGGCTGGGTCGGACGTGTCGGGAGGGACGGTCCCCGCGCGAAGGAGGGGACGCGGGGACCGGCGCGGGCTCAGGCAGGGTTGGCGGGCTCCGTCTCGGCGCCGGCCACGGCGGCCTGCACCTCGTCGGTGGCCTCGGCGGTGGCCAGCTGGCCACCGGTGTTCTCCAGGTGCGCGCGGATGAACCAGTGGAACAGCTCGAGCTTCTCGCTCTGGCCGATCAGCATGTCCTGGGTGACCAGGTCGAGCTTGTCCATCTCCTCGGCCGCGCTCCGGGTGTCCGAGACCACGCCGCGGTAGACGAGGTCCAGGGCGCCGAGGTGCTCCTGGGTGGTCGCCCGGCCGATGCTGTAGTCGTCCCAGGTGCGGGCCGAGACGAGGGCTCCGGGGGTGCCCTGCGGCGAGCCGCCGAGGGTGGCGATCCGCTCGGCGGTGCCGTCAGCCATGGCGCGGACCTCGTCCACCTGCGGGTCGATCATCTCGTGGACGGCAATGAAGTGGGGTCCTACGACGTTCCAGTGGACGTGCTTGAGAGTCAGGTGCAGGTCGTTGTAGGCGTGCAACCGCCCCTGCAGGAGCTCGATCACCCGGATGGCGCTCTCCTCGCTCATGCCCGGGACCGTGTAATGGATGCTGTTGGTAGAAGGCATGACGGCCGTGTACCCACCGATCGTGACCGGAAACGATCCGTCGCGACCTCGGCCGCCCCACGACGGTGCCCGACGACGGTGCCCGACGACGGTGCCCGACGACGTGAGGGCCGGGGGGGTCACCCCGCCCCGGCACCGTCGACCCACCGCCCCCGGCTCATCACGCGCGTGACCCGCAGGTCCCGGTCGAGGACGACCAGGTCCGCGGCGTACCCGGGTCGCAGCGCGCCGACCCGGGCCAGCCCGAGCATCGTGGCCGGCGTGGTGGTGGCGGCGCGGACCACCTCGGTCAACGGCAGCCCCGCCACCGTCACTGCGTAGCGCACCGCCGCGGCCATCGTCAGCGTCGAGCCGGCGATGGCCCCGGAGCCGGAGAGCCGTGCCACCCCGTCGCGGACCGTCACCGCCATCGGGCCCAGCTGGTAGTCGCCGTCCTCGGCGGCCGCGGCCGCCATCGCGTCGGTGACCAGCAGCGCCTGGTGCGGCTTCGCCGTCATGGCCAGCCGCAGCACGGCCGGGTGCAGGTGCACCCCGTCGGAGACCAGCTCGACGAACGCGTCGGGATGCTCCAGCAGGGCCGTGGCCGGACCTGGCTCCCGCTGGTGCAGGCCCCGCATCGCGTTGAACAGGTGGGTTCCCACGCTCGCCCCGGCGTCGAGCGCCGCCCGGGCCAGGTCGTAGGTGGCGTCGGTGTGCCCGATCGCGGCGACCACGCCCGACCCCACCACCTGACGGATCGCGTCAAGCCCACCCGCCAGCTCGGGGGCGAGCGTGACCATCCGGACGCAGCCCTCCCCCGCCGCCAGCAGCCGGTCGACGTCGGCGGCGGAGGGGTCCCGCAGCAGCGACGCGTCGTGCGCTCCGGCGTGCCGCGGTGACAGCCACGGCCCCTCCAGGTGGGCGCCGGCCACCAGTCCGTCGGCCGTGGCCGCGGCCAGTCGCCCGAGGTGAGCCTCGAGCGACACCACGGTGTCGGTGACCAGACTCGCGACCATCGTGGTGGTGCCGTGCGCGCGGTGCGCGCGGACCACGGTGGCGAGCGCGTCGTCGGTGCCGTCGGTGAAGGACGCGCCGCCACCGCCGTGCACGTGGGCGTCGACGAAACCCGGCGTGACCGTGACCGGGCCGAGGTCCACCTCGACCCTGCCGTCCGGGACACCGGCGCCGCCGTCGGCGATCCGGTCGCCCTCGATGCGCAGCCACCCCGGCGCGAAGACGCGCGCCGGGGTGACGATGCGCTCTGCTGCCAGCAGCATCCTCAGGTTGCCTTCCCGGTCGAGGACGCGCCGCCGCGCGTGCGTCCCGCCGGCTCGCCGGCGGTCGGCGTGCCCTGCTCCCGCTCGGTACCCGTCGGCACGACGGCGTCGGGATCGTCCTCGCGCCCCGGGGTGCTGAGGTTCCAGCGCCGGATGACGAAGCGGAACAGCAGGTAGTAGACGACCGCATAGCCGATGCCGACGAGGATCAGCAGGCCGGGCCGCGTCGCGATGTTCCAGTTCAGCACGTAGTCGAACAGGCCCGCGGAGAAGCCGAAGCCGTCCTTGATCCCGAGCGCGCTGGTCAGCGCCATCGACGTCCCGGTCAGCACGGCGTGCAGGACGTACAGCGGCCATGCCACGAACATGAACGCGAACTCCAGCGGCTCGGTGACCCCGGTGAGGAACGACGTCAGTGCCGCCGAGAGCATGATCCCGCCGACGGCCTTGCGGTGCGCCGGCCGGGCCTCGTGCCAGATGGCCAGGGCCGCCGCCGGGAGGGCGAACATCATGATCGGGAAGAACCCGGTCATGAAGGCCCCGGCCGTCGGGTCGCCGTGCAGGAAGCGCGCGATGTCTCCGTGGTAGACCGCTCCGTCGGCGCCGGTGTAGCTGCCGAGCACGAACCACGGCCCGGAGTTCAGGATGTGGTGGAGGCCGAGCGGGATCAGCAGCCGGTTCAGCGTGCCGTAGACGAACCCGCCCACGACGGCGTTGTCGGCGACCCAGTTCCCGACGCCGGTCAGGCCGGCGTCGAAGACCGGGTAGACCAGGCTGAGCAGCACCGAGACGACGATGGCGGCGACCGCGGTCACGATCGGCACGAACCGTCGGCCGCCGAAGAACGCGAGGTAGGCGGGCAGCTTGACGCGGTGGTAGCGCTGCCACAGGAACGCCGCCAGCAGCCCGATCAGGATGCCGCCGAGCACGCCGTAGTTGATCAGCTGCTGGGGGTCCCCCTCCGCGGGCGTCCCGAGCACCGCCGGCGACATGGCGTCCCCGACGCCCTTGAAGACCAGGTAGCCGACGACAGCGGCCAGGGCGGTGGAGCCGTCCGCCTTCTTGGCCATGCCGATGGCGACGCCGAGCGCGAAGATCAACGGAAGGTTCGCGAAGACCGCGTTGCCGGCGGCGCCGATGACCGCCGCGACGGTCACCCAGCCGAGGCCGTCCGCTCCGACCAGGTCGGGCTGGCCCAGCCGCAGCAGCAGGGCTGCCACGGGCAGTGCCGCGATCGGCAGCATGAGGCTGCGCCCGAACTTCTGGAGTCCGGCGAGGTTGGGGCCTCGGCCTTTCCTCGTGGTCGCCGTGGAGACGTCGGTGGTGGTCACGTTCGGTTCCTCTCGGTGGTGTCGGACGGTTCCTGACGGCCGGTGTCACGGCCGAGGCTCATGTGGATCTGGTAGCGGTCCCCGCGGTAGCGGGACACCACGTGCTCCAGTGGGCGGTCGCCCGTCGCCGAGACGCGGCGGAAGACCAGCAGCGGGGTGTGGACCGGCGCCTGGAGTCGACGAGCCAGGCTCGCGTCCGCGCTCTCCCCCCACAGCGTCTGCTCGGCCCGGTCGATCACCAGGCCGTAGGTGTCGGCGAGCAGCTGGTAGAGCGAGCCGCTGAGGTCCTGCTTGTCGAGGTCGGGCAGGACCGCGCGCGGGTACCAGCCGTCCTCGACCGCGATCGGCTGGCCGTCGGCGAGCCGGACCCGGGACAGCCGCCACGCCAGCGCGTGCCGGCGCAGCCCGAGCAGCCGGCCCACCTCCAGCGGTGGCCGCTCGCACTCCAGGCCGAGCAGGCGGGTGGAGGGCGTCAGGCCGCGGCGGCGCATGTCCTGGCTGAAGGACGCGAGGTGCAGCCGGCTCTCCAGCCGCGGCCGGGCCACGAAGGTGCCCTTTCCGTGCACCCGCTCGAGCAGCCCGTCGGAGATCAGCGTGTCGACGGCCTTGCGCACGGTGGCGCGCGACAGGTCGTAGGTGGTCATCAGCTCCCGCTCGGACGGGATCGCCGTCCCCGGCCCCTGCCCCTCGGTGGCCAGCTCCGTCAGCAGGTCGGCGAGCTGCGCGTGCTTGGGGCGGGGGCCGTCGGTGATCCCGACCGGAGCCCGGCTGTCGGCCCTGCTTCTCATCCTCGACCCCTCGACTCATGGGTGCTTCACTGATACGGTCTGGTACGTACCAGTCGAGCATCACTCCCACGTCGTCGGATTGTCAAGGGGCAGTCGGTCGCGGTGGTGCAGCATCGAGGAATCCGTGAGAGAAAGGTCGATGACGCCGATGTCGAGGAGAACCGCGGCGGGCTCGCTGATGGCCCGTGAGATCGCCGAGCAGCCGGAGGCGGTACGCCGCACCCTCGCCGCCCTGCTGCCGCGACGGGCCGAGGTGGCGGCCCTGTTCGCGGGCCGGCGCCGGGTGCTGCTGGTGGCCCGCGGCTCCAGCGACAACGCCGCTGTCTACGCGCGCTACCTGCTGGAGACGCACGCGGGCATCGAGGCCTCGCTGGCCGCCCCCAGCGTCGCCACCCACTACCGGGCCCGGCTGGACCTGTCCGACGCGCTCGTCGTCTCGGTCTCGCAGTCAGGGGCCACCGAGGAGATCGTCGCGACCCAGGACTGGGCACGCTCGTGCGGAGCGGCCACGCTGGCGGTCACCAACGTCGAGGGCTCCCCGCTCGCGACGGCCGCGGACCTCGCCCTGGTCACCCAGGCCGGGCCCGAGCGTGCCGTGCCGGCGACGAAGACCTACCTCACCCAGCTGGTGGCCCTCGCAGCGGTGGGCACGGCGCTGGCACCACAGCCGGCCTCCCTGGACGTCGACCTCGCCAGGGTGCCCGAGCAGGTGGCCGGGATGCTCGACGAGGACGACCAGCTGGCGGTGGCGGTCGGGCTCGTCGCCGAGGCAGAGACGGTCGTCGCGGCCGGCCGGGGACTGATGATGGGAACGGCCCTGGAGGCCGCGCTCAAGCTGGAGGAGACCACGCTGCGAGCCTGCCGCGGGTACTCCTACGCGGACCTGCGCCACGGACCGATCTCGGTCGTCGGCGCCGGCGTCACCGCCGTGCTCGTGGCGGCCCCGGACGGCCCGCTGCTCGCAGCCATGACCGAGCTCGCCGGCGACCTCGCCGGTCGCGGCGCCATGACCGTCGGGATCGGGGGCGACCCGGCCTTCGCGAGCGCCTGCACCGCGCACCTGCGCGGCCCGGACCTCCCCGAGGCACTGGCCCCGCTCGCCGCGGCGGTCCCCGTGCAGCGGCTCGTCGAGCGGGTCACCGGCCGGCTCGGCCTGGACCCCGACCAGCCCCGGGGGCTGGCCAAGGTCACGCGCACCGACACACACTCGTGACCCGCGCCACCCGGTCGACCCACCCGTCCCCCTCCCACGTCAGCACCCCCCAACCCATCGAGAGGACACCCACATGAGCAGCAAGGCAGAGCAGATCCTGGCCGGCCTCGGCGGCGCCGACAACGTCGTCGAGATCGAGGCGTGCATCACCCGGCTGCGCAC
The DNA here is from genome assembly GCA_963781695.1 of uncultured Actinomycetota bacterium. Lineage (GTDB taxonomy): Bacteria > Actinomycetota > Actinomycetes > Propionibacteriales > Nocardioidaceae > Nocardioides_B. The sequence goes on from CAWAGE010000007.1 coordinate 1,966,528, forward strand.
CGAGGTCGAGGACGCCTCCCTGGTCGACCAGGCGGCGCTCAAGGCCGCAGGGGCCCACGGCGTCGTCGCCTCCGGCACCGTGGTCCAGGTCGTCGTCGGTCCCGAGGCCGACACCCTGGCCGAGGACATCGAGGACCTGATGTGAGCGGGCCCGACCGCTCACGCCGTACCGTGGAGGTGCTCGCCCCCTGCCCCGGCACGGTCGTGCCGCTGTCCGAGGTCCCGGACCCGGTCTTCGCCGGCGAGATGGTCGGCCCGGGGGTGGCGATCCGACCCTCCGGTGGTCGCACCACGGTCTGCTCCCCGGTCGCCGGGAAGGTCCTCAAGGTCCATCCCCACGCCTTCGTCGTCCTCGGCGACGGTGGGACCGGGGTGCTCGTGCACCTGGGGATCGACACCAACCGCCTGGAGGGCAAGGGCTTCGAGGTCCTGGCCACCGAGGGCAGCCGGCTCCGGGCCGGCGACCCCGTCGTCACCTGGGACCCGTCGGAGGTCAGCGCCGGCGGGCTGTCCTCGATGGTCCCCGTGGTGCTCATGGACGCCCCCAAGGGGTCGGTGACCAGTCCGCTCGAGGGCCGCGACACCGCCGCGGGCGAGGTGCTGTTCACCGTGGGCTGACCCGTCGGTGGACGGTAGCCGGTCCTGGGTCGGTGTGCGGCCGTGCCGACGCGATGGGCCATCATCGTCGCGTGACCGCAGCCTCCCCCGCCCTGGCCGAGCTCGCCCACTCCTACGGCGTCGCGACCGAGTTCCACGACTGGCGCGGGCGACGCACCGACGTCTCCGACGGAGCGGTCCGTGACGTCCTGGCCGCGATGGGTGTCGACGCCTCGGACCTGGCGGCGGCGGTCGCGCACCGCCGGGACGAGCCCTGGCGCCGGATGCTGCCGCCCTGCGTCGTCCTCACCGACGGCACGCCGCGCCACGTCGCGGTCCACGTCCCGCACGGTGACGCCGTGGAGGTGGCCGTCGTCCTGGAGGGCGGCGGCAGCCGGGTGCTGGCGCACGTGGACCGGTGGGTGGAGCCACACAGCGTCGACGGCCGACTCGTGGGCGAGGCGACCGTCGAGGTCCCGGCGGACCTGCCGCTGGGCTACCACACGCTGCGGGCGGTCTCGGGCGAGACGGAGGCGTCGGCGGCCCTGATCGTCACCCCCGCCTGGCTCGGCATGCCCGAGCAGGTCACCGCCGCCCGCTCCTGGGGGCTGGCCGCCCAGCTCTACAGCGTGCGGTCCCGACGGTCGTGGGGCGTCGGCGACCTCACCGACCTCACCGACCTCGCCGTGTGGTCCGCCGCCACCCTCGGCGCCGACTACGTGCTCGTCAACCCGCTGCACGCGGCCGAGCCGGTGGCGCCGCTGGAGCCGTCCCCCTACCTGCCCACGTCGCGCCGGTTCTTCAACCCGCTCTACCTGCGGGTCGAGCGGATCCCGGAGTACGCCGACCTGCCGGCCACCGACCGGGCCCGGGTCGAGGAGCTCGCCGGCCACGTCCACGACCGCCTCGACGACGCCGACGTCATCGACCGGGACACCGCCTGGACGGCGAAGCGGGAGGCGCTCGCACTCGTCCACCGGGTGCCCCGCAGCGCGGGACGCGAGGTCGACTACCGCAGCTGGCGCGCCCGCCAGGGCCGCTCGCTCGAGGACTTCGCGGTGTGGAGCGCGATCGCCCTCGAGCACGGCAGCGACACCCGGACGTGGCCCGAGGACCTGCAGGATGCCGGCTCCGAGGAGGTCGCCCGCTACGCCGCCGGCCACGCGGACGCGGTCGAGCTCGAGACCTGGCTGCAGTGGGTGCTCGACGAGCAGCTCGCCGCCGCGCAGACCAAGGCGCTCGGTGCCGGGATGTCGTTGGGCACCATGCACGACCTGGCCGTCGGGGTGCACCCCGGCGGCGCCGACGTGTGGCGGCTGCGCTCGACGTACGCCTCCGGCATCAAGGTCGGCGCCCCGCCCGACCCGTTCAACCAGCTGGGCCAGGACTGGAGCCAGCCGCCGTGGCGGCCCGAGGTCCTCGCGGAGCAGGCGTACGCCCCGTTCCGTGAGCTGATCAGCAACGTGCTGCGGCACGCCGGCGGGGTCCGGGTCGACCACATCGTCGGCCTGTTCCGGCTCTGGTGGATCCCGGAGGGCCGCCCGCCGGCGGAAGGCACCTACGTGCGCTACGACCACGAGGCGATGGTCGGCATCCTGGCCCTCGAGGCACGCCGCGCCGGCGCCGTCGTCGTCGGCGAGGACCTCGGCGTCGTCGAGCCGTCGGCCCGCGACTACCTGGCGGAGCGCGGCGTGCTCGGCACCTCCATCCTGTGGTTCGAGCGGGACGGCCAGCAGCACCCGCTGCCGGCCGAGCGCTGGCGGGAGTACTGCCTCGCCTCGGTCACCACCCACGACCTGCCCCCCACCGCGGGCTACCTCGACGGCGTCCACGTGGCGCTGCGCGACCGGCTCGGGCTGCTCACGCAGCCGGTGGCCGACGAGCGGGCCGCCGACGACCAGGAGCGCGAGTCCTGGCTTGCGGAGGTCCGCAGCCGCGGCCTGCTCGCTCCGCACGCGGACCCGCAGCAGACCGTCGAGGCGCTGCACCGCTACCTCACCCTCACCCCCGCCCGGCTGCTCTGCGTCGCGCTCACCGACGCGGTCGGCGACCGCCGGACCCAGAACCAGCCGGGAACCACCGACGAGTACCCGAACTGGCGGGTGCCGCTGTCCGGCCCCGACGAGCGGCCGCTGTGGCTCGAGGACGTGCTGGCCTCTCCCCGGGCCGCCGCGCTCGCCCGCGCGGTGGGGTGAGGACGGAGCCGCTCCCTAGGATGCCGGGCATGGCCTTCGAGCACCGGACCGCGTTCCGCACCGACGACGTGGACGTCAACGCCTACCGGTTGCTGACCGCCGTCGTCGTCCCCCGGCCCATCGCCTGGGTGACCAGCCTGTCGGCTGAGGGGACCGTGAACCTGGCGCCGCACTCGTTCTACACCGTGGCCTGCGCCCGCCCGCCGATCATCTCCTTCACGTCGGTCGGCGGGAAGGACACGCTGCGCAACGTCCTGGACACCGGCGAGTTCGTCGTCAACCTCGCGCACGGCCCGCTGCTGGAGCAGGTGAACAACACCGCCGCGCGGTTCGCCGCCGACCAGAGCGAGCCGGCGCTGCTGGGGATCACGATGGAGCCCAGCGAGGTGGTCAAGCCGCCGCGGGTCAAGGCGTCCCCGGTCTCCCTCGAGTGCGTGCTGCACTCGACCAACCGGCTGGGCGACTCGACCGTCGTCTTCGGCCATGTCGCGCTGGTCTCGGTGGCCGACGAGGTCATGGTCGACGGTCATCCCGACTACGGGTTGCTCGATCCGCTGGCGAGGCTCGGGAAGGACCAGTGGGCCCGCCGGGCGGAGGTCGTCGCGGTCCCCCGGCCCGGCCGGCCCGAGGACATCCGCTAGCCGACGGGACCCGACGCGGAGTGGTCCGACCTGGGCGCGGCGGTGCCCGCCGGAGTGCCCGCCGGGGCGGGTTCGCCGGTCCCCGGTGGCAAGGGCCGGCGCCGGCCGACCACCCGCGCCGCTGTCCGGGTAGCGTATCCGGCCGCCGCTCGCACGGTGGCCCGCGGCCCGGCGTCCAGGACTCCGGCCGGCGCCGCGGCGTCGATCGCCACCACCGTCTCGAGCACCGCGGCGCCGACGAGCAACCCCGCGACCAGGTCGGCGAACCAGTGCCAGTTCAGGGTCAGCGACGTCGCCACCATGGTCGCCGCGAGCACCGCGACCACGGACCACGCCACCGCCCGCCACGGGCGGGAGATCACCCGGTGACGGCCCAGCAGGTAGGCGCCGAGGCCGTACACGAGGACGATGTTGGCGGTGTGACCGGACGGGTAGGCCATCCCGCCGACGAAGAAGCTGGGGTTGACGGCTCCCGGCTGGCCGCGGCCCAGCCCCACCTTGAGCGCCAGCACGAGCAGGTTCAGCACCAGCACCCCGATGCCGGACAGCCACAGCGGCCGCCAGGACCGCGTCTTCCGCGCGCACACGACGGCCACCACGCCCAGGATCGGCAGGCACACCACCCGCTGCCCGATCCGGTCCAGGACGTGCAGGAAGCCCACCCATCCGGGCGGCGGCGCCTGCAGGTTGAAGTAGGCGTCCAACGAGACCAGCGGCCCGGCCGCGAGCACCGTGAAGCCGGCGAACACCAGGAACAGGAACCCGGACAGCGCCAGCGCCGAGGCCGCCTCCGAGGTCCAGTCGGCGTGGCGGGAGGTGGGGTTGTGGCGACGCCAGCCCATGCGTCCTCCCCGCTCGAGGTCCCCGTCGACGCACCCGCCCGGACGCGTTGGTCCACGGGGTGGGTCCACAGGGGTCGTGGTCGCCGGGCACGGGGACGGGTACGGACCCAAATATAGGGTGGCCCCCATGAGCAGTCGCCGCCGACCGGGACCGAGCACCCGGGTGCGCGTCCACGAGCTGCTCACTGCCCCGAGCAGCGGAACGCCGGTGGGGACGGCGGACGGTACAGCAGTCGCTACGACTTCGCCCGCCGCCGCCGATCACCGGCCCGGTGCGGCGAGCGACGGGCCCTCGCTCGTGGTCCGCCGCCACGAGGACCGGCTCGCGACTGAGGAGCCGCTGGAGATCCGGCTGTCGTGGCCCGGACGGCCCGCGGAGCGGGTCGCGGTCACGATGCGGACGCCGGGTCACGACTTCGAGCTGGCGACCGGGTTCCTGCACGGCGAGGGTGTCCTGGCCACCGCCGGCGACCTCAGGCGGGTGGCCTACTGCACCGACGCGGCGCTGGCCCCCGAGCAGGAGTTCAACGTCGTCACCGTCGAGCTCCGCGGCCCTCCCCGCTCCGAGCCCGCGCGGCGCTACGCCGGGCTCTCGGCGGCGTCCTCCGCGTGCGGGGTGTGCGGGACCGAGAGCATCGACGACGTGCTGGCGCTGTGCGACCTCGCGTCCCACGCCGTACGACCAGCGGGGCCGGTGGTGGCGCCGGAGGTGCTGCTGGGGCTGCCGGACAGGCTGCGCCTCGAGCAGCGGGTCTTCGACTCCACCGGTGGCCTGCACGCCGCCGGGCTCTTCGACGAGCACGGTGCGACCTGGGTGGTCCGTGAGGACATCGGGCGTCACAACGCGGTGGACAAGGTCGTCGGCGCCCGGGTGCTCGCCGGCACGTCGCCGGCAGCCCCGGTGCTCTGCGTCAGTGGCCGCATCGGCTTCGAGATCGTCCAGAAGGCCGTCGTGGCCGGGATCGGCGTGCTCGCCGCCGTCGGGGCTCCCTCCAGCCTGGCCGCCGACCTCGCCGGCCGGGCCGGGCTGTGCACCGCGGGCTTCGTGCGCAACGGTCGCTGCGTCGTCTACTCCGCCCCGGAGCGCCTCGGCGTGTGACGCGGTCAGTGTCGGCGGTCGCGCCTACGGTCCTGGTGTGCGCATCCTTCACACCTCCGACTGGCACCTGGGTCGATCCTTCCACGGCGTCGGACTGCTGGACGCGCAGGCTGCCTACGTCGACCACCTCCTCGACGTGGTCGAGGCCGAGCGGGTCGACCTGGTGGTCGTCGCCGGCGACGTGCACGACCGTGCGCTGCCGCCGGTCGACGCGGTGGAGCTCGCCGACGAGACGTTCGCTCGGCTCGCCGCCGGTCGAGCCACGGTGGTCGTCTCCAGCGGCAACCACGACTCCCCTGCCCGGCTCGGGTTCAACGCACGGCTGGCCGACGCCGCCGGCGTCCACCTGCGGACCAGGTGGCAGGAGGTGGGCACGCCGGTCGTGCTGGCCGACTCCCACGGCCCCGTGGCGGTCCACGCGTTGCCCTACCTCGAGCCCGACTCGGTCCGCGCCGCTTGGCGGCTGCCAGCCCGCACCCACGAGGCCGCCCTCGGTGCCGCGATGGCCCGGGTGGAGGCCGACCTGGCCCGCCGGCCCGGCGCCCGGTCGGTGGTGCTCGCCCACGCGTTCGTCGCCGGCCCTGTGGACAGCCCGGCCGAGATGGCCTCCGACAGCGAGCGCGACATCTCCGTCGGCGGGCTCCACCTGGTGCCGACCAGCCTGTTCGCGCGGGTCGACTACGCCGCGCTCGGGCACCTGCACGGCCCCCGGGCGCTGACCGGGTCCGTGCGGTACAGCGGCTCCCCGCTGGCGTACTCGTTCTCCGAGGCCGGGCACGTCAAGGGCTCCTGGCTGGTCGAGCTCGGCGCGGACGGCGTCAGCTCCGCCGACTTCGTCGAGGCGCCCGTGCCGCGACGGCTGGGCGTGCTGCGCGGCAGCCTCGTCGAGCTCCTGGCCGACCCCGCGCTCGCAGGTCTGGAGGACGCCTGGCTGCAGGTCACCCTGACCGACGCGCAGCGGCCCCACGCCGCCATGGAACGGCTCCGGCGCCGGTTCCCGCACGCCCTCGTCCTCGGGTTCGAGCCCGAGGGGCGGGCGCCGCGGCGCAGGCCCGTGGTGCCGCACCTCGCGGGCCGCTCCGACCTCGACGTGTCGCTGGGCTTCGTGCAGGAGGTTCGCGACCTGGAGGCCTCGACCGAGGAGCAGCTGCTGCTGCAGCTGGCCTGCGACGCCTGCCGGATGGACGAGGACCCGGACGCCGACGAGCGCACCGGGCAGGCGCTCCTGCGGCAGGGGCTGACCGGCTGATGCGGCTCCACCGGCTGACCGTGACCGCCTTCGGACCGTTCGCGGGCACCGAGTCCGTGGACTTCGACCAGCTCAACCAGGCCGGGCTGTTCCTGCTGACCGGGGCCACCGGCGCGGGCAAGAGCAGCCTGCTGGACGCCGTGTGCTTCGCGCTCTACGGCACCGTCCCGGGCGTGCGGGGCGTCAAGACCCTCGCCTCCCAGCACGCTGCGGTGGGGACCGGGCCCGAGGTCGTGCTCGACTTCACCGTCCGGGCGCGCCGCTTCGTGCTGCGGCGCAGCCCAGAATGGTCCCGTCCCAAGCGTCGCGGGGTCGGCACGACCGAGGAGAAGGCCTCGGCGTCGTTGCTGGAGACGACCGGAAGCCGCGAGCGGCTGCTCACCTCACGCGCCGCCGAGGTCGGCCTGCTCGTGGGGGACCTGATGGGGATGACGGCCGGACAGTTCATGCAGGTGGCTCTGCTGCCGCAGGGCGAGTTCCAGACCTTCCTGCGGGCGTCGTCGCAGGAGCGCCACGACGTGCTGCAGCAGCTCTTCCACACCGATCGGTTCTCCCGCATCGAGCGCTGGGTCGAGGACCGCAGCCGGCTGCTCCGGGCCGCCGCCGCCGCCGGCGAGGCCGAGGTGAGACGGGTGCTGCACGTGCTGGCCGACCGCAGCGGGCAGCCGCTGCCCGAGACGATCGGCGACGACCTTCCGGCGGCCGCGGCCACCGGCGGGGTGCTCGGCTGGGCCGAGACGCTGCTGGGTGAGGCCACCCTCGCCGCCACCACCGCCGCGCTCCGACGGCGCGAGGCGGTCCGGGGCGTGACGGCGGCCCGCCGCTGCCACCAGGCGGCGGTGCGCGACCTCGAGCAGCGGGTGCGGGTCGAGGCCGCCCGCCGGACGCTGGTCGAGCTCGACCGGTCCGCGGCTCTCGCCCGCGGTCGGCAGGAGCGGCTGGACGCGCACGAGCGCGCGCTGCGGTGCGGTCCTGTGCTGGCCCTGCTGGAGCAGGCGACCGTCACCGCCGACGAGGCCGAGCAGCGACTGTCCCGCGTCAGGGACGAGCTCTCCGACGTGCTCGATCCCGGCGACGCCGCCGGCGACGGGACCGTCCCGGCAGCCACGCTCGATGCGGCGGCGGAGGAGCGACGAGCCTGCGCCGCCCGGTTGCAGGCGCTGCTGCCGCGCCAGCTCGAGCTGGTCGCGCTCGAGCGCGAGCGTGCCGCGGCGCACTCCCGGCTGGTGGTCACCCGCGACGCTCTCGACTCGGTCGCCGGTCGCCTCGCCGGGCTGCCCGACGAGCTGGCCGACCTCGAGGGCGAGCACGACGCCGCCGCCGAACGGGCGGCGCGGGCCGGGGCGGTCGCCGTCGAGCTGGAGACCGCCCGGGGCCGCGAGGCCGCCGCCGCCGACCTGGCGGCGCTCGTCGCCTCGGTCGTCGAGCTCGGGGACCGGCGCCGCGACGCCCGGGACCGTACGCAGGACGCCCGGGAGCTCGTGCAGTCCCTCGCCGCGGCCCGTCTCGCCGGCATGGCTGCCGAGCTGGCCGTCGACCTCCGCGATGGAGTGCCCTGCCAGGTGTGCGGCAGTCCGGACCATCCGGACCCTGCCTCCCCCGCGGCCGACGCCGTCACCGCGGACGACCAGCGACGCGCGGAGGCGGCGCTGGTCCAGTGCGCCGCCGCGCTGGAGACGGTGGAGGACGCGTTGCGCGACGTTCGCGGCCGCTGCGCGCTGCTCGAGCAGGCCTCTGCCGGCCTGAGCCCGGTCGAGGCGGCCGACGCGGTGCGGCGCCTGGAGGAGTCGTGGACGGAGGCACGCGCGGCCGAGCAGCAGCGGGACCGCGCCGAGCGGGACCTTCGCGCGCGACGCGACGAGGGGTCCGCGCTCGCCGCCGACCAGGCCGCTGCGGCTGCCACGGTCGCGACCCTCGAGGAGACGCTGCGCACCACCGGGCGACGCGTCGAGGTCCTGCACGACGAGCTGTCCGACGCACTGGCGGAGGTCGGTCACCTCGGTCTCGCGGGGTCGGCGGGTGCTGGAGTCGCGGTGGAGGCTGCGCTGGGGTCCGTCCGTGGCCAGTCCCGGCTGCTCACCGAGGCCGCGACGGCCACGCGCGCCGCCGACGACGCGCGCGAGCGGCTCGCAGCGCTGGCCGGGCAGGCCCGCGACGCCGCCGGGGACGCCGGCTTCGCGGACCTGGCGGCCGTCGGTGCCGCGCTGGTCGACGAGCAGGAGCGGGACCTGCTGCGGGAGTCGTTGACCCGACGGACCAGGGAGGCCGCCCTCGCCGACGCCGTGCTCGAGGAGGCCACCCGGACCGGAGTGACGCTCTCCGGGCCCGAGCCGGACCCGGTGCCGTTGGCGGCGGCGCTGGCCGAGGCCGAGGCTCTCGCTACCGAGGCCGAGCGGCTGGCGGCGGTGCACGACGACCGGTGCACGGTGCTGGGCGCGCAGGTGACCACCCTGCGAACCGCCCTGCGGAGCTGGTCGCCGGCCCGTGACGAGGCGCTGCGGGCGGAGTCGATGTCGCTGCTCGTCCGCGGGATGGGGCACGACAACCAGCTCCAGATGCGGCTGTCCGCCTACGTGCTGGCCACCCGGCTGGACCAGGTCGTGGCCGCCGCCAACGAGCGGCTCGCGCAGATGCGCGACCAGCGCTACCTGCTGCAGCGCACCGCGCGCGTCGACCGCCGCGGCGCCCGAGCCGGACTGGGACTGGAGGTCGTCGACCAGTGGACCGGCGACGTCCGCGCCCCGACCACGCTCTCCGGGGGCGAGACCTTCGTGGTCTCGCTGTCGCTGGCGCTGGGGCTGGCCGACGTGGTCACCTACGAGGCCGGCGGCACCGAGATCGAGACGCTGTTCGTGGACGAGGGCTTCGGCACCCTGGACGCCGACACCCTCGACGACGTGATGGACCGGCTCGACGGCCTGCGCTCCGGGGGCCGCACCGTGGGGGTCGTGAGCCACGTCAGCGAGCTGCGCAGCCGGATCCCCACCCAGGTCCAGGTCGAGAAGGGCCGCAACGGCTCGACCGTCGCCGTCCGCACCCTCACCGGCTGACCCCCTCCCGTTGAGGCGTCACCCGTGGTCCGTCGAGACGTCACCCGTGGTCCGTCGAGACGTCAGGTCCGGCATGATGGCCGGATGTCCAGATCGGCATCCCGGCCCGCCGACCGGCCGCTCGCCGTCGTGGACGTCGACGGGGTCCTCGCCGACGTCCGTCACCGCCTGCACCACGTGACCGGACGGCCCAAGGACTGGCCGGCGTTCTTCGCGGGCGCCGACGACGACCCGCTGCTCGCCGTGGGTGCGGACGCCGTTCACCGGCTGGCGGCGGTCTGCGACGTGGTGTACCTGTCCGGGCGACCAGAGCGGCTTCGTGAGGTCACCGAGGACTGGTTGCGACGGCACGACCTGCCCTCCGGCGCCCTGCTGCTCCGGCCCGACCGCGACGCCCGACCGGCGCGGGTCTACAAGATCCAGGTCCTGGAACGGCTGGCCGAGGAGCGCACCGTCGCCGTGCTGGTCGACGACGACCCCCGGGTGACGGAGGCGGCGCGGCTCGCCGGCTTCGACGTCCTGCCGGCCACCTGGATGGGAGACCAGCCCGACCTGTCGACCGTCCAGGAGCGGGACGGCCGCACCTGAGGCCTGACCGGCACGCAGCGCGCCGCCGCGGCTCCGCGCCTGGGTCGAGGTCAGGGCCTACCCTCCACTGCATGACCTCCCCGCACCAGATCGATGCGGCGTTCACCGCACTGCCCTACCGGCGGCTGTCCGAGGCGGCGCTGAGCAGGGCCCAGGACTTCAACGTGAGCCATGCCGACTTCCGGTTCGAGCGGGTCCGGTCCCAGGGCATCCGGGTGCGCGACGGCCGTCTCCAGGGCGCGACCGATGTCGAGGAGGTGGGCTTCGCCGTCCGGGTGGTGCACCAGGGCGCGTGGGGGTTCGCCTCCGGCGTGGTCCTGACCACCGAGTCGGCCGTCGCGGTCGCCGAGACGGCGGTGCGGGTGGCCCAGGTGGCGGCCGCGATGACGTCCCGGCCCGTCGAGCTCGCGCCCGAGCCCGTCCACCGCGACGTCGAGTGGATCTCCGCCTACGACATCGACCCGTTCTCCGTCGCGCTCGCGGACAAGGTGGACCTGCTGGCCGGCTGGTCCGCCGAGCTGCTGGCCGCCCCCGGGGTCGAGCACAGCACCGTCTCGCTCAGCCAGGTGCTGGAGAACAAGTTCTACGCAGATCTGGCCGGCACCACGACCACCCAGCAACGGGTCCGCGTCGAGCCGGACGTCGAGGTCCACGGCACCGATGCCGCCACCGGCACGTTCGACTCGATGGCCACGGTTGCCCCCCCGGTGGGCCGCGGCTGGGAGTACCTCACCATCGGGTACGACTGGTCTACCGCGCTCGAGGAGCTGCCTGCGCTGCTCGCAGAGAAGCTGGTCGCTCCGCCGGTGGAGCCCGGCCGCTACGACCTGGTCCTCCACCCCTCGAACCTGTGGCTGACCATCCACGAGTCCGTCGGTCACGCCACCGAGCTCGACCGAGCCCTGGGCTACGAGGCCAACTACGCCGGCACCTCGTTCGCCACGGTGGACCAGCTCGGCTCCCTCCGGTACGGGTCGCCCCTCATGCACGTCACCGGCGACCGCACCATGGAGCACGGGCTCGCCACCGTCGGGTACGACGACGAGGGGGTCGCCACCCAGCATTGGGACATCGTGCGGGACGGGCTGCTGGTCGGCTACCAGCTGGACCGGTCCATGGCGCGGATGCTGCCCGAGCTGAACGGTGGCCGGTCCAACGGCTGCGCCTTCGCCGACTCCCCCGGGCACATCCCGATCCAGCGCATGGCCAACGTGTCGCTGCAGCCGGCGGCCGACGGACCGAGCACCGAGGAGCTCATCGGCGACGTCCGGCGCGGGATCTACGTCGTCGGTGACAAGTCGTGGTCGATCGACATGCAACGCTACAACTTCCAGTTCACCGGCCAGCGGTTCTACCGCATCGAGGACGGTCGGCTGGCGGGACAGCTGCGCGACGTCGCCTACCAGGCCACCACCACCGACTTCTGGGGCTCGATGGCGGCCGTGGGCGGCCCGCAGACCTGGGAGCTGGGTGGCGCCTTCAACTGCGGCAAGGCGCAGCCGGGGCAGGTGGCCGCGGTCTCGCACGGCTGCCCCACCGCGCTGTTCCGTGGCGTCAACGTCCTCAACACCTCCGCCGAGGCCGGCCACTAGCCGCCACCTGCGGCCTCAGGTGGCGCGGCGCACCGACCGACGGCCTCCCGACCACGAAGGACCATCACATGACTGGACCCACTCCCCAGGAGCTGGTCGAGCACGCCCTGGGCGCCACGCGCGCCGACGGGTGCGTGACGATCGTCGAGGACTCCACCAGCGCCAACCTGCGGTGGGCGAACAACACGCTGACGACCAACGGGGTCATGCACGAGGTGACCGTCAGCGTGGTCTCCTTCCACGGCAGCGGAGAGGGCCGCGCCAGCGGGTCGGTCTCCGCCAGCGCCACGACCACCCGACAGGTGGACGCGATCGTGGCCGCCGCGGACGCCGCCGCCCGGGCCGCCTCGCCCGCCGAGGACGCCGCGGACCTCCTCGTCGGCGAGGAGGCCGCCGAGTGGGCCGAGCCGTCGGCACCCACGTCCATCGAGGTCTACCGCGACTTCGCACCCGCGCTGGGCGAGGCCTTCGGGCGTGCCCACACCGAAGGCCGGATCCTCTACGGCTTCGTCGACCACGAGGTGACGACCACCTACCTCGGCACCAGCACCGGCCTGCGGCTCCGGCACGTCCAGCCGACGGGGCACTACGGCTGCACCGCCAAGCCGGTCGACTTGTCGACCAGCGCCTGGGTCGGCGGCGCGACCCGCGACTTCCGCGACGTGGACGCGCTCGCGATGGACGCCGAGCTGGTGCGCCGGCTCGGGTGGGCGTCCCGCCGGATCGAGCTGCCGGCAGGCCGCTACGACACGATCCTGCCGCCTGCCGCGGTCGCGGACCTGATGATCTACGCCTACTGGACCGCCTCGGCCCGCGCCGCCCACGACGGGCAGTCCGTCTTCTCCCGCCGTGGCGGCGGCACCCGGATCGGCGACCGGCTGAGCGACCAGCCGGTGCAGATGTTCTCCGACCCCGCCTACGGCCCGCTGCAGGCCCCGCCGTTCGTGAGCACGACCACCAGCGACGAGACCGTCAGCGTCTACGACAACGGGCTGACGCTGGGTCGGACGGACTGGGTGCGAGACGGCGTGCTGCGAGCCTTGGTGCAGAACCGGTACTCGGCGCGGCTGACGGGGCAGCCCGTGACGCCGTACGTCGACAACCTGGTGGTCTCGGTCGACGGCGCCACCGGCGGCACCGAGGACCTCCTGGCCGGAGTCGAGCGGGGTCTGCTGGTGACGTGCCTGTGGTACATCCGCGAGGTCGACCCGCAGACGCTGCTGCTCACCGGCATCACCCGCGACGGCGTCTACCTCGTCGAGGACGGGCAGGTCACCGGCGCGGTCAACAACTTCCGCTTCAACGAGAGCCCGGTGGATCTGCTGAACCGCTTCTCCCATGCCTCGGCCACGGCGCCCAGCTTCTCGCGCGAGTGGGGCGACTACTTCCCGCGAACCGCGACCCCGGCGCTGCGCGTCCCGGACTTCAACATGTCGACCGTCTCCCAGGCGCACTGACACGGGGGCCAGCCCCCCGTCCTTTGCTTTGCCCTCAGATCCGCCCCGGGTCGGCCGATGGGAGGGCGTCCGGTGGGTCAACCGGTCAAGGCGACGACGGGGAGTCATGACATGAGGCTCGACGAGATCGACGAGCTCGTGCCGGAGTTCGTCGAGGAGAGCCGCGAGCACCTGGACCGCTTCGAGCAGGACGTCATGGGACTGGAGGCCGAGCCGGCCTCGGCCGAGCTCGCCAACTCGGCCTTTCGGGCGCTGCACACCCTCAAGGGGACGTCCTCCTACTTCGGCTTCGCCACCGTGGAGAGGGTGGCCCACCTCGGCGAGAGCGTCCTGGTGTCGATTCGCGAAGGCCGCGTCGCTTTCGCCCCGGCGACGGCGACCGCCCTGCTCGACGTCGCCGACGTGCTGCGGTCCCTGCTCGACGGGATCGTCGAGGACGGTCAGGAGCCGAGCCTGGACACCGGCGTGGTGGAGACCCGGCTGCGCCGGTGCCTCGACGAGCCGCCGACCCCTGCGACCCCGCCGCGGCAGCGGTTCGGCGAGACCCTGGTGGCCGCAGGCGCCGTGTCCCCCGGCAACGTCGCCTGGGCCGTGTCGCAGCAGGTCGCCGGCGACGCACGGCCGATCGGCGCGATCCTGCTCGAGGCCGGGCTCGTCGACGAGTCCCAGATCGAGTCCGTCCTGACCCTGCAGGGCCGCAGTGGCCACGAGACGTCGGTCCGCGTCGGGCTGGAGGTCCTCGACGAGCTCGTCCAGCTGGTCGGAGAGCTGACCCGGACCCGCGACGAGATCGTGCCGTTGCTCCCCGAGCCCGCCCGGGCCCGGCTGGACCGGGTGGCGCACGGGCTCCGCGCCGCGGTCATGCGGACCCGCGTGGAGCCGATCGAGCGCTCCTGGGCCGTCCTGCCTCGGCTGGTCCGCGACCTCGCCCACGACTGCGGGAAGGACGTCCGGCTCGTCACCGACGGCGCTGCCACGTCGGTCGACCGCACGTTGCTGGCGGCGGTGAAGGACCCCGTCCTGCACCTGGTCCGCAACGCCGTCGACCACGGCATCGAGCCGCGGCTGGAGCGGCGGGCGGCCGGCAAGCCCCCGACCGCGACGTTGACCCTGCGCGCGTACGCCGACGAGCACGAGGTCGTGCTGGAGGTGACCGACGACGGGCGTGGCATCGACCGGCGTCGGGTCCGGGCCGTGGCCGTCGAGCGTGGGATCGTCACCCCCTCGCAGACCGCTGCCATGACCGAGTCCGACATCGACGCGCTCGTGCTGCGACCGGGCTTCTCGACCGCGACCACGGTCACCAACCTCTCGGGACGTGGGGTGGGCCTCGACGTGGTCCGCTCCGACGTGGAGCGGGTGGGAGGCCGCGTGGAGGTGCACAGCCGGGAGGGCCTCGGGTGCACCTGGCGGCTGCGGCTGCCGGCGTCGGTCGGCGGTCGCCCCGCCGAGACGCCTCCCGGCGAGCCGTTCGCCCCGTCCGGCTCCGGGACCGTCTGAGCGGGGTCTCCCCCGCCAGACGCGCCGGGTCAGCACGCCACCGCCCGCCAGACGCGCCGGGTCAGCACGCCACCGCCCGCCAAACGCGCCGGGTCAGCACGCCACCGCCCGCCAGACGCGCCGGGTCAGCGAGGGGGGTGGCCGCCGGGGATGGGCGCGGCCGGGTCGTACGGGGTGCGGGTGTAGACGAACGTCTCGCAGACCAGGTGACTGACGGCGCCGTCCGGGCCGCGCACCACGTGCAGCAGCTCGCCGTGGTGGTAGCCGGCGGTTCCCAGCAGCGTGCCGTCGGGCCGGGGCACGAACCGGTGCGCCCGGCCGCCGCGCGCCAGCGCCGTGACCGCGACCTCCTCGCCGTCCCACGCGAACGCGTACGCGGTGTTGCCCCAGTGCCACACGCCCAGCACGTCCGTGACGGCGGCCGGCACCCCGGCGGCCGGGGTCCACCGGCCCGGCAGCGTGCCCTCGGCCGCCTCCAGCTCCTCGAGCAGCTCCACCGCCAACGGGCCGCAGCGCATCCCGGCGGTGCCGTTGGCCAGCAGCACCGCGCCGGTACGCCGGGCCGGGTCGACGAACAACCCGGCCAGGAAGCCCGGCATCGACCCGGCATGGCCCACCACCATGCCGGACCCGCCCCCGAGCAGCTGCAGGCCGAGCCCGTGCGCCGCGGCCAGCGCCCCAGCGCGGGAGGCCGACAGCGGCACCGCCATCTCGGCCAGGGTCGCGGCCGACAGCACGTCCGGGTGCCCGTCGAGGAGGAAGACCGCGTAGCGGGCGAGGTCGGTGACGGTGCTCCACAGCTGCCCGGCCGGCGCCATCGCCCCCGCGTCGTAGGCGGGCTCGGGGGTGAGCGTGCCCGCGAAGTGGTGCACGCTCCAGCCGGTGGCGTGCGGCGGTGTGGGCAGGTAGCCGGTGCGGGTCATCGCGAGCGGCTCCAGCACCCGGCGCTGCGCCTGCTCCCACCAGGTGCCGCCGCGCAGCCGCGCGACCAGCTCGCCGAGCAGCGCGAACGCGGTGTTGGTGTAGTGGAACGTCTCGCCGGGGGCGAACGCCGGGGTGTCGTCGAGTGCTGCCACCAGCTCGGCGAAGGAGACCCCGGGCGAGCGCTCCCACCACGGCCCGGCGGGCTCGGAGTGCATCCCGGCGGAGTGGGAGAGCAGCTGCCGCAGCGTCCGCTCGCCGTACGCCGTGCCCGGCAGATGGGCCGACAGCGGGTCGTTGAGGTCCAGCCGCCCCTCGTCGCGCAGCTGGAGCACGAGCACCGCCACCAGGGTCTTGGTGATCGAGCCGATCCGGTACTGCACGTCGGGGCCGACCTCGGGGCCGGCCACGCCGCTGACGGCGTCGGACCAGACCAGTGCGCCGTCGCGGACCAAGCCGGCCACGACCGACGGGAGCCGGCCGGTCACCTGCTCGCGGGCGAGCAGCACCGAGAGCCGCCGGGCCGTCAGGTCGGCGACCGGCTCGGTCATGCGTCGGTGTCCTCGGCGAACGCCTCCGGCGACGGGCACGAGCAGACCAGGTTCCGGTCCCCGAAGGCCTGGTCGACCCGCGCGACCGGCGGCCAGTACTTGTCCACGTCGTGTCCTGCCGGGAACGCGGCCACCTCCCGGGAGTAGGCCCGGTCCCAGTCGCCGGCCAGCGCGCGGGTGGTGTGCGGAGCACCCCGCAGCGGCGAGTCGGCCGTCGGCCACTCGCCCTCCGCGACCCGCTCGATCTCGTGCCGGATGGCGACCATGGCGGCGCAGAAGCGGTCGATCTCGGCGAGATCCTCGGACTCGGTGGGCTCGACCATCAGGGTGCCGGCGACCGGGAAGCTCATCGTCGGGGCGTGGAAGCCGTAGTCGACCAGGCGCTTGGCGACGTCCTCGACGGTGACGCCGGTGCGCTTGGTGAGGTCGCGGAGGTCGAGGATGCACTCGTGGGCGACCAGGCCGCCGTGACCCCGGTAGAGGACCGGAAAGTGCTCACCGAGCCGGTGCGCGACGTAGTTGGCCGCCAGCACCGCGACCGCGGTGGCGTCGGTGAGCCCTTGACCGCCCATCATCCGCACGTAGGCCCACGAGATAGGCAGGATCCCCGCGGAACCGTACGGCGCGGCGCTGACCGGGCCGATCCCCTCGCGTCGGTCCGGGTCCGGGTGGCCGGGGTGGCTGGGCAGGTACGGCGCGAGGTGCGATCGCACGCCGACGGGACCGACCCCGGGGCCGCCACCGCCGTGCGGGATGCAGAAGGTCTTGTGGAGGTTCAGGTGCGACACGTCGCCGCCGAACTCTCCGGGCCGGGCGTAGCCGAGCAGGGCGTTGAGGTTGGCCCCATCGACGTAGACCTGGCCGCCGTGGTGGTGGACCACCTCGCAGAGCTCGGAGATGCCGTCCTCGTAGGCGCCGTGCGTCGAGGGGTAGGTCACCATGATCGCGGCCAGGTCCTCGCTGTGCCGTTCGCACTGCGCCCGCAGGTCGGCCATGTCGACCCGGCCGTCCGAGGCGGCCTTCACCACCACCACCCGCATCCCGGCCATCACCGCTGAGGCCGCGTTGGTGCCGTGGGCGGAGGCCGGGATCAGGCAGACGTCCCGAGCGGCCGCATCGTTGGCGACGTGGAAGGCCCGGATCGCCAGCAGACCCGCCAGCTCGCCCTGGGACCCGGCGTTCGGCTGGATGGAGACCCGGTCGTAGCCGGTCACCTCGGCCAGCCAGTCCTCCAGCTGCTCGATCAAGGTGGCGTAGCCGGCCGCGTCCGCCGCCGGCGCGAAGGGGTGCAGGTCGGCGAAGCCGGGCAGGCTCACCGGCTCCATCTCGGTCGTGGCGTTGAGCTTCATCGTGCACGAGCCGAGCGGGATCATGCCCCGGTCCAGGGCGTAGTCGCGGGCCGAGAGCCGCCGCAGGTAGCGCAGCATCGAGGTCTCCGAGCGGTGGGTGTTGAACACCTCGTGCCCCAGGAAGCCGGTGGTCCTGGCCAGCCCGGAGGGCAGCGCGTCGCCGACGCGCCGGTCCACCGCGTCGAGGTCGACCTCGGCCAGGTCCGAGACCTCGGCGACGGCCCCGAGCACAGCCTCCAGGTGGTCACGGGCGGTGGTCTCGGAGGTGGAGATCCCGACGGTGTCCGCGTCGGCGAGCCTCAGGTGCACGCCGCGACGCCGGGCCGCCTCGACGACGGCCTCCGCCCGGCCCGGGACGGCGACCGTGACGGTGTCGAAGATCCGCTCGTGCCGCACCGCGGCGCCGGCCTCCCGCAGCGCGGCGGCCAGCACGACGGCGTAGCGGTGGGTGCGCAGCGCGATGTCGCGCAGGCCGTCGGGGCCGTGGTAGACGGCGTACATCGAGGCGACCACCGCCAGCAGCACCTGGGCGGTGCAGATGTTGGAGGTCGCCTTGTCGCGGCGGATGTGCTGCTCCCGGGTCTGCAGCGCCAGCCGGTAGGCCGGTCGACCCTCGGCGTCCACGGAGACGCCGACCAGCCGACCCGGCAGGTGGCGCTCCAGTCCGGCGCGCACGGACATGAAGCCGGCGTGCGGACCGCCGTAGAACAGCGGCACGCCGAACCGCTGGGAGGATCCGACCACCACGTCGGCGGCCATCGCGCCCGGGGACTCCAGGAGCGTCAGCGCCAGCAGGTCGGCGGCCACCACCGCCATGCCGCCCCGGGCGTGGACCTCCTCGATCACCGGACGCGGGTCGGGGACGTGGCCGTCGGCCCCCGGGTACTGCACCAGCACCCCGCACGGGTCCCTCGTCAGGCCCGCCGGCAGCCCTGCCGAGAGGTCGGCCACGACCACCTCGATCCCCATCGCGCGGGCGCGCGTGCGCACCACCGCGATCGTCTGCGGCAGCGCGTTGGCGTCCATCACGAAGGGTCCGGCCGCCGCCTTGTTGGCCCGCCGCACCAGCGTCATCGCCTCGGCCACGGCCGTTCCCTCGTCGAGCAGCGAGGCGTTCGCCGTGGGCAGCCCGGTGAGGTCGGCGACCATGGTCTGGAAGTTCAGCAGCGCCTCCAGCCGGCCCTGGGAGATCTCCGGCTGGTACGGCGTGTAGGCGGTGTACCAGCTCGGGTCCTCCAGCACGTTGCGGCGGACGACGGGCGGGGTGATGGTGCCGTGGTAGCCCAGCCCGATCATCGGCTCCCGGGGGTGGTTGCGGGCCGCCGTCTCCCGCAGCTCTCGGGCCGCGCCTGCCTCGGAGGCGGCCTCCGGCAGCCCGAGCTCGGCAGCCGACCGGATTCCTCCCGGCACCGCCGCGGCCATGAGCTCGCCGAGCGAGCCGAACCCGAGCGCGGTCAGCATCGCGCTGCGGTCCCGCTCCCCGGGCCCGATGTGACGCTCCGCGAACGGGCGGGCACCGTCGAGGTCGGACAGGGTGGGATGGTCGGACACGGAGGCTCCTGATGGGCTGGCCGGTAGCAGGTCGCCTCCCCCTCTGTCAGCCACGAACGCCGCTCGCGGCCGCGCCGTCGCCTCCAGAGTTGCCTCGCCCGCACGGTCCTGGCGCCTGAGAGGTTCCGGGGAGGGGTTGCCCCTTCGGCGCTCCGACGCGGGCGTCGAAGACTCTCCCGCGCGGTGTCAGCAGCGTTGCCATCCTAGCGACCCCCCGGTCCGCAGCCGGAACCGCACGCCCGACCCCGGGCCCTCGCCACCGGACCGCCGACCGTGCGCGGCACGTTGCGGCAGACCCGCGACAGGCACGCGCCGGCTCGCGGTGGGGCTCGCGGTGGGGCCCGCTCAGGCGGTGGCGCGGGCGCGACGTCGCGCCGAGAGCTCGTCGGCGGCAGGCACGTCGGCCTCGTCGGCGGCACGCTCGCTGGGCAGAGCCGCCAGCGACCCCTCGATCTCCCGCCAGACCCCGCCGATGGCGATCCCGAAGACACCCTGGCCGCCCTGGAGCAGGTCGATGACCTCGTCGTCGCTGGTGCACTCGTAGACGCTCGCGCCGTCGCTCATCAGCGTGACCCGGGTGAGGTCCTCGGTGCCACGCCGGCGCAGGTGCTGAACGGCGGTGCGGATCTGCTGCAGCGAGATGCCCGCGTCGAGGAGCCGTTTGATGACCTTCAGCAGCAGGATGTCGCTGAAGGAGTAGAGCCGCTGGGTGCCCGACCCGGTCGCGCCGCGGACGCTCGGCTCGATGAGCCCGGTCCGGGCCCAGTAGTCCAGCTGCCGGTAGGTGATGCCGGCGGCGCTGCACGCCGTCGGGCCCCGGTAGCCCGTGTCGCTGGGGAGCGGCGAGACGTCGTCGTCGAAGAGCAGACCCTGCTGGCCTGCGGCCCGGGCGGCCTCGCGGGCCGCCGTCGCCTCGGCCGCGTCGTGCGTTGCCACGTCGTCGTTGCCTGTCACCGTTGCCTCGTCTCGTCCGCTTCGCTCAGCGTGTCGCTCCGTGGGAGGCCGCGGCTCGCGGAGCGGTCCGCCGGGAGGCGGTCCGGAGCACAACGGTGGAGTTACAGCGAAGACACTTCTCACCGTAGGTCTCGCACCTGGGCGGGTCAACGACACCGGCGCGTGTCGTGACTCTCAAGTTGAGGTTGAGAGTTGGCCCGGTCGCCGGTCAGGTGGCCTCGAAGTCCTCCGGCGAGACGTGGTCGAGGAACTCGCGGAACTTCTCGACCTCGTCCTCCTGCTCGTCGGGCACCTCCAGCCCGGCCTCGTCCAGGACGGCCTCGGCACAGACGATCTTGCTGCCGGTCCGCAGCGCGAGCGCGATGGAGTCCGAGGGTCGGGCACTGACCTCGACCCCGGAGCCGAACACCAGGACGGCGTAGAAGATGCCGTCCTTCATCTCGGTGATCCGGACCTCGGCGAGGTCGTTGCCGGTCGCGGCCAGCAGGTCCCTCATCAGGTCGTGGGTCAGCGGTCGCGGCGGCACCACCCCCTGCTGCGCGAACGCGATGGCGGTGGCCTCCACGGCCCCGATCCAGATCGGCAGGTAACGGTCCCCCGCAACCTCCCGCAACAAGACGATGGGCTGGTTGGACGGCATCTCCACCCGGACACCGATGACGTCGACTTCGCGCACGACCTCACCCTAACGCCCGCTCCAGCACCGCACGAGCGGTCGTCGGCACGCCGCGGCCGCGGCCCGCACGCGTGTCCCGGGCCAGGTCACCCGACGGCCCCCGGACGCGGGGCTCAGGAGCGCAGCGCGGCCTTGACCAGCGTGGCGTGCAGCCGCACCGAGAGCGCGGCCAGCTGCGCGATGGCCTCCTCCGCCCGAGCCGAGGCGGTGGCGTCCCGGCCGCGCCGCATCGGGGAGATCACCTGTTCCACCAGCCCGACCTCGCGGTCCGCGGCGGTCTTGAAAGCGCGGAGGTGACGCGGCTCCAGCCCGAAGGCGGCCAGCTCGCCGGCCGTCTTGGCGATGACCAGCGCCTCCCCGTCGTACGGCGCGGACCGGTGGGCCGACCCGGCGCGGGGACGGACCAGCCCGTAGTTCTCGAGCTGCTCCAGCAGCGGGTCCTCGATCTGGGCGGAGGTCAGCAGCTCGTTGCGGGACAGCCGCAGCTCCGAGGCGTCCGCGCCGAAGGACTCCGGCGCCGGGTAGCCGTCCCCGTCCACCACCACCCGGGGCACCTGCGGACCGGCCGACCCGGTCAGGGCAGGCGGCTCCAGGCCGCGGTCGATCGCGTCCAGGTGCTCCCGGATCACCTTCAGCGGCAGGTAGTGCTCCCGCTGGCAGGTCAGCACGTAGCGCAGCCGCTCCACGTCGGCGTGGGAGAACTTCCGGTAGCCCGAGGGGGTGCGCTCCGGCTCCACCAGGCCCTCGGCCTCCAGGAAGCGGATCTTGGAGATGTTCAGGCCCGGGAAGTCGCCGCGCAGGTGGCCCAGCACCTCCCCGATGCTCAACCGTGCCCGCGACGAGGCGGACGCAGGCACGGCTACCGTCCTGCTCCGGCGTGGCTGGCGAAGAAGACCAGGCGGTACTTGCCGATCTGCACCTCGTCGCCGCCCTGCAGGGCGACCTCGTCGATCCGGTCCCGGTTGACGTAGGTGCCGTTCAGGCTGCCAACGTCGGCGACGTTGTACCCCTCGGGCGTGCGCCGGAACTCGGCGTGCCGACGCGACACCGTCACGTCGTCGAGGAAGATCTCGCTGTCGGGGTGCCGACCGGCGGTGACGGTCTCGGTGTCGAGAAGGAACCGGCTGCCGGCACTGGGCCCGCGCTGGACGACCAGCAGCGCGCTGCCGGCCGGGAGCGCGTCGACGGCGGACGCGTCCGCCTCGCTCAGCGAGCGCTCGTCGCGGTGCTCCTCGCGGTGCTCGGGCTCCTTGGCCGGCGCCCCGAAGGTCATCGTCGAGGTGGACGCACCCGCCCCGTCGGCGGCGCCCTCGGCGGAGGGGGACCCGGCGGCAGGGGTCGCCGGGGGCGACGACGCGGCCTGCTCGAGCGGGGTGCCGCACTGGGAGCAGAAGCGTGCTCCGTCGGGGTTCTGGTGCCCGCACTGGGTGCAGAACGGCATGTGGCCTCCCGGCTCCTTCGCTGTCGGTGCGTGCAAACCCTCAACCAGAGGTCGAGGTTCACGGTTGCTGGCACGAACCTACCAGCGAACCGCGGCGGAGCAACCGGTCAGGACCCCACGATGGACCGGTAGTCGGCGGCTTCCATCAGCGCCGCGACGGCCTCGGGGTCGTCGGGGGTCATCTCGAACAGCCACCCGTCGGCGTACGGGTCGGAGTTGACCAGCTCCGGCGCCCCGTCCAGGGCGTCGTTGACCGCGACCACGACGCCGTCGAGCGGGGCGTAGACGTCGCTGACGGACTTGGTCGACTCCAGCTCGCCCACGGCCTCGCCCGCGGTGAGGCGCGCGCCCACCTCCGGCAGGGAGACGAACACGATGTCCCCGAGGGCGTCCTGGGCGTAGTCGGTGATCCCGACCCGCACCGGGTCCGCAGTCGCGCCGGCCGCCTCCGCGGAGCTGCGCACCCACTCGTGCTCTTTGGTGTACTTCAGGTCCTCGGGGTACACGGGTGGCTCCTCGTCATGGGTGGCCGGCCGACCCGGCCGGTCCGGGTCGGCCCGGTGGGCCGGCGTGCGCGAAGGCTACCCGGTCGGGGCGCGCTCGGAGTAGCGCGCGGTCGCCGGCTTGCGCACGCTGCGGACCTGGATGTCCTGGGACCGGCGCACCGACACCCGGCCGCCCGCGTCCTCGATCTCCGGGATGAAGCCGCCGCGGAAGTCCAGGGCCGTGGCCAGCGTCTGCGGGTCGCCGATCGCGTCGATGACATAGGGCGGCTCGAGCAGCGTGCCGTCGACGAGGACCCCGGCCTCGACCCGGTCCTGCAGCGAGGTCTGGGCGATCACCCGGACCTTGTCGTTGAGCTCGATGACCTCGGCGCCCGCGTCCCGCAGCTCCTGCAGCCCGTTGAGGAGCTGGTTGGTGCCGATGCTGCCGGCATCGGTGACGGTGACCCGGATCCCGGGGCCGGTGGCCGGCACGGTGCCGGCGAGGATGCCGAGAGTCTCGGCCTGGTTGCGAGCCAGCTCCATCGCCGTGCGCCGCGCCTCGGTGTCGTTGCCCAGCGACCGTCGCACCTGCTCGAGCCGGGCGATCTCTGCCTCGGCGCGCTGGGAGGCCAGCGATGCGTTGTTGATGTACTGGACCAGGTCGCCCTGGCGGGCACCGATGTAGCTGAGGTCCTTGTCGTTGGACTTGACCTGGGTGACGGCGGCGAAGCCGAGCAGCGCGAGCAGCACGGCCACCACGACCTGGCCGCGCGAGCCGGGGCGCCGCAGGGCGGCCAGCAGGCGGGCGCGCCCGTCCGACGCGGACGCCTGCCCTCGGGGGGCCTCCGGCCCACTGCCGGGCTCCGGGCCGGGCATCGGCTCGGGCATCGGCTCGGGCATCGGCTCGGGCATCGGCTCAGGCATGGAAGATGTGCCTGCGAATCGCGGCGACGTTGGAGAAGATCCGAATGCCCAGCACCACGATGACGCCGGTGGACAGCTGACCGCCCACGCCCAGCTTGTCCCCCAGGTAGACGATCAGGCCCGCGATAAGGACGTTGGAGACGAACGAGACCACGAACACCTTGTCGTCGAAGATCCCGTCGAGGAACGCCCGCAGCGCGCCGAAGACGGCGTCGAGGGCCGCGACGACGGCGATCGGGAGATAGGGGTCCAGCCAGGTCGGCACCGTCGGCTGGAGCACCAGGCCCAGCACGACGCCGATCAGCAGCCCGAGAGCGGCGATCACGGCTCGCCCCGGCCCGACTGCCGCTGCGGCGGCTCCAGGGCGCGCGCACCCCTCAGCACCGGCGTGGCGGCGGGCAGCACCATGGACTCCTCGATGTCGACGCGGAAGACGAGGCCAAAGGTGGATTGTAAGGTGACCATCACCTGTCCCCCGTCGGTGTCCAGCAGGTCGGCAGCCATCGTGTCAGGGTCGCCGATCGCGGAGACGGTGTAGGGACCGCGCAGCGAGCGGAAGTTCACGGTGATGGCGCCGGCCGCGTCCCGGATCGCGCTGGTCGCGGTCAGACGCTGCCCGTTGACGGCGATCGCCTCCGCGCCGACCTGCCAGAGGCCGTTGACGAGCTTCTGGAGGTCTGGCGCCTGCACCTGCTGCTTGACCGACGTGCCGCCCGGGGCGTCGTCGACCACCACCCGGATACCCGGGCCCCGGGTGCGGACGGTGCCGGCGGCGACCTGCAGCCGGCGCACCTGGTCCTGCAGCGCCCGCCCGGCGCGGGTGTCCGTGAGCTCCTGGGCGCGGCCCGTCGCGACCTGCGACCGCAGCGTGCTCGCCCGGACGGTGAGTCTGTCGAGCTCGGCCTTGCGCGCGTTCAGCTGCGCGACGAGCGAGGAACGCGATGTCGCCGACTGGTCGGCGGTGCGGGCCGTCTGGACCGCGGCCGTGGCGACCAGCACCCCGAACATGGCCAGCACCGCCATGGCGCCGCGGCCGCGCCGCCGGCGGCTGCCCGGGGCCCGGCGGGCGGACACGTGCGCGTAGTCCTCGTCGAGCGAGGTCGCGGTGATGTAGTTCAGCAGCCCGAGCACCGCCTGCGGCGGCGGGTCGGGGCGCTGCCGGGCGACCCGGCGCGCTGCCTCAGCTGCCATCGAGCACCGGCGCTCGTCGGTCGTGGTCGGCGAGCAGCAGCCGGACCTGCCAGGCGTAGAGCAGGCCGGCCCACCAGTAGAGGCCCATCCCCCAGATCGCGAACGCCCAGCCCACGATCTTGGCCAGCAGCGGGAGCGTGCCCTCGGCGTCGCCGAGCAGCAGCAGCGGGAAAGCGTACAGCAGGTTGGCGGTGGCGGCCTTGCCGAGAAAGTGGACCGGCAGGGAGCTGTAGCCACGGGTGCGCAGGAACGGCACCAGGCACCACAGGAACGCGTCGCGGGCGGGCAGGATCACCGCGACCCACCAGGGGATGATGCCGCGGACGGCGAGCCCCACCACGGTGGACAGGATGTAGAGCCGGTCCGCGACCGGGTCCAGGATCTCGCCGACCTTGGAGGCCTGGTCGAGGCGGCGGGCGAGGTAGCCGTCGGCGTAGTCGCTGACGCCGGAGACGAAGAGGACCGCCAGGGCCCAGCCGTCGGCCTCGGGCACCAGGATCAGCCAGAGGAACAGTGGCAGCCCGGCCAGGCGGATGAAGGAGATGACGTTCGGGATGGTGAGGACCCGGTGGCTGACCGCCACCGTGCTGTCCTGCTCGTCCACCGCGGTCCCTCGCTCGTCGAGCGCTGTCAGGTCCCGGCCACCCTATCCGGTGGCCTCGTCGGGACCCGGGTCCGCTGGTGCTGGTGCTGGCTGAGTCCGGCGCCGGTCGGTGAGGCCGACGGCGCCCCGGCTCACGGTCGCTTCAGCGTCCGCCCGCAGCGCGGGCAGTGCTGGCGGGCGTTGAGGTCGAGCTGCTGCCCGCAACGGCAGTCGGTCGTCCGCTGGCACCCGGCCCGGCTCTCGGTGGCTGTCCTGGCGTCGTTGCTGCTGGTCGTGGTCTCTGTGCGTGTCACGAGTCTCATCTCCCCATGGTGTTCTCGTCTTGAAACATGGAACTGCCGAGAATCGAGAACGTGACGGTGAAACGCCGGACCTGGTCACAACTGACTAGACGATCCTGTCGGGATGGCCCCGTCGACCGGCTGTGCCGTGCCGGCCGGGCCGCCGACGGGACCGTGCTTGCACGGCAGCGGCCCCTCCCCCAACGGGAGGGGCCGCGGTCCGGTGGTGAGACCCGGTCAGCGAAGGGCGATGAACCCGTCGAGGTCCACCCTGTTCCCGGTCGATGGCGGCGTCCTGCTTCCGAGCGGCCGCAGCTCCACCTGGTGGGTGGCGTTGGCCAGAGCCGCCCGGGTGTACACGACGGAGGCCGGAGACGGCGACGGCGCGTACAGGCTGACCGTCGCGGCCCGGGTTCCGTCGACCCAGACCTCGGCGTTGCCGCGGTCCGGGCCCCTGGTCGACACCAGCTGGAACCCGGTGCCGGTGGTCTTCAACGTCGCGGTCGTCCTGACGGCGGCGCTCGAGCTCACCGACCCGCCGAACGAGCCGGCGAGCGCCGACCTGGTCCAGGTGCCGCTGAAGGAGACGCTCTTGTTGTTCTCCTGGAAGTCGGCCAACGTGAACGCCGCCAGCGCGGTGTACGCCGAGCAGTTGGCGTCGTTGCACGCACGAACCTGGAACCGGGTCGCGGTGCCGGTAGCGACCCTGAGCTCGACCGTGGTGCTCGTCCCCGGCTGGTCGGCGGCCGGGACGTCGGTGAAGGTGCCGCCCGCCAGGCTCCGCTGCAGCTGGTATCGGCTGACCGTCCCGGTGGAGGCGTTCCAGGAGAGCCTGACCGGCACGGTGCTGGTGACGGTGGCGCCGTCCACCAGGGACCGGGTCAGCCCGGTGGGTGCGGACGGTGCGGCGGCGTCCGTGCCGCTGCCCGTCAGGTCCAAGCTCTGGTAGGCGGTGTTCGCCGCGTCCGAGGAGGCGTTCAGGGTCGCGCTGCGCGCCCCTACCGCCTTCGGTGAGAAGGTCACGTTCACCGTGACGCTGGTGTTGGGCGCCAGCGTCGCCGGCAGCGCCGGGGTGGTGCCGGTGACGGCGAAGTCACCCGGGTTGGCCCCGCCGAGGTACACCTTGCGCACCGTGAGCGGCCCGGACCCGGCGTTGGCGATCACGACCTGCCTCACCGGGCTGGTGGAGGCGGGCACCGCGGGCTGGTCGCCGAACGCGAGCCGGATGCCCGGGCTCAGCGTCACCAGCGGCGCCGCCGGGTCCAGCGGAGCGGTGCAGGAGCCGGCCGCGGGCCCGCCGTCGACGCCGACGCCGTTCTCGGCGATGGTGAGCTCGTTGCCGACCAGCGGCGCCCGACCGAGCCAGTTCACCACGGTGTCCCCGTTCAGCGCACGGGTCACGTCCGCGGCGGCCAGGCCGGTGAAGGTCGCGGTCCACGACGCCGAGGTGGCGCCGTCGTAGGCGATGGTCCCGTCGCCGGGAGCCCGCAGCACCTTGCGGCTGTTGAGCCGGAACTCGGTCCCGTTGGTCGAGCCCATCCGGCCCTCCACCTGGTCGAGCGGCAGCCGGCTGCCGTCGGCGGCCCGGGCGGTGCCGTGGACGACGACGGTGTCGGGCGCGGTCTGCACCGGACGATCGACGGTCACGCCCGCGACCGTGGTCTGGTCGGGCACCCCGGTCGCGACGGGAGTGATGCGGACGACGTCGCCGGGCCGGATGTCAGGGGTGTTGGGGTAGCCGGAGGCCCCCCAGCACCCGGGGCCGGCGTGGTTGACCTCGACGAGCCCGGTGGCGTCCGGGGTGGTGGTGGCCCGGCCCACGACGGTGCCGCCGCGGAACACCTCGACCACGACCGCGCCGGCGCCGAGGTAGCCGTCGCCCTCGACGAAGTCACGGGCGGGGTAGGCGATCACGGTGTGCCCGCCGGCCGGGGGGTCGTTGGCGATCGCGGCACGGACCTGCGCCGGGTCGTTGATGCGCGGCGCCTTGGCGGAGCGGTTGCCGGCCGAGTCGACGGCGTCGACCTGGTAGGTGTACGTGCCGGCGGCCAGCCCGGCGTCGGTGTAGGTCAGCGTGGTGCCGCCCAGGTTCGCGATCCGGGTGCCGTCGCGGTAGACGCCGTAGCCGGTCACCCCCACGTCGTCGGTGGCGGCCTGCCAGGTGAGCACGACGTCCTTGCCGTGGAGGTCGGGCACGGTGGCGGTCGGGACCCCGGTGAACGTCGGGTCCTGGGTGTCGGCGGCGATCGTCACCGACACCTCGGCCGTCCGGGCCGACCGGTTGCCGGCCGCGTCCTTGGCGAGCACGGCGTACCGGTAGGTCTGTCCGCGCGTGCGCTGGTTGTCGGTGTAGACCATGCGGCCGTTGTTGTTGACGGAGGGTGTCGCCCCGACGATCTGGACGCCGTCGCGGAACACCTCGTACGTCGGGTCGACGCCGCTGTCGTCGGTGGCGGGGTCGAAGACCAGCCGCGCGGCGCGGGTGGCCGTCACGACCCCGGTTGTCGGGTCGGTGTTGGACGGGTTCGTCACCTGCAGGTTCTGCGGCACCGTCGGCGGCTGGACGTCGCCGAGGGTGACCGAGGCCTCGGCCGAGCGGCCGGAGGTGTTCCCGTAGGGCCGGCCGAGGCCGGCCTGCACCCTCTCCGCGTCGGTGCCACCGGTCCCTCGCGCGCTGGCGGAGTCGAAGGCCTCCACGGCGTAGGCGTGGCTCCCGGGCCTGACGCCGGCGGCGGTGTAGCCCGTGGCCTGTCCCCCGACGGTCGCGACCTGCTGTCCGTCGGCGAAGACGCGGTAGCCGTAGACGTAGCTGTCGTCGGTGCTGGGGCTCCAGCCCACCTCGACCTCGCGCGTGGCGGGCCTGGCGACCGCGGTGATGCGCGGGACCGACGGGGCCTCGGTGTCGATGGCCTCGAACGGCGCCACGCAGTCGGGGGTGGCTGGGCCGGGCGGGTCGGCGAGGCCGTTCTCGAAGATGGTCAGCTCCAGGCCCGCCAGTGGGGCGCGGCCCAGCCACATCACCCGGGACTCCACACCCACCGCCAGCGCCTGGTCGGCGGCGCTCAAGTTCGGGTAGCGGGCGGTCCAGCGGATGCCGACCGGGTTGTCCGGCCCGACCGCGTCGAAGGAGAGCTCGCCCTCGGCCTGCCCCGAGGCGTCGGCGCGCAGCGTCCGCTTGCCGTTGACGGAGAACGGGTTATTGGTGCTCGAGACCATCCGCTGCTCGATCTGGCCCAACGGCAGCGGGGTGCCGTCGTGCGCGGCGGCCGTGCCGTGGACGGTCACGATGCCGCCCTCCATGGCCGCGCGGCCGGCGGTCACGTTGGCGATCCGCGCCTCGTCCACCCAGGCGACGCGGCCGTCCGCGTCGTGCACGGTGGCCCGCACCTGGTCA
The DNA here is from genome assembly GCA_963781695.1 of uncultured Actinomycetota bacterium. Classification (GTDB taxonomy): domain Bacteria; phylum Actinomycetota; class Actinomycetes; order Propionibacteriales; family Nocardioidaceae; genus Nocardioides_B. The sequence continues at coordinate 1,995,660 of CAWAGE010000007.1, forward strand.
CCGGCACGCAGGTCGGGGGTGGTGCCGGCCCAGCAGTGGGTGCCGACGTGGTTGATCTCGACGAGCCCGCCCGCGTCCGGGGTCAGACCGGTCGCGTCGGTGACCACCCGGCCGTGCCGGATCACCTCGACGGTCGCCGTCTGGTCTGCCGTCAGGCCCTCGACGTCGACCATGTCCCGGGAGGGGAACATCGTGAACGGGTGAGTCGGCGGGTCGTTCACCGCCGGCGGCGTGCCCGCCGCCCGCGTGGTGGCGGTGGCCGAGACGGCGGCGGACTCGGCGGACCGGTTGTCGACCGCGTCGCCCGCGTCGACGGTGTAGCGGTGGGTGCCGGCAGGGACGTTGCGGTCGACGAAGCCCGTCGGCGCGGGCGCCGAGGCGTCGGCGTTCTGCACCGTGAAGATCGGCGCGCCGTCGCGGTAGACCCCGTACGTCGTGACGCCGACGTTGTCGCCGGCCGCGTCCCAGTCCAGCGTCACGGTGTTGTCGCCGGAGACCGTCGCCTTGAGGCCGTCGGGCGTCGTCGGCGCGTCCGCGTCCTGGCCCGGGAGCGGGGCGAGCCGCTCCTTGGGCGCGGTGCAGGGTGCGGCCGGGCCCCCGGCGATCCCGGCGCCGGTCTCGTGGACGGTGCTCTCGGTCCCCGCTGCCGGGTCGCGCCCGAGCCAGGCCAGCATGGACTCCGCACCCAATGCTCGCGCGACGTCGGCGTCGCTCAACCCGGTCCAGGTCGCGGTGTAGGCGGCGTTGGTCGTCGATCCCGGCTCGTCGTAGGCCAGCGTCGCGCCGCGGGTCCCCGGGGCGCGCATGTCCCGGCGCCCGGACCTCGCGAAGGTGTCGCCAGGCGCGACCAGCCGGGCCTCGAGCTGGTCCAAGGGCAGCTGGCCGCCGCCGTCGGCGGCGCGGGCGGCGCCGGTCACCACGACCGTGCCGGTCGCCGGGTTGGTCGGTCGGGTGGCGGTGACGTCGGCGACCGTGGTGACGTCGGCCTGGCCGATGCGGCTCGCGGCCGGCGAGTCGGTGACGACCACCCGGACCGTGTCCCCCGCCACGATGTCAGGGGTGACCTCGTCCCAGCAGGTCCCGCCCGGGTGGTTGACCTCGGCCAACCCGCTCCCACCCACGACCAGCGGCCTGCTGGCGGTGGTGCCGCCGCCGCGAGCGGCGGAGTGGGTGACCTCGAACACGACCGTGTCCCCCGGGGTCTGTCCCTCGGCGGAGAGGAAGTCGCGGGCGGGGAACGCGTTGAGCGCGTGCGGCGCCACCGGTGGGTCATTGACCACGATGGTGCCCAGAGGGACGGCGGCACCGGCGGCCGCCGTCAGCGACGGCAGCACCGGCGCGAGGACGGCTGCGGCAACGGCGGCGGCCAGGCGGACGGTCGCAGGGTGACGACGGGGTGCACGCACGTTCATGGGGATACCTGTCTGACTAGGGGCTATCGGTCGATGGCCCGGTTCACGACAAACCAGAGGTATGAGACGACAGCGACCTCGGGGAAACCTGGGGGTCGACCACGCTCGACCCCCAGGCCTGGGGGGTGGCGTAGTCCAGGACGACTAGGTAAAGAAGGGCTCATTCAGGCGGTACCGGCACGCGTCCGCGCGGGAGAGCCTTGGCCGTGGGACACCGGCGCGGCTCCCGGGCCCGTCGGGCCCCTCCGCGACCGGGGGGAGGGACCTAGGGGATGGACAGCTCATGCACTCATCACGGACACCACGACGCCGGTGACGCCGCCGCGAGCACCGCGACGGGGCCGCGGCGCCGCTCGGTGCTGCTGGCCGGCGTGGGGGCCGCCGCGGCGCCCGTGGTGCTCGGCCCGGCCCGCGCGCAGGCGGCGTCCGGCAAGGTCAAGCCGGTCACGGGGCTGCCGACCATGAAGCACGCGGTCGGCGACCCCCGTGGGATCGACATCGCGGTCACCTCGGGCCGCAACGCCGAGGCCAGGTACGGCCTGATGTTCAAGAAGCTGCCGGCCTTCGCCCCCGACGACACGCTGCTGACGGCTCTCGCCGAGGAGATGGTCGACCCCAGCGGCCCGCTGACCGACGTCCGGCTGAGCAACGACGGCTTCGACAACCACGACATGCCGGCGGGCTACACCTACGTGGGCCAGTTCATCGACCACGACATGACCCGCGACGAGACCCCGCTCTCGGAGCAGAACGCGGACCCCAAGGGGCTGCAGAACTTCGACACGCCCGCCTTCGACCTGGGCTCGGTCTACGGCAGGGGTCCCGACCTGGACCCCGCCCTCTACGACCCTGCCAAGCGGGGCCGGCTGCTGCTGGTCGAGCACGACGGCGTGCTCGACCTGCCGCGCCATCCCAACGGCACGGCCATCATCGGCGACGCGCGCAACGACGAGAACCTCATCATCTGCCAGCTGCAGGTCGCGTTCATCCGGCTGCACAACCACTTCCTCGACCGAACCGGCAGCTTCGAGGCGGCCCGGCAGCAGACCCGCTGGCACTTCCAGTGGATGATCGTGAACGACTTCCTGGCTCACGTCGTCGGCAAGAACGTCGTCGACAAGCTGCTGTCGCAGAAGTCCAACGGCACCGTGAAGGTCGCCTCGTCCTTCTACAAGCCCAAGAACCCGCTGCGACCGATGATGCCGGTGGAGTACTCCGCCGCGGCGTACCGCTTCGGGCACAGCATGATCCGCGCCGAGTACGAGCTGCGCGACGTCCCGCAGACCGACGACTCCCCGGAGCAGTCGCTGACGCTGCCGATCTTCGCCACCGACGGCCGGGACCTGCGCGGCTCCCGCCCCCTGCCCGGCGACCTGTGGATCGACTGGAACTACTTCTTCAGCGTCCCCGGCCTGGACTCCCCCGACGACCGCAACATGGCCCGGCTGATCGACACCCAGGTGGCCCGCCCGCTGCACGACCTGCCCGAGACCGTGGTGCTGCCCATGCCCGGCGCCGTGCTGGCCCTGGCCGAGCGCAACCTGCTGCGGGGCAAGCGCCTCGGCCTGCCCTGCGGGCAGGACGTGGCGGTCGCGATGGGGGTCAAGCCGCTCGACAACGTCAAGGACCTGGGGCTCTCCGATCCGGGGTGGGGCGGCAAGGCCCCGCTGTGGTTCTACATCCTCAAGGAGGCGGAGCTCGCTGGCGGCAAGAAGCTCGGCCCGGTCGGCGGTCGGATCGTCGCCGACGTCATCCTCGGCGTGCTCGCCGCGGACAAGACCTCCTACTTCAACGCCAAGACCAGGTTCCAGCCGGTCGTTCCGCAGTGCCGGATGGGCGACCTCCTGCAGCTGTGCGGTGCGGTGTGAGCGGCGGTCGGGGTCGGGTCTGTGCCTCAGCCGGTGACCCGGACGCAGCAGTGACCCGGCTGCGGGGCCAGCACCGCCCGTAGCCGGTCCGCCCGCAGTCCTTCCAGGACGCCCGCGACGAGGTCCCGGTTCAACCCGCACACCAGCTCGGTGTGCCCGGCCGCCAGCCGGTCGAAGGGACAGTTGGCCAGACACAGGCCCTCGGCCAGCGGCCGCGGCTCGTAGCCGTGCCGGGCCAGCACCCGCCCGACGGCCTCGAGCTCGCCGGCCGCGGTGTCCGGACGGACGTCCACGTGCGGGACCGGGGACTCGTCCGGTTCAGCGGCCAGCCGGGCGCCCGCCTCGCGGGCTACCGCCGAGACGGCCTCGGCCACGGGCAGCCCGCTCCGGCTGGCACGGTCGACCGCCCCGGCCAGCACCTCGCCGGCGAGGTCGTAGTGGCGCTCGGGCAGCGAGACCGCGACCTGCTCGCCGGAGCGACGGTAGAGCTTCGCCGGGCGGCCGGCCCCGGGGCCGCTCCGCCCCGTGAGCCGCCGGAACTCCACCTGCAGCAGCCCGGCGTCGGTGAGCCGGTCGAGATGGAACTTGGCGGTGTGAACGGGCAGGTTGACCCCGGTGGCCGCCTGCTCGCGGCTGACCGCCTCGGAGCGGCCCACCACGTAGCGGTAGAGGGCGCGCCGGACCGGCTCGGCCAGCGCGCCGACCCGGGTCGCCTGCTCGCCGAGGCGGTCGGTCATCGGTGGGCCTTTCTAAAAGATACTAGCCTTGACGTAACAGTTGGGCGGATCTAACGTGCGCATCATAATCCTTTAGAGTCGGGAGGCCCACCATGTCCCACCTTCGATTCTCCCCGCACCGCACCGCCCCCGAGACACCGGCGACGCCGGGGTCCGCGACGGGCCTCGTGGACGCCGGCGCGCACGACGCGCTCCTGCTGCTCCGCAGTGCCTTCACGCTCGCCCCCGTGCTGTTCGGTCTGGACAAGGTCACCGGGCTGCTCACGGACTGGGAGCAGTACCTCGCACCGTGGGTGAACGGCCTCGTCCCCGGCACCGCCCACCAGGCCATGCTCGCCGTCGGCGTGGTGGAGGTGTTCGCGGGTATCCTGGTCGCCGTGCGTCCGGACATCGGCGGGTACGTGGTTGCGGGCTGGCTGCTGGGCATCGTCGTGAACCTCGTCTCGGTCGGCGGCTACCTCGACGTCGCGCTGCGCGACGTCGGGCTCCTGCTCGCCGCGCTCGCCTTGGCCCGGCTGGCCACCTCCGCCCGTCGATCGGCGGGCGCCACGGCGGCAGTCGCCCCATGAGCCCCATAGCGGTCCCGACCCCGGCGGTGCGGTGATGGCGGACCCGGAGCGGGTGGTCGTGGTCGGCGGCGGGCTGGCCGCCGCGACCTGCTGCGGCACGCTCGTCGAGCAGGGCTTCGACGGCAGCGTGACCGTCGTGGCCGCCGAGGACCATCTCCCCTACGAACGGCCACCGCTGTCCAAGGGGTACCTCCTGGGCAGCGCAGAGATCGACAGCGTGGTCGTCCACCCGCGCTCCTGGTACGACGAGCACGGTGTCGAGCTGCGGCTGGGCAGCCCCGCGACGGCGATCGACCTCGCCGGCCGCAGCGTCACCGTCGACGGCCGCGACCTCGGCTACGACCGGCTGCTGCTCGCGACCGGGGCTGCGCCGAGACGGCTGCCGCTCGCCGACGACAGCGTTGCCCCCGTGACCTACCTGCGCACCATCGCGGACAGCCGGCGGATCAAGGCGGCGCTGACGCCCGGCCGCACGCTGGCGGTCGTCGGTGCCGGCTGGATCGGGCTGGAGGTGGCGGCCGCCGCTCGTACGGCCGGCTGCGACACCGTGGTCGTGGAGACCGCGGCGCAGCCGCTGCAGAGGGTGCTGGGCCCGGAGCTGGGGGCCGTCTTCGCCTCGTTGCACCGCGCCCACGGCGTCGACCTGCGCACCGAGGTGGGTCTGACCTCGCTGCGGGCCGCGGGCGACCGGGCCGTGCTCGGCCTCGACGACGGCTCGACGGTGACCGCGGACCTGGTCCTGGTGGGGGTGGGCGTCGTGCCCGAGACCGCGCTGGCGACCTCCGCGGGGCTGTCCGTGGACGACGGCGTGGTCGTCGACGAGCTGTTGCGGGCCTCCGCACCCGGGGTCTTCGCGGCCGGTGACCTGGCCGCGGCCTTCCATCCGAGGCTGGGTCGTCGGGTGCGGGTCGAGCACTGGGACAACGCGATCGCGCAGGGCCGCGCCGCCGCCCACTCGATGCTGGGCGCCGGGACCCCCTACGACCGGCTGCCGTACTTCTTCACCGACCAGTACGACCTCGGGATGGAGTACGTCGGCCACGTCGGCCCGGGCGGCTACGACGAGGTCGTCGTCCGCGGTGAGCCGGCCGACGGACCCTTCACCGCGTTCTGGCTCGGGCAGGGCCGGGTGCTCGCGGGCATGCAGGTCAACGACTGGGACGCCACCGACGCGATCCGCCGCGTGCTCGACGCCGGCACGGTCGACCTGCCGCGGCTTCGCGACCCACGCGTGCCGCTGGCCGAGGTGGTCCCGTGACCGTGGCAGTGCCCGCCGAGGACCCAGCCTCGTCCCCGGAGGCTCGGCTCGTCGACGCCCTCGACCGCTGGCAGCAGGCCGGCGCGACCTGGACGGTGCTGTCGCGGACCGCGTCGACGGCCACGGTCGCGTTGCTGCGCTGCGACGGTGGCGAGGAGGTCGACCGTCTCACCACGAGCGACCCTGCGGCGCTGGCCTACCTGGCTGAGCGGGACCCGCTGAGGGACGGTGCCGGCCGGGCCGAGGAGGGCTGATGCGACGACTGGTGGCCGGGTCGGCGCTCGGCCTGGTCCTCGCCGGCTGCTCGACGGGCACCGGCGCCACCGGTGCCAGCGACGCAGCCGACCCGGTCGAGGCCGGCGGCGTCGCGACGCCGCACACCTCGACCGCCCCACCTCCCGCCTCGGGCGGGCCGGGACACCCGCCGGATGCCGCCCCGGCACCTCGGCTCTCACGAGAGCAGCAGCTGCGGCTCAACCGCCGGCTGGTCCAGGCGGCCTGGGACGACGACGTGGAGCGAGCCCGGCGGCTGGTCACCCGGGGGGCCGACGTCGACTGGCGCGACGAGACCCGGCAGAGCGCCTTCCTGGTGGCGACCAGCGAGGGCCACCTCGAGCTGCTCGACCTCACGCTCGCGCACGGCGCCGACGTGAACCTGCACGACAGCTTCGACGGCACCGGCCTGATCCGCGCCGCCGAGCGCGGCCACTGGCGCGTCGTGGGCAGGTTGGTGCGGACCGGCGTCGACGTGGACCACGTCAACAACCTGGGCTGGGTCGCCCTCCACGAGGCGATCATCCTCGGCGACGGATCGCAGCGCTACGTCGACACGGTCCGCGCCCTGGTCGCCGGCGGCGCTGACCTGACGATCACCCCGAAGGGCGACGGGGTCGCGCCGGTGGAGCACGCGCGCGCCCGCGGTCAGCAGGCGGTGGTGGCGACCCTCACCCGCGCCCTGGCTGGCCGCCCGGTGACCGACCCCGGCCGCGCCCTGCTGACGGCCGCCCGGCGCGGTGACGCGGACGGCGCGGCGCTGGCGGTCCGCGCCGGCGCCGACGTGGACGCCCGCGACGACGTGGGTCGCAGCGCCGGCACGGTGGCCTCCGTCCGCGGTCACGCCGCGGTCGCCCGACTGCTCGACGCCCTGGCCCCCACCCCCCGTTGAAGCGTCACTCGTGGTCCGACGAGGCGTCACTCGTGGTCCGTCGGCCGACCCGCCCGGACCGTGGGCTGGGTACCCTCCGGGCATGGACGCCTTCCACATCCTCGACTGGCGGCGCCGCGTCTTCGCCCTGTACGCCGCGGTCCGCTCCGCGGCGACGCCACAGGCCGGGCACTCGTTGTGGCGGGAGACCCGCGACGAGCTGTTCGCGACGCATCCGGCCTCGCCGCTGCTGCCGGAGGCCCGCGCCTCGTTCGCCGGGCTCCCCGTCCCGGCCTACGACCCGGCGTGGCGGTTCGAGGTGACGGTCGGCGACGCCGAACCCGGCCGCATCGAGCTCGGCACCGGCACCGACGGCGCGGTGCCGTTCGAGCGGCTCGGGGTGGTCGAGGTCCCCGACGTCGGCGCGCTGGACGTGTGGCGGCTGGCGTCCTACGGCGGTGGGCTGTTCGTCCCGGTCAAGGACGGCTCCGCCGGTGGACCCGGCGGCACCTACGGGGGCGGCCGCTACCTCGTGGACACCGTGAAGGGGGCCGACCTAGGCGCGGGGGACGGGGCCCTGGTGCTGGACTTCAACTTCGCCTACAACCCGTCCTGCGCCTACGACCCGGCCTGGGCCTGTCCCCTGGCCCAACCCGGCAACACCGTCAGCGTGCCCATCCCCGTGGGCGAACGAGCCTGACCTCGGCCCCGGTCGGCCGATGGGGTCAGGCCAGGGCGGCGGCCGTCGGCCGCGGCCTGGCATCGCGTCCGAACCGGAGGTAGAGCGCCGGCAGCACGAACAGGTTGAGCACCGTCGAGCTCACCAGCCCACCCAGGATCACGACGGCCATCGGGTGCTCGATCTCGTGGCCCGGGATGCTGCCGGCCGCCGCCAGCGGGACCAGCGCCAGCCCCGTGGCCAGCGCCGTCATCAGGATCGGGGCGAGCCGCTCGGACGCGCCGCGCAGCACCAGCTCCGGCCCGAAGGCCATGCCCTCCTCGGCCTCCAGCCGTTGCAGGTGGCTGATCATCAGGATGCCGTTGCGCGCCGCGATCCCGAAGACGGTGAGGAAGCCCACCAGGGACCCGAGCGACACCACTCCGCCGGTCAGGGCGACGGCGAGTGCTCCGCCCACCAGCGCCATCGGCAGCAGCAGGAAGGCCAGCAGCGCCAGCCGGAGACTGCCGAAGGCCGCGTTGAGCAGCAGCAGGATGCCCAGCGCGGCGGCCAGGCCGTACAGCACCAGCCGACCCTGTGCGGCCTCGAGCTCGGTCGACTCACCGAGCACCTCGGCGTGGTACGCCCGCTCGAAGCCGATGCCCTCCAACCGGTCCTCGACCTCGTCCACCACGGCGGCGAGGTCCCGACCCGAGACGTTGGCCCCCACGTCGATGCGGCGCGAGAGCTGCTCGCGCTCGATGGCGTTGGGGGTGGGCGCGATCCGCACGTCGGCGACGTCGGCGAGCCGCACGCGGCCGCCGTCGGGGGTGTCGATCGGCAGGTTCTCCACGTCGGTGACGCTGTCGCGGGCGCTCGGGATCGCAGTCACGTGGACGTCGTAGGCGCGGCCGCCGTGGAAGATGTCGCCGACCTCCTCGCTGGCGATCAGCGTGGAGGCCTGCCGACGGATGGCGCCCGGCGTCAGCCCCACCCGGCGGCCGGCGGCGAGGTCGGGCTCGACCAGGATGTGCGGCAGGTCGGTCTGGAGTGACGCGTGGGCGTCGACGACCCCGTCGACCCCGGCGATCTCCCGCTGCACCTCGGCGGCCTTCTCCCGCAGCGCCGCCAGGTCGGGACCGAAGATGCGCACCACGACGGCCTCGCTCGACCCGGTCAGAACCTCCTTGATCCGCTCGCGCAGGTAGGTCTGGACGTCGCGGTAGAGACCCGGGTAGGCCTCGACGGTGCTCTGCACCGAGGCCAGGGTGCGGTCGTAGTCCACCTCCGGCGAGACGCTGATCCAGTTCTCCCCGAAGTCGACGCCGTAGACCTCGTCGGCCAGCAGCGCCTGCCCGATGTGCGCCCCGCAGTTGCGGACGCCGGGGATCTCGCGCAGGTCCCGGCAGGCCGCCACCGAGACCCGGGTCTCCTCCCCCACCGACGTGCCCGGCTGGCTGAGCCAGTGCATCAGGAAGTCGCGCTCCTTGAAGCTGGGCAGCAGCTGGGTCCCCAGCGTGGGGTAGACCAGCACCCCGGCCAGCGCCAGCACCGCGGTGGTGGCCACGGCCGGCCGGGCCCGCTCGACGCGGGGAGCGAGCAGCGCGCGGTACCCGCGCTTGAGCACGCGCAGCAGCGCCGACTCCCGGGAGAGCGGTCCGCCGCGTGAGAGCAGCAGCAGGCACAGCGCCGGGGTGACCGTCAGTGCCACCACCATCGAGACCAGGACCGCCAGGCCGTAGGACAGCACCAGCGGCCGGAAGAACGCGCCCGAGAGCCCCTCCAGGAACAGCACCGGGACGACCGCCAGGACGTTGATCACGGTGGCGTAGGTGATCGCGGAGCGCACCTCGACCGAGGCGTGCAGCACCGTGGTGAAGATGGACTGGTCGGAGCCCTGCTCCCGTGCCTGCCGCAGCCGACGGACGACGTTCTCCACGTCGATGATGGCGTCGTCGACCACCACCCCGATGGCCACCACCAGACCGGCCAACACCATCACGTTGACCGTGATCCCGCGCAGGTCGAGTACCAGCACCGCGGCGACCAGGGACAGCGGGATCGCCACCAGGCTGATGAAGGCGGTGCGCCACTCGAACAGGAACGCCGCGATGATGGCGACCACGAGCAGGATGCCGAGCAGCATCGCCCGAGTGAGGTTGTCGATGGACTGCTCGATGAAGGTCGCAGGACGGAAGATCGTGGTGTCCACCGCGATGCCGGGCAGTCCGGGGGCCAGCTGCTCCATCGCCCGCTCGACGCCGCGCGTCACCTCCATGGTGTTGGCGCCGCGGTACTTCTGGACCACGAGCATCAGGCCGGGACCGTCGTTGATGACGGCGTCACCGAACAGCGGACCCGAGTCCACGACGACGTCCGCCAGGTCGTCGAGGCGCAGCGTGCGGCCGTCACGCTCCACGACGGGAACGCGAGCCAGGTCCTCGGGGCCGACGATCGGCTGGACCAGGCGGACGTTGAGCCGGCGGTCCCCTGCGGTCACGAAGCCGCCGGTGCCGATCACGGCGCCGTCGGAGTACCTCAACAGCCCGGCGTCGAGCGAGTCGGCGGTGCTGTCCATCACCTGCTGGAGGGACACATCGTGACGCGCCAGCCGGGCCGGGTCGACCTGCACGTGCCGCTGCGGCAGCCGTTCACCCCAGATCGCCACCTGCGCGACGCCCGGCACCCGCAGCAGCCTCGCCCGCACCTTCCAGTAGGCGATCGTGGACATGTCGATGAGGTCGACGTCGTCGGAGGTGAGCCCGATCTTCATGATGCGGCTGGTCGAGGACAGTGCTGGCATCATGAACGGCGGGCTCGCCCAGGTGGGCAGCGTCGAGGTGACCTGGCTGACCCGCTCGGCCACCAGCTGGCGGGCCCGGAGCTCGTCGGTCCCCCGCTCGAAGAGGAGCTGGATCGAGGAGAGCTGCGCGACCGACTTGGACCGGATCGTCTCCAGCCCGTCGATACCCCCCAGCTGGTTCTCGATCGGCACCGTGATCAGCTGCTCGACCTCGTTGGAGGAGTTGCCCAGCGCGATGGTCTGGATCTCCACCCGCGGTGGCGCGAACTCGGGGAAGACGTCGACCTTGGTGCCGGGGATCTGGACCAGCCCGAGCGCCAGCAGCGCCACGGCGGTGAAGGCCACCAGCCACCGGAAGCGCAGGCTGCGCCCCACCACGCGTCCGATCACGCGGTCCTCGGGCGCGGTCATCAGTGGCCCCCGGCGATCCCTAGCTCGGCGCCGTACACCTCGGTCGCCCCGACGGTCACCACCCGGCTGCCGGGGGCCGGACCCTCGACGAGCCGGACCCGGTCGTCCTCGATCCGGTCGACGACGACCTCCGCGCGCTGGAAGGTGAGCGGCCGCAGCACGGCATAGACCCACGCGCCGCCCTGACTGTCGTAGACGAGCGCGGCGTACGGGACCTCGACACCGGTGCGTCGCGCCCGGACCGCCGCCGTCTCGAGCGAGACCCGCCGGGCGGCCTCGGCGTCGAAGGTGACCCGCTTGACGTCCAGGCCGGCCACCTCGGTGACCTCGGCGGGCTGGTGCACGGCGGCGGTGGCGTGGTTCACGCCTCCGCAACCGGACAGCAGCAGCAGCGCGGAGACCGTCCCGCCGACGGTCCCGCCCACCGAAGCGGCCCGGACTCCGGCGCTCATCGGACCACGCCGGTCTCGGCCCCCGGGCGCTGCCGGGGGAAGCCGTCCAGCCCGTCGCTGGGCCCGGTGCCGTTCGTCGAGGAGGTCACCTCGCCACGGTCGGCCACCGGGACGCCCGGGGCCGTGGCGTCGGGGCCCGAGCCGCCCAGGTGCAGGTAGAGCGCGGGCGTCACGAACAGCACGGTCGCGGCGGACGTCACCAGGCCACCGAGGACCACGACGGCCATGGGTGTCGCGATCTCGAGGCCCGGCCGGGTGCCGAGCACGAGCACCGGAACCATCAGGCCCGCGACCGCGGCCGTCGTCGCGACCACCGGAGCCAGCCGCTCCCGAGCCGCCCGCCAAACCGACGCCGCACGGCCCTCGCCACCGCCTGACTGCTCCCACGACCGTGCCCGCTCCACCAGGACCAGGACGGACCGAGTCGTCAGCGACAGCACGGCCAGCAGCCCCAGCATCCCCCCCAGCCTCAGGTCGGGCCCGTCGAGGAGGCCGGCGAGCAGGCCGCCGACCAGCGACAGCGGCAGCGTGGCGAGCACCAGCGCAGCCAGCCGCCAGCTGTTGAACAGCGCCTGGAGCAGCAGCAGGGCGGCGAGCACGGCCCCGACCGCGACCCCGACCACCCGGCCCCAGCCGACCTCGGAGGCGGTCCCGCCGGTGAGCACCTCGGCGTGGTACTCGATGGGGAAGTCCATCCGGGACAGCGCCTGCTCGACCGCGGTCGTGACGGCGCCCGCGTCGCCGCCCGCGACCTCGGCGACCACGTCGACGTAGCGGGAGACCGCCTCTCGGTCGATCACGGCCGGGGAGCTGACGACACGGACGTCGGCGACCCGGCCCAGCCGCACATGACCGCCGCCGGGGGTGTCGATCAGGAGGTCGCGCACGGCAGCCACGCCGCCGCGGGTGGCCGCCGTGCCCTTCACCACGACGTCGAACACCTTCTGGTCGCGGAACACGCTGCCCACCTGGATGCCCTGCAGCAGCGTGGCCTCGGCGCGGCGGACCGCACCGGGGGTCAACCCGAGCGCCTGCGCCTCGTCCAGATCCACCTCGATCTCGATCGTGGGCTGCTCGGGGACCGTCTCGACGCGCGGGTCCCGGATTCCCTGAACCGCTGCGATCGTCGCCCGCACCCGCTCGGCCTGGGCCCGCAGCGCAGCCAGGTCCTGGCCGTAGACCCGCACACCCAGCCGCTCGTCGGAGCCGGTGAGCACGTCCAGGCTCGTGTCAGCACCGGGGTTGCGGCCCCGGGTCAGGCCGCCGACGTCCCGGATCCGGGCCGCGCTGGAGGTGACCACGTCGTGCTGAACGCCGGGGACGGCCGCCGCCGCGGACCGGACAGCGGCCACGGTGCGGTCGTAGTCGGCGTCCTCGGCGACCCTGACCCAGAGGCTGGCCGAGCTCACGTTGGTCAGCCGGTCCCCCGTGACCGCCCGCCCGACCTGGGCACCGACCCCCGCGACGCCGGGCAACGTGTCGACCCTGGCCCCCAGGTCGCGCACGAGGGTGGTCATCGCCGTGTTGGAGGTGCCCGGCCGGCCCGCCAGCTCGACGCGCAGGTCGTGGTCCCGGAACGTCGGCACCGGGGAGGCTCCGGTGAACGGCAGCGCCGCCACGGCGAGCAGCGCGAGGATCGTGACGCTGCCCAGCACCGTGGCGCGACGCCGGCCGAACCGCTCCAGCGCCCGGGCGTAGCCGCGACCGAGGCGGGAGTCCTCGACGCCACCCCGGCGCAGCCGCCTCGACCGGTCGGCCAGCAGCGAGCTCATCGCCGGGGTCACCGTCAGCGCCGTCACCGCCGCCGCCAGGACGCCGGCCGCGTAGCCGAGCACCACCGGACGGAAGAAGGCGCCGGGTCGCCCGCCCATGACCATGACGGGCGCCGTCGCCAGCAGCACGAGCAGGGTCGCGTAGAGCAGTGGGCGCATCAGCCGTCCGGTGGCGGTGGCGATCACCGCAACCGGCCCGCCCAAGTGTCGCCCGGCCTCGCGGTGCACCCGATGAACCTGGTCGGTGGCGACCACGGCCTCGTCGACGAGCACCACCAGGGCTGCGGCCAGACCGGCCATCACCAGTGCGTTGAGCCCACCGCCCAGCTGCGCGACCACGACGACGGCCACCACCACCGACAGCGGCACCGTGACCAGGCAGACCAGCAGCGAGCGCCAGCCCAGGCGGAGGGCGGCCAACGCCGCCAGTAGCAGCGCGAGACCGGAGAGCAGCACCAGCGCGTAGTTCTCCGCCGCGATCTCGACGTAGCGCGCGGGGCGCAGCACCGTGGTGTCGACCTGCATCCCGCCGAGCCCGGGGCGAAGCGTCTCCAGGGCGTCCCGCACCCCCTCGTCGACTCCTCGGGTGTCCGCACCGGGGAACTTCTCGACCACCATCATCAGCCCGGGGCCACCGGCCACGACGGCGTCCCCGATCAGCGGCTGGTGGTCGACGTTCACCGTCGACACGTCGGAGAGCCGCAGCCGCCCCGAGCTCCCCGCCACCGGGACCCGGCCGAGCGCTTCGGGATCCGCGATCTTCTCGATGAGGTGCCGCACCTGGAGCCGCTGCTGCGGGGTCTCGACGAAGCCACCGGTGCCCGGGGTCGATGCCTCCAGGAACGTCAACGGCGAGACGACCTGGGCGTTGCCGGCCGACTCGACCACCTGCCCCAGGGTGACGCCCTGGCGGCGCAGCTGCTGCGGGTCGACCTGGATCTGGAGCTGCTGGTCCCGCATGCCCCAGATCGCCACGTTGGCGACCCCGGGCACCCCGACCAGCTTGGGCCGCATCACCCACTGCGCCAGCACCGACTGCTCGATGCCGGACAGCTCGCGGGACGACAGGCCGATCATCAGCACGCGACTGGAGGCCGAGAGCGGCTGCAGCAGGGTCGGCGGCTTGGACACGTGCGGCAGTGCGTGGGCCTGGGTCAACCTCTCCTCCACCAGCTGGCGCTGCCGGTAGATGTCACTGCCGGGCTCGAAGACCAGCACCACCGAGGACACGCCCGGCAGCGAGGACGACCGGATGACCCGGACCCCCTCGACGCCGTTGAGCAGATCGGCCTCCAGCGGGACGGTGATGAGCTGCTCGACCTCCTCCGCCGAGAGGCCCAGCGCCTCGGTCTGGATCTCGGCGTACGGCGGGGCGAACTCCGGGAGCACGTCCAGGGGGGCGTTGCGCAGCTGCAGCGACCCCACCGCCACCAGGCCTGCACTCAGCAGCAGGACGACCAACCGGCTTCGCAGGACCCAGCCCAGGACAGCATGCATCGCAACGACCCCCGCCCCCAGTCAGGCTGCGCGCCCTGGTCCCCCCATGCGCATCCGTCTTAGAAAGCACTTGTGAATTCTCTTATGAAAGACTTATGTAAAGGCAGACCCTTCTCCTGGCCGCGGGCCATGTCAAGGGCCTCGGCGAGAAGGGCACAATGTTCCCCATGCGCGTGCTCGTCGTCGAGGACGACACCAAGATGTCCCGGCTGCTGCAGCGTGGGCTTGCCCTCGACGGCTACGAGGTGGACGTCGCCCGCACCGGCGACGAGGGGCTGCGGCTGGCCAGCACCCGTCGGCTGGCGGCCGTCGTGCTGGACGTGATGCTGCCCGGCCGGGACGGCTTCGAGGTGTGCGTGGCGCTGCGGGAGCAACAGATCTGGACCCCGGTCCTGATGCTGACCGCCAGGACGGGGGTCAGCGACCGGATCCAGGGTCTCGACGGCGGCGCGGACGACTACCTGGTCAAGCCCTTCGCCTTCGACGAGCTGCGGGCCCGGCTGCGCGTGCTGGTCCAGCGGGGCCCGGTGGGCCGCTCCCCCGGCATCGCCGTGGGCGGACTGCACCTGGACCCGGCCACCCGGAACGTCACCCGCAAAGGTCACCAGATCGAGCTGACCGCCCGCGAGTTCGACGTGCTGGAGGCACTGGCCCGGCACGCCGGGACACCTGTCGCGCGAGCGGACCTGCTGGCCGAGGTGTGGGCCGACGACCCGGGGGTGTCCCCCAACGTGGTCGACGTCTACGTCGGCTACCTGCGCAGGAAGCTGGAGCGGCCCCGGGGACCCCGGCTGATCCGCACCGTGCGCGGCAAGGGCTTCCTGCTGGAGCGGTCGTGAGCCTGCCGATCCGGGTCCGGCTGACGGTGTGGTACGCCGCGCTCCTGTCGGCGACGATCCTGGCGCTGAGCACCGTCACCGTGCTGATGCTGCGCGCCGACCTGGTGCGCAGCGTCGACAACGAGATCCGGATCGGGGCGAGCGAGCTCGCGGCCTCGGTGGTCGACGTCGCCGACGACCCGGATGCCCTGACCGAGGACCCCGAGGAGGACGCCGCCGAGGACGACCACGACTTCCACGAGGCTGCGCAGGCGATCCTGTCCCCGTCGGCGGCGGGCGCGCAGCTGCTGGACGCCTCCGGCCGGCCGCTGCTGTCCTACGGCCGGCTCGCCGCGAGCCGACCGCTGGCGCCGGCGGGACTGCGGGCGGCCGCCCTGACCGGCCCCGCGCAGGTGCTGACGTTGCAGATGGGAGACCCCCCGGAGGACTACCGGGTGCGGGTCTCCTCACTGCGGGACCAGGGACAGGCCAGGGTGCTCGTCGTCGCGGAGAGCCTGAGCATGGTCGAGGACGCGATCGCCCGGGTGGTCACGATCCTGCTGCTCACCGGTCCGGCCGCGCTGCTGGCCACGGCGGTCGGGGGCTACTTGCTCGCCTCGCGGGCCCTGCGCCCGGTCCGGCAGATGACGTCCGACGCCGGGGCCATCGGCATCGACCGGCTGCAGGAGCGTGTCGCCGTTCCCGGGTGGCGCGACGAGACCCACACGCTGGCGGTGACCCTCAACGCCATGCTGGCCCGGATCGAGCAGGGGGTGCTCGACAAGCACCGGGTGCTCGCCGACGCCTCCCACGAGCTGCGCACGCCGCTGGCGATCATGCGCAGCGAGGTGGACGTGGCCCTGGTGGCCGACGACCTGCCGCCGAGCGCGCGGACGGTGCTGGACAGCATGCGCGAGGAGGTCGACCGGATGACCCGGACGATCGACAACCTGCTGACCCTGGCCCAGGCCGACGAGGGCAGACTGGAGCTGTTCACCGCTCCGGTCGACCTGCTCCGGGTGGTGGACGACGCGGTTCGGGCGCTCCGGCCGCTCACCGAGGCGCTCGGGGTCGACGTCCGCACCGACGGGGAGCACTGCGAGGTGCGCGTGGACCGGCAACGGCTCCAGCTGATGCTGAGCAACCTGGTCGACAATGCGATCAAGTTCTCCCCGCCGGGACCGACGGTGTGCGTCGCGGTCCGTCGGCACGCCGACGAGGTCGTCGTCACCGTCAGCGACGAGGGACCCGGGATACCCGTGGCCGACCAGGAGCACCTCTTCGACCGGTTCTACCGGGTGGAGGGGCCGCTGACGCACGACTTCGGGGGCAGCGGTCTCGGGCTGGCGATCTGCCGCGAGGTGGCACTGG
The DNA here is from genome assembly GCA_963781695.1 of uncultured Actinomycetota bacterium. Lineage (GTDB taxonomy): Bacteria > Actinomycetota > Actinomycetes > Propionibacteriales > Nocardioidaceae > Nocardioides_B. The sequence continues at coordinate 2,012,430 of CAWAGE010000007.1, forward strand.
CCCACGGCGGACGGATCTGGGTCGACAGCCACCCCGGGCAGGGCAGCGCGTTCTCGGTTGCGCTGCCTGCGGACCTCCCCTGAGCTGAGCGGGCCTCGGCCGGCACGGGTCCCAAACGGCGCCACCGCGGTGAGACTCCTCACGCACCGACGCGAAATTGCTGCCGGAACGTCCGTGTTGTGACCGGTGAGTGCGCACACGAACCGGTGCGCCGACGCCGGGTCCGACCGTCGTCCCAGCCACGAACCCCCTTCGTCGAGGAGATGCCCGCATGCGTCTGATGGATCCCGTCCAGCTCGGAGCCGTGACCGCCAAGAACCGCGTCGTGATGGCGCCGATGACCCGGTCACGCTCACCGCAGCAGGTCCCCGTGCCCCTGGCCGCGGACTACTACGCGCAGCGAGCCGGCGCCGGCCTCATCGTCACCGAGGGCACCCAGGTCAGCGAGCTCGGGGCCGGTTACCCGATGACCCCCGGCATCCACACCGACGAGCAGGTCGCGGGCTGGCGCGCGGTGACCGACGCGGTTCATTCTGCCGACGGGCTGATCTTCGCCCAGCTGTGGCACGTCGGCCGGATGGGCCATCCCTCCGTCCACGGGCAGACCCCCGTCGCACCGTCGGCGGTCGCCCCCGGCGAGGACATCTTCACCGCGCAGGGGATGCAGCCGATCCCCACTCCGCGTGCGCTCGGGACCGAGGAGCTGCCCACCATCGTCGAGCAGTTCCGGTACGCCGCGCGGCAGGCGCGGTCGGCCGGCTTCGACGGCGTCGAGGTCCACGGTGCCAACGGCTACCTCCTGGACCAGTTCCTGCAGTCCGGGAGCAACCAGCGCACCGACGGCTACGGAGGCTCGACCCCGAACCGCGCCCGCCTGCTGCTGGAGGTCACCGAAGCCGTCATCGGCGTCTGGGGCGCCGACCGCGTCGGCGTACGGCTCTCCCCCGGCGGCACCTTCAGCGGGATGAGCGATGCCGACCCCGTCGAGACCTTCGGCTACGCGATGAAGTCGCTGGACGCCTACGGGCTGGCCTACCTCCACGTCGTGGAGACGACGCAGACGCTGCCGCCGGTGGGGCTCGACGAGGTCGGCGGGCCGACGGCGTTGGCACGCTCGATGTTCACGGGCCCGGTCATCACGGCCGGGGAGTACGGCCGAGACACCGCGGAGGCGGCTCTGGCCGACGGGCGTGCCGACCTCGTCGCCTTCGCCCGTCACTACCTGGCCAACCCCGACCTGACCGAGCGGTTCCGGCTCGGCGCCGACCTGAACGAGGGCGACCCTGCCACGTACTACGGCGGCGGAGCCGAGGGGTACACCGACTACCCCACGCTCGCCGGCTCCTGAGCCGCACGCTCCCCCCAGATACCGACGGCTACCGCGCCAGCTGTGACGCGGTAGCCGTCGGGAAGTGGCGATACCCTGGGAAAACTCGGGGACCCGCCCAGGGCGCCGGTCAGGGCTGGCCCTGGCTCGCTCCCGCCAGCTCGCCGAGGCGTTCCAGGTCGGCGGTGAGGTCCGCACGTCGGTCCTGGTGCTGCGGGACGAGCCGGGCGATCAGGATCTCCGCCCAGCGGGCCAGCGACAGCACCCGGAACGACTGCGCCAGCCTCGTTCCCGACCCGGATGGCTCCAGGGTGAACACCCATTCGGTGCTGTCGTCGGCCAGCGACCCCTTGGTCCGGTACGCGAAGCGTCGCGCGACGTCCGCCTCCGTCACGGTGCAGGGGCGGCTCCAGCGCACCAGGCCGGCCTTGTTGCGACCGCGGAAGCGAGCGCCGACCACGGGAGCGGCGGGCGAGCCCTCGAGCCACCGCGCGGCCTTGCACTCGTGGCTCCACTCGCCGATCCGGGTCACGTCGGTGAGCACCGCCCACACCTGGTCGGGCGACGCGTCGACCGTCACCTCGACCGAGCCCTCCCGCATCACCGTGCGCGTCATCCCTGCTCCTTCGAGGCCGCGAGGCTCAGCGAGGGGATCCGGGCGGCCGGACCGTCGCCCCACAGCAGGTCCCGCTTGCGGCGGTACCGACGGGCGAACCCGTGTTGCAGCACGAACCGGGGAACGGCCGGGACCAGGCCCAGCATGACCGCCCGGTCGGCCTCCCCGAGCCCGTCGAGCGCCCACTGGCCCTCGTCGCCGAGCTCGACGAACGTCTTGGCCTTGAGCACGGTCTTCTGCTCGTAGGTGTCCCAGTCAGCCTGGGTCAGCGTCGCCGACACGAGTGGCATCCCCTCGGTCTCCTCGCGCTCGAGGTGAGGCAGGAGCACCTCGCGGAGCACACCGACCGCGTCGAGCACGGCCGCGCGGTCCGTCGTGCCCGTCCGGTAGCCGGCGGCCGCCTGCTCCAGCGCCGTGATCGCGGGGGCGATCCTCTCGTGGTCCGCCTCCAGGCTCGCCAGCAACGGCGCGGCGGAGGGGTCCTTCGCCAGCACCACCGGCCACAGACCGGCGTCCTCGCCGCTGTGGTGCTCGTGCAGGAAGCGCATGATCGCGAGCAGGTGGTCGCCGATCGCGCGTCGTCGCGCGCCGTCGGGGTACGGCGCCGAGGTCAGCGCCACCCGCGTTCGCTCGAGGTCGCGACGCAGGGCGCTGTGCACGATGCCCATCGGGCGGGTGTCCGCCGGCGCCTGGGGGTCTGTCTTCATCTGTCTCCTTCATCGGTGGCGGGCGGCCCGAGCAGGCTCGCCGTCAGGCCGGCGAGCCAGCGCCGGTACTGCTCGGAGCTCCACCCGGCCGTGCCGGTGAGCAGCTCGAAGACCTCGACCCCGGACACCGCGGCCAGCCCCTGGGCCTCGGCCCGCCCGACGGGGCGACCCGCGATGAGCTGGGCGCCCGCGTGCACCGTCGAGCCGAAGCCCTCCCGCGCCTGCGCGAGCCGCTGCGCCAGCGCGGCGTCGCCCGCAGCGCCCTCGCGCAGGGCGCGGAGCACGCCGACGGTCCGCTCGTGGGCGGCGGTGATGAGCGCCGCGCCGGCCTCGATCCGGGTGGGGAGGTCACCGACGGCCGTAGTCGCGAACTCCGGCCGCTGGTCCAACGCGACCGGCTCGTCGTCGCCGACGATCGCGACGTCGATCGCCTGGCGCAGCAGCTCGGCCTTGGGGCCGATGGCGGCGTACACGGTCTCCACCGAGACCCCGGCGTCCTCGGCGACGGCACGCATGCTGGTGCCGGCCCAGCCGTGCTCGCCGAACTGCCTGGTGGCCGCGTCGAGCACCGCGCGGCGGGTCTGCGCCGCCTGCCCCTGGCGCAGCGGCGAGCGGTACTCGCGGCGCTGCCCGCGAGCGCGAGGGCCGACGCGGGCTGCGGTCATGGCGACACAGTAGATCCCACCTGTATTGGTTGCATAGACCTGCAAGTCAAATGTTGCCGAGCCCATCGTCGCCCCACCGCGGCGGCCCGGTCCGGGGGGAGAGGACGGGCTGCCCCGCCGTCTGCTACCTTCGCGCCATCCACCACGGGTGCCCACGGCAGTGGGCTGAGATGGGGCTGAGGCCGCCCCGACCGTCGAACCTGATCCGGGTAATGCCGGCGAAGGAAGCGAGGAGCGGCCCATGTCGTTGCAGCGTCCCGGCACCGTCGAGGTGCCCACCACGGATCCCCGTCCCCTGCTGCGGTGACCGCACGCACCCGGGTCTGCGTCGTCGGCGCGGGCATCGTCGGGCTGGCCTGCGCCGAGGAGCTGCTCCGTGCCGGCCACGACGTCACGATCTTCGACCCCGCCCCGGGGTCGGGGGCCACGCACGCGGCCGCGGGCATGCTCGCGCCGGCGGGCGAGGCATGGTTCGGGGAGCAGGACCTGCTCCGGCTCGGCCTGGCCTCGCGGCAGGCCTGGCCGGCGTACGCCGCCCGGCTGGGCGTCGCCTACCAGGACGCGGGCACGGTCCTCGTCGGCGGTGACCGCGGCGACCTGGACCGGCTGACGGCCGGGCTCGACCTGCTCGCCGCCGCCGGCGTCGAGGTGCGCTCACTGCGCAGGGCCGACCTGCGGGCCCTCGAGCCCACCCTCGGCGGCCGGCTGGTCGGCGGCGCCCTGCTGCCCGGCGACCACAGCGTGGACCCACGAGCCGTGGCCGCCGCGCTGCTCACGGCCGTCGGTGCCAGCCTGGTCCGCGACACCGCGCGCCCCCTGCTCGACGGGTCCCGCAACGGGACCTGCACCGGCGTGCTCACCGGCCGTGGAGCGACCTACCCCGCCGACGTCGTGGTCGTCGCGACCGGACACCGACTGGACCCGGTGGTGCCGCAGCACCGGCTGGTCCGTCCGGTGCGGGGGGAGGTCGTCCGCGCCCGGACCACCGACGCGCCCGCCCGGACCGTGCGCGCCCTGGTCGAGGGCTTCCCGGTCTACCTCGTGCCCCGCCCTGGGGGCGAGGTCGTCGTCGGGGCGACCACCGAGGAGCACCCGGGCCGGGCGGCGGGTGTGGCGAGCCTGGGCGGGGTCCACCGGCTCCTCGACGCCGCCCGCCGCGTCGTCCCCACCCTCGACGACGCCGACCTGGTGGAGGTGACCACGCGCGACCGCCCCGGGACGCCGGACAACGGCCCGCTGCTGGGGCCGACCGGCATCCCTGGCCTGCTGGTCGCCGCGGGCCACTTCCGTGGCGGCGTGCTGCTCGCCCCGGCCACCGCCCGCGCGCTCCGGGCCCACGTCGAGGGCCGCGCCGTCGAGGCCGAGGCCGCCTGCTTCACACCCGAGCGGTTCGCCCACGACCGGCCCGCCGGTCGGCCGCCCGACCGGTCGCCCCTGCCCGACCCCCTTCCCGACCCTCTTCCCGACCCTCTTCCCGACCCGCTGCCCGACCCGCTGCCCGCCCCGCTGCCCGCCCCGCTGCCTGCCCCGCTGCCCGAGAGGACCCCATGACGATCACCCTCAACGGACTGACCACGCCGCTGGTCGCCGAGACCTCCGTGGCACGGCTGGTCGCCGAGCGCTCGCTGCCACCCTCCGGTGTGGCCGTCGCGGTCAACGGCGACGTCGTCCGGACGGTCGACTGGGCGCGCACGACGGTCCGCGACGGCGACGTGGTCGAGATCGTCCATGCCCGGCAGGGCGGCTGAGATGGTCGGCGACGCGTTGCTGGTGGCCGGCGAGCCGATCGGCTCCCGGCTGTGGGTGGGGACCGGGGGGCTCCCCCGGCTCGACCTGCTGGACGCCGTCCTCGACGCGGCGCGACCCGGCCTGGTCACCGTCTCCATGCGGCGTACCTCCGACGTCTCCGACGGCTCGCTGCTGGACCGGCTGCGCCGGGCCGGGACACGCCTGCTGCCGAACACCGCCGGCTGCCACAGCGCCCGGGAGGCCGTGCTCACCGCTCGCCTGGCACGGGAGGCGCTGGAGACCTGCTGGGTGAAGCTCGAGGTCGTCGGCGACGACGCGAGCCTGATGCCCGACGTCGTCGAGCTGCTCGAGGCCGCGGAGACCCTGGTGGGTGACGGCTTCACCGTGCTGCCCTACACCACCGACGACCCGGTGCTGGCCCGGCGGCTGGCCGACGTGGGCTGCGCGGCGGTGATGCCGCTCGGCGCCCCGATCGGCACCGGGCTCGGCATCCGCAGCCCCCACGCGATCGAGGCGGTGCGAGCCGCCGTCGACCTGCCGGTGGTCCTGGACGCCGGGATCGGCACCGCCAGCGACGCCGCCCTCGCGCTGGAGCTCGGCTGCGACGCGGTCCTGGTCGCCACCGCCATCACCCGTGCGGAGGACCCGGTCACGATGGCGGCGGCGATGCGGCACGCGGTCACGGGTGGCCGACTGGCCCGCTCCGCGGGCCGGGTGCCGCCGGCGCTCGGCGCGCGGGCGTCCAGCCCGCTGGCGGGCCGGATCGCCGGATGAGCGCCCCCCGGCTGCTGGTGGCCACAGACCGGCGTCAGGTCGCCGCAGGCCGCACCATCGAGGACGTCGTGCGCGCCTGCGCGGACGTCGGCGTCCGGTGGTTCTGGGTGCGCGAGCACGACCTCCCGGTAGCCGACCGGGCGGCGCTGGTCCGGCGGCTGGTCCGGGTGCCGGGCACGACCGTCGTCGCCGGCAGGACCGCGCTGCCCGGCGCGGTCGGGGTCCACCTGGCGGCCGACGCGCCGGTGCCGGCGGCGGTGCGGTGGCTCGGCCGGTCCTGCCACGACGTGCGGCAGGTGCGGGCCGCGGTCACCGCCGGGGCGGACTACCTGACCATCTCCCCGGTGGCCGTCTCGGCCTCGAAGCCGGGTTACGGCCCCTCCCTCGGACCGGCCGGCGTGGAGCGCGCCGTCCGGGTCGCCGACGGGGTGCCGGTCCTGGCCCTCGGCGGGGTGGACGACCGCAACGCGGCCAGGTTCGTCGCCGCCGGGGCGCACGGCGTCGCCGTCATGGGCTGCGTCATGCGGTCCGCGGACCCGGCTGGAGCCGCCGAGCGGCTGCTGGCCGCGGTCGGCCCGTGACAGGCCCCGGCGACCCGCGTCACCACCCGCACGAGCAGTCCCGCCGAGGGCCGCAGCCGCGGTCCCCGCAGCATCACCGAACCGTCCAGGAGGACAGCTGATGGAGATCCACGACAGCCACACCAGGACCTACCGCCGCGGCGACCGGGGGGACGTCGCCGTGCCGGTCACCTCGGTCGCCCTGACCAACGGTGAGTTCTTCGAGCGCTACACCACGGCCGGGCCGGGCAGCGACCCCGAGGTCGGGTTGCCGCCGCTGCGCGCCGGCTGGGTGGCCGAGCGTGGCGACACCGAGGAGTACGGCGGGCGCGAGCCCCGCCTGCTCGACGACGGACGCTCCGCCGTACGCCGCGGCGGGCCGTCGGCCCGGTGGCGGGGCGAGCGCCGGGCACCGCTGCGGGCCACAGCCGGCGCGACCGTGACGCAGATGCACTACGCGCGCCAGGGCCGGGTGACCCCGGAGATGGAGTTCGTCGCGCTGCGGGAGCAGCTGCCGGTGGAGCTGGTCCGGACCGAGGTGGCGGCCGGGCGCGCCATCATCCCCGCGAACGTGAACCATCCGGAGGCGGAGCCGATGATCATCGGCAAGCGCTTCCTCGTGAAGGTCAACGCCAACATCGGCAACTCCGCGGTCACCAGCTCCATCGCCGAGGAGGTAGACAAGATGACCTGGGCCGTCACCTGGGGCGCCGACACGGTCATGGACCTCTCCACCGGCGACGACATCCACACCACCCGGGAGTGGATCGTGCGCAACTCCCCGGTCCCGATCGGGACCGTCCCGCTCTACCAGGCCCTGGAGAAGGTCGACGGCGACGCGACCGCGCTGACCTGGGAGATCTACCGCGACACGGTGATCGAGCAGTGCGAGCAGGGCGTCGACTACATGACCGTCCACGCGGGGGTGCTGCTGCGCTACGTCCCGTTGACCGCGCAGCGGGTGACCGGGATCGTCAGCCGGGGCGGGTCGATCATGGCCGGGTGGTGCCTGGCGCACCACGAGGAGAACTTCCTTTACACCCACTTCGACGAGCTCTGCGAGATCTTCGCCCGCTACGACGTCTCGTTCTCCCTCGGCGACGGGCTGCGGCCGGGCTCGGTGGCCGACGCCAACGACGAGGCCCAGCTCAGCGAGCTCCGGACGCTGGCCGAGCTGACCACCCGCGCCTGGGAGCACGACGTGCAGGTGATGGTGGAGGGCCCGGGCCACGTGCCGCTGCACCTGGTCGAGGAGAACGTCGTGCTGCAGCAGGACTGGTGCCACGGGGCGCCGTTCTACACCCTCGGCCCGCTCGCCACCGACATCGCGCCGGGCTACGACCACATCACCTCCGCGATCGGCGCCGCCACGATCGCGATGCACGGCACCGCGATGCTCTGCTACGTCACCCCCAAGGAGCACCTGGGGCTGCCGGACCGCGACGACGTCAAGACCGGGGTGATCACCTACAAGCTCTCCGCCCACGCCGCCGACGTCGCCAAGGGCCACCCGGGGGCCCGGGACTGGGACGACGCCCTGTCGCGGGCCCGGTTCGAGTTCCGCTGGCACGACCAGTTCGCGCTGTCGCTGGACCCCCACACCGCGCAGTCGTTCCACGACGAGACGCTGCCGGCCGAGGCGTCGAAGACCGCGCACTTCTGCTCGATGTGCGGGCCGAAGTTCTGCTCGATGCGCATCAGCCACGACATCCGGGCTGCCGGGATGGCCGACAAGTCCCGGGAGTTCGTGGAGCTCGGCGCCTCGGTCTACGTGGCCGCGGAGTAGCCGGGCGCGCGCCGTCCCTCCCGGTCAGAGCCGGGACGGGACGGCCCGCCCGCCCCCCGGGCTACGGCGACGAGGGCCTCGATCGCGTCGCCGGTGACCGGTCGGCTGATGTGGAATCCCTGAACGGTGTCGCAGCCGAGCCGTGCCAGGGCGGCGTAGGTCCCGGCGTCCTCGACCCCCTCGGCCACGGCCGAGAGGCCCAGGCTGTGGGCGAGCTCGATGGTGGAGCTGACGATGACCGCGCTGCCCTCGTCGGCGAGCATGGTGCTGACGAAGGACTTGTCGATCTTCAGCGTGTCGACGGGCAGGCTCCGCAGGTAGGACAGTGAGGAGTACCCGGTCCCGTAGTCGTCGACCGCCACCCCGACGCCCAGCGCGGCCAGGCCCTGCAGCACCTCCAGAGCACGGACCGGGTCGCCCATGGCGCTCGACTCGGTGATCTCGACGTCGAGCCGCTCGGGGGGGACCCCGGCCTGTCGCAGCTGGCGCTCGACCTGGTCCGGCAGCGAGGTGTCGGCCAGGTTGCGCATCGACAGGTTCACCGACACGCGCAGGTCCAGGCCGGCGCGCGACCACTGCCGGACCTGTCGCAGAGCCTCGGCCACGACGAAGGTGGTGATCGGGCCGATCAACCCGGTCTGCTCCGCCATCGGCATGAACGCACCGGGTCCGATGATGCCCCGGTCCGGGTGCTGCCACCGGATCAGTGCCTCCACGCTGCGGATCGTTCCGTCCCCGAGGTCCACCTTCGGCTGGTAGTGGAGCACCAGCTCCTCCTCGTCGAGGGCCCTCCGCAGGTCGTTGAGCAGCGTGATCCTCCCCATCGTGGACTGGTCGCTGGACAGGTCGTAGACGGCGTGGGTCCCGCGCGAGTCCTTGGCCGCGTACATCGCGACATCGGCGTGCTGGAGCAGCTCCCCCGGCGTCAGCCCGTGAAGCGGATGGCAGGCGATGCCGATGCTGGCCTCCACAGCCAGCTCCAGCCCCTCGACCACGAACGAGCGGTGCAGCTCCGCGAGCAGCCGCTGCGCCACCAGCACGGCCCCATCCGTCCCGGCGTCGGGCAGCAGCACCACGAACTCGTCGCCGCCGAGCCGTGCCACCGTGTCGACCTCCCGCAGGGTCGCGGACACCCGGGCGCCGACCAAGCAGAGCAGCGAGTCGCCCGCGTCGTGTCCCAGGGTGTCGTTGATGTCCTTGAAGCGGTCCAGGTCGATGAGCAGGACCGCGACACCGGTCCCCCGCCGGCGGGCGGTGGCCAGGGCCAGGGCCAGCCTGTCGTTGAGCAGCGAGCGGTTCGGGAGCGAGGTGAGCGGGTCGTGCTGGGCCAGGTACTCGTTCAGGGCAGCGCCGGCCTGCAGCTCCGCGGTCTGGCTCCGCAGTCGCCGCGAGGCCCGCGAGACCATCTGGAACAGGCTCAGGAAGAGCAGCAGCAGGCTCCCGGCCACCGAGACGTAGAGCACTCGCGTGTCGTGGCGCACCGCCCGCTCGACGGGCGAGTAGGGCAGGTAGACCTCGGCCACCCCGACGGGCCGTGGACGACCGAAGGTCAGCGGGACGTACACCTCCAGCGCGGTGCCCAGGCCGGCGTCCACCCGCTCGTCGGAGTCCTGCAGGTTCGTCACCTGGGAGAGCAGGGTGCCGCGCAGGGCGCGCCGAACGTCGGGCGAGTCGAACCTCCGCCCCGTCAGCCCCGGCAGGTCGCTGTAGATGACCGTCGCGGTGGCGTCGAACACCTTGACCCGCAGCACGCGGTTGTCGAGCGCGTCGGCGGCGAAGTCGCCGCGGCTGCCGGCGAGCGCCGCGTCCAAGGCCCGGCTCGTACGGTCGTCGACCGGTCCGCGCATCCGCGACGGATGCAGGTGCGGGACCACGCCGAGGCCGACCGCGAGCACGGCGGTCTGCTCGGCCTGGGTCCGCGCCCGCTCGCCGATCAGGCCCGCGAGGACGTGGGAGATGCCGAGCGCGATGACGCTGAGCAGGACACCAGCCACCACGGCGAAGCGCGCGGTCAGCCCAGCACGTCCGAACACCCCGCTGTCCCCTTTTCGCTCCTGTTCCGGGGTAGTTCGGCTCGTTACCTGTGGTGCTGAGGCTTTCTCACGACGTCGTCGCAGCTGACCCGGGGCGAACCCCGCCCAGGCCCCGCTCCAGCTCGGCGATGATCCGGGGACGGACGTCCGCCGCGCTGATCACCGCGTCCACGGACCCGACCTCGACGGCCCGGTGGATGTTGTGCACCGAGTCGAACTCGCCGGCCACCTCGCTGATCTTCTCCGCGCGCAGCGTCGAGCGCAGCTCGGCCAGGTCGACCGCCAGCCGGACCCGCTCCGGCCCGTCCGCGGCCGCGATGCTGGCCTGCAGCTCCTGGAACCGCGCGTCGGCGGTCACCCGCTTGTCCACCTCGCCGGAGAACACCACCGCGGCCGCCGGCGCCCCGCCGATCACCGACGCGAAGGACCCCTCGACCGCGAGCACGGTCATCGCCGGGTTGAGGGCCTTGGAGAAGACGACGAACGCCCCGCCGTGGTAGCGCGAGATCACGCAGAACACGATGGGTCCCTCGAAGTTGACGATGGCGCGGCCGATCTCGGCGCCGTACTCCAGCTGCAGGTGCCGCATCGAGTCCGGCGACCCGTCGAAGCCGGACAGGTTGGCCAGCACCACCAGCGGCCGGTTCCCGCTCGCCGCGTTGATGGCCCGGGCCGTCTTCTTCGACGACCGGGGGAACAGCGTGCCGGCGGTGTAGGTGTCGGGCCCGTCGGTGGGCGGGAACCCCCGGCGGGACACCGGCCGCGACTCGATGCCGAGCAGGCAGACCGGCCGGCCGCCGACGTGGGCGTCGAAGACCACCGAGGTGTCCGCGTCGGCCATTCCGGCCCACCGCTCCAGCGGCGCGAGGTCCTGGTCGGCCACTGCCCGCATCACGGTGCGGATGTCGAAGGCCTTCTTGCGCTCGGGGTTGCTCGCCGAGGAGAAGATCTCCCCGACCGTCGCGAAGTCGCTGTCCGGCGCGCTGTGCGGGTATGCCGAGATGTCGCGGTCCGACGGGTCGGTGGTGGCCGCCGGTCGCGGGCCGGGCTCCCCCGGCGCCACGTAGGTGTGCGTGTAGTGCGCCATCAGCACGTCGTAGGCCGCGGCGAGGTGCGGCGCCCAGTACTGCGCCTGGCCGTTGGGGCCCATCACCCGGTCGTAGCCGCCGATGCCGAAGTTGTCCTCGGCCGAGACGCCGCCGGAGAAGTCCAGCGACTGCTTGCCGGTCAGCACCATCGCGCTGTCGGGCGTCATCACCAGGATGCCCTTGGTGTGCATGAGCATCGTCGCCTCGGCGTTCCAGTACGGCTGCGCACCCACGTTGATGCCGGCGACGACGACGTTGATCTCGCCGCCGTCCTGGGTGAACGTCACGATCCGACGCAGCGCTGCCGCCACCCAGTCCATGTTCTCGGTGCCGGAGTCCATGGAGATGCGGGCGCCGGCGGACAGCGCGAACCACTCGACCGGCACCTGCATCCGCTCGGCCAGGTCGAGCGCGGCGATGATCCGGGCGCACTCCGGCTCGGAGACCGCGCCCAGCGCCTTGGTGGGGTCGCCGCAGAGCACCACCCGGGTGATCCCCTCGGGGTAGCGGTCGGTCGGCGTGGTGACGACGGCCACCAGGATCGCCGCCTTGTTCATCCCGCGCGGCCGGTCGACCGGGACCAGCACGCCCATGTCGTCGAGGTCGTGCTCGACCAGCGTGCCGTGCGGACCGGTGAGCAGCGAGGTGAGCTCGTAGGGGTAGACCAGACCACGACGCCGGGCACGGATCACCTTGCCGGCGTAGTCGTCGAGGGGCTTGAGCCGCTCGGTGGGCGGTGCCTCGATCGTGGTCAGCGCGCTGGCCCCCAGGTGCGAGGCGAAGCGGACCACGATCGGCTCCGGTGTCCCGTCGGCGCCGGGCACGCGGCCGTGCGCCTGCACCTCCTCGATGCCGGCGCCGTCGGTCAGCGGGGTGATCTTGGCCTGCAGCGCCGTGAGCTGGTCGAGGTCGGCCTCGACCACCGGCCAGACGTGCACCCACACCTGGTTCAGGTCCAGCTTGGCGCCGGCGGCGCCCCGCTCGGTCCGGGCCCGGCGGATCGCCTCCAGGCAGTTCTCGACCGCGCGCTCCGCGTGCGGCAGTGCGGTCACCGTGCCGTCCGCGTCCCGCACGACGGCGAGCTGGCGGACCTGGGCGAGGGCGACGAGGCGCTGGTCCGCGGGGTTGTCGGGCGCCTGACAGTGGTAGAGCAGCACGTCCTCGGGGGCGTCGAGCCGGGTGACGTCGAAGTCGCGCAGCCGCCACAGGTTGAGCCGCCGCCCGACCATCGGGTGGATGCCCCGGACCAGGTCGTCCTCTTCCATCCTGGTCTCGCCCTCGCCGTCGACGGGCCGGAAGGTGACGTAGCCGACCGGCGCCCCGGCCGGCGGGCAGAGGCCGACCGCGATCCGGCGCACGTCGCCGGCGAAGGGCAGGGCGGCGACCAGCCGGCCCACCTCCTCGCTGGTCCGGTCCGGCGACCAGTCGGTGTGCGGCGAGGAGAGGTAGAGGTCCACCACGACGGCGTCCCCGGCCGCCCGGGCCGCGACCTGCGCGGCCAGCGCCTGCGAGAGCGGCCCGGCGGGGTCGCCCAGCTCGGCGAGCGTGCCGATGGTGGAGACGAGGTGGGTGGGCCTGGTGCCGTCGAGCACGTAGTCCGCGACGGTGAACGGCCGGCCGGCCACGTCGAGAACCCGCAGGTCGTGCAGGTCGAACTCGCGGTAGTGCCGGCGGACCAGGACCTCCAGCATCGGCTCCCGCGCCGGGAGCCTGCCCTGGAGCCGCTCCGCCAGGAAGCGGACGATCTGCTCCGGGATCCCAGCCAGCGCGTCGATCCGCCGGGCCCGGTCCGGGGCGTCGTCGTCGGCGAGCGCCTCGATCTCGCCGCGGACGCCGGCCAGCACACCGGAGCGGTCCTCGTCGACCAGCGGCTGGTCGAACCAGCGGAACCGGACGCTGCGGGCCAGGTCGCCGACGACGGGAAAGCGCAGCTGCGTGGCCTGGACGAGCCGGTCGAGCAGCTGCCGGACGGTCCAGGCCCGGTCCTCCGGCGGCGGGGGCTCGGTGACCCAGCGGCGGAGCACACCGGTGACCAGCTGGACGTCGACCCGCGAGCGCCGCTGGGCCAGGAAGATCCGGAAGACCGCCTGCTCAAGCTCGGGCGTGCGCTCCAGGTCGGCCACCCCGTAGCGGGCCAGCACGGCCGCGAGCCGGTCCCGGAAGTGCTCGGGCAGCGCGTGACGCTCCAGGTCAAGGCTCTGCAGGTAGGTGTGGAAGTGCTCCCTCGCGCTGTGCACCCGGTACTCGGTGCGCATCTCGTCGCCCCCGGGGCGGTTGCGGCTCAGCTCGGCCACGTCGGCGAACAGTCCCAGGAGCGCGATCTCGCCGCTCACGACGTCGTGCCCCGCGGCCCGCGACGCCTCCCGGGCCTCGAGGTAGGAGCCGAGGGCGGCCACCTCCGCGTCCGCGTCGGCGTCGTAGCCCAGCAGGATCGAGCTCAGGTCGCGCAGAGCACGACGGGCCCGCTCCTGCGGCGGCAGCTCGGTGGGGTCGGCGGGGAGCTCGAGCTCGGGCACGGCGCCCGGCGCGTCGCCCGCGGCGTCCTCCCCGGGCTCGGCCGTCGGCTCGATCCGCAGCAGCGGCGCGCCGGTCTCGACCTGGCTCCCGGTCTTGACCAGGATCTCGCGCACGGTGCCTGCGAACGGCGCGACCAGCACCGTCTCCATCTTCATGCTCTCCAGGACCAGCACGTGCGCCCCGGCCGCGACCACGTCTCCCGCGGCCGCGGGGGTGGCCACGACCAGCGCCGGCGCCGGGGACCGCAGCATGCCGCCCTCGTCGCGGGTCACCCGGTGGGTGACCCCGTCGACCTCGACCAGCTGCACCGGGCCGTGGGTCGCGGTCACCAGGCGGAACCGCTGGCCGCCGACCGTCAGGACGCTGTGGAAGTCGTCGATGCGGACCAGCTCGGCCTCCGCGACCTCCTCGACGTCGCCGACTGCGACGGTGACCCGGAACAGCTGCGGTCCCACCCGCAGCGAGGTCACCTTGTACGACGTACCGCGCAGCTTCAGCTCCACGCCGCGACCGACCTCGTGCTGGGCGTGGGGGCGGCCGCCGTGCGCGGTTTCCAGCAGCCGGTCGATCTCCAGCCTCTCGGCGTCCTCGTAGGCGTGGATGCCGGCCGCGACCAGGGCAACCCCGGAGTGCCGCTGGGCGTGCAGCCGACCCTGCCCGCGGACCCGGTCGATCCAGCCGGTGTCGGCCCAGCCGTCCCCTCCGCCGTGGCTGACCTCCGGCTGGGCGAGCAGGTCGAGGATGAAGCTCTTGTTCGTGGCACCGCCCTCGATCACCACGGTGGTCTCCGAGACCGCCCGGCGCAACCGCGCCAGCGCCTCGTCCCGGGTGCTGCCGACGGCGATGATCTTGGCGATCATCGAGTCGAAGTCCGCGGGGATGGTGTCGCCCTCCCCGACTCCGGTGTCCACCCGGACCCCCGGACCCGAAGGCAGGTCGAGCAGCGCGATGCGACCCGGCGAGGGCGCGAAGTCACGGTCCGGATCCTCGGCGTTGAGCCGGGCCTCCACCGCGTGACCGGACTCCGCGGGCTTGGAGCCCTCCAGGCTTCCGCCGCCGGCGACCAGGAGCTGGGCCTTGACCAGGTCGACGCCGGTGGTCGCCTCGGTGATCGGGTGCTCGACCTGGAGCCGGGTGTTGACCTCCAGGAACGCGAACGTCTTCTCGCCCGGGTGGTACAGGAACTCCACGGTCGCGGCGCCCACGTAGCCGACCGCCAGCGCGAGCCGCTCCGCCGAGGCCTTCAGATCCTCGGTCTGGCTGCGCTCCAGCAGCGGGGACGCGGACTCCTCGATCACCTTCTGGTTGCGGCGCTGGACCGAGCAGTCGCGCACGCCCAGCGCCCAGGCGTGCCCGTGGCTGTCGGCGATCACCTGGACCTCGACGTGACGGGCGCCGGTGACCAGGCGCTCCAGGAACACCACGCCACTGCCGAAGGCACGCTCGGCCTCGTCCCGGGTGCGCTGGTAGGCGTCCTCCAGGTCGGCGGGCCCGGCGACCATGCGGATGCCGCGGCCGCCACCGCCGGCGGTGGCCTTCAGCATCAGCGGGTAGCCCACCTCGTCGGCCGCCGCCAGCGCGTCCTGGAGGGTGTCCACCCCGCCGCGGCTCCACGGCGCCACCGGGACCCCGACCTCCTCGGCGATGAGCTTCGAGCCGATCTTGTCCCCGAGCCGTCGCATCGCCTCAGCGCTCGGCCCGATGAAGGTCACCCCGAGCCGGGCGCACAGGTCGGCGAACGCCGGGTCCTCCGCCACGAAGCCCCAGCCGACCCACACGGCGTCGGCCCGGGTCTCGACCAGCGCCCGCTCGAGCACCGCCAGGTCGAGGTACGGCCGCGCGGAGGCCGGACCGATCGGGTGGGCGACGTCGGCCTCGCGCACGAACATCGCGGCATGCTCGGCGTCGGTGTACAGCGCGATGGTCAGGATCGGCTCGGCGTCGGACTCGCAGTTCAGGTCGCGCACGGCGTGGATCAGCCGCATGGCTGCCTCGCCCCGGTTGACGATCGCGATGCGGGAGAAGGGCGAAGGACCTGCGAGGTACGAACTCGTCATGGGCAGAGACTTTCACCGTCGAAGGGTTACGCGCGAGTCCCCCCCGGTGACGAGTCGGTTCGGCGCCCGGTCGGCACCCGGTCCTCACCCCAGCCAGCGACGCCGCTTCTTGCGCGACACCCGGCGCCAGGCGTCCTCGAAGCGCTGCTCACCGGCCGACTGCGCCTCGCTCTCGCGACGGTGGAGCTCGCCGTAGCTGAACCCGTTCTCACCCGCCGTGGCCGCCTCGTCGGCGAGGTCGCGCAGCAGCGCCTGCGCCACGACGGCGTCGTGGTGGTCCCCGAGCGCGGACTGCACCCGCTTGACCGCCTTCACGTAGCGCCGCGCTGGCCGACCGACGACCGCGACCAGCGGTTCAGCGGCGTAGCGGGCCCGCTTGGCCGCCTTGCGGGCCTCGTGGAGCGCGGCCGGCCGGTCCCGGCGGTCAGGGAGGTCCTCAGCCGCCCGGACCCGGGCACGCAGACGCTTGAGGTCGTGCTTCGCCCGGGCTCGCAGCACCTCGGTGGCGGGCTGGGTCGCGAGCTCGGAGAACGGCGGGTCCGCAACCAGCTCGACCAAGGTGCCCAGCAGTATGCGGTAGCGCTCGCCGTCGAGGATCTCCAGGACCGCACTCCGGGCCCGGGTCTCGTGCTCGGTCAGGTGCTGCTCGACGCGGGCGAGCACCGGCCCACGGACCAGCTCCCCGTCATCGTGCACCGCGAGCTCGGCGACTTGCCGCATCACCCGCCGCCGCTGCACCTCGGCGTCGCGAGCGGGTCCCAGGCTCCTCGCCAGCCATCGCAGCTCGTCGCGGACCGGGTCGGTGACGGTCGCGTCCAGCAGCGGTCGGTGGGTGGCCAGCGCGTCGCGCAGCCGCCGGATGGCGACCCTCATCCCGTGCACACCACCCGCGAGGTCGGCCCGCACCAGCGGGTCGTGGCGCCGCAGCGCGCCCAGCTGGTCGGCGAGCCGGGCGCGGAGCACCTCGGCGGCGGGGTCGTCTGGTCCCGGCGGCGGGGCAGCCGTGCGTTGCGGCAGCCGCTCCCCCAGGGCCCGGGCCAGCTTGGAGGAGACCGCAGCCGGTCGGGCGCCGGCTGCGGTCAGCGCCTCGCCGACGCCGGCCAGCAGGGCCACGTCACCCTCGACCAGCTCGACCTCCCACTCCCGCCAGGTCAGGGTCGTCCCGGCGCCGGACGGTGCCGCCGGGGTCTCGGCACCGACCCGGTCGTCGGCGAGCTCGGCCAGCACCCGGCCGTCGGCGTCGAGCAGCCGACGCACGCTGCGACGGTTCGTCAGGGTGGCGACGGGATGCAGCGGCCGGTCGAGAGTGAGCGCGCGCACCGTCTCGCGCAGCGCCTTCGGGACGGTCACACGGGCCCGCCCCAGCGGCAGGCTCACCTCGTGGCGAGCACCGGCCACCGGCAGCTTCAGGTGCCACCCCGCGTCCTCGCCGCCGGTGCGCCGGCGCAGCGTGATGCCGGCGCCGGCGAGCGCCAGGTCGTCGGTGTCGAAGTAGGTCGCCTCCAGCGTGTGCTCCACCGGCTCGGTGACCGAGGCGACGCCCGGTAGCCCCGCCAGCCGGGGTGGCACGGCGGCCGGGTCGACGTCGTAGCAGTCCTCGACCTCACGGTGCCCGGTGCTCATGCCCCTGGTGTACCCGGTCCCCGGTCGCGCCACCCGCGGCCGGGACCAGTCGGTGTTCGTGGCGCAGCAGCGGGCCCAGGGTGGCGGCCGACAACAGCGTCGGCCGGTGACCAGCAGGACGCCGGCCGGCCCAGCCTGGAACGGGCCAAGCTCGTCGTCGAGCCGGCGGCTAGCCTGGCTGCCCACGAACCCCCAGGAGCACCGTTGTCCCGTCCCACCCCGTCCGGAGCCGCGCTGCCGGACCTGTCGCGGCGGCTGGTGGCCGAAGCCCTCGGCACCGCCGCCCTCGTGACCGTCGTGGTCGGGTCGGGGATCGCCGCCCAGCGGCTCTCACCCGATGACGTCGGTCTGCAGCTGCTGGAGAACTCGACGGCGACGGCCTTCGGCCTGACCGTGCTCATCCTGCTGTTCGGTCCGGTCTCGGGAGCCCACTTCAACCCGGTCGTGTCCCTGTCCGACTGGGCGCTGGGCCGGCTCGGGCGACGCCGCGGCGAGCAGCGGTCTGGCCTCACCGGCCGCGAGGTGGCCGGCTACGCGACCGCCCAGACCGCCGGCGGTGTCGCCGGGGCCGGGCTGGCCAACCTGATGTACCAGGTGCCGCTGACCGAGCTGTCCGGGACCGTCCGCTCCGGCGGGCCGCTGTGGCTGGGCGAGGTCGTCGCCACCGCCGGGCTGGTGGCGCTCGTGTTCACGCTCGCCCGCACCGGGCGCGGCGCACTGGCGGCCCCGGCCGTCGGCGGCTACATCGGGGCGGCCTACTGGTTCACGTCCTCGACGTCATTCGCGAACCCCGCGGTGACCGTGGGCCGGGTGTTCTCCGACACCTTCGCGGGCATCGCGCCCGGCTCGGTCCCAGGATTCGTGGTGGCCCAGCTCATCGGCGCGGCCCTGGCGGTCGCGCTGGTGCGCTGGCTGCACCCGGGCATCGCGGACGACGACTCGCTCGACGGGGTCGTCGTGCCGCACCACGCCTCGCCGGCGACCGGCGTCGACGCCCGAGACCGACCCGACAGGAGCCCCCGATGAGCCCGACCACCGATCAGCTGTCTCGCACCGAGGTGCCCCATGTGGTGTTCGCCTGCGTGCGCAACGGCGGCCGCTCGGTCATCAGCCGGGTGCTCACCGAGCACTACGCCCGAGGCCGAGTGGTCGCCCGGTCGGCGGGGACCCAGCCCGGCGAGCACATCCACCCGGAGGTGGCCGCAGCCCTGGCGAGCCTCGGCCTGGACACCTCCGCGGAGCGGCCGACGCTGCTGACCCGCGCGACGGTCGCTGCCAGCGACCTGGCGATCACGCTGGGCTGCGGGGAGCAGTGCCCCTACGTGCCGGGGGTGCGCTACGTCGACTGGCCGGTGGCCGACCCGGGTGGTCAGGACGAGGCGGGCGTGCGCGCGGTGGTCGCGGACCTGGACGCGCGGGTCCGCGACCTGCTGGTCGAGCTGGCTCCCGACCTCGAGCTGCCCCCCTCGGTCCTGGACCGGCTCTGACCCGACCCCTTCACCGGGCGTCCCGCGCGGTCGCTGCGGCGACGTGCGCAGCGGCCGTCTCCGTGACCAGTCCCAGGCTCGCGGCGTGGCGGGCCACCTCCGCGGAGTCACTGGCGAGCACGACCGGGACCTCCGCGGGCCACGTCTCCAGGACGCTCTCGACCCGGCGGTCACCGGGGTCGAGCCGGACCTCGCGGATGTAGGCCGCCAGGATCCGACCGGGATGGCGACGCACCACGTCGGCGTAGATCTCCGTGTCGTGCTGCCCGGAGTCGCCGATCAGCACGAACCGGAGCCCGGGGTGCAGATCGAGCACCTCCTCGATCCTTGCGGCCTTGTGGCTGGCGTGCGACCGCGCCTCCCCGCTGCCCAGCAGGTCACGCAGCAGCAGCGGCCCGACCGGGAAGTCGCGGTGCCGGAGGAAGCCGAGCAGGAAGCCGTGCAGGTTCCACGGGCTGGAGGAGACGTAGAACACCGGGTTGGCGTCCGGCTCGTCCGCCTCGGCGGCCAGCGCGCGGTACAGCTCGGGGGCGCCGGCGAACGGCAGCCGGGTCAGCGCCGACCCGGTGAAGGTCTGCCGGACCATCTCCAGCACCCGCTGGGCGCCGGTGAGCAGGATGGTGTCGTCGACGTCGGAGACCAGTCCGAACCGTGCCTGCGGCCCGGGGACGCGGACCGGGAGCGCCGTCGCGTGCGACTCGCCCAACCCTCGGTACGGCGCGCCGAGGCGGGCCTCGCCGGTGGTCCAGGGGGCGCCGGCCGCCGTCAGCCCGGCGGGCAGCCGCAGGTCGAAGTAGCCCTCGTCGTCGCTGGTGGTCTCCAGCTCGACCGTCCCCACGCGTATCCGCAGCGGCACGCCCGGCAGCTCGTCGGTGAGGAAGTGCGCGAGCGTCCGGCGCACCACCGCCCAGGGGCGCTCCCCCTCGACCGCGGCGGAGGGCTCCGGGTCGTCCAGGACGCGGCCACGGACCACGACGTGGTCGGAGCCGTGGCCGAGGTACGTCTCGATCCGGAAGTGCTCGGGGGGCCCGTCGGCCGCTCGGGTGAGGTGGAAGGCGTCCCAGGCGGCCTCCAGCCGCACCGCCGTGCGGTGGGCGAGCCGCGCGGCGCGGACCCGGGCAGACATGCCGTGAGTGTCTCAGGTGCTGCGGCCCTCAGCCCACGGGCACCGCGGTGACCACGAGGTTCTGCTGGTAGCCACCCCGGCTCGGGTCGTAGGCGCCGCCACAGGTGATGACCTGCAGCCGCTCGGGACCGGTTCGGGAGAACAACCCCGGCGGCAGGCCCTGGCGGTCGTACCGCCTGATGCTGTGCACGGCGTACCGGACGACCGTCCCACCGGCGACCGCCACGCGCACGATGTCCCCGATCTCGATGTCGCGCAGCCTCACCAGCGGGCCCAGTCCCCGCCGCTGCGAGTCCAGGTGCCCCGCCAGCACGGTCGACCCGCGACCTGCGCCCGGGGCCGCGCCGAAGCGGTACCACCCCAGGATCTCGGGGTCGGGAGGGAGCCGCATCTGACCGTCCTTCTGCACGCCCACTGGCCGGACGTCGGCGGTGATCCCGATGGACGCCAGACGCGCCTGCTCCGGCCTGCCCGTCAGGACCGGTCGCGTGGCCTCCCGCAGCCTGGTCGCGTCCTTGCGCACGACCATCGGGGCGCGACCGGCCTCCGGGACGACCGCACGGGCACGTCCGGCCTCACCGTCGATGCGCCTTGCCTGGCTCGCGACCACCGGACGTGCGGGCTCATCGACCTGGTCGGGTGGACCGGCTGCCAGCCGGGACCATGCGGTCGACACGCTCACGAGCAGCCCGACGGCGGCCAGCACCATCACCAGCCTGGCCGCCGTCGTGGCTCGCATCCCTCGAGACTCGCCGCTCGGGTCAGCGGCGTGCACGAGCCGTCGACAACTGGCGTCCGGCGACGGTCAGCGCCAGGAGGGCCGCCGCACCGAGGCCGATCGTCCACGTCGGGACCGCACCTGACTCCGGTGCCAGACCGGCTTCACCTCCGGGGACCCCCCCGGGAGCGGAGTGCAGGCCGTCGATGGTCTGGACGGCCAGCTGCAGGTTGCCGTCGGCAGCACTGCCCCAGGCGTAGACGACGGTGTTCGTGCCCTCACCGAGGTTCACGTCGGCCGGGCCGATCGCCACGTCGCTCGTGCCCGCGAGGACCACGTCGGCGCTGTAGCTGCCGGCCGGCACGTCGGCCGTGGCCTCCTTGGGGTTGGTCAGGTTGTCGACGAGGACGTTTGCGTCGGCGCGGATGTCGACCGCCGGCGCAGCGGCCGTGTGCCGGACGGTCAGCCTCGCGTCGCCGGCTGCCGTGGCCGAGGTGTCGTTGACGAAGACGTTCAGCGCGGGGTCGCCGTCGGCGCCGAGGTGGGCCACGACGGTGGCGTTGACGCCGCCGGGCACCTGCACATCGCTCTTCTCAATCGCCGGGTCGGCACTGTCGGGAGTGTCGCCGTCCGCGTAGACGGCGAGGTCGTAGGTGCCGGCAGGCAGGCTGAGCGGGTCGGTCAGCGTGCCCGGCTTGAAGTCTGGGATCAACTCCTCACCGTTCGCGTACACATCGAC
Source organism: uncultured Actinomycetota bacterium (assembly GCA_963781695.1). GTDB lineage: Bacteria > Actinomycetota > Actinomycetes > Propionibacteriales > Nocardioidaceae > Nocardioides_B. Next base: position 2,034,002 of record CAWAGE010000007.1, read on the forward strand.
GGTCAGGCCCGGCACTGCGTGGAGTACCGAGACGGTGGCGTTCTGCTCTGCTGCCGTCACGGGGGTGACGGGAGCGGCGACGAGAGCCATCAGTCCGGCGGCTCCAGCTGCTGCGATGCTGCGTCTCATGATCGGTGTCCTCTCGGTCGGTGTTGGCTTCTTGACCGGGGGTTCGTCACGTGGTGCCGCCCGGATGGAGGATTTCTCAAAAGTCTAGACAACTTTTTATACAGACCGTTGAAGTATCCAACCAGGCCCAGGACCGGTCGCGCCGGACCGGCGCCTCGCCCGACGTACGTCGACTCCCCAAGAGCCTCGCCATGGTCCTCAGCGCCATCTCGACGTCGCCGTCCTCGGCGGTGTGCAGGTCTCGGCCCCCGGAGGTCTCGCGAGCTGGCTGGCGCCCGGCCGGATGGTCGTCGGCGACCCGGTGCTCAACGGCTGACCTCCGACCATGCCGGCCGGTCGGCCATGCGGTAGTTTCGCGAGGCCGTCGACGCAGACGCCCTGCGCGTCAGCAGGGAGCAGCGATGACCGTGGCGAGGAGCCCGCCCACGCTCAGGAGGACGAGCTGTTCGCGGCCGCCGAGCGCGGCTGCTGGAGTGGACGAACGCACCCCGTCGACGACCAGGAAGGACCGCGGCATGGAGCAGCCGGAGCAGCCGACTCCGCACATCGAGGTGCTGTGGCGTCCGGGGTGCGCCTACTGCGAGCGGCTGCGACGCGGGCTGCGACGTGCCGGCGTCGAGACCACCGAGCGCAACATCTGGGCGGACCCGGAAGCGGCGGCCCGAGTGCGGGCAGCGACCGGTGGGGACGAGACGGTGCCGACTGTGGTCATCGGTGATCGGGCCCTGGTCAACCCCTCGGTCGCCCAGGTGCGCGCCGCGGCGTACCGGGGGCCGGCGGACGGGATCCTGGGCGACCCCGGACCCGAGCCGCGGACCCGCGCGCTGGTCTGGACCGTGGCGCTGCTGGGGGTGCTGTGGCTGGCGCTGGCGCTGTGGCAGCCGACGACCACCTGGCACCTGGCGCCTGGTCTGATGGCCGGGGCGGCGCCGTACCTGCAGGCCGGCGCGACCGTCTCGGACCCGGTCACGCACCGCCGCCGGGTCCTGCTCACGGCGGTCTCCGGTTGCACCGCCACGGCCGCTGCGGCGGTCGCCCTCGGCGCCGCCGGCCTGCTGCGCGGCCCGACGCTGTTCGACGTGCCGGGCGGCGCCACCGGCGAGGCCCTGCTGCTCGCCGCTGGCGCCGCGGGTGCGACCAGCCTCTACGCGCTGCTGCGGGGACGCCGCGGCAGCCCGACCACCGGCTGACCTGCCGCCACGAGCCGAGCGACCCCCGGCTGGCCCCCCTGGGTGAGCGTCGACGCGCTCGGGGGCAGCTGTCGAGGACGGGTCGAGCCGGGTTGCAGGCCCGGTCTCGCCGACAGGGCAAAGCGATCCGCGTGCTTCACCGTCCGGTTCGGGGCGGCGGAGGTGTCGGTGCCGCCGCTGCGACCTCGACGACATCAACCCCTACACCCACACCGTCACCCCCCACCCCGACGACACCCCACACCCCTGCTGACCACCCCCGCCTGGACCAGGCTCGACCCGTCCGACCACCCGCGGCGACCGTCCGAACGGGCTCGACCGGTGCGAGATCGGGCCCTCGAGCACGAAACGGCTCCCCAGCCTCGTCCACACCGCGACAGTGATGCCATGGACCTGCACCGTGACGACGTCGAGGTGCAGTCGCCCCGCCGCCCCTGGTGGTCGCGCCTCGTCGCCAGGCTGCTGTGGGCGGTGGCGGTGGTCGGATCGCTCGACCTGCTCGTGCGCGGCCTGTGGATGACGACGTACGTCGAGCCGACCGGGGACGCGCTGCGCCGGGCGTCGTGGGGTGGGCTGGTCACGACCTGCGGCTGTCTGCTGCTGCTCCTGACAGCGGCCTACGTCCACAAGGTCGTCCGGAGCCCGGGCTGGGTCGGCGCGGCGGTGCTGACGCCGGCGGTCGTGTGCGGCGGACTGGCGCTCCTCGCGTCCGAGACCCTGCTCCCGATCCTGTCCGTCCTGGTCGCGTTCCCGGTCGCCGGCGTCGGGATCGTCGGCGGCGTCCTGGTCCCGGGCGTGGTCCCGACTCGCTCGACCGGGTCGCCGGCGCGGAGCTAGCCAGGCTCGACCGCGGACGGGGTGAACGGGTCGCGGCAGGCTCGACCACCGCGGCGCTCTACGCGCAGATCGGCTCCGGCTGTCGTCTCAGCCCGAGCGTCGCTCGCGACGCCCGGAGATCCTCAGGTCGTACTGGGCCAGCTTGCGGTAGATCGTCGCCCGGCTCATGCCCAGCTCCTCCGCGGCGGCCTTCACGGTGGTCCCGGGCCGGGTCAGCACCCGGACGATCTCCTCACTCTCCATCGCTTCGATCCGCGTCAACCGGTGCCGCGGTCCCCCGAGCACCTCCGGAGGAAGGTGGTGGACGTCCACCACGTCGGTACGCAACGCCGCCGCGCGCACCGCCGCGATGAGCTGGCCGACGTTCCCGGTCCACTCGCAGTCGTGCAGGGCGTGCTCGGCCGCGCGCGTGAATGCCACGTCCCGGCCGCGGGCCCGCCGCGCCGCGTGCCGCGCGAGCGGCAGCACATCCTCCGGCCGCTCCCGCAGCGCCGGCACCTGCACGACCTTCTCGACGATCGCCGCGAGCGCGGCGGGGATGTCCCGGAAGCTCTCCGCGGTCACCACCAGCGCCAGTGGCGAAGCGTCCTGGCCTCGGCGCCGCCGCTCACCGTCGATGATCTCGCGCAGCCGGTGTGCTCCCCCCATCGGCAGGCTGTCGACGTCGCGGACGATCACCGCGGTCTCGGACTTGCCGAGCTCGGGGGTCCACAGCGCCAGCCACGCGTCCAGGTCACGCGGGTCAGGTGTGCCGGCGCTCAGGATCCGGTCCCGCGGCCGGACCCGACGGTGCGCCTGGGCCGCCAGCGTCGAGCGTCCGGAACCGGCCTCCCCCACCACGGCCAGCACGTGCCCGCTCGTCAACGCCTCCGTCGCCTCCTGCAGCGCCGCGGTCCAGCCGCTCGACAGGGACACCAGCGAGCCCGAACCCGGCTCGAGCGTGGCTCCCTGGACCCGGAACACCTCACCTCGCGGCTGCGGCCGCGGTGCCCGACCTCGGGACCGCGCCAACATCAACGCCGCGGTGTTGCCGGCCGCGGACTGGGCGAGGGCGAGGAGCAGCGCACTCGACGAGCGGGACCAGGTGGTGAGGTTGACGCTGCCCTGCAACCGCCCGCTCACCGGGTCCAGCACCGGGACCGCGGCGCAGGTGTAGCCGCACAAGCTGGCGCTGTAGTGCTCCTCGGCGCGGACGACGACGGGGACCCTGTCCGCCAGCGCCAGCCCCAGCCCGTTCGTGCCGGCCTCACGCTCGGAGAAGGCGAACCCCGGCGCCAGGTGCACCGCGTCCAGGGCCCGCAGCAGCGTGGTGTCGCTGCTCAGCCGGTTCAGCACCAGTCCCTCGCTGTCGGTCAACATCAGGCTCACCGGCTCGTCGGCCAGCGTGGCGTGCAGGGCGGTCAGCACCTCCCGCCCGCACTCGAAGAACAGCGACTCCTGGTCGAAGGTCCCGGCGAACACCGGGTCCACGGTCTCCAACGAGACTCCGTAGTCCTCGCTGCGCCGCCAGGACGCCAGCACCCGCTCCGGGACCGGCACCACCGGCACCGGGCCGAGTGAGCCCTCGCGCCGGGCTCGCAGCCCGTTCGACTCATCGGTCATCGACCCTCCTCGCGTGTGGGCCAGGTTACTGCCGGCCTGGGAACCACCGGGGTCGGCCGGCGTCTCAAAGTGAGACACCGGACCCCTGTCGGGGACGTCGTTCGTCTCGCGAAAGGCGAACCCCCGCGAAGCCGACCTCCACCGCCACGTCGACCCCCGGGGCGGCGAGCAGGGGCTCGAGCAGCTGCACCCCGACGCGGAGCGCATCGGGCTGACGGGCGTCAAGCTCCACACCGCCGACTGGCACGGCAGCTCGCTCGGCTGGCGCCCGGGCAACCCGATGGCCTACCGCTACGTCGAGGCGTGCCGCGAGCTGGGCATCGCGATCTCGGTCGGCGTCCTCGCCGGGCTGTGGACCTTCGTCAGCGTCGAGGTCGGCCTCATCACCTGGGTGCCGTTCATCGCCTGGGCCTGCTTCTTCGCGGCGGGTGGCGTCCCGCGGGGCCTGCGCGAGGGTCTCGACGCCAACCTGGCCAGGGTGTTCCGGAGCCCGCGAGGCTGTGACGTAGGTCGCGGTGTGGGGTCCCGGGCCGAGGGCAAGACCCGGTGGCGCCGCATGGCGTCAGCCAGACCTGCTCGACCGCCACGCGGTCGCTGACCCACACACGAATCGGAGCTCCACATGTCTTCCACCCACGCCCACGAGTCCACCATCACCGACCACCGGCCGCAGCTGGGCACCACCACCGAGACCAAGCCCTCCTACAAGACCACCGAGCTGGCCGTGTACCTGGTCGCGGTCGTCGGCGTGCTGATCGCCTCCGCCGTGACCGACCAGGGCAGCGACGGGCAGGGCTTCGGCGCCGAGCGCGCCTGGTTCTTCATCACGCTGCTGACGGTGGGCTACCTCGTCAGCCGCGGCCTGGCCAAGGCAGGCAGCTACGACAAGGAGCTGGTCACCCAGCGCGCCTCCTCCGAGCGATGAGCCCGACCCGGGTGCGCATCCGCCCTCTCGGCGGGGGATGCGGTTGCCTGGCGATGCTGGTCTTCTCGGTCGTGGCGTCGGTCCTTCTCACGGTCGTGGTCAACCTCCTCGGGCACTGAGCCGGAGACCTGCCCGTCCTTCGCCTCACCGCGGTGACAGCAAGCTCACGCGCCGCACCACCTGGCTGCTCGTGGCCATCCGCCGGCGGCCGGCCGTCCTCTCCTGAGTGGAGGGACGGCGGGAGACGGTGGTCGTCGGGCTGGCGGGCCGGCTCAGGCGGCCAGGTCGTAGGAGGTGCGGTAGGGCAGGTACGTCGCGGCCGGTGCGACGAGGTGAGCCACCGTGGCGCCGAGCCGTCCGGCGGCGAGCGACGCCAGAGTGCGGCGCACCGGCAGCCGGCACGCCACGATCGCCGACTGCATCACCACCGCGAGGCCGCTGGCGACGGTGACGCCGAGGTCGCCGACGACCAGGCCATAGGCCACCCACGAGGCCATGCCGAGCCAGCCGAGCAGCGTCGACCACGGGCAGAGCCCCCACAGCGACGCGCCGGACATCGCCAGCCGTGCCTGCGGGAACAGCCGCGACGAGCTGGCTACGGTGCCCAGCAGCGCCAGCGTCCACGGACTGGTGAGCCCGACCAGCAGCGTGCACGCCACCGCGGTGGCCAGCACCGCCAGGGCCGCGCTCCAGTAGCTCCCGCTGGTGCCGGCTCGCAGCGCGGCCTGCGCCATCACGACCAGCAGCACCAGCCCCAGGACGTTGTTGACGATCTGGATGTGGTCGGCGACCGCGACCGCGTAGACCACCCAGACGGTGAACGTCATCAGGCTGAGGACCAGGGAGCTCCAGACGAGGCCCTCGGCGGACCGGGTGCGCAGCGCGCGGACGATCTGCGGGACGGGGGCGTAGAGGGACAGAGCGGACGCGGCGAGTCCGAGAAGGACGGCGACAGACATGGGCAGGCACATTCGAGCGAAGGGTGGACGGAGGGTGCGACTTCGGTCCGCCGTCTTGCTTGTCTGCCGGGACACGTGACCTGATCTCGTCGCCAACGCTACGGCGGGGATGGCTCCGCGCGGGCGCATTCTCGCGAGCGCTCGATGAGAGGTCCGCCACACGGCGCCAGGACCCGTCACGGCCTGACCGGGCCCACCGCGGACGGGCCCGGTCAGGCCGCCTGGACACGCCGGTGCCGCTGGGTCCGTGCCAGCGCGGCGACCCCCACCACCGGTCCCGGGACGAGCACCAGGAACGCCCACTGCCAGCCCAGCAGCCCCGCCGCCACCGGCACGGCCTGGATGGTGACGACGGTCAGCAGGAACCCGATGGCCGTCTGCGCGGTCAGGGCCGTCCCGGCGTAGGCGCTCTCCGCGACCTCGCTCAGCATCGTGGAGAACACCCCCGAGTCGGCGATCACCGAGGCGCCCCAGACCACCGCGAACCCCAGCAGCAGACCCCACGGGGCGAGGAAGAACAACGGCGACAGCAGGCTGCACGCACCGCTCACCGACAGCGCCACGATAGCCGTCGGGGCCCGGCCGACCCGGTCGGCGCTCCACCCGCCGACCAGGCAGCCCACCAGACCCGCGGCCCCCATCGCCACGAACACGCCGAGGCTGACGAGGCCGGGGTCCGCGCCGGCGGCGGCGGTGCCCGCGAGCACGAACGCCGAGAACCACGTCCACAGCGCGTAGAGCTCCCACATGTGACCGAAGTAGCCGATGTTGACCAGCCGCTGGGCCGGGTCCCGGAACATCCTGGTCACGTAGCGCGGGTCCAGCCGCGGCCGGCGGGAGTCGACGTGCGGCCCCGTCCGCACCGACGTCACGCACACCAAGGCGCCCACCAGTGTCACCCCCGCCGCGGCCAGCAGGACCGACCGCCACGGCAGGTCGAGGATGCGGATGACGTGCGGCAGGTTCGACCCCAGGGCGAGCGCGCCGATCAGGACGCCGAACCAGGTGCCTCGGATCCCGGTGGGCGCCCAGGAGGCCATCAGCTTCATCCCGACCGGGTAGACCCCCGCCAGGCAGACCCCGGTGAGGAACCGCAGCGGCACCGCCGAGGCCATCGAGTCCGCGAGCAGGGCCAGCAGCGCGGTGCACGTGGCGGCGCCGGCTGCGGAGGCGCCGAGCAGCCGCGGCGCGTGGAACCGGTCCGCCAGGTTGGTCAGCGCACTGGCCACCGCGCCCACCACGAAGCCGATCTGGGTCGAGGCGGTCAACCAGACGGCGGCGGACAGCGAGATCCCCCACTCCACCTGCAGCGACGGAACCACCACCGAGGCGGAGAACCAGGTGGCCAGCGCCAGCACCTGGACCACGGCGACGAGGATCCGCTGTCGCAAGGCGGTCCGCTGCCCCACCGGTTCGAGGGCTCCCCGGCCCGCGCCACGAGCGCGCTCGCTGCGACGGCTCACTGGTGCCCTGCCTCCGGCCCGCTCGGTGACGCCACCCCCGCGTCGGGCAGGCTACCGCGCCCGACGCCGCGGTCTCGCCCACCGCCCGCGCGGACCTCACCGATGACCGTGGGGTGCTGCTCTGCGCCCCTGGGGCGCCGGTGACCCCCGTGCCGGAAGATCAGCCGTCGACCGCTTGGGGGTGGTCGGCGCGGACCAGGTCCAGGTCGGCGGCGAGGGCGTTGGACTCCACCTGCGCCACCGTCTTGCAGCCCGGGATCACCGCGGTGACCGCCGGGTGCTGCAGGCACCAGGCGAGGGCCCATGCCGCCATCGGGGTGTCGGCGGGCACCTCCTCGGCCTGGATCCGCCGCACCTGCTCGAGCCGGCGGTCGAGCTCCTCGCTCGACCGGGTGGACCGGGTGTCGGCAGGGTTCGTGAACCGGGTGCCCGGCGCGTACCTGCCCGACAGCAGACCGCCCGCAAGGGCCTCACGCGCGATCACCCCGAGGTCCTGCCGCGCGCACGACGGCAGCACGTACTCCTCCGGCTCCTGGTCCAGCCGGCTGTAGATCAGCTGGGTGACCTCGGAGCCGATCTCGGTGGACCGGTCGGTCTGGTGCAGGTTGGTGTTCCTGCCGATCGAGACCCCGAGGTGCCGGATCTTGCCGGCGTCGACCTGGTCGCGCAGCATCTCCCACAGGTCGTCCTGGTCGAAGACGTCGTCCGGTCCGGAGTGGAACTGGTAGATGTCGACGTGGTCGGTCCGCAGCCGCCGCAGCGACCGCTCGAGCTGCAGCAGCACCTCCTTGGCGCTCCACAGCTGCTCGCGCTCGTGGAGCCCGGTGAACCGGTGCCCGAACTTCGTGGCCACGACCCACTCGTCGCGGCGCTTCGCGATCGCGCCGCCGACCAGCTCCTCGGAGGTGTGGTCGCCGTAGCACTCGGCGGTGTCGACCAGGTTGATGCCGAGCTCGCGGGCCCGGTCGAGCATGGCGTCGACCTCGCGCTGCTCGAAGTCCTTGCCCCACTCGCCGCCGAACTGCCAGGTCCCCACGCCCACCACGGACACGGAGAGCCCGGTCCTGCCGAGCCGTCGGTACTTCATCGGTCCTCCTCGTACGTCGCCTCGATCGCTGACACCCTAGGACGTCCGCGATCAGCCGAGGAGCCGGCGCACCTGCTCGGGGCCGTCGGCCGCCAGGCACCGGTCGACGAGGCCACGGTCCTGCCCGCGGGCGATCCCGCGCACCGCCTGCTTCACTCCCGGCACGGCCGACGGTGCGACGCTGAGCTCGCGCACCCCGAGTCCCACCAGGAGAGCGGTCGCCCGCTCGTCGGCGGCGACCTCACCGCACACCGCGACCAGGCAGCGGTCCTGCGCTGCCCGGCACACCGCGTCCACGAGGTGGAGGACGCCGGGGTCCAGGGGGTCTCCCAGCGCCGCCGTCGCGGGGTTCCCGCGCTCGGCCGCCAGGGCGTACTGGGTGAGGTCGTTGGTGCCGATGCTGAAGAAGTCGAGGTGCGGGGCGAACACCCGCGCGCGCAGTGCGGCAGCGGGGACCTCGACCATGATCCCGACCTGCAGTCCCTCAGGTCGGCCGCGGCCCTCGGTCTCGATGGCGAGGTCGAGGCGACGCCGGACCTCGGTGAGCTCCGCCAGCGTGCTGACCATGGGGAACATCACGCTCACCGGTGTCTCGTGCGCCACGGTGACGATGGCCGCGAGCTGGTCGTGCAGCAGGTCGTGCTGGGCGAGGGCGAGCCGGATCCCGCGCATCCCCAGGAACGGGTTGTGCTCGGCGGGCTGCGGCGCGTACGCCAGCGGCTTGTCGCCGCCGACGTCGAGGGTGCGCAGCGTCAGCCGGCGCCCGCCGAACGCGCCGGCGATGGCGCGGTAGGTCTCGACCTGCTCGGCAGGCGTCGGCGCCCGCTCGCGGTCGAGGTAGAGGAACTCGGTGCGGACGAGTCCGGCCAGGTCCGCCCCGTGGGCGATCGCCGCGTGTGCGTCGGCGACCGAGCCGACGTTCGCGGCCACCAGCACCGCCACTCCGTCGTCGGTTCGCGCGGGCGCGGTGGCCGCGGCCAAGGCGGTCGCCGCCTCGGTCCTGGCGACGCGGTCCCGCTCCCGCAGCGCCGTCACGGTCGCGGGGTCCGGGTCGACGGACACGGTGCCGGCGGCACCGTCGATGGCGACCGTCATGCCGGACGCGATGGACAGCACCTCCGGACCGGCACAGACCACGGCGGGGATCGCTCGCGAACGCGCCAGGATCACGCTGTGACCGGTGGGGCTGGCCGAGGCGAGCAGCAGGCCGCTGATGCGGGACGGGTCGAGCCCAGCCACCTGCGCGGGGGTGAGGTCGTCGGCGACGAGCACGCCGTCGCCGACGACGGGCTGTGCGCTGACACCGACCAGCGCCCCGGTCACCTGCTGGCCGACCGCGTGAACGTCGGCGGCCCGGGCGCGCAGGTAGGGGTCGGGCACCGCGGCCAGTCCCGCCTCGACCGCGGCCACGGCGTCGACCCATGCCCGGGGGGCTGCCAGCCCCGTGCGGATCCGGCCCCGGACGTCGTCGAGGAGGTCCGGGTCGTCGAGCAGCATCAGGTGGGCGTCGAAGATCCTCGCCTGGTCCTCCCCGACCTCCCGCGCAGCGGCGGCCCGGACGCGCTGGACCTCCCGGCGCACCGTGGCGAGGGCCTGGTCGACCCGCCGCCACTCGGTCGTCTCCTCGCCCGGCAGCTCGTCGGGCACCTCGACGTCGGCGGATCGCAGCGGGACGGCCGGACCGATCGCGATCCCGGGCGAGCCCGGCATCGGCCCGCCCCCGGCGGACCGCCCGGGTGTGGCAGCGGGCCCCGGGGCGGGGCTCTCGTCGAAGTCGCGTTCGGCGAGCGCGACCACCGCCGCCAGCGCCTCCTCGGCGGCGTCGCCGGCGGCGCTCACCTCGAGCCGGTGCCCGCACAGCACGCCCAGCGTCGCCACCCGCGACAGGCTCGTCGCAGCGACGGCCTCGCTGGCAGTGTCCAGGTTGCGCAGCAGGATTCGAGCGTCGTGGCGTCGCGCCTCGGCCACCAGCCGGGCCGCGGGTCGGGCATGGAGGCCGTGGGCGTTGCGGACCTGCACGACCGCCGAGCACCGGCTGGCCTCCGGCTCCGGTCGGTCCGCGGCCGCGTCGGTCGCCGACGCCGGACCTCCCAGCTGGCTCTGCTTGGCCGCCAGCGAGTCCAGCGCCTCGGCGGCGACCTCAGCGGGCGAGGCGCCGCCGGCGGCGGCGACCGCGGCCACCACGAGGCCCTCGACGAGGGCAGCGGGGCACAGCACGACCCGCCCGAGGATCTCGGGGTCGACCAGCTCCAGCGCGAGCTCGGCCGACAGCACGGCACTGCCCAGGTCCATCAGGACCACGACCCCGTCGCCGTCGTCGGCGGCCGTGACGGCCTCGGCGATGGCGACCGCGTCGGTGCCCAGGGTGGTCTCGTCGAGGCCCGCCGCGACGGCGATCCGGACATCCGTGCCGTGGAGCATCTCCGAGGCCAGCTCGACGGCGGCCTCGGCCAGCGCCCGGCTGTGGGAGACCACCACCAGTCCGGTCACCCGGCAGGCTCCTCCACGAGCACCCGAGCGGCTGCCACCAAGAGCGCCGCCGACGTCGCACCGGGGTCCTGGTGCCCCACGCTGCGCTCCCCCAGGTAGGAGGCTCGACCCTTGCGGGCCAGCATGGGGGTCGTGGCGTCCCGCCCCGCCGCCGCTGCCTCGGCGGCGCGCGCCAGCGCGTCGGCCGGCGCGAGGCCGTGCGCGACGGCCTCGTCGAGCGCGTCGCAGGCGGGCGCGAGGGCGTCGTACATCGTCTTGTCGCCGGGGCCGGCCTTGCCGCGCGCCACGACCCCGTCGAGGCCGGCGCGCAGCGCCGCGGCGAACCCCGCCAGGTCGACCGGCGTGTTGCCGATGCTGGCGGACATCCGCAGCAGGAACGTCCCGTAGAGCGGTCCGCTGGCGCCACCCACCGTGCTCACCAGCGTCATCCCGGACTTCTTCAGGAGGTCACCGGGACCGGCGCCGTCGAGCTTGGCGGCCGTCTCGACGACGGCGGCCATGCCGCGGTCGAGGTTGGAGCCGTGGTCGGCGTCCCCGATCGCCGAGTCCAGGTCGGTCAGCAGGTCGCGGTGGGCGGCGACCTCCCGAGCGAACTCCTCCAGCCAGGCTCGCAGCCCGTCGGCGTCGATCACCGTTCCCGCCCTCCGTGTCGTCGGCTCACAGACCCCACCGCAGCCCGGGCGTGCGCACCGGCGCGTCCCACAGCCCGGCCAGCTCGTCGTCGAGCTTGAGCAGCGTCACGGAGCACCCTGCCATGTCCAGGCTGGTGATGTAGTTGCCGACCAGCGACCGGGCCACCGGGATCCCCGCCTGCCTCAGCACCCGGTCCACCTCGTGGTACATCAGGTAGAGCTCGATCAGCGGGGTGCCGCCCATGCCGTTGACGAACGCCAGGACGCCGTCACCACCGAACTCCAGGTCCGCCAGGATCGGCTCGAGGAGCATCTGGGCGACCTCGGCCGCCGGCGCGAGGGGGAGCCTCACCCGGCCGGGCTCGCCGTGGATGCCGACCCCCAGCTCCATCTCATCCTCGGGCAGGTCGAAGGTCGGCCTGCCCGCCGCCGGGACGGTGCAGGAGGTCAGCGCCATGCCCATGCTGCGGCCAGCGGCGCTGACGGCCCGTGCCACGTCGGCGACCTCGGCCAGGGGGCGGCCCTGCTCGGCGGCCGCGCCGGCGATCTTCTCGACCAGCACCGTCACGCCGACGCCGCGCCGCCCGACGGTGTAGAGGCTGTCCTGGACCGCGACGTCGTCCTCGATGACCACCGAGACGACCTCCACGCCCTCCTCGGCCGCGACCATCTCGGCCGCCATCTCGAAGTTCATCACGTCGCCGGTGTAGTTCTTCACCAGGTGCAGCACGCCGGCCCCAGCGTCGACGCCGTTGGTGGCCGCGATGATCTGGTCGGGCACCGGGGACGTGAACACCTCGCCGCAGCAGGCGGCGTCGAGCATGCCTTCGCCGACGAAGCCGCCGTGCAGCGGCTCGTGGCCGGAGCCGCCGCCCGAGACCAGCCCAACCTTGCCCGGCCGCGGCGCGGCGGCCCGGAAGACGACCCTGTTCTCGTGGTCGACCCGCAGATCGGGGTGCGCCGCCGCCACCCCGAGCAGGGACTCGGACAGCACGTGCGCCGGATCGTTGATGAGCTTCTTCATGGTGGCGGTGCCCCTCTCCGACGCAGTGAGCCGGGCTCGGACGGTACGCCGCCGGGGCGGGGTCCACAAGCGTCGTCCCGCCCGGGCAGGCCGCGGCGTGGTACGACGGACCGGGAGGCAACCTTCCGGTGTCCGCGCGCGTCTTGGTCTCGACAGCGGCGAGGAGCGGGAAGGACGGTGGGCAGGGTGCAGCTGACTTTGCGGCACGCCGGGGCCGGTGCAGGCACCGTGCGGCACGTGCACGGCGACGGGAACCGCGAGGACGGGAGCATCGTGACGGAGGGCCGGCGGAGCGTGGACGAGCAGTTCACCGAGTACATGGCCGCGCGCCAGGCCGGGTTGCTGCGCACGGCGTACCTGCTCACCGGCGACCGGCACACCGCCGAGGACCTCGTCCAGACCGCGCTCGCCAAGCTGTACCTCAGCTGGGACCGGCTGCAGCGCACCGAGTCGATCGACGGCTACGTGCGTCGCATCCTGGTCAACGAGCACAACTCGCTGTGGCGACGACCCTGGAAGAAGCGGGAGACCACCATCTCCCAGCTGCCCGACGAGGTCGCGCCCGAGCAGCGGCAGGGCCACGACCCCGACCTGTGGGACCTGGTGGCCAGCCTGCCTCGACGACAGCGCGCGGCCTTGGTGCTGCGCTACTACGAGGAGCTCAGCGAGGCGGAGACCGCTGCGGTGCTGGGCGTCTCGGTCGGCACCGTCAAGTCGGCGACCAGCCGAGCGCTGGCCTCGATGCGCGCCCGACGCGCTGAGCTGGACCGGTCCCTTCCCACCCACGCACCCGAGGATGAGCGATGAGCCAGCACGACCCGCTTGGGCAGGCACTGCGCCGCAAGGCCGCCGAGGTCGGCTCGGAACCTCAGCTGACCCTCGAGGACGTGAAGGGCCGCGCCCGTGGCATCCGCCGCCGCCGGCTGGCGGTCAGTGGCTTGGCCACCGCCGCGGTGCTGGCGGTCGCCGTGCCGGTCGGCCTCACGCTCGGGCCCGACGGCGGCGCCCGGCCCGACACGCCACCGGCCGCCTCCCCCACCGTCCGCACCACCGACTCACCGACGCCGAGCGGCACGGGCCGGCCGGTCACCGGTCGCAAGGTGCTGCTGACGACCCAGGTCGAGGCACGTGGCGGCGAACCGCAGATCCCCTACGTCTTCGACGGCGCGATCAACCTGCCCGACGGCAGCCAGGTCCCGGTGTCGGCCGACTACAGCCAGGTCGCCGCGCTCGGCGACGGCTGGGTCGCGGTCCGCGACGGGTTCGTCGACCGTCTCGACGCCACCGGGTCGGTGACGGCCAGTGAGCCGGGGTCCGGTCCGCTGGCGGTCACCGCGGACGGCAGCATCGTGGTCTACACGACCCCTGAGGGGGCCCTGATGTCGCTGAGCGCCGGCGCTGAGCCGCTCGCCGTGACCGCGGCGGCCGACGCCGTGCCCAGTGCCGTCCCGGTCGGGGTCCTCGGCTCGGGGACCTGCCAGGAGGGGGCGGACGGCGACGGGTGCACCGTGTACTACAACGACCCCGGTCAGCGGCCGAGGGGGCTGCTGGCCTCCTCCCACGGGATCACGGAACGGGTGGGGGACCTGCTCTCGGTCGGCGGGGTGGCCCGCGACGGCCGGGTCGACGGCATCGTGTCGGTCACCGACCAGGGGTCCTGCAGCGTCATGCTCGAACCCAACGGCGACGTGGCCTGGCGGACCTGCGCCCACACCCTCGGCGCCTTCAGCCCGGACGGGCGGCTGGTGCTGGGCCACCCGGCGTACCGCGACGGGATCGGCGACGGCAGCCTGGCGATCCTGGACGCCGTCACCGGCGCGGTCCTCGTCGACTACGTCAACGACGCCACCACCCAGGCGTTCCTCCACACCGCGGTCTGGGACGCCGACGGCACCGTGCTCGCGACGGTGTTCGCCCGGGGGTCCTGGAGCCTGATGCGGATGACGTCGCAGGGAGACCTCAGCAACGTCTCCGGTGGTGGCCTCGCCGGTGGCAGCGACGAGACGTCCCCGCCGCTGGCCTTCGCCGCCCGGCCGTAGGGGCGGCCGGACGGGGCCCGCTCCCAGTGTCACCCGGGCCGGGTCCCTATAGTGCGAGCCGGGCCCCGTAGCGGGGTCCGGTGCAGTCGGGAACGGAGACCGCCGCCATGGCTCGTGACACCCCGCCGGACCTCCGGGTCGAGCCCCCCCTCCTCGGCGACGAGGCGACGCTGCTGGCGGCTTTCCTGGACTTCCAGCGGCAGACGCTGGAGTGGAAGACCGCCGGCCTGACCCCGCAGCAGCTGGCCACCAGGGCCGTCCCGACCTCGGAGATCACCCTGCTCGGGCTGGTCCGTCACCTGGCGGCCGTCGAGACCGGCTGGCTCATCGGGTTCGCCGGGCTCCCGACCGACCACTGGCCGGACGTCGACCGAAACCGCGACCAGCAGTGGCAGGTCGACGCCGCCGGCGTGACCCAGGTCGAGGTGGACGCGGCCTGGGCGACCTGGCGGTCGGCCGCCGAGGCCAGCCGGCGGGTCGCCCGACAGGTCCCGCTCCACACCGAGGACACGCCCCGGGGTCGCGACACCGCGTTCTCGTTGCGCTGGATCCTGCTTCACCTGGTCGAGGAGTACGCCCGGCACAACGGCCACGCCGACCTGCTGCGGGAGAACCTCGACGGCGCCGTCGGCGAGTAGGCCCCCTCGCGCGAAGGGACCGGTCCGAGCGCCTCACCGCTGGTGACCGGTGCGGACCGGGACCACGACCACGGGGCAGGTGGCGGCGCGGAGCAGGGTCCGCGTGTTCGACCCGACGAGCAGTCCCGTCGGCACCAGGTGACCGTGGCGACCCAGGACCAGCACGTCCGCCTCGTCCGCGGCCATGTGCAGCGCCACCGGCATCCGCTCGTACCGCAGATCGAGTCCCCAGGCGACACCGGGGTGGTGCCGCGCGGCCTCCTCGATCCGCTTGGTCAGGGGCTCGCGGGCGGAGTCCTCCCACCGGGCGCGCAGAGTGCGACCCAGGATCGCGGTCTCGTAGAGGCCGACGGGTCGCCACGCGTGCACGAACCGCAGCGTGGTGCCGCTGCGGACCTCCGCCTGGTCGAAGGCTGCGGCCACGACGTCCTCGTCGGCGTCGGACCCGTCCAGCCCGGCGACGACCACGCCCCGTGCCTCGTCCTCGTCGTCCCACAGCCGGGGCACGCAGTGGACCGGAAGGTCGGCGTGCGCCGCGACCGAGAGGGACGTCGACCCGGTGAAGAGGTGCTGGAGCCCCGAGGAGCGGGTCCCCAGGACGACGCATCGGGCGTCCCTCGCCTGCTGGAGCAGCGCGGCGGTGCGCGGGCCGTGCGCCAGGACGGTCGCCGTCCGCTCGGGGTCGAAGCCGGCCGCCTCAGCCGAGCTGCGCGCCTGCGCCAGGACCGTCTGGCCGATCTGCACCCGCTGCGGCTCCGGCAGGTAGGGACGGACCGGGGCGTGCACCTGGGGCTGCGGCGCGACGTGGACCAGTCGCAGGCTCAGGTCCTCCCGCCTCGCGAGGGCGAGTCCGTAGCGCAGCGCACGCTCGCCGTCCCCGGTGCCGTCGATCCCGACGACGAGGGTGCTGCTGGTGGAAGGGGTCATGGCTCAAGGATCGGCCTCGCGCACGGACGCGACCAGAGCCGCTGGTCCGGCGCCTGAGGGACTTAGGTCAGTGCGGCGCGCGACACCGACGAGCCGCCGCGGCGGCAGTCACGGGTGCGCAACGAAGTGGTGGACGGTCGCATCGGGCCCAGGGAAGATCAACGAGGTGTGCCCGTTGTCCGACCACCGCACGAGGTACGGCGGCCGACCCCCCTCCCCGTGCACCTCCAGGATCTCGCCGTCTCGGACGGGGCCGTCGACGTGTGTGCTGCGGACCAGCAGCCTGTCACCCACTGCGGCGATCATCATCGACTCCTCTGCCCGGACCTCGGTGGTACCCCAGCTTCCAGTGCGAGCCAACCGCGGACCGACACCTGACGCCAGGGTCGTTGGTCCCTCCGGCGGCGTGCCTGGGGTCGGGGCCGCGGAGCGCCGGTCGCACCGGCAGGATGGGGACATGAGCTGGTGGAACCTTCTCGACGAGCACCCGCTGGAGCCGCGCGACGTCGACCGGGCACGGCTGGTCGCCGAGACCGTGCTCGGGTCCGCTGACCTCCTGGTCCAGGCCATCCGCGGACCCGACGACCCGTTCGTGGGCAGCCTGCGCGTGATCGACCTGCAGGTGCACCGGGGGGACCGGGCCGAGCGAGCCCGACGCGTCCGGGACGCGCTGCGCGAGGCCGGGTACGACGCCCAGATCAAGCCGGCGGCGCGGTCGAGCTGGCCGGACGTCGAGGTCAACGGGCTCCGCGCGGCGGAGTGGCGGCGACGCGCCGCCGACACTGCCTGATCCGTCCTGGCCGTCGACGCGACACCCGGGGTCATCCAGGGCGAGGGACCATCGACCCTTCCCCGGCCGAGGCGGCTCACCGATGCTGGGTCCACCCCCACGGATGGAAGGGACCCCACGATGAGTGACGACCCGAGCGGGACCGCGCCGCGCGGGTCCTGCCGCGAGTGAGGGAGCCCGTGCTGCGGCCACCCGCTGCGCCGGCGCGGCACCCCGGAGCGGGTGACCGCGATCCGGCCACGCCAGCCGGCCGGCGTCCCGCCTGGCACGCGTTGCCGGTGGACGAGGTGGCAACCCTGCTGCGGACCGACCCGGTGGCCGGGCTCGCGTTGCCGGAGGCGACGAGGCGCCTGGCCACCACCGGGCCGAACGAGCTCGCCGGAGTCCCGCAACGGGCCCCGTGGCGGGTCTTCGCCGACCAGTTCCGCAACCTGCTCATCCTGATCCTGCTGGTCGCAGCGGTGGTCGCGGGGCTCGTGGGCGACCTGAGGGACACCGCGGTGATCGGCGTCGTGCTGCTGTTCAACGCAGTGCTGGGCTTCAACCAGGAGTACCGCGCCGAGCGGAGCCTGGCGGCGCTGCGCGAGATGCTGGTCGCCCATGCCCGGGTGCGGCGAGCCGGACGCCAGCAGGAGGTGCCCGCCGCCGACCTGGTGCCGGGAGACGTCGTGCTGCTCGAGGCGGGCGACCGGGTTCCGGCCGACGGCCGGGTGGTGCTGGCGGCGGGCGCCGAGGTGGACGAGTCCAGTCTCACCGGAGAATCGGTGCCGGTCGCGAAGTCCGCCGAGACGGTGCGCGGCGACGTCGCGGCGGCCGACCGCACGGACATGGCCTACCTGAACACCGTCGTGACCAGGGGCCGGCTCGAGCTGGCCGTGACCGAGACCGGGATGCGCTCCCGGACCGGCCGGTTGGCGGACCTCCTGCAGGAGGTTGCTGCGCCTCGGACTCCGCTTCAGGTGCAGCTCGACGACCTCGGCACGCGACTGGCGGCGTTGGCGGGCGCTGCCGTCGCGCTGTTCCTCACCCTCGAGCTGCTGCGGGGCGAGGAGCTCAGCGCGACCCTGCTCAAGGCCGTCGCGCTCGCGGTCGCCGCGGTGCCGGAGGGCCTGCCGGCGGTGCTCACCGTGACGCTGTCGATGGGGACCTACGCCCTCGCCCGCCGCGGCGCGATCGTGCGTCGGCTCGCCTCGGTGGAGACCCTCGGGTGCACGTCGGTGATCTGCTCGGACAAGACCGGCACCCTGACGATGAACCAGATGACCGCGCGCAGCGTCTTCGCATCGGGGACGTGGTTCCAGGTCACCGGTGAGGGGTACGGCGACGACGGCGTCGTCACCGCCACCGAGCCGTCCCAGCCACAGGTGGAGCTCCACCAGCTGGCGCGGGCGGCGGTGCTGTGCAACGACAGCGTGGTCGTCGACGCCCAGCTCGTCGGCGACCCGACCGAGGGCGCCCTGGTGGTGCTGGCCCGCAAGCTCGGCCTCGACGTCGAGGCCACCCGGCGCGACCACCCGCGGCTCGCCGAGGTCCCCTTCGACTCCGGCGCCAGGTTCATGGCCACCTTCCACGACGTCGACGGCCGGCCGGTCGTCCTGGTGAAGGGAGCCTGGGAGGCCCTGCGCCCCCGTGCCGGTAGCGGCACGCCGGTGGCCCGCACCGGGAAGAACGACACCGGTTCGAACGACACCGGTTCGAACGGCACCGGGACGGGCGCCGACGAGGCGTCGGTGTGGGACGCGGCCGCGGAGCGGATGGCGCGCTCCGGTCTGCGGGTGCTCGCCTTCGCAGCCGTCCCGCTGCCGCCCGGCTCGGACCCACGGAGCCTCGACGAGGCCGCCCGGTCGGACCGGGTCGCCGGGCTGAGGGTGCTGGGGCTGGTGGGGCTCCTCGACCCCCCTCGTCCCGAGGCGAGGGAGGCGATCGCCCGATGCCAGGACGCCGGGATCGCGGTCAAGATGATCACCGGCGACCATGTCGCCACGGCACAGGCGGTCGCCGTCGACCTCGGCATCCCCGGCGCGGCCGTGACCGGCATCGAGCTCGACGCGCTCGACGACGACCAGCTCATCGCACGCATCGAGGACCTGGGGGTCGTCGCCCGCGTCGCCCCGGAGCACAAGGTCCGCATCGTCGCCGCCCTGCAGGCGCGTGGCCGGGTCGTCGCCATGACCGGCGATGGGGTCAACGACGCCCCTGCGCTGCGCCGCGCCGACATCGGCGTCGCCATGGGCCGCACCGGCACCGAGGTCAGCAAGGAGGCCGCCGCGATGGTGCTGACCGACGACAACTTCGCGACGATCGTGGGCGCCGTCGAGCAGGGTCGCACCGTCTACGACAACATCGTGAAGTTCGTCCGCTTCCAGCTGCCCACCAACCTGGGCGCCATCCTGGCGATGGTCGCGGCACCGCTGGTCGGGCTGCCGGTCCCGTTCACAGCCATCCAGCTGTTGTGGATCAACATCATCATGGACGGGCCGCCGGCGATGGCGCTGGGGCTCGACCGCCCGCAGCCGGGGGTGATGACAGCGCCACCCCGCCACCCGTCGGCCCGGATCCTCAGCTGGCGTCGGCTGCTGCACCTGACGGCGTTCGGGGCGGTCATGGCCGCCGGCAGTCTCGGGGTCCTGGCCGGGGCGCTGACCGTCACGGGTGACGCCGAGGCCCACAGCCTGGCCTTCACGACCTTCGTGCTCTTCCAGGTGTTCAACGTCCTCAACGCCCGCAACGAGCACGGCAGCGCGCTGGGCCGGCACACGCTCACCAACTACAGGTTGTGGTGTGCACTGGCGGTCGTCGTGGCGATGCAGGTCGCTGTGGTCGAGCTGCCGGCACTGCAGCCGCTGTTCTCCACCACGGAGCTGTCCGCCGGCGGCTGGGCGGTGGCCGTCGTCGTAGCCTTCTCGATCCTCCTCCTGGAGGAGCTCAGGAAGACGGCGGCGCGACGGCTGTCCGGCCGCTCGCACCGCGCAGACACAGGAAGGACGTCGTGAGGTCATGGACGTGAGGGAGACGCTGCTGCCGGGAGTGGGCATCCGCTACGAGTTCGACACCGAGTCCGGCGTCCGGGTGGGACTGGTGGCCCGGCGCGACGGCCGGGTGGACCTCGTCGTCTACGACGCCGACGACCCCGACTCCTGCACCGAGGTGATGACGTTGACCGCGACCGAGGCCGAGACCGTCGCCGACCTGCTCGGCGGCCCCCGCATCGCGGAGCGGTTCGCGGACCTGACCCGCGAGGTGCCGGGGCTGAGGGCCGCCGATCTACGGGTGCCGGCGCACTCGCGCTACGCCGGCCGCTCGCTGGCGGAGACCCGGACCCGGTCCCTGACCGGAGCCTCGATCGTGGCGATCGTGCGCGGCGAACAGGTCGTGACCTCGCCCGTGCCGACCGAGCTGCTGCAGGCGGACGACGTGCTGGTCGTCGTGGGCACCGACGACGCGATCGCCGCGGTCCGGCGGCTGCTCTCCCGGACGACCGAGTAGGCGAGGGTTGTGCAGCCGGACCCGGCGTTCCTGGTCGAGCTGGGGCTGCTGCTGGTGCTGCTGGGCGCGGCCGGGACGCTCGCCTGGCGGATCGGGCTGTCGTCCGTGCCGCTGTTCCTGCTGGCCGGGCTGCTGGTGGGCGAGGGGTCGGCACTGCCGGTCCCGTCGGCGGCGCCGTTCCTGGAGTTCGCGGCGGCCATCGGCGTGGTGCTGCTGCTGCTGGCCCTCGGCCTGGAGTTCTCCGCCGCCGAGTTCACCCAGTCGCTGCGCCGGCACGCGCCCAGCGGGGTCGTCGACCTCGTGCTGAACGCGACCCCCGGCGCAGCGGCCGGACTGCTGCTCGGGCTGCCCATGCCCGGCGTCGTCGCCCTGGCCGGCGTCACCTGGGTCTCGTCCTCGGGGATCGTGTCCCGGACGGTGGTCGACCTCGGTCGGCTGGGCTACCGCGAGACCCCGGCGGTGCTGTCGGTCCTGGTCCTCGAGGACGTCGCGATGGCCGCCTACCTGCCGCTGCTGGGAGTCCTGCTGGCCGGGGACGGTGCGACCTCGGGGATGGCCAGGGTCACCATCGCCGTCGGGGCCGTGCTGACCGTCATCATCGCGGCCCGCCGGGCCGGTCCCCCGCTCGCCCGGCTGCTCGCGCACGACTCCGACGAGCAGGTGCTGTTCCGCGTGCTCGGGCTCACGCTGCTCGTCGCCGGTGGCGCGGAGTACCTCGGCGTCTCCTCTGCCGTGGGCGCGTTCCTGGTCGGGCTCGCGATCTCCGGGAGGACGGCGCTCACCGCACGAGCCCTGCTCGAGCCGCTGCGGAACCTGTTCGCCGCCGCGTTCTTCCTGTCCTTCGGCTACCACGTCGATCCCGCCGACCTGCCCGCGATGCTGCCGGTGGCAGTGGCCCTGGCGCTGGTGTCCGCCGCGAGCAAGATCGGCACCGGTTGGTACGCGGCACGCCGCGACGGGGTGGGCACCCGCGGCCGGTGGCGCGCGGGCACCCTGCTGATCCCGCGGGGCGAGTTCTCGATCGTCATCGCCGGGCTGGCCGTGTCCGCCGGGGTGGCCGAGGTCGGGCCGCTGGCCACGACGTACGTGCTGCTGGTGGCGGTCGCCGGACCCGTCCTGGCCCGGGTGCCGGGGCCGCGCCGGGACCGGCCGGGTCGCGGCTCGGGGGCATCGGGCACCATGACGCCATGACCGCGTACTGGATCAGCGTGTACAGGGAGATCCTCGACGAGGGGAAGGTCGCGGCGTACGCCGAGCTGGCCGGGCCCGCGCTGAGGGAGGCGGGCGGCACCTTCGTCGCCCGGGGGCTGCCCGAGCAGACCTACGAGGCGGGCGAGACCACCCGCACCGTCGTGATCGAGTTCGACTCCGTGGCGGCGGCGCGCAGCGCCCACGACAGCCCCCGCTACCAGGAGGCCCTGGCCGCGCTCGACGGTGGCGCCGTCCGGGACCTGCGCATCGTGCCCGGGGTGTCCTGACCGCCGACGTCACGGCGTCGTCGGACCGGCACTGGCGGTCCCTCGCGGTCGGTGCCACGCTCCGTCCATGAGAATCGCGCTGGCGAGCGACCACGCCGGGTTCGCCCTGAAGGAAGAGATCAAGACCTGGCTCGCCGGGCAGGGTCACGACCCGGTGGACTTCGGCCCCTCCGACGAGACGCCCTGCGACCTGCCCGACCACGTCTACCCCGCGACCCTCGCGGTCGGCCGCGGCGAGGTGGACCGAGGGGTGTTCGTCGACGGCGTCGGCTACGGCAGCGCCATGATCGCCAACCGGGTGGCGGGAGTCGACGCGGCGGTCTGCCAGGACCCGTTCTGCGCGGCGCTGGCACGCTCGCACTCCGACACCAACGTGCTGTGCATCGGCGGCAAGATCATCGGCTCGGCACTGGCGATGGAGGTCGTGAGGACCTGGATGTCGACGGACTTCAACGACGCCGAGGAGAAGTACGCGCGACGCGTCGCCAAGGGTCGCGAGATCGCGACCCGGCACCTGCGTCCGCTCGACGGCGGATGACGGGCGGGCTCAGGGCCGCACCCGTCTGGTCTCGTAGGCCCAGATCGCGATCTGCACCCGGTTGCGAGCACCGATCTTCGTCATCAGGCTCGCGAGGTGGAACTTGACGGTGCTCAGGCTGATGTGCAGGTCCGCGGCGATCTCAGCGTTGGTCCGTCCCCGGGCGACGGTCAGCGCGACCTCCTCCTCCCGGTCGGTCAGCGGCACCAGCGGCTGAGCGCGCGCCGTCGTGGGGGCGGCCTCGGCGAAGGTGGCCAGCAGCCGGGCGGTGATGCCGGGGGCGATGAGCGCGTCCCCGTCGGCGGCGGCGCGGACCGCCTGCGCCAGCAGCTCCGGACCGGCGTCCTTGAGCAGGAAGCCGCGGGCACCTGCCCGCAGGGCGCCGGCGACGTACTCGTCGGTGTCGAAGGTGGTGACGACCACGACGGCCATCGGGTCCTCGACGTCGGGGCCCGCCAGCTGCCGGGTCGCCTCGACGCCGTCGAGGTGCGGCATCCGGATGTCGAGCAGGCACACATCGGGACGCAGGCGTCGAGCCAGCGCGACGGCCTCTCGACCGTCAGCCGCCTGCGCGACGACCTCGATGCCCGGCTGCGCGGACAGGATGGTGGTCAGCCCGGCGCGGACGATGTCCTGGTCGTCGGCGATCAGGACCCGGATGCTCATGCCGGGGCCGCCGGTCGCGGGATCGTCGCCGCCCAGCAGACGTCGGGCTCCGACACCGGCCGCGAGGGGGTTGCTCTCACGAGCCCACGGTACGGACTCGGACCGCCCGGACGCACCGGCCGAAAGGACGGGCCCGATCCCCGCCGGCGGTCGGGCCCCCGGACTGGCCGAAGCCCGCCGCCACGATCCCCGCCACGATCCCCGCCACGATCACCGTGAGGGCGGGCGCTGCTGCTCGAGGTGGCGCGACGCGCCTGGACCTGGCCGACCGTGCCCACCGCTGTCTGACAGACGGCGCGGCTCAGCGCGCGGCCGCCATGGCGGGCTCCTCGGTCCGGTCCTTGCCGGTGGCCGTCAGGTAGACCACCACCGCGAGGATCGTGCCGAGGAACAGCACGCTGGTGCCCAGCGTGCCCAGCCCGAGGCCGCCGTCGCCCCGCGGGGACGCGAGGTAGTCGCCGATGTTCGCACCCAGCGGGCGGGTCGCGATGTAGGCGAGCCAGAAGCACAGCCCCGGCCCGGCACCCAGCCGCCAGGCCGCCAGGACGGCCAGGATCAGGCTCAACGGCAGCAGCACCGACCCGCCGGCCGACCAGCCGGTCAGCTCCAGCGTCCAGTCGCCGACCGCGGTGCCGAGCGCGAAGGTGACCAGCACCGTCAGCCAGTAGAAGCCCTCTCGCGGAGGGCTCACGATGGTGTGGATCGACAGCGTGCGCTCCCGGGCGTACCAGACAACGAAGACGAGCGCGAGCAGTCCGGCGAAGACGGCGCTGCTGAGCCACAGCGGCACGCCCTGGCCGTCGGTGAGGTTGTCGGTGACCAAGGTGCCGACGACGCTGATCAGCACCACCGCCAGCCAGTACACCGAGGGCACGTAGCGGCGGGTCCGGAACTGGACCGCCAGCGTCGCCAGCAGGGCGAGCGTGAACACCACGGTGGTGTTCCGCAGCCCGAAGCCCAGGGTCTCGTTGATGTAGTCCGCGAGGCTCTCCCCCACCGTGGTGCAGAGGATCTTGATCAGCCAGAAGTAGACGGTGACCTCCGGCACCTTGTTCAGCATCACTCGTCGGCGGCTCGCTACCTGCGTCATCGTCATGCAGCCAGGGGACCCGCTGCCACCTGCACCGGACCTGACCGGACGCCGGGGGCGAGCCGGTCCCCGGGGTCACCCCGGCGCGGTCCCGTGCCAGAGTGGCGCCATGGACCAACCGCACTTCGCACCGTCCCCCGTCGTCGTGGTCACCGGAGCCAACGGGCTGGTCGGCTCGCGCACCTGCGCGGCCCTGGCCGAGCGCGGTGCCACCGTGCGCGCCGTCGTCCGGCGCCCCGGCACCGCGCCGACGGCCGCCGGGATCGAGGAGCACGTCGGCGACTTCGGTGACCCCGACCTGGCCGCCGAGGTGGTCGCCGGGGCGAGCGCGGTCGTGACGACGGTGCACCCGATGGGGAGCGACCAGGCCACCCAGCACCGGGTCGCGGTCGTGGGCACGCCGATGCTCGCCCGGGCCGCCCGCGACGCTGGGGTCGCCCGGTTGGTCCACGTCTCGACCGCGGCCGTCTACGACCGGTCGCCGCAGGCGGGCGACGTCGACGAGGCGTCCCCGCTGGTCGGTGACGACGCGGGCGCCTACGCCGTGACCAAGCGCGACACCGACGCCGCGCTGGCCGGGATCGACGGCATCACCCGCGTGCTGCTGCGCCCACCGGCGATCCTCGGCCCCGGCGACAGCTCGATCTGGAACACCCTGCGGCCGGCCGCGGTCCGCGACGAGGAGCAGGCGCGCCACGCCGTCGCGCGACAGACCTTCGCGTGGGTCCACGTCGACGACCTCGTCGCGCTCGCCGCCGAGGTGGCGACCGGCCGGGTGCCGCTGTCGACGGATCCCGCGCTCGGCCCGGTCGAGGGTGCCTGCACCGCGGTCAACGTCGCAGCGGGACCCGCGACCGCCCGGGACTACTACGAGACGGTCACCGCGGCCGTCGGGGTGGAGCCGGTCTGGGACGACGAGCCGGCCTGGACCGGCCGGCTGCTGGCGGGGCGCGCCCACGGCTGGGGCTGGACGCCGACGGTCGACCTGGCCCGCGCGCTCGCCGAGATCGACGCAGGACTCCGCACCTGAGCGTCGGACGCTCCCTGGCGACGTCGACCGCCCGGGGCTGCCGCGGGGCTACCGCACCGACTCGATGACGACCTTCTGCTCGGGTGCGCCGTCCGAACCGCCGTCCGCGGTGCCGGCCTCGGCGACCTTCTCGACCACCTGGCGGCCGGCCTGGTCGACGGTCCCGAAGACGGTGTAGCTCGGCGGCAGCGAGGTGTCCGCGTACACGACGAAGAACTGCGACCCGTTCGTGTCGGGACCGGCGTTGGCCATGGCCAAGGTCCCGGCGGGGTAGGTCTCGTCGCCGGTCACCTCGTCCCCGAAGGAGTAGCCGGGTCCCCCTGCGCCGGTGCCGGTCGGGTCGCCGCACTGCAGGACGAAGATGCCCTCGGTGGTGAGCCGGTGGCAGCGGGTGTCGTCGAAGTACCCCTGCCTCGCCAGCGAGGTGAAGGAGCCGGCGGTGCACGGCGCGGCGGAGCCGTTCAGGGTCACGGTGACCGGACCGCGGTTGGTCGTGATCGTCAGCGTCTCGGCCGGGGCTGGCTCGCTCGGCGGCAGGTCGACCTTCCGGGCGGCGTCAGCGGTCCGCGTGTAGGTGCACTCCCCGCCCCCGCCGTCGCCCCCGTCGTCGGTCCCGCCGTCGCCCCGGTCGTCGGTCGGGGTGGAGGCCGACGTGGCGACCGCCGGGTCCGACGCGGGGTCGGCCTGGCCGCAGCCGGCCAGGAGGGCGGCGGCAGCCAGCGGGACCAGCGAGGCAGCGAGGGTGCGCATGGGCCGGATGCTACGGGGCTAGCCCGGTCTTCCGTGGCAGCAGCGCCGTGCCGTCGAGGCGGGTCGGACCGCTCAGGCCGCACCCACCATCCGGTGAACGCGTCCGTTCCGGCCCGGTTGGCTGCGCGATAGCCGCCACCGACGCATACTGGCAACAATGACAACTTCACCCTCCCGGCGCCGACATCTCGCCAGCAGCCCGTTCCGACCGCGAGCCGAGCCCCCGGTCGAGACGTACGCGGTCGACGACCTCGTGTCCCACGACTCCTACGGCATGGGCCGGGTGGTCGGGGCGGAGCCGGAGGCGGTCACGGTCGACTTCCGCACGCAGACCGTCCGGATCCCCAGCCCGTACCAGAGGCTGGAGCACCTGTAGCGGTCGGGGCGGCCCTCAGCGAACCGCGGCGGAACCGCGCGACTCGCGATGCAGCGTCTCCATCTGCTGGTCAAGGCGGTCGGTCGCTGCGGCGACCCTGACCAGCTCGCTGCGGAGCTCGACGGGGACGTCGCGGTGGTACTTGTAGTGGATCTTGTGCTCCAGGCTGGCCCAGAAGTCCATCCCGACGGTCCGGATCTGGACCTCCACCCGCACGCTCTCGGTCCTCGTCGACAGGAAGACCGGGATGTCGACGATCAGGTGGAGGCTCTTGTAGCCGCTGGGCTTGGGCGCGGCGATGTAGTCCTTCACCTGGACGACCGACACGTCGGGCTGACGCTCCAGCATCTCCAGGACGGTGTAGGCGTCACTGACGAAGCTGCAGACCACTCGGATCCCGGCAATGTCCCACACCTTCTCCCGCACCTCGTCGAAGCCGGGAGCGCACCCGAGCCGCTCGGCCTTCTCGGCGATGCTCTCCGGTCGCTTCAGCCGGTGGGTGACGTGCTCGATCGGACAGTCGGTCGGGTCGCGGCGGGCGAGCTCCTGCTTGAGGATGTGGATCTTGGTGAGCATCTCCTCCAGGCCGAACTGGTAGAGCATCAGCAGCCCGTCGACCTCCTTCGAGATCGCGAAGAAGTCCCGCATCGCCGCAGGGTCGACGACGGTTGCTGAAGCACTGCTCGATGACGGGTCCACACCGGGACTCTATCGGCGGGCACCCAGGTGCTCGCGGCGTCGTCGACCCGGCCAGCGCCGCTAGGGTCCGCCGGTCGCGGCCACGGCGGCCTCGAAGGTGTCCACCGCCTCGGCGGTGAGGCGGTCGCTGAAGAGCTCCTCGGCGACGGCTGGGGCCAGCGTGAAGCAGTCGACCCCCTGCGTCGCCAGCTCGACGACGGAGGAGGTGTCGGGGATGCTCGCCACCAGCACCCGGGTGCGCGACCCCGTGGCGGCCAGCAGTCGGTGCATGGTCGCGACGTCGGCGAGACCGTCGCGGCCGGCCGCCGAGAGCCGCCGCAGGTAGGGGGCGATGTAGGTCGCCCCGGCCGCGGCCGCGACCACCGCCTGCGCCGGGTCGTAGACCGCCGTGAGCAGCGTCGGCGTCCCGTCGGCGGACAGCCGCGCGCAGGCGGCGGTGCCGTCCCTCGATGCGACCAGCTTGACCACCACCTCCTCGCCGAGGTCGCGGAGCCGCCTACCTCGCTCGACGAGGGTGGCGGTGTCGCGCCCCCATGCCTGGAAGAAGACCTCGCGGGCGCCGGCGCCGGTCGCCCACGCGTAGATGTCGGGGATGTCCGCCACGCTCCGGGAGGCTCGCTGCAGGATCGTCGGGTTGGTGGTCAGGCCCGCGAACAGTCCGGTCGCGAGCAGGGTCTCGGCCGCGTCCCGGTCGGCGGTGTCGACGTAGAGGTCCATCGTGGGGCTCCCTCAGCTGGGTGGTCGGCGGATCGGGCCGTCCGTGGCTCGATCCGGAGTCAGGAGAACCACAGGCCGCCGTCCACGACGATGGACTGGCCGGTGATGTAGGCGGCGTCCGGTGAGGCCAGGAAGGCGACCACGCCGGCCACGTCGGTGGGAGTCTCGAGCCGCCCCAGCGGGATCACGTCGGCCATCGCTGCCATCGCGCTCCCCGACGGCGATCCCGTGCGCCGGGTCATGGCGTCGTCGATCGACTCCCACATGGGGGTGTGCACGACTCCGGGGCTGTAGACGTTGGCGGTGATGCCGTGGGGCGCCAGCTCCTGGGCCACCGACTGCGTCAGGCCACGGACCGCGAACTTCGAGGCGGAGTAGGCCCCCTGCCAGATGCCGCCCCGGTGCGCGGCGACCGACGCGGCCCCGATCAACCGTCCTCCGCGCGCCTGGGCGACCATGTGTGCGGCCGCGGCCCGGTAGCAGTGGAAGACCCCGGCCACGTTCACCCGCATCGTCTGCTGCCACTGCTGAGGGGTCGTCTCGAGCAGCGAGGCCGTCACCGCGATCCCGGCGTTCGCCACCATCACGTCGATGCCTCCCCAGGCCGCGACGTGCGCCTCGACCGCGGCGTCGACGGACCCGGGGTCGGCCACGTCCACGACGTCGACCCGGGCCCGGCCTCCGCCGGCGCCGACAGCGTCCGCCACCCGCTCCGCGTCAGCCCTGGACGCCTCGAGGTCGAGCAGGGTGACGGCCAGCCCATCGGCGGCGAGCCGCTCGGCGATGGCCCGGCCGATCCCCCGGGCCGCGCCGGTGACGATGGCCGATCGCTGGTGGCTGCGGCCTGGCTCGGCTGGTTCAGCCGGCTCGGCTGGTTCGACGGTCATCGCAGGTCTCCAGGCGGCGTGGGTGGACGCGCTCCTCGACGAGCTTCCGGGGGGACACCGAGGGCACCGCTCATCTGAGCGCACAATGCTCAAGCGTGTAGCATCAGCATGGCGTCTGTCCGGTCACGGGGTCAAGGCCCTGACACCACGGTCCAGGGCCCGCACCGGGCCGGAACGCAGCTGGAGCCGCAGATAGGGGATCCGATGAGGCAGGGCGCGGCGGCCCCCAGCGCGCTGGAGAGCATGCGGCTCGTCGTGGCGGCGCGCCGCTACTACCTCGAGGGGATGACCAAGAGCGCCGTCGCCGACGAGCTCGGCGTCTCGCGCTTCAAGGTCGCGCGCCTCCTCGACGAGGCACGGCGGACCGGGGTGGTCACGATCGAGATCGCCCCTCCCTCCGACGTCGATGTCGACCTGTCCCTCGCCGTCGCCGACCGGTTCGGCCTCCGGCAGGCGCTCGCCGTGCGGCTGACGGCGGATCCCTCCCTCCGCCGCCGCCAGCTGGGCAGCGCGGCTGCCGCCGTTCTCGGCGACCTCGTCGAGGAGGGGGACGTGCTCGGTGTGGCGTGGGGACGCACCCTCGCCGAGATGGTGCGGGCGCTTCCCGCCCTGCCGGCCGCCACGGTCGTGCAGGTCGTGGGCAGCGTCCCGTCCGCGGAGCTCGAGGTGAGCTCGCTCGATCTCGCCCGCGGCATCGCCGGTCGGGCCGGCGCCGACCTGCACGCGCTCCACGTACCCATGGTCGTCGACGACCCCGAGACGGCACGGCTGCTGCGGCGCGACGCACAGGTGAGCGGCACCATCGAGATGTTCGGGCGGCTCAGCAAGGCGCTGGTGAGCATCGGCTCGTGGCACGAGCACGAGTCCTCCCTCATGCTCGCGCTGCCGGATGCGCTCCGCTCCGACATCGCAGGAGCAGGTGCGGTGGCCGACGTCTGCGCCACCGTCCTGGACGAGGACGGACGCGAGGTGACGGTGGGGAACCTGGCCCGGCGGACGATCGCCATCACCGCCGACCAGCTGCGCGCCGTCCCCGACGTCATCGCCGTCGTCGGCGGCACGGGACGCGCGCGGGCCGTCGCGGCGGCCCTGCGCAGCGGGCTGGTGCACCGTCTCGTCATCGACGTGCCCACCGCCCTCGCGATGCTGGACGCGGTCGACGACCGTCAGGCCTGAGCCCTCGCACTCGGTCGTCGAGCGGCGACCCGTGGGCGCGGTCGGCGCGGTCGGCGGGCTGGCGCACTCGGCGCAGCCGACGTCCCGGTCAGGCCGGTCCCGGCGCCGCGCCGGTGCCGGTGACCCGGTCCCAGACGCAGGTCCCGCCCTGCCAGGTCTGCCCCACGAGCGGAACCCCGGGGCGGTAGGCGAGGTGGACGTAGGAGGGAGCGTCGAGCACGGCGAGGTCGGCGCGCGACCCCACCGCGAGCGTGCCGACGTCGGAGCGCGCAAGGGCACGGGCCCCGCCGGCGGTGGCCGACCACAGCGCCTCAGCGGGACTCATCCCCATGTCGCGGACCGCCAGGGCGATGCAGAACGGCAGCGAGCTGCTGTAGCAGGAGCCCGGGTTGCAGTCACTGGCCAGCGCGACGACCACGCCCGCGTCGATCAGCCGACGGGCGTCCGGCCACGGCTGCCTGGTCGAGAACTCCACCCCCGGCAGGAGCGTGGCCACGGTGCCCGAGGAGGCGAGGGCGTCCACGTCCGGGGCGGTGAGGAACGTGCAGTGGTCGACCGCCGCCAGTCCCAGCTCACAGGCGAGCCGGACCCCGGGGCCGGCGGTCAGCTGGTTCGCGTGCAGCCGTCCCGGCAGACCCGCCGCCCGGCCGGCCGCCAGGATGCGGCGCGCCTGGTCCCCGTCGAAGGCGCCTCGCTCGCAGAACACGTCGATCCACCGCGCGTGCGGGGCGGCGGCTGCCAGCATGTCGCCGGTGACGAGGTCGACGTACGCCGCGGGGTCGCTCCCGGCGGGGACGACGTGCGCGCCCAGGAAGGTGGTCTCCGAGGTGAACCGTGCCGCGACGGCGAGGCTGCGGGCCTCGTCGGCGACGCTGAGCCCGTAGCCGCTCTTGATCTCCACGGTGGTCGTCCCCTGCCTGCGCATCTCCTCGACCAACCGGGCGACGTTCGCGGCCAGGTCTGCGTCGGTGGCCTCCCGGGTCGCGGCGACGGTGGTGCGGATCCCTCCGGCGCGGTAGGGGGTGCCGGTCATCCGGGCGGCGAACTCGGCGGACCGGTCACCGGCGAAGACCAGGTGGGAGTGGCTGTCGACGAAGCCCGGGACCACGCTCCGCCCGGCGAGGTCGACCCGCCGGTCCGCGGCCGGCGCGCTCGCGGCCGGGCCGACCCAGGCGACGCGGTCCTGGCTCAGCACCAGGGCGGCGTCGAGCAGCGGCGGCACGGCGGCGTCGACGACGAGCTCGCCGATGCCGGTCAACAGGGTGCTGGTCATCGCCAGATCCTCGCTATCGCCTCGTCGAGCTCGCGGCCGACCTCCTGCCGGTCGTGGCGCCCGCTCACCACCCGGCCGTCCGCGACCACCTGCACGACGTCGTCGGCACCGGCGGCGAACACCACCGTGTGCTCGTCGGCGCCGGTGCCCGCGGTGCGGGGACTGGCCGTGTCGAGGGTGACCAGGTCGGCGCGACGGCCCACCTCGATCCGGCCGGCGTCGGGCCAGCCGAGGCTGCGGTGCCCTGTCTCGGTGGCGGCCGTGACGAGCTCGCCTGCCCTCCAGTGGCCGCGCTGCCCGGTGACCAGCCGTTCGTCGAGCTCGACGGCTCGCATCTCCTCGAACAGGTCGATCACCGCATGGCTGTCGCTGCCGAGCGTGAGGCGAGCACCGGCGTCGTGGAGGCGGCGGCTCGGTCCGACGCCGTCGCCGAGGTCGCGCTCGGTCGTCGGGCAGAAGCCCACGAAGGCGGCGGCGTCGCCGAGCAGCCCGATGTCGGTGTCATCGAGGTGAGTGGCATGCACCGCGGTCAGCTGCGGACCGAGCTGCCCGGCCTCGGCCAGCACCTGCGTCGGGCTCAGCCCGTAGGCCGCGCGGCACTGCTCGTTCTCGAGACGCTGCTCGGACAGGTGGATGTGCAGCGGCCGGGACGGGTCGGCCCGCAGCTGGTCGCGGGGCACCGCGCGCACCGAGTGGAACGCCTGCCCGATCCGGACCCCGTCGCCTTCGTCGAGCAGGGCCACACGGTACGACCACGCCGCGGCGTCGCCGTCGCTGAAGCGGCGCTGGACCCCCTCGGGTGGCCGGCCGATGCCGGCGGTGAGGTAGCAGGTGTCCAGCAGGCTGATCCTGATCCCGGCGGCGGCCGCGGCCGCGACCAGGGCCTTGCCCATCTCGTTGGGGTCGGCGTACGGGGTGCCGGTGGGGCCGTGGTGGAGGTAGTGGAACTCGCCGACGCTGGTGATGCCCGCCGCGGCCATCTCGCGGAACACCGCGGTGGCGAGCACGAGGTAGGAGTCGGGGTCCAGGCGCGCGGCCAGGTCGTACATCTGCTCGCGCCAGGTCCAGAACGAGCCACGGTGCCGTTGGGTGCGACCTCGCAGGGCCCGGTGGAACGCGTGGCTGTGGCAGTTGGCCAGCCCGGGCAGCGTCAGCCCGGGCAGCCGCGTGACCGGGCCGCCGCCGGGGTCGCGGCGCGGGTCGCCGTGAGGTGTCACCTCCGTGAACCGACCGTCCGCGACCCTCACCAGCACCTCGTCGGCCACCCCGTCCGGCAGGGCGGCACGCTCCAGGAGGTAGCTCGTCACCGGGCAAGCCCCTGGAGCGTGTCGGCCAGCGCTGCCACGCCGGCCAGGCAGTCGGCCGGCTCGGCGTACTCGGCCGGGGAGTGCGAGATCCCGGTGGGGTTGCGCACGAAGAGCATCGCGGTCGGGATGCCGGCCGCGGCGAGGATCCCGGCGTCGTGCCCGGCCTGGGTGGCGATGACCGGCCAGCCGTGCGGGCCGGCGACCCGCTCGGCCAGCGTCGGGGGGAAGGTGACCGCGCCCGAGACCGACTCGGCGGTGACCGTCAGGCGGGTGCCGTCGCGGCCGGCCCGCTCCTCGGCCTGGGCGCTGATGGTCTCGACCAGCCGAGCCAGCGCCCGGTCGTCGGCGGCCCGGGCGTCCAGCCAGGCCGTCACCCGCGACGCGACCGCGTTGGTGCCGTTGGGCTCGACCGCGACCCGGCCGAACGTCGCGCGCATCCCCGATACCCGGGCCTGCTTGTCGGCGGCCAGCGCCGTCATCGCGTAGGTGAGCATCGGGTCGTGGCGGTCCTCCATCCGGGTGGCACCGGCGTGGTTGGCCTCCCCGGCGAAGTCGAACCGGTAGCGCCCGTGCGGCCAGATGCCACTGGCCACCCCGATGGCCGCCCCGCGATGGACCAGGTCACGTCCCTGCTCCACGTGCAGCTCGACGAAGCAGGACACCCCGTCGAGCAGGTCGGAGCCGCGGGTGGGGTCCAGCGACGCAGCCGCCCAGGCGTCGCCGAGGCGGACGCCGCGCCGGTCCTGGAGCCTCTCGGCGGCCGCCGCGGAGACCGCCCCGACCGCCAGGCCCGACCCGAGGCAGGCGCGGCCGAACCTCGACCCCTCCTCCTCGACGAACGCGGACACCCCGATCCGTCGTGACGGCACGACGCCGCGCTCGCGCAGCAGGTCGATCGCGGCGAAGCCGGACACGACGCCAAGCGGACCGTCGAAGGCCCCCCCGTCAAGGACGGAGTCGAGGTGGGAGCCGGTCAGCAGCGCGTCGGGACCCGTCCCCCACCAGGCCACCGCGTTGCCGTAGCCGTCGTGCCGCAGGTCCAGCCCGCGCGAGCGGGCCTGCTCGGCGAACCAGGCGGCGCACTCACGCTCCGCCGTCTCGAAGGGCTGGCGGAAGTAGCCGCCCGACGCCGTGGAGCGGCCCACCTCCTGCAGCCCGCGCCACATGTCCTCGAAGGTCATCTCAGGTGCCCTGTCCGGGTCAGCTCTCGCTCATCGGGATGCGGACACCACGCTGGCCGGCGACGTCGACGGCGCGATCGTAGCCGGCGTCGACGTGGCGGATGACGCCCATGCCGGGGTCGTTGGTCAGAACCCGTTCGATCTTCTCCGCGGCCAGCGCGCTGCCGTCGGCGACGCACACCTGGCCGGCGTGGATCGAGCGGCCCATGCCGACGCCGCCACCGTGGTGGATCGAGACCCAGCTGGCCCCCGAGGCGGTGTTCACCAGCGCGTTGAGCAGGGCCCAGTCCGCGATGGCGTCCGAGCCGTCGAGCATCGCCTCGGTCTCGCGGTACGGCGACGCCACCGAGCCGCAGTCGAGATGGTCGCGGCCGATCACGACCGGCGCCGACAGCTCGCCCGAGGCGACCATCTCGTTGAACCTCAGCCCGGCCAGGTGCCGCTCGCCGTAACCGAGCCAGCAGATGCGGGCGGGCAGCCCCTGGAACGCGACCCGCTCCCCCGCCATGGTGATCCACCGGTGCAGCCGCTCGTTGTCCGGGAAGAGCTCGAGGATCGCCCGGTCCGTGGCGGCGATGTCAGCCGGGTCCCCGGACAGCGCCGCCCAGCGGAACGGGCCCTTGCCCTCGCAGAACAGCGGCCGGATGTAGGCCGGCACGAAGCCGGGGAACTCGAAGGCCCGGTCGTAGCCACCCTTGCGGGCCTCGTCGCGGATGGAGTTCCCGTAGTCGAAGACCTCGGCGCCGGCGTCCTGGAACTCGACCATCGCCCGGACATGGGTCGCCATGGAGGCCTGGGCGTCCTTGGTGAAACCGCCGGGGTCACGGGCGGCCGCGTCGTGCCAGTCCTCGACGGAGACACCCACGGGCAGGTAGGACAGCGGGTCGTGCGCCGAGGTCTGGTCGGTCACCACGTCGATGGGCGCCTTCATCTCCAGCAGCGCCGGGAACACCTCCGCCGCGTTGCCGAGCACCCCGATCGACAGCGGCGTGCGGGAGTCGCGTGCCGCCACCGCGCGGGCGACCGCGTCCTGCAGGTCGTCGGCCTGGACGTCGAGGTAGCGGTGCTCGATGCGTCGGGCGATGCGGGACTGGTCGACGTCGACGCAGATCGCGACCCCGTCGTTCATCGTCACCGCGAGCGGCTGTGCGCCACCCATGCCGCCCAGGCCGGCGGTGAGGGTGATGGTGCCGGCCAGGGTGCCGCCGAACCGCTTGTCGGCCACCGCGGCGAAGGTCTCGAACGTGCCCTGGAGGATCCCCTGGGTGCCGATGTAGATCCAGGACCCCGCGGTCATCTGGCCGTACATCGTCAGCCCCAGGTCCTCGAGCCGGCGGAACTCCTCCCAGTTCGCCCAGTCGCCGACCAGGTTGGAGTTGGCGATCAGCACCCGCGGCGCCCAGGGGTGGGTGCGCATGACGCCGACCGGCTTGCCGGACTGCACGAGCATCGTCTCGTCGTCCTCGAGGTCGCGCAGGGTGCGCACCAGGGCGTCGTAGGCCTCCCAGCTGCGGGCGGCCCGGCCCGTGCCGCCGTAGACGACGAGGTCCTCGGGTCGCTCGGCGTTCTCCGGGTCGAGGTTGTTCATCAGCATCCGCAACGGGGCCTCGGTCTGCCACGACTTCGCGCTCAGCCCCGTGCCCCGCGCGGCACGGATCGGCAGGCGTGGGTTGGTCTGGCCGGGATGGGGCTGGCCGGGGTGGGGCTGGCCGGGGTGGGGCTGGCCGGGCTTGGTGCTGGTCATGCGAGCTCTCCGATCACTTCTTCGACGGCGGTCAGGACGGAGCCCGAGGCGACCAGCTCGACGGCCTTCTCGATCTCGGGTGACAGGTGGCGGTCCGGGCCGGGCCCGGCCACGCCGGCGGCGCGCAGCGACCGGACCGCGGCCGCAGTGGCCGGCGACGGCTCGAGGGGTGCCCGCAGGTCCAGCGCCCGCGCGGCGGTGAGCAGCTCGACGGCGACCACCCGGGTCAGCCCGTCGACCGCGCGTCGCAGCTTGCGTGCCGCCGCCCATCCCATCGACACGTGGTCCTCCTGCATCGCCGAGGACGGTATCGAGTCGACCGAGGCGGGGACCGCGAGCCGCTTCATCTCCGAGACGATCGCGGCCTGGGTGTACTGCGCGATCATGTGCCCGCTGTCGACGCCCGGGTCGTCGGCCAGGAACGGCGGCAGCCCGTGGTTGCGGGCCCGGTCGAGGAACCGGTCGGTTCGTCGCTCGCTGATCGAGGCCACGTCTGCGGCGACGATGGCGAGGAAGTCCAGGACGTAGGCGACCGGCGCGCCGTGGAAGTTCCCGTTCGACTCGACGCGTCCCTCCTCCGCGAGGACCACCGGGTTGTCCACGGCGGAGGCGAGCTCGCGCTCGGCCACCGTGGCGGCGTGCTCGACGGTGTCGCGAGCGGCGCCGTGCACCTGCGGGGAGCAGCGCAGCGAGTAGGCGTCCTGGACCCGGTTGCAGTCCGGGCCGCGGTGGGACGCCACGACGCCGGAGCCGGCGAGCAGCCGGGTGAGGTTGGCGGCCGACAGCGCCTGCCCCGGGTGGGGACGCAGCGCCTGCAGCTCGGGGGCGAAGACCCGGTCGGTGCCGAGCTGACCCTCGACGGACATCGCGGCGGTGAGGTCGGCCGTGCGCAGCAGCCGGCGCAGGTCGGTGATCGCGAGCACCAGCATCCCCAGCATCCCGTCGGTGCCGTTGATCAGGGCCAGACCCTCCTTCGCCTCGAGCTCCACCGGCACGAGCCCGACCGCTGCCAGGGCGTCGGCGGCGGGCATCAGGCTGCCCGTGACGTCGCGCACCGGCCCCTCCCCCATCAGCGCCAGCGCGCAGTGCGAGAGCGGCGCGAGGTCGCCCGAGCACCCGAGTGAGCCGTACTCGTGCACGACGGGGGTGATGCCGTGGCTGAGCAGGTCCGCCAGCAGCTGCGCGGTCTCGACCCGGACGCCGGTGTGACCGGTGGCCAGCGTCGAGAGCCGCAGCAGCATCAGCGCCCGGGTGACCTCACGCTCCACCTCGGGCCCGGAGCCGGCCGCGTGCGAGCGGACCAGCGACTTCTGCAGCTGGGCGCGCATCGCGGTCGGGATGTGCCGGGTCGCCAGCGCGCCGAAGCCCGTGGAGATGCCGTACGCCGGGGTCGGTGCTGCCGCGAGCTCCTCCACGACCCCCCGGGCCCGGCCCATCGCGGCCACGGCGTCCTGGCTGAGCCGGACCGCGGCACCGTCACGAGCGACCGCGACCACGTCGTCCGGGCAGACCGGTCCGGTGCCCACACTCACCCACGGCTGGTGTTCGTCCATGGCTCCATCGAACCCCCTGCTGCCGGCCTTCGCCACGACCGGACCACACTTGGCGTCTCGGATCCGAGACGACTCGGTGCGGGAGAGGTGCCGGCGTCTCCTGGACCCCAGTCACGGCCGCGGTACCGTGCCGGGGCCATGACCCAGCCCAGGACCCGACGCGACCGCGGCCGCCGACGGCGAACCGCGGCGGTCGTCTCGGCCCTCTCGGTCGCTGCCCTGGCCCTCGTGCCCGGGTGCGCGGCCGGCACGGACCCAGCGTCGGACCACTCGCCTGAGCGGGCGGACCCCACGCTGGAGCACGTGCACGACCTCGGCGTGGACCCGGCCGACGGCAGCCTGTACGCCGGGACGCACCACGGGCTGTTCCGGCTCCGGAAGCAGGGCGGCACGACGCTGGTGGCGGGCCGGGTGCAGGACCTCATGGGGTTCACCGTGGCCGGTCCCAGGCACTTCCTCGCCAGCGGGCATCCCGGTCCGGGCCAGGACGGTCCGCCCGCACTCGGCCTGATCCAGTCCACGGACGGCGGGCGGACGTGGGACTCGCTGTCCTTGTCCGGCGAAGCCGACTTCCACGCGCTGGCGTACCGGCACGACCGGGTCTACGGCCTGGACGCCCGCAGCGGCACATTCATGGTCAGCGCCGACAAGGCGGACTGGGAGACCCGGTCCACCCTGCCGATGGCGGACTTCGCCGTCAGCCCGACGGACCCCGACGTGGTCCTGGCCACGACGGAGCGTGGACTGCTCCACAGCGACGACGGCGGACGCAGCTTCGGGCCGGTCCCCGGGGCACCCGTGCTGCTGCTGGTGGACTGGGACGCCGACGGTCGGCTCGTCGGCGTCGGACCGGACGGGTCCGTCCACGTCAGCAGCGGGCCTGGGCGTCTTTGGGCGACCCGCGGCCGGGTCGACGGCGCACCCGAGGCCCTGGCGACCCAGGGCTCTGCGATCTACCTGGCGGTGGCCGGGGCGGTGACGGTGTCCACCGACGGTGGCCGGACCTTCACGGCCCTCTGACCGACCGCCGGCCAGACCGGTGCCTGCCGAGCGGTACCCCGGCGCCGGGCCACCGCGTCGGCGGCGGACCGGGCGTCGGGCCAGGCCGCGCAGCACCCTGCGTGGCAGGATCTGGCCATGCCCGAGCCCCGGACCACGCCGCTCGCCCCTCGTCGCGGGCGACCCGGCTACGACCAGGAGACCGTGCTGCGTCGCGCGATCGAGCTGTTCATCCGGCAGGGCTACGACCGGACCAGCGTGGGCGACATCGCCGCCGACCTCGGACTGACGAAGTCCGCGATCTACCACCACGTGCCGAGCAAGGAGCACCTGCTCTCCGCCGCCCTCGACGAGGCGCTCGACGGCCTCACCGCTGCCATCGACGAGGCCCTGCGGGCCGGTGGTGGCGACAGCGCGGCGGACCGGCTGCGGACCGCGGTGCACCGGTCGGTGGGCGTGCTGGTCGAGCACCTGCCGGCCGTGACCCTGCTGCTGCGGGTGCGGGGCAACAGCGAGGTCGAGCTGGCCGCGCTCGCGCGTCGTCGGGTGCTCGACGACAAGCTCGCGCGGCTGGTGGCAGCGGCCGCGGCCGAGGGGACGGTGCGCGGCGACATCCCTCCCGAGCTGATCAGCAGGCTGCTGTTCGGGATGGTGAACTCGGTGGTCGAGTGGTACCGGCCGGGGGGCCCCGTCGACGCAGCGACGCTGGCCGACTCGCTCTCCGACCTGGCGTTCGAGGGCCTGCGTGGACCCTCGCCCGAGCGGCGAGGCTAGCCGCCGGGGCCGACGGCGGGGTCGGGTCGTCCGGCGGCCCTGCTGCGGCCGCGGAACCACGCGACGGTGACGTCGTCCGCGGCCCGGTCCACCCTCACGTCGTAGAGCCCCGAGCGCCCGCGCAAGGCGGTCTCCGTGGCGGTGGCCACCAGCTCGTCCCCCGCCCGGCCAGGCTCCAGGAACGTCACGTCGAAGCCGGCCGCGACCGTGACCCGTCCGCGGGAGTTGCACGCGAGCGCGAACGCGCTGTCAGCCAGCGCCGCGATGAGCCCCCCGTGGCACAGCCGCCAGCCGTTGACCATGTCGGGTCGCACCCTCATCGAGACGACCGCCGAGCCTGGTGCCACCGACACGAGCCTCATGCCGAGCATCCGGCTCGCGGCGTCGCCCCGCCACATCGTCTCCGCGCTCGCGACGGCGTGCTCGCGCCCGGCCTCGTCGTCGGACGGTCCTCGGGACGGGTCGTCCGGCCCTCGCGGGTGGGGCTCAGGCATCGAAGTCCACCGTGACCTCGTCGCCGACCGGGTGGGTCTGGCAGGTCAGCACGAAGCCCCGCTCGACCTCCTCGTCGTCGAGGGCGTAGTTGCGGCGCATGTCGACGTCCCCCGAGACCACCCGGGCGCGGCAGGTCCCGCACACGCCACCCTTGCAGGCGAACGGCAGGTCGCTGCGGGTCGCGGCGGCCCCGTCGAGGATGGTCAGGGCCGTCGGCATCACCGCGGTCGAGGTGAGGCCGTCGAGGCTGATGGTGACCCGGCTGACGTCCCCGTCGACGACCGCCTCGGGTCGCAGGACCCCCGGCGGGGGCTCGTCGACGTAGAACAGCTCGACGTGCACCTTCTCCTTCGCCACTCCGAGCTCATCGAGCACCTCGCGGGCGTCGGCGACCAGGCCGTACGGACCGCACAGCCACACGTCGTCGACGCTGCGGACCGGCACCAGCGCGACGAGCAGCCGGCGGAGGCGGGCCGCGTCGAGGCGGCCCGAGAACAGCTCCACGTCCCGGGGCTCGCGGGACAGCACGTGCACGAGCTCGAGCCGTGCGCCGTAGCGGTTCTTCAGGTCGGCGAGCTCCTCGGCGAACATCACCGACCGGCTCGTGCGGTTCCCGTAGAGCAGGGTGACCCGGGAGCCGGGATTGACCAGCACGGTGGCGGCGATCGAGAGCATCGGGGTGATGCCGGACCCGGCAGCGATGCACAGGTGCCGTCCACCGACGCCAGGGTCGGCCTGGAACCGGCCGGCGGGGGCGGCCGCCTCGACGGTCTCGCCCACGGTGACCTCATGGACGAGCCAGGACGAGAAGAGTCCCTCGGGGATCTCGCGGACACCGACCCGCGGGGGGCTGCCGACGGGAGAGCAGATCGAGTAGGAGCGTCGGTGCTCCTGGTCCCCGATCGTCCGGCGCAGCGTCAGCGACTGCCCGGCCCGGAAGGCGAACACCTCTCGCAGCGGTTCGGGCACGGCGAAGGTGACCGCGGCGGAGTCCTCGGTGAGACGCTCGACCGCGGCCACCGTCAGCTCGTGGAACCCCGCCCGGGTGGGGCGGTCGGCCGGTTCGGTGGCCGCGACGGCCATCAGATCTCCTTGACGTGCTCGAAGGGCTCGAGGCAGCGGACGCAGCGGTACATCGCCGTGCAGGGGGTCGGGCCGAACTCCGAGGACAGCTCCGCGCCGGCCGACCCGCAGCGCGGACACGTCACCTCGCGTCGGCGGGGTTCCAGCCGCAGCGGAACGGGCCCGTCGTGGCGAGGTGCGGGGCCCGGCGCGGAGATGCCGTGCCTGCGCAGCGCCCGCCTGCCGTCGTCGCTGATCTGGTCGCTCGACCAGGCCGGGTGCAGGCTGACCCGGACGGTGACGTCGTCGAAGCCGTGGTCGGCCAGGGCGCTCACCAGGTCGTCGCGCATCGTGGCCAGCGCAGGACAGCCCGAGTAGGTCGGCGTGATCGTGACGACGACCGCGTCCCCGGACGTCGCCACGCTGCGCAGCACGCCGAGGTCCTCCAGGGTCAGCATCGGCAGCTCCGGGTCGGTGACGCGGCCGGCCACCCGCCGGGCCGCCTCGGCGAGGGCTGTCGACGCGCTGGTCGGCTGGCTGGTCGGCATGTCACCACCGTCCGCTCGGGTGGGCGCGGGCGACGACCTGCATCTCGGCGAGCAGCAGCCCCATCGTCTCGGTGTGCCGGCCGTCTCGTCCCGTTCCGGCGCCGACGGCCCCGGCCTGGGGCACGACGGGACGGACGACGCCGCTGGCGGAGAGCACCTGCTCCAGCAGGACGTCGACCTCGTCCGCGACGAGGGCAGGATCGACCCCGACCCCCTGACCGGCGACCGCGGCCTCGACGGCGTGGCTGCGGAACAGCTCGTCGTGCCAGGGCCAGACCAGGTCCAGCCCGGCGACCAGCCGGCAGCGGGACACCTCGGTGCCCCGGGCCAGGGTGAGGAACCAGCGGGCGGCGTAGTCGCGGTGGTAGGTGACCTCCTTGACGGCCCTGGCGGCGATCGCCGACAGCACGCCGTCACGGCTGTCCGCCAGTCGCTGGAGCACCGCGAGCCGGTAGGTGGAGAAGACCAGCAGCCGGGCCACGGTCACCGCGAAGTCGCCGTTCTCAGCTTCGACGAGCCTGACGTTGCGGAAACCGCTCTCCTCGCGGAAGAACGCCAGCGCGTCCTCCGGCGGCACCGGCGAGCCCGGTGGCAGGCTCGGGACCACGCGGGCGTCGGCGCTCGCCGCCCGCGCCAGCAGCAGCCGTGCCTGGCCGAGCAGGTCCAGCGCGATGTTGGCCAGCGCGATGTCCTCCTCGAGGTCGGGGGCGTTGCTGGCCCACTGCGAGAGCCGGTGGGAGTAGACCAGCGCGTCGTCCCCGAGCATCAGGCAGTACTCGGCCAGCGTGCGGGCGTCGACCCCCTCCGGGACGCCTGACTCGACGCCGGTCAGCGGGTCCTCGAAGTCGGTCCCGAAGGCCCA
This sequence comes from uncultured Actinomycetota bacterium, assembly GCA_963781695.1. Classification (GTDB taxonomy): domain Bacteria; phylum Actinomycetota; class Actinomycetes; order Propionibacteriales; family Nocardioidaceae; genus Nocardioides_B. Next base: position 2,075,425 of record CAWAGE010000007.1, read on the forward strand.
CCGGGAGTCGTCACCTCCGGTGAGGCCGTCGTACACGGACTCGTGGTCGGCATCGTGGTCGTGGACCGGGCTCATCGTCGAACCTCACATGTGGGGGACGTCGTCGGCAATCGTGTAGAACGTGGGGTGCCGGTAGACCTTGTCCCCGGACGGTGCGAACAGCGGGTCCTTCTCGTCGGGACTGGAGGCCGCGACCGCGTCCGAGCGGACCGCCCAGATGCTGACCCCCTCGTTGCGTCGGGTGTAGACGTCGCGCGCGTGGCGCAGCGCCATCTCGTCGTCGGCCGCGTGCAGCGAGCCCACATGCACGTGGTTGAGCCCCCGCTTGGCACGCACGAAGACCTCGTAGAGCGGCCACTCGTCCCGCACCCCGCTCACGACGGCGCCCCGGTCACGCCCGCGCGCGGCTGGCGGGTGGCGAACGCCGTGGCCGCCTCGCGCACCCACGCGCCCTCCTCGTGGGCCCGGCGTCGATGCGCGATCCGCTGCGCGTTGCAGGGGCCGGAGCCCGTCACGACGGCGGCGAACTCCTCCCAGTCCGGCTGGCCGAAGTCGTGATGGCCACGCCCGGGGTTCCACACCAGCTCGGGGTCGGGGAGCGTCACGCCCAACGCGCGGGCCTGCGGCACGGTCATGTCCACGAACTTCTGCCGGAGCTCGTCGTTGGTGTCGCGCTTGATCCCCCACGCCATCGACTGCTCGGTGTTGGGCGAGTGCGCGTCGGGTGGACCGAACATCATCAGCGCCGGCCACCAGAACCGGTCCACCGACTCCTGGACCATCGCCTGCTGCTCGTCGGTGCCGCGCATCATGGTCGCCAGCAGCTCGAAGCCCTGACGCTGGTGGAACGACTCCTCCTTGCAGATCCGGATCATCGCCCGGCCGTAGGGCCCGTACGACGTCCGGCACAGCGGCACCTGGTTGCAGATCGCCGCGCCGTCGACGAGCCAGCCGATGGTGCCCACGTCGGCGTAGGAGAGCGTCGGGTAGTTGAAGATCGAGGAGTACTTCTGCCGGCCCTCGATGAGCAGCTCGGTCAGCTCGCGCCGCGACACGCCGAGCGTCTCGCACGCCGAGTAGAGGTAGAGCCCGTGACCGGCCTCGTCCTGGACCTTCGCCAGCAGGATCGCCTTGCGGCGCAGCGACGGCGCCCGGGTGATCCAGTTGCCCTCCGGCTGCATCCCGATGATCTCGGAGTGGGCGTGCTGGGCGACCTGCCGGACGAGCGTCGCGCGGTACCGCTCGGGCATCCAGTCGCGCGGCTCGATGCGGTCGTGGCGGGCGATGGTGGCCTCGAACGAGGCGGTCAGCTCGGGCTCGGGTGTGGCCGGGGGTGTGGCCGTCATGGCTCCTCCACGTCCGGTGCGGACGATTTACAGACCGTTCGGTCAGGAATAGTGTGGCACCGTCCTCGGCTCCGCGCAACGGGTGGCGGCCACCCGGTGAGCGAGCTGCTCGAGAGCCACCTGCCAGGATCGTGGCGCCGCGGCTCCGGTCCCGGCCTCGCGCTGCCAAGTCGGTCGGGGGACCGGCGCTGCGCGCGCATCGCGACGGTCTTCTCGCACGCCTCCAAGGGCGTCCGTGGGCTCCCGAACGACACCGTCGTCCTGGACGGTCCACTTGAGCGGGTGCAGGGCAACGCCTTCGGCTTCCGGTCTGGGGCTTCCTGGAGAAGCTCGCCCCGACCCTCCCCGCCGGTCTGCCGAGCATCGTCGAACCGGCCGGCCGGACGGCGTACCTGACCGAGTCGGTCGTCCGCCTCGGCATCGAGGCCGACTGGCTCACCCGCTCCGACGACGCGGAGGAGTCGACCGGTCACGGCTCCCGCCGCCGGTCCACGGCGGCCCCGGCCCGCCGGCGGCGAGGAGCTCGGTCGCGTGCTGCACCACCTGCAGCGCACCGCCATCCAGGCCTCGTCCGACATGCTCACCGCGATCACCGGCCGATGGACCGCCGGCTCGACCCGCACCGTCACCGAGGTCCGCCCGTTCCGCCGACCTGTTCGTGGAGCCGAACCCCGGCCCGGTGCTGGCGGACGTCGGCGTCGACAGCGCGCGCTTGCTCACCCCGGTCCGGGCCGGGGACGAGATCTCGGTGACGCTGACCGCCGAGCAGATCACCCCCCGCACCACGGCCGGCTACGGCGAGGTCCGCTGGGACGCACTGGTCAGCAACGGCGCCGACGAACCGGTGGCGACCCACGACGTCCTCACGCTGGTCGCCAAGACCTGGCCGCCCGAGCGACCTCCGGCCTGCGCCTGCTCAGCGGCGACCCGGCGGCACCGTGGCCGCTCTGGTGCCGGTGAACAGCCCGCTGTAGGCGTTCAGCGCCGGCTGCCCACCCAGGTGGGCGTACAGCACGGTGGCGTCGGCGGGGATCTCCCCGCTGGTCACCAGGTCGATGAGCCCCGCCATCGACTTGCCCTCGTAGACCGGGTCGATGATGACTCCCTCGAGCTGGCCGGTCAGCCGGATCGCCTCGAGGGTCGACTCGACCGGGATGCCGTAGCGGTCACCTGCCCAGCCCTCCAGCACCGTGACCTCGTCGTCTCGGAGGTCACGCTCGAGGCCGATCAGGGCGGCGGTCCGCCGCGCGATGCGGGCGACCTGCTCGCGGGTCGCCTCGACCGTGGCGCTGGCGTCGATCCCGATGACCCGGCGCGGCCGCCCCCCGGCCTGCTCCAGGGCGGCGAACCCGGCGATCATCCCCGCCTGCGTCGAGCCGGTCACCGAGCACACCACGACGGTGTCGAAGAAGACCCCCAGCTGCTCCTCCTGCTGCGCCACCTCCTGAGCCCAGCCCGCGAAGCCGAGCCCGCCGAGCCGGTGGTCGGAGGCCCCGGCCGGGATGGCGTACGGCGTGCCGCCCCGCGCCGTCACGTCCTCGATCGCCCGGGCCCAGGAGTCCTTGAACCCGATCCCGAAGCCGGCGGGGTCGAGCCGCACCTCCGCGCCCATGATCCGGCTGAGCAGGATGTTGCCGACCCGGTCGTTGACGCAGTCGGGCCAGTCGACCCAGCTCTCCTGCACCAGCACCGCCTGCATGCCGATCTTCGCCGCGACGGCCGCTACCTGTCGGGTGTGGTTGGACTGGTAGCCCCCGATCGAGACCAGCGTGTCGGCCCCGCTGGCGATCGCGTCGGGGACGAGGTACTCCAGCTTCCGGGTCTTGTTGCCGCCGTACGCCAGCCCCGAGCTGCAGTCCTCACGCTTGGCCCAGACGTCGGCGCCCCCCAGGTGCGCGGCGAGCCGGTCGAGGGGGTGCACCGGGCTCGGGCCGAAGGTGAGCGGGTAGCGGGGGAAGTCGGCGAGGGCCATGGGTCACTCCTGCTCGGTGGGGGCATCGGTCAGCGGCCGGAAACCGCGTAGCCGCAGGCTATTGGTCACCACGAACACCGAGGAGAGCGCCATCGCGGCACCGGCCAGCATCGGGTTGAGCAGGCCCGCGGCGGCCAGCGGGAGGGCGGCCACGTTGTAGGCGAAGGCCCAGAACAGGTTGCCCTTGATGGTGCGCAGCGTGCGCCGCGAGAGCCGGATCGCGTCCGCGGCGACCCGCAGGTCCCCACGGACCAGCGTCAGGTCGCTCGCCTCGATCGCGACGTCGGCGCCGGTGCCCATCGCCAGGCCCAGGTCCGCCTGGGCCAGCGCGGCGGCGTCGTTGACGCCGTCACCGACCATGGCCACGACCCGGCCCTGCGCCTGCAGCTGCTTGACGACGTCGACCTTGTCGGCCGGAAGGACGTCCGCGATCACGGCGTCCGGTCCGATCCCGACCTCAGCGGCCACGGCGTGCGCCACGGCCGCGTTGTCCCCGGTGAGCAGGACCGGCCGCAACCCCAGGGCGCGCAGCCGGCTGACCGCCTCCGCGGACGTCGGCTTGATGCCGTCGGCGACCACGACCACGCCGCGCGCGGCGCCGTCCCAGCCGACCACGACCGCCGTGCCTCCGACCGCCTGGGCCGCGCTCATCGCGGTCACGAGCTCGGCCGGCAGGTGCTGGGACCATGCGGCCAGCAGCTGCGGCCGCCCCACCAGCACGGCGTGGCTCCGGCCTCGGTCCTCGACCACGCCCTGGACTCCGAGGCCCTCGACGTTGGCGAAGTCCGCCACGGAGGGCAGCGGGCCTCCCCGGTCACGGGCGCCGGCCGCCACCGCCCGCGCGACCGGGTGCTCGGAGGCGTCCTCCAGGGCCCCTGCGAGCCGAAGCACCTCGTCGCGGTCCTCGCCCGGCGCGGCAACCACGTCGAGCAGCGTCATCTGCCCAGTGGTGACGGTGCCGGTCTTGTCCAGCACGACCGTGTCGACCCGGTGGGTCGACTCGAGCACCTCGGGCCCCTTGATGAGGATGCCGAGCTGCGCGCCGCGACCGGTGCCCACCATCAGCGCCGTCGGGGTCGCGAGCCCCAGCGCACAGGGGCAGGCGATGATCAGGACGGCGACCGCCGCGGTGAAGGCCATGGCGAGCCCGGCGCCGGTGCCGACCCAGAACCCGAGGGTGCCGACGGCCAAGGCGATCACGATCGGCACGAAGATGCCGGAGATGCGGTCAGCGAGCCGCTGGACCTGCGCCTTGCCGTTCTGGGCGTCCTCCACCAGGCGGGCCATCTGCGCGAGCTGCGTGTCGGCCCCGACGCGGGTGGCTCGCACGACCAGACGGCCGCCCGCGTTGACGGTCGCACCGACCACGCCGTCCCCCGGTCGCACCTCGACCGGAACGGACTCGCCGGTGAGCATGGCGGCGTCCACCGCCGACGTGCCCTCCTCGATGATCCCGTCGGTGGCGACCTTCTCGCCGGGTCGGACCACGAACCTCAGCCCGACGGTCAGCTGGTCGGTCGGGATGCGCTCCTCCCTGGGCCCCTGGGGGCCGTCCCGCAGCACCGCCACCTCCTTGGCGCCCAGCTCCATCAGGGCCTGCAGGGCTGCGCCGGCGCGGCGCTTGGCGCGCGCCTCGAGATAGCGCCCGGCGAGGATGAAGGTGGTCACCCCGGCCGCGGCCTCGAGGTAGATGCTGCCCGCGCCGTCGGTGCGCTCGACGGTCAGCTCGAAGGCGTGGGTCATGCCCGGAGTGCCGGCGGTGCCCCAGAACAGCGCGTAGAGCGACCAACCCAGGGCGGCGGTCGTGCCGAGCGAGATCAAGGTGTCCATCGTCGCGGTGCCGTGACGCAGGTTGACCCAGGCGGCTCGGTGGAACGGCCACGCACCCCACACCACCACCGGGGCGGCGAGGGTCAGCGAGAGCCACTGCCAGAAGTCGAACTGCAGCACGGGCACCATCGCCATCGCGACGACCGGGCCGGTGAGCAGTGCGGAGACCAGCAGTCGCTGGCGGAGCGCCCGGGCGGGGTCCTCGGCGGACGGCTGCCCAGCACCCGGCCCCGCACCCGGCCCGGCGCCGCTCGGCCGGGGCAGGGTCGCGGCGTACCCGGCCTGCTCGACGGTGGTGACCAGCTCCTCGGGGGCCAGCCCGGCCGGGAAGGTCACCTTCGCCTTCTCGGTCGCGTAGTTGACCGTGGCGGTCACGCCCTCGAGCCGGTTGAGCTTGCGCTCGATGCGGTTGGCGCAGGAGGCACAGGTCATGCCGGTGATCTCCAGCTCGACGGCCTCACTCGGCGTGGTGCTCATCTGCTCCTCCTGCGGGTGCTGACTCGATCGGTCGGGTCGCTGGTCTGGTCAGTGGGTGGTGTGGCCGTCCCCGGAGCCGGTCGCGGCCGGGACGGTGCCGCCGGCGCGGCCGGCACTGCGCACCTCGAACGCGGCGGTGTGCACCACTCCCCGATGCTGGAAGTCCAGGTACAGGTGGTACGTCGACGGGCTCGGGACCGCGGCGTGGAACGCCACGAGGGGTCCCGGCCGGGTCCGACCGTCCCCGGGGGTGCCGTCCGGGTGGACGTGCAGGTAGGCCAGGTCCCCGGCGCGCAGCGCGACCAGGTGGCCGTAGGCGCCGAGGTAGGGCTCGAGGTCGGTGACGGGTTCGCCGTCGCGCTCGACCGACAGCGTCAGCGTCGCGTCCGCGCCTCCGGCGAGGTCGCCGTCGAGGGTGACCGTGTAGCCGTCGACCTCCGCGGTACGCGACTCGCCCGCCCCCACAGCGGGTCGGTAGCTCCCGGCCACGGCGAGGTCGGTGCCCAGCGTGAGGGCCTCGCCCGCGCTGGCCCTGAAGTCGGCGAACAGCCGCCACTGCCCGGGAGTGAGGTCCAGAGCCGTCGACCAGGTGCCGTGCCGGGACAGCCGTGGGTGGACGTGCTGGAAGCCGGTCGCGTCGCGGCGGACCGCGACCAGGTGCAGCCGCTTCCCGTGCGCCACGTCGTACGCTGTGACCGGCCGGCCGTCCGGCCCCGTCACGGTGAAGCGCACCGGGATGTCGCGACCGGCCGCAGCGGTGGGCTCGGCCAGGCTCAGCGTGTAGCCGTCCTGGGAGCTCATCAGCCCCGCGGGAGGTCGGATGGTCTGACTGATCGGAGGTGGCCTGCTCGCCCTGCCCGTCGCGCCTGCCGCGCCGGCACCGCGGGCCTCGTGCGCGGCCGCCGACGGCTCCGCGACGGGCCCGAGCACGCTCCCCACTCCGAGCGCCAGCACGAACACCGCGGCCAGCGCCGCCACGAAGCCGGCGACCTTGGCGGCGGTGGTCATGCCAGCTGGTAGCCGGCCTCGTCGACAGCAGCCTGCACGGCTGCCTCGTCGAGCGGCTCGGCGCTGGTGACGGTCAGGGAGCCGGACTCGAGGACCACGTCCACGGTCTCGACACCGGGGATCGCCTGGACCTCCTCGGTCACCGAGGCGACGCAGTGGCCGCAGGTCATGCCGGTGACGGTGTAGGTGCTGGTCTGGCTCATCGTGCTGGTCCTTCCAGTGGTGGGGTGGTGCCGCGTCGGTGGTCGGGCGGCGGGTCAGGAGCGAACGAGGCGGGCGATCGCGTCGGAGGCTTCCTTCAGCTTGGTCTCACCCTCCAGCCCGCCTTCGCGGACCGCGTCGGCCACGCAGTGCGCCATGTGCTCGTCGAGCAGCCCCAGGGCGACCGACTGGAGCGCCTTGGTCAGGGCCGACACCTGGGTGAGGATGTCGATGCAGTACTGCTCCTCCTCGACCATCCGCTGCAGGCCGCGGGCCTGTCCCTCGACGCGGCGCAGCCGTCTGAGGTAGTCGTCCTTGGACTTGCGGTGGAGGTAGCCGTGCTGGTGGTCCGGCTGCTGCTCGCGGGCCGGCTCGGTCGCGCTCATCGCTCGCCTCTCAGGCAGTGGGTCGACGGCCGGTCGGAGCGGATGCTGCCCTTCAGGCTCTGACGTGACCAGTGGTTCTCGTCATACCCTACCCCCCTATGGTATCCAGACAAGAGGCTCAGGCATGGTCACCCCGCTCGACGAGGGTCCAGCCGCCACCGCGCGCCGGTCAGCGCCGGCCGTCGCGGAGCACGTCCCTGCGGTCCTCGTACTCCTCACGGTCGAGCTCACCGCGTGCGAACCGCTCGTCGAGGATCTCCATCGGGTCGCGAGAAGCGGTCCCATCGCCGCGTCGCGTCCCCTCCCCTCCCCTGCCGCTGCGGAAGATCATCACCCCGGCGCCGACCACCAGCGCCCAGAACACCACCATCATCGCCATCATCGCGATCCAGTCACCGGCGCCGAACCCACCGTCGTGGTACCAACCCATCATCGTGCTCGCCTCCTGACGTCGTTTCCTTCATCGATGGTTGCTCGCAGACCTCGTCGAGCAGGTCGTGCCCGTGTGAAGGTTCGTTGAAGATGCGGAGAGGTCCGCTCCACGGCGCTCGCCACCACATCACGGCTGGCAGCATGGACGCATGTCCGGCACGAGCCACGACCCGTCCCGCCTCTCCGCGAGAACGACTGGTTTCCCGGAGGGGTCCGGGTCCAGGCCCCGCTCCGGCATGCGGGCGCTGGTGGTCGAGGACGAGGAGGCGCTGGCCCGGCTGATCGACAGCTACTTCGTGCGCGAGGGGTTCGAGACGTCGACCACGGCCGACGGGCTGCGAGCAGTCGAGCTCGCGCGTCGGTTCGACCCCGATGTGATCGTGCTGGACCTCGGGCTTCCGGGCCTGGACGGGGTCGAGGTGTGCCGCCAGGTCCGCACGTTCTCCGACGCCTACGTCATCATGGTGACGGCCAGGACCGACGAGGTGGACACCCTGATCGGGCTGTCGGTCGGAGCCGACGACTACCTCACCAAGCCGTTCAGTCCCCGGGAGCTGGTGGCCCGGGTGCAGGCGATGCTGCGACGGCCACGACCCCTCGGTCGCGACGGGCGCCCGCCGGAGGGGACTCGCTCGTTCGGGACGTTGACCATCGACCCCGGCGGGCGGGACGTCTGGCTCGACGGTGAGGCGGTTGCCCTGACGCGGACCGAGTTCGACCTGCTGGCCGCGTTGTCGGGCCGACCGGAGATCGTGTTCACCAGACGCCTGCTCATCGACCAGGTGTGGGGCCCGGCCTGGGTGGGCGACGAGCACCTGGTCGACGTCCACATCGGCCACCTGCGCCGCAAGCTCGACGACAACGCTGCCGACAGCCGCTACGTGCGGACGGTGCGCGGGATCGGCTACCGGATGGGCACCGGCCGATGACGGGGCGCGGACGACCCCGCTCCGGGTTCGGTCTCCGGCTGCTCGGCGCCCAGGCGCTGGTCCTCCTCGCCGGCGCGGCGACCACATGGGTCGTGGCGTCCCTCGTCGGACCCGGGATCTTCCGAGACCACCTCGACCGGGCCGGGGTGGTTGCGAACTCGACGGACGTCTCCCACGTCGAGAAGGCGTTCGCCGCCGCGATGCTGATCTCGATCTCGATCGCGCTGGTGACCGCCACCGCCGCGGCGCTGACGGTGACGTGGTACTTCAGCCGCCGCATCCAGAGCTCTGTCGGGCAGGTGGCCGAGGCGGCCGCGCAGGTGGCCGACGGCCACTTCGCCACCAGGGTCCGCGATCCAGGCCTCGGGCGCGAGTTCAGGATCCTGGCCACCACCAGCAACGCGATGGCGGACCGGCTCCGGGCCACCGACACCACGCGGCGGCGGATGCTGGCCGACCTCGCCCACGAGATGCGCACCCCGCTGGCCACCATCGATGCTCACCTCGAAGCCATCGAGGACGGAGTCCGGTCGGCCGACGAGGACACCCTCGAGGTGATCCGGCTCAGCACGCACCGACTGCGACGCCTCGCCGAGGACGTCTCCTCGGTCTCCACGGCCGAGGAGGGCGGGATCGCCATCTCGCGCCGACCGGTGGTGGCGAGCGACCTCGCGCGCGCGGCCGCCGAGGCCACGGTCGACCGGTTCGCGGCCGCGGACGTCGTCATGGAGACCGACCTCTGCACTGGGGTCCGCGTGCTCGGAGACCCCGATCGACTGGGCCAGGTGCTGGGCAACCTGCTCGACAACGCGCTCCGGCACACCTCCCCCGGCGGGACGGTGCGGCTCACCTGCCGCTCGGCCGGCGAGTGGGTCGAGCTCGTCGTGGCCGACACCGGGAGCGGCATCGCCGCTGCGCACCTCGGGCAGGTCTTCGACCGGTTCTACCGCGCTGACACCGCCCGGGACCGCGGTCGTGGCGGCTCGGGGATCGGCCTCAGCATCGCCAAGGCACTGGTCGAGGCCCATGACGGAACCATCACGGCGTCGAGCGCCGGCGAGGGACAAGGGGCGACCTTCACGGTCCGCCTTCCCGCGGCCCGACCCTAGGGGCGCGGCGGACGACCGGCGACGGGCCACGGGCCACGGGCCACACATCTTCGTCGAACCTTCACCGAAGCCGAGCCAGACCTTCGGCAGAGCCCGTCAGGCTCGACCTCGACACGTCCCGTCGTCCTGCGCACCCGAAAGGGGGATCATGCTCGAGATCTCACGCCGGAGCCTGCTGCTCGGCGGGCTGGCCGTCACCGGCACGGGGCTCCTGGCAGCCTGCTCCACCCCGGTGCCCGGCCCCACGCGGGTGTTCGGACGCGCCGCGCCGTTGACCGCGGCTCCCGGTCAGCGCGTGGTCGAGCGCACCCTCGTACCGCGACCGACGACTCTCGACCTGGGCGGACCGAGGGTCGAGACGTGGGCGTTCGGTGACCGAGCTCCGGGGCCCCTCATCCGGGCCACCGCTGGGGATCTGCTGCGCATCCGGGTGGAGAACCAGCTCCCGGTCGGCACCACGGTGCACTGGCACGGGGTGGCGCTGCGCAACGAGGCCGACGGGGTGCCGGGTCTGACCCAGGACCCGATCGCCCCCGGCGCGGCGTACGTGTACGAGTTCACCGCCCCCGACCCGGGCACGTACTTCTACCACCCGCACGTCGGGGTGCAGCTCGACCGCGGGCTCTACGCCCCCATGGTCATCGACGACCCCGACGAGCCCGGAGACTACGACCTGGAATGGCTGGTCGTCCTCGACGACTGGGTCGACGGCACGGGACGCACCCCCGACGCTGTGCTCGCCGAGCTCACCGGCAGCAGCGCGAGGAGCCGCGATGACCGCGACGGCATGGGTGGGATGGGGGGGATGGGCGGCACGGGCGGCATGGGCGGGACGGGCGGCATGGGCGGCACGGGCGCGGGCGACACGCCGTTCGGGGATGCGGGTGACGTCAGCTACCCGCACTACCTGGTCAACGGCCGCGTGCCCGGCTCCCCCGACGTGCTCCGAGGCAGGCCCGGACAGCGGGTCCGGCTGCGGGTCATCAACGCCGGGTCCGACACCATCTTCACCGTGGCCGTGGGAGGGCACCGGCTCACGATCACCCACGCCGACGGCTTCCCCGTCGAGCCGCGCGACGTCGACGCCTTCTACATCGGCATGGGCGAGCGCTACGACGCGATCGTGACCCTGGCGGACGGCGTGTTCCCCCTGGTGGCAGTGCCGGTCGGCAAGAAGGGTCAGGCGATGGCCCTGATCCGGACCGGAGCCGGCGGGGCCCCCGGCCCGGCGGTTCGTCCGGCCGAGCTGGACGGCGAGGTGCTGGAGGGCGCGGACCTCCGGCCGGCGCCGGCGACCCGGCTGCCGACCCGCTCACCCGACGCCACGGAGATGGTGCACCTCAGCGGCCAGATGTCGCCGTACCGCTGGGCGATCAACGGCGCCCCCTACGGCAGGAACGACCCCATCCTCGTCGGGAGGGGCGACCGCGTCCGGCTGCGGCTGATGAACATGACGATGATGACCCACCCGATGCATGTCCACGGGCACACCTTCGCCCTGCCCAGCGGGCTCCGGAAGGACACCGTGCTCGTCAAGCCGATGTCGGCGTTGTCGGTTGACCTCCAGGCCGACAACCCCGGGTCCTGGATGACCCACTGCCACAACGTCTACCACGGCGAGGCCGGCATGATGGTCGCGCTCGACTACGCCGCCTGAGGAGCGGGCGCAGGGGTCGCTCGTCAGGGCCCGGAGACGCCGGCTCTCCTCGAGTCGCACGCACTGCCGGCCACGGAGTAGCGTCACGTCCAGTCGGTACCGAGTCGATGTGGGGTGCGGGATGCGACTGGACCACCTGTGCGACGTGAGCTACAGCAACGACCTGCTCCACGAGGTCGAGCCGTCGGCGACCGGTGACGGCCGGCTCTACGGCCAAGGCACGGCGACCTTCGTGGGGCGACTGGCAGGCTCCGGCGAGTTCTCGAACTTCGCTCGCGTCCGTCCCGGATACGCACTTCCGGACGCCCGGGGCGTCATCCACCTGTCCGAGGGCGGTGAGGTGCTGTTCGCGGTGGGTGGCCTGTCGTCCCTCAGCGACGGACTCGGCGTCCATGTCCTGACCTTCCGGACCGCCGCGACGTCCCACCTCTGGCTCAACGACGTGATCGCCGTCGGCGAGGGCACCATCGACGTCGAGCGCCTGCGCCTGGCCATGCGCTACTACGAGTGCGGGGTCGAGGCGCCGTTCCCCGACTTCATGGGCTGAGCCGCCCGGGGTCGGGGTGATACCGCATGCCTTCGGCACCTCGATCCTTGCGAGCATGGGCAGGTGCCCGGGACCCGCAGCATCGTCGCATCAGCCAGAGGGATCCCGGCAGGCCTGGTCGTGGCCGCTGCGCTGGGTGGGGTCCACGCCGGGTTCAGCCTCTACGGACTGGGGGCGACGGAGGAGCGCTTCTGGTGTGGTCGCTGGGCCACGACCTGGTTGAGGGCTTCCAAGGACGTGAGTGGCTGCTGGTCCCGATCGGCGTCACCAAGCTGGTCGCGGCCCTGGCTCCGCTCGCCCTGGCCCACCGGACCTGGCCCGCGCGCGTCGTCACCCGATCGCTCTGCTGGCTCGGTGCCCTCGTCCTCCTCGTCTGGGGCGGGCCCAGCACCGTGGTCGCGCACCTGGTGCTCGTCGGTGCCATCCGACCGGAGTCCGGCTTCGACCGCTCCGGCATGGTCGGCCACGACTACCTCTGGGACCCCCTGTTCCTGGCCTGGGGTGCCGCCGCGACGATCAGCCTGTTCGCCTCACGCGGCGGGGCGACGGGTCGCCACTGACGCGTGGTGCTGTCGCGCCGACGGCGTGCCGGGCACGACGGGTGGCCAAGGGCGTTGCCTCCACCTGGGCCCGGCGCGACAATCGATGGATGAGTGGGGACACGGTCCCGACGTTCTGCCCGTTGTGCGTGTCGCGCTGCGGAGCGCGCGCCTCGGTCGCGGAGGGAACTCTCCTCGCCCTGCATCCGGACCCGTCCCACCCCACAGGCAAGGCCATCTGCGTGAAGGGCAGGGCGGCGCCGGAGATCGTCTACCACCCGTCGAGGCTCCTCCACCCGCTCAGGCGCACGACGCCGAAGGACGCCGCGGACCCGGGGTGGCAGCCGATCACCTGGGACGAGGCGCTGGACACGGTGGCCGAGCGGCTGAGCACGGCGGTCGCGTCGGCCGGCCCCCAGTCGGTCGGGTTCAGCTCGAGCTCGCCCTCCACGTCGGCCATCAGTGACGCGGTCGACTGGATCCAGCGGCTGGTCCGTGCGTTCGGCAGCCCCAACTACTGCACCTACATGGAGCTGTGCGGGTGGGGCCGGTACCTCGCACCGCTCTACACGTTCGGAGCCTCCGTGCCCGGCCTCTACCTGCCGGACCTCGACAACGCTGGTTGCATCCTGTTCTGGGGGTACAACCCGTCCGTCGCTCGCCTCGCCCACGCAACGAGCACCGCAGCCGCGGTCGCTCGCGGCGCCAGGCTGGTCGTCGTCGACCCGCGCAAGGCGGGACTCGCCGCCAAGGCCGACCCCTGGCTGCGGGTGAGACCCGGCACCGATGCGGCTCTCGCGCTCTCCCTGACCCACGTGATGATCGAGAACGGCTGGTACGACGCCGACTTCGTCCGCGACTGGACCAACGCCGCCGACGACGTGGACGGCCGAACGGTCTGGGACCTGCTCGTGGCGCGCTGCGCCGAGTACCCGCCGGACGTCGCCGAGACCATCACCGGGGTCCCGGCGACGGACATCGTCACCGCGGCGCGGACGCTCTGGGAGGCACGCCCGGTCGCGTTCTACACCTGGAGCGGCCTGGAGCAGCACAGCGGCACCACCCAGACGATCCGGGCGATCAACGTCCTCTACGCCCTGACCGGCAGCCTCGACGTCCCTGGAGGGAACGTGCTGTTCGAGGCGGTGCCGTCGAACCCGATAGACGGCAGGGAGTTCCTCTCCGACGATCGACCGCCGGCGGTGGGGGTCGACGAGCGGCCGCTCGGCCCGGCGCGGTTCGAGTTCGTCACGGGCGAGGACCTCTACAGCGCGGCCCTGGACCGGCGGATCACGGCGCTGGTCGGCTTCGGTGGCAACCTGGTGATGGCCCACGGTGACAGCGCCCGCGGCCGCGAGGCGCTGCGCGCCCTGGACTTCTTCGTCCAGGCCGACCTGTTCATGTCCCCGACCGCCGAGCTGGCCGACATCGTGCTGCCGGTGACGACGCCGTTCGAGTCCGAGGCGCTGAAGATCGGCTTCGAGTACAGCCAGGAGGCACAGTCGCTGGTCCAGCTGCGACAGCCGCTCGTCCCGCCGCGCGGCGAGTCCCGCTCCGACCTGCAGATCGTGTTCGACCTGGCGACCCGGCTGGGACTGGGGGCGCACTTCTGGGACGGCGACGTCGACGCGGCGCTCCGCCACCAGCTGGCGCCGAGCGGCATCACCCTCGAGGAGCTGCGGGCGCATCCGGAGCGGCGTCCGGGTCCCGTTGACGACCCGCTACCGCAAGTACGCCGAGACCGGCTTCGCGACTCCGTCGCGCAAGGTGGAGCTGTACTCCGCCACGCTCGCGGCCCACGGCTACGAGCCGCTGCCGACGTTCGTGGAGCCGCTGACGAGCCCTCGCTCCCGGCCCGATCTCGCCGACCGGTACCCGTTGGTGCTCAGCTCCGCGAAGTCGCTGTTCTTCTGCGAGACCCAGCACCGTCAGGTCGCCGCACTGCGCAGGAGCGCTCCCGACCCGCAGGTCGAGATGCATCCGTCCACGGCCGCGGCCCGCGGGATCGCCAACGGGGACTGGGTCTCGCTGGCCACACCGGTCGGCAGCGTCCGGGCGCGCGCGAAGCTCAACGCCAGCCTCGACCCGCAGGTCGTGTTCGGCCAGCACGGCTGGTGGGAGGCCTGCGACGAGCTCGGACTGCCCGGCTACCCGCCGTACGGGCCGGACAGCGCGAACCTCAACCTGGTGCTGCGCCAGACTCCGAGCGACCCGATCAGCGGCAGCTCCCCCCTGCGCGCGGCCGTCTGCGAGGTCGCCCTGCTCGGCTCGGGCGCTCCCAGAGGGCCTGATCGCCACCACAGACCTGGCTGACGGCGTCTGCCCGACCGCCGGACCGTGCCCATCGGCGTCCCCCGCCCCGTCACCGGCCGACCGGCCGGACAGCGTCCGGTCGGACGACGCGCGCTCGGCTCCACCCGTGGGCGACGAGGCTGCGGCCCGGTCGACCGCGAACCCGGCGGCCCTACTCGGAGGCGGTCGTCGAGGCCAGCAGGCGACGCGCGCGACGACCGAGGTCCCCGAGGTCGACGCGGCCGGCCTCGGCGGCGGCCGCCAGGCGAGCGGCGAGGTCGAGCGCCTCGTCGAGCTCGGGGCCGGCGATGACGGACTCCTGCCCCATGTCGCGCAGGATCGTGGCCTCGGTCCGGGACGCGATGAAGGGGTCGGCGACGCCGTCGACCCAGACGCGCGTTCGGCGCCTGTCACCGCGCTCGTCTCCGCTCAGTCGCTCGAGCGCGAAGATCCGGTCCGCGCGGGCGAACGTGCCGAAGCCCAGGGCCACCATGTGGGAGTCAGTCGCCATGCGGCCATCCTGGCACCCACTGCCCCGCGCCGATCCCCGTCGACCCGCCGTCGTCAGCCCCTTGACCAGCCCTGCTCCCCCCGCTAACGTGCAACCAAATGGTTGTAGATATGGCACTGACCGACGACGAGGTCGACCGGATCTTCCGGGCTCTGGCCGACGCGACACGGCGCGACATCCTTCGCCGCACCATGGCGGGCGGCGCGTCGGTGTCAGCGCTGGCCGCGGCGTACGACATGTCGTTCGCGGCCGTCCAGAAGCACGTCGCCGTGCTGGAGGGAGCCGGTCTGGTGACCAAGCATCCACAGGGCCGACAGCGCATCATCCGCGGCGACCCCGAGACGGTGCGGCAGGCGCAGGGACTGCTGGACCGCTACCAGGAGATCTGGCGAGCGCGCATCGACCGGCTCGACGCGCTGCTCGCCGACGACTGAAAACAGGAGGCAACCCATGCCCGTCACGTCCGTCAACCGCGACCCCGACGCGCTCACGATGACCGTCGTCGCCGACTTCGCGGCTCCCGTGCCACGCCTCTGGGATGCCTACGTCGACCCTCGCCGGCTGGAGCGGTTCTGGGGGCCGCCCACCTGGCCGGCGACCTTCACCCGCCACGACGCGGTCGCCGGCGGCCGGTCTGCGTACACGATGACGGGTCCGGACGGGGAGACCAGCAGCGGCTACTGGGAGTGGCTCTCGGTCGAGCCGCTGCGAGGCTTCGAGGTGCGCGACGGGTTCGCGACCAGGGGCGGCGAGCCCGACCCCGACCTGCCGTCCATGCGCATGCGGTTCGTCTTCGAGGAGACCGACGATGGCTCGCGGGTCACCACCACGACGTACTTCCACTCCCTCGCGGACCTCGAGCGGCTGGTCGAGATGGGCATGGAGGAGGGTCTGCACGCGGCCATGGGACAGATGGACGCGGTGCTCGCCGACCTCACCTCGTTCGCCGCCGAGCGGGCCACGACAGCCCAGATCCTCTCGGCCACCCAGGTGCGCATCAGCCGGGTGGTCCGCGGCACCGCCGAGCAGGTCTGGCGCGCCCATCACGAGCCTGCACTGCTGCAGCGCTGGCTGCTCGGTCCGGAGGGCTGGACGATGCCGGTCTGCGAGGTGGCGACCGCGGTCGGCGAGAAGTTCCACTACGAGTGGGAGACGGTGGACGGCTCGGCGGGGCGCTTCGGCTTCGAGGGCGAGCTGCTGGAGTCGGCGCCGCCGTACCGTGCGGTGACCACCGAGCGGATGATCGGCCTGCCCGGCGAGGGGACCGTCAACGAGCTCACGCTCACCTCGGTCGCCGAGGGCACCCTGCTCGCGATCGTGATCACCTACCCCGACGCCGAGGTGCGCGACGCCGTCCTGGCCACCGGGATGACCGACGGGATGGAGGCCAGCTACGCCCGGCTCGAGACCGAGCTCCTGGCGTAGCCCGCCACCGGACCCGGTGCCTGCGACCGGACCCATGGATGTCCCGCGTCGCGCGATCGTCACTGCGGTCGGCCCTACCCGCGCTGTCCAGGGAGAGCACCGCCGGCACGCAGTAGTCGGCGTTGGTCAGGCCGGCGTCAGGCCGGCGTCAAGCCGTTGGCGCGCCGTTCGCCACCGCTCAGCCGTGCTCGCCGGCTGTGGGGACACTGGTGACGACGGGCGACGGCTGCTATGGTCAGTTGTAACGACAACTATCGTGGTTGTGGACCAAGGAGACCGTCATGACCAGCGTGAGCATCCTCGGCACGGGCAACATGGGTCCGGCTATCGCCGGCGTCGTCGAGAAGGGCGGCAACACCGTGCAGCTGCTCGGCAGCGACGACACCGAACAGCAGGTCACCGGGGACATCGTGGTCCTCGCGGTGCCCTACCCGGTCGTGAGCGAGGTGCTCGCCCAGCGCGCCGACCAGCTGGCCGGCAAGGTCGTGGTCGACATCACCAACCCGCTGAACTTCGAGACCTTCGACTCCCTGACCGTGCCCGCGGACGCCTCGGCGACCGCCGAGATCGCCGCCGCCCTGCCGAGCTCGCGCGTGGTGAAGGCCTTCAACACGACCTTCGCCGCCACGCTCGTCTCGGGCACCCTCGGCGACCAGCCGACCACCGTGCTGCTCGCGGGCGACGACGCCGAGGCGAAGTCCCAGCTCGCCGACGTCGTCACCGCCGGTGGCCTGCGGGCCGTCGACGTCGGCTCGCTGCGCCGCGCCCGTGAGCTCGAGGCCCTTGGCTTCCTGCAGATCTCGCTTGCCGCCGGAGAGAAGATCTCCTGGACCGGCGGCTTCGCCGTGCAGGGCTGACGACGGTCCCACCCGTCTGGCGCGACCACGCCCCGATGTGCCCGACCGAGCAGGTCCCGGCACCGGTCGAGGTCGCGCCGGCGGGGGGCCCGGTGCTGCTGGTGGGGTTCAGCGGCGGAGCCTCGTTCGCTGGCGGGGTCGCGCTCGACGAGCCCGAGCGGGTCGCCGGTCTGGCGACCCTGTACGCGACGCTGCCCTTCGACGCCGGTGTCCCGACCGGATCCGGTCGGCTCGCGGGGATGGCGGTGCTGGCCGCGCAGGGTGAGACTGACACCGTGACCCCGACCGACCTGCAGCAGCGCTCCTGGGCCTACCTGCAGGGCGACTCCGGCGCCGTGCTGACCGCTCGACGCTCGCCCGGTGGCCATGCCCGCACGCCGAGCGACGTCGCCGCGCTGGCGACCTGGATCAGCGCGCAGGTCGGCTGATGGACCTCGGTCTGGCTGGGCGCGTCGCCATCGTCACCGCCGCGTCGAAGGGGCTGGGCCGGGCCACCGCCGAGGCGCTCGCCGCCGAGGGTGCCCGGGTTCTGCTCAACTCCCGCGACGAGGCGGCGCTGACCCGGCTCGCCGGCACGCTCGACGACGCCCACCTGGTGGCCGGCGACATCACCGACCCAGCGCTGCCGGCTCACCTCGTCGCGACCGCGATGGAACACTGGGGGCACGTCGACATCGTCGTCGGCAACGCCGGCGGACCCCCGACCGGCTCGGCGCTGGAGGTGAGCGACGAGCAGGTCCTCGACGCCGTCAACGCCAACCTGCTCGCCTCCGTCCGCCTGGCCCGTGCCGCGGTCCCGCACATGCGCGAGCAACGATGGGGACGCGTGGTGTTCATCGCCTCAGCCAGCGTGCGCCAGCCCATCCGCGACCTCGCGCTGTCGAACCTGGCCCGGACGGGGCTCTGGGCCTGGGCGAAGACCGCCGCGCAGGACCTGGCCGACCAGGGCATCACCGTCAACGTCGCCGCACCGGGGCTCCATGCCACCGACCGGCTGCTGCAGCGCGGCGCGACCGGGCGCACCGGCGACCCCGCCGACTTCGGGAAGGTCGTCGCCTTCCTCTGCTCCCAACCGGCGGGCTTCGTGAACGGCATCGCCATGGGCGTCGACGGCGGCGCGGTGACCGGGCTGCTCTGACCGCGGACACCGTCGTCGCGTCCCACCCACCGCGGTGCTGACCCGATGGGCTCGCGGTGCCCCACCGGCGCCACCCAGCGGAAGGCGCTCAGGACCGGTCGGCGACACCAGCACGAGGCCGAACAGCCGCAGCGCTGCACCCCCACGGCCTCCGCGACACGAGTGACCAGTGCCGCGCCGAGGGACAGCGTGACCGCGACGAGGATGCCGCGCCTGATCCTCGGCACGGCCCGCCCCGGGCTCCCGGAAGTCGCTGCCGTCACGGCTCGTCCGGACCGATGATGTGGCAGATCCACGCGTCGCTGCAGTCGGCCGGGTCGAGTCGGTCACTGCGGTCGATGAGGTCTGCGAGCTCCGCCTCGAGCGCGGCGAGCTCACCGCGCCGCTCCTGGACGGCATGACGCCTCGCTACCAGCAGCGACCGGACGTGGGCGCACGGGGCGGCTCCCTCCCGGCGCAGACCGAGGATGCCGGCGATCTCGACGAGGGTGAGACCTGCGGCCTGGGCGCTACGGATGAACCGGAGCCGGGGCAGGGTCGAGAGATCGTAGTCGCGGTAGCTGTTGGGCCCCCGCGGCGGCTCGGGAAGCAGACCCCTGCGCTCGTGGAAGCGGATGGTCTGCGTCGGCAGCCCAGCGGTGCCGGCGACCTCTCCGATGCGCATGGGTCCACCGTACGGCTTGACCTTGCACCGGGGATCAAGGTCTACCGTCGCAGCCATGGAGACCGCGCTGCTCTACGTCGACGCCTGCCCCCATGGAAGGTCGCCGACCCTGGCCCAGCTGCGATCGGTGGTCGCCGACGCCTGACCGGAGCATCACCGTCCCGACCGCCGGCACCACCTGGAGAGGTAGCCACTCATGACCCAGCGATACGACCTGATCGTCATCGGCGCCGGGATGGCCGGGGGTCGCGGCAGCGAACAAGTGCGCGGCCCAGGGATGGCAGGTGGCCATCGTCGACTCCCTCCCCTACGGCGGCACCTGCGCGTTGCGAGGGTGCGACCCGAAGAAGATCCTGCGGCGGGCCGCCGAGATCATCGACAGCGCCCGGCTGATGCGCGGCAAAGGCATCGACGATGCGGGACTGTCGGTCAACTGGCCCGACCCGATGAGGCACGAGCATGGCTTCACCGACCCGGTGCCGCAGAGCATGGAGGACAGTCTCGCCGCCAACGGCGTCGTGACACTGCACGGCCGGGCGAGGTTCACCGGCACCGATGGGATTGAGATCGACGGCTGCGGCTACCAAGCCGACCGCTTCCTGGTCGCCTCCGGCGCGCGTCCGCGCACCCTGGAGCTCGTCGGCCACGAGCACCTCATCGACAGCACCGACTTCCTGGACCTCGACGCCCTCCCGCCGCGGATCCTGTTCGTCGGCGGCGGCTTCATCTCCTTCGAGTTCGCCCATCTCGCCGCTCGCGCCGGAGGCACCTCCACGGTCATCGTCGACCGCGGCGAGCGCCCGTTGAAGAGCTTCGACCCGGACCTCGTCGAGCTCCTGGTCGAGCGCGGTGAGCAGGTCGGCATCGACCTGCGGCGGTCCACCACCATCGTCGCCGTCAAGCGGCGCGACCGCGGCTACCAGGTCACCCTGGAGCGGGCAGGGGTCCAGGAGCAGATCGAGACCGACCTAGTCGTGCACGGAGCGGGTCGGGTCGCCGACCTGGCCGACCTCGACCTCGACGCCGCCGGAGTCCAGTGGGGTGAGTGCGGCGTCCAGGTCAGCCCTCACCTCCAGAGCACCACCGACCCGACCGTCTGGGCGGCAGGAGACTCCGCCGACACCGCCGGGATGCCGCTCACCCCCGTCGCGGTCTCGGAGGCCAAGGTCGCCGCCTCCAACATGATCAACGGCACGAACCCCGTCCCGGACTACAGCGGCGTCCCCACCTCGGTCTTCACGATCCCGGAGCTCGTCAGGGTGGGCATGCTCGAGCAGGAGGCCCGTGACCGCGGGACCGACCTCGCGGTCCGGCGCCAGGACACGAGCGGCTGGTACTCCAGCTACCGGATCGGCGAGACGACGTCGGCCGCGAAGATCCTCCTCGACCGGTCGAACGACCGGATCGTCGGCGCCCACCTGCTGGGGCCCGAGTACGGCGAGCTCGTGAACACCCTCGGCCTGGCCATCAAGCTCGGGCTGACCACGCGGCAGCTCAGGTCCGCCACCGCCGCCTACCCCACGGTCGGGTCCGATCTGGGCTCGATGCTCTAGCGCGCCTCGCCTCGAGTCGGCGACCCGCGGCTGAGCAGGTCGGTCCCGAGGTCGGTGACGGGCTGGCGGCGTCGGCCAGAACGACAGCAGCGTGTCGCGTAGCCCGGGCTGCGTGGGGCCCGCCGGCGAGACGGTTCGCCCGCTGGCCCGTTGACCGGGCGGACGACCCAGGTCGACGATGGGCCAACGGCGGCCGCTGAGCCGTCGACGGGCACGACTCGGAGGAGACGGCGGATGGACGGAACCGAACGACCCCCCATGATGGTGCGCTGGACGCTGCGGCTCGAGGGAGCTACCGGGCTCGACCGGGCGGTGCAGGCGCTGGAGCCGTCGATCCGGTCGGTGTTCGGGACAGGGAAGCGAGCGTCGGTGCTGCGCGGCGAGTGGTTGGGCCACGCGGTCCATCCCCTGCTCACCGACGTCGTCCTGGGGAGCTGGACGTCTGCCAGCGTGCTCGACCTGTTCGGCGGCCGCGACTCGTCCGCAGCGGCGCAGCGGCTCGTCGGCACCGGCCTCCTCGCCGTCGGCCCTACCGCCTGGACCGGCTGGGCCGAGTGGTCGGCCGCAGGACCGCGCGACAAGCGGGTGGGGCTCGTCCACGCAGTGACGAACGGCGTCGCGGCCAGCGCATACACGGCCTCCTGGGTCGCCCGCAGACGAGGCCGGCACACCTCTGGGGCGGTGCTCGCTCTCGCCGGCGCGACGGTCTCGGGAGTCGGGGCCTACCTGGGCGGGCACCTCACCGAAGCCCGCAAGGTGGCCAGCCGTCATCCCGCCTACGACGACTCGACGACAGGGTCAGGACCGCTCTCGTAGCGTCTGGACGCCCGGCCCGGAGAGCTCGTCCAGCGCCGACCTACGACCGGAGGTGACCAGGAGCAAGGAGATCGCCGGACCCTCCACCAGCGGACCAGAACCGACCGAGTAGTCGATGTCGGAGGCCTTCAGGGTCACTCCCGCCACCCGGGTCTTGCCACCGATGATCAGGTTGCTACGTGCGTACATCCCGATCGCGCGGACCACCTGCGGAGAGGGGTAGGCGCGCCGGATGCCGAGCGGGCGGCGGATGTCCTCGCCATGCACGAACGCCTCGCCGAGCCAGGTCTCCTTCGGTCCGGGTGGGGCGGTCTCTCGAGTCTCGACCTTCCGGAACGCGGCCAGTGTGGCCGCCGGGCCACCGGCGCTCTCCTTCGCCACCTGCCTGGCCGTGTATTCGTGGAACGCGAAGCGGGCCCCGCCCAGGCGAGCCACGAACGTCGGAGTGGTCATCTTCGCCGTCGACAGCAGATGAGCGAGCACCTGATGGACGGTCCACTCGCCGCACAGGGACTGGGTGGCCCACTGCTCGGCACTCAGGTCGGCCAGGTCATCAGCCAGCGCTCGGCGCTCGGCGTGCACCGTGGGCCAGACGCTCTCGGTCACCGTTTCCTCCGGGTTGTCCAGCCGATCATCACACGCTCGAGCCCGTTGCGCGAAGCGGTCGGGAGCGTGGTCCGCAGCAAGGGCTGAGGCGCGCGGCGATCCCATGGAACCGGGCAACGACGCCCGATCGCTCCCTCGGGGGAGGCGACGAGGAGTCCGGTGACGCGGCCGGCCCGGCCTTCGCTACGACCGGATGATGCGCTGCTCGATCGCGGCCGCGACCGCGCCGGCTCGGGTGTCGACCCCGAGCTTGGTGTAGATGTGCGAGAGGTGGGACTTCACGGTGGCCTCGGAGACGAAGAGCGCGCGAGCCATCTCCTTGTTGCCGAGGCCACGGGAGAGCAGCTCGAGGACCTCGACCTCGCGCTCGGTGACGACGGGACCGGGCGAGGCAGAGCGCCGTACCAGCGTGGCGGCCACGGTGCTGGCCAGGACCGTCTCGCCGCGGGCGACCGACCGGACCCCCGACCACAGCTCTTCCGGCGGCGCGTCCTTGAGCAGGTAGCCCTGGGCGCCTGCGTCGAGTGCCCTGATGATGTCGGACTCGGTGTCGTAGGTCGTGAGCACCAGCACCCGGGGCGGCTCGGCGAGGGCGGTCAGTCGGGCGGTCACCTCGGCTCCACCCGGGCCGTCACCGAGGCTGAGATCCATCAGCACCACGTCGGGCCGCTCGGCCACGACGACGCGCTCGGCCGCCACCAGGTCACCCGCCTCCCCGACGACCGACAGGTCGTCCTGTCCGTCGAGCAGCGCCCGCAGGCCGGCGCGGACCACGGGGTGGTCGTCGACCAGCACGATGCGGATCGCGCTCACGTCGCACCGCCCCGGAGCGGGAAGGCCACCGAGACGGTGGTCCCCTCGCCGGGAGCACTCTCGACGACGGCGCGGCCACCGAAGCTCTCGGCCCGGTCTGCGATCCCGGGCAGACCGCGTCCTCGCAGCCCCGCCGACGGGGTGCGGCGGGGGTCGAACCCGGTGCCGTCGTCGCGGACGTCGAGCAGCACCTCGTCGGGGTGGTAGGTGAGGCTGATGACCGCCTCGTCGGCCGCGGCGTGCTCGATGACGTTGGCCATGGCGCCGCGGGCGGTGCGGACGATGGCGCTCGCGAGGTCGGCGGGGACCGGCACGGGAGTGCCGTGGACGCGCACCCGGACGGCGATCGCCGACCCGGTCTGGCCGGCCAGCCGCTGAAGTGCGGCGGGAAGCGCTTCGGTCGCGTCCTGCCCCGCGATGTCGGCGGGCGCGAGGTCGCGCACGACCCGGCGCACCTCGTCGAGCCCGGAGCGCGCGGTGCGCGCGGCCGTCCGGACGTGCGACCGGGCGACGTCCGGTCGGCGGTCCCAGTCCTGCTCGGCCGCGTTCAGCAGCAGGTTGATGCTCGAGAGACCCTGGCCGACCGAGTCGTGGATCTCGCGCGAGAGCCGGGTCCTCTCGGCCAGGGCACCCGAGCGACGTTGTGCCGCGGCCAGGTCGTCCTGGGCGTCGACGAGCTCGTCGAGGAGCCGCTGCCTGGTTGTCGACTCCTGCTCGAGGCTGCGATAGGCCAGCACCGTGACCAGGGCGATCCCCACCGGACCGGCTATCAACGTCGGGTCGAAGTCGTCGACGATGCCCAGCCAACCGAGCGCGACCACCGAGGTCATGAGCGCCACGAGTCCCACGGCGTAGCCGAAGGCCAGCACCTCGAGGGCGGCGAAGGCCAGCGGGACTGCGGTCCAGGCGAACGAGGGGGCGACCAGGGTCAGCGCGCTCCACACCAGCGTCACGACCATCACCCAGACCGGGGGCCACCAGGCGCGGCCTCGAACCAACGGGCGGGCGCCGTACACGCCGACGAGGCACACCGATCCAGCGAGGATCAGCACACCTGCGACGTCGAGGCCGTGTCGGCTGACGTAGCGAAGTGCGGAGGTCACGACGAGCACGACGAGCACGACGGGCAGCCACCGGTCGAGACGGGCAGCCGACGCAAGGATGCCGTGACTGCCCAGGCGCAACGACGCCGGTTCGTCGCTGCCGCGGGCCTGCACCATGACCGGCCACCCTACGGGCAGGCCGGCGAGGCGGCATCATCCAGCCGGCTACTCCGGGCCAGCCCGTTGCCCGACGTGGAGTCGGCGCCGCGGCAGTCACCGTAGAGCGTCGGACTGCAGCGCAGGCGGTCCCCTCAACGGAACGGAGCACGACTCATGAAGCGGACGCTCGTCTCGCTGGTCGCCGGTGCGACCCTCCCCTGCCTTCTTCTCCTTGGCACCCCGACGCCGACGGCGGCCCATGAGGGCGGTCGACCCGACAGCTACCGGCTCACCGGCGACGTGGGGGGCTCGAGGTTCGAGGGGATCGGGGCCGACCAGCGCCGGGGGCGCTTCTACGTCAGCGAGGTCACCGGGGGCGAGATCCACCGCGGCACCGTGAGCTCGGCCGAGACCGAGGAGTGGCTCGGCGGGGACGGCACCGACGGCCGTGTCACGGCTCGGGGCATCACCACCGACGGGGCCGGCAACGTCTACATCGCCGGAGGACCCAACGGCATCGACAACGATCGTCCCGACCTGTGGGTCTACAGCCGCTCCGGTGAGCTCCTGGCCGCGCTGCGCGCCCCGGCAGGCAACGTCTTCCTCAACGACGTCTGGGTCGGTCCCGACGGAGCGGCGTACTTCACCAACTCCAACGCACCCCAGATCTTCCGTGTCGCTGCCACCGGCCGTGGCTACGAGATCGAGCTGTGGGTCGACGCCAGCGGCACCATCGAGACCGTGCCCGGCTTCAACCTCGGCGGGATCGTCACGAGCCCCGACCGCAGTGCCCTGGTCGTCGCCCAGGGAAGCACCGGGATGCTATGGCGCTTCGACCTCGCCGACCGCTCGGTCAGCCTGGTCGAGACCGCGGACAGCGACCTCGTCGACGCCGACGGCCTCGTCCGCCGCGGGGGGAGGCTGACGGTCGTCCGCAACTTCTCCCGCGTGATCACCACTCTGCGGCTCGCGGCCGACGGATCCGCGGCCCGACTCGTCTCCGAGCGGGCCAGCGACCCGACCAGGGTGCTGACGACCGCCGCGGCCCTGCGCGGGCGGATCCTCTACGTCGACAGCTTGTTCGAGGAGCCCGTGGCCACCCCGCCCTACGAGGTCGTGACCGACCCCTTCGGTCCCGTGCGGGCCCCGCGTTGAGGGCGGGATCCGTCGGGGGCCGGGGCCGGGCCAGCCGGGCGGGACTCGTGGCGGCCCTCCTCGTCGGGGTGGCGGCGTGCGGAGCGGGCGCTCCACCGCTCGGTGCAACCGACCTGGCCGCGTCGTCCGCCCCGACGGCCCCGACCGCTCCCGGGACCTCCTCCGACGACCCGAGGAGCACCGCCGTCACCACCACCGCACCCAGCGGCTCCGAGCAGGCCGAGCTCGACCAGCAGCTCCGGGACGCCGCCTGGGCCGACGACGTCGAGCGCGCCCGAGCCCTGATCGGACGCGGCGCCGACGTCAACGCCAAGGACCACACCGAGCAGTCGGCGTACCTGATCGCGACCAGCGAGGGTCACCTCGACCTGCTGAACGTGGTCCTCGACCATGGCGCGCGCGTCGGCGACCTGGACAGCTGGAACGGCACCGGGCTCATCCGCGCCGCCGAGCGCGGGCACGCCCTGGTCGCGGGCCGGCTCCTCCAGGCCGGCATCGACCGGGACCACGTGAACCGGATCGGCTACCAGGCGATCCACGAGGCCGTCTGGCTGGGCGAGAACACGACCGCCTACGTCGACACGGTCCGCGCCCTGGTCGCCGGCGGGGTCGAGCTGACCCGGCCCTCGGTCGAGGAAGGCCTCACGCCACTGCAGATGGCTCGGCTACGCGGCCACACCGCCCTCGAGTCCGTCTTGGACGCGACCGCCGGGCCGGACCGGGTCGCGGGCGCCGACGACGCTCTGCTCCGGGCAGCCGCCGCTGGGCGGGCCGACCGGGTCGCTCGCGCCCTGCGAGCCGGCGCTGACATCGAGGCCCGCGACTCCCTGCACCGCACGGCGTTGTTGCTCGCGGTCACCCACGACCGGGTCTCCGTGGCCCGGCTGCTGGTCGCGATGGGCGCCGACCCGGACGCGCTGGATCACCAGCACGACACCCCGTGGTTGGTCACCGGGGTGACCGGGAGCGTTCCGATGCTCGAGGCCCTGCTTCCGGCCAAGCCCGACCTGGGCGCCGTCAACCGGTACGGCGGGACCTCGCTGATCCCCGCCAGCGAGCGGGGTCACCTCGACTACGTGCGCCGCGTGCTCCGAACCCCGATCGAGGTCGACCACGTCAACCGGCTCGGCTGGACGGCGCTGCTCGAAGCCGTCATCCTCGGCGACGGCGGCCGGGACCATCAGGAGATCGTCCGCCTCCTCCTGGCCGCCGGGGCCGACCGGTCCATCCCCGACAAGGACGGTGTCACGGCGCTCCAGCACGCTCGGGCACGGGGACACGTGGCCGTCGGTCGGCTGCTCGAGGGCCGCTCCTGACGGGCGGCCGCCTCGAGCAGCGATCAGGCGAGCCCGGAACGGCCGACCCAGTCCCGCTCGTAGCTCACCTCTGGGAGGTCGCCGGGACCGGAGGCACGCGCATCGCGGCCGTTCTCTGCGTACGCCTCGTTCCGGGGGCACCACGGGGCGGCGGGGATGTACCTGACGCTGCCCAGCCCTGCTGGTGCTGGAGGACCGGAGCGACCGCCCCGCCAACCGGCCCCGGCCCCCATGCTGGCGACCCTCGAGCGACTGGGAGACGATGACCGCGTCAGGCACACCCCACCACCCGTCGTCACCGGAGGACGCCCATGAGCCCGTTCAGCCTCGAGGGACGCACCGCCCTCGTCACCGGCGCCAACCGAGGGCTCGGCCGTGCGTTCGCCGAGGCCATCGCCGATGCCGGGGCGGACGTCGTGGTGATCGGCCGGCACGAGGACCGCAACCGGAACGCCGCCACCGAGATCGCCGAGCGCAGCGGGCGACGCACGACGGCCGTCACCGGTGACGTGACCGACAAGGACGACGTGCGCCGCATCGTCGATGCGGCCCTGGCCGCGCACGAGCGCATCGACATCCTGGTCAACAACGCCGGCGTGTGCTTCCACCGCCCGTCACTCGAGGTGCCCGACGAGGAGTTCGCCGAGGTGTTCGACGTCAACGTGACCGGGTTGTGGCGGATGTCGACGGCGCTCGCACCGTCGATGATCGAGGCCGGTGGCGGCTCGATCGTCAACGTCGGGTCGATCTCCGCGATGATCGTGAACCGCCCGCAGTGGCAGCCCGCCTACAACGCCTCGAAGGCCGCGGTCCACCAGCTGACCAGGTCACTCGCCGCGGAGTGGGCGCCGCACCACATCCGGGTGAACGCCATCGCGCCCGGCTACGTCAAGACCGAGATGGCGCCGGTCGACGAGCCGCGGTTCCGGCAGCACTGGATCGAGGACGTCCCGATGCAGCGGTACGCCACCCCGGAGGAGATCGCACCCAGCGTGGTGTACCTGGCCAGCGACGCCGCGTCGTTCACCACCGGTGCGGTGCTCGTCACCGACGGCGGCTACACGCTGCACTGACCCGGCGGGGGCCACCGCGAGCCGTCCAAGGGCACGGAGCCATCCGGCAACCGGCCGTCGAGGACCGATGGCCCTGCTGCACCACCTCATGGTCGTGCAGCAGGTGGACCCGGATGCGCGTGGACCTGGTCAGCGGACCAGCGGGTCATTGTTGTGCTCTCACGCCGACACCCTCGTGCCCTGGCGCGATCGGGCGCGTGCCGACCCGCCATCCTCGGATCTCGGGAAGATCCTCCATGTGCTCGCGGACGTAGGCACGGTGCTCGTCGAGCTTCCCCAGGCACCAGTCGTGGAGATTCTGGGCACCGCGCGGGGTCGTCCGCGCATTGTTGAGAGCGTCCATCACGAGGTGGAACCGCGAAGCCCGGTTGAGGACGGTCATGTCGAACGGCGTCGTGGTCGTGCCCTGCTCGATGAAGCCACGCACGTGGAAGCGTCCCGCGTCCGGACGGCCGTGCACGAGCTGATGCACTGCCCCCGGGAACCCGTGGAACGCGAAGACCACGTCGACCGAGTCCGTGAAGAGCTCGGAGAAGTACGTCGGCGACAGGCCGTGCGGGTGCTCACTCGGCCGGACCAAACCCATGAGGTCGACGACGTTGACGACACGGGTCCGCAGCTGCGGGACCCGTTCGCGCAGGATCTGCGCTGCCGCCACGGTCTCCAGCGTAGGCGTGTCCCCCGCACAGGCGAGCACGACGTCGGGCTCGGCGGTGCCGTCGTCGTTGCCGGCCCAGTCCCAGATGCCTGCGCGGGCCGCGCAGTGGGCCACCGCCTCCTCGATGGCGAGATACTGCAGCTGCGGCTGCTTGTCGATCACGATCAGGTTGACGTAGTCGCGTGAGGCCAGGCAGTGGTCCGCGACGGAGAGCAGGCAGTTGGCGTCCGGCGGGAAGTAGACCCGACTCACGGCTCCGCGGTGCGTGATGAGGACCTGGATCAGGCCAGGTCCCTGGTGCGAGAAGCCGTTGTGGTCGTTGCGCCAGGCGGTCGAGGTCAGCAGGACGTTGAGGCTCGGCACCGGTGCCCGCCACGGCAGGCCCGTCGACTCCTCCAGCCACTTGCTGTGCTGCACCGTCTGCGAGGCGCTCACCATGGCGAACGCCTCGTACGTCGCGAAGACCCCGTGTCGTCCGGTCAACGTGTAGCCCTCGAGCCAGCCGTGGCAGTTGTGCTCCGAGAGCACCTCCATCACCCGTCCGCCGCGCGAGAGCCTCTCATCGCCGGCCCGGACGGACTCCATGAAGGCGCGGTCGGAGACCTCGAAGACGTCGCCCAGCCGGTTGCTGGCGGTCTCGTCTGGACAGAACAGTCGAAAGCTCTCCGGGTTGTCGGTATAGACGTCCCTCAGCAGGTGTCCCAGCCGCCGTGTCGACTCCTGCTGGACCACGCCAGGGGCCGGCACCTCGACGGCGTAGTCACGGAAGTCACGAAGGATCAGGTCCCGGCAGACGGTGCCGCCGTTGGCATGGGGTGACGCGCTCATCCGCAACCGGCCCGCCGGGTTCACCTCGTCCGTGGTCGGTCGTCCGTCGACGTCGAACAGCTCGTCGGGGCGGTACGAGCGGAGCCACGTCTCGAGGATGGCCAGATGGTCCGGGTTCTCGCGCACCTGGGCGAGCGGGACCTGGTGGGAGCGGAAGGTGCCCTCGACGACGACTCCGTCGACCTCGTGGGGGCCGGTCCACCCCTTGGGCGTGCGCAGCACGATCATCGGCCAGCGCGGCCGTACGCCGTCCCAGTCACCCGATCTCGCGGCCTGCTGGATGTCCCGGATCCTGGACCAGCAGTCAGCGACGGCGACGGCGAAGCGGTGGTGCATGCCGGGAAGGTCCGACCCCTCGACCTCGACCACGTCGTAGCCGTGTCCGGTGAAGAGTGCCCGCACCTCGGCGGGCTCCTTGCGGCCCAGGACTGTCGGGCCGCTGATCTTGGCGTCGTTGAGGTGCAGGATCGGGAGCACCGCACCGTCGCGTTCCGGGTTGAGGAACGAGACGCCCTTCCACGATCCCTCCAGCGGACCGGTCTCGGCCTCTCCGTCCCCGACGACGGCGATCGCCAGCAGGTCGGGGTTGTCCATGACCGCGCCGAAGGCGTGCACCAGGACGTAGCCCAGCTCGCCGCCCTCGTGGATCGAGCCGGGCGTGGTCACCGACACGTGGCTCGGGATGCCACCGGGCGTGGAGAACTGTCGGAAGAGGCACCGCATGCCGGCCCGGTCCCGGGTCACCGCCGGATAGGTCTCGGTGTAGGTGCCCTCCAGCCACGAGGCGGCGACCAGGGCCGGTCCGCCGTGGCCCGGACCGGCGAGGTAGATCGCCTGCTGCCCGGTCTCGCGGATGAGTCGCGACACGTGGGCGTAGACGAACGCCAGTCCCGGACTCGTGCCCCAGTGCCCCAGCAGCCGAGGCTTAATGTGCTCGACCCGCAGCGGCTCCCGCAGCAGGACGTTGTCGGCGAGGTAGATCTGGCCCACCGTCAGGTACAGCGAGGCGCGCCACCAGGCGTCGATCGCCGCGACCTCGCCCTCGGTCGGGGCGGCGATCGCCCTTCGGTCGTCGTCGACGGTGTCGGTCATGGACGTGTCCTCACGGAAGGGACGGGCGCCGTGGCACGGGCCCGGGAGACGAGCGCGCCGAGCTCGGCCACGTCTGGCCGGCACCGACCGGGCTCACCAGCCGGCACACCGGACGGGAACGACGCAGCGGAGCTCGCAGGAGCGGACGTCGGTGTCGTGCCGGTCGTCTCGGCGCTGCCCATGTTGTCGCTGATGGCGTCGAGCCGGAACTCGAGGTAGACGAACTGCGCTGTGGGCTGTCCGGCGTTCCACACCCCCTCACCGGCGGTGAAGACGCGAAGCCCCCTGCTGTCGTGATGGCCCCGCAGTGGGGTCGACCAGCGTTGCGGTGTGAAGGTCTTGCCGTCGGCCGATGCGCGCGTCCGGTCATCGGAGACGAAGTCGACGAGGTCGTGCTCGGCGTCGAAGGTCAGGACGGCGGCGATGGTCTGGTCGCCGTCGGTGAACTCCCCGCGAACGTGGTCCTGGTCGAGGGCCGTCCAGGTCACGGGGGCGTCGACGATCGCGCCCGGAGCCATCACGACGAGGTCGTTGAAGACCGTGACCGTCTCCCCACGGTCCATCTCGGGGCCGGACGCGTCGACGACGGTGAACAGCGACAGCAGCCTCACGCGCATCGAGGCCGTGGAGTCGGCGAACACGTGCAGGACGGTGACGGGGAGCCCGGACCTGGTGGCGTCCATGAGGAAGATCCGCTGCGGGTGTGGCCCGTAGGTGTTCACCTGCTGACCGGTGAACGGCATCCACGCCGCCTTCGGACCGCTGCGGATGCGGCCGTGGAAGTCGGCGCGGAAGCTGACCACCCGAGGCCGTCCGACGGCTCCGGCGTGCCGGATGTAAGCCGCCAAGGGGCCCGGGAGATCCACGAGGTCCGACTCGGCCAGGACAGCCGGAGAGCGGTCGACGTCCGCGAGGGCCCGCGTGACACGTTCCTGGTACTGGGCGTGGAAGCTGGACGGCCCCTGGGCAGCGAAGCCGTACCCGGCGGCCAGGAGCAGGATGAGGTTCACGATGGTCCCGGCGCGCGCGTCGTGCCACGAGGTTGCGATGGCGACCTGCGAGACCATCGCCGCCCCGAGGGCCAGGGTCCACCACCACGTGGGCGTACCGACGGCGAGGAGCACCGTGGCGGTGAGGACGAGAGCGGCAGCGGATAGCCAGACCATCCCTCCCAGGGGACCGATCGGTCTCGCGAGCTGGGAGACGTCGGCCAACCCGAAACCCTTGGCGACGCCGAGCAGATGGAGGAGCCCGTGGGTCGTGAGCACGGCGACGACCAGCCAGCGGAGCGTCGTGGTCATGGCGATCACTTCCTCCGCACGCGGGCCGGGCGATCTGCCGAGGCCCTTCCCTATTCTCGACGGTAGACCGAGGCCCTCGGCATCGTCAGGGCACAACGACCCCCACCGGCAGGGCAGCCTGGCACTGGCACGGGGACGGCCGAACACGGTGTGTGACGGAGACAGCGCGCTCAGCGCACCAGCGACCTCACCATGCGCAGGAGACCCGCAGGCTCCGGGTCTACCTCAGCCTGCCGCCTTGCCGACCGTCAGCAGGACTGCGGAGTCCTCGACGGCCTCGAGGGAATGACGAGAGCCAGGGATGGTGATCAGGTCCCCCGGCGACCCGTTCCACTGGTTCTCACCCGCAACGAGCGTCACCCGGCCCTGCAGCACCTGGAGTGTGGCCTCACCGGGGCTCTCGTGCTCGTCGAGGCTGCTGCCTGCCCGCAGGGCGATCAGGGTCTGGCGCAGGACGTGCTCGTGCCCGCCGTACACGGTGTGGGCGCTTCGACCGCTCGATGCGGTCCGAGCCGTCTCCAGGTGGTGGCGGACCAGCGCGGTCAGCGACTCCTTCTGCATGTGCTCTCCTCCTCGTGGGGTGGCTGCGGCTCCTCCGCGTGGCGGCGCAGGAGTCTCGGCGTCACGGTTGCGTCCCCGGTCGCCCCTGGCCCAACCACTGGGTCCGAGGGTAGCCACCGTCGAGGTGGCGCCGGTGCTCACGAAGCTGACCAGTCAGCCGGTCCAGTACCGAGGTGGCGAGCAGGAACTCACGCACGTCCTCGGACAGGCGGCCTAGCACGTCCTTACCCAGGTAGTCCAGGACGATCCTGTGGCTGCCCGTGAACGCCTCGACGAATCCCGCTGGCTGGTCCTGCCCGCGCAGCGACAGTGCCGCAAGCTGCAGTCCAGCCGCCCACCCCACGGTCCGGGCGTCGAGGGCCGCGACCTGGTCCGCACTGATGTCGAGGCCCATCACCCGGTCGAGGAAGGCGTCGGCCTCGGCAGCGGTGAAGCGCAGGTCGGAGGCCCGCACCTCGACCAGTTCGGCCTGGGCGCGCAGGCGCGCCAGCGGCAGCGGTGGGTCGGCCCTGGTCGCCATGGCGAGGGTCGTCCTTGGCGGTAGGTGCTCCACCAGGAACGCGACCGCCTCGTGGACGCCGATCTCGTCGATCACGTGGTAGTCGTCGAGGGCCAGTACCGTCGCCCCGACCACCAGGTCGAGGTCGTTGACGGGGCTGACAGGGACCGCCTCGGTCGACATCTCCCCACCGGTCTCCAGCAGACCCGTGGTGGGTGCGACGGCGTCCAGGTCCGTCGCGCGCAGGGCGGCGACGAGATGGGCCAGGAACTGGCCGGGGTCGTTGTCGCCCTGGTCCAGCGACAGCCATGCCACGTGAGCCGCGGGCTCGGCTCCGGTAGCCAGCCACTGGCTCAGCAGCGTGGTCTTGCCGAAGCCGGCCGGCGCGGACACCAGCACCAGCCGTGGCATCGCCGACCCGACTGTGGGGAGCACGTCGGCCAGCCGTGGCCGGGGAACGAGCCCGCGGCGGGGCACGGGAGATGGAGCGTCGTTCCCAGGACGACCATCGACCGAGCATGCGAGTGAGACGGGCCGGGCGACGTCTCGTCCAGGTGGCGGAGGAAGACGATGCCGGCGGCCTAGAGGACTGCGCCCCGTGGCGCAATTTCGACGGCGGCAACCCCCCTGCCGTAGAGCACCATCAGCCGATCGCCATGGCTGGTGCGAAGCACCCCGGAGTCCTCGGCGAGGGTCTCGAGGACTCGCTCGACGACCTCGTCCTCGTCCTCGTCGTCGTCCTGGTACCTGACGTCGAGTTGGTGACCGCTCATCAGGCGAACCCGGAGCACTAGCTCGGCCATGCGCACGCACCTCAGATTCCGTCGCGCCGCCCATCGTGTGGCCGACGGCCACTCGGGTCAGCCTAGGTCCGCGCCGCCGAAACACCATCACCACCGGCTCGTGGGCAGTCGGCTGCACTCTCTCCCCGCCGCGCGCCCAGATCTTGATCTATTCCAGGAAGCGACCTACGCTGTCGCCGTGGCGGTGTCCGATGGTGAGGCCCGGTTGCGGGAGAGGTCGCTGCGGGTGACCAAGCCACGACTAGCGGTCCTGGCGGCGGTGCACGATCACCCGCACGCGGACACCGACACGCTGATCAAGGCGGTGCGGGGCAGCGTCGGCACCGTGTCCCACCAAGCGATCTATGACGTCCTGCGTGTGCTGACCGACGTCGGTCTGGTCCGGCGCATCCAGCCCGCCGGTGCGACCGCCCGCTACGAGGCCAGGGTCGGCGACAACCACCACCACCTCGTCTGCCGTTCCTGCGGCGACATCTCGGACGTCGACTGTGCCGTCGGCCGTGCGCCCTGTCTGACCGCCAACGACGAGCACGGCTTCGTGGTCGACGAGGCAGAGGTCGTGTTCTGGGGCGTCTGCCCCGGCTGCGCGACAGCAGTACCCACGAGTGAGCCCCCTTCGAAAGGAAGCAGATGAGCCACCCCCACGACGACGGACCCACCAGCCCGCAGGGCGTGGACGCGAAGGCCGCGTCCGGCTGCCCCGTCGCGCACGACTCGGTGACCGCCCAGGGCAGCGAGAGCGAGAACCCCGCGATCCCCTCGCCGACCCCGAAGACCGGCGGCCGTCCGCACACGCTCAAGGACTGGTGGCCGAACTCGCTCGACCTGTCGGTGCTCCACGCACACTCCTCCAAGGGCAACCCGCTGGGTGAGGACTTCCGCTACGACCGTGAGTTCGCGAAGCTCGACGTCGACGCCCTGAAGCGCGACATCACCGAGGTGCTCACCACCTCGCAGGACTGGTGGCCTGCCGACTTCGGCCACTACGGCGGCCTGATGATCCGGATGAGCTGGCACTCCGCGGGCACCTACCGCATGTTCGACGGCCGAGGGGGGGCGGGCGACGGCGGCCAGCGGTTCGCGCCGCTCAACAGCTGGCCCGACAACGCCAACCTCGACAAGGCACGGCGGCTGCTGTGGCCGGTGAAGCAGAAGTACGGCCAGACGGTCTCGTGGGCCGACCTCCTCGTGCTCACCGGCAACGTGGCCCTGGAGTCGATGGGCTTCGAGACGTTCGGCTTCGGCTTCGGCCGCGAGGACGTCTGGGAGCCCGAGGAGATCTTCTGGGGGCCGGAGGACGCGTGGCTCGGCGACGAGCGGTACGCCGGTGAGCGCGAGCTGCACGAGTCGCTCGGCGCTGTCCAGATGGGGCTCATCTACGTCAACCCCGAGGGCCCCAACGGCAACCCCGACCCCTTGGCCTCCGCCCGCGACATCCGCGACACGTTCGCGCGGATGGCCATGAACGACGAGGAGACGGTCGCCCTGGTCGCGGGTGGGCACACCTTCGGCAAGACCCACGGTGCCGGAGACGCGGACCTCGTCGGGCCGGAGCCGGAGGGCGCCGCGCTCGAGGAGCAGGGTCTCGGCTGGACCAGCGCGTTCGGGTCCGGGAAGGGCGCCGACACCATCACCAGCGGCCTCGAGGTCACCTGGACCGACCGCCCCACCCAGTGGAGCAACCGGTACTTCGAGATCCTCTTCGGCTACGAGTGGGAGCTCTCCGAGAGCCCCGCCGGTGCCAAGCAGTGGGTCGCCAAGGACGCCGAGGACATCATCCCCGGCCCGACGTCCGAGTCCCCGATGCGCAAGCCGACGATGCTCACCAGCGACCTCGCCCTGCGCGTCGACCCCGCCTACGAGAAGATCTCCCGCCGGTTCCTGGAGAACCCCGAGGAGTTCCGGCTCGCCTTCGCCAAGGCCTGGTACAAGCTGCTGCACCGCGACATGGGCCCGGTCACCCGGTTCCTCGGTCCCTGGGTCGCCGAGCCGCAGCTGTGGCAGGACCCCGTGCCGGCGGTCGACCACGAGCTCGTCTCGGACGACGAGATCACCGCACTGAAGCGCCGCGTGCTGGAGTCCGGCCTCACCACCGCCCAGCTGGTCTCGACCGCCTGGGCCTCGGCCGCGAGCTTCCGCTCCACCGACAAGCGCGGCGGCGCCAACGGTGCCCGGATCCGCCTCGAGCCCCAGCGCAGCTGGGAGGTCAACGAGCCCGACCAGCTCGCTACCGTCCTCGCGACGCTCGAGGACGTCCAGCGCGAGTTCAACGACGCCGGCGCCGCGAGCATCTCGCTCGCGGACCTCATCGTGGTCGCCGGTGCGGCCGCGGTCGAGAGGGCGGCCCGCGAGGGGGGCGTCGACGTGACCGTGCCCGTGCACCCCGGCCGCACCGACGCGACCCAGGAGCAGACGGACGTCGACTCGTTCCGGGTGCTCGAGCCGCGTGCCGACGGGTTCCGCAACTACCTGCGCCCGGGCGACAAGGTGCAGCCGGAGGTCCTGCTGGTCGACCGCGCCTACATGCTGAACCTGACGGCGCCGGAGATGACCGTCCTCGTCGGCGGTCTCCGCTCGCTCGGCGCCAACGCCGGCGGTGCGCAGCACGGCGTGCTCACCGACCGACCGGGCGTGCTCAGCACCGACTTCTTCTCGAACCTGCTCTCCCCGGGCACCCGGTGGAAGGCCTCGGAGACCGAGGAGAACGTCTACGAGATCCGCGACCTGGCCACCGACGACGTGAAGTGGACCGCCAGCCCGGTCGACCTCATCTTCGGCTCGAACTCCCAGCTGCGCGCCCTCGGCGAGGTCTACGCCAGCAGCGACGCGGCCGAGAAGTTCGTGCGCGACTTCGTCGCAGCCTGGACCAAGGTCATGGACCTCGACCGGTTCGACCTCGGCTGAGACCGCAGTCCACGAGCACCGAGCCCGGTCGCCCCTCGGGGCGACCGGGCTCTGCCATCTCCGACCGGGGACCCGTGGCCTGCTGGGGCGCTGCGGTGGTGCGCCCACTGTTTCCCCAGGACCCGGGTCTGTGCCCGACGATGGCACCGGCAGAAGGCTTCCGCCGCCCCACCTCCAGTGCCGCGCACTGCGACCGGGGAGCGAGGACCGTCATGAGCACCAGCACCCACGCGCCGAGCGCGACCGTGCCACCCCACCAGCCACCGGTGGCCATGCTCCGCTCGGCGGTGCTCCTCATGGCAGTCGGCGCCGGCGGCATGGCCGCAGTGCTCCGCGGCATCCACGCCGCCACCGGCGATCCCGTGCACGTCCTTGCCGTCGCGGGCACCGGGGCGAAGTGCCTGGCCATCTACGTCCCCCTCACGTTCGTCGTCGAAGAGGTCGCCCTTCGAGGTGCGCTGGACGCCCACCCCCCCATCGGCGTATCGCCTTCGCTCGCCTGGCGCCGCAGCCGCAACCTTGCAGGACCGGCATTCGCACACGCTGCCATCGATGCCGTGCGCAATGGGCTACTGCTCGGCCTCTGACGCGCAGACCCGGTCTTCCCAAGATCGAGACCGACAGATACCGATCACGGGGTATGCCACCAAACCGGGGGCAGACCCTGGGCAGACCCTGGTTCGAGACCGTAACGTTGAAGAGTCGGCTGGAACGGCGACCCTGAGGGGCCGCCCTCACGGAGTCGGCGTGCGGCAGGAAGGGAAGGTGCACTGTGAACTCTCTGGTCTTGGCAGTCATCGGTGTGGCGATGATCCTGACGGGGTACGCGCTCTACTCGAAGTTCCTCGCCAACAGGATCTACGCTCTCGACGACTCCCTTCCGACCCCGGCCCACCAGCTGGAAGACGGCGTCGACTACGTGCCCACCAACAAGTACGTGCTGTGGGGTCACCACTTCACCTCGGTCGCCGGTGCTGCACCCATCGTCGGCCCGGCCATCGCCGTCATCTGGGGCTGGCTGCCGGCGTTCCTCTGGGTGACCATCGGCACGGTCTTCTTCGCCGGCGCGCACGACGTCGGAGCACTGTGGGCGTCGGTCCGCAACCGTGGGCAGTCGATGGGTGCGCTCTCTGGCCGCTACATCGGGGCGCGAGGACGCAACCTGTTCCTGGTCGTCATCTTCCTGCTGCTGCTCATGGTCAACGCAGCGTTCGCGGTCGTTATCGCTGGGCTGCTCGTCTCGACCCCGACCGCTGTCATCCCCACCTGGGGTGCACTGATCGTCGCAGTCCTCGTGGGCCAGGCGATCTATCGGCTGAAGTGGAGCCTGGCTCTCGTCTCGGTGGTGGGCGTCGTCTCCCTCTACCTCCTCATCTGGATCGGCGACCAGACGCCGCTAGCCCTCCCAGAGACGGTCATGGGGCTGCCTGACACCGCGGTCTGGATCATCCTGCTGTTCCTCTACGCCGGGATCGCCTCGATGCTGCCGGTCTGGGTGCTCCTGCAGCCGCGCGACTACATCAACGGTCTGCAGCTGTTCATCGCGCTGGGCATCCTCTACGTCTCGGTGCTGCTGGCCCGACCGGAGATCGTGGCCCCTGCCTACAACTCCAACCTCCCCGAGGGCACACCGAGCCTGGTCCCACTGTTGTTCGTCACCATCGCCTGCGGCGCGATCTCCGGCTTCCATGGCATGGTCTCGTCGGGGACCAGCTCCAAGCAGCTCGACAAGGAGAGCGACGCCCGGTTCGTGGGCTACTTCGGTGCCGTCGGAGAGGGCCTGCTAGCGCTCGGGGCGATCATCGCCGCCACTGCAGGCTTCGCCACCCTTGCGGACTGGGAGGCTACCTACTCGGCCTTCGGCGAAGGCAGCGTCGGGGCGTTCATCTCCGGGGGCGGTGCCATCGTGCAGTCCGGACTGGGGATTCCACAGTCGCTCTCGGCGACCATCCTGGCGACCACCGCGATCCTCTTCGCCGCAACGACCATGGACACCGGCGTGCGCCTGCAGCGGTTCGTCGTCCAGGAGATCGGCGACAT
Organism: uncultured Actinomycetota bacterium; assembly: GCA_963781695.1. Taxonomy (GTDB): domain Bacteria; phylum Actinomycetota; class Actinomycetes; order Propionibacteriales; family Nocardioidaceae; genus Nocardioides_B. Next base: position 2,113,965 of record CAWAGE010000007.1, read on the forward strand.
CGCCGGTGTGCACGTCGGCAAGAGCATCGCCACGTTCGTCGCCGTCGGCATCGCCTTGGCGCTCACCTTCGGCGCCGGCGGGGACGCGTCCGGCGGACTGCTCATCTGGCCGCTGTTCGGCACGACCAACCAGCTCCTCGCCGCGCTGACCCTGTCTATCGTCGCGATCATGCTGATGCGCCGCGGCCGCACCCCGCTGCCGGTGCTCATCCCCCTGGCGTTCGTCGGGGTGATGACGATCTACGCGCTGCTCATCCAGGTCGGGACGTTCTGGGAGCAGCAGAACTGGCTGCTCCTCGGGCTCGACATCGTCATTCTTGTGGCCGCGGTCTGGGTCTTCATCGAGGCCATCACGGCCATGCGGAAGACGAGGGACTACGAGGGTGACGATGACGCCGAGCTGGCGGCGCTCTCCGGTCGCGAGCCGGTCGAGCACGTCGGCGACCACCCGCCGCACGACTGACGGAGTCCGACCGGACTACCCTCGCGCTATGTCGCACACCCGTCGCGCCTCCCTCGGCCGCCTCGCCGAGGTGGCCGCCGGGCTGCGGGACTTCTACAGCGGGCCGTACCGGCGCACCTTTGCCCGGGCCCGGCAGGACGAAGACGACCTCTTCATGGTCATCGTCATGGCCGAGGCCCTCGGCGTGCCCAACCCGGCAAGCTACTACACCATCGAGCTGCTGCCGGTCATCTACGAGCAGTTCCACGACTGGCATCGTCGCATGGGCATGGACCGCTCTCCTCTCGATCACTTCTCCTGCTGCTGAAGTGCGCATGACCCATCCGCTCACCGACCTGACCGCCGACCGTGACGTCCTCTTCGTCGGGGGAAAAGGAGGCGTCGGCAAGACTGCCGTCGCCTCCGCGCTCGCGCTGGACCGGGCCCGTCGGGGACGACCCACCCTCGTGGTGTCCACCGACCCTGCGCACAACCTCGGGCACCTGTGGCAGCGAGTGATCGGCGACGACCCGGTCGAGCTCGTTCCCCTGCTGCGCGGGCTGGAGATCGACCCACGGCGGACGACCGAAGCGCATCTGGCCGCGGTCCGCCAGACGATGCGTCGGCTCATGCCCGAGCACCTGCAGGGGGAGGTGGACAAGCACCTCGACCTGGCCAGAGACGCACCCGGTACCTACGAGGCCGCCATACTCGAGCGGCTGGCCGAGGTCGCCGAGCAGCGTCGGCCCGAGGAGCTGGTCGTCGTCGATACGGCTCCCAGCGGGCACACCACCCGGCTCATAGCCCTGCCAGAGCTCATGCAGGCGTGGACCGAGGGCTTGCTTCGCCGACAGGAGCGCTCGGCGAGGTTCGGGGCAGCTCTGCGGGGTCTGGAGACAACCGACCGCGGCGAGCAGTCCGCAGCGGAGGTCGTCGGCGGGCGTGGCCCTCGCTACGGCGAGGATGCGAGCAACCGCGGGGGTGACCGGCGGGCGCGGCGCGACGCGGAGATTCGGCAGGTTCTCGACCGTCGGCAGGAGCGGTTCCGGTCGCTTGGCGAGCTCCTGCAGGACCCGGCGCGTAGCGGCTTCGTCCTCGTCCTGGCCGCCGAGCGTCTCCCCGTCCTGGAGACCATCGAGCTCTACGGGCAGCTGACGAGGTCGGGCATGGACGTCGCTGCCCTCGTCGTCAACAAGCGCTCCCCCGCCGACGCGGGCGAGCTGCTTTCCTCCCGTCGAGCGGTCGAGGCGGGATACCTCGCGCAGCTCACCGAGGCGCTGCCCGGTCTGGCCGTCACTCAGGTGCCGCTGCTGCGGGGAGAGATCCTCGGCGAGGACGGCCTGACGGAGATGACCTCTCACCTCACCGGTGCCCTGCGCTGAGCGAGATTCGTGGAGGAGTGGACGGGCGGTCGGTGGGTCCCGTGGGGCTCGAACCCACAGCCTGACGGGATCGGTGCCCGCGCCGGTCGGGTCAGGACCCTGCCCGGGATGCCCCCTGCGAAGCCACGAGCACCGTCGCGTGGAGGAGCCAGCCCTCGCAGGAGGCCCTCATACAGACCGCCTGGCAAGAAATGTCTCAACCTGCTTGACACGTTCCGCCTCGCGCAGCATGCGCCCTTGGGGAGCTGTCGACCGAGCACGGTGGCGGCGGCTCCGGGCTCTCCGCAGTGGTCACCGACCGGGAGGGCGGGTTCGCCAGTCGACTCACGCTGATCCCGAGCACTCGGATCACGACGTCGGTGATCTGTCTGCTGTGATGGGCAGCTGCCTCGAACCCGCAGCATGGAGCGGCGAGTACGGCATGGCCGGCCGAGTGGTGGAGGGTGGCCGGCCCGGACCGATGCCCACGGGTCTGTGGCCCGGGGGTGCCGTCGCGGGAGGGGTCTGTCGATCCGTCTGCGTGACCGAGGCTCCGGAGGCAGCACTACGATGTCGTGAGACTGAGCGCAGCCGGCGTCCCAGACTCAACGGACCGCACCTGACCCGGCGGCCGACACTTCCCCTGGAGAGCTGAGGACGAGTTGAGGATCCTGGTGACCGGTGCGACCGGGTACGTCGGCGGCCGACTCGTGCCCCTGCTGCTCGAGCGCGGCCACGACGTACGCACCACCACCTCCAGGCCTGACCGCGCGCAACCCTGGTGGGGGGACCGGGTGGAGACCGTCGTCATGGACGCACTCGACCCCGACCAGGTCACAGCCGCCTGCGAAGGCATGGAGGCGGTGTACTACCTCATCCACGGGATGGGCAGCCACGACTTCGCCGAGACCGACCGCAAGGCAGCCACGAACCTCGCGGACGGCGTGCGTGCCCACGACGTCGGCCGTGTCGTCTACCTCTCCGGGCTCGTGCCGGACGTGGCGGAGTCCGAGCTCTCCGAGCACATCAAGTCCAGACGTGAGGCCGAGCGGATCCTCAGCGACGTACCCGCGACCGTGGTGGTGCTGCGCGCAGCGGTGCTCCTGGGCAGCGGGTCCACCTCGTTCGAGATCATCCGCCAGGTGAGTGAACGGATGCCGGTGCACACCGTGCCGTCGTGGATGGACTCCATGGTGCAGCCGATCGCCATCGTCGACGTGCTCGAGGCGCTGGTCGGTGCGCTCGAGTACGCCGGCCCCTCCCGCCACTTCGACGTGGGCGGACCGGACCAGCTCCGCTACGGGGCGCTGCTCGAAGCCTTCACGGCGCACGCGGGTCTCGAGCGACCGCAGGTCAACGTGCCGCTGGTGCCGACGGCGCTCGTCGGCACCCTGGTTGGCAGCCTCACCGACGTGCCCCGGGCAACGGTCGAGACATTGGTGGAGAGTCTCCACCACGACATGGTCGTCGCGGACGACGACTTCCAGAAGGCGCTGCTACCCGAGGGACACCGCCTCGTGGGACTGGACGAGGCCTTCCGTCGCTCGCTCGCGCAGCGCGCAACCGCGCCCAGGAACGCAGACCCGATGGGTCCCTTGCCGCAGGACCCGGCCTGGGCCAGCGGCGGCGACGACCGCCCCGCGCTGGCCAAGGTGGTCGACGCGGTGAAGGACGTCCTGCCGGACTCCTGAGGGTCAGCGCATCCTCGGCATCGACGGATTGATTGTCGCTTCGCGGGCACACTCAGGCGGTGCAGACCTTCCTCCCCTATGCCGACTTCGGGCGCTCGGCTCGTGCCCTGGATCCCAAGCGGCTCGGCAAGCAGCGCGTGGAGACCATCCAGATCGTACGTGCGCTGACCAGGCCCGACTACGGGTGGAAGCACCACCCCGCCGTCCTCATGTGGCAGGGATTCGAGGAGGCGCTCGGTCGGTACGGGTTCGCGTGCTGCGAGGCCTGGACCGAGCTCGGCTTCGGCGACACCTGCGCGCTCACGATTGCCACCGACCTACGCGCCGTCGGCATCGACACGGTGCGCACCCAGACCGAGCTCGCTGCCGACGACGCGCTGCCGCCCTGGCTCGGCGACGCCGCGGTGCACCGCAGTCACCAGTCCGCGCTCGTTCGCAAGGATCGCGCGTACTACTCGACCAGGTTCCCGGACGTTCCCGATGGGGTGGCCTACGTCTGGCCGGTCAGGTCCCCTTCCGTCGTGGCCGCCGAGCAACGGAAGGCCGACAACGCGGAGCGACGCCTTCGCCGACAGGGCGAGCGAGCGCAGCTCGAGGCAGAGCGGCGACGTCGCCAGCGCAGCCGGGCCGCGAGGAAGGGCTGGCAGACGAGGCGACGGGACCCCGGCTCGACAGATGCCCGAGAGTGAGCAGGTGGGAAGGAAGCGGGCTGGCTGCCGCCGTCCCCTGCGCCGCAGCGCGCACGCGTTCAGCCCGCGCGCTGACCTGGCGCAGCTGCCGAGGTCCGGGCGTCATGACGCCGATGGGCGGACGGCTGCCCCGGGCGGTCGTGGCCGCCCCGGGGCGCCGACCGGACACCCGCGAGCGCCGTGCCGATGTAGGCGAAGGCCTCGGGGTAGGCCGGGTGGGCGTAGTCGGAGTGCAGAGCGGCGAGCAGCATGGTGAAGCCGATACCGGCAAGCACCCCGGTGAGGACGACGACGGGTAGCCGCATCCCGGGCACCCTGAGCAGGGCGATGCCGAGGACGACGGTGAAGACGAACAGCCCGACGAACCCGAGCGCCGCCGGGATGTTCAGCAGGCCCGGTATGTCGGCAGGATCGGCGCCGGTCACCCAGACGCCCACGACGACCGGTCCGAAGAACACGGCCATCGACAGGTACGACACCTCCAAGCAGACCCGCGACAGGTGCCGGGCTCTGCTGCCGGCGTCGATCCCGTCACGGCGAACCTGCAGCAGGACCGCCAGGGCAACGTACGCCGCGGCATGGAGGAGGACGGCACCGAGGATCAGCAGCGACGTACCGGACTCGGGGCCAAGGATGGTGGTGCCACCGGTGACGCCTACGTGGATCGCGTCGAGGATCGCCACATCGGATGCCTTTCGACGACGGGTGGTCTCTGAGCACGTTGCCCTGGACCGGCCCGGTGCGCATCGGTTGCGGCGCACCCAGTGAGGTCGTATGGCGGCTGACCCGATGTCGTCCTGGAAGCGGATGCCGCCGTCCTCGAAGCGTCGTATGTTCGGTGCTGTGACCCGGTCTCGTGCCCTGCTGATCGGGGTCGGCTGCGCGGCGTGGACGGGGTGGTGGGCTCGTGAGCTGGTTCCCGCCCGGTACGTCATCCCTGCCCTGACGATGGTGGGCGTGATGGGGCTGGTCCGGTGGCCGGTGCGTGCCGGTTTCGGTTTGGTGGCGGTGCTCGCGGTGTACCCGGTCCTGGATGTGCACGTGACCAACGGGGCGTTCCTGATGCCCACCCTGGTGGCCTCCTACCTGCTGGGCCGCACCGCACCGGCGTGGCCCGGGCTCGCGGTCATCGCGGGCTTGGTCGCGGTGTTGACCGTGGACGACCCGACCGTGCCGAATGCGATCTTCGGTTTGCTGCTCCTCGGTGGCACGTGGCTTTCCGGGATGCTGATCCAGGGACGGGCCGAAGCCGGCCGCATCGCCGGCCACGAGCAGGCGAAGCTGTAGGTCGAGGACCAGGACGCGTCGTCACTCGGGTGATCTCCGACGAGCGGACCCGCCTCGCCGGGGAGAGTGTGGGCGTGGTGCGCGAGGCCGTGACCGAGATGCGTCGGACGGCCGCAGCCGCCAGGCCGTCGCTCGATCCGGCTCTGTTGGCCGCGTTCACCGAACGAGCTGACAGCGCGGTGGCTGACCTTCGTCGGCTGATCGGGCTACTGCGACGGGAGCCGGACACGCGACCTGTGCCGTCACCGTCACCGCAACGCCGGTCCTGGATGGTCGACGTGCTGACCGCGCTCGCTGCGTGCGCGGTCACCGTGGCCGAGGTCGACCTGCTCCCTGGAGTCGAGCCGGACTGTGTCGCGGTGGTTGTCGCGGCGATCCTGCCTGGTGCGCTCGCGGTGCGCCGCACCAACCTGACCGTGGCAGTGCTTGTCGCCATCGGGGTGCAAGGGGTGGGGGCGGAGGTGTTGCCGGGGCTCGGAGCGGCGCTGGTGTAGGGCCTTCTTGGTTGGTCGGTCGGCGCGCACAGAGCCCGCGTCACCTGGCTGCTGTTCACTGCTTATTGCAGGCTCGTGCTGTCACTGGTGCAGCGTGCCGGACCGGAGAACCTGCTCTCCGCTGCGCTCTTCGTCACCGTTCCGCTTGTCTGGGGGCGAGCATGGAGTGTCCGGGACCGGGAGTTCGAGCATGCTGGGCCGAGACCCTGACGCTACTGACCCGGCGTGAGGAGGCGAGCAGCAAGGCGGTGGTCGAGGAACGGCTGCGCATCTCCCGCGAGCTCCACGACGTGACGAGCCACGCCATCGGGGTGATGGTGCTGCACGCGAGCGCCGCAAACGCGCAGCGCGATATCGATCCCGACCGGGCACGGCGGACCCTCCATGTCGTGGAGGCCGTGGGCACGCAGGCGGAGTCGGAGGTCGAGGCGCTGCTCGACGCCCTAGCCGTGCACCAGCGCGGGCATGAGTCAGACCGATCCCTGACGGCCCTCGTCGACCGGATGCGCGCCGGTGGACTCGACATCGAAGCCCATCTCAGGGACCTGCCGTCCGGACCGGTCGGCCAGACTGTCTACCGCACAGTCCAGGAAGCCTTGACCAACGCCGCGCGCCACGCGCCCGGAAGCCGGGTCAGTGTCACGGTCGACCGGGGTGCCGTCCACGTCGTCAATGGCCGCGGCCGACGAACGCCGCTCGGCTCCGGCTGTGGCTTCGGACTGATGGGGCCGCGCGAGCGTGTACATGGCCACGGTGGCACGCTCGAGGCGGGTCCGTGCGCCGGGGACGGGTTCGCCCTCCGAGTGAGGCTGCCGGATGCAGACCCCGTCGACGACGAGACGACCCGATGATCCGCATCGTCATCGCCGACGATCAGGACCTGGTCCGCTCCGGGCTCCGCGCCATCCTCGAGGCTGAGACCGATCTCGACGTGGTCGGCGAGGCCAGCGACGGCAAGGCCGCAGGAGAACAGGCCATCGATCAGGCGGCGGACGTGGTGCTCATGGATGTGGAGATGCCGAAGTGCGACGGCATCGAGAGCGTCCACCGCCTGATGGCTGCGAGCCCTCACATCAAGGTGCTGATGTTGACCACGTTCGACCTCGACGAGTACGTGTACGAGGCGTTACGTGCGGGCGCCAGCGGCTTCCTCCTCAAGACCGCCTCACCTGGAGACCTGGCGGCCGCTGTCCGAGCTGTCCACGGCGGAGACATGCTCTTCTCGCCTGCGGTCACCCGTCGCCTCGTGGCCTCCTACGTACGCCGACCGCCGGTCGGTCGATCTCGACCCCCGGCTCTGGCGACGCTGACCGAGCGAGAGCTCGACGTCTTCCGCAGTATGGCCCGCGGTCTGTCGAACGCCGAGATCGCCACCGAGCTCTACGTGGGCGAGGCGACCGTACGGACCCATGAGAGTCGCATTCTCGCCAAGCTGGGCCTTCGCGACAGGGTCCAGGCGATCGTCCTGGCTCACGAGTCAGGGCTGGTACGACCTGACAACAGGAGCACTCGCGCAGACGTTCGTTCCGACGTCGACGTACTCCGCCCGGTGGGGAAACGGTGCAGATGGGCCAGGCGGCTCGAGGATGCCGAGCATCGCATGGCGACGCTCCGGTCGGGCGGGCCCGACGCCGAGACCGCTTCGCAGCGGCAGGCCCTCGTCGTTGCAGCCCCGCTTACCCACAACCTCAGGCATCATCTCGGGCGTCGAGGTGGACCTGATGCGCAGTGCAACCGGCCCGACTGTCATCTCTCGGGCACAGCTCGGTAGCGCCGCGCGTAGGCGGCTCGGACCCGCTCACGGTCCGGCTCCGGCACGTCGGCCTCCTCGTTCATCTCCCGGATGAGCTCGGCCTGTGCACGGAGTGCCAGCACGGCAGTGGGGCGATGCAACCCGGCCAGCGACTGCTCGAGGTGGTGCAGCACGTCGAGCAGATAGATCAGCACGGTCGGCTGTTCTGCCGATGCGATTCGCACCTCGTCGAACGCGATCCCGACGAGCTGCTCGTACGTCGTGGCGTGCGGGACCAGGAGCACCAGGCCCTCTCGGCCGGACAACCGGCGGGCCGGCGGCTGACGACGCAGCAGATCGGCCAAGACCGTGCCGAGGTGGGAGATCGCGTCGTGCGCCGTGGTGGGGTCATTGATGCCAGGCGACATGGCCTTCAGCGCCACGTCCGAGAGCTGGCGCACGCCGTAGGCCATGTCCTGCTGCAGCGTCCGAGTCTCCCCCACCGTCACGGTCGCCTGGACCGCGTCAGCGAGGTCCGCCATGTCCCCGGGTGCCGGAAAGACGTAGCAGATCGGCGTGTTCTGGATCGCGTACTGACCTGCGAAGGTCTCCAACCGCACCGTCGCTCCGGGCGGCAAAGACGCCAGGAGTGCTTCGTAGTCCACGTTCTCCACCCAGCCATAGGTGGAGAAGCGCACCGCCCCGGCCCCCTCGGGCAGAAGCGGGGTTTCTGTTCGCTCGGCACCGGGAGGAGCTTCCGGCTCCGGATCGGGCCAAGCCGACCTCGCCTGGGTGAGCACTTCATCGGTGACGCGGCGGAGGATCTTCGAGACGTCCATGGAGTGAGCCCCATGGTTGATGAAGGCGACGATCGACAGGATCGAGACGATTCCGAGGACGACCGCGAGCAGGATGGACACGCTTGGGACTATCGCGTCGCCCGCATCCTCCAGCGCCCCCCGAACCGCCCGCAGCACGACCAGGCAGTAGGTGAAGGTCCCGATGACCAGACCCATCACTCGCTTGTTGAACGGGTCCCGGAACATGCCGTGGACGACGCGGGGGGAGTATTGGCTCGACGCGAGCGAGATGAGCAGCAGGCTGACGGAGAACGCGATCCCGGCGAAGGTCAGGGTCGCGCCGGCCACCGTGGTCAGCACCGTCCGGGCACTGTCGACGGTGGCGGTCAGGCGCGGGTCGATGCCGGTGACGAGGGCGTCGACGACCAGCATCGCTTCCCCGAGAAGGACGCCGCCGATCACGCAGAGCATAGGGATGAAGAAGAGGCTGCTACGCAGTCGGTCGCCCCAGGCCTTCAGTTCAGACAGCATCTAGCGCTCATTCCTGTCGCTGGAACGGTGGTCCTGGCCATCGGACGAAGTGGGGTCCTCGTCAGGCCGGCTGGTCGAAAGCGTCCCCGGTCTGATGTAAGCACATCCCGGCGTCACGAGAGCATGACCGTTCTCCGGACACGGTGGATGCGGGGATCATGCCGTCGTGTCGGCGGTGTGGTGAAGGGTCCGGGCTCGTGCGGAGCGAGCACGGCGAGCGAGGTGCCGGCAACGGGAGCTCCACTAGGCCTCGATCCGTGCGACCCCCGCTGAGGCCGGCCCCTCCCGGTGGTACGTGCTGGCCGGGCGCCCGCCGAGGGCGGACTCGCCGAACACAGGAGGGACGCCGGCGACAGCGGTGCTGCTCAGCCGGAGGTGATCGATGCGGTGCCGCTTCGCTCGCCCCGAGGCTGCCAGCCGTCCTCGCCGAGGCGAGCCTGGGCGGCGGCCGTCGAGACGTCGCCCAGCCGGTCGTCAGCGACACGCCAGATCTGCAGTCGGTCCAGCAGCTGCAGGGTGCCGGGCGGGGCCTCGGTCTCGCTTCGAAGTACGACCGCCAGCTGGATGTCGCGCACCCGGCCCGCTCTCGGGGAAGACCGTGACGATGGCGGTGTCACCGGCGGGGTTGAGCACGGCCGGGGTGACCGCCGCCACGTCGTCCAGGGCGGAGATGGCCTCGGCGGCACCGTTGGCTGCGCCCTGGACGTCGCTGGCCGCCTCACCGTCGACCACGATCGTGAGCGGACCGTTGAAGCCGGGGCCGAAACCGTCGGCGAGCAGGTCGTAGGCCTTGCGCTGGGTGGTGTCCGAGGTGAGGTTTCCCTCGTCGGGCAGTCCGAGCTCGAGATCGAGCGCCGGTTCGGCCAGGACACCGGTGCCGATGACCGCGGCGTGGATGCCGTCGACCCACAGGTAGACGTAGTCGGTCTCGGCTAGCGACCGGTTGCCGAACGCCTTGGCGTCGTCTTGCCACTGCGCGGTGAGGCGGGTGACGGTCGCCGCGGACAGGCCCGCGGTCGAGCCGAGGAACTGCTCCAGCGCGGGCACGAAGTCCCCGGAGGACAGGCCGTGCAGGTAGAGCAGCGGGAGCACCTCGGCCACGCCTGGGGACTTCCTCGCCCATGCGGGCAGGATCGCCGAGGAGAACCGCTTCCGCTCGCCGGTGGCCTCGTCGATGCGTTTGTCGTTGACTCGCGGCGCACGCACCGGCACCGCCCCGGCCGCAGTAGCGACCTCCCGCGGGTCGTGGAAGCCGTTGCGGACCACCAGCCGGTGTCCGTTCTCGTCGACCTCACCCGCGTTGGCCTCGACGTAGGCGGCGACCTCGGCCAGCAGCGCCGCCGCGAGCATCTGCCGTGCGCCGTCACGGGCCAGCACGTCGAGCAACGACCCACCGACGCCCGCCAGGGCATGCTGCTGGGACTGGTTCTCCTCGTGGACTACCTTGAGCATGGGCGTACCTTCCCGAGCCGGCGCGCCAACGCCGACCACGATCCGAACTTGAGCATGGGCTTCGATCTTGCTCGGGAGGTACGCCTCTTCTACGTCACCTCGCCGAGAGCCATCCACAGGTTCTGATCATTGCTCGCGAGCCAGCTCACCTGGGACCACTACATCGCCGAGCCGCCGGTTTCGGCCGACCGCTCCGAGCTCCTCGAGCGGCTCGCTGAGAGCGACGAACCCCTCAGATCCGTACGTCGCCGAGTTGGTCTACGACCAGTAAGCGAGCATTCTGCCGTTCCGCGCCAAAACCAGAACCGGCTCTTACCTGCGTTTCCGCAGGTCAGAGCCGGTTCGTCGGTCGGGCTGACAGGATTTGAACCTGCGACCCCTTGACCCCCAGTCAAGTGCGCTACCAAGCTGCGCCACAGCCCGAAACCCGTCAGCCGCTGCGCGACCACGGGCGCCAGAACCCTACCGCAGCCGATCCACAGGTCCGCACCCGGCTCTGCCGTGGTCGCTAACGGCCCTCAGGAGCTTCTCGAACAGCGCCCAGCGCACGGCGAGTGAGCACACAGGTTCTCTAGGGAAGGTGACGTTACCTGGTGCCATGACCGTCGATCCATAGCACTCGGGCCCCTCGGACGACCCCACCGGCTCGCTGGTGCCAGCGGGGTCGGCGCCGGCTACGTCGCGGGGCGGGTGGTCGGTGGCGGCGCCACCACCAGCACCACGAGCGCGCCCGCGGACCCGGTCGACTGGTCCGCGGTGCCACCCGGTGCACCGGACGGCAGCGGCTCGACGGGCACCGGTCCAGGCTCTGGCAGCGCCACCGCCCCCGACGCCCCGAGGGGCTCCGGTGCGACCGCGGACGCGACGTCCGCTGGCACGGCGACGCAGCTGCGGGGCCTGGTGCGCATCGAGACGATGATGGCGTATGCCGGCTCGCAGGCGGCCGGCACCGGCATGGTCTTGTCCTCCGACGGCGAGGTGGTCACCAACCCCCACGTCGTCGAGGGCGCCATCGCCGTCGAGGTCACCGTGATGAGCACCGGCCGGACCCAGTCAGCCCGGGTGGTGGGGACCGACGCCTCGGCCGACGTCGTGCTGCTCCGGCTCTCCGGTGCTGCGGGCCTGAGCACCGGGCGCACCGACGACGACGGCGTCTCCCTCGGGGACGCGGTCACCGCGGTCGGGGACGCCGGCGGCGACGAGGACACCTTCAGCGCCTCGACCGGGACCATGACCGCGCTGAGGCACTTCATCACCACCCGCAGCGGGGGCGCCGCGGCTGGGGACCGGCTCACCGGGCTGATGCAGATCGGCTCTGACGTGGTCCCCGGCAACTCCGGCGGTGCGACGTACGACGACGAGGGCGAGGTCGTCGCCACGACCACGGCCGCGTCCACCGGTCCCAGCGGGATCGACGGCTACGCCTTCCCGGTCGCCACCGTGCTGCGGATCGTAGAGGACCTACATAACGGGGTCACCGGCGACGACGACTACGCCCGACCGGCGTTCCTGGGCGTCGGTCTCGCCGGGTAGGGCACCACCGTCCTCGGCGTGTACGACGGGACACCGACCGCAGCGGTGGGCCTCGAGGCCGGGGACACGATCACGGTGGTCGGGACCACCGGGACTGGGACCCGACGCTGCGCGCGGTCCCATCGGGTCACCGGCACGACCGCCCTGCGCCGGGCGATCGCGGCCCACTCCCCCGGTGACCGGGTCAGCCTCACCTGGTCCGACACGGCCGGCAGGTCGCACACCGCGACCGTCCGGCTGACGGAGGGCGCCGTCGAGTAGCGGCACAGCTGGACGTCAGCGGCGCTCCCGCTTCTTCCGGGGGCGCTGCTGGACGTGCACAGGACTGCCGACGAAGCCGAACTCCTCACGCAGCCGCCGCTCGACGTAGCGCAGGTAGGACGCCTCCAGCTCGGCGCTGGTGAACAGCACGAACGTCGGCGGCTCGGTCGAGGCCTGGGTGCCGAACAGGATCTTCGGCTGCCGCCCGCCCCGGACCGGGTGCGGGTGCTCGGCGACCAGCCGGCCCAGGAACGAGTTGAGGGCGCCGGTCGGGACCCGCGTCGACCAGCCTGTCAGCGCCGCGTCGAGGGCGGGCACCAGCTTGTCGATGTGCCACCCGGTGCGGGCGGTGATGTTGACCCTGGGAGCCCACTGCACCCGGACCAGGTCGCGCTCGATCTCGCGGTCGAGGTAGTAGCGGCGCTCCTCGTCGACCAGGTCCCACTTGTTGAACGCGATCACCAGCGCCCGGCCGGCCTCGGCCACGGCGGTGATGATCCGGGTGTCCTGCTCGGAGACCGGGTTGGACCCGTCGACGACGACCACGCAGACCTCCGCCCGCTCGATGGCGCCGGTGGTGCGCAGGCTGGCGTAGTACTCGTGCCCCGAGGCCTCCTTGACCCGCTTGCGGACGCCGGCGGTGTCGATGAAGCGCCAGGTACGCCCACCGAGCTCGACCAGCTCGTCGACGGGGTCGACGGTGGTGCCCGCGACGTCGTCGACGACCGAGCGCTCCTGCTTCGCGAGCTTGTTGAGCAGCGAGGACTTCCCGACGTTGGGCCGCCCGACGATCGCGACCCGGCGGGGACCGCCCACCTCGGCGTACGACTCCGGCGGCGGGGCGGGCAGTGCCGCCAGGATGGCGTCGAGCATGTCGCCCGAGCCGCGGCCGTGCAGCGCGGAGACCGGGAACGGCTCGCCGAGTCCGAGGTTCCACAGCCCGTGGGCCTCCGCCTCGGCGCGCTGGTCGTCGACCTTGTTCGCGGCCAGCACGACCGGCTTGCCGGCACGTCGCAGGATCTTCACGACCGCCTCGTCGGCGTCGGTGATGCCGACCGTGGCGTCGACCACGAACAGCACCGCGTCGGCGACGGTCACCGCGACCTCGGCCTGTGCGGCGATCCGCTCGAACAGACCACGGGCGTCGGGGTCCCAGCCGCCGGTGTCGACGACGGTGAAGGCCCGCCCGTTCCAGGTGGCGTCGTAGGAGACCCGGTCCCGGGTCACCCCCGGGACGTCCTGGACGACGGCTTCGCGGCGCCCGATCATCCGGTTCACCAGCGTCGACTTGCCGACGTTGGGGCGACCGACGACGGCCAGCACCGGCACCGGTCCGGACGCGACGACGTCCTCGTCGCCACTGCCGGCGGCGGCCGGGGTGGGTTCGGTGCTCACGCGTCCTCCCGGACCTGCGCGACGAGGGCCACGACGCGGTCGACGACCTGCTCGAGGGTGTATGGCGTGGTGTCGACGTGGTGGGCGTCGTCGGCCATGGTCAGCGGGGCGGTGGCGCGGCCCGAGTCGTAGCGGTCGCGACGGGCCAGGTCCTGCTCGGTGGCCGCCAGGTCCATGCCGTCCTGCTCGGCGCTGCGCCGCGCGGCCCGGGCGCCGGGGTCGGCGGTGAGGTACACCTTGACGGCCGCCCGGGGGGCGACCACCGTGCCGATGTCACGGCCCTCGACCACGATGTCCCCGTCACCGATGATGTCGCGCTGCTCGCGCAGCAGCCGCTCCCGGATGCGGGGCACGGCACTGACCGCGCTGACCGCAGCGGTCACCTCCGGTCCCCGGATCGGGACGGCGACGTCGGTGCCGTCGACGGAGATGGTCGGAGCGTTCGGGTCGGTGCCGGAGATCAGCAGCGGCTGGTCCGCGTAGGAGGCCACCGCGTCGGCGTCCGCGACATCGACGCCGTTCTCCAGCATCCACCAGGTCATCGCCCGGAACATCGCTCCGGTGTCGAGGTACCTCAGGCCCAGCCGTGAGGCCACACCACGAGACGTGCTCGACTTCCCCGACCCTGACGGGCCGTCCATGGCCACGACCACACCCACGCCTTGTCCCACCTCTCGCTCGTCGGGTGGAGCCGGTCCGGCTCCGCCCCGACAGGCAAGCCTACCGGTGAGTCGTCCATCCTCTGGCCTCGAGCGATCCGAGCAGGTGGTCCGCGGAGGCCGCCGCGACCGTGAGCTCGACGAGCCCGTACTCCCGGACCGGGTCGTGGTCGATCCGCAGGTCCTCGATGTTGACCCCGATCTCTCCGGTGTGCGCGAACAGCCGGGCGAGCTCGCCGGGGGTGTCGGGGACGACGACGAACACGCCCACCTCCGGGCGCGGCGCACCCCCGTGCTTGGCCGGGATGACGGACTGCCCGGCGACCCCCCGGTCCAGCAGGCCCGCCACCGCCGTCCGGTCACCGACGGCGAGGGCGGCCAGCAGCCGGTCCAGGTCGTCGCGAACGTCGACCAGCAGCTCGGCGAGCGCGGTGGTGTTCGCCGCCACGATCTGCTGCCACAGCCCCGGGTCGCCCGCCGCGATCCGGGTCACGTCGCGCACGCCCTGGCCCGAGAGCGCCAGGTGCTCGACCGGGGCGTCGGCGAGCCGGCCCGCCACCAGCGCGGCGAGCAGGTGCGGCAGGTGCGAGGTCCGGGCGACCGCGCGGTCGTGGTCCTCAGGGGTGAACCGCACCGGGGTCGCCCCGCAGGCCCGGGCCAGGGCGGTGACCGCCTCGATCGCGCCCGGGTCGGCGCCGGCGTGCGGCACGACAGCCCAGGGACGACCGTCGAACAGTGCCGCCGACGCGGCCAGCGGGCCCGACCGCTCCGAGCCCGCCATCGGGTGCGACCCGACATAGCGGCTCAGCGCCTGCTCCCCCACCAGCGACCGGACCTGGTCGAGCGGCGCCGCCTTCACGCTGCCCACGTCGGTGACGACGGCGCCGGTGCCGAGCAGCGCCTCGGCGATGCTGGCGCCGAGATGGTCCGGCGGGACCGCCACCACCACCAGCGCCGGCTCCACGGCCCCCACGTCCAGGCGCCCGGAAGGCGGGGCCGGCAGCGGCCGCCCGGCGCCCAGAGCGGTTGCCGTCCGGACATGCTCGGCGACCAGGTCGTGGAGGTGGACCGTGACCCCGGCTCGGCTCAGCGCCATGCCGATCGAGGTGCCCAGCAGGCCCGCCCCGACCACGAGGACCGGGTCGCTCACGCCGACGGCTGCCCGGTCTGCCACGCGGACACCCTAGCCAGCCGACGGCTCACAGCCGCGCCGCGTCCAGCAGGACGCCGAGCTCGTCCCCGGTCAGGTCCCGCAGCTCGCCGCTGCGCAGACCGCGCAGCAGCACCGGACCGATGGCGGTCCTGGTGAGCCGTCGCACCGGGTGGCCGACCTCGGCCAGCAGCCGACGGACGATGCGGTTGCGTCCCTCGTGGATCACCAGCTCGACGATGGAGCGCTGCTGCTGCTGCTGGGTCGAGACCACCCGGCAGCCGCCCACCTCGACGGGGCCGTCGTCGAGGGTGACTCCCGCCCGGAGCCGGCGCACGGTCGCCTTCGTCACGAGCCCCTCGACCTCCGCGACGTAGGTCTTGTCGAGCTCGTAGGAGGGATGGGCGACCCGCTGGGCGAAGTCGCCGTCGTTGGTGAGCAGGATCAGGCCGTCGGTGTCGGTGTCGAGCCGCCCGACGTGGAACAGTCGCTCCGGTCGGTCCGCGACGAGGTCGCCCAGGGTCAGGCGGCCCTCGGGGTCCGACATGGTCGAGACGACACCACGGGGCTTGTTCAGCACCAGGTAGACGTTCGCGCTCATCGGGGGAAGCCGTCGACCCTCGACCCGGACCACCGCGCTGCGCGGGTCGACCTTGGTGCCCAACCGGGTCACCACCTCGCCGTCGACCTCGACAAGGCCGGCGAGCATCAGCTGCTCGCACTTGCGACGGCTGGCCACCCCGGACTGCGCCAGCAGCTTCTGGAGCCTGATCAGGCCGTCGTCGTCCAGGGAGTCGTGCAGCCTACCGGTCCCGGCGCTCACGGGGCCTCTGGCTCGGGGACCGGGGCCGGGACCGGCTCGGCTTCCCCCGTCCGCTCGGGCTGCGGGGTCACCCCGACCGGGTCGGCAGCGATCCCGGGCCCGGTGCCGACGCGCTCGACCTGCCGGGGCTCGTCGGGGTCGTCCAGGTCAGCCAGCCCAGGCAGCAGCGGCGCCAGGTCGGGTAGGTCCTGGAGCGAGTCGATCCCGATCCGCTCGAGGAAGTAGCCGGTGGTGCGGTACAGCACGGCCGTCGACTCGGCGTCCTGTCCCGCCTCCTCCACCAGTCCGCGGCCGAGCAGCGTGCGGACCACCCCGTCGACGTTGACGCCCCGGACCGCGGAGACTCGGGCGCGGCTGACGGGCTGGAGGTAGGCGATCACCGCGAGTGTCTCCAGGGCAGCTTGGGTCAGCCGCGCCTGCTGCCCCTCGAGCACGAACCGCTCGACCACCGCCGCGTACTCAGCGCGTGTGTAGAACCGCCAGCCACCCGCGACCTGGCGCAGGTCGAAGCCCCGGCCCTGGTCGGCGTACTCCCCGGCCAGCGCCGCCAGGGCCTGCGTCACCCGGTCGGGCGGGTGGCCGACCGCGGAGGCCAGGGTCAGGTGGTCCAGCGGCTGGTCGGCCACCATCAGCACCGCCTCCAGGGCCGGACGCAGCTCGGCCGACACGATCGCGTCCGTGGCAGCCTCCGCCGGGGCGTCCGGGTGCAGGTGCGTCTCGGTCACGGCTGGCCCGCCTCCTGCTCGGCGTCCGCGACGGCGTCCGCCCCGGGCTCCCCGCCGGGTGCGGGCGCTCCGTCGAACTCGTCGGTGATCTCGACCTCGTCGGTGTCCCCGCCGGTCCAGCGCACCGTGAGCTCGCCGAGCGGACTCGCCTGGTCGAACCCGACGAGGCCCTCGCGGAACAGCTCCAGCAGCGCCAGGAACCGGGCGACCGTGGTCAGGGTGTCCGGAGCGTCCGCCGACAGCGCGCGGAAGGTCAGGGTGGCGCTGCGTCGCAGCCGCGCCACCACGACCGCCGCCTGCTCCCGCACGCTGACCGTCGGGGCGTGGATGTGCGCCAGCGACAGCTCCTCGACCGGCTTCGGCGTCATCGCCCGCGCCGCCAGGCCGGCGAACTCCTCCAGCCCGATGCCGATGAGCACCTCCGGCAGCAGCCGCGCGAAGCGCTCCTCCAGCCCTACCGCGCGGGGGAACCGGTGCTGCTCCTGGCCGATCCGGTCCTCCAGCACCGAGGCCACCTGCTTGAACGCCCGGTACTGCAGGAGGCGCGCGAACAGCAGGTCCCGGGCCTCGAGCAGCGCCAGGTCCTCCTCGTCCTCGACGTCGCCCTGCGGCAGCAGCCGGGCCGCCTTCAGGTCCAACAGCGTCGCCGCCACCAGCAGGAACGACGAGGTCTCCTCGAGGTCCCAGACCGGACCCGCCTGCTTGATGAACGCGATGAACTCGTCGGTGACCTGGGAGAGCGCAACCTCCGTGACGTCGAGCTTGTGCTTGGCGATGAGGCTCAGCAGCAGGTCGAACGGTCCCTCGAAGTTCTCCAGGCGTACGGCGAACGGGGCGCCGGCCGCCTCAGCGACAACGACCCCCGGGGTGGTCGGGAGGGCGGGGGTGACGGTCATGCCGGAGGTCGACCCGACGGACGGTCGGCCAGCCGCCGCACCAGCTCGCCGTCGGTGCCGTGCGTGTCGAGGTCGGCCAGCGCCATGGCCACCGCCTCGCGGACCAGCCGACCCCGGTCCACGCCGATGCCGACGCGGCGCAGCGTCAACCGAGCGCTGTCCAGGTCGAGCAGCTCCTCGGAGGTGACGTAGACCGTCATCTTGTGGTCGTGACGGACCCTGCCGCTGCTCGACCGGCCGCCGGCCGCTGGCAGACCAGGCAGACCGGCTGGTGGATCGGCTGCCGGCTCGGGGCCTGGCTCGGTCAGCGGTGCGACCGTCATCGGGAGGGCCGGCTCGGCCGTCGGGGCGGACGCGTCGGTCTCGGCGTCCGCGTCCGGGACGACCGTGGGGCGGAACAGCTCGTCGGCGGCGGGGACGCTCACGCGTCGGGGCACCGCGCGAGCACCTCCCTGGCCAGCTGCCGGTAGGCCTCCGCCCCGGCGGAGGTCTCGGCGTAGGTGGTGATCGGCTCGCCCGCGACGGTCGAGTCGGAGAACTTCACGGTGCGCCGGATCACGGTGTGGAACACCGAGTCGCCCCATGCCTGCACCAGCCGTTCCATGACCTCGCGACCGTGCAGAGTGCGGCCGTCGAACATCGTCCCCAGCACCCCGTCGATGTGCAGCCCCGGGTTCAGCCGCTCGGTGACCTTGTCGATGGTGGTCTTCAGCAGCGCGACCCCGCGCAGCGCGAAGTACTCGCACTCCAGCGGCACGATGACGCCGTCGGAGGCGGTCAGCGCGTTCACGGTCAGCAGGCCGAGCGAGGGCTGGCAGTCGATGAGGATGACGTCGTAGTCACCGATGGCGCCCTGCAGCACGCGCTGCAGCGTCTGCTCGCGGGCGACCTCGTGCACCAGCTGCACCTCGGCCGCGGACAGGTCGATGTTGGAGGGCAGCAGGTCCATCCCGGGCACCCCGCTGGGCACGATCACGTCCTCGATCGCGACGTCGCGCTGCATCAGCAGGTTGTAGATCGACAGCTCCATGTCGTGCGGGTTCAGGCCGAGACCGACCGACAGCGAGCCCTGCGGGTCGAAGTCCACCAGCAGCACCTTGCGGCCGTACTCCGCAAGCGCGGCGCCCAGGTTGATCGTGGTCGTGGTCTTGCCGACCCCACCCTTCTGGTTGCACAGCGAGATCACCCGGGCGTTGCCGTGGATGCTGATCGAACGCGGCTCGGGGATCTCGGGCATCGGCCGTCCCGTCGGGCCGAGCACCAGCTCGGCCGACTCCCGGGCCGGGGGGTCCGCGGCATGCAGCTCGGCGGGGTCCGGGGCGGCTGCCGGCACCGGTGCCGGCTCGGCGCTGCCGTGCGGCGCGTCCGACAGGCCGGGCATGGTGGCGCGCTCGGGTCGGCGGAACGGCAGCGGCGCACGAACCTCGTCCTGGGCGGCGGCGGCCCCGGGGCCGGTGTGCGAGGGACGCACCGGCGCGGTCACCAGCGGCGGCATCTCGGACGCGCTGCTGCCCTGGCCGTGCGGGTGGAATCTCGAGCCGTCGTCGTTCACGCCGCTGCCTCTCGTCGGGCCACGCTGCGGGAGATGTCGACACATCGGTTTGCCGCACGCAGCGCGGCGACTCTATGGGGTCTGCCGGGGACCGACAACCGGACCGGGGTGTCGACCTGACCGTCTCAGTAAATCTGGGGACGGCGTGTGGACGGCGCAGGCGCGCCGTACACAGGAGCCTTACCCGCTGGGGAGAACCCTGGGGAGGATCTCGGGACCCGGCACGAGTCGGCCGCGGGGCCCGAGCCTCAGCCGAGCGCTCGCGGGTGCGCGGTGGCGTAGACCTCGCGCAGGCTGTCCACGGTGACGAGGGTGTACACCTGCGTGGTGGTGACCGATGCGTGCCCGAGCAGCTCCTGGACCACCCTGACGTCGGCGCCGCCATCGAGGAGGTGGGTGGCGAAGGAGTGCCGGAGGGTGTGCGGGGACACCTCCGCGGTGACCCCGGCCCGGTCCGCCGCGCGGGTGAGCACGGTCCAGGCGCTCTGCCGGGACAGTCGCCCGCCGCGGGCGTTCAGGAACAGCGCCGGCCCGCCGCGGCCGGGTGCGGCCACCTCGGGGCGGCCGACGGCCAGGTAGGCCGCGACGGCCTGGCGCGCGAACGAGCCCACGGGGACGATCCGTTGCTTGCCACCCTTGCCGCGCAGGAGCACGGTGGCCTCCGGGCCGACGGCGCTCTCCCCCGGCCCAGGGCCGGGATAGCCGGCCGGGGCTGTCTCGGGGTCGAGGTCGAGGTCGTCCACGTCGAGACCGACGGCCTCGGAGATCCGGGCACCGGTGCCGTAGAGCAGCTCGAGCAAGGCCCGGTCTCGCAGCGCGAGCGCGGTGCCGGGCGCGCCGGCGGCCTCCAGGATGCGCTCCACGTCGGCCAGCGGCAGCGCCTTGGGCAGCCGCCGCGCCGGGGCGGGGGGCCGGACGCCGGCGGAGGGGTCGGCCGCACTGATCCCTTCACGCAGCGCGAACCGGTGGAAGCCGCGCACCGCCACGACCGCGCGGCCGGCCGAGGCGGCGCTCAGCCGTGGGTGGTCCGCGTCGCCCTCGCGCAGGGAGACCAGGAAGGCCGACACGGTCGCCTCCCGCACCTCCCTCAGGTCAGCGACCTCCTGGGCGGCCAGCCAGCCGACGTAGCGGCGCAGGTCGCGGCGGTAGGAGGTCAGGGTGTTGGCCGCCAGTCCCCGCTCCACGCTCAAGTGGTCGAGGTAGGTCCGCATCGCCCGCACCAGCCCTGCTGCCGGCCCCGCTGCCGGCCCTGCTGCCGGCCCTGCTGCCGGCCCCGCTGCCGGCCCTGCTGCCGGCCCCGCTGCCGGCCCCGCTGCCGGCTGGGGCGCTGCCGCGGCTCCCGCGGCACGCTGATCTGGCATCGACCAGCTCCTCGTCGTCTCAGCCCGTCGGCGACGGCTCGCCGGGACGGCCCTCGGGCAGGGTATCGCCGAACATCCGGTAGCCCAGCACGGCCTGGGCGGTCGGGCCGTCGGTGACCCGGCCGTCGCGGACCCCCGCCACGAGGTCGTCCACCGGGACCCACGAGAGGGTCATGTCGGCCTCCTCGTGCTCCAGCACGAAGCCGCCGCGGTCCGGGGCGGCGCTGACCCCCCGCGCCAGGTAGTAGGCGATCCGCTCGCTGGACAGCCCCGGGGACGAGTACGTCGTGAACAGGTGCGTCCACTGCTCGGCGAGCACCAGCCCCTCCTCCCGGAGCTCGCGTCGGGCCGCCTCCAGCGGGTCCTCGTCGGGCTCGTCGAGGAGGCCGGCGGGGAGCTCGATGAAGCGCAGCAGCGCCGGGTGCCGGTACTGCTGGAGGACCAGCGCACGGTCCTGCTCGTCGACGGCCAGCACCACGACCGCGCCCGGGTGCTCCAGCACCAGTCGACCGAACCGCTCGTCGGGGCGGCCCGGCGCCGAGATGATGTCGCGACGCACGGAGAACGGTGCCGCGCCCCGCCAGATCCGCTCCACCTGGTGGACCGGCCAGGCCTCCGGCCGGTCCGCCACGGCCGCGGCGGCGTCGGCCTCGCCGTCGGTGCTCCCGGGGGTGCCGTCGTCCGCCGTAATCACCGGCTCAGGCTCCGACCGTGGGCCCGGCGGCCGCCTCGGCGGGCACCGTGCCCTCGGCACGGCGTCGCAGCGCCGCCTCGTCGATGGGGAACTGCAGCTCGCGCTGCCGGTCGATGGCGGCACGGACCAGCCCGGAGAACAGCGGGTGCGGGCGCGTGGGCCGCGACCGCAGCTCGGGATGGGCCTGGGTGGCGACGTAGTACGGGTGGACCTCGCGGGGCAGCTCGACGAACTCGACGAGGCTGTTGTCCGGGGACGTCCCCGCGAACACGAGGCCGGCCGCCTCGAGCCGGTCGCGGTAGGCGTTGTTGACCTCGTAGCGGTGGCGGTGCCGCTCCTCGACCTTGTCCTCGCCGTAGGCCTCGCGGATGAGGCTGCCCGACTTCAGCTCCGCCGGGTAGGACCCCAGCCGCATGGTGCCGCCGAGGTCACCGGGCCCGGCGACGAACTGCTCCTGCTCGGCCATCGTGGCGATCACCGGCTCGGCGCAGCCGGGGTGGAACTCGGTGGAGTCGGCCTCGGGGACCCCACCGACGTGGCGGGCGAACTCGATGACCATGCACTGCAGCCCCAGGCAGAGTCCCAGGGTCGGGATGCCGTGGGTGCGGGCGTACTCGAGGGCGCCGACCTTCCCCTCGATCCCGCGGATGCCGAACCCGCCGGGGACGCAGACGGCGTCCACCTCGGCGAGATGCCGGGCGGCACCCTCCCGGGTCTGGCACTCGTCGGAGGGCACCCACGTCAGGTGGACCTTGGCCTCGTGGGCGAAACCGCCTGCCCGCAGCGCCTCGGCCACCGACAGGTAGGCGTCGGGCAGGTCGACGTACTTGCCGACCAGGGCGACGGTGACGTCCTCGGCCGGGTGGTGCACCCGGCGCAGCAGGTCGTCCCACTCGGTCCAGTCGACGTCCCGGAACGGCAGGTTGAGCCGGCGCACCACGTAGGCGTCCAGGCCCTCGGCGTGGAGCACCTTCGGGATGTCGTAGATCGACGGGGCGTCGGGGGCGTTGACCACCGCCTCGCGGTCGACGTCGCACATCAGCGAGATCTTGGCCTTCATCGAGTCCGGGATCGGTCGCTCCGAGCGGCACACGATGGCGTCGGGCTGCAGGCCGATGGAACGCAGCGCGGCCACCGAGTGCTGCGTGGGCTTGGTCTTCAGCTCCCGCGACGGCCCGATGTAGGGCACCAGAGAGACGTGGAGGAAGAACACGTGGTCGCGGCCCACGTCGTGACGGACCTGGCGGGCCGCCTCCAGGAACGGCAGCGACTCGATGTCCCCGACGGTGCCGCCGATTTCGGTGATCACCACATCGACGTCGGAGCCGCCCATGGCACGGATCCGGTCCTTGATCTCGTTGGTGATGTGCGGGATGACCTGGACCGTGTCCCCGAGGTAGTCACCGCGGCGTTCCTTCGCGATGACCTCGGAGTAGACCTGACCGGTGGTGACGTTGGCGATCCCGGCGAGGTCGGTGTCCAGGAACCGCTCGTAGTGCCCGATGTCGAGGTCGGTCTCGGCGCCGTCGTCGGTGACGAAGACCTCGCCGTGCTGGAACGGGTTCATCGTGCCCGGGTCGACGTTCAGATAAGGGTCGAGCTTCTGCATCGTCACCCGGAGTCCGCGGGACTTCAGCAGGCTGCCCAGGCTCGAGGCGGTGAGCCCCTTGCCCAGGGAGGAGGCGACGCCCCCGGTGACGAAGACGTGCTTGGTCGGCTGTCCAGCGGCCAAGTGACACTCCCGTGGTCGGTCCCGATGGTGGGTACGGCGCGGGGCCGGCTCCCCCGGGCGCCGCCGCGTCGCACGCCCGAGAGGGGCGACGATGCGAACGGTCGGGGTCGACGACCTTCCACGGGGTTCTAGCCTACCCGGTCACCGCCGGAAGCCCGAGCCCTGCCACGGCCTACTCGCCATCTCGGGCTCCCGGCATCGCACCGTCGGCGGCGTCGACGGACCCGTAGTGCCCGCTGCGCCCGGCGGCCTGCCCGGCGAGCGCCATGACGGTCACCACCTGGCCGGCGGTGCGTCCCAGCGAGTCGACCGTCGAGACGACCCGCCCGGCGCTGACGTCGTCTCGCACCGCCTTGACCGGACCGCCCTCGCGGGCGGAGGCCTGCGGCCCGGCCAGCACCACACCGGCCGTGCCCGCGTCGACCGCCTGCACCAGCGAGGTGATGATGCTGCTGGTCCCGGTGCGCTCGACCGCGCCGCCTCGCCCGGGGCCGGCCACGAACAGCACCAGGTCACCGCGCCGGCTCAGCCGCCCCTCCGGCGAGAGCAGGTCGGCGGTGCCGAGCCCGGTCAGCAGGCTCTCGGCCGCCGGGTCGACGGCGGCGCCGCCGGGGGCGGTGGCTCCGATCGCCCTGGCCACGAGCGCGCCGATGCGCTCGTAGGGCCCCGCGTCGGCCGGGATGACGACCCCCTTGGCGCGGCTCTGCAGGCGGGTGCCCAGCGCCTCGACGAACTGCTTCTGGCCGGAGTCCAGGAGATCGGTGCCGACCCGGAGCGTGCCGCCGAGCCGGGCGCCGGCGAGCACGACCAGCTGGGCGAGGTCGGCAACCTCGGCCTGCCGCGCCGTCGGCAGCACCACCATGGTCACCACCCGGCCCCGCAGTCGGCCGCCCAGCAGGGTGGGCGCGACCGTGGCGGCGAAGTCGTCGGTGAACTGGTTGCCGCCGCGCAGCGCGGCGATCTGGACGCGCAGGTCGGCCTTGACCTGGCGGTCCGAACGCACCTGCTCGACGAGCGTGTTGTCCACCTCGCCCTTCAGCGGTCCACCGCCCAGGGCGACGCCGACGGCGAGAGCGAGGAAGACCGAGACGATCGAGACGATGTGGTAGCGGAAGGAGATCACGAGAACAGACCCTGTATCCGGTCGGGGACGTCGGACAGCACCGAACCCAGCGAGTCCCACCACTGCCCGCCGACGGGCGTGGCACCGATCGCCACCGCCAGGGCCAGCAGCCCGGCCAGCACGACCAGCACGAGGTGCCAGGTGCGCACGCGACCGGCGTACAGCTGGGGGACGCCCTTGGCGTCGACGAGCTTGGGTCCGACCCTGAGCCGGGTCAGGAAGGTGCTGGCCAGCCCGGCGCGCTGACGGTCCAGGAACTCGTCGAGGGTGGCGTGGGTGCCGACGGCGACGAGCAGGCTCGCGCCCCGCACGTCCGCGAGGAGCAGGGCGACGTCCTCGCTGGTACCGGACGCGGCCAGCGTCTCGTGGCGCACGCCGAGGCGGCGCAGCCGTTCCGCGCCCACCGCCCGTCCGGACCGGTCCGCGTGCAGCACGACCTCGCGGGCGCTGCGCAGCGCCCGGTCCGATACCACCGACCCTCGCTCGTCGGAGCGGTCGTCGGGCTGGTCCGCCGGGCCGTCACGGCGCCGGTCCCCGGCCTGGCCCAGGCCCTCCTCGCCCACCACCACGATGTCAGGGCGGTGCCCGGCCGCGAGCAGCGCGTCGGCGCCGGCATCGACGCCGAGCAGCACCGGCCGCTGCTCGCGGATGAACCGGTTCAGGTTCCGCAGGTCCTCGCGGTAGTCGTAGCCGCGGACCACCACGACCACGGGCCGTCCCGCCAGCGAGGTCCGGATCGCCGGGATGCCCTCGCCGTGCAGCAGCAGCTCCTGCTCGCGGCGCAGGAACTCGGTGGTGTTGTGGGTGAAGCTCGCCAGCTGGGAGGCGAGGCCGCCTCGGGCCTGCTCCATCAGCGCCACGATCTGGGGGCCGTCGAGCTGTCGTCCCTCGGCGACCACCTCGCCGTCGAGGATGACCGATCCCTCGTGCACGCGGACCGTGCTGCCCTCACGCACCCGGGAGAACACCTCGGGGCCCACCTGCACCATCACCACGCCCGCACCGGCGAGCAGGTCGGGACCCAGGTTCGGGTAGCGGCCGGAGATGAACTCCGCGGCGTTGACCACCGCGGCGACCCCGCACTCGACGAGGACCTCCGCCGTGCCGCGGTCCAGGTCGAGGTGGTCGACGACGGCGACGTCGCCCGGTCGCAGCCGCCGGACCAGCGCCCCGGTACGGCGGTCCACCCGGGCGGTCCCGACGACTCCGGGCAGGCCGGTCTCGGCAGCGTGACGGGGGGGGAATCTCATGACCGCCTCATCCTGACACGCGGCGCCTGGCATCGGCGGGAGGACGACCCAAGGGGTGAGGGGTCAGTTCCTCGCGCGACACGCACAGGAATGGCCGACTCAGTGACCCCCGGCCGGGGAGCGGTCCTGCTGGGCGGTGGCCAGCAGCTCCTCCGCATGCGCCAACGCTGTCTCGGAGTCCTCCATCCCGGCCAGCATGCGGGACAGCTCCCGGACCCGGCCGGAGTCGTCGAGGGTGGTGAGGCCGGAGGTGGTGACCGTGCCGTCGCTGGACTTCACCACCACGACGTGCCGGTCGGCGAACGCGGCGACCTGCGGCAGGTGCGTGACGACCAGCACCTGGGCGTGCCGGGCCAGCATCGCCAGTCGACGCCCCACCTCGACCGCCGCCTTCCCGCCCACGCCGGCGTCGACCTCGTCGAAGACGAAGGTCGGTACGGGGTCGGTGGCCGCCAGGGCCACCTCTACGGCCAGCATCACCCGGGAGAGCTCACCCCCCGAGGCGCCCCTGGCCAACGGCCTGGGCTCGGCGCCCGGGTTGGCGGCCAGCAGCAGCTCGACGTCGTCGAGCCCGGCCGGACCCAGGCGCAGCACCCGTGCGCCGACCGACAGCCCCTCGGGCCCGGCGCCGACCTCGCTCTGCCGGACCGCCACCGCGACGTGCGCGTACGGCATCGCCAGCGACGCGAGCTCGCCGGTGACCACCCGGCCCAGCCGCACCCCCGCGGCCGTGCGGGCCGCCGACAGCGCCTGACCGGTCTTGGCGAGCTCGGCCCGCAACCGGTGGCTGCGGCCGGTGAGCTCGGCGATGCGTTCGTCGGTGCCCTCGAGGTCGTCGAGCCGCTCGGTGGCCTCCTCCGCCCAGGCGAGCACGTCCGTCACGCTCTCGCCGTAGGTGCGGGTCAGGTCGCGCAGCGCCGCGCGGCGCTCGGAGACCGCCGCCAGCCGCGCCGGGTCGGTCTCCACCCCGGCCGCGTAGGACGACACGTCCGCGGCGAGGTCCGAGAGCAGGTAGCTGACCTCCGCGAGCCGGTCCGCCAGCGCCGCGACCTCGGCGTCGTGCTCGCGCACCCCGTCGAGGAGCCGGCGAGCGGTCGCGACCGCGCCGAGCGCGTCCGCGCCGTCCTCGGCCGAGAGGCACTCCCGGGCCTGCTCGGCGGCGGCGCGCAGCGTGTCGGCGAACCCGAGCCGGGTCTCGTCGGCCGCCAGCTGGCGGTCCTCCCCCGGCTGCGGGGCCACGGCATGGACCCGGCCGAGCCCGAAGCGGAGCAGCTCGGCCTCGCGCGCCCGCTCCTGGGCCGTTCGCACCACCTCGGCGAGCTCGGTCTCGGTGGCCCGCAGGGCGGCGTGGTCACGCGACCAGCGTCCGCGCAGCTCCGACACCGGCCGGCCGGCGAACCGGTCCAGGGCCTCGCGCTGGGCCGCGGGGTGGAGCAGCCGGTGCTGGTCGGACTGGCCGTGCACCGCCACCAGCGGGTCGGCGAGCCGGGCGAGGGCGGCCACCGGGATGCTCGCGCCGCCCGCGAAGGCGCGGGAGCGGCCCTCGGCCGACACCTGGCGGGCCAACACGACCCGGCCGTCCTCGACGACCCCGCCCACGGCGTCGACCGCCTGCGCCAGCCCCGGCCCGGTCGTCGCACCGACCCTGACCATGCCCTCCACCCGGGCGGCACGAGCCCCCGTGCGCACGGCGCCGCTGTCGGCTCGGCCGCCGAGCAGCAGCCCGAGCGCGGTCACCACCATGGTCTTGCCCGCGCCGGTCTCGCCGGTCAGCACGGTCAGGCCCGGCCCCAGCTCCAGCAGGGACTCATCGATCACGCCGAGCGAGGCGATCCGCAGCTCCTCAAGCACGATCGGGATCCGCCCCGTGGTCGCCGCCGCTCGTCGGGTCGCCGGTGAGGCCTTGCGCGGACCTGCGGCGCCGCTCCGCGGCTCCGCGCCAGCCGACGACAGGCAGGTCGAACTTGGCGACCAGCCGGTCCGTGAACGGGGCCTGGTGCAGCCGGACCAGGCGGACCGGGGTGGCGCCGCGGCGGACCTCGATGCGGGCGCCGGGCGGCAGGTCCACCGACCGCCGGCCGTCGCACCACAGCACCCCGGCCCCGTCCGTGCGTGCCAGCACCTCCACGGCCAGGACCGAGGTCGGCGCGACGACCATGGGGCGGGCGAACAGGGCGTGCGCACTGATCGGCACCATCAGCAGCGCCTCCACGCCCGGCCAGACGATGGGTCCGCCGGCGCTGAAGTTGTAGGCGGTCGACCCCGTCGGCGTGGCGCACACGACGCCGTCACAGCCCCACCGGGACAGCGGTCGCCCGTCGACCTCGACGACGACCTCGATCATCCGCTCCCGGGCCGCCTTCTCCACGCTCGCCTCGTTGAGCGCCCACGTCCGCCAGACCAGCTCCTTGCCCGCCCCGGATCCGCCGGCCTCCTCGATGTCGCGGTAGACCGCGACGTCGAGGGTCAGCCGCTCCTCGGCGGTGTAGCGGCGGTGCACGATGGCCTCGACGGTGAAGTCGACGTCGTCGGACTCCGCCTCTGCGAGGAAGCCGACGTGGCCCAGGTTCACGCCCAGCAGCGGGGTGCCGCACTCGCGGGCCAGCTCCGAGGCCCGGAGGATGGTGCCGTCGCCGCCGATGACCAGCACCACCTCGCACCCGGCCGCGGCGTCGGCTCGGGGCTCCACCACCTCGACCTCGGCGAAGCCGAGGTCGAGCTCCGCGGCCTCCTGCGACATCAGCCGCAGCGACATGCCCGCCTTGTGAAGCCCCAGACAGAACTCGGTTGCCACGGCCCGCGCCGCCTCGCGCCCGGTGTGGGCGATGACGAGGACGCGTCGGTCCTCGGGGGCGGTCTCGGTCGGGCTCACGGGTCCACCCTCTCACCGGGGTCCCCCGCTGCCGGTGCGCGACGTACCTCGGCGTGGATCTCGTCCCGTCCGATGGCGGCCGGACCGCGGCGCAGCCAGAGGAAGTACTCGACGTTGCCCGAGGGCCCCGGCAACGGACTGGCGACCACGGCGCGGGCCCCCCAGCCACGGTCGGCCGCCCCGGTCGCGACTGCCGTCACCGCCTCGGCTCGCAGCTGCGGCTCCCGCACCACACCGCCCTTGCCGACCCGGTCCTTGCCCACCTCGAACTGCGGCTTGACCATGAGCACGAGGTCGCCCTCGGCCCGCGTCACCGCGACGAGGGCGTCCAGCACCACGGTGAGGGAGATGAAGGAGAGGTCGCCGACGACCAGGTCGACCTCGCCCCCGACCAGCTCCACCGTCAGGTCGCGTATGTTCGTCCGGTCGTGCACGCGGACGCGCTCATCGCTGCGCAGGCTCCAAGCCAGCTGGCCGTAGCCCACGTCGACGGCGACCACCTCGGCGGCGCCGGCCCGCAGCAGCACGTCCGTGAAGCCTCCGGTGGACGCGCCCGCGTCCAGGCAGCGTCGGCCCGGCACCGCCAGGCCCGCCGGCTCGAAGGCGGCCAGCGCCCCCGCGAGCTTGTGGCCGCCCCGCGAGACGTAGTCCGGAGCGCCGGGGTCGGGCACGACCAGCAGTGCGACGTCGGTGGTCACCCCCGTGGCGGCCTTCGTCGCGGTGGCGCCGCCGACCCGCACCCGTCCGGCCTCGACCAGGTCGCGGGCGTGGTCGCGGGAGCGCGCCAGACCTCGCCGGACCAGCTCGGCGTCCAGGCGTAGGCGACGGGGCATGGGCGCTCTCGGGGTTCGTGGGGCATCGATGGACGGATGGCCGGGCGGGCGGTGTCAGCGACCGGTGTCAGGGACCGGTGTCAGCGACCGGGACGAGGGGTGGCACCCGTCGGTCCCTCAGCGCCGCCGCCCGCGTCGGCCAGCGCTGCCCGGAGCCGTTCGTGGGCGCTCTCGAGGACCGGGACGTGGTCGGCGACCGGGAGCCGGTCGAGCTCGGCGAGCGCCGCGGCCAGCTCGGCCACGAGCGGGTGCGGGTCGTCCGGCTGCTCGTCAGGGGAGTCGGTCACGGCTCTTCCTCTTCAGGCGGGGGCGGCGTCGCTCGCCACGCTACCCGGGACTCGGAGCCCGGCGACGTCGGCCACGCGGCCGGTCGCGTCCAGGTGCGACCACCCGGCGACCGCGACCACCTGCCACCAGGTGTCGAGGTCACCGACCGCACCGGGGTCGCCGTCCCCCGGGGCGTCACTCACCGCGAGCGCGTCGTGCTGGACGCGCGCGTGCCACGGGCCGGCGGTGACCGTCCCGTCCTCGGCGACGATCGGGGCCCGGTGCCGACGGCCCAGCGCGGACAGGTCCGCCCCCACGAAGCTGGGCCGCTGTTGCGGTGCGGCCGCGACGAGCTCGGCAGCACCGGTGACCCCGGTCAGGACGAGCAGCGAGTCGTAGCCGACCCGGCGCGCCCCCTCGATGTCGGTGTCGAGCCGATCCCCGACCACGAGCGGCCGCTCGCCGCCGACCCGGCGCAGGGTCTCCTGGAACAGCGGCGGCTCCGGCTTGCCGGCCACCTCGGGCTCGCGGTCGGCGAACCGGGCCACCACCTCGACGAGGGCGCCGTTGCCGGGACCGGGCCCGTCGGGGGTGGGCACGGTCAGGTCGGTGTTGGAGGCGACCCAGGGCAGCCCCTCGCGGACCAGGATCGCTCCGGCGATGACCGTGGCCCAGCGCAGGTCGCCGGCGAAACCCGACACCACGGCGACCGGGTGCTGGTCACGGTTCTGGACCGCACGCAGCCCCCGCTCGGCCAGGGCGACCTCGAGGCCGAGACCGCCGACGAGGAACACCGGCGACCCCGGTGGGAGCTGTTCGCTCAGGAGCCGGGCCGCCGCCTGCGCGGAGGTGACCACGTCCTGGTCGGTCGCCGGCAGCCCGAGCTCCCGCAGGTGCTCGGCGACCGCTGCGGGCGGGCGGGAGGCGTTGTTGGTCACGTAGGCGAGCGTCATGCCGGCCCGCTGTGCTGCGGCCAGGTGCTCCGGCGCTCGCGGGACGGCGTCGCGTCCTACGTACACCACCCCGTCGAGATCGAGCATGGCGACGTCGTAGGCGTCGAACAGCGCGCCCTGGCTGGTCTGGAGCACGTTCTCGCCTGTCTGCCGGGGTGGGATCGGGGGCAGACGTCCGTCCGCCCCCGGGGCTCGTACGATGCGCAGGTGGTTGCCCTCCCCCGTCCGTTCACGCTGAGCCCGTTCCGTGGGCTGCGGTTCGACCCTGCGGCGGTCGGCGATCTCGGGACCGTGGTCTCGCCGCCGTACGACGTGCTCGACGCCGACACCGTCCGCGACCTGGAGGCGGCCAACAGCCGCAACATCGTGCGGCTGATTCTGTCACGGCGGTTCGAGCGCCCCTACCTGGCCGTTCGGGAGCGGTTGCACACCTGGCGTCGAGAGGGGTACCTGCGCCCCGACGCCGAGCCGGCTCTCTACCTCTACGAGTACGACGTGCAAGGAGTCGTGGTCCGGGGCCTGGTGGGCCTGGTGGGCCTGCGTCAGGAGCGCGAGCGAGTGGTCCTGCCGCACGAGGACGTCATGCCTGGTCCGGTCGACGACCGCGCTGTGCTGATGCGCACCACGCGGTCGAACCTCGAGCCCATCCTCCTGGTGCACGAGGGGTCGGACCGACTGCGCGGGTTGATCGGACAGGCCGCCGAGACCCCTCCCACTGCCGACTTCGAGGCGCTCGACGGCAGCGGTCACCGGCTGTGGGCGGTCACCGACCGTGACCTGCTGCACGAGATCGCGGCCGAGCTGGTGTCCACGCAGGCACTGATCGCTGACGGGCACCACCGGTACGCCGCCTATCTGCGACTGCAGCAGGAGCTGCGTGAGCCAGGCGCCCCCGACGGCGCCTCGCCGTGGGACCACGGGCTCGCCCTGCTGGTGGACCAGCGCGACCATCCGCTCCGCGTGGGCCCGATCCACCGGTCGGTCACGGCACTGACGCTCGCCGACCTGGCTGACGTCTGCGCGCAGCGAGGCGACGAGCTGGTCCCGGTGGGTGACCGTGAGAGCGCGGTCGCCGCCATCACTCCCGACGCTGACCCGTGGCTCGACGGCTCCGGCGAGAAGCATGGCATGGTCGCGTTCGTCGTCTCCGACGGCCGGTCGTGGGCGGTGCTGCGCACCGAGCGCACCAACCCGGTCGACGCCGCCGTCCTGCACGGCGTCCTCCTGCCCGCCTGGGGGGTGGATGAGCAGCAGGTCGACTACCACCACAGCCTCGACCAGGCCCTGGCCACCCCCGCCCGGGGGCCGGGCATCGTGCTGGGAGTCCGACCACCGACCGTTGCGGAGGTCATGGCCACCGCGGCCGACGGCCTGCGGATGCCGCGCAAGACCACGTCCTTCGGCCCGAAACCCCGGATGGGTGTCGTGATGCGCGACGTCCGCGACGCGCTGCCCTGAGCTGGTCGCCGGCCACCCGCCGACGATGTCTCCACCGGGCCCGGGTCGTGCCCCCCACCCATCCCGCCATCGGCGGACCATGGCTCTCCACGATCGCCCAGCGGTCACGGGTGATCGGACCCCGGCGCCCAGGCCCTCGCCGCCAGCACCTCCACGTCCAGCCGGGACACCCCACTCCCGCCCGGCTGGTGGCGACGGCGCAGCGAGCCCTCGACCTCGACGAGGTCGCCGACCGACCAGCGTTGGACCGTTCGTCGTAGCCGCGCCGTCCACGCGGTGCAGTCCACCCAGTCGACCCGTTGACGAGATCCGGTCGTCATCATGGTGCGCGCCCGCCCGACCGAGATGCGGACGGTGACGATCTCGGTGCCGCTGGGCAGTGATCGGCTTGCCGGCGGCGAGCACACCCGCCCTCGCAGCCTCACGGTGTTGTCCTCACGCGTCGCACGCTGCGACGGCTGACCTGTCGTCATCGCCGACCACCTCCCGGCGGCAGTCTTGCGAGGAAGACGGCGACCGACCTGCTGCTGCGCCACCTCCGTGGATGACTGGAGACAGACAGCGTCTGTGGGCAGGAACGGGCCTTCGGGTGGCTGCGCTCCGCAGGCGAGACGTCAGCTCGAGGTGCCGCGCTCCAGCGCGAGCGCGCGATCCGCCGCGTCGGTCACCTCGTCCGCATCGATGGCCACGGTCCGGTGGAACCACTCCAACGCGTCCTCGTCCCGACCGGCGGCCAGCAAGGTATCGGCGTAGGCGTAGCGGAGCCTCACGACCCAGTCCTCCCGCGACTTGCTGCGTAACGGCGCCTGCTCGAGCGTGCGCAGCGCAGCGTCGACCTCACCGAGGTCCCGTCGGGCACCGGCCTCGACGATCGTCATCTCCGCCTTCAGCGCCGGCTCGAGACTCGCCACGGCCGGGTTGCGCGCCATCTCCAGAGCACGGTCCGGCCGCCCCAGAGCTCGCTCGCAGTCGGCCATCACCGCGAGGTAGTCGGTCGAGCCGTTCATGCGCTTGGCCGCCCGCAGCTCCGACAGCGCGTCCGCGAACTCACCCGCGGCGTAGGCCGCCTCGCCGCAGGCCTCGCGGACGACCGCGATCCGTGCGGCCCGAGCCCTCGCGGCCAGGGTGTGCTGGTAGGCGAGTGCGGGGTCGGTGTCCATCGCCAGTCCGGCGGCCACCAGGTGCCGAGCCACCCGGGCCGCCAGCTTCTCGGGCAGACCCTTGAGGTGCTGGGCCACCGAGCGGTCCAGCTCTCGGCCGGAGACCTCCTCGGGGATCGGCGGACCGTCGTAGACCGCCTGGTCCACGGTGCGCGGGCCACGCTCGTCACGACGGTCGCGCGGGTCGTCACGGCCGGGTCGAGCCCCACGACCGCCACGGTCGGACCGGCCGGCACCCGAGCCGCCCCGTCCCCCGCTGCGCTCGACGCTGGCCCGCCGTCCCCGGGGATCCGGCTGACCCCCGCGGCGTGGCCCTTTCGGACGCGACTCGTTCGCCATCTGCTCTCGCTTTCCCAGACCCGTGTTAACAGACGTAGAGGCCACCCTGATGGGTGGCCTCTACGGAAGAATTGTTCGGCGACGTCCTACTCTCCCACAACCTCCCGGTTGCAGTACCATCGGCGCTGAAAGGCTTGACTTCCGGGTTCGGAATGGAGCCGGGTATTTCCCTTTCGCTATGGCCGCCGAAACTCTATGGAGTTATGCCGTGCCTAGCCGCTCCCACCGGGGTGGGAACGACAAGCACCCGACCGTAACTCGGGAACCACACAGTGGACGCGTGCAAAACATTGTAAGAGACAAGCCCTCGGCCTATTAGTACCGGTCGGCTCCGTGTATTACTACCTTCGACCTCCGGCCTATCAACCCAGTAGTCTGCTGGGGGCCTTACCCGGTTACCCGGTGGGAAACCTCATCTTGAAACGTGCTTCCCGCTTAGATGCTTTCAGCGGTTATCACTTCCGAACGTAGCTAACCAGCCGTGCTCTTGGCAGAACAACTGGCACACCAGAGGTTCGTCCATCCCGGTCCTCTCGTACTAGGGACAGCCTTTCTCAAGTTTCCTGCGCGCGCGGCGGATAGGGACCGAACTGTCTCACGACGTTCTAAACCCAGCTCGCGTGCCGCTTTAATGGGCGAACAGCCCAACCCTTGGGACCTACTCCAGCCCCAGGATGCGACGAGCCGACATCGAGGTGCCAAACCATCCCGTCGATATGGACTCTTGGGGAAGATCAGCCTGTTATCCCCGGGGTACCTTTTATCCGTTGAGCGACGCCGCTTCCACATGCCAGCGCCGGATCACTAGTCCCGACTTTCGTCCCTGCTCGACATGTCTGTCTCACAGTCAAGCTCCCTTGTGCACTTACACTCGAAACCTGATTGCCAACCAGGCTGAGGGAACCTTTGGGCGCCTCCGTTACATTTTAGGAGGCAACCGCCCCAGTTAAACTACCCATCAGGCACTGTCCCTGATCCGGATAACGGACCTAGGTTAGATATCTAGTACGACCAGAGTGGTATTTCAACGTTGACTCCACAACCACTGGCGTGGCCGCTTCAAAGTCTCCCACCTATCCTACACAAGCCGAACCAAACACCAATACCAAATTGTAGTAAAGGTCCCGGGGTCTTTCCGTCCTGCCGCGCGTAACGAGCATCTTTACTCGTAGTGCAATTTCGCCGAGTCCATGGTTGAGACAGCGCCCAAGTCGTTACTCCATTCGTGCAGGTCGGAACTTACCCGACAAGGAATTTCGCTACCTTAGGATGGTTATAGTTACCACCGCCGTTTACTGGGGCTTAAGTTCTGCGCTTCGCGCACAAGTGCGCTAACACGTCCCCTTAACCTTCCAGCACCGGGCAGGAGTCAGTCCGTATACATCGTCTTACGACTTAGCACGGACCTGTGTTTTTAGTAAACAGTCGCTTGGGCCTGGTCTCTGCGGCCATCACCGCTTCGAAGAGCAAGTCTTCTAACGGATCCGGCCCCCCTTCTCCCGAAGTTACGGGGGCATTTTGCCGAGTTCCTTAACCATGGTTCACTCGATCGCCTTGGTATTCTCTACCTGATCACCTGAGTCGGTTTGGGGTACGGGCGGCGCACAGCTCGCTAGAGGTTTTTCTCGACAGCATAGGATCATCCACTTCGTCCATACGGACTCCCCATCAGGTCTCAGGCACATGAAACGCGGATTTGCCTACGTTTCGCCCTACACCCTTAGCCGTGGTCTACCATCGCCACGGTTGGACTGCCTTCCTGCGTCACCCCATCGCTTGACTACTACTAGTTCGGGTCATGCGCTCTGCCTTCACGTCCCCGAAGGGATCTAGAAGGTTTCGGGCACTTAGCATCACTAGGTTCGTCATGGGCGCTGTTTTGCCGGTACGGGAATATCAACCCGTTGTCCATCGACTACGCCTGTCGGCCTCGCCTTAGGTCCCGACTTACCCAGGGCAGATTAGCTTGACCCTGGAACCCTTGATCATTCGGCGGAGGAGTTTCTCGCTCCTCATTCGCTACTCATGCCTGCATTCTCACTCGTATGGCGTCCACGACTGGTTCACACCGCCGCTTCACTCGCCATACGACGCTCCCCTACCCATCCACACACTTGGACCTGGCGAACCAGGCCGAGTTATTGCATGAATGCCATAGCTTCGGTGGATAACTTGAGCCCCGCTACATTGTCGGCGCGGAATCACTTGACCAGTGAGCTATTACGCACTCTTTCAAGGGTGGCTGCTTCTAAGCCAACCTCCTGGTTGTCTGTGCGACTCCACATCCTTTTCCACTTAGTTATCGCTTAGGGACCTTAGCTGATGGTCTGGGCTGTTTCCCTCTCGACTACGGAGCTTATCCCCCGCAGTCTCACTGCCGCGCTCTCACTTACCGGCATTCGGAGTTTGGCTAATTTCGGTAAGCTGGTAGGCCCCCTAGACTATCCAGTGCTCTACCTCCGGTAAGAAACACGCGACGCTGCACCTAAATGCATTTCGGGGAGAACCAGCTATCACGGAGTTTGATTGGCCTTTCACCCCTATCCACAGGTCATCCCCCAGGTTTTCAACCCTGGTGGGTTCGGTCCTCCACGCGGTCTTACCCGCGCTTCAACCTGCCCATGGATAGATCACTCCGCTTCGGGTCTTGGTCGTGCGACTCAGGCGCCCTATTCGGACTCGCTTTCGCTACGGCTTCCCCACACGGGTTAACCTTGCCACACAACGCAAACTCGCAGGCTCATTCTTCAAAAGGCACGCCGTCACAAGATCGAGATCTCGCTCCGACGGATTGTAGGCACATGGTTTCAGGTACTATTTCACTCCCCGCCAGGGGTACTTTTCACCTTTCCCTCACGGTACTTGTCCGCTATCGGTCACCAAGGAGTATTTAGGCTTAACGGGTGGTCCCGCCAGATTCACACGGAATTTCAGGGGTTCCGTGTTACTTGGGGTGACGTCTCAGAGCCATCGTCTTACGTGTACGGGGGTATCACCCTCTACGCCGGGACTTTCCAGTCCGCTTCAACTTCAACGATGGTTTCTTACTCTGTGCTGGTTCGGCAGAATCAGCGTGACGGCCCCACAACCCCTACTGCGCAACGCCTGCCGGCTATCACACGCAATAGGTTTGGCCTCTTCCGATTTCGCTCGCCACTACTCTCGGAATCACTTTTGTTTTCTCTTCCTGTGGGTACTGAGATGTTTCACTTCCCCACGTTCCCTCGCCACACCCTATGTGTTCAGGTGGGCGTAACTGGACATGACTCCAGCTGGGTTTCCCCATTCGGAAATCCCCGGATCACAGCTCGGTTGCCAACTTCCCGGGGCTTATCGCAGGCTCCTACGTCCTTCATCGGCTCTTGGTGCCAAGGCATCCACCATGTGCCCTTAGTAGCTTGTCATGCTACAAAGATGCTCGCGTCCACTGTGTAGTTCTCAAATTACGGGCGGTCCCACCCTCTGACCCCGCGCTGGCCGTGTGGTCGAGTCCGACCGGTCGGTAGTTCGCGGAGAAGGTGGTCCGAAGAGATCGAGAAGAACTCGATCCCTCAGGACCCAACAGTGTGCCTGACCTGCCTTCTGCTCCTGCTCGAGGTTCCACGCCGGCTGTCCGAGGACAACCGACAGTACTGACGAGCGCTTGCAGTAGGCGGGCCAAGTAGTCGACGTTCCACTAGTGAGCAGGCTCGCCGAGGAACGTGTGTCCTCGAAACGAGCTGTCTGAGCGCCGACACGATGGCCGGACGCTACATGCTCCTTAGAAAGGAGGTGATCCAGCCGCACCTTCCGGTACGGCTACCTTGTTACGACTTCGTCCCAATCGCCAGCCCCACCTTCGACGGCTCCCTCCACAAGGGTTGGGCCACCGGCTTCGGGTGTTGCCGACTTTCGTGACGTGACGGGCGGTGTGTACAAGGCCCGGGAACGTATTCACCGCAGCGTTGCTGATCTGCGATTACTAGCGACTCCGACTTCATGGGGTCGAGTTGCAGACCCCAATCCGAACTGAGACCGGCTTTTTGGGATTCGCTCCACCTTGCGGTTTCGCAGCCCTTTGTACCGGCCATTGTAGCATGCGTGAAGCCCTGGACATAAGGGGCATGATGACTTGACGTCATCCCCACCTTCCTCCGAGTTGACCCCGGCAGTCTCTTATGAGTCCCCACCATTACGTGCTGGCAACATAAGACGAGGGTTGCGCTCGTTGCGGGACTTAACCCAACATCTCACGACACGAGCTGACGACAGCCATGCACCACCTGTATACCGACTAAAAGGGGCCGTATCTCTACGGCTTTCCGGCATATGTCAAACCCAGGTAAGGTTCTTCGCGTTGCATCGAATTAATCCGCATGCTCCGCCGCTTGTGCGGGCCCCCGTCAATTCCTTTGAGTTTTAGCCTTGCGGCCGTACTCCCCAGGCGGGGCGCTTAATGCGTTAGCTGCGGC
Organism: uncultured Actinomycetota bacterium; assembly: GCA_963781695.1. Classification (GTDB taxonomy): domain Bacteria; phylum Actinomycetota; class Actinomycetes; order Propionibacteriales; family Nocardioidaceae; genus Nocardioides_B. The sequence goes on from CAWAGE010000007.1 coordinate 2,151,931, forward strand.
ACGGAACTCGTGGAATGAGTCCCACACCTAGCGCCCAACGTTTACGGTGTGGACTACCAGGGTATCTAATCCTGTTCGCTCCCCACACTTTCGCTCCTCAGCGTCAGGTAATGCCCAGAGAACCGCCTTCGCCACCGGTGTTCCTCCTGATATCTGCGCATTTCACCGCTACACCAGGAATTCCGTTCTCCCCTGCATACCTCTAGTCTGCCCGTATCGGAAGCAGGCACGGGGTTAAGCCCCGTGTTTTCACTTTCGACGCGACAGACCGCCTACGAGCCCTTTACGCCCAATAATTCCGGACAACGCTCGCACCCTACGTATTACCGCGGCTGCTGGCACGTAGTTGGCCGGTGCTTCTTCTGTACCTACCGTCACTTGCGCTTCGTCGGTACTGAAAGAGGTTTACAACCCGAAGGCCGTCATCCCTCACGCGGCGTTGCTGGATCAGGCTTTCGCCCATTGTCCAATATTCCCCACTGCTGCCTCCCGTAGGAGTCTGGGCCGTGTCTCAGTCCCAGTGTGGCCGGTCACCCTCTCAGGCCGGCTACCCGTCGTTGCCTTGGTGGGCCGTTACCCCACCAACAAGCTGATAGGCCGCGAGCTCATCCTTCACCGCCGGAACTTTCCACCACCATCAGATGCCTGAAGTGGTCGTATTCGGTATTAGCACCGGTTTCCCGGAGTTATCCCGAAGTGAAGGGCAGATTGCTCACGTGTTACTCACCCGTTCGCCGCTCGTGTACTCCCGAAGGAGCCTTACCGCTCGACTTGCATGTGTTAAGCACGCCGCCAGCGTTCGTCCTGAGCCAGGATCAAACTCTCCGTTGAATTCTGTTGATGACAGGGCGGACCCTGTGATTCATCGACTTCTTCGTGGAGCATCCCGGCAAGAGTTGCCTCCCCGACGAGTCGGAGAAGCTGTCTTACCTAAAGGAATCATCGCCAGATACCGAAGGCACACAAGGTGACCTCGCAACCTGACGACTGGCGTTACAAATTAATTCGTCGACTTTTGGCACACTGTTGAGTTCTCAAGGATCAAGCGCGCACCGTAGCTCGGCCTTCCGGCCTTGCCGCGGGGCAACCTGGTGAAACTTACCGGTTCCAGCTGGGCCAGTCAAATCCGGCCCGGTGACCCGGCCCCGCCCGTGCCACAGCCACCGAGTCGATCCGGGGCCGCTGGTGCGCGCACCCGAGCCACCTCGGCTGAGGTGATCTGGTTGGGGTGTCGCTCTCCGGGGCCGGCCACCCGGCCTCTCGGCCTTGTGTCCCGCCGCTCCCTGGCGACATGGAAAACATTAGGGCGGCTCCCCCGGTGAGGTCAAATCGGGGGTGTGTAGGCCCGGTCACACCGACTCACACCGGTGTGGTTCACCCCGTGCGGGGGGCCAGGACGTCGAGCCCGACCCCTTGCGGCGCCTGGCAGCCGAGCAGCGTGAGCGCCTCCGCCAGCCCGGTGCGCAGCTCCTCGAGCAGGCGGCACACCCCGGGCTCCCCGTCCACGGCCAGCGCGTACAGAGCGAGACGGCCGAGGAAGACCGCCCGCGCCCCCAGCGCCAGCGCTGCCAGGCCGTGCGTGGCGGTGCGGACCCCCCCGTCCACGTAGACCTCGGCCCGGCTGCCAGCACGCCCGTCGGCGCCGGCCGTGCCCGCGCGCGCCGGCGCCCCCCCGACGGAAGGGGCCGCGGACACGGCCCCCGCCGCGGCTCCCGTCACGGCCCCGGCCACCACGCCCAACCGGTCCGCGGTGGCGGCGCTGCGGTCGAGCTGGCGGCCCCCGTGGTTCGAGACCCACACCGCCGATGCGCCGGCGTCCAGGCAGCGCTTCGCGTCGTCGGCCCGCAGCACGCCCTTGACCACCACCGGCAGGCCGGTGACCCGCGCGAGCCAGTCGACGTCCTGGGGCCCGAGGTCGGTGGCCTTCTGGTCGCCCGGGGCGTCACCGTGCCCCGGCGGGAAGTTGACCCGGACCCAACCGGGCTCGGCACTCGCCCACACGTCGGTCCCGTCCCCGGCGTACTTCGTCCCGACGACCGGCGTGTCGACGGTCAGCACCACCGCTCGTGCGCCGGCGTCGACCGCCCGCCGCAGCAAGGGCAGGCTCGTCGTGCGGTCGGCGGTGAGGTACATCTGCAGCCACCAGGGCACCCCGGTGGCGGCCACGTCGGCGAACGTGGAGCCGGCATTGCTCGACAGCACCAGCAGCGTGCCCGAGGCGGCCGCTGCCCGGGCCATCGCCACCTCGCCCTCGGGGTGGACGGCGCGCTGCATGGTGGTGGGGGCGATCGCGAACGGCGACCGCAGGGCCGTCCCCAGGACGGCGGTCGCGGTGGTCACCTCGGTGACGTCGCGCAGGACGCGCGGGAGGAACCGCTGCCGGTCCCAGGCTCGGGCGGCCTCCGCGGCGGTGACGCCGTCGCGGGCGCCGGCGCTCACGAAGCGCCAGACGGGTTCGGGGAGCAGGTCCGCGGCGCGCTGCTCCAGCGTCGTCGAGAACTGCTCCCCGCTCACCTGCCGACCTCCACTCCGGCCAGGCTCTTCTTGCCTCGCCGGAGCACCAGCCACGACCCGGCCATCAGGTCCGAAGCGATCGGCCGGTACTCGGGGTCCTCGACGCGCGTGTTGTTGAGGTAGGCGCCGCCCTCGCCGACCGTGCGCCGGGCCTCCCCCTTGCTGCGCGCCAGCCCGGCGAGCACGAGCAGGTCGACCACCGACGGGAGCTCGTGGGCGGGCTCCAGCCGGGTCGACCCGGCCTCGCGCAGCGCGCTCCCCAGCGTCCCGGCGTCGAGGTCCGCGAGCTCGCCGCCGCCGAACAGCGCAGCGGAGGCGGCCCGGATCCGGTCGGTCTCGACCGCACCGTGCACCAGGGTCGTGACGTGCTCGGCCAGCGCCCGCTGGCCGGCACGCAGGAACGGCTTGTCGGCGGTGCGGGCCTCGAGGTCCTCGATCTCCTCCCGAGGCAGGAACGTGAACGCCCGCAGCAGCTCGCCGACCTTCTCGTCCTCGACGTTGAGCCAGAACTGGTAGAAGCCGTAGGGGGAGAGCAGCTCCGGGTCGAGCCAGAGCGCACCGCCCTCGGTCTTGCCGTACTTGGTGCCGTCGGAGCGGGTGACCAGCGGCGTGGCGAAGGCGTGCACCCGGGCTCCCTCCGCCCGCCGGATCAGCTCCACTCCCCCGGTCAGGTTGCCCCACTGGTCGCTGCCCCCGAACTGGAGCCGGACGTCGTGGTCGCGGTACAGGCTCAGGTAGTCCATCGACTGCAGCAGCACGTAGCTGAACTCGGTGTAGGAGATGCCCGCCTCCAGGCGGGTGCGGACGACGTCGCGGGCCAACATCCGGTTGACCGGGAAGTGCTTGCCCACGTCCCGAAGGAAGTCGATGGTGGACAGGCTCGCGGTCCAGTCGTAGTTGTTGACCATGGTGGCCGCGTTGGCACCCTCGAAGGACAGGAAGGGCTCGATCTGGCGCCGCACGTTGTCGACCCAGCCCCGGACCACGTCGAGGGAGTTCAGCACCCGCTCGCCGGACTCCTTGGGGTCCCCGATCATGCCGGTGGCCCCGCCGACCAAGGCGTAGGGCACGTGGCCGGCGTCCTGGAGTCGTCGGGCGGTGAGGATCTGCAGCAGGTTGCCCATGTGGAGGCTGGGTGCGGTCGGGTCGAAGCCGACGTAGAAGCGCAGCGGTCCGGCGGTCATCTCGGCGCGCAGCGCGTCCAGGTCGGTCGAGTGCGCGATGAGGCCGCGCCAGTCGAGGTCGTCGAGGACGTGGAGGTCCTGGCTCACCGGGGGTCCTTCCGTGGGCGGGGCCCTAGGGGCCGTGGGGCACCAGCCTGCCGCATCCCGGCGGCACCGGTCACCCGCCCCCGGCGCGGGTCAGCCGCCGAACAGCCCAGCGGCACGCACCAGGGTCTGCACCACCCCGTAGGCCAGCGGGATGCCGACCACCGTCCACGACAGCACCAGCAGGCCGGTCCGGCTCGAGGTGGCGGTGCCGGCGGCAGTGCCGGTGGCGGTCCGCGTCCTGGTGCCGACCCCGCCGCCCGTGCCGTCGGGGTCGTCGGCGCCGGCCCGGCCCGGCGTCGGCTGGTCGGGCTCGTGGAAGCGGTCGGCGACCTGACGCACCAGCAGGTTGGCGACGAAACCGACGGCCAGCACGCCGACCATCGTCAGCAGCGCGGGCCGGTAGGCCTCGTTGGTCAGCTCACCAGGAGTGCCCTGTGCGTCGAGGAACCGGTTGACGATCAGCGGCCCGGCCACTCCCGCCGCGGACCAGGCGGTCAGCAGCCGGCCGTGGATGGCGCCCACCTGGTAGGTCCCGAACAGGTCCCGCAGGTAGGCCGGCACGGTGGCGAAGCCGCCGCCGTAGAACGAGATGATGATGCCCGCCAGCAGGACGAACAGCGCCGTCGAGCCGTGACCCGCGGTCGCGAGCAGGGCGTAGAGCACCATGCCGACGCCGAGGTAGCCGAGGTAGATCGGCTTGCGGCCGACGAGGTCGGAGGTGGAGGACCAGATGAACCGGCCGGCCATGTTGCAGATCGACAGCACGCCGACGAACCCGGCCGCCGCGGCCGGAGCGACGCTGGAGTCCGCCCCGGTCCGGAAGAAGTCCTGGATCATCGGAGCGGCCTGCTCGAGGATGCCGATGCCGGCCGTCACGTTGCAGAAGAGCACCAGCCACAGCAGCCAGAACTGCGGGGTCCGGACAGCGTTGTTGGCGCTGACGCTGGCGGTGGTGACCAGGGACTTGGACTTCACCGCCGACTGGTCGAAGCCGTCGGGCGCCCAGTCAGGAGCAGGCACCTTGATCAGCCAGGCACCGAACAGCATCACCGCGAGGTAGACCAGCCCGAGGGTGACGAACATGGAGGCGACCGCGGAGCCGCTGGCCACCGAGCTGGCGTCGCCCGGGTCGAAGCCGCTGTCGTAGAGGCCGAGCAGCCGGCTCTCCACCGGCGACGCGACCAGGGCGCCGCCGCCGAAGCCCATGATCGCCAGGCCGGTGGCCAGGCCGGGCCGGTCCGGGAACCACTTGATCAGCGTCGAGACCGGCGAGATGTAGCCGATCCCCAGCCCGATGCCGCCGATCACGCCGTACCCGAGGTAGAGCAGCCACAGCTGCGAGGTGGCGATCCCGAACGCCCCGACCAGGAAGCCGGTGGACCAGCAGGCGGCGGCCGCGACCATGGCCCGCCGGGGGCCCCCGGTGTCCACCCAGGTCCCCAGCACCGCGGCCGAGAGCCCCAGCATCACGATCGCGATGGAGAACACCACCCCCACGGAGGTGAGGCTGCTGTCGAAGTGCTGGACCAGGCTGTTCTTGTAGACGCTGGTCGCGTAGACCTGTCCGATGCACAGGTGGATCGCGAGCGCGGCCGGAGGCACGAGCCACCGGTTGTAGCCGGCGGGGGCGATGGTGTGCCTGCGGTCGAGTACGGCGAGAGACATGGTGCCTGCCTTCGTCGGTGCGAGATATGCCACCGCTCACACTGCCCCGGTCAGATGGCTTGAAACGTCACGAATCAGGATGGGGACCGTTCCGGGACGACACCGGCCGGCGGCCGCGGGGCGCCGCCGGCCGGTACGTCGACACGCTCGGCGCCGCCGCATCCCAGAACCGCCACGGCCGCTCGGCCGCGGACCGGAGGCCCACCCGGGGGCCGCTCCGGACCTGGGCCGGCGGATCGCCCGGCCGCAGCGTCAGCGGGCCGGTGCGCAGGTCGGCACCGTCGTGGCGCAGGTCGACGCCGAGCGCCTGGCACAGCCGGGCGGGACCGCGAGTCAGGTCCCGGTCCGGACCGGTCCGCCGGGAGCGGGCCAGCTCGAGGCCCTCGACGACCTCGCCGGCCCGCAGCAGCACGGCGGCCGGCACGTCCGGCCCGCCCACGACCACGTTGCAGCAGTGGTGCATGCCGTAGGTGAAGTAGACGTACAGGTGCCCGGCCGGGCCGAACATCGTGGCGTTGCGTGCGGTGCGGCCCCGGTACGCGTGCGACCCCGGGTCGTGCGGCCCGTCGTAGGCCTCCACCTCGGTGACCCGGACCGCGACCGGGCCGTCCTCGCTCTCGTGCCGCAGCACGGCCCCCAGCAACCGCGGCGCGACCGACAGCACGTCCCCGACGAGCAGGTCAGGCCAGCCAGGCACGGTGCTCCGCCACCGCGGTGCGCAGCTCTCCGAGCTGCTCGGCCACCCGCGGCGGCGCGGTGCCGCCGCGGCCGTCGCGGGAGGCGACCGACCCCTCCACGCTGAGCACGTCACGCACCCCCGGGTGCAGGTGCCCCGACAGCGACGTCAGCTGGTCGTCACTGAGCTCGTCGAGCTGCACGCCGAGCTCCTCGCAACGTCGCACGCACGCCCCGGCGACCTCGTGGGCGTCGCGGAACGGCACCCCCTGCCGGACCAGCCACTCCGCCACATCGGTGGCCAGCGAGAAGCCCTGGGGCGCCAGCGCCGCCATCCGCTCGATGTCGAACCTGAGCGTCGCGACCATCCCGGTGAACGCCGGCAGCAGCACCTCGAGGGTGTCGACGGAGTCGAAGACCGGCTCCTTGTCCTCCTGCAGGTCCCGGTTGTAGGCCAGCGGCAGGGCCTTGAGCGTCGCCAGCAGGCCGCTCAGGTTGCCCACCAGCCGGCCTGCCTTGCCACGGGCGAGCTCGGCGACGTCGGGGTTCTTCTTCTGCGGCATGATGCTCGACCCGGTCGAGTAGGCGTCGTCGAGCTCCACGAAGCCGAACTCCCTGGTGGCCCACACGATCACCTCCTCGGCCTGCCGGCTCACGTCGACGCCGACCATGGCCGCCACGAACGCGAACTCGGCCACGAAGTCACGCGCCGCGGTGCCGTCGATGGAGTTCGCGCTCGAGTCGGTGAAACCCAGGTCGCGGGCCACCTCCTGCGGGTCCAGGCCGAGGCTGGAGCCGGCCAGCGCACCGGAGCCGTAGGGCGAGTCGACCGCCACCCGGGCGTCCCAGTCCCGCAGCCGGCCGACGTCACGCAGCAGCGGCCAGGCGTGCGCCAGCAGGTGGTGGGACAGCAGCACCGGCTGGGCGTGCTGCAGGTGGGTGCGGCCCGGCATCACGGCCCCCAAGTGCTGCTCGGCCTGGCCGGCGAGCGCGTCGACCAGGTCGAGCACGTGGCCGGCGACGACCCGGGCGTGGTCGCGCAGGAACGCCTTGAAGAGGGTCGCCACCTGGTCGTTGCGGGACCGCCCGGCCCGCAGCCTGCCGCCGAGGTCGGCCCCCACCTCGTCGAGCAGCAACCGCTCCAGCGCGCCGTGCACGTCCTCGTCGGTGTCGTCGGGCAGCAGGTCCCCGGACCCGAACCGCTCTCCCAGCCGGTCGAGCCCGGCGAGCAGGCCGTCACGCTGCTCACCGGTGAGCAGGCCGGCCCGGTGCAGCACCCGGGCGTGGGCACGCGACCCGGCCAGGTCGTAGGGGACCAGCCGCCAGTCGAAGTGCGTGGACTTCGAGAGGGCGGCCAGGGCGGCCGAGGGGCCGGCGGTGAACCGGCCCCCCCACAGCGCTCCGGTGTTGGTCGTGGAGGTCATGGCAGTCTTCCTAGCAGGTGCGGGCTGGGTCGGTGCCGGGTCGGCACTGGGTCGGCACTGGGTCGGTGCTGGGTCAGTCGGTGCCGGCCTCCATGGCCGCGTTGTCGAGCGCGACCTCGGAGTCGTCGCCCTCGGCCGCCGGGTTGCGGGCGATGCGCAGCGCGCCGCCGGCCTCGAGCTCTCCGATCAGGTGCGTCTGCTGGGACAGCAGCCGGCTCTCCGCGGCGTACTGCTCGAGCTTGGCCCGCGAGTCGGCGATGTCGAGGTTGCGCATCGTCAGCTGCCCGATCCGGTCGGTCGGGCCGAAGGCGGCGTTGTCGGTGCGCTCCATCGACAGCTTGTCGGGGTGGTAGGAGAACGCCGGACCGGCGGTGCGCAGCACCGAGTAGTCCTCGCCGCGGCGCAGCCGCAGCGTCACCTCGCCGGTCACCACCGAGGCGATCCAGCGCTGGATCGACTCGCGCAGCATCAGCGCCTGCGGGTCGAGCCAGCGGCCCTCGTAGAGCAGCCGGCCGAGGCGACGACCCTCCGCGTGGTAGTTGGCGATGGTGTCCTCGTTGTGGATCGCGTTGAGCAGCCGCTCGTAGACGATCCACAGCAGGGCCATCCCCGGCGCCTCGTAGATGCCGCGGGACTTGGCCTCGATGACCCGGTTCTCGATCTGGTCGGACATGCCGATCCCGTGGCGGCCGCCGATCTCGTTCACCGCGTGCACCAGCGCCACCGGGTCCTCGTAGCGGTGGCCGTCGACGGCCACCGGCCGGCCGGCCTCGAACGCGATCGTGACGTCCTCGGTGGCGATCTCGACCGCCGGGTCCCAGAACCGCACCCCCATGATCGGCTCGACCGTCTCCAGGCTGACGTCGAGGTGCTCCAGCGTCTTGGCCTCGTGGGTGGCGCCCCAGATGTTGGCGTCGGTGGAGTACGCCTTCTCCTTGCTGTCGCGGTAGGGCAGCGAGTGCTCGACGAGCCACTGGCTCATCTCCGTGCGGCCGCCGAGCTCGGTGACGAAGTCGGCGTCGAGCCATGGCTTGTAGATCCGCAGCGCCGGGTTGGCCAGCAGGCCGTACCGGTAGAAGCGCTCGATGTCGTTGCCCTTGAAGGTCGAGCCGTCGCCCCAGATGTCCACGCCGTCCTCGTGCATCGCGCGCACCAGCAGGGTCCCGGTGACCGCCCTGCCGATCGGCGTGGTGTTGAAGTAGGCACGCCCCCCGGAGCGGATGTGGAACGCGCCGCAGGACAGCGCCACCAGCCCCTCCTCGACCAGCTGCCGACGGCAGTCCACCATCCGGGCGATCTCGGCGCCGTACTGCACGGCCCGGTCGGGGACGCCGTCGATGTCCGGCTCGTCGTACTGCCCGATGTGCGCGGTGTAGGTGCACGGGACCGCACCCTTCTCGCGCATCCAGGCGACGGCGACGGAGGTGTCGAGACCGCCGGAGAAGGCGATGCCGACGCGCTCCCCCTTCGGCAGGGAGGTCAGAACCTTGCTCACTGGGTGTCCTTCTCAGATCGTCCGGTCGTTGCCCCGGAGGGTGGTACGCGCCGCAGGGTGCTGCATCGCGTGGTCGTGGTCGTGGTCGGGCTACGGGTGCGTCGGGGAGCGGTTCGCCAGCGCCAGCAGCCGGGCCGCCAGGTCGGGTCCGCCGTCGGGGCGCCTGCTGATCACCAGCACGGTGTCGTCGCCGGCGACCGTCCCCAGGACGTCCTCCAGCTCGGTGCGGTCGAAGGCGGAGGCGAGGAACTGGGCGGCCCCCGGCGGTGTGCGCAGCAGCGCGAGGTTGGCCGAACCCTCCGCCGAGCCGAGCAGCTCGCCGAGCAGCCGCACCAGCCTCGAGCCCGACGCGACCGTCTCCACGGCCCGACGCGGGGCCGGGTCGCCGCCCTCGGCGGGGACCGCGTAGACCAGCGCCCCCCCGGCCGCCCGCACCTTCACGGCGTCGAGCTCGACGAGGTCGCGCGACAGCGTCGCCTGAGTCACCGCCAGCCCCTCAGCCGCCAGCAGGTCGCCGAGCTCGGTCTGGGAGCGGACCGGGTGGCGCGCCAGCAGGTCGACGATCCGCTGCTGCCGGGCGGCCTTGGTCGCCGGGATGCCGGCGGTCATCGGTCAGGTCCGGCGTCGTCCGCGGCGGCCGGGCTGCCGTCGTGGTGCCGCAGCAGCCAGGTGAGCAGCGCCTTCTGGGCGTGGAGCCGGTTCTCGGCCTCGTCCCACACCACGCTGCGCGGGCCGTCGAGGACGTCGCCGTCGATCTCGCGGCCCCGGTAGGCCGGCAGGCAGTGCATCACGATGGCGTCCGCACGCGCCTCCGCGAGCAGGCCGGCGGTCACCGCGTAGGGGCGGAACGGCCGGGACCGCTCCTCCGCCTCCGTCTCCTTGCCCATGGAGACCCAGGTGTCGGTCACCACCACGTCGGCGTCCCGGACCGCGGCCGCCGGGTCCGGCTCGTAGCCCGCGCCGCCCCCGGTCGTCGCCGCGAGCTTCTCGGCCCGCGCCAGCACGGCCGGGTCCGGGGCGAAGCCGGCCGGTCCGCTGACCCGGACGTGCATCCCGGCCGTCGCGCCGGCCAGCAGGAAGGAGTGGGACATGTTCGACGCGGCGTCGCCGAGGAAGCACACCCTCAGGCCGGGCAGCGGGCCCTTGTGCTCCTCGATGGTCTGGAGGTCGGCCAGCAGCTGGCAGGGGTGGAACTCGTCGGTGAGCGCGTTGACGACCGGGACGCCGGCGTGCCTGGCCATCTCCTCGATGCGCTGCTGCCCGTAGGTGCGCCACACCACCGCGGCGACCATCCGGCCCAGGACCCGGGCGGTGTCGGCCACCGACTCACGGACGCCGATCTGGGCCAGCGACCCGTCCAGCAGCATCGGGTAGCCGCCCAGCTCGGCGACCCCGGCGGTGAAGGACGCCTGGGTCCGCAGCGTCGGCTTGTCGAAGACGATGGCGACGGTCCGCGGGCCGTCGAGCGGCCGCTCGGCGTACGGCGCGGCCTTGAGCCGGTGGGCCAGCGCCAGCACCTCGGCCTGCTCCTCGGGGCTGAGGTCGTCGTCGCGCAGGAAGTGCCGCACCATCAGCCGACCCCGTCCTGGGCCGCACCGGCGTACGCCTCGTCGAGGATCGCCGGCCACGCCTCGACGAACCCGGCCGCCTGCGTGTCGGTGAGGACCAGCGGCGGGACGAGCCGGATGCGGCTCGGCGTGCACATGTTGAGGATCACGCCGTGGCGCAGGCCGACCTCGACCACCCGGGCGGCGACGTCGGCGTCGAGATCCAGGCCGATCATCAGCCCGAGGCCGCGCACCTCGGCGACGTGCGGGTGGGCCAGACCCTCGCGGAGCTGGGATCCGACCGCGCGGGCGTTGGCCAGCAGCCCGTCGGCCTCGATCGTGTCGATGACGGCCAGCGCGGCCGCGGCGGCCACCGGGTTGCCGCCGAAGGTCGTGCCGTGGTTGCCGGGGCCGAGCAGGGAGCCGTGCTCGCCGACGGCCACCAGCGCCCCGATCGGGATGCCACCGCCGAGGCCCTTGGCCAGCGTCACCAGGTCGGGGGTCACGCCCGAGCGCGAGAACGCGAACCACTCCCCGGTGCGGCCCATCCCCGACTGGACCTCGTCGACCCACAGCAGGGCGCCGTGGGCGGAGGTCGTCTCGCGCGCCCGGACCAGGAAGTCCTCGCCGGGCAGGACGACCCCCGCCTCACCCTGCACGGGCTCGAGCACCACCGCCGCGGTCCGGTCGGTCACGGCCGCGGCCAGGGCCTCGGCGTCGCCGTACGGGACGAAGGTCACCTCGCCGGGCAAGGGCTCGAACGGCTCGCGGTAGGCGGCCTTGGAGGTGAGCGCGAGCGCAGCGGTGGTGCGCCCGTGGAAGCTGCCCTCCATCGCGACCAGGTGGGTGCGCCCGGTGCGACGGGTGGCCTTGAACGCCGCCTCGTTCGCCTCGGTGCCGGAGTTGGCGAAGAACACCTTCCCCCCCGGGCCCGGACCGTCCAGCCCCAGCAGCGAGAGCAGCCGCTCGGCCAGCGCCACCTGCGGCTCGGTGGTGAAGAAGTTCGAGACGTGGCCCAGCGTCCGCAGCTGGTCGGTGACCGCCGCGACCAGGGCCGGGTGGGCGTGACCCAGGGCGTTCACGGCGATGCCGCCGAGCAGGTCGAGGTAGCGGTTGCCGTCCGCGTCCCAGACGTAGGGGCCCTCTCCGCGGACCAGGGCCAGCTTGGGCGGGCCGAAGGTGTTCATCAGCGACGCGGCGTAGCGCGCCTTCAGGCGGGCGTCGGCGCCGGGCTCCTCGGTGGCGGTCATCAGCCGATCTCCTTGCGCAGTGCGGGCCGCACGGTGGTGACGGCCCCGGGCAGCACCTGGGTGCCGATGCCGTCGTCGGTGAAGATCTCCAGCAGGACGGCATGCGGCTCGCGCCCGTCGACGACGGTGGCTCGAGGCACCCCGTCGGTGACGGCGTCCAGGCATGCCTGCATCTTGGGCACCATGCCGCTGGCCAGCGTCGGCATCATCTCGGCGAGCGCCTCGGGGCCGATGTGGCCGATGACGTCGTCGCTGTCCGGCCAGTCCCGGTAGAGCCCCTCCACGTCGGTGAGCACGAGCAGCTTCTCGGCACCCAGCGCGACCGCGAGCGCGGCCGCCGCGGTGTCGGCGTTGACGTTGTGCACCCGGCCCTCCGTGTCGGGGGCGACCGAGGAGATCACCGGGATGCGGCCCGCGTCGACGAGGTCCCGGACGGCCTCGGGGCGGACCTCGGCGACCTCGCCGACCAGCCCGAGGTCCACCTCCTCGCCGTCCACGACGGTGTTCGCCGGCTTGGCGGTGAACAGGCCGGCGTCCTCGCCCGAGAGCCCCACGGCCAGTGGCCCGTGCTCGTTGACCAGCCCGACGAGCTCGCGGCCGACCTGGCCGACGAGGACCATCCGGACGACGTCCATGGCCTCGGGCGTGGTCACCCGGAGCCCGCCGCGGAACTCGGACTCGATGCCCAGCCGGTCGAGCATCGAGCTGATCTGCGGGCCGCCGCCGTGCACCACCACGGGGTGCACCCCGGCGTAGCGCAGGAACACGATGTCCTCGGCGAAGGCCCGCTTGAGCCGGTCGTCGGTCATGGCGTTGCCGCCGTACTTCACCACGATCGTCTTGCCGTGGTAGACCTTCAGCCACGGCAGCGCCTCGGCGAGCGTGGCGGCCTTGTTGCGGGCCGCCACCCAGTCCAGGCCGCTGTCGGTGGCGATCGTCTTCTCGGTGGTCATGGTCCTCAGCTCGAGTAGGCGGAGTTCTCGTGCACGTACGCGTGCGTGAGGTCGTTGGTCCAGACGGTGGCGGTGGCCTCGCCGGCCTTCAGGTCGATGGTCACGGTGACCTCGCGCTGCTCCATGTCGACCAGCGCGGGGTCCTCGTCGGGCGTCGAGCGCCGGCACACCCAGACGCCGTTCATGGCCACGTCCAGGTCCGCCGGGTCGAAGCGGGCCGACGTGGTGCCGACGGAGGCCAGCACCCGGCCCCAGTTGGGGTCCTTGCCGAAGACCGCCGCCTTGAACAGGGCGCTGCGCGCGACCGAGCGGCCCACCTCGACGGCCTCCTCCTCGGTGGCGGCGCCGTGCACGGTGATCGCGATGTCGTGGTCTGCGCCCTCGGCGTCGTGCAGCAGCTGCTGGGCGAGGTCGCCGCAGGCCTCGGTGAGCACCGAGGTGACCTCCTCCTCCGAGGGCCGGACCCCCGAGGCGCCGCTGGCCAGCACCGTGACGGTGTCGTTGGTGGACATGCAGCCGTCGGAGTCGAGCCGGTCGAAGCTGACCCGGGTCGCGGCCCGCAGCGCGCGGTCCAGGACGTCGGCCTCGACGTCCGCGTCGGTCGTCAGCACCACCAGCATCGTCGCCAGCTGCGGCGCCAGCATGCCCGCGCCCTTCGCCATCCCGCCGATGCTCCATCCCTCGCCCGCGACGTGCACCTGCTTGCTGACGGTGTCGGTGGTCATGATCGCGGTCGCGGCGTCGCCCCCGGCGTCTGCCTCGAGGGCCGCGACCGCGGCCCGGGCACCGGCGGTGAGCACCGCCCGGTCGTTGGTCAGGCCGATCAGGCCGGTGGAGCAGACGACCACGTCCACGGCCCCGATCCCCAGACCGGCGGCGACCTCCTCGGCCACGGCGTGGGTGGTCTGGAAGCCCTCGGCGCCGGTGTAGCAGTTGGCGCCCCCGGAGTTCAGCACCACGGCCCGGACCACGCCGTCCTTGACCACCTCCTGGCTCCACAGCACCGGGTTGGCCTTGCAGCGGTTCGAGGTGAACACCGAGGCCGACGCGTACGACGGGCCGTCGTTGACCACCAGTGCCATGTCCTTGGTCCCCGACGGCTTGAGCCCCGCGGTGACGCCCGCGGCCCGGAACCCCTGCGGGGCGGTGACGCTCACGGCGCCAGCCCGACGGTGCTGAGCCCGCTCGCCTCGGGCAGGCCGAGAGCGAGGTTCATGCACTGCACGGCTGCCCCGCCGGTGCCCTTGGCGAGGTTGTCCACGGCCGCGACGGCCACCAGCCGGCCGGCCGCCTGGTCGACGGTGACCTGCACGTGCACGGCGTTGGAGCCGACCACCGACTTCGTCTGCGGCCACTGGCCGGAGGCAGCAGGTGGACGAACGGCTCGTCGGCGTAGGCCTGCTGGTAGCAGGCGTACGCCTGCTCGGCGTCGAGGTCGTCCCCCGCCGTCGGGGCGGACACGGTGGCCAGGATGCCGCGCGGCATCGGCACCAGCAGCGGGGTGAAGGAGACCCGCACCTCCCGGTCTGTCAGCAGCCGGAGGTTCTGCGTCACCTCCGGCGTGTGGCGGTGGGTGCCGCCGACGCCGTAGGCGCTGACCGACCCCATCACCTCCGACCCGAGCAGGTGGGACTTGGCGGCCTTGCCCGCCCCGGACGTGCCGGACGCGGCCACCACCACGACGCCGGCCGGGTCGACCACGCCGGCCGCGACGGCGGGCGCGATCGCCAGTGTGGACACGGTCGGGTAGCAGCCGGGCACGGCGATCCGGGTCGCTCCCCGCAGCTGCACGCGCTGGCCGGGGAGCTCAGGCAGGCCGTAGGGCCAGGAGCCGGCGTGCTCCCCGCCGTAGAAGGTCTCCCACTGCGCGGGGTCGGTGAGCCGGAAGTCGGCACCGCAGTCGATGACCACGGTCTCGGCCGGCAGCTGCCGGGCGATCGCGGCGGACTGCCCGTGGGGCAGGCCCAGGAACACCACGTCGTGGCCGGCGAGCACCTCCAGCGTGGTCTCCGCGAGCACCCGGTCCGCCAGCGGCACCAGGTGCGGCTGGAGCGACCCCAGCCGCTCCCCCGCGTTGGAGCCGGCCGTCACCGCGCCGATCGCCACCTCGGGATGCGCCAGGAGCAGCCGCAGCACCTCACCGCCGGCGTACCCGCTGGCTCCCGCCACCGCTGCACTGCGTGTCGTCATGTGCATGACCATACACAACACTGCATGTATCCACCAAGGCGGCTCAGCTGCGCCGGACGGCTCCGTGCCGGTCGGCGGCCAGTGCCGCCGCGGCGTCCCGCGCGGCACCCGTCTCGGCCTCGGTCAGGGTGCGGTCGGCGGCGCGGAACCGCAGCGCGAACGCCAGGGACTTGCGTCCCGCGCCGATCTGCGGGCCGGTGTAGACGTCGAACAGCCGCACCGACTCCAGCAGTGCCCCGGCGCCCTCCCGCAGCGTCGAGGCGAGCACCTCGGCGGGCAGGTCCTCGACCACGACCAGGGCGAGGTCCTCCTTCGCGACCGGGTAGCTCGATAGCACGGGGGCCCGGACCACGTCGGGGGCATGCCGGAGCAGGACGTCGAGATCGACCTCCACCGCGGCCGTGCGGGGCAGCACCCCGACGTCGCGGCAGACCCGCGGGTGCAGCTCACCGGCGTGGCCGAGCAGCTCACCGGCCACCCGCAGCTCGGCGCAGCGCCCCGGGTGCCAGGGCGCGAGAGAGCCCCGCGACACCGCCACCTCGACCCCGACGGCGGCGGCGGCCCGCCGGACCACTGCCACCGCGTCGGCCCACGAGACCTCCCGGGCAGGTCCCCACCAGCCCCCGCTCTCCCGGTCCCCGGCGAGCACCACGCCCAGGTGGAGCGGCTGCTCCGGGACGGCGGCCAGCAGCTGCTCGAGCTCGGTCGGGGTGGGTCGGCGGTCGACACCCAGGATCGGGGCGCGCAGCCGCTGGGGCGTGGGGTGGAAGACCGGCGCGACCTCGTAGATCGCGACCGTCGGGGCGCCGCGGCCGGCGTTGCGGGCGGCCGTCTCCAGCAGACCCGGCAGCAGCGTGCGGGTCAGCTGCGGGGACTCCTCCGAGAGCGGGTTCGCGACCCGGATCGTCTCGCGTCGGTCGTCGTCGGGGGCCAGACCCAGCCGGTCCAGCTGGCCGGGGCCGACGAACGGCCAGCAGCGGACCTCCACCAGTCCGTCGCCCGCGAGCGTGTGACCGATCCGCCGGCGCAGCCGCTGGCCCGCCGTCAGCCCGCGCCCCGCAGGTGCCGCCGGCAGCACCGAGGGGACCGCGGTGTAGCCCACCAGCCTGGCGACCTCCTCGACCAGGTCGTAGGGGTCGGTGAGGTCCGGTCGCCACGACGGCGGGACGGCGCTCAACGTCGTCTCGGCACCGGACCCGTCGGTGGTGACCACGCAACCGGTCGCGCGCAGGTGCCGGACGGTGGTCTCGGCGTCGATGCTCATCCCGGTCACACGTGCCGGCAGGTCCACGGGCGCGGTGATCACGCCGGGCTCGGGCGGCGCGCCGACGTAGGTCACCCCGTCGGTCACCGCGCCACCGCCGTGCTGGACCAGCAGCTCGGCGACCCGGTCGGCGGCGTACGCGGGCAACAGGGGGTCGACGCCTCGCTCGAAGCGGCGCGAGGCCTCCGAGGGCAGCTTGTGGCGCCGAGCGGTGCGGAAGATCGAGCGTGGCTCGAAGTGCGCCGCCTCGATGACGACGTTGGTGGTGGTCTCCGAGAGCTCGGTGGTGCGACCGCCCATCACACCGGCCAGGCCGATGGGGCCGCTGTCGTCGGTGATCAGCAGGTCCTCCGCGGACAGCGTGCGGCGGGTGCCGTCGAGCGTGGTCAGCTGCTCCCCCTCGCGGGCGCGGCGCACCACCACGGGGCCGGCGAGCCGGTCGCCGTCGTAGCCGTGGATCGGCTGACCGAGCTCGAGCATGACGTAGTTCGTCACGTCGACGGCGAGAGAGATCGGTCGCATTCCGGCCAGCTGGAGCCGTCGCGCCAGCCAGCGCGGCGTCGGGGCGGCGGGGTCGAAGCCGACCACGGACCGGGTGACGAACACCGGGCACCCCTCGGGGGCCTCCACCCGGACCGGGTAGCCCGCGTCGTTGGGGGCCGGCACGTCGCGACGGGCCGGGTCGCGGAAGGCGACGCCGAGGCCGAGCGCGGCGTCGCGGGCGATCCCGCGCAGCGACAGGGCGTAGGCCCGGTCGGGGTTGATCTCGAGCTCGATGACCTCGTCGTGGAGGCCGAGCAGGTCGCCGACCGGGTCGCCCGGCTTCAGCTCGCCGTCCAGCCCGTCGTCCAGCACCAGGATGCCGCCGTGGTCGTCACCGATGCCCAGCTCGCGGGTCGAGCAGATCATGCCGTCCGAGACGTGGCCGTAGGTCCTGCGGGCCGCGATCGCGAAGCCGCCGGGCAGCACCGCTCCGGGCAGGGCGACCACGACCAGGTGGCCTTCGGCGACGTTGTGGGCTCCGCAGACGATCCCCCGCGGCCCGTCCTCGCCGTCGTGCTCGGGGCCGCAGTCGACCTGGCACCAGCTGATGGTCTTGCCGTTCTTCTGCGGCTCCGGGACCACGCTGAGCACCCGGCCCACGACCAGCGGACCCTGCAGGTCCGACCCCGGCTCGTGGAGGGACTCCAGCTTGAGGCCGAGCGCGGTGAGGCGCTGCGTCAGCGCCTCGGCGGTGATATCGGCGGGCAGGTCGACGTAGTCGCGCAGCCACGTCAGCGGGGCTCTCATCAGATCTCCGTTCCGAAGGCCGCGGTGAACCGGACGTCACCCTCGACCATGTCGCGCATGTCGGCCACCCCGTGCCGGAACATCAGGGTGCGCTCCAGGCCCATGCCGAACGCGAACCCGGTGTAGGTCTCGCTGTCGACGCCGCAGGCGGTCAGCACCCGCGGGTTCACGACGCCGCAGCCGCCCCACTCGATCCAGCCCTCCCCCTTGCAGGTGCGGCAGTCCGCCACCGCGGGTGCCAACCCCGGCACACGAAGCAGACCAGGTCCACCTCCGCGGACGGCTCGGTGAACGGGAAGTACGACGGCCGGAACCGCGTGGTGATGCCGTCGCCGAACATGGCCTCGGCGAAGTGGTCGAGCGTGCCCTTCAGGTGAGCCATCGTGATGCCGCGGTCGACCACCAGTCCCTCCACCTGGGAGAACACCGGCGTGTGGGTGGCGTCCAGCTCGTCGGTCCGGAACACCCGGCCCGGGCAGACGACGTAGATCGGCGGCCTCCGCTCGAGCATCGTGCGGGCCTGCACCGGCGAGGTGTGGGTGCGCATCACCAGGCCGCCGTCGGCGGGCTCCAGCCAGAAGGTGTCCTGCATCGTGCGTGCCGGGTGGTCGGGGCCGAGGTTGAGGGCGTCGAAGTTGAGCCACTCGGCCTCCACCTCCGGCCCCTCGGCGACCTCCCAGCCCATCGCCACGAACACCTCGCCGACCAGCTCCTGCAGCGTGGTCAGCGGGTGCCGGGCTCCTCGCGGCTCGCGGTCCCACGGCAGCGTCACGTCGACGGTCTCCTCGACCAGCATCCGCTGCTCGTGCTCGGCCTCGAGCTCCGCGGTCCGGGTCTCCAGCGCCCGGCTCACCGTCGCGCGCGCCTGACCCACCCGCCGACCGGCGTCCTTGCGGGCCTGCGGGGGCAGCGCCCCGATCTCCCGGTTCGCCAGCGCCAGCGGGGACCGGTCGCCGACGTGGGCGGTCCGGGCCGCCTTCAGGGCGTCCAGGTCGCCGGCCGCGGCGATCGCGGCCACCGCGGCGGCACGCATCGCCTCCACCTCGTCTGCCTTGAGCGGGGTGACCTCGACTGGGTCGTAGGAGGAGTTGGGGCCCGACATGAGTGCCTTCCTTGCTGGGGCGCGACGGCACGTCGCACCCGGCAGTCTAGGAAGAGCGAGGGCCGGGCTGCGAACCGGTCAGTGGTCCCGGTCGGCGCGCCGGTCCTGCTCGGGCCACAGCAGGGTGACGCGAGCGCCGCCCCCGGGGGAGTCGTCGATGGCCACGGCGCCGCCGTGGGCGGCGACCAGCCCGTGCACGATGTACATGCCCAGCCCCGAGCCACCGCGCCGCCCGTGCTTCCAGAACTTCGTGAACACCCGGCTGCGGATGTCGGGGCTGATGCCGTCGCCCTCGTCGTCGACGTGCAGCAGCACCCCGGCGAAGGCCGCCTCGTCGCTGATCGGCATCGCGGTGAGGGTGACCTGGCCGCCGCCGTGTCGCACCGCGTTGTCCACCAGGTTGGTGACGACCTGCGCGAACTTGTCCGGGTCGGCCGTCACCCGCGGCAGCTCGCCCTCGGTGCGGAACTCGATGTCACGACCCGTGCCGGCGCCGACCGAGGCCACCACCCGGTCGACGGCGGCCACGAAGTCGAGCGGACGCGGGTACAGCGAGAGCCGACCGGTGTCGATGCGCGCGACGTCGAGCAGCTCCGCGATCAGCCGGGTCAGGCGGTCCGCGTCCGCGTTGACCGTCTCCAGCATCATCTTCTTCTGCTCGTCGTTGAGCCGGTCCCACTTCGACAGCAGCGTCGCCACGAAGCCCTTCACGCCGGTCAGCGGCGAACGCAGCTCGTGGGCGACCGTCGCCACCAGGTCGGAGCGGTCGCGGTCCAGCCGCTCCCTCGCCCGCGCCGAGCGCAGTGAGACCGCGACCTGCTGCACCGTCTCCGCCGAGCCGCCGCGCAGGAGCCCCGCGGTCACCAGCAGCTCGGTGCCGTCGGCGAGGTACCACGCCTGCTCGGTGAGCCGGCTGCGGATCCGCAGACCGCCGTACGGGTCCGTGCAGGAGAACCAGTCGTTGCCGGTCCGGTCCTGGAGCGAGACGACCTCGGCGAGGTGGCGGCCCACCCCGTCGGGCACGCCCAGCAGCCGCCGCGCAGCGGTGTTGACGAGGGTCACCCGACCGTCGGCACCGGCCACCACCACCCCGTCGGCCAGCAGCTCCAAGGTGTCGGCCAGCCCCGGATCGAGTGATGTCCGCCCGTCGAGCAGCTCCGTCGAGCGCGTCCCCATGGGGGTCAGGCTAGACCGTGGCGCCGGTCGGCGGCGAGAGCGGCGCGTCGGACGCCGCCTGGTGACCGCCGCGACGTCGCTGCGCCCGCGCGGACGCGTAGAGGCAGACGGCCGCCGCGGTGGCCAGGTTCAGCGACTCGGCACGGCCGTGGATGGGGATCGCGACCCGGTGGTCGGCCCGGGCGGCCAGCTCGGGCGGCAGCCCCCACGCCTCGTTCCCGAACAGCCACGCCGTCGGGGCGGCCAGCAGGCCGTCGTCGGCGGCGTCGTCGAGGTCCACCTCGCCACCCCCGTCGGCGGCCAGCACGGTGAGCCCAGCGGCCCGCAGCGCCTCGAGTGCGGCCACGGTGTCCTGGTGCAGCGCCAGCGGCAGGTGGAACACCGAGCCGGCCGAGGCGCGCACCGCCTTGCCGTTGTAGGGATCCACCGAGGCCCCGGTCAGCACGACCCCGCCGGCCCCGGCGGCGTCCGCGCAGCGCACCACGGTCCCCGCGTTGCCCGGGTCGCGCACGTCGGCACAGACAGCCAGCAGCCGGGGCGAGGAGGCCAGCACGGCCGACAGGGGCACGTCGAGGAACCGGCAGACGGCGACCACCCCCTGCGGCGCCACGGTGTCGGCGAGCGAGGACAGCGCGGCGTCGTCCACGAGCTGCCAGGACAGCCCGGCGTGCTCGGCCGCCTCGGCCAGCTCCGGGTGCGCCGCGGCGGCCCCGGGCACGGCGAACACGTCACGGACGCAGCCGTCGACCTGCAGCGCCTCCCGGACCGCCTGCGGCCCCTCGGCGAGGAACAGCCGGTGCTCGGCCCGCGAGACACGACGGGCGAGCCTCCGCGCCGCACGCACGCGCCCGCTCCTCGCGGTCAGGAGGGGCGCGTCGGCGGGGAGGCTCGCCATCGTGGTGTGGTCGGGCGGCCGACCCTGCGGCCGGCCGGCCTGGACCTCAGACCGTCGCGTCCGCGGTCTCGCCCCGGGGGGCGTTGACGTCCTCGGGCAGCGCCGCCTTCGCGGTCTCCACCAGCGCCGCGAACGCGGCCGGGTCGTTGACGGCCAGGTCGGCGAGGATCTTGCGGTCCACCTCGACGCCGGCGGCCTTCAGGCCCTGGATGAACCGGTTGTAGGTCATCTCGTGCGAACGCGCGGCGGCGTTGATCCGCTGGATCCACAGCTTGCGGAAGTCGCCCTTCTTGGCCTTGCGGTCCCGGTAGCTGTAGACCAGCGAGTGGGTGACCTGCTCCTTGGCCTTGCGGTAGAGACGCGAGCGCTGTCCGCGGTAGCCGGACGCGCGCTCGAGGGTCACCCGGCGCTTCTTGTGGGCGTTGACCGCCCGCTTGACGCGTGCCACTAGTTGCTCCTTGTTGCTCGGTTGCCTGGTCGGGTGGCCTGACCTGCTGGACCACCGGGTGGGTTCGGGGGGGGCCGGCTCAGCGACCGAGCAGCTTCTTCACCTTGGCGGTGTCCGCCTTGGAGACCTCGGTGGTACCGCTCATGCGACGGGTCACCTTGGACGCCTTGTGCTCGAGGTTGTGGCGCAGACCGGCCTTCTGGCGGCGGATCTTGCCCGTCCCGGTCACGCGGAAGCGCTTGCTGGCTCCCGAGTGCGTCTTGTTCTTCGGCATGTGTCTCTCATCCTTCGTGTGTGCTGTGAGTGCGAGCCCGGCAGCTGCCGGGGCCGGTCACATGTCGGGGTCGATGTTCTCCGAGCGGCGTCGAGGCTTCTTGTCGCCCGGCAGCGTCGGCGCGGTCGCGGTCCGCTCGGCGTGCTCGGCCTCCCGCTCCGCCTCTCGCTCCGCAGCGCGCTCGGCCTTGGCGGCCTTCACCTCGAGCTTGGCCTCGGCCTTCTTCTTGTGCGGCCCGAGCACCATGATCATGTTGCGGCCGTCCTGCTTGGGCGAGGACTCGACGAAGCCGAGCTCCGTGACGTCCTCGGCAAGCCGCTGCAGCAGCCGGTAGCCGAGCTCGGGACGGTGCTGCTCACGGCCGCGGAACATGATCGTGATCTTCACCTTGTCGCCCTGCTTCAGGAAGCGGACGACGTGTCCCTTCTTCGTCTCGTAGTCGTGCGCGTCGATCTTGGGACGAAGCTTCATCTCCTTGATGATGACGTTCGTCTGGTTCCGACGTGCCTCACGGGCCTTCTGCGCGTTCTCGTACTTGAACTTGCCGTAGTCCATGAGCTTGCACACCGGCGGGCGTGCGGTCGGCGCGACCTCGACCAGGTCGAGGTCGGACTCCTGCGCCAAGCGCAGGGCGTCGTCGATGCGGACGATCCCGACGGTCTCTCCGTTGGGGCCGACGAGCCGAACCTCGGGCACCCGGATCCGGTCGTTGATTCGCAGCTCTGTGCTGATGGGTCCTCCATGTGGTCCACGTGGTCTGTGTCATCTGCACGACCGAGACGGTGGACCCACACAGAAAAAGGCCCCCGCCGTGGCAAGCGGAGGCCCGTCGGGCGCCGTCCGGAGGGACGCCGCCGTCGCCGGCCGACTCCTTCGAGCCGCCCGCGGGACCGGACCCGACGACCTGTGCGGGCGAGATGGGGCTTCGTCCACGGCGGTCGGTGCGGGTGGGAGACCGAGGTCCCCGCTTGTCAGATCGCGTCGTCGTCAGCCATCGGCACTCCCCGGACATTCCTCGGCCGGGAGGCACAGGTGGCAGACCTGACGGATCGGTCCCGAGCAGACTACCGCGCCTGACCCGCCCGACGCACATCGGCGCCAGGATGCCACCCTGGCCCCATGACCTCAGCAGGGCCGCAGGCCACCGACCCCGACCTGCCGCAGTCCGCCCGCGACATCGCCGACGTCCCGGCGCTGGAGGTGGTCTCGACCACCGCGCTGCACCTGATGAGCGCCGCGGCGGTCCACCTGGGCCTCGCCGAGGACCTGCCCGAGCACCGGGACCTCGACGAGGCCCGCACCCTGATCGAGGCCCTGGCCGGGCTCGTCGTGACCGTGGCGCCGCGGCTCGGGCACCATCACGCCGCACCGCTGCGCGACGGGCTGCGCACCCTGCAGCTGGCGTTCCGGGAGGCCTCGCCGGTGCCCGACGCCCCAGGGGAGGGCCCCGGGGAGCGGCTCACCGGCCCGGTCTCACCCACGCGTAGCGGTCGCTGAGCCGCACCAGCCGGTGCTCTCGGGCCAGCTGCTCCAGGTCGTCGCCCTCGACCGCGAACAGCACCGGCCCGGCGACATCCACGACGAGCGCCGCCGCACCGTCCTGGACCGCCGCCTGCGCCGCGCGGGAGGCGGTCACCGGCACCGGCCTCGCCTGCGGGTCCCAGCGTCGCAGACTGTCGGTGCCCGTGAACGCCAGCAGGGCCGTCCGGCCGTCCTGGCCCCGCATCAGCACCGTGGCCATGTCCGAGGTCTTGTCGTGGGTCAGCGTCGTGCCGTCGGGACGCTCCTGCTGCTCGGACTCGCCGAGCAGCGCGACCACCGGGACCAGCAGCCGAGCCTCCTGCAGCACCGCCAGCGTGGGCGTGTGCAGCCGCTCGGGGTCGGCGTCGTAGGCCGCCAGCGCGGTGGCGAGTGCGGGTGGGGCGCTGCCGTCGTCGCCGGCGAAGCCCGGGTCGGGTAGGGAGGTCACCGCCCCATCCTCGCGCCTCGATCGTTCCAGCCCGTCGACAGCCTCAGGAACCGCCCGCCCGCGCCGTACCCTGGGGGTGTGGACTCCTTCGACGCGACGACCTGGCAGGCCGTGGGCGTGACGCTCACCCTGGTCGGGCTGGTGGTCAGCGCGCTGGTGTGGCGTCGTCGGGGGCCGGTGAGCGGTCTACGGGCTTCTGCCTGGGCGCTGCTGCCGGCTGCGGCGGGTCTCACCGGCACGCTGCGGCTGCTCTGGCAGATCGGCGACGACGTCGCCACCTGGGCGGTCCGGCTGGTCCTGAGCCCGGTCGTGTGGCTGGGTCTCACGCTCGCCGGCGTCTCCGTGGCGCTCTTCGTGGTCTCGGCCGCCCTGAGGTCACGGTCCCGAGGCCGTCCCGCGGGCGGGTCGGGACGCTCAGGGTCCCGAGCGGCCGGCCGCCCCGACCGCGACGCCGTCGCCGGCTCCGGCGACGCCGGCTCGGCCGGCCGGCTACCCGCGACGTCGTCGCGGCAGCGTGCCGAGCCGGCGGTCAAGGACGAGGACATGGACGACATCGAGGCGATCCTGCGACGGCACGGCATCTCCTGAGCGGGTGGTCCAGGTGGGCGGCGGGCAGCCGTCGCGCGACTACGCCGAGCGGGGTACGTCGACGGGTGACCTCGACGGGTGCCCTCGACGGGTGACCTCGAAGGGTGACATGGGCGGGGGTGGGCATGGACGGTGACGGACCAGCGCCGACCCGCCGCTACGGCGAGGTGGAGGCGACCGCGGCCGTGCTGGTGCGCCGGGTCCTGGCCGCGCAGCCCACGCTGGGGGCGACCCGGCTGGTGTGCGTGGACGGCGCCGCCGGCGCCGGGAAGACGACGTTGGGCGCGGCGCTCGACCGCGGGTTCCACGACGCGCTGCCGGCCGCCTGGTCGACCGACCGCCCGGCCGGCGCGGCGTCGCCCGGACGGCACGACGTGCTGACGCTCCACATGGACGACCTGTTCCACGGCTGGCACGGCGTGGACGCCGGCATCGCGACGTTGACCGAGTCCGTGCTGGCGCCGGTGCGGCGCGGAGAGCCCGGCCGCTACCGCCGGTGGGACTGGCACCGCGACGGCTTCGCCGAGGAACGACTGGTCCACCCCGTCGCGGTGCTCGTCGTCGAGGGGGTCGGATCGGGCGCCCTCGCGCACGCCGCGGCCATCACCTGTCTGGCCTGGGTGGACGCCCCCTCCCGGACCCGGCTCGAGCGCGGCCTGGCCCGTGACGGCGAGGCGCTGCGCGAGCACTGGCTCGCGTTCCGGGCCGAGGAGTCCGCCCGGTTCGCCCGCGAACGGACCCGGGAGCGCGCCGACGTCGTCGTCGACGGCCTCAGCGGACGGCTGCGGTCGTCGTAGCGCCGGAGCGGAGGCCGGGGACGAGGCGGGCGGGCGGGCGGGTACCCCCGCCGTCTGGCAGGCTGACCGCCATGGTCGCGCCGAGCGGGGAGCAGTACGAGATCGTCGGGGGTGGCTACCGCGCGGTGGTCACCGAGAGCGGCGCCACGCTGCGTGAGCTGTCCCACGACGGCCGACCCCTGGTGCTCGGCTTCGCCGCGGACGCGTCCTCGGCCAGCGGCCGGGGGCAGCTGCTCGCCCCATGGCCGAACCGGGTGCGCGACGGCCGCTACACCTTCGACGGCCGCGACCACCGGCTCCCGCTGAGCGAGCCGGGCCGCGGCCACGCCAGCCACGGACTGGTCCGGTGGGCGGCGTGGACGGTGGTCGAGCACCACCGGGACTCGGTCGCGCTGACGTACCGGCTGATGAGCCAGCCCGGCTACCCGTGGACGCTGGACCTGCACGCCCGCTACGACGTCTCCGAGCACGGGCTGACCGTGACGGTCACGGCCACCAACCTCGCCGGCACCCGGGCGCCGTACGCCCTGGGTGCCCACCCGTACCTCACGACCGGGACCGGACCGGTCGACCGGTGGGAGCTCACGCTGCCGGCAGCCGCCCGGCTGGTCACCGACGAGCGGCTGATCCCGACCGGCACCGAGGGGGTGCGGGACACTGCCCTGGACTTCCGGGAGGGACGCGTGCTCGGCTCGACCGGCCTGGACACCGCCTTCACCGACCTGAGCCGCGGGCCCGACGGGGGCGTCGAGGTGTCGCTCCGCGATCCCGACCGGGACGAGGGCGTCACGCTGTGGATGGACTCCACGCACTCGTGGGTGCAGCTGTTCACCGGCGACGAGCTGCCCGTCCACGCGAGGGAGTCGCTGGCCGTCGAGCCGATGACCGCGCCGCCCAACGCGCTGGCCACCGGCACCGGTCTGGTGCTGCTCTCCCCCGCCGGCGGGCCCGACGCCCGCCACGTCGCCAGCTGGGGCATCCGCGCCCACTGACCCGGCGCGTCTGGCGGCCCCACCGACGCCGACCCGGCGCGTCTGGCGGCCCCACCGACGCCGACCCGGCGCGTCTGGCGGCCCCAGCGACACCGACCCGGCGCGTCTGGCGGCCCCAGCGACACCGACCCGGCGCGTCTGGCGGCCTGGCTGCTCAGCCCGGCAACGGCGGCCTTCGGCGGCCGACCCCGGTGGCCTGCTCGAAGGCGTGCGCGAGCTCCAGCAGCCGCCGCTCGCCGCGAGCCGGCGCCACCAGCTGGAGACCCACCGGCCAGCCCTCCGGGGTGAACCCGGCAGGCACGGAGACCGCGGGACACCCGGTGACGGTGACCAGGTACGCCGAGCGCATCCAGTCGAGGTAGCCGTCCTGCACCTCGCCGGCCACCGTCGTCGGGTACTCCTCGTCGGCGGGGAACGGCGGCACCTGGCTGACGGGCAGTGCCAGCAGGTCGAACCGCTCGAAGAACCGTCGCATCCGCTCGTGGGTCGAGGTGAGCTGCTGGTAGGCGCGCGCCACGTCCTCGCCGGAGAGGCGGGCGCCGGCCTCGATGTTCTCCCGCAGCGACGGCTTGAAGCCGTCGGGCCGTCGCTCCAGCATTGCGTGGAACCTGTTCCAGAACACCCAGGCGCGCAGCGTCCTGAAGGCCGCGTCCGCGCCGGGCAGTGACGGGTGGGCCTCCTCGACCCGGGCACCGAGCCCCGCCAGCACCTCGGCCTGGGACCGGACCACCTCGGCGACGGCACGGTCGACACCGAACGCGCCGCCCAGGTCGACCGACAGCGCGACCCGGACCCCGCGGAGGTCGCCCTGCAGCGGCGGGGCGAACGTCGACCCGGTCTCCGACGACGACAGCGGGAACCGGTCGGACGGTCCCGCGATCACCGACAGCAGCAGCGCCAGGTCCTCGACCGTCCGGGCCATCGGCCCGGACACCGACGTGGGGTCCCAGGCGTTGACCACCGGCCAGGTCGGAACCCGGCCCACACCGGGCCGCAGCCCCACCACGTTGTTGAAGCTGGCGGGGTTCCGCAGCGAGCCGCCCATGTCGCTGCCGTCCGCGAGCGGCACCATGCCGCAGGCCAGCGCAGCGGCCGCTCCCCCGCTCGAGCCGCCAGCCGACCTGTCGAGGTCGTAGGGGTTGCGGGTGGTGCCGAACACGGGGTTGACGGTGTGTGACCCGGCCGCCCATTCCGGCACGTTGGTCCGACCGATGGTGACGACCCCGGCGGCCCGGATGCGGGCCACCACCAGCTCGTCGCGCCGGGGCACGTGCTCGGCGCGCAGCGGGGAGCCGTACGTGGTGCGCCAGCCGGCGACCTCGTGGGTGTCCTTGAACGCATGCGGCAACCCGTGCAGGGGGCCGAGCACGGCACCGCTCGCCGTCACCCGGTCCGCGGCGGCGGCGCCCGCGCGGGCCCGGTCCTGGTCCAGGCTGACGACGGCGTTGACCAGCGGGTTGGTCACCGCGATCCGGTCGAGGTGGAGCTCGAGCAGCTCCCGCGCCGACACCGAGCGGTCCGCCACCGCGGCCGCCATCTGCCGTGCCGAGCTGTAGCAGTCGAGGTCCACGCCGCTCACCGTCGACTCACCGTTCCGGAGGCCGCGGCCGACGGCGCCAGCGCACGGGCCACGTGGTAGCCGACGACGGCCACGATCGTGCCGAGCGCGATGCCGCTGAGCGCGAAGTCGTCGGTCACCGGCAGCGATCCGTTGCCGATGGCCAGGACCAGCCCGGCGGCCAGGGGAACCAGGTTCACCGGCTCGGCGAAGTCCACGCCGTTCTCCTTCCAGATCTTCGCACCGAGCAGGCCGATCATGCCGTAGAGCACCAGGGTGACGCCGCCCAGCACGCCGCCCGGGGTGGCGTTCACGACCTGGCCGAACTTGGGCACGAAGCCGAGCACGATGGCCACCCCGGCCGCGACGAAGTACGCTGCGGTGGAGTAGACCCGGGTGGCGGCCATCACCCCGATGTTCTCCGCGTACGTCGTGGTGGGCGACCCGCCGACGGCGGTGGCGATGACGGTGCCCAGTCCGTCGGCGGCGACCGCCCGGCCCAGCACCGGGTCGAGGTCGCGCCCGGTCATCTCCGCGACCGCCTTCACGTGGCCGACGTTCTCGGCCACCAGTGCGATCACCGCCGGGAGCACGAGCAGCGAGAAGGTCAGCGACAGGCTCGGCAGATGCCAGCCGACGGCGGCCAGGTTGTCGGCAGCCAGCTGGTTGCCGACCAGACCGTCGACGGTGTGCGGCGGGAAGCCGAGCCACGGCGCGCTCGCGACCTGCGACCAGTCGACCCGCAGGTGGGTGGTCGCCTCGGCGGCGCCGGGCAGCGGCGAGGTGATCTCGCCCAGCAGCAGGTCCGCGATCCACGACAGCACGTAGCCCAGCACCAGGCCGAGGAAGATCGCGATACGCCCGAGGAACCCGCGCAGGCCCACCGCCATGACGATCACCGCGCTCATCGTCGCGACGGCCAGCCACGGGTCGGCAGGCATGTAGGTCGACGTCGCGACCGGGGCGAGGTTGAAGCCGATGAGCATCACCACCGCACCGGTGACGACCGGTGGCAGCACCCGGTTGACCACGTGCGGACCGAGGTAGTGCACGACGACGCCGACCGCGGCCAGCACGACGCCGGCGACGAGGATCGCTCCGGTGACGTCGGCCGGACCGCCCTGCTGGGCGTAGATCGCGGTCGCGCCCCCGACGAACGACGCGGAGGTGCCGAGGTAGCTGGGCACCTGGTTCCCGACGATCAGCAGGAAGCAGATCGTGGCCACCCCGCTCATCATGATCGCCAGGTTGGCGTTGAGCCCCATGAGGACCGGGAAGACGAACGTGGCCCCGAACATCGCCACGACGTGCTGCACGCCCAGCCCCACGGTGCGGGGCCACGACAGCCGCTCGTCGGGCGCCACCGCGGCCCCGGGCGGCGGCGTCCTGCCGTCGTACACCAGCTTCCAACCGAACGCCATGTCCGCCTCTCCGGCCGTGGGTGCCCGTCGCCACGACGGTTGGGCGACATGCTCCCCGACGCCGCCGCAGTGGCCGGGTGGGGGTCCCTGCGCCGGCGCGCACCCGGTGCGTGGCACGGCGCCGACCGGCGGCGAGCGCCCGGCTGCCCCCCGGTAACCGTTGTGTAACCAGGCCCGACGATCGGTCGCTGCGCCTCGACGATCGGCTATGGTCAGGCCGTCGACAGCCTCGTCAGGGGCCCGAGGGGGGTTCAGCGTGAACGGTCTGCCGTTCTTCGAGTACGTGTCGCGATTCAGCTCCGACATCATCTTCCGGACCCAGCAGCACGCCCTGCTGTCCTTCTACTGCATCGTGGTGGCCGCGGTCCTGGGGCTGCTCGTGGCGATGGCGGCCTACCGGTCCCCGTGGGCCTCCAGCGTCAGCATCTCCACGGCCGCGGTGTTCTTCACGCTGCCGTCGGTGGCGCTGTTCGGCTTCCTGGTGTCGGTCGTCGGCTACGGGCTGGTCTCGGTGTTCCCGGTGGTCGTGGGCTACGCGATGCTGCCCATCATCCGCAACGCGATCGTGGGTCTGCAGTCCGCGGACCCGGCGGTGATCGACGCCGCCAACGGCATGGGCGTCGGACCGTTCCGGATGATGTGGCAGATCCGGCTGCCGATCGCCTGGCCGGTCGTGCTGGCCGGCATCCGGGTCTCTACCCAGCTGACGGTGGGGGTCGTGGCCATCGCCGCCTTCGTGATGAAGGTCGGCCTCGGCCAGTACGGCTACTCCGCACTGGACAACCTGGGATCGGTCAACACCCGCAACCAGGCGCTGGTGTGCGTCGTCTTCGTCGTCCTGGTCGCGTTGCTCTTCGACGCCTTCTTCGTCGTCCTCCGCCGATTCACCACCCCGAGGGGAAGCCGTGCCTGACACCCAGCCCGCAAACGCCGACACCGACACCGACACCGGCGACGGGTCGCAGCCGCACCGCGGCGTACCGATCATCCTCACGGGCCTCACCAAGCGGTATCCGAACCAGCCGAAGGCGGCCGTCGACTCGGTGGACATGGAGATCCCCGCCGGGGAGATCGTGGTCTTCGTCGGCCCGTCCGGCTGCGGGAAGACCACCACGATGCGGATGATCAACCGGCTGATCGAGCCCACGTCGGGCACGATCACGATCGGTGGCGAGGACGTCACCAAGCTCGACGACGTGCAGCTGCGGCGCAAGATCGGCTACGTGATCCAGCAGATCGGCCTGATCCCGCACCTGACGATCGCAGCCAACGTCGCCCTGGTCCCCAAGCTGCTGAAGTGGGACAAGAAGCGCATCGCCCGTCGCGTTGACGAGATGCTCACCGTCGTGGGGCTGGACCCCGACGACTACCGCAGCCGCTACCCCCGCCAGCTCTCCGGCGGCCAGCAGCAGCGGGTGGGCGTCGCCCGGGCGCTGGCGGCCGACCCGCCGATCATGCTGATGGACGAGCCGTTCGGCGCGGTCGACCCGATCACCCGCTCCCGGCTGCAGGACGAGTTCCTGTCCCTGCAGCGCACCCTGCGCAAGACCATCGTCTTCGTCACCCACGACTTCGACGAGGCGCTCAAGATCGGCGACCGCATCGCGGTGCTGCGCGAGGGCTCGCAGATCGCGCAGTACGACACACCGGAGAACATCCTGGCGGCTCCGGCCGACGAGTTCGTCGAGGGGTTCATCGGCGAGGGGGCGGCGCTCAAGCGGCTGCACTTCGAGCGGGTCGACAGCCTCGAGCTCGACCACGACTCCGCGGCGAGCCGGTCGCACGAGACGGTCGACGTGTCCTCCACGCTGCACTCGGCCCTCGACCTGATGGTCGGCAAGGGCCTTCGCTCGGTCACCGTCGCCCGCGACGGCCGGCCCGTCGGCGCCGTGAGCGTCGAGCGGATCCTCTCGCGCGTCCATCCGGTGGGCGACGAGTCAGGCGACACCGACACCGTGGGTGCCTGATGAGCACCCCGCTGCGAGCCGACGCGGACCGCCCCGCCGGCGACGACGCGAAGCTCGACCTGGCGGCGGGTCCCGCAGCGCGGATCCCGCACGGCCAGCCGGTGCTCTCACGGCGCGACCTGCTGACCCCGGTCATGGTGGTCGTCATCGGCGTGCTGCTCTACGTCAACGTCGCCCGGCAGAGCCTCGACAGCATCGAGGCGAACGTGCTGAACCGCGCCTCTCTGACCCGGGCCACGGTCGAGCACGTCCAGCTGAGCTTCACCATCGCACTGCTGGTGGTGCTGATCGCGGTTCCCCTCGGGGTCCTGGTCACCCGGCCGCGCACCCGCCGTCTCGCCCCGGTGGTCCTGGGGCTCGGCAACGTCGGCCAGTCCGCTCCCAGCCTCGGCCTGCTGGCGCTGTTCGGCATCTACTTCATCGGGTTCTGGGCGGTCACCCTCATCCTCACTGCGTACGCCGCGCTGTCGGTGCTCCGCAACACCATCGTCGGGCTGCAGGGGGTCAACCCCGGCATGCTCGACGCCGCCCGTGGGATGGGGATGTCGCCGCTCTCGATCCTGTTCCGGGTCGAGCTGCCGACCGCCGTACCGATCATCGGCGCCGGGGTCCGGACCGCCCTGGTGCTGGCGGTCGGCACCGTCCCGCTGGGCTACGCGCTCAACGCCGGCGGCCTCGGACTGCCGCTGTTCAGCGCGATCAAGACCAACCGGCCGCTGGTCACCCTGACCGTGGCGGTGATGATCGCGCTGCTGGCGCTGCTCGTGGACTGGGTCGGCGCGGTGCTGCAACGGGCGATGACCCCCCGCGGCATCCGCTGACCCACTCGCCTCACCTCGTACCTGTCAGGCCGTACTCATCACGTCCTAACCCAGCTCGTCAACGAACCCGGAAGGGGAAACACCCAATGATCATGCTCAGGAAGACGACCCGGCGGTGGACCGCGGGAGTGGCCGCCCTCGGCCTGTCCGCGGTGGCTCTCAGTGGCTGTGGCAGCCTGAGCGAGTCCGCCTCCTCCGGCGGGTCCGGCAGCGGCCCCTGCAAGGGCGTCGAGGCCGACTCGGTCGACTCCGGCGCCCTCGAGAACGTCAAGGTGGCCGTCGGGTCCAAGGAGTTCGACGAGCAGCTCGTGCTCGGCCAGCTCACCGTCAAGATGCTGTGCGCCGCCGGTGCGACCGTCACCGACCGCACCAACACCAAGGGCAGCACCCAGACCCGTCAGAAGCTCATCGACGGGGTCACCGACGTCCTTTGGGAGTACACCGGCACCGGCTGGGTCAACTACCTCGGGCACACCGACCCGATCCAGGACGAGCAGAAGCAGTACGAGGCCGTGAAGAAGGAGGACCTCGCCAAGAACGGCCTGGTGTGGGGGCCGATGGCGCCGTTCAACAACACCTACGCGTTCGCCGTCACCGACGAGTTCGGCAAGAAGAACGACATCACCACCAGCTCGGACATGGCCGACTACATCAACAAGAACCCGGGCGCGACGGTCTGCGTCGAGTCCGAGTACGCCGCCCGGCCGGACGGCTACCCCGGCTACAAGAAGCTGTACAAGTTCGACGGGGAGCAGTTCAAGAGCCTGGGCACCGGCGTCGTCTACACCCAGCTGGACAAGGGCAACTGCGACTTCGGCGAGATCTTCACCACCGACGGTCGCCTGGCCGCGCTGGGCCTGACGGTGCTCGACGACGACAAGAAGTACCACCCGCTCTACAACGGCGTGGTGGTGACCCGGGAGGACTTCGACCAGGAGAACCCGGCCATGCTGGAGGTCATGAAGCCGCTCGCGGACTCGCTGACCACCGAGGTGATGACCGACCTGAACAAGCAGATCAGCTCCGACGGTCTGCCGGCCGACCAGATCGCCGAGGACTACCTGAAGAGCGAGGGGTTCATCAAGTAGCGACGCTCGCCGTCGGCGACGGCGAGGGGGCACGGCTCGCGGGCACCCTCGCCCCTGTCCCCTGCTCTCCTGGCTCCCTGGTTTCCCAGGGTGTCACCCCTTCCCTACGGCTCCCCTGTGCCATATGACCCGGGGGGCGTCGGGAACTGGCGATGCCCTGGGAAACCTGAGCACCCGCGCCCGCACACCACAACGCCGCCGAGCCCCACGTCACCGGCGGGCGTCAGCGGGTGAGCCGCTCCACCAGCCCGCGGATCTCGCGCACCTGGCGGGTCGCCCGGGCGCCGTCGGAGCCCTGGATCCCCATCGCGGGCACGGAGGTGCCGTCGGAGAGGTCGAGCACCGCCCAAGGACTGCCACCCCGCAGGCTCACCCCGAGCACCTCGTTCCACTGGTAGTGGCGGCGGCGGTAGCCGTTGACGACGGTGATCCCGTCGGACCGGGCGACCAGCCTGCTGCGTGCCAGCGCGAAGCCGGCGGCGTAGAAGGAGCCGCCCAGCGCCAGCACGGTCACCCGCTGGAAGGTCGTGAACTGGGCGCGGACCTCCGGCGGGAACGCGAACCAGATCGTGGCGGTGGCTGCCACGAGCAGCGCACCGAGCACCACGGCGGCCACCCGTACGCCGAGGGGGCGGTACGTGCGCGGGAGCGCGGGCTCAGAGCCGGCAGGCATGGATGTCGGTCGACAGGATGCCGCGGGCGCCCAGGTCGTAGAGCCGGTCCATCACCCGCTGCGCGTCGTCGCGGCGCACCATCGAGCGCACTGCGACCCAGCCCTCCCGGTGCAGCGGGGACACCGTCGGGCTCTCGATCCCGGGGGTGAGCGTCACCGCCTCGTCCACGCGCACGGTCGGGATGTCGTAGTCCATCATCACGTAGGCGCGCGCCACCAGGACGCCCTCGACGCGGCGGCGGAACACCTCGAAGCCGGTCGGCCGGTCGGCACCGGCCCGGGTGACCAGGACCGCCTCGGACTCCAGGATCGGCTCGCCGAAGACCTCCAGGCCGGCGTTGCGCAGCGTGCTGCCGGTCTCCACGACGTCGGCGATCACGTCGGCGACGCCCAGCTGGACGCTGGTCTCCACGGCCCCGTCGAGCCGCGTCACGTGAGCCTCCACACCGTGGCGCTCGAGGTGGCGCCGGACCACTCCGGCGTACGACGTGGCGATCCGCTTGCCCATCAGGTCGGACACCGACGCGGCGGTGCCGGGCGGAGCGGCGAAGTGGAACCGGGAGCGCCCGAACCCGAGGGGCAGCACCTCCTCGGCCTTCGCCCCCGAGTCGAGCAGCAGGTCGCGCCCGGTGATGCCGACGTCCAGGGTGCCCTCACCGACGTAGAGCGCGATGTCGCGGGGCCGCAGGTAGAAGAACTCCACGCCGTTGTCACCATCGGTGAGGGTGAGTCGCTTGGCGTCGGTGCGCTGCTTGTAGCCGGCCTCCCGCAGGATGTCGGTCGCGGCCTGGGACAGCGACCCCTTGTTGGGGACGGCGAGGCGCAGGAGCTTGTCGGGCACGGTGCAGCCTTCTGCTAGAGGTGGGTGTAGACGTCGTCGGTGGACAGCCCGAGGCCGAGCATCATCACCTGCACGTGGTAGAGCAGCTGGCTGAGCTCCTCGGCGGCGCGCTCGGGGCTCTCGTGCTCGGCGGCCATCCACGACTCGGCGGCCTCCTCGACCAGCTTCTTGCCGATCGCATGGACGCCGGCGTCGAGCTCGGCCACCGTGCCCGAGCCCTCGGGTCGGGTCCGCGCCTTCTCGCTGAGCTCGGACCACAGCTCGTCGAACGTCTTCATCCTCGGTGGTTTCCTCGGCGTGTCTCGTCGATGCGCCCGCGGGTGCGCGGGCGGTCCCAGGGTACGGCGTAGCGGCCCGGACCCGGCCGATGGTCTCGTGCGGGCGACCGGCTCAGCCGACCACGGACCGTTGCGCCCGTCGGACCTCACGCAGCCGGGTCGCGGTCACCAGCGCGGCCGCGGTGGCCTCGTAGCCCTTGTCCTCGCCGGAGCCCGGGAGCCCGGCCCGGTCGAGAGCCTGGGCGTCGGTGTCGCAGGTCAGCAGGCCGAAGCCGACGGCGACCCCGGCGTCCAGCGCCACGCGGGACAGCCCGTCGGTGGCGGCCGAGCAGACGTACTCGAAGTGCGGCGTCCCGCCGCGGATCACCACGCCGAGAGCGACCACCGCCTCGAAGCCCGCCGCCGCCAGTGCGCCGGCGACGACCGGCAGCTCGAAGGAGCCGGGGACCCGCACCACGGTGGGGTCCTCGACCCGGTAGTCGGCCATGGCCCGGTCCGCCCCGGCCAGCAGGCCCGCCATCACCTGCTCGTGCCACTGCGCGGCCACCACGGCCACCCGCAGGTCGTGGCAGTCCAGGAGCTCGGTGGCCGGTGATCCGGTGCCGCTCATCAGTGGGCTCCTCGGGTCGCGACGGGCTCGGGGTCGATCGCTGTGACGTGGTGGTGGGGGCCCCCCGCCGCACCACCGGCGGTGTCCGGCTGCAGGTCCGGGAGGTCGTGCCCCATCCGGTCCCGCTTGGTCAGCAGGTAGCCCAGGTTGTGGTCGTTGGGCCGGGTGGTCAGCGGCACCCGCTCGGCGACCGGCACCCCGTAGTCCTCCAGGCTGGTGACCTTGTCGGGGTTGTTGGTCAGCAGCCGCACCGAGCCCACCCCCAGGTCCCGCAGCACCTGGGTGGCGGTGCCGTAGTGGCGCGCGTCGGCCGGCAGCCCGAGGTCCAGGTTGGCGTCGACGGTGTCCCGGCCGCCGTCCTGCAGCTGGTAGGCCTGGAGCTTGGCGACCAGGCCGATGCCGCGACCCTCGTGTCCGCGCAGGTAGACCACGACGCCGCGCCCGGCGGCGACGATCCGCCGCAGCGCGTCGTCGAGCTGGGAGCCGCAGTCACAGCGCTCGGAGCCGAAGACGTCCCCGGTCAGGCACTCCGAGTGCACCCGCGTCAGCACCGGCTCGTCGGAGGCCGACAGGTCCCCGTGCACCAGCGCGACATGCTCGGAGCCGTCCAGGCTCATCCGGTACCCGTAGGCGATGAAGTCACCGTGGCTGGTCGGCAGCCGGGTCTCGGCGACCCGCTGCACGTGGCTCTCGTAGCGGCGCCGGTAGTGGATCAGCTGCTCGATGGAGATCATCCGCAGCCCGTGCTCGTCGGCGAAGTCCCGCAGCTGCTGGCCGCGCTTCATCGAGCCGTCGTCGTTGACCAGCTCGGAGATCACGCCTGCCGGCTGCAGGCCGGCCAGCCGGGCCAGGTCCACCGCGGCCTCGGTGTGCCCGGGCCGCACCAGCACCCCGCCCTCGGCGTACCGCAGCGGGAACACGTGCCCGGGCTGGACCATCTCGAACGGCTCGGTGGCGGAGTCGACCAGGGTGCGCACGGTGCGTGCCCGGTCGGCAGCGGAGATGCCGGTGGTGACACCGTCCCGGGCGTCGACCGAGATGGTGTACGCCGTGCGCATGCGCTCCCGGTTGTGGGGGGTCATCAGCGGGATCCCGAGCCGGTCGAGCACCGCGGCGGTGACCGGCGCACAGATCACGCCCGAGGACCAGCGGATGGTGAACGCCATCAGCGCGGGCGTGGCCCGTGAGGCCGCGAACACCAGGTCCCCCTCGTTCTCGCGGTCCTCGTCGTCGACCACGACGACGGCGCGGCCGGCGGCGATCTCGGCGACCGCCTCCTCGACGGTGTCCAGCCGGACCCGCGGAGCGCTCACGAGGTCACCGCGCGTCGGTCGGTCCTGGTGCGGATGCTCATCGGTCCTCCTGGTGGGCGTCGAGCAGGCGCTCGACGTACTTGGCGATGACGTCGACCTCGAGGTTGACCCGCTCCCCCGGCTGCCGGGC
The DNA here is from genome assembly GCA_963781695.1 of uncultured Actinomycetota bacterium. Classification (GTDB taxonomy): domain Bacteria; phylum Actinomycetota; class Actinomycetes; order Propionibacteriales; family Nocardioidaceae; genus Nocardioides_B. Next base: position 2,188,410 of record CAWAGE010000007.1, read on the forward strand.
GCCGAGGGTGGTGCGAGCCAGCGTCTCGGGGATCAGCGAGACGGTGAAGCGGTCGTCGCCCGCCTCGACGACGGTCAGCGAGATCCCATCGACGGTCACCGAGCCCTTCGGGACCAGGTAGCGGGCCAGCGACGGGGGCAGCGACACCTCGACCAGCTCCCAGTGCTCGGACGGCTCCCGGCGCACGACGGTCCCGGTGCCGTCGACGTGACCCTGCACGATGTGGCCGCCGAGCCGCGTCGTCGCCGTCACCGCCCGCTCCAGGTTCACCCGGCCACCGGGGGTCAACGACCCGAGCGAGGTCTTGTCGAGCGTCTCGCGCATCACGTCGGCGGTGAAGGTCTCCCCGTCGCGGGCGGCCACGGTCAGGCAGCAGCCGTTGACCGAGATCGAGTCCCCGAGACCCGCGTCCGAGGTGACGAGCGGTCCCCGCACGGTGAGCCGGACGGCGTCGCCCTGGTCCGTCAGGGCCTCGACGACGCCGAGCTCCTCGACGATTCCGGTGAACATCAGCGGGTCCTTCCGACGGTCGGCGCGGCGGTCGGGGTCGAGCGCTGCGGGGTCGGGAGGGGCGGTCCGCCGGCGGGCTGCCGAGCTAGGGGAGTCATCGTGAGACGCGCGTTGGCCTCCGCCCCGGAGCCGACCACCACGAGCTCCTCGAGGCGCAGCCCCACGGCGTCCGCCAGGGTGCGGGCGCCGAGGTCGCCGACCCCGCTGCGACCGGAGCCCAGCAGCAGCGGCGCGACGTAGGCCACCACCTCGTCGACGAGCCCGGCGGTCAGGAACGCCGCGGCGAGTGTCGGCCCGCCCTCCAGGAAGACGTGTCGGCAGCCGTGCTCGAAGAGGGTGGCAACGGCCTCGTGCGGGTCCCGGGTGCGCAGCAGCACGGTCGGCGCGGCGTCGTCGAGGACGCGGCTGCCGGCCGGGGTCGGCCGCAGACCCATCACGGCCCGCAGCGGCTGGTGCGCCCGCGGCAGGTCGACGTCCTCGACGTCGCGCACCGTCAGGCGGGGGTCGTCGGCCAGCAGCGTCCCGGTCCCGACCAGGATCGCGTCGCAGTAGCCGCGCAGCCGGTGGGTGTCGCGCCGGGCGGCCTCCGAGCTGACCCAGCGCGAGCTTCCGTCCGGCGCCGCGCTGCGGCCGTCGACCGTGGTCGCGAGCTTCCAGGTGACGTAGGGCCGGGCGTGCTCGAGCGCGAAGCTCCACGCCGGGTTGACCGCGCGTGCCGCCTGGGCGAGCAGCCCGCCCTCGACGTCGATCCCGGCAGCCAGCAGCGTCCGTGCCCCGCCCGCCGCGGCCGCGCTGGTGTCGGCCTGGGCGAACACCACCCGGGCGACGCCCGCCGCCACCAGCGCGTCGGCGCACGGCCCGGTGCGACCCGTGTGGTTGCAGGGCTCGAGGCTCACCACCGCGGTGGCTCCGCGGGCCTGCTCCCCGGCCCGCGTCAGCGCGTCGGCCTCCGCGTGCGGGGTTCCCGCACCTCGGTGGAACCCCTCGGCGACCGTGCTGCCGTCGGGGGCCAGCAAGACGCACCCGACCCGCGGGTTGGGGCCGAGCGGCACACCCGGGGTCTGGGCCAGCTCGAGCGCACGACGCATCGCGCCGCGCTCGCCGTCGCTCATCGGTGCCGCCCTCTCGTCCGTGCTGCGCGGACCGGGGCGTGGAGAGCCAGGCGTGCCGAGCCGTCAACCGGCCGACCCACCTGCGTGCGCTTCCCATCCGGACTCTCACCGTCGGTCCAGGACTCCCACCTGGTCAACCGGCCGCTGGCTGCGGACGGGTCGCGGACTGTCACCGCCGGCTCGGAATTGCACCGACCCCAGAGCACGCGAGCGTGTCACTCGTCGCCCCCACCCTGCCACACCGGCCCAGGCCGGGGACAGCCGAGGACCGGCGAGCGGGTCAGGCCGGGCGGGTCAGGCCGGGCGGGACGAGCCGGCGACCACCGCCCGCTCCCGCAGCGCCGCGATCATGGCGGCGGGGTCGTCGGCGCCGAACACCGCGGACCCCGCGACGAAGGTGTCCGCACCGGCCTCGGCGCACCGCTCGACCGTCTCCAGCGAGATGCCGCCGTCGACCTGGAGCCAGACGTCGAGCCCGTGCCGGTCCACCAGCGCCCGGGTCCGCCGGATCTTGGGCAGCATCACCTCCAGGAACGACTGCCCACCGAAGCCGGGCTCCACGGTCATCACCAGGACCATGTCCAGCTCGGCGAGGAGGTCCTCGTAGGGCTCGATGGGGGTGGCCGGCCGCAGCCCCATCCCGGCGCGGGCGCCTAGGGCGCGCAGCTCTCGGGCCAGCCGGATCGGGGCGGCGGCGGCCTCGACGTGGAAGGTCACCGACCCGGCGCCCGCCTCGACGTAGGCCGGTGCCCAGCGATCGGGGTCCTCGATCATGAGGTGGCAGTCCATCGGGGTCTCGGCAGCGGCGGCGAGCGCCTCCACGACCGGTAGGCCCAGTGTCAGGTTGGGCACGAAGTGGTTGTCCATCACGTCGACGTGCAACCAGTCGGCGGTCTCGACGCGGCGCGCCTCGTCGGCGAGACGTGCGAAGTCACTGGCCAGCAGGCTGGGCGAGATCCGGATCCCCATGGCGGGCGAGCCTAGCCCGCCGCCGTGGCGAGCCCGCCGGGGCCGCCCGTCGAGCGCGAGCGACGCAGCAGCGCCAGGAACATCGCGTCGGTGCCGTGGCGGTGCGGCCACAGCTGCACGGTCCCGGCCAGCGGGCCGGCGGAGTCGGGCAGCCCGACCAGGTCGACCGCGTCCTCCAGCCGTACGTCGTCCCGCTCCGCCAGCACCGACCCGACCACGCCGGCGGTCTCGGCCAGCACCGGCGAGCACGTCACGTACGCCACCACCCCACCGGGCCGGACCGACTCCAGCGCGGCCGTCAGCAGCCGGCGCTGCAGCGGCACCAGCCGGTCGAGGTCGGCCGGGACCCGCCGCCACCGCGACTCCGGCCGCCGTCGCAGTGCACCGAGACCGGAGCAGGGCGCGTCGACGAGCACCCGGTCGAAGGTGCCTGGGCGCCAGGCCGGCCGGGCGCCGTCGGCGACCACCACCCCGGCGAGACCGGCGCCGGCGCGCCGGGTGGCCGAGGCCACCAGCCGGGCCCGGTGCGGCTGCAGCTCCGCGGCCAGCAGCCGGGCGTCCCGCTGTCCGGCCAGGGCGGCCAGCAGGGCGGACTTGCCGCCGGGACCGGCGCACACGTCCAGCCAGCGCGCGTCGGCGCCCTCGACCTCGACCGCGGCGAGCGCCGCGGCCACCACCTGGGAGCCCGCGTCCTGGACCCCGGCCCTGCCCTCGGCCACGGCCGCGACCTGGCCGGGGTCGCCACCGGGCAGCTCGACGGCGTACGGGGCGAGCGGCACCGCGAGGCCGCCGGCCGCGACCAGCTCCTCGACCGTGCTGAGCCCAGGTCGGGCCGCCAGCACCACTCGGGGAGCCTCGTTGTCGGCGGCCAGCAAGGCGTCCAGCGAGGCCTGAGCCCCGATGCCCGCCAGCGCCTCGGCCATCGCCTCGACGACCCAGCGCGGATGGGAGAACGCCACGGCGGAGTAGCCGACCGGGTCGCGCGCGGGGTCAGGTGCGACCCGCCGGACCCAGCCGTCCAGGTCGTGGACGGAGACCTTGCGCAGGACGGCGTTGACGAACCCGGCTGGGCGGTGTCCGACGGCGGCGCGGACCAGGTCGACGGTCGCGCCGACCGCAGCGTGGGCCGGGACGCGCATGGACAGCAGCTGGTGGGTGCCCAGCCGCAGGGCGTCGAGCACGGCGGGGTCCACCCGCGGCAGGGGACGGTCGCAGGTGATGGCCAGCACCGCGTCGTAGGTGCCGCGGCGCCGCAGCGTGCCCGATACCAGCTCGGTGGCGAAGGCGGCGTCACGAGCGCCGAGGCCACGCGAGCGCAGCAGCGGGGGCAGCACCAGGTTCGTGTAGGCGTCCTGCTCGCGGACGGCGGTCAGCACGTCGAAGGCCGCCTGCCGGGCCGGGTCGGCGGCCGACCGGGCCGGAGGCGCGGCCCTGCGGGCGGCGGCGCCGGGTCCTGCCGAGCGGGTTCTGCCGGGTCCGCCGGGTCGGTGGCGGCGTCGCGGGTCGCTCACGCGAGCCGTGCCCCCTCGGGCAGCCGGACACCGCGCGCCCAGTCGGCGGCGGGCATGGCCCGCTTGCCGACGGGTCGCACCTCGCCCAGCCGCACCGGCTGGCTGCCGGTGCCGACGTGGACGGCGGACCTGGTGACCGCCAGCTCCCCGGGCCGCAGCGGCCGGTGGTCCGGGCACGGCGAGACCGGACCCAGCTTGAGCCGGTCCTCGGCCAGCATCGTCCAGGCCCCCGGCGCCGGGGTGCACGCCCGGACCCGACGCTCCACCGCGCCGGCCGGCGCCGACCAGTCCACCCGGGCGTCCGCGACCGCGAACTTGGGCGCCAGGGAGACCCCGTCGCTGGGTTGCGGGCGGGCGACCGCGGTCCCGTCGTCGAGGGCGTCCAGCGTGGCGACCAGCAACGACGCACCACCGTGGGCCAGCCGGTCGAGCAGGTCGCCTGCGGTGTCGGTGGGTCGTACGGTCTCGGTCATGACCCCGAAGGTCGGGCCGGCATCAAGGGCCGGGACGATCCGGAAGGTCGTCGCACCGCTCACCTCGTCACCGGCCAGCAGCGCGTGCTGGACCGGCGCGGCGCCCCGCCACGCCGGCAGCAGCGAGAAGTGCAGGTTCACCCAGCCGAGCCTCGGGATCGACAGCGCGCTCGACGGCAGCAACGCGCCGTAGGCGACCACCGGGCAGCAGTCCGGCGCCAGCTCGGCCAGCGCCGCCTGGAAGGCCGGGTCGCGGGGGTGCTCCGGCTTCAGCACCGGGACGCCGAGCTGCTCGGCGTGGCTCGCGACGGGCGAGGGCAGCAGCCGACGTCCCCGGCCGGCCGGGGCGTCGGGACGGGTGACGACGCCGACGAGCTCGTGACGGCTGGCCGCGACGGCCGCCAACGCGGGCAGTGCGGGCTCGGGGGTCCCGGCGAACACCAGCCGCATCAGCGCCGCCTCACAGGCCGAGCCCCCGCGTGGGGTGCGGGGAGACCTTGAAGGTCGGGACCGGGGCCGCCTGGTCGCCGAACCACGGCGCCTCGCGGATCGCTCGCATCGCCGCCCGCCGGGTCTCCCGGTCCAGCCGGTCGACGAACAGCACCCCGTCGAGGTGGTCGGTCTCGTGCTGGATCGCCCGGGCCAGCAGCTCGTGCCCCTCGATGCTGACCGGCTCGCCGTGCATGTCGAAGCCACGGGCCAGCACCCGCATGGCCCGGGTGCAGTCGAAGGTCAGGTCGGGCAGCGACAGGCAGCCCTCGGCGCCGTGCTGCTGCTCCTCGGACAGGTCGAGCACGGGGTTGACCAGGTGACCGAGCTCCCCGTCGACGTACCAGGTGAACACCCGCAGCCCGACGCCGATCTGCGGCGCGGCCAGACCGGCCCCCGGCGCCTCCATCATGGTGTCGGTCAGGTCCGCGACGAGCCGGCGCAGCTCCCGGTCGAAGTCGGTGACCTCGACGGCGGGCGTGCGCAGCACGGGGTCCCCGAACAGGCGGATCGGCTGGACGGCCACGGGGCGACTCCTCGACGGGTGGGAACGGGGCGACGGTCCAGTCTACGGAGCCCCGCGTCTCACTCGAGCGCGACGGGATCGACGCGCACCCTCACCGGCGGCAGCTTGCGCGCCGAGCGGGTGCCCTGGAGCTCGGTCAGCGCCCGCGAGAGCTCCGCGCCCGCGGCGCGCGGCACCCTCACCAGCACCCGCAGCGGCGGCTGCTCCTCGCCCCCGGCGGCACCGGCCGCCGGGCCCGCCCCGCCGGCAGCGGGGGCCCCGGAGGTCGGCACCGGACCGAGCACCTCGGCGCCGGCCGGCAGCCGCAGCGCGGCCAGCGCGGCCTCCAGGTCCTCGGCCGGCGCGGTCAGGGTCGCCAACCGGGAGGCGGGCGGCAGGTGAGCCGAGCGTCGCTCCTCCAGCTCCCGGCGCGCGAAGCCGGCGGGGTCCCAGCGCAGCAGCGCCTGCAGCGCCGGGTCGGCCGGGTCGCCGACGGCGACGACCCGCCCGCCGTCGGCTGCGGGACGGCCCAGCGCCGCCGCGGTGAGCCAGCGCCGCAGCGCCTCCTCGGCCGTCCGGAGGTCGGCTCGGCCGAGCATGAGCCAGGTGTCGAGCAGCACCACGCAGGCGTAGCCGCCTGCGACGACCGGCTCGGCGCCCGGGGTGGCGACCACGAGGGAGGGGACCGGGTCGACCGTGGCCAGCACCCGGTCCCCGGCCGACGTGCGCACCGGCACCTGGGGGAACGCCCGACCGATCTCCTCCGCGGTGCGCACCTCCCCCACGACGGGTGCCCGCAGGCCGCGGCCATGGCAGTGCGGACAGGCCCAGGCGCGCTGCTCGGTGCCACACCACCGGCACAACGGCGGCCGCTGGGCGGCGCGCAGGTGCAATGGCCCGGAGCACGCCGGGCACCGGGCGGGACCGCGGCAGTCGACGCAGGCCAGCGAGGTGGCGTACCCCTGGCGCGGGGTCTGCAGCAGCACCGGACCGCGCTCGAGCCCGGAGCGGATCGCCTCGTAGGCGGTGCGCGGCAGCCGGGTCGACCGGGCGAACGGATCCCGCTCGAGCTCGCGGTCCGTCGCCCCGGTGACCGCCACCAGCGGGGCGGCCCGACGCACCTCGCGTCGGGTCGCGGCGACCTCACGGGCCCAGCCGGTGCGCAGCAGGTACTCGGCCTCCACGGTCCGGGCGAAGCCCCCCAGCAGCGCCCCGCAGCCCTCCTCCTGCACGCGCAGCAGCAGCACCTCGCGGGTGTGCGGGTAGGGCGCCCGGGGCTCGGCGTAGAGGTCGTCACCGTCGTCCCACAGCACCACCAGGCCCAGGTCCTGGACGGGCGCGAAGGCCGCCGCGCGGGTGCCCAGGACCACCGTGACCTCCCCTCGGGCCACCGCGAGGAAGGCGCGGTAGCGGCGGGCCGGACCGGCGTCGGCGGCGAGCACGACGTGTCGGCCACGGCCCAGCAGCCTGGTGAGCGCAGCGTCGACCCGGGCAACGTCGCGGTGGTCCGGCACGCACAACAGCGTGCCGCGACCCGACGCCAGGGTGGCGGCCGCCGCCGTGGCCAGCAGCGTGGGCCAGTCGTCGGCCGGCAGCGCCGACCAGACCGCACGCGGCGACTCCCCCGCGGCCAGCGCCCGCAGCAGGTCCGGCCCGCCGCCGTGACGCGCCCAGCCGGTGTCGGCGGGAGCGTCGCCGTGCTGGTCGCCGGAGCGCGGGGTGGGCAGGTCGGGATCCGGGGCGGCGGGGGTGCCCGCCGGGCGCCTCTCGGTGGTGGCGTGCCGAGGCGGCACGGCCAGCCGCAGCACGTCCGAGCGGGTGCCGGCGTAGCGCGTGGCCACCAGTCCGCACAGCCGTGCCACCGCGGGCGAGAGCACCGGCTCGGCGCTCACCGAGCGTCGCAGCGGGGCCAGCCGGCCCGCGTGGTCACTGGTCCCCACCCGCTCCAGCACGAAGCCGTCGACGTCCTGCCCGGCGAACCTGACCTTCACCCGCGACCCGGGCACGACGCTCTCGTGCATCCGGGCCGGCACGAGGTAGTCGAACGGCCGGTCCAGGTGCGCCAGACCCACGTCGACCAGGACCCGGGCCACCGGCAGCTCGGACGCCGGCTCGTCCGGGGACGGCCCCGTCGCGGCGGCCTCCGCCCGCTCCCGGGCCGCCCGCGCCCGTGCCCGCGCCACCTGCGGCAGCAGCGCGGGCTGCCCCCCGTCGGGGTCGTCGGTACGTGCCTGGCTCACCCGGCCAGTCTCACAGCCGGCGGGGACAGGAACGGAGGACGGCTCAGACCCCGGCCGCGAGCTTCAGCGCGTCGACCCGGTCGGTGCGCTCCCAGGTGAAGTCCGGCAGCTCGCGCCCGAAGTGGCCGTACGCAGCCGTCCTGGCGTAGATCGGACGCAGCAGGTCGAGCGCGGCGATGATGGCGGCGGGCCGCAGGTCGAAGACCTCCAGCACGGCCTTCTGGATGGTGGCGACCGGGACCACCTCGGTGCCGAAGCAGTCGACGTAGAAGCCCACCGGCTGAGCCTTGCCGATCGCGTAGGCCACCTGGACCTCGCAGCGGCGCGCCAGCCCGGCAGCCACCACGTTCTTGGCCACCCAGCGCATGGCGTACGCCGCGGAGCGGTCGACCTTCGAGGGGTCCTTGCCCGAGAACGCCCCGCCGCCGTGGCGCGCCATGCCGCCGTAGGTGTCGATGATGATCTTCCGGCCGGTCAGACCGGCGTCGCCCATCGGGCCGCCGACCTCGAACCGTCCGGTGGGGTTGACGAGCAGCCGGTAGCCCTCGGAGGCGATGTCGAAGGACTCCAGCACCGGGTCGACGACGTGCTGCTTGACGTCCGGCGTGAGCATCGTCTCGAGCGAGATGTCCTTGGCGTGCTGGGAGGACACCACGACGGTGTCCACCCGCACGGGACGGTCCTCGTCGTCGTACTCGATCGTGACCTGGGTCTTGCCGTCCGGGCGCAGGTAGGACATCGTCCCGTCCTTGCGCACCTCGGAGAGCCGCTCGGCCAGCCGGTGCGCGATCGTCACCGGCAGCGGCATCAGCTCCGGGGTGTCGTCACAGGCGTAGCCGAACATCAGCCCCTGGTCACCGGCACCCTGCCGGTCGAGCTCGTCGGAGCTGCTGCCGGTGCGCTCCTCGTAGCCCGAGTCCACGCCCTGCGCGATGTCCTCGGACTGTCCCCCGATGGCGATCTGGACGCCGCAGGAGTTGCCGTCGAAGCCCTTGACCGAGGAGTCGTAGCCGATCGCGAGGATCCGGTCGCGGACCAGCTTGGCGATCGGCGCGTACGTCTTGGTGGTGACCTCACCCGCCACCACGACGAGTCCGGTCGTCAGCAGGGTCTCGACGGCCACCCGGCTGTGGGGGTCGTCGGTGAGCAGTGCATCGAGCACGGTGTCGCTGATCTGGTCGGCGATCTTGTCCGGGTGACCCTCGGTCACGGACTCGGAGGTGAAAAGGCGTCCAGCCACGGCGTCGTACCCCTTGCTGCTGCGTCGGTCGGTTGTGGGTCGGTTGCAGGTCTTCGGTTCCGCTGCCCCAAGATAACCCTCCCCATGCCTGCAGCCGGGGACGGTCTCAGCGCGCCGTCAGCCGGGCGGCGACCAGGTCCCAGACGACGTGCGCCAGCGCGCTCTTCGAGCCGTGCGGCACCGGGTGGGCGCCGCCCTCGGCGTCGAGCACCACGGCCTCGTTGTCCGGGCTGCCGAACACCTTCCCGCCGCTGACGTCGTTGACCACCAGCAGGTCGCAGCCCTTGCGGGCCAGCTTCGCGCGGCCGTGGGCGAGGACCGTGCGGGCGGCGTCACCGGTCTCGGCCGCGAAGCCGACCACGACCACGCCGGGGTGGGCCCGGTCGGCGGAGAGCTCGGCCAGGATGTCGGGGTTCTGCGCCAGCGCCAGGGTCGGCGCCGAGCCGTCCTCGGGCTTCTTCAGCTTGGTGTCGCTGACCGAGACCGGTCGGTAGTCGGCCGGCGCCGCCGCCATCACCACCGCGTCGGCCGCCGCAGCGGCGCCCAGCACGGCGTCGCGCAGCTCCGCGGTGGTCCGGACCGGGACGACCTTGACCCCGGCGGGATCGGGCAGGGCCACGTTCGCGGCCACCAGCGTCACCTCCGCGCCGCGGGCCACCGCGGCCCGGGCCAGCGCGTAGCCCTGCAGCCCCGAGGAGCTGTTGCCGAGGAAGCGGACAGGATCGAGGTACTCCCTCGTGCCGCCGGCCGAGACCACCACCTGCCTGCCGACGAGGTCCGCGCCGGCGCCGGACCTGGCCAGCACGTCGCGGGCCACCTCGAAGATCTCGGCTGGGTCCGGCAGCCTGCCCTTGCCGCTGTCCGCGCCGGTGAGACGACCCTCGGCCGGCTCCAGGACCAGCGCGCCGCGGCGACGGAGCACGGCGACGTTGTCCCGCGTGGCGGGGTGCTCCCACATCTCGGTGTGCATCGCCGGCGCCAGGACCAGCGGGCACCGCGCCGTCAGCAGGGTGTTGGTGAGCAGGTCGTCGGCCAGGCCGTGCGCGGCCCGGGCCAGCAGGTCGGCGGTCGCCGGCGCGACGACGACCAGGTCGGCGGACCGGCCGATCCGGACGTGAGGCACCTCATGGGCCTGGTGCCACACGTCGGCCGCGACTGGCTTGCCCGACAGCGCCGCCCAGGTGGGTGCGCCCACGAACTGCAGCGCCGCCGCGGTCGGGACCACCGTGACGTCGTGCCCGGACTCGGTGAGCCTACGCAGCAGCTCGCAGGCCTTGTAGACGGCGATCCCGCCGGTGACACCGAGCACGACGTGCGGTCGGCGGTCCTCACCTGCGGTCATGCCGCGCCGCTCCTCAGGACTCGGGCGGCGAGGTGGGCTCGGCCGGTGCGACGGCAGCCCGGGTCGGGGCGGCGACGGCAGGCTCCGCGTCCGGGTCGATGTCCTCGCAGGTCAGCAGGTCGCCGTTGATCTCGCGGAGCGCGATCGAGAGCGGCTTCTCCTGGACGTGGGTGTCGACGAGGGGACCGACGTACTCCAGGAGACCCTCCCCGAGCTGGGAGTAGTAGGCGTTGATCTGGCGGGCCCGCTTGGCGCTGTAGAGCACCAGCTTGTACTTCGAGTCGGTCTTCGTCAGCAGCTCGTCGATGGGCGGGTTCGTGATGCCCTCGGCGACAGGCAGGTTGGCAGACACGCGGATAAGCCTCACAGAGTTACGGGGATGGGTGGGACTCGTCGGAGCCCATCATCAAGGCTACCAACTCCTCCGCAGCCCGGTGGACGTCGGTGTTGACGACGGTCGCGTCGAACTCGGTCTCCGCGGCCAGCTCCTGACGAGCGGTGTCCAGCCGGCGGGCCCGCTCGGCCTCCCCCTCGGTGCCTCGCCCGACGAGCCGTCGCACCAGCTCCTCCCACGACGGCGGTCCGAGGAAGACGAACAGCGCCCCGGGCATGCTCCGGCGGACCTGCCGGGCACCCTGGAGGTCGATCTCGAGCAGCGCCGGGCGTCCCGACGCCAGCGCCTCCTCCACTGGGCGGCGGGGCGTGCCGTAGCGCGCGGCCCGGTGGACCACCGCCCACTCCAGCAGCTCGCCTCCGGCGATCATGGCGTCGAACTCGTCGTCGGAGACGAAGAAGTAGTGGCGGCCGTGGACCTCACCGGGCCGGGCCGGCCGGGTGGTGGCCGACACCGAGATCCAGACCTCGCGATGGTGCTCGCGGACGTACGCCGCCACGGTCCCCTTCCCCACCGCCGTCGGACCCGCCAGCACGGTCAGACGCGCCCGCCGACCCGGAGCGGGGGCCGTCCCGGTGGGTGACTCGCCCAGGGGTGCGGTCGGGGGGCCGGCCAGAGGTTCGGCCGGGGGGCCGGCCGCGGGATCGGTCTCGCGGGCCGTCACCGGGCGAGGCCGGCGGGACCGCCGCAACGATCAGTCACGGGCGCCGAACTCCCGCTCCAGCGCCGCGACCTGGTTGGCGCCCAGCCCGCGCACCCGGCGGCTCTCGGAGATGCTGAGCCGCTCCATCATCTGCCGCGCGCGGACCTTGCCCAGGCCCGGCATGGACTGGAGCAGGTCGATCACGCGCATCTTGCCGATGACGTCGTTGTGCTGGCCGTCGCGCAGGACGTCGACGATGGAGGCTCCGCTGTGCTTGAGACGGTTCTTCACCTCGGCGCGCTCGCGACGGGACGCTGCGGCCTTCTCGAGGTTCGCCTGACGCTGTTCCGGCGTGAGTCGCGGCAGAGCCACAGTGGTGACCTCGTCCTTGTGCGGGAGCGGGCGGGGGGTGGACACCGAAATCTAGCCACGGTGGCAGGGCCGAGGCAACGCGGGTGCCGGTGTCACCCGCTGGGGGCGCTGCGGGGGGCGCGCCGCTCAGCCCACGAGCCCCCGCCGCCGCAGCAACGGTCCCGTGCGTGGCTCCCGGCCGCGGACCGCGGTGAAGGCGGCGAGCGGGTCACGCGTGCCGCCCACTGCCAGCAGCTCGCGGCGGAAGACCTCGCCGTTGGCTCGGGTCGGGCCGCCCCGCTCGGTGAACCAGTCGACGGTGTCGGCGTCGAGCACCTCGCTCCACAGGTAGGAGTAGTAGCCGGCGTCGTACCCGCCCGAGAACACGTGGGCGAAGTAGCAGCTGCGGTAGCGGGGCGGCACCAGCTCGGAGCCGAGGCCGTGACGCTCCAGCGCCTTCCGCTCGACGTCCTCGACGTCGTCGGCGGTCAGGGGCGGGTCGCTGCTGGTGCGCCGGTGCCACTCCTGGTCCAGCAGCGCCGCCCCCAGCATCGCCACGGTGTCGAAGCCCTGCCCGTGGCCCCGGGAGGCCACGAGCCGGTCGCGGACCTCGGTCGGCAGCGGCCGACCGGTCTCGTGGTGGACCGCGTAGTTGTCCAGCACCTCGGGCCACAGCGCCCACATCTCGTTGACCTGGGACGGGAACTCCACGAAGTCCCGTGGCACCGCGGTGCCCGAGAGCAACGGGTAGCGGACGTCGGAGAACAGCCCGTGCAGGGCATGGCCGAACTCGTGGAACCCGGTGCGGACCTCGTCCATGCTCATCAGCGCGGACTGGCCGGCCGGTGGCTGCGCCACGTTGAGGCAGACGGTGACGACCGGCAGCGTGCCGAGAAGACCGGACTGCCCCACGAACCCGCTCATCCAGGCGCCACCGCGTTTCGTGGGGCGGGCGAACCAGTCGCAGACGAACAGTCCGAGCACCTTCTCGTCCTGCTCGCGCACCTCGAAGACCCGCACCCCCTCGGCGTAGACCGGGAGGTCGTCGCGCTCGTGGAAGGTGAGTCCGTAGAGCAGGGCGGCGGCGTGGAAGATCCCGTCGCGCAGCACCCGGTCGAGCTCGAACCAAGGGCGCAGGGAGCCGGTGTCGAGGTCGTAGGCCCGAGCGAGGTCGCGGGAGGCGTAGTACGCCCAGTCCCAGGGCCGGACGGCGCCCTCGATGCCGTCCTCGCGCATCAGGCCCTCGATGCGTGCCCTCTCCGCCTCCAGGTTGCGCATCGCGGGAGGCGCCATCTCGCCCAGGACGTCCAGCACGGCCTTCGTGGTGCCGGCCGTCTCCTCGGCCACGACGTACGCCGCGTGGTCGGCGTACCCCAGCAGGGCCGCCCGCTCCGCCCGGAGCCGCACGATCTCGACGATCAGCCCTCGGGTGTCGTTCGTCCCGCCGCGGCTGCCCCGCCCGGTGGCGGCGTCGTGCAGCCGACGGCGGGTGGCGCGGTCGGTCAGCGAGGACATCGCCGGCTGGTCGGTCGGCAGCAGCAGCCGGAGGAGGTAGCCGTCCAGGCCTGCCGAGGCGGCCGCCGTCGCGGCGGCGGCCACGTCGCTCTCGGCCAGCCCGTCCAGCTCCCGGCGGTCCGTGACCCGCAGTGCCAGCTCGTTCGCCTCGGCGAGCACGCACCTGCCGAACTCCGTGGTGAGGGCGGTCAGGCGGCGGTTCAGGCTCCGCAGCCGATCGCGACCGGCGCCGTCGAGGGCAGCACCGGCGCGGGCGAGATCCCGATGGTGACGCTCCACCACCCGCACCTGCTCAGGGCACAGGCCGACGTGCCGGGCGGCGTGGACGGCATCGACGCGGGCGAACAGCCGTGGGTCGAGCCCGATGTCGTCCACGTGCGCCGCGATCAACGGCGCCAGCTCGCGCTGGACGTCGCGCTGTTCGTCGGTGGCCATCGCCGCACAGAGGTGGTGGTGCACCCGCAGCACGCGGTCGAGCGTCCGTCCGGACCGCTCGAGCGCCTCGATGGTGTTCTCGAAGGTGGGTGGCTCGGGGTCGGCCAGGATCGCGTCGACCTCGGCGCGCTGCTCGCTGACCCCGAGGTCGAACGCCGGGCGGATGTGCTCGGGCCGGATCCGGTCCAGCGGAGGGAAGCCGAACGGCAGCTCGCTGGGCGCCGCCAGCGGGTTCGACGTGGGCACGGGGGCATTTCTACACCTCGCCCACCGCCCGGTCGACCCGGGTGGGCTCGAGAGGCCGACGGTCGCTCAGACGAGGTCGGCGAACGCCTCGGCACCCGTCCGGGCCGCGTCTCGAAGGGCGGGGACGTCAGGACCGGCGCGCAGGATCTCCCGCGAGCTGGCGGGGAGGACGTGACGCACCGCGCTGCCGAAGACCCGCCGCACGTCCCCCGGTGTGCCGCCCTGCGCTCCGATCCCGGGCACCAGGAGCGGGCCACCGATGTCCAGGGTCTGGCTGGTCACGTCCGACGGCAGCTCGACGGTCGCGCCCACGACCGCCCCGAACGAGCCGGGCCCGTCGTCTGCAGCGTTGCGGGCGGCCAGCGCCGCAAGCACCTCGGCCGCGACGCTGCGACCGGAGGCGGTCGTGGCGTGCTGCACCTGCGCACCCTCGGGGTTCGACGTCAGCGCCAGCACGAACACCCCGGCGTCGTGCGCCGTGGCCGTCTCGACGAGCGGGTCGAGCGAGCCGACGCCGAGGAACGGGCTGGCGGTCATGGCGTCAGCGGCGAGCGGTGAGGCAGCGTCGAGGTAGGCGTCGGCGTACGCCTGCACGGTCGACCCGATGTCTCCGCGCTTCACGTCGAGGAGGACCAGCGCACCCAGCTCGCGACAGCCGGCGATCACCCGCTCGAGGACAGCGACGCCTCGCGACCCGTGCCGCTCGAAGAAGGCCGACTGCGGCTTGACGACCGCGCAGGCCTCGCCCAGCGCCTCCACGCACGTCATAGCGAACCGCTCCAGGCCGGCGACGTCGTCCTCGAGCCCCCACTGGCGCAGCAGCGAGGCGTGCGGGTCGATCCCGGCGCACAGCCTTCCGCGCTGGGCGACGGCCAGGTCCAGTCTGCTGCCGAAGGTCACGCGGGTTCCTCGTCGTTCGGGGTGGGGTTGGCCGGGAGCCGAGCCGGGGCACCCGAACGGATCAGGTGGCGACCGAGCCGGCCGATGACCACCTCGTGGACACCTCCGCCATCCTGTCACGACGTCCCCGGCGCGCTGCACGGCTGCGCCGGACCCTGGCGCTGCGCATCGTGGCGGCCGGGCTGGCCATGCTCCTGGCCGCCATCGGCCTGCTGGGCCTGCAGGTGCGCTCGGCAGCCGAGCGCCAGGCAGAGAGCCAGGCCAACGACCGCGCGAGCCGGATGTCGACGGAGGTCGCAGACCTCTTCGGCGCCTGGCGGGACTCGCTGCTCGTAGCGGCCAGCAACCCCGCCCTCAAGCAGTACTTCGAGCCGGGAGCCGACCGGGCCGCGCTGCGCCGCGAGGTCGAGGCCGCGCTGGTGGCGCTGCACACCGTCTACCCGGACCTGGTCGACGAGGCGTGCTTCATCGCCGCCGACGGCCGAGAGCTCGCCCGCGGGATGGGTGGCGACGTCGCCCCCGTGGCCGACCTGTCCCCCGACGAGTCCCAGGCGCCGTTCTTCGTCCCGTCGCTCTCCCTGCCCGAGGGAGAGGTCTGGCAGAACGCCCCCTACCTGTCGGAGGACAGCGGCCGATGGGTGGTGTCGAACTCCACTCCGGTGTACGTCGGCGGCGAGCCCGTGGGTCTGCTGCACTTCGAGAGCAACCTGGACGCGGTGACTGCACGGCTCGCCGCCACACTCCCCGAGGGCGACGAGGCACGCGTCGTGGACACCGTCGATGGCACGCTCGTCGCCGACACGACCCGCACGACGACGGCGGCGGCCGACACCCTCACCCAGGCAGCCGCGCTGCCCCGGGCCGGGCGCTGGTCCGGGACCGACCTGCCGGTGCGCGCGAGCGCGACCGTGCCGACCTCGGCCGACAACGGCAACAGCTGGCGCGTCCAGGTGGCGAGCCCGGCGCCGCAGCCGTTCACCCGGAGCCTGCTGCTCGACGTCGCGGCGCTGACCCTGCTGGCGAGCCTGGCCCTCGGCGCCCTGGCGTGGCGGTCGGCGGTCGGGATCACCGCTCCCCTGGCGAAGGTCACCGACCTCGCCCGGGCGATGGCGCGAGGCGACCTCACCCAGCGGCTCGACCTGCACCGGTCGGACGAGATCGGGCTCATGGCCACCGCCCTCGACGAGGCCAACGAGCAGACCAGGCAGCTGCTGCGGCGGGTGACCGAGAGCGCCGCCGCGCTGGGCGCCAGCACGGACCGGCTGCACCGGACCACCGCAGACCTGGCGGACGCAGCCGAGACCAGCACCTCCCAGGCCGAGGCCGCCCGCCGAGCGGCAGCGGGGGTCTTCGACAGCGTCGCCACGTTCACCGGCGCCACCGAGGACGTCTCGGTCGCCGTCAGCGACATCTCCCGGAGCGCGTCCGAGGCCGCCTCCGTGGCCACCCAGGCGGTCGACATCGCCCGGACCGCGAGCGCCGACATCAACGGACTGGGCGAGTCCAGCGACCAGATCGGCGCCGTCGTGCGGGTGATCTCCCAGATCGCTGCCCAGACGAACCTGCTGGCACTGAACGCGACCATCGAGGCCGCCCGCGCCGGCGAGGCGGGCAGGGGCTTCGCGGTCGTCGCCAGCGAGGTCAAGGACCTGGCCGCCGAGACCTCCAGCGCGACCGAGGACATCTCGCGACGGGTGTCGGCCATCCAGCAGGGCGTGCACACCGCAGTCGCCACGGTCGCCCGGATCGCAGACGTCATCGACGTCGTCAGCGACCTGCAGACGACCATCTCCAGCGCGGTCGGCCGCCAGACGACGGCCACCTACGGTCTGACCGACCAGCTCCACCGAGCGGTCCGCGGCACGGAGGACGTCAACGTCAGCATCGTCGGGGTCACCGCCGCCGCCCAGGACACCAACGGTGGCCTGGACAGCTGCCGCGAGGCCGCTCGTGAGCTCGGCGAGCTGGCCGCAGACCTGCGGGGGCTGGTCCGCGGCTTCACCGTGTGAGGTCGCCGAGCCCCCGCTGCACCCGCGCCGGCCACAGCGGCCCCTCGTAGATGAAGGCCGTGTAGGCCTGAACCAGCGTGGCGCCGGCGGCCAGCCGCTCCCGGGCGTCCTCGGCGCACCCGATGCCGCCCACGCCCACCAGGCACAGGTCCGGTCCGACCCGATCTCGCAGCAACCGGAGCACGGCCAGCGCCCGGGCACGCACCGGGGCACCCGAGAGCCCGCCGACTCCGGCGGCGGCCACGGCCTCCGGATCGGAGCGCAGGCCCTCGCGGCCGATGGTCGTGTTGGTGGCGACGATCCCGTCGAGGCCGGTCTCCACGGCCAGGTCGGCCACGGCGAGCACGTCCTTGTCGGCGAGGTCGGGTGCGATCTTCACCAGCAGCGGCAGGTGCCGTTCGCCGGTGACCGCGTCCGCCTGGCGTCGTACGGCGACCAGCAGCGGGCGCAGCCGCTCGGTGGACTGCAGGTCGCGCAACCCCGGGGTGTTCGGCGAGGACACGTTGACCACCAGGTAGTCGGCCCACGGCGCCAGCAGGCGGGTGCTCTTCTCGTAGTCGGCCACGGCGTCCTCGTCCGGAACCGCCTTGGTCTTGCCGATGTTGACCCCGACGACCACGTCCCGGTGCGGACGCTCCGCCCGGAGCGCGAGCCGCTCGGCCACTGCCTCGGCGCCGTCGTTGTTGAAGCCCATCCGGTTGACCACAGCCCGGTCCGCGGGCAGCCGGAACAGCCGTGGCGACGGGTTGCCCGGCTGTGGCTCCCCGGTGACCGTGCCGACCTCCACGAAACCGAAGCCGATCGCCGCCAGGGCGTCGATCCCCTCCGCGTTCTTGTCGAACCCGGCGGCCAGCCCCAGCGCGCCGGGGAAGCTGAGCCCCATCGCCTCGACCGAGGAGTCCGCGCCACGCCCGGCGAGGCGGTCGAGGCCCGCGGCGCCGACCCGGCTGCCCAGCAGTGGTCCGCCTGCCCGTAGTGCCGCGAACCCCACCCGGTGCGCGACCTCGGGGTCGACGCGGGTGAGCACGCGGTCGAAGAGCAGGCGGTACGGCGTCACTGCGCGACCGGCCCCGCCGACCCGGCCGCCCCGGCCATGCTCAGCGCCCAGTCCTGCAGCGACCGCACGCCCACCTCGCCATCCCGCAGCGCCTCGATGCCCTGCACCGCCGCCGCGAGCCCTTGGACGGTGGTGATGCACGGGATGTTCGCCATCACCGCCGCGGTGCGGATCTCGTAGCCGTCGATGCGCGCCGAGCCGCCGCCCGCGGAGGCATGCGGGGTGTTCACGACCAGGTCGACCTCACCGTCTTGGATCAGCTGCACCGTGGTCCGCTCCCCGTGGGGACCGGTGCCCTCGAAGTGCTTGCGCACCACGGTGGCCGCCACGCCGTTGCGCCGCAGCACCTCGGCGGTGCCCTGCGTGGCCAGGATCTCGAAGCCCCGGTCGGCGAGGATCTTGACCGGGAAGATCATCGAACGCTTGTCGCGGTTGGCCATGCTGACGAAGACCGTGCCGCTGGTGGGCAGCGAGCCGAACGCGGCGGTCTGGGCCTTGGCGAACGCGGTCCCGAAGTCGGCGTCGATGCCCATCACCTCGCCCGTCGACTTCATCTCCGGGCCGAGGACGGTGTCGACCTGCTTGCCGTCCGGGCTGCGGAACCGGTTGAAGGGCATCACCGCCTCCTTGACCGCGATCGGCGCGTCGGCGGGCAGGTCACCACCGTCGCCCTCGGCGGGCAGCACCCCGGCGGCGCGAAGGTCGGCGATCGACTCCCCCATCATCACCCGCGCGGCGGCGCTGGCCAGCGGCGTCGCGGTGGCCTTCGAGACGAAGGGCACGGTGCGGCTGGCCCGAGGGTTGGCCTCCAGGACGTACAGCACGTCGGCACCGAGGGCGTACTGCACGTTGAGCAGGCCGCGCACGCCGACGCCGGCCGCGATCGCTCGGGTCGCCTCGCGGATGCGACGGATCTCCTGCGCCCCCAGGGTGATCGGGGGCAGCGCGCACGAGGAGTCGCCGGAGTGGATGCCCGCCTCCTCGATGTGCTCCATCACCCCGCCCAGGAACAGGTCCGTGCCGTCGTACAGCGCGTCGACGTCGATCTCCACGGCGTCGTCGACGAACCGGTCGACCAGCACCGGGTGCTCGGCGAAGAACGCGTCGCCGGCGCTCTGCTTGTCCAGGTAGGACTCCAGCGCGGCGTCGTCGTAGACGATCTCCATCCCGCGGCCGCCGAGGACGTAGGACGGTCGCACCAGCACCGGGTAGCCGATGCTCGCCGCGATCGCCCGCGCCTGTTCGAAGGACGTGGCCATGCCGTGCTTGGGGGCGGGAAGTCCCGCCTGGTCCAGCACCCGGCCGAACGCCCCGCGGTCCTCGGCGAGATGGATCGCCGCCGGGGTGGTCCCCACGATCGGGACCCCGGCGTCCTGAAGCCCCTGGGCCAGGCCCAGCGGGGTCTGCCCGCCCAGCTGGCAGATCACCCCGGCCACCGGCCCGGCCTCGGTCTCGGCGTGCACGATCTCCAGCACGTCCTCCAAGGTCAGCGGCTCGAAGTACAGCCGGTCGGAGGTGTCGTAGTCGGTGGAGACGGTCTCGGGGTTGCAGTTGACCATCACGGTCTCGTAGCCGGCCTCGGACAGCGCCATGCAGGCGTGCACGCAGGAGTAGTCGAACTCGATGCCCTGCCCGATGCGGTTCGGCCCCGAGCCGAGGATCAGCACCGCCGGCCGCTCCCGCGGCCGCACCTCTGTCTCCTCGTCGTAGCTGGAGTAGTGGTACGGCGTCCGAGCGTCGAACTCGGCGGCGCAGGTGTCGACGGTCTTGTAGACCGGCCGGATGCCGAGGGCGTGCCGGACCCCCCGCACCACGTCCGCGGCGAGCCCGCGGATCTTGCCGACCTGGTCGTCGGAGAAGCCGTGCCGCTTGGCGCGGCGCAGCAGGTCGGGCGTCAGCTCCGGTGCCGCGGTGAGGTCGGCCGCGACCTCGTTGATCAGCGCGAGCTGGTCGAGGAACCAGGGGTCGATGGCGGTCGCGGCGAAGATCTCCTCCGGGGTCGCCCCGGCCCGGATCGCGTCCATCACCTCGCGCAGCCGCCCGTCGTGGGGGGTGCGGATGCTCTCCAGGAGGGCGGCCTTGTCCAGGTCGACCCACTCCTTGCGCCAGTCGAAGGGCGCCTTCTTGTCCTCCAGCGACCGCAGGGCCTTCTGCAGCGCCTCGGTGAAGCTGCGCCCGATGGCCATCGCCTCTCCCACGGACTTCATGTGGGTGGTCAGCGTGGGGTCGGCCATCGGGAACTTCTCGAACGCGAACCGCGGCACCTTCACCACGACGTAGTCCAGCGTCGGCTCGAAGCTGGCCGGGGTCTCCAGGGTGATGTCGTTGGGGATCTCGTCGAGGGTGTAGCCGATCGCGACCTTGGCCGCGATCTTGGCGATCGGGAACCCGGTCGCCTTCGAGGCCAGCGCGCTGGAGCGGGAGACTCGCGGGTTCATCTCGATGACGATCAGCCGGCCGTCGGCGGGGTCGACCGCGAACTGGATGTTGCAGCCGCCGGTGTCCACGCCGACCGAGCGGATGATGCCGATGGAGAGGTCCCGCATCGCCTGGTACTCGCGGTCGGTCAACGTCATCGCGGGCGCCACCGTGATCGAGTCGCCGGTGTGGGTCCCCATCGGGTCGAGGTTCTCGATGGAGCAGACGATCACGACGTTGTCCGCACGGTCGCGCATCACCTCCAGCTCGTACTCCTTCCAGCCCAGGATCGACTCCTCCAGGAGGACCTCGGTGGTCGGGCTGGCCGACAGACCGGCCCCGGCGATCCGGCGCAGGTCCTCGGCGTCGTAGGCCATCCCGGAGCCGGTGCCGCCCATCGTGAACGACGGCCGCACCACCATCGGGTACCCGAGCTGCTCGACCGCTGCGAAGCAGTCCTCCAGGCTGTGGCAGACCACGCTGCGCGCCACCTCGCCGCCGAGCTCCTCGACGATCTTCTTGAACGACTCGCGGTTCTCCCCGCGCTCGATCGCCTCGATGCTGGCACCGATCAGCTCGACGCCGTAGCGGTCCAGCACACCGTCGGCGGCCAGCGCCATGGCGCAGTTGAGCGCGGTCTGTCCGCCGAGGGTGGCCAGCAGTGCGTCGGGCCGCTCCTTCGCGATCACCTTCTCCACGAACTCGGGAGTGATCGGCTCGACGTAGGTCGCGTCGGCGAACTGCGGGTCGGTCATGATCGTGGCGGGGTTGGAGTTCACCAGGATGACGCGCAGGCCCTCGGCTCGCAGCACCCGGCAGGCCTGGGTGCCGGAGTAGTCGAACTCGCACGCCTGCCCGATGACGATCGGCCCGCTGCCGATCACCAGCACGGACCGGATGTCCTCACGCTTGGGCATCAGAGCGCCCCTTCCTGGCGCACCGCGCCGGCCAGCAGGTCGCAGAAGCGGTCGAACAGGTACGCCGCGTCGTGCGGACCGGCCGCGGCCTCGGGGTGGTACTGCACCGAGAACGCTCGCAGCCGTCCCGCGTCGTCGCGGAGCTCGAGACCCTCGACGACGTCGTCGTTGAGGCACACGTGGCTCACCGACGCCGCGCCGTACGGCGTGCCGACCGGCTGGTCCAGCGCCGTGCCGTCGGGCCAGGCGACCGCGAAGCCGTGGTTGTGGGCGGTGATCTCCACCTTGCCGGTGGTCCGGTCCATCACCGGCTGGTTGATGCCGCGGTGCCCGTAGGTGAGCTTGAAGGTGCCCAGTCCCAGCGCCCGTCCGAACAGCTGGTTGCCGAAGCAGATCCCGAAGTAGGGGAGCTGCCGGTCGAGCACCTCGCGCAGCAGGGCCACCTGTCCCTCGGTGGCCGCGGGGTCACCGGGGCCGTTGGAGAAGAACACCCCGTCCGCCCCGGTGGCCCGGACGTCGTCGAGCGAGGCGGTGGCCGGCAGCACGTGCGTCTCGATGCCACGCTCGGCCATCATCCGCGGAGTGCTGGCCTTGATCCCCAGGTCCAGCGCGGCCACCCGCCAGCGTCTCGGCCCGACCGCCGGCACGACGTAGGGCTCGGCGGTGGTGACCTCGCCGGCCAGCTCCGCGCCGCTCATCTGCGCCGAGCCCAGCACCCGCTGCAGCAGTGCCTGCGGGTCGGTCTCGATCGTGGAGATGCCCACCCGCATCGCGCCCCGCTCGCGCAGGTGCCGGGTCAGTGCCCGGGTGTCGACGCCGGCGATCCCGACCACGCCCTGCTCGCGCAGGTCGTCGGTGAGGGTGCGCACCGAGCGCCAGCTCGACGGCACCCGCGCGGGGTCGCGCACCACGTAGCCGCTGACCCAGATCCGGCGCGACTCCTCGTCCCGGTCGTTCATGCCGGTGTTGCCGACGTGGGGGGCTGTCATCACCACCACCTGGCGGTGGTACGACGGGTCGGTCAGCGTCTCCTGGTAGCCGGTCATGCCGGTGGAGAACACCGCCTCCCCGAAGGTCTCGCCCTCGGCGCCGAACGACTCGCCCCGGAAGGTCCGGCCGTCCTCCAGCACCAGCAGCGCCGGCATCGGAGCCGGCCGGCCGAGCCGCCCCCGCTGGTCGAGCCTGTCGAGACCCGTCATGCGCCCTCCCTCGTCATCGCGGTGATCGCGGTGATCCACACCTCGTGCTCGTCCCCGGTCGACCGGGACCGTCCGCTCAGGCCGAACTCGGTGAGCCGCACCCCGCTGTCCAGCTGCAGGTCGCCGTGCTGCCAGGTGACGACCAGCAGCCCGTGCGGCGGCACCACCTTCCCGGCGATCCCCCGCTCGTGCCGCGCGCCCCGCAGTGCCTGCGCCGGGATGCGGAACGGTGCCCCGCCGAGCCGCACGACGTCCAGGCCCTCGTCGCTGAGGGCGAGCCGGCAGACGCTTCGGGTGCCGAGCCCGCGGGCGACCACCCGGTCCAGCCAGGCACCGGCGACCGTGGTGCCGAAGTAGCGTGCCCCGGCCTCGAGAACGGCGGTCGGGCGCTGGTCCTCGGAGGGCACCGGCACCAGCGGCGGCAGGGCGTGACGCCGGCTTCGGCGCCGCCAGCCACGCAGCATGCCGGCGTAGCCGAGCCCCAGCAGGCCGAACAGGACGAGCACCGGCACCCAGGCGGGCGAGTCGGTCACCGGAGCTTGCCGTCCAGGACCGTCGCGGTGCCCCGCAGGAAGGTCGCCACGACCCGGCCCGGCAGCTCGCGGCCGGCGTACGGCGTGTTGCGCGAGAGCGAGGCCAGGTCGGTCGGGTCGACCACCGCGGTGACCGACGGGTCGTAGAGGACCACGTTGGCCGGCTCGCCGGACGCGAGCGGCCGGCCGTGCCCCTCCAGCCGGCCGATCTGCGCGGGCCGCGACGACATCCGCTCGGCGACACCGGCCCAGTCCAGCAGACCGGTGTCGACCATGGTCAGCTGCACGATCGAGAGCGCCGTCTCCAGCCCCAGCATGCCGAAGGCGGCGGCCTGCCACTCGCAGTCCTTGTCCTCGTGCGGGTGCGGTGCGTGGTCGGTCGCCACGACGTCGATGGTGCCGTCGGCCAGCCCCGCGCGCAGCGCCTCCACGTCGGCGGCCGAGCGCAGCGGGGGGTTCACCTTGTAGATCGGGTCGTACGTCGCCGCCAGCTCGTCGGTGAGCAGCAGATGGTGCGGGCAGACCTCGGCGGTGACGTTCCAGCCCTTGGACTTGGCCCACCGCACGATCTCCACCGAGCCGGCCGTCGAGACGTGGCAGACGTGCAGCCGGGAGTCGACGTGGGCGGCGAGCAGACAGTCCCGGGCGATGATCGCCTCCTCGGCCACCGCCGGCCAGCCGCGCAGCCCGAGCTTGCCGGACAGCTCCCCCTCGTTCATCTGGGCGTCCTCGGTCAGCCGAGGCTCCTGGGCGTGCTGGGCGACGACCCCGCCGAAGGCCTTGACGTACTCCAGCGCCCGTCGCATCAGCACCGCGTCCGAGACGCACCTGCCGTCGTCGGAGAAGACCCGCACCCGGGCGGCGGAGTCGGCCATCGCACCGAGCTCGGCGAGCCGCTCGCCGGCGAGCCCGACCGTCACCGCTCCCACCGGGAACACGTCGCAGTGACCGGCCTCACGACCCAGCCGCCACACCTGCTCCACCACGCCCGCGGTGTCCGCGACCGGGTCGGTGTTGGCCATCGCGTGGACCGCGGTGAAGCCGCCCCTCGCCGCGGCGCGGGTTCCGGTCTCGACCGTCTCGGCGTCCTCCCGCCCGGGCTCGCGCAGGTGGGTGTGCAGGTCCACCAGCCCCGGCAGCGCGACCAGCCCGGTCGCGTCCACCGTCTCGGCTCCCGCCGTGTCCGCTGCGGACAGGTCGGTCCCGATGGCGGCGACCACGCCGTCACGGAGCAGCAGGTCGACGGGCCCGGCGCCGAGCGGGCTCGCCCCACGCAGCAGGTAGGTCGTCATCACAGCGTCCTCTCGGTGGTGGTGGAGCCTGCCGGCTCGGACCCGCCGAGCAGGAGGTAGAGCACGGCCATCCGCACGGCGACCCCGTTGGTGACCTGCTCCACGATGACCGAGCGCTGCGAGTCGGCGACGTCGGCGGTGATCTCCATGCCACGGACCATGGGACCGGGGTGCATCACGATGGTGTGGTCCTGCAGGGTGGCCATCCGGCGGCCGTCGAGGCCGTACCTGCGGGAGTACTCCCGCACCGTCGGGAAGAACGCGTCGTTCATGCGCTCCCGCTGCACCCGCAGCATCATCACCACGTCGGTCTTGGGCAGGACGGCATCGAGGTCGTAGGAGGTGTCCACGCCCCAGCCGGCCACGCCGAGCGGCAGCAGCGTCGGCGGCGCGACGAGGGTCACCTCGGCACCGAGCGTCCGCAGCAGCAGCGCGTTGGACCGCGCCACCCGGCTGTGCAGCACGTCGCCCACGATCGCGACCCGGCGGCCGTCGAGGTCGCCGAGGTGGCGCCACATCGTGAACGCGTCCAGCAGCGCCTGGGTGGGATGCTCGTGCGTGCCGTCGCCGGCGTTCACCACGCTGCTGCGCGACCAGCCGGCGTTGGCCAGCAGGTGCGGCGCGCCCGACGCCCAGTGGCGCACGACGACCGCGTCGGCGCCCATCGCCTCCAGCGTCAGCGAGGTGTCCTTGAGGCTCTCGCCCTTGCTCAGGCTCGATCCCTTCGCGGAGAAGTTGATGACGTCGGCCGAGAGCCGCTTCGCCGCCGCCTCGAACGAGATCCGGGTCCGGGTGCTGTCCTCGAAGAAGAGGTTCACCACGGTGCGGCCTCGCAACGCCGGCAGCTTCTTGATCGGCCGGTCGGCCAGTGAGCGCATCTCCTCGGCGGTCGCCAGGATCAGCTCGGCGTCGTCGCGGGTCAGGTCCCCCGCGCTGAGCAGGTGACGCTTCATCGGCCTGCTCCGTCCGCGGTTCCGGCGTCCCGGGTGGTCGAGCCGCCCCGGGTGGTCGACCCTGTCGAGAGCCCGGCGTCGGCGCCCACGGCGATGGTCACCGCGTCGACGCCGTCGAACTCGGCGAGCCGCACCGCGACGCTCTCGACCAGCGAGGTGGGCAGGTTCTTGCCCACGAAGTCGGCTCGGATCGGCAGCTCCCGGTGGCCCCGGTCGACGAGCACCGCCAGCCGGACGGCGCGCGGCCGCCCCACGTCGTTCATCGCGTCCAGTGCGGCTCGGATCGTGCGCCCGGAGAACAGCACGTCGTCGACCAGCACGACGGTCTTGCCGTCGATCCCACCGGGCGGGATCTCGGTCGGGAGCAGGGTGCGGGCAGGCCGCATCCGCAGGTCGTCGCGGTACATCGTCACGTCGAGGGAGCCGACCGGCACGGCGACGTCCTCCACCGTCGCCATGCGCTCCGCGATCCGACGGGCCAGCGGCACCCCCCGCGACGGGATCCCCAGCAGGACCAGGTCGTCGACCCCCTTGTGCCGCTCGATGATCTCGTGCGCGATCCGGGTCAGGGCCCGGGCGATGTCGGGCGGATCGAGGACGGTGCGTCCGGCGGGACCCGAGGGGTCCGGCGGGAGCGACGCGGATGCTGCGGACGGGGCAGGCACGGTCAGCCCAACCTCCTTCTCCGCCTCACGGGACGGCTCGTTAAAGGATGTGGATCTGCGGGTGACCGTACCAGCCGGGTCAGCCGGACAGCGACCCCGCTGCGCCGCCATGAGACACCTCGGCGGCCCGCCACGCACGACCAGGGTCAGGACAGGTCGTTCACCGCGTTCTCGACGGCACGGTGGAAGGTCGGGTAGGCGTAGATCATCGACCGCAGGGTCTCGGTGGGCACCTGCGCGTGCACGGCGGTGACCAGCATCGACAGCACCTCGCCACCGGCCGGCCCCACCGACGTGGCACCCACCAGGACCCCGCGCTCGGCGTCCTCGACCAGCTTGACGAGCCCCGGCGCCTTCGCGATCCAGCCCCGGGTGGACGTGGCCACGTCGTACAGCCCGACGCGGACCTGCAGGCCGGCGTCGCGGGCCTGCTGCTCGGTCATGCCGACCGCTCCCACCTCCGGGTCGGTGAAGGTCACGTGCGGCACCGCGTGGTAGCTGGCCTCCGGTCCGTCCTGGCCCAGGATGTCGCGGACCGCGATGGCGGCCTGGTACATCGACATGTGCGTGTAGGCGCCCTTGCCCGTGATGTCGCCGATCGCCCACAGCCCCTCGCCGGCCCGCATCCGACCGTCGGTCTCCACCGCGCGCGCCTGTGGGTCGAGTCCCACCGTCTCCAGCCCGAGACCGGCGAGGTTGGTGTGGCGGCCGGTGGCGACCAGCACCTGGTCGGCGCGGAGCGTCTGGTCGTCGACGGTGACCGTGAACGTCCCCTCGGCGTAGGAGACCGAGCTGACCGCAGCGCCGGTGAGGACCTGGATCCCCTCCTGGGTGAACACCTCGGTGAGCAGCGCTGCCGCCTCCGGCTCCTCCGGCCCCATGATCCGCTCGGCGGTCTCCACGACGGTGACCGCGACCCCGAACCGGGAGAACGCCTGCGCCAGCTCGGCGCCGATCGGTCCGCCGCCGACGACGACCAGGGAGCCCGGCAGCTCGGTCGCCTCGCACGCCTCCCGGTTCGTCCAGAACGGCGTCCCCTCCAGCCCGTCGACGGGCGGCGCGACCGGGTGCGTCCCGGTGTTGAGGACGACCCCGCGGCTGGCGATGTACGTCGTCCCGGCCACGGTCACCGTGCGCGGGCCGGTCAGCCGGGCCTCGCCGCGGACGAAGGTGACCCCGGCCTCCTCGAGGCGGTCGACGGCGACCTGGTCGTCCCAGTCGTCGGTGGCCTCGTCCCTGATGCGGGCGTGCACCGGGCCCCAGTCCGGCCGCACGGTGCTGTCGCCGGCGAAGTCCGGGACGCGGCGGGTCTCGGCCAGCACGTCGCCGGCGCGGATCATCATCTTGCTGGGGATGCAGCCGTAGTAGGGGCACTCACCCCCCACCAGACGACGGTCCACCCCGACCACGTCGAGCCCCGCCTGGGCCAGCTCGGTCGCGACCGACTCTCCTCCCGGTCCGAGTCCGACCACCACCACGTCCACGTCCTGGGTTGTGTCCATGGCCCACAGCCTGGCACCCGGGGTCAAGCTCACCCGCCCGGAGCCGGGCATAGGCTCGCGGTCATGGCGCACGGCACCCACGACCATCGTGACGACCCCCGCAACGCCGAGGCCCTCGTGTGGGTCGGGGGGCGGCTGCTGCCGCGCGACCGCGCCGTGGTGTCGGTCTTCGACTCCGGGTTCGTCCTGGGCGACGGCGTCTGGGAGGGGCTGCGGGTCCGGGGTGGCCACCCCGCCTTCCTCGAGCGACACCTGGACCGGCTCTTCGAGGGGGCGCAGGCGCTGCTGCTGGACATCGGGCTGTCCAGGGCGGAGCTGACCCGGGCGATCTACGACACGCTGCGCGCCAACGACATGACCGACGGCGTGCACGTGCGGCTGATGGTGACGCGCGGGGTGAAGTCCACCCCCTACCAGGACCCCCGGGTGACGGTCGGCCCCGCCACCGTGGTGGTGATCGCCGAGCACAAGGAGCCGCTGCCCGCGACGGTGCACGAGGGCATCACGCTGTTCACCACTCACGTGCGTCGAGCCACCCCCGACACTCTCGACCCCAAGCTCAACGCCCACAGCAAGCTCAACGACGTCACCGCCTGCATCCAGGCCTACACCGCCGGCGCCGACGAGGCCCTCATGCTCGACCCGCACGGGTTCGTCGCCACCTGCAACAGCACGCACTTCTTCATCGTCAAGGATGCGCCGGACGGGTCGGGCGGGACCGAGGTGTGGACCTCCGACGGACGGTTCTGCCTCGGCGGCATCACTCGTGGCAACGTGCTGCGGCTGTGCCAGGCGGACGCCACCCTGACCGCGCGCGAGACCACCTTCAGCCTCACCGACGTCTACTCGGCCCGGGAGGCGTTCGTGACGGGGACGTTCGCTGGCGTCGTCCCGGTCCGCACCGTCGACGGGCGCACGATCGGCACAGGCCGGCGCGGGCCGGTGGTGGCCCACCTGCAGCAGCGGTACGTCGACCTCCTCGACGCCGACGTGGCCGGGCGCACGGCGCCATGACCCCCACCCGGGTCGCGATGTGGAGCGGGCCGCGCAACATCTCCACCGCCCTGATGCGGGCCTGGGAGAACCGCCCCGACACGGTGGTCGTCGACGAGCCGTTCTACGCCTCGTACCTGGCGCGCACCGGCAAGGACCACCCGGGGCGGCACGCGGTCCTGGCCAGCCAGCCCCAGGCGGTCGACGCGGTGCTGGCCGCCCTGGGCGCACCCCTTCCGTCCGGCAGGAGCGTGCAGTACGTCAAGCACATGGCCCACCATCTCGACCCGGCCGACGACCTCGCCTGGGCTCGGCAGGCCCACAACGTCCTGCTGGTGCGGGACCCCGCCGAGGTGGTCGCCTCCTACGTCCGCTCGCGGGAGGCCTGCGAGCCCGAGGACATCGGCCTGCTGCAGCAGGAGCGGCTGCTGGACACGTTGGCCCGAGACGGCGGCGGGACCCCGCCGGTCATCGACGCCGCCGACTTCCTGCGCGACCCGGAACGGCACCTGCGCTGGCTCTGCGACCGGCTCGGGATCGGGTTCACGGCGGCGATGCTGTCGTGGCCGACCGGGCCGCGCAGCAGCGACGGGGTGTGGGCGCCGTACTGGTACGACGCGGTGTGGCGCTCCACCGGCTTCGAGCCCTGGCGGCCCCGCGAAGTGCGGCTGAGCGACCACGACGCGGCGGTGGCGGAGGTCTGCCGGCCCGCCTACGAGCGGCTGCACGCGCTCCGCGTCCGGCTGACCTGACCGGCGTCGCGGGGGGTGGGCAGGGCCCTCCCGGGTTCCTAGACTGGGGGGACCGGGTGCTCGCCCGCGCAGGCGCCCGGGACCGACGCCCGGACCAGGCCCGAGGGGATCGTCATGGACTGGAAGATCGAGCTCGTCCCGCTGTCCGTCGCCGACGTCGACCGAGCGGTGGACTTCTACGGCAGCCGGGTCGGCTGGCCCGTGGACCACGACGTCGTGGTGCAGGACGGGCTGCGGTTCGTGCAGGTCACCCCACCCGGGTCCGCGTGCTCGTTCTGCTTCGGGGAGGGGTTGGAGATGCTGCCGCCCGAGCAGCGGCAGATGGTCCAGGTCGTGGTCGCCTCTGCCGAGGACGCCCGCGACCACCTGCGTGGTCGCGGTGTGGAGTGCTCCGAGGTCGACGAGCAGCCGTGGGGCCGGTTCGTCCATCTCACCGACCCGGACGGCAACCGGTGGGCCTTCCAGGAGCTCCCCCGGCCGGCCACGACCTAGGGCTGCCCACCACGAGCGACCTCTCGCGGGACCACGAGTGACCCCTCGACGGGTGGGGTCAGGCCGTCAGGGCGCCCTTGTCCCGGACCACGGCGCCGAGCACGCCGTTGACGAACCCGGGCGACTCGTCGGTGGACAGGTCGCGCACCAGCACCATCGCCTCGCTGACCGCGACCGCGTCCGGGACGTCCTCGACGAAGAGCACCTCGAACACCCCGATCCGCAGGGCGTTGCGGTCCACCGTCGGCATCCGCTCGATGGTCCAGCCCTGGGCGTAGCGCGAGACCAGCTCGTCGAGGCGGGTCTGGTGCTCGCTGACCCCCCGGATCAGCTCGACGGTGTAGGGGTGCACGGCCGGCTCGGCGGCCACCACCCGCTCGTCGAGCGTCTGGCCCAGGGGCAGGCCCCTGACCTCGCACTCGAAGAGGATGTCGAGCGCGCGCTTACGGGCCTTGGACCGGGCCGCCATCAGCGTGCGCCGCTCACGAGGAGACGCGGCCGAGGTAGCTGCTGTCGCGGGTGTCGACCTTGACCTTCTCGCCGGTGGTGATGAACAGCGGGACGTTGATCTCGTGACCGGTCTCGAGCCGGGCCGGCTTGGTGCCGCCGGTGGACCGGTCCCCCTGCAGCCCGGGCTCGGTGTACTCCACGAGCAGCTCCACCGAGGCCGGCAGCTCGATGTAGAGCACCCGGCCGTCGTTCGTGGCGACGATGGCGTCCTGGTTCTCCAGCAGGAAGTTGGTGGCCTCACCCACGATCTCCGGGGAGACCTCGAGCTGCTCGAAGCTGGAGTTGTCCATGAAGACGAACGAGGTGCCGTCGTTGTAGAGGTACTGCATGGTGCGCTTGTCGACATTCGCCACCTCGACCTTCACGTCGGCGTTGAAGGTCTTGTCGACGGTCTTGCCCGAGGCGATGTTCTTCAGCTTGGTCCGGACCACGGCGCCCCCCTTGCCGGGCTTGTGGTGCTGGAACCAGATGACGGACCACAGCTGCCCGTCGAGGTTGAGAACCATGCCGTTCTTGAGGTCGTTGGTCGTAGCCATGCTCGTGTGCGTGCCCTGTCTGGTCGTCCGTCTGGGGGATGAGCTCCCGGCCGCGTGGCGGCACAGCGTCCCAGTCTAGCGACCGGGGCCGGCTGCGACGACCACCCCGGTGCTAGTGGAACGCGAGCGCGTGCAGCGCCAGCCGGTAGCCGTCCACGCCGTGCCCGGCGATCACCTTGGCCGCGTGCGGGGTCACCACCGAGGTGCGGCGGAACTCCTCGGGTCGGCGCATCGGGTCCGACAGGTGCACCTCGACCAGTGGGGCGCTCAGCTGAGCGCAGGCGTCGTAGACCGCGTAGGAGTAGTGCGTCCAGGCGGCGGCGTTGAGGACGACGGGCACATGCTCGTCGGCCGCGGCGTTGAGCCAGTCGAGCATGACGCCCTCGTGGTTGGTCTGCCGCACGTCGACGGCGAGGCCGAGGTCGCGCCCCCAGCCACGGCACAGCGTGACCAGCTCGTCGTAGGTGGTGCGGCCGTAGATCTCGGGCTGCCGCCGGCCCAACCGGCCCAGGTTGGGCCCGTTCAGCACCCATGCCAGGTCCATCACGACTCCCGGGTGATCTCGGCGAACGCCGCGGTGAGCAGGGCCGGGTCCGGCGCGGTGAGCACCGCCGGGCGGGCCAAGCCGTCGAGGACCACGAACCGCAACCGGTCGCCGCGCGACTTCTTGTCCAGCTTCATCGTCTCGTGCAGCTCGGGCCAGCGGGCGCCGCGGTAGCTGGTCGGCAGGCCGACGAGCTCCAGCACCGACCGGTGCCGTTCGGCGGTGGCCTCGTCGAGCCGGCCGGCCAGCCGGGCCAGCTCGGCCACGAAGGTCATCCCGATCGCCACCGCGGCACCGTGCCGGTAGGAGTACCGCTCGGCCCGCTCGATGGCGTGACCGAGGGTGTGGCCGTAGTTGAGCGCCTCCCGGCCGGGGTGGCCCGACCGGCCGCCGGTCTCCCGGAGGTCACCGGCCACGACCTCGGCCTTGACCCGCACCGAACGCTCGACCAGCTCGCGCAGCACCGGGGAGCCGGGGTCGACCGCCGCGGCGGGGTCCGCCTCGACCAGCTCGAGGATGGCCGGGTCGGCGATGAAACCACACTTGAGGACCTCGGCCAGGCCGCTGACGAGCTCGTTGTGCGGCAGGGTCGCGAGCGCGGCCAGGTCGCACAGCACGCCCGCGGGCTCGTGGAACGCGCCGACCAGGTTCTTGCCCTCGCTGGTGTTGATGCCGGTCTTGCCGCCCACGGCGGCGTCCACCATGGCCAGCAGCGTGGTCGGCACGTGCACCACACGCACCCCGCGCAGCCAGGTGGCGGCCACGAAGCCGCCGACGTCGGTGGTGGCCCCGCCGCCCACGGTGACCACGGCGTCGCTGCGGGTGAACCCCGTCTGACCCAGCACCTGCCAGCAGAACGACGCGACCGGGGCGAGCTTGGCCTCCTCGCCGTCGGGGATCTCGATGCCGTGCGCGTCGTAGCCCTGCTCGACGAGGTCCGCACGCATCGCCTCGCCGGTGGCCGCCAGCGCGCGGGGGTGGATCACCGCCACCCGGCGGACGTCGGGACCCAGCAGCCGCGGCAGCTCGCCGAGCAGGCCGGTGCCGATGACCACGTCGTACGGCGCGGGGCCGGCCACCCGGACCACCGACGAGCCGTCGGCCGTCTCGCTCACGCCCTCACCCGGCTCTCTGCGGCCTCGACCACCCGGGCCACCTCGTCGGCCACCTCGCCCGGGCTGCGGCCGTCGGTGGAGACCTGGTGGTCGGCGACCTCCTGGTAGACCGGCAGGCGCTCGTCGAGCAGGAGCTTGACCCGTGAGCGGACGTTGCCCAGCAGCAGCGGCCGCCCGGAGCCCAGCCCCACCCGCTTGACTGCGTCGGCGAGGCCGACGTGGAGGAACACCACCCGTACGGTCCGGAGGTCGGCGCGGGTGCTGGGGTCGAGCACGGCCCCGCCCCCGAGCGCCAGCACGCCGGAGTGCGAGGCCAGCGCCTCGACCACCGCCGCCCGCTCCAGCACGCGGAAGCGGTCCTCGCCGTCGTCGACGAAGATCTCCGCGATCGGCCGCCCGGCACGCATCTCCACGTCGTGGTCGGTGTCGCGCACCTCGACGCCCCAGCGCTCGGCCAGCAGGCCTGCCACGGTGGTCTTGCCGGCGCCCATCGCCCCGACCAGGACGACGCGCGGCGTGCTCGGTGCGCTCACGCGTACCTCAGTGCGGACAGGTAGCCGGTGACGTTGCGCCGGGTCTCCTGCACCGCGTCACCGCCGAACTTCTCCAGCGCCACGTCGGCGAGCACCAGCGCGACCATCGCCTCGGCGACGATGCCCGCCGCCGGGACCGCGCACACGTCGGAGCGCTGGTGGTGCGCGACCGTCGCCTCGCCGGTCGCGACGTCGACGGTGCGCAGCGCCCGTGGCACGGTGGCGATCGGCTTCATCGCCGCGCGGACCCGCAGCGCCTCGCCGGTCGACATGCCGCCCTCCGTGCCTCCGGAGCGCCCGGAGGTCCGGCGCAGCCCGGTCTCGTCGCGGACGATCTCGTCGTGCGCCAGCGAGCCGGGGTCGGCGGCCAGACCGAAGCCGTCCCCGACCTCGACGCCCTTGATGGCCTGGATGCCCATGAGGGCGCCCGCGAGGCGGGCGTCCAGCCGGCGGTCCCAGTGCACGTGGGAGCCCAGGCCGGGCGGGAGCCCGTGCACGACGACCTCCACGACGCCGCCCAGCGTGTCGCCGTCCTTGTGTGCCTGGTCGATCTCGGCCTGCATCGCCTTGCTGGCGTCGGCGTCCAGGCAGCGGACCGGGTCCGCGTCGAGGGACGCCACGTCGGCCGCCGTGGGGACCGACCCGGCCGGGGCCCGGGCGGTGCCGATGGCCACCACGTGGGAGACCACCTCCGCCCCGAGCGCCTGCTGCAGGAACCGGGCGGCGACCGCGCCGAGCGCGACCCGCGCCGCGGTCTCCCGGGCGGAGGCTCGCTCCAGGATCGGCCTGGCCTCGTCGAAGTCGTACTTCTGCATGCCGACCAGGTCGGCGTGGCCGGGGCGGGGCCGGGTGAGCGCCGCGTTGCGGGCCAGGGCCTCCAGCTCCGCCTCGTCGACGGGGTCGGCCGCCATGACCTTCTCCCACTTCGGCCACTCGGTGTTGCCGATCCGGATCGCCAGCGGGCTGCCCAGCGTGCGACCGTGCCGCAGGCCGCCGATGATGTCGACCCGGTCCTGCTCGAACTTCATCCGAGCGCCCCGGCCGTAGCCCAGCCGGCGACGGGCCAGGGCGTCGACGATGTCGGCCGAGGTCACCTCGACATGGGCCGGCAGCCCTTCGATGACGGCGACCAGTCCGGGACCGTGGGACTCGCCTGCAGTGAGCCAACGCAGCATGTCCGCAGTGTTTCACGCCGTCCCGCGGCGACCGGCCCGGCGTCCACGAGCAGGCCGGCCGGCGTGTCCGGGTCTCAGCCCGAGATCGCCGACAGCGCGGCGCGCGCCGGAGCGGTGGCCGCGGTGGCCACCTCACCCCACCACACGACGCCCAGCCAGGCGCCTACCGCCAGGAAGGGGCCGAGCGGGACGTGGTCGCGGTGGAAGACCCGCAGCCGGGACAGCAGCAGGCCGCCGACCCCACCGAGCAGGAAGCCGCACCAGATCCCGACCAGCAGCGGGGCCGCGCCGATCCAGCCCAGTGCCATCCCGAGCACCCCGGAGAGCCGGACGTCGCCGTAGGCCCACGCGCGCGGCACGGCGAACCACACCACCCAGAAGAACGCGTAGGTGGCCACCCAGCCGATCGCGGCGCTCCGCAGCGAACCCCAGTCCGAGGCCACCGCCGAGGCGAGCACCGCCAGCACCGCCACCACGACGTAGGACGGCAGCACCAGCAGCTTGGGCAGGTATCGGGTCCGCCAGTCCACGACCGAGAGCGCGACACAGACGGGCACGAGGTACACCAGGAACAGCAGCGCCGGGGACCAGCCGACGCGACCCCCGAGCACCGCGGCCGCGACCGCGCAGACGACCGCGCAGCGCCACCGCAGCCCCGGCAGCCGGGCCAGGTCCGCGTAGCGCTCCTTGGCCTCGTCGACGGGCCGGGAGAAGTCCGCCTCGTCCGCCGCGGGGGCGATGTCGTTGACGTCGGCACCGTCCTCGCCGACCGGCTCCGGGCGCGGCTCGGGCAGCCGCCCGATGGCGGTCGGGACCAGGAGCCCGAGCGCGCCACCGGCTGCGCCGGTCGCCGCCGCGGCGTCCAGGAACCAGGTCACAGCGGCGACCCTAGTGCGCCGGGACCGAGCGCCGGGCCGAAACGAGCGGATCGGTGGACGGCGAGGGCGGGCTCAGCCGCGGGCCGCGAGGGCCCGCTCGCCGGCGGCCCGCATCACCGCCAGCGGCGCCGGGCCTCGTCCGGTCATCAGCTCCACCTGCAGCACTGCCTGGTGGACCAGCAGGTCGAGGCCGCTGATGGCGACGCGTCCGGTCCGCTCGGCGTGCTGCGAGAGGGGGGTCGGCCACGGGTCGTAGATCACGTCGAAGACCGCGCGCACCGGCTCGGTCAGGGCCAGCACGTCGGGGGTGTGGGCGAGCGCCGGGATCGTCGAGACCAGTACGTCGGCCTCCGCCGGGCCCGACCCGAGCCGGCGAACCTCGACCCGCGGCGCCGCCGGGTGCCGGGCCGCGGCCGCGAGGGTCTCGGCGGCCCGCGAGGGGTCCCGGACCTGGAGGACGACCTCCTCGCAGCCGAGGTCGGCCAGCGCGAGCAGCGTGGAGGCGGCGGTCGCACCGCCACCCAGGATCACGGCGCGGTCGACCGGTCCGTCGTAGCGCTCGCGGATCGCCGCGGCCGCCCCCGGGACGTCGGTGTTGTGGCCGGCCCGGTGCCCCTCGCGCAGCACCAGCGTGTTGACGGCCCAGGCCCGCCGGGCCTGCGTTCCCAGCTCGGTGACCAGCGGCACCACGGTGCGCTTGAGCGGCATCGTCAGGCTGAGGCCGCGCCAGGTCCCGTCGAGGCCGTCGAGGAAGCCGGCCAGCGTGTCCTCGCCCACCTCGTGCGCGTCGTAGGACCACGCCAGCCCCAGGGCCGCGTACGCCGCCCGGTGCAGCACCGGCGACAGCGAGTGCCGGACCGGCCGGCCCACCACCGCGCACCGGCCGACGTTCGCCGGCGGTGGCTCAGCAGTCGTTGGTGCGGCAGTAGGCACGGAACCTCTTCACGTTCTGCAGGTGGCCGGCGTAGCTGGTGGCGAACGCGGTCTCGCCGGTGCTGGGGTCGGTGGTGACGAAGTACCGCCAGGTTCCCTTCGCCGGGTCGAGCGCGGCCTCGATGGCGGCCTCGCCGGGCGCGGAGATGGGCGTCGGCGGCAGCCCGGCACGCCGGTAGGTGTTGTAGGGCGACCGGCTGGCGCGCTGCTCGTCGGTGGTGGTCAGCTTCCCCTCGGTGCGGAAGATGTAGACGATCGTGGTGTCCAGCTGCAGGGGCTGGCCGGCTGCGAGACGGTTGTACAGCACCCGGGCGATCTTGGGCAGGTCCTCGCTCCGCCGGCCCTCGGCCTGCACGATGCTGGCCACGGTCATCACCTCGTGCGGGCCACGACCGAGCCGCTCGGCCCGCGCCTCGAGCCGCAGCTCCCCGGCCGCAGCCCGGTAGCGCTCCACCATGCCGGCCAGGATCGAGCGTGGCGTCGCTCCCGGCGTCACCTCGTAGGTGGCCGGGAACAGGTAGCCCTCCGGGTTGCCCTTGGCGTACGACGGCAGGTTGATCAGACGGGGCTTCGCGAGCACCCGCTCGAACTGCCGGCGGGTGAAGTCGGTGCGGCGGGCGAGCAGGTCGACGACCTGGTCCACACGCAGCCCCTCCCGCACGGTCACGGCGTTCCGCAGCCGGTTCGCCGGGTCCACGAGCACCTCGAGCGCGTCCTCGGCCGACATCTGCTGCCGCATCTCGTAGAAGCCGTCCTGGATCCTGACCGCCTTCGGCTCCCGGCGGGCGGCGGCGGTGAACGCCTCGACCGACTTGACCACCTGCTTGTCCAGCAGCGTGCTGGCGATGTCGGAGGCGATGTCACCGGACCGGACCTCGACCAGGACCTTCCCGGTGCCGGGCCCGCTGTAGTCCGGCGGCGGACGCAGCCGCTGCTCGAGGGCGCTGAAGCCGATCGAGTAGACCGCGTAGCCGCCGCCGAGCAGGATCGCGAGCGAGATCAGCACCGCGACGCAGCCGACGGCGCGCGGCCGCTCGGGACGCCGTCGTCGGCGGGGCTCCAGATCGAGGCCGAGGTCACTCACGCACCGATCACCCCTCGACCGTCGGGGCGACCAGCTCGCCGGGGGCCGTCCCCGTCGCGCGCTCCGCGTCCAGCGCATTCTGCAGGATCACCACGGCTGCCGCCTGGTCGACCACGGCCCGGCGACGGGCGCCCTTGCGCCCCTGCGAGCGCAGCACCGCCTCCGCCGAGACCGTGCTGAGCCGCTCGTCGTGCAGCCGGACCGGCACCGGCGCGACGGTCGCGGCCACCGCGGCCGCGAACAGCCGCACCTTCGCCGCTGCGGGACCCTCACCTCCCGACAGCGACCGGGGCAGTCCCAGTACCAGCTCGACGGCCTCCTCCTGCACCGTCAGCTCGGCGAGCCGGCCGAGGTCGCCGGCCCCCCGCCGGACGGTCTCCACCGGGGTGGCGATGGTCCCCGACGGGTCGCAGCGCGCCACCCCGATCCGCACGTCGCCGACGTCGACACCCAGCCGCACTCCCGCTCTCACCGACCGGCGCACCTGTCGACCCTCATCGCTGGGTCGCGGCGCGGCCGACCGCGTACTCGACCTCGACGAGCGCCTCGTCCACGCTCTCGAGGTCGGCGCCACCACCCTGGGCCACGTCGTCCTTGCCGCCCCCGCTGCCGCCGAGCGTGGCCGTCGCGACCTTGACCAGGGCGTTGGCCGACAGCCCCCAGGTTCGCGCCGCGTCGTTGACGGCGACCACGACCGCGGGGCGGCCGTTGCTGGACCCGATCATCGTGACCACCCCGGGCGTGCCCTGCGGCAGCCGGCCGCGCACGTCCAGCGACAGCCGGCGGACGTCGGCGGGCCCGGCGCCGTCGACCCGGTGCCCGACGTAGGAGACACCGAAGACGTCCTTGGCGGTGGCCGCGAGCTGTCCGGCGGAGGAGAGCAGCTGCTGCACCCGACCTCGCTCGATCTCCTTCTCGGCGGCCCGAAGCCTCTCGACCAGGTCGTGCACCCGCTGCGGCAGCTCCTCGGGGCGCGCCTTGAGCGTCTCGCTGAGCTGGGCGACCAGGACGTGCTCACGGGCCAGGAAGCGGTAGGCGTCGCCACCGACCAGCGCCTCGACACGGCGTACGCCGGAGCCGATCGAGGACTCACCGAGCAGCTTGACCACCCCGAGCTGGCCGGAGCGCCCGGCGTGCGTGCCGCCGCACAGCTCCCGGGCCCAGTCGCCCACCGAGATCACTCGCACCTCGTCGCCGTACTTCTCCCCGAACAGCGCCATCGCCCCGGAGCGGCGAGCCTCCTCCTGGGACATCACCTCCGCGTGCACCGCGAGGTCGGCGAGCACCAGGTCGTTGACCCGGGCCTCGACGTCCGCCATGGCCGAGGCGGGCACCGACCCGCTGGCGGAGAAGTCGAACCGGAACCGGCCCGGCGCGTTCTCCGAGCCGGCCTGGGTGGCGGTGTCGCCCAGCGCCTCCCGGAACGCCTTGTGGACCATGTGCGTCGCGGTGTGGGCGCGGCTGATCGATCGGCGGCGCTCGACGTCGACCATCGCCTGTCCGGGCTGCCCCACGGTGACCTCGCCGGAGAGCACCCTCACCTGGTGCACGACCAGCCCGCCGATCGGCGACTGCACGTCGAGCACCTGGAGCCGGGCCCCGGTGCCGAGCTCGATGACACCCTGGTCGGCGAGCTGCCCGCCGCTCTCGGCGTAGAACGGCGTCCGGTCCAGGACGAGCTCGACCTCGTCACCCTCGCCGGCGGCGGCCACCACGCCCGCCGGGCCGACGATGCCGGTGACCGTGGCCTCGGAGACGACCTCCGCGTACCCGGTGAACTCGACGCGCCGCCCCGCGGCGTCGGCGATCTCGCGGTAGGCGCCGACGTCGCTGTGGCGGCCCCTCTTGGCGCGGGCGTCGGCCTTGGCGCGGTCGCGCTGCTGCGTCATCAGCCGACGGAAGCCCTCCTCGTCGACCGCGAGCCCCTGCTCGGCCGCCATCTCCAGGGTCAGGTCGATCGGGAAGCCGTAGGTGTCGTGGAGGGCGAACGCCTCCTCGCCTCCCAGCCTGGTCCGGCCTCCGGCCTTCGCCTCCTGGGCCGCGAGGTCGAAGATCGTGGTGCCGGTGCGCAGCGTGGTCCGGAAGGCGTCCTCCTCGGCGTAGGCGATCGTCGAGATGCGCTCCCAGTCCGAGGCGACGTCGGGGTAGGACAGCGCCATCTTGTCCCGGCTGACCGGCATCAGCTCGGGCAGGACGCGGTCCTCGACCCCGAGCAGCCGCATCGAGCGCACCGCACGCCGCAGCAGTCGCCTCAGCACGTAGCCACGGGCCTCGTTGCCCGGCGTCACGCCGTCGGCGATCAGCATCATCGCGCTGCGGACGTGGTCGGCGACCACCCGGAACCGGACGTCGTCCTCGTGGTCCTTGCCGTAGCGGCGGCCGGACAGCAGCGAGGCCGTCTCGATGACCGGGAAGATCTCGTCGATCTCGTACATGTTGTCCTTGCCCTGCAGCAGGTAGGCGACCCGCTCCAGGCCCATGCCGGTGTCGATGTTCTTGCTGGGCAGCGGGCCGGCCACGTCGAAGTCGGCCTTGCTCCGCACCGCGCTGAGCTCGTCGGACATGAAGACCAGGTTCCAGAACTCCAGGTACCGGTCGCCGGCGTCCCAGTCCCGGTCGGCCCCGAACTCCGGTCCGCGGTCGATCAGGATCTCGCTGCACGGGCCGCCCGGCCCGGGCACGCCCATGCTCCAGTAGTTCTCCGCCTTGCCCAGCCGGACGATGCGGTCCTCCGGCAGGCCGGTGACCTGGCGCCACAGCGCCACCGCCTCCGCGTCGTCCTGGTAGACGCTGGGGTAGAGCCGGTCCTCCGGCAGCCCGTAGCCGCCGTCCGCCTGGCTCTTGGTGACCAGGTCCCAGGCCAGCTCGATGGCGCCCTGCTTGAAGTAGTCGCCGAAGGAGAAGTTCCCGCACATCTGGAAGAAGGTGCCGTGCCGGGTGGTCTTGCCGACCTCCTCGATGTCGAGGGTCCGCACGCACTTCTGCACGCTGACGGCCCGGCGGTAGGCGGGGGTCTCCTGGCCCAGGAAGTAGGGCTTGAAGGGGACCATCCCGGCGTTCACGAAGAGCAGGTTCGGGTCATCGAGCAGCAGCGACGCCGACGGCACCACCTGGTGCTCCCCGACCGTCCGGTTCCCGTGGAAGTGCGCAATGAACCGGCGGCGGATCTCCGCGGTGTCCATCAGTGGTTGCCCTCTCTCGTCGTGGCCGGCTCGCCACCGGCGTCGCCGGTCGTCAGCCCCAAGGCGTGCCCGGTGTGCCCCGTGGTGTGCCCCGTGGTGTGCCCCGTGGTGTGCCCCGTGGTGCGGCCCGTGGTCATCGGCTGGACCGCGGCCAAGGTCGGCCGGTCGGCCCGGCCGGGCTGCGCCAGACCCAGCCGCTCGCGCACCTCGTGCTCCTTGTCCGCGGCGCCGGTCGCGACCTCCTCACGGAACAGCTGCCAGGCCCGAGAGGCCCCGGCCAACCGGTCCGCGAGCCCGTCCGGCGTGAACGCCTCGGCGGCGCGGCGGACCCGTCTGGTCGTGTAGACCCCGATGCCGGCCCCGGCCGCGAACCAGGCGATGCGGGTCACGCGGCGTCCTCTCGCGCGTCCCGGCGGCTGCGGAGGTGGCGACGGGCC
The DNA here is from genome assembly GCA_963781695.1 of uncultured Actinomycetota bacterium. Taxonomy (GTDB): domain Bacteria; phylum Actinomycetota; class Actinomycetes; order Propionibacteriales; family Nocardioidaceae; genus Nocardioides_B. The sequence goes on from CAWAGE010000007.1 coordinate 2,228,994, forward strand.
GCCCTGACCTCGTCGCGCCGCGCCCGTCTGGCCCGGCGCACCTCGCGTCGTGCCGCCAGCCGGATCCGGTCGCGGCTGTCCGCCGAGAGCGCCCGCCGCACGCCGTGGCCGAGGCTGAGCACCCGCACCAGGGACTCCGTGGCGGCCACGGCGGCGAACCGCGCGGCGCCGCCGTCCGTCCGCGGCGCGACCTCGGTCCGGGCGGCGTCCCCGTCGGTGGTGGACAGGCTGGTGATCGTGAACCGCGGCGTCCCAGCCGGCGCGACCCGGGCCGGTCCGTCCGAGCCGCCGCCGGCGTCGGCGTCGGCACCGGCGTCGTCGGCACCGGCGTCGTCGGCACCGGGCAGCCGCGCCTCCAGTGCCACCAGCCGCGCCTCGAGGGCCGCTGCGTCCGAACGGGACGACCGCAGCGCGACCTCGGCGCGGCGACGCGCCCCCCGGTCCCGCGTCCAGGCCCACACCAGACCGGCCAGCAGCACCAGGAGTGCGGCTGCGGCTGCCCCGAGGCTCGCCGTCGACGTCGGATCCATAGTGTGCTCGACCCTACCCTCAGCGACGCTGGCGAAGCCTCGCCCGGGTGCCGCTCAGCGTCCGCCGCGGACCCGGCTGCGGATCCGCTCCCAGCGCTCCGCCAGCCCGGCCTCGGCCCCGAGTGACGTGGGGCGGTAGTAGCGGGCGTCGGCCACCACGTCGGGGGCGTACTGCTGCTCGGCGATGCCGAACGGCTCGTCGTGGGCGTAGCGGTAGCCCTGCCCGTGGCCCAGTCGCTTAGATCCGCCGTAGTGGGCGTCGCGGAGGTGGGGCGGGACCGGCCCGATCCGGCCCGCCCGGACATCGGCGGCGGCCGCGTCCATGGCCGTGATGACGGCGTTCGACTTGGGCGCCAGCGCCAGCGCGATCGTTGCCTGCGCGAGGTTGAGCCGGGCCTCGGGAAGCCCGATCAGCTGCACCGCCTGGGCGGCCGCGACCGCCGTCGTCATCGCCGTGGGGTCGGCCAGGCCGATGTCCTCGCTGGCCAGCACCACCAGCCGGCGGGCGATGAAGCGAGGGTCCTCCCCCGCCTCGACCATCCGGGCCAGGTAGTGCAGCGCCGCGTCCGCGTCGGAGCCGCGGACCGACTTGATGAAGGCGCTGATCACGTCGTAGTGCTGGTCGCCCTGCCGGTCGTAGCGCACCGCGGCGCGGTCGACGGCGGTCTCGGTGGTGGCCAGGTCGACCACGTCACGTCCCCGTGCCAGCGCTGCGCCCGCCGCTGCCTCCAGGTAGGTCAGCGACCGGCGGGCGTCTCCTCCGGCCAGCCGGACCAGATGGTCCAGCGCCTCGTCGTCGAGGCTCACCGTCCCCGCCAGCCCCCGCTCGTGCGCGAGCGCGGCAGCGAGGACGTCGCGGATGTCGTCATCGGTGAGCGGCTCCAGCGTCAGCAGCAGCGACCGGGAGAGCAGGGGCGAGATCACCGAGAAGAACGGGTTCTCCGTGGTCGCCGCGACCAGGGTCACCCAGCGGTTCTCCACTCCGGGCAGCAGCGCGTCCTGCTGCGCCTTGGAGAACCGGTGCACCTCGTCGACGAACAGCACGGTCTCCTGGCCCGCGCGGGCCAGGAGGGCGCGAGCGCCGTCGATCGCGGCGCGGACCTCCTTCACCCCGGCCGCGACCGCCGACACCTCGACGAAGCGGCGGTCGGTCTGCCGGCTGACGATGGAGGCGATCGTGGTCTTCCCGGTCCCGGGCGGACCCCACAGCAGCAGCGACATCGGCTGGTCGCCTTCGACGAGGCGGCGCAGCGGCGAGCCGGCCGCGAGCAGGTGCTGCTGACCGACCAGCTCGTCGAGGGTTCGCGGCCGCATCCTGACCGCCAGCGGGGCTGACGTGTGCTCGTTGCCGACCAGCGCGCCACCGGAGCCCCGCTGTCCCGTCGCCGGCGCGGTCGACGCTCCGGTCGAGGATGCCGTGCTCGGTCCGAGGTCGAACAGCCCGTCGCCGCCGGGCCCGCCGCTCAGGCCGGTCCCGTCGTTCGGCTCTCCAGGTCGTACCACGTCCGGGCGTAGCCCGGCCGCACCTCGACGTCCACCGGCCCGTCGCCGCCGCGACGGCTCTCGCCGCGCTCGTCCACCCCGAGCAGGTCGGCGAACACCGGCCGGGTCGGGTGCCGGCCCATCTCGCCGGCGAAGTGGCAGGCCACCTTGTGGCGCGGTCCGATCTGCAGCAGCGGCGGCTCGACCCTGGCGCAGATCTCCTGCGCCAGCGGGCAGCGGGTGCGGAACCGGCAGCCGGACGGCGGGTTGATCGGGCTGGGCACGTCGCCCTGGAGCTGGATCCGCTCCCGCCGGCCGCCGACCGCGGCCTGCTTCACGTCGGGGACGGCGGAGAGCAGTGCCTGGGTGTACGGGTGGTGCGGCCGGTTGTAGAGGGTGTCCCGGTCAGCGACCTCGACGATCTTGCCGAGGTACATGACCGCGACCTCGGGGCAGAAGTGCCGGACCACCGCCAGGTCGTGGGCGATGAACAGGAACGAGATGTCGAACTCACGCTGCAGGTCCTGCAGCAGGTTGATGACCTGCGCCTGGATCGAGACGTCGAGGGCGGAGACCGGCTCGTCGGCGACCAGCAGCTTCGGGTTGAGCGTCAGCGCCCGCGCGATGCCGATGCGCTGACGCTGCCCGCCGGAGAACTCGTTGGGGTAGCGGTTGTAGTGCTCGGGGTTCAAGCCGACGATCTCCAGCAGCTCCTGGACCCGGGCGAGCACCTGCTTCTTCGGGACGACGCGATGGATCTCCAGGGGGGCCGCGACGATCGATCCCACCGTGTGGCGGGGGTTGAGCGAGGTGTACGGGTCCTGGAAGATCATCTGGATCTCCCGGCGCAGCGGCTTGAGCTCGCGCGGCGAGAGCTGGGCGATGTCCTGCCCCTCGAAGCGGATCGCGCCGGCCGTGGGGGTCAGCAGCCGGGTGATGAGCCGACCGGTGGTGGACTTGCCGCAGCCGGACTCCCCCACCAGCCCGAGCGCGCCGCCTGCGGGGACCTCGAAGGACACCCCGTCCACGGCCTGCACCTGCCCGACCGTCCGCCGGATGAGCCCGGAGGACTTGACCGGGAAGTACATCTGCAGCTGGTCGACCTCGAGGATGGCCCGACGGTCCTCCGGGGTCGCCGCGGGGGCCGAGGCCGGTCCCGGCTCCGGGGCCCGCAGTGTCGGCTCGGCCATCAGCTCTCCTCGGCGTCGGCGGCGGCGGCGTCGTCGTCGGCGGCGGCGTCGGCGTCGGCGGGCGGGCCGGGCCGCACCTGCCGCTCGTAGATCCGGTCGGGGTCACCGAGGTGACACCGCTTGGTGTGCCCCGGGCCGCGGGTCCCCGGCAGCAGCTCTGGGACCTCGGTCACGCAGCGGTCGCCGGGCACCTTGTCCCGGTGCGTGCACCGGGGGTGGAACGCGCAGCCGGTGGGCGGGTTGAGCAGGCTCGGCGGGTTCCCGGGGATCGGGACCAGCCTGGCGGAGGTGTCGCCGCGGACGTCCGGCACGCTGGAGAGCAGGCCCCAGGTGTACGGCATCTCTGGGTGGGTGAGGATCTCGCGGCAGCGGCCGTACTCGACCGCCTTCCCGGCGTACATCACCAGCACGTCGTCGGCCATCTCCGCGACGACGCCGAGGTCGTGGGTGATGATGATGACCGCGGAGCCGAACTCGCGCTGGAGGTCCTGGAGCAGGTCGAGGATCTGGGCCTGGACGGTCACGTCGAGGGCGGTGGTCGGCTCGTCCGCGATCAGCAGCCCGGGATCGTTGATCAGGCCCATCGCGATCATCGCGCGCTGCCTCATCCCGCCTGAGAACTGGTGCGGGTAGTCGTCGACCCGTCGGTCCGGCTGAGGGATCCCGACCCGGTCCAGCATCTCCACGGCGCGCGCGCGTGCCTGCTTCTTGGTGACGTCGTGGTGGACCCGGTACGCCTCCATGATCTGGTTGCCGACGGTGTAGTACGGGTGCATCGCCGAGAGTGGGTCCTGGAAGATCATGGCCACCTCCCGGCCGCGGCGACGGCGCATCTGCTCGCCGGAGATCGTCAGCAGGTCGGTGCCGTCGAGGAGGATCTCCCCGGTGATCGTGGTCCGGGACGGGTCGTGCAGCCCGAGGATGGCGGCGCTGGAGACCGACTTGCCCGAGCCGGACTCCCCGACGATGCCGAGGGTGGTCCCCCGGTCGACGTCGAAGGAGAGCCCGTCGACGGCCCTGACGACCCCGTCGCTGGTGGGGAAGTGGACGGCCAGGTCGCGGACCGAGAGCAGTGGCTGCCCGCCGGAGCCGGGCCCGGCGTCGCGGGTCGGTGCTGGTGAGGTCATTGGTCTGCTCCCTCAGCCCACTCGGACCCGCGGGTCGATGAAGGCGTAGAGGATGTCCACGACGATGTTGGCCAGGATCACGAAGCTGGCCAGCAGCAGCACGATCCCGACGGTCAGCGGCAGGTCGAACTGCTGCACCGCGTTCACGGCCAGCTTGCCCAGGCCGTTGTAGTTGAAGACCGTCTCGGTGATGATCGCGCCGCCCATCAGGCTGGCCAGGTCCAGGCCGGCCATCGTCACCAACGGTGTGAGGGCGGCCCGCATGCTGTGCTTCACGAGCACCTTGCGCGGCGCGAGGCCCTTCGCGTTGGCGGTCCGCAGGTAGTCCTCCCCCAGCGACTCCAGCACGAAGGCGCGGGTCATGCGGATGTAGCCGGCCATGTAGAACAGCGCCAGCGTGAGCGAGGGCAGCAGCAGTCCCACCAGCCAGGTGCCGAGGCCGCCGTCGGCGATGCTGACGTACTGCGGGATCGGTACGACCTGCCACTTGATCGCGACGAACTGGTACAGGAACAGCCCGATGAAGAACGTCGGGAAGGCGAAGAAGACCAGTGAGGCGCCGACGATGCCCCGGTCGATGAGCGTGCCCTTGTTCAGGGCGGCCGTGACCCCGAAGACCACCCCGCCCACGATCCAGAAGAAGAAGGCGACCAGGGCCAGCGAGAGCGAGACCGGCAGCGCGTCCTTGACCAGGTTCAGCACGGTCGCGTTGTTCCGGGTCGAGTAGCCCAGGCACGGGGCCGGGCACTCGGCGATGGTCTGCGGGGCTGACTTGCGGAGCTCGGGGTCGTTCGGGTACTCCCGGCCGCTCACCACGCCGGTGAGGAAGTTGCCCCACTGGACCACGATGGGCTCGTCGAAGCCGAGCGCGCGCCGGGTCTGCTCCTGCAGCGCGGGCGAGCAGTTCTTGCCGCAGGCGAAGCGAGCGGGGTCCGCCGGCGAGGCGAAGAACAGCACGAACGTCACCAGGCTCATCACGATCAGCAGGATGAACCCCGAGATCAGCCGGCGGACGACGTAAGCGATCACGGGCTCAGGTCTACCTTCCGAGGCGGGAGGCCTCACAGCAGGGGGTGCGTGCACGCGGACTCGGCCCGCGGGGGGACGTGGGTCGGGTGCGGGGGACGGAGCCCCCCGCACCCGACCGGTCAGCGACTCGGTGCGGCCGTCCGGGTCACTGTGCGGCGCCGAGGCTGCCCAGGTCCGGGTAGCCCGAGGTCGCCGGGTTGTTGATGTAGCCGGTCACCTTCGAGCCGTGGATCAGGTAGAAGCGGGTGACCTCGAGCGGGATGTAGGCGACGTCCTTGCCCAGCTGGTCGTCGATCTGGGCGTAGATCTCCGACTGGTCGGTGACGCTGCCCTGGCTCGCGGCCCTGTCGATCAGCCGGTTCACGGTCTCGCTGCGGTAGTTGCCGTAGTCCTGGCCGTTGGAGTTGCTGGTCAGGTTGATGCGGCTGTCGAACAGCGGCGGGATGACGGTCGCGATGGACGGCCAGTCGGCGCCCCACCCGCCCCAGAAGACGTCGCCGTCGGCGGTCGGCTTGTTGATCACGTCGTAGTAGGTCTCGGTCAGCGGGTCGAGGGTGACCTTGAAGCCGGCCTTGTTCCAGGTGGCGGCGAGCGCGGCCGCCGCCTTGTCCGAGGTGGGTGTCCCACCCGAGTAGGTGAACTTGATCGGGTAGGGCAGCTTCTCCCCCGACTCCTGCAGCAGCGTCCGCGCGGCCTCCACGTCACCCCCGGGCGGCTGGGTGAAGTTCGGGTTGTCCTCGTAGCCGATCAGTGCCGGGTTGACGATCGACTTGGCCGGCTTGGCCGCCTTCGAGCCACCCTCGGCGTTGATCCAGCCTTCCGCGTTGGTGGCCTGCATCAGCGCCTGGCGGACCTTGAGGTTCTTCATCCGGTTGAAGTTGGGCAGCAGGTAGTAGACGTAGGGCGAGTCCACCAGCACGGCGCGGTCGGCGATCGCACCGTTGATCCGCGAGTAGTAGGCCGGCGGGATGACCCGGTCGGTGACCGCGGTCTGGTCGTCGCCGGAGTCGGCGATGATCCGCTCGTTGACCACCTCGTTGGACAGCCCCTGGGTGAAGACGACCTTGTCCGGGAGCGCCTTGCGCATGGTGTCGGTGCTGGCGTCGTACTCCGGGTTGCGGACGAAGGTGCCGCCGCTGCTGACGTTCCACTTGCCCTGCAGCTTGTAGGGGCCGCTGGAGAACACCGCGAAGTTCGACTTGTCGCCCTGGTCCTGGTCCGCCCGGAAGGGGTCGAACGAGGTCAGCGAGGCGATCGCGAGCGGGAAGTCCGGGAACGGCTTGTCGAAGCGGTAGGTGATGGTCTTGCCGTCACACGTCACCGCCTTGTCGAAGTCGGCCTGGTTCTTCTTCTTGTACGGGCCGTTGTACAGCGGCAGACCGTCCTTGCCCTTGGGCACGTCCAGGAACGACAGGATGTAGTTCGGGCCGCCGGTGATCACGTCGGTGGCGAAGGTCCGCGAGACGCCGTACTTCAGGTCCTCGCAGGTGATGTCCTTGCCGTCCTCCCACCTCACGCCGTCCTTGAGGGTGAACGACCACTGCTTGCCGTCCTCGGCCGACGTGCCGGTGTCGGTGGCGAGGTCGGGGACGGGCGTGTTCGCCTCGTCCTCGTCCTCGGTGACCGGGTAGCCCACCAGACCTCGGTAGGCCAGCCGGTCCAGGTTCGCGATGTCGCGCCCGATGTACACCCGCTGTGGGTCGAGGTGCTCGGTCGGCCGCTTGGTCAGGTAGTGGATCGTCCCACCCTTGCTGCCGGTCCGGCTGGTGTCGCTGTTGCTCGACCCACCGCCGCAGGCTGCCAACGAGAGCAGGGCGCCCGCGGTGGCGACCGCCACCAACGGCCTTCGGTTCATCACCATGTGTCGTTTTCTCCTATTCGCGTCGCTCGCCTGTGGACGGCGGCGACGTCCCGACAGCCCGGTGCTGTCGGGCGTCTGGGTCATCTGGCTCCGCGCGGGTCCAGGGCGTCGCGCAGGCCGTCGCCGAGCAGGTTGAAGCTCACGACGATCAGCGCGATCAGGAACGCGGGGGTGAAGAAGAAGAAGAAGTCGGCCGTCGAGTACGAGATGGAGTCGGTCAGGATGTTGCCCAGCGTCGGCGTCGGCGGCTTGATGCCGACCGAGAGGAAGCTGAGGGCCGCCTCGGCGGAGATGAACGCCGGCATGGTCAGCGTGAAGTAGACCAGCAGCGGCGCCCACAGGTTGGGCAGAATCTCCTTGAAGTACATCCGGCGGCGCGGCGCGCCCATGAGTCGCGCCGCCTCCACGAACTCGCGCTCCCGCAGCGAGAGCACCTGACCGCGCACGATGCGGGCGATGGGCGGCCAGCCGAACAGCCCCAGCACCAGCACCACGTACGAGCCGTTCGCGATGTTGCCGGCGGGCACCCCGAACTGGACCAGGCTGGCCACCGCCAGGCTCGAGAGCGCCAGCAGCATCAGCGTCTGCGGGAAGGACAGCGTCAGGTCGATCAGCCGGCCGACCACGGCGTCCATGAACCCGCCGACGAAGCCGGAGACGATGCCCAGCACGGTTCCGATGGTCACGGCCACCACGGTGGCCGACAGCGCGATCGTCAGTGACAGCGTGACCCCGAGCCACAGCCGCGACATCACGTCACGGCCGCTGCCCGGCTCGACGCCGAGCGGGTGGGACCAGGACACCCCGCCCAGGACGCCCTTGGGCGTCCCGCCGGCCTCGACGTCGAGGAGGTTGCCGTGGAACGAGTAGGGGTCCAGCACCCCGAGCCTCACCAGCACGGGAGCGAGCAGGGCCAGCACCAGGTAGACCGCGACGACGGTGAAGGCGGCCATCGACAGCTTGTCCCGACGGAACCGAGCCGCGGCGAGCTGCGTCGGCGAGCGGCCGGCGACCTTCTCGACGACCGGGCCGTCGGGCCCCACGGGGTCCTTCGAGACGTCGTGGCCCGCCAGATCGCTCGAGGTCGTCAAGGAGCCCCCTTCGTGCCGCCTGGGTGTGCGGGTAGTAAAGGTACCTGGCTACCGAGTGGGAAGCCGACGGTGACTCTATGTGACTAACGGGTAGTGGGCGATCCAGATCACGTAACAATCCAGACACGAACGGGCATTGCCCCCCGCCAGGGCGCCGCCGTCAGCCGCCGGTGGCGCCGGCCCGTCCGGCGGCGGCGGCCGGGCGGGCGTCGACGCCGGCCTCCTTGCGCTGCTGCGGCGTGATCGGTGCCGGAGCCGCGGTCAGCGGGTCGTAGCCGGCACCGGTCTTGGGAAAGGCGATCACGTCGCGGATCGAGTCGGTGCCGGCCAGCAGCGCGCAGATGCGGTCCCACCCGAAGGCGATCCCGCCGTGCGGCGGCGCACCGAAGGCGAACGCCTGCAGCAGGAAGCCGAACTTCTCCTCCGCCTCCTCCTCGGAGAGCCCCATCACCGCGAAGACGCGCTTCTGGACGTCCTCGCGATGGATCCGGATCGAGCCGCCCCCGATCTCGTTGCCGTTGCAGACGATGTCGTAGGCGTAGGCGAGGGCACTGCCCGGCTCGGTGTCGAAGGTGTCCAGGCAGTCGGGCTTGGGCGAGGTGAAGGCGTGGTGGACTGCGGTCCAGGCGCCGCTGCCCACAGCCACGTCGCCCGCTGCGGTCGCCTCCCCGGCGGGCTCGAACAAGGGCGCGTCGACGACCCACACGAAGCTCCAGTCGGACTCGTCGACGAGGCCGCCCCGCCGACCGATCTCGAGCCGGGCCGCGCCGAGCAGCGCGCGGGACGACTTGGCCGCGCCGGCAGCGAAGAAGACGCAGTCACCCGGGGCTGCCCCCACGTGCGCCGCCAGTCCGGCCCGCTCCCGGTCGCTGAGGTTCTTCGCCACCGGTCCGGTGAGCTCCCCGTCCGGCTGCACGAGCACGTAGGCCAGGCCCTTGGCGCCCCGCTGCTTGGCCCACTCCTGCCAGGCGTCGAGCTGCTTGCGCGGCTGCGCGGCGCCCCCCGGCATCACCACGGCTCCGACGTACGCCGCCTGGAAGACCCGGAACGTGGTCTCGCGGAAGTAGTCCGTGCACTCGCTCAGCTCGAGGCCGAGGCGCAGGTCGGGCTTGTCGGTGCCGTAGCGGGCCATCGCCTCGGCGTAGGTGATCCGCGGCAGCGGCGTCGCCAGCTCGTGGCCGGCCAGCCGCCAGACCGCGGTGAGCACCTCCTCGGCCAGCGCAATCACGTCGTCCTGCTCGACGAAGCTCATCTCGATGTCGAGCTGGGTGAACTCCGGCTGCCGGTCCGCCCGGAAGTCCTCGTCGCGGTAGCAGCGGGCGATCTGGTAGTACCGCTCCATCCCTGCCACCATCAACAGCTGCTTGAACAGCTGCGGGCTCTGCGGCAGCGCGTACCAGCTGCCCGGCTGCAGCCGCGCCGGGACCAGGAAGTCGCGGGCCCCCTCAGGCGTGGAGCGGGTCAGCGTCGGCGTCTCGATCTCGACGAAGCCTCGCTCCCCCAGCACCCCACGAGCCGCTCGGTTGACCTCGCTGCGCAGTCGCAGCGCGGCCGCGGGCCCGGAGCGGCGCAGGTCCAGGTAGCGGTGGGCGAGGCGGACCTCCTCCCCCACGTCGACGTGGTCGTCGATCGGGAACGGCAGCGCGGCGGCAGCGCTGAGCACCTCGACCCCGCCCTCACCGGCGATCACCTCGATGTCGCCGGTCGGCAGCTGCGGGTTCTGGTTGCCCTGGGGGCGCGCGGAGACCTGGCCGGTGATCCGCAGGCAGTACTCGGCACGCAGCGACCCGGCGACGGCCTCGTCCCGGATCACCACCTGCACCACGCCGGAGGCCTCCCGCAGGTCGATGAAGGCCACACCGCCGTGGTCGCGGCGGCGGGCCACCCAGCCGGCGAGGGTGACGGTCTGGCCGACGTGCTCGGACCTGAGGCTGCCGGCGTCGTGGGTGCGGATCACGGGTGCTGCTCCTTGCTGTCTGGGTGGGGGGCCGAGACGACCTGCGGTCGCAGGTCCTCGGCCGGGGGGGTCCAGGAGGCGAGGTCGGCCGCCACCTGGTCACCGCTGCGGATGTCCTTGACCTGGTCCGGACCACCGGGGTCACCGGCGAACCAGACGAACGGGATCCCGCGCCGCTCGGCGTAGCGGATCTGCTTGCCGAACCGCTGCGGGGCGGCCGCGACCTCGGCGGGGATGCCTCGCGACCGCAGCTGCTGGGCCGCCTCGTCGGCGGCCGGCCGGGCGTCCTCGTCGACGAGAGCCACCAGCACCGCGCTGGGCACCGACCGGCTGGCCGCCAGCCGTCCCGAGGCCAGCAGCGGGACCAGCATGCGGCTCAGCCCGAGCGAGATGCCGACCCCCGGGTAGGTGGTGCGCCCATCGCCGGCGAGCGCGTCGTAGCGACCACCGGAGCAGATCGACCCCAGGTGCTCCAGGCCCTCCATCACGGTCTCGAAGACGGTGCCGGTGTAGTAGTCCAGGCCCCGGGCGATCCGCAGGTCGGCCTCGACCGCCACCCGCTCGCCGACCGCCGAGGCGCAGCCGGTCAGCACCGCCGCCAGCTCTGCCAGGCCCTGGTCGAGCAGGTCGGAGGTCACGCCCAACGCCCGCACCTGCTCGACGAACGAGGTGTCCGCGCTGCGGATCGCGGCGAGCCGCAGGCACAGCCCGGCCTGCCGCTCGTCGAGACCGGCGTCGCGGACCAGCAGCTCGGCGACCGCGTCCGGCCCGACCTTGTCGAGCTTGTCGACGACCCGCATCACCGCGTCCACGTCGAGGACGCCGAGCCCGGCGTAGAAGCCCTGGATCAGCCGTCGGTTGTTGACCTGGAGCCGCACCCGAGGCACCGGCAGCGCCGCGAGCGCCTCGGCCATCACCCGGGCCACCTCCACGTCGTGGTGGAAGGCGAGCTCGTCACGGCCGACGATGTCGATGTCGGCCTGGGTGAACTCGCGGTAGCGGCCCTCCTGCGGCCGCTCACCGCGCCACACCTTCTGGATCTGGTAGCGCCGGAACGGGAACTCGAGCTTGCCGGCGAACTCCTGGACGTACCTGGCGAACGGCACGGTCAGGTCGAAGTGCAGTCCCATGCCGGCGTCCGCCGCGGGCCGGTCGGGGTCAGCCTGCAGCCGGCGCAGCACGTAGACCTCCTTGGAGGTCTCTCCCTTGCTCAGCAGGGTCTCCAGCGGCTCCACCGCCCGCGTCTCCACGGGCGAGAACCCGTGCAGCTCGAAGGTGCGGACGAGCTGCTCGACCAGGTGCTGCTCGACGAAGCGCTGTCCGGGCAGGAGCTCGGGGAAGCCGCTCATGGCGGCGGCGCGGGCCACGGCTACCGCCCGCGCCGGGCGGGGTCGGTGGTGTCGATGGTGGTGTCGACGGCGGGGTCGGTGCCGGCGAGGTCGAGCAGGAAGGGGTTCGTGGCGCGCTCGCGGCCGATGGTGGTCTGCTCGCCGTGGCCCGGCAGCACCACGATGTCGTCGGCGAGCGGCAGCACCTTCTCGCGCAGGCTCGCCAGCATGGTCGGGTGGTCCCCGCCCGGCAGGTCGGTGCGTCCGATCGAGCCCGCGAACAGCAGGTCGCCGGAGAACATCACCTCGGAGATCCCGTCCGCGGCGTACGGCGTCCGGAAGGTGACCGACCCCTCGGTGTGCCCGGGCGTGTGGTCGACGACGATCTCGAGCCCCGCGAGCTCGATGCGCTGGCCGTCGCTCAGCTCCGCCACCCGGTCGGGCTCCGCGAACGTGTGCCCGCTCCCCAGCAGCATCGAGGCGGTCTCCGGGGACATCCCCGCCATCGGGTCCGTCAGCAGGTGCCGGTCCCGCGGGTGGATCCAGGCAGTCGCGTCGTAGCCTCCCGCCACCGGGGCGACGCACCACATGTGGTCGACGTGCCCGTGCGAGACCAGCACCGAGACCGGCTTCAGTCGGTGCTCGCGGACCAGGTCGGCGACACCCGCGGCGGCGTCCTTGCCGGGATCGACGACCACGCACTCCGTCCCGGGCCCGGTGGCGAGCACGTAGCAGTTGGTGCCCCACGGGCCGGCTGGGAAGCCTGCGACAAGCACCGCTGCTCCACTCCTCCTCTGGCGGCGCCGCGCTCGCGCCCCCGGCGGGGCCGGCGGGCTGCTGCCTGCTGTCCGGCGTCCGACTGCTCGTGCAGACCGACCCCGGCAGCCTACCGAGGCCGGCGACCCCCGACGCCACGCGGTGGCGCCGACCGGGGGCTGCTCCGAGGCCGTCGCCGACTAGTCTGGGGCCAGCAGAACGCCCGTCAGCAGGACACGACCACAGGGGGAGTCCGGTGACCAGCCCGGAGACCACGCCGGAGAGCACCACGGAGGCCGCCGAGGAGACCCCCTCGGGAACGGCCCCGGGGGCCGCTCCAGGGACGAGTCAGGGGCGCGCCTCGGAGCAGACCACCGCCCGCCCGGCCGCGCCACGGCCACGGCCGCCTCGGCCGCGCCCGGCGCCGCCACCCGCCGCCCGGCGTGCCGACGCCACCGGCGCCTCGGCGACCCCCGCCGCCACCGGCGGCGCGACGTCGGCAGCCGGCTCGGACGACTCCGGCACTCCCGACCCCACGGTCCTCGCCGAGGCAGCCGGCTGGGGCCGCGTCGCCGAGGACGGCACGGTGCTGGTCCGCTCGGACGACGGCGAGCGGGAGGTCGGGCAGGTTCCCGACGCGACCCCGGAGGAGGCGATGGAGTTCTTCACCCGTCGCTACGCCGACCTGCTGTTCGAGGTGGTGCTGCTCGAGCAGCGCATCGGTGCCGGTGCGCTCGGCCCCGACGACGCGGGCGCCTCGCTGAAGCAGGTCCGCTCCGCGGTCCACGGCGCCCATGCCGTCGGCGACCTCGACTCCCTGGAGCGTCGTCTCGACGCGCTCGGCGAGCAGGTCGCGGCCCAGCGCGAGCAGCGTCGCCAGGAGAAGGCCCGCAAGCTGGAGGTGGTCCGCGCCGACAAGGAGCGCATCGCTGAGGAGGCCGAGAAGCTCGCGCAGGGAAGCGACTGGCGCAACGGCGCCAACCGACTGCGCGCGCTGCTCGACGAGTGGAAGGTGCTGCCGCGGCTGGACAAGTCGGCCGACGACGCGTTGTGGCGTCGCTTCTCCTCCGCCCGGACCACCTACACGCGTCGCCGCAAGTCGCACTTCGCCGAGCTCAACGAGCACCGTGACGCTGCCCGCGTGGTCAAGGAGCGGCTGGTGACCGCCGCCGAGGAGCTCGCCGACTCCACCGACTGGGGGCCCACCTCGGGCCGCTACCGGGACCTGATGCAGGAGTGGAAGGCAGCCGGCCCGGCCCCCAAGGGGGTCGACGACCAGCTGTGGAAGCGGTTCCGGGGCGCCCAGGACGCCTTCTTCGGTGCCCGCGACGCCGCCAACGCCGAGCTCGACCGGGAGTTCGCGGTGAACGCGGAGACCAAGGAGGCACTGCTCGCGGAGGCCGAGGCACTGGTCCCGGTGACCGACCTGCGGGCCGCGAAGGAGACGTTCCGGTCGATCGCCGAGCGCTGGGACGCGGCCGGCAAGGTGCCCCGGGACCGGATCAAGTCCCTGGAGGGTCGGATGCGGGCGGTCGAGCAGGCCATCCGCGGCACCGAGGACGACCAGTGGCGGCGCAGCAACCCCGAGGCACGCGCGCGGGCCGCCGACACCGTCGCGCAGCTCGAGGCGTCGATCGCGGACCTGGAGGCGCGGCGGGAGAAGGCGGAGGCCGCGGGCGAGTCCAGGAAGGCCGCCGAGCACGCCGACGCCGCCGAGGCCCGCCGCGCCTGGCTGGCCGAGGCCCGACGCGCCCTCAACGAGTTCTCCGGCTGACTCCCCAGCCCCGAGCCCGTTGAGGCGTCACTGCTGGTCACGTGAACGGTCACTCGTGGCGCGGTACGCCGCCACGAGTGACGCCTCACCGGACCACGAGTGACGCCTCACCGGACCACGAGTGACGCCTCAACAGGGGGGGAGAGCAGGTCAGCTCATCACGCGGTAGGCGTCGAACACCCCGTCGACGGAGCGCACCGCCTTCAGCACGTGGCCGAGGTGGCGCGGGTCGGCCATCTCGAAGGTGAAGCGGCTCTTCGCGATCCGGTCCCGCGTGGTCTGCAGCGTCGCGGCGAGGATGTTGACGTGCACGTCGGAGAGCACCTTGGTGATGTCGGAGAGCAGCCGGTTGCGGTCGAGGGCCTCGACCTGGATGTTGACCAGGAACATCGACTGGCCGGTGGGGGCCCACTCGACGTCCACGAGGCGCTCGGGCTGGGCGGTCAGGCTCTCCGCGTTGGTGCAGTCGCCGCGGTGCACCGAGACCCCTGCCCCCCGGGTGACGAAGCCGATGATCGGGTCGCCGGGGACCGGCGTGCAGCACTTGGCGAGCTTGACCCAGACGTCGGTGAGGTCCTTCACGATCACCCCGGCGTCGCCGGCGGCCGGCCGCTTCGACCGGTCGGTGGTGATCGTGACGCCCTCGGAGAGGTCCTCGGTCGCGCCCTCGTCGCCGCCGAACAGGTCGATGACCCGGCGCACGACGGTCTGGGCGCCGACGTTGCCCTCGCCGACGGCGGCGTACAGCGCCGAGACGTCGGTGAGCCGAAGCTCGGCGGCGACGGTGCGCAGCGTCTCGTGCGACATCACCCGCTTGAGAGGCTGCCCCTCCTTGCGCATCAGCCGGGCGATCTGGTCCTTGCCCTGCTCGATGGCCTCCTCGCGGCGCTCCTTGGTGAACCACTGCCGGATCTTGTTGCGGGCGCGGGGTGAGCTGACGAAGCCGAGCCAGTCGCGGCTGGGCGCGGCCGTGGGCGACTTGGAGGTGAAGACCTCGACCACGTCGCCGTTGTCCAGCGTCGACTCCAGCGGCACCAGCCGGCCGTTGACCCGGGCCCCGATGGTGCGGTGGCCGACCTCGGTGTGGATCGCGTAGGCGAAGTCGACCGGTGAGGAGCCCGCGGGCAGGGCGACCACGTCGCCGCGCGGGGTGAAGACGTAGACCTCGGAGGAGTTGATCTCGAAGCGCAGCGACTCCAGGAACTCCCCCGGGTCCTCGGTCTCGTGCTGCCAGTCGAGCAGCTGCCGGACCCAGGCCATGTCGCCGCCCTCGGCCAGGCTGCGGTCGGTGTCCTTGCCGAGCCTGGTGTCCTCCTTGTACTTCCAGTGCGCGGCGACGCCGTACTCCGCGCGCCGGTGCATGGAGAACGTGCGGATCTGCAGCTCGACCGGCTTGCCCTGGAGCCCGATCACCGTGGTGTGCAGCGACTGGTACATGTTGAACTTCGGCATCGCCACGAAGTCCTTGAAGCGGCCCGGGACCGGGTTCCACCGGTTGTGCAGCACCCCCAGGACCGCGTAGCAGTCGCGGTCGTCCTCGACCAGCACCCGGATGCCGACCAGGTCGTAGATGTCGGAGAACTCCCGGCCGCCGACGATCATCTTCTGGTAGATCGAGTAGTAGTGCTTCGGTCGCCCGGTCACCAGCGCCTTGATCCTGGCGTCATGCAGGTCTTCCTCGACCTGGTCGATCACCATCGCCAGGAACTGGTCCCGCGAGGGCGCCCGCTCGGCGACGAGCCGCACGATCTCGTCGTACATCTTCGGGTGCAGCGTCGCGAAGGCGAGGTCCTCCAGCTCCCACTTGAGGGTGTTCATGCCGAGCCGGTGAGCCAGCGGTGCGTAGATGTCGAGCGTCTCCCGGGCCTTGCGCTCCTGGGTCTCCTGCTTGAGGTAGCGCAGCGTCCGCATGTTGTGCAGCCGGTCCGCGAGCTTGATGACCAGCACCCGGATGTCGCGGCTCATCGCCACGATCATCTTGCGGATCGTCTCGGCCTGCGCGGTGTCGCCGTACTTGACCTTGTCGAGCTTGGTGACCCCGTCGACCAGGAGCGCCACCTCGTCACCGAAGTCGGCGCGCAGCGCCTCGAGCGTGTACGGCGTGTCCTCGACCGTGTCGTGCAGCAGTGCCGCGGCCAGCGTCGGCTCGGTCATGCCGATGTCGGCCAGGATCGTCGTGACGGCCAGCGGATGGGTGATGTAGGGGTCGCCACTCTTGCGGGTCTGGGTGGCGTGCATCCGCTCGGCCACCAGGTAGGCGCGCTCGAGGAGGTCCAGGTCCGCCTTGGGGTGGTTGGCCCTCACGGCCCGGAACAGCGGCTCCAGGACGGGGTTCTCCGACTGGCTCTTGGTCGCCATCCGCGCCAGCCTGGCGCGCATCCGGCGACCGGCCGGACCGGCCGGCGGGCGGGGCGGCGGGACCTGCTCACGCGCTGGTGCGACCTCCGGACCGGGCGCGGCGTCCGGGGCCGCTTCCTCGGCCGCGCGTTGCTCGACCGGAGCGCCCGCGACGGGGCCGGATGCACGGTCCTGCGCCACACGCCCTCCTCGCGGTCGAGCCGGCCGCTGCCGGCGAGTCCCATCGTACGGGTCGCCGGCGGCCGCGGGACGGTTGCGCTCAGAGCGAGGCGACCGCGCTCAGCGGCAGGTCCCCGATGGCGGCGCGACCGGAGAGGAACGAGAGCTCCATCAGCACCGAGAGGGCGTGCGCGGTGGCCCCGCACCGCTCGACCAGCTGCCGCGTGGCGTCCGCGGTGCCGCCGGTCGCCAGGACGTCGTCGACGAGCAGCACCCGCTCGCCTGGCGCGATGCCGTCGCGGTGCAGCTCCAGGGTCGCCTCGCCGTACTCGAGGGCGTAGGAGACCGCCCAGGTCTCCGCGGGCAGCTTGCCGGCCTTGCGGACCGGCACGAACCCGACCCCGAGAGCCAGCGCCACCGGGGCGGCCAGGATGAAGCCGCGTGCCTCCATGCCGACGACCTTGTCGACGACCACCCGCCCGTCCGGGGCGCGCCCGGCCTCGGCCAAGGCCGAGACCACCGCGGTGAAGGCGACGTGGTCGGCCAGCAGCGGCGTGATGTCCTTGAACAGCACCCCGGGCTCCGGGAAGTCCGCGACGTCACGCACCAGGTCGAGCAGCCGGTCCGGCAGCCCCTCGACGGTCGGGGCGGAGCCGTCGTGACCCCCTGGGGTCACGCCTTCCCCCGTCGGGAGCGCGGCTTGCGGGAGGGCTGGTCCCGCTTGGCCGACGCCGACGGGGACACCGACCGGGAGGCCGGCCGCTCCCCCGCTGTGGCCCGCGGGGTGCGGACGGGCTGTCGCACGGTGCCGGCGTCGGCGGGGGCGTCGGCGTCCCAGCCCTGCTCGACACCGGGCCGCGACCGCTCGACGCGGTCCGGGCCGGTCGGCTCGTCGTGCACGGGCATGTCCTCGGCGAACGCCGGGACCGTGGCATAGCGGTCGACCTGGCGACGGTCGCGGTGCCGCATCGCGCGGGCGTCGCCCGCCTTCACCCCCGGCTCGAGCTCCTTGAGCTGGACGACCAACGGGGTCGCGATGAAGATCGAGGAGTAGGTGCCGGCTGCCATCCCGACGAACAGCGCGAGGGCGAGGTCCTTCAGTGCCCCGGACCCCAGCGACGCGACGCCGACCCACAGCAGCGCGCCCACCGGCAGCAGCGCGACGATCGAGGTGTTGATGGACCGCACCAGGGTCTGGTTGACGGCCAGGTTGGCGGCCTCGGCATAGGTCTGCCCGGTGCGGGCGAGGTTCCTGGTGTTCTCGCGGACCTTGTCGAAGACCACCACCGTGTCGTACAGCGAGAAGCCGAGGATCGTCAGCACCCCGGTCACGGTGGCCGGGGTCACCTCGAAGCCGGACAGCGCGTAGACCCCGACGGTGATGAGCAGGTCGTGGCCGAGCGCCACCAGGGCGCCCACCGACATCTTCCACTCCCGGAAGTAGGCCCAGATGAACAGGACCACCAGGAACAGGAAGACGCCGAGCCCGAGCAGCGCGCGGTTGGCCACCTGGGCGCCCCAGGTGGCGCCGATGGCGTTGGAGGAGATGTCCTGGGACGGCACCGCGTCGGCGATCGCCTTGCGGATCACCGTGGACTCGTCGTTGGTCAGCGGCTCGGTCTGCACCCGGATGCTGTCGGCGGAGGTGTTGACGATCGGCGAGGTCGCCGCGTCGATGTTCTCCTGGCCGGCGGCGCGGGCCACGGCCTCCCGGATCTTCGTGACGTTCTCGGCGTTGGCCTGCCCGGAGGCGAGCGAGACCTGGTACTCCACGCCGCCCTCGAACTCGATGCCGAGGTTCACGCCGCGCCCGAGCAGGCCGCTCGTCGCGGCCACCAGGATCACGGCCGACACGGCGTACCAGAGCCACTTGCGGCCCACGAAGTCGATGGAGACGGTGCCCTCGTAGAGGGAGTGGCCGATCTGCGACAGCTTGCCCATCAGGCCTGCCCTCCTGCCGTGCCGACACCGACGGGGACCCGCCGGGCCGTGCCGACGTGCTCGGGTGAGAGTCCGGACCACCCGTGTCCGGAGTTGAAGAACCGGAAGGTGGCCAGCCAGGACACCATCGGCTTGGTGAACCAGAAGAACACCGCGAGGTCGATGAGCGTGCTGATGCCGAGGGCGAACGCGAAGCCCTTCACCACCCCGATGGAGAAGATGTAGAGCACGGTCGCAGCGAGCAGCGAGACCGCGTCGGCCGCCAGGCAGGTCGCCCGGGCCCGGACCCAGCCGGCCTCGACCGCCACCCGCATGGACTTGCCGCTGCGCATCTCATCGCGGATCCGCTCGAAGTAGACGATGAAGGAGTCCGCGGTGATGCCGACCGCGACGATCAGGCCGGCGATGCCCGGCAGGGTCAGCGTGAACCCGACCGCCTGGCTCATCGCGAGCACGACCGCGTAGGTGACGATGCCGGCGATACCCAGGGAGGCGATCACGACCAGACCGAGACCGCGGTAGTAGAACAGGCAGTAGACCATCACCAGCGCCAGGCCGGCGGCGCCCGCGAGCAGCCCCCCGCGGAGCTGGTCCCCGGCCAGGGTCGGACCCTCCTCGGTGACGACGGGGACCTCGAAGCGCAGCGGCAGCGAGCCGTAGCGCAGCTGGTTCGCCAGCGACTGGGCGGTGGTCTGGGTGAAGCTGCCGCTGATCTCGGCCTGGCCGTTGGGGATGACCCCGTTCACGGTGGGGGCCGAGATCACCTTCCCGTCGAGCACGATGGCGAACTGCTTCTGCTGCCCGGTCACCGGGCTGGTCTGGTTGGCGATGCGGCGGGTGACGTCGGCGAAGACCTTGCGCGCGGCGGCGCCGAAGGTCAGGTTGACCGTCCACTGGGTGCTCTGCTGGTTCGGCGGGGTGGCCTGGGCGTCGTTGAGCTGGGTGCCCTCGATGAGCGGCGCGGAGAGCAGGTACTTGACCCCGTCCTCGTCGCAGGTGACCAGCGGCTTGGTCTTGTCGTCGACGACCGGCGCCTGCTCGCTGCCGGTCGGGCAGGTGTAGGCCGAGAAGCGCTGCAGCCAGGTCGAGCCGGGGTTGTCCATCCAGTCCAGCGGCCGGTCCACCGGGGCGCCCTTGGCGGTGACCGGCGGCTGCGTCGCGGCGGCACCCGGGGCGGGGGACGGCGCGGTCGTCGCGCCACCGGCATCGGCCGGGCTGCTGGTGGGCGTCGGCGCGGCAGACCCGGTGGTACCGGCCGCCACCGTGCGGTCGGCGGCGATCAGGCCGTCGGAGAGCGCGCGACCACGCGGGCTGGCGCTCGAGGAGGACGTCGGGGAGGCCGACTCGCCGCTGCTCGCGCCCGGCGACGCCGACCCACTGGGCGAGCCACCGGCCGGCCCACTGGCCGACCCACTGGGAGAGGCACTGGGGCTCGGGGTCGGCTGTGGGTTGCCGTCCCCGACCGCCGCGACCAGCCGGAACCGCAGCTGCGCGGTCTGCTTGACGGTGTCGACCAGGCTGCTGCGCTGCTCACCGGGGATCTCCACCACGATGTTGGTGCCGCCCTGGGTGCCGACCTCCGACTCCGCGACGCCGCTGCCGTTGACCCGCTGGTCGATGATGCTGCGAGCCTCCTCGAGGCTCTCGGGCGTGACCGGCTCCCCGGTCGTGGTGCTGGCCTCGAGGGTGATGCGGGTCCCGCCCTGCAGGTCCAGACCGAGCTTCGGCTGCCACTGCCCACCGAGGGCGACGCCGCCGTAGAGCACGGCGACCGCGATCCCGAAGATGACCAGTCGGCGTCCCGGACGCGCCGCTTTCTTCGCCACTGCTACTCGCTCCTCATCGACCGGCGGGGCCGGTCGTCCGCGTCTAGGGACGTGGGTCGGTGTCGGTCTCGGTGTCGCCCTCGACCTGGGTGAAGCCGTGGGTCGTGGAGTCCTCCACGACGCGCACCACCGCCTGGCGGGCCACCTTGATGGTGGTGCCGGGCGAGAGCTCGAGCCGGATGGTCTCCTCGTCCAACGACGCAACCGTGCCGTAGATCCCCGAGGTCAGCATCACCTCGCTACCGATCGCCAAGGCCCCCTGCGTGGCAGCCAGCTCCCGCTGCCGGCGACGTTGCGGCCGCAGGATCAGGAACCAGAACACCACGATGATCAGGAGGAACGGCAGGATGCCGCCCAAGTCTTTCACGAGTAAACACCTCAGTCTGCGGGATCGGGGAAAGGTCGGGGGCGCACGGCCACGACCGACGGTCGAGTGTAGCCGTCGGTGCCCGCCCACCGGCCCCGCGGCGCGTCAGTCCCCGGCCTCGAAGAGCGCCGCGTCCGCGTCGACGGCGGTTGCCGCGTCGGCGAACGGCGCGCCCACGGGCGCCGGCAGGCCCAGGTGGGACCAGGCCGCCGCGGTCGCGACCCGCCCTCGGGGGGTCCGCGCCAGGAGGCCGGAGCGGACCAGGAACGGCTCCGCGACCTCCTCCACGGTCTCCCGCTCCTCCCCCACCGCCACCGCCAGCGTGGAGACGCCGACCGGGCCGCCGCCGAACCGGCGGCACAGCACGTCGAGGACGGCCCGGTCGAGCCGGTCCAGGCCGGAGGCGTCGACCTCGTAGAGGTCGAGCGCGCGGTGCGCCACCTCGAGGCTGACCACCCCGTCGGCACGGACCTGGGCGTAGTCGCGCACCCGCCGAAGCAGCCGGTTCGCGATGCGCGGCGTGCCACGCGACCGTCCGGCGATCTCCCCAGCGCCGGCGTCGGTCAGCCGCACCCCCAGCAGCCCCGCGGAGCGGCGCACGATCAGGTCGAGCTCGGCGGGCTCGTAGAACTCCAGGTGGGCGGTGAACCCGAACCGGTCCCGCAGCGGGCCGGGCAGCAGCCCGGCGCGGGTGGTGGCACCCACCAGGGTGAAGGCGGGGATCTCCAGGGGGATGGCGGTGGCGCCGGGGCCCTTGCCGATCACGACGTCGACCCGGAAGTCCTCCATCGCCATGTAGAGCATCTCCTCGGCGGGCCGGGACATCCGGTGGATCTCGTCGACGAACAGGACGTCGTCCTCGTTCAGCCCGGACAGGATCGCGGCGAGGTCGCCGGCGTGGGTGATGGCCGGCCCCGAGGTCAGCCGCAGCGGGCTGCTCATCTCGGCGGCGATGATCATCGCCAGCGTGGTCTTGCCCAGGCCGGGGGGGCCGGAGAGCAGCACATGGTCGGGCGCCCGCCCCCGGCGCCGCGCCGCCTCCAGGACCAGCGACAGCTGCTCGCGCACCCGCTCCTGTCCCACCACCTCCGCGAGGCTGCGCGGTCGGAGCGCCGCCTCCACGGCGCGCTCGTCCCCCTCTGCCTCGGCCGCGACCAGGGCGCGACTCTCGGCGTACGCCGCCTCGGCGGCCGTCAACCGCGACTGAGCGGCGACCCCCGGGTCGGGGTTCCCGGCGCTCATGCCCGGCTCAGCGAGCGCAGCGCGGACCGCAGCAGGACGGCGACGTCGGGGGTGACGCCGGACCCGCCGGCCTCGGCGTCGGGGGCCACCGCCTCCACCGCCCGGTCGGCCTCCTTGCCCGACCAGCCGAGGCCGACGAGCCCGGCGTGGACCTGGGTCCGCCACGAGGACGTCGCCCCGAGGGCACCGGCACCCGGCCGGTCAGGCCCCGCGAGGGCCGTGGGCGACGCCACGCCGATGCGGTCCTTCAGCTCGAGGATGATCCGCTGGGCGCCCTTCTGGCCGATGCCCGGCACCGTCGTGAGCGCCTTGACGTCCTCGCCGGCCACGGCTCGACGCAGCTCGCCGGGGGTGAGCACGGCCAGCATCGCCTGGGCCAGCTTCGGCCCGACCCCGCTCGCGGTCTGAAGCAGCTCGAAGGTCTGCTTCTCCTCCTCGTCGGCGAAGCCGAACAGGGTCAGTGACTCCTCCCTCACGACCATGCTGGTCGGGAGCGTGGCCGGGGCGCCGACCTGGAGGCGGGCGAGGGTGGTCGGCGTGCAGTACAGCTCGAGGCCGACCCCACCGACCTCGACGACGGCGGAGGTGAGGGTCAGATCGGCGACGGTGCCTCTCACGAAGGCGATCACGGGCGGTTCCTTCCTGCGGTCCGGGCCACGGCCGCGTCGATGCGGGACTGGGCAGCGCCCCGCCAGAGGTGACAGATGGCGAGCGCCAGCGCGTCGGCGGAGTCCGCCGGCCTCGGGACCTCGGCGAGCCGGAGCAGCCGGGCGACCATCGCGCCGACCTGGGCCTTGTCGGCGCGACCGCTGCCGGTGACCGCCGCCTTGACCTCGCTGGGCGTGTGCAGCACCACGGGGACGCCGCGCCGGGCGGCGACCACCATCGCCACCGCGCTGGCCTGCGCAGTGCCCATCACGGTGCGGACGTTGTGCTGGCTGAACACCCGTTCGACGGCCACCACGTCGGGAGCGTGGTCGTCGAGCCAGTCGTCGACGGCACGCTCGATCTCGCACAGCCGCAGCGCCGTCGCCAGGTCGGGCGACGTCCGGACCACCCCCACGGCGACCAGGTGCAGCGGCCGGCCGACGCTGCCGTCGACGACGCCGAGCCCGCACCGGGTCAGCCCCGGGTCGACCCCCAGCACGCGCATCGTCTCGACCTCCCCGACCACCTCGAACAGGTGTTCGCACCAGCACGCTAGCCGACCCGGGGCGGGCGGCGCGGGAGGCGCGGCGGCGGGTCGGCGGCCTCAGGCGTCCAGGGACTCCATGACCTCGTCGCTGACGTCGAAGTTGCCGAAGACGTTCTGCACGTCGTCGAGGTCCTCGAGCGCCTCCACGAGCCGGAACACCTTGGGAGCGGCGCTCTCGTCGAGCTCGATGTTCATCGAGGGGACGAACGAGGCCTCGGCCGAGTCGTAGTCGACCCCCGCCGCCTGGAGCGCCGTCCGGACCGCCACCAGGTCGGTGGCCTCGGTGAGCACCTCGTAGGCCTCGCCGAGGTCGTTGACCTCCTCGGCCCCGGCGTCGAGGGTCGCCTCGAGCACGTCGTCCTCCGTGACCTGCTTGCCGTCCTGGCTCTGCGGCACCACGACGACCCCCTTGCGGTGGAACAGGTAGGACACCGACCCCGGGTCGGCCAGCGAGCCGCCGTTGCGGGTCATCGCCGTCCGGACCTCCATCGCGGCGCGGTTCTTGTTGTCCGTCAGGCACTCCACCAGCAGCGCCACGCCGTTGGGGCCGTACCCCTCGTACATGATCGTCTGGTAGTCGGCGCCGCCGGCCTCGGCGCCGGACCCGCGCTTGACGGCGCGGTCGATGTTGTCGTTGGGGACCGAGGTCTTCTTGGCCTTCTGGATCGCGTCGTAGAGGGTCGGGTTGCCGGCGGGGTCACCACCGCCCATCCGGGCGGCGACCTCGATGTTCTTGATCAGCTTGGCGAACATCTTGCCGCGGCGGGCGTCGATGACCGCCTTCTTGTGCTTGGTGGTCGCCCACTTGGAGTGCCCAGACATGAGGTGGTCTCACCCTTTCAGCGCGTGTGTCACAAGGCTCCGGCCGTCACCATGGCGACGAACAGCTCGTGGAACCGTGAGTCCCCGGTGATCTCGGGGTGGAAGGACGTGGCCAGCAGGCTCCCCTGCCGGACCGCGACGATCCTACCCGCGGCGTGCCCTGAGGTGACCCTGGCGACGACCTCGACGCCCCCGCCGACCTTCTCGACCCACGGCGCCCGGATGAACAGCGCGTGGAAGGGCTCGGCCAGCCCGGTGACGGCGAGCTCGGCCTCGAAGGAGTCGACCTGACGGCCGAAGGCGTTGCGCCGAACGACCACGTCGAGGCCGCCGACGGTGGTCTGGTCCGCGGTCCCGTCCTCGATGCGGTCGGCCAGCAGGATCATGCCGGCGCAGGTGCCGAAGGCGGGCAGGCCGTCCCGCAGCCGCTCGGAGAGCGGCTCGAGCAGGCCGAAGATCCCGGCGAGCCGGGCCATCGTCGTCGACTCACCGCCGGGCATCACCAGCCCGTCGACGGAGGCGAGCTCCTCGAGACGACGGACGGCGACGGTCCGCGCGCCTGCTCGCTCCAGCATCGCCCGGTGCTCCCGGACGTCGCCTTGGAGGGCGAGCACGCCCACCAGCGGGGCGCCCACCGGCTACCAGCCGCGCTCGGCGAGCCGGTGCGGCTGGGGGATCTGCTCGACGTTGATCCCCACCATCGCCTCGCCCAGCCCTCGCGAGACCTTGGCCACGACGTCGGGGTCGTCGAAGAAGGTGGTCGCTCGCACGATGGCGTCGGCGCGCTGGGCGGGGTTGCCGGACTTGAAGATGCCGGAGCCGACGAAGACCCCGTCGGCGCCGAGCTGCATCATCATCGCGGCGTCGGCGGGGGTGGCGATCCCGCCGGCGGTGAACAGCACCACCGGCAGCGCCCCGGTGGCGGCGACCTCGCGGACCAGCGGGTACGGCGCCTGCAGCTGCTTGGCCGCGACGTACAGCTCGTCGGGCTCGAGCGCCTGGAGCTGGCGGATCTCCCGGCGGATCGTGCGCATGTGCGTGACCGCGTTGGACACGTCACCGGTCCCCGCCTCGCCCTTGGACCGGATCATCGCCGCCCCCTCGGTGAGGCGACGCAGCGCCTCCCCCAGGTTCGTGGCGCCGCAGACGAAGGGCACGGTGAAGGCGTGCTTGTCGATGTGGTTGGCGTAGTCCGCGGGGGTGAGCACCTCGGACTCGTCGATGTAGTCGACCCCCAGGCTCTGCAGCACCTGGGCCTCGGCGAAGTGCCCGATCCGGGCCTTGGCCATCACCGGGATGGAGACGGCGGCGATGATCGAGTCGATCATGTCCGGGTCGCTCATCCGGGACACGCCGCCTTCTGCGCGGATGTCGGCCGGCACCCGCTCCAGCGCCATCACCGCGACCGCGCCGGCGTCCTCAGCGATCTTCGCCTGCTCCGCGTCGACCACGTCCATGATCACCCCGCCCTTGAGCATCTGCGCCATCCCGCGCTTGACGCCCGCGGTGCCGGTGAGCCGGTCGGCCACCTCACCGGTCCCGGGGGACACGACCGGGCCGGCCTGCTCGGACTGCTGGGGGGTGGGGGGCTCGCTGTTCGTCACTGCCGACCTTCTGCGTGCTCGTGCCGGGCGGGCGCGACGGCCCTCCCGGGGGTGGGGGATGGACCTCCAGCGTACGTCGCCCGAGCCACCCGTGCGACTCCGCTCAGGTCCCGACGAGCCCGCCCGGAGGCACGTCGTCGAGGTCCACCGTGTCCGGGGACGGGGCGGTGCCGGCCAGCCGCAGCCACCTCACCCGGCGCCTGGACCGCAAAGCCCGCGCCGAGACCACGACGTCGTTGTGGAACCGCCGGGCCAGCTCCACTCGGGCGCAGTGGCCGGCCAGCTCGGCGACCAGCCCGGCAGCGTCGGTCTCGCTGAGCTCGCGGACCTGGTCCGGGCTCGCCAGCACCGCTCGCAGCGCCTGCGACAGCGCCGACTCGGCGACCGCCCGCTCGTCGGGGTCGGCGGCCCGGGCCCGGTGCGCGGCGTCGAGCAGGACCAGCCGGCTGGACGGGTCGAGCACCTCGGTAGCAGCCAGCTCCAGGGTCGTGGCCGAGCGCCGCAGCAGCTGGGCGTCGAGATTCGCGCGGGCGACCTCGATGCGGTGGTGCATCCGGTCCAGCCGGGTGGCCGTCCAGCTCAACCACAACCCGGCGAGAGCCACCACCAGCACCAGCAGCACCAGCGCCACCGGCAGCCAGACCGGCAGCCAGGCGGGCATCACCGACCACCGCCCGGGCCCGGCCCCAGCAGCGCCTCGTACACCCGCACCACTCGCTCGGCGACCACCGGCCAGTCGTAGCGGCGGGCCGCGGCGGCCGCGGAGCGGTCCAGACGGGAGCGCCGGACCGGGTCCGCCAGCAGCGCGCTGACCCCGTCGGCGAGCGCGGCCGGGTCCCCGGTCGTGAACAGCTCGCCGTGGCTGCCGTCTGCCAGCACCCGCCGGAACGCCGGCAGGTCGCTGGCCAGCACCGTCGCACCAGCGGCCATCGCCTCCACCAGGACGATGCCGAAGCTCTCGCCGCCGGTGTTGGGGGCGACGTAGACGTCGGCGGTGCGGAGCGCGGCAGCCTTGTCGGCGTCGTCGGCGGCGCCGAGGAACCTGACCCGGTCGCGCGCCGACCGGGTCAGGTGGGCAGCGGCCTGCTCGACGTCCCCGCCACCGACGACGAGCAACCGGACCCCTTCGTGGTCCTCGACCACGCGCGTGAACGCCTCGGCCAGCACCCCGAACCCCTTGCGGGGCTCCCCCAGCCGCCCCACGAAGGCGAGCGTGCCCTCGGGTCCGCGCCACTCCGGACGCGCCCGGGCGGCCGCGATCCGGTCGACGTACACGCCGTTGGGGATGACCACCGGCTCGCCGCCGACGTGGGTGACCTGGGTGTCGCGGGCCAGCTCCGAGACCGCGATGCGGGCGCCGATCTTCTCCAGGGCCGGCCGCAGCACCGCCGCGGACGCCGACATCGCCCGGGACCGGTCCGTGGCGGTGTGGTGGGTGGCCACGACGGGGCACTCCGCCGCCCACAGCGCGAGCAGGGAGACGCTCGGCGTGGTGGGCTCGTGCAGGTGCAGGACGTCGAAGTCACCGTCCTTGAGCCAGCGCCGCACCTTCGCCGCGACCACCGGGCCGAACGCGACCCGCGCCACCGAGCCGTTGTAGGGGACCGCCACCGCGCGGCCCACCGCCACCACGTGCGCGGGCAGGTCGTCGCTCTCGCTCGGGGCGAGCACCGAGACCTGGTGACCGAGGCGCAGCAGCTCCTCGGAGAGGTCCCGGACGTGGTTCTGCACCCCGCCCGGCACGTCGAGGGAGTAGGGGCAGACCAAGCCGACCCTCATGGCCCCGGCGGCTCGTCGACGAAGACCCGCTGCATCATGTGCCAGTCCTGCGGGTGGGCCCGCAGTCCCTCGGTGAAGGCGTCGGCGACGCCCTGCATCATCGCCTGCGGTCCCGCCGGGCCGTCGACCGGCGGCACCGGCGGGTGGAACGCGAGCACCATCTCGGCGCCCTCGTAGTGCAGCGTGACCGGCACCAGTGGCGCGCCGGTGCGCAGCGCCAGCACGGCGGGGCCGCGTGGCACCCGGGCCCGGGCCCCGCACAGCTCGACCTCGACCCCGGTGCGCGAGAGGTCCCGGTCCGCGAGCAGGCAGACCAGCCCACCGGAGCGGACCCACTCCTCCAGGCGCGGCAGCGACGGGGCACCGCCCGTCAGCGGCAGGATCCGCATGCCCAGCGTCGCGCGGTAGGCGACGAACCGGTCGTAGAGACGCTCCGGACGCAGCCGCTCCGCGACGGTGGCCAACGGCATCCCGGTCGCGCAGGCCCAGGCGCCTGCCCAGTCCCAGTTGGCCATGTGCGGCAGCGCCACCACGGCCCCGCCCCCGGCCGCGTAGGCGTCGCGGAGGTGGTGCTCGGCCTCGGTGCGGGTGCGCGCGACGAGGTCCGGCAGCGGCCACGACGGCAGCCGGAACAGCTCGCACCA
Source organism: uncultured Actinomycetota bacterium (assembly GCA_963781695.1). GTDB lineage: Bacteria > Actinomycetota > Actinomycetes > Propionibacteriales > Nocardioidaceae > Nocardioides_B. The sequence continues at coordinate 2,257,056 of CAWAGE010000007.1, forward strand.
GTAGCGCAGGTAGGACCTGGCAGCGGCGTGGGTGAGCCGGTCCAAGCCGGCCTCGTCCAGGTCGGGCCGCAGCCGGCGCAGGTTCGAGCGCAGCCGAGCGACCCCGCGGCCGTCGCGCCGGACCAGCTGGTCGGCGCCGCGAGCGAACACCCGCTGGGCCGCGGGCTCCGGCAGCAGCCTCACCAGGCGCCAGGCCGCGAGGTAGCCGACCGCCACCAGCTGCTCGCCCGCCGCGCGACCCGCACGAGCCTGACCGCGACGCACGCCCCGGCGGTCGGCGGCCGGCATCAGGTGGTCGCTCGGACCTGCTCGCGGACCCGGTTCATCCGCTGCACCACGGTGATGGTGCTGGCCACCGCCAGCACCGCGAGCGTGATCGGGATGAGCACGGGCAGGTCGAGGAGGTCCGCCAGCCCGGTCATCACCAGGATCGCCACCAGGCGGTCCGCTCGCTCGGCGATGCCGCCGCGGGCGTCCATCCCCAGCGACTCGGCACGGGCCCGGGCGTAGGAGGTGACCGACCCCATCACCAGGCAGTAGATGGCGAGCGCCGCCAACGGCTCGGAGTCGCCGGGGCCGACGTAGTACATCGCCAGCCCGGCGAAGATCGCCGCGTCGCCGAAGCGGTCCAGGGTGGAGTCGAGGAAGGCACCCCAGGCCGAGGACTGGCCGCTGATCCGGGCCATGTGGCCGTCGACGAGGTCGGAGAACACGAAGGCGGTCACCACCAGCACGCCGACCAGCAGCTGACCCCGCGGGAAGAAGACGAGCGCGCCGGCACACACCCCGAGAGTGCCCACGAGGGTCACCGCATCGGGGCTGATCCCCAGCCTGAGGAACAGGTGGGCAGCCGGGGAGACGACCTTCGTCCAGAAGGCACGGAAACGGTTCAGCATCGCGAGCAGGCTATCGGCTCGGCGCCGGCTCGCGAGCCGCGACCGACAGCGGGTCGGCCAGCAGTGGGTCGAAGGCCAGCTCGGCCGCGCCCATCAGGGGCGAGTCGTCGCCCAGCGCGGCCCCGCGCAGCACCACCCGGTCCCAGGCCCCGATCAGGCCGGCGCGGTGCAGGGCTGTCTCGACGACGTCGGCGCGGGCACGCCAGACCCGGGCCAGCACCCCCCCGAGCACGATCAGGTCGGGGTCCAGCACGTTGACGATGGCGCGCAGGCCGACGCCGGTCCACTCCGCCACCTCGTCCAGGGACGCCGCCGCGCGCGCGTCCCCGGCGTCCGCGGCGGCGATGACCTCGGCCACCGCCGTCGGGCCGCCGCCCGGGAGCCGGCCGGCCCCGGTGAGCAGGTGGTTCTCCCCGACCTTGGTCTCCCAGCAGCCGACCGCCCCGCAGCGGCACCGCGGTCCCGCGCTGTCCACGAGCAGGTGCCCCACCTCCCCCGCGTAGCCGTCGGCCCCCCGCAGCGGCACGCCTCCTACCAGGAAGCCGCCGCCGATCCCCACGCTGCCGGTCACGTAGCCGACGTTCGAGGCACCGACGGCGGCACCGCGCAGGTGCTCGGCGAGGACGCCGAGGTCCGCGTCGTTGCCCACGTGCACGTCGAGCCCGAGGGCGCTCGAGAGCAGCTCGGCGAACGGCTCGTCGGTCCAGCCGAGGTTGGGGGCGAACCGGACCAAGCCGTCGGAGCGCCGAACCGCGCCCGGCACCGACACCCCCACGGCGACGCAGCCGGCCGGCTCCGGCACCGTCTCTCGCACCAGCTGCACCACGGTCTCCACGACGTGCGCTACGTCGTGCTCACCGCGCTGGTGCACCCTGGTCCGTCGCTCGAGCTCGACCCCGCCGAGTCCGACCAGCGCGACCGTGATGCGGTCCACGTCGAGCATGATCGCCACGACGGTGACGTCGGCGCTCGGCCTCACCACCAGCGAGGGTCGCCCGGCTCGCCGCGCCGAGGTCGGCGCCTGCTCGCTGACCAGCCCGAGGGACTCCAGCTGGGCGGTCAGGTCGCCGATCGTGCTGCGGTTGAGCCCCAACGCCTGGGTGAGCACGGCCCGGCTCGTCGGTCCGTTGGCATGCACCCAGCGGAGCAGGGCGCCGGCGTTGGCGCGCCGGACCTGCTCCTGGCTGGTGACGGCCCGTCGCGACATGACGCTCTCCTCGTGGGGTCCGGTGGGTTCAGCCCCTACCGGTGGCCGCCGCCCGTCGCCGGCTGATGGCGTCCACGCTGGCCGCGAGCAGCAGCACGATACCGGTGACCATGTAGACGCGTCCCTGCGGCTGGTCGAGCAGCAGCATGCCGTTGTCGATCACCGCTACCACCAGTCCACCGATCACCGCGTCGACGATCCGTCCCTTGCCGCCGAACAGGCTCGTCCCTCCGATGACCGCGGCGCCCACCGCGTACAGCAGGGTCAGGGACCCACCCGTGGTCGGGGAGACCGAGTTGTCCCGGCTGGCCAGGAGCAGGCCGGCCAGGGCGGCCATCGAGGAGCAGAGCACGAAGCACGAGAGCCGGATCCGGGCCACGTTGATGCCCGCCCGCCGTGCGGCCTCGGCGTTGCCGCCCACGGCGTACACGTGCCGGCCCCAGGCGGTCCGGGTCAGCATGAACGTCAGCACCACCAGCAGCGCGACCAGCACGGCGACGACCACCGGGACACCGCGCAGCGAGCTGATCGCCGGGTTGCGGCTCCGCTCCTGGGACAGGTACGCCGTGGCGGCGACCAGGACCACGACCAGGAAGCCGAACTTGAAGGCCCACAGCAGGAGTGGGTCGCCCTTGAGCCCGGCGGCGCGGCGGGTGGTGGCGTTGCGGAAGGTGACCGCGCCGTAGCCGAGCAGGCCCCCGATGCAGATCGCCCATCCCAGCCACAGCGGCAGGTTGCCGTTCATGATGGCCACGATCGTGGGGTTGCGGAACGCGATCGTCCCCCCCTCCCCGATCAGCACCAGCATCAGCCCCTGCAGCCCGAGGAACGCGGCCAGCGTCACCACGAACGATGGAATGCCCAGTCGCGAGACCAGCAGGCCGATGCAGGTGCCGATCACCGCACCGGTCGCGATGCACACCAGGATCGAGAGCGGCCACGGCCATCCCTGGCGGGTGAGGACGATGCCCATCACGGCGGCAGCGGTGCCACCGGTGAACCCGGCGGACAGGTCGATCTCCCCCAGGAGGAGCACGAAGACCAGGCCCATGGCGATCACCATGACCGCAGCGGACTGCTGGATCAGGTTGGCGAAGTTGAAGGGGTTGGTGAAGGTCTGCGGCCGCAGCAGCGTGAAGACGACGACCAGCACGACCAGCCCCAGCACGGCGGGGAGCGCCCCGACGTCACCGCCGCGGACCCGGCTCAGGTAGCCGCGGACCAGGCCGCCGACCGACTCGTCGGGGTCGGCACCGCCGGTGCTGGGGGGTGCGGTCGGGCTCGAGACGGCCATCAGGCCTCCTTCGGGTCGGTCGCGGGCTGGACGTGCGGCACAGCGGTCGTGGCGGGACGGGTCTCGTCCGCGGGGATGCCGAGGTCCCCGGATCGTCCCGTGGTGATGAGCTCGATGACCTGGTTGTTCGTGACGTCGGCGCGGTGCACCTGGGCGGCCATCTGCCCGAGGTAGAGCACGGCGATGTCATCGGCGACCTGGAACACGTCGTTGAGGTTGTGCGAGATCAGCACCACGCCCAGGCCCCGGTCGGCCAGCCGACGCACGAGCAGCAGCACCTGCTCGGTCTGCGCGACCCCGAGGGCGGCCGTCGGCTCGTCGAGGATCACGACGCGGCTGTTCCACAGCACCGCCCGGGCGATGGCGACCGTCTGCCGCTGCCCACCGGACAGGCTCGCGACGTGGGTGCGCACCGAGGCCAGCGTGCGGACCGAGAGCCCGGACAGGGTCTCCTTCGCGCGGTGCTCCATGGTCGCCTCGTCGAGCCGACCCAGCTTCTTGACCTCGCGGCCGAGGAACATGTTGTGGACGACGTCGAGGTTGTCGCACAGCGCCAGGTCCTGATAGACGACCTCGATGCCGAGGGCGCTGCTCTCCTTGGGGCTGGCGACGCTGACGGGCCGGCCGTCCCACGTGTACTCGCCGCTGTCGAAGGCATGGATCCCGGCGATGCCCTTGATCAGGGTGCTCTTGCCGGCCCCGTTGTCACCCACCAGGGCGGTCACCCTGCCTGGCGTGATGTCGAGGTCGACGCCTCGGAGCACGTGGACCGCGCCGAAGCTCTTGTTGATCCCACGCAGGCTCAGCAGCGGGGAGGTGGCGGCCGCTGAGGAAGCGGCTTCGGACGTGGTGGTGGTCACTGGGTGGTCCTCTCCTGGCGTGCGGGTGGGCGCTGACCGGGGTGGGTCGGCGCCGCGTCCAGGCACCGACCCACCCGCGGGCTCACTTCACGCCGTACTTCGTGCACAGCGCGGCGACGTCGCCCTTGCACACGTCGGCCTGCTGCTGGAAGCCGTCAGCCACCACGGTCTTGACGCCGTCGGCGAAGATCGCCTGCGGGGTGGCGAGCACCGACGGGACGTCCTTGCCGGTCTCGGTGTCCTCGACCGAGCCGGTCACCAGCGCGTCGGCGGCGGCCTGGTCGCCGTTGATGAGTGCGATGGCGAGGTCGGAGGCCGCCTTGGCCTCCAGGTTGGTGTCCTTGTAGACGGTCATGCACTGGTTGCCGCGCAGGATGGCGCGCAGCCCGTCGACGCTGGCGTCCTGACCGGTCACCGGCACCTTGCCGGCCAGCCCGTTGGCCGCGAGCCGGGCGATGATGCCGCCGGCCATGGTGTCGTTGGCCGAGACCACCCCGTCGACCTTGCCCTGGTTCTTGGTGTAGAGCTGCTCGAAGGCGGTGCCCGCCTTGGTGGCGTCCCACAGGCCGGTCTGGTCACCGACCAGGGTGTAGTCACCGGAGTCGAGCTTGGGCTTGAGCGCCTTGACGTAGCCGGACTTGAACAGTGCCGCGTTGTTGTCGGTCGGGTCGCCGTTGATGTAGACGATGTTCGCCTTGGTCTTCTTCTGGTTGTCCAGGCAGGTGGTCAGGCCCTCGCCCATGAGCTCGCCGACCTTCACGTTGTCGAAGGAGACGTAGTAGGACGCGCCGCCACCGAGCGTCAGCCGGTCGTAGTCGATGCTCTGGATGCCCGCTGCCGTCGCCTTCTTCAGGCAGGCGCCGCCCGAGTCGGAGTCGAGGTTGACGATCATCAGCACCGAGACGCCGCCGTTGATCATGCTGTCGCAGGTGGAGGCGAACCTGGCCTTGTCGCCGCCGGCGTTCTTGATGTCGGACTCGATGCCCGCGTCGTCGAACGCCTTCTTCAGGCTGGGCCGGTCGTTGGCCTCCCAGCGTGGGGAGGTCGTCGCGTCGGGCAGGATCACCCCCACCTTCTTGGCGGCCTGGTCTCCGGACCCGCTGCCGCCGCTGCCGCCGTCGTCACTCCCGCCACAGGCGGCGGTCGACAGGGCGAGCACCCCGACCGCCGCGAGCGAGGCAACCTTCGACACCCTGCTTCTGACCATGTTGAGAACCTCCTGCGCCAACGTGATGGTGTGACGGCCATCACCGTGTATGTTGTCCGTCACAACATAGGACGTCTCCGCGGGCAGCACAACCACCTGGATGGGTTGATTTGTTGGCTGACGGAACGAACGAGACAGAGTGAGGCGAGCTGTATGAGTAGTGGTTCCTCCGACTTCCAGCCCACCCCGGCGGACAGGTTCTCCTTCGGTCTGTGGACCGTCGGCTGGGAGGGGGTCGACGTCTTCGGTGGCGCCATCCGTCCGCCGATGGCTCCGGCCGAGGCGGTGCACCGGCTCGCCGAGCTCGGCGCCTACGGCATCACCTTCCACGACAACGACGTGTTCCCGTTCGGCGCGGACGCCGCCACCCGCGAGGCCCATCTCGCCCCGATGCGCGCCGCGCTCGCCGAGACCGGGATGACGGTCCCGATGGTCACCACCAACCTGTTCTCGCACCCGGTCTTCCGGGACGGCGGCTTCACCAACAACGACCGGGACGTGCGACGCTTCGCGATGCGCAAGACGTTGGACAACCTCGACCTGGCGGCTGAGCTCGGCGCGCAGACCTTCGTCGCCTGGGGCGGCCGCGAGGGCGCCGAGTCGGGGGCTGCGAAGGACGTCCGGGCCGCCCTGGACCGGTACAAGGAGGCTTTCGACGTGCTGGGACAGTACGTCCTGGACCAGGGGTACGACCTGCGCTTCGCGATCGAGCCCAAGCCCAACGAGCCCCGCGGCGACATCCTGCTGCCGACCATCGGGCACGCCCTGGCCTTCATCGACAGCCTCGAGCACCCCGAGCTGGTGGGGGTCAACCCCGAGGTCGGGCACGAGGAGATGGCGTCGCTCAACTACGCCCACGGTCTCGCGCAGGCGCTGTGGCACGGGAAGCTGTTCCACATCGACCTCAACGGGCAGACCGGCCCGCGCTACGACCAGGACCTGCGCTTCGGGGCGGGCAACGCCCGGGGGGCGTTCTGGACCGTTGACATCGTCGAGAACGGCGGCTACGACGGGCCGCGGCACTTCGACTTCAAGCCGCCGCGCACCGAGGACGTCGCCGGGGTCTGGGAGTCGGCGCGAGGCTGCATGCGCAACTACCTCATCCTCAAGGAGAAGTCGCGGGCGTTCCGTGCCGACCCCGAGGTGCAGGACGCGCTCCGCGCGGCGCGGGTCGACCAGCTGTCCGTGCCGACACTGAGTGAGGGCGAGAAGCTGACCGAGCTGCGCGCCGAGACCTTCGACCCCGACGAGGCCGCCGCGCGAGGCATGGGCTTCGAGCGCCTGGACCAGCTGGCGCTGGAGCACCTGTACGGCGTTCGCGGCTGAGCCGGGACCGTCGCCGGGGCGGGACTCAGGACCAGGCGTCCGCCAGCAGCTCGCGGGTGTCGCCGAGCAGCTGGGCCATCGTCCGGGTGCGGCCGATGATCGGCATGAAGTTCTGGTCCCCGCCCCACCGCGGCACCACGTGCTGGTGCAGGTGGGCCGCGATCCCGGCCCCGGCGACCGACCCCTGGTTCATCCCGAGGTTGAACCCGTGCGCGCCGCTGACCGCGCGCACGGTGCGCATCGCCGCCTTGGTCAGCGCCGCGATCTCGACGGTCTCGGCGTCGTCGAGCTCGGTGTAGTCCGGGACGTGCCGATAGGGGCAGACCATCAGGTGTCCGGGGCTGTACGGGTAGAGGTTCAGCACCACGAAGCTCGCCTCGCCCCGGTGAACCACGAGCCCCTCCTCGTCGCCGAGGCCGGGGATCCGGCAGAACGGGCACTCCCCCGCCGACCCGTCGGTCGGCTTGTTCTCGCCCTTGATGTAGGCGAGCCGGTGCGGCGTCCACAGCCGTTCGAGGGAGTCGGGCTCCCCCACCCCGTCCTGGACGAGGTGCTCCTCGCTCACACCTGCACCCGGCGGCGGACGGCGTCGACCACCCGCTCGACCGCGTCGGCGACGCTCACGCCATTGTCCTGGTCGCCGCTGCGGTAGCGGAACGAGACCGCCCCCTCCTCGACGTCGCGGTCCCCGGCGATGAGCATGAACGGCACCTTCTGCACCTGCGCGTTGCGGATCTTCTTCTGCATCCGGTCGTCGGACCCGTCGACCTCGACCCGGATGCCGTGGCCGCGCAGCTGGTCGGCGACCCCAGCGAGGTAGTCGTGGTGCCGTTCCGCGATCGGGATGGCCTGGACCTGCACGGGGGCCAGCCAGGGCGGGAAGGCGCCGGCGTAGTGCTCGACCAGCACCCCGATGAACCGCTCGATCGAGCCGAACTTCGCGGAGTGGATCATCACCGGCTGCTGCCGGGACCCGTCGGCGGCCTGGTACTCCAGGGCGAACCGGTCCGGGGCCGGCTGGTTGAAGTCGTACTGGATGGTCGACATCTGCCAGGTGCGCCCGATGGCGTCGCGGGCCTGCACGGAGATCTTGGGACCGTAGTAGGCCGCGCCACCCGGGTCGGGCACGAGCTCCAGCCCGGAGTCGACGGCGACCCTCTCCAGCACGGCCGTCGCCTCGGCCCAGTCCTCGTCGGAGCCGACGAACTTGTCCTTGTGGTGGTCGTCGCGGGTGGAGAGCTCGAGGTAGTAGTCGTCCAGGCCGAAGTCGCGGAACAGCCCCAGGCAGAAGTCGAGGAGGTGCTCGATCTCCCCCGGCGCCTGCTCCTTGGTGACGTAGGAGTGCGAGTCGTCCTGGGCGAACCCACGCACCCGGGTCAGCCCGTGGATGACGCCGGACTTCTCGTGCCGGTAGACGTGGCCGAACTCGAACAGGCGCAGCGGCAGCTCCCGGTAGGAGCGCTGGCGGGACCGGAAGATCAGGTTGTGCATCGGGCAGTTCATCGCCTTGAGGCGGTAGTCCATGCCGTCGACGTCGAGGGCGGGGAACATGGCCTCGCCGTAGTACGGCAGGTGCCCGGAGGTGTGGAACAGCCCCTCCTTGGCGATGTGGGGGGTGCCGACGTAGTCGAACCCCTCCTCGATGTGCCGCTGGCGGACGTAGTCCTCCATCACCCGCTTGATCACGCCGCCGCGGGGGTGGAAGACCGGGAGCCCGGAGCCGATCTCGTCGGGGAAGCTGAACAGGTCGAGCTCCCGGCCGAGCTTGCGGTGGTCGCGCCGCTCGGCCTCCTCGAGGCGATGCAGGTGCTCGGCCAGCGCCTCCTTGGTCTCCCAGGCGGTTCCGTAGATCCGCTGCAGCTGCTTGTTGTTCTCGTCGCCGCGCCAGTACGCCGCCGCTGACCGCATCAGGGTGAAGGCGGGGATCCGCTTGGTGGTGGGCAGGTGCGGGCCGCGGCAGAGGTCCTTCCAGGCCAGCGAGCCGTCACGCTTGAGGTTGTCGTAGATGGTCAGCTCGCCGGCGCCCACCTCGACCGAGGCCCCCTCGGCCGCCCCGGCGGCGTCACCGGCACCGCCCTTGAGGCCGATGAGCTCGATCTTGTACGGCTCGTCGGCGAGCTCGGTCAGGGCGTCGCCGTCGGTGACGACGCGGCGGGAGAACTTCTGGCCCTCCTTGACGATCTTGCGCATCCGGGTCTCGATCCTCTCGAGGTCCGCGGGTACGAACGGCTCGGCGACGTCGAAGTCGTAGTAGAAGCCGTCGGTCACCGGCGGGCCGATCCCGAGCCGGGCGTCGGGGAAGAGCTCCTGCACGGCCTGAGCCATCACGTGGGCGGTCGAGTGGCGCAGGATGTCGCGACCGTCGGGGCTGCCGATCTCGACCCCCTCGACGACGTCCCCGTCGGACAGCTCATAGGCCAGGTCCCGCAGCGTCGCCCCCACCCGGGCCGCGATGACCGTCGGGGTGTCGGCGAACAGCGCCCACGCCTGGGTGCCCGGCGTCACCGCGCGCTCGGCGGTCTCGCCGGCGTGCTGCACGGTGACCTTGATCTCGGACACGGGGGCTCCTTCGGATGGTCGGCGCGCCACCGATGGGGGGCGCGGTGAGGGCGCCTCGATCGTATCGGCCGCCGCGGCCGCAACTGCTGCGCGTGCCCCCGATGGCGTGCCCCGAGGCGACCCGGGCCCGGTTCGGCGACGAGCGACGCCTCCCGTCGGGCCGCGGCCGGGCTGTCAGGCCCCGGGTCTCCTGGCGGCACCGCGGAGCGGTCACAGGCCGCCCGGTAGCTGCCGGGGCCCGAACGGGTGCGCATGTCGCGCAGCCAACCCGGCAGCGCTGCGAGGACCGGCGAGTCCTCGGGGGCCATCGCCACGCCCTCCGCCACACCGGTCCGGTCGCGTGCGCGGCGCGATCGTGAACGTCCAGGTCGCGACGGTCGCCGTCAGAGTGGCCGTCGCGCGGTCGCGGTGACAGGTGTCACGCGCAGGTGGTGACAACTCCCCCGGGACTCCTCGCGCGCGGGGCCGCAGGGTCGAGTCATGACCACACCAGCACTCGAGGCGACCCGCCTGACGAAGCGGTTCCGGGGACAGGGCGGCGAGACCGTCACCGCTGTCGACGGCATCGACCTGACCATCGGCTCCGGCGAGGTCGTCGCGTTCCTCGGCCCCAACGGCGCCGGGAAGACGACCACCGTCGACATGTTCCTCGGGCTGACATCGCCGACCGGTGGGACGATCGAACTGTACGGCGAACCACCGCATCGCGCTGTCGTGGACGGCCGGGTCTCGGCCGTGATGCAGACCGGGGGGCTGCTGCCCGACTTCACGGTGCGCGAGACGATCCGCGCGATCGCAGCCCTCCACGGGCGGCCCGAGCGGGTCGACGTCGTCGTCGAGCGCGCTGGGCTGGGTCGGCTCGTCAACCGGCTGGTGAAGGCTTGCTCGGGGGGCGAGCAGCAGCGGCTGAAGTTCGCTCTGGCGCTCGTTCCCGACCCGGACCTGGTGATCCTGGACGAGCCGACGACCGGCATGGACGTGGCCGCGCGTCAGGAGTTCTGGGACACCATGCGCGCTGACGCCGCCGACGGCCGCACCATCGTCTTCGCGACCCACTACCTCGCCGAGGCCGACGCGTTCGCCGACCGCACCGTGCTGATGGCCCACGGTCGGATCAGGGCCGACGGCCCGACCCCCCAGGTGCGTGCGGCCTACGGCGGCCAGTCGATGACCTTCCGCCCGCCCGCAGACGTCGTGGGTGTCGACGGCATCGACCAAGCCTGGCTCGACGACGTCCGCAGGGCCGTGGCCCCCCTTGGCATCACCGACCTCGAGGTCGCCAGCGCCAGCCTCGAGGCCGCCTTCCTGGCCCTGACCGGAACGCCGGCCACCGACTCAGCACCGACCGGCGCCCCCATCGGGGCCGAGGAGGCCCTGCAGTGAGCTCGATGACGTCCACCGGCACCAAGCACCCGGCGGCCACCAGACGACGGACGACACGACCCGACGCCGTCGCGTACGCCCGCCTCGACCTCAAGCGACAGCTGCGCGACAAGGTGGGCATGTTCTTCATCGTGGCGCTGCCGGCGTTCTTGTTCTCCGTCTTCGGCATGGGCGACGACGAGGCGTACGGCAGTGCCAACGTCGCCATGTACGTCATGGTCTCCATGGCGGCCTACGGAGCGGTCACGGCCACCACGACCGTCGCCGGGTCGGCGGCAACCGAGCAGACGATGGGCTGGGGACGGCAGATCGCGCTGACGCCACTGCCGTCGTCGACCTTCGTGGCGACCAAGACCGTTGTGGCGATGCTGGTCGCGGCCGTCCCGATCGCGCTGATCTACGCGATCGGTGCGACCACCGGCTCGAGAGGCAACACCGTCGACTGGCTGGCCAGCGCCGCCATCGTGTGGCTCGGCTCGGCCCTGTTCGCGGTCTACGGTCTGGCGGTGTGCCTGCTCTTCAAGGGCGAGAACGCCGCCGGCATCGCCTCCGGGATGATCGTGATCATGAGCTTCCTCGGCAACGTCTTCACGCCGATGGACGGCCTCATCTTGGAGATCGGCCGCTTCACCCCGCTGTACGGATACGCCGCGCTGGCCCGGTACCCGATCTCGGACGGCTCCCTTCCCATCGACGCCGGACACGACTCGGTGTGGCTGTTGCTCGCTAACGTGTGCTCGTGGACGGTGATCTTCGCAGCGCTGGCGGTGTGGGGGCTGCGCCGGCGCCGGGAGCGGGTGTGAGCGCATCCCTCGTCGGCACCGGTTCCACTCGCTCCCCTTGGGAGCGATGGGGCTGGGTGGTGGCGGCGATCTGGCTGGTCTTCCTCGCCTACCCGGTGGTCGAGACCGTCGGGACCGACTCGTCGACGCCGGTCAAGGGGCTGGTGCTGACGCTGATCGCGGCCTACGCGGTGGTCTACCTGCTCGGGTGGAGCGTGTGGCGCGATCACGCGCTGACGATCTGGTTCGCCATGCTGCTGCTCGCCGCGGGGACGGTGCCGGTGATCGGCATCGAGGCCATCGGCCTCACGCCCTACCTCGGGGCGTTCTCCGCCCTGATGGTGCCGGCGCCGTGGTGGAAGTGGACCACGGTCCTCAGCGCCCTGCTGCCGGTGGTCTCCCTCATCGGCGGCGACTTCCCGGCCTTCTTCTTCCTGATGGTGTGGCCCATCATCGGGTTCTGCACGGCGATGCGGGTCTTCTCCGAGCTCGAAGCGCAGTCCGAGGATGCCCGAGCGCAGCTGGCGCTGGTGACCGAGCGTGACCGGGTCGCCCGCGATGTGCACGATGTGCTCGGTCACTCGTTGACCGCTCTCTCGATCAAGGCCGAGCTCGCGGCTCGGCTCATCGAGGTCGACCCCGCGCGGGCACGAGAAGAGCTGGAGTCGATCCAGGAGACCGCCCGGCAGGCACTGGCGGAGGTCCGCTCGACCGTCGGGGGTCTGCGAACAGCCAGTCTCGAGGCGGAGCTGGCCGCCGCGCCGCGCGTGCTCGCCGATGCCGGCATCGAGACGAGACTGGTCGGCACCGTCGCCGACACCGATCCGAGGCATCGCACCATGCTGGCGTGGGTGCTGCGGGAGTCGGTGACCAACGTGGTCCGGCACGCGGGCGCATCCATGGTCTCGATCGAGCTCTCGCCGACCGGTCTGGTCGTCGCCGACGACGGCACCGGCTTCGAGGCGAGCGACGGCAACGACGGCAACGGGCTGCTCGGCATGCGCGAGCGAGTGGCCACAGCCGGCGGCACGCTGCAGCTCACGGGTGGCTCCGGAACACGCGTGGAGGTGGTGCTGCCGTGATCCGGATCCTGCTGGCCGATGACCAGGCTCTCGTCCGTGGCGCGCTCGCGGCACTGCTCGACCTCGAGACCGACATCGAGGTCGTCGCCCAGGTCGGCCGTGGCGACGAGGTGGTGGCCGCTGCGCGCTCGGCGCAGGCGGACGTGTGCCTGCTCGACATCGAGATGCCGGGCCTCACCGGCCTCGAGGTGGCCGAGCGGCTGCGCGCCGAGCTGCCAGCCGTGCGGTCGCTGATCGTGACGACCTTCGGGCGGCCCGGCTACGTACGCCGCGCCCTCGACGCCGGCGCCGCCGGCTTCCTCGTCAAGGACACGCCCGCTCGCGAGCTCGCGGACGCCGTCCGGCGCGTGCATGCCGGGCTGCGCGTGGTGGACCCCGCCCTGGCGACCGAGTCGCTGATGTCCGGCCCATCGCCGCTCACCACCCGGGAGTCGGAGATGCTGCTGCTCGCCATCGACGGTTCACCTGTCGCGGTGATCGCCGCGCGCGCCCAGCTCTCCGTCGGCACCGTCCGCAACTACCTCTCCGCCGCGATCGGCAAGACGGGCGCGTCGACCAGGGCCGAAGCGGCACGGGTAGCCCAGTCGAACGGGTGGATCTGACCCGACCCGACCGTCGTCGTTGCGCACGGGCAGGAGCTCATGGCAGCAGGCCTGGAACAGCCTGGGGCGGGACACGCCCGGATCGTCCAGCCTGGTCACGGAGCGGCAGGTCCTCGTGCGATCGCTTCGCGGTCGCGGGACAGCTGCTCGAGGAGGACGCGAAGGGGCGGCCACTGCTCGCGTCCGCGCCGGACGACGGCGTAGACGCGCATCGTCACGGCCGGGTCGCGCAGTGGCAGGACGCGGACCCCGCGTCTCGTGGCGCGGCCGCGCGGCAGGAGGCCGATGCCGTGGCCGGCCACGATCAGGTCCTCGACCAGCTCCAGGCTGTCGATGCGGTGCAAGATCCTCGGGCTGAAGCCGGCCATGGACGCGAGTGTGCGTAGTACGTCCTCGTCGGCGGTGTTGCGGGAGTTCACGATCCAGTCGTGGTCCGCGTACGCCGAGAGATGTCCTCGCCGTGCCGGCGATGGCACACCCAACCCCCATGGAAGGCTCCAGAGCTGCTGGGCGGTCATGTCGTTGCGCAGCGCCAGGGGGCCCAGGTTGTAGTCGTAGACGAGGGCGACGTCGACGTCGTCACGGCCGAGGAGGTCGAGGGCTTCCAGCGGCTCGTACTCGCTCATGTGAACCACGACACCAGGGCTGCCCGCATCGATCTCGACCAGGCCCGGCAGCAGCGACCGCCTGATCCCGGTCGCGAAGCCGGCGACCCGCACGACGCCCTCGGGCTCGCCACTCGAGTCGAGGTCGCGACGAGCGGCCTCGACGGCCGCGAGGATGGTCACCGCGTGCTCGGCGAGCCGTCGACCCGCCGGCGTCAGTCGCACACGCCGACCCACCGGCTCGACCAGCGCAGAGCCGACCTCGCTGGCGAGCGCCGCGATGTGCTGGGAGACGCTCGACGTGGTCATGCCGAGCGCGTCGGCGACCTCTCCCATCGAGTCCAGCCGCGACAGCTCGAGCAGCACCCTGAGGCGACGCAGGTTCAACCCCACATCGTTCATGATGGTTGAACGATACCTCCATCAAAGTCGCTTGGACGTGAACGGTGGAGTCGCGTTCACTGTCTGGATGACCACGCTCCAGCACACCTCCGGCGGCCAGGGCGCCCGCGCCTCCGCACGCGCCGGCGCTGGGATGGCGATCACCTCGATGCTGTGTGTCCAGCTCGGGCTCGCCGCGTCGGTTGGGCTGATCGACGTCGTCGGCGCCCAGGGTGCGGCGTGGCTACGGCTCTCGTGGGCCGGCGTGCTGCTCCTGGTCGTCGTCCGGCCGCGCTTCTCGCAGTTCTCCGGAACCGCCCTACGCGTCGGCATCGCCCTGGGCGTGGTCACGGCCGGTCTCACCATGCTGTTCATGGCGGCCATCGAGAGGCTGCCGCTGGGTACGGCCAGCGCGCTGGAGTTCCTCGGGCCGCTCGGGGTGGCGACATGGCGCAGCCGCGGGGCCGGTCGGACGTGGTCGGTGCTCGCCGCCATCGGCGTGGTCTTGCTGACCCAGCCCTGGACGGGCGGGGCCGACCCGGTGGGCGTCGCCTTCGCGCTCGGGGCCGCCGCCTGCTGGGCGGCGTACATCCTGCTCACCCAGCAGGTGGGCGACGAGACCGCCGGCATCGCCGGCCTGTCGATCTCGATGCCCGTCGCAGGGCTGGTGGGGACCTTGGTCGCCGGACCGGAGGTCTTCAACCAGCTCACGCCTCAGATCCTCGTGCTCGGACTGGGGCTGGCGCTGCTGCTACCGGTGGTGCCGTTCACCCTGGAGCTGCTCGCGCTCCGGCGCCTCACGACTGCGGCGTTCGGGACCCTCATGAGCATCGAGCCTGCCATCGCCGTGGTGATCGGCTACCTCGCGCTGCGGCAGGAGCTGGACGTGTTGGCCGTCTTCGGCATCGGGCTCGTCGTCACTGCCGGGATCGGAGCGGAGCGAGACGGCGCTCGGACCGACGCCGTCGATCGGCGACGACTGGCTCCGCGCTCCGCACCGGCTCCAGGTGAGGACCCTCGCATCGCCTAGGGCTCGTCGAGAGGCATGTCACTGCCGTTGGCCGGCGCGCCGGAGGTCATCCCACCGCAGCGGACCCCAGGGCCGTCCCGCCCCTGGCGCTTGTCTCACTTGCAGTGCAGGATCACCAAGGCGAGCATGAGGAATGATCAGGCAGAAGCGCAGGTGGCTCAGGCGTGGGCTCCTCGTGGCGCTGCTGCCCGTGGGGACGGTGGTCGCGATGCTGTGGGTGCTGCAACGCCAGCTGATCTACTTCCCCGACGCCACGCCGGTGCCTCCGGCCGCCGACGTCGTCGCCGGTGCCCGCGACGTCACGCTCCACACGGCGGACGGACTCGAGCTGGGCGCCTGGTTCGTCCCGGCGACCGGCCCACTGGACACCGGGATGGCGGTCCTGGTCGCGCCCGGCAACGGTGGCAACCGGACAGGCCGGGCCGAGTTCGCCCAGGAGCTGAGCCGCCGCGGACTCGCCGTGCTGCTGATGGACTACCGCGGATACGGCGGCAACCCGGGCCACCCCACCGAGGACGGGCTCGCCGCCGACGCGGACGCCGCGGCGCAGGCCCTGCAGGCGCTCGGCTACCCCACCCCGCGGACCCTCTACTTCGGCGAGTCCCTGGGCACAGGCGTCGTCGCGGCGCTCCAGGCCCGGCAGCCGCCGGCGGGGATGGTGCTTCGCTCGCCATTCACCGAGCTCGCCGACGTGGGAGCCCACCACTACCCCTGGCTGCCGGTGCGGGCCCTCCTGCGCGACCAGTTCCCCGTCGTCGAGCACCTCGCCACCAGCGACGTGGCGGTGACGGTCGTCTACGGCGACCGCGACTCCGTGGTCCCCTCGGTGCTCAGCGCCCGCGTCGCTGACCAGGCCCCCTCCCTGGCCGAGCGGGTGGTGCTCGCGCGTGCCGACCACAACGACCCCGTCATGTTCGGGCCCCGCGTGGCCGCCGCGGTCGCGCGACTGTCGCGAAGCGTGGGCGACGCTCCCACGTCCAACGGCGCCGCGAGCACCGGCGGCGGGCGGCGGTAGGCGTCGACCTGGCGGCCTCAGATGAGACCGAACGCGCTGGCCAGGGATCGCAGCCCCAACCCGATGGCGATCAGCACGACGATACCGCCCGCGACATTGCCTGCCTTGGTGTTCACGTGGTCGCCGAGCAGGTCGCGGCGGTTCATCACCACGAGCAGGAACACCGCGACGATCGGGAGGATCAGGCCGTTGGCGGCCTGAGCGAACACGATCGCCTGGGTCGGGCTGGACCCCAGGATCGCGAAGGTCGTGCCGACCACGATGATGATCGCCCAGAGCATCTTGAACTTGGGGTCGCGCAGGTCACGCTTCCAGCCGAAGGCGCCGGCGGTGGCGTAGGCAGCGGCCAGCGGCGCCGTCACCGAGCTGGTGACCCCCGCTGCGAGCAGGCCGAAGGCGAAGAAGTACTTCGCGCTCGGGCCCAGCAGCGGCTCGAGCTGAGTTGCCATGTCGGCGGCGCTCTCGACCCCGCGCCCACTGCCGAACAGCGCCGCGGCGGCCGTGGTCAAGATGGCGAGCGTGACCAGCCCGCCGAGGCCGATGGACAACCGCGTGTCCAGTCGGGCCTCCTTGACGGCCCGGGCGGTGGGAACGTCCTCGGACCACTTGTCCTGCACCGAGCTGGCGTGCAGGAACAGGTTGTAGGGCACCACCGTGGTGCCGATCAGGGCGACCACCGTGAGCACCGAACCCGAGGGCACCCGTGGCACGAACCCGGAGGCGACGTCACCGAGGTCCGGCGTGACGATGACCGCGGTCACCAGGAACACGATCCCCATCGCCACGACCAGCCAGATCAGCGTCTGCTCGACCGCCTTGTAGCTGCCGGTCGCCAGCAGGGCTGCTGCCAGCACCGCGACCAGGGTCGCCCACAAGCGGGTGTCCCCGCCGAAGACCGCCTCCAGCCCGAGGGCGGCGCCGATCAGGTTGCCGCCCTGGAAGGCGGCGTTGCCGACCGCGATCGCCGCGACTACGAGCACCACTGCCGCGATCTTGACCACCGGGTTGGCGAACGTCGAGCGAAGCGCCTCCCCCAGACCTTCGCGGCTGACGACCCCGAGGCGAGCCGACATCTCCTGCAGCACCATCGCGGCGACCACGCTGAAGACGAGGGCCCACAGCAGCGCGAACCCGTAGTCGGCCCCGGCGACGCTGGCGGTGGTGACGGTGCCGGGCCCGACGAAGGCGGCGGCGACGATCAGTCCGGGACCGAGCTGGCCGAGTCGGGCCTTCAGCCCGCGGGACCGGTGGGTCGCAGCGTTGTCCGACATCTGGTGCCTCCGACTCACACGATGGGTGTGCGAGCGTCCATTGTGGCAGCGTGCGAACGAGACAGCCACCGGTCCGAGCACCGCCCCGCCCGAGGTGTCGCCTCCTCGTGAGGCGCGCCGGAGGGGCTCAGCGCCCCTCGTCGTCGGACGGCCGGGGTGGCTGCTGGGTCGCGGGCACCAAGCGCAGCGCCTGACCCGGCTGCAGCTGCGCGCACCGGTCGACGTGGTCGTCCTCGACGTAGCCGATGACGGGGTAGCCACCCGTGACCGGGTGGTCGGCGAGGAACAGCACGAGCCCGCCGTCGGGGGGCACCTGGACCGCGCCGCGCATCATCCCCTCGCTGCGCAGCTCGCCCTCGCGCGCCCGCTCCAGCCTCGAGCTCTCCAGCCGCAGGCCGATCCGGTTGCTGTCGGCCGTGACCAGGTGCGGCTCACCGCACAACGTGGCCCATGCCTGGTCGGTGAACCAGTCGCGGCGCGGCCCGTGATGCAGGAGCACGCGAACCTCACCGGCCTTCGGTTCGGCCACCGGCGCGACGTCCACGCCGGGCATCGGGTGCTCACCATCGCCCACCGGCAGCTCGTCACCGGCCGCCACGGCGGGTGGACCGAGACCGGAGAGCACGTCGGTCGAGCGTGAGCCCAGCACCGGGTCGACGTCGACGCCCCCGCGCACCGCGAGGTAGGTCCGCACGCCCGAGACCGGGAACCCGAGCTCGAGCACCTCGCCGGCGCGCAGCACGAACGGCGCCAGGTGGGGCACGCCCGGACAGCGCGCGCCGGTCGCGGCCAGGGTGAGCAGCCGGCGGGCCCGCAACGCGAGCCCGCCCATGGTCACCTCGAGCACGGCGGCATCGGCGCCGTTGCCGACGAGCCGGTTGGCCAGTGCCGCCGACCCGCGATCCGCGGCCCCCGAGCGGCCGATGCCGAGGGCGGCGCGACCGGGGCGACCCCGGTCCTGCACCGTCGTGAGCACCCCGGTCTCTAGCACCTCGAAGGCGGCTCCCTGGATGCCGCGCTCAGCCATCCTCACCGTCCTGTGCCTGCGTGCCCGCACCGGCGTCGACGAACCGGACCGGCCGGCCGGGCTGCAACAGTGCGGGGGGATCACGCTCGAGGTCGAAGACCCGATGGTCGGTGCGGCCGATCAGCTGCCAGCCGCCCGGGGAGACGCGGGGGTAGACCGCGCTGAACTCCCCCGCCAGCGCTACCGACCCCGCGGGCACCTCGGTACGCGGACTGTCCCGCCGGGCGGTGTCCCACTCGAACTGGGCGCCCACGAGGTAGCCGAACCCGGGGGCGAAGCCGCAGAAGGCGACCGTCCACTCCTCCTCGGTGTGGCGGCGCACCACCTCTGCCTGGTCGCAGCCCATCGACCGCGCCACGTCGGCGAGGTCCTCGCCGTCGTAGACGACCGGGATCTCCACGGCCTCCTCGGCGGCGTTGCGCAGGCCGGGCCGGGGCTCGGCGGCACGCACTGCCTGCTCGGCCGCGGCCAGCGTGGTCGTCGCTGGATCGGTGACGACCAGGACGGTCCGTCCGGCCGGGACCAGGTCGACCACCCCGTCGGGCGTGGACTCGCGCAGCGCGGCGTAGAGCGCCAGCACCTGGTCGAGGTCGTCGACCTCGACCAGGAGGGCGGTGCTTCCGCTCGGCAGGATCCGCACGGCTCAGCTCGCGAGCGCCAGGACGTCGACGACGGCCGCGGCAAGGGCGTCGCGCACCGACCGCGCGACCACGACTGGCGCCGGGCTGTCGCCGTGGAACCAGATCGAGTCAACACTCACGGTGATCTCGCCGCCTTCGATGTCGGTCACCGGGCCGCCGGCGGCCATCGCCACGCAGCGGCAGTGCCTGCTCGACGCGTCGAGCACGGCTCCAGCCTCGCGTCGCACGCGAGCCTACCCTTCCGAGGGCACTCACCGCCCGTCCGGCCATCACCGTTCCCAGCCCCAGCGCCCGACGAGTTCCTGCCTTCGGCCCCGGACCGCGGGTGTGACGCCTCCCGACGGGCGGAAGCGACGCCGGCGACCGCCCGAACGGTCCAGCGACAGGTGTCGCACCCTGGCCGCCCGCCTCGGCAGGACGTCGGGCCACAGCCGTCTGGTTGACTGCACCCACGAAGGAGGCCGCGATGACCTTCCACGCCGAGAGTCCCGACATCGACGCGCCCGACTCCGCCGCCCCGCAGTCCGACGCGCACCGCTCCACGCCTGCCGAGGCGCGCCGGCGCTATCGTGCCGGCCTGGTCACGCCGACGTCGGGGTGGGCGGCAGGCTTCACCCAGGCGAACCTGGTCGTGCTTCCCCGGGAGTGGGCCTTCGACATGCTGCTCTTCGGGCAGCGCAACCCGCAGCCGGTCCCGCTGCTCGACGTGACCGACCCGGGTGTCTTCCGCACGGCTCTGGCGCCCGACGCCGACCTGCGCACCGACCTGCCTCGCTACCGGGTCTGGCGCGACGGCGCGCTCGTCGAGGAGCCGAGCGAGGTGGTCGACCTGTGGACCGACGACCTCGTCGCGTTCCTGGTCGGCTGCAGCTTCAGCTTCGACACCGTGCTCGCCCTGGCCGGCATCCCGGTCCGCAACATCGAGCAGGGGCGCAACGTGTCGATGTACCGCACCAACGTCCAGTGCCGCCGCGCCGGGCGCCTCTCCGGGCCGCTGGTGGTCTCGATGCGACCGATCCCCGGCGCGATGGTCTCCGACGCGGTCCGGCTGACCGCGCGGATGCCGGAGGTCCACGGAGCGCCGGTGCACGTGGGCGCGCCGGAGTCGCTCGGCATCGCCGATCTCGCCGCTCCCGACTACGGCGACCCGGTGGACCTCGAGCCCGGCGACGTGCCTGTCTTCTGGGCCTGCGGGGTGACCCCGCAGGCGGCCCTGGTGGCGTCGCGGCCGCCGTTCGCCATCACCCACGCGCCCGGGCACATGTTCGTCACCGATGTGCCGGACAGCGCCTACGTGAGGGCCTGACGCGCAGCATCCGCCAGCCACGGCGAGGACGGAGCCAGGCTCGGCGGCGCAGGTGGGGCACCCGTGGGGTGGTGCGCTCTCCGTTGGCGGCGGTGGTCTCCGCGGTGCCGGCGTCCATGTCCGAGGTCCGGCCCGCCGGCGCACGAGCCACCGACCCACCGGCCGACCGGGACCGGTCGTGTAGAACGGCCAGATGACGACCCGACGCCGCCCCCGGTGGTCCGAGCTGCAGGAGGTCCTGCGTCCCGCACGGGTCCCGCTCCACGCCACGGACCGGCGGCTGGCCCGGGCTGCCTCCATCGAGGACCTCCGCCGGCTCGCGCGACGGCGCGCCCCCCGCGCGGTCTTCGACTACACCGACGGCGGCGCCGGGGAGGAGCTGAGCCTGTCACGCTCCCGGGAGGCCTACTCCCGAGTCGAGTTCTCGCCGCGAGTCCTGCAGGACGTCTCCGGGGTGGACACGTCCACGACGATCCTCGGCCAGCCGTCAGCGGCGCCGTGGGTCTTCGCCCCCACCGGGTTCACCCGGATGATGCACACCGAAGGCGAGCCTGCGGTGTGTCGCGTGGCGGCGCGCACGGGTGTCCCGTACGCCCTGTCCACGATGGGCACGACGTCGATCGAGCGGCTGGCCGCCGCCGCTCCCGACGCCCGTCGGTGGTTCCAGCTGTACCTGTGGCGTGACCGCGAGGCCAGCCGCGACTTCGTCGAGCGGGCGCAGACCGCGGGCTACGAGGCGCTCGTGCTCACCGTGGACACGCCCGTGGCCGGCGCCCGGCTGCGCGACGTACGCAACGGCCTCACCATCCCGCCCACGCTCTCGCTGAGGACCGTCGCGGAGGGTTCCCTGCACCCGGCGTGGTGGTTGGACCTGCTCACCACGGAGCCGCTCGAGTTCGCCTCGCTGCACCGTTTCGAGGGGACCGTCGCCGAGCTGGTCGGCACGATGTTCGATCCTGCGGCCACGATGGCCGACCTGGCCTGGCTGCGGGAGGCGTGGGACGGGCCGCTGGTGGTCAAGGGCATCTCGACCGTCGCCGACGCGCGGGCGGTGGTCGACGCCGGTGCCGACGCGCTGGTCGTGTCCAACCATGGGGGACGCCAACTGGACCGGGCACCGGTCCCGCTGGAGGTGCTGCCCTCGGTCGTCGACGCCGTCGGCGACACAGCGGAGGTGTACGTCGACGGCGGCATCCTGTCCGGGAGCGACATCGTGGCCGCCGTCGCGCTCGGGGCCAGGGCCGCGCTCGTCGGCCGCGCCTACCTCTACGGCCTGATGGCAGGTGGCGAACGCGGGGTACTGCGCGCCGCTGAGATCCTGCAGCAGGAGATGAGCTCCACTCTGGCGTTGCTCGGCGTCTCGCGGGTACAGGACCTCCACCGTGACCTTGTTCGCCTACGCCAGGACTGAGGTAGTTTGCCGACGATGGAGCTGATCGAGTTCACCCCCACCCGTGAGCAGTACGCCTACACCTTCGGAGGCGTCGCTCCCCGGCTGAGGATCCGACCCGGCACGGCGCTGCGGCTGTGGTCCGACGACGCGTTCGGTGGGGCGCTGCGCAGCGTCGAGGACCTGTCCAGCGCGAAGGTCGACCTGCGGTTCGTCAACCCGCAGACGGGTCCGTTCTACGTCGAGGGCGCCGAGCCCGGCGACACCCTCGTGCTCCACCTCGTCGACCTCGTGCCGGCGCGGGACTGGGCCGCCTCGGCGGCCATCCCGTTCTTCGGCGGGATGACGGGCACGGAACGCACCGTCAACCTGCAGGCGGCGCTGCCGGACACCACCTGGATCTACGAGCTCGACCGCGACCGCAACACCGTCGCATTCGCCGCCCGGCACAGCGACCACCGCGTCGAGCTTCCAGTGGAACCGATGCTCGGCACCGTCGGCGTCGCGCCGGGCGGCGGCGAGGTGCGTTCGTCGCTGGTGCCCGACCGGTTCGGAGGCAACATGGACAGCCCAGAGATGCGCGCCGGCTCCACCGCGTACCTCGGGGTCAATGTCGAGGGGGCGATGTTCTCGGTCGGCGACGGGCACTACCGCCAGGGTGAGGGCGAGGCCTGTGGCACCGCCGTGGAGGGGGCGATGACCACCACCCTGATCGTCGACCTCGTCAAGGGCAACGCCCCGGGTTGGCCGAGGCTCGAGACCGACACCCATCTCATGGCGATCGGGTCGAGCCGGCCGATGGAGGACTCCTGGCGCATCGGCAACGCCGAGCTCGTGCGGTGGGTGAGCGAGCTGTGCGGCCTGCACGTGATGGACGCCTACCAGCTGTGCTCGCAGATCGTGCAGGTCCCGGTCGCGAACGTCGTCGACGCCAACTACAGCGTGGTGATCAAGGCGGCCAAGCGACTGCTTCCCCCCGCGGAGGCCTTCGGGGGCATCCACGCCGAGATGCGCGCCCGCGCCCGTTCCCTCGGGACGCTCTGACCGCCCCTCACACGAAAGGCAGCACCCATGGACCTGCAGCTCGACGGAACCCGCGTCCTCGTCACCGGCGGCACCCGTGGCATCGGCCGCGCGGTGGTCGAGGCCTTCCTCGACGAGGGGGCGGTGGTGAGCTTCTGCGCCCGCAGCTCCGAGGAGGTGGCGGCGACCCAGGAGTCGTTGAGCGAGCGCGGCGACGTCACCGGCTCCACGGTCGACGTCGCCGACGCGGCTGCGCTGGCCGCGTGGGTGGGCCAGTCCGCCGCCTCCCTGGGCGGCCTCGACGTCGTGGTGGCCAACGTCAGCGCGCTCGCGATCGCGGACACGGAGGAGAACTGGGAGCTGAGCCTCAACGTGGACGTCATGCACACCGTACGGCTGGTCAAGGCGGCCATGCCGCACCTGGAGCAGAGCCGGGCCGCCTCGATCATCGCGATCTCCAGCGTGTCCGGACGTGAGTCCGACTTCGCGTCCGGACCCTACGGGACGGCCAAGACCGCGATCATCGGCTACATCCACGGCCTCGCGATGCAGCTGGCGCCCCAGGGGATCCGGGCCAACACCGTCTCACCCGGCAACACCTACTTCGAGGGCGGCGTCTGGGAGGCCATCGAGGGCGGCGACCCGGACTTCTTCAAAACCGCGGTCGAGCTCAACCCCACGGGTCAGATGGGTACGCCGGAGGAGATCGCGGCACCGGTGGTGTTCCTGGCCAGCCCGGTCGCTGGCCGGATCAGCGGCACCAACCTCGTCGCCGACGGTGCCCTGACCCGCGGGATCCAGCTGTAGCGACTCATCCACGGGGGTGCGGGGGCCCCGGTGGCACTCCCGCGCTCGGGCTCGGCGACCTGAGGCAGGTCGCCGTCCCGACACGGCATGGTCAGGGGACCGGCCTGGTCAGGGGGTCTCCGCCGCGGGGTCCGGGACGACGTCACGCCACGAGTGCTGCGGCGCGTAACCGAGCAGGTCCCGGGCCTTGTCGATGGAGTAGAACGTCTCGTCGCGCCCCATCTCCCGACGCAGCTCGACCCCGTCGTAGAAGCGGTGCCGGATCTCCTGGGTCGTCGCGGCGACGGACATGTCCGCGTTGGCGACGTTGAAGACCTCGTAGCCCAACCCGTCGACCTCGAGGCAGCGTTGCACCATCTGGGCGAGGTCACGGGTGTCGATGTAGGCGAAGACGTTGCGGCGCCGCAACGACGGGTCGGCGAGGAACGCCGGGAACATCTCGGCGTACTCGTGCGGCTCGATGACGTTGTTGATCCGCAGGCCGTAGACGTCAGCGCCGGTGCGGGCCTGGAAGGAGCGCGCCGTCACCTCACCCGCGACCTTCGACATCGCATAGGAGTCCTCCGGCACCGTCGGGTGGTCCTCGTCCACCGGCACGTACTGCGGTCGCCGCTCGCCCTGTGCGAAGCAGAGCCCGTAGGTCGTCTCCGAGGAGGCGAACACGATCTTGCGGACACCCAGCCGGGTCGCGGCCTCGAGCACGTTGTAGGTGCTGAGCACGTTCGTCGCGTAGGTCCTGGCGTCGGAGGCGAGCAGGATCGCCGGCACAGCGGCGAAGTGCACGACAGCGTCGTAGGCGGGCTTGCGCCCCAGCTCGAGCTCCTCCATCCTCGCCAGCCCCGCCATCGCCGAGTACGTCTCCCCGATGTCGGTGAGGTCGACCCGCAGATCGGCCACGGCCGGATGGCCCAGAGCGACGATGTCGGCGTTGGTGACCTGGTGACCCTGCTCGGCCAGGTGCGTCGCGACGTGCCTGCCGGCCTTCCCGCTGCCCCCGGTGAAGAAGATGCGCATGTCCTCATCCAACCATCGTGACCGTCCGGCTCGTCGCCTCGGGAGCCGGCGACCGGCCCTCGGTCGGGAACTGGTCGTGCTGGCCCAGCGGCGCGAGGTCGGTCCCCCGTCAGGGGAACCGACCTTGGCTCGCATCGGTGGGCGATACTGGGCTCGAACCAGTGACCTCTTCGGTGTGAACGAAGCGCGCTACCACTGCGCCAATCGCCCGTGCGCGGCACAGATTATCGCATCCGGAGTGGGGCCCTGACATCCCCCCACCCGCCCCCCGAAACGGGCTGAGCCCGACATGTCAACCCAGGAACCGGGGCCGGCGGGAAAAAACTTTCCTCGATCTGTTTCGTTTGCCGTCATAGGGCCACCTCCTCCACGTCTCCTTGACACGTCCGGAGGGGACGACCTGGGAGGAAAGGCACAACTGATGATGGACTTCTCGATGGACACGGCGCCGTCGATCCTGACGCAACCCGTGACCCTGGAGCTGATCGACCCCACCGGGTCCGTCACGCCCATCGACGCCGAGCTGCACTACGACCCGAGCGACCCCTACGCCGTCACGACGGTCTTCATGACCGCCGCCGCCGAGGTGCGCTGGACGTTCGGCCGCGACCTGCTCTGCGACGGACTCTACGAGCCGTCCGGGGACGGCGACGTCCACGTGTGGCCGTGCCTGGACTCCGACGGCCACGCGGTCGTGATCATCGAGCTGTGCTCCCCCGACGGCGAGGCGCTGGTGCAGGCCCGCACCGGCGACCTGAGCAGCTTCGTGGACCGCATGTGCGCCGCCGTCGCCCCGGGTCAGGAGTCGAGCCGCCTCGACATCGACGCCGCGATCAGCGCGATCCTCGGGACCGAGGCCGCCTGAGCCCCTGGCCAGACGTGTGAGACGTCGAGAGTGCTGCGTCCGAGCCCGAGTGGCTAGGGTTGGCTGGGAGGACCAACCGGCGCAGCGACCGACGTCAGGCACGAGGCGAGGGGGACCGTGGTGTTCAGCCACGACACCGAGCGTTCGCTCGAGTGCGTCGTCGACCTGGTCAACACCGCACCCTCCGCCCAGACCCCGGAGCAGCTGGGGGACCCGGCTGCGCTGACCCGCTTCGTCGTCGAGCACGAGGTCAGCGAGGTCGCAGCGGTGACACCCTCCGACGTCGCCGAGGTGATCGCGCTGCGGACGGCCATCGAAGCCGTGGTGGACTCGCGCGACGACACGGCTGCGGCCGGCGCCGTCAACCGGCTGTTGTCCCGGGCCACCGTCACGCCGCGACTGACCGACCACGACGGCTACGGCTGGCACATCCACTACTTCGCGCCTGGGGCGTCCCTGGCCGAGCACCTCACGGTCGACTACGGGATGGCGCTGGCCCACGTGGTCGCCGCCGGGGAGCGCGAGCGGCTTCGCCGCTGCGAGGCTCCCGACTGCGAGCAGGCCCTGGTGGACCTGTCCCGCAACCGCTCCAAGCGCTACTGCGACGCCCGAGGCTGCGGCAACCGGCTGCACGTGGCGGCCTACCGCGAGCGGCGGCGCAGCACCTCGCCGTGACCCGACCCGACCGGACCTCCGGACCGGACCGCCGGCACCGCGGCGCCCTAGGGATCCAGGTCAGCGGCGGCGTGCTCCGCCCAGACCCGCTGGCACTCCCGCGTCACGGGTCCTGGGCCCGGCAGGTCGCGCCGGTCGCAGCGGACGACCGACTGGACGTCGCGCGTGGTGGAGACCAGGAAGATCTCCTCCGCCGACTCCAGCACGGACAGCGGCTCGTCGACCTCCCGGCCGCCGTACCACTCCAGCAGCAGGGCACGGGTGATCCCGGCCAGGCAGCCCGACGCCAGCGTCGGGGTCCGCAGCTGTCCGGCGACGACGTAGAAGACGTTCGACCCGGTGCCCTCGCAGAGGTTGCCGACCAGGTTGCCGAAGATCGCCTCGCTCGCGCCCTGTCGGGCGGCTCTGGCCAGCGCCACCACGTTCTCGGCGTAGGAGGTTGTCTTCAGCCCCGCCAGCACCCCCCGCTCGTTGCGTGGCCACGGGACGGTCGCGACCGTCGTCGTCGCTGCCCCCGGCGTCAGGGTGTCGCCCGCGACCACCAGGGTAGGCCGACCGTCGCCGCGGGGCGAGCCGAGCGGTGCCGGTCCTCCGGTCCAGGTGATCCGCAGCCTGCCCAGGGCGGGAGGGTCGTCGGCGAGCACCGCGGCCACCGCAGAGCGGACGGCGTGAGGGCTGGGCTCTGGCAGCCCCAGCCCGCGGGCCGAGAACGCGAGCCGGTCCAGGTGGCGGGTCAGCGCGAACGGTTGACCCGCCACCACCTTCACCGCCTCGAAGACCCCGTCACCCACGGTGACCCCGTGGTCACGGACCCGGAGGGCCGGGCCCTCCGGATCGTCCAGCAGCCGGTCGTCGAGCCACACGCGCATGGGGCGACCCTAGGCCCGGCGCCCGTCCCCGTCGCACCGGGGCCAAGCCCCCGAATTTGTCATCGCCGCGTCGTCCGATAAGGTTCTCACGCACTCAGGTCGGGTCCTCCCGGCATGAGCCGCAAGCGGACGTAGCTCAGTTGGTAGAGCGCAACCTTGCCAAGGTTGAGGTCGCGAGTTCGAGCCTCGTCGTCCGCTCGGAGATGGTCGTAGCCTCCACGGTGGAGTGGCCGAGAGGCGAGGCAACGGACTGCAAATCCGTCTACACGGGTTCAAATCCCGTCTCCACCTCGATTGCTCGGGTCCTCGCGGCCCCGGGTCGTCACGGGCGATTGGCGCAGTGGTAGCGCGCTTCCTTGACACGGAAGAGGTCACTGGTTCAAACCCAGTATCGCCCACCAGCACGAAAAGGGCCTCTGACCAGCGGAAACGCTGATCAGAGGCCGTTCTGCTTTCCGGCCAGTAGGCAATACATAGGCAATCACAGGCAGTCCCATGGGCGGTCATCAGTGGCCATACGCGACGACGAGCACTGCCTGGAGTTGAGCAAGGGCAGCCGTACGAAAGCGCCCAACCGGCCTTCGCCCCTGGAAAGGCCTCGACGACCTCGAGATCGCCACCGCCGAATGGGTCGACTGGTCCAACAACCGCCGCCCCTTCGAGTACTGCGACGACCTCACACCGGTCGAAGCAGAGCAGGCTCACTACGATCACCACCAGACCCCGACACCGGTCGGAGTCTCAAACTAGAAAGTCTCCGGACTCGCCGGAGCGGTTCAGAGGTTCGGCACGAGGAGCGTGCCACCACGGGATCCGCCTGCGGTGATCGGCCGGGCTCCCCGGGCAGCGCCTCGAGGGGCTCTGTCCGGTTCGACGGATCAGGTTGTCTCTGTGCGTCCGGGGCGACAGGGTGGCTCCATGGTGACCAGGGACCGCGACGAGGCGGGCCGGCCCCGCCAGGCCAGGCCGCGCGACGAGCTCGGCCGTCCGCTGCCGTACGGCGCTGAAGGTGTCGAGCCGGTCTCCGAAGACCCGTTGCCGCCCCTTGAGACGGCGCGGGTCGCGATCAGGCTGCTGGACCAGGGCAGGCCTTTCTCGGCCCACGAGGTCCTCGAGGCCCGCTGGAAGGACGGCCCTGAGGCCGAGCACGACCTCTGGCAGGGGCTGGCCCAGCTGTGCGTCGGGCTGACCCACGCCCTGCGCGGCAACGAGACCGGCGCTGGGCGGCTGCTCGAGCGCGGCAGCGGCCGGCTCGAGCGCTACATCGCATCCGGCGGTCCGACGTACGGTCTGGACCTGGTGGAGTTCCGGGCACGGATCCACCGCATGGCTGGCACCGCCTAACTGCCTCGACCAGCCGGTGACTCGCCTGCAAGTCTTCGTGGCGGCCGGCCTGGGGCTGGCTGACAGGGTTGGCGCCAGCCTCTCGGCCTCGTTGTGACTTGGGTCGCCTGACCCCTCGGGAAGGTCATGCCCGAGATCTGTCCAGCGGGTGCCGGCGCCGACCCTGGCCCACAACGATGGTCTCATCAGAAGCATGCCTCCGCGAGGACGGTGGCGTGCAGACTGGACAGACGATGTTCTCCTCGTCGATCGGGTTGGACGTCGTTGCCGGCGTCAGCCCGGGTGAGGAAGTCACGACGAGCAGGCCCTGTCATGAGTCACACCGAGGGACGGCAGTGGCCGACTTCTGCCGCTACGTCGTCGGGGTCGACACCCACGCCGCGACCCACCGCTACGACATTGTCGCCGCGCCCAACGGTGCCCTGGTCGACCATGCCTCCTTTCCGACGAAGCCCACCGGTCTGCGGCGTGCTCACGACTGGATCAGCCACCGCACCGACCGCGATATCGACGGTGTGCTGATCTCGGCTGAGGGCACCGGCTCCTACGGCGCTGTGCTCGGCGACGTGCTCGAGGACGCCGGCTGCCTTGTCGTCGAGACGCCCAGACTGCAGCGCGATCGTGGTCGCGGCACGACTGACGCCCTCGATGCCGTTCTGGTTATCCGGAGCGCTCCGCGTTTGCGCGCCGGCTGTTCAGGACCGGCGCGCTGACGCGAGGGCCGGGGAATGACTGAACGAGTCTGGCGTCCTCCCGCCCATGAGAGTAAGCAGGGATCAGGCGGCGGTGCCGGACCGGGCACCGCCCCGTCCGAGAGGAGTCGGCCATGCACGCACGCTCAACCACGTTCCACGGGAGGACTGAGAACATCGACGCGGGCATCGTGTTCGTCAAGAACGAGGCCGGGCCGATGCTCAACACGATCGAGGGTTGCCGGGGCCTCTCACTGCTGGTCGACCGCGAGACCGGGCAGTGCATCGCCACGAGCTCGTGGGAGAACGAGGCGGCCATGGTCGCCAGCGACGACCGGCTTCGCCCGATCCGCGACCGCGGGAGGGACATTCTGGGCGCCTCCATGCAGGTGGACACGTGGAAGATCGCCGTCATGCACCGCACCCATCACGGCGAGTGCTGCCGAGTCAGCTGGCTGCAGGGCGACCTCGACGCCATGACGGAGACGTTCCGGGTCGGCATCCTTCCCACGCTCGAGCAGACCGCTGGCTTCTGTAGCGCCAGCCTGCTGGTCGACCTGTCTGCCGGCCTGGGCTGCGCGACCACGGCCTGGGAGACCCGCGCCGCGATGGAGGCGAGCCGCTCGGCGGCCGACGACATGCGCAGCCGGGCCGCGAGCGACGCTGGCGGCGAGATCGTCGATGTACACGAGTTCGACCTCGCCTACGCACACCTGCACGTCCCCGAGATGGCCTGACGGCTGTCTCCTCCTGGCGAGTCCGTCTGAGCAGGTCCTTGGTGGTCATCCCGGCGGACCAGACACCCGCGGTCCGGTTGCCGTAGAGATGACCCAGGCGACGGCAGCGGCGCCGCGCACCGGCGAGCTCTTGCGGGCGAACACCGTGGGGTCGTTGCGGGCGGCCCGAGCCAGAAGCCGCCGCATCGCCGTCCGGTGCTCGGCGTCGAACAGCGCTTCGGCACCGCTCGCGAACGGGTCCCGGCTCCGCGGATCGGTGACCTCGAGGAGTCCGCTGACGATGGCAGCAGATCCAGCGGCTCACCCGACCGAAACGCCGCACGCAGGCTCTGGAACAGCTGCTGCTCCTGCGCGCCGTGCGGCCGGCGCGCCGGCTGTGCGGTCGGGTGTCGGCGCTGCGGCTGGCGTCCCTGGCTGCGGCCATGCTTCTTCGTCGGCACGGTCCGACCCTACGGAGACCAAGCCGTCGCACCACCTCGGCGGGTGGACCAGCAGGACCGCTACTACGGGCGGCATGGCCGTGCGGCCTCGCGACCTGAACCGCCATCGAACAGCCTCGATGCTGGGGAAGGTCGCCTCCGAGACCCGATCCCTAGCCATCACCGTGAACCGAAGGGCACCACAACGCGGTCGCCCGATGCACTCGGGGGCGTCCGGCCCTTGCTCAATGCGTTAGTGACGACTAACGTATTCTTGTGCCCGACGCCCTTTCTGCCGCTGCCGAGCCGACCCGGCGACGCATCCTCCAGCTGCTGGCGTCGCGACCGCTGACCGTCAGTGAGATCGCCGCCCAGTTCACCGTGACCCGCTCGGCGATCTCCCAGCATCTCGGCGTGCTGGGGGAAGCCGGCCTGGTCGCGGCGGAGAAGGTCGGGCGCCAGCGGATCTACCGCGTCCTGCCGACCGGGCTGCGGGACCTGCAGACCGAGATCGACCGGTTCTGGACCGACGAGCTCGACCTGCTGGTCGCCGACGCCCACACCATGAGGAGAAACCGATGAGCTACACCAGGACCGTCACCCTGCCCGTGACGCCGGACGAGGCGTTCATTTTGGTCACCGACCCAGAGCGGCTGCGGCGGTGGCAGACGGTGTCTGCACGGGTCGACCTGCGCGCCGGAGGCGACTTCCGGTGGACGGTGACCCCGGGCCACGTGGCCGCCGGCACCTACCGCGAGGTCGAGCCGGGGCGACGCGTCGTCTTCGGGTGGGGGTGGGAGGGCAGCACCGACCTGCCGCCCGACACCTCCACCGTGACGGTGACCGTCGAGCCCACCGCAGGCGGCACGCTGCTGACCCTCCGCCACGACGGCCTCACCCCCGAGCAGGCCACCATGCACGCCCTGGGCTGGGACCACTACCTCACCCGACTGGGGCAGGTCGCAGCCACCGGGGACGCCGGTCCCGACGAGTGGGCGGCCGCCCCCCAGGAGCTCGACGTGCTGAGCAGCGCCGAGGCCACCCTCGCGGCCCTGCAGCGCGTGCTGCGCAACCTCACCACGGAGGACCGCACCCGGCAGACCCCGTGCGACGACTTCGACGGCCACGCCCTGTCCGAGCACCTCGTCGACTCGCTGGTGACACTGGGCGCGATGGCGGGGGCCACGGTCGTCGACCCCGGCACGGGGAGCCTGGAGAACCGGGTCGCGGTGATGGCAGGTCAGGCGCTGGAGGCCTGGCGGGTGCGAGGAGTCGACGGGGCGGTCCCGACCCCCGGCGGAGGGGAGATGCCGGCCGCCGCAGCCGCGGGGATCCTGTCACTGGAGTTCCTCCTGCACGGCTGGGACTTCGCGCAGACCAGCGGGCAGGAGCTGGTCGTCTCCGACGAGGTGGTCACCTACGTCCAGACGGTGGCCGACCCCATCGTCCCGTCCGGCCGCGACCGCGGCTCGTTCGGCGTCGAGGTTCCGCCTGCCGACGACGCGGGGCCGCTGGAGCGGCTCGTGGCGTTCTCCGGCCGGACCCCGCTCACGCTCTGACCCGTCCACCCGTCCCGCACACCCTGCCCGCACACCCTGCCCGCACACCCGGACCGCGCACTCGGTTCGGACACCCGGCCCGGACACCCGTCCGGACCAACCCGACTGAAGGAGCATCACATGTCCACGTACGTCTTCATCTACCACGCCCCGATGACCCCGGCTGAGGCCACGCCCCCCACGCCGGAGCAGATGGCCTCCGTCATGCAGCAGTGGAACGACTGGGCCGGCACGGTGGGCGACCGGATGGTCGACTTCGGCGCCCCGCTCGGCGGCGGCGTGCGCGTCTCCGGTGACGGCGCGACGACCCCGAGCGAGCGGGAGGTCGCCGGCTACACGGTCCTGCAGGCCGCCGACCTCGACGAGGCGCTCGGCCTGGCCCGCAACCACCCGCACCTGCGCATGCCCGGCGGTTGCGAGATCGAGGTGCACGAGGCCCAGCCGATCCCTGCCGTGTAGCCGTTCCCGCCGTCGGTGCGACTCCTCCCCTGCCGTGCGGCCGGGCTGTGGCCGCGACCTCGCCACGTCCCGCTGCACCGGGCCGCGCAGCCTCACCGCCGCGGGTGCGCCGCAGGCCCCGCTGGCACCACCAGGGCGTCGGCGACCCACTCCTCGACGAGCACCCACGCGTCCGACCGGAGCCGCGCCAGGTAGACCACACGCCCCTCCCAGCCGGTGCCGGTCCGTCGCCACCCGACCAGCAGGCCGGCGCGCCGGACGTGGGAGCGGTCGACCGGGTCGAGCACCCAGCAGTGCCGAGCGGGGGTGTCCTCCGCCCTGCTCGGCGGACCGTGGCTGGGGTCATGATCGGGGTTTCGAGCGGAATCCGAGCCGCGGTCCCCCTCCGGCGACGTCGTGAGCGTCGGCCGGTCCATCGCCCGGCCCCCAGCCACGCGGTCAGCCATCGGCATTCCGAACGAGCCCCGCTTGCTCATGCCACCGGCCATGGGTGCCAGTCTGTCACGCAGTCGAACATCTGTTCGACTGGCATGCCGTCCGCTGCGGGCGCATGGATCGCGCGGGACGGGCAACATCCCTAGGGGCACGTTGAAAAAACAGCGTCCCGAGACCCCCAGCGCGCACCCGCTGCCCTGGGGGTCTGCAACGCCCGGGCAAGGTTTGTCCGGTCCTGTCCGCTGCGCTCGGGCATACTGGTCTAGTCCAGAGGTGCGGCGTCTCCCACAGCAGCCCGCAAGAGGGTAAAACTGTCCCAGGAGGGGGCCTACCCAGCCCGACCTCGACGAGACGCCCCGCCCCAATCCCCCAGGTCCGGCGGGGCGTCTCCTTTTAACGCGCGGGGTGTCCCGAGGTTACGGCCCGAACGGCGTCGCCTCGCGGTCCGGTAGGCTCCGATGGCCCTGACGGGTCAGGTCGCCCTCTCGTGGACCACGCTCGGGCCCGTCGACCGCGAGTGAGAGTAAGGACCGAACACCATGCTGCTGCGTGTCGACGTCGACGAGCGCGACGACCACGCCCTGCTGACCGCCGTCGGGGAGATCGACGTCGCCACGGCCGACTCCTTGGCCTCCGGCGTGGCCCAGGCACTGGACGCCGGCCACCGGCGGGTCCTGGTGGACTTCGCCGAGGTGACCTTCATCGACTCCACCGGGCTGGGAGTGCTGGTCAAGTGCCACCGCAAGGCCGAGGCCGGCTCGGCGTTCTTCGCCGTCGTCCACCCGACGCCGCAGACCCGCAAGCTGATCCGGGTGCTCGGGCTCGACCAGCTGCTGCACGTCTTCGACACTGCCGAGCAGGCGCTGCACACCGAGCCCTGACCCGCCCTCCGCTCGCGGCTCAGTCCGGTTCGTCGAGGGTGCTGTCCTCGCCGTGCGTCCCTGGCCGCGGTGCCCACGGCAGCTCCTGGGCGGGACGCACGACGATGAGCCGGTCGCCGCGAACCAGCTGGGTGACGGCCGGGTCGAAGTAGCGGTGCACCTGGTTGTCGCGGACCACGGCGATGACCTGGTCCGGGAGCGACTGGGGCTGCTTGCCGACCTCACGCACCAGCAGCTCGCGCTCGGCGACCTCCAGTCCCTTGCCGTAGGACAGCAGGTCCTCCATCACCGCCCCCAAGGTGGGGCTCAGCGACGACAGCCCCAGCAGGCGACCCACCGCGTCGGAGGAGGTCACGACGGAGTCAGCGCCGCTCTGCCGCACCAGCTCGACGTTGTCGGCCTCGCGCACGGCCGCCACGACGTACGTGTCGGGGTTGAGCTGGCGGACGTTGAGGGTGGCCAGCACCGTTGAGTCGTCCCGGTCGGTGGTGATGATGACCTGCCGCGCCCGCCCGACGCCCGCTCGACGCAGCACCTCGCGGCGGGTGGCGTCCCCGGTCACCACGGCCAGACCGTCCTCGTGCGCCTCGCCCAACGCCGTGCTGCTGGGGTCGACGACCACGATCTTGTCGGTGTCCACGCCGTTGTTCTTCAGCGTCTCGACGGCGCTACGGCCCTTGGTCCCGTAGCCGATCACGACCACGTGGTCGTCCATGCTCTTCCTCCATCGGGAGATACGCAGCATCTCGCGGCCCTGCGTGGCGAGGACCTCGAGGGTGGTGCCGATCAGCAGGACCAGGAACGCGATGCGCAGTGGGGTGACCACGAACGCGTTGACCAGGCGCGCATTGGGCTTGTAGGGCGCGATGTCGCCGTACCCCGTCGTGCTCAGCGTGACGGTGGTGTAGTAGATCGAGTCGATCAGGTCGACCTCGCCGGTCGGGTCGGAGGTGTCCCGGTAGCCGTCCCGGTCGAAGTAGACCAGCGCCACGGTGAGCAGCAGGATCGCCGCCGCCAGGAGCACCCGCCGGCCCAGCTCCCAGACCGGTGACCGGGTGCCCGCGGGGAGTCGGACACGGCCGCGGGTCTCCTGCGCAGAGTCGTCGACCACGGGCTGCAATGTACGGCACGCCGCCGTCCGGTCCGGTCTCGCACGCGCCCGGGGGACGGTCCGACCGGCCGCTAGTCGGGGTGGCCCACGCAGCCGTGCTGCCAGAAGGCGTCGGGGTAGACCAGCGCCCCGTGCATGAGGTCCTGCTCGTAGCCGTGCAGCGTCGCCACCTGGAACGCGTGCTTCGGGATCCGGGTCGAGGGTGCGGTGAAGCGCAGGTCCTCTCCCGCCACGAACCCGAGTCGGGAGTAGTAGCCCGGCGAGCCCTCGACGAACACCAGGGCCTCTCGCCGGTCCTCGAGCGTCGGCATCGTCTCCTGGACCAGCTGGGTGCCGATGCCGCAGCGCTGCCGCTCCGGGTGGACCGCGAGCGGGCTGAGCACGAGCACGTCGAAGATCCGGCTAGGAGCGTCCAGCCAGCCGCGGACGAAGCTGATCGCACCGACGACGGCGTCGTCCCGCTCAGCCACGAAGGCGAGGTCCAGCCAGGTCGCGGACTCCCGCAGCGAGTCGACCAGGGCGGGCACCCGGGCCCCACCGAAGGCCGCGGTGGTGAGCCTGCGGACCGTGTCCCGGTCCTCCGGTCGCTCCGGCCGTACGGTGGTCGACTTTCTTCGGGTCCAGCTCACGCTGCCTCCAGGTGACGTCGTCCGTGCAGGCGGGCGACGCCTGCAGTGCTGCCAGCCTGACAGGTCGGGGTTCGTCGGCCCACCAGCGACGACCTCAGCTGGTCCGACGACGCCGCCGCGGCGGGGGCCGCCCGTCGGCGTCCGGCCCGCCGTCCAGGACCGCGAGCACCACCGTCTCCTCGACGTCCGGCCCGGTGTCCGGCTCGGCCTCCGGGTCGCCTGCTTCGTTGCCCGGTCCGTCGTCGGGGTCCTGTTGCCGGTCCTCGCGTCGGCGTCTCGGCACCAGGGTCCGCATCCGCAGTGTCCGGATCACCTCACGACGGGCCCGCGT
Organism: uncultured Actinomycetota bacterium; assembly: GCA_963781695.1. GTDB lineage: Bacteria > Actinomycetota > Actinomycetes > Propionibacteriales > Nocardioidaceae > Nocardioides_B. Next base: position 2,292,770 of record CAWAGE010000007.1, read on the forward strand.
GGTCTCCTGCTGCGGCCACAGCCGGTCGAACGAGGCGTTCAACGCGGCTCCTATCAGCACCGCGATCGAGAGCAGGTACAGCCACAGCATCACCACGATCGGTGCCGCGAGCGGCCCGTAGATCGACGTCGACCCCTTCGCCGTCGTCGTCAGGACCAGCCGCAGCAGGTAGGAGCCCACGATCCAGGTGGCCATCGTCAGCGCGGCTCCCGGCAGGTTGAACCGCCACGCCGTCCGAACCGGCACGGACACGTGGTACAGCGTGGCCAGGAAGCAGATGCAGAGCACCACCACGACGGGCCAGTACAGCCCCGTCAGCATGTCCAGCCGGTCGGGCACCAGCCGGTCGACCAGGCCCGGGCCGGCCACCACCAGCGGGAGGGTGACGACCCCGGTGAGCAGTCCCAGGACGTAGAGCGAGAACGACAGCACCCTGGTCCGCACCACCCCGCGACGACCACCGAGCCCGTACATGATGGTGATGGTGTCCACGAACACGTTCAGGGCCCGGGACCCCGACCAGAGCGCCAGCACGAACCCGACCGAGATCACGTCGAAGCGTCCGCCGCGGAAGACGTCGTCGAGGGTGGGCCGCACGATCGCGTCCACGGTCTGCGGCGTCAGCGCGCGCGAGGTGACCTCCAGGATCGAGCGGCGGACCTCCTCCACCTGCTGCGGGCTGAAGCTCGCGAAGACGTAGCCGATGGAGCCGGCCAGCCCGAACAGCAGCGGCGGCAGCGAGAGCAGGGCGAAGAACGCCGCCTCGGCCGCGAGCCCGGTGACGCGGTTGTGGAAGCAGGTGCCCACCGTCGACACCACCAGCCGCCACAGCGTGTCCGCGGCCCGTCTCACCCAGGAGCGCCGACGTACCGGGGCACTCGGGGAGGCGACGGCCGACATGGCTTCTACGGTAGCGACCCCGCCCCCTCCGACCAGGAGCGCCGACCCGGCGCGTCTGGCGGGCCCCGGTACGGCGACCCGGCGCGTCTGGCGGGCCCCGGTACGCCGACCCGGCTCGTCTGGCGGACCAAGCCGGGGTCAAGGTCCGCCACACGCGCCGGGTCAGCACTCCGCACACCGCCACACGAGCCGGGTCAGCACCCCCCACACCGCCACACGCGCCTAGTCAGCACCCCGCACTCCGCCACACGCGCCGGGTCACCACCCCGCACACCGCCACACGAGCCGGGTCAGCACCCCCCACACCGCCACACGCGCCGGGTCAGCTTCAGGAGAGCTCGAGGCCGGGGTAGAGCGGGTGCTTGTCGAGCAGCTCGGCGGAGGCGGCCCGGGTGCGGTCGGCGACCCCGTCGGCCAGGGTGTACGTCGCCTTCGAGGGCGCGCCCGCCTTGGTGGTGTTCGGCGTGGTGCTCGAGAGCACCCCGATCACCAGCTCGGCGACGCGGTCGAACTCGTCGTGGCCGAAGCCCCGTGTGGTCAGCGCCGGGGTGCCGAACCGGATGCCCGAGGTGTACCAGGCGCCGTTCGGGTCGGCGGGCACGGAGTTGCGGTTGGTGACGACGCCGGCGTCCAGCAGCGCGGACTCGGCCTGCCGACCGGTGAGCCCGAAGGACGTGACGTCGAGCAGCACGATGTGGTTGTCGGTGCCGCCGGTGACCAGCGACGCGCCACGGGAGGTGAAGCCCTCGGCGAGCGACTGGGCGTTGTCGGCGATCCTCTGCGCGTAGTCCCGGAACGCCGGCTGCCGCGCCTCGGCCAGCGCGACCGCCTTGGCCGCCATCACGTGCGACAGCGGGCCGCCCAGCACCATCGGGCAGCCGCGGTCGACCGAGTCGGCGTACTCCTCGGTGGCGAGCACCAGTCCGCCACGCGGTCCGCGCAGCGACTTGTGCGTGGTGCTGGTGGTGACGTGGGCGAACGGCACCGGGTTCTCGTCGCCGGTGAACACCCCACCGGCCACCAGGCCGGCGAAGTGCGCCATGTCCACCATGAGGGTGGCACCGACCTCGTCGGCGATCTCCCTCATCGTCGCGAAGTTCACCCGCCGCGGGTACGCCGAGTAGCCGGCGATCAGCACCAGCGGCTTGAACTCGCGAGCCGCGGCGCGGACCCGGTCGTAGTCGAGCAGGCCGGTCTCGGGGTCGGTCCCGTAGGACCGCTGGTGGAACATCTTGCCGCTGATGTTGGGGCGGAAGCCGTGCGTGAGGTGCCCGCCGGCGTCCAGGGACATCCCCAGCATCCGCTGGTTGCCGAGCTCGTGCCGCAGCGACTCCCAGTCCGCCTCGCTCAGCTCGTTGACGTTCTTCGCCGCGTGCCGCGCCAGCGCCGGCGACTCGACGCGGTGCGCCAGGATCGACCAGAACGCGACCAGGTTGGCGTCGATGCCCGAGTGCGGCTGGACGTAGGCGTACGGCGCACCGAACAGCTCGCGGGCGTGCTCGGCGGCGAGCGCCTCCACGGTGTCGACGTTCTGGCAGCCGGCGTAGAAGCGGTGGCCGACGGTGCCCTCGGCGTACTTGTCGCTGAGCCAGGTTCCCATGGTCAGCAGCACCGCCGGGGAGGCGTAGTTCTCCGAGGCGATCAGCTTCAAGGAGGCCCGCTGGTCGCGCAGCTCGGCGCGGGTAGCCTCCGCGATCCGCGGCTCGACGGCGGCGATGACCTCCAGCGCGGCGTCGTAGGCGGCGCTGGTCGTCTTGGCGAGGCTCTCGCGGTCGGCGGACGGGTGCTGGGCGCTGGGCTCGGTCATGACCGACAGCCTAGTGAGCCGACTCCGACAGGTCCCGTCCCGGCCCCGCGCGCCGTCTCACTGGACGGACAGTCGTCTCACTTCATAAGACCGGGGTTTGTCGGGACGCCGTCCGACCCGTGAGACTGAGCGCCATGATCACCCCTGCGACGACGACGCACCTCGTGGTTCGACGCCACGTGGACCTCGGTCGCACCCGCAGCATGATCTGTCAGGCCTGGCGCACCGTCTGAGCCCAGCCGCCCCGACAGGGGCGCAGCGCCGAGTCTTCCAGCCGGGCGCACGGTGGTCAGCCGCCCGCCCGACGCGGGTCTGCTGTGCTGCCCTGTGCGTCTCCGTCCCCAGGAGCCCATCCCTCGTGACACCTCCCAGCACGTCCAGCCCCTCACCCAGCGGCCCCGCCGGCCCGGCGGCCGGCAGCGCATCCGGGCCGGGTCGCTCCGGGCGACCCCGACAGAAGCGCGGCGAGGGCCAGTGGGCCCTCGGCTACCACGAGCCGCTGAACGCCAACGAGCAGTCCAAGAAGGACGACAACCCGCTCAACGTGCGCTCCCGCATCGAGCACATCTACGCCAAGCGAGGGTTCGCCTCGATCGACGGCGCCGACCTGCGGGGCCGCTTCCGGTGGTTCGGTCTCTACACCCAGCGCCGTCCGGGCCTGGACGGCGGCAAGACGGGCGCGCTGGCGCCCGAGGAGCTCGACGACGAGTTCTTCATGCTGCGGGTCCGCATCGACGGCGGTCAGCTCAGCACCGAGCAGCTGCGCGCGCTCGGTGAGATATCCACCACCTACGCCCGCGGGACCGCCGACGTCACCGACCGGCAGAACATCCAGTACCACTGGATCCGGGTCGAGGACGTGCCCGCGATCTGGGAGCGCCTGGAGGCCGTCGGGCTGGACACCATGGAGGCCTGCGGCGACTCGCCGCGCACCATGCTCGGCTCCCCCGTCGCCGGGATCGCCGCGGACGAGATCGTCGACGGCACGCCGGCGATCGAGGAGATCCGGCGGCGCTACGTCGGCGACCCGGCCTACGCGAACCTGCCGCGGAAGTTCAAGACCTCGATCAGCGGCCACCCCAGCCAGGACGTCGCGCCCGAGGTCAACGACGTCTCGTTCGTGGGGACCACCCACCCCCAGCACGGCCCCGGCTTCGACCTGTGGGTGGGCGGCGGGCTGTCGACCAACCCGATGCTGGCCAAGAAGCTCGGCGTGTGGATCCCGGTCGACGAGGTCGCCGACGCCTGGGAGGGCGTGATCTCGGTCTTCCGCGACTACGGCTACCGGCGGCTCCGCTCGCGCGCCCGGATCAAGTTCCTCGTGCAGGACTGGGGTGTCGAGCGGTTCCGCGAGGTGCTCGAGAGCGAGTACCTCGGCCGGCGCCTCGTCGACTGCGACTCCCCCGCGTCCCCCGAGACCGCCCGGGACCACATCGGGGTCCACGAGCAGAACGACGGCCGGTTCTTCGTGGGCGTCGCCCCCACCGTCGGCCGCGTCGACGGCGCGACCCTGCTCGGGCTGGCCGACGCGGCGGAGGCCCACGGCTCGCACCGGGTGCGGACCACGCCGTACCAGAAGCTGTTGGTGCTCGACGTGCCGCCGGACCGGGTCGAGAGCCTGGTCGCCGAGCTGGACGGACTGGGGCTCTCCGCCCGACCCTCGGCATGGCGGCGGTCCACGATGGCCTGCACCGGCATCGAGTTCTGCAAGCTCGCGATCGTGGAGACCAAGCAGCGGGCGAGCGACCTCATCGGCGAGCTGGAGGACCGGTTCCCCGGCCTGGACGTCCCGATCACGGTCAACGTCAACGGCTGCCCCAACGCCTGCGCCCGCACCCAGGTCGCCGACATCGGGCTCAAGGGCCAGCTCGTCCTCGACGCCGACGGCCGCCAGGTCGAGGGGTTCCAGGTCCACCTGGGCGGCGGGCTGGGGCTCGACCCCACGTTCGGCCGGAAGCTGCGCGCGCACAAGGTCACCAGCACCGGCCTCGACGACTACGTCACCAACGTGGTCACCGCCTTCCTCGAGCAGCGGGAGAGCGGCGAGGCCTTCGCGACCTGGGTGGGTCGAGCCGACGACGCCGCGCTGCGAGGCGAGCTGGGCACTCGACAGCTCGAGACGGTCCGATGAGCGAGGGCCGGGGTGTGCCGTTCCACTGCCCCTACTGCGGTGACGAGGCCCTGCGTCCCCGCGAGGAGGGCCACGGCACCTGGGAGTGCCACGCCTGTCTGCGGGCATTCAGCCTGTCGATGCTCGGCATGATCCCCCGGCCCGGCTCCGCTCCGACCCCGCAGCAGGAGGTACGTCGATGACGACCGCGACCACCGAGGCGGCGCGCGCCTTCAAGGGCACCACGACCGCGGGGCGCAGCGAGCGCGAGCTGCGGGAGCTGGTCCGGCACGCCGGCGCCGAGCTGGAGCTGGCCCCGGCCGAGGTGATCATCGAGTGGGCGGTCGCCACCTTCGGGCCGCGCTTCGCGATCACCTCCTCCATGGGCGACGGCGTGCTCTCCCACGTCGCCTCGCGGGTGGCCCCGGGGGTCGACGTGGTGTTCCTGGACACCGGCTACCACTTCGCCGAGACCGTCGGCACGCGCGACGCCGTCGCCGCGACGCTGCCGGTCAACCTGGTCAACGTCACTCCCGACCTCAGCGTCGCCGAGCAGGACGCCGCCTACGGCAAGGACCTCTTCGCCCGCGACCCCGACCTGTGCTGCGCGCTGCGCAAGGTCAGGCCGCTCGAGCAGGCTCTGAGCGGCTACGACGCGTGGGCGACCGGCCTGCGTCGTGACGAGACGCACAACCGCGTCATCGCTCCGGTGATCGGCTGGGACGAGAAGCGCGGCAAGGTCAGGGTCTCGCCGTTGGCCAGGTGGAGCGCCGACGACGTCGACCGCTACATCGCGGAGCACGGCGTCCTGGTCAACCCGCTCCAGTACGACGGCTACCCCTCCATCGGCTGCTGGCCCTGCACCCGACGGGTCGCCCCCGGGGACGACCCCCGCAGCGGCCGCTGGGCGGGCACCGGCAAGACCGAGTGCGGCATCAACGCCTGACCGTCGCCGTCGCCCGACACACGTTCACCCCGCGTCGACAGCGTCGTCTGCGCCCCGCACCGCTCGACGGTGCACACCCCTCGAAAGGAGGCCACTGACATGGGTGCTCCCGCCCTGGTGGCCCTGGCCCACGGCAGTCGCGACCCGCGCTCGGCAGCCACGATCAAGGACCTGGTCGGCGAGGTCCGCGACCTGCGCCCCGACCTGCGCGTCGAGCCTGCGTTCCTGGAGCTGGCCAAGCCGTCCTTCGACGTCGTCGTGGACCGGCTGGTCCGTGCCGGCTACGACGAGATCGTCGTCGTCCCGCTGCTGCTCAGCGCCGCTCACCACGCCCGTGTCGACGTGCCGGAGGCCATGGCGCAGGCGTCGAGCCGGCACCCCGGACTGCGGCTCCGCGCCAGCGAGGTGCTGGGCCTGGAACCGGTCTTCCTCGAGGTGCTCGACCGGCGGCTGCGCGCCGCGCTGCGGCAGGCTCGGGTGCGGGAGCTCGACGCGCTGGTGCTCGCAGGCGCCGGCTCGTCCGACCGTCTCGCGAACCAGGCCGTGAGCCGGCTCGCGCGGCTGTGGGGCAGCCGGCACCACCTCCCGACGGTGGCGGCCTACGCGTCGGCGGCGCCGCCGGCCACCGGGGAGGCGGTCCGGCAGTTCCGTGCCGAAGGGCGCCGCCACATCGCGGTCGGCTCGCTGTTCCTCGCGCCCGGGGCGCTGCCGGACCGTGCCTGCGAGCTGGCGCTGGAGGCCGGCGCCGTCGCAGTCTCCGACCCGCTGGGCGCCGATCCGGAGGTCGCCCGGACGGTGCTGGCGCGCTACGCGGTCGGAGCCGTGGAGCTGGTGCCCGTCTGAGCCGTGACCTGCCTACGGCACCGGGCTGCCGCTCCACCCCGGTCACCCCCTAGGCTCTGCGCCATGAGCGAACACTTCGACGTCGTCGTCCTCGGTGCCGGCCCGGGAGGGTACGTCGCCGCCATCCGCGCCTCACAGCTCGGCAAGAGCGTGGCGGTCGTGGAGGACAAGTACTGGGGCGGCGTGTGCCTGAACGTAGGCTGCATCCCCTCCAAGGCGCTGCTTCGCAACGCCGAGCTCGCGCACATCCTGGCGCACGAGAAGGACCTGTTCGGGATCACCGGCGACGCGTCGATGGACTTCAAGCCCACTCACGCGCGCAGCCGGAAGGTCTCCGACGGCATCGTCAAGGGCGTCCACTACCTGATGAAGAAGAACAAGATCACCGAGGTCGACGGCTGGGGCACCCTGACCGGCGCGCTGTCGATGGACGTGCGCACCAAGGCCGGCGACACCCGCCAGCTGACCTACGACAACCTCATCATCGCCACCGGCGCGACCACCCGGTTGATCCCGGGCACCTCGCTGTCCGAGCGCGTGGTGACCTACGAGGAGCAGATCCTCGACGAGGACCTGCCAGAGAGCATCGTGATCGCCGGCTCGGGCGCCATCGGCGTCGAGTTCGCCTACGTGATGAAGAACTTCGGCGTGGACGTCACCATCGTGGAGTTCCTCGACCGGATGGTTCCCACCGAGGACGCCGAGGTCTCCAAGGAGCTCCTCAAGCACTACAAGAAGCTCGGTGTCACCGTGATGCTCAAGACCAAGGTGGAGTCCATCGACGACTCCGGGGACCAGGTGAAGGTGACCGTGTCCCCGGCCGACGGTGGCGACTCGACCGTGATCGAGACCGACAAGGTGATGCAGGCGATCGGCTTCGCTCCCCGCGTCGAGGGCTTCGGGCTCGAGGCCGCCGGGGTCGAGCTGACCGACCGCGGCGCCGTCGCGATCGACGAGCTGGGCCGGACCAACGTCGAGGGGGTCTACGCGATCGGCGACTGCACCGGCAAGCTGATGCTGGCCCACACCGCGGAGGCGATGGGCGTGGTGGCCGCCGAGGTGATCGCCGGCGCCGAGACGATGCCGGTCGAGTTCGACTTCATCCCCCGGGCCACCTACTGCCAGCCGCAGGTGGCGTCCTTCGGCTACTCCGAGGAGCAGGCGAAGGCGAAGGGCTACGACGTCAAGACCGCGAAGTTCCCGTTCTCCGCGAACGGCAAGGCTCAGGGGCTCGGCGACGGCGTCGGCTTCGTCAAGATCGTCGCCGACGCGAAGTACAACGAGATCCTCGGCGCCCACATGATCGGCCCCGACGTCACCGAGCTGCTGCCGGCGCTGACGCTGGCTCAGCGCTGGGACCTCACGGCCGACGAGGTGGCCCGAAACGTGTTCGCCCACCCGACGCTGTCCGAGGCGGTCAAGGAGGCCGTCGAGGGCATCGCCGGGCACATGATCAACCTGTGAGAGGCGCCGGCCGGTCCCGCCCGTGGGACCGGCCGGAGCCACGGGCGGGAGGCTCGCGGGGCGGCGCTCAGCGCAGCGAGTAGGTCGCGATCGACACGCCGGCGTAGTGCGCTGCGAAGGCCACCACCGTGCAGGCGTGGAATATCTCGTGGAAACCGAACAGATGCGGCACCGGGTTGGGCCGGCGCAGCCCGTAGACCACCCCGCCGGCGGTGTACATCAGCCCGCCGAGCGCGATCAGCGCCAGCACCGGCCACGCGGCGTACCTCGCGAAGTCGGAGACGTAGACGATCGCGACCCAGCCGAGCGCCATGTACAGCGGGGTGTAGACCCAGCGTGCCGCCTGCGGCCGCAGCAGCCGGAACGTGATCCCTGCGGCCGCACCGCCCCACGCCACCGAGAGCAGCACGATCCGGTCGGTGCCGGTCAGCAGCAGCAGGGCGAACGGGGTGTAGGTGCCGGCGATCAGCAGGAAGATGCTCGCGTGGTCGAGCCGGGTGAGCACCATCTCGGTCCGCCGCGACCAGCCGCCGCGATGCATGGTCGCGGAGACCGAGAACATCACCAGCGCGGAGAGCGCGAAGACCAGCGAGCCCAGCCGGGGGACCCCCGGCGGCGAGAGCGAGACCAGCGCGATGCCGCCCGCCAGCGTGAGCGGGGCGGTGGCGGCGTGCAGCTTGCCGCGCAGCCGCGGCCGGACCTCCGCCAGCACCGCCGCAGCGGTGGCGGCGGCCCCGGCGCCGGCCTTCCCGCCGGCGGAGCGCGGGTGCAGGCCCTTGCCAGGCCGCACATAGGTCGTGTTTGCCACCGTTACTCCGATCGAGAGCAGGGCCATCGATGCCCCTTCATCGACACCCTTCCCAGAATCCTGAGCAGACTCGCATCACCGACGAACCGGTCAAGACCACCTGCGCACCGGGACCGGGCTCAGCGCACCAGCCGGTCCAGCAGGTGGTCGAGCTCGGCCACCGGGTCCGCGGTGCTGCCGCCGTGGACCGGCCCGGGCTGGACGACCGTGCTCCGCGGTGCCTTGAGGAAGCCGAACCGGGTGCCCAGCGGCACGGCGCCCGCCGCTCCAGCCGACGCGTCGCCGCGGCACACCGCCGCCACCGCCGCGAGCGCCGAGGCGACGGCGTCCACGTCGACGTCGAGGTCGAGGGCGCGCAGCCGGTCGGGCACCACATGGCTGCCGGCGGCCAGGTAGTCCCGCTGCTGGCAGTAGAGCACCACGCCGACGTTCGCGAACTCCTCGCGGTCGACTCGTGGCACGCAGCGCAGCACCACGTACTGGAACCCCAGCCGGGTCCGCCCGACGTCGTCGCCGGCGTCTGCCTGGACGGGGTCGCGCGCGCTCACGCCGGACCTGCCTGAGGCAGCCAGCCGCGGTCGCCGCAGACCCGCGCGGACAGGAAGTCGACGTACGCGTCCCGCAGCGCCGCCGCGTCCGCTCCGCCCGGCACCGGGTCCAGCCAGTCGTCGGGCACCTCGGCCAGCACCTCGTGCAGCAGTTCGCGGGTGACCTGCGGAGCGAGCTCGGCGTCGGCGTCGGCGACCCCGGCCCGGTGGCCGACCAGCACGTGGTCCGAGGCGTCGTAGGGCTGCGCGGCGAACCGGTCGGCCGACCCGACGCCGCCGGTCCAGGAGTGGTGGAAGTACAGGCAGGCGCCGTGGTCGATGGCCCACAGGTCGCCGTGCCACACCAGCAGGTTCGGGTTGCGCCACGACCGGTCGACGTTGGCGGTCAGCGCGTCCAGCCACAGCACGGCGGCCGCCACCTCCGGCTCCGGCGTGCAGCCGGCGTCGTAGCCGAACGAGCCCGGCAGGAAGTCGACGCCCAGGTTGAGCCCGATGCTGGCCCGCAACAGGTCCTGGACCTCCTCGTCGGCCTCGTAGGAGGCGATGACCGGCTCCAGCCGGACCGCGACCAGCTCCGGGGTGCGCAGGCCCAGACGCCGGGCCAGGGTGCCCACGATGACCTCGGCCACCAGCACTCTCGGCCCCTGGCCCGCCCCGCGGAACTTGCAGACGTAGGTCCCCAGGTCGTCGGCCTCGACGATGCCCGGCAGCGAGCCGCCCTCCCGCAGCGGCGCGACGTACCGGGTGGCGAGGACCGTGCGGATCACGCGGGCACCCTACCGGTCAGCGCAGCGGCTCCTCCTCGAGCAGCCGACGACGCTGCTCGGCCACGTCGTAGTCGGGACCGGGCCAGGTCGGCTGCAGGGTCCGCAGCGTGTCGCGCAGCACGGTCGCCACGGCGAGGTTCCGGTACCACTTGCGGTCCGATGGGACCACCAGCCACGGAGCGTGAGCGGTGCTGGTCCGCTCGAGCGCCTTCTCGTACGCCTCCTGGTACGCCGGCCACAGGCGGCGCTCGTCGACGTCGCCGGGGTTGAACTTCCAGAGCTTGTCGGGCTCGTCCAGCCGTGCCAGCAGCCGCTCGCGCTGCTCCTCGGGCGAGACGTGCAGCATGCACTTGACGACCACGGTGCCCTCGTCGACGAGCTGCTTCTCGAACTCGTTGATCTGCCGGTAGCGGCTGGTGATCTCGCGCCGCGGCACCAGCTCGCGCACCCGGGCGATCAGCACGTCCTCGTAGTGCGAGCGGTCGAAGACGCCGATGATGCCCGGCGGTGGCAGCTGCCGGCGGATGCGCCACAGGAAGTCGTGCCGCAGCTCGGCCCTGGTCGGGGCCTTGAACGCCTTGTGCTTCACGCCCTGGGGGTCCACCAGCGAGAGCGCGTGCCGCATCACGCCGCCCTTGCCGGAGGTGTCCATGCCCTGGAGGACGAGCAGCACGGTGCGCCGGCCGCCGGCGACGCCCTCGGCGAAGAGCCGCTCCTGCAGGTCGGAGAGCTCGGACCCGAGGTCGGCCAGCGCGGTCTTGCCGGCGGCCTTCTTGCCGGAGAAGCCCGGCGTGGCGCGGGGGTCGTGCTCGTCGAGGTCGACCGGTCCCGGCGGCAGCGTGAGCTGGTCGAGCAGGCTGGACCCCGGCTTCGGCTGCTTCGGCTTCTTCTGCTTCTTCTTCGACGTCGCCATGCGGCCAGTGTGCCCGGCCTGGCCCGGTTCAGCCCTGCAGGACGGCTCCTTCGCGGGCCAGCGCCACCAACCGGCTCACGGCCCGGTGGTACTTCTTGCGGTAGCCGCCCTCGAGCAGCGGCGAGGCGAACAGCTCGTCGAAGGTGACCCCGCTCGCGACCACTGGCAGGTCCCGGTCGTAGAGCCGGTCCGCCAGCACCACCAGCCGCAGGCCGACCGCCTGGTCCTCGACCGTCCGGACGTCCTCGAGGCACACCACCTCGACGCCGTCCAGCAGGGCGCCGTACTTCGAGGGATGGACCGAGGCCAGGTGACGGGACAGGTCGACGAAGTGGTCCAGGCTCGCGCCGTCGCGCTTGGCCACCGACCGGACGACGTCGAGGGAGGCCGCCTCCGGCGCGGCCGGCAGCCCGCGGTGCCGGTAGTCCTCGCCATCGACTCGCACCGAGGTGAAGTGGCTCGAGAGCGCCTGGATCTCGCGCATGAAGTCGTCGGTGGCGAACCGGCCCTCGCCGAGCCGGCCCGGGAGCGTGTTGGACGTCGCGGCCAGCCGCACCCCCGCCTCCCGGAGCCGGGTCAGCAGCGTCGAGACGAGCACGGTGTCACCGGGGTCGTCGAGCTCGAACTCGTCGACGCACACCAGGGCGTGGCCGGACAGCGCGGCGACCGCGTCGTGGAAGCCGAGCGCCCCGACCAGGTGCGTGAGCTCGACGAAGGTCGCGAACAGCTTGGGCCCGGGGGCGGCGTGCCACAGCGAGGCGAGCAGGTGCGTCTTGCCGACGCCGTACCCGCCGTCGAGGTACACGCCGCCCTCGCCCGGCTTCTCCGCCGCGCCGCGCGACCACCAGCGCCGGCGGGGCGCTCGACCCACCGAGGCGGCGAAGTCGCGGAGCACCGCGACGGCCTGCTGCTGCGAGGGCTGGTCCGGATCGGGCTGGTAGGTGTCGAAGCCGACGTCGCTGAAGCGCGGCGGCGGGACGAGCTCGCCGAGCAGCCGGTCGGCGGGCACTCGCGGGTCTCGCTCGGTCAGCTGGACGGGCACCGGGCAACCCTACGATGCAGGCATGGACCTCCCCGTGATGCCTCCGCTGCAGCCGATGCTCGCCAAGGCCGTCAAGGGCATCCCGGACCCCGCCCGGCACGGCGGGCTCGCCTTCGAGCCGAAGTGGGACGGCTTCCGCTGCCTGGTCTTCCGCGACGGCGACGAGGTGGAGCTGGCGAGCCGGAACACCAAGCCGCTGACCCGCTACTTCCCCGAGGTCGTCGAGGCCGTGCTTCAGTCAATGCCCGAGCGCTGCGTCATCGACGGCGAGATCTTCGTGGCGCTGACCGGCCAGGACGGCCGGGAGCGGCTGGAGTTCGAGCGGCTGCAGGAACGGATCCACCCGGCGGACTCCCGGGTGCGGCTGCTCGCCGAGACGACCCCCGCGGGCTTCGTCGGCTTCGACCTGCTCGCCCTGGGCTCGCAGTCGCTGCTGGCGCAGCCGTTCCGCGACCGACGGGCCCGCCTCGAGGAGGCGCTCGCGGGCAGCACCGCCCCGGTCCACCTGACCCGCACCACCGCCGACCCGGACGAGGCCGCCGAGTGGTTCGCCCGCTTCGAGGGAGCCGGCCTCGACGGCGTGGTGGCCAAGCCGTCGGGGGCGCGGTACCAGCCCAACGTCCGCGCGATGCTCAAGATCAAGCACGACCGGACCGCGGACGTCGTGGTGGCCGGCTACCGGCTGCACAAGACCTCCACGCCGGAGGCGCCGCTGCTGGGCTCGCTGCTGCTGGGGCTCTACGACGAGCAGGGCGGGCTCCAGCACATCGGCGTGTCCGCGTCGTTCACCGCCTCCCGACGCGCCCAGCTCATCGAGGAGCTGCAGCCGCTGGTGGTCCGGGACCTGGCCGAGCACCCGTGGGGCGACTGGAGCGAGTGGGCGGTCGCAAACCCCGACCGGGTCCCGGGTACCCAGAGCCGGTGGAGCGCGGGCAAGGACCTCTCGTTCACCCCGCTGCGACCCGAGCGGGTGGTGGAGGTCGGCTACGACCACATGGAGGGCCGGCGGTTCCGGCACACCGCCCACTTCAAGCGGTGGCGACCCGACCGGGACCCTCGCTCCTGCGGGTACGACCAGCTCGAGGAGCCGGTCGGCTACGACCTCGGGGAGGTGCTTGCCGGCTGACCGTCTCACCGGGCGCAGCCGGCGGACCCGTCGAGCCGGTCCGTGACCTGCGGCGCGGGGCGCGCGCCAGCCGCCGGGCGACCGGGGCCGGACTAGGATGGCGGCATGAGCGAGCCGACGACGTACGACGTGGTGCTGCTGGTCGAACAACCCCTGTCCACGACCGACGCCACCCAGGTACGGGGGCTCCACGAGGAGGTCGGGGAGCCGGTGCGCTACCACGTGCTGCTCCCGGTGGAGGACGCGGCGGCCAGGGTCGAGTCGGCGATGGGCTCGATCGCCGCCAGCGAGGTGCTCGCCTCGCCCGCCCTGGTCATGGACGACGAGAGCGTCGCCGAGATGCAGCGCGAGCTGCTCGACAAGGCTCGCACCGAGTGCACCGGCTGCGTCGAGAAGCTCAGCGAGCTCGGCGCCGACGTCACCGGGGAGGTGGTCAGCGCGGAGCCAGTCGACGCACTCGTGCACAAGGTCGCCGAGGTGGACGCGGCCGAGGTCATCATCCTGACCCGCAAGCACGTCGTCGCCGAGTTCTTCCACCTCGACTGGACGTCGCGGGCCCGCCGCAAGCTCGGCGTCCCGATCCTGCACCTGCTCGAGCACAGGAACCTCGACGAGCAGGCGGAGCACTACGGCGGCGAGGGCGTCACGGGGCTGTGACCGGCCCGCAGTCGGTGTCTGGGTGGGCCGGGAGGTCGGTCGGGCGGTTCGTGATCACGGCGTCCAGCCTGTCGGCGAGCGCGGACCAGGCGTCCTCGGAGTCCAGGGTCCACCCGTAGACGGGGATGCCCGCCTCGTGCATGTCCGCAGAGGTCAGGAGACCTCGGCGAACACCTGCGCGATCTCGCCGTTGAACTGGTCACTGGCGGCGGCGTCGATGCCGCCGGCGGGCGTCAGCTTGCCGCCGACCGCCACCGGTCGACCGGTGGCGAAGGTCAGCGTCCCCGTGGGGGCGGCGACGGAGGTGCGCACCGGGGTGGCGGTGCTCCCGTAGCGGACCGCCTCGACGGTCACGACCCCCTGGACCCGCGTGCAGGTCAGCCGGTACCAGACCCCGCGCGGGATCCAGACCGAGGAATGGACCACGACCCGTCCGGCACTCCCCCGCACGGCGCACGCCGGTCGGGCCGAGTCGAGCTCGAGCTTGAACTGCGCGCCCTCGTTCCACAGGCCGCGCTGGAAGACGTTGTCGCCGTTGTCGTCGCTGCGCCCCGACGAGGTCTGGTCGAGCCGCACCACCGCACCGAAGCGGAAGTCAGCCGCGCCCGGATCCAGGCCACCACCGGCGGTCGGTGCGAGCCGCAGCACGGCACGTGGGTAGCCGCCCGACGCCACGTAGCCGGGGAACCGGACGGCACGGGGCAGCGCACCTCCCGGACCCGACGCGAGCGAGGCCCGCCCATCCGAGAGGACCGGGACCCCGATCGAGACCTTGGTGGCGCCGCTGGCGCGAAACTGCCCCGCGCCGGTGACCGTCATTCCCGGTGTGCCGTCGGCCGTGAGCACGAGACCAGGCGGCGTCTCGGACTCGGCGGGGGCGAGCAGCGCCCCGGTGCCCAATGCGACCGAGCCGGTCGCCAGCACGGCCACGGCCGCGACGGCGACCCGTTTGCCGGTGGGCACGAACCACCGTCGATAGACCCGCACGTCCGCCGCTCCCCCGGTCCGAGACGTCGGACCGACATCCTCGCGCACCTACGGTAACCACATTTTAGGACAAAAAGAATAGTTCATCCTATTCTTATGGGCGCCTTCGCCCGCTGACCGAACCCGCCCTGAGGGCTCGGCGCAGGGCCCCGGGCACCGTGCGGGGTCGCAGCACCGCGGAGGGACCCGATGCCGCCGCTGCCATGCCGGCGAGCGTCTCCGCGAGCACCGACAGCCCGTCGACCCGCGGCCGCCACCCGAGTTCGTCGACCGCCCGGCCGGTGTCCAGCAGCGGGACCGACATCGCGAGGTCGAGCCAGCCGGGGTCCACCGGCTGCAGCCGGGCGTGCCAGGCGGCCGACACCGCGACCCGCACCAGGCCCGCGGGGACGTGGACCGAGCGCGCCGCGAGGGCACCGGCGATCGCCGCCGTCGTCACGGCGGGGTCCGCGGCCAGGTTGAACGCCCCGGGCACGCGCCGGGCCAGCACCCGCACGATCGCGTCCGCGACGTCGTCGGCGTGGACCATCGGCACGACCAGCCGGCGGTCGAGCGGCAGCAGCGGCAGGTGCCGAAGCAGCCCCGCGGGGACGACCGCCGGCAGCCCGTAGCGCAGCAGCGCGCTCCCGGCATCGTGCTGTCCCACGATCCCCGGCCGGAGCCGGGTGACGAGCCGGCCGGGATGGGCGGCCTCGTGCCGGTCGAGCAGCCGCTCTGCCGCCGCCTTGTGCCGGCTGTAGGGCGAGCTCGCCACACCCCTGGTCGGCCAGGTCTCGTCGACGGGGCGGTCGTCACGCCGCGGGGAGTAGGCCCCGACCGAGGACATGTGCACCAGGTGCGGGACGCCGGCCGAGGCGACCGCGTCGAGGACCCGGGCCGTGCCGCCCACCCCCAGCTCCTCCAGGTAGGCCGGATCGTGCGACGGCTGGAACCCCCACGCCAGGTGCACGACCGCGTCCGCGCCGGCGACCGCCGTGGTCAGCGGTGCGGCCGCGCCGGGGGCGGTCAGGTCGACCGAGTGCCACCGGACCGAGCCGAACGGCGCCCCGCCGTCCGGGACGCGGCGGACCAGACCGACGACGTCGTGGTCCCCGTCGCCGACCAGCCTCCGCAGCAGCGCGGAGCCGACGTTGCCGCTGGCGCCGGTCACGACGATACGCACGATGTGCCTCCTTGGTCCCACGACCCGCTGCCGTCCAGACGGGGGTGGTGCCCGACCTCCGCGGCCCCATGCCCGCTCTCGACTGCCGGGTCTCGACTGCTGGTCTCGACTGCCTGGTCCAACTGCCGGGTTCAGTCGGCCTCCGGCCAGTGCGCCGCGACCTTCCGGCTCGGCTGCACCCGCGGCGGCTCGCCGGGCATCTTGGGGTAGTCCGGCGGGTAGCTGAGCTCGCCGAGCCCGTGCCGGCCCTGCTCCTCGAACAGCTCCAGCAGCGGTGTCAGGTCACCGGCGCCCGCGTCGATGTCGGCGTGCACGTCGCCCCGGTCGGCGAACCGCTGCGGCACCGTGAACAGGTTGAAGCCTGCGGGGTCCTCGACCTCGGCGAGCTCGTCCCACTCCATGGGGGTGCTGACCGGCGCACCCGCCAGCGGGCGCAGGCTGTAGGCGGAGGCGATGGTCCGGTCCCGGGCGTTCTGGTTGTAGTCGACGAAGATCCGGTCGCCGCGCTCCTCCTTCCACCAGCTCGTGGTCACCAGCGGGGTACGACGCTCGAGCTCCCGTCCGAGCGCGATGGCGGCGTGCCGGACGTCGACGAAGTCCCAGCGCGGCTCCACGCGGACGTAGACGTGCACTCCGCGGTTGCCCGATGTCTTGGGGAAGCCGCGCAGCCCTAGCTCGCCGAGCAGCTCACGGACATGGCCGGCGACGCGCACCGCATCCGCGAACCCGGTGGTGCCGTGCGGGTCGAGGTCGATGCGGAGCTCGTCGGGATGGTCGGGGGCGACACGGCGCACCGGCCAGGGGTGGAACGTCAGCGTCCCCATCTGGGCCGCCCACGCGACGGTCGCGAGCTCGGTGGGACACACCTCCTCGGCGGTGCGGCCGGAGGGGAAGGTGATCGCCGCGGTCTCGACGTACGGCGGAGCGCCGCGGGGCACGCGCTTCTGGTAGAACGCGTCGGACTGCTCGCCGGCACGGGTGGCGAGCACGATGCCCTCGTGGACCCCCTTGGGCCAGCGCTCCAGGGCGGTCGGGCGCTCGCGCAGCGCCCGCAGGACGCCGTCGCCGACAGCCAGGTAGTACTCGACCACCGCGAGCTTGGTGACCTCCGGCGTGGTCGCCGTGGCCTCGAAGATCACCCGGTCGGGGCTGCTGACCCGGACCGCGCGCCCGGCCGCGTCGACCTCGGTCGCGGGGGTGGCCATGCCCCGACCATAGTCGCCCGCGCCCGAGCGGTGGGCCGGCGCCTGCCACGACGGCGGCGCGCCACCAGCGGGTCCGTATCCTGGCCGGCATGGGCTACCAGGTCGAGAAGAGTGACGTGCAGTGGCGTGAGCAGCTGAGCGCCGAGGAGTACGCCGTGCTCCGGCGGGCGGGGACCGAGCGGGCGTTCACGGGCGAGTACACCGACACCAAGACCGAGGGCGTCTACCGGTGCCGCGCCTGCTCGGCCGAGCTGTTCCGCTCCGCGACGAAGTTCGACTCCCACTGCGGCTGGCCCTCGTTCTACGCGCCGCTCGCCGAGGACCGGGTCGAGTACATCGAGGACACCTCGCTGGGCATGAAGCGCGTCGAGGTGCGCTGCTCCACCTGCGGGTCGCACCTCGGCCACGTCTTCGACGACGGCTACGGCACGCCGACCGGCCAGCGGTACTGCATCAACTCCGTGTCCATGGTGCTGGAGCCGGTGCGTCCCTCGACCGCCGAGTAGCCGTTCGGTCCGGTCAGGCCGTCGCCCGCAGCACCATCGCGACGGCGCTCTCGAGGTCGTCGGCGACCAGGTCGGGGGCAGTGCCGGAGGTGAACGTCAGCCACTCGTGCGGGTTCCGCACCCAGACGCTGCGTACCCCCACGCCCCGGGCGCCGGCGATGTCGGCGTCGAGGTTGTCCCCCAGCATCCAGGCGCCGACCAGCGTGGCGCCCGCGCGGGACGCGGCCGCCTCGAACATGGCGGCGTGCGGCTTGGGGTGGCCGACCTCCTCGGAGATGCACACCGCCGCGGCGAGGCGGTCCAGGCCGGTCGCCTCGATCTTCCTGGTCTGCTGACGCACCGGGCCGTTGGTCACGACCGCCAGTGACCAGCCGGCCCGGCGGGCCGCCTCCAGGCAGGAGCGCACCCCGGGGGCGAGGCGGTAGCAGCCACCGACCTCGACCTCCTGGCGCTCGACGAACTCCTCGACGCTCGCGTCGTAGCCCAGCCGGGCCACCAGCTCGTCGTGCAGCTCCGTCCGCGACCGGTGACCGCCGCGGTCCTGCTCGACCAGCCAGGACACCACCTCGGGCTCCAGGCCGCGGTCGGCGACGAACTTCTCGGCCCAGGCCCTGAACACCGGTGCCCGCTCGACCAGCGTGTCGTCGAGGTCGCACATCAGCAGGGGCACGGTGGTCCTAGGGGAGGTCGAAGACGAGCTGGCGCGGCGTCCGGCGACGGCCGGTGTAGAACGGTACTTCCTCGCGCACGTGCCGACGCGCGTCCGAGGCCCGCAGGTGCCGCATCAGGTCGACGATGCGGTGCAGCTCGTCGGCCTCGAAGGCCAGCAGCCACTCGTAGTCGCCGAGGGCGAAGGAGGCCACGGTGTTGGCGCGCACGTCGGGGTAGCCCCGAGCCATCATCCCGTGCTCGGCGAGCATCCGGCGCCGCTCGGCGTCCTCCAGCAGGTACCACTCGTAGGAGCGGACGAACGGGTAGACGCAGACGTAGGCCTTCGGGTCCTCGTCGGCCAGGAACGCAGGGACGTGGCTCTTGTTGAACTCGGCCGGCCGGTGCAGCGCCATCTGGGACCACACCGGGTCCAGCCTGCCGCCGAACCGGGTGCGCCGGAAGCGGTGGTAGGCGTCCTGGAGCTCGTCGGCGGTCGCGGCGTGCCACCACACCATGACGTCGGCGTCGGCGCGCAGACCTGCGATGTCGTAGAGGCCGCGCACGGTGACGTCGGCGGCCCCCAGCTCCTCGAACAGCTTCTCGACCTCACCGGACTCCGCCTCGCGGTCGGCCTCGGCCAGCACCTCCCGCAGCGAGAACACCGACCACATCGTGTAGCGGATGGTGTCGTTGAGCTCCCGGGCGGACTTGCCCTGCTGGGGCCGCTTCGCCGTCTCCGTCATGGCCTCATCCTCCCAACCGCGCCAAGCCGGCGACGACCTGGGTGGCGGCCAGCTCCGCACCGGCCACGCACGCCGGGATCCCCACGCCGTCGTACGCCGCGCCGCACACGGCCAGACCGGGGACCGCGGCCACCGCGGCCCTGACCCGCGCGACCAGGTCGGCGTGCCCGACGGCGTACTGCGGCAGCGCCCCGCCCCAGCGCTGCACGTGGGCGTCCACGGGGCGTACCGACAACCCGATCGCGTCGGCGAGGTCCTCCAGCGCCAGCTGCACGAGCTCCTCGTCGCCGCGCTGCAGGGTCTCCCGCTCGCGGTGCCGGCCGATCGAGCAGCGCAGCACCAGCACGTCGTCGTCGACCGTCCCGGCACCGGCCGCACGGACCCAGCCCCACTTCGCGAACGAGTATGTCACCGCCTTCACCGTGCGGCCCTCGACCGGCGGCACCAGGAAGCCCGATCCTGTGGTGGCCGGCAGGTCGCGGGCCCGGAACGCCATCGTCACCACCGCCAGCGAGGCGTACTCGACCCGGCTGAGCTCCGCCGCCGCGGCCGGGGCCGCCTCCGCCAGCAGCCGGGAGGCGGGAGCCGCCGGAGCCGCCAGCACCACCGCGTCGGCGTGCAGCAACCAGGGCGCCGCCGCGGAGCCGACCTCGAGGTCCCAGCCACCACCAGCCGCACGGGTCAGCCGGCGCACCGGTGCACCGGCGCGCACGTCGAGCGCGGCCGCGGCGATGACGGCCTCGGGCAACCGTCCCAGTCCTCCGACCACGCCCGCGAAGACCGGCACGTCGGAGGCCTCGGCCAGCGACGCGGCGGCCGCCCGCATCATCGACCGGTCCCGCTCCAGGAGCGCCACCACCTGCGGGACCGTCGCCCTCGCGGAGAGCTCGCGCGCATGGCCGGCGTACACCCCGCCCAGCAGCGGCTCGACCAGTCGGTCGACGACCTCGCGCCCGAACCGCTCCTCCACCAGCCAGCCCACCGACACGTCCCGGTCGTCGAGCCGGGTGGCGACCAGCCGCGGCTCCAGCGCGACCCGGGCGACCCCCGCCGGCGAGAGGGTCCCGCTCTCGGCGAGCGCCCGAGTGTCGCCGGGCACCCCCATCAGCGTGCGGGGCATCGTCCGCATCCGACCGCGGGTCCACAGTCCCGCCGCCGCGGTGACGGGATGCACCAGCCGGTCGGCCAGCCCGGCGGCCCGGACCAGCGCGACCCCCTCGGGCCGACGGTTCAACATCGACTCGGCCCCCACGTCGAGGCTGAGGCCACCGACCTCGGCCAGGGCCAGCTTGCCTCCGACGCGGTCGGACCCCTCCAGCACGACCACGCCGAGGTCCGGCGCGGTCCGCCGCAGCGCCGCCGCCGCCGCCAGCCCGGCGATCCCGCCGCCGACCACGGCGACCAGCGGCGGTGCGGGCGCGAGGAACTGGTCGGTCGTCACGGCACCCAGGTTCCCAAAGCGGTCCGCGGGTCCGTGACCCGGTCCCGGCCGGCGCCGCCAGGTCAACGGCGGCGAACAGGGAACCGGACCGGCCCCGCGCGCGTCGAACCCCCGACGGCCAGGCGCTCACCGCGCCGCGAGGGAACGGAGTCAGCATGTCCGAGCACCAGGGGCACCGGGGGCACCAGGGGCGGGTGGAGCGGGACGGCCGGAGCCGTCGCCGGCGCGCGGGCGGCGCTGTCGCCGTCGGCGTCGCGCTGCTGGCGTTCAGCGCCTGCAGCAGCGGCTCGGACCAGGGCCGGTCGTCGGCCGGGGCCTCGGGCGCTGCCGACGTGGCCGCCGTGGCGGCGGCGCCGACGAGTGGCCGCGAGATCGCGGCGACCTCGCCGCCGACGCAGGTGCGGATCACGGCGGTCGTCAAGACGGGCCGGATCCTGCTCGTGAGCGCGAAGGTCGCTCAGGTCCAGTCCGAGGTCCGGAACCTGCTGGCCGAGGCCGGCGGGACCGTCGACTCGGCCAGGTCCAGCAACGACGAGGACGGCCGGGTGCAGCAGTCGAGGCTGGTGCTCCGGGTGCCGGTGGAGCGGTTCGAGGAGGTCCGGACCGCTATCGAGCGGCTCGGGAGGCTGGAGTCCTCCACCGAGTCCCAGCGAGACGTGACCACCCAGGTCATCGACGTGGCGGAGCGCGTGGAGACGCTGCGCAACAGCCTGGACCGGCTGCAGCGGTTCCAGCGGACGGCCACCGACGTCCGCGACCTGCTCCGGGTCGAGTCCCAGATCACCCAGCGCCAGTCCGAGCTGCGGTCCCTCGAGGCGCAGCAGGCCTACCTCGCCGACCAGTCCTCGATGTCCACGCTGACCGTCGAGGTCTCCGCCCCGGACACGCAGGTGGCCTCGGGGCCGCTGGACGACGCCGGCTTCCTCACCGGCCTGCGCGGCGGCTGGCACGCCCTGGTGGCGATCGCTCTCGTCACCCTGACCGTGCTCGGCGCGGCGGTGCCCCTCTCGCTGGTGGCGCTGGCGGTCGGCGTGCCGATCGCGCTCGCGCTGCGCAGACTGCTGCGGCGACGTCGCCCGGCCGCGGTCGAGCCCGTCTCACCCGCGGGTCAGTGACCCGTCGCCGACCGGCAGGGAGTGCACATGGTCGGTCAGCCGGGCGAGCTGGTCGGGGTCGGTGGACGGGAGCACCCCGTGACCGAGGTTGAAGATGTGTCCCCGCGCGGCCCGACCGGCGTCCACCACCTCCGTCGCCCGAGCCAGCATCACCTCGGTCGGCGCGAACACCAGCGACGGGTCGAGGTTGCCCTGCACGGCGCGACCGCCCGCGCGGACGATCCCGTCGGCCAGGGGCACCCGCCAGTCCACCCCGACCACGTCGGCGCCGGCCTCCCCCATCAGACCCAGCAGCTCGCCGGTGCCGACGCCGAAATGGATGCGCGGGACGCCCAGCGTCCCGGCCGCCGCGAGCACCTCGGCGGAGTAGGGCATCACGTGGCGCCGGTAGTCGCGCGGGCAGGTGGCCCCCGCCCAGGAGTCGAACAGCTGCACCGCTGATGCTCCCGCAGCGACCTGCACGGCGAGATAGGCCGCGGAGATACCGGCGATCTTGCGCATCAGCGCGTCCCAGACCTCCGGAGCGCCGTACATCATCGCCTTGGTGCGGGCGTGCTCCTTCGACGGCCCGCCCTCGACGAGGTACGAGGCGACCGTGAACGGGGCCCCGCAGAAGCCGATCAGCGGAGTGGCCCCGAGCTCCCCCACCAGGGTCCGCACGGACTCGGTGACGAACCACACGTGCTCGGCCGTCAGGTCGGGGATGGCCGCCACGTCCGCGAGCGTCTCGACCGGGGAGGCCACCACCGGACCGACGCCCGGCACGATGTCCAGGTCCACCCCCACCGCCTTGAGCGGCAGCACGATGTCGCTGAACAGGATCGCGGCGTCCACCCCGTAGCGGCGCACCGGCTGCAGAGTGATCTCGACGACGAGGTCGGGCCGCATGCAGGACTCCAGCATCGCCACCCCCTCGCGCACGCTGCGGTACTCCGGCAGCGACCGGCCGGCCTGGCGCATGAACCACACCGGGGTGTGCGGGACCGGCTCGCCCCGAGCCGCGCGCAGCAGCGCAGAGTCGTGAGTCGGGGACCGGGGCGGGTCGGTCGGGGGCGTGGGGTCGGTCGGGGTGGCAGCGGGCACTCGCCGATCCTCCCAGGTCAGAAGGCGTGTCGGACGGCGGGCACCGGGTTTCGCGCCTACTGTGACCACATGCCCGCACGTCATGAGCCTCGTGTGGACCCCTCTGAGCAGCCGGAGGCGTTCCGGGCCGCCGTGGAACAGCTGCGCGCTGCCCGGCTGCGCCCGGAGGTGTTCTGCGAGGAGATGCCGGCGCCGCAGCGGATCGCGCCCTACGCCTCCGCCCTCTCGGCCGACGTCACCGTCGACGGTGACGACGTCGGCACCGGCCGCATCGTCCTGCTGCACGATCCGGCGGGCAACGACACCTGGGAGGGCACGTTCCGCTGCGTGGCCTACGCGCGCGCCGAGATCGACCCGGAGATGGCCAACGACCCGATGCTGGCCGAGGTGGGCTGGTCCTGGCTGGTCGAGGCGCTCGACGCGCACCTCGCGACCTACCGCGCCCCGTCCGGCACCGTCACCAAGGTCTCCTCGGAGAGCTTCGGATCCATGTCGGAGGAGATCCCCAGTGCGCAGCTGGAGATCCGGGCGTCCTGGACCCCGGTGCCCACGCCCGACTCCGGCGCCGTCGACCTCGGCCCCCACACCGAGGCGTGGGGGGAGCTGCTGTGCACCGCCGCCGGCCTGCCGCCGGTCCCGGACGGGGTCGCCCCGCTGCCGAGTCGCCGCGGACAGCGCGGCCGCGGCCGATGACGGGACCGGACGACGCGGCGCCTCAGGGCACGGGAGGCCCTGCGGAGCCCGAGGGCCCCGCAGGTGCGGGGGACGTCCCACCAGACAGCGCCCCGGCACCGCTGCTCGAGCTTCGCGACGGGCTGCCGCCGGTCGTGGACACCGAGACCGCGCTCGCTGAGACCGTGGCTCGCTTCGCGGCCGGGGCCGGGCCGGTCGCCATCGACGCCGAGCGCGCCTCGGGCTACCGCTACTCCGCGCGCGCCTACCTCGTGCAGCTGCGTCGTGAGGGCTCCGGCACGGCACTGGTGGACCCGATCGCCTTCGGCGACCTGACCGTGCTGGGCCGCGCCCTCGGTGACGCCGAGTGGATCCTGCACGCCGCCACCCAGGACCTGCCGTGCCTGGCCGAGGTCGGCCTGCGCCCCACCACGCTGTTCGACACCGAGCTGGCCGGGCGGCTGCTGGGCTACCCCCGGGTCGGGCTGGCCACGCTCGTCGAGACGGTCCTGGGCCGCAGCCTGCGCAAGGAGCACTCGGCGGTGGACTGGTCGACCAGGCCGCTGCCGCTGCCCTGGCTGGAGTACGCCGCCCTCGACGTCGAGGCCCTCGTCGAGCTGCGCGCGGCGCTCGGCGCCGAGCTGGAGGCGGCCGGGAAGGCGGAGTGGGCCCGCCAGGAGTTCGCGCACCTGGTCACCGCGGCCCCGCCCGGGCCTCGACCCGACCGCTGGCGGCGCACCTCCGGGTCGCACCGGGTTCGGGGACGTCGTGGCCTGGCGGCGATCCGGCAGCTCTGGCAGACGCGCGACGAGATCGCCTCGCGACGCGACGTCACGCCCGGCCGGGTCATTCCCGACTCCGCGATCGTCGAGGCGGCCGGTGCCATGCCGCGCGACAAGCGGTCCCTGGTGGGACTCCGGGGCTTCCGGGGCCGCGGTGCCGAGCGCTACGCCGAGCGGTGGGTCGAGGCGATCGAGACGGTCCGCGGCATGGCCGAGAGCGACCTGCCACCCCTGGCGCAGCGCTACGACGGGCCGCCGCCGCCACGCACCTGGGCGGACCGGGACCCGGCTGCGGCCGCCCGGCTCGCCAAGGGTCGGCAGGAGCTGAAGCGGGTCGCCGACGAGCACCACCTGCCCGTCGAGAACCTGCTCATGCCCGACCACGTCCGCCGGCTGCTGTGGGAGCCGCCCTCCGCGGACAGCGGCGACCTCGTGGAGGCGGTGGCCCGGCGGCTGCGCGAGCTCGGCTCCCGCCCGTGGCAGGTGGAGCTCACCAGCCACCTCCTGGCCGATGCCATCCTCGTCCCCGCCCCACCCGACGACCCCGCCGACGACCCGGCTGACGACCCCGCTGACGACCCCGCCGACGACCCCGGACCAGCCTCGGCCGACTGACCAGCCCTCAGGACTCCGGCGTCGCCGTGGGGTCGGGGCTCGCGGGCGTCGGGGTCGGCCCCGCCAGCAACCCCGTCGACAGCGCGTCGATGCGGCTCAGCAGTGAGTCCAGGTCCACCAGCGGCGCGTAGAACAGCTGCTGCAGCAGCGGCGCCGTCTGGCTGACGACGTCGCTCCAGCCCGGTGGGTTCGGCATCGGCTCGGAGCGGCGGATGACGGTCGTGAAGACGTCGACGTTGCGGGGGAACTGACTCGGCTGCACGAACGCGGGTGACTGCAGCGCCGCGAGGTTCGCCGGGACCACCCCACCCGACCGAGCCGTGATCTCGGCTCCCTCGTCGCTGCTCGCGAAGGCGATGAAGTCCGCCGCGGCGTCGACCACCTCGGAGCTGTCGTTGATGCAGTAGCCGGTGACCTCGGCGGTGGTCCGGAAGCGCCCGAGGCTGGGCAGCGGGAACACGTCGAACCGGAGCGCGGGGTCCTCCCGCAGCCGGGGCACCAGCGCGCGGGTGCCGACGAACATGCCGAGCCTGCCTCGCTCGAACCGCGTCACCGGGTCCTGCCGCTCGATCTCAGCGGGGGTGAGGTTGACCCGGCGGTCCCGCGCCAGGTCGAGGATCAGCTCGAGGGCCTCCCGCGAGTCCGGGTCCGCGAGGGTCAGCGTGCTCGGCTGCTGCGGGTCGTCGACGACGTCCGAACCCGCCGACCGCAGCAGCGGCGTGAGGGTGGTCAGCAGCGGCGCGAGGTACACGCCCTTGACGTCGTCCTGCGACATCACCCGGGCCGCCTGGACGAACTGCTCCCAGGTCCAGCCCGTCTCCGGCGTCGGGGCCTCCTCGCCCGGCTGGACCAGCGCCGAGGGGATCAGCAACCGCTTGTTGTAGAAGACCACCTGCGGGGAGACGCTGCTCGGCATGCACTGGAGCGCCGACTCGGCCGCGAACGCCTCCAGCCCCAGTCGCTGGTAGCGGTCGCCGAACTGGACGCCGCGGTCCTCCAGCAGCCGGTCCACCGGCCGGACCAGGCCCTGCCCCACCAGCTCGGGCAGCGAGATGCTGTCGGCGAGGAAGACGTCGGGGCCCTCGTCACCGGCGAACTGCCGGTCGAGCCGTCCCTGCTGCGAGAGGGCGTCCGGCACCGCCTCCACGCGCACGGTCACCTCGGGGTGCTGCTCGCGGTAGGCCTGGGCCAGCGCCCGGTAGGCCGAGACCACCGGCCGGTCGCCGTACACCGAGAACCGCAGCGTGACGGGACCGGTCGCGGCCGTCGTCGACGCGCCACCGCTCGCGGACGGCGACGGGGACGGGGACGGGGCGAGGTCGCCCGCGCCGGTGCACGCAGCGGTCAGCGCGAGCGCCGCGACCCACGCCGTGAGCGCACCCGAACGCGCGCGCGGACGCGCCGACCTGCCACGCCGTGCCTGCACCTGACCTCCTGTGTCGCACCCGACGGGCACGGTCCTCGACCACCGCGTCGCGCCCGCCCCGCGGCGCGGCACGACGGCACGGCCACCGTAGCGGGACACGCGTCCTGAAGTGAGGGCGGCACGACGGCCGCGACCCTACCCTGGGGGCACCCCCGGACAGTGAGGACCACCATGGCCCGCCGTGCCCCCGCACGCCAGCTCGCCCCGCTCGCACTAGGCCTCACCCTCGGTCTCGTCGTCGCCGGGTGCGGCGGCGACGCCGACCGCGGCGCGACGACGTCCGCCTCGGCGACGGCGACCGCCTCCGCAGGCGACCCCACGACGGCGACGTCGGGTCCGTCGCCGTCCGGGTTGCGCGGCCGGTTGCTCACCGCCGACGAGCTGCCCGGCTTCAACGACGAATGGCGGTGGCGGACCGACTCCACCGCGCCGGCGAGCCCCGCCGGGTCGTTCGCCACCTGCCAGCGGTTCCCCATCACCACCGCCGGGGCCGAGCGGGCGGTGCTTCGGCGGTTCGTCCCGGCCCCCGGCTCCAGCGGCGGGGACGACGACGAGAACGCCGCGGGCGAGGTGGTGGCGAGCTTCCCCGACGAGCAGACCGCCCGACGCGCGTACTCCGTGCTGGAGTCCTGGCGGACGCGCTGCGCGGAGCGGCTCGACGGCTACGCCCGCGCGGAGGTCGGCGACCTGGAGCCGGTGCCGGTCTCCGACGGCAAGGCCGGCTGGTACCTGCTGTCCTACGGACCGGTCCCCGGCAGCCCCGACGACGGCTACTTCGACGCGCAGGGGATGGTGCTGTCGGGCACTCGCATCGCCATGCTGACGATGGTGGCCGTCGGCCAGGACTACAACTACGAGGCCGGTCAGGAGCCCATGGTCGCCGCGCTGACCAGGGCCGCGGCGAAGCTCGGCTGAGAGTCGGCCCGGTCAGGTGAGGACGCCCACCCCGGCGGTCGGCCGGGCCTGGGCCCGGGGACGCGGCTCGCTCGCGGGCCGGGTCGCCCGGCTGCGCTCCAAGGCCTGGCACGTCGGCCAGGCGTCGGTGGCGGCGGGAACGGCGTGGTACGTCGCCCACGACCTCGTCGGCCACCCCAGGCCGTTCTTCGCACCGATCGTCGCCGTGATCTGCCTCGGCACCTCCTACGGCCAGCGGCTGCGGCGGGTCGGGGAGCTGACCGTCGGCGTGGCGGTCGGCGTGTTCCTGGCCGACGTGCTGCTGCTGCTCATCGGCACCGGCCCGTGGCAGATCAGCGTGGTCGTGGGCCTGGCGATGACCGTGGCCCTGCTGCTGAACGGAGGCACGCTGTTCGTCACGCAGGCGGCAGTGCAGGCCATCGTCGTGGTCACGCTGATCGCGACCCCCGGGTACGCGTTCACCCGCTGGCTCGACGCGGTGATCGGCGGAGGCGTCGCGCTGCTGGCAGCCACGATCGTCCCGCGGGCCCCGCTCATGCGCCCCCGGCAGCAGGCGGCCCTGGTGGTGCGCCGGATCGCCGACCTGCTGCGGGAGGGCGCGAGCAGCGCGACCGACGGCGACGTGGAGCGGGCGATGGCGGTGCTGGCTGACGCCCGCAGCACCGACCGGCTGATCCGCGAGCTGCAGGACGCCGCGGACGAAGGACTGTCCGTGCTCGCCTCGTCACCGTTCCGGCGCCGGCACTCGGGGCGGGTGCGGGCGATGACCGACCTCGTCGAGCCGCTCGACCGGGCGATGCGCAACACCCGGGTGCTGGTGCGGCGGGTCGCGGTGTCCAACTACCACCACGAGACGTTCCCCCCGCCGTACATCCTGCTCTGCCAGGACCTGGCGGACGCCGCCGACGAGATCGCCGACGAGCTGGCCCGCGACACCGCCGCCGACGTCATCGCGGACGACGCCCGGCGGTCCCTGCTGAGCATCGGCGAGGGCACCGCCAGGCTCGACCGGGTCCCCGACCTGTCAGCCGACGTCGTGCTGGCTCAGATCCGCTCGATCGTGGTCGACCTCCTCCAGGTCACCGGGCTCGACGTCGTCCAGGCCACGGACGCGCTCCCGCCGCCCCGGTCCTGACCCACCCGCCACCCCGGTCCCGACCCACGCGCCCCGTCGTACGCTGAGCGCGATGAGCGAGTCCTCCGTCCCGCGGCACCGCCGACCGACGCTACCGGGAGCAGCCCGCTTCGAGGCGGTCGCCGGCGACGTCGACCCGGCTGCCCGCAGCGAGGCGGCGGACCGGTGCGCGACCCTGCTCGTCCGGGGGGCCCACGGCGTCAGCGACGAGTCGGTGGTCGCCCGCGTGGTCCGACTGGCCGAGACCGAGGGACTGGACACGCTCGCCGACCTGTGGTCCGGGTCCCCGGCGGACTCGCTGGCGGGCTGCCTGTGGCGGCTGTACCTGCTGCGGGCCTGGGTCCACGCGGACCCGCTGGCGGCGGCCCGCGAGTTCGACGCCGGCCGGGCGCACACCCCGGTCCACGAGGTGGTCGCCGGGGTCGTGGACCCGCCGGGGCCCGACGAGGTCCGGGCGCTGGCCGACGAGGTGCTGCGCGGGGTCGTGCGTGGGGACTTCGCCGACACGCTCTACCGCGCCGCCGCCTTCGCTCGGGTCGTCGCCGCCGGCCGCGCGCGGGTCGGCACCAGCCACGCCCGCACCGCGCACGACTCCGACCTCTCGGCCTCCCGCCTGATGACGATGGCCGAGCAGCTGGAGGGCGCCGCGGCCCTCGAGCTGGAGGGCGGGCTCGCCTGATCCCCCCGGTCCAGATGACGTGCGTGCGTCCGCCTTGTACAGTTGGGCTCGCGCCGGGCCGCGGCAGCCCCGGGTCCCACATGAAGCCGCTACGAGCGGCCACGCGCCGTGAGGCGCTCCCGGTCCGGCGCACCTACTCGCACCAGTGCGCCCTCGCCCTGCCCGCACCCGGGGCCGGCTCGCTGATGACTGACGGGGAGCTCTCGTGACGTCGACCGTGCCCGGCTCGGTGACGTTCCGCGGCGTCGAGATCCCGGCCGGCGAGCTGGTGTGGCGCTTCAGCCGATCGGGCGGGCCGGGCGGGCAGTCGGTCAACACCACCGCCACCAGGGTCGAGCTGGTCTTCGACGTCGCCGGGTCGCCGTCGCTGCCGGCACCGGTCCGTGCCCGGCTGCTGACCCGGCTCGGGCACCGGCTGGTGGCCGGGGAGCTCCGCCTCGTCGCCTCCGAGTACCGCTCGCAGCACCGCAACCGGGAGGCCGCCCGGGCCCGTCTCGCCGAGGTGCTGCACCGCGCCAGCGCGCCGCCCCCACCGCAGCGCCGGGCCACCCGTCCCACCCGTGGGTCGAAGGAGCGCCGGCTGGCGGGCAAGTCACGTCGCAGCCAGACCAAGGCGCTGCGACGCCCCCCCACCGACTGAGCGGCGACGACCCCGTGCCCGGCCGAGGCGCGCGTCGGGCACGATAGGCGGGTGAGCACGTCGTACTCCCCGAACCCGGACGGACTGCCCGACCCCGGCGAGGTGGTCTGGGCCTGGGTGCCCTACGACGACGACCCGGAGCGCGGCAAGGACCGCCCGGTCCTCGTCATCGGTCGCGACGGCGGCCTGCTGCTCGGGTTGCAGCTGACCAGCAAGGACCACGACCGCGACGCCGAGGACGAGGCACGGTGGGGACGGTTCTGGATGGACGTCGGCAGCGGTGGCTGGGACCACGAACGACGACCCAGCGAGGTCCGGCTCGACCGGCTGCTACGGCTGCCGGAGACCGAGGTCCGTCGTGAGGGAGCCGCCCTGGACCGCGCCGTGTTCGACGAGGTCGTCGAGGCCGCCCGCGCCCATCACCCGCTGTGACTCGCCGGCCACCTCGTCAGAGCGCGTCCAGCGCCTTGCGGATCCGGGTGTCGGAGACCCGGTAGGCCGTGCCCCGGGCCTGGTCCCACAGCGAGACGCGGTACTCCTCGAGCATCCAGCGGACCGCGACCAGCCCGGCACTCGGTGGGCGACCGTCCTGCAGGGCCGCGACCCGGTGCAGGTAGGCCTCCTGGGGGCCGGCCACCAGGTCCAGCAGCTGCCGGTCCCGGCCGACCTGGCTCGCGAGCCGTTCCCGTCGCGTCCTCACGGCGGCGAGGTACGTCGGCAGACGCCGCAGCTGCTGTGCCCCGACGTCGGAGACGAACCCCCGGAACACCAGCCGGCCCACCTGGGCGCGCATGTCGCTCAACGCCGCCAGCACCGTCAGGTCGGCCGGCCCGGACAGCAGCCGGTCGACCTCGCGCCACCGGGCCAGGACGGTCACCACGTCCGTCAGCACCGAGCGCGTGGCCGCGACGAGGTCCGCGCGGGACCGCTCCACGAGCACCTCGAACCCCGCCTCGTCCCACACCAGACCGTGTCGGTCGACGAGGGTGTCGGCTGCGGCTGCCACGCAGTCCTCGAGCAACGCGGCCACCGACGGGTAGGGCGCACCGGCCAGTGCCAGCTTGTCGGCGTTCGAGAGCTCGTCGGAGAGCCGCTTGGCCGGGGAGGGCAGCCGCAGCAGCAGCAGCCGGCGCAGCCCGCGGCGGTGGGAGGCGTCCTGCTCGGCCTCGGAGCCGAGCACCCGGACACCGACCGTGCTGCCCTCGTCGACCAGCGCCGGGTAGCCGCGGACGTCGTGCCCGGCTCGGCTGCGGGTGAAGACCCGCTCCAGCGAGCCGAACCGCCACTGCGTGCACCCGGAGACGTCGAGCCCGGAGGCGGAGGCCGCCTCCGCCATCGCGTCCGCGAACCGGGGACGCAGCGGCGCCTTCAGCGCGTCGAGGTCCTTGCCCTGGCCGACGGTGGCGCCGTCGTCACCGACGACGCGGAACGTCGGACGCAGGTGGTCGGGGACCTTGGCCCGGTCCCAGGCCTCACGCGGCACCACGACCCCGGTCCGAGCCCGTAGGTAGCGCTCCAAGGCGTCGAGCAAGGGCTCCTGACCGGGCGAGACCGACGCGAGGAAGCCGCGCGCCACGTCCGGCGCCGGCACGAAGCTGACCCGCAGCTGCTTGGGCAGCGAGCGCAGCAGCGCGACGACCAGCTCCTCGCGGAGGCCGGGCACCTGCCAGGTGAACGGCTTTGGGTCGACCTGGTTGAGCAGCGCCACCGGGACGTCGACCGTCACGCCGTCGGAGGCCGAGCCCGGCTCGAACTCGTAGCCCAGCGGGAGCGACAGCTCGCCCTCCTGCCACCGGTCGGGGAAGGCCTCGGCCGTCACGCCGGCCGCGGCGTCGTTGACCAGCATCGCCGGGTCGAAGGTGAGCAGGTCCGGGTCCTCCCGCCGGGCGAGCTTCCACCAGGAGTCGAAGTGGGCGCCGGAGACCACCTCCTCGCCGACCCGCGCGTCGTAGAAGTCGAACAGGGTGTGCTCGTCCACGACGATGTCGCGTCGCCGGGCCCGGTGCTCGAGCTCCTCGGCCTCCGCCAGCAGGCGACGGTTCCGCTCGAGGAACGGCTGCCGGGACGCCCACTCGCCGTAGACCAGGGCGTGCCGGATGAACAGCTCCCGGCTCAGCGCGCGGTCCACCCGGCCGTAGGACACCAGCCGGTCGGCGACCAGCGGCACCCCGTAGAGGGTGACCCGCTCCCGCGCCATCACCGCCGCCCGCTTCCTCGACCAGTGCGGCTCGGCATAGGTCCGCTTGACCAGGTGGGCGCCGAGCTCCTCGGCCCACTCCGGCCGGATGGCGGCGTTGACGCGCGCGTACAGCCGGCTCGTCTCCACCAGCTCCGCCGACATCACCAGCTGCGGCTGCTTCCGGAACAGCCCGGACCCCGGGAAGATGGAGAACCGGGTGTTGCGCGCACCGAGGTAGTCGCGGCGCTCCGGGTCGCGCAGCCCCACGTGCGAGAGCAGGCCCGCCAGCAGGGCCTGATGGATGCCGTCGGCGTCCACCTCGGGCGGCGCCGCGCCCGGGCCCGCGGACTCCCCGGCGAGCCGGCCGCCCACCGTCAGGTCGAGCTGCTTGGCCACCTGCCGCAGCTGTGACTCCAGCTCCTGCCACTCGCGGATCCGCAGGTAGTTGAGGAACTCGGCACGGCACATCCGCCGGAACGCGCTGGAGCTCAGCTCCCGCTGCTGCGTGCGGACGTAGCGCCAGAGGTTCAGCCAGGTGAGGAAGTCCGACGACTCGTCCTTGAACCGGGCGTGCAGCTGGTCGGCCCGGGGCCGCTGCTCCGCCGGCCGCTCACGGGGGTCCTGGAGCGACAGCGCCGCGGTGACGACCAGCACCTCCCGCAGGCAGCCGCGCCGGTCGGCCTCCACGACCATCCGGGCGAGCCGCGGGTCGACCGGCAGCGCGACCAGCTGGCGACCCAGCGGGGTCAGCCGGTGCCCGCCACCCCGCCCGCCGGGGGCCAGCGCCCCGAGCTCCTCCAGCAGCTGGACCCCCGCCCGCACGTTGCGCTGGTCCGGGGGGTCCACGAACGGGAACGCGCCGACGTCACCCAGGCCCAGAGCCGTCATCGACAAGATCACCGAGGCCAGGTTGGTGCGGAGGATCTCCGGGTCGGTGAACTCCGGCCGGGAGCCGTAGTCCTCCTCGCTGTAGAGCCGGATGCAGATGCCCGCCTCCACCCGGCCGCAGCGACCGGCCCGCTGGTTGGCCGAGGCCTGGCTGACTGGCTCGATGGGCAGCCGCTGCACCTTGGTGCGGGTGGAGTAGCGCGAGACTCGTGCCAGCCCGGCGTCCACGACGTACCTGATGCCGGGGACGGTCAGGGACGTCTCGGCGACGTTGGTCGCCAGCACGACCCGGCGGCGCGAGTGCCGTTCGAAGACCCGGTGCTGCTCGGCGGAGGAGAGCCGGGCGTAGAGCGGGACCACGTCGAACCCCGCGCCGGGCGCCGTGCCCGGTCGCTCCAGCACGTCGGCGGTGTCGCGGATCTCGCGCTCACCGGGCAGGAAGACCAGGATGTCCCCGGGGCCCTCCCGGGTCAGCTCGCGGACGGCCTCGAGGACGGCCTCGGTCTGGTCACGGGTGACCGGCTCGCCCTCGTCGTCCTCGTACCCGGCCTCCACCAGCGGCCGGTAGCGCACCTCGACCGGGTAGGTGCGGCCGGACACCTCGACCACGGGCGCCGGACGCCCCTGCGCGTCGGCGAAGTGCTCGGCGAAGCGGCCGGGGTCGATCGTCGCCGAGGTGATCACGACCTTCAGGTCCGGGCGCTGCGGCAGCAGCCGCTTGAGGTAGCCCAGCAGGAAGTCGACGTTGAGGCTGCGCTCGTGGGCCTCGTCGATGATGATCGTGTCGTAGGCCGACAGCAGCCGGTCGTGCTGGAGCTCGGCCAGCAGGATGCCGTCGGTCATGAGCTTGACCAGGGTGTCGGGCGAGGAGTGGTCGCGGAACCTGACCTGGTAGCCGACCGTCTCCCCCAGCGGCCGGCCGACCTCCTCCGCTATCCGCTCGGCGACGCTGCGGGCGGCGATCCGGCGAGGCTGGGTGTGACCGATCAGCCCCTGGCTCCCCCGGCCCAGGGCCAGGCAGATCTTCGGCAGCTGGGTGGTCTTGCCGGACCCCGTCTCGCCGGCCACGACGACGACCTGGTGGTCACGGATCGCCGCAGCGATGTCCTCGCGCCGCTGCGTGACCGGCAGCTCCTCGGGGAAGTGCAGCGGCGGCACCAGCCCTCGGCGCCGCTCGACCTCCTCGGGGGCCGGCCGGCGGGACCGCTGCTGGGCACCGCCAGCGCGGCCGGGCCGGCCACGCCCCCGACGACCGGACCGGCGAGGCGGGGGGTGCGGCTCCTGCGGGCTCGGCTGCGACATGACCGCGTCAGTCTACGGACGCGGCCCGACACGCCCGGGAGCCGCCGTCGTCTTGAAGCCGGCGACCGGACTGGGCAGGGTGGATGGCTGCACGACGGAACCACACTGCCCGAACGCCAGCGATCCAGAGGAGAGGCACCTCGTGCTCACCCTGACCGAGAACGCCAGCACTGTCGTCAAGGCCATCGTCGACCAGTCCCAGGACCAGACCTCCCCGGAGGCCGGCCGCGCCACCGGGATCCGGATCAGCCAGGACGCCCCGGACTC
Organism: uncultured Actinomycetota bacterium; assembly: GCA_963781695.1. Lineage (GTDB taxonomy): Bacteria > Actinomycetota > Actinomycetes > Propionibacteriales > Nocardioidaceae > Nocardioides_B. The sequence continues at coordinate 2,327,094 of CAWAGE010000007.1, forward strand.
CCCCGCCATCCACGTCGTGACCACTGCCGCCCCGGAGCCGGGCGACGAGGTGCTCGACGAGGCCGGCGCCAGGGTGTTCCTCGAGGAGACCGCCGCCCAGACCCTCGCCGACCAGGTTCTCGACGCCCGGGTGGACGAGGGCGGCGGCGTCCAGTTCTCGGTCACCGCCCAAGCACCCGTTCGACCCACCGCCTGAGGGCTCACCGCACCGGGGGTCCGAGCGGGACGTCGAGCGCCACGACCCTCACAGGCAGCGCACAGCCGCCTGCCAGGAACCCCAGGACCGGATGGGCGATGCTGGTCGCATGCCGCTCGCCAACTCCGCCCCCGCGCTCACCAGACCCGACGGCTCCCCGCTGCGGGTCCTGGTCGTCGACGACGAGGTCAACATCGCCGAGCTGATCAGCATGGCCGTCCGCTACGAGGGCTGGGAGCCCCGGGTCGCCCACACCGGCGGCAAGGCGGTGGCCGCGGTGAAGGACGACCGCCCGGACGCGGTGGTGCTCGACGTCATGCTGCCGGACTTCGACGGGATGGAGGTGCTGCGCCGGATGCGCAGCCAGCACCCGGACGTGCCCGTGCTGTTCCTGACCGCTCGGGACTCCGTCGAGGACCGCGTCCAGGGGCTCACCGCCGGCGGCGACGACTACGTCACCAAGCCGTTCAGCCTGGAGGAGGTCATCGCCCGGCTGCGCGCCCTGATGCGCCGGTCCGGCGCCACCGACCGGCGCGAGTCGAGCCGGTTGACCGTCGGCGACCTGACCCTCGACGAGGACAGCCACGAGGTGTTCCGGGACGGCGACGAGATCCATCTGACCGCCACCGAGTTCGAGCTGCTGCGCTTCCTGATGCGCAACCCTCGGCGGGTGCTCTCCAAGCCGCAGATCCTCGACCGGGTGTGGAACTACGACTTCGGAGGGCAGGCGAACGTCGTCGAGCTCTACATCTCCTACCTGCGCAAGAAGGTGGACGCCGGCCGGGCGCCGATGATCCACACCATGCGGGGCGCGGGGTACGTCCTCAAGCCAGCCGAGTGAGCCGGTCGTGACCCGCCGTCTGCTGCCCACGTCCCTGACCGGGCGGCTGGTGGCCATCGTCGTCACGCTCGTCGCCCTCGCGGCCGTCCTGGTCGCGGGAGCGACCACCGTGGCGATGCGGTCCTACTTCAACGACCGGCTCGACTCGGACGTGGCCGGCTCCCTCGACCGGGCCGTCCGCGACTACGTGACCGGCGTCCCGACCGGAGCCGTGCCGAACGCACCCGACGACCACGTCGACGGTGACGGTGACCATGTCGGCGACGACGAGCCCCGCATCGGCCGGGCCCGCGGGCAGGGTGTCGGCACGCTCACGGCCGCCTTCGGGGGAGCCGGGTCCGGGCCGAGCGGCCGCGGCAACGTGCTGACCAAGGCCGGGACGTTCCGCTCGCTGTCGGCCTCCTCGCTGAACGTGCTGGCCGGCGTGCCCGTGGACGGGCGCACCCATGCGGTGTCCCTTCCCGAGGTCGGGGACTACCGCGTCCAGGCCATGAGCGTGGGCTCGGGCTCGGTCGTCGCGGGCCTGTCCACACGGGACATCGATGCCACCATCGGTCGGCTGCTGACCTGGACGATGGTGGTGGCCCTCGGCGCTATCGCGGTCTCCGGTCTCACCGGCCGCTGGCTGGTACGCCGACAGCTGCGCCCCCTGCGCGACGTCGCGGCCACCGCCCACGAGGTCAGCACGCTGCCGCTGTCCACCGGCGAGATCGGCACCACGGTGCGGGTCCCCGACCGTCTCACCGACGAGCGGACCGAGGTCGGCTCCGTGGGGTCCGCGCTGAACACGATGATCGCCCACGTCGAGCGGGCGCTCGACGAGCGGCACCGCAGTGAGCTCCAGGTCCGGCAGTTCGTCGCCGACGCCTCCCACGAGCTGCGCACGCCGCTGTCGACCATCCACGGGTACGCCGAGCTGTCACGTCGTACCCGGCCGGCGGACCCCGCCCAGCTCGAGCTCGCCATGGGCAAGGTCGAGGCCGAGGCGACGCGGATGTCCAGCCTGGTCGAGGACCTGCTGCTGCTCGCCCGTCTCGACGCCGGCCGCCCGCTGGCCAGGGACGAGGTCGACGTGACCAGGCTGGTCCTGGAGACGGTCGGCGACGCGCGGGTCGTCGGGCCCGGGCACCGGTGGGTGATGGAGCTGCCCGAGGAGCCGCTCGTGGTCACCGGCGACGAGCAGCGGCTGCACCAGGTGGTGACGAACCTGCTCAACAACGCCCGCCGGCACACCCCGCCCGGGACGCAGGTCACCGCACGCGTCGCCGAGGACGACCGGCACGTGGTGGTGGTCGTCGAGGACGACGGCCCCGGCATGCCGCCCGAGCTGGTGGCGACGGCCTTCGAACGGTTCTCACGCGGGGACTCCTCGCGCACCCGCGAGTCCGGCGGTGCGGGGCTCGGGCTGTCCCTGGTGCAGGCGATCACGACAGCGCACGCGGGCACCGTGGCGGTGACGTCGCGCCCCGGGCGCACGCGGTTCGAGGTGCGCCTGCCACGGCACGAGTCGCTCACCGCGGGCCCGCGGCGGGTCCCCGCCGACGCCTCGTAGCCTCACAGCAGCCGGACAACCAGGTCTCACCGTCGTCCCAGCGCGGCACACGAGCCTGCTGGCATGAGCATTCCAACCCCCACCCTGACGCCGCCCGGCAGCCCGTCCGGCCGCCCTCGTGGCACCGAGCCCGACGGAGACGACGAGCGGCCCACGTCCTCGTCCCGGCCGGTGACCGGTCCCGACGACAGCACAGACGCCCCGTGGACGCGTCCCGCCCTCGTGGTCCTGCTGGTCGCTACCGCCGGCCTCTACCTGTGGAGCCTCGACGAGTCCGGCTGGGCCAACAGCTTCTACTCCGCCGCCGTGCAGGCGGGAAGCGAGTCGTGGAAGGCGTTCCTGTTCGGCTCCTCCGACGCCGCCAGCTCCATCACCGTCGACAAGCCCCCGCTGTCGCTGTGGGTGATGGCACTGTCCGCGCGGCTGTTCGGCCTGTCCTCGTGGAGCATCCTGGTCCCGCAGGCACTCATGGGCGTCGCCACCGTCGGTCTGCTGTACGGCACCGTGCGGCGCACCACCGGGTCCGCCGCCGCCGGGCTCCTGGCTGGGCTGGTGCTGGCGCTCACCCCGGTGGCCACGCTGATGTTCCGCTTCAACAACCCGGACGCGCTGCTGGTGCTGCTCCTGGTCGGGTCGGTGGCCGCCACGGTCCGGGCCCTGGAGTCGACCCGGCTGCACGCCGCGGGACGGCGCGCGCACCCGGTCCGGTGGCTGGTGCTGGCGGGGGCTCTCGTGGGCCTCGCGTTCCTGACCAAGATGCTGCAAGCCGTCCTGGTGCTGCCTGCGCTGGCGCTGGTGTACCTGCTGGCCGCCCGCACCCCGGTCGGTCGTCGCATCGCCCACCTGCTGGTGGCGCTCGTGGCCACCGTGGTGAGCGCCGGATGGTGGGTCGCCCTCGTCGAGCTGTGGCCGGCCTCGTCGCGGCCCTACATCGGAGGCTCGCAGACGAACTCGATCCTCGAGCTGACGCTGGGCTACAACGGGCTCGGGCGGATCACCGGCAACGAGACCGGGTCCGTCGGTGGTGCCGCCGGTCCCGCCGGCGGAAGCAGGTGGGGCCAGGCTGGCTGGTGGCGACTGTTCGGTGCCGACATCGGCGGTCAGATCGCCTGGTTGCTGCCTGCCGCGACGATCCTGCTGGTCGCGGGACTGTGGTTCACCCGACGCGCCCCGCGCACGGACCCGCTCCGCGCCGGCCTGGTGGTGTGGGGCCTGTGGCTGCTGGTCACCGCCTTCTGCTTCAGCCTCATGGCCGGCATCTTCCACCCGTACTACACCGTGGCTCTGGCCCCGGCGGTCGCTGCGCTCGTCGGGATCGGGGGCGTCACGCTCTGGCGCCGCCGCGACGGCTACCCCGCGGCACTGGTGCTGGCCACCACGCTGGCCGTCACCGTGGCCCTCGCCTTCGTCCTGCTCCACCGGTCCCCCGACTACCTGCCGTGGTTGAGGTGGGCGGTGCTGGTCCCGGGCCTGGCCACCGCGGCGCTGCTGGCCGGCGCGCGCCACCTGCCCCGACGCGCCGCGCTCGCGGTTGCCACCGCTGCGGTGGTGACCGCGCTGGCGGCCCCCGCGGCGTACTCCGTGACGACGGCCGGTACGCCGCACACCGGCTCGATCCCGTCCGCCGGTCCTGCCGGATCCGCCGATGCCCCCGGTGCGGCCGGTCGGCCCGGTGGCGGTCCCGGTGCGGGCGGTCCCCCCGCTGGCGCGTTCGGAGCACGCCCCAACGCCGCCCCCAACGCGACCGCGCAGGGGAGCCGGACCGGTGGCGCCGCCTCGGTCGGCGGTCTGCTCGAGGGAAGCGAGTCGTCGGTCGAGATCACCACGCTGCTGCGGGCCGACGCGGACTCCTACACCTGGGCCGCGGCCACGGTCGGCGCGAACTCCGCGGCCGGCTACCAGCTCGCCAGCCAGCAGCCGGTGATGCCGATCGGGGGCTTCAACGGGAGCGACCCGAGCCCGACGCTGGCACAGTTCCAGCAGGCGGTGGCGAACGGAGAGATCCACTACTTCATCGCAGGCGGTGGCTCGCTCGGCGGTGGACCGACAGCGACCCGGACCGGCGGCGGATCGGACATCGCGACGTGGGTGCAGTCGACCTTCACCGCGACGACGGTCGACGGCGTGACTCTCTACGACCTCTCGGCCGGTGCCCGATGAGCGCCCAGGCGGAGCGGCGGCCCGACGGGCTCGCCCTGGCAGCCCTCGGCGTACCGGTGCTCGACGTGGTGGTCCCTGTCCACAACGAGGAGCGGGTCCTGGCGAGCTCGGTGGAGCGGCTCCACCAGCACCTCACCACGCTGCCCTACACGTTCCGGATCACGGTCGCCGACAACGCGAGCACCGACGGCACCGCGCTGGTCGCGCATCGGCTGTCCCACGTCTACGACGAGGTGACGGCGGTCTTCCTGCCGGAGAAGGGTCGCGGCCGCGCTCTCAACCAGGTGTGGTCAGCCTCGCGGTCGCCGGCCCTCGTCTACATGGACGTCGACCTCTCCACCGACCTGAACGCGTTGCTCCCGCTGGTGGCACCGGTGCTGTCCGGACACTCAGACATCGCCATCGGGTCTCGGCTGCAGCGAGGGTCCCGCACCAGCCGCGGACCGCGACGGGAGCTCATCTCACGCTGCTACAACGTGCTGCTGCGCGGCACGCTGCGGGCGGGCTTCTCGGACGCGCAGTGCGGGTTCAAGGCGATCCGTGGCGACGTCGCGCACGAGCTGCTCCCCCTCGTCGAGGACACTGCCTGGTTCTTCGACACCGAGCTGCTGGTGCTCGCGGAGCGTGCTGGGCTCAGGATCCACGAGGTGGCCGTCGACTGGGTGGACGATCCCGACAGCCGGGTGGACGTGTGGCAGACCGCGTGTGAGGACCTGCGGGGCATCGGGCGGCTCGGCCTCGCGCTGCTGTGCGGCCGGGTGCCGCTCTCGGAGGTGACGACACGATGGGGTCGCACGACGTACGCGGGCGCCTCCGGAGCCGTCGGTGCACAGGTGGTGCTGTTCGCGGTCGTCGGTGCCGTCTCGACGGTGGCGTACGCGGCGCTGTACCTGGTGCTGCGCGGCACGCTGGGGGCGTTCTGGGCGAACTCGGTCGCGCTGGTGGCCACGGCGCTCGCCAACACCGCCGCGAACCGTCGGGTGACCTTCGGGTTCCGGGGGGCCGCCTGGGCACTGCGGCAGCAGGCACAGGGGCTGGTGATCGTCGGGGTCGGCCTGGTCGTCACCAGCGGCTCGCTGTGGCTGCTCCACGCGCTCGCCGCAGCTCCGGCGCGGCTCGCTGAGGTCGCGGTCCTGACCGTCGCCAACCTGGTCGTCACCGTGACCCGTTTCGTCGCGATGCGGCAGTGGGTGTTCCGGCGGCGCTGACGAGCGCCTGCGGCCCGCGAGGTCGGGTGGTCGAGCCCGAGAACCTTTGCCATTCGCTCGTGTTTGGAGAGGGTGACCGAGGGCACACGGTGACTGAAAGGAGGGAAGACATGGGATTTATCCTTTGGATCATCGCGGTGGTCCTCGTCATCGCCGGCATCGTCCAGATCATCCGTGGCGGGATGCTGTGGGGCATCGTCCTCATCGTGCTCGGTCTGATCATCGGCCCCGGCGGCTACAGCATCTTCAGATAGTCACCCCGATCCACCCGATCTCGGTTCCCGAACAGCGACCGGGCGTGCTGCGGCCACCAAGCCACGGCGCGCCCGGTCGCTGTCCGTGCTCGATACGTCGCGTCGCGGCGCCGTCGCACCGCCCTTGGAGACCTACCCCTCCGGACGGCCGGCGACGATGCGGAACACCGTGACCGCTGCCGCCCGGCCGAAGCTGTTGGGCCGTCGGTCCGCCGGCCCACGGCCGGTGTCCCACCACCCCAGGGGCACGCCCAGCCGGTACCACGTCTGGGCCAGCGCGGTCAGGCCCGCCAGCCGGCCGCCGCCCCCGCTCGCCTGGTGCCCGGGCCGCCACTTCGTGGCCAGGACGTGAGCCATCTGCCCCGCGACCCGGTCGGCCGCGTAGTCCACCGACCGCAGCACCGACGCCGCCATCACGGCCAGGGCGTCGCGCTCGAACCGACCGGGCCAGCGCGGCCCCGGGTCGACGATCGCGTCCCAGAGCCGGCCGGTGTCCTGCGACACCGCGGTCCCCGTGGTCGTCGGGACCAGGCGACGTCCGTCCCGGCGCAGCAGCTCCTGCGCCATCAGGTGCTGGCGCAGCAGCGACAGCGGCGCGATGTCGGTCTCGTCACGGACCCGCATCCACGGGAAGTCGTCGGTCCAGCGGAACCGGTCGTCCAGGCCACGCACGGTCTCGAGCGGCAGCAGCCCGTCGGCGGTGAGCTCCACGCCGTCCCCCACCACCTGCAGAAGGGCCGTCGCGGCGACCAGCGACAGGGCCGCCCGGGGCGGCGCTCCCGGCGGCGCCAGGTCGGCCAGGTCCAGGACCGGTTCCCAGAAGCCCGTCGGAATCCCCGGGAACGACGCCACCCAGCGTCCGCGAGCCACCCCGACGTGCGTCTGCGGCGACCGCGCCACCTCGGCCAGGTCGGGCCTGCCCGCCCGCTCGAACGCCTCGGCCACCGCCCAGGCGACCTCGTGCGGCTCCGTCGGGCCCGGACCGACCACCTGCGGCACGTCCCGGGTCAGGAACCGTCGCAGCGTCGCCGCGTCGGGGACAGGGCCCACGGTCGCCCTGAGCCTGGCCAGCGCAGGCAGCGCCCGTGCCGACGCGGCGGCATCCAGGCGACGCGCCGCGTCCTCCACCTCGGTCATGTCGTCATTGTGCTGTGCCGGCCGCGTTATCGTGATTGCATACCTCAGGTGGTGGGGGGAGCATGACGAAGTCCTCGGCTGGTGCCGGGCAGGCGTACGGCGGCAGGCCCGCCCCTGCCCTCGAGCGCTCACCCTCGCCCGTGCTGCGGCGGGAGGGCGCCTGCGACCTCTATGCCCCGGGTCACCAGATCCACTACCGGCACCAGGGTGACGCCGTGCGTTCGCCCTCCGTCCCGGTCCGCGACACGCTGCTCCACGACACCGAGGTGACCCTGCTGCTGGACGGGGAGCGCGAGCTCCACTGGCGGCACCACGACCCCGAGCGGCTGCGCCGGATGCTGGAGCTGCTTCGAGGCAGGTGCGTGGCCTACCCCGCCCACCACGCGCTGCGGGTCGGCCCCTACTGGTTCAACTGCGCGGCAGAGCACGACGACTGGCAGGAGTGCCGCCGCACCCGGACGCCGGTGACCGAGTGACCACCCCTGCCGGCACCGGCTCGGACCGCGTCGCCCGCGACCTGGTGGTGCGCGGCCTGGTGCAGGGCGTCTTCTTCCGCGACTCCACCCGGGGCCAGGCCACGGCGTGGGGCGTCGACGGCTGGGTGACCAACCACGCCGACGGCAGCGTCCGGGCTCACCTCGAAGGCGCCCCCGACGCAGTGGAACGGCTGGTTCGCTGGGCCCACCGCGGGCCGCGCCACGCTGCCGTCGAGCGGGTCGAGGTCCGCGTCGTCGACCCCTGCGGCTGCTCTGGTTTCGAGATCCGGTGACCCGCCGGGCGTCAGCCCGGCACGTCCTGGCCGGCGGGCGAGTCCTTCGCGTCCCGTGACCGGTGCCGACGGGGGCGGTGGGTGTGCATGCGCAGGGGCCCCACCAGCCGGGGCCCCGCGAGACGCGTCTCCAGCCGGCGGGCCTCACGCTTCAGCGGTTGCGCGAGGTACTCACCGAAGATCACGCCGGCGGCCAGCGCGATGGCGATCGCGGCGGCCTTCGCGATCGGCAGGATGCCGTCCTCCCCCTCGGCCATCAGCGACAGGCCGCGGTAGATCGACAGGCCCGGCAGCATCGGCACCACGGCGGGAACCACCACCACCAGCGGCGGCACTCGCACCCGGCCGGCCACCGAGAAGCTGACGACCCCGATCAGGACCGCTGCCACGGCCGCCCCCCAGGCGATGCCGAGACCGGCATCCTGCACCACCAGGTTCACCAGCTGTGCCACGCCGGCGATGGTGGCGATGGGCAGCAGGCTGCGCAGCGGCGCGTACGACGCGAAGGCGAACGCCGCTGCCGCCAGCGCGGACCCCAGCGACATCAGCGGGATGTCGCCCAGCAACGTCGCGCCCGGGTCCAGCCGACCCAGGTCGACGTCCAGCATGCGGCTCACCGCCAGCCCGCCGCTGACCCCGGCGATCAGCCCGGCGGTCGCCAGCATCGCCTCCAGGATCCGTGCCCCGGCCGTCAGCGGGTAGCCGGTCAGCGCGTCCTGGATGGCTCCCATGAAGCTCACCCCGGCCAGCATCATGATGATCCCGGCCGTGATCACCAGGGACGGCGACAGGTCGGTGCCGGAGGCGGCGGCCAGCACCGCGATCAGCGTCGCGAACAGCCCGCCCGCGACCTGCTGGTAGAAGCTCGGCCAGCGCCGCGTCGACATCTCCCGCTGGATCAGGTCGACTCCCATCGAGGCACCGGCCGCCAGCAGCGCCACGCGCCAGCTGCCGCCGACCAGGAGGCCCACCCCACCGCCCATGGCGCCGTACCCGAGGGTGGCCGCCCAGCGGGGCAGCCGGTGCCCGGAGGAGACGACGCGGGCCAGCCGGGCGCGCGCCTCGGCGCGGTCGATCCGACCCGCGAGCAGGTCACGGACCAGGTGGTCGACGTGGGTGAGGTCGCCGTAGTCGATCTCGCGGTGCCGCACCTGCCGCAGCTGGATCAGCGCCGGCTCGTCGAAGCTGGTCTGGTGGCTCATCGCCAGCTCGGTGAAGGTGACGTCCGCGGTCACGGTGCGCAGCCCGCACGCCCGTGCCACGTTCAGCATCGTCGCGCCGACGTCGGCGGCACCGGCCCCCGAGCTCAGGAGGACCTCGCCCACCCGCAGCGCCAGGTCGAGGGTCCGGTAGACGTCCCGGGAGTCCCGGCTGCCACCACCACTGCTGTCCGCCATCGCGGACCCAGTGTGCGCCCCGCGACCACCGCCGGACCACCCGTTGTCGGGTCGCGAGCAGTGGCGTTGGTCACCGGCCGGGTTCGGCCCCAGCAGGCCCGACGTCGCCCGGCGGCGCCATCTCCGCACGGACGCCGACCAAGCGCACCGCCCGGGTGTGGTCGAGCCCCGCCAGCAGGGCGACCGCCGCGTCGGCGATCGCCCCCGCGTCGGCCGTGGCCGCCGGCAGGGCTCGGCTCCGGGAGCGGGTCTCGAACGGCACGTAGCGCAGCTTCAACCCCACCCGAACTGCCGGGCGACGCTCCGCGGCGAGGTCGGCCGCGACGCCGGCGGCGAGCCCCCGGACGGTGGCGGCGACCCGGTCCCAGTCGGCCTCGTCCCGCCGGAAGGTCACCTCACGGCCGTGGCCTCGCGCGACGTACGGCGTGGGGTCGACCGGCGAGGAGTCCACACCGCGGGCCAGCCGCCGGTACCAGGGCCCCATGGTGGGGCCGAGCCGCTCCGCCAGCAGCCGCGCGTCGGCCGCGGCGAGCTCGGCGACGGTGTGCAGTCCCAGCTCCGCCAGCCGCGCGGCGGTCCGTCGGCCGATCCCCCACAGCGCGTCGGTCGGCCGCTCCCCCATGTGCTCGGACCAGGTCTGGCCGCTGATGGTGAACACACCGCGCGGCTTGCCGAAGCCGGTCGCTGTCTTGGCCTGCAGCTTGTTGTCCCCGACCCCGACCGAGCAGTGCAGTCCGGTCACGGCCAGCACCGCCGCCCGGACCTGCTCGGCGCACCGGACCGGGTCGCGGGTCCGCACCGCCAGGAAGGCCTCGTCCCAGCCGAGCACCTGCACCGGCACGTTGAAGCTCCGGAGCACCGTCATCACCTGGGCGGAGGCCTCGTCGTAGGCGTCCTTGTCGACGGGCAGGAACACCGCGTCCGGGCACCGCCGGGCAGCTGTGCGCAGCGGCATCCCCGAGCGCAGGCCGAACTCCCTCGCGGCGTAGGAGGCGGTCGCGACCACCCCGCGCTCGGTCGGGTCGCCGCGGCCGCCCACGACGACGGGACGGCCCGCGAGCTCGGGGTGGCGCAGCACCTCGACCGCCGCGATGAACTCGTCGAGATCCACGTGGAGCACCCAGCAGGGATCAAAGTGGTCGGGTCGGCCGGGCATGACGCCATCCTGCACCCGGGCCCGACGTCGAGGCGCTGGCTCGGGCTCAGCCGAGCCGCAGCATCCCGCTGCTCGCCGCGAGATGGGCGTCCCCACCGGCGAACAGCCACCGCACGTACGTCGTGCGCGATGCCGTCACCCGGCCGGCCACCGTGCCCCGGGCGTCGGTACGGGCGCGGGTCACCCCCACCCAGCGGGCGGTGCCGGCCGCCCGGCGTTGCAGCACCAGGGTGACCCCGGGGAGCCGCGTCCCCGCGGTGGTGCGCAGTGTGGCGACGACCCGGCCGCGCGCTGCCGCGCTGGCCGTGAGCCGGGTCGGGACCCGCAGGTAGACCGACGCCGACCTGACGCTCTGCCCGGAGTCCACGACGGCGAACCGGAACCAGCCGGCCCGCGCCGTCGTCGCGCCGAGCGCGGCGCGACCGGCGGCGTCGGTGCGCACCCGGTCCAGCACCGACCACACCGCGGACCCGCGCGGACGGTGCTCGACCAGCACGGCGGTGTCGGGTGCCGGGACCTGTCCTCGACGCAGGACCGCGCTCACGATCCCGTCCTGGGACCGCGGCACCGACCAGGACAGCGGTAGCGCGGCTCCGGGGCCGACCACGGGCTGACCCACCGGGCCGGCCGTGGCGCCGGACGCCGGGTCACCGACCGGAAGGTCGGCGCCGACCTGCACGGCCTGACCGTCGGCCTGCGTCACCGTGACCCGCGCGGTCACGGTGCTGCCGGCGCTCGAGGCGGGGCAGGTCACCGCCGTGGTGCGTGATCCGGGGGTGGCGACGGAGCAGCCGACGACGCTCCAGGCGTAGCGGAACGGTCCCGTGCCGGCCGGGGTCACCGAGACGGTGGTGGCGGTGCCTGCGGCCAGGGCAGCAGGCAGGGCGGCGGCGGCGGTCGGCGCCGCCGCACGGGTGACCGCGACCGTGACCGACCCGCTGCCGACGCCACCGGTCGCCAGGTCCGTGGCCTGCGCGGTGACGCTCACCGCGCCGGCGACCGAGGCGGGGCACAGCAGGGTGGCGCCGGCGCCGCTGGGCGTCAGAGCGCAGGCGGCGCCCGCCCCCGCCACGGACCAGGACCAGGTCACCGAGCGCGACGACGTCGCCGCGAGCGTCACCGCCTGGCCCGTGGTCGCGGAAGCGGTCGAGGCGGTCACCGACGCGTCCGGCACCACGGGCGCGACTGGCGCGGCGGAGGCAGTGTCCAGGAAGGTCGAGCGGGCCGTGTTCCAGAACGACGCCAGGAAGCTGCCGGCCTCGGGTGCGGTGCTGAAGTAGTCGTCGTGGTTGCAGTCCAGCAGCTGCTCCTGGGCCGAGCCGCAGACCTGCTTCATCGTCACGCCGGAGCCGTCGGCGTAGCACATCAGGTCGGACTCGTCCCAGCAGTGCCCGTTCGCGGTGGCGTGGGGGGCGGTTCGCAGCACCCCACCGAGGTTGTGGGTGAGCTCATGTGCGGCCACCGAGTGTCCGGCCGACCAGCAGGGCGCGTCGACCCGGGAGTAGGACGCGTAGCGACCGTCGTTGTCGTTGGTCGTCGGCCGAGTGTCGGAGTACACGGTGCCGATGCCGCACAGGGCGCGAGCGTCGGCGAACATCAGGTACTTACGGCTCGGTGAGGTGTAGCCGAGCGCCTGCACCGCCTTGAGCGTCGCGGAGAAGTCCGCTCCGAGTGCCCCGTCGGGCACGGTGACGTCGGGGATGACGGGCAGGCAGCCACTGTCGTGGACCCACCGCACGCGTCGCTCACCGCCGGTCTGCCGTGCGGACAGCGCGAACACGTCGTCGACGTTCGCCACCTCGTTGCGGAGCACGGGCAGCAGCTGGGAGTAGCGGGAGGGGGTGCTGGCCTCGTGGACGTAGAGGACCTGGACCCGCTTGCCGTCCGTGCCGGTGCCGGAGCAGGACGGCACGACGTGCTCCCCGAGAGAGCTGATCCCTGGCCGCCCGGTCGGGGCGGTCGCCGCCGCCTGCTCGGAGCCGACCCCGGCGCCGGGGTCGACACTCGGGTCGGTGCTGGAGTCGGTGCTGGGGTCGGTGCTGGGGTCGGTGCTGGGGTCGGTGCTGGGGTCGGCGGTTTCGTCGGCGGCCAGGTCGGCTCGGGCGAGCAGCGACGCGGTGTCGGTCGGCGCGTCGAGGGAGACGTCCGCAGGGGGCGGGTCGAGGTGGATCGGACCCAGCCGGCGTGGGGCCGCGAGCACGCCGCGCACCTGGGCGACGGGGACCACCCCGCCGGTTCGGGGGTCGACGGCGTGGCTGTGCGGGAGGGTCTCGTCGACCTGCTCGGCCTGGAAGGCCGATGCGGCCGCCCCGGCGGCGGGCCGGGAGCGAGCCGCGGCCGTGGCGGCCTCGAGCCGACGACGGGCGTCACCACCGGCCACCCTCGCCCGTCCTTCCGCGGCGATTCGCGCCGGCGTGACGTCCACCGCGGCCTCGGCCGTCAGGACGCCTGCGCGCTCCAGGGTCCTTGGACCGGCGGCGCCGGACAGCTGGACGGCCCCCGCCACGGCGCCCGCCACCATGCCGCCGAGCAGCAGCGCTCGCACGCTCCCACGCACTGTGACCGGCATGACCATCCCCACTTCGCCTCGACGTCTTCATCCGGGTATCGGTGTCGGACTCGTGTGTCATGAGGGCAAATGCGACATTAAATGACAAATAAGAAGACCGCCCGCACCCGCGAGATGCGGGTACGAGCGGTCTTGCGTCAGTGCCGGGTCAGCGAGGCCGCACCATGAGGAGGGAGCTGGTCGCCGGCGCGACAGCGGCCGAGCCACTGGAGACGGCCTTCCAGACGCGGGTGACACGGGGCCGGATGGTGAGGCTGTGCCAGCCGGTGGGAGCCTTGCTCGTGCTGCGGCCCACGTAGATCCAGCTGCGGCCCCCCGGAGAGCGCTTGTAGTACCGCACGACCTGCCCGCTCACTCCGGCCGAGCCGGAGCGCAGGTGCCCGAAGATCATCACCGGCCGGCCCTTGCGGACGATGCTCCGCTGCGCCACCAGGTCGACCGTCGCGGCCGCGGCGGTCACGTCGGGCGCGAGCGTCGTGAGCCGGGTGATGGGAGAGGTCACCGCGGCGTACGTCGAGTCACCGGCGAACCGGGCCTGGACGTCCACGGTCCTGGTGACCGGTGTGGTCAGGCTCCAGGTGCCGTTCGTGGCCGTGGTGCGCGTCGCCAGCGAGGTCCAGGAGCCGCCCGCCTCCCGGCTCCACAGCGAGACCGGCCGGGAGGCCACCGCGGTCGACGAACCCGACCGGGTGAGCGCACCGGTGAAGGTCACCGACCCGCCGGCCTCGACCGAGGTGCTGCCGGGCCGCAGCGTCAGCGCGGTGGCCAGGCCGGACGGCACGGTCGGTCCGGCCGGGGCCGGGGCCGCTGTGCCGCCCGAGGTCTGCGCCAGGGCCGCCAGCTGGGCGGTGGAACCGTTGAAGCGGTTGATGTCGACGGCGCCGGAGATGCCGTCGACCCGGCCGCTGCTCGTGCGCTGCCAGAAGGTCCAGGTCCGCCAGCCGCTGGGCACCCGGGGTGCGCCGGTCGTGTAGTGCGCGACCCACAGCGGGTACCTCGCGAACGAGGCGGTCTCCCCGAGCCGGTCGGTGCAGAACGACGGCGAGCAGTACAGGATCGGCGTGCGGCCCGTGAGCTGCTCGACGGTCCGCAGCCAGGTCGTCACCCAAGCGCGCAGCGCAGCCGGGCCGAGACCACCGGTGGCCTCCAGGTCGAGCACCGGGGGCAGGTCCCCCTTGTCGGCGAACTTCCCGGCGGTCTGCACGAAGAACCGCGCCTGGCCGGCGGCGGTGCCCTTGTCGGGGCGGGCGAAGTGGTAGGCGGAGCGGTACATGCCCACCGACTCGGCGCCCGCCCAGTTGCGGGCCAGCGTCGGGTCGACGTAGCCGGTCCCCTCCGTGGCCTTCATGAAGGCGAAGTTCATCCCGTCCGCCTTCACCTTGGACCAGCTCACCGAGCCTTGCCAGTGCGAGATGTCCACGCCCTCGGCATAGGCCAGCGCGGAGGCGGCGAACGCCGACAGGACGGTCACCAGCACGACGACGGGGCGCAAGGCTCGGCGCACGACGGACAGGGGTCTGTTCATGGGGTCCTCCGGGGCTCCCGGGGCCGTCACGGGGGAACGGCCCGCACTCTCGGGGTCGTGGCAGCGTAGCCGCCCCGACGGCCCCGACGGGCCGGAACCGGTGGATCAGGGCGTCGCCGCCACGGGCGGCGCCTCGCTCACGTCGGCGCCGTTGCCGGGGGTGGGCACCACGGAGGAGGGCGTCGGCTCGACCGTGCCGGTGTCGGTCGACGACGCTGTCGGGGTCGTTGCCGGGTCCGTCGGCGCCGCCGTGGTCGACTCCGCGGACGGGGTCGCATCGGTGGACGGGGACGGCTCCGCGGACGGGTCGGTGGGACCGCTGGTCGTCGTCGAGCCGGACGCGTCGTCGGTGGGCGTGGGGGACGGGGTGGGGGTGGGCGTGGGGTCCGACCCCACCAGCCCGGTCAGGGACGTGCGCGTCTGCTCCGAGCTGCCACCGGTCAGCGACGACACGGCCCGGCCGCCGACCAGCTCGAAGACGGTGATGACCACCATGGAGACGACGAACAGCCCCACCGCGGCCACGGCCACGTGCTTCCACCCGACGGCGGCCAGGCGCCGACGCCACCCGGCTCGCCCGGCCACCTCCGGTGCGACGTCATGCAGCCGCTCCTCCGCGTCGTCGAGCTCGTGGTGGGCCTGCGACAGGACCTGCTCGGCCTGCGGACTGTGCTTCGCCGCCGCCGTGACCCGTCGCAGCTCCGCCCGGGCGGCGCCGACCCGTCGCGCGGCGGCAGACTGCGCCGCAGTCACGACGCCCTGCTTGCTGACGTCGATGCCTCGGGAGAAGACCGCGTTGCCGACCGTGGCGATCACGGAGCCCAGTGCGGCCCCGATCAGCGTGCCCGCCGCGCCCAGCGTCGAGAGCAGCACCGCCGAGACCATCGCGGCCAGGGCCCCGGCGAGCACCTTGACCCAGTCGACGGTCGGCTGTCTCTGCGGCTGCTCAGTCATCGCCTCGAGTATCCCCGCCCCGGCCGGGCCGGGACACGCTGGGTCACCGGCCGGTCGTGGACAGGCGTCGGGGCGCCGGGCCCGATCCGGGCAGACTGGGGCGATGCGGGCGGTCAGCTTCTCGACGTACGGCGCAACCCCCACCCTGACGACGTGGCCGGACCCGGACTGCCCCGACGACGGGGTGGTGGTGAAGGTGGGGGCGACGGGAGTGTGCCGCTCGGACTGGCACGCCTGGCAGGGCCACGACCCGGTCGCCCTCCCGCACGTTCCAGGGCACGAGCTGGCCGGCACCGTCGCGGCCGTCGGCCCGGACGTCTCGACCTGGCGGGTCGGGGACCGGGTGACGGTCCCGTTCGTGTCCGGCTGCGGTCGCTGCGCCTGGTGCGTGGCCGGCGACACCCAGGTGTGCCCCCGCCAGACGCAGCCCGGTTTCACCGGCCCGGGGTCCTGGGCGGAGCTGGTCGCGCTGCCCGCGGCCGACACCAACCTGGTCCGGGTGCCCGACGGCCTCGACGACGTCACCGCCGCGTCACTGGGCTGCCGGCTGGCCACCGCCTACCGAGCCGTCGTCACCCACGCGCAGGTCCGCCCCGGGCAGTGGCTGGCGGTGCACGGCTGTGGCGGGGTGGGGCTCTCGGCGGTGCTGGTCGGTGTCGCGCTGGGTGCCCGAGTGGTGGCCCTCGACGTCTCGCCGGTCGCCGGCGCGCGGGCCCGTGAGCTCGGGGCCGAGCACGTCGTGGACACCGGCGCGCAGGCCGACGCGGCGGCCGCGGTCCGCGAGCTCACCGGCGGCGGTGTGCACGCCTCCCTGGACGCCGTCGGCTCCCCCGGCACCGCCGTGGCGTCCGTGGCGTCGCTGCGACGACGAGGCCGCCACGTCCAGGTCGGCCTTCTGCTCGGCGACCAGGCCGCCCCGCCGCTGCCGATGGACCGCGTCATTGCCCACGAGCTCGCGGTGCTGGGCTCCCACGGGATGCCGGCCCGGCAGTACCCCGAGCTGCTCGCGCTGGTCGGGTCGGGTCGCCTCGACCCAGCCCGGCTGGTGGGCCGGGTCTGCTCGCTCGCCGAGGCAGGTGCGGCACTGGCGCTGATGGGCGCCCCCACGGCCACTGCCGGGATGACGGTCATCCGCCTGCCCTGACGGTGCGGAGCGTCCGCGGTCACCCCGGGCCGGCGCGGTCAGTCCGCGAACAGCTCGCGGACGTCCTCGGCGCTCAGCGGGGCCGACATCAGCCCGTCCCCGTCGACGACCCGCGCGAACAGCGCCGCCTTGCGCTGCTTGAGCGCCATGACCTTCTCCTCGACGGTGCCGCTGGCGACGAGGCGGTAGACGAAGACCTGGCGGACCTGCCCGATCCGGTGGGTGCGGTCCACCGCCTGCGCCTCGACCGCCGGGTTCCACCAGGGGTCGAGGACGAAGACGTAGTCGGCCTCGATCAGCGTCAGCCCCACGCCGCCGGCCTTGAGGCTGATCAGGAACACCGGGTCCTGGCCCCGGCGGAACCCCTCCACGACCTCGGCCCGTCGCCGGGTGGTCCCGTCGAGGTAGGACGACCCGATCCCCTCGCTCGTGAGCCGCTCGCGGACCCTCCTCAGGAACGAGGTGAAGCCGCTGAACACCAGGGCCCGGTGCCCCTCGGCGGCCAGCTCGAGCAGGTGGTCGACCAGGACGTCGACCTTGGCGGAGCCGACCTCGGCGTACGCCGGGTCCACCAGTGCCGCGTCCAGGGAGAGCTGACGCAGCCGGGTCAGCGACCGGAAGATCGCGATCCGGTGCCGGTCCACGTCCTCGACCAGCCCCAGGACCGCCTGCCGCTCCCGCTGCAGGTGGGTCTCGTAGATCTCCCGGTGGCGCGGGGTCAGCTCCACGGCCAGCACCTGCTCCTGCTTGGGGGGCAGCTCCGCGGCCACCGCCTCCTTGGTCCGTCGCAGCAGGAACGGTCGGATGCGGCGCCGGAACCGGTCCAGCACGTCGTGGTCCCCGAGCCGCTCGACCGGGTGGGCCACGGTCTCGAGGAACCGCTGCGGCCACGGGTAGAGGCCGGGAGCGACGACCGACAGCAGCGACCACAGCTCCATCAGCCGGTTCTCCAGCGGTGTCCCGGTCAACGCCAGCCGGAACGGTACGTCGACCCGCCGCACCGCCTGGTAGGTCTTGCCGTGGTGGTTCTTGACCGTCTGCGCCTCGTCGAGCACGAGCCCGCCCCAGCCGCGGGCGACGTAGTCCTCCTGCTCCAGCCGGAACAGCGTGTAGGACGTCACCACCAGGTCGGCGCCCTCGACGGTCTCGGACACCGACCGCCCGCGCCGCGACTGGGACTCCCCCACCGTGCGCACCTCCAAGCCGGGGACGAACCTCGCCGCCTCCTCCGCCCAGGTCGCGACCACGCTGGTCGGCGCCACCACCAGGAAGGGGCCGGCCCCGCGCGCCCGCGCGTGCGCCACCAGCGCGAGCGTCTGAAGCGTCTTGCCCAGCCCCATGTCGTCGGCCAGGATCCCGCCGAGCCCCGCCTCCCACAGGTAGGCCAGCCAGCGGAACCCGTCGAGCTGGTAGGGACGGAGCTCGGCGTGCACGCCGTGCGGCAGCACGGCCGGCAGCGTCTCCAGGGAGCGGAGAGCCTGGGCGGCCCGGACCCACCGGGCGGCCTGGGCATCGACGATGCCGACCTCGGCCAGCTCGTCCCACAGGTGGAGATCGGCATGGCCGACCCTGACCCCGTCCACCGGCTGGTCGCGCAGCTCGGCAGCAGCCTCGACCAGTCCGGCCAACCGGGCGAACTCGGGGCGGTCGACCCGGACGTGCCGACCGGAGGGCAGCACCACGCGACTCATCCCGCGGGTGAGCGCCTCCAGCACGTGCGCCAGCGCCAGCGGCACGCCGTCGACGGTGACCGACACCTCCAGGTCGAGCCAGTCGGTGCGCTCCGGCACCGGCCCGCCGGACTCGCCGTCGCCGCTGGAGAAGCGCACGACGGGGGCACCCCGCAGCTCCTGGTAGTCGGGGCGCGCTCCCACCTCCTGCACCTCCACCTGCTCGGTCAGGCCCGGCAGCAGCCGCTCGGCGAACAGCACGGCATGGGCGCCGCTGAAGGTGCGCTCGTCCTCGGGGCCGAGCTCGCGCCGGTGGCCCCGGCACAGCTGGTACACCTGCTCCTCGTCCAGGACGAGCGCGTCGAGCCGAGCCTGCTCCTCCTCCTGGCGTCGCAGGCCCCGCAACCCGCGCGTCTCGGAGAGCCGGTAGACCCGGTCGGCACCCCCGACCCGGTAGTGCCACGACCAGGCCGTCCCCACCTCGTCGGCGGCGGCCCAGGTCACCTGCAGCACCAGCCGCAGCTCGGCCGCCACCGGCACCGGCACGGACCCGTCCGAGGACAGCACCGGGACGTGTCGGTGCAGGCGTGGGAGGTACTCCTCGAGCAGCGCGTCCCGGTCGTCGGACGGCACGACCACCGAGTCGCCGCGGCCGAGCAGCCGGCGCAGGCTCGGCCCCGGGGGCGAGGTCAGCGGCGCCAGCACGACCTGCCACCGGTCACCGGCGGCGGTCCACAGCGCCACGCTGCGGCCGCCGTCGCCGAGCACGTCGAGATCCGCCGCGCCGAACCACTCCCCGCCCAGCCGCACCCCGAGCCGCAGGTGGGCGTCCCGGCCGGGGACGCCGTTGACGTCCAGCTGCAGGGTCACCGGGTCGTGCAGCGCCACCGAGGCCAGCCCGGCACCGGGCACGAGCGGCATCCCGGTCTCGACCGCCCGACGCAGCAGCCTCGGCTCGTCGGGCCCGAAGCTGCCCAAGGACAGCAGCGGGTCGGCGCTGAAGTACATCTGGCGCGTCGCCGCGCGGTGCGCCGAGACCAGGTCGTTGAGCGCCGCGACCTGCTCGGGGTGGTGACCCCGCCGGTCGAGGTAGGGCACGTCGCTCCACGAGATCCCGGTCCTGACCCACGTGCCTCGCTTTCCCTCACGCAGTGGGCGGGTGCGAAGCGTGCCGCGTGCCGCGGGCCCCGTGGACCCGCTGGTCCAGCCGCGGTAGCCGCCACCCCGGCCGGGCGCCCCACCCGGTGGCTTCAAGTCGACCTGCAGCGCCAGCGGCAGCGGCACGCCGGTCCGGGCGCCGTCCGCGTCGTCCTCGAGCTCGTCGAGCAGCGAGGACAGCTGTCGCTGCCACCGGCGACCGGGGTCCGGCGCCGAGGAGGCGTGCCGAGCCCGGACCGTGAGCAGCACCGCCACCGCGTGCTTGCAGCCCTCGCGCACCGGGCAGCTGCACCGGCTGGCGACCCACAGGCCTGACCCGTCGACTCCGACGCTGACGCGGACCGAGTACGGCGCGCTGGTGGACCCGGCGACGGTGCCCTCGATGTCGAGGTCGTCGTCGGCGTCCAGCTCGTCGCGACAGCTCAGGACGTGTCCGCGCCGGACGTAGTCGATGCCCCGCTCCACGGTGGGCGAGCCGAAGCGGGTGCGCAGCTCCTCCTCCGGGAGGAGCGCCGACAGGTCGACCATGTCCGCGAGCCTAGGGCGGACCACCCCCGCCTGGCAGGATGGCCGGGCGGGGGTCGGCGGCCCCCGCGACGGAACGCTCGAGCGGAAGGTCAGCGATGCCGACACCGATCGACCCCGTGTCGCGGGGCTTCCTGTTCGCGGAGAGCCGCGCCCAGCCGATGCACGTCGGGGGTCTGCAGCTGTTCCGCAAGCCGGAGGGCGCCGGACGCACCTTCGTCAAGGACCTCTACGAGGAGATGCTGGACCACCAGCACCCGGCGCCGCTGTTCCGCAAGCGGCTGAACCGCTCGGTCGCGACCGCCGGGCAGTGGTGCTGGGTCGACGACGAGCAGTTCGATCTGGAGTACCACGTCCGGCACAGCGCGCTGCCCCGCCCCGGCCGGATCCGGGAGCTGCTCGAGCTGTGCGGTCGGCTGCACAGCACCAGGCTCGCTCTCGAGCGCCCACTGTGGGAGTTCCACCTGATCGAGGGACTGCGGGACGGCCGGGTGGCGGTCTACACCAAGATGCACCACGCGCTCGTGGACGGCATCTCCGCGATGCGGCTGCTGCAGCGGGTGCTCTCGACCGACCCCGACGAGCGCGACGTCGCCCCGATGTGGTCGGTGGACCACGACCGTCGACGCACCGGCACACGGTCGTCCGGCGAGGACCGCGACCTGCGCGAGCTGCCGGTGGCGGCGGTGCGCAGCGCACTTGCGGTCAGCGCCGAGGCCGCCGGTCTGCCCGCTGCGCTGCTGCGGACCGTCTCGCGCGGCGTCCGCAACGAGACCTCGGCGCTGTCGTTCTACGCCCCCCGCACGCACCTGAACACCGCGATCACCGGAGCGCGTCGGTTCGCGGCCGAGGACTGGCCGGTCGAGCGGCTCCGAGCCGTGGGCAAGTCAACCGGGACCACGATCAACGACGTCGTGCTGGCGATGTGCAGCGGTGCCATGCGGACCTACCTCGACGAGCTCGGCCGGCTCCCGGACGCCTCGCTGGTCGCGATGGTGCCGGTCAGCCTGAGGCCCAGTGGCGCGCAGGAGGCGTCGGCCTCGGGAGGCAACGCGACCGGCGCCGTCATGGCCCGGCTGGGGACCGACCTGTCGGACCCCGCGGACCGGCTCCGCACGGTGCACGACTCGATGGTCTCGGGGAAGGCTGCGCTGGCGTCGATGACCCCCACGCAGATCCTGGCGATGAGCGCCATCGGCCTGGCGCCGGCGGTCCTGGCCCCGATCCTGAAGGTGCAGGGTCTGGGCCGGCCGCCGTTCAACCTGGTCATCTCCAACGTGCCCGGGCCGACCGCGACGCACTACCTCAACGGCGCGCCGCTCGAGGGCGTCTACCCGCTGTCGATCCCGATGCACGGGATGGGCCTGAACATCACCTGCATGTCGTACGCCGGCAGGCTGGGCTTCGGGCTGACCGGCTGCCGCCGCACCGTTCCGCACCTCCAGCGGCTGCTGACCTACCTCGACGACGAGCTGGTCGCCCTGGAGCGCGCCGCCGGCTGAGGGCTCACGCGGGCCACGAGAACTCGTCGAAGGGACGCGGTTCCCCTCCGACCGCGGCCTGACGGGTCATCTCCTCTGCCACCCAGGCACGCCAGATCCTGACCTTGGGCGGCGCCGGCAGGCTGATGAGCAGCCCGTCGGTCGCCATGCCCTCAGCGACGGCCACCGCGTTGCGGAAGCCCCGGACCAGGCGCGGCACTGCGGCGGGATCCCCGACCGGGAGGTCGACGTCGACCGTGCCGCGACCGTCGCGCCGTGCCTGCGCGGCCAGCTGACGCGCGCCGTCCCAGCACCGCGACACCTCCTTCAGGACGTCCAGGACCTCCAGCACCTGCCGGCCCGAGCCGGGCGCGGCCCCGTCGCGGCCGACGGCGTACAGGCTGAGGTCCCGCACCAGGTCGGCCAGCTGGTCGTCGTGCGCAGCCAGCAGCCGCGTCGGACAGCGGCGCAGCCTGACCACCAGACCCGACGGCGGCGGCGCCTGACCGGGCCGGGTGCCCACCAGCGGCGCCTGCGGTGCCGCCTCGTGCCCGCGGACGAAGTCGGCCCACACCCGGGTGCCCTGCGGGACGTCGTCGATCCCCCAGCGGTGCGCTAGGGCGGCGACGATGAAGAGCCCCCGTCCGGTCATGGTCTCGATGTCCGCGGCGCACTCGGGCGGGCGTGGCAGCGCGACCGCGCGGGCCGCGATCGACTCGGCCGGAACGGTGCCTGCGTTGACGACCGCGACGCGAACCCCGGCCTCGTCGAGGCTGAGCTCGACGTCGAGGTAGCTGCTGTCGGTGTGCAGCGTCGCGTTGGTCGCCAGCTCGGTGACGCTGAGCGCGACGTCGTCGACCAGGTCCCGGTGCCCCCACCGGGTCAGCACCTCGTCGACGAACCGGCGGACAGCGGTCACCGCGGACGCTTCGCGTGCCACGCGGACAGCGGTGGCCAGGGGCCGGTCACCGGTCGCGGAGGTCACACGCCGAAGTATGGCGCGGGGTGCCAACATCCGGGCCCACCCCCTGGTCCGGCCCCTGGTCCGGCCCCTGGTCCGGCCCCTGGTCCGGCCCCTGGTCCGGCCCCTGGTCCGGCCAGGCCTCGCAGACACCGTTGAGATGTCAGACGGCCTGCCGTTCCTCCTGCTCGATGGCGCTGTTCCACTCGCGCTTGCCGGCCCGCCAGCCCTCGTCGTCGTCGCCCAGCCGCCAGTAGCCCGAGATCGAGAGCCGGTCCAGGCCCACCCCGCGCTCTCCTCGCAGGTAGCGACGCAGCTCGCGCACGGCGCCGGCCTCACCGTGCACGAAGCAGTCCACGGCACCGTCCGGCCAGGCCAGCCCGCGGACGGCGGCCACGAGCCTGACACCCGGCCGGTCCGCACCTCGGTGGATCCAGTGCACCCGGACGCCGTCGGGCACGGCCAGCCCGATCTCGTCCGCCGGGCCCGGGACCTCCACGACCGCGTCGCCGGCAGCGTCGGCCGGAAGCCGCGCGAGGGCGACCGCGATGGCGGGCAGGGCGCTCAGGTCACCGACCAGGAGGTGATGATCGGCCCCGGGGTCGGGCGAGTAGGCCCCGCCGGGCCCCATCAGCAGCACCTCGTCGCCGGGTCGGGCCGCTCGCGCCCACGGTCCCGCCAGCCCGGCGTCCCCGTGCACGACGACGTCGAGGGTCAGCTCACCGGTGGCGGGGTCGACGTCGCGCACCGTGTAGGACCGCAGCCGGGGCGCCTGCGCCGCGGGCAGCAGCTCCTTCACCGCATCCACGTCGACCCGGACCCCGTCGGGGGCGGTCGGGAGCGGACGCGCGGCATCGGGGTGCACGAACACCAGCTTCACGTAGGAGTCGGCGTGCTCGGAGGCCGCGAACCCCGCCAACCCGCTCCCGCCGACCACGAGCCGGCGCACGGACGCCGACAGCTGCTCGTTGCGTTGGACGGTGGCGACGTAGGCGGCTCGCCGTCGACGCGGTTCGCTCATGGGTCTCCTCGGGTCGTGGGTGCGCTCGAGCCGGCGGGGTCAGCCCTTGTGCTCGATGACGCCCTCGGTCGCCCGGGCAAGGACGGCGTGGAGGTCCCCGACGACGCCGAAGTCGACGAGCTCGAAGATCGGGGCCTCCTCGTCCTTGTTCACCGCGACGATCGTCTTGGACGTCTGCATGCCGGCCCGGTGCTGGATGGCGCCCGAGATGCCGCTGGCCACGTAGAGCTGGGGGGAGACGGTCTTGCCGGTCTGCCCGACCTGGAAGGCGTGCGGCATCCAGCCGGAGTCCACGGCGGCCCGCGAGGCACCGACGGCCGCGCCGAGCGCGTCGGCGAACGCCTCCACCTCGGCGAAGTCGCCGCCGGTGCCGCGACCGCCGGACACCACGATCGCGGCCTCGGTGAGCTCCGGGCGGCCCGAGGCCAGGCGTGGCTCCGAGGCGGTGATCCGGGCGGCCTTCGCAGACTCCGAGACGGTGGCGGCGAACTCCTCGATGGTGCCGGCGCCGGGCGCCTGCTCCGGGGTCGCGGAGTTGGGCTTCACCGTGATGACCGGGGTCCCCTTGGTGACCCGTGCCAGGACCGTGTAGCTGCCGGCGAAGACCGACTGCGTGGTGAGCGGTGAGCCGTCCTCGCCGGCCTGGACGTCGACCGCGTCGGTGATCAGCCCGGAGCCGGTCTTCACCGCGAGCCGGCCGGCGATCTCCTTGCCCTCACCCCCGGAGGGCAGCAGGACCGCTGCAGGCGAGGTGCGCTCGACCAGCTGCGCCAGCACCTCGGCCTTGGGGGCGACGAGGTACCCGGTCACGTCGTTGTCGTCGACGGTGTAGACCTTCTCGGCGCCGTACGCCGCCAGCGACTCGACGACACCGGAGGCGTCCCCGATCACGACCGCCGAGGGCTCGCCGAGCCGTCGGGCGATCGTCAGCAGCTCCAGCGTCGGCTTGGTGACCTTGGCGGTGGTGGTGTCGCGCTCGACGAGGACGAGGACTTCGCTCATGGTGTGGACCGGCCTTCTCAGATGAACTTCTTGGCGGCGAGGAACTCCACGAGCGCGGTGGCGCCCGAGCCGTCCTCGTCGGTGACGACCTGCCCCGCGGTCCGCGGCGGCCGGGCCTCGACCTGCTCGACGACGGTGGAGGCGGCAGCCAGGCCGACCAGCTCGGCGTCGACACCGAGGTCGGCCAGCGACCACGTGTCCAGCGGCTTCTTCTTGGCGGCCATGATCCCCTTGAACGAGGGGTAGCGCGCCTCACCGGACTGGTCGGTGACCGACAGCACCAGCGGCAGCGTGCCCTCGACCGTCTCGGTGGCGGCGTCGCCGTCGCGACGGATCCGCACGGTGTCGCCGTCCACGGTGACCTGCGAGCCCAGCGTCACTCCCGGCACGTCCAGCCGCTCGGCCAGCATGGCGGGAAGCACGCCCATCGACCCGTCGGTGGAGGCCATCCCGCAGACCACCAGGTCCCAGTCGCCGATCTTGCGGACCGCCTCGGCGAGCACCAGGGACGTGCTCAGCGCGCACGAGCCGGCGACCGCGTCGTCGAGCACGTGGACGCCACGGTCGGCCCCCATCTGCAGGGACTTGCGGATCGCGTCCCTGGCCTGCTCGGGGCCGATGGTCAGCACCGTCAGCGTGGTGCCGTCACCGCCGACCTGCTCCTTGATCTGGAGGGCCTGCTCGACCGCGTACTCGTCGAGCTCGGAGAGCAGCCCGTCGACCCCGGCGCGGTCGACGGTCCGGTCGTCCTCGAAGCGTCGGTCCGCGGTGGCATCCGGCACGTACTTCACACACACGACAATGTTCATGGCTTCACGGCCCGGTGCTCGGGCCCCTCCTGTGCGGCTCGGTTTCCAGGGAAGGCTACTAGCAGGTAGCAACACCCGGGAGGTGGCCCGCAGTGGGGTGGCTCACACCCGCCGCCGTCCTCACCGTCCCTCGAACCGAGCCTTGCCGGGACCGTTCTCGATGAACGAGCGCATGCCGGCCCGCTGGTCCTGCGTGCCGAACAGCGCCGCGAACTGCACCCGCTCGATCTCCAGCCCGGTCTCCAGGTCGACCTCCAGCCCCCGGTCGACCGACTCCTTCGCAGCGCGCAGCGCCAGCGACGCGGCGCCGACGAACTGCGCCGCCCATTCCTTCGCCTCGGCGTACACCCGGTCGTCGGCCACCACCCGGTCCACCAGCCCCATGGCCAACGCCTCCTGGGCCGCGACGAAGCGCCCGGTGAAGACCAGGTCCTTGGTGCGCGACGGGCCGACCAGCCGCGCCAGGCGCTGCGTGCCACCGCCCCCCGGGATGACGCCCAGCAGCGTCTCCGGCTGCCCCAGGGTGGCCGACTCGCCGGCGAACCGGACGTCCGCGCACAGTGCGAGCTCGCAGCCGCCGCCCAGCGCGTAGCCGGTCACGGCGGCCACCACGGGCTTGGGGATGCGGGCGACGGCCGTCAGGGCCGCCTGCAGCCGCGCCGACCGATCGACCATGTCCGCGTAGGAGAGGTCCGCCATCTCCTTGATGTCTGCTCCGGCGGCGAACAGCCGCTCACCGCCGTACAGCACCACCGCGTTGACGTCCTCGCGGCGGCTCGCCGCCAGTGCGGCCTCCCGGACCTGCTCCTGGACGGCGGCGTCGAGGGCGTTCATCCTCGGACGGTCGAGCCGGATGGTGCCCACGCCGTCCTCGACCTCGAGACGCACGAACTCGCTCACGATGACCCTCCTGCCCTCACCCGGGACCGGACCGGGCGGTCCGCTTCAGGAGCGTAGACCCGCGGCGGCCGCCGACGGTGGCGGGGCGCCCGCTCGCTCCGGTCTGGTCCGGTTGGGTCCCCGGACGGGACCGGACCCCGGGGAACGGGTGAGGCCGAGCCGCGCATTCGGCACAATGGGGACGTGACCACACCCGAGGACGACCCGCCCCGCGCCTGGCCGGGCCGCCACCACCCGCTGGGGTCGACCTGGTCACCGGAGAGCACCAACTTCGCGGTGTACGCCCCGGAGGCCACCCGTGTCGAGGTGAGCCTGTTCGAGACGACCGCCGTCGGCGAGACGGAGACCCGTCACCTGCTGACCGAGCAGACGCTCGGGATCTGGCACGGTGCCGTGCCGGGGCTGGCCCCGGGCCAGTGCTACGGGTTCCGGGCGGACGGCCCGTGGGAGCCTGCCCGCGGCCGGCTGTTCAACCCGGCCAAGCTGCTGCTCGACCCCTACGCCCGGGCGGTCAGCGGGACCGTGCAGCACGACGGTCCGATCCACGGCTACCGTCGGCCACCGCGCACCGGCGACGGCCGGGACCACGAGCACATCCGTGCCGCGCAGCGCGGTCCGCGCTGCGAGGTCGACTCCGCCCCGGCGGTGCCCCGGTCCGTGGTCGTCCACGACGACTTCGACTGGGGTCGCGACGAGGACGTGCGGCCCCGCACCAGCTGGACCGACACCGTCGTGTACGAGCTGCACGTCAAGGGCTTCACGCAGCTGCACGAGCAGGTGCCCGAGCAGGTGCGCGGCACCTACGCAGGACTGGCCAGCGCGCCGGTGCTCGACTACCTCAAGGACCTCGGCGTCACCACCGTGGAGCTGCTCCCGGTGCACCAGTTCGTCTCCGAGCCGGACCTCGGCCGGGTCGGGCTGGCGAACTACTGGGGCTACAACTCGATCGGCTTCTTCGCCCCGCACAACACCTACGCCGCCTCGGGGGACCGCGGCGAGCAGGTCACCGAGTTCAAGACCATGGTCAAGGCGCTGCACGCCGCGGGCCTGGAGGTGATCCTCGACGTGGTCTACAACCACACGGCGGAGGGCAGCCCGCTCGGCCCGACCCTCAGCTTCCGCGGGCTCGACGACATCGGCTACTACAAGCACGTCGACTGGGTCAACGACGGGTCGACGTACTTCGACGTCACCGGCTGCGGCAACACCGTGGACGCGGCGTACCCCGCCTCGCTGCGGCTGATCCTGGACTCGCTGCGCTACTGGGTCACCGAGATGCATGTCGACGGCTTCCGCTTCGACCTCGCGCCGGCGCTGACCCGCAGCGGCCACCACGTCGACCTGACCGGGCACTTCATCTCGGCGATCGACCAGGACCCGGTGCTGCGGCACGTGAAGCTGGTCGCGGAGCCCTGGGACGCCAGCATGGACGGCTACCAGGTGGGCCGCTTCCCACCGCCGTGGTGCGAGTGGAACGACAAGTACCGCGACACCATCCGCGACTACTGGCGGCTCGCCTCCGGTGGCATCCGCGACGTCGCCTCCCGGCTCGCCGGCTCCAGCGACCTGTACGCCGACGACGGTCGCTCGCCCTACGCCTCGGTCAACTTCGTCACCGCCCACGACGGCTTCACGCTGCGCGACCTGGTCAGCTACGACCGCAAGCACAACGAGGCGAACCTCGAGGACAACCGCGACGGCACCGACAACAACCGCTCGTGGAACTGCGGCGTCGAGGGCGAGACCGACGACCCCGACGTCATCGCGCTGCGTCACAAGCAGGCGGCGAACCTGCTCGCGACGCTGTGCCTGTCCACCGGCGTCCCGATGATCACCGCCGGCGACGAGCGCGGCCGCACCCAGGGCGGCAACAACAACGCCTACGCCCAGGACAACGAGACCTCCTGGCTCGACTGGCGACCCGAGCACTCCTGGCTGGACCTGCACGAGACCACGAAGACCGCCCTGCGGCTGCGGCGAGAGCACCCGGCCCTGCGGCAGCGCCACTTCCTCGCCGGCCGGCCGACCGTCGAGGGCGGCCCCAAGGACCTCGCCTGGATCCACCCGTCCGGCCGGGAGATGACGCCCGCCGACTGGCACGACTCCCGGCTGCACACCTTCGGGATGTTCGTGTCCGGCGACCCGTTGCGCGCGCCCGGGCCGAAGGGCGAGCAGCTGACCGACCAGTCGTTCCTGCTGTGGTTCAACGCCCATCCGAGCCAGCGTCGGGTCACCCTCCCCGTGAACCAGTGGGTCGCCAAGGGCGAGGTCGTGCTGAGCACCGACGCCGGCCACCCGGTCGGCGAGAAGCTGAGCGCCGGCGAGGTGCTCGAGATCGAGCCGCGCTCGCTGATCGTGCTGCGCCAGCTCCCCTGAGGGGAGCCGGCGCCCACTCGGAACGTCTCAGAACGGCTCAGAACGGCGTGGTGCGCGCCAGCGCGAGGGCTCGCGACTTCACGAACGGGTCGGCCTGCATGAACAGCCACGGGCGCCCGAACCAGAGGTAGGCGTCCACGTGAGCCTTCGCCCGGGCCCGGCGTGCCGCACTGAGGTGCCAGGCGGGGCTGGTGACGTTCGTGGTCGGCGGGATGCCGAGGGTGACGCAGCGGGTCTCGGTCCGGGTCGCGCAGACCTTGGCGTTGTCGGGGTGCGAGCCCCGCGCCTGGTTGAACGTGAACGGCCGGCCGTTGGAGGAGGTGTTGATGACGAAGTGCCGGTTGGGCACGCCCTTGCGAGCCAGGTGGGCGACCACCTGGGTGCCGAAGTCGATGTTGTCCGAGGTCCCGGAGTAGTGCGTCGAGTTCAGCGCGAAGCCCCGGGCATAGCGCACGCCGGCGCGGAGCAGGATCGTCGAGGCCTTGGCCGGGTCCTTCGACGGCCAGTCCGAGGCGCCACCGTCGATGTAGACGCTGGTGCGCGGCAACGCGCTGAACCTGCGCGTCGAGTAGGCGATCAGCCGCGAGGGCAGCGTCGACCCGCCCGGTGCGCACAGCGCGAACGGTCCGTCGGGCTGCAGGATCAGCGCCACCCGGGCGTTGCCGATCGCCGCGGCAGCGCGGTCCACCCACTGCTTGTAGCTCGCCTGCTCGGCGGCGCTCGGCAGCCGTCGGCAGGCCTCGTGCTCCCACGGGCGCATCCGGAAGAACGTCATCTGGACCAGCACGTCGGAGTCCCCGCCCGTGGAGGCGGCGATGTACTTGTCGACCTTCGAGCCGATCTCGCGGTTGGGGATCCAGCCGCCGAACCACTTGGCCTTGGGGCGCAGCGCGATCTTGGCGAGCAGGCGACGCTCGGTGCCTCTCGAGCGCTGGTACGGCGCCCAGGCCTGGTCGCCGGCGCCCTTGTACACGCCCATCCGGTGACCCGCCAACGGGTTGCCCGCCACCGCGCGGGGCTGCGCCGCCGCAGCGACCGCGGGGTGAGGCACCGGCGTCGCACCCAGCAGCAGTCCCAGCGTGACCGCCAGCCCGACCACCCCCGCGACCCCCGGCAGCGTCCCCCTCAACCGCGGCCGACCACCGCCGGCGCCGACGAGAGTGCCGGCCCGGTCACGGGACACGCCCCGTGACGAGGCGATGCTCCGGACGGACGGCTGGACGGGGGGCTGGACGGACGGCTGGACGGACGGCTGGGCAGGGGGCTGGCTCACGGGGTCTCCTCGCTGGCGCGGGCCCCCGAGAAGGGGCGGCTCCGCGCGTCGTGGCAGGCAGGACGGGGCCACGTCGGCGCGGCCGTCCTCCCGGTGGGGTCACAGGCGACTCCGGCCGGTTTGCGGCGGTTCGCCCACCACTGTTATCGGCGGAGCGGCCGGACGACTGAACCCCACGCCCGCTGACCCGGCGCGTGTGGCGC
Source organism: uncultured Actinomycetota bacterium (assembly GCA_963781695.1). Taxonomy (GTDB): domain Bacteria; phylum Actinomycetota; class Actinomycetes; order Propionibacteriales; family Nocardioidaceae; genus Nocardioides_B. The sequence continues at coordinate 2,357,335 of CAWAGE010000007.1, forward strand.
TCCCAACCCCGCTGACCCGGCGCGTGTGGCGCTCCCAACCCCGCTGACCCGGCGCGTGTGGCGGGGGCACGACAGGCGGTCGCCAGCCAGACGTGCCGGGTCAGCACATCCACGAGCGCCAGACGCGCCGGGTCAGCACATCCACGAGCGCCAGACGCGCCGGGTCAGCACATCCACGAGCGCCAGACGCGCCGGGTCAGCACATCCACGAGCGCCAGACGCGCCGGGTCAGCACATCCACAAGCGCCAGACGCGCCGGGTCAGCACATCCACGAGCGCCGGACGCGCCGGGTCGGCAGGAGGGCCGGATCAGGAGGCGGGCAGCGCGACCCGTCCCAGCTCAGCCACGGAGGCGAGGTGCTCGTTGTGCGGAAGCACCCGTACCGTGTACCCGAACGGCCCGGTCGTCGCGAGGCTGACGTCGCCCTCGAACCGGTGCCGGCCGTCCTCGTAGGTCTCGGCGTGCTCGAGCCTGGCCACCGTCGTGTCGACGAGGTTCTCCTCGTGCTTGAGCCGACCGTGGACGACCTGGACCTCGACGTCCGCCGGGGTCAGCGACCCCAGCGAGACGAAGGCGCGCACCGTGAGGGTGTCCCCCAGCTGCGGCGCGTCGCCGACGCCGTCGGACTCGACGTGGTCGACGCTGACACCGCTCCAGCCGCCGCGGACCCGCTGCTTCCACTGCGCCAGCGCCGCCGCACCGGCGTAGTCGCCGTTGAGCCCGCGCGAGCTCGCGGCCGCCGGGCTGTACAGGTTCATCACGTAGTCGCGCACCATCCGGTCGGCGAGCACCTTCGGGCCGAGCGACTTCAGCGTGTGCCGCACCATCTCGATCCACCGGACCGGGGTGCCCTCGTCGTCCTCGTCGTAGAACCGGGGCGCGACCTCGTTCTCGATCAGGTCGTAGAGCGCGGTCGCCTCGATGTCGTCACGACGGTCCGGGTCGTCGACCCCGTCGGCGGACGGGATCGACCAGCCGTTGTTGCCGTCGTACCACTCGTCCCACCAGCCGTCGAGGATGGACAGGTTCAGGCCGCCGTTGAGGGCAGCCTTCATGCCCGAGGTGCCGCACGCCTCGTAGGGCCGCAGCGGGTTGTTCAGCCACACGTCGCAGCCGGGGTAGAGCGGCTGGGCCATCGCGATGTCGTAGTTCGGCAGGAACACGATGCGGTGCCGCAGCTCGGGGTCGTCGGCGAAGCGCACCATCTCCTGGATCAGCTTCTTGCCGCCCTCGTCGGCGGGGTGGGACTTGCCCGCGATCACCAGCTGGACCGGGCGCTCGGGGTGCAGCAGCAGCCGCTTGAGACGCTCCGGGTCGCGCAGCATCAGCGTGAGCCGCTTGTACGACGGCACCCGGCGGGCGAACCCGATGGTGAGGACGTCGGCGTCCAGGGCACCGTCGATCCACTTGGTCTCGGCCGGGGAGGCCCCCCGCTGCACCCAGGACTTTCGCATCCGGGCTCGGGCGTCGTCGACCAGCCGCTGGCGCAGCACCCGCTTGGTGTCCCAGATCTCCTTGCCCGGCACCTTGTCGACCACCTCGAAGACCTGGTTGGGGTGGTCCGCGTCGGGACCGGGACCCGGCTTGACGCCGTGGGCCCGGGCCAGGTCGAACAGCTCGCGCGCCACCCACGTGGGGGCGTGCACGCCGTTGGTGATCGACCCGATGGGCCGCTCCTCGGCGTCGAAGTCGGGCCACAGCCCGCCGAACATGCCCCGGCTGACCACGCCGTGCAGCTGTGAGACGCCGTTGGCGCGCTGCGCCAGCCGGAAGCCCATCACCGCCATGTTGAACATCGAGGGGTCGCCGCCCTCGTAGTCCTCGGAGCCGAGGCTCAGCACCCGCTCCACGGGCACGCCCGAAGCGGCGTTCTCGCCGCCGAAGTACTGCCGGACCAGGTCGCGGGGGAACCGGTCGATGCCGGCCGGGACCGGGGTGTGCGTGGTGAACACCGTGCCGGCGCGCGAGACCTCGAGCGCGGCGTCGAAGTCGAGGCCCCCGGCCTCGGTGAGCTCGCGGATCCGCTCCAGGCCCAGGAACCCGGCGTGGCCCTCGTTGGTGTGGAACACCTCAGGCTCAGGGGCCCCGGTGATCGCGGTGAAGGCCCGGATGGCCCGCACGCCGCCCACGCCGAGCAGCATCTCCTGGCGCAGCCGGTGCTCGGTGGTCCCGCCGTAGAGCCGGTCGGTGACCGCGCGGATCACCTCGCTGTTCTCCTCCACGTCGGAGTCCAGCAGCAGCAGCGGCACGCGGCCGACCTGAGCCACCCAGATGCGGGCGGTCAGCGACTCGTCGGGACCGCCGGGCAGGCCGATCTGGACCTTGGCGACCGAGCCGTCCGGCTCGCGCAGCAGCGAGATCGGCAGCCCGTCGGGGTCGAGCACCGGGTAGGTCTCCTGCTGCCAGCCGTCGCGCGAGAGCGACTGCCGGAAGTAGCCGTGCCGGTAGAGCAGCCCCACGCCGATGATGGGTACGCCGAGGTCGCTGGCGGCCTTCAGGTGGTCGCCGGCCAGGATGCCGAGCCCGCCGGAGTACTGCGGCAGCACCGCGGTGATCCCGAACTCGGGCGAGAAGTAGCCGATCGCGCGTGGTGCCGGCGCGTCGGCCGAGCCCGCGTGGCGCTGGTACCAGCGGTCCCCGGTCAGGTACGTGTCGAGGTCGGCACGCGCCGCCTTGAGCTGCTTGCGGAACCCCTTGTCACCGGCCAGCTCCTGCAGCCGGGACATCGGGACGCTGCCCAGCATGCGGACGGGGTCGTGGCCCGAGGCCTGCCACGCGTCGGCGTCGACGGCGGCGAACAGGTCCTGGGTCTCGGGGTGCCAGGACCACCGCAGGTTGCCGGCGAGCTCGCCGAGTGCCTGGAGCGGCTGGGGCAGGACGGGGCGCACGGTGAAACGTCGGATTGCTCTCACGGGCAGCACCGTAACGCAGCCGCATCTGAACGTTCCAAGGTTCTTGCGAACCCGGCCGTCGGCCCCGCCCGCGCGGTCGCCGCGACTCCTCGCGAGGGCCCGCGTTTGACGACATCCGGGCACGGTACGTTGGCCACATGGTCGGACGCATACCCGTCATGCGGGTCACCCCTGTCATCGAGCACGGCCGCTACCCGGCCAAGGCCACGGTGGGCGAGCCCTTCCCCGTCACTGCCGTCGCGTTCCGGGAAGGTCACGACGCGATGAACGCCGACGTCGTGCTCACCGCGCCGGACGGAGCCGACCGGCCGTGGATCCGGATGCGCAAGGACGCCTCCGAGCCCGACCTCTGGCACGCGGTCGTGACCCCCGACGAGGTCGGCGCCTGGTCCTTCCGCATCGAGGCCTGGAGCGACCCGGTGGCGACCTGGCGCCACGACGCCGAGATCAAGATCCCGGCCAAGATCGACGTCGAGCTGATGTTCGCCGAGGGGGCGCTGCTGCTCGAACGGCTCCTCAAGCTGCTGCCGAAGGGCTCGCACCAGGCCGGCGCCGTGCGGGACGCGGTCTCCGCGGTCCGCGACACCGACCGGCCCGACGCCGTCCGCTACGCGGCCGCGGTCTCCCCCGCACTCGACGCCGTGCTCGACGCCTACCCACTGCGCGACCTGGTGACGACGGAGGGTCCGTACCCGTTCTTCGCCGACCGCGAGCGCGCGCTCTTCGGCTCCTGGTACGAGTTCTTCCCGCGCTCGGAGGGCGCCTACGTCGACGAGGAGAGCGGCAAGGTGGTCTCGGGGACCCTGCGCACCGCCGCGCTGCGGCTGCCGAAGGTCGCCGAGATGGGTTTCGACATCATCTACCTGCCGCCCATCCACCCGATCGGCCGGATCAACCGCAAGGGCCGCAACAACACCCTGGACCCGGGTCCCGACGACACCGGCTCCCCGTGGGCGATCGGGTCCGACGAGGGTGGGCACGACGCGATCCATCCCGACCTCGGCGACTTCGACGACTTCGACGCGTTCGTGGCCCGGGCGCACGAGCTCGGCCTGGAGGTCGCCCTGGACCTGGCCCTGCAGGCGGCGCCGGACCACCCGTGGGTGAAGGCGCATCCGGAGTGGTTCACCACCCGCGCCGACGGCACCATCGCCTACGCCGAGAACCCGCCGAAGAAGTACCAGGACATCTACCCGCTCAACTTCGACAACGACCCCGAGGGCAGCTACGCGGAGATGCTGCGCATCGTGCGCCTGTGGATGTCCCACGGCGTACGGGTCTTCCGGGTCGACAACCCCCACACCAAGTCGGTGGCGTTCTGGGAGTGGCTGCTCGCCGAGGTGCGCAAGACCGACCCCGACGTGCTGTTCCTGGCGGAGGCGTTCACCAAGCCCGCCATGATGCGCGGCCTGGGCACGGTCGGCTTCCACCAGTCCTACACCTACTTCACCTGGCGCACCGCCAAGTGGGAGCTCGAGCAGTACTTCACCGAGCTCGCCCACGAGACGTCGCCGGTGATGCGGCCGAACTTCTTCGTCAACACCCCCGACATCCTGCACGGCTTCCTGCAGTACGGCGGCCCGGCCGCGTTCCGCATCCGCGCGGTGCTCGCCGCCACCGGATCGCCCACCTGGGGGGTGTACGCCGGCTACGAGCTGTTCGAGCACGTGGCGGTCCGACCCGGCAGCGAGGAGTACCTCGACACCGAGAAGTTCCAGATCAAGATCCGCGACTGGGACGCCGCCGAACGCGAGGGACGCACCCTCGCGCCGTACCTCACCCGGCTCAACGAGATCCGCCGCCAGCACCCGGCGCTGCAGCAGCTGCGCAACCTGGTGGTGCACTCCAGCGACGACGACGCCACCCTGGTCTACTCCAAGGCCGCCGGCACCGGCATCGGCGGACGCCCCGAGGACGTCGTGATCGTCGTGGTGAACGTGGACCCGCACGGGACCCGGGAGACGACCGTCCACCTGAACATGCCGGCGCTGGGCCTCGACTGGCACGACCAGTTCGTCGTGCACGACGAGCTCTCCGGGGAGGACTGGACGTGGGGCGAGCGCAACTACGTCCGGCTCGACCCGCATGTCCAGCCGGCGCACGTCCTGACCGTCCGGAGGCTGCCAGCGTGACCCAGCCAGCTCACAGCATGGACCGGCCGACCGCAGTCGGGGAGGTGGCGCAGCCTGACTGGTTCAAGACCGCCGTGTTCTACGAGGTGCTCGTCCGCTCGTTCAAGGACAGCAACGGCGACGGCGTCGGCGACTTCCGCGGGCTCACCGAGAAGCTCGACTACCTGCAGTGGCTCGGCGTCGACTGCCTGTGGGTGCCGCCGTTCATGACCTCGCCGTTGCGTGACGGCGGCTACGACGTGGCCGACTACACCGACATCCAGGAGGGGGTCGGCACGGTCGAGGACTTCCACGCCTTCCTCGACGCCGCCCACGAGCGCGGCATCCGCGTGATCATCGACTTCGTCATGAACCACACCTCGGACCAGCACCCGTGGTTCCAGGCCAGCCGCTCGGACCCCGACGGCCCCTACGGGGACTTCTACGTGTGGTCCGACACCGACGACCTCTACGAGGACGCGCGGGTGATCTTCGTCGACACCGAGCCCTCGAACTGGACCTGGGACCCGGTCCGCCAGCAGTACTTCTGGCACCGGTTCTTCAGCCACCAGCCGGACCTCAACTTCGACAACCCGAAGGTCCACGACGCGATCTTCGAGGCCTTCGACTTCTGGCTGGACATGGGGCTCGACGGGTTCCGGCTCGACGCGGTGCCCTACCTCTACGAGCGTCCGGGGACCAACGGGGAGAACCTGAAGGAGACCCACGAGATGCTGCGCAAGGTGCGCAAGCACGTCGACGACAAGTACCCGGGCCGGGTGCTGCTCGCCGAGGCGAACCAGTGGCCCGCCGACGTCGTCGACTACTTCGGCGACTTCGAGAGCGGTGGCGACGAGTGCCACATGTGCTTCCACTTCCCGGTGATGCCGCGCATCTTCATGGCGGTCCGCCGCGAGTCGCGCTTCCCCATCTCGGAGATCCTCGAGCAGACCCCGGCGATCCCGGCCAACTGCCAGTGGGGGATCTTCCTGCGCAACCACGACGAGCTCACGCTCGAGATGGTGACCGACGAGGACCGCGACTACATGTGGGGCGAGTACGCCAAGGACCCCCGCATGAAGGCCAACATCGGCATCCGTCGCCGGCTGGCACCGCTGCTGGACAACGACGTGGACACCATGGAGCTGTTCACGGCGCTGCTGCTCTCGCTGCCGGGGTCGCCGGTGCTCTACTACGGCGACGAGATCGGCATGGGGGACAACATCTGGCTCGGCGACCGCGACGGCGTGCGCACCCCGATGCAGTGGACGCCCGACCGCAACGCCGGCTTCTCCAGCGCCAACCCCGGCCGGCTGGCGCTGCCCCCGGTGCAGGACCCCGTCTTCGGCTACCAGCGCGTCAACGTCGAGACCGAGATGGAGAACGCCTCGTCGCTGCTGCACTGGACCCGGCGGATGATCCACGCGCGCAAGAAGCACCCGGCGTTCGGTCTGGGCGACTTCACCGACCTCGGCGGGTCGAACCCCAGCGTGCTCTCCTACGTCCGCGAGCACGTCGCAGCCGACGGCACCGTCGACCGGGTGCTGTGCGTCAACAACCTCTCGCGCTTCCCGCAGCCGGTGGAGCTCGACCTGCGCCGCTTCGAGGGGGTCAGCCCCGTCGAGCTGCTCGGCGGGGTCAGGTTCCCCATGATCGGCGAGCTCCCCTACCTGCTCACGCTGGGGGCGTACAGCTTCTACTGGTTCCGGCTCCCGCAGCCGGCCGCGCAGCCGGACCCGGTCCACGCCGGCGCCGAGGACGTCCCCTCGGGCTCGAGCGCCGCGCCGACGGCACCGGCGGCGACAGGCTGGGGCGCCGACCGCTCCGGGATCGCCAAGCCACCTCCTGGCGGCCCGTCGGCCTCCCGATCCACCGGGGGGACGCAGTGAGCGCCGCGACGGACGGCGCCCGAGAGGCCGTGGCGGCCTACCTCGAGACCGCTCGCTGGTTCGGCGGGAAGGGCCGCGACCCCGAGGTGAGCGACGTCCGGCGCTGCGCCGTCCTCGACGGGCGGCCGCACGGCGGCCCGCGGGTCGGCATCGAGCTGGTCACGGTCGGGTACGCCGACGGCGACGTCGAGACCTACCAGATGCCCCTGGCCTACTACGCCGCGGAGCAGGAGCGGCTCGAGCACGCCCTGGTCGGGAGCTGGCACGACGACGAGCTCGGGCCGGTGCTCGCCTACGACGGCGTCCACGACCGCGAGGCGGCGGCGCTCTACCTGCGTGCCTTCGATGAGGCGGCCCGCAGCGAGGACCTGACGCTGCGCAGCGGGGCGCTGACCTTCCGCCGGCTCCCCGGCCACGAGCTCGACCTCGACAGCCACTCGACGCTGTTCTCCGGTGAGCAGAGCAACTCCTCGCTGGCCTTCGGCGAGGACAGCCTGATGAAGGTGTTCCGCAAGGTGACCCCCGGCCGTAACCCCGACATCGTCATCCACCAGGCGCTCACGGAGTCCGCGAGCGAGCACGTCGCCGCCCTGTTCGGCTGGGTCGAGCTCGACGACCCGGCCGGCGGCGACGATCCCGTCCATCTCGCGATGCTGCAGCAGTTCCTCCGCACGGCCAGCGACGGCTGGCAGATCGCACTCGCCAGCGTCCGCGACCTGTTCGCGGAGGCGGACCTCCACGCCGGCGAGGTCGGCGGCGACTTCGCCGGCGAGGCCGAGCGGCTGGGTCTCGCGACCGCGCAGGTGCACGACGTGCTCGCCTCGCAGTTCCCGACCGAGACCTGGGGCGCCGCCGACCTGTCGGCGGTCTCGGAGGCGATGCTCGGCCGGCTCGACGCCGCGCTGACCGTCGTCCCGGAGCTGGCTGCCTTCGCCGACGGGCTGCGGGAGGTGTTCCGTGGCGTCGCCGAGCTGGGCGCCTCGGGCATCTCGGCCACCGCGCAGCGGGTGCACGGCGACTACCACCTCGGCCAGACGCTTCGCACCACCCGGGGCTGGAAGATCGTCGACTTCGAGGGTGAGCCGGCCAAGCCCCTGGAAGAACGCGTCCGGCCCGACCTGGTCTGGCGTGACGTCGCCGGGATGCTTCGGTCCTTCGACTACGCGGCGCACGCGGTGATGACGGACTTCGAGACCGACGACGACGCGAGTGCCCAGATCGCGTTCCGGGCGGCCGAGTGGGGCCAGCGCAACACCTCGGCCTACCTGCGGGGCTACGCCGACAACAGCGACCGCACCGCCGGCGGGGAGCTCTCCGACCAGCAGCGGTCCATCCTGTCGGCCTACGTCGCCGACAAGGCCGTCTACGAGGCGGTGTACGAGGCCCGCAACCGGCCGACCTGGCTGCCGATCCCGCTCGGTGCCCTGGCCCGCATCACCAGGCAGTCCCAGCCATCGACCGACACCCAGCCCAGCAAGCACTCTGACCAGGAGGCGACCACCGCATGAGCCGACGTACCAGCCGAGCCAAGAGCACGGTCCGGCCGTTCGACACGTCCGTCCTCGACCAGATCGCGGCGGGCCTGCACGGCAACCCCCACGAGGTCCTGGGTGCCCACCCCCACGACGGCGCGGTCACGGTGCGCGCGATGCGCCCGCTCGCCGAGGCTGTGGTCGTGGTGCACGGAGACACCCGGACGCCGCTGACCCACGAGCACGAGGGCATCTGGGTCGGCGTGCTGGAGGTCCCCGAGGTCCCCGACTACCGGCTCGAGGTCACCTACGCCGGCGGCGCGCCGTACCTCAGCGACGACGCCTACCGGTACCTGCCGACCCTCGGCGAGACGGACCTGCACCTGATTAACGAGGGCCGCCACGAGATGCTGTGGTCCGTGCTCGGGGCGCACGTGCGCTCCTACGACACCCCCACCGGCGCCATCACCGGCACGTCGTTCGCGGTCTGGGCGCCCCACGCCAAGGCGCTGCGGGTCAAGGGCGACTTCAACTCCTGGGACGGCCGCGAGCACCCGATGCGCCAGCTTGGCGTGTCCGGCGTGTGGGAGCTGTTCGTGCCCGACGTCGGCTCGGGCACCCGCTACAAGTTCATCGTCCTCGGCGCCGACAACCAGTGGCGCGAGAAGGCCGACCCGATGGCGTTCGCGTCCGAGGTGCCGCCGTCGACCTCCTCGATGGTGTTCGAGTCGACCCACACCTGGGGAGACGAGGCGTGGATGGAGGCACGCAAGGCCGGTGGTGCCCACGAGCGCCCGATGTCGGTCTACGAGGTGCACCTGGCGTCCTGGCGGCGCGGCCGCTCCTACGAGCAGCTCGCGACCGAGCTCGTGGACTACGTCACCGAGACCGGGTTCACCCACGTCGAGCTGATGCCGGTGATGCAGCACCCGTTCGGCGGCTCGTGGGGCTACCACGTCACCTCCTACTTCGCCGCGGACTCGCGGTTCGGCGACCCCGACGGACTCCGGCTGCTGGTCGACAAGCTGCACCAGGCCGGGGTCGGGGTGATCCTGGACTGGGTGCCCGGTCACTTCGCCACCGACGAGTGGGCGCTGGTCAACTTCGACGGGACCCCGCTCTACGAGGACCCCAACCCCCAGCGCGGCTGGCATAAGGAGTGGGGCTCGCACATCTTCAACTTCGGGCGCAAGGAGGTCCGCAACTTCCTCTACGCCAACGCGCTGTTCTGGATGGAGGAGTTCCACGCCGACGGCCTGCGCGTCGACGGGGTCGCCTCGATGCTGTACCTCGACTACTCCCGTGAGGAAGGCGAGTGGTCGCCCAACGTCTACGGCGGCCGCGAGAACCTCGAGGCGGTGGCGTTCCTGCAGGAGATGAACGCGACGGCGTACCGCCGCGTGCCGGGGGCGATCACGATCGCCGAGGAGTCGACCAGCTGGCCGGGCGTCACCCGACCCACCCACCTGGGCGGCCTGGGCTTCGGGTTCAAGTGGAACATGGGCTGGATGCACGACACCCTCGCCTACGTGGAGAACGACCCGGTGCACCGGCAGTACCACCACGGCCAGATGACGTTCTCGATGGTCTACGCCTACTCCGAGAACTTCGTGCTGCCGATCAGCCACGACGAGGTGGTGCACGGCAAGGGCTCGATGCTGCGCAAGATGCCGGGCGACCGGTGGCGGCAGCTGGCGAACCTGCGCACCTACCTGGCCTACATGTGGGCGCACCCGGGCAAGCAGCTGCTGTTCATGGGCACGGAGTTCGGCCAGGAGTCGGAGTGGGCCGAGGGCCGCGAGCTCGACTGGTGGCTGCTCGACAACGCCGACCACCGGGGCGTTCACTCGCTGGTGCGCGACATGAACCAGCTCTACAAGCAGACCTCCGCGCTGTGGTCGCTGGACACCGAGGGCTCCGGCTTCGAGTGGATCGACGCCAACGACTACGCCAGCAACGTGTTCAGCTTCGTGCGCAAGCCGAAGGACCCCGCCGACGGGCCGCTGGTGTGCGTGGCGAACTTCTCCGCGGTCCCGCACCACCACTACCGGCTGGGGCTCCCGCAGACGGGCAGCTGGTCGGAGGTGCTCAACACCGACGCCGACACCTACGCCGGCTCGGGGGTCGGCAACATGGGCGTCGTGGAGGCGTCCGGCGAGCCCCAGCACGGCATGCCCGCGTCCGCGACGGTGACCCTGCCGCCGCTGGCCACGCTGTGGCTGCGTCCGCAGGCGTAGCCGCCGAGCCGCGACGACCCCGTGGATGAGCCGCTCACCGACGGCGTCGTCGGGCTCCGGCCCGACCCCGACGTCGCGCCGCCGGCCACCTCCTACGTCGTGGAGCACGACGGTCGGCCGGTCGGCCGGGTCGGGTTGCACCGGACCGGGCCGCACGAGGGGGAGCTGAGCTTCTCCCTCGCCGTGGGGCAGTGCGGGCACGGTTTCGCCACCCGAGCCGTCCGGCTGGTGGTGGGGCACGCCCTCGACAGCCTCGGCATGAGCCGGGTCCAGGCGCGGGTCGAGCCGGGCAACGACCGCGCGATCCGGGTCGCGACCCGCTCCGGGCTGCTCCGCGAGGGGCTGCTGCGGGTCGAGCCCGGGCACGGCGACCGGCCCGAGGACACCGAGTACGTCCTGCTGGCCCGGCTCCGCTCCGACCCCCCGCTGGGGGACCCGCGCGGGTTCCGGACACTGCTCAACTCGTTCCTGCCACGCAAGCGGGCGATCGCCCAGCTGCTCGCCCGCGACACCGCGGGACGGGTGCTGCTGTGCCGGTTGACCTACAAGCAGGACTGGGACCTGCCCGGCGGGGTCGTGGAGGTCAACGAGTCGCCCCGGCAGGCTGCCTCGCGCGAGGTCGCCGAGGAGCTCGCCCTCGAGCTGCCCGCCGGGGCCCTGCTGCTGACCGACTGGTTGCCGCCCTGGAGCGGATGGGACGACGCGCTGTGCCTCGTCTTCGACGGCGGCGCGCACGCTCCGTCGCTGCTCGAGGCCGCCGTCCTGCAGCCGCGTGAGATCCGGGAGGTCGCGTTCTGCACGCCGGAGGAGGTGCGCGAGCGATGCGCCGACTTCACCGCGCGCCGGGTCGAGTCCGCGCTGGCGAGCCTCGACGGTCGCGGCGTGCCCTACACGGAGTCCGGGCGCGGCTGACCGTCAGCCCGTCGGGACGGCCGGCTCGACGGGCCGCCCGGCCTCGGCGTGCCGGACCAGGACGAGCTCCACCAGCCGGGGGTCCGGGGCACCCTCGTCGAGCAGGGGGGCGGTGACGACGTCGGCCCCGGTGCGCAGCAGCCGTCGGTGGAAGTGCCCGGTGGCCAGCAGGTAGGAGACCAGGACCACCCGCCGGTCGGAGTGGGCGATCCGGGTCCGAGCCACCTCGCAGGCGACCCTTGGTCCGCGCGCCGCGCCGTAGGCCACCGTCACCGACGCACCCCAGGCGTGCGCCAGCCCGTGGGCGGCGGCCCGGACCGAGGCGTCGGCCGCATCGTCGGAGGAGCCGGCGGCGGCGAGCACGACCGCGTCGCCGGGACGGACCCCGGCCTGCGCCATCCGGTCCAGCAGCAGCGACGTGAGCCGAGGGTCCGGGCCGAGCGCCTGGGACACCGAGGCAGCCGGCCATGGCGCCACGGCCCGCGCGATGTCGACGCGGACGTGGTACCCGGCCGCCAGCAGCAGCGGGACGACGACCGCGTTCCCCTCCGCTGCGGCCACCACGTCGGCGACGTAGGGGCCGTGCACGTCGACGTACGCCTCCAGGACGGGGACCTCGGCCGCCTCCCGGACGGCGTCGGCGAGCCGGCTCACGGCGGCGGTGCCGCGCGGGTTCGCGGTGCCGTGCGAGCAGGCGACCAGGACCGGGTCGCTCACGCGGATGCCCCCTCCTCCGCGAGCGAGAGCCGGTAGCCGCGCTTGATCACGGTGCGCACCAGCGCCGGACGGCCGACCGCCTCCCGCAGCCGGGCGACTGCGACCTCCGCGGTGTGCGGGTCGTCGGAGTCGCCGGGCAGCACCTGCAGCAGGTCGTCACGGCTGACCACCTGGCCGGGGGTCTCGGCGAGCCGACGGAGCACCGCGAGACCGCCGCGCGAGACGGGAAGCACCCGGTGGTCGAGGGTGGCGGCGGCGGCCCGCACGTGCAGCACGCCGCTGCAGGTGGGCACGCCCTCCCGGTCGTCACCCAGGTCCATGATCACGCGGCGCACCAGCGCGCCCATCCGCGAGCGGTCCGGCACCACCGGCCGCATTCCGGCGACCTCGAGCGGCTCCGCTGTCACCGGGCCGACCGCTGCGACCAGCAGCCGCCCGCGTTGCACCAGCGCACGCACGGCGTCCTGGGCACCCAGCCGGGCCAGCTCGCGCAGCCACGCCGCAGCGGCCGGGGCGGAGGTGAAGACCACGGCGTCGAACCCGTCGGCGACCAGTCGCCGGACCGACTCCACGACGGCGTCGGGGTCGGGCGGTGGGCCCCACCGGTAGACCTCCAGGGCGACCACGGCGGCGCCGGCGCCGCGCAGCCGGGCGTCGAGCCCGTCGTCCCCGGCGCCATGGTGCTGGACCGCGACCCGGGTGCCCGCGACGCCCTCGGTGGTCAGGAAGTCGCCGATCTCGGCGGAGGTCTCGGACTCCGCGACCCAGTCCGCGCGCAGCCCGGCGGCCTGGAGCGCGCCGCGGGCCTTGGGCCCCCGCGCGACCAGCCGGACGTCGTCGAGGACCGCCAGCAGCTCCTCGGCCAGCCCGGCGGTCTCGGCGGTGTCGAGCCAGCCACGGAAGCCGATGCCGGTCGTCACCACCAGGGTGTCGACCGGCTCCCGCAGGATCTCGCGGGTGCGGGCGAGCAGGGTCTGCTCGTCGATGTGCGGCACCACCCCCAGCGTGGGGGCGACCACGACGTCGGCCCCCCGCCGGGTCAGCGCGGCCGACAGCTCGTCGGATCGGCGCTGCGCGGTGATCAGGATGCTGCACCCGGCCAGCACCGGAGGCACAGGACTCACCCGGGCACCGCCGCCACCACAGCCGTGGTGTCCTTGAGGCCGTCGAGGACCGGCTCCGGGTCGACGTGCACGTAGCCCTCCTCGATCCGCGTCCGCCACACCGCAAGCCTCACTGCCGGGTCCGCGAGGCAGACGCCGGTGGTCAGGTCGAAGACCTGCTTGTACAGCGGCGACGCGACGGTGATCCGCTCCCCCGCGCTGCCCAGGATACCCCGGGCCATGACGTTGGCCCCGCTGAAGGGGTCGTGGTGGGAGATCGCGTGGACCGTGTCGACCGGCCCGTCCGGGCCCTCGTCGACCACGCGGAACAACGCGATCTGCTGTCCGTCGACGAGCACGGCCGCTCCTCGCTCGGGGACCAGGCGGTCCAGCGCGACGACCTTCACGAGCGAACCTCCAGGGTCGGGCCGGCCACCAGGACCGCGCTGCGCTCCTGTGACGTCGCGGGGCGCCGCTGACCGCGCTCCTCGACGTAGGCCAGCGTCGGGTCGGGGACGTCCGGGGCGTTGACGAAGGTGACGAACTGGGCCAGCTTCTCGGGGTCACGCAGGGTCGCGGCCCACTCGTCCTCGTAGCTGTCGACGTGCGAGGCCATCGCGGCGTCGAGGTCGGCACCGATGCCGAGGCTGTCCTCGAGCACCACTGCCTGCACGGCCGCCATGCCGCCCTCCACGGACTCGATCCACGGCGCGGTCCGCTGCAGCCGGTCGGCGGTGCGGACGTAGTACATCAGGAAGCGGTCGATGGCCCGGACCAGGGACTCGGTGTCGAGGTCCTCGGCGAACAGCTGCGCGTGCCTGGGCGTGAAGCCGCCGTTGCCACCGACGTAGAGGTTCCAGCCGTTGTCGGTCGCGATCACGCCGACGTCCTTGCCGCGGGCCTCCGCGCACTCGCGGGCGCACCCGGACACCCCCAGCTTGAGCTTGTGGGGCGAGCGCAGCCCGCGGTAGCGCTGCTCGAGGGCCACGGCCAGCCCGACCGAGTCCTGCACGCCGTAGCGGCACCAGGAGGACCCCACGCAGGACTTCACGGTCCGCAGCGACTTGCCGTAGGCGTGCCCGGACTCGAAGCCCGCCACCACCAACCGCTCCCAGATCGCGGGGAGCTGCTCGAGCCGCGCCCCGAACATGTCGATGCGCTGGCCCCCGGTGATCTTCGTGTAGAGCCCGAAGTCCTGGGCGACCTGGCCGATCACGATCAGCCCCTCCGGGGTGATCTCCCCGGCGGCGACCCGGGGGACGACCGAGTAGCTGCCGTCCTTCTGCATGTTCGCCATCACGTGGTCGTTGGTGTCCTGGAGCCGCGCCTGGTCGGTGTCGAGCACGTGCCCCTCCCCCAACGAGCTGAGGATGGAGGCGACCACGGGACGGCAGATGTCGCAGCCCCGGCCGCGGCCGTGCGCGGCGACGATCTCGCTGAAGGTGCGCAGACCGGTGACCCGGACGATGTCGAACAGCTGGGACCGGCTCACGTCGAAGTGCTCGCACAGGGCGTTGCCGACCTCGACGCCGGACTTCTCGAGCTCGGCGGTCATCAGCTTCTTCACCAGCGGCAGGCACGAGCCGCAGCTGGTGCCGGCCCGCGTGCAGGCCTTGACCCCGGCGAGGTCGGTGCAGCCGTGCTGGCTGACCGCGCCGCGCACGGTCCCGGCCGAGACGTTGTTGCACGAGCAGACCCCCGCCTCGTCGGCGAGGTCCGTGCCGACGGCCGGGGCCGACCCCTCGGGCAGCAGGTAGGCGGTCGGGTCCGCGCCGAGCGCATGGCCGACCATCGGTCGGAGCGAGGCGTACGCCGAGGCGTCACCGACCAGCACGCCCCCGAGCAGGGTGCGTGCGTCGTCGCTGACCACGAGCTTCTTGTAGACCCCGGCCACGGGGTCGGCGTAGACCACCTCCAGGCTCCCCGGCTGCTGCGCGAACGCGTCGCCGAAGCTGGCCACGTCGACGCCGAGGAGCTTGAGCTTGGTGGAGGTGTCGGCGCCGGGGAAGGTCGCGGTGCCGCCGAGCAGCCGGTCCACCACGATCTCGGCCATCGTGTTGCCGGGCGCCACCAGGCCCCAGCAGCGGCCATCGATGCAGGCCACCTCGCCCACGGCGTACACGTCGGGCACCGCGGTGGCGCAGCCGTCGTCGACCACGACCCCACCGCGGGCACCGGTCTCGAGACCGGCCTGGCGGGCCAGCTCGTCGCGCGGCCGGACGCCGGTGGCGAACACCACCAGGTCCACCGGCAGCCGCTCGCCGCCGGTGAAGTCCATCCGCGCCACCCGGCCGGTGCGGTCGGCCTTCACCCTCTCGGTGGCCGTGCCGGTGCGCACCGACACGCCCAGGTTCTCGATCAGCCGGCGCAGCCCCTCACCGCCGCCCTCGTCGACCTGGACCGGCATCAGCCGAGGCGCGAACTCCACGACGGTGGTCGCCACGCCCATCGCCTGCAGCGCACCCGCGGCCTCGAGCCCGAGCAGGCCACCGCCCACGACGGCGCCGCGGACGGTGCGGCCGTGCTCGCGGCCGCGGTCGGCGACCCACGCGCGCAGCTCGGTGACGTCGTCGACGGTGCGGTAGACGAAGCAGCCGGGCAGGTCGGCACCGGGCACCGGCGGGACCGCCGGACTCGACCCGGTCGCGAGCACCAGCGCGTCGTAGTCGTAGACCCGGCCCCGGGCGTGGACCTGCCTCTGCTCGGTGTCGATCTCGCGCACCGGGCTGTTCGTGTGCAGCCTGACCTCCGGCTGGTGCCACAGGTCCGGGCCGCCGAGCAGCAGGTCCTCGGGGTCGCGCCCGGAGAAGAACGAGGTCAGCGCCACCCGGTCGTAGGGCGGCCGCGACTCCTCCGCGAAGACGTCGACGTGCCAGACGCCGTCGCCGTCGCGGTCGCGGTCGCGCAGCGCCTCGACCAGCCGGTGCGCGACCATCCCGCCGCCGACGACGACGAGCCTCTTGTGCTGTGCCGATCCAGTCATGTCCGCCATGCCGCTGAACCTAGGAAGCCGGTATTTCGTGGCGTGCGCTCTCGTGTTGCCCGGTCGCAACACTCTGCTCACGGGCCTCGCGCTCGTCGTGTGAGACCTGTGGGTCGCTGCTGCGCAGCCAGTCGACGAGGCCACAGACGACGTCTCGGCAGCCGCCGCAGCCGGTGGTCGCCCGGGTCGCGGTGGCGACCTCGGGCACGCTGCAGGCGCCGTGCTCCCACGCCGCCACGACGTCCTTCTTCGAGACCCCGTTGCAGCGGCAGACGGGGGTGGCCCCCGGCATCAGCGCCGGCGACCCCTCCGGGTCCTCCCGGTCGGGCAGCAGCAGCGACAGCGGGTCGGCCGGGAGCGGCGTGCCTCGGTCGTAGGCGACCGAGAGCGACGCGGCCAGGTCCGGTGAGCCGACGCAGGTCAGGCCCGACAGCCGGCCGTCGCGGACCACGACCTCGACGTGTCGGCGACCGTCCGGGTCGCTGATGGTCAGCACCCGGTCCCGGCCGGTCTCGGCCTGCGAGGCGCTGCTGCCCGCGGTGACCAGGTCGACCCCTGCGGCCTTGAGCCGCACCGACGGGTCGCCCTGCGGTCGCGGTGCCGGTGCGGCCTCTCCGGTCAGGATCGCGGCCAGTCGCGCCGCCTGCTCCCAGCCGGGACCGACGAGACCGGTGGGGCCCTCCGGGGGGTGGGCGCAGTCCCCGATGGCGTGCACCCGCGGGTCGTCGGGGCTGCGCAGGTCGGCGTCGACGACGACACCGCGCTCGCAGCGGAGCGCGGCGGCCGAGGCGAGCTCGGTGCGTGCCCGCACGCCGCAGGAGACCAGCAGCAGGTCGGCCGGCAGCGTCGCACCCGCCTCGCCGCCGAGCCTGACCGCGTGCAGCGCGCCGTCGCGCACCAGCACCTCGTCGATGCCGGTGGCGGTGCGCACGTCGATGCCCAGGTCCCCCAACGAGGCGGCCAGGACCTGGGCCGGCGCCTCGTCGAGCTGGGTCTGCGCCAGGTGGCCGGCCACGTGCACCAGGGTGACCCGCACTCCGCGGCGCACCAGCGCGCAGGCCGCCTCCAGCCCGAGCACGCCGCCGCCGAGCACCACCGCGTGCCGCGCGTTGAGCGCCCGGGCCGCGATGTCGCGGCAGTCGTCGAGGGTGCGCAGCACGTGCGCGTGGCGGGGAAGCCGACCGGCGAGCCCTGGCAGCGGCGGCACGAACGGCCGCGCCCCGGTGGCCAGCACCAGCCGGTCGAACCGGAGCCGACGCCCCTGGCCGAGGTCGACCTCGCCGGCCTCCCGGTCCACCGCCACCACCCGGGTGCCCGGCTCGAACCGAACGCGGGCGTCGGGCGCGGGAAGGGCGAGGGAGGCAAGGTCGCAGCGACCGGCGACCACGTCGCTGAGCAGGATCCGGTTGTAGGGCGCGTACTCCTCGGCACCGACCAGGTGCACCTCGAACCGGCCGTCCGGGTCGCGCCGGACCAGCTCCTCGGCGAAGCGGTGACCGACCATCCCCGCTCCCACGACGACGACCCGCTCCGGCGTACTCATCGGACGACCTCCACAGGACGGGGAAGGGACGGCTCGACGGCGAGCGCAACCGTCACCGCGCAGACCTTGAACTCGGGCATCCCCGACACGGGGTCGGTGGCGTCGCTCGTCAGCGCGTTGGCCGACCCTTCCCCCCCGAAGTGGAACGGCATGAAGACGGTGTCGGGGCGGATGCCCCGGCTGATGCGTGCGGGTGCGGTGGCGCTGCCCCGTCGCGAGGTCACCGTCACCCGGTCGCCGTCCTCGGCGCCGAGCCGCTCGGCGAGCCGCGGGTGCAGCTCGACGAAGGAGCCGGGCGCGGCCCGGTCCAGGCTCCGGACCCGGCGGGTCTGGGCGCCGGACTGGTACTGCGCGAGCAGCCGTCCGGTGACCAGGAACAGCGGTGCGTCCGGGCGCAGGTCGTCGGCGAGCGCCCCCGGCCGGACCGGCGTCAGCACGGCCCGTCCCGACGGGGTCGCGAAGCGGTCCAGGAACACCCGGGGGGTGCCGGGGTGCTCAGGGTCCGGGCACGGCCAGTAGAGCTCCTCGGGGCCGTCCAGGCGGGCGTGGTCGAGGCCGCCGTAGTCGGCGCGGCCGCCGGCACTGGCTCTGGCCAGCTCGTCGAACACCCGTGCCGGGTCGGTGTCGAACCGGGCCTCGCAGCCCAGCCGACCGGCGAGGTCGGCCAGCACGACGAGCTCGCTGCGGACCTGCGGCGGCGGCGCCACCGCCCGACGGCGGCGCAGCACCCTGCCCTCCAGGCTCGTCATGGTGCCCTCCTCCTCGGCCCACTGCGTCACCGGCAGCACCACGTCGGCCAGCGCCGCGGTCTCGCTGGGCACGACGTCGCAGACCACGAGCAGGTCCAGGGAGGCCAGCCGCTCGCGGACGGCGGTGGCGTCCGGCGCACTGACCACGGGGTTGCTGCCGTGCACCAGCAGCACCCGGGCCCCGTCCGGTCGGCCCAGCCGACGCAGCAGCTCGACGGCGGGCAGGCCCGTGCGCGGCAGCGACGCCGGGTCGACACCCCACACCCCGGCCACGTGCGCGCGGGCCGCAGGGTCCTCGATGCTGCGGTAGCCGGGGAGCTGGTCGGCCTTCTGACCGTGCTCGCGGCCGCCCTGGCCGTTCCCCTGACCGGTGACGGCGCCGTAGCCCGAGCCGACCCGCCCCGGCAGCCCGAGGGCGAGCGCCAGGTTGATCGCGGCGCTGACCGTGTCGGTGCCGCTGGTGTGCTGCTCCACGCCCCGACCGGTCAGCACGAAGGTGCCGCGGCCGCCGCGTGCGGGCGAGGCCAGCGCCAGGGTGCGGGCGGCCTCCCTCAGCCGCCGTTCAGCGACGCCGGTGACGTCGGCGACCCGGGCCGGCCACCACTGCGAGACGCTGCGACGGACGTCCTCCCAGCCGACCGTCCGCGCCTCCAGGTAGCCGTGGTCGACCCAGTCCTCGGCCACCAGCACGTGCAGCAGCCCGAGGAGCAGCGTCAGGTCGGTGCCCGGCACCGGCTGCAGGTGGCTCCCGGCCCCGTCCCCGGCCAGCGCCGCCGTCGCGGAGCGTCGCGGGTCGACGACCACCAGCCCCTTGCGGTCGCGGACGCCGGCCAGGTGCTGCACCAGCGGGGGCATCGTGTCTGCGACGTTGCTGCCGAGCAGCAGCACCGCGTCGGCGCCGCCCAGGTCGGCGAGCGGGAACGGCAGCCCGCGGTCCAGGCCGAAGGCGCGGTTGGCGGCCGCCGCGGCCGAGGACATGCAGAACCGGCCGTTGTAGTCGATCATCGCCGTGCCGAGCGCCACCCGCGCGAACTTGCCGAGCTGGTAGGCCTTCTCGTTGGTCAGGCCGCCGCCTCCGAACACCGCGACGGCATCGGCACCGTGCCGCTGCTGTGCGGCGCGAACGCCGTCGGCGACCGCGTCGAGCGCCTCGTCCCAGCTCGCAGGGTGCAGCTCGCCGTCCGCGCCTCGCAGCCACGGGTGCGTCAGCCGGTCGGCGACCCCCAGCACCTCCGCGCTGGTCCAGCCCTTCTGGCACAGGCCGCCGCGGTTCGTCGGGAACTCCCGGGGGGTGACCTCCAGCAGCGGCGGCCTCGAACCGCTGCGTGTCGCCGGCGACGTCGGGGTCGTCGGGGGGACCGGAGCGGTCAGGTGCATCGCGCACTGGAGCGCGCAGTAGGGGCAGTGCGTGGCGGTCGTCGGCTCGCTGTCGGCGACGGTCGAGGCCATTCGCGCTCCCTCCGGTGGGTCCCGTCCGGAGGGCCCCTGGTGGAGCGTGACGCTAGTCAGGCGATGTTTCGCCGCGATGTGCTGCGCGGTTGCACCGGCATGAACCTCCCCGCACACCCCACCTCCCCCCGCTGTGAGAACCACCCGTCGAGACGTCACCGGTGGTCCGTCGAGACGTCAGCCGTGGTCCGTCGAGACGTCACCGGTGGTTCTGCGACCTCGAGCGGGGGCTGCTGCGGTTCCGGGGGGCGGCCACAGGGTCGGCCCCTCGGGGTCGGCCTCAGAAGAGCGCGGAGGCGAGCTGCTGACGGCCCTTGAGCACGCGCGGGTCGTCGTTGCCGACCGCGGCGAACAGCCCGAGCAGGTGCGTGCGCGCCTGGTCCCGCTCCGCGCCGGCGGTACGCCGGACCAGGTCCACCAGCCGCGCGAACGCGTCCTCGACGTGGCCGCCGAGGAGGTCGAGGTCGGCGACCAGGGTCTGCGCCTCGACGTCGTCGCGCCGCTCGGCGCCCGCCGCGCGGGCGGCTGCAGCGTCAACCGACTGGGTGCGCCGCAGCAGCGAAGCCATCGCCAGACCGCCGGCGGCCTCGGTGTCGGCCGGGTTGGCCTCGACCAGCCGCTGGTACTCCGCGACCGCCCGGTCGAGGTCGCCGGCGGCGAGCGCGTCCTGGGCGGGGGCGTACCGCGGGTCGACGTACTCCTCGTCGTCGGCGACGGGGGCCGCAGCGGCGACCGGCTGGTGTCGGCCGGTCACCCCCTGACCCGCCATCTGCTGGAGCACCTGCTCGATCAGCCCGCGGAGCTGGTCCAGCGGCGGCGCGTCCTGCAGCAGCGGCATCATCCGGCCCTGCACGACCAGCGCCACCAACGGGATCGACGGCACCTGCAGCGCCTGCGCAAGCTCGGGCGAGGCGTCCACGTCGACCTTGCCGACCAGGATGCGCCCCTCCAGCTCGTCCGCGATGGTGACCAGGTCGGCCGCCAGCTGGACGCTCTCCCGCGACTGGGAGGGCGAGTACACGACCAGCACGACCGGGGCGCTCATCGAGGCCTCGAGGTGCGCGGAGATGTTCGCCTCGTCGAGGTCGACCGAGTACGCACCGGCCACCGACGGCGGACCACCGGCCGGGGCGCCGGACGGGGCGGGACGCTTCAGACCCGAGAGGTCGACGGCACCGGGTCGCGAGAACTGCTGCTGGCTCATGGCCCTATCTTGTCCGATCGGCACGGCGGCCGGCACCGGCGGGTCAGAACCTGGCCGGCTCCCGGTACTCGCCCCACTCCTCGCGCAGCACCTGACAGATCTCACCGAGGGTGGCCTCGGCGCGGCACGCCACCAGCATCGCCGGGACCAGGTTCTGCTCGGCCCGGGAGACCTCCCGCATCGTCGCGAGCGCGGCGTCGACGGCCTCCTGGTCACGGCCTGCGCGTCGCGCCACGAGTGCCCGCACCTGGTCCACCTCCACCTCGTGGGAGACCCGCAGGATCTCGAGGTCGTGGGTGACCGACTCCTCGTGGCAGTTGACCCCGACGATCCGCTTGTCGCCCTTCTCCAGGGCCCGCTGGTAGCCGAAGGCGGCCTCGGCGATCTCCGAGCAGAACCAGCCGTCCTCGATGCCGCGCAGGATGCCGCGGGTCATCGGCCAGCTTCCACCCCGGGTCACAGCGAGCTCGCGCACCTGTGCCGCCAGCGCCGCGTGGTCCCGAGCGCTCGTGCTGGAGCCCCCCATCTCCAGCACCCGGTCGAAGATGGCGTACGCCTCGGCCTCGATCCGGTCGGTCAGCTCCTCGACGTACCACGAGCCGCCGAGCGGGTCGGCGACGTTGACCACCCCGGTCTCCTCCATGATCACCTGCTGCGTGCGCAGGGCGATCTCGGCCGCCTGCTCCGAGGGCAGCGCCAGCGTCTCGTCGAGCGCGTTGGTGTGCAGCGAGCTGGTCCCCCCGAGCACCGCCGCGAGGGCCTGGATGCCGGTGCGCACCACGTTGTTGTAGGGCTGCTGGGCGGTGAGCGACACCCCGGCGGTCTGGGTGTGGAAGCGCAGCCACTGCGCCTTCTCGGTGCGTGCTCCGTAGACGTCGCGCAGCCACCGCGCCCAGATCCGGCGGGCGGCGCGGAACTTGGCGACCTCCTCGAAGAAGTCGACGTGGCTGTCGAAGAAGAACGACAGGCCGGGGGCGAAGTCGTCGACGTCGAGGCCCCGCGACAGTCCCAGCTCGACGTACCCGAACCCGTCGGCGAGGGTGAAGGCCAGCTCCTGCGCGGCCGTCGAGCCGGCCTCGCGGATGTGGTAGCCCGAGACCGAGAGCGGCTTGTACGCCGGGATCTGCGCCGCGCAGTACTCCATCAGGTCCCCGATCAGCCGTAGGTGTGGCTCCGGGGCGAACAGCCACTCCTTCTGGGCGATGTACTCCTTGAAGATGTCGGTCTGCAGGGTGCCGTTCAGCGCCGCGACGTCGGCGCCCTGCCGTTCGGCGGCGACCAGCATCATGCAGAACACCGGCACGGCCGGTCCCGAGATCGTCATCGACGTGGTCACCCGGTCCAGCGGGATGCCGGCGAACAGCGCGTCCAGGTCGGCGGCGGAGTCGACCGCGACGCCGCAGTGGCCGACCTCGCCGAGGCTCTGCGGGTCGTCGGAGTCGCGGCCCATCAGGGTGGGCATGTCGAAGGCCACCGAGAGCCCACCGCCGCCTCGGCCGAGGATCATCTGGTACCGCTCGTTGGTCTGCTCGGCGTTCCCGAACCCGGCGAACTGGCGGATCGTCCAGGTCCGGCCGCGGTAGCCGGTCGGGTACAGCCCCCGGGTGAACGGGAACTCCCCCGGCCACTCCGAGTCGTCGGTGCCGTAGGCGGGGTCGACCTCGACTCCCGACAGCGTGCTGAAGTCGGCCGTGCGAACCCGGGACCTGCGGTAACGCTGCGACCACCGCTCGCGCGCGCTCGCGCCGGGTGGGGCGCCGGTCGGGGCGCCGGTCGGGGCGCCGGTCGGGGCGCCGGTCGAGTCCGTCGTCGGGTCCGTCATCACGGGTCTCCTCGCTGATCGCACACGGTCCCCACCGACCCCCGACACGACCGTGCCTGTCACGACAGTAGGACGTCCAACTATCTGTGTCGACCCGGCGCGTCCGGCGCCCCACGACCCGCTGACCCGGCGCGTCTGGCGCCCTACGACCCGCTGACCCGGCGCGTCTGGCGCCCCACGACCCGCTGACCCGGCACGTCTGGCGGGCTCCGGCCACCGTCCTGCCGCCACACGCGCCGGGTCGGCACCCTCCCCACCGCCACACGCGCCGGGTCAGCACCCTCCCCACCGCCACACGCGCCGGGTCAGCACCCTCCCCACCGCCACACGCGCCGGGTCAGCACCCTCCCCACCGCCACACGCGCCGGGTCAGCACCCTCCCCACCGCCACACGCGCCGGGTCGGCACCCTCCCCACCGCCACGCGCGCCGGATCGGCGTCAGAAGTCGCCGGCGGCCTGCCGGACCGGGCGCAGCAGCCCCGAGAGGGCCCGCAGGTCGTCGACGGGCGTGTCCCCCAACGCGAACCGGTCCGCGACCAGGTCGACGGTCGCAGCCTCGACGATGGCACGGCCGGCGTCGGTGATCTCGGCCAGCACCGCCCGACCGTCCTCCGGGTGCCGACGACGTACGACGTGACCGGCGGCCTCGAGCCGGTCGACGATCGAGGTCACCGAGGTGGGATGCACCTGCAGCCGCTCCCCCATCCTGCCCAGCGGCAGCGAGCCCCGGCGGGAGAACACCAGCAGCACCAGGGCCTCGTAGCGGGCGAAGGTCAGCCCGTGCGGGCGGAGCAGCTCGTCGAGGCGGCTGAGGACCAGCTGCTGGACCCGCATCAGCGAGGTGACCGCATGCATCTGGTCGACGGCCTCCCACCGCCGCCCCCACTCACGCGCGGCCTCGTCGATCGGGTCGAAGGCGAGCTTCACGCGGGCGGCCTTGGGCATGGCTGGACCCTAGCGCCGGCCGGACACCGGCGAGATGGCCGCCGACGTCGGCTCGCCGCCCGGCTCAGGGTCGCCGGTCGCCGTGCCCGCGAGGGCTCCGCAGCCCCGACATCTGGACGTGCCGCTGGATGACGAGGTCCCGCTGCAGCGGGCGCGCGACGTAGCGGATGTCGCGCAGCCCCTGCTCCTGCGCCGCGGACTCGAAGGTGAAGTGGCCGAAGCCGAACAGCAGCCCCAGGAACGGCTGGTCCACGGTGATGTCGAGGATCCTCGACAGCGGCGTCGTCGCGTGCCGGCTGGACAGCACGCCGCTGACCCGGAAGACCCTCATGTTGGTGATGACGAACACGTCCATGAACTCGACCAAGGACCGCCAGGAGGCGTGGCCGAGCAGGCCGGCGACGACGACCAGCAGCACCCAGCCGATGTCGGCCGACGACACGACCGTCAGCCACAGCACCGCGACCGCCAGCACGAGCTCCAGCATCGGCACGACGTGCACCACCCAGTGGTGGTGCACCTCGTCGACGATGTCCTCGTGCGCGTCGTCCTCCCGCAGCAGCCGCCGGCGCACCCGCCGGTCGCGAACCTGACGCAGCCAGCCCACCACGGGGAGCCCGCCTCGCGCGGCTGCCATCGACCTCTCCTAGCGGAACAACGTGGAGAAGAACGTGATGACGGCGTTGAAGGCGTCCTCCACCATCGTCATGAGGCCGCGGACGCCCTCGGCTGCGCCTTCCGGCTGGGTGAACAGGTAGAAGGCGGCGAAGGCAAGCACCACGAGGCCCAGCACCTTCTTCATGTCAGGCACTCCTTCGGCAGGTGGACAACAAGGTCATTGGTAGCAAAGCCTGGACCAATGGTGGTGGAGGCGCGCAGGCGGGGTACCAACCGGGATGAGCGAGTCCGAGACCATTGACTTCTCCACACCATCGGTGGCCGACAGCGGCGAGCGTGCCGGCACCGGCACCGACGCCGCCACCGCGGCGGCCGTCGGCAGGATCAGCGAGGCACTGGAAACCGTCGAACGTGCCCGTGGTCATCTCTACACCTTCCACCAGCTGACCGGAACCGCCGACCTCGCCCTCGGCGAGGGCTGCGCACAGCTGCGGGACGCGGGCCACGGCGAGCTGGCGGACCGGGTCGAGCGCGAGCTCGTCGGGCGCAACGTACTGCGTGGCCGGTGGAGCTTCTAGGTCGTCGAGGAGTACGACGACGGCTACTGGGAGGTGTTCCGCACCCTGGAGCGCGAGGTCTGCGACGCCCTGACCGGCGGTCGCCGGCACGTGCTGGAGGCCCGGATGAAGCAGGCACGCCGCACCCCGGGACACCCCTCCCACACCACCAGCCCTGAGCGCGGAGCCGGCCAGGCGCGTCAGGAGACCTCGGTGTAGGACTCCAGCAGCGCGTCGGCGGCGCGGTACGGGTCGCTGACGGCGGCGACCACCTGCTCGGCCAGCTCGTCGAGCTCGGTCCGCTCGTGGACGTTGCCCCACCGTCGGCGGAGGGCGGTGACGGCGATCGCCTCGATCTCGTCGCGGGCCCGACGCACCCGTCGGCGCTGCAGCTCACCGGTGTCGGTCAGCCACTGCCGGTGCTCCTCGATGTGCTGGACCACCTCGTCGACGCCCTGGCCGGTCTGGGCCACGGTGAGCGCGATGGGCGGCCGCCACCCGGCGTCGTCACGCTCGGCCAGCGAGATCATCGTCCGCAGGTCCCGGCGGACGGACTCGGCGCCGTCGCGGTCGGCCTTGTTGACCACGTAGACGTCCCCGATCTCCAGGATCCCGGCCTTCGCGGCCTGGATGCCGTCCCCCATCCCCGGCGCGACCAGCACCAGGGTGGTGTCGGCCAGGCCGGCGATCTCCACCTCGCTCTGGCCGACGCCCACGGTCTCGACCAGGATCACCTCGCAGCCCGCGGCGTCGAGCACCCGCAGCGCCTGGGGAGTGGACCACGACAGCCCGCCGAGATGGCCACGGGAGGCCATCGACCTGATGTAGACCTCCGGGTCGAGCGCATGGTCCTGCATCCGCACCCGGTCGCCGAGCAGTGCCCCGCCGGAGAACGGCGAGGACGGGTCGACCGCCAGCACCCCGACCCGCCTCCCCTGGGTCCGCAGCGCCGAGACGAACGCGTTGGTGGACGTGGACTTGCCGACGCCGGGTGGTCCGGTGATCCCCACCACCTGCGCGCGGCCGGCGTACGGCGCGAGGCCCGCCATCACCTCACGCAGCAGCGGCGACTCGTCCTCGACCAGCGAGATCAGCCGGGCCACCGCCCGCGGCTGCCCGTCACGTGCCCGCGCGACGAGGTCGGGCACCGACGCCGACGACCGGCGTCCGCCCAGGCCGGACCGCGCCGGGGAACCGCTCGGGGCGGTCGAGGCCTCCGACGGCCCGGTGGACGGCCCGGTGGAGACCACGCCTCAGACGCTCGGCACGCGCAGGACCAGCGCGTCGCCCTGCCCACCGCCACCGCACAGGGCCGCCGCACCGATGCCGCCGCCGCGGCGCCGCAGCTCCAGCGCGAGGTGCAGTGCGATGCGTGCGCCTGACATCCCGACCGGGTGGCCGAGCGCGATGGCACCGCCGTTGACGTTGACCCGGTCCTCGTCGAGCCCGAGCTCGCGGGCCGAGACGATGCCGACGGCCGCGAACGCCTCGTTGATCTCCACCAGGTCGAGGTCGGCGGGGGCGATGCCCTCCTTGTCACAGGCCTTCGCGATGGCGTTCGCCGGCTGCATCTGGAGCGTGGAGTCCGGGCCGGCCACCTGTCCGGACGCCCCGATCTCGGCGAGCCAGGCCAGCCCCAGCTCGTCCGCCTTGGCGCGGCTCATCACCACCACCGCGCAGGCGCCGTCGGAGATCTGCGAGGCGGAGCCGGCGGTGATGGTGCCGTCGGGCCGGAAGGCCGGCTTGAGCCGGCCGAGGGACTCGACCGTGGTGTCGCCCCGGATGCCCTCGTCCTGCGAGACCAGGACCGGCTCCCCCCGCCGCTGCGGGATCTCGACAGGGACCACCTCGTCGTCGAAGACGCCGTTCTTCCAGGCCGCCGCGGCCCGCTGGTGCGAGCGGGCGGAGAACTCGTCCTGCTCGCGACGGCTCAGCCCGGCGCTCTCGGCGTTGCACCCCTCGGTGAGCGCTCCCATCGGCTGGTCCGTGAGCTGGTCGAACAGCGCGTCGTAGGCCATCGAGTCGACGAGCGCCGCGTCGCCGTACTTGAACCCCTCACGCGAGCCCGGCAGCAGGTGGGGCGCCTGCGTCATCGACTCCATGCCCCCGGCGATGACGACGTCGTGCTCGCCGGCGCGGATGAGCTGGTCGGCCATGGCGATGGCGTTGATGCCGGACAGGCAGACCTTGTTGATGGTGATGGAGGGGACGTTCAGCGGGACGCCGCCGGCGTGGGCGGCCTGGCGCGCGGTGATCTGACCGGCGCCGGCCTGGATGACCTGGCCCATGATCACGTACTCCACCTGGTCCCCGGTGATGCCGGCCTTCTCCAGCGCGGCCGCGATGGCCACGCCGCCGAGGTCGGCCGCCGACCGGCTCTTCAGTCCGCCGAGCAGCCGGCCGATCGGGGTGCGGGCTCCGGCGACGATCACTGATCCGGACATCAGACCTCCTGCTGCGACGGGTGGGGCTCTGAGACGGACGATACCCACCAGCGTGCCGAGGGCGGGAGGCCCCGCGGGCGGCCGCGGGTGAGGAACTTCTCACAGCGGCTCGCGAGGTGCCCGGGGTCGAGGCACGATGAGCCGATGAGCGCCGACCTGCCCGCCGACCTGCCCGCCGACCTGCCCGCCGACCTGTTCGTCTGCATCGACCACGTCGGGGTCGCGGTCCGTGACCTCGACGAGGCGATCGGCTTCTACGAGCGGGCGTTCGGGATGCGGGTGCAGCACCGGGAGACCAACACCGAGCAGGGCGTCGCCGAGGCGATGGTCGCCGTCGGTGACTCGGGGTCAGCCATCCAGCTGCTGGCCCCGCTCGACGGCACCTCCCCGATCGCGCGGTTCCTGGACCGGTCCGGCCCGGGGCTCCAGCAGCTGGCCTACCGCGTCACGGACGTCGACGCGGTGTCCGCCGTGCTGCGCGCACGGGGGCTCCGGCTGCTGTACGACGAGCCGCGCCGGGGTACGGCGGGCAGCCGGGTCAACTTCGTCCACCCCAAGGACTGCGGCGGCGTGCTGGTGGAGCTGGTGGAGCCCGCCTCGGGTCACTGACCCCGTTCGGGCCGGCCCGACGCCCGCGCGGTGCTGCCGACCTCGGCGCGCGGGGCGCGGTCGCCGAGCGGGAGCAGCCGCACAATGCTCACGCGAACGCCCGCAGCCCGATCCCGACCTCGGCCAGGCCGTCTCGCACCTGCCGGGCCATCGCCACGGCTCCTGGTGAGTCGCCGTGGACGCAGACGGACTCCGCGGCGATGCGCACCCGGCTGCCGTCGACCGCGACAACCCACCCCTCGGTCACCAGCGTCACCACCCGTCGCGCCACCTCGGCAGGGTCCGAGAGCACGGCACCGGGCTCCCGTCGCGGCACCAGCGCGCCGTCGGGGGTGTAGGCGCGGTCGGCGAAAGCCTCGCGCACGGTCCGCAGCCCGGCCCGGTCGGCAGCCCGGAGCAGCACGGAGCCCGGCAGCCCCACCACCGGCAGGTCCGCGTCGTAGGCGCGCACCGCGGTCACCACCGCGTCGGCCTGCTGCTCGTGGTGGACCACCGCGTTGTAGAGCGCGCCGTGCGGCTTCACGTAGCGCACCGAGGTGCCGCAGACCCGGGCGAGCCCTTGCAGCGCCCCGATCTGGTAGACGACGTCGTCGGTCAGCTCGCTCGGGGCCATGTCGACGAAGCGGCGGCCGAAGCCGGCCAGGTCGTGATAGCCGACCTGCGCGCCGACCGCCACGTCCAGGGCGGCCGCCAGCTCGCACGTGCGACGCAGCGTCGAGGCGTCGCCGGCGTGGTAGCCGCAGGCGACGTTGGCGCTGGTCACGACCTCGAGCACCGCCGCGTCGTCGCCCAGCTGCCAGCGGCCGTAGGACTCGCCCACGTCGCTGTTCAGGTCCACGGTGCTCACAGCGTCCCCACCATGGGCACAGCATTCCACCCAGGTGCAGGTCAGCAACCGGGCGAGCAGTCGGGCGGGCAGGCGCAGGGTCGGTCGGAAGGACCCGGCCGTCGGAGCCAGATAGGTCACACCGGGCTGACAGCCTGGCTACCGCTCGGTAGGTTCGCCGTACCCGCCCCGTCCGAGGGCGGCAGTGGCCCACAGCCGCAGGGAGCACCGCGTGAAAGAGATCCTGGACGCCATCCTCGCCGGCGACACCCCGAGCGAGGCGTACGCCGCCCTCGACCTGCCCGAGACCTACCGCGCCGTGACCGTGCACCGCGAGGACGTCGACATGTTCGCCGGCCTGCCCTCCCACGAGAAGGACCCGCGGGCCTCCTTGCACGTCGAGGAGGTCCCGCTGCCCGCCCTGGGCCCCGGCGAGGCGTACGTGGCGGTAATGGCCAGCGCCATCAACTACAACACCGTGTGGACCTCGATCTTCGAGCCGATGTCGACGTTCGGCTTCCTGGAGCGCTACGGCCGGACGTCGCCGCTGGCCCGGCGCCACGACCTGCCCTACCACGTCGTCGGCTCCGACCTCGCCGGCGTGGTGCTCCGCACCGGTCCCGGCGTGCACAGCTGGCAGCCGGGCCGCGAGGTGGTGGCGCACTGCCTGTCCGTGGAGCTGGAGAGCTACGAGGGTCACAACGACACCATGCTGGACCCGCAGCAGCGGATATGGGGCTTCGAGACCAACTTCGGCGGGCTCGCCCACATCGCCCTGGTCAAGGCGAACCAGCTGATGCCGAAGCCGGCACACCTGACCTGGGAGGAGGCGGCCACCCCCGGTCTGGTCAACTCCACCGCCTACCGGCAGCTGGTCAGCCGCAACGGCGCCGCGATGAAGCAGGGCGACAACGTCCTGGTCTGGGGCGCCAGCGGCGGTCTCGGCGGCTACGCCACCCAGTTCGCTCTCAACGGCGGCGCCACCCCGGTCTGCGTGGTCTCCAGCGAGGACAAGGCGGCGATCTGTCGCTCGATGGGCGCCGAGCTCGTCATCGACCGCCGAGCCGAGGGCTTCCGGTTCTGGAAGGACGAGCACACCCAGGACACCGCGGAGTGGCGCCGGTTCGGCGCCCGGATCCGCGAGCTCACCGGCGGCGAGGACGTCGACATCGTCTTCGAGCACCCCGGCCGGGAGACGTTCGGAGCCTCGGTCTACGCCGCCCGCAAGGGCGGCACCATCGTCACCTGCGCCTCCACCAGCGGCTTCCTCCACGAGTACGACAACCGCTATCTGTGGATGAACCTCAAGCGGATCGTCGGGTCCCACTTCGCGAACTACCGGGAGGCCTGGGAGGCGAACCGGCTCGTGGCCAAGGGTGCCGTGCACCCGACGCTGTCGCGCGCCTACGCGATGACGGAGGTGGGCCAGGCCGCCCACGACGTCCACCAGAACCTGCACCAGGGCAAGGTCGGCGTGCTGTGCCTGGCGCCGCGGGAGGGTCTCGGGGTCCGGGACCACGCGCTGCGGGAGCGTCACGCCGCCGCGATCAACCGGTTCCGGGGCCGCTGACCCTCCGTCGGCGACACGACCTGTTCCGTTGGTCGGGTCCTCACCCGATTGGGACTCGTCATCGACCAGACTGTGCCGCACGACCGGCGGACGAGCGCGCCGACGACGCCAGACGCCGTACACGACGGAGGAACCATGAGCGACCGACCCGGAAAGCCCCCCTTCGAGCAGGCCGACCCGCGAGGCGGCGCCGACGACGGGACCCGGCTCATGGCTGCGGCCCGGCCACCGCGGCAGCGCCAGTCCGGGGAGCCGGCCGCCTCGGCCCGGTCCGGGGCCGCTCCCCCCCGGCCCGTCGCCCCGACGACGCCCGACTTCCCGGTGGTCAGGCGCGGCGGCTACGACACTTCCGCGGTCGACCGGCAGATGCACGCACTGGCCGGCGAGAAGGCCGGGCTGACCGCGAGCCTGCAGGGGGCCAAGGCGACCATCGCCGCCCTCCAGGAGAAGCTGCACGAGAACCAGAACCCGACCTTCGCCAGCCTCGGCGGCCGCGCCAGCGAGATGCTGCGGCTGGCCGAGGAGCAGGCCGACGACGTGCTGGTGGAGGCCAAGGCGCAGGCCGACGAGATCCGGCGGCAGGCGACCAAGGACGCCGACGTGCTGCGGGCCCAGGCCGCCCGCGACGCCGAGGACATGCGGATGGTCCAGCTGCGGGAGCTCGACGAGACCCGGGCCCGGATCCTGGCTCAGGTCGAGCAGGACCGGTCCCGGGCGATGGCCGAGGCCGAGGACGTGCTCGGCGCGGCCCGCCGGGAGAGCGAGCAGCTGCGGCTGGCCGCCGAGCAGGAGACCAACGCCGCCCGCACCGGCGCCCGCCGTGAGGTAGAGCAGGCGCGGGCGCTGGCCGAGCGCGAGGTGCAGGAGGTGCGTCGGGCACTGGCGGTGGAGAAGGAGCGGCTGACCCGGGAGGCGGCGGAGTACCACTCCTCGGCCGTCGCGGAGACGCAGCGGCTGGTGGCCGAGGCCGACCAGCGCGCGAACGCCGCCGAGGACCGAGCCCGGCAGGCGACCGCGACCGCCGCCGAGAACCGGGTCCAGGCCCAGGACGAGGCGGAGCGCCTGCTCGCGCACGCCCGGCGCGAGGCCGAGCAGATCGTGTCCTCCGCGCAGAGCCAGGCCACCACCTTCGTCGCCGCCGGACAGGCCGAGGCCGAGCGCGAGCTCGCGACGCTGCGGGCCGAGGTCGACCGCTACGGCAAGCGCCGCGACGCGATCGTGGCCCAGCTCGGTGCGCTGCGCGACGTGATCTCCGGCTTCGGTGACGACGACGCCTCGGAGCAGGGCCGCGGCGCCGATCATGCCGGGCACGCCGACGCGAGCGGCGAGGACGACCCGGCCGAGGGGTACGACCAGGCCGCGCAGCACGACCCGTCCGGCCCCTACGACCAGGCGGCCGGGCACGAGGACGACGAGCCCGGGTTCAGCGTGTTCTCCGGCTCTGCGGCCTCGACCGGCTGGACCGAGTCCACCGGGTACACCGAGTACACCCGGCACGGCCAGCAGGAGCGGGACGAGGACGCGGCCGAGCGGTGAGCACCCCCGGCCTGCGCGCGGGGCGGGTGACCAGGACGGCCGAGCGCCGGCTCGCGTCGTCGCCCGGCGCGTCGATGACGGCAGCCTCGCACCAGCACTCCCCCTTCACCGTCGGGCTCCTCGGCGGCCTCGGGGCGCTGCTGGCGTTCTGGCTCGGCGGGCGGCTGCTGGCAATCGGCTCGATCCTGGTGCTGATCGTGGTGTCGTTCTTCCTGGCGGCCGGGCTGGACCCGGCTGTGCGGTGGCTGGGCCGCCGCGGCGTACGGCGCAGCCTGGCGGTGCTGGTCGTGGTGCTGGTCGTGCTGGGCGCGGTGGCACTCTTCCTGACCGCGCTCGTCCCGGTCATCACCGACCAGGTCGCGGGAATCGTCGACAACGCTCCCGGCTGGCTCTCGCAGCTGCAGACCAACACCTTCGTGCAGCGGCTGGACGACCGCTACGACGTGGTCGGCAAGGCGCGGGACCTGGTGACCGGCTCGAGCGTGGGGTCGGCCGTCTTCGGTGGGGTGGTCGGCGTCGGGCTACGGGTGCTCTCGTTCCTGACCAACACGTTCATCGTGGTGGTGCTGACGCTGTACTTCCTCGCCACGATGCCGACGCTGACCCGGGCCGGCTACCGGCTCGCGCCGGCGAGCCGACGGGCCAGGGTGGCCGACCTCGGCGACCGGATCCTGCACAGCATCGGCGCCTACGTGTCAGGGGCGTTCCTGGTCGCCAGCGCGGCGGGCATCAGCTCGCTGGTGTTCCTCTACCTCGTCGGTCTCAGCGAGTACGCCGTGGCGCTGGCCGCGGTGGTGACCCTGCTCGACGTGATCCCGATGATCGGGGCGACCCTCGGCGCCGTCATCGTCACCGCCATCGGGTTCGCGACCGACTGGCAGACGGGCCTGTACTGCGCGATCTTCTACATCGCCTACCAGCAGCTGGAGAACTACGTCGTCTACCCGAAGGTGATGTCCCGCTCGGTGAACCTGCCCGGCTGGCTGATCGTGGTGGCCGCCCTCGTGGGGGCCTCGCTGCTCGGCGTCATCGGGGCCCTGCTGGCGATCCCGACCGCCGCGGCGGTCACGCTGCTGGTGCGCGAGGTCTTCCTGCCCCGACAGGAGGCCCGCTGATCAGCGGGGCACGTCCTTGAAGGCGGCCGTCGTCCGGTCGGCGTAGGCCGAGGTGTCGGCGGTCGCCATCGGGCCGTCCCACTCCCGGGGCAGCGGCCGAGGCACGCCGGGCGCCACCCGGGCCACCACCAGGTCGAGGACCTTCTCCGCGTCCCCCACCCACAGGTGCCTGGCACCGTCCACCCCGACCACCTCCGCCTGCGGCACCGCGGCGAACCGCTGCCGGGCCTCGACGGGCCGCAGGTAGTCGTCGTGCTCGGGCACCAGCGCGGTCAGTGGAGTCCCGGCCGTCGCCCAGGCCGCCAGGTGCTCCTCGGTGCTGAAGCGAAGCGGCGGGGAGAGCAGCACCGCTCCCTCGACCACCGGGTCGAGGCCGTGCATCAGCGCCAGGTCGGTGCCGAAGGACCAGCCCATCAGCCACACGTGCGGGAGGTCGTGGAACTCGGCGTACTCCAGCGCCGCGGCGACGTCGTACCGCTCGCCGACGGCGCCCTCGAAGCTGCCCTCGCTGGTGCCCTGCTCGCTGCTCGTGCCCCGGGTGTTGAACCGCAGCACCGCGACGCCGGCCAGCGCGGGCAGCCGGAAGGCCGCCTTGCGGATCACGTGGCTGTCCATCATCCCGCCGTGGGTGGGCAGCGGGTGCAGGCACACCAGGCTGGCGACCGGGTCCCGGTCCTCGGGCAGCGACAGCTCGCCCACGAGGGACAGGCCGTCGGCCGTGTGCAGCGTGACCGGCTCCCGCCGCGCGGGAAGGACCGAGTTGGCGCGGATCGCTGTCATGGGTCCCATCCTCGCTCACGCCGACCCGGCGCGTCCGGCGGCCCGAGACCCGGCGACCCGGCGCGTCCGGCGGTCCGAGACCCGCCGACCCGGCGCGTCCGGCGGTCCGAGACCCGCCGACCCGGCGCGTACGGTCAGCGCCGGGAGTGCCGGGCCGTCCAGCAGCCGCTGTGCCAGTGGCGGCGCTCGTCGAGCCCGGTCGCGTCGGCGGCGAAGCTGCTGGCGAGCACCGGCCAGGCCACCACGTGCGGCGTGGCCGGCCGGATCTGCTGGTGGCAGCCAGGGCAGCGGTAAACCTTGGTCGCGGCGGACCCGGTGACCCGGCGGACCACGAAGTCCGCCCCGTCGTAGGGCTCGACCCGCTCGTTGCTCACCGAGACCTCAGTGCACCGTGTGGTCGCGGAAGCCGCGACCGGTCTTGCGGCCGAGGTAGCCGGCGGTGACGAGGTGCTCCAGCAGCGTCGCCGGCGCGAAGCCGGGCTCGCGGAACTCCAGGTACAGCTCGCGCTGGATCGCCAGCGACACGTCGTTGCCGACGACGTCGAGCAGCTCGAAGGGACCCATCGGGAGCGCGCACCCAGCCTTCATGGCGGTGTCGATGTCGTCGGCCGTGGCGTAGTGGGCCTGCAGCATCTTCACGGCGTCGTTCAAGTACGGGAACAGCAGCGCGTTGACGACGAACCCGGCGCGGTCGCCGCAGGAGACCGGCACCTTCCCCAGCATCGCGCACAGCGCCCGCGCCGTCTCGGTGACCGCCGCGGCCGTGCTGACGGTGCTCACCACCTCCACCAGCTTCATCACCGGCGCGGGGTTGAAGAAGTGCAGGCCCACCACGTCCTGCGGCCGCGAGGTCCGGGCCGCCAGCGAGATCACCGGCAGCGAGGACGTCGTGGTCGCCAGCACCGCCCCCGGCCGACAGACGGCGTCGAGCCGCTCGAAGACCGCGGACTTGACCGACAGGTCCTCCACGACGGCCTCCACCACCAGGTCCACGTCGGCGAGGTCGTCGAGCTCGGTGCTCCCGGCCAGCCGCGACAGTGCCTCCTCCCGGGCCGGCTCCTCGAGCCGGCCTCGCTGGACCGCCCGGCTCAGCGAGCGGCCGACGCCGGCGCGCAGGTCCTCGACTCGCTCCGCGCTGCGTCCGACGTACGTGACGTCGAAGCCGGCGCGGGCGAGGACCTCGACGATGCCGGTGGCCATCGTGCCGGTGCCCACCACCCCCACCCTGGTCACAACGTGGCGCAGGACCGGCGCGTCGTCAGGCGACGGGGTCAGCACGTCCGCGACGGCGACGGGGCTGTCGGGCGCCTCGTAGGTGTAGAAGCCGCGCCCGGTCTTTCGCCCGAGCAGGCCGGCGGTCACCATCTCCTTGAGCACCGGCGCGGGCGCGTGCAGCCGGTCCCGGCTCTGCTTGTACATCGTGTCCAGGATCTCGTACGCCGTGTCCAGGCCGATCAGGTCGAGCAGTGCCAGCGGTCCCATCGGATAGCCGCAGCCGAACCGCATCGCGGCGTCCAGGTCCTCGCGGGAGGCGTAGCGACGCTCGAACATCGAGGCGGCATGGTTGAGGTAGCCGAACAGCAGGGTGTTGGCGATGAAGCCGGCCCGGTCACCGCACACGACGGGAGTCTTCTCGATCGACCGGGCCAGGTCGGACACGTCGCCGAGCACGTCCGGGTCGGTCACGACGGTGCGCACCACCTCGACGAAGTGCTGCACGGTCGCCGGGTTGAAGAAGTGCAGCCCGATGACGCGTCCCGGCCGGCTGGTGGCCGCGGAGATCTCGGTGACCGACAGCGACGAGGTGTTCGTCGCCAGCACCGCGTGCTCGGAGACCACGGCGTCGAGGTCGCGGAAGATGCGCTTCTTGACCGCGAGCTGCTCCTGGACCGCCTCCACCACCAGCCCGCAGTCCTTCACCTCGGCGATCGAGGTGGTGAGCGTGACCCGGTCGACCAGCGCGGCGGCCTCGTCCTCGCTCAGCTTCCCCCGTCGCACCGCCCGCGCGGTGGAGTGCTCGAGATGGCCGCGACCCCGTTCCAGCGCCGCCGCGTCCACCTCGACGCCGACCACCGGGTGACCGTGCCTGGCGAACACCTCGGCGATGCCCGCCCCCATGGTGCCCAGGCCGATGACGCCGATGCTGGTGAAGTCGCGGGCGGGGCTCGTCATGAGCGCGATCATGGCATGCCGGGCCACGGCGGGCCGTGACCAACCTCACGCCGCTCGTGCCGGGCGCACGGCCCGCCGACGCCGGTCAGGAGGTGGCCCGCTCCGCGACCGGGACCTCCTCGATCCGGCCGCTCGCCAGCCCCTGGCGGAACGACACCAGCTCCTCGCGCACCTTCGGCAGCAGGATGTAGCAGGCCAGCAGGTTGACGATCGCGCAGACGAACAGCATCGAGTCCGCGAAGGACAGCACCGAGTCGAAGGTCAGCACCGAGCCGACGATCGTGAACAGGCAGAAGAGGGTCTTGAAGATGTTCTCGCTGCGGCGGCTCCGGCCGAACATCGTCGTCCACGCCTTCATCGTGTAGTAGCTCCAGGTGATCAGCGTGGAGAACGCGAACAGTGCCACCGCGACGGCCAGCACCACCGGGAACTGCGGCAGGAAGGTCTCGAACGCCCGCGAGGTCACGACCACGCCGTCGGGCGCGGCGCCGCCGTCGAGCACCGTCGCCTGCGCCTCGTTGTAGAACGCGGTGTCGGAGATGACGATCGTCAGCGCGGTCATGGTGCACACCACCACGGTGTCCAGGAACGGCTCCAGCAGAGCGACGAAGCCCTCGCTGACTGGATGCTTGGTCTTGACGGCGGCGTGTGCGATGGGAGCCGAGCCGACGCCGGCCTCGTTGGAGAACGCCGCCCGCTGGAAGCCGATGATCAGCACCCCGATGACGCCGCCGGCGATCCCGTTCGGGGCGAAGGCCCCCGTGACGATGGCGCCCAGCGCGGCCGGCACCTGGGTGACGTTGCCCAGGATCACCAGCAGGCAGGCCCCCAGGTAGAGCAGGGCCATCGCCGGGACGAGCCGGGAGGTCACCCGGCCGATGGAGCTGATGCCGCCGATGATGACGGCGCCGACCAGGATCGCGAGCACGACGCCGAAGACCAGGGCGGAGCCCGAGGAGCCCAGGAAGCCGTCCTCGCCGCCGGTGACCTCGCGAGCCTGGGCGAAGGTCTGGTTGGCCTGGAACATGTTGCCGCCGATCGCGCCGAACATGAACAGCGCGAAGGCGAACACCAGGGTCAGGATGCGGGCGGGCACCGCCCCGAACCGCTCGAACGCCACGGCCAGGTATCGGAACGGGCCACCGGTCACGCTGCCGTCCTCGTGGATCTCGCGGTACTTCACCCCCAGCGTGCACTCGACGAACTTGGTGCACATCCCGAGCAGACCGGCCACGATCATCCACAGCGTCGCGCCGGGCCCACCGATGGTGACAGCGACACCGACCCCCGCGATGTTGCCGAGCCCGACGGTCCCCGACACCGCCGAGGACAGCGCCTGGAAGTGGGTCACCTCGCCGGGGTCGCTGTGCCGGGAGTACTTGCCCCTGACCAGGTCGAGCGAGGTCCGCAGCCCGGTGACCTGGATGCCACGGAAGTAGACGGTGAAGATCGCCGCGGCCGCCACCAGCCAGAAGACGATGAGCGGGACCTCCAGCCCGAAGATGCTCGGGGCGTAGAAGATCACCCCGCTCACGGCCTCCGCCACCGGCGCGAAGACGCCGTTGATGGCGTCCTCGACGTCACCCAGCCAGGACCACGAGTCGGCGGGAAGCTCCTCGGCCGCCAGGACCGTCAGTGCGCTCATGGGGGGTGAGCCAACCGGTCGACAACCCCAGGACACAAGGGCTGCTGCACGTTCGTTACTTTTGGTTGCCACATCGTCACCCGCGGAGGAGTGCTCGTGCGTCTCGTGATCGCGCGCTGCCAGGTCGACTACGCGGGCCGGCTCACCGCCCACCTGCCGATGGCCACGCGGCTGCTGATGATCAAGCGCGACGGCTCCGTGCTCGTCCACTCCGACGGCGGCTCCTACAAGCCGCTGAACTGGATGTCCCCGCCGTGCACCATCCTCGAGGGTCACAGCGAGGACGGCGTGCCCGAGTGGCTGGTGACCGGCAAGGACGGCGACACGCTGCGGATCCTGCTGGCCGAGGTGCTCCACGACGCGTCCCACGACCTGGGCGTCGACCCGGGCCTGCGCAAGGACGGCGTGGAGAAGCACCTCCAGGAGCTGCTGGCCGAGCATCCCGCGACCCTCGGCGAGGGCCTCACCCTGGTGCGTCGCGAGTTCCCCACCGCCATCGGTCCGGTGGATCTGATGTGCCGGGACCACGAGGGCCGCTCGGTGGCCGTCGAGATCAAGCGACGCGGCGAGATCGACGGCGTCGAGCAGCTCACGCGCTACCTGGATCTGCTCAACCGCGACCCGCAGCTGCGGCCGGTGCGCGGCATCTTCGCGGCGCAGGAGATCAAGCCGCAGGCCCGGGTGCTGGCCGGCGACCGCGGGATCGGCTGCGCCGTGGTGGACTACGACGCGCTGCGTGGCATGGACGACCCCTCGCAGCGGCTGTTCTGACCCGCACGCCCCACGTGCCCGGTGAAGCGTCACGCGTGGCCCGTTGAGCGGTCGGCGGTGGTGAGTCGAAACGTCACTCCTGGTTCGTCGACGCGTCCGTCCCGGTCGTCGTACGACGGACCAGCGGGACGGCTCGGGCCGCGCCAGAGCGCACCGCGACCACGGGTGACCTGTCAACGGACCACGGGTGACCTCTCAACAGGTGAGGGGGAGGTCAGCCCGGGTCGCCCACCAGGTCGGCGACCTCGTCGGCGCAGCCCCACGACAGGGTGACTCCCGCCCCGCCGTGGCCGTAGCAGTGGATCACCCGGGTCCGGCCCCGCCGCTCCTCCTCCAGCCGCACGGCAGGGCGCGCCGGGCGCAGACCGACCCGGTGCCCGACCACGCGCGCCTCGGTCAGGGCCGGCACCAGGACAGCGGCCCGCGCCAGGATCGCGCGGGCGACGTCCGGGTCCGGACGGCGGTCCCACGCGCCCTCGTCGTCGGTGCCGCCCACGACGACGTCACGTCGGCGCGGCACCACGTACACCGGGGCCGCGCCAGCGCTCGAGCCCTCCAGCCACCACCGGTCCACCTCGACGTGGTCGACGTGCACCACCTGACCGCGCACCGGCGTGAGCGTGAGGTCACCGGCCAGCCGCCGGGCGCCCAGGCCGGCGGCGTCGACCACCACCCCGCCGTGGTCGGGGAGCGCTCCCAGCGCCAGCCGGGTGAGGGTTCCGCCGAGCCGCTCGACCCGATCGACCAGCCAGCGCAGGTAGACCGGCATCTCCGCCACCGGGGCGACGAAGGTCCAGCCGCCGGCGTAGGGCGGCGCCACCCGGTCGGCCCGGCTCAGCGACGGCACCGCGGCCCGCCACCACGGCTCGCTCACCCGCCCGCGCTGCACCTCGGTGCCGGGCAGCATCCGCACCCCGGTCGACTCCTCGGTCGCGAGCGCCTCCAGTGCGGCGTACGTCCGTCGGGCCCAGCCGGTGACCCGGTCCGCCGGCAGCGCCCGGTAGGGGTACCACAGCGCCGCCGCGACCGCGGAGGTCGTCTCCAGCGGAAGGTCCCGCGCCACGACGTCGACCCGGTGGCCTCGCTCCAGCAGCCGCACCGCGCAGGTGAGCCCGACGACCCCCGCGCCCACGACGATCACCCTGGTCATGACCGGAGTCTGCCCTACCGCAGCTGGTGGGCGCCCTGGTACGGCGAGACGGCGACCGCCCCGGTGGTGCTGCGCACGGTGACCACCAGGTACCGCTCGGCACCGTCGCGCTCCGCGCGGCAGACGATGGTGAGCCCCACCGTGGCCGGGTACGCCGGGTGGGGCCCGCAGTCGGCGTGCTGCCAGCGCTGGTCGTCCAGCGTCCGGTGCAGGCTGCGGGTGGCGATCACCCCTGCCGTCATCTCGGCGTCGAACCCGACCGCCCGTCCGGGACCGCTGCGGTGAAGGTCGACCATGACACGGGCCAGCAGGCCGTTCACGTAGCCCCGGCACCTCATCCGGCTCGGCACGGTGCGGTCCCAGCGCGGGCACTCCAGGTACTCCAGCCGCAGTCCGTCCTCGGCGAGCCGGCCCGCCAGCCGGCGCGCCACCGGCGCCTCCAGCCGGTCCATGGCGGTGGCCGGGGTCGGGTGCAGAGCCGGTAGGCGCGCCCCCGGCGTCGGTGCCGGCCAGGTCGACGCCACGGACCCCGCGCCGTCGGCTGCGTCGGGGGAACGATCCTGCTGGCAGGCGGTCAGCAGCGGCGCCACCAGCAGGGCCAGCGACAGCAGCATCGGGGCACGCGCGCGCACTGCACCTCCCACACCGTCGCCGTCCGCTTCGACCCTAGCCAGCGCCTCCTGGCGGGGCGGCCTGGTCGGGGCCGGCCGCGCGCAGGTCGGCCACCAGGAGCGTGACCCCGGCACCGGCGGCGTGCTCGCTGACCTCGAGCTCCACCTCGAGCTCGGAGCCGTCGCGTCGCAGCGCCGGCACCACGACCGGGCGGTCCAGCAGCGGGCGACGTCCGACCAGGTGGTACATGGTGAAGCCGGCCACGTGGGCCTGTCGGTAGCGTTCCGGGACGATCGTCAGGACGCGGCGACCGACCAGGTCCTCGGGACGGTCGTAGCCGAGCAGCCGGGCGGCTGCGGGGCTGACAGCCAGCATCACGCTGGCGGCGTCGGCGGCGATGACCGCGCGCGCCGATGCCTCCACGAACGTCGTGTCGACCGAGGCGGGTCGGTGTCGCGGCTCGTCGTCCGGGACCACCCAGGGCTCCGGGCGACGACCCGCCGCCTGGGCGACCACCTGCCGACACAGCCAGCGGCGGAAGGCCTGCACCTCGGGCTGGGTCGGCGGGGTCAGCCCGAGGCCCTCGCGGGAGAGGTCCAGCGCCGACTCGATGGCCCGGTCGAGGG
Organism: uncultured Actinomycetota bacterium; assembly: GCA_963781695.1. Classification (GTDB taxonomy): domain Bacteria; phylum Actinomycetota; class Actinomycetes; order Propionibacteriales; family Nocardioidaceae; genus Nocardioides_B. The sequence goes on from CAWAGE010000007.1 coordinate 2,398,416, forward strand.
TCTCGAAGTGGGCCACCGACGCCGCGGGCACCTGCACCTTCACCCGGGCTGCGGAGACGGCGGGCTCGACCGCCTCCTGCATCAACCGGTCGGCGTCTATCGTGACGCTGGTGCGTGGGATGTGCTCCTCGAGGACCGCGATCGCGTCCGTGGCCTCGGCGTGCCGGCGTACCGAGCTCTCGACGTCGGCGTCGAGGCTCGCCAGCAGATACTCCCGCAACAGGGCCTCGGCGTGCTCCTGCCACGCCGCATGCAGCAGCAACGGCATGTTCTGCAGCTCGACGGCGACGCTCGACCCGACGGTCGCCGGCCCCGTGGCCACCTGCACCGCCCGTCCGGTGGGCGCGGGCCCCTCGTGGCCCTCCCCGGTGTCGGCGAGCATCGCGACGGTCGGCCCGTCCGGGTCGCCCGAGATCTCGAACCAGACCGACTTGCCGTCGGGGACGCGGGTCACCCCCCACCGGTCGACCAGGGACTCCAGCATCATCAGGCCCCGGCCCGTACCCGCGGTGGTCGCGTAGCGGCGGCGGAACGGCAGGTGCGGGCTGCCGTCGCGAACGTCCACGCGCAGGCTGTGTCTTGTCAGCCGGGCCGACACGCCGATCTCGGTGCCGGCGTGCAGCAGGGCGTTGGTGACGATCTCGCTCACCACCAGCGCCACCGGCTCGACCAGGTCGGGCCGGTCGGCGTCCTCCAGCATCTCGCGGACCCAGGTTCGAGCAGCGGCGACGCTGGCCGGTCGTGGCGGCAGCAGCAAGCCGTCCTCCCGCACCGGCGCCTCGGACCTCGGACCCACCTGTGCGGACTCCTGCCTGGCGTCGTGGTGCCGGAGTGGGACACCACCTCCGACCGTGGTCTTTCACCCTAGTGTCACCGGACCGTCCGCGGCCCGTACACCCCTCGCTCAGCCCATCGCGTGCGCTGAGCGAATCACCGCCAGGATAGCCGCCATGATGCTGGTCAGGTCGACGTCCTTCGGGGTGAACACGGCTGCCACCCCCAGCTCTCGCAGCGCCACCACGTCGGCGGCGGGCACGATCCCGCCGATCACGACGGGCACGTCGTGCAGGCCCTGCGCCTGCAGCCCGCTCATCACGGCCGGGACCAGCGTCATGTGCGAGCCCGACAGGATGGAGAGCCCCACGCAGTGCACGTCCTCGGCGACGGCGGTTGCCACGATCTGCTCAGGCGTGAGCCGGATGCCCTGGTAGACCACCTCGAACCCGACGTCGCGGGCGCGGACGGCGATCTGCTCGGCCCCGTTCGAGTGGCCGTCGAGGCCGGGCTTGCCCACGAGGAGCCGGAGCCGGCCTCCCAGCTCCTGGCCGGTGCGCACGACGGACCGTCGCACCGCCGCCAGGTTGGCACCGGCGTCGCCGGCGGGCTCCGCGGCCCCACGGGCCCCGGCCACCCCGGTCGGGGCACGGAACTCCCCGAAGACACCGCGCAGTGCGCCGGCCCACTCCCCGGTGGTCACGCCCACCCTCGCCGCAGCCAGGGTGGCGGTCATCAGGTTCTCCCCCGAGACCGCGTCCTCGACGAGCGTGGCCAGCGCCTCGCCGACCGCCGTGCCGTCGCGGCCGGCCCGCCACGCCGCCAGCTCCGAGAGGGCCGCCTGCTCCGCCCCCGGGTCCGCGATCTGCACGGAGGTCTCGAGGTCGGCGGTCAGCGGCGAGGGCTCCGTGGTCACGAAGCAGTTCACCCCGACCACCGGGTCGGCCCCGGACTCGATCCGGCCGCGACGCGCCGCGTGCGAGGAGACCAGCGCCTGCTTCATGTAGCCGGACTCGACGGCAGCCACCGCACCACCCATCGACTGCACCCGGTCCATCTCGGCACGAGCGCCCTCGACCAGCTCGGCCACCAACGTCTCGACGACGACCGAGCCGGTGAACAGGTCCTCGTGCTCCAGCAGGTCGGACTCGAACGCGAGCACCTGCTGGCACCGCAGCGACCACTGCTGGTCCCAGGGGCGCGGCAGGCCGAGCGCCTCGTTCCAGGCCGGCAGCTGCACGGCACGCGCCCTGGCGTCCTTGGACAGCGTGACCGCCAGCATCTCCAGCACGATCCGCTGCACGTTGTTCTCGGGCTGCGCCTCGGTGAGCCCCAGGGAGTTGACCTGGACGCCGTACCTGAACCGACGCAGCCGCTCGTCCCGGACCCCGTAGCGGTCTCGGGTGATCTCCTCCCACAGCGCGACGAAGGCGCGCATCTTGCACATCTCCTCGACGAAGCGGACCCCGGCGTTGACGAAGAAGGAGATCCGCCCCACCACCCGGTCGAAGTCGGCCGGCGCCACCTGGCCGGAGTCCCGGACGGCGTCGAGCACCGCGATCGCCGTGCACAGCGAGTAGGCGAGCTCCTGCGTCGGGGTCGCCCCCGCCTCCTGGAGGTGGTAGCTGCAGATGTTGACCGGGTTCCAGCGCGGCAGGTGGTTGACGGCGTAGGCGATGAGGTCGCTGGTCAGCCGCAGGGAGTGCGCCGGCGGGAAGACGTAGGTGCCGCGTGACAGGTACTCCTTGACGATGTCGTTCTGGGTCGTCCCCGACAGCCGGGCCAGCACGGCGGCCGTCTCGTCGGCCCCGCCGTCGCGCGCCTGCTCCTCGGCGACCACCTGGTAGAGGGCGAGCAGCCACATCGCGGGGGCGTTGATGGTCATGGACGTGTTGGTCCCGGCGAGCGGGATGTCGGCGAACAGCCGACGCATCGCCCCGACGTGGGGAACCGGGACGCCGACCTTGCCGACCTCGCCCCGCGCGAGCGGGTGGTCGGGGTCGTAGCCGGTCTGCGTGGGCAGGTCGAAGGCGACCGACAACCCGGTCTGACCCTTCGCCAGGTTCCGGCGGTAGAGCGCGTTCGAGTCCGCCGCCGAGCTGTGGCCGGCGTAGGTGCGCATCAGCCAGGGCTGGTCCCGGTGCCGCGACGGCTCGTCCTGCCGGGGCACGGTGCCCGGCTCGGTCTCGCTCATGCCGCCGAGACTACGGCGAGGGCAACCCGTCGGTCACCGGATGTGAGTTAGTCCACTCGCAACGTGCCGGGGCCGGTCGCGGCTCGCTCGGCGGGAAGCCACCGCCGCAGCCGGGTCACCGCGATCACCCGTCGCAGCGCGGGGCTGCAGCCGCGAAGCGTGAAGGCTCGCCCCTGCCGCTCCAGCTGGTGGCTGGTCGCCGCCAGCAGCCGCAGCGCGGTGGCGTCGACCGCCTCGACTCCCGACATGTCGACGACGACGTCACCGTCGCGGTCCAGCTGCTGACGCAGCGCCTCACGCACCTGGGCCGCGCTGCGTCCGTCGAAACGGCCGCGCAGGACCACGACCGAACCGTCGAGACTGACGAACATCGCTGACTCCCGGGGCGCGGGACCCCGTCGGATGACCGAGTCCTTTACCCAAGTCTCTCCCACCTCGCGTGAGGTCGCCACCCCTTTCCCGGACATCCGCGTGTCTGCGGCCGCCACTCGACGGCGGCCCGGCGGCCGCCCGGAAGCCACCCGGAAGCCACCCGGAAGCCACCGCAGGCCGCCGACTCAGTCCTCGAGATCGGGTACGTCGACCCGGTCGATGTCGGCGCCGAGTCCGCGCAGCACCTCCACGAAGGAGGGGTAGCCCCGGTCGACGTGGTGGGACTCCGCGACGGTGGTGGTGCCCTCGGCCGCCATGCCCGCCAGCACCAGCGCGGCGCCGGCGCGGATGTCGTGAGCCACCACGGGCGCGCCCGAGAGCACCGGCCGGCCGCGGACGACGGCATGGTGCCCGTCGGTCCGAAGGTCGGCCCCGAGCCGGGCCAGCTCCTGGGCGAACATGAAGCGCGCCTCGAAGACGTTCTCGGTGACCATCGCGGTGCCGTCGCACACGGCCGCGAGCGCCATCGCGAACGGCTGCAGGTCGGTGGGGAAGCCCGGGTAGGGCAGCGTCACCACGTCGAAGGAGCGAAGCCGTCGGTCCACGGCGACCCGGAAGCCGTGCTCGACCTCCGTCACGTCGGCCCCGGCGGAGGCGAGCTTGTCCAGCACCAGGTCGAGGTGACGGGCCTGGCCGCCGTGCACCGTCAGGTCCCCACCGGCGATGGCCGCGGCGAAGGCCCACGTCCCGGACACGATCCGGTCGGTCACGGTGGAGTGCTGCACGGGCCGCAGCGCGGAGACCCCGCGCACGGTGAGCGTGGAGGTCGAGACGCCCTCGATGTCGGCGCCCATCCCCAGCAGCATCTCGCACAGGTCCGTGATCTCGGGCTCTCGCGCAACGTTGTCGATGACCGTCGTGCCCTCGGCGAGCACCGCGGCCATCAGCAGGTTCTCGGTCGCGCCGACGCTGGGGAAGTCCAGCCACAGGTTGCCACCGCGCAGCCTGTCGGGGACCTCGGCCACGACGTACCCGTGCTCGATGTGCACCTTGGCGCCGAGCTCGGTCAGACCGGTGAAGTGCATGTCGAGTCCCCGCGACCCGATGGCGTCGCCTCCCGGCAGCGCCACCTTCGCCCGCCCACACCGGGCGACCAGTGGCCCGAGCACGCTGATCGAGGCACGCAGCCGCCGCACCAGGTCGTAGGGAGCCTCGTGGCGCAGCTGCTCGGGCACGTCGATGGTCACGGTGCCGGCACCGCTGGGCGACTGCGGGCCGAAGCCCGGGTGGACGACCTCGACCTCGCAGCCGAGCTCCTCCAGCAACCGGGCCATGACGTGGACGTCGAGGATGTCGGGGACGTTCGCCAGCACCGTCCGACCACTGGCGAGCAACGCGGCCGCCATCAGCTTCAGCGCGCTGTTCTTGGCGCCTCCGACATGCGCGGTGCCGCGTAGCGGACGAGTGAGCGGGCCGTCGGAGCGGACCTGGAAACCGTGCACGCGCCGATGCTAGTCGCCCGTCGACGACGTCGGTCGAGGCATAAAGGTCAAAAGGTACGAAACCACTTATCTGACGCCCAGAGTCGGCCGATAGGTCCGGTAGCCAACCGTCGACGTCGCTGAGCGAGAGAGCCCCACCGTGACCCCCATGACGCCAGCCGCCCCCGGCACGCCCGGGGCGGCCGCCGCCCGCCCCGCCCGTCCGCTCCTGCGCCGCACCGCCCTCGTCGTCCTGCCGGTCGTGGGCAGCCTGCTGGCCGGCGTCGTCGCCGTCGGCGGCCTGGGCTCGTTGGCGAACGCGGCGGTGACCACCAGCCCGGCGATCCCGGTCATCGTGGTGGGCCCGCCGCTGCCGACCCCGACGCCGGTGGCGCCGGCCACGTCCGCTGCGGCCAGCCCGACGCCCCTGCCCACCGCCACCCCGACGATCACCATCAAGCCGAGCGCCACCCCGACGCCGACGAAGCCGGTCGCGACCCCGACGCCGACCCCCACCAGCCAGTCCGCCGCCGTCAAGCCGGCGATCGACACCGCCGACACGTTCGTGCCCACCCAGGGCGCCGTCTTCGGGGACCCCACCGCGACGAGCAACGACATCCTGACCGAGCTGATGGACAACATCGCCCACACCCCGGCCGGTGCCACCATCCAGATCGTCGGCTACTCCTTCTCCCTGGACCGGGTGGCCACGGCCCTGCTGACCGCCTACCGGCGCGGCGTCAACGTCCAGGTCGTGATGAACGGCCACTCCAGCCAGTGGTCCCCCGCCCAGCGGATGGTCCCCGTGCTGGGCAGCGACCCGACGTCGCAGTCGTTCTTCGTCCTCACCCGTGGGTCCGCCCGCGGTACCGGGGGGGTCACCCACCAGAAGTCGTGGACCTTCTCCCAGGTCGGCCGCACGCCCTACGTCGTGATGGTCGGCAGCATGAACCTGACCGGCACCGGCATCGACGTCCAGCACTCCGACGCCTACACCTACACCGGGCACCAGGACGTCTACGAGGTCTACGCCCGGCTGTTCGCCGTCCAGAAGCTCGACCAGCCGGTCACCAACGCCTACCGGGAGGAGCCCTTCGACGGCGGGAACGCCTCCTTCTACCCCCGTCCGGGCACGACGGCCACCGACGACCCCATCATCGCCCGGCTCGCCGCGCTGCCCTCGAACAGCTCGACGACGATCCGGATCGCCCAGTACGCCTGGTGGGACACCCGCGGCGCCTGGCTGGCGAAGGCCCTGGCCGCCAAGGCCAAGGCCGGAGCGCGCGTCCAGGTGGTGGCCGGCGAGTCGGTGAGCAACCAGGTCCGGTCGACGCTGACGGCCGCGGGCATCCCGATCCACTCCGGCCAGTACGCCGACAGCAGCCGGATCCACACCAAGCTGATGCTCGCTGAGTACGTCGTCGCGGGCCGGACCCGCCAGTCGGTGTGGACCGGGTCCGACAACTGGACCGACCAGTCCTTCCGCAACGAGGAGACGGTGCTCCGCATCGACGACCGCGTCGCCTACGACGCCTACGTCTCCTTCTTCGACATGCTCAACACGCGCTGAGATCCAGGAGCCACCACCATGACCTCGCACCGTCACCCGGCCACGACCGCCGACGCCCCTCGGGAGCCCTCCCTCCGCACCACCCCCCGCACCTCCCTCCGCCCGGGGCGACGGGCCGGCGGACTGGCCCTCGGCCTCGCGCTGGCCGGCTCGGTCGCCGCGGCCCTGGCCGCCCTCGGCCCGGCGCTCCCGGCGGTCGCCGCCGCCCCACGCGCCCGCACCACCCTGGACGTGCACTGGGGGGACACCACTCCGGTCGCGGGACAGAAGGTGCTGCTCTACGGCTTCGCCTTCCCGGGCACGGCCAACCGCGAGCTCAAGCTGCAGACCCGGGCCACCGCGAGCAGCGCCTGGACCACGGTCGGCCGGGTCCGCACCGTCTCGAACGGCTCGTTCACCGTCTACCTGCAGCACACGATCGCCGGCAGCCACTCCTACCGGTTCCTCGCCGCCGCCACCACGACCGCGCTGGAGTCGACCACCCGCACCGTCGCGGTGACAGTCGCCCGCCGCTCCACCACGACCACCGCCGCGCTGTCCGCGACCACGGCAACCCGCCTCGGCGGCGTGAGCGTGACCGGCACCGTCGGCCCTGACTTCACCGCCCGCCGGGTGCTCGTGCAGACCCGGCGTACCGGCACCTCGGCCTGGGTGACCCGGTCCACCCTCACCCTCAACGAGTCCCGCCGGTACTCCGCCCCGGTGCCGACCACGACCACCGGCTCCTGGCAGGTGCGGGCGGTGGCCGCCGGCACCACCTACGCGGCCTCCGACGCCTCCCCCACGCTGTCGTTGCGGGTCACCGCGGGCTGACCCCGCCGGTCCGTGACGTCCCGCAGGTTCGGCTGGGGGCGGAGCCTGCGGGGCGTCACGGACCGGTGGGGCCGGCTGGCTAGGGTGGCGGCATGGTCAACCTCACCCGGATCTACACCCGCACCGGCGACGCCGGCGAGACCCGCCTCGGCGACATGAGCGTGACCACCAAGACCGACCTCCGGCTGCGGGCCTACGCCGACGTCGACGAGGCGAACGCCCACCTCGCGGTCGCGGTCGCCGGCGGCGGGCTCGACGACGACGTCGTCGCGCTGCTCACCGTGGTGCAGAACGACCTCTTCGACGTCGGTGCCGACCTGTGCACCCCGGTGGTGGCCGAGCCCGCCTACCCGCCCCTGCGGATCGAGCAGTCCTACGTGGACCGCCTCGAGGGGTGGTGCGACCACTACAACGCGGACCTGCCCGCGCTGCGCTCGTTCATCCTGAACGGCGGCACACCGGCGGCGGCGCACCTGCACGTCGCGCGGACCGTGGTGCGCCGCGCCGAACGCTCCGGCTGGGCGGCGCACGAGGTGCACGGCGACTCCATGAACGTGCTGGCCCTGCACTACCTCAACCGGCTCTCGGACCTCGTGTTCATCCTGGCCCGGCACGCGAACCGGGAGCGCGGCGATGTGCTGTGGAAGCCGGGCGGGGAGCGCTGACCAGGAGTCCGCGTCGGCCGGTTCGCGTCGGCCGGCCCGTCCCGGCAGGGCTCCCGGCTCAGCCGCGGGTCGCCGGGCGACCGCCCGGCGGCCCCGCCTCGAGCCAGGCCAGGAAGCCGGTGAGCGCCTCGGGGCTCATCGCCACCTCGATGACGCCGGTGGGGGTCTCGCATTCGACCACGATGTGTCCCGAGTAGAGGGAGTACCCCTCCGCACCCGTGGGGTCGCGCCGCCCGGCGTACCGCAGCGAGGGTCGCGGCCAGCTGAAGCGGGGACGCAGCGAGAGCGAGAAGATGCGGAACCACTCGAGATCGTCGCCGGTGTACCGGCCGACGCCGAGCGCCCAACCGTGACCGGGTCGGGTGGAACGCGTCCGGACGCTGAACTCGAAGGTGCCACCGTTGCGGGAGAGCCAACGCCGCCGCGCGACCAGCAGGGCGCCGTAGAGCAGCACGAGCAGCAGCACCACTGCACCGGAGTCGAGCAGCCACTGCCACAGCGGCATCTACCGCCTCGCTTCCAGGCCGGGTCCAGCCGTCCGTGGGAGGGCCACCCGGTGGGTCAGGAGGCTGACTCCGCGGCCCGGATTCGCGCCTCTGCCCATGCCTTCTCCACCGCCGCGCGGGCGTCGTCCTCGTAGGCCCCCTCGGCGTGGCAACGCTCCAGATCGGCGCGCGCCTTCTCGAGGTCGATGTCGTGAGACATCTCGGCGTGCTCGGACAGGATCGAGACGCGGTTCTTCGCCACCGACAGGAAGCCGGCGTCCACCGCGGCCACCCAGGTCTCACCCTGGCCGGTCCGGACGTCGACGATCCCGTCGACCATCGTCGACAGCATCGGCGCGTGGTTCGGCAGGATGCCGACGTCGCCCTCGGTCGTGCGCGCGATCACCATCGTGGCCTCGCCCGACCACACCAGGCGGTCGGCTGCGACCAGCTCCACCTGCATCACGTCAGTCACGGTCATCCTCTCGGTGGCACGGGACCCGGAGTGGGCCCGTGCCGGGTGGTGCCTGGTCCGGTGTCGGGGGTCGGGGCTGGTGCCGGTGTGGCCGGCCCGTCCGGGCCGGCCACACCTCGCGTCACAGGCTCTTCTGGATCTGGTCCCACTTCTTCTCGACGTCGTCGAGACCGCCGCACATGAAGAACGCCTGCTCGGCCACGTGGTCGTAGTCGCCGTCGGCGATCTTGGTGAACGCCTCGATGGTGTCGCCGATCGAGACCGTCGAGCCCTCGATGCCGGTGAACTGCTTGGCCACGTAGGTGTTCTGCGACAGGAAGCGCTGGATGCGGCGGGCCCGTGAGACGACGATCTTGTCCTCCTCGGACAGCTCGTCGACACCCAGGATCGCGATGATGTCCTGCAGCTCCTTGTTGCGCTGCAGGATCTGCTTGACCCGGATCGCGGTCTTGTAGTGGTCGTCGCCGATGTACTGCGCGTCCAGGATCCGTGACGTCGACGTCAGTGGGTCGACCGCGGGGTAGATGCCAAGCGAGGCGATCTCGCGCGACAGCTCGGTGGTGGCGTCGAGGTGGGCGAACGTCGTGGCCGGCGCCGGGTCGGTGTAGTCGTCGGCCGGGACGTAGATCGCCTGCATCGAGGTGATCGAGTTGCCACGCGTCGAGGTGATCCGCTCCTGCAGCACACCCATCTCGTCGGCGAGGTTGGGCTGGTAGCCCACCGCCGACGGCATCCGGCCGAGCAGCGTGGACACCTCCGAGCCGGCCTGGGTGAAGCGGAAGATGTTGTCGATGAAGAGCAGCACGTCCTGGTTCTGCACGTCACGGAAGTACTCCGCCATCGTCAGGGCCGACAGCGCCACCCGCAGCCGCGTGCCCGGCGGCTCGTCCATCTGGCCGAAGACCAGGGCGGTCTGGCCGATCACGCCCGCCTCCTCCATCTCGGCGATGAGGTCGTTGCCCTCACGGGTGCGCTCGCCGACCCCGGCGAACACCGATACGCCGCCGTGGTCCTTCGCGACGCGGGCGATCATCTCCTGGATCAGCACGGTCTTGCCCACGCCGGCGCCACCGAACAGGCCGATCTTGCCGCCCAGCACGTAGGGCGTCAGCAGGTCGATGACCTTGATGCCGGTCTCGAACATCTGCGTCTTCGACTCGAGCTGGTCGAAGGAGGGCGCCTTGCGGTGGATGCCCCACCGCTCGGTGACCTCGATCTTCTCGTCGTCGCGGGCGTTGAGGATGTCCCCGATGGCGTTGAAGACGTGGCCCTTGGTCACGTCCCCGACCGGGACCGTGATCGGCCCGCCGGTGTCGCGCACCTGCGTGCCGCGGACCACGCCGTCGGTGGGCTGGAGCGAGAGGGCTCGGACCATGCCGTCACCGATGTGGAGGGCCACCTCCAGGGTGAGCGTGCGCTGCTCCCCCGCGAGGGTGACGTCGAGCTTCAGCATGTTGTACATCTCGGGCATCGAGTCCGACGGGAACTCGACGTCGATCACCGGGCCGATGACGCGGGCGACGCGTCCCACGCCGCCCTCGGCCTGGGTCTGGGTGGACTCGTCCATCGTGGCAGTCATCTCTCTCACTCACTCCCGGCAGTCGCGTCGGCGAGCGCGTTGACGCCACCGACGATCTCGCTGATCTCTTGGGTGATACCGGCCTGGCGGGCCTGGTTGGCTATACGGGTGTACTTCTTGATGAGCTCCTCGGCGTTGTCGGTCGCCGACTTCATCGCCCGCTGACGGGCCGCGAGCTCGGAGGCCGCCGCCTGCAGCAGCGCGAAGTAGATGCGGCTGGTGACGTAGCGCGGGAGCAGCTGGTCGAGGACCTCCGCCGGCGACGGCTCGAACTCGTAGAGCGGAAGCACGTCGGCCTTGTCGGGCCGCTCCTCGCCCTCGACGATCTCCAGCGGCAGCAGCCGGATCGCCACCGGCTCCTGCACCAGCATCGACCGGAACCGGGTGTAGACCACGTGCACCTCGTCGACGTCGCGCGCTCCCTCGGGCAGCTCCACGTCCGGACGGTCCTCGCCGGCGATGAACGCCTCGATGAGCGCGTCGCTCATCTCCCGCGCGACCTCGTAGGTCGGCTGGTCGGAGTGCCCGGACCAGCTCCGCACGACCTGCCGTCGACGGAAGTTGAAGTAGGCGATGGCCTTGCGACCGGACAGGTAGGTCTCGACCTGCTTGCCCTCCTCCCTCAGCTTCTCGGCCAGCCGCTCGGACTCCTTCAGCACGCTGGAGGAGTAGGCGCCGGCCAGGCCCCGGTCGCTGGTGATGACCAGGACCGCGGCCCGCTGCGGGTTCTCGGGCTCCGTGGTGAGGGCGTGCTGGACGTTGGAGTACGTCGCGACCGCCGCGACCGCTCGGGTCAGCTCGCGGGCGTAGGGCGCCGCCGACTGCGCCCGCTGCTGTGCCTTGATGATCCGGGACGCGGCGATGAGCTCCATGGCGCGGGTGATCTTCTTCATCGACTCCGTCGACTTGATCCGCGCCCGGTACTCACGCAGCGATACGGCCATGTCCTCAGCCCCGCTTCTGCTTGACGATCTGCTCCTGCTCGATGTCCTCGTCCTCGAGGGCCTCGTGCTCCTCGCGGCCGGCCCGCAGTGAGCCGCCGTCGGAGGTCTCGAACTGGTCGAGGAACGAGTCGTAGGCGTCCTCCATCGCCGAGGCGGTGTCCTCGGTGAAGTCCTGGGTCTCCCGGATCGTCTGCAGCAGTCCCTCGTGCGAGCGTCGCAGGTAGTCCAGGAACTCCGACTCGAAGCGCAGCACGTCGTCGGTGGGGACCTTGTCGAGGCGGCCGGTGGTGCCGGTCCACAGCGACGCGGCCATCTCCTCGACCGGGTAGGGCGAGTACTGCGGCTGCCGCAGCAGCGCCATCAGCCGCTGACCGCGGTCCAGCTGCTGACGGGAGGCCGCGTCCAGGTCGGAGGCGAACATCGCGAACGCCTCCATGGCACGGAACTGCGCCAGGTCCACCTTGAGCGAGCCGGTGACCTTCTTCATGGCCTTGGTCATCGCCGCCCCGCCGACGCGGGAGACCGAGACGCCGACGTCGATGGCCGGCCGCTGGTTGGAGGCGAACAGGTCGGACTGGAGGAAGATCTGTCCGTCGGTGATGGAGATGACGTTGGTCGGGATGAACGCCGAGACGTCGTTGGCCTTGGTCTCGATGATCGGCAGCCCGGTCATGGAGCCATGCCCCAGCTCGTCGGAGAGCTTGGCGCAGCGCTCCAGCAGCCGGCTGTGCAGGTAGAACACGTCACCGGGGAACGCCTCGCGACCCGGCGGGCGTCGCAGCAGCAGCGACACCGCGCGGTAGGCGTCCGCCTGCTTGGACAGGTCGTCGAAGACGATCAGCACGTGCTTGCCGGCGTACATCCAGTGCTGGCCGATGGCCGAGCCGGTGTAGGGGGCGAGGTACTTGAAGCCGGCGGAGTCCGAGGCCGGGGAGGCCACGATGGTGGTGTACTCGAGCGCCCCGGCCTCCTCGAGGGCACCGCGCACCGAGGCGATGGTGGAGCCCTTCTGGCCGATCGCGACGTAGATGCACCGGACCTGCTTGTCCGGGTCGCCGGTCTCCCAGTACTGCCGCTGGTTGATGATCGTGTCGATGGCGATCGTCGACTTGCCGGTCGCCCGGTCACCGATGATCAGCTGCCGCTGGCCGCGGCCGATCGGCGTCATGGAGTCGATGGCCTTGATCCCGGTGGCCAGCGGCTCGTGCACCGACTTGCGCTGCATCACCGTCGGCGCCTGCAGCTCGAGAGCGCGGCGCGACTCGCTGGCGATCTCCCCGAGGCCGTCGATCGGCGCACCCAGCGGGTCCACGACCCGGCCCAGGTAGCCGTCGCCGACGGGCACCGAGAGGACCTCACCGGTCCGGCGGACCGTCTGGCCCTCCTCGATCTTGTCGAAGTCACCCAGGACGACGACGCCGATCTCGCGGGTGTCGAGGTTCAAGGCGATGCCCAGCGTGCCGTCCTCGAACTCGAGGAGCTCGTTGGCCATCGCGGAGGGCAGGCCGCTGACACGGGCGATGCCGTCACCGGCCTCCGCGACCTTCCCGACCTCCTCGCGGCCGGCGGTCTCGGGCGTGTAGTCCGACACGAAGCGCTGCAGCGCCTCCCGGATCTCCTCCGGACGGATCGAAAGGTCCGTCATTTCCACTTCCCTGCTCTCTTGGGTCTGTCGTGCCTGGGTCACGCTCTGCACTGCTCTGTCTGGTGGGCGGCGAGCGCCCGGTCGTCCCTGGTGCCGGCGAGGCCCCGGCGACGGCTGCTACCCGGCGAGCTGTCGTCGGGCGTCGGCGAGCCGGCCGGAGACCGTGCCGTCGATGACGTCGTCACCGATGCTGACCCGGACGCCGCCGACCACGTGCGGGTCGACCACCGTGTTGAGGTGCACCGGCCGGTCGTACTGACGGACCAGTGCCTGCACGAGCCGCTCGGCGTCGCGGTCGCTCAGCTCGCGAGCCACCCTCACCGTGGCGACCAGCCGGTTGCGGTGCTCCGCGGCCAGCTTCTGGTAGTGCTCCAGCGCCACCGACACGGTCCGGTGGCTCCCGCTGACCGACTGCTCCACGAGCCGCAGCGTCGCCGCCGTGGCCCGGCCACCCAGCAGGTCGCGGACCAGCCCGCGCTTGTCCTCGACGCTGCGAGCGGGGTCCGACAGGGCGTCGCGCAGCGACGGGTTGCCCGACACCGTGCGCTCGAACGCGAACAGCTCGCTCTCGAGGTCGTCGGCCCGGCCGTCCTGCTCGGCGCTGCGCACCGCGGCGACCACGGCGGCCTGCTCCAGCGAGTCCGCGAGGTCCCTGGTCGCGCTCCAGCGCCGGGACGCCGCCCGGCAGACCAGGTCCGTCGACGCCTCCGAGAGCCGCGGGCCTAGGATGCCGCGCAGCAGCCCGGTCTTGGCCTCGCCACCGATCGACACGTCGGTCGCGATCCGGCGCAGCCCGGGCTCCCGGCGCAGCAGCGCGGTCACGCCGAACAGGTCGTCGGCTATCCGCGCGGGGTCGGCCCCCCCGTCGACCGTCGCCTTCAGGTCGTCGGTGAGCGCGTGCAGGGCGTCGGCGGAGGCACCGTGCATCAGTGCGCCCCGCTGCCGTTGGTCGAGCCCTGGCTCTCCAGGTCGGCCAGGAAGCGGTCGACGACGCGGCTCTGCCGGGCCTCGTCGTCCAGCGACTCCCCGACGATGCGACCGGCCAGCGAGGTGGCCAGCAGGCCGACCTCCGCCCGCAGCGAGGTGACCGCCTGCTGACGCTCCGCCTCGATCTGGGTGTGGGCGTGCTCGACGATGCGAGCCGCCTCACCCTGGGCCTGGTCGCGCATCTCCGCGATGATCGCCGAGCCCTGCTCCCGAGCCTCCTCCCGGATCCGGGCGGCCTCGTGCCGGGCGTCGCCCAGCTGCTTCTCGAGCTCGGCCAGCTTGGCGTCGGCCTCGGCCTGCTTGGTCTCGGCCGCCTTGAGGCCACCCTCGATCGCGGTGGTCCGCTCGGCGAAGGTCTTCTCGAAGTTGGGGACGACCCACTTCTTGACGGCGAGGTACAGCAGCCCGAAGACGACCAGCGCCAGCACGACCTCGACCCACGCGACGGCGAGCGGGCTGGGTGTGTGCCCGCCCTCCTCGGCTGCGGCGAGAATCTGGTTCATGTCGGTGGTCCTTCGTCAGTGTCGTGCGGGTGGGTGGGGTCGATCTGCTAGAGGACGAAGGCGAGCGCGATCCCGATGATGGCCAGCGCCTCGGCGAGCGCGAAGCCGAGGATCGCGATCGACTGGAGGCGTCCCTGCGCCTCGGGCTGGCGGGCGACGCCGCTGATGTAGGCGGCGAAGATCAGGCCGATACCGATACCGGGACCGACGGCCGCGAGGCCGTAGCCGATCATGTTGAGCGAGCCGGTCATGGCTGGGTGTTCCTTTCGGTTGTTACTTCCGGATCTCAGTGCTCGTCTGCGAGAGCACCGGAGATGTACATGGCGGTGAGCAGGGTGAAGACGTAGGCCTGCAGGAACTGCACCAGCAGCTCCAGGAAGCTGATCGCGATGAACAGCAGCCAGGCGAGGAGCCCGACGGGCTTGACGAGCGCCGCCCCGTGCAGCAGGAGGTACTCGCCGCCGAGCGCGAACAGCAGCACCAGCAGGTGGCCGGCGAACATGTTGGCGAACAGTCGCAGGGCGAGCGTGACGGGCCGCACCACCAGGTTGGAGAAGAACTCCAGTGGGACCAGCAGCGCCAGGATCGGGCCCTTGATGTTGGGCGGCACGCACTGGAGCTTGAGGTAGCCGACCAGCCCGTGCTTGTGCACCCCGACCGCGTTGTAGATGATCCAGGTGAGGGCGGCCAGCCCGTAGGCCATGCTCGCCCGGCTGAACGTCGGGTACTGGATGAACGGGATCGACCCGAACAGGTTGTTCAGGAGCAGGAAGAAGAACAGCGCCACCAGGTACGGCACGAAGCGCATGAAGTCGCGGCTGCCGATGATGTCGCGCGCCACCGAGTTCCGGACGAAGCCGTAGGCACCCTCACCGACGTACTGCAGCTTGCCGGGGACCATCGCGCGCTTCCTCGCCGCGGCGTACAGGAGGGCGAAGACGAGGCCCGCGGCGAGCACCAGCTGCAGCATCGGCTTGGTGACCCCGACGCCGGCGACCGAGAAGACCGCTGGCAGGTCGAAGTCCGCTGGGCCGGGGGCGACGAAGCCGTCGCCCGCGGCGCTCACGACGTTCCCTGGGAAGGTCACCTGGCTACCTCTACTTCTCTTTCTGCCGGCGAGGCAGAGCGTCGAACCGAGCAATCGTCATGTAGATGCCGAACCCCGCGCCGAGCAGGATCCCGATGACCACGAGAAACGAGGTCCCCAGCCAGCGGTCCGCGAGCAGTCCGAGTCCGCCGTACATCAGCACTCCGGCCACGAGGTAGCCGAAGGCGTGCCACGGATCCCCTCCTGCTGAGGAGGAAGGCCGCTGCTGAGTCATCGCGCACCGGACAATAGCAGTGACGACGTGTCATCGCGCACTCGCCTCGGGCGCGCCGGAGACCGGCTCCAGGGGTCGCTCCGGCAGGTCGTAGGCGGGGATTCGCAGCGTCGTCCCGGCCCGGACCTGCACAGCCGTCCAGACCAGCGTGGCAACGATGACGACGCCTCCCAGCCAGGTCCGGTCCACCACCGCGGCCAGCGGCCCGGGCCCGCGCAGCACGGCGAGAGCCAGGCCCAGGCCGAGCACGGCCAGCGTGTAGGTGAGCAACGCGACCAGCAGCGAGGCCCGGGGGTGCAGTGCCGCCACGACCGACACCACGGTGGTGGAGAGACCGAAGAAGACGATCACGAGCGCGCTCGCGACGGCGGCGCCGGCCACGGCGCTCGAGTCGGCCACGACGACGGCCAGCAGCACCGCGACGAGACCCACCGCGAGCACGGCCCCCGCGGCGGTGACCACACCGGTCGCGTGCAGGCTCGGTCGCTTCGTCGTCCGGCTCGAACGCGGTGCGGTCGTCATGTCGGCGGCCGTTCTCTGCTGTCGGGGGAGGAGGTTCGCCCGCGCCGTCCGGCCAGGTCATGCTCGGCGACCCGGCCGGAGTCCGGACGTCCGAGCAAACTAGCACGCCGCGTCGGGGCCTCGGCTCCCCCGCCGTGCCCGGGCCCGCCGCTGCCTACCCGGACCCCGGGCGCGCGGGCCTCACCCTTGGGAGACCCGCCGCTGCAGCCTCGGCACGGCGAAGGTCAGGCCCACGGTGACAGCCACCCACACCACCAGCGCGACGAGTGTCAGCCGGCTGGCGTAGAGGCTGGCCAGCACCCCGCCGAAGGCGATGAGTCCCGCCCACATCCACATGATCAGGACCGCGCGCCGGTGGGAGTGTCCGATCTCGAGCAGCCGGTGGTGGAGGTGCTGCTTGTCGGGGGCGAACGGCGAGCGTCCCGCCCGGGTACGTCGCACCACCGCCAGCACCAGGTCCGCGAACGGCACCACCAGGATGGAGATCGGCAGCACGATCGGCAGCAGCGTCGGCAGCAGGCTCGCCTGGCCGCCACCGGCACCTTGGCTCATGTCGACCCCCGCGAACTGGCCGGTGAGGCTCAGCGCGGACCCGGACAGCACCAGGCCGATGAGCATCGACCCCGAGTCCCCCATGAAGATCCGCGCCGGGAAGAAGTTGTGCGGCAGGAAGCCGGCACACGCTCCTCCGAGACCCGCGCAGAGCAGGGCGGCGGTGATGGCCAGGGTCTCGTTGTTGGCATCGGCGAGCTTGTAGGCGAAGGCGAAGAAGGCGACCGCGCCGATGCCGACGACGCCCGCCGCGAGCCCGTCGAGCCCGTCGACGAAGTTGACGGCGTTGACCGTCGCGACCACCACGAGCACGCTCAGCAGCGCCGCCTGGGCGCTGGTCAGGCTGAACTGTCCCCGGCCTGGCAGCTGGAAGGAGAAGAACTGCACCTGGTTGACGACCAGGAACCCAGCGGCCAGGACCTGCCCGCCCAGCTTGGTCAGCGCGTCGAGCTCGAAGAGGTCGTCGAGGATGCCCAGCGCGCAGATCATCGCGCCTCCCCCGAGCACCACCGCGGCGTCGTGGAAGACCTGCCCGCCGCTCAGCGACAGGAACGGCAGCCGGTGGGCGACGAGGAACGCCGCACCCAGCCCGCCCAGCATGGCCACTCCCCCGAAGTACGGGATCGGGACGGCGTGCACGTCACGATCACGGACCTGCGCCACGGCACCGGTCCGCAGCGCGACCTCGCGGGCCACCACCCCCAGCAGGTAGGTGACCACGGCCGCCACCAGGAAGACGGTGAGGTACTCGCGCACGGTCGGCCGCTACCCCTGGTCGGTGATCTCGAAGCCGAGAGGAGCCAGCACGTCGTTGAGCTCACCGAGAGAGAGGGCGCCGACTCGCAGCACCCGGCCGGTCGGCCCCGTCACGTCCACGATGGTGGACGGCGCCGCTCCCCTCGTCGGTCCGCTGTCGAGGAACACCGCCACGGAGTCGCCCAGCATGCGCTCGGCGGCGTCGGCGTCGGTGGCGGCGCTCATGCCGCTGACGTTGGCGCTGCTCACCGCGAGCGGGCCGGTGCGCGAGAGCAGCTCGAGGGCCACCTCGTGGTCGGGCATCCGCACCGCCACTGTGCCCCGGGTGTCGCCCAGGTCCCACTGCAGGGACGGCTGCTGACGGCACACGATGGTGAGCGGACCGGGCCAGAGCGCATCGACCAGTGCGCGGGCGTAGGCCGGGATACCCACGGCCAACGCGTCCAGGGTCGTGACGGCCGAGACCAGCACCGGCGGCGGCATGTCACGACCCCGGCCCTTGGCCTCCAGCAGCCGACGCACCGCGTCGGGCACGAAGGCGTCGGCCCCGACGCCGTAGACGGTGTCGGTGGGCAGCACGACCAGCTTGCCGGTCTGCACCGCCAGCGCGGCGCTCGCGAGACCCTCGGCACGCTCGTCCGGGTCGTCGGTCCGGAACCGTTGCGTGCCGACCGCCTCGGCGTCCGCCTCCAGCTCATCGGCGTCACCAAGGTCATCGTGGTCATCGGGGTCACCGCCGTCGAGCCCAGCGGGGGCGAGCGGGTGGAGCCGGTGGCCGTGGCTCCCCCCGTCGTCAGGGGTCGGCTCCCGTCCCTGCGTGAGGTCCTCGGTGCTGCCGTCGTTCTCGGTCACGCAGTCATCGTGCCAGCCGGGCCGTCAGGAAGCGGGATCGACCTGCCAGGTCGTCATGGTCGCGCACCTCGCTCCAGCGGCCCGTCGCCACGAACACGGCGGGAGCGGCCTGCCCTTGGACGTCCGCGTGCTCGGCCCCCAGCACGCCGCCCGGTCGCAGCAGCCGGGCCCCGACCCGCTCGAGGACCCGCATGGCGCTCAGGCCGTCCTGTCCGGAGAACAGCGCGAGGTGCGGGTCGTGGTCGCGTGCCTCGGGCGCGACCGACTCGAACGCGTCCAGCGGGACGTACGGCGGGTTGCACACCACCACGTCGACGGTGCCGTCCAGGTCGGGGAACGCCTCAGCCATGTCGCCGGCGCGCAGGTCGACCCCGGAGCCCGCGAGGTTGCGGTGGGCCCAGGTCCACGCCGCCTCGTCGAGCTCCACCGCGTGCACGCGGGCGCCGGGGACCTCGCGGGCCACGGACAGCGCGATGACGCCCGAGCCGGTGCAGAGGTCCACCACGACCGGCTGCACGCCGCTCGCCGCGAAGGCCTCTGCCTGCGCGACCGCCCACCCCGCCAGCAGCTCGGTCTCCGGGCGCGGGACGAAGACTCCCGGGCCGACGGCGACCTCGACGTAGCGGAAGGCGGCGGTGCCCACCAGGTGCTGCAACGGCTCGCGGGCGACGCGCCGCGCGACCAGCGACTCGAGTCGCTGGACCTGGGCCGGGGTGAGGTGGTCGACCAGGGCCAGCCCGGGCCGCGTGGTGCCCAGCACGTGCGCCAACAGCTCGGCGGCGTCCACGTCCGGGCTGGCGACCCCGGCCGCGGCGAGCCGACGGGCCGCCGCCTGCTGCAGCGCCGGACGCGACGACGCGGCCGGCGGCGGGGCCGGCATCAGGCGCCCGGCTCCAGTGCGTCGAGCCGGGCCGCGAGGTCGGCGGCGACACAGGAGTCGACGACGGGGCCGAGGTCGCCGTCGAGGACGTGGTCGAGGTTGTAGGCCTTGTAGCCGGTGCGGTGGTCGGAGATCCGGTTCTCGGGGTAGTTGTAGGTCCGGATCCGCTCCGAGCGGTCGACCGTGCGCACCTGGGACCGTCTGGCGTCGGACGCCTCGGCGTCGGCTGCGTCCTGGGCCGCCTGAAGCAACCGTGAGCGCAGGATTCGCATCGCCTGGTCCCGGTTCTGCAGCTGGCTCTTCTCGTTCTGACAGCTGACCACGATGCCGGTCGGGAGATGGGTGATGCGCACCGCGGAGTCGGTGGTGTTGACCGACTGCCCTCCCGGCCCCGACGAGCGGAACACGTCGATGCGGATGTCCTTGTCCGCGACTGCGACGTCGACCGGCTCCGCCTCGGGCATCACCAGCACCCCGGCCGCGGAGGTGTGGACGCGACCTTGGCTCTCGGTGACCGGCACGCGCTGGACCCGGTGGACGCCACCCTCGAACTTCAACAGCGCGTACGGCGTCTCCCCCACCTCCGCGGTCCCCTTCGCCTTGACGGCCACGGTGACCGACTTGAAGCCCCCCAGGTCGGACTCGGTCGCGTCGAGCTGCTCGGTCTGCCACCCGCGCCGCTCGGCGTAGCGGGTGTACATCCGCAGCAGGTCGGCGGCGAACAGCGCGGACTCCTCCCCACCCTCGCCGGACTTGATCTCCAGCAGCGCGTCCTTGGCGTCGGCGGGGTCGCGCGGGACCAGCAGGTGCCGCAGCCGCTCCTCGACCGCGGTCCGTCGCTCCTGAAGCTGCTCGGCCTCGGCCAGGAAGGACGCGTCCTCCGGTGCCAGCTCGCGGGCGGCGCCGATGTCGTCACCGAGTCGCTGCCACTCCTCGTAGCTGCGGACGATCGCCGACAGCTCGGCGTAGCGCTGGTTGAGCCGCTTGGCCAGGCCCTGGTCGGCGTGGATCGAGGGGTCCGCGAGCCGCTGCTCGAGCTGGGCATGCTCGACGACCAGGCCGTCCACCGCCTCGAACATCAGACCCTCTCCTCGGCTGCCTCGCCCGACCCCGCACGCGCCCGGGCCGTCCCGGGGCAGCGCCGCTGACACACCGAGCGCCGGCCTCCGCAGCAAGCGGTGGCCGGCGCCGGGAGGACAGCTACTTCTTCGCCGCCTGCTGGGCCGCGGCGTAGCGCTTCTCGAAGCGAGCCACTCGACCACCGGTGTCGAGGATCTTCTGCTTGCCGGTGTAGAACGGGTGGCACTGCGAGCACACGTCGGAGTGGATGGAGCCACTGGTCTCGGTGCTACGCGTGGTGAAGGTCGCACCGCAGGTGCAGGTCACCTCGGTCGTGGTGTACGCGGGGTGGATGTTCTTCTTCATGGTGTCCTCTCGGGTCTCGGCCGCCGGGTCGCCCTGCGGAGCAGGACGTGAACCGGGACCAACCAACTAGTGTGCCAGGGGCCGTGCTCGCTGCGCCACTCGGCCGCCCGGCGAGGAGAACGCCGGACCGGTGGCATTCCTTCCCGGGAGAGCGGCGGTCGCTCGCCGGGCTCAGTCGTGGTCGCGGCTGTTGCCGGTGGTGGGCGTGGTCTTCTGCACCTGGGTGAGGAACTCGATGTTGCTCGACGACTTCTTCAGCCGCTCCAGCAGCAGCTCGAGGGCCTGCTGGCTGTCGAGACCGGACAGCACGCGTCGCAGCTTCCAGACGATCGCCAGCTCCTCGCGGCTCATCAAGAGCTCTTCGCGCCGGGTGCCCGACTGCACCGCGTCGATGGCCGGGAAGATCCGCTTGTCGGCGAAGTCGCGGCGCAGCCGGATCTCCATGTTGCCGGTGCCCTTGAACTCCTCGAAGATCACCTCGTCCATCTTCGAGCCGCTCTCGATCAGGGCGGTGGCCAAGATGGTGAGCGAGCCGCCGTCCTCGATGTTGCGGGCCGCGCCGAAGAACCGCTTGGGCGGGTAGAGCGCGGCCGAGTCCACCCCGCCGGACAGGATCCGTCCGCTGGCCGGAGCCGCGAGGTTGTAGGCCCGTCCCAGCCGAGTGATGCCGTCCAGCAGCACCACGACGTCGTGACCCAGCTCGACGAGCCGCTTGGCGCGCTCGATCGCCAGCTCCGCCACCGCGGTGTGGTCGCTGGCGGGGCGGTCGAAGGTCGAGGAGATGACCTCGCCCTTCACCGATCGCTCGAAGTCCGTGACCTCCTCGGGCCGCTCGTCGACCAGCACCACCATCAAGTGGCACTCGGGGTTGTTGCTGGTGATCGAGTTCGCGATGGACTTCATGATCATCGTCTTGCCCGCCTTGGAGGGCGACACGATGAGACCGCGCTGTCCCTTGCCGATGGGCGCCGCGATGTCGATCACGCGGCCGATCAGGTTGCCGGCGTCGGTCTCCAGCCGCAGTCGCTCCGAGGCGTAGAGCGGGGTCAGCTTCTGGAACTCGACGCGGCCGCGAGCGGCCTCGGGGTCGGCGCCGTTGATGGTGTCGATGCGCACCAGCGGGTTGAACTTCTCCCGCCGGTCACCCTCCCGCGGCTGCCGGACCTGACCCGTGACCGCGTCACCGCGGCGCAGGCCGAACTTCCGCACCATCGAGAGGGAGACGTAGACGTCCTCGGTGCCGGGCAGGTAGCCGCTGGTGCGGACGAAGGCGTAGTTGTCCAGCACGTCGAGGATGCCGGCCGCCGGGACGAGGACGTCGTCCTCGTGAACGCTGGTGTCCGGCTCGTTGCGGGTGCTGCGTGGGCTGCGGTCTCCCCGGTCGGGGCGCTCGACGCGCTCGGGCCGCTCGGTGCGCTCGGTGCGCTCGCTGCGGTCCCGCCCCCGACGTCGTCGGTTCCGGCCCCGGCCAGAGCCGTCGTCGTCGTTGCGGCCGTCGTCGCCACGGGTCTGGTCGCCACGGGTCTGGTCGCCACGGCCCTGGTCGCCACGGCCCTGCTCCCCGCGGCCCTGCTCACCGCGGCCCTGCTCACCACGGCCCTGCTCACCACGGCCCTGCTCACCACGGCCCTGCTCACCACGGCCCTGCTCACCACGGCCCTGCTCACCACGGCCCTGCTCACCACGGCCCTGCTCACCACGGCCCTGCTCACCACGGCCCTGCTCACCACGGCCCTGCTCACCACGGCCCTGCTCACCACGGCCCTGCTCACCACGGCCCTGCTCACCACGGCCCTGCTCACCACGGCCCTGCTCACCACGGCCCTCGTCCCGGTCGCCGCCCGGGGCGCGCTCCGCGTCACTACCTGCGCGGCCCGCGTCCCCGCCGGCGCGACCTTCGTCCGGCCCCGCGCCGTCACGATCGGCGCCGTCGCCGGGTGACGCCTGCCGACGGCTGCGCTCCCCGCGGTCACCCGTCTCGACCGGAGCCGACGTCCGGTCGACGACGGCGGTCTGGTCCGACTCCCCCGAGGGTCGGGCCCCGGCCTGGGCGGCCTTGATCGCATCGACCAGCTGGCTCTTGCGCATCGCGCCGGCGCCCTTGATGCCGAGCCCGCCCGCCATCCGCTTGAGCTCGGGCAGCAGCATGCCGGACAGGCCGGAGGGACGACGTCGTCCGCTCGGACCAGCCGGGTCCGGGTCGGCCGGCGGGGTCGAGGTGGAGGTGTCGGTCACGTGAGGGTCCTTCCCACGTATCGGGCCGGACCGGATGGCTCCGGTGGCCTCGTTCCATGTGGTGCACCCCCCGAGCGGCACGACCGGCGCGCAGGCGTCGGACAGCGTCGCGGCGAAGGGTGCGGGAGAGGAAAGTGCGACCTGCGTGATGCGGCGGGGGGCGTCGGACGCACCCACGATCACCGGCGCACACTCACATTAGCACTCATCACCGACGCTAATGTCACCTGCGTCACTCACCGGTCGCGGCGTCCGCCCGGTGCTGGACGGGCCGCCGAGCCGGTGCGGGGTCGCCGGTTCCGGCTCACTCCTGGCGTTCGACCCGCAGCCCCTCGCGGTCCACGGGCAGCCGCAGCGCTTCCCAGCCGCGAGGTGCGCGCCGCTCCACCTGCTCCCGTCCACGGCGGTCGGTGAAGACCAGCACGGTGGGCCCGGCTCCCGACACGACCGCCGGCAGCCCGTCGGCCCGCAGTGCACGGACAAGCCGCAGCGTGTCAGGCATGGCCGGCTCGCGGTGGTCCTGGTGGAGCCGGTCCTCGGTGGCGGCCAGCAGCAGCTCGGGGTGCTGGCCGAGGGCCGCCACCAGCAGCGCTGCCCTGCCTGCGTTGGCGGCCGCGTCCGGGTGGGTGACCCGCTCCGGCAGCAGCCCCCGGGCCACCGACGTCTCGACGCCCGTCGGAGGCACCAGCACGACCACGCGCACCCGCGGGTCGACGGTGACACCGGCGGCGCGGAACCGGTCACCGTCGCGGAACGCGACGGTGAAGCCACCCAGCAGCGCCGGCGCGACGTTGTCCGGGTGTCCCTCGAGCTCGGCCGCGAGCTGCAGCAGCCCCTCGTCGTCCATCAGCAGCGATCCACCCGCCACCAGGGCGCGAGCCAGACCGATGCCGGCGACGATGGCTGCCGACGACGAGCCCAGGCCGCGAGCGTGCGGCACCACGTTGACGCAGTCGAGCTGCACTGCGGGCACCGTGGCCCCCATCCGCTCGAAGCCCGCCCGCATCGACCGCAGCACGAGGTGGCGGTCGTCGAGCGGGACCTCGCCTGCCCCCATGCCCTGCACCGTGACCCGCGACGGCCCGTGCTCCAGCACCTGGACGGTGACCTGGTCCCGGTGATCGAGCGCCAGTCCCAGCGCGTCGAACCCGGGGCCCAGGTTGGCGCTCGTCGCGGGGACGGACACGGTCACCGGACCGGTCGCGAACGTCGTCACCGCAGTCCGGCCGCCGCCGCGGCCGCGGCGACGTCCGCGTCCACCACCGTGTCCACCAGGTCGGTGAAGGTCGACAGCGCGGTGTCGATGTCCTTCAGGCCGTGACCGGTCACGGTCACCACGACGCGCTGCCCGTCGTAGCGGGTGCCGCTCGCGACCTCGGACAGCAGCCCGGCCACGCCGGCAGCGGAGGCAGGCTCGACGAAGACGCCGTCGTGGGCAGCGAGCTCCCGCTGCGCCGCGAGGATCTGCTGGTCGCTGACGGCCCGGAACGAACCGGTCGACTGCTCGACGGCAGCGACCGCCAGGTGCCAGGACGCCGGGTTGCCGATCCGGATCGCCGAGGCGACCGTCTCCGGGTCCGTGACCGGGGCGCCCGACACCAGCGGGGCGGCACCGGCCGCCTGCCACCCCAGCATCCGGGGCCGTCGGGTGGCGCGGCCGGCCGCCTCGTACTCGAGGTACCCCTTCCAGTAGGCGGAGATGTTCCCGGCGTTGCCGACGGGCAGCACGTGGACGTGCGGGGCGTCGCCGAGGAAGTCGACGATCTCGAACGAGCCGGTCTTCTGCCCCTCCAGCCGCATCGGGTTCACCGAGTTGACCAGTGCCACCGGGTAGTCCTCGGCGAGCCCCCGGGAGAGCCGCAGGCAGTCGTCGAAGTTGCCGCGCACCATGATCACCTGCGCACCGTGGACGATGGCCTGCGCCAGCTTGCCCGCGGCGATCTTGCCCTGCGGCACCAGCACCAGCGGCTTGACCCGCGCCCGCGCCGCGTACGCCGCCATCGAGGCGGAGGTGTTCCCCGTCGAGGCGCAGACCACCGCCTCGGCCCCCTCGCCCACCGCGACCGACAGCGCGACGGTCATGCCACGGTCCTTGAAGGACCCGGTGGGATTGTCGCCCTCGACCTTGAGCCACACCTCGCCACCGGTGAGCCCGGAGAGCCACGGGCTGTCCACCATCGGCGTCCCGCCCTCCCGCAGCGTGATCGTCGGCGTCGCCACGGGCAGGTCGAGCCAGTCGCGGTACTCCTCGATGACGCCGCGCCACTGGTGTGCCCCCGCGCGGGTGCCCAGCGCCGCCGTCGTGCTCATTCCGCGTCCCCTTCCACGCGCATCACCGAGGACACGTCGTGGACGAAGTCCATCGTCCGCAGCGCGGCCACGGTCGCCGACAGCGCCGCGTCGCTCGCCCGGTGGGAGACCACCACCAGCTGCGCGTCGTCCCCGCGGCCCTCCTGGCGAACGGTCTGGATCGAGACGTCGTGCTCGGCGAACGCGTGCGCCACGGCGGCCAGCACGCCGGCACGGTCGTCGACGTCGAGCGCGACGTGGTAGCGGGTGCGGGTCTCACCCATCGGCATCACCTCGCACTGCGCGTAGGCGGACTCCCCCACGCCGCGCACGTCGTCGAGCCGGTGGCGAGCGGCGCTGACCAGGTCGCCGAGGACGGCGCTCGCGGTCGGGGCGCCACCGGCGCCGGGGCCGTAGAACATCAGCTGGCCGGCCGCCTCGCTCTCGACGAAGACGGCGTTGTACGCCTCTCGGACGCTGGCCAGCGGGTGCGAGCGCGGGATCATCGCCGGGTGCACCCGGGCGGAGACCGCGGGACCGTTCGGTCCCTCGTGCCGCTCGCAGATCGCCAGCAGCTTGACCACCGAGCCCATCGCACGAGCCGACGCCACGTCGGCCGCGCTCACCTCCGTGATGCCCTCCCGGTAGACGTCGGCTGCCGTGACCCTGGTGTGGAAGGCCAGGCTCGCGAGGATCGCGGCCTTGGACGCGGCGTCGTAGCCCTCGATGTCGGCGGTGGGATCGGCCTCGGCGTAGCCGAGCGCCTGCGCCTCCTCGAGCACCTCGGCGAACCCGCTGCCGACCGAGTCCATCTTGTCGAGGATGAAGTTCGTGGTGCCGTTGACGATGCCGATGACGCGGCGGACCCGGTCACCGGCCAGCGACTCGCGCAGCGGCCGCAGGATCGGGATCGCGCCGGCCACGGCGGCCTCGTAGTAGAGGTCGCGCTGGGCCTTCTCCGCCGCCGCGAACAGCGTCGCGCCGTCCTCGGCGAGCAGCGCCTTGTTGGCGGTGACCACCGAGGCGCCGCTCTCCAGCGCCCGCAGGATCAGCGATCGCGCAGGCTCGATGCCACCGATCACCTCGACGACCAGGTCGACGTCCTCGCGCGAGACGAGTCCCTCGGCGTCGGTGGTGAGCAGCTCCGGGGGCACCTCGGCGTCACGCTGCAGCTCGGGGCGACGTACCGCCACCCCGACGAGGTCGATCGGGACCCCGATGCGGGCCGTGAGGTCCGTCCGCTGCTCCCGGAGCAGCCGCAGCACCTGGCTGCCCACCGACCCGCATCCCAGCAGGGCCAGCCGCAACGGCTCCCTCGACCCTGCCGTGCGCGGCCTGTCCACTCTGCGCTCCCTGTCCGTCAGCCTGTCCGTCAGCCTGTCCATCAGCCTGTCCATCCGGTCGTGCTCCTCGGTCCTGCTGGTCGGGTGCTGCCGGTCGGGGCTGCCGGGCCGCCGTCCCGCGACATCCTGCGACATCGGTCCGCGCCTCGCAGCAGGACCCCCGCGAGTCCGGTGCCTGAGATGGTCAGCTCCCCACGTCCGTGGCCAGCAGGTCCGCCTCGGTCTCGCGCCGCAGCACGACCGTGGCCACGCCGTCACGGACCGCGACCACCGGGGGCCGCAGCGCGTGGTTGTAGTTGCTGGCCATCGAGCGGCAGTAGGCGCCGGTGCCCGGCACCGCCAGGAGGTCACCCGGCGCGAGGTCGCCGGGCAGGAACTCGTCCTTGACCACGATGTCGCCGGCCTCGCAGTGCTTGCCGACGACCCTGGCCAGGACCGGGTCGGCCGCCGAGTGTCGCGAGGCGAGCGTGCAGGAGTAGTCGGCGTCGTACAGGGCGGTGCGGATGTTGTCGCTCATGCCGCCGTCCACGGAGACGTAGGTCCGCCGCGCGCCGGCGTCGAGCCCGACCTGCTTGACGGTGCCCACCTCGTAGACGGTGCACATGGACGGCCCGACGACGGCCCGCCCGGGCTCGACGGACAGCCGTGGCACCGGAACTCCCAGGGCCCGGCACTCGTGCTCGACGATCGAGGTCAGCTCCGTGGCCAGCCGCACCGGGTCGGACGGGTCGTCCTGGGTCGTGTAGGCGATGCCGAAGCCACCGCCGAGGTCCAGCTCGGGCATCGCCACCTCGAGGTCGGTCGCCACCTGGGCGTGCAGGGCGAGCACCCGGCGGGCGGCCACCTCGAACCCGGAGGTGTCGAAGATCTGCGACCCGATGTGCGAGTGCAGCCCGAGCAGCTCCAGGCCGGTCGCCTCCCGCACGCGGCGGACCGCGGCCAGGGCGTCACCGGAGGTGATCGAGAAGCCGAACTTCTGGTCCTCGTGCGCGGTGGCGATGTACTCGTGCGTGTGCGCCTCGACCCCGGCCGTCACGCGCACCATCACCGAGGCGGTGCGGTCGAGCTCGCCGGTCAGCCGGTCGAGCCGCTCGATCTCGTCGAAGGAGTCCACGACGATCCTGCCCACGCCCTGCTCGACGGCGCGGCGCAGCTCCGGCACCGTCTTGTTGTTGCCGTGGTACTCGATGCGAGCCGGGTCGAAGCCGGCGCGCAGCGCCACACTCAGCTCCCCGTCGGAGCAGACGTCGAGACGAAGCCCCTCCTCGGCGACCCAGCGCGCCACCGTCGTGCAGACGAACGCCTTGGCCGCGTAGTAGACCTCGAACCCGGCGAACGCCTCCCGGAACGCACGGGCGCGGGCGCGGAAGTCGGCCTCGTCGAGCACGTAGGCCGCCGAGCCGTGCTGCGCGACGAGGTCACGCAGGTCGACGCCGCCGACCTCCAGGGCGCCGTCACCGTTCTTGCGGGCGGTCGCCGACCACAGCAGCGGCACCAGGCTGTTGGCGTCGGTGGGCGGCCGCAGCCAAGAGGGCCCCCGGGGTCCCTCGGCGTGGGCCCAGCCGGCTTCGTGGGCACGCATCTGGTCGCGTCCCCCTACATCCGCTCGGGCGCGGACACGCCGAGCAGGGCCAGCCCGTTGGCCAGCACCACCCGGGTCGCGGCCACCAGCAGCAGTCGGGCGCCGTGGACCGGGCCGGGCTCCTCCTCGGCCACCGGCAGCACCCGGCAGGCGTCGTAGAACCGGTGGAAGGCACCCGCGGTGTCCTCGAGGTAGCGCGCCACTCGGTGCGGCTCCCGGAGCTGGGCGGCCGAGGCCACCACCCGCGGGAGCTCCGCGAGCGCGCGCAGCAGCTCGCCCTCCTTCTCGTGCGCCAGCAGAGCCGGGTCGAAGGGTCCCCCGCCGGGGCGGCCGGACGTGGGGTCGGCCGGGACGCCGGCCGGGCCCAGCCCCAGGTCGGCGGCGTTGCGCAGGATCGAGGCGAGCCGGGCGTGCGCGTACTGCACGTAGTAGACCGGGTTGTCGCTGCTGGCCCGCGCCCACAGGTCCAGGTCGATGTCGATCGTGGTGTCGGTGGTGTAGCGAGCCAGGGCGTAGCGCGCGGCGTCCACGCCGACCCGGCCGACCAGGTCCTCGAGCGTGATCACGGTGCCGGCCCGCTTCGACATCCGCAGCGGCTTCCCGTCGCTGAGGAGGTTGACCATCTGGCCGATCAGCACCTCGAGGTCCTTGCCCGGGGTGTCCCCGAATGCCGCGCACAGCGCCATCAGCCGGCCGACGTAGCCGTGGTGGTCGGCCCCCAGCATGATCAGGCAGCGGTCGAACCCCCGCTCCTTCTTGTCCACGTAGTACGCCGCGTCACCGCTGATGTAGGCGCCCTCGCCGTCGGACTTCACCACCACGCGGTCCTTGTCGTCCCCGAACTGCTCGGTCCGGATCCAGAGCGCGCCGTCCTTCTCGTAGGTGTTGCCCATCGCCGTGAGCCGCGCGATGGCCCGCTCGACGGCCCCCGACTCGTGCAGGTGGTTCTCGTGGAAGTAGACGTCGAAGTCGACGCCGAAGTCATGCAGCGTGGCCTTGATCTCGTCGAACATCAGCTGCACGCCGACGGAGCGGAACACCTCCTGGGCCTCCGCCTCGGGAAGGTCCAGGGTGCCGGGGCGAGCCGCCAGCACCCTCGCGGCGATGTCCACGACGTACTGGCCGCCGTAGCCGTCCTCGGGGGCCGGACGCCCGGTCGCGCTGGCGAGCAGTGACCGGGCGAACCGGTCGATCTGGGCGCCGTGGTCGTTGAAGTAGTACTCCCGGGTCACCTCGGCGCCCGCGTGGGTGAAGATCCGGCCGAGGGCGTCGCCCACCGCCGCCCACCTGGTGCCGCCGATGTGGATGGGTCCGGTCGGGTTCGCCGAGACGAACTCCAGGTTGACCTTCTCCCCCGCGAACAGGTCGCTGCCACCGTAGGACGCCCCGGCCTCGACCACCCGAGCGGCGACCTCGCCCTGCGCCGCCGCGGCGAGCCTGATGTTGAGGAACCCGGGACCGGCGACGTCGGCCGACGTGACGCCCGGGTCCTGGCCGAGGCGGGCAGCCAGCAGCGCGGCGAGCTCGCGCGGCGGCACGCCGGCCCGCTTGCCGAGCTGGAGGGCCACGTTGGTCGAGTAGTCGCCGTGCTCGCGGACCTTCGGACGCTCCACGACCACCCGGCCCGGCAGTCCGTCAGGAAGGGTGAGGGCACCCTCGTCGACGAGCGCGCCCAGCGCGCCCAGGATCGTGGTGGAGAGCTGGTCCGGTGTCACCGGGCAAGTTTACCGACGCGGGTTCGCGCCGGTCACCGGCGTCCGTTCCGGGCCAGGTCCAGCACGGCCGCCACCAGCTCGGCCGGTTCGAACGGCTTGGCTAGGTAGCCGTCGGCACCGAGCGCCTCGGCCCGGTCCCGGTCCGCGGGCTGGGCGCGTCCGGTCAGCATCAGGACGGGGATGGCGCACGTCGCCCCGTCGGCGCGCAGCTCGGTCAGGACGGCGAGCCCGTCCAGGTCCGGCATCACCACGTCGAGGGTCACCACGTCCGGCCGCCAGGCCCTGGCCAGCTCGAGCCCGGCCCTGCCGTCGGCGGCACAGCGGACCTCGAAGCCTTCGAGCTCGAGGTTGACCGCGAGCAGCTCGCGGATCGGGGCCGAGTCGTCGACGACGAGAACCCGCCGGTCGAGTCCGCCTCGGTCCGGCTCGTCGGCCGGACCGGCGGTGAGGCTGTCGGTCGAGGTGCCCACGCCGCGCATCACCGGTCCTGCCACGTCATGTACGCTTTCGGCGCACCGTGAGCCCCCGTAGCTCAGGGGATAGAGCACCGCCCTCCGGAGGCGGTGGCGTAGGTTCGAATCCTACCGGGGGCACACCTTCCTCCGGTGGGCTCGAGGCGTCGGTGACCGAGATTTTGCCATTCGACCGACCTCCGGTTGACCCGCCCACCACCGCGGGTCCGCCGCGAGGCTCGCGTCGGCCCCGAGCCCGGCTGCGGCCGGCTGCCCGCAAGGTCTAGCCTGGTAGCCGGCTCCACCCCCCAGAACAACGGTGACATCCAGCGGAAGAGGCGATCCAGGTCGTGCCCGAGTCCCCCAGCGGCGCATCCACGTCCCAGCAGTCCAGCGGCTCCACGAGCCGGGGCCCCGGCGATGACCCGCTGGCCGACTTCGGCGCCAACGAGTGGCTCGTCGACGAGATGTTCGAGCGCTACCAGCAGGACCCGAAGAGCGTGGACCAGGCCTGGTGGGACTTCTTCGAGAAGCGGTCACCGGGCGCTGCCACCGGCACGGCCAACGGCGCCGCGGGAAGCGACCGGCA
Organism: uncultured Actinomycetota bacterium; assembly: GCA_963781695.1. Classification (GTDB taxonomy): domain Bacteria; phylum Actinomycetota; class Actinomycetes; order Propionibacteriales; family Nocardioidaceae; genus Nocardioides_B. The sequence continues at coordinate 2,429,417 of CAWAGE010000007.1, forward strand.
GACCGCGCCGGCGAGCGGCAGGCCGACCGGCAAGCCGGGCGGACGACCGGGCGGGGCATCCCGCGCCAGTGAGCCCTCCACCGCCGAGCGCACCCCTCAGACCACCCCCGCGCCCGCCCCCGCGCCCACCCCGACCCCGAAGCGGGCACCCGAGAGCGGTGGCACCAAGACGCCGGCAACCGAGACGCGCCCGGACACCAGCCCGCGCGCCGACCGGCGACCCGTGCAGCCGGCGTCCTCGGCCCCGGTGCCCAAGGAGCCGGAGCCGGCTCCGAAGAGCGAGGCGAAGGACGAGCCGACGCTGACCGTCCTGAAGGGCGCGCCCGCCCGCACGGTCGCCAACATGGACGCCAGCCTGGCCGTACCGACCGCCACCAGCGTCCGCTCGGTCCCGGTCAAGCTGCTGATCGACAACCGGGTCGTCATCAACAACCACCTCGCGCGTGCCCGCGGCGGCAAGGTGTCGTTCACCCACCTCATCGGGTACGCCCTGGTCCGGGCGCTGCGCACGATGCCGGAGATGAACAACGGCTTCGCCGTCGTCGACGGGAAGCCGACCCTGGTCACCCCGGCCCACATCAACCTCGGGCTCGCCATCGACATGCCCAAGCCGGACGGCACGCGGCAGCTTCTGGTCCCCTCGATCAAGGCGGCGGAGTCGATGACCTTCGCAGGCTTCTGGAGCGCCTACGAGGAGCTGGTCCGCAAGGCCCGCGGCAACAAGCTCACCGTGGCCGACTTCCAGGGCACGTCCATCAGCCTGACCAACCCCGGCACCATCGGGACCAACCACTCGGTTCCCCGGCTGATGCAGGGCCAGGGCGCGATCCTCGGGGTCGGCTCGATGGACTACCCGCCGGAGTACCAGGGCGCCTCGGAGGAGACCCTGACCCGCAACGCGGTCAGCAAGGTGATGACGCTGACCTCCACCTACGACCACCGGGTGATCCAGGGCGCCCAGTCCGGCGAGTTCCTCAAGCGCCTCCACGGGCTGCTGCTCGGCGAGGACGGCTTCTACGACGAGATCTTCCGCTCGCTGCGGATCCCCTACGAGCCCATCCGCTGGGCCAAGGACATCTCGGCCAGCCACGACGACGAGATCAGCAAGCAGGCCCGCATCCTGGAGCTGATCCACGCCTACCGGGTGCGGGGCCACATCATGGCCGACACCGACCCGCTGGAGTACCAGCAGCGCAGCCACCCCGACCTGGAGGTCGAGACCCACGGACTGACGCTGTGGGACCTCGACCGCGAGTTCGCCACCGGGTCGTTCGGGGGCGAGGGCCGGCGGTTCATGCGGCTGCGCAACATCCTCGGCATCCTGCGCGACTCCTACTGCCGCACCGTCGGCATCGAGTACATGCATATCCAGGACCCGGAGCAGCGTCGCTGGATCCAGCAGCGGGTCGAGCAGCCGCACGTGAAGCCGCCGCGCGAGGAGCAGCTGCGGATCCTGCTCAAGCTGAACCAGGCGGAGGCCTTCGAGACCTTCCTGCAGACCAAGTTCGTCGGCCAGAAGCGGTTCAGCCTGGAGGGCGGCGAGACGACCATCCCGCTGCTCGACGAGATCTGCGAGGCCGCGGCCGGAGACGGCCTCGACGAGGTCACCATCGGGATGGCGCACCGGGGCCGGCTCAACGTGCTGGCGAACATCGTCGGCAAGAAGTACAGCCAGATCTTCCGGGAGTTCGAGGGCAACATCGACCCCCGGACGGTCCAGGGATCCGGGGACGTGAAGTACCACCTCGGCGCGGAGGGTGAGTTCTCCGCGGGGTCCGGGGCGACCGTCAAGGTCTCGGTTGCTGCGAACCCGTCCCACCTCGAGGCCGTCGACCCGGTCCTCGAGGGCATCGCGCGGGCCAAGCAGGACGTGCTGAACAAGGGCGCGCTGTTCCCCGTGCTGCCGCTGCTCGTGCACGGCGACGCGGCGTTCGCCGGGCAGGGCGTGGTGGCCGAGACGCTCAACCTGTCCCAGCTCCGCGGCTACCGCACCGGCGGCACCATCCACGTGGTGGTCAACAACCAGGTCGGCTTCACCACGTCGCCGGCCTCGTCACGCTCCTCGCTCTACTGCACCGACGTCGCCCGCATGGTCCAGGCGCCCATCTTCCACGTGAACGCCGACGACCCCGAGGCGTGCATCCGGGTGGCGCGGCTGTCCTTCGAGTACCGCCAGGCGTTCAAGAAGGACGTGGTCATCGACCTGGTCTGCTACCGCCGGCGAGGTCACAACGAGGGCGACGACCCCTCCTACACCCAGCCGCTGATGTACGACCTGATCGAGCAGAAGCGCTCGGTGCGCAAGCTCTACACCGAGTCGCTGATCGGGCGTGGGGACATCACGCTGGAGGAGGCCGAGCAGGTCCTGCAGGACTACCAGCAGCAGCTCGAGCGCGTCTTCACCGAGGTGCGCGAGGCCAGCCAGACCCCGCAGGAGTGGACGACCGTCCCCGACTACCCGGAGAAGAGCGCCGTCGAGGAGGCGACCGCCATCCCGCGGGAGTTCCTCAAGCGGATCTCCGACGCCCACGTCAACGCCCCGGCCAACTTCACGGTGCACCCCAAGGTGCTGCCGCAGCTGCAGCGCCGCGCCGCGGCCATCACCGACGGGCCCATCGACTGGGGCACCGGGGAGATCCTCGCGTTCGGCTCGCTGCTCATGGACGGACGACCGGTGCGGCTCTCCGGGCAGGACTCCCGACGCGGCACCTTCGTGTCGCGGTTCGCGACCATCATCGACCGCCGGAACGCCGACGAGTGGACGCCGCTGGCCAACCTCACCGAGGAGCAGGCGCAGTTCTACGTCTACGACTCGCTGCTCTCGGAGTACGCCGTGCTCGGGTTCGAGTACGGCTACTCGGTGGCGCGTCCGGACACGCTGGTGCTGTGGGAGGCCCAGTTCGGCGACTTCGTCAACGGCGCCCAGATCGTCATCGACGAGTTCATCAGCTCCAGCCACACCAAGTGGCGCCAGCAGTCGGGCGTGGTGCTGCTGCTCCCGCACGGCTACGAGGGACAGGGCCCGGACCACTCCTCGGCCCGGATCGAGCGGTTCCTGACGATGGCCGCCGACGACGCGTTCGTGGTGGCCCAGCCCTCCACCCCGGCCAGCTACTTCCACCTGCTGCGCAAGCACTCGCTCAGCGAGGAGCACCGGCCGCTCATCGTGTTCACCCCGAAGTCGATGCTCAAGCGCAAGGAGGCCGCCTCCCAGCCGGACGACTTCACCCAGGGCACCTTCCGGCCGGTGATCGGCGACGACGCGGTCGACAAGGACGCCGTCGAGACCCTGCTGATGTGCAGCGGCCGGATCACCTGGGACCTGATGGTGGAGCGGAAGAAGCGGCAGGGCGAGGAGCTCACCACCGCCGTGGTGCGGCTCGAGCAGCTCTACCCTCGACCCGTCGAGGAGCTGAAGGCCGAGCTGGCGACGTACCCGAACCTCACGGAGGTCCGCTGGGTCCAGGACGAGCCGGCGAACATGGGGCCGTGGCCGCACCTGGCGCTCAACCTGGTGCCGGAGCTGGACGGGGTTCGCTTCACCCCGATCTCCCGGCCCGGGTCGTCCTCGCCGTCGGTGGGCCAGCACTCGCGGCACGTGGAGGAGCAGAAGGCCCTGCTCGACCAGGCCTTCGGCTGAGCCGGCGTGTACTTCACCGACCGAGGGATCGAGGAGCTGGAGCAGCGCCGCGGCGAGGAGGAGGTGTCGCTGGCCTGGCTCGCCGACCGGATGCGGGAGTTCGTCGACGTCTTCCCCGACTTCGAGGTGCCGGTCGAGCGGCTGGCGACCTGGCTGGCTCGGCTCGACGACCCCGACGACGAGTGAGCGCGACCGCCGGAGGCCGGGCCGAGGCGGTCAGCGCGTGAAGACGACCTTGCCGAAGACGTCACCGGACGCCATCGCCGCGAAGCCCTGGTCGGCCTGCTCCATCGGCAGCACGCGGTCGATGACCGGCCGGACGCCGCTGACGTCGAGCAGCTCCATGAGCGAGGTGAGCTCGCCGCGGGTGCCCATCGTGGAGCCGACCACCCGCAGCTGCAGGAAGAACAGCCGGGTCAGCTCGGCGTTGTCCGGGTTCGGGCCGCTGGTCGTCCCCGACACCACCAGCGTGCCGCCGGGGCGCAGCGACTTGACCGAGTGGGACCAGGTGGCGCGGCCGACGGTCTCCATGACCGCGTCGACCCGGCGCGGCAGCCGGGCGCCGGGCTCGAGGACCTCGTGGGCGCCCAGCTCGAGCGCACGGGCCCGCTTGGCCTCGTCGCGGCTGGTGGCGTAGACCCGGAGCCCGCCGGCGCGGCCCAGGGCCACCAGCGCGGTCGCGACCCCGCCGCCGGCCCCCTGCACCAGGACGCTGTCACCCGGCTTGAGGCCGCCCTGGGTGAACAGCATCCGGTAGGCGGTGAGCCACGCGGTCGGCAGGCACGCCGCCTCCTCGAAGCTGAGCGAGGCGGGTTTCGGCACCACGTTGCGGCGCGGCACGGCCACCAGGTCGGCCAGCGTCCCCTGGTGACGCTCGCTGAGCAGCGACCGCTTCGGGTCGAGGGTCTCGTCGCCGGTCCAGGACGGCTGGCTCACGACGGCGTGCACCACCACCTCGTTGCCGTCCTCGTCGAGGCCAGCCGCGTCGCAGCCGAGGATCATCGGCAACGCCTCCTCGGCGAGCCCCACCCCGCGCAGCGACCAGAGGTCGTGGTGGTTCAGCGAGGCGGCCTTCACCCGGACCGTCGTCCAGCCGTCCGCGGGGTGGGGCTCGGGGCGCTCCCCGAGCCGCAGGGCCGAGAGCGGGTCGTCCGGGGCGAAGGAGTCGGCGTAGACGGCGAACATGGGCCGACCCTAGTGGGCGGGCACGGACCGGACGAGCCGGGTCCGCTCAGCCGCGGGCGACCCCCTCGGCGCGGGCGGCCGCGGCGACCGCGGTGGCCACCGCGGGAGCGACCCGGGGGTCGAACGGCGAGGGCACCACGTAGTCCTCGCTCAGCTGCTCGCCGACCAGCCCGGCCAGCGCCTGGGCGGCGGCCAGCTTCATCCCCTCGGTGATCGCGTTGGCCCCGGCGTCGAAGGTGCCGCGGAAGATGCCCGGGAACGCCAGCACGTTGTTGATCTGGTTCGGGTAGTCCGAGCGGCCGGTGGCCACCACCCGCGCGTGCCGGTGCGCCACGTCCGGGTGCACCTCGGGGGTCGGGTTGGCCAGACCGAAGATGATCGCGTCCGCGGCCATCCGGGCGACGACCTCCTCGGGAACGGTCCCGCCGGAGACCCCGATGTAGACCTCGGCACCGGCCATCACCTCGCTCAGCGAGCCGTGCCGGCCGGACCGGTCCGCGGTGTCGCGTGCCAGCGCGGCCTTGACCGGCGTCAGGTCCCCACGGCCGGAGTGGAGCACCCCTCGTCGGTCGATGACCGCGAGGTCCTCGACCCCGGCCGCCAGCAGGATCCGCGCGACCGCCACACCGGCGGCGCCGGCGCCGGAGATCACGACGCGGACCCGGCTCGGCGTCCGGCCGGTGAGCCGCAGCGCGTTCTCCAGGGCTGCCAGCGCGACCACGGCGGTGCCGTGCTGGTCGTCGTGGAAGACCGGGATGTCCAGCAGCCCCTTGAGCCGCTCCTCGATCTCGAAGCAGCGCGGCGCCGAGATGTCCTCGAGGTTGATGCCGCCGAAGCTCGGGGCCAGCCGGACCACGGTCTCGACGATCTCGTCGACGTCGCGCGTGGCCAGGCAGATCGGGACCGCGTCGACCCCACCGAACTGCTTGAACAGCACCGCCTTCCCCTCCATCACCGGCATCGCGGCGGCGGGCCCGATGTCACCGAGCCCCAGCACCGCGGTGCCGTCGGTGACCACGGCGACCGTGTTGGGCACCCAGGTGTAGTCCCGGGTCAGCGTCGGGTCGAGCGCGATGGCCTGGCAGACGCGGGCCACACCGGGCGTGTAGGCCATCGACAGGTCAGCGGCGCCGGTCAACGCCACGGTGGCCGCGATCTCCATCTTTCCGCCGCGGTGCAGCTCGAAGACCGGGTCCCCGGCCCGCGCCGCCGCAGCGGCCACGCGGTCGTGGTCGCCCGAGGCGCTGTCCGGGGCTGGGGTCGCTGCCATCGAGGTGATGCAACCACGCCGAGCACCGGGCTGTCTCGGGAGGGACGAGGGACGAGACCCTCCCACCCGTTCACCTCCGCCCGCCCCCGTTCGCTCCGGCCCGCCCCCCGTTCGCTTCGGCCCGCCCCCCGTTCACTCCCGCCCGGCACCGCTACCGGACGGCACCGCTACCGGACGGCGTCGGTCCGGCGTCGCAGCCGGCGTCGGCGCTGCGGCCACCAGCGGGCCCGCACCACCGCGACGACGTCGCGGGCCGGGATCGCCCCGACCTGCCAGGAGTCCACGCCCTCAGCCGGGTTGTCCCGCTCCACCCACCAGCCCTCGGGCACCCTCAGCGTCACCCGCTTGACCGCCAGCACGCCGTCCGGGAGCCGGACGACGACCACGTCGCCGATCCTGGGGTCCCTGCCGTGCCTGACCAGCAGCCGGTCCCCGTCGCGCAGCGTCGGCAGCATCGAGCGACCGCGCACCACCACCAGGCCCCACCCGCCCAGGCCCCGCCAGTCCGGGCCCCACCAGTCCGAACCCCACCAGTACGGGCGGCTCACGCGGCGCACCCGTCCGGCAGGCGCTCGCCGCTCCCCGGGAGGCGGCGCGCCGGTCCGGCGGAGGCATGCACCGTCATTCCACCCGAGGCCCTCTCCGGCCGGCGAGGTCGGCCCGGAGTAGTCTCGCAGCGGTCGCACCGCAGCGGTGCATCGACCACCCCCAGACGAAAGGACCCGCATGTTCGCGCGACTGTTCGCTCCGACTCTCGAAGTCCAGGCTCACTGCGATCTCCCCTGCGGCGTCTACGACCCGGCACAGGCCCGGATCGAGGCCGAGTCGATCAAGGGCATCATCGCCAAGGTCGCGGACAACGACGACCCCGACTTCCGCACCCGCGCCATCCTGATCAAGGAGCAGCGCGCCGAGCTGGTCAAGCACCACCTGTGGGTGCTCTGGACCGACTACTTCAAGCCGCCTCACTTCGAGAAGTTCCCCCAGCTGCACCAGCTGGTCAACGAGGCGACGAAGCTGGCCGGGGCCTCCGGTGCCAAGGGCTCCCTCGACGCGCAGGTGGCCGACGACCTGCTCGCGAAGATCGACGAGATCGCGGAGATCTTCGCCGAGACGAAGAAGTCCTGACGCCTCCTCGCCAGACGGCCGCCTCCACGGCGGGCTGGTGCGCCCACGACGGGGGCCGGGTGCCTCTGCCTCCCGGCTCCCGTCGTCCCGGCGGGCGACCGCGCACCACCACACACTGACGGACACCAGACCCGATGAGGGGTATGAGCGACGTGGCAACGAAACGGCCGGACGTCGAGCTGCGCATCCCGGCGGACAGTGCCTTCCTGGCCGTCCTGCGCACCGCCACGGCGGGGCTCGCCGCACGGCTCGACTTCACCCTGGACGACATCGAGGACCTGCGCATCGCCGTCGACGAGGCGTGCGCCATGGTGCTGCCCCAGGCGCGCGCCGACTCCGACCTCACCTGCACCTTCGACCTCGAGCCGCACCAGCTGACCGTGGCGGTGACGGCGGAGTGCGAGGACCCTCATCCTCCGCAGCGCGACGGCTTCGCGTGGACCGTCCTGACCGCGCTGACCAGCCAGGCTCGCACCGAGGTGAACGGGGACCGGCTGACGGTCGTCCTGGCCCGCGGCACCGGCGACCCGGAGTAGCGGTGCCCGGAGGGTCCAGGACCAGCCAAGGCGACCTGGTGGCCATGCGTGCCAGGAGCGCCGAGCTGTTCGCGATCCTCAACGACGAGGCGACCGGTGACAGCGAGCGGGCCGCCTGCCGCGACGCGCTGGTGCGGCTGCACCTCCCGCTCGTGGAGCACTTCGCCCGCCGCTTCCTCAACCGTGGCGAGCCGTTCGACGACCTGCTCCAGGTCGGGACGATCGGGCTCATCAAGGCCATCGACCGCTTCGACTCCGACCGGGGTGTGGAGTTCTCGACCTACGCGACCCCCACGATCGTCGGTGAGATCAAGCGGCACTTCCGGGACCGCGGCTGGGCGATCCGGGTTCCCCGGCGGCTCCAGGAGCTGCGGCTCTCGATCACCTCCGCCACCGCCGACCTCACCCAGCAGCTCGGACGCTCCCCGACCGTCTCCGAGCTGGCCCGCAGCATCGGCGTCTCCGACGAGGAGGTGATCGAGGGGCTGGAGTCCTCGAACGCCTACGCCACGCTCTCCCTCGACGCCCCCGACTCCGGGGATGACAGCGCGCTGTCGATGATCGACGTGATCGGCGGCGACGACGAGGCCCTGGAGCACGTGGAGAACCGGGAGACGATCAAGCCCCTGCTGGAGGCGCTGGACCCGCGCGAGAAGCACATCTTGACCCTGCGCTTCTTCCGCGGCATGACGCAGTCCCAGATCGCGGCCGAGATCGGGATCTCCCAGATGCACGTCTCCCGGCTGCTGGCGCGCACCTTGCGCCGGCTGCGCGAGTCGCTGGACGAGGCGTCCGTCCCGCCGGACTGACCGGCCCGCGTCACCGCCTCTCGTCGAGCTCGTCGCTGCGAGCCAGGGCCGACAGCGAGGCTGGGTGCAGGACACCCCCCAGGACCGCCAGCGCCGCGACCGCCAGCAGCACCGCCGCGGTGGTGGTGCCGCCCCCTCGGAAGCTCCAGGCGACCCCGAGCTGGATCAGCTGCGCGAGCACGACGGGGGCGCGGGTCCAGGACCGCAGCCCCGCCAGCAGCACGGCCCCGGCGACCAGGGCGGCGCCGTACCCGGTGAAGAACACCGCCGTGGAGACCCCCATCACCGCCCTGTCGAAGGTCAGCGCGAACAGCAGCACCACACCGTAGGCAGCCAGCGCCACTCCCTCGGCGACGGCGACCGCGACCGCCACCCGCAGGGGTGCGGGCACGGCCGGGAGGGCGGGGTCACGGCGGCTGGTCCTCACGCCGGGTGATGCTACGCATCGCCGGCAAAATCGCAGGTCCCCGCCGCGCCACCCTGGAACCGGCACCGTCCACGCGCTAGAGTCGGCGGCTGTGACCTACGCGACGGTAGCAAGGGGTTGATCGAGCCCTGCTTTGTTGCCACGCTGGTCAGACCTCAACGGACCTGACGCGCCTGTCACCCCCCACCGGCGCGGTCCTCGGTCCCGATCGGATCCCGTCACCTCCGCCCCTTCCCGATCTCGGGTGGAGCGATGATGATTGGAACGATCGAGACCGGGGTACACCCGGATCCACACCCAGCCACACGAAGGAGTCGTCCGTCATGGATTGGCGCCACCGCTCTGCTTGCCTCGACGAGGACCCGGAGCTGTTCTTCCCGATCGGCAACACCGGTCCGGCCATCCTTCAGATCGAGGAGGCGAAGCAGGTGTGCCGCCGGTGCGACGTGCGCGAGCAGTGCCTCGCGTGGGCACTCGAGGCGGGACAGGACCACGGCGTCTGGGGCGGACTCAGCGAGGACGAGCGTCGCGCCCTGAAGCGCCGCAACGCTCGCGCCCGCGTCCGGACCGCCTGAGCAGACCGCGGTATCGACGGGACGTCCACCGGCTCAGCCTCACGAGTGCCCGAGCGGCAGGTCTATCCGGACCTGCACCCCACCGCCCTCCCGGTCACGGATCTGCAGCTGCCCGTCGAGCTCGGACTCCACCAAGGTCCGGACGATCGACAGCCCCAGGCTGGCGTCGTCGTCGAGGTCGAAGCCAGGCGGCAGGCCCGGCCCGTCGTCGGTGACGTCGACGTGGAGCCGTCCGACCAGGCGCTGCACCGTGACCACGATCAGGCCGAGGTCGGGCTTGGTGCCGCCCGGGCCGTGGTCGCCACCGCGGTCGGGGTGGCCGTGCTCGACGGCGTTCTGCAGCACCTCGGTCAGCACCATGGCCAGCGGGGTGGCCGTCTCGGCCGGCACGATGCCGAAGGTCCCCTCGCGCCGCGAGCGCACGCCCACCCCGTGTGACCCGACCTCGGTCACCATCACCCGCAGCCGGTCGGCGACGTCGTCGAACTCGACGGTCTCGTCGAAGGCCTGGCTGAGCGTCTCGTGCACGAGGGCGATGGAGCCGACCCGTCGGACCGCCTCCTCCAGGGCCTCGCGGCCCGACGACGAGTCGAGCCGACGAGCCTGCAGCCGCAGCAGGGCCGCCACCGTCTGCAGGTTGTTCTTCACTCGGTGGTGGATCTCGCGGATCGTGGCGTCCTTCGTCACCAGCTCCCGGTCGCGGCGTCGCACGTCCGTCACGTCCCGCAGCAGCACCAGCGCCCCTTGGTGCTCCCCGGTGGGAGCCAGCGGGATCGCACGCAGGATCAGCACCGTGTCGCTGCCGATCTCGGTGTCGCGGGGCTGCCGGCCGCCCAGCACCGCGCTGAGCGTCTCCTCGTCGGGACGTCGAGCCGCCGGGACCAGGTCGCGGGTGGTCTGTGCCAGGTCGAGCCCGGCCAGGTCCGTGGTCAGTCCCAGCCGACGGTAGACCGACAGGGCGTTCGGGCTCGCGTAGGTGACGAGGCCCGCGGCGTCGATCCGGACGAAGCCGTCCCCGACCCGGGGCGAGTCGGCGTGGTCCGAGCGCTGGCCCGGGAAGGGGAAGCGCCCTGCCGCGATCATCTGGGTCAGGTCGGTGGCCGTCTGCAGGTAGGCCAGCTCCAGACGGCTCGGGGTGCGCACCCCGAGCAGGTTCGTGCTCCGGGCGATGACCCCCAGGATCCGCTCCCCCCGCCGGACCGGGATCGCCTCCACTCTCACCGGGACGTCGTCGCGCCACTCCGGGTCCCCCTCGCGAGCCACCCGCTCGTGGTCGAGCGCCGAGTCCAGCAGCGGCCGCCTCCCGCGCGGCAGGTAGCTGCCGACGAGATCGTCGACGAACGCCGTGGGCCCGGTCGTCGGGCGCATCTGCGCCCCGGCCCAGTAGCCGGCCCCGTCCCGGTCTGGCAGCCACAGCACCAGGTCGGCGAATGACAGGTCAGCGATCACCTGCCAGTCGGCGAGCAGCCGCTGGAGCCAGGCCAGGTCCTCGGGACCGAGGTCGGTACGCGACCGGACGAGCTCGGAGAGCGAGGACACCCCGTCAGCATAGGAGCCGCCGCCGGCTTGCGGCGCGGCGCTCTTGGCGAACCCCTGGCGGATGACTAGCGTCACCCCGTCGGCCGATCGGCCGCGACCGGTTCGGAACGGGGAGGAGCGTCGCATGGTCGTGACCGGAGGGGCCGCGGACCGGGGGGTGGGTGGGCCGGCCGCAGGGGAGCCACGCGGACCACGCCGCACCACCGGGGCCTGGGTGACCGTGGCCGGCCTGCTGGGCGTCGGCATCGTCGTGCCGCTGCTGGTGTTCGTCTACGACCGCGAGGAGCCCACACTGCTCGGCTTCCCGTTCTTCTACTGGTTCCAGTTCATGATGATCCCGATCGTCTCGGCGATGACCTTCACCGCGTTCCGGATCTCCGAGGCGGCCAAACGCAAGGACCGCGAGCGGTTCGGTCTGCCGGCCACGCCCAGCGACGACCAGGAGGCGACCTCCTGATGGGTGACGTCAACGGGGTCGAGCTGGCGATCTTCCTGTTCTTCTTCCTGCTCGTGACCGTGATGGGCTTCCTGGCCTCACGGTGGCGACGACCCGACTCGCTGGACAGCCTCGACGAGTGGGGCCTGGGGGGTAGGGGCTTCGGCACGTTCATCTCGTGGTTCCTGATCGGCGGAGACATCTACACCGCCTACACCTTCATCGCGGTCCCGGCGACGCTGTATGCCGGCTCGGTGGTCGGGTTCTTCGCGGTGCCCTACACGATCGTGCTCTACCCGATCATCTTCATCTTCCTGCCCCGGTTCTGGTCGGTCTCGCACCGCCACGGCTACGTCACCCCGGCCGACTTCGTCCGCGGCCGCTTCGACTCGAAGTGGCTGGCGCTCGCCGTCGCTGTGACCGGCCTGCTGGCGACGATGCCCTACATCGCCCTGCAGCTGGTCGGCATCCAGGTGGTGCTCCAGATCATGGGCATCGGCGGCGACGAGAGCTCCTCCTGGCTGGCCCGCGACGCTCCGCTGCTGATCGCCTTCGGGGTGCTGGCCGCCTACACCTACGCCTCCGGGCTCCGCGCCCCCGCGCTGATCGCGTTCGTCAAGGACACCCTGATCTACGTCGTCATCATCGTCGCGGTGTTCTACCTGCCCACCCAGCTGGGCGGCTGGGACCAGATCTTCGCCGACGCGAAGAACTCCTTCGACGCCTTCAACACCGAGAACGCCGACGCCATCGCCGCCGGCACCGCCCAGGGCAAGGGCATCATGCCGCCGGAGGCGGCGCACTGGGCCTATGCTTCGCTGGCGCTGGGCTCGGCACTCGCGCTGTTCATGTACCCGCACTCGCTCACCGGCGTGCTCGCCTCGAAGAACCGGTCGGTGATCCGACGCAACGCCGCCCTGCTGCCGGCGTACTCGTTCCTGCTGGGGCTCCTCGCACTGCTCGGCTTCGCCGCCATCGCCGCCGGGATCCAGGTCGACAACCCGCAGCAGTCGGTGCCGGCGCTGTTCCAGACCCAGTTCCCGAGCTGGTTCGCCGGGATCGCCTTCGCCGCCATCGCGATCGGCGCCCTGGTGCCGGCCGCGATCATGTCGATCGCCGCCGCCAACCTGTGGACGCGCAACGTCTACAAGGCGTTCATCAAGCCCGACGCGACGCCCAAGCAGGAGGCCACCCAGAGCAAGCTGGTCTCGCTGGTGGTCAAGTTCGGGGCGCTCGCGTTCGTGCTCGGCCTCGGGACGAAGGAGGCGATCAACTTCCAGCTGCTGGGCGGGGTGTGGATCCTCCAGACCATGCCGACCCTGGTGTTCGCCCTCTACACCCGCTGGTTCCACCGGTGGGCGCTGTTGGCCGGTTGGGCCGTGGGCATGGCCTACGGCACCTGGACGGCCTACATGGTTCCCAACGTCGGCGACCCCGGCAGCCACTTCGGCGGGCCGCTGCAGGTCATCCCGTTCACCGACACCAAGGGCTACATCGCCCTGACCGCCTTCGCCATCAACGTGGTGGTGGCGGCCCTGCTCACCGTGGTCATGCGGGCGGCCGGCGTCGACGAGGGCGTCGACGCGACCCGGCCCAGCGACTACCACGCAGACGCCGGCGACGAGGGGGTGGCGGACGTGCTCGAGGGCGAGCCCGGCACCGCCCCCGCGACCGGCTAGCCGCGATGAGCGAGCCACAGGCCACCACCCCCACCGGAGCCGCCCCAGGCGCCCACGGGGGCCACCACGCGGTGGGGGTGGCCGCAGCCCACGGCGTGCAGACCATGTTCACCCTCTCGGGTGCCCACGTCTTTCCGCTGTACGACGCCGCGGTGCACGCCGACCCCCCGGTGCGGATCCTCGACGTGCGGCACGAGCAGACGGCGGTGTTCGCGGCCGAGGCCCTCGGGAAGCTCACCAGGATCCCCGGCCTGGCGGTGCTCACCGCGGGGCCGGGCGTCACCAACGGGATCAGCGCGGTGACCCAGGCCCGCTACAGCGGCTCTCCGCTCGTGGTCCTGGGTGGCCGGGCGCCCGCCGCCCGCTGGGGCACCGGCAGCCTGCAGGAGCTGGACCACCCGCCGCTGCTGGCCCCGGTCACCAAGTCCGCCCGCACCGTGCCCCGGGTCGAGCAGGTGGCCGACGCGGTCCACGAGGCGTTCACGCTGGCCCGCTCCCCGCACCGGGGCCCGACCTTCCTCGACGTTCCGATGGACCAGCTCTACGACCAGGCACCCCTCACGCCGGCGCCCGCCCCCGAGCCGGTGCGGCTCGAGCCCGACCCGGACGGCCTCGCCCGGGTGGCCGCGCTGCTGGCCGACGCGGCGCGCCCGCTCCTGGTGCTCGGGACCGACGTGTGGGCCGACGGCGCCGAGCAGGCGGCGCTGCGCCTGGTGGAGCAGTCCGGCCTCCCCGTCGTGACCAACGGCATGGGCCGTGGCGTCGTACCCGGCGGGCACCCGCAGCTGGTGACCCGGGCGCGGAGCACCGCCATGGGGAACAGCGACCTGGTCGTCGTGGTCGGCACGCCGCTCGACTTCCGGCTCGGGTACGGCGTCTTCGGCGGCCGGGACGGTGCCGCACCGGCGGCGGTCGTGCACCTGGCCGACTCCCCCTCCCAGCTGTCCGGGCACGTGGAGCTGGCGGCCGCTGCCGCCGGCGACCTCACCCTGGTGCTGGACGGGGTCCTGTCGGCGCTGCTGGCCCGGCCGCGCCGCCCCGACTGGACGGGCTGGCGCGAGGAGCTCCGGGTGGCCGTCGCGGCGGCGACCGCCCGCGACGACGGCCTGCTGGGCTCCCAGTCCGACCCGATCCACCCCGCGCGCGTCTACGGCGAGCTCGTGCCGAGACTCGCCGACGACGCCGTCGTGATCGGCGACGGCGGGGACTTCGTCTCCTTCGCCGGCAAGTACGTCGAGCCCCGCCGTCCCGGCGGGTGGCTGGACCCGGGACCCTACGGCTGCCTCGGCGCCGGCCTCGGCTCGGCCATCGCCGCCCGGCTGGCCCGCCCGTCAGCCCAGGTCGTGCTGCTGCTGGGCGACGGTGCCGCAGGGATGTCCCTCATGGACGTCGACACCCTGGTCCGCCACGACCTGCCGGTGGTGATGGTCTGCGGGAACAACGGCGCCTGGGGTCTGGAGAAGCAGCCGATGCAGATGCTCTACGGCTACGACGTCGCCACCGACCTCGCTCCGGGCACCCGCTACGACGAGGTGGTGCGAGCCCTCGGCGGCGGCGGTGAGACCGTCACGGCGCCCGAGGGGATCGGGCCGGCCCTCGACCGGGCGTTCGCCGCGGGCACGCCGTACCTGGTCAACGTGATCACCGACGTCGAGGCGGCCTACCCCCGAAGCACCTTCGGTGTCTGAGCCGGGACGCACGGTCGTGGTGCGACCGGCCCGGGCCGACGAGCTGTCCGCGGTCGCCGACCTGACGGTCCGTGCCTACACCGCCGACGGCCACCTCGCCCCGGGCGACCCCTACGAGCCGATGCTGCGCGACACGGTCGCCCGTGCCCGGGAGGCAGAGCTCTACGTGGCCGTGCTCGACGACCGTCTCCCCAGCCTCGCGGGCACCGTCACGTTCTGCCCAGCAGGCTCGGCCTGGCGCGAGGTGGCCTACCCGGACGAGGGCGAGCTCCGGATGCTCGCGGTCGACCCGCGAGTGCGCCGGCGTGGGCTGGCCGCCGCCCTGGTCGGCGTCTGCCTCGAGCGCTCGCGTGAGCTGGGCTGCGCGGCACTGGTGCTGAGCAGCCTGCCCACCCAGACCGCCGCCCACGCGCTCTACGCCGGCCTCGGCTTCCGCCGCTGCGGTGAGCGTGACTGGTCGGTGCGTGACGGGGTCGACCTGCTCACGTACCGGCTCGAGTTGTGAGGTCGCGGTCCTCCTGCGAGGCCTGAGTCCCGCCTGCTCTCAGGCCAGCCTGCGGTTCTCCGACGGCAGCGGCTGGGCCAGCCGGGCCGCGAAGCTGCGGTGCGCCGCCACGCTGGCGTAGTAGGACTCCTTGCGCCGGGTCGCGCTGCCCTCGGCCCCGGTCTTCTGCTTGGCCTGGTCCGGCTCGAGGGCGAAGTCCAGCGCGCCACGCAGCAGCACGACCGCCTCGGCCCGCAGCTGGGAGACCCGGCTCTCGCTGACGCCGAGCTCGGCGGCGATCTCGACCATGGGACGGCCCGCGAAGAAGTAGCCCTCGACGACCGCGCGCAGCCGCTCCGGCAGCTGCGCGACCGCGTCGTGGAGGTAGGCCACCCGCTCGCGCTGCTCGATCACGTCCGCCGGGGTGGGGGACTTCGCGGGCAGCGTCTCCTCGACGGCCCGGGCGGTCAGCCCCTGCAGCGAGAGGACGGTGGCACGGGCGAGGTCGTCCTCGTGCGCGGCGAGCTCACGAACCCCGATGCCGAGCGCGGCAGCGACCTCGCGGTCCTCGGCCGAGCGGCCCAGCGCGGCCGAGATCCGACCCCGGGCGTCCTCGACCTGGCGGGCACGACGCCGCACCGAGCGGCTCGCCCAGTCGAGGCCGCGCAGCTCGTCGACCAGTGCGCCCCGGATCCGGGTGGAGGCGTAGGTCGCGAACCCCGCGCCTCGGGAGGGGTCGAACGCCTCGGCGGCCTGCACGAGCGCGAGCATGCCTGCCGAGGTCAGGTCGTCGTGCGAGACGTGTCCGGGCACCCGGGAGAGAGTCTCCCGGACGACGTGGCCGACCAGGGGCAGGTGCTGACGGACCAGCTCCTCGGTGTCGAGGGGGGTCGTGGCGGAACCGGTCGGGGAACCGGGCGTGGGGGCCGTCGCGGCGGACGGCAGCCGGTTTGATGCGGCGGCGGGGGGGTGGGGGTGGGGGCGCACACAGATGAGAGGGGGATGTCCCCATGTTCTGACGCTGCTAAACACTGGTATGTCCGTTTTCGGCGGCTCGACAGGCCGAACCGGTGGTTCACCCTCCCCCAGATGGCCGGGGGGACTAGTCCCGCTGGCAGTCCTCAGGCCGGCGGGGCCGGTGGATTCGGGGGGCGGCCCGGGGGTGGCACGGTGGTGCCCAGCCGAGCCAGGAACCGCTCCGCGTCGACGACGACGCGCGTCACCTCGCCGTGACCCACCACCCGTTCGTCGTGCTCGTGGACCGCCGCCACGTCGAAGCGCAGCAGCCGGCCGTCCACGTGGACGAGCGTGGCGGTGACACGCACCCGGGTGCGGACCGGGCTCGCGCCCACGTGCTCGAGCTGGACGCGCGTGCCCAGGCTGGTCCGACCAGGGGGCAGCTCCCCGGCCACGACGGCGCAGGTGACGGCCTCGGCCCAGGCCAGCAGCCGGGGGGTGGCCAGCACCGGCAGTGCCCCGGACCCCAGGGCGACCGCGGTGTCGACATCGGCGACGGTGAACGTGCGGGAGAGCTGCTGGCCGGGGCGCATCGCCCCATCCTGGCTCACGGGACTCGATTGGGCGCCCCCGCCGCGGGATGCGACAATCGGTGGTTGGACCACATCGGCTTCGAGGAGGACACCATGGGCAAGACCGGTCGCAAGCGCCGCGCCCGCAAGAAGAAGGGCGCCAACCACGGGAAGCGCCCCAACGCCTGAGCACCCGCACCCGGGTTCTTCGCAGCGCAGCAAGACCCCGCCGCCCGCCCGGGCGCCGGGGTCTTCTCCTGCCGCCAGGGTGACCCTGTCGGCGCCGGCTCGAGGCCGGGCCTGCCGCGCTCAGGCCTCCGGGCCGCCGGAGATGCCGACCTGGACCTCGCGGATGCGCAGCAGCACCTTGTCCCGCAGCGACTCGGGAGCGTGCTCGGCGCAGGATCGCTGCACCAGCAGCTTCACGGTCCGCTCCAGGTCGTACTTGGCCAGGCACGGACCGCAGTCGTCGAGGTGCTGCTGGATCTGGGAGCTGTCGGCGTTCGGCAGCTCGTTGTCGATGAAGAAGAAGACCCGCTCGAGGACCTCCGAGCAGTCGGTGTCGTGGGCAGCGGCCCCGCAGGGCATCCCTGGACCCGTCGGAAGGCTCATGAGGCGTCTCCTTGCGCCGCCGCCGACCCCGTCGCCGCGACACCGCGGCCACGGGCGTACTGCTCGAGCATCCCCCGCAGCTGCCGACGCCCGCGGTGCAGCCGGGACATCACCGTGCCGATCGGGGTGTCCATGATCTCGGCGATCTCCTTGTAGGGGAACCCCTCGACGTCGGCGAGGTACACCGCGAGCCGGAAGTCCTCGGGGAGCTGCTGGAGAGCGTCCTTCACGTCGCTGTCGGGGAGGTGCTCGAGCGCCTCGGCCTCCGCCGACTTCAAGCCGGAGGAGGTGTGCGACTCGGCCCGCGCGAGCTGCCAGTCCTCGACGTCCTCGGCCATCGACTGCTGCGGCTCGCGCTGCTTCTTGCGGTAGGTGTTGATGAAGGTGTTGGTGAGGATGCGGTACAGCCAGGCCTTGAGGTTCGTGCCCGGCTTGAACTGGTGGAAGGCGGCGTAGGCCTTGGCGAACGTCTCCTGGACCAGGTCCTCGGCGTCGGCGGGGTTGCGGGTCATTCGCATCGCCGCCGAGTAGAGCTGGTCGATGTACTGCATCGCGTCGCGCTCGAAGCGCAGGGAGCGCTCAGCGTCGCTCTCGTTCGCCACGTCCAGGACGGCGTCGTCGCCGCCGGAGTCGCGGGACTGGGGTGCGGGGGTCGGTGTCATCGCCCGCCAGCCTACCGGGAGGACCGCATACCCCCGGCGGACAGCGGCCGGCTGGGCCTTTCCGCCCGCTGGCGACGACAGGTCGAGGACGGCGCCGCTCACGACGCTCTCGCCTCGTCGTCGGTCGTCCGGTCGGCGTGCCGCCGCCCGGACCTCGCACACTGCTCCGCTCACGTCCGCTCCTCTCGCCTTGCTGCTCATCCGGCCCAACACGGGTCCGGTGCCACAGATTCCCGGCCTGGCGGTCCCCCGGCCAGGAGGGCGTCAGCGCGGGTCAGCGGGGCCCCGGGCCCACCAGGTCGCGGACCACGAACTCCAGCACCGCCTCGACGACCACCACCAACGCGTCCTCAGCGCTGAGAAGTCCCCGGCGCGGCACCGCGAAGCCGTGGTCGGCCCCCGGCACGACCGCCACCTCGAGGTGGGCGGGGAACTCCTCCGGTCGGCCGAACGCGTCGCGCTCCCCCTGGACGACCAGCGTCGGCAACGCCACGGCCTCCAGCTCGGACAGGCGCGACCGCTCGGGACGCCCGGGCGGGTGCAGCGGGAACGCCAGCGCGACGACGCCGACGGCGCCGAGCGCGTGCGCCGTGCGGGCCGCGGAGCGCGCGCCCGCGCTGCGACCGCCGACCACCAGCGGCGTCCGCGTGCGCAGCCGGTCGGCCGCGGCGACGAAGCACTCGTCGAGCACCGCCGGCCGGGGCGCGACCCGCCGCCCGGCCACGCGCCAGGGCTGCTCCACGCGCACCACCGAGATGCCGTGGCGAGGAAGGTCGCGGGCGAGGGCGGCGAGGTCCGGCGCCTCCACGCCGCCACCGGCGCCGTGCCCCAGCAGCAGCGTCGCGACCGGGCGCCGCGAGCGGTCCCGCACGAGACGGGCGTCGCCGTGAGGCGTCGGCACGGTCGAGACCTCGCTCACGGGGTCGGCTCCAGCGGCTCCAGCAGCTCCGGCCCGTTGTTGCGCACGTTGTTGACGGTGGTGGCCACCGGGTAGGCCTCGAGCCGACCGGGGGCGGCAGGGACCAGCAGCTCGACCAGGTCCTCGACCGGCGCCGGGTCGGGGTCGAGCCAGGCGGAGTAGCGATCCGGCTCGACCAGCAGCGGCATCCGGTCGTGGAGGTGTCCCACCGAGTCCTCGGCACTGGTGGTGAGCACCGTGCAGGTCCAGGTGAAGCGCTGCGGGTCCTGGTCGTCGCGGGTCGGGTCCCGCCAGATCTCGTACAGGCCGGCCATCGCCAGCACTCCGCCGTCGTCGGGACGGATGAAGAACGGCTGCTTGACCGGCTTGCCGTTCCGGCCGCGGACCTCGGTCGGGTACCACTCGTAGTAGCCGTCGGCCGGCAGCAGGCAGCGACGCCGGGCGAACGCCTGCCGGAAGGCCGGCTTCTCGTGCACCGTCTCCATCCGGGCGTTGATCAGCCGGCTCCCGATGCCGGGGTCCTTCGCCCAGAACGGCACCAGCCCCCACCGCAGGGTGCGGAGCTGGCGCTGCGGTCGGGCATGGTCGGGCTGCCCGTCGCGCGGTGGCCGGTCCAGGACGGCGTACACCGGCTTGGTGGGCGCGACGTTGTAGTCCGCGGGCAGTGGCTCGGGGACCTCGACCGCCTCGACCTCGAACTCCTCCACGAGGTCCTCCGGGCGCCGGCTGGAGGCATAGCGACCGCACATGTCCCCAGGCTAGTGCGGTGCCGACCGGCCGACCGGCCGACCTCCCGCCCGCCAGGTCGAGGCGGGCCGAGCCGACCCAGCCATCGGCCGGGGTCAGCGGGCCAGGTCGTCGAGCAGCCGGGTCGCGGAGTCCGCGGCGAGCGGCAGACCCTCGATCCAGACCCTCAGGTCGGCGTCGCCCAGGTCGAGGTCGTCGAGGAACTCGCGCAGCAGCGCCACCGAGACCCCCAGGTCGGACCCGCGCGAGACCACCGCGACGGCCCGGTCCAGGCCGAGGCGACCCAGCGTCTGGCCCCCGGAGTACACCGCTCGCATCGCCTCGGTGACCTGGACCAGCCGCATCGCACGGGTGAAGTGGTGACCGGGCACGCCGGTCGGCGCCCGGAAGCACAGCTCGACGACGACCAGGGCGTGGCTGCGGGCGACCGGGGCGTCGGTGAGCTCGGCCTCGCGGTAGATCTCGTCGAGCCGGGAGCGGACGTGGGCCAGGCTCGCCAGACCCGTCAGCGGGTCCTCGCAGGACAGGTCGTGCAGGTACTCCAGGGTCGCATCGCTCCACGCGACCGACAGCGCCTCGGCCGCCTCGAAGGTGGGACCGGTCCCCTGCACCAGGTCGTAGGTGGTGCGCAGCGCGGCCAGTGCCTCGCCGAGCGCAGTGCCGTCCCGAGCGACGTCGCGGCCGACCACCGAGCAGGCGGCGACCACGTCCGCGCCGGCGGCGATCGCCTCGCCGACCGCCTCGAAGCGCATCGGCAGGGCGAGCCGGACGTGCTCGGAGAGCTCGTGCTCGGGGGCGGACCGACGGAACGACAGGACCGGGAACCGCGACATGGCGACCTCCTCCTGGCTCGGGACCCCGGTCGCCCGGAGGCGCCGCGGCTGAACTGCTGACGGGGAGGAGACGGCCTGGGGCGGAAGGCATGACGCGACTCGCCAGGAATCTTTTCCACCGAACCGGCACCGATCCTCGGCCGTTCGGTCAATTGTGCAGGTTCGGGCACTGTCGCGGCGGGGCGCCGACTAACTTGTCACGCGACAGGCCGCTCCCGCGTCATCACAGCGGACACCGAACGTCTCCCCCCCAGAGGCTATGGCTGAACTCCTGAACGATGTCGACACCCCCAGCGACGGCGAGCTGATCTCGCGCGTGCGTGGGGGGGACACCGCTGCCTACGGGGAGCTGTTCAGCCGGCACCGCGACGCCGCCAACCGGCTGGCTCGCCAGCTGGTGCGAGGGCCCGACTCCGACGACCTGGTCTCCGAGGCGTTCGCCAAGGTCCTCACCGTGCTCCAGGGCGGCGGCGGACCCGACGTCGCCTTCCGGGCCTACCTGCTCACCGCGGTGCGGCGGCTGCACGTCGACCGGGTCCGGTCCGGTCAGCGGCTGCAGACCACCGACGACATGACGCCGTTCGACCCAGGCGTGCCCTTCCAGGACACCGCCGTGGCCGGCTTCGAGAGCGGCGCAGCCGCCAAGGCGTTCGCCTCGCTGCCCGAGCGCTGGCAGCTGGTGCTGTGGCACCTCGAGGTCGAGGGCCAGAAGCCGGCCGAGGTGGCCCCGCTGCTCGGGATGAGCGCGAACTCCGTCTCCGCGCTCGCCTACCGGGCTCGCGAGGGCCTGCGCCAGGCGTTCTTGACGATGCACCTCTCCGACATCTCCGAGACCGACTGCCGCTGGGTCAACGAGCACCTGGGCGCGTTCGTGCGCAAGGGGCTCTCCAAGCGCGACTCGGGGAAGGTCCGCGGCCACCTCGGCGAGTGCCGCCGGTGCACCGCGATGTACCTCGAGCTCAACGAGGTCAACTCCAACCTCGCCGGCATCATCGCGCCGCTGCTCCTCGGCGCCGCGGCCGCCGGCTACCTCGCCTCGACCAGTGGTGCCGGTGCCTTCGGCGTGCTCTCGCTGCTGTCCCACGCCAAGGACGTCGCCGCTGCGCACGGCTCCGGGGTGGTGGCCGGCGCGGTGTCGATCGGGGTCGCGGCCGCTGCGGTCACCGCGATCGTGGTCACCTCGCCGGGTCGTGCCCCCACCGACGTGGTCGCCGACGGTCCCGCTGCCCGCACCACGGCCGTCGCGCCCCGCCCGTCGGGCACCCCTGGCGGCCCCACCGGGCGCGGCACGCCGACGAGCGCCCCGACGACGGCCCCCACGACCACGCTGTCGGTGGCGGTGCCCACTCCCACGCTCACCGAGAGCCCGGCCGCCGTCCCGGTGGCCGGCCCGGTGACAAGCCCGGTGACAAGCCCGGTGGCAGGACCGGCGACCGATCCGGTGGCCGACGGCGTGCCCAGCGCACCGCCCGATCCACAGCCGACCGACACCGGCAGCGGCACCGAGCCGCCCGACGACCAGCCGGCGCCGCCGCCCGGCGATGCCCCCAGCGAGGAGCCGGGCGCCGTCCCGGCTCCCGAGCGGGTGCTCGGTGTCCCCCGGCTCAGCGGGGACGGCTTCGTGACCCTGACGGTCGTCAGCATGCGGCCCGCCGACGTGCTCGACCTGCAGATCGCCTCGGCGGAGACCACCTTCGCGGACACGCTCACCGGCACCAGCTGCCGCAAGGTCACCGACCGGCGGCTCGCCTGCGAGCCGGGGACAGCGCTGCTCGCAGGCGACGGCGCCACTCCCGCGCCGAGTGACTACGGCGACTACACGCTCACCGTCCCGCTGGCCTTCCCCGACCACCTGGTCGACGACGAGGTC
This sequence comes from uncultured Actinomycetota bacterium, assembly GCA_963781695.1. Classification (GTDB taxonomy): domain Bacteria; phylum Actinomycetota; class Actinomycetes; order Propionibacteriales; family Nocardioidaceae; genus Nocardioides_B. The sequence continues at coordinate 2,451,985 of CAWAGE010000007.1, forward strand.
GAGGTCACCGCCTCGATCGAGGGCGCCGGGTCCTCGAGCAGCGGCCCGCAGGCGTTCCGGCCCGACCGGCCGGCGACGTACGACTTCCCGCCCCCCGTCGTGTCGGCCCTGTCGAGGCACGACGTCGTCGGCGACGAGGACCGCTACGACCTGTCGACGACCGCGGTGCTCCCTCCCCGGGTGCGAGGGGTGCGCTACGCGCTGACCGGGCAGGCGCGCTTCCGAGAAGGCGTCTCCCCCGGCTGTGTCGTCGGCGACGACGGCACCTCGTTGAGCTGCCCCGAGCTCGTCGACGGCGCCCCCGTGGCGCTGCCGCTGGCCGCGACCTCGCTGACCGGCCGGGCCGAGGTCCGGCTGAGCGCTGCCCCACTGGCCGCCGTGGCCGACACCACCCCCGGCGACCAGGACACGACGCTCGCCCTGCGACCCGGGGCCGACCTGGTCCTGACCGACCTGGCGACCCAGCCGCCCAGCGCCTCCGGCGACGTGGTCGCGACAGCCACGCTGGCCGGGCTGCGGCCCGGGTTGGGCCGGGTCACCTGGACGGTCGAGGACGGCGCGTCCTTCTCCGTCACCGGCAACCCCGGCTGCACGGCCGCCGACGCCGCATCGACCACCCTGACCTGCCCGGTTGCCGCCGCCACCGGTGGCGACCCGGCGACCACGCCCGTCCGGCTGGCGCTGCGCACAGACGCCCTCACCACGCCGACGGCCGTCGGGCTGGCCGTGACGCCCGCCGACGCCTTCGTCGCGGTCGGCGCCGGCCCCCACCGCGCCACGACCACGCTGCGACCGCTGCGCGACGTCTCGCTCGACGACGTCAGCGAGACCGGGCATGGGCTCGACGGCGAGACCGACCGCTGGGCGATCGCCGCGACGGTCAGGGGGCTGCCCGCCACGGTCGGCGGCGCGACGCTCGCCCTGCGCAGCGAGCCGGGCGACGGGCTCGCGCTGGCGGTCGACCAGGGTGCCGGCGGCTGTGCGCTGGACACCAGCCCCGCTGGTGGCGGGCAGCTGACGTGCTCCGGGCTGGCCGACGGCGACCGGGTCACCGTGATCGTGGAGTCCTCGACCGGCCGGGCCCACACCGCGGCCCTGACGATCCGGCCGGTCGAGCCGTTCGACGACCCGGAGCCCGCGAACAACACGGTCGCGCTCCCCCGGTTGCGGCCGGGGTCACACCTGGTGCTGGCCCCACAGGACCTGGGTGCGCTGCACCGGGCCACGGCCGGGCGCACTGCCGGCGACTACCCGGTCAGCGCCACCCTCACCGGTCTTCGCGCCGGGCTCGACAGCGTCCGGTTGACCGTCGCCGACGGTGCCCGGATCGTCGCCACCGACACCCCTGGCTGCCGGGTAGCAGACGGCGGACTCCGCTGCGACCAGCCCTCCGACGGCGACACCGTGGCGTTCTCGGTCCGAGCCGACGACGCCGCGCGCGCCACCGACCTGGTGCTGACCGCTGTCCCCGGCGGGGAGTACCTCGACCTGTTCTCCGACCACGTCGCCCGCGGCACCCTGGTGCCCTCGCACGACTTCAGCCTCGGTGCCCTCACCGAGACCGACCACACGCTGGTGGCCGGCACCGACCGCTACACGCTGGCCACCCAGGTCGCCGACCTGCCCGGCGACCTGGACGCCGTGACCCTGGAGCTGTCCGACGGCGGCGTCCTGTCCGCGGACCAGCCGGCCGGCTGCGACCGCCTCGGCGATGCCCTGCTGCGGTGCGACGGGCTGGCCGACGGCGGCCGGGTCGAGCTGCGTGTGGACTCGACCGGCACCGACGAGCACCGGGTCGTCGTCACCGTCCACGTCCCGGCCGGGTACGACGACCCGCGCGGCGACAACCAGCAGACCGCCACCACGCTGGCGCCCGGCGCCGACCTGCGGCTGGCCGCCCTGGACCCCGACAACGAGTCCCCCGCGAACGACGACGACCTGCACTTGGTCCGCAGCCACCTGGCGGGCGTGCCCGACGGGCTCCGGTCGGTCGACTACACCCTGACCGGTGACGCCGTCTTCGCCGCCGTGGACAGTGGGGACTGCACGGTGGCGGGCCGGTCGGCGACCTGTCCGGACCCCCGGGCCGGTGACGTCACGTTCTCGGTCCGCGCGGACCGCACCGGGTCGGCCACCCCGGTCACCGTGACCGCGACGCCCGCTCGCCCCTACGTGGAGCTGGACCCGCGCGACAACGCCGCCGGCGCGCGGCTCGCCCCGCGTCCGACCTACGACTTCTCGATCGGCACCCCCTCGGTCGTCGCGCAGTCGGTGAGCGGCGACACCGACCGCTACCGGCTCCGCACCACGGCCCGGGGCCTGCCTGAAGGGCTGGCCACGGTCGGCATCGCGGTCGCGGGGGCCGAGCTGGCGCCGGACCAGCCGGACGGCTGCCTGCGCAGCGACGCCGGGCACGCCCTGTGCACCGCCGACGCCCTCACCCGTTCGCTGGAGCTCGACGTGGTCTCCACCCGCACCGACCGACGACCGCTGCGACTGACGCTGGTGCCGCCCCGGCGCTACGACGACCCCGACCCTGCCGACAACACCGCCACCGTCACCGTCTCACCCGGCGTGGACCTGACCCTCGGAGCACTGACTCCGGCGGACCCCGTCCCCAGCGCCACCGGCACCTACGAGGTGACCACCGTGCTGCGCGGCACCCGCTCCGGGCCGGTGAGGCTGACCGTCACGGACGCCACCGTCGTCGAGGCCGGGTGCGCGCGGACCGCCGCCCGCGAGGTCACCTGCGCCGACCCCGCCGACGGCGCCCCGGTGCGGCTGGTGCTGCGACCGGACCGACCGGCCCTGGCGACCTCCGTGCGGGTGACGGCGGCCGCCGCCGCGCCGCTGTCCGAGCTCGACCCCGCCGACAACGCCGCGACGGTGCGGCTGGCGCCGGACGTCTCGCTGGAGTCGCTCGTCGTGACGGGGTACCGGGACTCCGGCACCACCACCGTGCTGCGCGCCTTCGTGGCCGGCACCCCGCGGGGCGTGACCACGATGCGGGTGCGGCTGTCCGGCCCCGGCGTGGGCCTGGGCGCGGGCCAGGCTCACCTGGTCGACGCCCAGCACGGTGTGAACGGGGAGGCCGAGGTCACCTGCATCACCAGCGACGCCGACGGCCGCCCCCTGACCCAGGGTGTGTGGGGGACCTGCACCAAGGTCGACCAGGACGACGACGGCCACTTCTTCATCGACCTGCGTGTCGCCCAGGCGCGGGGGACGCGGGCGCCGGTCACCTTCACGCTGGTGCCGGTCGGGGTCGACGAGGCCGGGCGGCTGGCCAACAACTCCCGCTCCCGCGACATCTCGCCGGGTGCTCCCGGCGCCACACCGGCGGCACGCGAGGTCTCCCCCGGTCGTGACTGACGGGCGGTCGATGGGGTAAGACCGGGGCATGACTCTCATCCGACTGGTCGCTCGTCCGATGCTCGCCTCCACCTTCGTCTATGGCGGCGTCCAGGCGCTGCGCAACGCGCCCGCGCTCGCCGAGGCGGCCAAGCCCGTCAACGACGAGATTCGGGACCTGGCCGGGAAGGTCGCCCCGTCCGTCCCGATCCCGGCCGACGACAAGACCATGGTCCGCATCAACGCCGGAGTCCACATCGTGGCCGGGCTGGGACTCGCGACCGGTCGGCTACCGCGGCTGTCCGCGTTCGCGCTTGCCGCCACCGTGGTCCCGACGACCCTGGCCGGGCATTCGTGGTGGGCGGAGAAGGACAAGTCCGCCCGCGCCGCCCAGATGACCCACTTCTTCAAGAACGTCTCGATGCTCGGTGGTCTGGTGCTGGCCGGCGTCGACACCGAGGGCCGCCCGGGCGTCGCCTGGCGCGCCCAGCACGCCGTCGGCGGCGCCCGCCGGGAGGCGAAGCACCTGCGACGCGAGGCCCGGGCGCAGGGCCGGCTGGCCGCCACCTCGGTCAAGTCGGCGGTCACCTGACCGACCCCCGGGGAGCGATACGCTCGGCGGCGATGACTCCCCTGACGCCGCCCTCCGACCGGACCGTCGCCGAGCCGGCGCTGTGGCCCGCTCCTTCCCCTCGCGAGCCGGTGCACGCCGAGGTACGCCTGCCGGGCTCGAAGTCGCTGACCAACCGGGCCCTGGTGCTGGCCGCCCTCGCCGACGGGCCCGGCGTGGTCCGGGCGGCACTCGGGTCGCGTGACACCCGGCTCATGGCGGCCGCCCTCGGCGCGCTCGGCGTGGACGTGGACACGTCGGGGAGGGACTGGCGCGTCACCCCGGGTGACCTGCGCGGCCCCGCCGCCGTCGACTGCGGGCTGGCCGGCACCGTGATGCGCTTCGTGCCCCCGGTGGCCGCGCTCGCGGACGGCCCGGTGGCCTTCGACGGCGACCCGCACGCTCGGACCCGTCCCATGGGAGAGGTGCTCCGCGCGCTGCGTGGGCTGGGAGCCCGGGTCGAGGACGACGACCGCGGCTGTCTGCCCTTCACGGTCCTCGGGTCGGGCAGCGCGCCGGGCGGCGAGGTCGTCGTGGACGCCTCCGCCTCCAGCCAGTTCGTCTCCGCCCTGCTCCTGGCGGGACCGCGCTACGACCGGGGGGTCGACGTACGGCACTCGGGGCCCCCGGTGCCCTCGCTGCCACACATCGAGATGACCGTGCAGCAGCTGCGACTGCGCGGGGTCGAGGTCGACGACAGCGCGCCCGACCGGTGGTCGGTCGCCCCCGGACGGGTCCGGGCCCTCGACGTCGACGTCGAGCCGGACCTCTCCAACGCGGCGCCGTTCGTGGCGGCCGCCCTGGTCACCGGCGGCCGGGTGAGCATCCCCGGCTGGCCGTCCGCCACGACGCAGGCCGGCGACGCCCTCCGCGACATCGTCACGCTGATGGGTGGCACCGCCGACCTCACCGCGGACGGCTTGACCGTGACCGGCACCGGCACGCTGTCGGGGATCGACTACGACCTGCACGCCGTCGGGGAGCTGACACCGGCGGTGGCCGCCCTCTGCCTGCTGGCCGCGACCCCCTCGAGGCTACGCGGGGTGGCGCACATCCGGGGGCACGAGACCGACCGGATCGCAGCGCTGGCCCGCGAGTTCACCGCCCTCGGTGGCCGGGTCACCGAGACCGAGGACGGTCTCGTGATCCACCCCGCCGCGCTGACCGCCGGGCCGTTCCGCACCTACGCCGACCACCGCATGGCACACGCGGCGGTGATCGTCGGGCTGGCCGTGCCCGGGGTGCTGGTGGAGGACGTCGACACGACCGCCAAGACCTTCCCGGGCTTCGCCCCGTTCTGGTCCCGGGTCGTGCTCGGCGGGCCGGGGCCGGGGCCGGCCTGAGCATGCCCCGGTACGACGAGTTCGACGTCGAGTCCTACGACCGGCCCCGGCGACACACCCGGCCCCGGACGAAGGACCGGCCCCAGCACCTCGACGCGGTTCCCGGCACGGTGGTCACCGTGGACCGGGGTCGCTACACGACCCTGGTCGAGGGACGGACCGTGCTCGCCATGAAGTCCCGGCCCCTGGGACGCAAGGGCGTCGTCGTCGGGGACTCGGTGCGGATCGTCGGCGACCTCAGCGGCGACGAGGGCAGCCTGGCGAGGATCGTGCAGGTCGACGACCGGCGGACGGTGCTGCGGCGGACCGCCGACGACGACGACCCGGTCGAGCGCGTGATCGTCGCGAACGCCGAGCAGCTGGTCGTGGTGGTGTCCCTGGCGGACCCGGAGCCGCAGCCGCGCTTCCTCGACCGGGCACTGGTGGCGGCCTACGACGCCGGGCTGACGCCGTTGCTGTGCCTGACGAAGGCGGACCTCGCCGACCCCGAGCCGCTGCTGGCGACCTACCGGCCTCTCGGCGTCCCCTTCGTCGTCACTGAGCACGCCCGCGAGCTCGCGGCGCTGCGGGAGCGCCTGCACGACACGGTCAGCGTCATGATCGGGTCCAGCGGCGTGGGCAAGTCGACCCTGGTCAACGCGCTCGTGCCCGGCAGCGAGCGGGCGATCGGCCATGTCAACGCCGTCACCGGCAGGGGACGGCACACCTCGACCTCCGCCCTGATGCTGGCGCTGCCGGGCGGCGGCTGGATCGTGGACACGCCCGGCATCCGCTCCTTCGGCCTCGCCCACGTCCAGCCGGCCCAGCTGATCAACGCGTTCCCCGACCTCGCCGGCGCCACCGAGGGCTGCCCCCGTGGCTGCACCCACGGCGGCGACGAGCCGGAGTGCGGTCTCGACGACGTGGCCGCGGCCGGGGGCACCGAGCCCGAGCGCGTCGCGTCCTTCCGACGCCTCCTGGCCAGCCGCGAGCAGACCTGAGGCCCGGACGCCGTCCCGCCGCGGCTACCCCCAGACCGCGCGGGAGCCGGCGTCACCGGTGAGGAACACCCAGGCCAGCACCAGGACTGCCGACAGCACCACGGCGACCATCAGGACCGTGTCGAGCGCCGCGACGCGCGACGGCCGGCCGCCTCGGCCGCTGACCAGTCCGGAGGCCCCGCCGAGGCTCCAGGCCGCTGCCAGCACCACCACGGTGAACAGGACCATCAGCAGCGAGAGCAGGTTCCCCCGCGACTGGTGGTCGGTGACCAGCGGCGCGAGCTCGGGGCGTTCCTCCACCAGCGCGTTCCCGCTGAACCGGGCGAGCCAGACCGACCCGAGGGCGACGACGGTGAGCACGACCGCCGGCCAGCGGGTGAGGTAGCGCCACCGGGGCAGCACGGCGAACGTCACGGCGGCGAGCACGGCGAGCGGGGTGAACACCACCGCGGCATGGATGACGAGCGCGTGCAACGGCAGTCCGGCGATCTCCATGTCCAGAGGTTAGCGACCGGACGCCAACAGTTGAAGCCTCATGCGTGTCCTTTCCGGGCGTTGCTCACGGGGGCTCCCAGGAGTCCTCGGCGGGCCACCGCGGGGCGCGCCGAGCCCGTGGCCGCCGTCACCGGGCCCTGCGGAGGCTCGCGGGGCATAGCCTGAGCGGCATGGCCACCTCCTTCACCGACGACCTGAGGCTCGCGCACGTGCTCGCCGACGACGCCGACTCGCTGACCACCAGCCGGTACAAGGCTCTCGACCTGCACGTGCTGCACAAGCCGGACCTCAGCCCCGTCACCGACGCCGACAAGTCGGTGGAGGAGGGCATCCGGCGCACGCTCTCTCGGGCCCGGCCCCGGGACGCGGTGCTGGGCGAGGAGAGCGGCTCGGTCGGGCACAGCCAGCGCCGCTGGGTGGTCGACCCCATCGACGGCACCAAGAACTACGTCCGCGGGGTGCCGGTCTGGGCGACGCTGATCTCGTTGATGGTCGACGACGAGGTGGTCGTCGGCTGCGTCTCGGCTCCGCTGCTGCAGCGCCGGTGGTGGGCCGCCAAGGGCGGGGGCGCCTGGACCGGCCGCTCGTTGCTGCGCGCGAGCGAGTGCCACGTCTCCGACGTGGCCAACCTCGACGACGCGTCGCTGTCCTACGCCTCGTTCTCCGGGTGGGAGGACCAGGGCCGGCTGGAGGCGTTCATGGCGCTGGCGCGCCGCTGCTGGCGCACCCGCGCCTACGGCGACTTCTGGTCCTACATGCTCGTGGCCGAGGGCGCGGTGGACATCGCGGCCGAGCCGGAGCTCGAGATCTACGACATGGCGGCCCTGGACGTGATCGTGCGCGAGGCAGGGGGCACCTTCACCTCGCTGGCCGGGGCTCCCGGTCCCACCGGCGGCAACGCGCTGGCGAGCAACGGCCGGTTGCACGACCAGGCGCTGGCGTTCCTCGGAGGCCTCAGTGACGACGCCGACGACCCCGACGTGGAGCCTCGCCGCCCCGGCTCCCTGCACGACCTCAACGCGCGCCGTCGACCACCCGAGCCGTCGGCCGACGAGCACTGACCCGTGCCCTGGCCCGGGACCAGGCCCGCAGCAGCCAGGGCGCCGCCCCCAGCCCGGCGAGGTCGAACCAGGCGTAGCCGCCGGCCGCACCGGACGGCGGGTTGCCGATGCTCACCCAGCCCGTGGGGTCGAGGCGCGCCCACTCCCAGGTGCCGAGGTGCGTGCCGGCCACCTCCAGCCACCCGACCGCCACGAAGGCGCCGACGTACACGGCACGGGACGGGCCCACCAGGCAGAACACCACCAGGCACCCGAACCAGAACGCGCCGAGCACGTCCGGACGGTCGGCCACCAGCAGCCCGTGGGCCGCCCACGCGCCGCCGACACCGAGCACCCCTGCCAGGGCCCTCCGGGGGTGGCGCCGGACCGGACCCGCCTGACCGAGGGCGAGGGCGGACAGGTAGACCAGCCCGTGACCCGGCGGCACGAACGCCGGCACGTTGTCGAAGCGGTAGGTGTACACCTGCAGCAGCGGGCTGGCCAGGTACTCCACGGTCGTGGCCACCGCGACCACCACCACGGTCTGCGCCCGTACCGCGGGCTCGGCCCTCGCCAGCACCCCCAGCAGCAGCAGCCAGGTGAGCCCGCCCAGCCCACGCTGGAGCACGAGCCCGCCACCGCCGTCCGACCGGTCGAGCCAGAGCACCAGCGTCAGCCATGCCATCAACGCCACGCCCGACCGGGCGGACAGCTCACGTCGCATGTCCCCATCCTCGCGACCCCCACCCGCTCTGGCCCCGCACCCCGGCCATGGCTAGCCTGGGCAGACGGGGTGACGGGCAACCCCCCGTCGCCCGGCGACGAAGGGACAGCCGATGCGTATCACCCAGGTCCTGGCAGGCAAGTCCGCCTCCGACGTGGTCACCGTCCGCCCGGACGCGACGGTCAGGGAGCTGCTCGACCTGCTCGCGGAGCACAACATCGGCGCCGTCGTGGTCAGCGGCGACGGAGCCGCCGTGGACGGCATCGTCTCCGAGCGAGACGTGGTGCGCCACCTGCGCGAGGATGCCGGGCTGCTGGACTCGCCGGTCTCGGCGATCATGTCCAGCCGGGTGCAGACCTGCGAGCCGCACCACTCCGTCGACGACCTGATGGCGATGATGACCCGGCTGCGCGTTCGTCACGTGCCGGTGGTGCGCGACGGTCGGCTGATCGGGATCGTCAGCATCGGCGACGTCGTCAAGAGCCGGATGAGCGACCTGGAGTTCGAGCGCGACCAGCTCGACTCCTACGTCCACGGCAGCCAGACCTGAGCCCGGCGGGGTCGTCGTCGAGCACGCCGGGACCGGCGTGCGAGCATGTCCGGGACCATCCCATGCCCGGAGAGGACGCGACGTGACCCACGAGAAGCCCGAGATCGACTTCCCCGACGGTCCCCCGCCCACCGAGCTGGAGGTGACCGAGCTCGTCGAGGGCGAGGGAGCCGAAGCCGGCGCCGGCACGACGGTCCAGGTCCACTACGTCGGGGTCGCCCACTCCACCGGGGAGGAGTTCGACGCCTCCTACAACCGCGGCGAGCCGCTGTCGTTCCGGCTGGGTGTCGGGCAGGTCATCGCCGGGTGGGACCAGGGCGTGCAGGGGATGAAGGTCGGCGGTCGTCGGCGGCTCGTCATCCCGCCGCAGCTGGGCTACGGCGACCGCGGTGCGGGCGGCGTGATCAAGCCCGGCGAGACGCTGATCTTCGTCGTCGACCTCGTCGGGGTCCGCTGAGCCTCGTACCGCCGTCCCAGGCTCAGGCGACCCGCACGCTGCGGTCCCCGACCGCGACCACGTCCCCGCGACGCAGCTGGCGTCCGCGCCGGGTCTCGGTCGCGCCGTTCACGCTGACTGCGCCCGAGGCCAGCAGGGGCTTCGCCTCGGCGCCGTTGTCGATGAGGTCGGCCAGCTTGAGCAGCTGACCCAGCCGGATCGGCTCGTCCCGGACCGGTACGTCGCGAGGCACGGGGGGCACAGGAGTCACGGCGCCATTGTCCCCCATCCGCTCAGAGCATCAGCGTGGCGGCGTGGATGAGCACCCCGACCAGACCGCCGACGATGGTGCCGTTGATGCGGATGAACTGCAGGTCCCGGCCGACGTGCAGCTCGATGCGCTCGGCGGCCTCCTTCCCGTCCCAGCGACCGACGGTCGTGGTGATCACCGCGGTCAGCTCGTCGCCGTAGCGCCCGACAGCGAAGACGACCAGCTCGGCGACGTAGCCGTCCAGCCGGTCGCGCAGCGCCGGCTCGCCCTCCAGCCGGGCACCGAACGCGGACAGCTCCTGGACCGCGCGGCGGCGCAACGGGCCGTCAACGTCGTCGAGGGCGTCCCCGAGCGCCCGCTTGAACGCCCGCCACAACGAGGCGGCGGTGACCAGCAGCTGGGGGTGGGCGAGCACCCGCTCCTTGAGCCGCTCCATGCGCTCCTGGGTCGCCGGGTCGTGGAGCAGGTCCTCGGCGAGCTGGGCCAGCGCGTCGTCCAGCGCCATCCGGGCGTGGTGGTAGGGGTCGCCTCGGATGTCCTCGACCCAGGCGACCACCTCCAGGTGGATGCGATGGGTGACCCGGTCGTTGATGGTCGCCGGTGACCACCAGGGAGCCCGTTCGCCGACGATCTGGACGAACGTCTCCTCGTTGTGGGTCAGCCAGCGGTGCGCCTCCTCGAGGACCAGGTCCACCAGCCCGTGGTGGGCGCCGTCGCGCACGACCTCCTGCAGCAGGCTGCCCGCCACCGGGCTCACCGGCTCCGCGAGGAGGCGGGGCAGCACGGCGGCCTCGACCAACGAGACCATGTCCTCGTCGCGCACCCGAGCCAGCGCCAGCCGGAGGACCGAGGCGGCCTCGTCGCTCACCCGCCGAGCATGACCCTCGACGCCGAGCCAGGCACCCAGCCGGCGACTGAGCTGAGCGGCCTGCAGCCGCTCGCGGATGATGTCCTCGGACAGGAAGTTCTCCCCGACGAACTCCTCCAGGCTGCGACCGAGCTCGTCCTTGCGCCGGGGGATCAGCGCGGTGTGCGGCACCGGCAGTCCCAGCGGGTGGCGGAACAGCGCCGTGACCGCGAACCAGTCCGCGATCGCGCCGACCATCGAGGCCTCGGCGCCGGCGTTGACGAAGCCCCAGACGCCGCCCAGGTCCCGGGTCAGCCAGAAGACCACGGCCGCCAGCCCCAGCAGTGAGCCGGCCAACGCCCTCATCCGGCGCAGACGCCGACGTCGGTCGGCGTCGACCGACGGGTCGGCGGCCAGGATCGGGGACCCGGACGAGCTCACCCGGGGAAACCTACCGGCCGGGTCAGGCCGCCGGCGCCCGGCGTGCCGCCGGCACCGCGAGCGCCGAGGGCACCAGCACCACCGACACCACCAAGAGCGCCTGCAGCACGCCGACCTGGCTGCCCAGGAAGCCGAGCAGCGGCGGTCCGCCCAGGAAGGCCGTGTAGCCGATCGTGGACACCACGCTGACGCGCGCAGCCGCGCGCGCCGGGTCGTCGGCGGCCGCGCTCATCCCCACCGGGAAGCCGAGTGAGGCTCCCAGCCCCCACAGCAGGATGCCCACGGCGACCAGCACTGCGACCTGGCCCAGCACCACCAGCACCACCCCCAGGGCGGCGACCGCCATCGACCCCCAGAGCACCGGCAGCCGGCCGAAGGTGTCCAGCAGCACGGTGCCACCGACCCGACCCACCGTCATCGAGGACACGAACAGCGCGAACGCCACCGCGCCGAGCCAGGCCGGGGCGCCGTACCCGTCGACCATCGCCAGCGCCAGCCAGTCGGTCGCGACGCCCTCGGTGAGCGCCATGGCCAGCACCATCACCCCCACCAGCACGGTGCGCGGCTCGGCCCAGGCCGAGAACGCCGACCGGCCGCCGCCGGGGGCGCGGTCGTGGGTCACCGGAAGGAAGGTGCGGACGCTGACCCGCCCCAGCAGCGCGACCAGGACGGCGACGACCGCGACGTGCCAGCCGAAGCCGATGCCGGCGAAGGTGACCAGGGCGCCGACGGCGGCACCGGCCACGGTGCCGAGGCTGAACCCCGCGTGGAAGCGCGGCATGATCGAGCGACGCAGCCGGCGCTCCACCTCCGCGCCCTCGACGTTCATCGCGACGTCCCAGTTGCCGTTGCCGAGCCCGACGAGGAACATCCCGGCCCCGGTCAGCACCACCGACTGGAACACACCGACCCCCAGCGCGGCGAGCAGCAGACCGGCGCCCTCGACGACGGCGGCCAGCGACACCACCAGACGCGCTCCGAAGCGGGACACCACGGCCCCCGACGTCGGCAGCGAGAGCAGCGACCCGACCGAGGTGGCCAGCAGCAGCAGCCCGAGCTGTGCGGGACCCAGGTCGAGCGAGGAGCGCACCGCCGGTATCCGGGAGGCCCAGGTCGCCAGCGCGAAGCCGTTGAGGAAGAAGGTGCCGTACACCGCCGACCGGGCGGCGAGCACCGAAGGGTCTACTGTACCGGTCGAGATCCGCACCGGACGAGGGTAGCCGACCGACGGGGGTCAGCACGAACCGCCGGCCGGCGCGGGTCGGCACAGCGCGACCGGTCGCGTGGCAGGATGTCCCCCCATGGGCACCACGGTCATCACCTTCGGCACCTTCGACGTCTTCCATGTCGGCCACCTGCGGGTGATCGAACGGGCCGCCGCGCTCGGCGACCGGCTCGTCGTGGGAGTCTCGGCCGACGCGCTGAACCTCCGCAAGAAGGGTCGTGCCCCGGTCTTCTCCCAGGACGAGCGACTGGAGATCGTGGCGGCACTGAAGCCGGTGGACGCGGTCTTCGTCGAGGAGAGCCTCGAGCAGAAGCGCGACTACATCCTCGAGCACCGCGCCGACGTGCTGGTGATGGGTGACGACTGGGCAGGCCGGTTCGACGAGTTCAACGACATCTGCCGGGTGCACTACCTGCCCCGCACGCCGGCCATCTCCACCACGGCCCTGATCGAGAAGATCTCCGGCTCCTCGACCTGAGGCCGACCGGGACCGGACGGTCGTCGGGGTCCGCGCCGGCCGGCGGCTAGGCTCGGGCCATGCCCTCCGGCCAGTCGGGACCACCGGCGGTGCGCAAGCACCTGATGACCCCTGGCCGACCACGGCCACCGCAGCGCGCCTCGATGAGCCTGACCGCCGTGCAGCGCTGGGTGATGTCGAGCCTGACCGCCGTCACCATCCTCCACCTGTCGGTCGGCCTGGTCGTCGCCGCCTACTTCTCGGACCGGACCGACGCCCGGATCGGCCTGCTGGTGATCTCGGCGGCCTTCGGCGTCATCGCGTTCGAGGCGGCACTGCTCATCCACCGCCGCCGGCCGGTGTCCTGGTGGCTGCTGGCGGGGCTGGTGCCCCCGCTGCTGGGCGCCTGGCTCGTCTTCGGCTGACCGCCCCGCGCCGGGGCCTCATGCCGGGCTGTCGGCGGTGGCGTCCTCCGCGGTGAGCGGCGTGGCGATGTCCTCCAGCGACTGTCCCTCGGCACGGACCCCGATGACCGCCTCGGTGATGCCGCCGACGATCATCAGCGCCGCGCCGATGAAGTACCCGACGGCGATGCCGGTGATGTCCTTGGACTCCGAGGCGCTCTGGATCAGCGCCCCGAACAGCAGCGGGCCGCTGATGCCTCCGATCGCGGTGCCGATGGCGTAGAAGAAGGCGATGCACAGCGCCCGGGTCTCCATCGGGAAGATCTCGCTGGCCGTCAGGTACGCCGCCGACGCACCCGCGGAGGCGAAGAAGAAGATCACCGCGCCGAAGACCGTCAGACTCACCGCCGACAGGTCGCCCAGCACGAGGCCGGCCACCGCCAGCAGCACCCCGGACAGCACGTAGGTCCCGGAGATCATCCGGACCCGGCCGACCGTGTCGAACAGCGGGCTGAGCACCAGCGCCCCGACGAAGTTGCTGGCCGCGAACACGGCGAGGTACCCGCCGACCTGCTCGACGCCCAGGAAGGTCGAGAGGGTGTCGCCATAGGTGAAGAAGAACGCGTTGTAGAGGAACGCCTGCCCCACGAACAGCGAGAGGCAGAGCACCGTGCGCTTGGGGTACATCGTGAACACCGTCCGCGCGATCAGCCCGAGCCCGATGGACTTGCGCTGCCGGATGGTGATGGTCTCCTCCACGTCCGGCAGCCTGCGGCCGGTCTCGGCGCTGACGGTCTCCTCGATGTCGCGGACGATCCGGTCGCCCTCGTCCTCACGGCCGTGGATGAAGAGCCAGCGGGGGCTCTCCGGGACGTTCCGCCGCACCAGCAGGATCCCGACCGCCAGGATGCCGCCGAGACCGAACGCCAGCCGCCAGCCCCAGGCGGGGTCGACCAGGCTCGGGTCGAGCAGCGGGATGGTGAGCAGCGAGCCGGCCGCGGCACCGACCCAGAACGAGCCGTTGATCGCTACGTCGACCCGGCCGCGGTAGGCCGCCGGGATCAGCTCGTCGATGGCGGAGTTGATGGCGGCGTACTCGCCGCCGATGCCGGCCCCGGTGAAGAACCGGGCGATGAAGTACCAGGTCGGGTTCATCGAGAAGGCGGTGAGCACGGTCGCGACGGTGTAGACGACCAGCGTGATCATGAACAGCTTCTTGCGGCCGAGCCGGTCGGTCAGCTGACCGAAGAACAGCGCGCCGGTGCAGGCGCCGGCGACGTAGACCGCACCGGCCATCCCGACGTCGAAGTTGCTCAGCCCCAGGCCGGTGCCCTCGGGCTTGAGCGCCGCCGACATCGAGCCGACGATGGTCACCTCGAGACCGTCGAGGATCCACACGGTGCCCAGCCCGATCACCACCAGCCAGTGCCATCGGGCCCAGGGAAGCCGGTCGATCCGAGCGGGGATGTCGGTGGTGATGCGTCCTGTCTCGACTCCGGATGACATCTGGGCCTCCTTCGACGCCGGGGTGGCGTTCCGACTCATCTCTCCCCCGAGCCGCTGGCTGCCATGCATGGAACCGCGGGTGGATGTGGGCGGGGTCTCGCTCCGACGGCTGGAGTCCGAAACGCTCGACGCGTCCGGATCGTTGCCGTCGGGAACCGACGCTGGTTTGATCGAGGCGTTCAAGCAGGCGCAGCGCCGGTCCGGCACGACGCCTGCCGATCTCGGCGAACGGAGCGCACACATGCGCGCATCTCGGCGGCCCCTGGTGCTGCTGGTCACGATGGCGGTGGCCGGCTCGGCGCTGACCCTCCCGTCCGGGGGGGTCTCGGCACGACCCGGCGACGACCGGCCACCGCGCGCAGTCGCCGGTCCCGGCGGTGAGACGGCCCGAGTGGGCCCCGACTACAACGCGGGCAAGCCGCTGCCCCGCGACCGCTCGTCGTTCGCAGCCAGCCGGCGGTCCGCGGCGACCGAGGACGGCCGACCCCGCGCCCGGGGCGCGGAGCCGGCCGGGTCGCAGGTCGGCATGACGAAGACCTGGATGGCTCTGGACAACGTGTCCGGGCAGGTCTACGTCAAGGACTACCGGCTGCGTGGTCTCGGTGAGCACATCGCGGTCTGGGTCGCCGACGACCGGGACTTCCCGGCCGACGACTGCCGCAACGCGCTGGGCCTGACCGACGTCTCCGACGCACAGGTCCGTCGGTTCGTGACCGCGTTCGACTCCACGATCTACCCTCGCGAGTCCGAGGCCTTCTCCGTCCCGCCGCGCCGGGACGGCTCCGACGCCCCGCTGGCAGCCGCGATCGGCCAGCCCGCGGACTACTACCAGGTGCCCGCAGCCGAGGCCGACGACACGGTGGTGCTGGTGGACAACGTCCGCGACACCAACTACTACCGACCGACCTCACCCGACGGGCAGACCTACATCGCCGGCTTCTTCTACTCGGTCTTCAACCGCTACGTCGACCGCAACGTGATGACCATCGACGCCTTCGACTGGCAGCACCGCACGGGCGCCACCCCGCCGACCGATGCCGACGACCCGTCCTACCGCGCCTGCAGCGCGGCTCAGGGCCTGTCGGGGACACGCGGCCTCGGGGTCCCGCGTCCGCAGCTCTACGAGGGCACGTTCGCCCACGAGTACCAGCACCTGCTCGAGTCCTACGTCGACCCCGACGAGGAGGCGTGGGTCAACGAGGGCCTCTCCGACTACGCGCAGAGCCTGGTCGGGTACGTCGACCCGACGCTGCCTCCCGACGACCCGACCGCCGACGCCCACATCCGCTCCTTCCTCGGCTTCGCCGGTGCCGCCCTCGGCGGTCCGGAGAACTCGCTGACCCGGTGGCAGGACCAGGGCGGGACCGAGATCCTGAGCGACTACGGGGCGGCCTACACGATGATGACCTACCTCGCCGGGCGCTACGGGCCGCGAGCGCTGAGCCTGCTGCACCGCGAGCCCGGCAACGGGCTGGCGGGGCTCGACCGCGTGCTGGACCAGCTGGGTGCCAGGAGGACCGCGGAGAGGGTGCTGCACGACTGGGCGGCCGCCATGGCGCTGGACACCGCGACCGAGGCCGACGACCGCTGGGCGCCGACCGGCCCGTTCTCGGTCGACACCCTCCGGTCCCGGGTGAACTGGGAGACCGCCCAGGCGTTCGGCACGCCCGGCGCGCCGCCGAACGGGTCGGACTACGTGCGGTTCCGCGACGCCGCCGGCCGCTACCTGGACGGCCGGGCGCTGCGCCGGCTCCGGTTCGACGGCTCCGACACGCTGACCCCGCAGCCGGTGGAGTGGACCACCGACCCCGCACCACCCGCCCGCACCACCCAGGAGACCAGCTGCGGCGCGGTGACGCCGGGGCCGGCGGTGGCCGCGCTCTACTCGGGCTGCGGCCCGAGCCTGGACCGGACGGTCGCCCGGGCCGTGACGGTCCCGACCGGCACGTCGGCCACGCTGACCTTCGATGCCCTCTGGGACACCGAGGAGGGCTGGGACGCGGGCTTCGTCCAGGTCTCCGACGACGGGGGGCGCAGCTGGCGGAGCCTGCCGACCGAGGACACCACCACCGAGCTCGACCCCGGCGCTCTCCCGGCGGTGGCCGACAACGTGCCGGGGTTCACCGGCGACTCCGGCGGCTGGCGCCGGCAGCACGCCGATCTCTCGGCGTACGCCGGCCGGACGGTGCTGGTCGGCTTCCGGCTGATCACCGACAGCGGGGTCGACGAGGCCGGCTGGTGGGTCCGCGGCGTCACGGTCGGGGAGACCGTGCTGCCCACGGCGCTCCCCGGCTGGCAGTCCTACTCCCAGCTGGCCCCGACCCCGGTGCGCGGCTTCACCGTGCAGCTGGTCGGCCTCGACGCTCCCGACGGCCGGGTCCACTACCGCGCGCTGCGGCTGCGGGAGGGGTTCCGGGCGTCGCTGAGCGGCCGCCGGCTGCGGAGGGCGCTCGGACACGACTCACGGCTCGTCGGCGCGATCGTGACCTACGACGACCCCGCCGAGACGGCCTCCCAGTACGCCCGCTACGACCTCGCCGTCAACGGGGACCTGCAGCCCGGCGGCTGAGGCGGTTGGCGGTGCGGGCGGTGCAGGGCGGGCGGTGCGGTCCGGGGCGGTACGGGCGGTCAGGCCCAGAGCTGACCTTCGAGCCGGTCCTCGGCCTCGTCGATCGTGCCCTCGTAGGCCCCGGTCGACAGGTACTTCCAGCCCCCGTCGCACACCACGAAGGCGATGTCGGCCCGCTCCCCGGCCTTGAGCGACTTCGCCGCCTGCGCGAGCGCGGCGTGCAGGATGGCGCCGGTGGAGATGCCCGCGAAGATCCCCTCGAGCTCGAGCAGCTCCCGGACCCGGCGGACGGCGTCGCGTGGTCCGACCGAGAACCGGGCGTCGATCAGCGTCGCGTCGTACAGCTCGGGGACGAAGCCCTCGTCGAGGTTGCGCAAACCGTAGACGAGCTCGCCGTAGCGTGGCTCGGCGGCGACGATGCGGACCTCCGGCCGGTGCTCGCGGAAGAACCGGCCGACCCCCATCAGGGTTCCGGTCGTGCCGAGCCCGGCGACGAAGTGGGTGACCGCGGGCAGGTCGGCGAGGATCTCCGGACCGGTGCCCTCGTAGTGGGCCAGGGAGTTCGCCGGGTTGCCGTACTGGTAGAGCATCACCCAGTCGGGGTGGTCCTCGGCGACCCGCTTGGCGACGCGGACGGCCTCGTTCGAGCCACCGGCGGCCGGCGAGGAGACGATCTCCGCCCCCCACATGCGCAGCAGCTGCCGGCGCTCCACGGAGGTGTTCTCCGGCATGACGCAGACCAGCCGGTAGCCCTTGAGCTTGGCCGCCATCGCCAAGGAGATGCCGGTGTTGCCCGAGGTCGGCTCGAGGATGGTGCAGCCGGGGCGCAACTGACCGGCCTTCTCGGCCTCCTCCACCATCCGCAGCGCGGCACGGTCCTTGATCGAACCGGTCGGGTTCTGGTCCTCCATCTTCGCCCACAACCGGACCTCGGGTGAGGGTGAGAGCCTCGGCAGCCCCACCAGCGGGGTGCCGCCGACGGAGCCGAGGGTCGAGTCGAAGCGCATCGCAGTCAGCTGGCCCCGCCGGCCACCGCCGGCAGCACGACCACCTGGTCGCCGTCGCTCACCGTGGTGTCCAGCCCGCCGGTGAACCGCACGTCCTCGTCGTTGACGTAGACGTTGACGAACCGGCGCAGGTCGTCGCGGCCGTCCTTGACCTCGACGAGCCGCTCCTTGAGACCGGGGTGGTTGCTCTCGAGGTGCTCGATGACCTCCGAGAGGGTGGCCCCCTCGCCGGGGACGGCCTTCTCGCCGTCGGTGTACGTGCGCAGGATGGTGGGGATGCGGACCTCGACTGCCATCAGGCCTGTCTCCTCGGGTCGTGGGCGGGTGGGAGGGGCTGCCGTGGGACGTGCAGCGGGCTTGCGGGAGGGCTTGTGGGGGGCTGGTGGTGCGCCTCAGGCCGGTCCCCGGCCGTCGGCGATCTCGACCTCCTCCTCGGAGACCTGGCCGTCGACGATCCTGTAGGACCTGAACTCCACAGCGCCCTCACTATTCCCGTGCTCACGTGTGCTCACCAGCACGTAGTGCGCGTTCGGCTCCTGGGCGAGCCCGATGTCGGTGCGGGAGGGGTAGGCCTCGGTCGCGGTGTGCGAGTGGTAGATCACCACCGGCTCCTCGCCGCGGTCGTCCATGTCGCGGTAGAGCCGGAGCAGGTCGGTGGGGTCGAACTCGTAGAACGTCGGCGACCCGGCCGCGTTCACCATCGGCACGAACCGCGTCGGCCGGTCCGAGCCCTCCGGCCCGGCGACCACGCCGCAGGCCTCGTCGGGGTGGTCGCGCCGCGCGTGCGCGACGATCGCGTCGTAGGTCTCCTGCTCGATCCTCAGCACGTCAGCCAGGGTAGGAGCCGCCCGTCAGCCGCTCGGGCCGCCCCCTGGGGCGTCCGCATCGTGAGACCCGCGGGGGGTCGCCTTCCGTGCCTGTGCGCCCAGTCACGACGAGAGCGCCGCCACCAGCGTCTCCTGCAGATAGCCCACCCACTGGTAGATGTCGAAGACGTGAGCCCGAGGGTCGTCGTCCGGCAGGGCCAGCCAGACCTCCTCGTCGTCGTCCTCGACCCCCAGCCGGGTGGCGAGCGCGAGCCGGATGTCGGTGAACGAGCGGAGCCAGGCCGTCGCCGCGCCGCTGTCGAGCTCGACGTCGACGACCAGGCCGTCCCCCGCCAGCTCCGCGGGGAGCCCGGCCTCCTCCAGCACCTCGATGATGCCCGCCGCGCTCCTCGCCTTGCCGTTGCGCAGGGCGCTCTCGGTGTAGCGGCGGAACTCGCCGGCGGCCTCGTCGTCGTCGAGGTAGGCGCTGGGGAACAGCCGCGCCAGCACCGGGTCCTCGGGCACGGTGGTGGGCCCGGAGAAGTCCAGCAGCTCCTCCAGCGGGTCGTCGCCGCCACCGGGTGCCGCCACCTCGTTGCGCAGCAGCTCGACCAGCTGCGAGGCCAGCGAGCGCAGCAGGTCGGCCTCGAAGCCGTTGAACGTCGCCACCGCGCCGCCCCCGCGGCGGGGCTGGAACCCCTCGGTCATGCGTCCGCCTTCTCCAGCGTCGCCCACAACCCGTACTCGTGCATCGCCTGGACGTCGCGCTCCATCCGCTCGCGCGAGCCCTCCGACACGACCGACCGGCCGTCGCGGTGGACCTCCATCATCAGCTTCTCGGCCTTCTTGCGGGAGTAGCCGAAGTAGGACTGGAACACGAAGGTGACATAGCTCATCAGGTTCACCGGGTCGTTCCACACGACGGTCACCCAGGGACTCTCCAGCAGGGTCGTCGCCTCGGTCTCCGGCTCGTCCAGCTCGACGGGGGTAGGGGCGGACACAGGCGACATCCTAGGACGTCGCTCGCTCCCCCTAGGCTGTCGCGGGTGTGCGACGCGTCGACGGCCCTGTTCACCGACCACTACGAGCTGACGATGCTCCAGGCAGCGCTGGCGAGCGGGACGGCCGGCCGTCGCTCGGTCTTCGAGATGTTCCCGCGGCGCCTGCCCGAGGGTCGCCGCTACGGCGTCGTGGCAGGGGTCGGGCGGGCGCTGGACGCCCTGGAGCGGTTCCGGTTCGACGACAACGTGCTGGCGGAGCTGCGCTCGCAGCGCGTCGTCGACGAGCGAACCCTGGACTGGCTGGCCGGCTACCGCTTCGGGGGCGACATCTGGGGCTATCCCGAGGGCGAGACCTACTTCCCGTACTCGCCGCTGCTGGTGGTGGAGGCGACCTTCGCCCAGGCCGTGGTGCTGGAGACGGTGCTGCTCTCGATCTACAACCACGACTCGGCGATCGCCTCCGCGGCCTCCCGGATGACGTGGGCGGCCGGTGACCGGCCGTGCGTGGAGATGGGCTCGCGGCGCACCCACGAGGAGGCCGCCGTGGCAGCGGCCCGGGCGGCCTACGTCGCGGGCTTCACCGCCACCTCGAACCTCGCCGCGCGGCTGCGCTACGGCGTGCCGACCACCGGCACCAGCGCGCACTCCTTCACGCTGCTCCACGACACCGAGCGCGACGCCTTCACCGCCCAGGTCAGCTCGCTGGGACCCGGCACGACCCTGCTGGTCGACACCTACGACGTCGGCGACGCGGTCCGGGCGGGGGTCGAGATCGCCGGGCCCGGGCTGGGGGCGGTCCGCCTCGACAGCGGGGACCTGGGGCCGTTGGCCCAGCAGGTCCGCACGGAGCTCGACCGGCTCGGGGCGACCGGGACCAGGATCATCGTCACCTCCGACCTCGACGAGCACGCCATCGCCGCGCTGGCCGCGGCGCCGGTGGACGGCTACGGCGTCGGCACCTCGCTGGTCACCGGCAGCGGCCACCCGACCTGTGGCTTCGTCTACAAGCTCGTGGCCCGGGAGGGTCAGGACGGCGCCCTGGTGAGCGTGGCCAAGCGCAGCAAGGACAAGATCTCGGTGGGGGGCCGCAAGTACGCGTTCCGCCGGCGCTCGGGAGCGGGCGTCGCGCAGGCCGAGGTGATCGGCACCCGCCCGTCACCGGAGGCCGACGACGACCCCACCACCCGGCTCGGGCCGCGGGAGCGCCCGCTTCTGGTCCCGCTCGTCGAGCGCGGCCAGGTGGTCGGACGCGAGTCGCTCGACACCGCCCGGGCACGCCACCTGGCCGCCCGGGCGGAGCTGCCCATGCAGGCGCGCCAGCTGTCCCGCGGGGAGCCGGCGCTCGAGACCGTCCGCCTGGACGAGGAAGGACCGGCTGCCTGATGGCGCTGCTCCGCTGCGACTTCTTCTCCGAGGTGCTCGAAGTGGGTACGTCGATGACGGTGCTGCTGCCGCAGCCGGGTGAGGCCCAGATCGGGGTCCCGGCCGGGGCGACCGGGCCGGAACGTGACGGGTTCCCCGTGCTCTACCTGCTGCACGGGCTCTCCGACGACGGCACCGCCTGGCAGCGCTTCACCTCCGTGGAGCGCTACGCGGCCGGGGCCGGCCTGGCTGTGGTGATGCCGGCGGTGGGCCGGAGCTTCTACGCCGACGAGCGTCGCGGCGGGTCCTACTGGACGTTCCTGTCCGAGGAGCTGCCCGAGGTGGTCGGCCGGTTCTTCCGGGTCTCCGCGGCCCGCGAGGACACCTTCGTCGCGGGGCTCTCGATGGGTGGCTACGGCGCCCTGAAGTGGGCGCTGCGCGACCCGTCGAGGTTCGGCGCCGCCGCGAGCCTGTCCGGGGCGCTGGATCTCGCCGCCCCCCGGGGCGAGGACGACTGGCGCAGACCGCTGCTGGAGCGGATCTTCGCCGGTCCCGTCGGCGCGGCGGACGACCTCTTCGCGCTGCTGGCCGCGGCCGACCCCAGCACGCTGCCGCCGCTCTACGTCGGCTGCGGGACCGAGGACGAGCTGGTGGACCAGAGCCGCCGGTTCGTGGCGGCGGCCGTCGCCGCTGGGGTGGGTGTCACCGAGGACTTCGGCCCAGGCGAGCACGAGTGGGGGCTGTGGGACAGGGCCGTGCGCGACGTGGTCGACTGGCTGCCCCTGGGCCTGCGAGGTCGCTAGGGTCGCTGGCATGGTGAGAGCGCTGATCGTGGTGGACGTGCAGAACGACTTCTGCGAGGGCGGCAGCCTGGCCGTCCCCGGCGGGGCCGCCGTGGCCTTCCGGATCGGCGAGCTGCTGCACCAGTGGAGCAGCCGGGGTCCGAAGGCGCCGGACTACCAGGCCGCTGTCGCGACGCGGGACCACCACGTCGACCCGGGCGACCATTTCAGCGACCAGCCCGACTTCGACCGGTCCTGGCCGGCGCACTGCGTCGTCGGCACCGACGGTGAGGCGTTCCACCCCAACCTGGACCCGCAGCCGTTCGACGCGGTGTTCCTCAAGGGCGAGCACGCCGCGGCGTACTCCGGGTTCGAGGGTCGGGCCGCCGATGGCTCGACGCTGACGCAGTGGCTGCGTGCCCGCGGCGTCACCGATGTCGACGTGTGCGGCATCGCCACCGACTACTGCGTCCGGGCGACAGCCCTGGACGCCGCGGCCGCCGGCTTCGAGACCCGGGTGCTGGGCGAGCTCTGTGCCGGGGTGGCACCTGCTTCCACCCAGCGCGCGCTCGCGGAGCTGGCGGCGGCCGGCGTCACCCTCGCCTGACCCATACGCGGCCCGGCCGCTGAGGGGTCACTCCTTCGCGCGACACGTCGCGGTTCGCGCGAGGAGCTGACTCCTCGGCGAACGACCAAGGGCCGGTGGCGGGAGCGTCTCGCTCCCGCCACCGGCCCTCGCCGGGTGCTGCCTGCGCCTGCCGCTCCCGTGGTGCGGTGGTGCAGTGGTGACGTGGTCCGTGACCTCAGCCGGGCGGTCGGCCCGGCGCCGGGGTCACTGGTCCAGGAAGGTGTAGTTGCTGGTGGCGGAGACGACGCTCTTGACCGAGCCCGTGGTGGTCTCCACGGTGGCGGGGCCGGCCTCGCTGACCTTGGCCACGGTGCACTTCACGGTGGTGGCGAGCGTGGTTCCGGTCACCGGGCAGCTGACGCCGCCGACCGTGACGGTGGTGGCGCTGCCCGACGCCGCGCTGAAGCCGCTGCCGGTGATGGTCAGCACGGTGCCGCCGGAGATCGGGCCGGTCGCCGGGGCGACCGCGATGCTCGTGCCCTGGTAGGTGAACTCGTGCGTGTTCGCCTTGAAGTCAGGGTCGGTCCCGTCGACCTGGTCGTCCCACGCGAAGCTCTTGGTCACCCCGTTGCTGGTGACCTTCAGGACGGGAGCAGCGTCGGCCGCGTGGGCGCCGACCGTGCCGGTGAACGAGTTGCCGCCGGTGGCCATGGTGATGGCGGTGAGCGGGACGCCGCCGAGGCTCGCGGCGAGCTTGTAGGTCGCGGAGTCGACGAACTTCGTCCCGCCAGCGGTGACCTTGATGACGGTGCCGCCCTTGGTGTGGGCGGTGGTGACCTGGTCGGCGAAGTCGGAGGCCGCGCTGTTGAGGGTGACGACCGGGTGCACGCTCGCGCTCGGGGTGACGAGCGTCGGTGCGGCGATGAAGTCCAGCGCCATCACCCCGCCCGTGGCGGCCGGGTTGGTCACGGCCGTCTTGGAGCTGGTGTCGGTGACGGTGATCTTGGCGGCAGCGGTCACGGCGCAGTCGTCTGCCGTCTTCAGCAGCAGGCTGGTGGGGCTCGCCACGACGTAGGTGGGGGCGGTGGTGCAGCCGTCGATCGCGACGCCGGAGATGATGTCCTCGTCGAAGCCGGTGCCGGTCAGCGCGATGACCTGGTTGGCGGTCAGGGCCGGCAGGCGGTGCGCGCTGGTCTTGGTGATGGTGATGAGCGTGCTGGTGGCCGCGCCGGCGGAGCCGGCGCCGGCGACGGCCAGCCCGCCGACCGCGAGGGCGGCGGTGGCGCCGGCGGCCAGGACCCGCACGGTCCGGGAGCGCGAGAAGGTGGGGACGGGCATGTGGGGACTCCTCCATAAGAGATGCGTCGGTGAGGCCGACGACGCCGCGTCCGTGCGGCACATCCCTTCTGTCGGCAGCCGGGCCGGCGGGCTGAGCGCCCGCAGAGTAAAAGTTTCGCGACGTCGGGTGTCCGCTCCGCCGGGTTGGTCGACTCGCCGACCGACTAGCCGGCCGGCACCCAGCGCTCGACCATCGCCGCCACCACCTTCAGGTCGCGCACCGTGCCCGGGGCGAGCTGCTTCTTGAAGGTCCGGAAGAAGGGGGCGTCGTGCATGCCGTGGTCGAGCCAGACGTGCACCGCGCCGTCGACCACCCGGGCCCGCTCCCCCGGCTCGGCCCACGCGTCGATGCGCTGCGCGGTGTCCCCCGTCGGCGCCCCGCCGTCCTTGAAGAACGCGACGTAGCGACGCGCGCCCTCGGTGCTCGGCAGCTCGGGAGTCAGGGCGAGCGCGTCGTCGTGCACCGCCCTCAGCCGTGGCGGCGTCAGCACCACGACGGGGACGTCGAAGCCGGCACCCGCGGCCAGCACCCGCTCGCAGTGCTGCTCCACGCGCGCCGGGGACCGCATGGGGCTCCGGAAGCGGACGTTGCCGCTCTGGATGTGCGTCTCGACGTCGGCCAGCCCGGACTCGAGCAGGTGCTCGCGCAGCGCGGCCATCTTGTACCAGCGCCCCCCGACGTTCACGGCCCGCAGCAGCGCGATGTAGCTCGGCATGCCCCCATCCTGCCGCGCTATCGTCGACCCATGCCTGATCCGGGGGCGGTGCCGGCCCATCTCGTGGGGGTGCTCGACGACGCGGGAGCGCTGACCCCGGACCGTCGCACGCGTGAGACGGCCGTCCCCGCCGACCTGGTCGCGACCTGCCTGGTCGACGACGCCCGGCTGCCGGAGGTCACCGCGGACCCGGCGCTCCCTGCCGTCACCGTCGTGGTCAGCGGTGGCGCCGGCGCGCTCGCCCCGGCGGTGGCCTGGGCTGTCCGGGCCGGGCTCCGCCTGGTCGGGCTCGAGGTCACCATGCGGCAGTCCGACGCGGGAGACCTGGCCTCGAACGCCCGGCGGCTGGTGGCGGCCGTCGACGACCTGCAGGCAGGCGGCGTCCTCGACGAGGACGTCGCGGTGCACCTGCGTCCACCGCCACTGGACGGTGCCGGACCCACCGCCTCCTGGCTGGGCGCCCTCGACGAGGTGGCCACGCGCGACCACCTGCTCACCTTCGGTGGCAGCGGCACCGGCGCGTCCCTGCCGTCGGCGCAGCTCGCGGCCGGGATCGAGGCGGCGCTGGACCGTGAGCTGCGCTTCGCCTGCGGGACCGGCGCCCACCCACTGCGGGCGGTGACGCGTGCTCCGGTCGGCCGGGACCCGGCAGCACCCGGGCTGCTCAACCTGCTGGCTGCCACCCGCGCGGCTCTGGACGGAGCCGCCCGTGCCGAGGTGACGAGGGTGCTGGACGAGCGCGACGCCGCGACGTTGCTGGCCGCGGTCGACGACGCGGGACTCGCCTCCGCCCGTCGCTGGTGCGTGTCGGTGCGGACCGTCGACCTCCCGATGGTCTGGACCGACCTGGTGCAGTCCGGCCTCTCGACGCCCCGTCCCGGCTGACCTCCGATCCCCGGCCCCGCGCGACCGCCGGACGTCGCGACGTTACGCAAGCGCAACCTTGAAGGGGTCTCCTGCAGGTGTGCGAGACATCTCGACGGTTATGGTTCGAGCATGAACTCGCGCATCCTCCGTTCCTCAGCCGTCTCGGTCGTCGCCCTGCTCGCCCTCGCCGCGTGCGGCTCCTCCGAGAGCGCGACGACCTCGAGCGGCGCCGACATCGTCAACGAGGGGAAGCTGACGGTGTGCTCGTCGCTGCCGTACAAGCCCTTCGAGTTCCAGCAGTCCGGTGAGATCGTCGGGTTCGACGTCGACTTGATGAAGGAGGTCGCCAAGAGCCTGGATCTCGAGGTGAAGTACCTCATCACGCCGTTCGAGGGCATCCAGTCCGGCCAGGCGCTGAACACCGGCCAGTGCGACATCGCCGCCGCGGGCATGACGATCACCGACGCCCGCGCCAAGGTCATCGACTTCTCCGACCCGTACTTCGACGCGACCCAGGCGCTGCTGGTCCAGAAGAAGGACTCCTACGACTCGCTGGAGTCGCTGGCCGGCAAGCGGATCGGCGTCCAGACCGGCACGACCGGCGAGATCTACACCAAGGAGAACGCGCCGGAGAGCGCCAAGATCGTCGTCTTCGAGGACCTGGGGCTGGAGACCGCCGCCATCAAGACCGGGCAGGTCGACGCGATCGTGCAGGACAACGGCCCGCTGCTCGACTACGCCAAGGCCAACCCGGACACGAAGGTCACCACCGAGTTCGACACCGGCGAGCAGTACGGCTTCGGGCTCAAGAAGGGCGACAGCGCCGAGCTGATGAAGACCACCAACGAGACCATCAAGAAGCTCAAGGACAGCGGGAAGTACGACACCATCTACAAGAAGTGGTTCGGCGCCGCCCCCGAGAAGTCCTGACCTCACCCGGATGATCAGTCCCTCCTGAGCGACCCCGAGGACCCCCATGGCGATGAGCCCGCGCAAGCGCGCACAGCTGAGCCGCTACGTCCAGTACGCCCTGCTCGTGGCCGCCGCGGTGGTGGTGGCCCTGATCGCCGACTGGGGAACCCTGGCGTCCCAGTTCTTCGACCCCGACATCCTCACCAGCTACGTCTTCCCCGACGTGTTCCTGGTGGCGCTGAAGAACACCGTCATCTACACCGCGGCGGCCTTCAGCTTCGGCCTCGTGGTCGGTCTGATCCTGGCGCTGATGAGGCTGTCGTCGGTGGCGCCCTACCGCTGGATCGCCACGGTCGTCATCGAGTTCTTCCGCGGCGTGCCGGCGCTGATGGTGTTCATCGCCTTCCAGTACGGCCTTCCGCTGGCCTTCGGCACGGTGATGCCGGGCGGCGTGATCGGGACCGTCGCGGTCGCGCTCGGCCTGGTCGGCGCCGCCTACATGGCCGAGACGATCCGGGCCGGCATCCAGGCGGTGCCGAAGGGGCAGATGGAGGCGGCTC
The DNA here is from genome assembly GCA_963781695.1 of uncultured Actinomycetota bacterium. Lineage (GTDB taxonomy): Bacteria > Actinomycetota > Actinomycetes > Propionibacteriales > Nocardioidaceae > Nocardioides_B. Next base: position 2,479,153 of record CAWAGE010000007.1, read on the forward strand.
GCACCCTCGGCATGAGCCACTCCCGGGCGATGATCTCGATCGTGGTCCCGCAGGCGTTCCGGATCATCCTGCCGCCGCTGACCAACGAGCTGATCCTGCTGACCAAGGACTCCTCGCTGGTCTACGTGCTCGGTCTCGCCGGCAGCCAGGTCGAGCTCACCTCGTTCGGCCGCCAGGGCCTGAACCAGACGGTGAGCATGACGCCGCTGATCGCGGCGGCACTGTCCTACCTCATCATCACGATCCCGCTCTCGATCGTGGTCCGTCGCATGGAGGCCTCGGCCGGGAAGGCACGCTGATGCAGGACGACGTGATCGTCGACGCCGATGCCCCGGCGATCGACGTACAGCAGCTGCACAAGTACTTCGGCGAGAACGAGGTGCTCAAGGGCATCGACTTCCACGTCAACCAGGGTCAGGTGGTCTGCGTCATCGGGCCGTCCGGGTCGGGCAAGTCGACGCTGCTGCGCTGCGTCAACCTGCTGGAGCAGCCGACGTCCGGGCGCATCTTCGTGGAGGGGGTGGAGATCACCGACCCCGACGTCCATGTCGACCAGCTGCGCAGCCGGATCGGCATGGTCTTCCAGCAGTTCAACCTGTTCCCTCACCTCACCGTGCTGCGGAACCTCACCATCGCTCAGCAGCGGGTCAAGGGCCGTAGCCAGGACGAGGCCGCCGAGGTAGCGCGCCGGAACCTCGAGAAGGTCGGGCTCGCGGACCGGGAGGGCGCCTTCCCCGCCCACCTCTCCGGCGGCCAGCAGCAGCGGATAGCGATCGCCCGCGCGCTCTCGATGGACCCGGACATGATGCTGTTCGACGAGCCGACCAGCGCGCTGGACCCCGAGCTGGTGGGTGACGTGCTCGAGGTGATGAAGGACCTCGCCACCGAGGGCATGACGATGATGGTGGTCACCCACGAGATGGGCTTCGCCCGCGAGGTGGGCGACAACCTCGTCTTCATGGACGGTGGGGTGATCGTCGAGGAGGGCCTGCCCGCCGAGGTGCTGGGGAACCCGCAGCACGAGCGGACCCAGGCGTTCCTGTCCAAGGTGCTGTGAGGGCCCGCGCCGCTGCACGGTAGCCTCGCGGCGTGAGACTCGTAGCGGGTGTGGACTGCTCCACCCAGAGCACCAAGGTCGTGGTGTGCGACGCCGAGACCGGTGAGCCGGTCAGACAAGGGCGTGCCTCCCACCCCGATGTCACCGAGATCGACCCCCGGGTGTGGTGGCGGGCCTTCGAGGAGGCCTCGACGGGGATCCTCGACGACGTCGAGGCGATCGCGGTCGGTGGCCAGCAGCACGGCATGGTCCTGGTCGACGAGGCCGGTACGCCGGTGCGCGACGCCCTGCTGTGGAACGACAACCGCTCCGCGCCGCAGGCCGCGGCCCTCATCGACGAGCTCGGCGGAGCGCAGGCCTGGGCCGACGCGACGGGCCTCGTGCCGGTGGCCAGCTTCACGGTCACCAAGCTGCGGTGGGTCGCCGAGCACGAGCCCGACGTGGCCGGCCGGGCCCGCGGCGTGCTCCTCCCCCACGACTGGCTCACCCACCAGCTCCGCGGCGGCGCCGGCGAGCCGACGACCGACCGCGGCGACGCGTCCGGCACCGGCTACTGGTCCCCCACTCAGGACGCGTACCGCACCGACCTGCTGCGCACCGCCTTCGGCGCCGACCTGGCGCTGCCCCGGGTCGCGGGGCCCCGGGAGCCGGTCGGCGAGACCCCGGACGGGATGCTGCTGGCGCCGGGCACCGGCGACAACATGGGCGCCGCCCTGGGCCTGGACCTGGAGCCGGGAGACGTCGTGGTCTCGTTGGGCACCAGCGGCACCGTCTTCGCGATGGCCGACCGCCCCACCGCCGACCCCTCCGGCATCGTGGCCGGCTTCGCCGATGCCACCGGCGGCTTCCTGCCCCTGGTGTGCACCCTCAACGCCGCCCGCGTCGTCGGCGCGGCGCTGCAGATGGCCGGCGCCGAGCTCGACGACCTCGACCGGCTCGCGCTGTCCGTGCCCGACACCGAGGGCCTGGTCCTGCTTCCCTTCCTCGACGGCGAGCGCACCCCGCCGCTGCCCGAGGCCACCGGCGTGCTGCACGGGCTGACCCGCGGCAACGCCACCCCGGCCCACCTGGTGCGGGCCTCGGTCGAGGGGATGCTCTGCGGCCTCGCCGACGCCGCCGACGCCCTGGACGCGGCCGGCGTCACCCCCGCCCGGATCGTGCTGATCGGCGGGGCGGGCCGGTCCACCGCCGTCCAGCAGATCGCCGCCGGCCTGTTCGGGCTGCCGGTCTCGGTCCCCGAGCCAGCCGAGTACGTCGCCCTCGGCGCCGCCCGCCAGGCGGCGTGGACGCTGTCCGGGGAGCCGACGGCTCCGTCGTGGCAGCGGGCGGCCACCGTGGTCCGCCCCGAGGACGGTCGCGCCGACTACTACCGGCGAGTGCGCTCGGCCTACACCGACGTGCTCACCGGTGCCCAGCCGCTGCTCCGCTCCTCCGGCCCCGCCTGATCCCGCCCACTGTTGAGAGGTCACCCGTGGCCCGTTGAGAGGTCACTGACGGTCGGGCCGCGCGGGTCCTCAGCCGCTGCGGCGCTCCGCCGCCCAGGCCCGGATCCGGTCGATCCGACCGCGCAGCTGCTCAGCGGTCGCGATCGCGCTCGCCGGCCCGCCGCACTCCTTGCGCAACGCCGAGTGGGTCACGCCGTGCGGTTGCCCGGTGCGATGGTTCCACGCGGCGACGAGACCGTTGAGCTCGCGTCGCAGCACGGCGAGCTGCTCGTGGGTGGCGACGTCCGGCTGCTGCTCGAGCGGGGCCGCGCGGTGCTCACCCGGCCCCCGGGCAGCCGTGCGGGCGTGCCGCTGCTGGCGGGCCCGCTCGCTCTGCCGCGAGTGCAGCAGGTCGCGGACCTGGTCGGCCTCGAGCAGCCCGGGGATGCCGAGGAAGTCCATCTCCTCCTCCGAGCCGACGTGCACCTCGCCGGCATGGCCGAACTCGCCACCGTCGTAGAGCACTCGGTCGAACCGTGCCTCGGACCCGAGCGCCTCGAACGGACCCAGCGCCTCCTCCGCGCTCGCCGACTCGGCGGCCTGGGCCTGCGCCAGCAGGTCGTCCTCTGCGGCGAACAGATCGGTCTCGTCGCGGACGGTCCTCGCCAGCACGTGGTCGCGCTCGAGCTCGAGCTCGGAGGCGAAGCCGAGCAGCCGGGGCACCGACGGCAGGAACACCGAGGCGGTCTCGCCGCGGCGGCGGGCGCGCACGAACCGCCCGACCGCCTGGGCGAAGTACAGCGGGGTCGCGGTCGTCGTGGCGTAGACCCCGACGGCCAGCCGGGGCACGTCGACGCCTTCGGAGACCATCCGGACCGCGACCATCCACCGCTCGTCGCTCTCGGCGAACGTCGCGATCCGCTTCGAGGACGTCTTCTCGTCGGAGAGGACCACGGTCGGCCGGACGCCGGTGACCTCCGCCAGCAGCGCGGCGTAGGCGCGGGCCGCGTCCTGGTCGGAGGCGATCACCAGGCCCCCCGCGTCCGGGACGTGCCGACGGACCTCGGTCAGCCGCCGGTCGGCGGCGGCGAGCACCGAGGGCATCCACGACCCGGACGGGTCGAGCGCCGTGCGCAGCGCCTGCGCCGTCAGGTCCTTCGTCAGTGGCTCGCCGAGCCGGGCCGCGACCTCGTCCCCTGCGCGGGTGCGCCACTGCATCTCGCCGCTGTAGGCCAGGAACAGCACCGGCCGGACCACGTGGTCAGCGAGCGCGTGCGCGTAGCCGTAGGTGTAGTCGGCGACGCTGCGGGCGACCCCGTCGGCGCCCGGGGCGTAGCTGACGAACGGGATGGGGTTGATGTCGGAGCGGAACGGCGTCCCGGTCAGCGCCAGCCGCCGCGCGGCGGGCTCGAACGCCTCCCGGACGGCCTCACCCCACGACAGGGCGTCGCCGGCGTGGTGCACCTCGTCGAGGATGACCAGGGTCTTGAAGCGCTCGGTGCGGATCCGGTGCGCGAGCGGGTTCATCGACACCCCGGCGTAGGTGACCGCGACCCCGACGAAGTCACCGCTGGTCCGGCCCTTGCGGCCGGCGTACGCCGGGTCGAGCGGGATGCCCACCCGTGCGGCGGCCTCCGCCCACTGGGTCTTGAGGTGCTCGGTCGGCGCCACCACCGTGACCCGCTCCACGACGCGACGCGCCAGCAGCTCGGCGGCGACCGTCAGCGCGAACGTGGTCTTCCCGGCCCCGGGGGTGGCGACGGCGAGGAAGTCACGCGGGCTCGTCGAGAAGTACTGGTCCAACGCGGCTGACTGCCAGGCGCGCAGCTTGGTCGCGGTCCCCCAGGCGGCACGGGCCGGGTAGGCGGGGGGCAGGTCGGACAGGGGGGCGGGGATGTCGGAGTCGCTCAACGTCTCTTCGAGTGGGTCGCGGATGGGTGCGCCGCGGTGGCGCCGGTCGCCGGCGCGGGCTCAGGCGTCGGAGTCGCCGCCGCCGGTGTCGTCCGGCAGCTTCCCCCAGGCCTCTTTGCACTCGGGGCAGACCGGGAACCGCTGCGGGTCGCGACTGGGCACCCACACCTTCCCGCACAAGGCGACCACGGGGGTCCCCATCACCATCGCCTCGGTGAGCTTGTCCTTCTGCACGTAGTGCGAGAAGCGCTCGTGGTCACCGGGCTCCACCGGCGCGGGCCGGGTGCGCTCGTCGACGATGGTCTCGGTGCCGGGGCTCATCTGGGTGCTCACGGTGACCGAGTCTAGCCGCCGTCTGGTGTCCGCTCCTCAGTTGAGGCCGGGATCGACCGGGCGCGTCGAGACCCAGGCGAGCTCGCCGGGCTGCCGGCGCAGCACCTCGGTCCACAGCTGCTGGGGGTCGCGGGTGCTGAGGTCCTCGGCCGTCGAGGGCACGACGTACCAGGAGCCGGTGGCGATCTCGGTGGCCAGCTGCGCCCTCCCCCAGCCTGCGTACCCGGCGAAGATCCGCAGGTGCCGCAGGGCCGGGACGACGAGGTCGGTCGGGGAGTCGAGGTCGACCATGCCGACGCCGTCCCACAGCCGCCGGAACCCGACCGGGTCGTCGCCGGCCGGGTCGGCTACCGAGCCGACCACGGAGGTCAGCCCGACCGCCAGGGCGGCGTCGGGACCCACCGGCCCTCCGGAGAACAGCACGCCGGGGTCGTCGGCCGCATCCCGCCAGTCGGGCAGGATCTCGGCCACCGTCACCTCGGAGGGGCGGTTCAGGACCACCCCCAGCGCGCCGTCGTCGTCGACGTCGAGCAGCAGCACGACCGTGCGCTCGAAGTTCGGGTCGAGCAGCGCCGGGGTCGCGACCAGCAGGTCGCCCGCCCGAGCGGGCACGGTCGTCTCCGTCACGGCTGCCTCACAGTGGCGAGGTCGGCACGGCGGCCGACCGTTCCGCGGCCGCCCGGACGGCGCTCGCCACCGACGTGTGGACGTCGGCGTGGAACACGCTGGGAATGATGTAGTTCGCGTTCAGCTCGTCGGGCGAGACCGCGGCGGCGATGGCGTCGGCCGCCGCCACCAGCAGGGTGTCGTCGATGGTGTGGGCCGCGGCGTCGAGCAGCCCGCGGAAGACCCCGGGGAACGCCAGCACGTTGTTGATCTGGTTGGGGTAGTCGGAGCGCCCGGTGGCCACGACGGCCGCGTGCTCACGAGCCAGGGCGGGGTCGATCTCGGGCACCGGGTTGGCCAGCGCGAACACGATCGAGTCCGGCGCCATGCGGGCGACGTCGTCGCCGTCGATGATGTTCGGCGCCGACACCCCGATGAACACGTCCGCGCCGTCCATGGCGTCGTGCAGCGAGCCGACGATCCGGGCACGGTTGGTCCGCTCGGCGACCCAGTGCAGCGACTCGTGCAGACCGGGCCGATCGGGGTGGATGACGCCCTCCACGTCGGCGACGACCACATCGCGCACTCCCGCCTCGAGCAGCAGCCGCAGGATCGCGGTGCCGGCCGCGCCCGCACCGGACATCACCACCCGCACCGCGGAGAGCTCCTTGCCCACCACCCGCAGGGCGTTGCGCAGCGAGGCGAGCACCACGATGGCGGTGCCGTGCTGGTCGTCGTGGAAGACCGGGATGTCGAGGATGTCGCGCAGCCGACGCTCGATCTCGAAGCACCGAGGGGCGGAGATGTCCTCGAGGTTGATCCCGGCGAAGCCGGTGGACACGGCACGGACGATCTCCACGATCAGGTCCGGGTCCTGCGTGTCCAGACACAGCGGCCACGCGTCGATGCCACCGAACCGCTTGAACAGGGCTGCCTTGCCCTCCATCACCGGCAGCGCCGCGGCCGGGCCGATGTTGCCCAGCCCCAGCACCGCCGAGCCGTCGGTGACGACCGCCACCGAGTTGCGCTTGACGGTGAGCCGTCGGGCGTCCTCGGGGTTCGCCGCGATGGCCTCGCAGACCCGGGCGACTCCCGGGGTGTAGACCATCGACAGGTCGTCGCGGTTCCGGATCGGGTGCTTGGAGGCCATCTCGATGGTGCCACCGAGGTGCATCAGGAACGTGCGGTCGGAGACCTTGTGGACGGTGACGCCCTCGAGCTCACGCAGCGACTCGACGATGAGGTCGGCGTGTGCGGTGTCGGAGGCGGCGCAGGTGACGTCGATGCGCAGGCGGTCGTGCCCGGAGGCGGTGACGTCGAGCGCCGTCACGATGCCGCCCGCCCGCTCCACGCACGTCGTCAGGCTGCTGATCGCCGAGCCGCCGGCCGGCACCTCCAGCCGCACGGTGATGGAGTAGGAGATGCTGGGCTGGCGGGCTCCGGGAGCGCGGGGGGACTTGTCGTTGACCACGCGCACATGCTGCCACGTCCCACCCGCCGGACCGTGGGTCGCGGCGCGGGCGACACGCAGCCGACTCGGCGGGACCGACGAAGCGGGTGCCGCTCAGCCGATCTCGACCCGCCCGCCGTTGCTCGGCACCAGCTCGATCCAGGTGTGCCCGGTGGGCACGGTGAGCGCCCCCTGCGGGGTGCGCAGCGAGAGCCCCGAGTCCAGCGTCTTCGACCACGTCCCGCGCACGACCCTGCCGCCGTGGAACAGCAGCGCGGCGCCACTGCCGGTGAACTTCGTCTCCGGAACCCGGTTCCCGGCGGGGTCGAGGTAGCCCGCGTCGCCGACGCGCACCCGCAGCACCAGCACCGTGTCCGGCTTGAACCGGTCGCCGGCGGCCGCGAAGCTGTTCTCGTTGACGTAGGTGCCGCCGCGGTACCTCCAGCGGGTCGTGTGCGCCGGAGAGAACACCGCCGCCAGGCTCCGCGCAGGCTTGCCGGACGGCAGGTCGGCTGCCTGGCCGAACGGCAGGTAGGCGGGCACGGTGTCCTTGGCGTCCAGGGTCCTGGCCAGCCGGCGCAACCGCATGAACAGGTTGTACGGCGCGCGCCGACCGCCGTCTCGCTCGAAGCCGGGGGCGCCCTCGGTGACGGCCGTGATGCCGGCCGCCCGGACCCGGCGCACCGTGGGCGGGGCGCCGCCGCTGGCCACCAGCACCGCCCGGGCCGGCGAGACGATGCCGATGTCGGTGGCCCGCATCGAGCGCACGGGTCCCACCCGCCGCGGCAGCCGCTGGTAGTAGAAGACCGCCAGCCGCGTCGACCCGCCCTCGACCAGCTCCTCGGTGACGAGGTCGGCCTGCCTCAGTCCCACCTGCGGGCTGCTGCTGGGACTGTTGTCGATCTTGACGACCATCACCGGGTAGTCCGGGGTGGCACCCTGCGCGGAGAAGCCGGTCAGCGGCCACTGCCCCGAGACGGTCAGGCCCTTCGCGGTCGCCTGGGAGCCGGGCTCGTCCGCGCCGGGGGTCGCGGGGTCCCCGCTGCCGCTGCAGCCCACGAGCACCAGCGACACGGCCGTCGCGAGCGCGGTCACCGTGCCGCGGCGGGCGCGTCGGCCAGGACGACCGGTTGCGGGGGACCAGGAGCGGGTGCCGACCATGGGGCCCAGTGTGTCGCAGCATCGGCGCCGGTCGCCCGACCTCGCCGCGCGTGTCGGCGGCGAGCCGGAGCCGGCCTCAGAGCTTGGCGCCGCCGTCGACGTAGAGGGTCTGGCCGGTCACGAACGACGCCTCGTCGCTGCTGAGGAAGGCGATCGCGGCGGCGATGTCGGCAGGCTGGCCGACCCGGCGCACCGGGGTCGCGGCCGCGGCGGCCTCGCGGTAGTCCTCGGGCTCCATGCCGACACGGCGGGCGGTGGCGTCGGTCATCTCGGTGACGATGAAGCCCGGTGCCACGGCGTTCACGTTGATCCCGAAGGGGCCGAGCTCGAGGGCGAGCGTGCGGGTGAGCCCCTGCAGGCCCATCTTGGCCGCCGAGTAGTTCGCCTGGCCGCGGTTGCCCAGCGCCGAGACGCTGGAGAGGTTGACGATCTTCCCGGACCTGGCGGCGACCATGTGCTTCTGCACCTCGCGGCTCATCAGGAACGCCCCCCGCAGGTGGACGCCCATCACGAGGTCCCAGTCGTCCTCGGACATCTTGAACAGCAGGTTGTCCCGGGTGACCCCGGCGTTGTTGACCAGGATGTCGACCCCGCCGAGCTCGTCGACCACGTGCGTGACCGCATCGGCGACCGACGCCGAGTCGGCGACGTCGCAAGCCACCCCCACGGCCTGGTGCGCCCCCAGGCCGGCGGCGGTCGTCGCCGCCGCGTCCTGGTCGAGGTCCAGCACCGCGACCGAGGCTCCCTCCGCGGCGAACCGACGAGCGGTCGCGGCGCCGATACCGCGTGCGCTCCCGGTCACGACGGCGACTCGACCGTTGAATCGACTCATGGCGATGCCCTCCAAGCGGCTGGGTTGCGACTCACTGTAGGGCCCGGGCAGCCCCCGTCGGCGGCAGCCCGGCCCTCGGCACGAAGCCGGGCATCCCCGGGACTCGACCGTAGACTCCGCAGGTGCGCTTTCGCGGGTTCGGGTACGCCGTCGTCCAGTCGCTGGCCCTCGCGGCCGCGGCCGTGGCGGTCGCGCTGGTCTACCACCTGCCGCTGCGGGACCCGGACGGCGCATCCATGCCCACCTACGTCCGGTTGCCGGTCATCCTGCTGCTCGCCTTCCTCACCGACGTCGTGCCGCGCTCGGCCTGGCGGGCCTGGCAGGCTCGGGACCCACGCAGACTCCCCGCGACCCTGGTCGCCGTGGTCCGCGAGCGATGGCCCTGGTCGCACGTCAGGTTCGCCCTGGTGGGCCTGGGCGCGTGGTACCTGACCTATGTCGCGTTCCGGAACCTGAAGAGCTTCGTGCCCTTCGTGAACCGGCGGCTGTGGGACGCCACCCTGGAGCGCCTCGACCGGGCGCTGTGGCTCGGTCACGACCCCGCTGCCGTGCTGCACGGCTGGCTCGGCACCGGTTGGGCCGCGCACGCCCTCTCCTTCGTCTACGTCGCGTGGATCGTGCTGGTGCCGATCACGCTGGTGGTGGCCCTGGTCTGGTCACGCGACCGCACCGGCGGCGCCTGGTACGTCACCGCGGTCGCTGTGGACTGGGTGCTGGGCGCCGCGACCTACTTCGCCGTGCCGACGCTGGGCCCGGTCTACGTCGAGCCGGAGACGTTCGCGAGCCTGCCGCACACCTACGTCACGACCCTGCAGGAGTCGATGATCGGGGACCGCTTCACCGTCCTGCACGACCCGTTCGCGACCCACGCCGTGCAGACCATCGCCGCCTTCGCCTCGCTCCACGTCGGGATCATGGTCACGGTCTGCCTGATGGCCGAGCTGCTGCGGCTGCGGCGCTGGGTCCGGCTGTCGATGTGGGCGTTCCTGGGGCTGACCGCCGTCGCGACGGTCTACCTCGGTTGGCACTACGCGGCCGACGTCCTCGGCGGTGTCGTTCTGGGCTCGCTGGGGGTGTGGGTCGCGGCGCTGGGGACCGGCAACCACGTGCGGGGACGCCCGCGCCTGGTCGTCGACCCGGCGCCGGCCGGCGGCGACGCGGATCGGGACCGGGTGCTGGCCCGCAGCTAGGGGAGTCGGCCGGAGGGCGGCAGGGCGCCCCGCAGCCGGTCTGCGTAGTCCGCCGCCTCGCCGTCGGCGTACCGGGTGCGTGGCCAGAAGAAGCCGCGCAGGCCGTCGCCCTTGGTGCGCGGCACGACGTGGAGGTGCAGGTGCGGCACGCTCTGGCTGACGGTGTTGTTGAGCGCGACGAAGGAGCCTTCGGCGCCCAGGCCGTCGACCATGGCGGCGGCGAGATGCTGGCCGGCCGTCAGGAACGGGTCCCGCAGCCGCGCCGGCAGCTCCGGGAGGGTGACCACATGCTCGCGCGGGACGAGCAGCACATGTCCCTTGAAGACCGGCCGGTGGTCCAGGAACGCCACCGTCTCCGCAGCCTCCCAGACCACGTCCGCAGTGGCCCGGCCGGCGACCACGGCGCAGAACAGACAGCCCGCGGGCCGGCTCACGATGCGCTCTCGTGAGCCGGGCCCGCGGGCCGGATGCTGCTGCGCCGGCGGGTCGTGCCCGCCACCGAGTGGACGCTCAGACCGTCGAGCCCTTGCGCGAGGACATGCCCTCTGCCGCCCCGATCAGGAGGACGGCGGCGATGACCGCGAAGATGAAGCCGAGGACGTTGAGCTCGCCGATGCTGCCGGTGCCGATCAGGCTCGCCAGCACGCCGCCGATGACGGCGCCGACGATGCCGAGCAGAAGGGTCATGAGGATGGAGAGGTTCTGCTTGCCGGGCTTGATGAGCCGGGCGAGCGCGCCGATGATCAGACCGGCGACGAGAAATCCGATGATGCCCATGGAGAGGCCTTTCTAGGAAAGTGTGTCGAGATCGGGTGTCGTAATTACAGTACCCGGATTCGTTGCACGCAACCGACCGGGCCACCACTGAGCACTCTTCGCAACGGACCCCGACCGACGAAGGGCGGCAGATGAGCTTCGTGCACGACGCCCTCGGAGTGCTGGTCGCGGCGGCGCTGTCCTTCGCGGCGACGCTCGGGCCCCAGCCTGCCGGGCCGTCCGGCAACGTCGTCGAGCCCCCGCCGCGGCAGCCGGTCACGGCGCGCCCCGACGAGCCGCTGGCCGGTGTCCTGGGGCACGACATCAGCTGGCCGAACTGCCCCCGCGGGCTCGGTATCCCCGCTCGACGGACACTCGGCAAGCCGCTGCCCCCGGCCCCGTCGCGCTACGTGCTCATCGGGCTCACCAACGGCCCCGCGTTCCACCCCAACCCGTGTCTGTCCCAGCAGGTCCAGCACGTTCGGTCCCGGCACCTCTGGGCGGCCGCCTACGCGGTGGTCACCTACCCCACCCCGGCGCAGCTCGACACCTACGGCGCCGCGGGCCCCCGTGGGGGCGGCGACACCGCCGGGCGGCTGTACAACACCGGGTGGGCACAGGCGACGGTGAACCTGCGCTCGATGGCCACGGCCGGGCTGCGGGTCCCGGTGGTGTGGGTCGACGTCGAGCCGGTCCGGCCGCCGGCACCCTGGTCGGGCGACACCGACGCCAACCGGGCGGTGCTCGAGGGCAGCATCGCCCGCTACCGGCGCGCCGGCCTGCGGGTGGGGGTCTACAGCACCAGGTACCTGTGGCGCAGCGTCGTCGGCGGCGTCGCCTACGGCCTGCCCGAGTGGCGGGCGGCCGGCCCGACCTCGCGCCGCCAGGCCCTGCGGCAGTGTCGCGACGACGTCGCGATCCAGGGCGGAGACCCCATCCTGGCGCAGTGGTCCTCGGTCGACGTCGACTACAACGTGCTCTGCCCGCAGCGTCCCGCGCTCGACGTGCTGCGGGAGTTCTTCGCTCCGCTGTGAGGTCCGGTCAGCGGCCCGTGGTGGCTCAGGCCCGCCGGTCGGGACACGGGAAGCGCGAGAGCCGCTCCGACGGAGGTCGGAGCGGCTCTCGCTCAAGAGGATCGGACGGTGGAGCTGGCGGGAATCGAACCCGCGTCCTTCGGCGCCGTTCCAGGGCTTCTCCGGGTGCAGTCAGTGATGTCGTCTTCTCAGTCCCGGCGCTCGCACTGACACGTCGCCGACGGACTCAGCCACACAGAAGTCCCGATGAGTCCTCGTGGCCCGGACTCACCAGCAAGCCTCCTAGATGAGGCCAGGATCTAGAGCGGAGGCGCCTCTAGTCTGACCCGTTGGATACTCGCTCAGGCGGCGAGCTGCAACGAACTGCGCGTGTTGTCGGCAGTTATTGGTTTCCAAGGAGCGTTCACGAGATGACCTTGGATCCTCGACCCGCTTCCCCTGGGACGAGACGTCCCAAGTCGAAACCGATCAGCCCCTCTTGAGTTGTGGTGCGTCCTGCTGCCAGCAGTCTACCCGTCTCAACGGCGGGACGCGCGCGCGTTGTTCCCGCGCTGCACGGGCACTCCCGCCTCGGGCACCTTCGGACGCCCCAGGAAGTAGCCCTGGGCCAGGGGCACGCCGAGGCCGGCCAGCGTGTCGAGGTCGGCGCGGGTCTCCACCCCCTCGGCCACCAGGCTGGAGCGCATCCGCTCGGTGAAGCCGACCATGGCCACACACATGGCCTGCCGTCCCGGATGGACCGCGACGCCCTGCACCAGCGTACGGTCCAGCTTGAGCACCTCCGGCTGCAACCGCAGGATGTGCTCGAGCCCGGCGTAGCCGGAGCCGGCGTCGTCGACCGCGATGCGGGCACCGCTCGCCCGGACCCGCTCCAGGGTGTGGAGCAGCAGGTCGTAGTCGTCGACCTGGGAGTGCTCGGTCAGCTCGACCACCACCCGCGACGCGTCGACCGGCAGCAGCTTGACGACGTCGTCCGAGGCGCACAGCGAGCGGGCCGAGACGTTGACCGACAACGTCGTACGCCGTGGCAACCGGCCGAGGAGGCGCAGCGCCGCGGCGACCGCGGAGGTCTCCAGCTCGATCCCGAGGCCGATGCCCTCGGCCTCGGTGAACCACCGGTCCGGACCCCAGCTGCGACCGTCGACCTGCGGAAACCGGGCGAGCGCCTCGTAGCCAGCGGTCCGGTCGGCCACGACGTCGACGATCGGCTGCAGCGCGATGTTGGGACCGCCGGCGTCGAGCACGTCGCCGACCGCCTCCCGGACCTCGCGCACCCGACGGTCGGACTCGACGAGACGGTGCAGGTGCCGCGAGATCAGCCCGCCGAACACGTTCATCAGCTCCAGGTCCCGAGCCCGCAGCCGGTGGTCGGCGACCCGGCTGAAGCAGCACAGCGTCCCGACGGCTCCGCCCTCCGCGTCGACGATCGGCACCGACAGGTGCGCACCCACGGGGAGCTCGGTGGTGACGGCCAGCTGACGCAGCGACGGGACGGCAGCGGCGTCGGGGACCAGCTGGTCCATCCGGCCGTCGGCCACCCGGGCGCAGTAGGTCGTCTCCAGCGGGTCGCTGTCGCCGACGGCGAACGGCTTGAACCCGTCCTCGGTGTCGACGTAGTCGAAGTATCGGCGCCCGTCGGCGAACCGGCTGACGAAGGCCACCTCCGTCCCGAGCAGCACCCTCAGCGCGACGAGCCACTCCTGGACGGCTGCGCGAGACGACTCCGGCGAGTCGTCGGCGGGCGCGACGACGCCCTTCAGCACGGACTCCAAGTCCGACATGACCCTCCCCGAGACGTTCGGTTCATGACGCCGCAGAAGCGGACGGTGGGGACAGGCTACGGACTCTGTGTTCGCGGCGGGCCGGTATCCCCACTATTCCTTCGCCGCACGACCCACCGGGGTCCGCCCCTGGTACCGCCGGCGCGGCGCGGTCCCACCTCGGCTCGACCACCCGGTCGACCCCGTACGGGCCCGGGCGTTCCCCCGCAGCCGGCTCCCTACTCGACGCCCTTGAGGTGGCGCCCCATCGCCGCCTGCGCCTCGCGGTTGGCCTGCCGCTCGGCCAGCGCGTGCCGCTTGTCGTAGGTCTTCTTGCCCTTGGCCAGGGCGATCTCGACCTTGGCCCGGCCGTCCTTGAAGTAGAGCGACAGCGGCACGAGGGTCAGCCCCCGCTCGTTCACCCGGCCCTCGATCTTGTCGATCTCGTGCCGGTTCAGCAGCAGCTTGCGGACCCGGCGCGGCTCGTGGTTGGTCCAGGTGCCCTCGGTGTAGATGGGGATGTGGACGCCGTGCAGGAACGCCTCGCCGTGGTCGATCTCGCCGAACCCGTCGACGAGCGAGGCGCGGCCCGCGCGCAGCGACTTGACCTCGGTGCCGGAGAGCACCAGCCCGGCCTCGTAGGTGTCCTCGATGTGGTAGTCGTGGCGCGCCTTCTTGTTCTGCGCGACGATCCTGCGCCCCTCCTGCTTGACCATGTCCCGATTCTCTCAGGTGGCCGCGGCGCCCGTCCCGGCCGGCGTACGACGCACCGGCCGCCGGTCGTGGGTCAGAACCAGGCCATCGGGTCGACGGGGGCGCCGTTGCGAAGCACCGTGAAGTGGAGGTGGCAGCCGGTGGACCATCCGGTGGTGCCGACGTAGCCGATGATCTGGCCGCGCTCGACCCGCTCCCCGGCGGAGACCGCGTACGAGCTCAGGTGGTTGGAGATGGTGGCCAGTCCGGCCCCGCGGTGCAGGCCGTGGTCGATGATGACCCGGTTTCCCCAGGCGGTCTGGAAGTAGCGCTCCACCACCCGCCCGGACGCCACCGCACGGATCGGGGTGCCGCAGGCCGCACCGAAGTCCACACCGTCGTGCAGCGCGCGGTAGCCGTAGATCGGGTGGACGCGCCAACCGAACGGCGAGGTCACGCGTCCCGACACCGGGTAGTCCAGGACGCCGTTGGACCGGATGGGGCCGCTGTCGCCGAGGATGGGTCCGGCGGACTGCCCGGCCGCGGCCGCCGCCGCGGCCGCACGACGGCGGGCCTCGTCGGCACGGCGCTTGAGGACCGCGGCGATCCGGTTGCGCTCCTGCTCGAGCCCTTCCAGCTGGGCGAGGTCGGCCGCCTGGGCCTGTGCGGCCGCGCTGCGCGCCTCGGTGCGGGCGTCGACGAGCTGGTCGACCGAGGCCTTCGCGGCCTCTGCCTGCGCCTCCAGGCCCTGCTTGCGGAGCAGGTTCGCCGCTGCGGCGCGGCGCTGGCGGGCGACCGCGCGCTGCGCGACGAGCACCTCTCGCTCCTGCACGGTCAGCAGTGCGCGGTCCGCCTCCAGCCGGTCCAGGACGACCGACTCCTTGTCGATGACGTTCTGGACGGAGTTCAGCTGCCCGGTGAGCTCGGCGGGATCCTGGGAGGTCAGCACCATCGACAGGCCCAGCAGCGACGGGTCGCCGCTCTGGTAGTGCTGCACCACGATCTGGCCCAGCGTGTCCTGCTCCTCGGCGATCTTGTCGTGTCCCGCGCCGAGGTCGGCTCGCGCGGTCCGCAGCCGCTGCCGCGCCGCCGCCAGCGCGACCCGCATCCGAGCATCGAGCGCCTGGGCCGCGACCAGCTCGCCCTTGGTCTCGGCCAGGTGAGCCTGGGCGGAGGCGAGCTCGGCCTGGGCGGAGGCCAGTGCCGAGGTGGCGTCCCGCAGCTGCTGGCTGGACTCGTCCAGGTCCTCGTGGGCGCCGGCCAGCCGCTTCTCGACCGCCTTCTTGGCCTGTGCCAGCTCACCCTTCGCAGCGTGCTTGGCGGCGGCCTTGCCGGCCACGGCCTGCTTCGGAGCGGCGGTCGCCACCGGCGTCGCGGCCCCGCCGCACAGCACAGCGGCCGTGACGAGGAGCGCGAGGGCGCGTGCAGGAGCCGCGCCGGCGGGGTTGCGAAGCACCGGTCTGCCTTCGGAGTCTCGGGGAAGAGGCTCTTCGAAGGTAACGCACATTGGTCACACTTTGAGGTATTTCCGCGTCATCAGCAGGGTCGGCACCAGTGTCAGCGCGAAGCCGATGACGGCGATCAGGCCGATCGCCGAGGCCGCGTTCCCCCAGTCCACCCAGGCCACGATGTTGGAGGACGGCCGCAGCGTGCGGTAGATGACCACCCACATGAACAGCACCAGCGAGCCTGCCGCCAGGCCCACGCCGACGACGGCCGCGACCAGCGCCTCCATCAGGAACGGCAGCTGGATGTAGAGGCTCGAGGCGCCCACCAGCCGCATGATGCCGATCTCGCGACGCCGGGCGAAGGCGGCGAGCCGGATGGTGTTGCCCACCTGCAGCACCGCGGCGACGATGAGGAAGCCGGCGACGGCCACCGCCCCCCACTTCAGCACGCTCATCCAGAAGTAGATCGGTTTGAGCACCTCGCGCAGGTCCCGGACCGTGTTGACCCCGGCGAGCGGCTGGAGCGCGTTCTTGATCCCGGTGAACTGCTCGGGGTCCTTGAGCTGGACCCAGTAGGACTCCTGCATGTCCGAGGGCCGGATCGACTCGTAGACCCGCCGCTCGGTGTCGTTGCCCGAGACGTAGGCCTCGCGCCACTTCTCGTAGGCCTCCTGCTTGGTCTGCAGCCGCCACGATGCGACCTCGGGGTTGCTGTCGAGCACCTCCTCGATCCGCTGCTTCTGCGCCACGGTCACCTCCCCGTCGACACAGGTCGCGTTGGCCGAGTTCTGGTTGCACAGGAACGCGGTGATCTGGAGCTTGCTGCCCCAGTACGCCTCGGCCTTGTCGGCCTGCGCGTTGAGCAGGAGCGCCATCCCCACCAGCGTCAGCGAGACGAAGATCGTCACGACGACCGCGACGGTCATCGACAGGTTGCGCCGCAGGCCGTTGCGGAGCTCGGAGAACACGTAGGTCAGCTGCATGGGGCGAGGTCCCGTCGGTAGGGCGGTGTCGGGGCTGTGGAGCTGTCGAGCTGTCGGGCCGGTCTCAGTGCTGGTAGCCGTAGACGCCGCGGGCCTGGTCGCGGACCACGGTGCCGTCGGAGAGCTCGATGACGCGCTTGCGCATCTGGTCGACGATGCCCGCGTCGTGCGTGGCCATCACGACCGTCGTCCCGGTTCGGTTGATGCGGTCCAGCAGCTTCATGATGCCCACGGAGGTGTTCGGGTCGAGGTTGCCGGTCGGCTCGTCGGCGATCAGCAGCACCGGCCGGTTCACGAACGCGCGAGCGATGGCCACCCGCTGCTGCTCGCCGCCGGACAGCTCGTGCGGCAGCCGCTGGCCCTTGCCGTCGAGACCCACCAGCTCGAGGGTCTGCGGCACCACCTCGTTGATGTGCGAGCGTGGCTTCCCGATGACCTGCAGCGCGAAGCCGACGTTCTCCGAGACCGTCTTGTTGGGCAGCAGCCGGAAGTCCTGGAAGACGGTGCCGATCGTGCGCCGCAGCACCGGGACCTTCCAGCTCGCCAGCTTGTTGATCTCCTGGTCCGAGACGAAGATCCGGCCGCGCGTCGGGCGTGCCTCCCGCAGCACCAGCCGCAGGAAGGTGGACTTGCCGGAGCCCGAGGCACCGACCAGGAACACGAACTCACCGTCCGCGATGTCGACGCTCACGTCGTCCAGCGCAGGACGGGTCGTCTTGGCGTACTGCTTGGTGACGCTCTCGAAACGGATCACAGGATGCTCACGGCCGGGGCTCGGGGACAGAGGGACCTACTGCGGCGCACCGGGGCCCGTCCAGCGCGGGGGCGTGGCGGCGATCCGGCCAACCACCGAGTCTAGGCGACTCCAGGGGCTCGGCCGAATCCTCTCCGCCGGCGCGTGCCGCGACCCGCCGGCCGCCGCTCCCACGGCACTACCCTGGGCCCGATGCCCCCCGGACCCGCGCCGACCCCACCGGACCACGTGCCCGCCAGTGCGGGACCGCCCCGCCCCGCCCGTCTGATGGTGGCGACCGTCGCCGCCCTGGTCGTCGTCCTGGTCGCGGGGCTCGGGGCCGTGGTCCTGGAGGCCGTCGTAGGTGCGCCGGACCAGACCAGCCCCGGCGCGAGCGTCTCGGCGGCACCGGAGCCGACCTCCGCAGGCGACCTGACCGCGCTGCGCGTCCCACGGCAGGGCTTCTGCGACCGGCTCGACCGCGCGGACGTCACCGCGGCGCTGCGGGGCCCGGTCGCGACGACGGCGCACTACGACAGTGGCGAGGTCGCTGTCCTCGAGCCCGGCCTGCGCGAGCGGGCCCACGAGTTCGGCTGCTCCTTCCGCGGCCTCGACGGCACCCGCGCCCGCGCCTGGGTGTTCGCGGGACCGGTGTCCGTGGCCGGGGCGACCGCGCTGACGCGCGCCGCCCTGGCGCGACCCGGCTGTCGTCGCATCGCCGGTGCCCCGGCGTACGGTCGCCCCTCCGTCGCCACGTCGTGCCCGCAGGGCGCGGGCCGTGAGCTGACGCTCAGCGGCGCCTTCGGCTCCACCTGGCTGACCTGCCGGTTGAGCCTGCCTCGTGCCGGGCTGGCCACGGTGCCTCGCGCCGAGCGGTGGTGCACCACGGTCGCGACAGCGCTCGCCACCGGCTGACCCCGGTTCCCTCCGACCGGGACCGCGCGGGTCAGGCGGTGGGGGTGGTGTCGGCGCCGCGACGCCAGCGGATCCCGGCCTCCAGGAAGGGGTCGATCTCACCGTCGAAGACCGCTTGCGGGTTGCCGGTCTCGTACTCGGTGCGCAGGTCCTTGACCAGCTGGTACGGGTGCAGCACGTAGTTGCGCATCTGGTCGCCCCACGACCCCATGACGTCGCCCCGCAGCTCGTCCAGGTGGGCCCGCTCCTCGGCCTTCTTCAGCGCGAGCAGCTTCGCCTTCAAGATGATCATCGCGCTGGCCTTGTTCTGCAGCTGCGACTTCTCGTTCTGGCAGCTCACCACCGTCCCGGTCGGGACGTGGGTCAGCCGGACGGCCGAGTCGGTGGTGTTGACCGACTGGCCGCCGGGACCCGAGGACCGGTAGACGTCGACCCGGATCTCCTCGTCGGGGACGTCGATCTCGTCGGTCTGCTCCAGCACCGGGACCACCTCGACCGCGGCGAACGAGGTCTGTCGGCGCCCCTGGTTGTCGAACGGGCTGATCCGGACCAGCCGGTGGGTGCCGGCCTCGACCGAGAGCGTGCCGTAGGCGTAGGGGGCGTGCACCGCGAAGGTGGCCGACTTCAGCCCCGCCTCCTCGGCGTAGGAGGTGTCGAACACCTCCACGGAGTACTTGTTGCGCTCCGCCCAGCGGGTGTACATGCGCATCAGCATCTCGGCGAAGTCGGCCGCGTCCACCCCGCCGGCACCGGAGCGGATCGTGAGCAGCGCCTCGCGCGAGTCGTACTCGCCGGAGAGCAGCGTGCGTACCTCCAGCGCCGCCACGGCCTTGCGGATAGAGCGGAGGTCCCGCTCGGCTTCGACCATCGAGTCGGCGTCGCCCTCCTCCTGCGCGAGCTCGTGGAGCACCGAGAGGTCGTCGAGCCGGCCCTGGAGGTTGGTGAAGCGGTCCAGGTCGCCCTGGAGCAGCGACAGCCGGCCCGTCACCCGGGTCGCGTTGCCCTGGTCGTCCCAGAGATCGGGGGCGGCGACCTGCTGGCCGAGGTCGGCGATGTCCGCACGGATCGTAGGCAGGTCGAGCACCTGCTCGATGGTGTGCATCGTCGCCTGGAGCTGCTTGACCTGGGTCTCGAAATCGGGGCCTGCCACGTCGCAGACACTACGCGACGGGTCGCCGCGCTCC
This sequence comes from uncultured Actinomycetota bacterium, assembly GCA_963781695.1. Lineage (GTDB taxonomy): Bacteria > Actinomycetota > Actinomycetes > Propionibacteriales > Nocardioidaceae > Nocardioides_B. The sequence continues at coordinate 2,498,623 of CAWAGE010000007.1, forward strand.
GGCATGCGTGGCCCAGCGGCCGGGTACGGTCCGGGTGCGGCCGAGAGCCCACGGCGAGAGGAGCAGTCATGCCGCAGCAGGCCTGGAGCGACAAGCGCGAGCGTCAGTACGAGCACATCAAGGAGGGGCTGGAGGACCGGGGCCGGGGTGAGTCGACCGCGGCGGAGATCGCGGCCCGCACGGTCAACAAGGAGCGGGCCCGCAACGGCGAGGCGGAGCAGGCCAGCAGCACCTCGACCGAGGACCTGTCGTCGGGCCGGCGCGGCGGGCTGCGGTCGCACCGCGGCGCCGGCGGCCGGACCCGGGACCAGCTGTACGCCGAGGCGCGCAAGAAGAACGTCAAGGGCCGCTCGTCGATGACGAAGGCCGAGCTCGAGCAGGCCGTCGGGCGCTGACGCGTGGCGCCGTGACGAACGCGGGCGGGCCCGGCCCGGGCAGCGACTCCCGCGCCGACCCCGGACCCCCTGAGCGCGAGAGCGAGGCCGAACGGCTCACCCGCAACGTCAGCGAGCTGCTCCAAGAGCTGCGGGTCACCCAGACCGGGGTGCAGATCCTGACCGGGTTCCTGCTGACGCTGCCCTTCTCGCAGCGCTTCGCCGACCTCGACGAGCTCCAGCGCACCGTCTACCTGGCGGTGCTGTGCGGCTCGGTGCTCGCGACCGGCTTCATCGTGGCGCCGGTGGCCTTCCACCGGGTGCTGTTCCGCAACGGGGAGCGCCCCTGGCTGGTCGCCGCGGCGAACCGGTGCGCGCTGGCCGGGTTGACCGCCCTGGGGCTGACCACCGCCGGGATGGTCTGGCTGGTGTTCAGCCTGGTCAGCGGACGCACCCCGGCGCACGTCGCGGAGCGGCCTGCCTGGTGTTCCTGGCGGGGTTGTGGGCCGCGGTGCCCCTGGCGCTGCGTCCAGACCGGGACGACGCGGGGCGTGCCGGCAGCGAGCGGCCCTCACGCTGAGTACCCCCGCGTGAGGGCCGTTCGCCCCCGTGACCCCGGCCGTCTCAGGTCAGCTCGTTGCGCAGGTCGCGCAGGATGCGGGACAGCAGCCGGGAGACCTGCATCTGGGTGACGCCGATGTCGCGGGCGATCTGCTCCTGGGTCCAGCCCTCGAAGAACCGCAGCTCGAGGATCCGGCGGTCGCGGGGGGCCAGCTTCCGCACCGCCGGCCCGAGCACCACCCGTGCCTCCGCGCTGGCGAAGTCGACCTCGTCGTGCGGCATCAGGTCGCCGAGCGTCGCAGCGCCGTCGTCGCCCACCGGGACGTCGAGGGAGGCGGGGGGTGAACGCACCGTCGGCGGCCAGCGCCTCGATCACCGACTCGACGTCGGTGCCCAGGGCCTCGGCGACCTCGGTGGGCCGCGGCGAGCGGCCCAGCCGCTGCGTCAGCTCGCTGGAGGTCTTGGCGATCGAGCCCTGCAGCTCCTGGACCCGGCGAGGCGGACGGACGAACCAGCCGAAGTCTCGGAAGTAGCGCTTCACCTCGCCGGTCACCGTCGGCACGGCGTAGGACAGGAAGTCGCGCTCGTGGGAGGGGTCGAACCCGTTGACAGCCTTGACCAGCCCGACGTACGCCGCCTGCACGAGGTCGTCCTCTGCCAGGCCTCGCTGCCGGTAGCGGTGCGCGATCGCGCGCGCCACGCCCATGTTGAGCACCACGACCTCGGCACGCAGCGCCTTCGCTCGGCCTCGTCGTCGGTGCGGTGCAGCTCGGCCAGCAGCCTGGCGGTGGTGGCGCCCCGATCCGGTTCGGGGTGGCCTGCGTCGCAGGTCGATCCCGGCCCGACATGCGTCGTCGGCCGCTGGCGGCGGCTGGTGAGCGGAGGTCGTCGTCATCGGGAGTCGCCGCTTTCCGTAGCACCGGGTAGGGGCGTCTGCTTGACCTCTACGTCGATCTCCACTAGTCAAGCACTCGTGGGCGCCGCCCACAAGGACGGCGGCCGGCCGACGGACCGAGGGCCTCCGTCCCGCCGACGGGCCACCGTCCCGGCCGGTCACCGCCGTTCACCTGCACGTTCGCGCCGGGTCGGCGCTCGG